>CAWKGZ010000007.1:0-191942 GCA_963849335.1 uncultured Chloroflexia bacterium
CTGGGTGGGTGTTAGCGGTCGTATAATGTGTTGTAATCTACCTTGTCGAAGATGGACAGCTTGCCGCCCACGGTGGCATCCACCACGCGCCGGCCGGCGGGTGTACGCCTGCCGCGCCAGCGGTAACCGCGCTCGGAGCCTTCCAGGTCGGGCAGCTGCCACTTGAATCCCTTGCCGAAATAATTGGGCGCGAAGTGGTTGGGGTCTCGCCCTGTGAGACGACCGCCTGGTTGGCATGCCCTGGGTCTGGAAATTGTGGTCCACGCCGATCAGGATCGCCTCCTTGAAGCCCATGTGGAAGGCCAGCTGCAGGGCAACATAGGTGACGGTGTAGCCTTCAAATACTCGCCCCAGGCAGTTCGGTGCGAAGGTTTCTTCCCCGGTGAAATCTGTATCCAGGAAAGTCAGGCCAGGGTCCGAGCGGAACCAACCGCGAGCCCGCCAGGTGACGAAGCGCGGCAGCGAGAGCGCCTGCATCTCCGCGGCACACTGCTCCAGCACCAGGTCGTTGACCGAGACCAGGTAGCTGGTGTTGAAGCCCAGCTCGGGGAAGAGCAGGTAAATGCGGTTCAGCCCGAAGGTGAACTCATTCTTCAGTTTGCTCAGGTCGGTCTGGCGCAGGCTGGGGCCGTTGCCGATGATGAAACAGCGCTGGCCCTGGTGCTTATTTTGATAGCCTTCCAGGCTGCGGCGGCTCTCGCTCCAGCGGGCGCTGAAGGAACGCGCCAGCACATGCCGGGCACGATTGCGCCACGCCCAGTAGATGTCCGAACCGAGCTTCCAGACAGGGGTAGGGGTAATTTTCTTGATGGTCTGTTTCATATGGGCCTCAACAAGGAAAAACGGTTTGAGCCACTGGTTGCTCAAAACTAAGGAGTGCACTGCTCCCACAGGGTAGCAGTAAAGGGGAATAAGGATATCCCTCTTACCGGAGTGCATCGATCTGTCATGGCTGTCAGCAGCTCGGGGTTACTCTCTGTGTAACTGAGCACCCAGAAACGCGGGGTTGCGCGGATTTCATCTATTGTTGCCTCGGATGCTGATCGAGGATTTAGCTGCGCAATCAGGGGTAAACGCAGCTCACGATCGAAATGATATTCTCCCGCCTCATTTCCACGATATGTCCACACATCGGCCTGCGGCACGTATGCATATATCGCAGCCGTCAGTGAATAGTGCAGACTGACAGCCGTCTCCCCGGCCTCAAGCTCAGTCCGGATGCTTTTAATCAGTGATCCTTCGGGACTTTTAACCGAACCCCAGTATGCCTGTATGCCTGCTCCTGAAGCGACCAGCATCCCAACGCCGAAAAGGGCCGGAAGAAACCATCCTGGCCTTCGGGCCATGCTATCTAGTCCTAGAGCAACCAAACCGAATAAGGGGGGAACCAGGATAAGGAATTGCCTTGACTCATAGAGCGGTAATCTGATTCCCGGGTAGAACTGGAGGACAGTTAGGATTAGCAATGGAAGAAGAAGCTGACCACACAGGTACAACCCTAACGGTATTCGTTTAGCCGTCGAAATTGCGACGACCAGGCCAAGCAGCGCGGTTCCTCCACATAAATACACCAGCCATCCATGCTGCCAGGCCAGTGAAAAGCGCGCGGGTTCACCTGCCAGGGATTGTATGGTGTTTAATAAGGTCAAAGAAGTTGTATTCAGGTGCTGCCTGGCGGTGGCAATGATCGTGGGCACGATCAGGCTGGCGGCAAATCCAACACCAATCGTGACCATGGCAGCATAGAGCCACCGCCAACGGTGACGAACACACACGAGCAGGAATAATCCTTGAACGCCAAGGATCATCAGGTAAGTGTAGCTGCTATACAGTCCCACCAGCGAGATTAGTGCCAGACTTGTCCAGCGGCGGAGTGGCGTTGGATCTTCCAGAATTTTTACGACGATCAATGTCGTTATGATTACCAGCATGGTCAGGAAGGTGAATGAACGCCCCTCCTGGCTATAGTAAATATGGAAGGGGGATACAGCCAGTGCTAATGCCGCGAGAGCTGAGCTCAAACTTCCGGTGAATTTCCGGCACAGTATATAAAAAAGCGGTACAGACAGCCCTCCACAGAGCATTGCGAGCCACCGAAAACCTAATTCAGATTGGGCAGCTCCAAAACCGGAAGCAAGCCATTGCAGAAGGTAAAAAAGTGGTGGGTGAGGGTCGCTGAGACTGTTGCGCAGGATTGCAAGTGGACCCTCACGCACCAGCTCGATTGTGTATATTTCATCCAGCCACAATGGCTGGTCTGGGAGACGGTAGATGCGCAAGCCGAAGGCAAGCAGTGTCAATGAAGCGACCGGCCATCCGGCTTGCAGGAGTGGTAAGGCTTTATTTCTTCCCCAAACAATTACTGACATTCAGTTATGACTATTCGGTGCTCAGCCGGGCGGTCGCTCCCCCGTCGACGATCATCGCCTGCCCGGTCATAAAGGAGGATTGGGTCTCATCTGCCAGGAAGTAGATGGCGTGGGCGATCTCAATCGGCTGCCCAACGCGCCCGTTGACTGTCTTGCGCGCCAGATTGTCCAGCCGGGTCTCGATGTCACCGCCGGAGACGTGCCCGCGGTTCAGGCCGGCGCGCAGCATGGGCGTATCCACCGCGCCGGGTAGGATGGCATTGACGCGGATGTTGTCCGGGGCGAACTCGATCGCCATGGCCCGCGTCAGTGCCAGCAGTCCACCCTTACTGGCGGCGTAGGCGGCGATGTTGGCTGAGGTCGCCACGGCGTGCACCGACGATACATTGACGATTGCCCCGCCGCCAGCCGCTTTGAATAGCGGGTGGGCCAATTTGACGCTCAGAAAGACCGAGCGCAGGTTAGATGCCATGACCGCATCCCACTCTTCTACGCTGGTCTGCAGCAGCGGCTTGGCGATCTGCACCGCGGCGTTATTGACCAGCGCGTTCAGCGCGCCGGTGTAGCTGTGCGCCTGGCTGAAGATGGTCTCCAGATTGCCCCCGATGGAGATATCCGATTGGATATAAACGCCGTTCGCTGGGAAGGGTTCACCAAAGGGGGCGCGGTCCACGCCAATCACCCGCCAGCCGGAGCTGGCAAACAATTGTACCGTCGCCCGCCCAATACCCCCGGCGGCGCCGGTGATCAGCACGGTTCTGGGTTCAGTCATGGTTTATCTCCTATCCTTTATTTTACGATATCACCCATCGTAGTAACGACTTTGGTCGTTATCGTTGGCTCTTTTCAACCTATTGGACTGGTCTAAATCATATTGCCTTTACGGTAAGCCTCAGCCAGTCCATCCGTGTCCATCCCCAACCCCTCCAGCAGGTTCTTGATCGTATTGAAATGCACGCGCCCCCAGGCTGCGGGACTTGAGTTGGCATTATGCGGCGCCAGCATCGCATTGTCCATCACCAACAGCGGGCTGCTGGCGGGCAGCGGTTCATGCTCATACACATCCAGCGCCGCACCGGCGATTTGACCCGCCTGCAGGGCAGCTACCAACGCCGGCTCGTCCACGATCGGGCCGCGAGCGGTGTTGATCAACACCCCGGTCGGACGCATGCACGCCAGCGTGTGGGCGTTCATCAGGTGGCGGCTGGATGGGTTCAGATCACAGTTCAGGCTGATGAAATCGGAACGTTGCAGCAGGTCTTCCAGGCTGGTCATCTCAACGCCATTCTCTTTGAGGAACACATGATCGATCTCGATGATGTCATTGCCCAGGATGTTCATCCCAAACGCCCGCGCCCGACGCACCACCGCCTTGCCGATGGTACCCACGCCGACCACGCCCAGGGTGCATTCGCTGAGCGAGCGTCCTAGCTGTTTATCCCAAACGCCTGCCTTGACCGCCCGGTCCATCCATGGATGGCGGCGGGCGAAAGCCAACATGTAGCCCAGCACGGTGTCGGCTACCGGCAGGGTGAAGGCGTTGGGTGTGTTGCCGATGCGGATGCCCAACTGCGCTGCTGCCTGGCGATCGATCGAATCGATGCCCGTGCCCCACTTGGAGATGATCTTCAGCCGCGGCGCGCAGGCTTCCAGCGCCCGTGGGGTGTAGTGGTCATCCCCGCAGATCGTGCCGTCGAACTGCCCGGCGTATACCAGGATTTCTTCCTCGGACAGCCGCTCGTGCACCTCCGGAACGATCAGCTCCAACCCGTACCCCTCCAGCAGTGGTCGAAAACGATTTAGATAAGGGATCATATACGGCGCTGAAAATAGGATGGTTTTCATATTGTTATCCAAAGTATGTTCAGATTGTCTCAAAAAACCTTAACACAAAGACCACAAAGAAGACACAAAGATCACAAAGATATTTTTATAAATCAAAAGTTTGTGGCCTTTGTGTGTACTTGGTTTTCTTTGTGTTGTACTTTTTCTCTATGCTTACCCGAAAACCATCACTACCGCTTTATCAAGAAATCGGCAATGGCAAAGTCCAGCTCCTCATCGATATCCCATGCCTCCGCCGCCTCGATCTCGAACAACAACGGCCTCTCGCCCAGCCGGTTGCGCCGCCTCAGCAGCGTGTCGCGGCTAAAAATGTACATACACGAGTTCTCTTCGTACACCGGGGGCAAGTCCTGGGTCTGCAGCAGGATGGCGGGGTTGTGATTGATCGCCCGCCCGAGCGCATCCCACAGGCGGGTTTGCAGCCGGGTGACCGAGAACAGCGAATCATACGCCGGGTAGCTGGCGAGAAGGGTCTGGATGGCGCGGGAGATGGTCTCGGGGCGTAGCAGCGGATTGGTGGTGTGGGTCTGCAGGTACAGGTCAGATTCAACCTGAGAAGTGTCGTATGCCAGGATCTCATTCATCGGCACGGTGTCAGCGCACAGTGCTGCCGGGCGCTCCAGGATGCGCACCGCGGGGAAGTGCTGGCGCAGCCCGTCCATCACCGGCACGCTGTCGGTGTCGACAACTACCTGGCTGATCTCCGGGCAGGCGAGCAGCGTGCCAATAATGTGGTGGAAGAGCGGCTTGCCCGCCAGCGGGCGGTAGTTTTTTTCCGGCACGCGCTGGGAATGATGGCGGATGGGGACGAGAGCGACAATCTTCATGCTTGGTTACTCCACCAAGTGTTGCATATTTGCGATCCATTTAGCTAATAGGGTGGAGTAAACTTTCAGGTGAGCGTAGATTAAATTCGCCAGTTCTTCATTGTAGGTGTGCACGGTAAGGTTGCGATCATCTGACATGTTCAATGCCTGGCGAGCCATCTCCTCATCCAAGATACTACTTTGCCAGCATGCTCGAATCACCGCCTTGGGTGAGCCGGTATCGACCCCTTCTTGGAGTAGTAGGTAGCGTTGGGCAGCTTTCCACGTAGCTTCATATGTGTATTCAAAGCGTTGGATTGCAGCATCACGTTCTACGGCAGATACCTGATCTTTCCCTACCAGTTCGTTTAATGTATTGAGAGCTTGCTGGGCAATCTGAATTCGTTCTCTTAGCCTTTCCATAGTATTCCATCCTTCATGATCCGATTGAATAACGCTTGGCTGATTGTGGATAGGTCTACCAGGTCAACAGAAGCAAGAATATTACTCTCTTCCAACATCTGGCGTGCTTCACTAACAAGCCCAATGGGTAGTGATTGCTCGGGAAGAATAGCGATATCGATGTCCGAGGAGCGCACTGGAGTGCCCCTGGCATGCGAACCGAACAGGTAGATTTTGACCTTATAGT
The DNA here is from genome assembly GCA_963849335.1 of uncultured Chloroflexia bacterium. Taxonomy (GTDB): domain Bacteria; phylum Chloroflexota; class Anaerolineae; order Anaerolineales; family UBA4823; genus FEB-25. The sequence goes on from CAWKGZ010000007.1 coordinate 5,670, forward strand.
CACTGAAATGGTGTAAGAGTATTTGGCGTACCGTGTCCAAATCATCTTGGAGGGCGATTTCTTGAGTCATAGCTGATCCTGTGAATGGGTCTCCCCAACTTGGTCATTATACCGGATTGGATCAATATTTCGGGTTGGTGGCTGCCCCGCCGCCGCCATGCCGCGCGGGTAGTAGAATGTCTGGCGTAGCTGCCAGGTGAGCTGTCCCGATTGGCGGTAGCCCCGGTAGGTGCCCCAGAACTGCATCCAGCGGAACCACAGGATATCCCAGAAGTGGGAGGTCAGTTGGCGCTGGCGAGCGGCATGCGCCAGGTCGCTCAGGCTGTTCGTTGTGAAGTGGCGCAGCACATCCCACCCGTGAAAATGCTCCTGCGGAAAGATGCGCTTGAAGGCCATCGCCTCGCGGCGGTAGCGGTTGTACACCCGCCGCGGCGTTTCGCTGTGTACGTGGATAATCTCCGCCTCGGCGACATAACTGATGGCATACCCCAGGCCCATCATCCGGTTGCTCCATTCCAGGTCTTCCAGGCCGGGTAACGTCTCATCATAGCGCTGCTGCTGCCATAGCGAGCTGCGGATGGCTGCATTGGCGTTGTTGCAGAAGGGGTATGGCTGGTGCGCTTGAGAGCGGTCGGGGTACCAGTGGTGGAAGATCTGTCCCTCAGCGAAGCGGGAGTTCTGGTCGCCGCGCTGCTTGCCGTAAGCCAGGGCAACTTGCGGATCGGTGAAGGGCGCCAGCAAGCGCTCCAACCAGTCCGGGTAGACCGGGTAGACGTGGGCGCTGGCGATAACCACCAGCTCGTGGCTGGAGCGAGCGATGCCCTGGTTGAGGGCGTAGCCGAAGGTAAAATCCTCGGGACGGATGTTGACAACCTGCAGCGTGCGGTGGTAACGACTGAAGTCGTTACTACGATGGTTGCTGTCTGGATCGGTGTTTTGCGCAGCACGATCTGAGTTGAAATTAAAATTTTCGGCGACCTCGGCGGTGCGGTCGGTGGAGCCGGAGTCAACCAGGATGATCTCGATCTCGGGGATGGTCTGCCCGGAAATGCCCTGCAGCAGCCGGCTGATGTGCGCTTCCTCATTGTTAGCGCGGATCACAATGGAGCAGCGGAGCGGGAGGGGGGTGCCTGGATCAGCGGTCATCATCAAGCAGGAAGCTGCCGCCGTGAAGCAAGCCATTCAGGATGGCGCGCATGGCGGGGGATTGAGCAGGGGTCAATTTACCCGGCGCGAAGCTGCGCAGGCGGACGAAGCCGGGCCAGATGCCATCCTCTGCCAGGAAATCGCCGAAGGGCAGCGAAGAGAAGTAGAGCTGGTAGTAGAGGAAACGCCGGGCATTGTGGGCGAATTCCGGCGGCACGCTGATCTTTTGCGCTGCCAGGAACTTCTCGGCCTGCAAGCGGAAGGCTTCCTGGCTGGGCGGGAAGAAGACAGTCGGCAGTTGGGTGAAACGCGCCCGCCCGGCACACAGCACGGGTGCCCCCAGGAGTGAAGCCTCTAACCCGATGGTGGAGTTGTAGATCATGATATATTTCGAGCGCCGAATCAGCTCGTAGGAGCTGAGCGGCTGGTGCGAATCGATGAATATTATGTTGGGCAGCCGGTCTGCCTGTGTGCGCTCCACCCACTGGCGCACGCTTTCCCGGCTGGCTTTGCCGGGGCGACCTTCATCTGGGTGGGCGCGCAGCACAAACAGTGTCTCGGGGTGTGCCCGCGCCAGCTCCAGCACCAGGTCCAGCCAGGCGAACATGTGCGGCGAAGACCACATTGGAATGCGGCTGGCTGGTATCGAAGATCACATTGGTGAACACCGGCACCACCTGCTGGAACTGCTCCATGCGCTGCAAGAGAACCGTATCCAGACCTTTCATCTCGGGCCAAAAGCGCACTCCCGCCATACTGAACTGGCCCTGGAAGCGCTGACTGAGATACTCGTCCAGGCGGGCGTTCTGGCGTTCGTCCAGCTCGAACTCGTCCGGTACGCGCAGCGGGTAAGCGGTGGCCTCGCCCGGAGTGAAAAAGGCGGTGAAGGGGCGCAAGCCCACCTCGTGGGTGATCACCGGGATGCCTCGCTGCTTTGCCACCCAGCGGGCGGTCGCTTCGGGGAAGAACTGCCCGTTGAATACGATCACCGCCTGCGGATTTTCTTTGTCTAAAAGGGCAGCGAACTCCCGGGCGACATTCCAGGCAGATAGAATGTACTGGCGCAGCAGAAAGCGGGTTGGCTCATCGTCCAACAGGTGATGCCGCCGCAGCACCCAGCGCAGCGCTGGCAGGGCGAGCTGACCCAAAGGAATCACCTCTCCTCGGCCCTCCCCTACAGGGGAGGAAGAAATTTTTTTCTCCCATCTCCCGGAGGGAGATGGGCAGGGGTGAGGGTGAAATGGAGTCTCGAATTCGCTCAGCTCTTCAACGCTGAGCCCTGCCAGTTTCTTAGATAGTATTTCATCTACACGGATATCAAACCATGCCACCTTTGCACCCTCCACCAGGGCGCGGGTTTGGGCAATACAGCTGCGGCAGGGTGGTGCCTTAGCCGGGTCGTTTCGATCGGTGCCCAGCACGCAGCGGCTCATCCCACCGCGGCAGGCGAACTGCACGGCTGGGATGCCTGCCAGCTCCAGCCCCAGCCGGGTCAGCAGGGAGAATCCAGCGTTCAGGCTGATGCCGGTCAAGCGGGTGGAGGCATTGAACAGCACCACCGGCCTTACACCAGCCGTGGGGGCAGGTTTGACTGCCCTCACCTGGCGGACCAATGCCCGTACCTGGCGGTTGATTTGCCTTCTTTGCCAGCCCAGGCGCAGGCGGGAACTCACTTTACGCGGGATGGAACGCATGGATCGGTTTAAGGCTCCTGGACGCGGCGCAGCTTGCGCAGGGATGGCAGCTCGCTGGCGTACACCTGCTTAACCCCATCACCCAGCGCCTGCTCGGTGACGCGGATGTACTTGACCAGCCGTTCCACACCACCCGGCTCCACCGAAGCAGCCTGGTCGCCGCCCCACATGGCGCGGTCCAGTGTGATGTGCCGTTCGACCATGCAAGCGCCTAACGAAACTGCCACCACCGAGGGGATCAGGCCGACTTCGTGCCCCGAGTAGCCAATCGGGCAGGAGAAGCTTTCCCGCAGTGTGCCGATCACCTTGAGGTTCAGTTCTTCCGGGTCGCAGGGGTAGGTGCTGGTGGCATGGGTGACCACCAGGTTGTCTTCACCCGCTACCTTCACCGCCTCCAGGATCTGCTGCATGGTGGACATGCCGGTGGACAGGATCATCGGACGACCGGTCTGGCGCACATGGCGTAGCAAGGAATGGTCGGTCAGCGAGGCAGACGGGATTTTGTAGCAGATCGGATCGAACTGCTCCAGGAAATCCACCGATGGCTCGTCCCACACCGAGGCAAACCAGGGAATGCCTACTTTCTTGCAGTAGCGATCGATTTCGGCATATTCATCTTGATCGAACTCGACCTTGTAGCGGTAGTCCAGGTAGGTGATATAGCCCCAGGGTGTCTCGCGCATATGGCCGCGCTGGTCCGGCGGAACGCACAGCTCCGGGGTCCGCTTCTGGAACTTGACCGCGTTCATGCCATTCCTGGCAGCCACATCGATCAGTGCTTTGGCGATCTCGACGTCGCCGTTGTGGTTGATGCCGATCTCGGCGACCAGGTATATAGGATGCCCGTCACCGATCTTGCGCTTACCGATGGTAATTTCTCGTGTCATGATGCACCTTTCAGTAGATAGGGTTATTTATGGGGGAATTTAAAGCTGGAACCACAAAGGTCACGAAGGACACAAAGGTACACAAAGTTATTTTAAATTTTCTCTGCGTTCTTTGCATGCTCTGCGGTGAATATATTTCTCTGTGTTCTCCGTGTTCTGTGGTAAGTATCACTTAAGGATCATATCCACCAGCTCGCGCACTGCGCCATGCCCACCAGTGTGCTCGAGCACCAGGTCAGCGGCGGCTTTGGCAGCGGGATGCGCGTCTGCTACCACCACGGCGCAGCCCACCAACGGGAAGCAGGGCAGGTCGTTGATATCGTTGCCCAGGTAGACCACCTGCGCCGGGTCGACCAGACGCTCTGCAAGCAGCTGGCGCAGCGCACCGGCTTTATCCTGGAGATCCTGCTGCACCGGCAGCTGCAGCTTCTTACAGCGCGCTGCCACAACCTTGTTTGGTTCGGTGGAGAGCACTACTGCCGGGATACCCGCCTTGCGCAGCAGGGCGATGCCCATGCCGTCGCCGCGGTGGGCTGCCACGCTTTCGCGGCCGTCCTGGTCCACCCATACGCGGTCATCGGTCATCACTCCGTCGAAGTCGAACACCACCAACGCCACCTGGGAAGGCAGCGGGCGTTTACCTGGGCCAGGGCGCACCATTGGCAGGTCACCCTGTGCCACCAGTCCTTCGGCGCGCGCCCAGTCCTTTAGCGTGTCGATGTCGATGGTATAGCGCAAGTCGATGTGAAGCGGCAGGATGGTCTCACCGCTGAGCGAATTTTTCTCCAGGATGGTGCGCGTCCGGATGGCGTCGATATGCCCGGTCTGCCAGTAGGTTTGCGGCAGCGCCTGGCGCGGGGCGTTGAACGGCTCGGCGATCCCCGGCACGCTGAGCAGCGGGCGCATCTGTCCGTTTTCATCTACCCGCCACATCTTGAACGGATTCTGCCCGGAGGGCACGATGCCGCGTACCGAGTCGGCTGACGGGTTATCAAGCAAAAGCTGGACCGCCCCGTCCACGCACTCCGGTGGGCGGATGGGCGAGGTCGGGCGCAGCTGTACAATGATCTCCGGCTGGTAGTCTTCGTTTTCCTTCAACCAGCTCAATGCGTGGGTGAAGACCGGGAAATCGGTGGTGTTGTCCTGGGCGAATTCAGCCGGACGCAGGAAAGGCGTTTCCGCGCCGTACTGGCGCGCCACCGCGGCGATCTCTTCATCATCGGTAGAGACGATGGTACGCGTTACCAGGCGGGACTGCCGCCCGGCGGCGATGCTGTAAGCGATCAGCGGGTGCCCGGCGAGCGGGCGGATGTTCTTGCGCGGGATGCTCTTTGAGCCGCCGCGGGCGGGGATCAATGCCAGGATTTCCATGTTTACCAGGCCGTCCAGCCGCCGTCTACCACCACATTGTTGCCGGTCATGTAAGACGAGGCATCCGAAGCCAGGAAGAGCAGCGCGCCGTTCATCTCATCCTTGTTTGCCATGCGGCCCATCACCGTGCGGGCCGAGTAGGCTTTCAAGAACACTTCATCATGGTTGTTGAACACGCCGCCCGGGGTGAGGGCATTGACGCGCAGCTCCGTCCCGGCGTAGTACGCTGCCAGGTAGCGGGTCAAGCCCATCACGCCGGCCTTGGTCACCGGGTAGTAGATCGGCTTGTACGATGGTCTGCACCCCATCGCGCTGGTATATGCGCTGGTCAGGCGCCACCAACCCATACGTGGAGCAGATGTTGATGATCGAGCCGCGCTTGCCCTGCGCCAGCATCGGTTGCACGGCTGCCTGGCAGCACAAGAACATGCCGGTCAGGTTGACATCCAAAGCGGCTTTCCAGGCATCCAGGGGATAATCCTCGAAGGCGCCCAGTGGGGTCGTGCGGTTCTGCAGTGCCTCCGGGTCGAACTTGGGGTCCAGCGCGGCGCTGTTGACCAGGATGTCCAGCCGCCCGAAGGCATCCAGTGCGGTCTGCACCATCTGGCGCGTGGAATTCGGATCGGTCACGTCAGTGGGTGCGGCTACTGCCCGGTAGCCTGCCTGGGTCAGCTCCTCGGCTACATGTTGGGCAGCTGTGCCGTTCAGGTCTGCCACCACCACGCCCGCGCCAGCCTCTGCCAGCGTGCGGCAGAACTCCTTGCCCAGCAGCCCCGGACCGCCAGTGACGATGGCAGCGCGGCCGGTAAGATCGAATTTTTTTTGTATCGGTTCAGAGGTCATTTTCTTTTCCAGATCAATAGATGCACTCAGGGGTAAAAATAGATTGCCCCGTCGCAGGAATAATGATACACGGTCAGATCGCGGGTCAGTGCTTCCACTTGCGTCATACGTTCTAAATTCCAGGGCTCGGCTCGGGAAGCGCAAAATGGGTAAAACAGCACCAGTGCGGCCCCTTGCTCACGAAAGATGCGCTGGGTTTCATCCGCAGGATTGTCCCCATAACGCACGCCTTCTGGCTGGCTGCATGGCAGGCTGCAGAAATCATACGCTGAGCGATCCGTCCACAGCAGCACCGCTGCTGCCTGGTTGGTGATGATCGGAGTATCCGCAGGCAGCCTATTGAGCGCCTCCAGGGTGTTCGATTGGTGCCAGGCGAGGCTGGTATATCCCCTGCCATACAGGGAATATTCTCTGACCAGGGTGAGGCTGGAAGGCAGGTTGGCAGCCAGGTAGACCAGCACCAGCGCAATCACACCCAGGCTGCCCCAGGCTGGGATGCGCAGTGCTCTCAGCAGCAGCAGGCCGGCAGAGAGCAGTGCGATCAGCAGGCCAATTTGCATTGGCAAGAGCATCCGCAGGTCAACATCCGGGGCAGGTGTGGTGAAAATGTAAGCGTAAGCCAGGAAAGCAAGGTATGCCAGGCTGAAAATGCACCAGGTCAGAAAGAAGGGGAGTTCCTGGCGGTATCCCACAGCTGCCTGGCGGTCTTTCCACCATTTCCGGATCACCAGTCCCGCCGGCAGCAGGCTGAGCAAGCCGAGCAGGAGCAGTATTTTCAGGGCTAGATTATAAGAATACGTGAAGTCTTTGGTAAAGGGCAGCCAGTTCCAGAAAACTTCCATCAGCAGCAGTCGCAGCTCGATCAGCGCCTTCCCCAGGTCGGCCCGGGCGACTACCTGGCGTGCACCATACGAGGCGGTATTCAGATATACATAAAGCCACCAGATAGCGTTTGGGAAAACACTGACCAGCCCAAATAGGATCAGATTTACCAACCGCTCTTTCCAGGCGCTGCGGTTGAAGATGAGCAGGGTGATTAGCCCGGTGGCGATGGCAAATACACCAATATATCGGGTAAGAAAAGCCATCCCTGCAGCGCTGGCTGCCAGGATTAGGTAGCGCCGCTGCCGCGTTTCCAGGAACACCACAAGCATAAAGGTTCCCACCACACTGGTGAACAAGCAGAGCGGTTCACTCATCGCGCCGCTATAAATATCCACCAGGGTGGGTATGGCGAATATAGCCGCGCTCAGGCTGATCGCCAGCCAGCTCGAACGCAGCAGGCGATAGGTAAACGCCCCGGTTGCAAAGATGGTAGCGCCAAACAGGACCACATTCAGCCAGCGGGCGGCGTCAAGCAGCTCGACTCCGAACATGCCGATCGCACTCAGCGCTAGAGGGTAGAGCGGCGGGTGGTGGGTCAGACGTTCAAAGCCGCCTGAAGGGACGTAATAGCCCAGTCTGCCTTCTTCCAGGAAGGTGCGTGCTGAAACGATATAGGCGGTAGAGTCGCTGTATGCCCAGGGTCCCCAACGCGTGCTGGATGCGATGGCTATGGAACCAGCCAGGCTGAGCAGGGCAATTACCAGAAGGGTTGCATGATCATATAGCACAGATTTGAGGGTTTTCATGTTATGGATTGGAGGTATGGATGGGGAAAGGGGATGAGGGGAGAAGGGAAAGGAGTAACTTTTCCTACTCTGCGCTGGCTTCTTCTCGCTTGTGGCAGAACTCTTTACCCATTCACCTTTGATGCTGACCACCTGACCGATCAGGCGTTTCTCATCTGGGCGGTTGCGCTGCCATTGAAAGATGACATTATCGGGCAAGGAGGCATAACGGCAAGAAAAGCGCTGGCAGGCTTCCAGGTCGGGTGGTTCAGATAAATGCAAGCCAAGATCTGGGCGGTGTGCGAATTCCAAATAGCTTTGTGTGCGTTTAGCAAATGCCATTGCAGCCGGGGTATTCACATCTTTATCGTCGAAAAGGTAAGTGTCAAAGGCGTGGAGTAGTAATCCTCCAGGTTTGAGCAGACGGGCACAATCACCAAAGAAATTTTCAATCACACCCTTAATGCTTGGCACCTGGGTGGGTCCGCGACCAACCCCTTCAAACCTGTCTACCAGCCAGCATTCATTTACTAAGGCTAAACTAGGCATACGCGGGGATCGCCCCCGCCGACCTCCAGGATTCGCTGACCACTCACGTTAACCAGCCGGTGACGGATATAGGCATCCTGAACATCTTTAAGTTCGAAAACCCTAGCGGGGGTAAAAATACTCTTCAGCATTTACTGGAAAGTCAATACCTGCGCAGCGTTGCGCGGCAAGAACTAATTTCAAGGCCTGGATACCATCCCGCAAGGTGCACATCGGGGCTGTTTCGTCACGTATCACCATCAGAAAATGATGCATCTCATCCATAAAAAGCCAGTTGCGCTCGAAACCTGGGGGAGGAGAGGCGATCAGCCAATCCTTGGAACTATCCGCCTGGTATAGGCGGGCAGCGCCGTCGGCGTTATCCCACAGGATGCGCCCCTGCGTCCCGGTGATCTCCAGCGTATGGCTGGGCGGGCGCTGGTTGTAGTCCAGGTGCAGGCTTCCCAGGCATCCGGAAGTGAAGCGCAAGCCGATCTCGGCGGTGTCTTCGACCGGCATGCCCAATCCCCGGTTGCTAGTGAAAGCCCACAGGCTGTCCACCTCGCCCAACAGCCAGCGCAGGTAGTCCAGCGGGTGGGATAGGGTGAGCACTACCCCGCCGCCCAGCTCGGGGCGGGCCGCGTAACCTTGCGTATAGTCTTCCCAGGGGTGCCAGTCCGGCAGGTACTCACCCCAGTGAGCGCGGGCTGAGAGTGGTTTGCCGATCAGGCCCGCCTCCAACCAGCCTTTCACCTGGCGCAGCCCCGGGTGGAAGCGGAACTGGAAACCGACCAGGCACTTCCCGCCCCCACGCTGCAGCGCTGTACCTAACTCGTCTACCCGTTTTAGGGAATGCGAGACAGGTTTTTCCATCAGGATATGGCAGCCGGCTTCCGCCGCGGGGATGGCGACCTCCAGGTGCAGGGCGGTCGGGTTGGCGACGATCAGCGCATCCGGCTTGGTTGCCAGTGCCTTTGCCAGCTCGGTCTCGACCGGGAAGCCAGCCAGCTCGTCATCCGGCAGCGTAGCCCGGTGGGTGCGGTGCAGGATGATATCCCGCTCGCCCAGGGCGAGCAGGTTGCGAAAATGGCGCCGGCCAATCGAGCCGAGCCCGGAGATGATAAATTTCATGTGTACCTGCCTGCATTCTTAGCCAGGATCATGCTTGGATCGAGCGGTTGGCTGCTTACCGCCCGTTCGATACTCGCTATGATCTCGCTGTTATTGTATTTTGAAACCATGATGCAGTTAATAAGTTGTATTGTCAAGAGTAGCTGCTGATTCGCATTTGGCGTTTCCTCTGAGGTTCCTATCCCCTTTTTACTCAAAGATCAGGTACCAATAGAGTGCGATCTCGTCCGTATCTGGGTTAATCGCCCGGTACAGATCCTGGTCGAAGCCGCCCAGGTGGAAACCGCAGGCTTCATAGAGACTGCAGCCGGCAACATTGTTGTTCTGCGTTTCGAGCATCAGCCCGGGTAAGCCTCTCTCTTTAGCCCAGATGATGGCTTGCTCGATCAACCGCCGTCCGATGCCCTGCCGGCGAAAATTGACCTCCACTGCGATGTCCTCGATATAGCCATAACCATTCCAGTTCTTCCACAGGATGATCTGCCCGGTAATCTTCCCGTCCACATATGCCAGGTAGACCACCTTGTCTGGATTGCCGATAAAGGACGCCCAGTCAAATTCCTCGGCGGGGTAGCGCTTGGTATATGGCTGCCCCGGCTCGATGATATAGCTGATCTGCCCATCCTTAGCATGGAGTACAAGGTGAGAAGTCAATGGTGAAGGTTCCATCCAGGCTATTGATATCATCGCGATTCGTTTCGTCGAGAGGGCAGATGGTGATTTCCATTCTTACTTTCAGATCCTCTTTCAACCGTAGAGAAAAGAAACCTGTTCGACAACTGCAGTGGGGGAGAAGAGGTGAATGTTGGCCTCGATCCCCTGCAGGTGAGCCAACACGGTTTCCTTGGGCACCCCGCTTGGGGCGTAGGCAACATACAGGACATGTGCTGTCTCTTGTGTAATCGGAGAGCGTTTACACTGTCCGTAAAGGATCGAGCAGCTTATTCCCTCTGCATTACGCATGATCATATCTCCCGCCCGGATGACTTTGACGGTACCGTCCATCTGAACCATCTGATCCTGTTCATACGAGACATCAATCAAGATCGGCGGCTGCAACCGGGCAACATCATGCCCGGCGGTGAGCACGAAGGTTTCCATCTCGCTGACATATGCCGCATCGACCAGCGGACATACATCGGGCAGGTTCTTATCTTTCAATGCAATCGACTCGGCCTGCAGCAGCACATGGTAGGTTTTATTGAACCGCTTGTAATATCTTATGTACGCCGCCATCACGGGATGGGAGGCGATATCCTTGCGGGTGCATCCTTGATACCGTTCCCTTAATCGCGCTTCTGTCTCCCGCTTGCGCTCATTTAGCAGGAGAGATGGCCCGGGTTGAACGACACCCGAGAGTTCTAACAATCCGATCACTGCACCGGGGTGGGCTGTATGCCAGGAAAGGGTAGCGAAGATTGAAAGCATGATGGATATCCTATCGGGTAAGGAGCCCTATGAAATACTCCCCCGTCCTCTTTCCTGCCGAGTTATCAGTGAAAGTGCACTCCCGCTGTATGAAAGCCTCCCGGGCTTCCCGGTCAGCAGCGGGGTTCTGCAGGTAGTAGTTGATTGCCTGGCGCAGTTCATCCTCGGTGTAAGCCACCTGCCCGGCACCGGCGCGGCGGAAGCGGTCGTGCGTCGGCCAGTTGCCGATCTCTGATAATGGCAGCGAGAACTTACGCGGCCGGTTCCAGCCACCGGGGGTGTCCAGGCAGGCGCTGACGATCGGCGCACCATGACAGGCAGCCTCAACCACCATGGTCGAGTAGACGGTCAGGAAAACATCCGAGTGCGCCAGCATAGACGATTTTTCGGGCATATCTTCACCGGAATAGTAGCCCAGCGAGCCGCCCAACGGCACCGGTTCGACCACATGCACGTGGGGATAGATTTGCACCAGCTGGCGAATCTGCTCACGTTCGCCAGCATAGAGCGGGTTGTCCCAGAAGTGGTTGGGGTGCAGGCGGATGAGCAGCTGGCAGGGGGTGGCGAGTTCATCTGAGGCAACCAGTTTCACCAGCGTTTCGATGTTGCGGTAGTTGGGGGCAAAGCTGACAAAACTGGCGGCGTAGGAAAGCAGCTTACGCTGCGGGTCCAGGTTGTGTAGGCGGAAGTACTCGTCCCGTGACAGCTGCCACTCCTGGCGGAAGTATCCATCGTAGGAGGGGATGCCGCCAATGTGCACACGATCTGGGCCCCAATCTGAGCCATCTACCAGTTCTTCTTTCTGCAATTCAGACCAACAGGTGATGTAGTCCACCGGGGCGCCGCGCAGGCCGTAGGATGAGGGGTTGTCCCAACCAACAATCGCAGCGGCGGTGCGGATGCCGCGCGCAGCAGCCTCCCGCAGCAGGTAGCGATCATACCGCCAGCCATGCGTGCTGGCGACCACCAGGTCCGGCTGGTAGCTCTCAAACAGGTCTTTGTACACATCAGGCGTAAAGCGCTTCTGAAAATTTACCAGCCCCTGGCGTAGACAGCGCGAGCGGCGCAGTCCCTGGATGTACAACCGTGCCAGCGGCATCCACATGCGGCGCTTCCAGCCTTCTTCCACCGCCACCTGGGCTACATAAGCATCCTGGGCTTCGGTGTTGATCCTCCCGGCTGAGCCGACGCGGCGCAAGAATCCCAGCCACCATTGGATCTCAGGCTGCACCTGGGCTGCGTATTGGGAAGCTTGCTTGAGCCGCAGCCCCTCGACGGACAGCCCAGGGCGTTCAAAGCGAGCTTTGATGCCCTCGACCAGGGCGTCGTCGGTCAGCACCACTACATGAACGCCTGCGTCCAGCAGAGTGGGCAGCACATCCGACTGCAGGAAGTAGATCACTGCCAGCCCATGGTCCGCGCAGATGAATATCGTAGATTTATGTTCGGGTGTGGAGGGCATATCAGTCTTCGTAATACCAGCGGAAGATTCGGTCGTACAGGCCGAGCAACAGCCGTTTGACCGGGGCGAGTTTCAACAGGCGTTTTCCTATTGCCCTGTAGGGGCGGGTCTCAGACCCGCCCTGGGTCCCTCCCTGCTCAGACCCGCCCCTACTATCTCTTGCCTCCGACGGGTCATGGATCCAATCTAACCGGTTGCTCATGTTTTGAGCCAGCAGCTCCACCGGCATCAGGCGCAGGTAGCCGGCGTCGTTCATGCGCTGGTCGAGCTGGCGCACCTGGCCCATCGGGCGGTCCATGCTGAAGGGCAGGAACTGCTGCAGCACCGCTTTGTAGGCCACAAACTGCCAGTGGCTGGCGCCCGCCTGGGCGGTGAGGTCCTGGTAGGTCAGGCGCACATCCTCTGTCTCACCGTAGCGTGTGCGCACCTCATCTTCCGGCGTGCCCAGGCTCATATCGAAGGCACGGAAAGCCTCCCAGGGGATGAACTGGCCGCGCTCCAGCCTCACGCCGGGGGTGTTCTCCGCCCAGGCGACGGTCTGCGAGTAAAACTCGGGCGGGGTGCGGAAGGGGCGGCTGGTGACCATGCCCACCTTCGGGAATGTCTCCAGGATGTTTACCGATTTGGACAGCCAGCCGGGATAGAAGTAAGCGTCGTTATCGGTGTAGGCTATGATATCGCCGGGGGCGGCGTTGAGCATGATGTTCCACGCACCGCCCTTGCCCATGTTCTTCTCCGACAGGATCAGATACTGGATCTTGCCTTCATCCTGAGCCTCGGTCAGGAAGTCGATCGCCTCCTGGCACGAGCCGTTGTCGAAGACCATTAGATCATAGGGCAGATCGCTGTTCTGCCAGATGCTGCCCAGGTTGGTCTTGAGCACCTCCAGCGTCTGGGCGTAGAAGCCGCTCAGGAAGGGGATGTAATTGAGCACCGCCACGGTGATACGCTGCGGCTGGGCGACTTGTTTGACGAATTTAGCGGGGTTTTGACCTTTACGCATAAGAAATCAGGGGGAAGGGAGAGGGGTTAGGGGTGGTTAATTAAGAGCGGTAACCACGAAGGACACAAAGTACACAAAGGCTCACAAAGTTTCATGTGTTAGAACTGCAATCGTAACGGCCTTGATATTAATAAATTAAGATGCATTGAAGCTAAAAGCTAACCGCAATGCGCTATTTTTTCCCCCTTAATTTATAAGTCAGGCGGCCGCGCCATTCGTTGAACGCTTTCACCGGGTGGAAGAGGGCGAAGGAAAGCTCGGTAAGGGGGTAGGAGTGGAGCTTGCGCAGCGGGAAGGTTTCCAACTCGCGCAGCAGCTTGCGGCCGCGCAGCGGGATGCGGCGTAGTTTACCGTCTTGCAGCGTGCAGTCGGCATCCAGCAGGGTGAAGATGGCACGCCGCCCACCCGCCAGGCGGATGTTCTCGGTCGTCTCGGGCAGGCGGTAGTGCGGCTGTCCGCCAGGCAGGTGCGAGTAGTCGTGGTCCTGGTGGATGATGGTGATATTCTGGGTGGCATCCACCACAGCCCAGCCCTGCAGGCGGGCGTGGGTGAACATCCAGTTGTCCCAGCCGGCGCGGCCAATGGCGAATTTCGGCATCTGGGTGAAGCAAGCGCGCGGAAAAACGAAATAGTCGCTGCCCATCGGCGGGTGCAGCCGGCCGCGCTGGTGCAGGTCTGCCAGCAGGCGCTCATCCCAGCTGGGGCTGAAGTCCAGCGGCTGGCGAACATCCAGATCCCAGCGCTGCCCGACGATCAGAAAACGCTCAACTTGTCGCGCCACCTGGTTCACCGGTTCTAAAAAAGCCGGGGTGAGCAGGATATCGGCGTTTAGGTAAGCCAGCAGTGGGTCGGAACTGTGCTGGCGGACCAGCTCAAAGATGGAGCGCACCAGCGGTGTGCCATCCCGGTTGCGCAGCACCTGCGGCAGGTGCAGAACGCCAAATTCCGCCGCTGTCTCTGCCATGCCGGTCTCCTCTCCGACCAGGATCACTCGCACCCCCTCGCCCAGGTGCAGCCAGGATTGGATGGCATTGCGCTGGATGGTGGCAATGTGTGGGTTGGTAAATGGCTTAGGAGCGGTAAAAAGGGTAAGATTCATGATTTATGGTGATAAGTGATGATACAAACTATATCTTGCATATCTTTTTTTCTTTATTGCGAGTACCACCACAGCGCTATGCGCATTTTATTTTGATTGACACGCTTCGAGCAGGTATCGTAGTAACGATTTCAATCGTTACCTGTCATTAGGAGTGTCTTCTAAGCTGAAAGCATAACGGAAGAGCACCCAATACACTCGAGCACTATCGAGCAGGGGCTTGAAATGGGAGCCCCGGTTGCCCTCGATGTAGATTGTTTCAATGGGTATCTCTATCAGAGGCACCAACCTGCGTTGAGCAATCAATAACATTACAATCTCCATCTCATAATGGTCATACGGAATCTCAATGAGGGCAGGCAGCAGCCTGCCCGGAATACCGCGCAGCCCGGTTTGAGTATCCCACAACCGCACGCCGAAGAAAAGCCGCATCACCCAGCGGGTGACCGTGTTGCCAAACATGCTTTTTGGCGGCACATCTTTATCGAAGCGGCGCGAGCCGATGATTATAGCTTCCGGCTTCTGATCTGCGGCCGCGGCGACAGCCAGGATATCCTTGACCGAGTGTTGCCCGTCGGCATCCGCAGTGATTACGCAGCTTATCTCCGTGGGTAAACTCTCAATGTAGCGGAACCCGGTGCGCAGGGCGGCGCCTTTCCCCTGGTTGGCGGCGTGGGTCAACACCGTGACCCTGGGAATGGGAGCCAGCGCGGCGTAGATGGCATCGTGCCCTGCCGGGCTGCCGTCGTTGACGATCACAACCGGTGCCGGGCTGGCATTGGATAGCTGCTCTACCAGGTTAACCAGGCGCTGGTCAGGTTTGTAGGCCGGGATCAGGATGATAAAACTCATTGGCGCTGGTCAATGTCGAAGGCGGTTTTGTGCACGATTTGGGCGTTGATTTCTGCCAGCTCAGGGTGGCGTTCAAAGACCGCCAGCACATCCCGCCAGGTGAAATCGAGCGGGTTCTCCAGGTGGGTGTGCACCTGCTGCACCAGCTCCATATCCGCAGGGGTGTCCACCGTCCAGCGCATAGCGCCGTGATCTGGCGTATGGTGAAGCTGGGCAATCTTGAAACCGCGTGGGGTTGTTCCCTGGAGGATATGGTAGCCTGCCACACCGGTCGGTACAGGTTGGGGGTCGAACTCCACCCCTTCGTAGAGATAGGGCAGTACATGCTCCCGGTGGTACCGTTCCCTGGCTTCTTGCCAGGCGCGCTCCAGCGCATCCCGGGTGACCACTTCCACATCCAGCCCGATGGGCAGGCTGCGCCTCCAGGGCGGGGGCAGGCGGTTCGCAGCGAAGTCATTTCCTTCCAGCGCCTGGACGGTCAGATCGAGCACGCCCGGATCGAGCAGCGGGCAGTCCGCCGTCAGCCGCACGATGGTCTGGGCGCTGTACTCCCGCGCCGCCTGGGTGTAGCGGTCAAGCACATCCGGCAGGCTGCCGCGATAGCAGTTGTAGCCGCGCTCGGCACACAGGCGCTGGATGGCATCATCCGAAGGATCGGTGGTGGTGGCAACAACCACTTGCTCCACGCTGCGGGCACGCCGGGCGCGCTCGACCATATGCACCAGCATGGGCTGCCCGGCAATATCGAGCAACACCTTACCGGGCAGGCGGGAGGAGGACATACGGGCCTGGATTATGGCAGTTGGCATATGTTTATTGAGTGGTAAAGAACATCAACCACGAAGGACACTAAGGACACGAAGGAGCACAAAGGTTTTTTAAGCTAACAGCTATCCGCTAAACGCTACCCTCCGGGGATGATAGAGCCAATCGCCAGGAAGGAGAAGATCCACACATCCTGCCAGAAGTGGATGAACCAAGCCCAAAACAGGCCGCGCGTCTCTTGCATTGACTTGGCCAGGATCCAGCCCAGGAAGGTTGCCAGAATCACGCCAACCACGCCATACGGCACGCCGTAGAAATGACCAATACCGAAATAGAGCGCTACCATATACAAGGCTTGACGCGCACTTACCGGGCTTTCCAGCACCGAGAGAAAGGAAGCTTTGTAGGTAACCTCCTCGTTGAAGGCATTCAAGGCAGCTGCCAGCAAGATAACGGGTAGAAAGGGTAGCGCCTGAATCACGATATCCAACGGCGGTCGCCCGGCAATGATCAGGAAAGCCAGCGTGCCCAGGCTGATCAAGATGGTCAGGATTATGCCGAACTTGTTCCACCGCTCGCCCTGCTTGACGCCCAGCAAGCGGATGGGTTCGACTGGGGCGGCGGTGTCACCCCGCACTAGGTAGAAATCCGGGCGCTTCTTTTTCATCAGGAACAGCGCAGCGATCATCACCAGCGTGACGATCAGGTTCAGGCTTTGCTCAGCCAGCATGTAAACATTGAACGATGAATTGCGCAGCCAGGTGCGGTAGAAGGGCAGCTGGTCAATGCGGTTGTAAACCAGCCATTGGCTGCCTACCAGCACCACGAACAAGATGAGGAATAGGCGCAGGCCGCGCAGCGGCTGCCAGATCAGCGTTGCCAGCATGGCAATGAAGAGCACGCTGAGTGACATCAGCGCCTGCTGATCAGGCGAGACGGTTTGCTTGAAGATTTCCTGTAGGATAACTTTAGGCAGTGCTGAGGTGAGCAGCACGACAATCCAGGCTGCGATAATGGTGGTTTTAGAAGATTGTGATGATGTCATGGGGCCTCTTTTATCGCGGTGAGTTAAGAACATTAAACACAAAGGTCACAAAGTATACACAAATGTTCACAAAGGTTTAAGCTAACAGCTAACAGCCAGTTGGTACGCCTTCTCCAATTCGTGAAAGTTCTTGTTCCAGTCGGCGCGCAGCTCAGCCAGCCAGCGGGCGCGGTGTCCCATCTCGGGGAGCTGGTCGCGGCGGGCAACCGCATCCAGAATGGCCTGGGTGAGCGCGGCGACATCCCCATCCGGGAACCACCAACCGGTCTCTCCGGGGGTGATCCACTCGCGGTTGCCGGGGATGTCCGAGACCAGGGATGGCAGCCCGCACGCCAGCGCTTCGAGCAGCGAGATGGATGCACCATCGGAGTGCGAGGCGCTCAGGTACAGGTCGGCCATCTGATAATAGCGAGGTAAATCTGCCTGCCCGATCTGACCGGGGGTCAGCACCTGCTCCTGAACACCGCCATCCTGAAAAATCCGCCTCAGCATTCCAGCCAGGGCGCCATTACCTAACATAACCAGCTGCAGGATGGGGCCATGGTTCTCTTTCAACTGGAGGGCTGCTCTCACAAAAGCTTTAGCAATCACATCTACCCCGTAAATCGGTTCCCAGCCCCGGGTGGATAGCAGGGTGAAAGTATCAATGTTCGAACGTTCGAACGTTGAAACGTTATAACGTTCCAGGTCTACCCCCCATGGAAAGGTGACGATATGTTCGGGGTGCATGCCGTATTGGATCGCCAGCTGGCGGATCACATCACTGTCGCCCACAAGCGCGGCACTGTGCTTCAGGGTGTAGCGTGTCGCCCAACGCCAGAAAAAGCTGCGCTTCGCATCATGGATCAGGTCATAACCCCAGGACATGCTGACCAGCGGCTTGAACCTGCTCAACGCTACCAGGAATGCCGAGCGCTGGATCGGCCCGGCATGGATCAGGTCGGGTTGCACGCGTTGGATGACGCGGGTCAGGTCTGCCAGCAGCGACAGCCCATGGCACAATTTCGCCGGTTTCTGCCCACCTTTCCAGCTTACCTGCTCGATCTCGGGTGGCAGCGGGCGGTCTTCCAGCGTGTGACCGCGCTTCTCAAGACGCAGGTAGAAGACTTTATGCTCTGTCTGGGCTAAGGCAGAAAGGAAGCGATGATCGTGGGTGGTGTAGTCTCTTGAAAAATAAAGGATTCGCATAGTGTTTGGTGCTATGGGCGAATAAATTCGCAGCTACAAGGTCATGAATCCAACCTGCGTGGGCTAATCCAGTCCACGCAGGTGGACTATGCGTTTTTGTAGTGGCGACTTCAGTTGCTGAGTGTACGCAGCTCAATTGCTTCTCTGAGCTGCCCAATTAACTCTTTATCCCGTTCAAAATTGAACGGAGTTTCATCCATCACGCTCTTCGGATAAGACCATGGCAGCCCGTGACGATACTGTTCTGGCTCATCTGCGTAGCGCGGCGTGATATGGGCGTGCAAGTACGGGTCTGAATTGCCCATGATGGCATAATTGATCCGGCTTGCCCCCGTAACCTCCAGCAGGGCATCACCCACCAGCGCCATATCACACAGGTACTGCGCTCGCTGCGCCTGGTCCAGGTCATTCAGGCTGGGGACAATTGGGTCAGCAAGCAGGATGCAGTAGCCGCGCAAGAACTGCATGTCGCACAGCACAACCCAACCGGATGGCACCCGGCAGATGACGGTCGGATTGGTACCTGCCCGAATAGCTACGATGCGTTCTGGGATAGTGAGTGCCATCTTTTCCTAGCCCAAATCCGTCCAGCGCAGCTCTTTTCCCATGGGCAGATCGACAAGGGCGTGGGTGCCGATCACCGTATTTATCTCAGCCGGCGAAATTGCTCCTGGTGTTGCTGGGCGCAGCACATCGATCATCTCCCGCGTCAGGACATCGCCAAAGCGAATGTCGCGCGCCGCGCGCAGGCAGCGGCGCTGGATGATGGCAGTCTCTCGCTCGTTATTGGCAATGAACTTGTCGGGAGAGCCCAGCGAGCGTTCCAACAGGCGGGTTTCCTCCACCATCTTTGCCCAGTTCGTTGGGTTCATGGCGAATTTGTGATCCGGGCCTTCGCGCTCGTTGCTGTCGGTGAAGTGGCGTTCGATCACCCGGGCGCCCAGGGTCACCGCGCCCAACACCGGCGCCAGGGCATGGGTATGATCGGAAAGCCCCAGGATCACGCCGGGGAACATGGTGGCGTAGGTTTTGAGCACATTGATGTGCAGGTGATCGTAATTGTCCGGGCTGGCGGTGTAGTTGGTGTTGCACTGCATCAGCACCAGATGCGGGTTGATGGCTAAAATGGCATGCACGGCGCGCTGCACCTCGCCAATGGTGGAAGCACCGGTGGCGATGAAGAAGGGCTTGCCTTTGGCTGCCATGCGCTCCAGCGTCTCGATCCAATCGATCTCTCCCGAGCCGGCCTTGTACATCAGGACATAAGGATCTAGCATATCGATGGCTTCGAAATCGTAAGGGGCGGAGAAGAACTCCAGGCCGGCTTTCGCACATTCCTCTTTCAGCACCGGCGTCCACTCGAAGGGGATGGAGGCCGCGGAATAGACTTCCACCACGCTCTTCTTCCAGGATGCCTGGTGCGAGACCTGCCCGCCCAGGTGGCGGAAGCCGTAATCCGAGACGATCTTGGGGGCGCGGAAGTTCTGGAACTTGGCCGCATCTGCCCCGGCTTCTTTAGCCAGGCGGATGAGCAGTTTCGCCCGCTCCAGATCGCCGTCATGATTAGCAGCAACATCGGCGATGAAATAGGTGGGGTGATTCAACCCGATCGTGCGTTTGCCAATTTGAATTTCCATAGAATTCTCCTGATTTTGCTCTACAATATCCTTGCAATTTGGGACCGCTCTTCCATACCTGTTCCCCTATCCCTTATCCCCTGATTCCTATCCCTTTCCCCTTAACCCCTGTATCATCTGTGGATAACCCTGTTGATAAAGTGTGTAAAAGCGCTCCAGGGCTGGGGAAAGGCTGGGGAGAGGCTGGCCCAATGCTGCTACCAGTTTTTCCGTGCGCAGCGACAGGTTAGGTGCGCGGGCGGCGCTTAGACCCCCCTGGTGCACCGAGGTGGGCGTGATCAACCCGGCATCCAGGCCAAAGCGCTCCGCCAGACGCACGCCGAACTCGTATTTGCTCAGGCACTCACCACCGACAGTGTGGTACAGCCCGCTCAATCCCAGCTCGAGCATGCGTGCCAGGATGTGTGCCATGTCATTTGCCAACAGCGGGCAGAAGATCACGTCGGTAAAGCCCTTCACCTGCTTGCCGGCAGACAGGTTGTTGAAGAAAAATTCTGCCAGGCTGCGCCGCCCGTTCATCGACCAGCCGAACAGGTTGACCCGGGCAATGATGGCGCTGGGGTCTGACCTCCGCCACCGCCCACTCTGCCTCCAGCTTGGTGCGGGCATACACCCCCAGTGGGCTGGGCTCATCCGTCTCAGTGTAATTGCCCCGTGAGCCGTCGAAGACTGCGTCGGTGGAAATGTGCACCAGCCGCGCTCCGCCCCTGGTGACATCCCTGCGATTTTCTTTGCAGAGCTGTGCCAGTTGGCGGGGGAGCTCAGTATTCAGTTGGGAAGCCAGCGCCGGGTCTGCTTCGCAGGCTTCCAGGTTTGCCAGTGCGGCGCAGTGGATCACCCAGTCGGGACGAGATTGCTCGAACAGGTTTTCCAGTGCGCCGGGGGCCAGGAGATCGGCCTGGAGTATAGTGAAGGCGTCGGTGTGCAGAGCGTGCTGATTGGCCGTCCCAAAGACGGTATGCTCTCTGCACAGCTCTAGCGCCAGGTTCAGGCCCAGCAGGCCGCTGGCCCCGGTGATGAGAATGCGCATGATCCTCGATTGTTAATTTGCTGCTTTTATTCCTCGAACGGTGTTACCATCTCGCGGATCTGTTCCACCGTCAACCACTGCGGGTTGTTGTTGCTGGCATACAAATATCCATCTGGCAGTAATTGGCCCTGCTCCTGCCAGGAATGACCAAACCACAGCGCGCCGCTGGGCTGGACGACAAACATATCCTCTAATTCAACCGTCCCACGGGCTTCATCCTCAGAGATGAGCACCTCGTGCAGTTTTTCGCCCGGGCGGATGCCGACGAACTCCAGCTGTGCTTCCGGGGCGATGGCTTTTGCCAGGTCGACCAGGTTCATGCTGGGAATCTTGGGTACGAAGACCTCTCCACCGCGCATCTGCTCGATACGGTGGATGACGAAGCGCACTCCCTGCTCCAGCGTCAACCAGAAGCGCGTCATGCGCTGGTCGGTAACCGTCAGCCGCCCGCTGCTGCGCTGCTGCAGGAAGATGGGCACCACGCTGCCGCGCGAGCCCACCACGTTGCCATAGCGCACGCAGCTGAAGCGGGTCGCCATCCCGCCGGCGTAGGCATTGCTCTGCACAAACAGCTTCTCCGCCGCCAGCTTGGTGGCGCCGTACAGGTTGACCGGGTTGACCGCTTTATCGGTGCTCAGCGCCAGCACCTTCTCAACCCCGGCGTCCAGCGCAGCCTCAACTACGTTACTGCTGCCCAGGATGTTGGTCTTGATGGCTTCCATCGGGTTGTACTCGCAGGCAGGCACCTGCTTGAGCGCCGCGGCGTGTACTACAATGTGAACACCGTGCATGGCCCGCCGCAGCCGTTCCACATCGCGCACATCGCCAATGAAGTAGCGCAGCGAGGGGTGGTCAAAGCCGCTGGTGCGCATCTCGTGCTGTTTGAGCTCGTCCCGGCTGAAGATGATCAGCTTGGCGGGGTGGTATTCGTTCAGCATAATTTCGACGAATTTCTTGCCGAACGAGCCGGTGCCGCCGGTGACCAGGATGACTTTGTCGCTCCAATTCATAATTTTCTCCAAGGGTAACGAACGAATTCGTTACTACGATTACGTCTGCTTTACATTGTGGTAACGACTTTAGTCGTTACGGTCTACAATAATCCCAAATAATCCAGACCTAAATAGCCAGTTTCAATATCCGTAAGCTGACCGCCGCGCAAATGCTGCCTGAACTCTACCAGAGGCATCGTGACAGCCTCAGTAAACTCACCTGCCCCGGTCTGCGGCTCTTGCACCTTCTGGCAGTCGGTGGCAACGAAATTATGCCGTACGAGTGTGGTGTAGGCACAATCCAGGCTGGCGCCAAGGTAATTTACCTCGCCAGTGTAACCGGTCTCCTCCAGCAGCTCACGTTCGATGGCCTGCTGAGGGGTTTCACCCGGTTCGATGCCGCCTCCTGGCAGCTCCAGCAGGATTTTCTCAGGTCCGGGGCGGAACTGGCGGGCTAACACCACCTGCTGGTCAGCGGTGATTGCCAGGATGCATACCACCTGTGGCTCGTGCTTGATATCAAAATCATCCACCCGCCCATCCGGCAGGCGATAAGTGCGGCGGATGAGCTTTCTATGCCCAAGCTGCAATGGTTGCTCGTTCAACTTGACCCAGGGCTCTATCATGAGGCTCTCTTGCGCAGCACGATCAAGGGATACTGCCCGTTATTACCGAAGCAGTGCGGGAAGCGCTCTTCCAGCCAGAAAAGCAGGCGCAGCCAGAACTTCCCACCCAATCGTTCGTGGATGAATGTGCGCATGAAGCGCACGCTTAGACTGCGCCAGCACCAAATCTCAACAGGTATGTGTGCCCCGATTTCTTTCTTCAGCCAAACAGGGGTGTGTTTGCGGACGAAGGTGCCACGCGCTTTCTCTCCGGCGACCTCTCCACCAGGCACCTCACCCCCAGCCCCTCCCCTATAGGGGAGGGGAGCGGAGGACCTACGGCGGAGGGAGTCGACCAGGCGGATGAGGAAGTTTTGCAGCACGGTCAGCGGGGGCAGGTCCCAGCCGTTGACCACCACGCCAGTTTTCCCGGGGGCGAGCACCCGTTGCAGCTCCAGGTAGGCGCGGGCATGTTCAGCCACCGGCAGGTGGTGGATGGTATGCAGCGAGACCAGCCCGTCAAAGGCATTTGCTTTGAAGGGCAGGTTGGCGATATCCCCGATCACAAACAATCCATGCTTCCTAATTCGCTGGCGAGCTTCCTGCAGTGCCACGCTGGAAATGTCCAGGCAGACACGGCGCTGGTAGCCGCGCGAATATTCCAGGTATTCCGGGTATTGGATCGGTCCACAGCCGGCATCCAGCAGCATCTCGCCGGTAGGCGCCAGGTGGCGCGCGACGCGCAGGTGGCAGCGGTGGACATACTCCCGTGCAACCGGGCGCAGATCCTCGTAAGTGGCATTCTGGTACGTGCCTGCGCTAACCTGCTGCCAGCCGACCCGGTTGTAGAAATCCTGCACCTGCTGCTTGATCTCGGCCTCGCTCATAAGACGGTTACCACTCTATGGGTTCACCCAACAGGTAATGGAAAGTCTTTCCATAATGTGATTGACCTTCCTCGCTGAGGATGCGCTCCAGCGGCCAGGCAGCCACATCCCGCCACATTTGCAGCAGGTGCCACGGGAAGGGGTGGGGGTACTCAAAGAAAAAGCGGTAGGCATAATTCCAGGCCTGCTCGACCTGGTGGTGACTGGGGCGGTATTTCTCCGGATCAGACAGCACCAGACTGAGCAGCTCAAAATAATCTTGCCAGGTTTCTGGATCCAGCGTGAAGCCCTTGCCGCGATAATGGGTGTTGCCCGCAGCGATCACCGGAATCCCGCTCATCACCATCTCCATACCAACGGTGGTGGTATAGACCAACCCCAGGTCGGCAATCGCCACCAGGTCGTAGGTATTGATCTTGGCATCCGCTGGCACCAGGTGAATATGGTTGGGGATCTCAGGCAGGGCTCGCGTTACCACGTCCGCCACCGAAGGGCCTTTGGTGACCAGCTCACCGGGATGGATGCGCGCCACGAACTGCACCTCCGGGTGATCGGCGAAGAACTTAACTGTTCGTTCCAGCCACTCGGTCATCGAGTTGCTGAATACCTGGCGGCCCAGGGTCAGGCTGTCGCCGATGACATTAGTCGCCAGCAGCATGATTGGGCGCTCATCCAGCCCCAGCTCAGTGCGCACCTTTTCACCGCCTTCGCTGGGAACGCCCTGCCAGCGGCGGGCAAAGTTCTCCCACAGGGTGGCATGCTGGCGTGCCTCGATCAGCTTGCGCACATGGTCCAATTGGGAAGGGCTCAAAGGTGTGTGCCGTCGCAGCGCCCACAGGTCATCAGTCGCCTGGCGCATCACTTCCGCATTTTGGGCCAACCAGATGCGGTCACGCTGTTCGCCGAATTCGTAGGTGATGGTGGGAATGTACAGGTAGCGCGCCACCTGGTAGAGTGCTCCAAATTCCAGGATCGTGCCATTGGGCAGGATGACAACCTGTGGGCGTTCTTTGCGCAGCAGGGCGTAAGCCGCCCGGGCGGCTGCCAGATTGCGCTCCAGGCGCAGGCGGTACAGATCGCTGTCCAGGCTGACCTCCTCCACCTGCAGGGTATACTGCGTGTCACGTAAAGCCACCATCTGAATAATTTTCTCTAACTCGGGGGGGAGCTGTTCTTGTTTATGGGTCGCCAGTGGGGCGATCCTGAGCAGCGGGTCAGCTTGTACCAGCACGCCCTGGGTATACAGGCTTTGGCGGCGCAGGTTGAAGCGGTCCATCGGTGTTTGCCACTTGGAATAAGGCAGGTAAGCCAGCGTGACCGTATGCCCCATCCCGGAAAGCGCCAGGCCCACCAGGGTGGCATGTTCCAGCCAATAGCGCAGCATGCCGAAGATGAACACTTTTTTCCCGGGGGGAGCGTTCTTCTTCGCTGCGGCAGCCTGAGCCTTCCACACGGCCAGATTCTGATCGAGCTGGTCCAGCGAGAAGTCTGCGGTGAGGGATTTGCCGGGTTGCCTCAGTAGCCCATATAACTCAGCGGTCAGCGGAATTTGTCCCAGGATATTTTTTATGGAGGATTTGTTGATCATCTTCATAGTTTTTCGATCTTCCAGTTCAGTGATGGGCGGATGGGGCCAAGGCGGGGTTCGGGCCAGTGTTTGCCGGGTGCGCCGGTGGCATCCACGCTGAATGCCAGGGCATGATCGTCCCAAAAGTAGCGTTTGATGCGGAAAGCGCTGGCATTGACTGCCAGCACGTAGCGGCCTTCGTTGAGTAGATCTGCCGGCACCTCGCAGCGGCTGCGGTAGCGTCCGGCAGGTCGGGTGCCGTGTTGCTCAAATTGCTTTGGATCATCGGTATCGAAGGAGGTGAATACATATTCGCCGCGCATGGTCAGCAGGTAAACCCCTACCCGCAAGCCGGTGATAGGCTGGGCCAGCTCGTAATCCAACTCCAGGCTGAATGATTCGGTGGATCGCAGTGTGTCTGCCACCTGGTTGCGTCGGTCGCGCAGCCTCAGTGCCAGCGGGCGGAACGGGGCTGCATCGGCGGGAATCTCCTCGGGCTGCCACAGGCGCTCGCCGGCGCCGGTAAAGCCGGCTGCCATGTAAAAATCCACTGCTTGCGGGGTTGCTGCCTGGTAGACCAGCCGGCCTTTGTCCAGCACAATCGTTTCCTCGGTCAGGCGCAGAATGGCGGACATGTTGTGGCTCACAAATAACACCGTTCGACCTGCCTGGGCGACGTCGCTCATCTTGCCCATGCACTTGCGTTGGAATTCAGCGTCACCGACTGCCAATACCTCATCCACCACCAGGATCTCCGGCTCCAGGTGGGCTGCCACGGCGAAAGCCAGGCGCAGGTACATGCCCGATGAATAGCGCTTGACCGGCGTGTCGATGAACTGCTCTACCTCGGAGAATTCGACGATCTCATCGTATTTACGCTCAATCTCGCTGCGCTTCATCCCCAGGATGGCGCCGTTGAGATAGATGTTCTCGCGGCCAGTCAGCTCGGGATGGAATCCGGTGCCTACCTCAAGCAGCGAACCCACCCGCCCGCGGATCTCCGCCTGCCCGGTGGTGGGCTCGGTGACGCGGGAGAGGATCTTGAGCAGCGTGCTCTTGCCCGCGCCGTTGCGCCCAACAATGCCCAATACCATGCCGCGCGGCACTTCGAAGGAGATATCCTGAAGTGCCCAGATCAGGTTGGCTGAAGGGGCTCGGGTTGCCAGATCGCCCCGGTGGGGGGTCAGGCGGGCAAAGGTGTCCACGATCCCATCCCGCAGTGTGCGGTAGGAATTAGCCGCTGTGCCAATGCGGTAGCGCTTGCCCAAATTTTCAACGCGGATGACGATATCGTTCATCGGTTAGATCTCATCCGCAAAAGTGCGTTCCATGTTGCGGAAGTAAAACAACCCGCTGACCAGCACTACCAATGCAACTACGGTGGAAATTGTCAGCACCTGCCAGGGTGTCGCCTGTGTGCCGATCAGCGCCCAGCGGAAACCTTCCACCACACCGGTCATCGGGTTGAGCGCATAGATCAGGCGCCACTGCTCGGACACCTCCATGGATGAATATACGATCGGGGTGATGAAGAACCACACCTGGGTCAGGAACGGCAGAACATGCCCGACATCCCGGTAGATCACATTCATCGCCGAGAACCACAGGCTGACCCCAAGCGCTGAGATCAACGCCAGCAAGGTGAACAGCGGCAGAGTCAGCAGGGCAGGGCGGAAAACGAAGTCAAAACCAGCAGAGGGTGAGAAATGGTAGTAGACAGTGATGGCGATGAATACTACGAAGGCGATAGCGAAATCCACCAACCCGCCCAGCACCGAGGCAACCGGGATGACCAAGCGGGGGAAATACACCTTGGTGATCATGTTGCGGTTGTTCACCAGCGAGCGCCCGGCATCACCCAGCGCCTTGGCAAACAGCCCCCAGGGCAGCAATGCGGCGAAGTTGAACACCGGGTATGGCACACCCTCGGAGGAGAGCTTGGCTACCCCGCCGAATAACAGCGTATAGATAACCATCTGGATCACCGGCTGAATCACTGCCCAACCCGCACCCAGGGCTGTTTGTTTGTAACGCACTTTCAGGTCACGCCAGGTGAGGAAGTAAACCAGCTCGCGGTAGATCCACAGGTCGCGTAGGTTGAGTGCCGCCAGACCGCGCGTTGGTCGCAGCAGGTGTACTTCTTCACGAGGGTTGGTAGATGTGATAGTGGACATGAATAGTTGAATGGTCGGTGGGGCTTATATGTGCGTTTCCCGGTACCAGGCGATGGTCTGGCGCAGCCCTTCTTCGAAGGGGACGCTGGCGCGCCAGCCAAAATATTCCGCCGCCCGGGAGGTATCCAGGGTGCGGCGCGGCTGCCCATTCGGTTGGCTGGTATCCCACACCAGATGGCCCTGGTAGCCGGTCAGGCGGGCGATCAATTCTGCCAGTGCCTTGATGCTGATCTCCTGTCCGGAGCCCAAATTGACCGGCTCGCCGCCGTTGTAGCGCTCAGCCGCGGTCAGGATGCCGTCCGCGGCATCGCCGCCATATAGGAACTCACGCGTCGGTGAGCCGTCTCCCCATAAGACGACCTCTTTGTCGCCTTTTTGCTGGGCTTCGATGGTCTTTCGGATCAGGGCAGGGATGACATGCGAGGTTTGCAGATCAAAATTATCCCGCGGCCCGTACAGGTTGACCGGCAGCAGGTAGATGGCATTATAACCATATTGCTCGCGGTATGCCTGCGCCTGGACGAGCAGCATCTTCTTTGCCAGGCCGTAGGGGGCATTGGTCTCTTCCGGGTAGCCATTCCACAGCTCCTCTTCGCGGAAGGGAACCGGAGTGAACTTAGGATAGGCGCAAACGGTGCCGATGGCGACGAACTTTTCCACCCCGCGCTTCCACGCTTCGTGCATCAGCTGCACGCCCATCATCAGATTGATATAGAAAAAATCAGCCGGGCGGGCGCGGTTAGCGCCAATCCCGCCTGCCAGCGCTGCCAGGTGGATGACGATATCTGGGTGGGCGTCATCGTACATACGCTGGATATCTTTTGGATTGACCAGGTCATATTCCTCGATCTGCGGCACGAACACGTGCGCCGCCCCGCGCTGCTCGAGCGCGGAGAGCACAAAAGAGCCTAAAAAGCCGGCACCGCCGGTGACGCATACGCGGCGCTCTTTCCAAAAATCTACCGGTGTATTCCAGATGGGATCAATCATTCTGCCTCCATTTGGCGGCTGTGGGTAGCTGCCCTACGATGTCAAGCTTTACTGGACGATAAACTGGGCGTTGCGATACCGCGCATCATGCGGGTTGTTGATTAGCCCGCTGCGGATGGCATACAGCACCTCGCGCACACCATCCTCGGCGGTGTAACGTGTAGTGAATCCGAGCTGCGTGCGCACCTTCTCGAACGAGACGGTGATGTCGCGCATGTCGCCGCCGAAGGTCATATCCTTGTAGGTGACCACGGTTTCTGGCAAACGCTGCAGCACCAACCGGACAATCTCATCCTTTGTATAGTTACCGCTATCCGAACCAAGGTTATACACCTGTCCATGTGTCTTCTCCTCCGGCGCATGTAAACCCAAGATCAGGCCGCGCACTGCATCGCGGATGTGCATGAAGGAGCGGGAGTACCCGCGCTGGTAGATCAGCAGCTCGCGGCGGGTGTAGGCTTCGAGTACAAACTGATTGACGATTAAGTCGAAGCGCGTGCGGGGTGAGATGCCGTAAAGGGTGGCCAAGCGAAAGATTAGTGGCGAGCAGGATGAATCTTTTTGCGCCAGCAGGTAGCGTTCGGCGGCGATCTTGGTCTCGGCGTAAAGTGATTGCGGGGTCAGCGCGGTTTCTTCTGTCACCGCCTGCCCATCGGGCGAGAGGCCATAATTGCTGTAGGTGGAAGCGTATATAAAACGCCTGGCACCCAGGTTGGTTGCCTGCTCGAATACCCGTTCCGTTACCTCGACATTATAGCGCCAGGCTACCTGGCGACCGACAGCCTGGCAGGCAGGAAAGCCCACAATTGCTGCCAGGTGAACGACAGCTTCCGGACGGGGCCAATCCACTGGCAAGGCCGAGCGGATCGTGCGCGGCTCCCACAGGTTGGCTTTGACGAAATGAAAGCGCGGATGGGCAAGATATGCCAGTAGCAATTCGCCGCCAAAGAGCAGATCATCCACCACGGTGACATGCTTTCCCAGGCGCAGCAGTTCTCCGGTCAGCAGCGAGCCGATATAACCGGCCCCGCCGGTGACCAGCACATGACCTTCAGTTGTCTCAACCGGCAGCTGGTTCTCGTCGCTCATACTCGCTCCTCCATTTGCAATGACACATTCAAACCGTTCACTTTCAGCACGGGCACATTACCTTCCGTTACTTCATGGATGTTCTGTTCCAGGCAGGTCAAACGGCAAACATCGGCGATATCATTGGCTTGTCCATTGGCGGCATCGGCATCTATCCGTACGCGGTCGTAACCGGCTCGTTTGATCTCAGCTAACAACTCGCGCACCCGCTGGCGGGTGTTACGGTACATCAACATGGACTGCTCAATAAAATCGATCGTCAATTGGGCGCGGAAGGCGATCCCTTCTGGGGTGATAATGTAGCGCAGCTTACGCCGATTGGCGCGCTTGACTTTTACATAGCCTTTTTTGATCATACGTTGCAAGTGCCAGTTAACCGTCCCAACCGCCACGCCTAATTGTGTGGCCAGGGTGGATTGGTTAACATCTGGATCATGCTCGATCTGTTCGAGCAATACCATTTCACGAGCGGGTTCGGGTGAGGGATCTGTGATCATTTCAAAATTCAATCATTGAATTATAACCCAAAATTGCCCACGATGCGCAATATATCAAACCCTTCCGCAAACGGCCTCTCAGCCAGCGCACCGTGGCGGATGAGCGTGGCGCGCAGCACTGCCGGGTCAAAGTAGTAGCGGTTGTTATACGTTGAGTACTGCATCAACGCTTCCAGCTTCTTATCGGCGTCGTGTTCGCTGACCTCAACCAGGAAATGGGGGAAGAAGCCGTAGCTGCTGCGCAGTGCATCGAAGCCAAGTACCGTGGTGCCGCGAAAGGCGCGCAGGACCTCTTCAGTGGTTTGCTGGTGATCCTGGTGGATGTCCGAGCGCGTGTGGGTAAAGACGATATCCGGGCGGAACTCGCGGTTCAGCCGGTATAAATATTCCAGGATTTCCTGGCGCATCTCCGGGAAGCGGCGGGTGACGAAGGATTCCAGGCGCACGTGCTCCCGGTCAATGCCAAGCACCGCCATACTGTTGGCATACTCCTCCACCAGGTTTTGCAGCTGCGGGTTTTTCTGGTTGTCGGAAAGGGTCACGCACAGGATCTCGGCTTTCCCCAGGATATTGGAGATGAAAGCCCCGGCGCCCAGCTCAATATCATCTGGGTGGGCACCGACAAAACATACTTTTTTACCGTAGAAAAGCATATGTACCTCTATTTCGTCGCAATAAAGCCGCCGACCACCTTGGTCATCACCAATTTGCCATCCTGTTCCAGGCGGCGGGCTGCCTCGACGCTGATCTGCTGCATCACCCGCTCAAATGCATCCGGGCCATCAAACAGGTCCTTCCACAGGCGGCGGTCTTCAGACAGGCTGGCGCGGGTATACGCCAGGAATGGCTCCACGGTGTCAAAGACCAGCGGATTCTCAAAGATGTTCACTTCCACCTGGGCAAACTGTGCCTGGACGGTGGACAAGATCTGGCTGCTGTAGCGCGAGCTGCCAGGCATCGGTGGGATCGGCTTACCCGTGGCAGCCTGGATGATCTCGTAAAAAACGCGCTTGTTCTCCGGCATTGGGCCGGTGGTAAACAGACGCCCGCCCGGCTTTAGCACGCGGTGCATTTCCTTGAAGGTGAACGGGATATCCGCGGCATAGTAAATGGTGAAGCAGGCTGTTACCAGGTCAAATTGATCCTCTTCGAAGGGGAAGCGCTGGTTGAAATCCAGTTCCATGAAATGGATTGGATTGCCTTTCTTGGCGTTCTCCTGGTTGGCTTTAGCCAGCAGCTCAGCGCTGACATCCCCGCCGGTGATTTCTGCCTGACCTTGCAGCGCATCCAGGAATAGAAAGCACTGTTTACCCGCCCCGCAGCCCACATCCAGGATCTTCGCGCCCTGGGGAACATTCAGCAGGTGCAGCATCCAATCATCGATATTGCGGCTGCCATATTTGCTGTGGATATCGATGCGTGCCAGCAAGTCGCTGGTAGTTTCTTGATAATCTATTTTCATGATCTGTTTTCTCCTTTGCTATCCGTGCAACACCTTGTCTTAGCAAGATATGTTCAGCATATAACAAATAATAACTCAAGGTTCTGCGCAGCCACGCAGATCCATCAGCACCCGGTAATCCAACTCATCGCTGCTGCGCCACTCATCCATCACATCCACGCAGGGCTGTTCGAAACGTAGCTGCTGCTCCTGCGTCAGGTTGCTCCACCACAGTTTATCGAAGTAAATCCATCCATAACCTGCCTCCAACAGACGTAGCGGGTCCGGGTCGGCGATGGCGGCTTCCCACTCGGGCAGCGGCTCATAGATCCCGGCAGACGAACGTGTGATCCGTCCAAACAATGTCACCGTTCGCTCGGGCACCCGGTCGATGATCTGCGCCTGTGCGGGCAGGGCGTTCCAATATTTATCACTGGCTGTGGCATCCAGTTCCTGGATGAAGTAGCTGTACTGCTCCGCTGGCAGGGAGTACAGCTGCGTGACCAGGATGACAATGCCACCGGTAACCAGGCTGAGGTACCCGAAACCCAACCCAACCCGTGGCAGCCAGCCCCAGCGGTGGATTGATTGCCAGATGAGCGGAAAAGCCAGCAGCAAGGCTGTCCACAGTGCCGTCGCCGGGAAACGCGTGATCGAGCGATCGACGCCGTACTGGAAAAAGATGGGGAAGGTCAGGCTCAGAATTGCACTGATGGCTAAACCGCTCCATAACCAGCGCTGCCGCTGCAGCTGGCGGGGTAGCTGGCGAACCAATACTACTATCAGCAGCAAAGCCGGTCCGAGCTCGGCGATCAGCGCCACCAGTTGGCCCGGGTCAAAGATTGATAGCGTGCCCAGGTGCGCGGAAGGCAGCCCCGGTGGCCAGCGCAAGGAAAAGCCAAAGGCATTGTAGCTCTGGCCTGGCAGATCGAGCAGGCGCGTCAGCCATCCGCGGGCAGTCTCTGTGATGAAACCTCCCTGGATGAGAGCTAGACCGGCGCTCAGCAGTAGGATGATAGCCCACTGGCGCGGGGCTGGGCCAGTTTTTTGGCGCCTTAAGGCCGCAATTGCCAGGGATATGGCAATTCCCAACCACAGCAGGGCAAACCAATGCTCGGCAGCCAGCGCCAGCGCCGCAAAGCACAGGCTCCAGGCTACCAGACCAGCCGGTTTGAAGCGGCGCGCGGGCAGCAAGAGCAATAATAGCAGGATGATGACGAATGGCAATGCACCGGTGCTGCCCAGGACAAAATTAGCCGGCACGAAGATTCCATTGTGGAAGGCAAATGGCAGTGGCAGCGGTCCGCCGCCCTCAAATGCCCAGTTGCGCTGCAGTGCTTCCAACAGTGCTGGGGCTGTATCCCATCCGGAGCCATCCAGGTGGACATGCTGGCTGACCCAATTCAGCCAGGGCGCGGGCAGGAGCAGCAGCAGCCAACGCGTGCCGCCGCCAAAGCCCAGCAGCAATGCTCCCAGGCCAGCCCCCAGGCGGCTACTGGTCCACCGGCGCAGCAGTAACCAGCCCAGCATCAGGGTGAAGGCAAATGCCAGCGCCCGGCTGATATCCCAGGCGCTCCAGGGGAAGAAGCCCCCCAGGCGCACCAGGCTGGCTGCATAGAGCTGGATGCCATAGTGATAGGCAAAATAAACTTCCGGGTTAAGGTAAAAATGCGGCGGGATATCCCCGGCAGCCATGATCGAAATGAGTGGCAGGTGCAGGTATTCGTCAAATATTGCCTGGCCGCGCAGCATCAGGGTGTACAGGAGCGTCACCCCCAACAAGCCCAGCAGGATTGGCCAGGCGCGCAAGTCTTCAAGCGACAGCCAGGGTTTTCCCTGCGAGTGCCAGGCTGCCACGCAGCCGCCCAACAGCACCAGTAGTGCTGCCGCCCAAAAAGCCAGCGGGACCGGCAGGGCAATCGCCAACAGCCCGCTCAAGCCGATGAACAGCACAAAACCCGCCGCCAATCCGACAGGCAGACGCTCGTTGGTGTGCAGGTGGAAAGAGTGCCTCACCAGCAGCCACCCGCCCAAACCCCAGCTGGCGGAGAGCAGCAGGGTCAGGCAAAGGTCTAAGGGGCTGTCAGTTAGGCTCCAGTACATGGCGGCACTCAGGGACAGGTATCCGGGGTAGGAACATACAAGACCACCCCCGCGGTCTGCAGGGCTGCATACGGCTGGTAATGACATAACACCGGCGCCGAAACCTGGCTCACCCAGGCATCGTTTTCCTCACCGAAGCTGCGGGCGCTGCCCTGGTATTGCTCGGTAAGCGGCTCGGAGATGATCAGATCAAAGCGGTGGCTCTGCAGATCCGCATGGAAAGCATCCAGGTAATCCGGGTTGCCTGCCATAGCCATTTCCATCAGGAAGACCAGCTCATAATCCGCCTCCAGCGGTACACCGGGAAGCTCTCCAAAGGTGATCAAGTGGCGCTGGTTGATCAGCAGCACCTTACCTCCGTTCCTCACTGCCTGCTGGGCTGCCTGGCGCAGGGTTGCCAGGTCTGCCTCGGCAGCCTGCACATCGCGCTGCGGCCATACCCCGCCCGCGCTGAGCGCAAAGATCAACGGCACCGCCGCGGCGATCCCCACCAGCCACGGACCCATTCTGGTACCCCACTTCCCCTTTCCCTTATCCCCTATCCCCTGGGTCGCCGATCCCGCCTCCATTGAAAAGCCGAACCATACATAGCTTCCAATCACCAGCAGTATCACCAGGTACGCGTCCAGGTTGTGCAGATTGCTTCCGCCGCCGATTTTCACACTCACCACTACACCACCGGCGAACAAGACTCCCAGGATCGCTCCCATCCCCAGTAGGCGCAGCGGGTGATAGCTGCGCCAGGTCGGGATCAGGCGCAGTGCCATCAATCCTAATCCGGGCAGCGAGACCAACAGTGCGCTGGGTAGAATGCCCAGCGGGTAGGTCGGGTTGGGTAGCAAGCGGTACCACAGCAGGTCGGAGCTAAAGCTGGAGCCAAAATAAGCTGCCGGATTGCCCGATGCTGCCTGATAAGCTTGCTGGCTGCCCCATCCGGCTAAGCTGCCCAGGATCGTCCACGCAGCCGGGGGCAGCAGGTAGCCAGCATACCCTTGTAGTAGCGACTTCAGTCGCCTGGTTGCTCGGACACGACCAAAATCAGAGCTTTTTGAGTAGGGTACCTCGAGGAAATACATTGCCGCCGCCAGCATGCCTGGCACAGGCAGCCAGTTCACCCGGCTGATTCCCGCCCACAGCGACGCCAGTAGCACTACCGCTAGGGTGCGCCAGGGATGCTGCCGGTTGAAGCCCCACAGTACGAGAATGACCATCACCAGCAGGTGATAATATACTGGCCCCTGGAAGAGGAAAAGGATGGCTCCCATTGCCAATGCCAGGCGCACTAGCTTGGTTTGGCTTCTGGCTGCCCGGCGCGCAACCAGCCAACCGGTCAGCCCGCTGGTCACCAGCCACAGCAGCACCTGCCAGGCGCGGTGCAGCCACAGCGGCGAATCCGTGATCAGGAAGGGGGCTGCCTGCAGCAAGTAGCGCGAGGGATGCAGGATCGAGAGCGCCGATGGCAGCCCATACACCTTCTCAGATAGGTACAGCGAGGCGTAGTAGAAGCGGCTGGCCTCAGACCAGCTCAAGGAGAATGGGTAGCTGGAGATATCCGGTAGGAAGCAGGCCGCTTTATACGCCAGGCCATACCCCAGGGCGCTTAGCAGCCAGGCCATCCCCCGGCCTAGTCGCGGCCACGCCGTTTTCAGCAGCCACCCTCCCGGCAGGAGGATCACAGCAAATATGAACAGGTGCATCCATCCCGGCTGCAGCCAGCGCTGGATCAGGCCCGGTAAATGGGCCGCGCCCCAAGCCCACCAGCTTTCCAGTCGGGGACCATACGGGCCCAACACCAGCCAGGGGATAAGGAATCCCATGGCTAACCAGGTGATGATCAGAATAAAGGGTTTTACTGACTTCATGCTTGCTGGGATGGTGGCCAGGCGCATTCGTAAGCCGCCAGGATACGATTGGTCAGCGCGTTGTAGTTAGGATCAATGTGCTGGCCGGCGGGGTGGGCATCCAGCCAGGCGACTGTCTCTTTCACCCCATTGGCGAAGGGGATGGTCGCCTGGAAATCGGGCACCAGGCGTTTGATCTTTGCGTTGTCAAAGATCTTGCTGTATGTCTTGTCACCCAGCAGTCCGGCAGCCACTTCAGGGTCGTAAGCCGCGATTAATTCGGAGGGAATATGCACCAAGTTCGGTGTCACCCCGGCAGCCTGGGCAGTAAGCTCATAGATCTGGTTCCAGGTCAGCAGCTCATCCGAGGTGATGTGGAAAGCTTCTCCAATGGCACGCGGGTGACCAAGCAGGCCTAGAAATCCCTTGGCAAAATCGACATGGTGGGTCAGTGTCCATAATGAGCTGCCATCGCCGTGCACGATCACTTTTTTACCCTGGCGCATTCGATCCAGCGTGTTATAGTTGCCGCGAATGGGCAGGTGAGTGCGGTCATAGGTGTGTGACGGGCGAACGATAGTAACCGGGAAGCCTTCTTCATGGTAAGTATTTACCAGCTGCTGCTCGCAGGCGATTTTGTTCTGTGCATAATCCCAGATTGGATTTTTTAACGGGGTTTTTTCAGTGATTGGCAGCCGGACGGGTGGAGTCTGGTAAACGGTGGCTGAGCTGATGAAGATATATTGTCCGGTGCGCCCACGGAACAGGCGCAAATCGGTTTTGATGTGCTGTGGTACGTAGGCGACCCAGTTCACCACCACGTCAAAAGTATGCTCGTTGAGCATCTCTAGTAAAGTGTCTGGTTGGCGGATATCACCAAACATGTGATGCGCCTGAGGATGGACTGGGCGTACACTTCGCCCGCGGTTAAGAATGTATAGATCGATACCACGCTCAATAGCCAGATCCGAACAGGCCGAGCTGATGATGCCGGTGCCGCCGATAAATAGCACTTTCATTAGGTTCCTCCCTGGGCATTAACCTTCTTTGGGTAAGTCACAGAACAGTTCGTGGATATTGCCATCCGGGTCGGCGAACATTGCGGTATGCTGGCCCCAAGGCATATCCAGCGGTGTCTGCACCGGCGTCGCCCCGCCCAGCACGATCTCCATGTAGGTCTGGTCGACTGCAGCCGGCGATTCCAGCTCAAATGCCAGCTCAAAGGCTTGCCCACTGTGGGCTTCCTGGAAGCTGGGATGCTGGGAGACAGAGAATAAAACTGACCGGGCGCAGATGGCAAAGTGTACGCCGGGGCTCTCGAACTCAACATATGGGTCCAGGTCTAGTTTGATCGCAAAGCCGAGCACGTTTTGATAAAAGGCTTTCAACCTGGGTACATCGTCGGTCAAAATGGTGATCAGTGCAATTTGAAGTTTCATCATTCATCCTCCGTGCTTTTATCCTTCAGATTGGTGCTTCCCGGCCAGGATTTGGGGCAGGAATAGCGCGCCGGGCAGGCTGGCCAGCATCTGGATCAGGCGCATTAACAGCGCCAGCGTCAGCCCGCTGGGGGTAGAGATACCACCGATGGCAGTGTAGAAAAAAGTCATTGCCAGTTCCTGCACCCCCATGCCGTTGACGGAGATCGGTAGCAGGGTGACGAAGTACGTGGCGCTCCACAGCCCCATCACCATCCAGAATGATATTTGCTCGCCCATCCCGGTCAGCAGCAGCCACACCATGGCGAAGGTGCACAGCATGTGCACCCAGGTGAAGGCCAGTGAAGTGAGCAACGCCCGCGGTTGGCGCAGCCAGGTCTGCATTGCCCCCATCAGGCGCCGGGTGAATGCAGCCAGTTTCTCCTGCAGTGGGCGCAGCCAGGGCAAAGCCAGCAGCCCTGACGCTGCCGCGGCCTGATTTGCCTGCTGGAAATAGCGCAAGTAGCCCGGCAGGCCAAATGGCAGCGCCATCGCCATCCCCGCCAGGCCTACCAGCCGGTCAGCCACAAGGGAAGCCAGGCTCACTGCCCGGTCACAGCCCAGGCGGATCACCCATGCCAGGCGGACGACATCCCCGCCGATGGTGGTTGGCAGGAAGTTAGCCGCAAACAATCCCGCGAAGGTGATCTGGATCGACTGTGCTGTTGTCAGGCCCGTCCCGGCAGACTGGACCAACGCCTGCCACCGTCCAGCAACTGCCAGCCGAGAGATACCTACCAGGAGCAGTGCCATGGCGAAACGCCAGCCATCAATCTGGCGGATGGCATTGCCAATCTCTGCCCACCCCTGGTCGATCAGCAGATAGACCAACAAGGCCAGCGCCAGCAGCGTACCGAGCCAACGCAGCAGCGCAGCCCTGGATCTTTGCGGCGATTGGAGAGGAAGCTGCGACTCGTTCAGGCGATCTCCTTGCTTAGCCGTTTCATATCGCTGTCCACCATCATCTGCACCAGCCCCTCAAAGCTCACCTGTGGCACCCAGCCAAGTTTCTGGTGGGCGTAGGATGGATCGGAGACCAGCAGGTCAACCTCAGCCGGGCGATAGTAGCGCGGATCCTGGATCACAAATTCCTGGTAATCCAGGTCCAGGTAACCGAAGGCTTTCTCGCAGAACTCACGCACCGAATGCGTTTCACCGGTGCCAACCACATAATCATCTGGTTTATCCTGGTTGAGCATTCGCCACATGGCTTCAACAAAATCACCGGCAAAGCCCCAGTCCCGGCGGGAATCCAGGTTGCCCAGGCGCAGCTCTTTTACCTGCCCCAACTTGATGCGCACTGCGTTGTAGGTGATCTTGCGGGTGACGAATTCGATCCCCCGGCGTGGGCTTTCATGGTTGAATAAGATGCCTGAGACGGCGAACAAGTTGTACGACTCGCGGTAGTTGACCGTGATCCAGTGACCATAGCATTTAGCCACGCCGTATGGGCTTCTGGGATAGAAGGGGGTCGATTCGCGCTGCGGCACCTCGCACACCTTGCCGAACATCTCGCTGGAGGAAGCCTGGTAGAAGCGGGTCTTGGGGCTGA
This sequence comes from uncultured Chloroflexia bacterium, assembly GCA_963849335.1. Classification (GTDB taxonomy): domain Bacteria; phylum Chloroflexota; class Anaerolineae; order Anaerolineales; family UBA4823; genus FEB-25. Next base: position 43,605 of record CAWKGZ010000007.1, read on the forward strand.
ACAGGCGGATGGCTTCCAGCATGCGAGTGACCCCCAGGGCAGTTACTTCTCCTGTCAGTACCGGCTGGTTCCATGAGGTGGGCACGAAGGATTGTGCCGCCAGGTTGTATACCTCGTCGGGTCGGTATTGTTCGATCAGGTCCATCAACGAGGATTGATCATGCAGGTCACCCTGGATGATATCGATTTGATCCTGGATATGCTGGATGCGTTCAAAAGTGACCACGCTGGAGCGGCGTGCCATTCCAACGACGCGGTAACCTTTGGTAAGCAGTAGTTCTGCCAGGTATGAGCCATCCTGGCCGGTAATGCCGGTGATCAAAGCAGTGGGCACGAGTAGCCTCCTATGGGTTCAAAATTCAATGGATGAATTATAAATTATTTTCTGCCAGATGGATAGTATCCAGGCACAGATGCAACGCACTAGTAAAGGCGTTGCATCTACTCCCGCTTATACTGATCCCACGCCCAACCCCCTCCCAAGATCAGGACAGTCAGTCCCAGCGTGGCGGCGATCATCACCTGGATATCCAGGTGGGGAAAGCCGGGATAATACCTCCCCAGGTACCATTCGGTGAATATAAGTACGAACACCGCCTCAACCGCCAGCCAGCGTCCGAACCAGGCATCTTTACGCGCCCGCACCCAACCCCATGCCCAGCCTGCCAGCAGCACTAGCCAGGCCAAAAGGATGGTACGGTAGCGCGGGTTGTCCCACTGATCGCCGCCCGCGTTCAGGGCTGAGATTGCGATCCAGGCCCAGCCAACCAGGCTAACCCAGAGCAGCTGCCAACGGCGTGGCTCACCCCGCAGGCGCAGGATACCCGTCACGGCATAGACCAGGAAGGGCGCCAGGGCATACCATCCAGCCGCACGCAGCACGCCCATCAGGCGCATTGCCCAGGCGGCATCCGGATCACCTACCATGGCGGGCAGCACCGGTTGGGCAATGCCATAAACTAGGATCACCAGCCAGTGAAGCTGCTCGGGCAATCCATCCAGCAGCTTTTGCAGCATCCCGGAGGCGCGCTCCGCCAGGTAAGACTGGAAGGTGAAATTGTTGTGCAGCCAGGTCAGCAAGGATCCGAAAGGCCCTGCTCCCTGCACCGATGGCAGGTTTGCCAGGATTGCGCCGGTCACCAACAGCACGACCCCACCGACCGCCAGGATGATCCCTGCCGTCAGGATACCCCGGCGGTGAGACCAGTTCTGCAGGCTTGCCGGGTCAAACAGCCAGAAGCCTGCCAGCACACTAAAAGCGGCAAATCCAGCCAACGGCTGGATGGGGAAGAGGATCAGCGCTGCCGCAGCCAACCACAGCCACCCCAGGCGTTGGCGGGTCCGGATTTGCGCATAGGCGTAGATGGTTAGCGCCACCGCTGGGATGATCAGCGCCTCGCGCATCTGGCTGCTGGCGAGCAGCACGCTTTCCGGATAAATTGCGAATGCCCAGGCAGCAAACGCCGCGGACTGGTCGCCAAAACAGCTCCGTATGGCTTTCCACAGCAGCAGCACACCCCAGGCAGCCGCACTGGCGTTCAGTGCCAGCAGCAGCATCGGTCGGTGCGCATCCGGGCTCAACACCCGGTAGAGCAATGCGCTCAAGCCGAGCAAGCCGCCGTACTGGTCGCTGTCATAATCTCCGGAGAAGGCTACGCTGAGCGGTCGATCGGAGGTCGCCAGCTCCCAGGCCTGGTTATCGCGGTTGTTGGCATCGGTAAAAACGTAGCCGGCCTGGTGATCGATGTTGTTGGCATAGCCGATCACCGGTAGCAGCAGGGTCAGCGTCACGCCTATGACCACTCGCACAATGAACGCAGTCACAGCCGCTGCAGCTGCCGGGCGGTCAGGAGATAGCAAACGCCAGGCAAGCGCCAGGCTGCCGGTGCCAATCCCAAGCAGCAGGCTGTATGCCAGCCAGCCGCGCAGCCAGTCCCCACCATCCAGAGCTGAGAGCAGCGCCCCGGTGCACACTACTGCAATGGTGATAAGCCAGAATTTAATCGATTTGTGGATGTCATTCATGGGATATCTGTATCAGCATCAAAGGTGTCGACTGTGCCATCCGCATGGTAGAAAATCATCTGGTAGATCGCCGGGTTGTCTACCACGCGCATCGCCTTCACCCATGCTTCTCGGTCAGATAGCTTTTTTCGCAGCGCAAAAAAGAAAAAGTTCACCAGGAAGACCGGCATATCTGTGCCATCCGGCCAGCCCCGGCAGCCGATGTAGCCGCCAATTTTACCAGTGTGGACAAATGCTTTGCCCATTGCTTCTGTGCCCCCTTTACAGGTCGTTGTAAGCACCGTACAGCCAGGCAGATTCACCACCGGGGCGATCACCTCGGGGGGCATGTGCCTGTCCCGCAGCATCGAGGTGTCAATTTCCTCGATGTACTCACCCAGATAGTAACCAATTTCATCCCCGTGTCCGGCAATGATCAGGTCAGCGCGGCGCAGTATCGCCCTGCCCCAGGACTTTCAAGAAATCTGCCGGCGTGCCAATCCAGTGAATGGTGACAACACAATTGAAGAACATTTCCAGCAGCTCACGCATGCCGCGCGCTTCGAAGTCGTTGGGCAGGGCGACTATGCTGATCGGCAGGCGCGGCGCATAGAATTGAGTGTCAATCGGGGGAACCGGCACGCTATTCATGATACCTTATAACCTCAGGTTGTTTGCGCAGGGTCATCAGGATGAACCATGCCACCCACAAGACGACGAACGATTGGAGCGGCAGCAAAAAGCGGGGATTGTCACCATGGTCGAGCAGACTCTGCAGGATTGAGGTGATCCAGATATTCCCGGCAAGGAAGAGCATGAAATGGTGGTTGGTCAATCCTCCCCCAGGTGGGTCCCCTGCTGGGCGGAAAGCAGTGCGCAGGCGGCGGAAGGGCGCCGGCAGGTGAGCAATCAACCGGGCAGGCAGATAGCAAACTGCCAGCCACACAAGCGAACCTAGCACGAAGAGGGCGTTAATCGCCACCAGCAGGGCGCGCTCGATGGTGATCAGTGCGTTTATGAATCCTGCCAGCCTCGGCACCTGCAGTGCCTCTGGTGACCAGTACACGGGCGCGCGCCAGAACATCCACCAGCCCTCAGCCACGTTCTTCAGGAACAAGTCTGGGTGTTCACGGATTAGTCCTACTGAAATGTGCGCCAGCGTGCGGGATAGGTCATAAAAATTCAGACCAGAAACCCGGCTCAGCTCTGGAATGGCTTTCCAGATGGCGTTGGTTTGCGTACCGTTGGCTTCAATTTTCGCATCCCGGTACTGGATGTAAGTGTCACGCAGTGCGGCGTACTCGTCAGGAACATACTCAAAATAGCTTCCGGTATGCTGGATCAGGTGGTAACCGGTCATGGTGGTCAGCTCCCAATCCCCGAAGCGCTGGTGGATGAACAGCACCCAGCCGCCTACCAGCACCACCACCGGCAACGAAAAGCTGACCAGCCGCGCTAGGCCGGTCTTCCAGGCATGGCGCTTGTTTTAACGACTGAAGTCGTTATTACAAAGGTAAGAAAGAGCACCACCCACACTGGTAAATAGACAAATAGCGGGCGGGTGAGCAGCGCCAGGCTCACTACCACGCCGGTGGTAGCCGACAACGCCCAATGCGGGCGGGTTTCCTGCTGCAGCAGGATGTACACGCCCGCGAAAGCTGCTGCCAGGTAGAATGTAGTCAGTGTCTCGGTCATCAGGTTGGCCTCAAAGAATAGCTGTCCCAGGTTTATTGAGTGAATCAGTGACAGCAGGGCGCCAAACCAGCTCCGCCCACTGAGCCTCCATCCGAGATAGAACAAGATCAACCCAACCAGCACGCCCAATGCCATCTGTACGACCCAGATCCGTTCATCCGGCCCGACCAGGGCCAGGAAAGCCGGATAACCGGGTGTGCGTGTGCCGTCGTAGCGGGTTAAGCCTTCCAGTATAGACTCCGCCAGGCGGCGGTAGCTGGGTGTATCGTTGTAAGGCACAGCGCTGTAAGTCAACCATAAAGCCAGGCGGATCACGATCGCCACTGCCAGCGAGCCTGCCAGCCATGCCAGGATCGTCCCCCGCCGCTCAGGTGTGTTGCGTGGGATCATCTCGCTCATCGGGTGGGGAAATCTGCCAGGGCGCGGTGTGCCCGTTCCAGCCAGGTGTAAGGCTGCACATCTACCCACGCCTGGTTCGCCAGGGTAGTGCGCAGGGATGCATCCGCAAGCAGGCTGCTCAATCTCTCCACCCAGGCACCGGCCTCATCGGGCGGAAGCAGCACAGCGTTGGCTTCATTCAATACCTCGCCGATCACCGGCAGGCTGCTGGAAAGGATCGGCCGGCGGCAGGCCATATATTCGAACATCTTCATCGGGCTGGCATACGCGGCTGAGTTGCCGCCGCTGCTGCCGGCGATCATGCGCTCGTATGGCATTAACAGCACATCCGCCGCCGCCTGGTACAGGGGAAGCTGGCTGTTCTCGACGAAGCCCGTCAGGTGGATGTTGGACAGACCGTCTGTCTGCATTCGGGCGCGCCATTGCTGTACCTCCGCCTCCCGCCCGCCAACCCACAAGAACTGCACCTGCGGCAGGCGGCGAGCCAGCTCGACCAGCAGCGCCATACCCCGCCCTGCGTACAGGTGACCCGTGTAGCCAGCGGTAGGCGCTTCCGGTAGGCCGAGCATCCGGCGCGCAGTCGCCGCGTCAGGCAGGCCCGTATAGCGCTCCAGGTCGATGCCATTAGGAGAGACGACCGTGGAAATGTGGCCTCCCGGGCGGTCGAGCGGCATCCCGCTTTGGCGAAGTAAATCGACCAGCGCTTGCGTGATGGGCAGCAGGCGTTTTTTGCCCGGCAGGCGCAGCAGCAGGCGGAACAGCGAGGGGCCAAAACGCCCTTCCGGCGGGCCGTGCAGCTCCAGCGCCAGCGGCAAGCCGTGCAGCAGCGCGAACAGCCCTGCCTGGGGCAGCCAGGTGTAGATCAGCTCAGCTTGCAGTGCCCGGGCGCGGCGCACTGCCCTCCACCCCAGGTCATAGCGGTGCAGGCGCAGATTCACCGGCAGCCACTCAACCGGAAAATCATCGATCAGGCCGTAATATTTCTTTAATTCTGGGGTTTGCTGTGGTTGCTTACCAGTGTCTGGCACAATCAGGGTAATTGAATGTCCTAATTGAACCAACGCCTGGCAGGCTTTCATCACCTGGATGCTGTTAGCGGTGCTGGAGGGCACCATGGAGGCAGAGATGCAGGCAATCTTCATAGCCACATCACCAGCTCAGGCAACCTCGGGCGGGGCGGTGTCCTCGAGCTCCCGGGCAGCGATCTCCCGGCGTCCGCGCCAGACATTCAATCCAATCGACGACAGGAAATAGCCGGATAGGATGGCAGCCTCTGCCAGGTAACCATACACCGGCACGACCAAAAAGGTCAGCAGCGTCTTGATACTGCCGGTTGCCGCCGCGCTTTTGATCGGGAAGTCCGGCTTGCCCAGCGCCAGCAGCAGAGGGCGGTTCCAGTGCAGGATGTTGGCAAAGCCGTAGCCGACCAACAGAATGACCAGCGCCGGGTATGCTGGGCGGAATTCAGCGCCGTACATCAAGGGCACCAGCCAGTATCCGAACAGGGTCACAACCCCGCCCGCCGCCAGCGTCCACGCCCCGGCGATGATGCTGACCCTCTTGAGCAGCCTCCGGGTCAGGTCGTAATCGCGCTCGGCGATGGTGTGGGTGATCTCCCGGTAGGTGGGTGCAATGAACGGGTTAACCGGCAGGGTGACCAGGTTGATCACCGCCAGGGCGATGCGGAAGTAGCCCGCCTCAGCCGGGGAGCGCAGCAGGGAGATCAGCAGTGTTTCGCTGTCGCGGAAGATGAGGTTGAGCGTGCCCTGCAGGTTTGTGCTCAGGGCAAAGCGCCCCAACTCGCGCCGTTCGGGCATCAGCTTGAGCGAAGTCTTCCACCAGTTGCCGCCTAACTCACGTCGCACCAGGCGCAGTGCCAGGATGGATATGATCAGCCCTTCTAAAACCTTGCCCACCAGGTAAGCCAGCAGCACCTGCAGCAGCCCGCCGTGGGTCAGGAAGGCAATAAAGATCAATCCGGCGGTCACCCCGCTTTGGATTAGCCGCACCAGCGCCAGCTGGTTGAATTTGTTGAAAGCCTGCAGCACGCCTGTGGAAGTCTCGTATACCGCGAAGAAGAACAGGAATGCGCCGTAGATCAGGAAGAGTGAGCTCGTCTGCGGGTCTTTCGCCAGATAGCGCCCCGCTAGCGGCGCTGCCAGCACCAGCAAACCGTAAGCCAGCACGGTCACCAGCGTTTCCACCAGCATGGCGCCTTTCACCGTCGCTGCCGCCCGGTCTCTGCGTCCCTCAGTCAGGTATTGGTTAAGGTACTTCACCACCGGCTCGCTCATGCGGAAGGAGACCAGGCGGTGGATATCCGACGCCACCGGCAGGATCACCCCGGCGAGGATGCCGAAATTTGTCGCCCCCAGCAAACGGGCGGCGAAGATGCCCTGCAGCATGCTCAAGACGATGGCAATGCTGTTGCTGCTGAACAGGTAGCTGGAGTTTTTGACGATGCCGCGCAGCAGGGTATCCTGCCACATGGCGCGTAAGGTTTTGATCATGTGGTCTTTATGTCAGATGCCCAACTGCGTTCTGCCTGGTACCAGGCTACCAGGCGGGAGACGCCTTCTTCCAGGGAAACGTTTGGCTCCCAGCCCAGGATCTGACCGGCTTTCTCCACGTTGGCGTGGTTGGTGCTCATATCGGCGGGATGGCGGGGCAGATAGGTGATCTGCGCCTTGCGCCCGATCAGGTTTTCCAGCTGGTGGATCAATTGGTTAATGGTGATCACCTGGGAGCCGCCCAGGTTGATGATCTCATACCCCACCGGCTTCAGGCCGAGGATCGTGCCGCGGGCGATGTCATCCACGTAGGTGAAGCCGCGCGACTGCTCACCGTCCCCGTTGAGCAGCACCGGGCGCCCCTCGCTGATCCACTGGGCGAAGCGGAACATGACCATGTCCGGGCGGCCCGCCGGGCCGTAGACGGTGAAATAGCGGAAGATGGTCACATCCAGGTCGTACAGATAATGATAGACATGACACAGCGCTTCGGCGCCTTTCTTGCTGGCGGCATACAGCTGCAGGGGGTGGTCGCTGCTGGCGCTCTCGGGGGTGGGCAGGGGGGCATCCTCGCCGTAGATGCTGGAGGTGGAGGCCAGGATGAACTTGGGGATGCCCTGCTGGCGGCACAGCTCCAGCAGGTTGAGCGTGCCGGTGACGTTGGTGTCCACGTACACCCACGGGTTCTCCACCGATTGGCGCACCCCGGCCCGCGCTGCCAGGTTGATCACCGCGTCAAACTGACCGGCGGCGCTCAGGGTAGCAATCGCCTCCTCGCCCGCTGATATCCAGGCGCAGGAAGGTAAATCCTTCCCGCGGCAGCAGCCGCCGCAGGCGGTATTCTTTGATGCGCACATCATAGGCATCGTTCAGGTTGTCCACCCCGCTGACCGTGTGCCCGGCTTCGAGCAGCAGCTCGCTGACCCGCGATGCAATGAACCCTGCCGCTCCGGTGACCAGATAATTTGCCATGCTTGCCTCGCTTGCTTTCTTCTGGGCTTACAGCCGCACGACCTTGGGATTGCCCTTGCCCAGCTTGCCCAGCGCATTGCGCGTATCGAAGATCAGGCTGGCGGCCGCCAGGATGGCCGGGTAATCATACTGGCTGTGGTTGGTGACGATCACCACGCAATCTGCCTCTCGCACGGCGGCCATCAGGTCGCTGGACGCTGTCCATTTCCAGGCCATCGTGCGTATGCAGGTGCGGGATGTAGGGATCGTGGTAGCTGACCGTCGCGCCCTTTCTTCTGCAGCAGGCCGATCACATCCAGGGCTGGGGACTTCGCGCATGTCGTCGATATCCGGCTTGTAGGCCGCACCCAGCACCAGGCACTTTGCTCCTTTGAGGGTTTTGCCCTGCTCGTTCAGCGCGTCCATGCACCCGGCTGACCACGTAGCGCGGCATGTTGGTGTTGATGTCCGAGGCCAGCTCGATGAAGCGGGCGGTGTATTGGAACGACTTCATCTTCCAGGAGAGGTACAGCGGGTCGATGGGGATGCAGTGCCCGCCCAGCCCAGGGCCGGGGGTGAACTTCATGAAGCCGAACGGCTTGGTGGCCGCGGCATCGATCACTTCCCACACATCCACGCCCAGCCGGTCGCACATGATCGCCAGCTCGTTGACCAGGCCGATGTTGATCATGCGGAAGGTGTTTTCCAGCAGCTTGGCCATCTCGGCCGCTTCGGCGGAGGAGACCGGCACCACGGTTTTGAGCGCCTGCGCGTACCAGGCTGCGGCCACCTCGCTGCAGTCGGGGGTGATGCCGCCAATCACTTTGGGGGTGTTGAGCGTGGTCCAGTCTTCGCGCCCGGGGTCGACCCGTTCCGGGGAGAAAGCCAGGAAGAAATCCTCGCCCACGGTCAGGCCCATTTTCTGGCCCCAGCATGGGCAGCAGCATCTCGCGCGTCGTGCCGGGGTAGGTGGTCGATTCCAGCACCACCACCATGCCGGGGTGCATGTACTTCGCCAGCTCGGTCGTGGCGCTCAAGATGTAAGGACATATCCGGGTCGCCGGTCTTGCGCAGCGGGGTCGGCACACAAATGCTGACCGCATCGACCTGGCTCAGGGCGGTGAAATCGGTGGTGGCGGTCAACCGTCCGGCGCTGACCAACCGGGCAACCTGCTCGGTGGGCACATCCTGGATGTAGCTTGTCCCCTGGTTCAGGGCTGTCGACTTTGCGTTGGTCCGGGTCCACACCGATCACGGTAAATCCGGCTTCGCCAAACGCGACCGCCAGCGGCAGGCCGACATATCCCAGGCCAAGGATGCCTACCCTGGCAGAGCGGTTCTCCAAAGCTTGGATCAAATTTTCTTTTACGGTTGTCATTTTGCCTCAATAATTGGGTTTCGTTCTCGGGTGCTAGAACAGGCTGAGCTGTTTGGGTTCCGCTTTGTTTTTCTCAACCTCTGGCTCTTCAGGTGGAGGGGACGCCACATTGGCGCTGGCAATGAGTTCGGGCAGGCTGGCGAAATCACGCTCGACCGAGGGCTTCAACGAGGGCTGGTGCAGCGCCGCCGCCGGGTGGAACATGGGCACGATCAGCCGGCCTTTAATTTGAAAAGACCTGCCCGTGAACCTCGCTGATCTTGGCATTGGGCAGAAAGCGCGCCATTGAGTAGCGCCCCAGGGTGACGATCACCTTGGGATTGATGCGCCTGGATCTGCCGGTCCAGGTAGCCGCTGCACGCTGCCAGCTCATCCGGCAGCGGGTCGCGGTTGTTGGGCGGGCGGCACTTGACCACATTGCCGATGAACACCTGCTCGCGGCGCATGCCGATGCTGGCCAGCAGCTCTTCCAGGAACTTTCCCGCCGCGCCGACGAACGGCCGGCCCTGCTCGTTTTCGTGAAATCCCGGCCCTTCGCCGATGAACATGATCTGCGCATCCACGGGTCCTTCGCCCGGAACAGATCGCTTGCGCGAATGATGCAGCATACAGCGCGTGCACACGGCAACCTCTGCCGCAACCTGCTGCATGATCTGTTCGGAAAGGGCTCTGCTGTCTTCGGACATCTTCAACCTCCATCGTTCTGCTTGATTATACCCTTACACCCCAGCTATTATTGCCTCGAGCCAAGTGAGGTACGCCGGTCCTAATCCTTTGACCGTCATCAAGATGGCATCTTCATTGTTATCCCGGTAGTAGCGCGGCCGCTGCCCCACCACATGGTAGTTGAACTTCTCATACAGCTTTTGTGCGACCAGGTTGCCGGCGCGTACTTCCAGGGTCGAATCAATCGCCCCGCGCAGGATGGCGCCGCGTAATCCCAGCGCCAGCAGCTTCTTGCTCAGCCCCTGGCCGCGAAAATCAGGATGCACCGCCAGCGTTGCCACATGCGCCTCATCCACCACCAGCCACACCACGATCATCCCCGTGATCCGCGGCGCCATGCCGGGTTGGTCGCAGAGTGCCTCGGCGACCCACAGGATGCTGTTCTCATTCTGGGTCAATTCAAAATGGTAGGAACGCTCCGGCCAGGGCATGCTGAACGACATTTGGTCGATGGCATGCACCTGGGGAACATCCGGCAGGCTCATCTGGCGGTAGTGGATGCTCCAGTTTGGCCGCGCAGGCAGCTTCACCCCTGATGATGATTCGGCTCGATTGTCCATGCTCAACCGGGAATGGGGTTTCCGAAGTGCAGGTAGAGCGGAGACAGGCTGGCAGGGTCATCTACCTGCCCGCTTTGCCAGCGTTTCCAGGCCAGCTCAGCCAGGTAAGCGGGACGGCGCAGCGCCTGGGCAGGAGAAGCCAGGTGGACATTCTTATATTTTCTGGCTAAGGCGCGGCGCTCATCCTCTTTCAACTCGCCGGCATACCAGGGTGGGCTGCTGGATGCGATGCACCAGGCGGACGATATCGGTGATTTCGACCGGCCCATTCGGCTCCCACTGCCCCGCCGGGCTGTGGTACCAGCCGACGGCCAGGCGGCCGCGCCCCGCCTGCAGCACGGCAGCCAGCGGCAGCGCCTGGACTGGCTGTGCCGCCGCTACGCTGTCCAGCGTGGGGATGCCGATCAGCGGCAGGTGCCGTGCCAGGCACAAACCTTTGGCAAAGGCCAATCCGATACGCAGACCGGTGAAAGAACCTGGGCCAGTGGCAACCGCCAGCACCTTTATTTCGCCAGGATCGACCTGACCCCGGCGTAGAATTTCGAAGACTGCTGGGGCCAGCTCGACGGTGTGGTAGTCGCGGCTGTTCCACACGACCTCACCCAACACCTGTGTGCCGTCATAAAGCGCTATGCCCACCGTGCGGGTGGAGGTATCGATGGCAAGCAGCATTCAGCCTCCGTACACCAGCTTGCGGAACCGCGCCAGCAAGGCATGATAATGGGTTCCACGGGCGGTGATCGATCATATCGCGTTGGATTTCACTGACATACGTTAGGTGTACCCACAGCCCATCCGCGGGCAAAGCTTCCTGGACGCGCTCCGCCCACTCGACAAGCATTGGGCCCCTTTCGAGCATGCTGTCCAGATCCAGATCGATCGCCTCCGCCGGCCCTGAAAGACGGTATGCATCCAGGTGATAGAGCTGCAAACCATCCGGTCGGCGGTACACGTTGACCAGCACAAACGTCGGGCTGGAGACCGGATCCAATGATCCCCAACCGGCAGCAATTCCTTGCACCAGGGTGGTTTTGCCTGAGCCCAGGTCGCCCACCAGGCCGATCAGGTCGCCGGGCTGCAGCAGGGTGCCCAGGCGCATCCCCACCCGCCGGGTTTGTTCGGCGCTGCGGCTGATGATCTCCAGGGAGTGATGGTCAAGGATGGGCATGGGAGGATTATACAGCGGAATGAGCGAATCGTATAAGACCTGCCTGCGCCAATTACCTTCTCGCGTGCTCAACCTCTGGCTTTCAGATTTGCCAGCGAAGCTGCCACCCGCTTCAACCCGACCTTCTCAAAGAAGATATCCACAATTTCGTCGTCATCCTGCAGGCGGCTGTTCAGCACCATTCCTTCGCCCCATACCGGGTGAATGATGCGCATGCCGGCTGGGAAGCGCTGTTGCAGCGGCGTCTTGCTCCCCTTGGCGGGCGGCTGCCAGCGGGTGCGGGGGTCGTACCCGGAGAGGCGATCCGCCCGGGTGCGACCGCCCGGGGCTGCTCTCGCTCACCAGCATATCGGGGATATCCGCCAGGAATCGCGACGGTTCCGCAGGCTCGCTATAGCCGTAGGCGCTGCGGTTCTGCGCGTAGACCAGGTACAGCCGGTCTTTGGCGCCGGGTGATGCCGACATACAGCAGGCGGCGCTCCTCCTGCATGGCTTCGGGATCTTCGAAGGAGCGGCTGTGCGGCAGGGTGCCGTCATTCAGCCCGACGATGAACACGATCGGGAATTCCAGCCCCTTGGCGGCGTGCAGGGTCAGCAGGGTGGGCACGTTGGCGCCGGCTTCCAGCGTGTCCTGGTCGGAGACCAGCGCCACGTTCTCCAGGAACTCGGTCAGGCTGCGCTCCTGGTATTCGGCTGCCAGGCGGCGCAGCTCCATCACGTTCTCCCAGCGATCGGTGCCTTCATCGGTGCCGTCATCGATGTAGCTGTGGTAATCGGTCTCGTCCAGGATGCGGTCGAGCAGCATACAGCGGCGGATAGCTCGCCGGCCTGGGCCTGCCAGGCAGCCAGCCGGCTGGCCAAAATCAGCCAGCACCGTCAGCGGCGCGGCCGGCGAACGCTTCGCGGTAGGCATCCGGGCTGCGTGCCCAGCTCCAGCAAGAACAGACGCCCGGCGGCAGGCCGGCTCTTTGCGCCTGGGTGCGCAGGGTCTGCAGTGTTTTGTCGCCGATGCCGCGCGGCGGCACGTTGATCACCCGCGTCAGGCTGAGCTCATCGTTGGGGTTGTGCACCAGGCGCAGGTAGGCGATGACATCCTTGACCTCGCGCCGCCCGTAGAAGCGCTGCGCCCCCACCAGCTTGTAGGGCAGCCCGGCGTGCAGGAAGGCCTCTTCCAGCAGGCGGGATTGGGCATTGGTGCGGTACATCACGGCGAAATCGCCGGGCTGGCGCCTGCTGGCGGGCTACCAGGCTGGCGATGGTATCCACCACGAAGGCCGCTTCCTGGCGGTCGTCGTAGGTCTCGTGCAGCAGCACCTTCGCCCGTCGCCGCGCTCGGTGAACAGGCGCTTGGGCGTGCGGTACGGGTTGCGGTCGATCACCGCCATGGCCACATCCAGGATGTTCTGGGTGGAGCGGTAGTTCTGCTCCAGCAGGATCACCTGGGCGTCGGGGTAATCCTTCTCGAAGCGCAGCACGTTGCGGTAATCGGCGCCGCGCCAGCGGTAGATCGACTGGTCGGTATCGCCGACCACGAAGATGTTGTGGTGGAAGGAGGCCAGGTGCTTCAGCAGCACGTACTGCGCCAGGTTGGTATCCTGGAACTCATCCACCAGCACGTGCTCGAAGCGCCGGGCGTACTTCTCGCGCACGGCGGGTTCTCGTCCAGCAGGGTGGCGGTCCAGAGCAGCAGGTCGTCGAAATCGACGGCATTGTTCGCCAGCAGCATCTCCTGGTAGCGCTGGTAGACGCGGCTGCACCACCTCGTCGCGGTAGGTCTGCACCGGGATAATCATCCGGCAGGATCAGCTCGTTCTTGGCGTTGGAGATGGAGCCGAGAATGGCCTGCGGGCGGTAGGTCTTCTCGTCCAGGTTCAGGTCTGCGATCAGCCCGCTTGACCAGGCTGATCTGGTCGTCATCGTCGAAGATGACGAAGTTGGAGTCGAACGGCAGGTGCTCGGCTTCGCGGCGCAGGATGCGGGCGCAGATGGCATGGAAGGTGCCCAGGCTGACGCCCCGTGGCGCGCTCGCCCAGCAGGTCGAGCACCCGGCTTTCCATCTCGCGGGCGGCCTTGTTGGTGAAGGTGACCGCCAGGATCTGGTAGGGGCGCACGCCCAGCTGCCGATCAGGTAGGCGATGCGCTGGGTGAGCACGCGGGTCTTGCCCGAGCCGGGGCCGGCCAGCACCAGCACCGGTCCAAGCCCGGCGGTGACAGCCTGTTGTTGCTGCGGGTTGAGTTCAGTCAGAAAATCCACGCCGCCCATTGTAACCGAAAGAAGATTATCGAACGTATGATACCATGTCATTATGGCTTTTCGAAGGTGGCGGAGGAGGCTGCCCGCGAAGCATCTGCAGTTGGGGATTGCTTCGGGCTGGAAAGTGCACCAGCTGAATGACACACAGTTGGTTGCAAGCACTCTGAAGCCATCGTCTGGCATGTCTACGAAGCATCTCCCTCCCATGGACTGGCGCATGCTCAGGTCACCAATGGGCCGAGTCGAGCTGCTGGCGGAAGCAGCGCGGCGCCACGGCGGGCTGCGCCATGCCTACCTGTTCACCGGGCCCATCCGGCGTGGGGCGGCGCACGCTGGCGCTGCGCCTGGCGCAGGCGGTCAACTGCCTGCAGCCCCCCATTCCAGGGCAGCCCTGCGGCGTATGCAGCGCCTGCACCCGCCTGGAAAAGATGCAGCATCCTGACCTGGCAATGATCCAGGCCGAACAGGCCGGCGGCACGCTCAAGGTCGACCAGGTACGTGAATTGCAGCACTCATTATCCCTGGCGCCCTACGAGGCCAAATACCGCGTGGCGCTTGCTGCTGCGCTTCGAAGAGGCCCATGCCAGCGCAGCCAACGCCCTGTTGAAAACCTTAGAAGAACCCGCCCCCAAGGTGCTGCTGCTGCTCACCGCTGAAAGCGTGGAAAGCTTACTGCCGACCATTGTCTCGCGCTGCGAGGTGCTGCGGCTGCGCCCGCTGCCCGTGGCGAGACGCGGCGCAGGGGCTGCAGCAGTGGGGCATCCCCGCGGCGGAGGCGCAGCTTCTGGCGCACCTCTCGGGCGGGCGACCGGGCTATGCCCGCCGCCTGCACGAGCACCCCGAGCTGCTGGAGCAGCGCCAGGGCTGGCTGAATGAGCTTACCTCCTTGTTGGGCAGCCCACGCGTCGAGCGCTTTGCCTATGCCCGCACCGCCGCCAAAGCCGCCCTGGATGACAAAGAAGCCCTGCGCAGTTGTCTGCAGGTGTGGAGCAGCTTCTGGCGGGATGTGGTCTTGCTCTGCCAGCGGCGCCGCCGCCCCGCTGACCAACCTGGACCTGGTAACCCAGGTGGAGAAGCTGGCTGCCGGTCTGGGGTTGGACAAAGCCCGCTATGTGTTGGATCGAACCGAGCAAACCCTGGCTCGCTGATCGACCGCAACGTGAACGTCCGCCTGGCGCTGGAGAACTTGATGTTAGACCTGCCTAAAACGCGTGGTTAGGGGGAAAGCAAGTTTCACACAAACTCGCCCCGCGCCACAACCTCGCACTTCCCGCCCACCCGGATATCGATTTGGTCGCCGCGCGCCTCCGCTTGCAGGCGCAGCAGCGAGGGACGCCCGATCTCGTAGCCCTGCTCGCCGCGCACCTGGATGCTGTCCGTGCCAAAATAGCGCTGTTTCACCAGGTAGCCTGCCAGGCAGCCGTTGCCGCTGCCGGTGGCGGGGTCTTCCGGCACGCCGTAGTAATCCACGAATACGCGCACGCTCAGGTCGTTGCCCGGCTCGTGCGTCTGCGGGCAGAAGACCAGGATGCCCTTCGCCAGGGTGTTCTTGATCAGCTCATAGTATTTGCCCAGGTCCACCTTGGCCTTTTTCAAAGCTGCAATCGTTTTCAGCGGCACGATGAAAAACGGCAGCCCGGTTGACACTTCCTCCACCGGAAAGCGTTCATCGATCTCAGCCACATCCAGTCCGAGCACCGTGGCGAGCATCGCAGCGTCGTGCTGCGGGCCAAAGACCGGCTGGATCTGCTTCATCCAGCAGGTGCCATCCGGGCTGAAGGTCACCGGGATCTGCCCAACCTGCAAGTTGAGCGCCACCTCGCCTGCCTTGCCTGCCAGCATTGCCTGGTTGATGATGTAGGCGGTCCCCAGGGTGGGGTGCCCGGCGAAGGGCACCTCTTCCCGCGGGGTGAAGATGCGCACGTCGTAGCCGCCGCGGCGCGGCTGGTCGGCGAGGATGAAGGTGCTTTCGGAGAAATTGATCTCCCGGGCGATGCGCTGCATCTCGGCGCCGCTGAGCTCGCCGGCGTCGCCAAACACCGCCAACTGGTTGCCGGCGTATTTTTTCTCGGCAAAGACGTCTACGATGTGGAAGGGAAGGGGGGTCATAGGGTTCCTCAAAGTGTGTTTTGTTTGGGATCAGGATTACTATGTTATCACATAGTTAGCCGCGTAGGTTGGCGTTGAGGGCGGTACCTCCCCGACACTTTACCCTCACACTATCCAGCCCGAAACCCAGCATGCTCACTTGCGCTGACCGTCCCGCTGACAGTTGTCAGGCGATTCTCGGCATCGTAGGTCAAGAAGTAGCGCGCCCCATCTTTCAGGCGCAGGGTCATGTTGCCATTCGCATCATAACCAGATGCCAGGGCATTCAATCCAACCACGAAACGCGATGAGCCGTTCTCGGTCATCAACTCTGCACTAATCACTACACTCAGTTTCGCTCTTGAAATAAGCCGCTTCAAGCTAACCGACTTGCTTGATTATGGAGATGGGCTTACCGGTGTGCAACAAGAGATACGATGGTAGAACTCAAAATCAGCATAACCTTGCCATTCGCGCAAGCCTTCTAACTGATTTGACCCCACTGCCTCTAAATATCCTTCTAAACCAGGTCGAAAGTAATTGATTAGATACATCCCTAATGTGTCATCTATCCAATTTACAGGTACCACCCCATGTGCACTAATCTCGATCCCTTTGTCCATCCATATTATATACACCGCCCAGCTCGATGGAGAATGATAATAATCGAAATTGGTATTTACATGACTGGGTTCTCCCCATTTCTCTATATACTCATTCAGGTAAGTTAACGGAATACAAGTTCGAATTACTCGAATTGTCTGTTCTTCCGTGGTGTAATCAAAGAACATTTCAGGAGAACAATGCTGAACCTCCCCATAGTCATCTATATAAGAAAATTCACAAGCGATAGATCCTGTTGTATCTCCAGGTAGGCGAGAATTCATCCTTGCCGCATTCGTAAACAAATCATTCAAGATTATCATTTCATACGCATTGTCTGCAGATGTAATGCCAGGCGTTACCCCTTCCCAACAGGGTGGAGGGCATGCCTCATCATTAAGCCAGTGCTCTCTAAGTTTTGCACCATCTGCCACGAATCCCGGTTCAGATTCTTGATCTAAATCAACGATTGGTGACGGCTCGGCACCGATTGTCTCAGTAGCACTCATGGATGCTGGTGGTGGAAATCCCGGTTCATTTGTACCATTATCCACACACCCTGCTAACACTAAAAAACCCATAAAAATAATTATCCACCTTATATAACCTGTTAAATTAACATTGATGAGGTTTCTCATATTTTATTACCTAAAGGAGTTTAGAAGTTCATCTCGCCTAATTAAACTTGGTTCTCGATATCTATTTGGAAGGTTCCAACCGTTTCGTGTGAAAACATGCCAGGTAAATGTCTCCGCATAGTCTTCTCTGGGGTCGCTACTTAATCCATAATCACTAGCGACATCATTGGACACACCAATAAATGACCACGCACCGTTCATTTCCTGAGACCATCCAGGAACTGATTGTACCCATAATGAGGTTGAATAATCACTTCCATCTCCGGCGTGATAGTCAATGCTATGCGCTATTTCGTGTACCCAGATTGTATTCTCTCTTGAACCAGGATTAAAGTCAATCGAATTCGAATCAGCATGGAAACAAGAATTATTGCCCGGACAATTAGAACCTTGAGCATAATCCCGCGGATTTAAAAACATGTTAAGGGTTAATCCTTCTTCATCCAATCCTAGGAGTGTCACAGTCTCGTGATAACCAATTGCATCCCTTACACCGTTGAGTGCAGTGACTGCAGCCGTTGTTCGTTCGGATGTCCAACCCCTACCAGAAAATGATACACCTCGTGCTTCCCAATCAGATTGCCCCCAAGCCAAGCCCTGGTTATAGGTCGAACCACCGCAATTTGCCCCGGCTCTGTTGCAATCATCGACAGTTTTTCCTGATGGATCTGTATAACGCATCGGGTTGTTATTCATTCCAGCATACCGATCCCACGCCTGAGTCCCTTGCTGCTGCGGGATGATGGTATCCGACGAGACAAAACGTCCTAGCTGGGAACACTTATCTTAACCACCTCCGCAGGGAATATCCTCCTGAGAGTAGAATATGGATGCCAGTCACACATTCTCACTCACAGGAGGTAATCCCATGCTATCTCAAATCGACGAGTTCGTCAACTGGGTGCGCAGGCGAAATCCGCAGGCGCGCACCTGGCGCGATTACTCCTACGACCTCCAGCAGTTCGCCCAGGTCACCGGAGATATTCCGCTGGCTTCCGTCACCATTCGTCACATCGATGCCTTCATTCAGCAGCAGACCGACCATGGCCGCAAAGCCACCACCCGCAACCGCCGGTTGGCTGCCGTCCAAGCTCTCTACACCTATTGGATGGATGAGGATACCTTCACTCGTCTGCCCCATCCTGCCCCACCGGCACCATGCCCGCGAACCCCAACCCCTGCCACGCCCCGTCCAGGAAGAAGACCTGCAGAAGTTCTTTGCGGTCATCGCTGACCCGCGCGACCGGGCCATGTTCATCCTTATGCTGCGCTGCGGCCTGCGCCATCTCGGAGGTGGCCGCCGATGCGCCTCACTGACGTTTACCTGAAAGATGCCCATCCTCACCTCATCGTACGCGGTAAAGGTTCCCGCTGAGCGCACCGTCTACCTCTCCTCTCAGGCCAAACAAGCTCTGCGCGCCTGCCTGCTCGTCCGCCCCAAAACGACCCTGCTGACTTCGTGTTTCTCAGCTACCAGCTCGACGGCATGTCCACCACCGCCATCCACAAGCGCCTGATGCGCTACCGGGAAGCTTCCGGCGTTCACATTACCTGCCATCGCCTGCGCCATATCTTTGCCAACGATCTGCTCTCGGTTGCAACCCGGTAACCTCCATCCAGGCGCTTCTGGGTCACCGCTGGCTGGAGACTACCCAGATCTACGTCCACGACCGCAAGGTCCAGGCGGACTATTTCGCCGCCTGCTTGAAACTGGAAGGCTGGATGGTTGAACCGAACTGGTTTAAGGGGGTGTTTCATGAGCCCGGCCCGCAAACACTGACATAACGTCCGAGCGTTACGACCAGGCGCCGGCATACGGTCACGATAAACACCTGCCTGCCGGTGTGCCCGTCCCAAACCCACATCGTTCTGGCCTGCTGAAAATGTCGAGTTGCTCGCGCTACGCTCGGATGGCTTTCCGGTGGGGGAGCCAGAAACCGAGGTCGATCGGCGTATCTACATCCCTATGGCCGGGCACGTCCTCGGTCTGGCGCTCAAGCCCACGCACAGCTCGACCTGGATAATGATATACAACCCGTTTTGGAGTTTGTCCTCGCCAAAGGAGCCGGTACAGACTGGAGCAAGATATGCCGGTATTGCTGGCGATCCGCCGCTTCCTGCTGCATACTCGCGACCAGAGCGAGAGTACATCCATCCCTTCCGGTGGCTGAACATGCCGAAGACCTGCCCGAGTGGCTGGTGGTCCAATTGGAGCGCTGGCAGCGCCTGCAGCAGCGCAACTGGCGCACCGCCCGCTTGCAGGAGAATGTCCGCCGCTTCTGGTGCGTTCACCTGCGCGACCTGGCGTTACTTCTGCCAGGAGAAAGGGGTCCAGCAGCTAGCCGATCTGAAGCGCACGCACATCACCGACTATGCTGTTACCGGATCGGCTCGGCAAAGCAGTCTGGCCGTGAATGCGATATGCGCTCCTTGCACGGCTTCCTGCATTTTCTACAGGAAGCAAGGCTCCGCTGGCGGATCGAGCCGCTCAGCGTGGTTTCGTCCACAAAGATGAGCTGGAAATCGTCTCCGAGGACCTTTTTTTCAACTCGTCCAGCAGCTCATCGGCCTTGGCCTTGGCTTCTTTGTCCTGCAAATGGCCCAAATCGTATTTCGGACGGCGATACCGGTATCCTTTGGCTTTCAGCAGTGCCCGAAAACGCGCCTCACTCAGCTCGATCCCGGTTTCTTTGGCCAGGTGCAGACGCAGGCGGTCGATTGTCCAAACCGTGAAGTTATATCCCAATTCTTCTGGCTCTTTTTCGACCACTTCGGCAACAAGCTGTTCGTATGCTTCATCCGCTTTGGCTGGTCGGCCGCTGCGCGGTTTGGTCGCCAGTTCTTCCACGCCGCCTTTGCGCCAGCGTTTGATACAGGAGTAAACGGTTGGAATACTTACCGCTTGCATTTTCGCCACTTCTTTCAGGCTTATATCCCAGGTGCAATAGCCGAATGGTTGTGCATCGCTGGCGGACGGCTGGTCGTTGGTCCCGCTTCATTGCGGTCTCCACGATTTGTAACTCTTGTTCGGTCAGGTGATAGTCTCGGACTTTTGGCATGCTCCGAGTTTACCATGTATGACGGTTTGTTGAAGTACTTTCAGCGAACTACTTAGCTGCTTGCAGTAGAATATTTATAAATTCTTGATCATCATCATAACCCAGATCAACAACAAGAAATCCAAGGTTCGCGAATGCTTCACCGCAATACATGTCTCCTATATGTACTTCTCGATCCAAAAGTTGTCGAAAATACGATAGCAATTCATTCCGATCGATACCAATTCTTGATAGTGCTCGTTTAGCAGACATAGCACTTGATTGATTGTCCGCAATAGCCCACAATAAATTAGGAACAGATTTCTTTGCCCTTATGCCCATCCATCCTAAGATAGTGGAAACTGTACCTGCTTTTCTTGATATGAGATGTTTTGATAAATTAGAGACTGAAGAATCGTCCTGCAGGATTATATATAGCAATAAAAGTATGTTATTGACAGTTTCCTGATTATATTCTAATAGCTCGCATGGTAGTTCTTTTCTCCAGGTGACCAGGAGGGCGGGCAAATGATCGATTGGAATCTCATTCTTAATCAAATATGTATCAATCTTTTCGATCACATGTATATATGTGCACTCCTTAACCGGACCAGGTAACTGTTTCGGAAACAAAGTATTCATTAGTTGTTCTACTGGATGGGTCATATATTTCCTATTTAGTTAAAAACATATCTAATGGGCCTGCTCCTCCACCCCCGCCACAATTCATACTCCCTGGCTTTGTGCATGCTACCAGGTCATGACCGCTGGGATCAATGCCATTCAGCGGAGAATTGTTAGTATATGCGTATCTATCCCACGCCTGCGAGCCTTGCTGTTGTGGTATGACCGTATCGGGTTGGATGAATGTCGCCTAGCGAGTCGTCGTACCACCTTGAGCCGTACCAGTACAAGTTAATGTAACCTACCTCCATTTGCCCGGTAAAGCGGTAATCAGTCGGGGTAGTGCCACTTGACCAGCGCACTTCACCCCAGGAGTAGTGACGCGTCTCGGTTTCGAAGCCACCGTTGGCATAGGCCGTCACCGCGGTGGAGCCAAGGTGGTCGGTGAGCAGGTGATCCTCCCCACCGTCGGTGCAGAAAGTGATGGTGTATCCTTTCACTGACAATACCAATTAAAAATTACCCCGCTTATGGCACTCGCTCATCTACGGGTGGCTGTTCGAGCACAAAACTCACTACCATATTTTTCCAAACAGGGACAACCTGAGCCTCCCAATCATCATTTGTTTGCAAACTGAACATAACAGATCTTTTACCTCCCACACTTTCTGGATGAAATTGCTGCCCAGAGTAAAATCCAGCCACACAAATATGTCTCCACCGAAAAGATCCCTGATCATAACGTGCACACGGCACAGCGATATCACCTACTTGAAGATCATACGTTTCAACAGGAGGATCACCGCAATCATTCCTTAGTGGAATACAGTAATCTTCTCTAAAGTCAACAGGT
Source organism: uncultured Chloroflexia bacterium (assembly GCA_963849335.1). Taxonomy (GTDB): domain Bacteria; phylum Chloroflexota; class Anaerolineae; order Anaerolineales; family UBA4823; genus FEB-25. Next base: position 65,094 of record CAWKGZ010000007.1, read on the forward strand.
GGAATCACATGTATCCATACTTCAGTAGCAGTATCTTCACCCGTCGGATGATAGTATGTCGGCACGCTTACATCCGATCCAGTTACATCCCAAACTACTGCTTCCCAACTATCAGGAAGCCAGACCGTAACGTCGCCACCAGGATCCACAAACCGATACCAATCATCAGGTGGAGATTTTAAATTAAATTGATAATTATCCGTATTTTGTCCACAAGCAATAAGGATAATGATTCCTAAACTTATAGGTAAAATATGTTTTTTCTTCATCTGTGTTCACCATTATCTCATCGGCTAACCCATTGGAGCATGAACATCACAATGGTATAAATCCGTCTGAGTAACGTAGGGTGCGTTCGCAGAACGCACCGAGAACAATCATCACCCCTAGAATCCTCATACACCAACATGGATTACTCCCCAATTGAGTATAGTAACGGCGATAGCTCGGCATACTAAAATTATACAAGAACTTGCGCAGAGCGGTGCGTTTAAAAGCAACGTACCCTTTGACCTCAGCGCACCCTGCGGCTCTCCGGTGAAGATCCACAACAGGCAGATCCGAAAGTATCCTGTAAAGGGTTCGGCATCATGAAGTTCCAATTCAGGTCATCAAGCCTGGCATCCCTGTACTGGCAAATCTTCATTTTGGACTTGTGAAACTAGAACATCTGTGCTATAATACCCTCGGGCTGGTGCCACCTCGCCGGTCTATTTCTTTACGCCCACTGATGACTGATGACTGACTACCGACCACCGCCCACCCCGCTCTCTCGCGCACCCAGCCAGTGCCTCTCCCCTGCCTGCATTAGTTTTTTTTGTTCCTCCATTAAAAAACGCATTGAACCTCATTCAATCCCCCTTGCCCCTCACCCGGTTTCCATGCCAGTCTCCTCCTCGCATCCCTCCATCTGCGCAGTCAGCCGAATCAGAACAATCAGTGTAATCAGCGTGATCGCCGGTCCCATTCGTGTTGATTCGATTTTTACACCAAAACGAATCGTCAGGCTTCCTTCCCCATATTGTGTTGTATTGATTTTTTACCCAAAACAATCCCATCACACAGCCATCACCCAATTCCTTCGTCCAGAGAAAAATGTGCTATACTCAGCACGAAAGGACTGCCAGATCAGTTGGGAGAAACGCGTTGGCAATCTATTATGGGTAAGAATGCAAAACACGACGACGCACGCGGAAATTGATGCCACCACTCGAGAATCTCTCGAGCTGCTTTATCATGTCATCCGCGAGCTCAGTGCAGCCCTGGACCTGAATACGGTCCTGAAGCGCGTGCTGTTTCTTTCGATGCAGCGCGTCGGCGCCACCAGCGGGTCGATCATTGTGCTGGATGACAAGGGCCGGCCGGTCGAATCAGCCATTATCTCCGGGGAGCACTATCAGAGCAATACCACCCAGCGCCTGCGCGCCACGCTGGAGCACGGGCTGGCTGGCTGGGTGGTGCGCAACCGCCAGGCCGCGCTGGTGCTGGACACCGATCACGACCCGCGCTGGCTCAAGCGCGAATATCCGGATGGCTATTCCCAGGTGCCGAAATCGGCGGTCAGCGCGCCGCTGTTCACCCACGACCACGTGGTCGGGGTGATCACCCTGATCCACCCGCAGATCAACGCCTTCACCTCGGCGCAGCTTGCCCTGGTGCAGGCGATTGCCGACCAGGCGAGCATCGCCGTGCTGAATGCCCGGCTGTATGCCGAGAGCCAGCGCCAGGCGAAGGTGATGACCGCGCTGGCAAACAGCGCCGCCGGTATTTCGGTCAGCCTGAACCTGGAGGATGTGCTGGACGGCATCATGGAAGAGACCTGCGGGGCGCTGGATGTCGAGGTTGTCTCGCTGGCCTTGATCGACCCGGTCGATGGAATGCTGGTCTTCCAGGCGGCGACCGGCCCGGTGAAATACCAGGTGATCGGCACCCGGTTGGAGATGGGGCAGGGGGTGGCTGGCTGGGTTGCGCTACACGGCGAGGGGATGATCAGCCAGAACACCGAGCAGGATGAACGCTTTGATTCCAACACCGATAACCGCACCGGATTTTCCACCAATTCGATTGCCTGCGCCCCGATCCATTACCGGGGTGAGGTGATCGGTGTCCTGGAAGCACTCAATCCGAAGCGCGGCTTTTTCGACCCCGACACGCTGCTTATGCTCACTGGCATTGGCAGCCTGGCAGGCGCTGCCATCCGCCACGCCCAGCTTTTCGAACAGCTGCAGTCTGCCCACCAAAGCTACCGTGAGCTGTTCGAAGATAGCATCGATCCGATCTTTATTACCGATTGGAAAGGTGAGATCCTGGAAGCCAACCGCAAAGCGGTAAAAGCAACCGATTACACTGCGAATGCACTGCAGGGGAAGCGCATTGACCAGTTGCACACTGTCTCCGTGGAACAGCTGGGTGAGGATTTTCTGAATTTGCTCTCCGGAGAGACTTACTCATACCAGTCACGCATGATCACTCGCAGTGGACGTGAGCTGCCGGTCGAAGTATTTGTGCGCCAGGTGATGACCAATAATATCTCTCGCCTGCAGTGGATTGTGCGCGATATCAGCGAACGGAGCAATCTGGACAGCCTGCGCAACGATCTGACCTCCATGGTTTACCATGATCTGCGCTCGCCCCTTGGGAATGTGATCTCCAGTCTGGATGTGTTGGAGACCATGCAGGCGGTGCAAGAGGACCCTTCCATGAAATCCCTGGTGGAGATCGCCATGCGCTCCACGCAGCGCATCCAGCGCCTCACCGATTCGCTGCTGGATATGAACCGTCTGGAAGCTGGTCAGCCCATCGGCAACCGCCAGCGGATCGGGATGGCAGGGTTAATTCGCGACGCTCGGGATGCTATCCTGTTTACCATCTTGAGCCGAGGCCAGCAGATCACCACCGAAGTACCGGATGACCTGCCTGAAGTGTTTGTGGACTCAGAAATGATCCGCCGGGTGCTTACCAACCTGGTGGAAAATGCCACCAAATACACCCAACCCGGTGGGCATATCCAGATTGGAGCCAGTCTGGATGGGGATAAGGTGCAGACCTGGGTCAGTGATGACGGTCCCGGCATTCCTGCCTCAGAACATGAGCGTATCTTTGAGAAATTCAACCGCTTGAATTTGCACAGTTCCCCCAAAGGTCTTGGATTGGGTCTGGCTTACTGCCGGCTGGCGGTTCAGGGGCACGGTGGTCGGATCTATGTCGAAAGTGAACCGGGGAAGGGTTCACGTTTCATATTTACCCTCCCTGTTGCCGAGGTGCGTGCCTGAGCAGCACCTTAAAAATCCCTCGTTTGGAAAGCCAACATGATGCAGCAAATTGACCGTGGTATTTATTATGAAGATGCTTACCCCGGGGTAACCGTCGGGGCTGTTATTTTACCGCAGGGCACCATCCTGGTGGATGCCCCGCTGCGCAACGAGGATGCCCGTGCCTGGTTGAACCTGCTTTACCAGCAGGGGAGCAAAACCAACCGGGTACTGGTAAACCTGGATGCCCACCCAGACCGGTCGCTGGGGGCGCGCTCGATGGAATGCACCATCATTGCCCATCAAAAGACCGCCCAAGTTTTTCGCGGCCGTCCATCGATCTTCAAAGGGCAAAATGCTGAAAGCGGCTCGGAATGGGAAACTTACGATGAAATGGTCGGCACGCGCTGGGCGTTACCGGATATCACCTTTACCCAGCGCATCGCCATTCATTGGGGGGAGCCAGAAACGATCATCGATCACCATCCCGGTGCCGCGCCCGGCAGTGTCTGGGTGATCGTCCCGGCGTCCAAAGTGGTATTTGTCGGCGATGTGGTCTTACCGAACCAGCCGCTCTTCTTGACCAATGCGGATATTCCCGCCTGGGTTGAAACACTGGATGTGCTGTTAGATACCTGCCGCGACTATGTGATCATCAGCGGTCGGGGTGGGGTCGTACCGGTCGAGTTGGTGCAGAAGCAGCAGAAGCACCTCAAGCATATATTGAAGGGATTAGAGCGCCTGGCAAAACGGAATGCTTCGGTGGAGGCGGTAGAAGATTTGATCCCCGGCCTGCTGGACGATTTCACCTTCCCGGCCGAGTTGAACGAGACTTACGTTCACCGCTACCGCCATGGTCTGGCGCAGTATTATGCCCGGTACTATCGCCCCTCCGAATTGGTCACCGATTGATCTCCAGCGAGTTTTTATGAGCTACCAACCCATTTTTCAGTTTACCCGCGGTCCTATTGTCGAGTCGGTGCATTATGGCGCGATTGCCGTGATGGATGCCCATGGCAAGCTGGTGGCATCGCATGGCGATCCGGATGCGGTGACCTATTTGCGCTCCTCGTCCAAGCCGTTCCAGGCGCTGCCATTCCTGGAGCACGGCGGGCAGCAGGCTTACCAGCTCTCCCTGGATGAAGTTGCCATTCTGTGCGCCTCGCATTCCGGCACCGCCGAGCACCTGGCTGTGGTGCGTTCGGTCCAGGCAAAGACCGGTGTTCAGGAAGCCGAGCTGATGTGCGGCGTACATGCGCCGTATCACCCTGAAACTGCCGAAGCCATGAAGGCACGCGGCGAGCAGCCTACCCCCAATCACCACAACTGTTCGGGCAAGCATACCGGCATGCTGGCATACGCGCGCCTGCTTGGCTTCCCGCCGGATGAAGATAGCCTGCCCTATATCGACCCGGACCATCCCGTCCAGCACATGATCCTGCAGACCTTTGCCGAGATGTGCGACCTGGAGCCGGACGAGGTTGCCCTGGGCATCGACGGCTGCTCGGCGCCGAATTTTGCTGTGCCGCTGCGCGGCGCGGCGCTGGCGTTTGCCCGCCTGTGCGACCCGGTTGGTCTGCCCGAAGAGCGGGCGGTTGCCTGCCGCACCATCACCGCTGCGATGACTGCCTACCCGAACTTGATCGGCGGCCCGGACAATTTCGATACCCTGCTGATGCAGGCGCTTCCGGGCAGGGTGGTGGTCAAGGGCGGGGCTGAAGGCTACCAGGCATTCGGCTTGCTGCCGGGCGCGCTGGGCGCTGGCTCGCCGGCATTGGGCGTTACCTTCAAGATCTCGGATGGTGACCTGAAGGGGCATAATCGCCCGGTTGGCGATCCGCGCGGCAGGGTGCGCCCACCCGTTGCTCTTGAGATCCTGCGCCAACTCGGGGCAATCTCGGCTGCGGAGTTGAAGCAGCTGGCAGATTTCGGGCCGGTTTTCCCGGTGGATAACTGGCGTAAGGTGGTGGTGGGCTGGGGTTCACCCTGTTTTACCCTGAATATGGGGCAATGAATCTTCACCAGCGCATCCTGGCGGTGCACCAGAGGCTGCTGGATTTCTATGGCAGCCCGACCTGGCGTAACCCACTGCCCGCCATTGATGAGCTGGTTTCTACTATCTTATCTCAGAATACCAATGACACCAATCGTGACCGGGCATTTGCTGCGCTGCGGCGTGCCTTCCCAACCTGGGAGCAGGTCCGCGACGCGGATGCCGGCGCGGTGATTGCTGCGATCCGCTCAGCAGGACTGGCTAACCAAAAAGGCCCGCGCATCCAGCAAGTGCTGCGCGAGATCACCGCCCAACGCGGCGCGCTCAACCTGGATTTTCTGGCAGAACTGTCCCCGGCGGAGGGGCGCGCCTGGTTACTTCAATTCAAGGGCGTGGGACCTAAAACAGCCGCCATTGTGCTCCTATTTTCGTTGGGCAAACCGGCTTTCCCGGTGGATACGCATATTTACCGGGTGAGTGGGCGGATCGGACTGCGTCCCGCGTCACTGAGCGTCGAGCAGGCGCACGAATATCTGGAGGGGCTGCTGCCACCCGAGGCGTATTATGCCGCCCACCTCAACCTGATCCGCCTGGGCCGGGAGATCTGCACGGCGCGCAAAGCGGATTGCCCGAGATGTCCTGTCCAGTCCTGGTGCGACTACGCGCAGGAACAAAAAAGCAAAATAACCTGAAAATTGAAAATTTATGGGGCGTTCGCCCGGGGGGGGAAGCCTTTTGTGATAGTTGTCACGATGTTTCTGTGACCTTTGACCTTCACCCTATCAGGCTGATCAGATTATGATACCTCAAGTTGTGAGCAGGGTTGTAATATGCTCACCACACATTGTCGCTGTTTCCTCCTTTGGCGAAGCCTCCGCCGGGTACCCCTCACCGCCTGGCGGAGGCGATTTTAATCGAACTCCACCCCGTGACTTCACGGGGCGGAGTTCGATGAAGGTCTTACCGGAGGGTTGTCCAGGCTAACTTATATCCGAGATGGGCAAGACAACGGTGAAGGTTGTACCCTGCCCGGGGGTCGAATCCAGCCAGATGCGACCCTGATGGTTTTGTACGATCGATTGGACGATTGCCAGGCCAAGACCTGTACCTATGGAATCATGGGGGATATTGCTTCCCCGGTAGAATTTGTCGAAAACGAACGGCTGATCTGCCGGTAAGATGCCAGAGCCGTTATCCTTGATTTGAAAGATGATTTGCCCGTCTTCGATCCGGCACAGCATTGAGATCTGACCTTGATTGGGTGTGTACTTGATCGCATTATTAGCCAGGTTGCAGATCATCTGGTGTAAACGGATGGGGTTGCCAATCAGGGGAGGCAGGTTATCAGGAATCTCCAATGAGACGTGGAGCTCTTTTTCCCTGATCCGTTTTTGCATGCTATCGACCATCTCCTGGATGATGGGTGGCAGCTGGACAATCTCTTTGCGGGTGTCAAAACCAGCTTCAACCCGCCCCAGGTCCAGCAGATCATTGATCAGGGCGGTGATGTTGTTCACGCTGAATTGAACGCGATGGATGAACTCGCGCTGCTGCTCATTAACCGGGCCTGCCCGCCCGATCAATTCCACATAGCCCAGGATAGCTGTCAGGGGTGAACGCAGGTCATGAGAAACCGTATTCACGAAATCGGTTTTAATTCGATCCAGCTCTTTCAGATAGGTAATGTCATGCAGGATGATTACCAAACCAACTTCAGGGATCAGCGTAGTTTGGGCGCTGAGCACTCGCCCATCATCCAGGTTGATCTCACTGTGGGAGGGATGAGTCCTGTGTTCGTCAAAAATTTCTAACAGGTCAGATTGTTGGAAAACATCCTGTGGGCTGCCTGAGCATTCATCTTCTTTCAAATCCAATGCGCTGCGCGCAGCTTCATTCACCAGGATCACGCGCCCGTCCAGGCTGACCACGATCAGACCATTTTTTACCTGGGTCAAGATCGCTTCCAGCTTGCTCAACTCAAGCTCTGCATTGTCAGCCTGACCAGGACCTGTAAGCGCCAGAAGGTGTTTATTTATCATTGCCATGGGTATTGATTCTGCTTTCTGGTTGAATTACTGGGGAATCACCGGTAGGGTAATGTGAAATGTGCTGCCATCCCCAGATTTGCTTTCCGCCCAAATTTTACCTCCATGAGCCTCCAGGATTTCCTTGATCAGGGGCAGGCTGATGCCGATACCACCATAATGTGCCTGGATGGTTCCTCGAGTTGGAGCACGGTCCTCGAACAAGCAGGGCAAATATTGGCTATCAATTCCCGCCCCACTGTCTTTCAGGCTGATGTGGGCTTCGTTTTTGTTCACCTGCATGCTCATGCTGATGTGTCCGCCTGCCGGGGTAAATTTTACCGCATTGGAAAAGATGCCATCCAGCACTTGAGAAATTTGGATGGTGTCAAGCAAGCCATAAACAGTCTTTTTCGTGATTTCAGCATACAATTGTAAGTCTGCTTGCTGAGCAATCGGCTGGAAGCGGTCCACAGCCTGATCTGCCAGCTCGGTTAGATTCACCGGGGCATATTGTTTACTCGTCTCAGGAGCAAGCTGTTTGATCATGGAATCAACGATCACTTCCAGTGTTTCCACCTTTTCCTGGATTGCCAGCATGGCTTTGATCTGCTCCCCGCTGAGCTTGTCAGGTTCATTGTTGGTCAGCAGGCTCACGTTGTTACTAATCATTGCCAGGAAGCGGGTCAGCTCGCGGTGGTATCCATGCAGGATATTTTGCTGGACGCGCTTGTCAAGCTGGATTGCATCCGCCGATCGCTGCAGGGTAGCCAGGCGTTCCTCCAGGGCTTTGAACAGCCGGGCATTGACCAGTGAGATGGAAGCGTAATCGGCAACAGCCTCTAAGAGCGCCTGTTGGCTGGGAGTGAATGGTTGAGCTGTCTTGCGGGTAGAAACTAAGAGACCGACTACCTCTTTTCTGACCTTGATCGGGGTAACCAATACGGACTGTCCCAGCCGAGAAACCTTAAAACGAGTCACCGGCTCACCGTGAATTGCCAGTGCTTCGCCTGAAAGTGCGACCAATGAACTGATGCCATCGTCATAAGGCTGGTTGATGTGGGAGTAAATATCCGCCGGAACGTTACGGCAAGCACGCAGGATATAGTTTTTTCCCCGTTCATCACGGGATAACAGCCAGCCGCTGTCTGCTTCAGCGACAAACGCAGCTCCCTCCAGGAGCTTGTCAAACAAGGCTTGCTGGTCAGTGGCTGAAATGACTGCCTTGCCAATGGCAAATATGGTGGTCAGCTCGCGCACCCGCCGCTGTAATTCCTGGTTGGTCTGGTTCAGTTGCCGGGCAAGCGATTCGCGTTCGCGGCGGGCGCGTCCTTGCCGCAATACTCTTTCCACCGCACTGACAACCTCAGCTTCTCGGATCGGCCAGATGACAAAATCGGTAGCCCCTAGCCTGAACGCCTGGATCACATCGCTTTCCATGCCCTGCGGTGCGATCACAATTATAGGTATATCAATCCCCTGGGAAGACAGGGCAACCAGAAGATCCTTCCCGCTCAATCCGGGCAGATTCAGGTTGGCTAAGATCACATCTGGTTTTAATCGAATGGCTTCTTGGACTGCTGCAGGTGCTGCCCCGACTACATCCACCCTATAACCCAGGGGCTGGAGAGTCTGGCGGTTGATCAGATCGCTAATTTCCGGATCGGTTTCAACCAGCAGGATGCGTTCCTTCTGTGTGTTCATATGCTTAATGATAGCATGTTAATCCCAAAACAGGGAGATGCGTTAGAATTCTGTAAGAAATCCCGGTGAATGCTTGACTTTGCACCCCACACGCGCATACAATCATAGTGTGAATATTTGGCCAGATTTTTATACCAGGTGAAAGTAGTATGGAATATAAAGATTATTATAAGGTGCTTGGGGTTGAACGCAAGGCAACCAAAGAAGATATTAAACGTGTATACCGGAAACTGGCACTGAAGCATCACCCTGACCGAAATCCCGGTAACGCTCAGGCTGAGGAAAAGTTCAAGGAGATCAACGAGGCATATCAAGTTCTCAGCGACCCTGAAAAGCGCTCCCGGTATGATCAATTGGGTGAGTCGTACACCCGCTGGCAGCAGGGCGGTCAGCCAACGGGCGGCTTTAATTGGGAAGACTGGTTTGCCCAATCCCCGGGAGGGGGAGGGGTGCGGGTAGATGTGGGCAACCTGGATGATATGTTCGGCGGGGGTTTTTCGGAGTTCTTCCGGCGCATCTTTGGTGGAGCCCCGGATATGGGTCCAATGTCCGGCGGACGGGGTGTTCCGCAGCGGCGAACACGAGCTGAGAAACCGGCCTACCAGCAAGAGACAGGTATCAGCTTGTCCGAAGCTTTCCAGGGCGCTATCCGACGCCTTGAAATCGATGGCCGCCGCCTGGAGGTGAAGATTCCACCGGGAGCACGCACCGGTACAAAGGTGCGCGTAGCAAACGCCATCCCAGCAGATGCTTCAAGCTCTGGGGCAGACCTCTACCTGGTCATCCGTGTCGCGGATGATAACCGGTTTGAGCGTAAAGGCAATGACTTACATACCGAACTGACGATTGATCTATATAAAGCTGTGTTAGGAGGTGAGATCACAGTTCCAACCCTGGCAGGTAATGTCGTACTGACCATCCCCCCGGGCACCCAACCTGGGCAATCGATGCGACTAACAGGGCGCGGAATGCCGAACTTAAATGTCCCTCAGAACTTTGGCGACTTGTTCGTGCATATTAAGGTGAAAATCCCGCGGAATCTTACTCCTCGGCAGCGGGAACTGTTTCAGGAGCTATCTCAGGGAAAATAAGGAGACCGATATGATCACAGAAGCCAATCTGCAGGAATTATTGACCTTCAAAACAGAGCAGTCCATGCTCACTGTATACCTGAATACAGATCCATCATCAGGCAACGCTGACGCATATAAGCTGGAGCTGCGTTCCATGCTGAAGCAGATAGATATGCCGGATGATGTGGGCGCGATTGAGAATTATTTCAGCCGGGAATTTGATTGGACTGGAAGGTCTGTAGTGGTATTTTCTTGCGCCTCGAAGGGATTTTTCCGGGCTTACTCGTTGGCAATCCCTGTACGCAGCCGGGTGCGCATTGGCAGCCAGCCACATGTAAAACCGCTGGCGAATTTGCTGGATTATTATGGCGGTTATGGCGTAGTGCTGATAGATAAGCAAGGGGCTCGCTTGTTTTCATTTCACTTAGGAGAGCTGCGCGAGCAAGAGGGAATTGTGGGTGAGACCATCCGGCATACCAAGCGAGGCGGTGCTTCTGCAATGCCAGGACGACGTGGCGGCATGGCTGGTCAAACCAATTATACGGACGAGACTGCGGAACGGAATACGCGCGATGCGGTCAATTTTGCAGTCCACTTTTTTAGTGAATATAATGTTCGCCGGGTATTGATCGGCGGCACTGATGATAATATTGCTCTCTTTCGCAGTATGATGCCCAAGAGCTGGCAGAGTCTGATTGTGGGAACATTTCCGATGAGCATGATGGCCAGTGCAGATGAGGTGCTGGCGCGGGCGATGGAAATTGGCGCCCAGGCGGAGCTTCGGCAGGAGACAGAATTGCTAAATAAAATTGTCACCGCGGAAGCCAAAGGGCGGGGTGGTGTGCTGGGATTGGAAGAAACCCTGCATGCGCTGCGCGAAGGGCGGGTGCAGACTTTAGTTATCCAGGACGGCTTTCGTGCACCAGGATATCGCTGCCAGGGCTGCAGCTACTTAACCGCCAGGGCTCTGCCGGCCTGCCAATTCTGTGGTGGCGCTTTTACGCAGATACCGGATGCGGTAGAGATGGCGGTGTATTCAGTCATGCAGGCGGGCGGCGAGGTAGAGGTGCTGCAGCGCGACTCACAAGTCAGGGGATTTAATAAAATCGGCGCTTTGCTACGATACTAAGCGATTTATTATAATAACAGGGACGAAGAACGCTTCCAAGCGCCTTCGTCCCTGTTTTTGCTGTAATTTATCCCCATTATTTGATTAGCAAGGGCGAGATTTATTCTGTTACACAGTACATGCAGTGAGGCTGCTTGCTATGGCGATGGGAACAGCGTATCGAACAGTGAAACCAGGTTATCGTCAAGCTGTTCCAATGCCGGCAGGGCGGATATCAGATCTGTTTGCAGATCGATATTGGCCTGGTTGGCTTTGTCCTGCATGTTGGTTACAATGTCACTGTTATCTTTATCGATCAAGCCGGCAAGTGTGTCCAGAGATTGGGTCGCCTGGGTAACGGAGAGGCGCGCTCCAGCCGGGTCATTGGCGCCAATCGCAAGCCGGGCTGCTCGTACTTCGGCCAGAGCGCTGGTGATTGACTGCTGTAAGTCAGCATAGTCCAGATTCTGCTGTAACTGCTCATTGGTGGCAGTCAGATCGTTGACCTGAGCGGTCAGATCAGTGACCTCCGCAGTTACGCTTTCCAGGTCGCTGGAGACCTGTTTATATGCCTGCTGTAAAGGCAGGTGGAAAACCAATGCAACCAGCACTGCTCCCAGTGCAAATGCTACCAGAATGACCAGCCCCCAACGCAGAAAGCTTTGCAGCCAGGCTGGTGTCTGGCGTACTGGTTTTGGGTTGTCGTTGATTTTTTCCTCAGTGTTTTCCATCATTTTCTCCTCGAGTTAATGGTGCTGGTACCCGTTTGTTAATCTGATCTGCCAGCTGCCTGAATCGCTGTGCCACAACCCCTTCAGGTTCGGAAATTACCAGTGGGACGAGTTGCGAGGCGGCGTTGTATGCCAGTTCAACAGCAGGAGGAAAATCCACGGATACCGGCTGCCCGACAATTTGTTCCACTTCGTTTTGGGATAGCTTAAGGTTTGAGGTGTTCCGATTAAGGGTGACAATGTTCAGGGTTTTCGCCGACCCGCTGATACAACTGCTGCGTAATTCTTGAGCCAAAACCTGGGTGAGCTTGGCCGCATTCGGCTGTGGTTCAGTCACCAGGATGATCTCATCGCAACTTTCAGCGATCATGGAGAAGGCAGGGTGGAAGGGGGTGCCGATATCCAGAACCACCAGGGATGCCAGCAGGGGCAAATGTTTTAACGCCGTCTCTATTTGGGTCGTCGCATGAACCAGCTCGACATCTTTGCACTCGTTGGAGGCCAACAGCAGTGAGACACCATGAACGGATTGTGAAAGGGCGGCCGAGACAGCGGGCTGAGTTAGCCTGGCAGTGCTCTTTTGCAGCAAGCTTGTCAGGCCGCCAGAGCTGTTCAGGTGCAGCTCCTGCGCCCAGCTGCCCTGACCGGGTTTCATTTCAGCAGCTATGACATTGACTTGATTCATGCTGTTGTAGCTGATGGCCAGATTCAGCGCGACCGTCGATACCCCCATGCCGCCTTTTGCGGCCAACACGCCAATCACATATCCACGAGATGATGGCGCTTCGGGGCGGGTTTGCCTTTGGGTCAGCAATGTTTTAATATTGGCTTGCAGGTCAATGGGATGGATCGGTTTCGTAAGGTAGATGTTCACCCCGGCATTGTAGCCAGTTACCTTATCGTCCACCTGCGCTTTGGCAGTGAACATAAGAATGGGCGTGGTGGCGGTCTGGGGATCCTGGCGCAAGATACGCGCTACCTCATAGCCATCCAGGCCGGGCATCATCACATCTAGAACGATCAGGTCCGGTTGTTCACTGTGGGCTAACTCCAGCGCTTGCTGTCCACTCAGTGCTGCGACCACATCGTAGCCCAGCCGGGTTAGTATCATGCTGATGAACTTTACAGTATCTGCGTCATCATCCACGATCAGGATTTTCTCGCCCATTAAAACCTTCCTTTCAAATATGGCGATTGGGCATTATGCCTTGCGCTTAATTCTACACTAGATTTTGATAGAAATGGTGCGATAATTATGGCGTTTGAACGTTTAAACGTGGGACGTTTGAACGTTTGAGCGTTTGAACGTTGGGACGTTTGAACATTTGAACGTTGGGACGTGGTACCTGGAACATGACACTGATAACAATCACCCCCTTCCATCCATCGTATCAGGTTGAAGTAAAAAAGCTGATTCTGGCCGGCCTGGTCGAGCATTGGGGTTTTCTGGACTCCAGCAAAAATCCTGATCTGGACGATATTGCCACCTCCTATGCCGGGGCGACCTTCCTGGTGGCTCGCCTGGGTGAGGCCATCGTCGGGACGGGGGCGTTGGTGCCGCTCCAGGATGGCGTTGCTGAGATCGTGCGCATGTCGGTGGCGCAGCAGCACCGGCGGAGCGGGATCGGCCGGCGCATCCTGGAGTCGTTGATCGAACAGGCGCGGGCGCAGGGTTTCCGACAGATCATCCTCGAAACGACCTCCACATGGAGTGAGGTGATCGAGTTTTACCTGCGCTGTGGGTTTCGCATCACCCATACTCAGGAAGGGGATGTGTATTTCGAAATGGCGTTATTATAGTAAAATTTTCCCATGACCCCAACGACCACGAAACCAATCACCTACCCGCGGCGGAAATTGATCCGCAAGACGCTCAAGGTGTTATGCCGGATGGCATTCAACCTGCTGATGGATATTCATATCGAAGGGCAGGAGAATGTGCCTGCAAAAGGGCCGTTGTTGGTGGTAGGAAATCACTTTAGCTTTATTGACCCCCTGGCGTTGGTGCGCATCGCTCCATGGCATTTAGAGTTTTTAGGTGGGTTTCACAATCCGAGTGCACCGCCTATTGTGGAGTTCATTCCCTGGATGTGGGGGTACTACCCCTTGTTCCGCGGTACCGGCTCGCGCGACTCGCTGCGGGTGGCTGAGACCTTGCTGCAGCGTGGTGCGATCATCGGTATTTTTCCCGAGGCCGGCAACTGGGCACCGGTGCTGCGCCCGGCCCGCCCGGGGACGGCCTACCTTGCATCTCGCACCGGTGCGGGTTTACTCCCTATAGGGATTGATGGGTTGATCGATGTGTTTCCCAGCTTGCGCAAAGTGCGCCGGGCGAAAGTGACCATCCGGGTTGGCAAGCCCTTCGGGCCATTCGAGGCGACCGGCAAAGGCCGTGAGCGGCGGGAACAGCTCGATGAAATTGGTCATCAGATCATGCGCCAGATCGCTGATCTCATCCCTGCGGAGCGCCAGGGCTATTACTCCACCGACCCAGCAATCCGCCTGGCGGCTAAGGGAACCGAGATCTATCCCTGGGAAACCAAGGCCGAAACGGAGTATAAAACCGGGGAATTTTTATAAGTTCTCTGGGCGGGTGTTGCGGTCGCGCTCTTCCTTGATCCGTTTCTCATTCACAAACTGCAGCAAGAACAGTCCAACCAACAGGAAAGCCGCAATCGATAGGATCGCAATCCGTTGACCGAGCTGTTCCGCGGTGACTGCATCTCTGCCGGCATTCATGTACCAGATCGCTGCCTCCGCCGCCAAAAAGCCGTAAACTGCCGGGCCAATGAACGATGACGTTCTGCCGACTACTGCAAAGAAACCATAAAATTCTGCACTTTGCCCGCGCGGGCTGAACAAGCCGACCATGGTCCGAGCTACCGATTGGATCCCTGCCATGGCGATGCCTGCCAGTGCGCCGATAATGATAAAAACTGTCTGGCTGGTTGCAAAGTAGATGGCGATGACTAATGCCAGCATCATGCCAGTCGAGATGATCAGGGAGCGTTTGCCGCCAATCTTGTCCACCAATATGCCAAATAAAAATGCCCCGAAGACGTTGGAGACATTGACAATGACGACGAAGACGATCAACATCTGCTGTTCCATGCCGAACAGCACTGCTCCCATGATGGCTGCGAAATCCAAAGCCATGATGACCCCATCGTTGAAGATCAAGTATGCCACCATGAACTTGATGAATTCCTTGAAGTGCCTGGCGGTCGATATCGTCCGGCTCAATTGGCGGAAAGCGAGGGAGAGATAGTTTTCACCGGCGCCAAGTTTGCGCGCTTTGGCCCGCTCTGGAAGCCATAGGAAGATGGGAATGGAGGAGAGAGCCCAAAAAACCGCCGTGATGACCAGCGAAAGGCGCACAATATAGGTTCCACCAATGAGCACGATCAAGGGCAGGATGATCAACAGGCACACCACCCCACCTGCCGAGCCAATTGCCCAGCCCTTGCCAGAGACTGACCCCATCTCCTCATGGCTGGCAATCTCGGGCAGCAGACCATCATAAAACACCTGCGCGCTGCGGTAGCCAATCTCTGCCAGGATGAAGAACAGCATCCCGGTGACAATATCTCCTTTTTCCACAAAGAAGAGCAAGCCGGTGAAGATCACTGACATGGTGGTGAAGAAGAACAAGAAGCGCTTCTTGAAGGCGGAATAATCAGCAATCGCGCCCAGGATGGGTGCGATGATCGCCACAGTGATCATGGCGATGGCGATGGAGCGACCCCACAAGCGGGACCCTTCTGCACCACCAACCACCTGACCCTGGAAATAGGCGGAGTAGACCGCTAAAAGAACCACCGAGGCATAGGCAGAATTGCCAAAATCGTAGATATACCAGGCCCAGCGCTCACGCCGGGTTGATTTTCGTTGCACCGTCTCAGCAATCGCAGCCATAAATCACTCCAAAAGTAGATTCTTGCAACCCCGCGTGTATATAACCCTGAGAAGTATAACAAGTTATTGGATACATAGAAGATTCGATTGCCAGGATTATGAGGTATGCCTGGGGCTTAACGAATCTAAAAAATATAAATAGGCACCCTCGGATTAACTTGATTACACAAATTTATCAGCGCGATAATTATACAAAAGAAGCTTTTGATGCATGAATGGCTTTAGATCATAATTAACGGAATGGATTGGTGATTTTAACCTCACGCACCTGCTGACCATCCTGCAGATCCTCTGAATAGAGGATGTCACATCCCCCCTGGATGGCAGCGGAGAGGATCAAGAAGTCATAGAAGGAATACTTCGTCTCTGCCTGAATATCCAGGCAGTTCTCATAAAGCAGCAGGTTGGGATAGATCTGGCATAATGGATTCAGCACCAGGCGTAAATAGGTTCTGCCGTCCTCAATGGTTAGCGGCGTGGCAAATTTTTGGGTGGCCACATTCAGAAATTCCTGGATCACCTGTGTGCTGATAATGCCTGAACCGGTTTCCAGCGCCTGCTGAATCAGCACCTGGGCCCGTTGTTTTTTCTCCGCCTGACGATTGTCAAAGGAGTAGACAAAAATGTTGGTGTCAATGAAGTATTTAGCGCTCATTCATTTCTTCTCGTTTGAATGAACGCCCGGGTTGAACGTACTTATATAGATCCATCAGCTCAGCAAATGCCTGGGCGGATTGCACCCGGGCGACATACTTTTCTAACCATACACGGAACTCATCGTTCAGAGTGGTATTGTCTGCCGCGGCACGCTCCGCGCCCGGCGGATCAGTTCCTCATCTGCACTGAAGGTAATGTTTTTCACTGTAGGTTCCTCTGTATACACGGGTTATAGTGTACACGAAACATCGTGTATTGTCAATCTATTGGTTAATTTTTCTAATGATGTAAGCAATTCCACTGGCAGGTTTTCTTCTGTGCTGACTTGAATTGGGTATAAAATAGAAGAAACTACCGGATGAGAAAGCTTATTTCTGATGAGGAGCAGACATGCAAAAAATAATCCCCCATTTGTGGTTCGATCAAGAGGCAATTGAGGCGGCGAATTTTTACGTTTCCACGTTTCCCAACTCAAAGGTCAAACGTACGACCAGCCTGCGCAATACGCCTTCAGGTTCGGTGGATATTGTGACCTTCGAACTTTCGGGTCTGGAATTCCAGGCAATCAGTGCAGGTCCGTACTTCATGTTCAATCCGTCAATATCCTTCTTCGTCAATTGTGATACGAAAGAGGAAGTAAACTCGCTGTGGGAAAAACTCTCGCCTGGCGGGCAGGTGCTCATGGAGCTCGGTGAATACCCTTTCAGCGATAGATATTCCTGGGTACAGGATAAGTATGGCCTCTCCTGGCAGATCATTTATTCCAAAGAAATGGGAAGCAACCAGAAGATCATGCCGTCGATGCTGTTCGTGGGGGATGTGTGTGGACAGGCGGAGGAAGCAATCAATTTCTTGATCTCAGTTTTCCATGCAGGGAAAATAAATGCTGTTCAGCGTTACGGGCAAGGCGAGGAACCTGATAAGCAGGGCTCGGTAAAGTTTGCTTTTTTTTCGTTGTTCGGCCAGGATTTTAGAGCCATGGACAGTGCTTATGACCATCGCTTTATGTTCAATGAGGCGATTTCTTTTATCGTAAACTGCGAAACCCAGGCAGAAATTAACGATTATTGGGAAAAACTATCTGCCGTGCCTGAGGCCGAGCAGTGTGGCTGGCTGAAAGATAAATTCGGCGTCTCCTGGCAGATCGTTCCAACTGCCATGGATGAGATGATGCGTACAGGGAGCAAGGAACAAATCGGGCGCGTCACCGAAGCGTTCCTGAAAATGAAGAAGTTTGATCTCGCAGAATTGCACAAAGCGTATAAGGGTAGCTAATGGTGGTTGTTTGTCTTTCGACATAACAGGGAGAATATATGTATCGCAAACTGCTGGTTTTCTTGTTGACCGTTCTCCAGATCACCGCCTGTAGCGCACCTGGTGCTGACATCTCTACTCCTGAAGCGCCTAACACAGCTACTCAATTGACGCTCACGGCAACATCAACCTCCACATCACCCCCTACGATCACTCCCAATCCAACAGCAACGTCAACGCCCATACCATCCCCAACTCCTCTACCGACAACTCTGAATGGTGTGTTCGAGTTTCCATTTCAAGCCGGTTCGCTACCTGCTGCCCTGGAAGATACCGGTTTGGGAGGAGTAGAGCTTGGTATCATTGATAGCATGGGGGGCACTATTCTCACTAGCGGAATGAAGTCACAAAATCTTATTCCTCTTGCCCGGGACGGGGCGGTTTTAAATGCAACTTCGGGTAATGTCACTTTTCTTCCATTTCCTGAGCGGATGCTTACAGAAGATGGACAGGAGATCGTCTATTCACCCGATCGTTCGGGCAGAGGCTGGGCGGCATATGTTGATGACCTGGGGCTATTGGTTTCAAAGATAGTAATTTCTATCCCAAACTCCGACGGGGCGATAATCGTCGCCGCAGTGAGCTTTGACCCTCATGATTTTGGTACAGTGTATGCCGTAAAACTCGACCCTGCAGGAGAAGTCTTGGGAAAAGCCCGTCTCGCTTATAACTCCACAACCTCGATTTCTGTTGTTTTTGAAAACGGGGACGTAAACGTTAATATCAGGAACAAGCCTGTTGTTCCCAATTTCCAATCGGGAGAATGGGATACTGACCTTAAGGCGCTTCTTGCGCAGCAGGGAATTCTCTTCCCCGAGAGAACGGCCAGCATCTATGTAGCCGAAAACTACGGTTTCTCGGTCTTTTTCTCCCAAGGGATATTTGCAAACTCCGGTTTCCGGACCTTACGGGACGACAATGGTAACATCAATATCCACATCCCTTCCGAGGTTATGGATCTCTGGATTCTCCAGCAGATGGGGAGATATATGTATTTCCAGAGGGATCTGAATCCGAGATATGATGTGTTTAACGATGTTGCGGAAGATGTCTGCGCCCATTTTGCCGCGGACGGCAACGCTACCTATATGTACAGGAATCCGGTTTTTAGGGATAATGCAAGAGAAATTCTAGCCGACGGTCCGGTGCCTTTGCAGTTCAGATGGATCTTCGAAAACATCTCCGGGGTTGTTAACAAAGTTGAATTTAACTTTGTCAGCAAAGCCGAGTTTGCACTTGTCCACGATCTATTGGATGAGCAAGAAATCGATTATGCATATCACTGGCCGGACCCTGATCAAGGCTTTGCGCCTGCTGACTATGGATACCTCTACTTTTTTAGTGGGGATACATTGATAGTTTATGCGTATCTATTTGATGTGCGAAGCATGGCCGGTCACGAGCCAGAAACGGCCGAATCGGGAAGAATTGTGTTGTACTACTTACAAAGTATAAACATGCTCATAAGGGATGCTGTGGTCAGAATTCAAGGCAACTTGAAGGGGCCGGCTGACTGGGCGACAACATGTGGGACAATTTTTGCCGCGGAGGTTTACCTTGATAGTCAGGAGTTATGTACCTTTACCTATGAAGGTGTTTTGCTGACAGACTGCCTGGAAGCGGCAGATTTTTACTTTTTGCCTTAAAGCTATGTCAAGTTCAAACCCGGGTGTTCCCGGATCAGGAAGGTCTATTAAAAGACCGCACCGATCAGGTAATACAGCTCAAAAGTATTGCTTTGGCTGTTCATTTTTTTTCAAAGGATTGTGCTACTGAACTAACATTGACCACCTGGCCTTCTTATTTGTGCTCCACTTCCATCCACATCCGTTCCCCATCCGTAGTTAGCTCGATCCACCCGTTCTCGTCCGTGCGCAGCAGGGTGTAGCCCTCCAGCGCTGCGATCGTCTCCAGGCTGGGCAGGTTATCCGGGTTGCCTGCCTCCACGCTGAGCAGCACCACCTGGGGCTGCAGGTTAGTGATCCATTCCGGGGGGTTGAGCGGGGCGTAGCCGGACTGGGCAAGTAGTAGGGCGGTCAGCGGACCGATGGATTTGCCTTGCCCCAGGGCGTCCATGGCCTCAAAATCCAAGCCCAACGGCAGCAGCATGCGGAAAGATTGCCACTCCAGCAGGAAGGTTGCGCCGCGCGAGCCCACCGTGAGGGCGCGCAGTTGAGCGCCTTCGCCCAAGTCCAGCGACTGACCGGGCTGCAGGCGAGTCACCGGGATATCGGTCGCCAGCAGAGCCCGCCACAGATTACTGGCAGCGCGCGTGCCTCCTGTGGGGCCGGCCCAGAGCACATTGGTTGGCGGGTAGCGTTGGATAGTGTCCGGCAGGGCGGACAGATCTTCGTTGTCCGGGTCAGCCACCACCAGCCAGTCCAGGCGGTGATTGCCCAGGGGCAAGCGCCGTCCCAGCCCATCCGATAGCTGCGAAGGGCTGGGACCGCCGTTGATCAACGCGAACCGCCCGCCGGGGGTCTGGATCAGGATAGCCTCCCCGCTGCCGGCATCCAGCAGGGTGACATGCAACTGCCCATCCGGGGCACGGAAGGCCGCCCGCCAGGTGATGGCCGCCAGGATGCCCAATCCCAGGAAGGCAGCCGCGGGAGTAAGGCGGCGGGTCAAGGCCGACAATTTGGGACGGTAAAAGGTGATCAGGATGAGTAGAGCATAGAAAACAGCGGCGAACCACCAGGAGGTATTGCCGGTGTGGAGCACCGTCCCAGGCAGGCTGGCAAAGGCCTCAACTACCCGGATGGTGTAGGCGGTGAAAGGCCAGGCTAAGGCAGCGGCGATCTGTCCGAGCGGCGGGTAGATGAGACCCAGGCCGAGCGCCAGTCCGCCCAGTATCATTAGTGGAGGCTGGGCGGGCAAGATCAGCGGGTTGACCAGCAAGGAGCTGAGCGGAAGCTGGTGGAAGATGATCAGCAGCACTGGAAGCAATGTCACCTGGGCAGCCAGGGTTGCCAATACGTATTCGCTGACCGGTTGGGCAATGCGGGAGGCAATTGAAGCAGGTAAATGGCGTTCAGCCCAGGCATTGAACGCGGCGCTGAATGGTCCGGCATAAAGCATCAATCCTGCAGTTGCAGTGAAGGAAAGCTGGAAGCCAGCATCCCACAGCACCAGCGGGTTGAAGAGGGCTAACAATGCGCCGGTGAAAAACAGGCTGTTCAAACCGGTCTGGCGGCGACCTAGCTGCCTGCCGAACAGGGTCAGCCAGCCAAAAATGGCGGCGCGCAGCACCGCAGCACTGGCGCCGACCAGCAGTATATACAGCCCGATGCCGATAGCGGCGGCAATCGCCCCGCGCCGCCTGCCCCACAGGCGACTGAAGAGCAGGGAGAACAATCCGGCAACCAGGGTGATGTTGAAGCCGGAGATGGCAATGATGTGGCTGGTGCCGGTGGCGCGAAAATCGGCTTGCACCTGCGCCGGGATGCCCTGCGGCTCGCCGAGCAGGATGCCGGCCATCAGCGAGGCTTCAGGATCGGGAAAGATGCGGTAGATCGTTTGCACGGCATGGTCGTGAAAGGTGTACAGTCCAGACAGGAGCGGGTTCCCCAGGCCGTGCGCCAGGCGGGCGATCTGGGGATACGCCAGGTAGCTGTATACGCCCGAGCGGGCCAGGTAGTCGCGGTAGGAGAAGGTTTCATCCTCGGAGGGGGTCACCAACTGACCTTGCAGGCGCAGCCGGTCACCGTAGGCATAACTCCCAGGGGAAGTGCGTACCAGCAGCAGCCCATTTACTTCGACCGGTTGTTCCGCATCCAGCGGGCGGAGTGAATCGATGCGCAGCCGCAGGTTGGTGTAAGTGTCACGCTCATCGGGAGGCTGGACCAGCATGCCTTCCAGTTCCACTTCGCGCGGCTGGTCATTGTACCAGGCAAGGGAGGTGGAGGTCAGGATTGGCTGGGCAGCCTGGTAGCGGGCGGCGCCAAGGGATAAGAAGAAGGGGAGAAGGGTAAAGGGGATAAGGGAAGTAAGGGGCGTCAGTGAGGTGGGGAGATGGATGCGGTTAAGGAATGGGAAGCGGGAACCTAAGTAAGTAGAGATGCGCCTCAGGAAGAGGATGGGCAAGGCGAGACAGGCCAGCCCGATCCAGACGGCGGTGGGCAGAGACAGGTTGGCAGCCAGGAGGATGCCCAGCAGGAATGCAAGCGAAACCCAGAGAAGTGGCATAGGCTCAGCTATATCGGCCGAGAACAGCGAGTTATGCCTCGTTGGATGGTTGCTTGATCGGGCGGGTGGCGTCTTTGCGCAGGCGCGCATCGCGCTGCATGGTCAGACGCAGACCTTCGGGAATAGCAATGCGCGGCTGGTAGTTCAGCTTGTCAGCCGCCAGCTTCAGATCGGCGCACATGCGCGAGACACCAGGATCCATGCGCGGGTTGTAGACCACCTCAGCCTGATTGCCGGCAGCCTGCTGGACAATGTTAACCAACTCGCGCACACTGGTCTCAACCCCGCTGCCGACATTGATCACCAGATTGTTGATGCCCGGCGCGGTGGAGGCGGCAACCATGGCGTTCACCACATCGTCGACAAAGACATAGTCGCGGGTCTGGGTGCCACTGCCATGGACAATGATTGTCCCGCCGCGGATAGATTGGCGGAGCATGTAGGGAATGACCGGTGGGTGGGAGGCTGGCAAGTGCTGCCCGGGACCATAGGCGTTGAAGACGCGCAGGCCGACCGTTTCCAGCCCCCACAACTGGCCAATGGTGCGGATATAGTATTCAGCTGCCAGCTTGGAGACGGCGTAAGGGGAGCGCGGATTGGGATGGGCACTCTCTTTCAGGGGCTGAGCCTGCTGGTCGCCATAGACTGCCCCCGAGGAGATCAGCACAACCCGGCGCACACCGACATCGCGCATTGCCTCCATCAGGCTGACCGTGCCGCCGACGTTGACCGCATTGTATTCACGCGGGTAGAGCACCGATTCGGGCACCGAGACGCGCGCGGCAAGGTGATATACGCAGTCCACATCTTGCAACAGGGTCCACAGCCTGGGGCGGTCATTGACATCACCGCGGGTGAAGAGCACCTCCGGGTGGAGGGCGTTGGGGTCACCGGTGGACAGATCATCCAGGCCGCGGACCTGCTGACCTTCCCAGGCCAGGCGGTTCGCCAGGGCCGAGCCTAAGAAACCAGCCGCTCCCGTGATCAGGAAATTCATAGGATTGATTATAGCACGATCAAGGGGGTGGGTATCACAGGGTTTTCACATTGGCAGGGGCGATGCATCCTGGGATACCGTTTGACAAGCGCAGCGGATGGCAGTATCATCGCACGCATGCGTTGGCAGGTTTTCCGGGCAAGTTTTGGACGAATATTCGAGATTACACTGGTGCTGCTGGTCACGGTGGTGCTGCTAAGCAGCAGCGCCCTACCACCAGAAAACCAGACTGAGCGGGTGCGGGCATTCACCCGCGCGATCGAGTTCGATTACCTGACCTGGACCCTGGAAGCAGCAGGTCTGAAGATTGGCCGTGGGGTTTTGAATGCTTATGGGTACCTGCCGGTGGAAGAACAGTCGCAAGTGGTGGTGCAATTCTTGCAACTGTTGGAGCAGATCTGGCAGGTGCAGGCCGAGATAGAAGAAATGTATGCTGATCCGGCGGTGGAGGACCCACAAGCAGCATCAGCCGAGCTGAGCACACAGCTCGAGCAGCTGCTGCAAGAGCGAGCCTGGCTCCAGCCGCTGGCAGAGTCGGTGTTGGAGGCGCAGGTGAGCCAGGTTGCGGCTGAAGCTGGATTAACATTGGGGGGGCAAACCATGCCACCGGTGCTGTACCACATGACCCCTCCACCGGCTGCGCTGATCATCTCGCCGCGCAACATCATCCAACAGGATGAGAATATTTCCATCTCGCCAGATCTGACCACGGAGGAGATCGAGGCGCTGGAGGATCAGGTGGATGCAGCGTTGGATGTTTCGTCACTGGTGGTGGGAATAGGCGGGATTGGGGTTTACCCAACCATGGTGATGGAAACGACCAATATCAACTGGCTGGCTGAGGTGGTGGCGCACGAGTGGGTGCATAACTACCTGACGTTGCGCCCGTTAGGCTTGAATTACCTTGCCAGCCCTGAGCTGCGCACGATGAACGAGATGGCGGCTTCGATCGCCGGGATGGAACTGGGGGAAGCGGTGATCAGCCGCTATTACCCGGCATCCCTGCCGGACAAACCATCACCCTTCTGGACTATGATCGGTCCTCCGGCACCCCGGGCGGAGTCCGCCTTCAATTACCGGGCGGAGATG
Organism: uncultured Chloroflexia bacterium; assembly: GCA_963849335.1. GTDB lineage: Bacteria > Chloroflexota > Anaerolineae > Anaerolineales > UBA4823 > FEB-25. The sequence goes on from CAWKGZ010000007.1 coordinate 89,135, forward strand.
CACGAGACGCGGGTCAATGCAGACCGGTTGTTGACCGAGGGGGAAATCGAGCAGGCTGAGAGCTATATGGAGCTACGCCGGCGCTTTCTGTGGGATAATGGTTATCATATCCGCAAGCTGAACCAGGCGTTCTTTGCTTTTTATGGGGCTTATGCGGATTCGTCAGGGCAACCAGGCGGGGCGGCGGGCGAGGATCCGGTAGCCGCGGCGGTACGAACCCTGCGAGACCAGAGCGAAAACCTGGCGACGTTTATCAATCGGATGGCATGGATGGCATCGTACGAAGCGTTGCAACGCGCTATCCTGCCTGAAAGATGAGTGGCCCCGCTAGCGTGGTTCTACGGTAAACTTGATGGCTGTGCGCACCTTATCATCGATCTGAACATCTACGAATTCGGGGAAGCAGATAATGTCGATGCCATCATTGGCCAGGTATCCTCTGGCTAAAGCCAGAGCCTTCACCGCCTGGTTGATGGCGCTGGCGCCGATAGCCTGCACCTCGGCGCGCTTGTGTTCCCGTACTACCCCGGCGATGGCACCTGCCACAGCTGAGGTGCGAGAGGTGCCGGAAACTTTGATAATATCCATGCTGGCTGGCCTCCTTTGGTGATTCGAACATGCGGGCCGGGTTGTCGGCCGTGCAGGGTGCGGGTATGTTCTACCAATTATTGTACAAGATATTTTGTCAAGAAGCAAGCAGGAATGTTAGAATTATGGCGAGGTGTTTATGTCGCGCTGGGCAAAGTTCTTGCTGATCATCGCACTGGGGATCGCCGGTGGCATGGTCTACGGCTGGTTTGTGAACCCGGTGGAATATGTAGATATCGCCCCCGAGTCGCTGCGGGAAGATTATAAGACCGATTATGTGCTGATGACTGCCGAAGCCTACCAGGTGAACCTGGACCTGGGTATCGCGGTACGCCGGTTGGCGCTGTTGGGAGATACCCCACCGGCTGATACTGTGGCGGCGGCGATCTCGTATGGGTTGGAAAACGGCTATGCGACGGAAGATGTGATGCTGATGCAGGTGCTGGGGGAAGCGGTGCTGGAGTGGAATCCTGGTATGGATCTGCGGACGCCATGAGAGAAGAACAACGCGGCAACTGGTACCTGCTGACCGGGCTGATCCTGGGGGTGGCGCTGGGATTGGGATATGCCTGGATGGTCAATCCGGTGGAGTATGTGGACGCGCCGCCTTACGCGCTGCGTGAGGATTTTAAAGCGCAGTATCGCACCCTGATCGCGGTAGCTTACCTGTACAATGGTGACCTGGAGCGGGCAATCTACCGTCTGGAAGCGCTACAGGATGAGGATATCACCCGCACCCTGGCGATGCAGGCCCAGCAGGCGCTGGCAGAGGGGCGCCCGGAGGTGGAAACCCAGGCGCTTGGACGGCTGGCTGTGGCGCTGGGCCAGGGCCCGGCACCGGTGGCGGCAGGGGATACTTCCGCCACTCCGGCAGCACTGCAAAGCGCGACCCCGAACCCACCATCACCGACGGCGGTGCTTGCCAGCTCCACCCCGGCTGAAAGCCCAACACCGACTCCCACCGCGGTCTCAACGCTGCGCACGCCCCAACCGACCAACACCCCACTGCCGACACTTTCTCCCACCCCTACGCCGACAATCGGGGCGCCGTTCATGCTGCAGGACGCGTTCCAGGTATGCAATCCCAACCTGGATGCGCCGCGGTTGGAGGTGGTGGTACGCGATGCGGCGGGTCAGGAAGTGCCAAGCGTGGAGCTGGTAGTGAGCTGGGGCGGGGGGGAGGAGCACTTCTTCACCGGACTGAAACCAGAGCTGGGATTGGGGTATGCCGACTTTGAGATGACGGTGGGAATCGTATATGCCCTGCGCCTGGCTGAGGAGGGACAGCCGGTGGAGAACCTGGCGGCGGTGGAATGCGCGGCCGAGGATGGGACGCGCTACTGGGGGGGCTGGAAGGCGTTGTTCATCCAGCCGTAGAGCTTTTCACCGCAGAGAGCGCGGAGAACGCTGAGAAAACTTAATTGTTGTAGTAACGACTTCAGTCGTGTTTCTGGATGGTTATGAAACGACTGAAGTCGTACCTACGATTGAGATTGCCGATAGCTAGCGGATGATAAATGGCAGGAAGGTTGCCAGTGGTGCATCGATAGGCGCCAGGATGAAGTCCTGGGTGCTGGCCTCGGATAGGGTGACCAGGCGCTCTGCGGGGATATACCCGGGCGCGGAAGCGCGCAGGGTGTATGCGCTGGGGCAGACTCCGAGGGTGTAGAAGCCGCTGAGCGGGTCGGTTGATGCGCTGAGGGGCGAGCCAAGCAGCTCAATGGTCGCCGCCAGGGGCAGCCCGGTGAGTGCCTGGGTGACGGTGCCCTGCAAGGTGATCATTTCAGCCGGGCAGAGGTAGAAATCCTGAGTAGCCACCGTGCCGGTAATCACGCTGACCGGGGCAGATTGACCCAGGTAGCCATCGGCAGCGGCGCTGAGGGTGTAATTGCCGGCAAGGATCACGCGGTGGTAGTCGCCCACCGGCGGATCGGTGCGGGCGTAGTTGGGAAACTCCATGCCATCTACGCTGACCACTGCTTCCAGCGGGGCACTGTCGCGGGCATCGAGCACCTGGCCGCGGAAGCCGGTGACCACCTGGGACATCCACCAGAGCATGGCATCGCGGTTATCTGCCCAATAGTCATCCATGAGCGAATAATTCGGGCTACCGGTAAACGAGACTTCGATGGTCACATGGTGCTCGCCGCGATAGACATAAGCCCAGTCCTGCATGCCACCGTAGATCTGGTACCACTCCCAGCCGCGGGTCAAGCCATCGACGAAGGAAGTGCTTTCAAACATAGGTAGATTGAGGCTGGTATACCCAAGCCCGAAGGTGTGGAAGAGGGTATCATCGGGGGCGTAGGTCGCGATGATCGGATCGCCAGGGGCGGCGACTGCATCCCAGGGATAGTTGAGCACCAGGGTGCCGCCGTGATAGTTGGCGCCCATGACGAAGCGGTGGTCGTAGCCGAAGTTCATGAAAACCTGGGTCTCAATCTCGTGACCAGCCGGGTCATCCACCGGATCGGTGAAGCGGTCGGGGTAGTTGCGGTTGAGGTCGATGCCATTGGCGTTGTAGCGCGAGCCGGCAATATAGCCATCCGGGTTGTAGATGGGGCAGAGCCAAATCTCTATCTCATTCACCAGCGCGGTGAGTGCCGAATCGACACCGTAGCTGGCGGTGAGCAGCTCGGCCAGACGGAGGGTCATTTCGACGCCGGTGGTCTCGTCGCCGTGCATGGTGGAGACGTAGCGGAACTCGGGTTCGTATTCGTCAATGCCGACGTTGTCGCTGATCTGCAGGCAGTAGATGGGGACATCCAAGGTGGAAGAGCCGATGGTGGTCAGGTCGACCAGGGCCGGGTAGGCTGTCTCTAGCGCCTGCATACGGGCGACGAAGTCCTCGTAGGTTGGCCAGGGGACGGGGGCCATTGAGAACGGTCCGTGGGCGAGGAAGCTGTTGTAGCCTTCGTTGGGGATGGGGACGAAGTCAAAGCCGGCTTTGGTGAGGGCGGCGGCTTCGGCGGGGCTGACGAAGGCGGTGAGCAGGCGGGTACCGCCGGCGGCGCGCTCGATCCCATCCAGGTCAAGGTTCATGGCATAGAGCTGTTGCAAGGCTAGCGGGGTGGGGACAGCGATGAGCACCGGGTAGCGGTCGGAGAAGGGATAGGGCTGGGGCGTCGACGGCGGGGGCAGAATGGCAGAGGCGAGGGAAGGGGAGAGGGGAGAGGGGGAGGGGCAGAGCTGGCGGGGGTCGAGAGGGCGAAGACCAGGGCGAGCAGGATCAGCGGGACAAGGGTTCTTTTCATTCAATTTCCTCCTAATTCTTGTGGTGGCTGAACAGTTTTCAGTAGCCGGTGGGCGATGACCGGTTGGCGGAAAAACAATAAGCACCGCTATCCGGTGGGTGGAAGCCGGGGAGCGATGGGTAGGTTGGAATTGCAGATTTAATGAGAATTGCAAGGGGAAATGATAGCTTATTATACACCGATTTGAAGGCAGTGGCAGGTACCAAGTACCAGGTGCCAGGCATGATGATGAGGGGATAGGGGAGAGGGGATAGGGGATGAACATGACAGGGATAGGGGATGAACATGACAGGGGTAGGGGATGAACATGACAGGGGTAGGGGCTTTCGTTTTTTGTGTTAAAAACAAATCAACACAAATGGGACCGCAGATTACGCGGATTACGCGGATGAGGTTTGGGAACAGCCTGGAACACGAAAGGCGCGAAATGGAGTGCAGTATACTCAGATTACGGTGGTGAAAAGATGACGAACGGCTGGAACGCGAAAGGCGCGAAATGGACCGCAGATCACATTGATTACGCGGATTGCACAGATTAGGCGCATGGGAGGGTGGGGTGATGTAGGGCATATAGGTATCAGGTGAGGAACACGAGGTGGATTGAATGAGGTTCAATGAGGCGGTTCAACAGAAACAAAGGAACAAATGCTGGTGAGCGGGGAGACGAGGGTCAGGAGGTGATGGGAGTGGGTGAGGTGAGGCGGAGTAGACATGGCAGAACCGGCGCGGTAGCTGTGCTGGTACGGATATATTATAGCACAAATGTTCTATTTCCACAAGGCCAAAATACATAATCTTTCTGGTTGCATCAGTTCATCCCTGCAGCGGATCGCCTTCAAGATGGCCTCCGGCAGCAGCAAACCGTGCGATCGTTTGCTGCAGAGACCCTGGCGGAGGCCCAGGCAACCTTAAAACCGGGTAGGATAGCCTCGGCAGATACAAGCACAGGTCCGGCGGCACACCTTGCTCACTTCTCAAACAGACCATACCAGATGTGATAGTCGGGTCTGCTCGTGCAGCCAATATCATTATATGCCCTGATCTCAAGCGGCTGCCAGCCTTGTGTGGCCTGTGCGAACATCTGCCGGGTGAATAACTGGACAGCAGGTAATCCTTCTTCCGCGTTGCCCGACAGGACGGCGAGAACCAGGATGCCTTGTGGGCACAGCACGCGCCTGATTTCGGCCATGACTTGGGCGACATCTTCACGCTTCCGTTCACCGGTGAACTCATGCAACAAGCCAAAGCAATACACGCCGTCAAATGAACCAGCCTGAAATGGCAACCAGCGTGCGTCTGCGGCGACCAACCCGGCGGAGGCGCTGTGTCTCAGACTGATCTGAGCGGCGGCGCGCAACCCGTTCAAAGAGGCATCTACACCGGTGACGTGCAGCCCGCGTTCTTCCAGGTAGAAGGTATCCCGGCCCACACCACAGGCAAGATCGAGGACGTGCAGCTTGCCCCGGGAGAGGAACTCTGCCGCTGCGTTTTGGGCGCATAGTGAAGGTGGCGCGGCAAGGATGCGCTCGTCTTTGTCGAGGTTGTCTTGAGCATACCATTTATCCCAGCGGGTAAGCATCGCGCTTCTGAAGGCTGTGGGGGCTGGTGGGTTGTGTTATCTGCTGGCGGGTGATGCGTATTAGTAAATCATACCGGCACTTTATGGTTGGACAACTGGTTGAATATTCCAAAGAGATACTTGTTCCTGATGTCCAATCGCTAAAATTGTACTATCTGGGCTAAAGGTGATAATGTCCATTCCATATATCCAATCACGCCCAAAATCAGGCAGAAATGAATAAATATTTCGCCAGCGATCGGTATCCCATAATTCTATAATTTGCTCATCAGCATCGTACAAATACAAACGAGCACAGATCATCAAGCTCAAATCTGCATTAAAATATTTCCATCCATGTCTATACGGAAAGGGAATGATCTCATCTGTTGAAAGATTATGAACCTCGAATGTGCCATTAACAAAATCCTGGTGAAGGATGAATTCTCCATGTAAAGACATGCCTTCATCTGTAAAATCAATTTCTGGATAATCAATCACCCGACTAATCGTTTCTGTTTCCAATTGCCATATTTGAACTTTAAATTGTGTTGAGTATGAGGATGGAAAAGTGTTTAGCTTATCCCAATTCATGAGAACGAATAAAAATCTTCCATCATCTCTGACGGATAGTTCACTGGCATACATATCCTTGCCTAAGGACAATTCTATAACAGGTTCGTTATTATTTAGCGCATCACGAATCTCAACCTTATTACCGGTTGCATAGGCAATTTTGGAGGTGCCTGGGATGAACGCGAAGCCATCAACAGGTATGATATATGGAGCGTGATGCGGTTCTACCATGTGCGCCTCTTCCAGGATCCATTCTTGCAATAATTCACCCGTCTCATAATTCCAGACAAGTAAAAATCCATGGTCGGAAATTCTCTCCCAACAATTCGAAATACTGACAGCAAACAAGCTCCCATCCGGGCTAAATGCTGCCTTTGACAGGTAACAATAATTTGGATATGGGTTGTAAAATTCTCGGATCAGTTCATGTGTTTCAACATCCCAAAACCTTATGCGTGAAGAAGCAAGAGCAATGATTTTTCCATCTGAGCTAAATACAGGAACCCCCGAGTGCCAGGGACCTGCTACTTTTTCCCCTAATGTGACGATTAATCCAGCTTCAGTATTTCGTTGTGTTGTTGTTGGAATCGCCGTAGAAGTAATGGGGAGATTAGCTGAGTTTGTCTCAGTTGGCGTGCCTGTTGTTGCGTTTCTCGTGGATGGGATTAACGTTTTGGTTGATGTTTCGGTCAAAGTTGGTTGTGGTGATACTGTACTCGATGGTGATATTAAAAAAGTCCTCGATGGAATTACCATTTGTGTAGCACTTGATGTATTTGTGCAAGATGCCCCCACAATGGTTAGAACCCAAAACAACAAGGTTAGCAGGGTTTTTTTGTTAAACACTTTTTATCACCCCATTGATATTTATTCTAAATAAACGCCTGACGGCTTGCGATGATATTTTGAATTGCGAACGAGTAATGGTTGAAGTGGTGGGATAATGAACCTGGCATTTTAGAATTTATGGTGCATACACATGTCAAAACCGCAATTATTGCAGAGGATCCTGTCAATATTGTACAACCAAAAAGCAATCACGCAAGCCAAAAACCAACCAAACGCCAGAGGGGAGATCAGGTTATGGGATGAGGAAGATCGGTAAATGGATGGATAGCGGATCAGCGGATTTACGGCGCATCACCGAAACAGGTGTAGCCCGCAACCCAGCCGCTCCTCCCGCCGGGCGCAGAGCGGGCGGGTCGGGGCAGCATCCGGCATAGAGGTATTGCCAGAGAAGGCCCTGATTGGGCCGGCGCCCAGGCAGTCAGACCCGCCCCTACGGTGGGGGGTTGATTCAATGAGCGGGGGGATTGCCACGGCGGGAAGAGCACCCGCCTCCTAATGACAGGTAACGATTGAAATTGTTACTACGATACCTGGTCAGGGCATAGGGTTGTTGCCAGCCCAGTCGTCGCCGAGGATGACAACGACGTCGACGGGGGAGGCGGGGTCGTATTCGAAGAAGATGCTGTAGCGGGTGATGCCCATCAGGTCGACCAGGTAGCGCAGGGTGTAGGGGCTGCCGGTGTAGTCGATGATGCGGGTGTAGGTGGTGTATTCGCCGTTGCCGGTGCTGATCACGTTGGCACCCTGGGAGACCAGGTATTCCTGGGTGCTGGCGGCGAGCCCTTCGGTGTAGGAGCCGTTGAGCACGGTGATGGCGGCGGCTTCGGCCTGCATGTTGGCCTGCGGGTCGCCGCTGCCCAGGATGGGCGAGGCCATGTCGGAGGAGGCAAAGACCTGGTCGCGCACCAGGCGGATCTGGTCGGGCACGGGAATGAGGATATCCTGGGTGCCATCGGGAGATTTGGCGAGGATGACGGCGTTGGGGGGGGCGATGGCGGCACGGGCAATGCTATCACGCGTGTCGAGCGCCAGCCAGCCCAGGCGCAGGGCATCATCCAGGGAGAGATTGGTGTGGACGCCGGCGGATAGCTCTTCGTACAGCGCCGGGGCGCGGGTGGCAAGCTGGGCCGGGCCGAGCTCGAGGATGCGGTCGAAGATTGCCAGGATGACCTGCTGCTGGCGCACGGAGCGGTCAAAGTCGCCGCCCTCGGTGTTGCGGGCGCGGGCATAGGCGAGGGCATGGGGGCCATCTAACTGCGTAAGACCGGCTTCCAGGGTATTGGAGTTGTTGTTGCCAAGCGGGTCGACGGTGATTGTGGCAGGGATATCTACCCAGATCCCTCCCAGCTCGTCGATGAAGCGCTCGAAGGCGTAGAAGTCGATCTGGGCGTAGTAGTTGATATCGACACCCAGCAGGGCTTCGACGGTCTGCATGGCCAGGGTGGGGCCGCCATAGGGGGGCACCTGGTAAGCCTCTCCCAGGGCGTAGGCGGTGTTGATCCTGCCGTAATCGTAGCCGGGGATGTTGACCCACAGGTCGCGCGGGATGTTGAGCATGCCGGCGGTCACGCTGAGCGGGTCGATGGTGAGCAGGATCATGGTGTCGGTGCGGGGCGGGCCTTCGCCGGTGGCCCAGTCGCGGTAGTCGAGGCCCATCACCAGCATGGTGACCCGGCTGCCGCCATCCCAGGGCTCGGGTGGGGGACCGGCGACCTGGGTGGGGTTGGCGTTGGGGGCGGGGGTGCCTTCAGCAATCTCGCCGGAGGTGAGGGTATCCTGCACGGCGAGGCCGGGGAGCTGGGCAATGTTGAAATCCAGGAAGAAGCCGCGTGCCCAACGGTAGGCGAAAAAGGCCATGAGCCCGGCGATGACCAGGAAAAAGATCAGCAGGCCCGCTTTTACAGGGGCGGGTAATTTTCGTTTCATAAGGCTTATTTTACTTTATGGCAGGGGATTCTGGTCAACCCAATCTGCTCCAATGATGATGGAGATGTCCACCGGGCTGTATGGATCGTAGCGGCTGTAGATGTTGCTGGGATTGATTTCCAGCAGCTCGATCAGGTATTGGACGGTGTAGGGCTTGCCGGTGTAGTAAATGAGGGTGGTGACGGCGGTAGTCTCTTCGGCGTTGCCGGTGATGGTGACATTGAGGCCTTCGGTGCGCAGGTATTCCGTGGTGGCAGAGGCCAGTCCGGCGGTGGTGGTGGCGTTGAGCACCGAGATGGTGGCGGCTTCGGTTTGCACCAGATCGGCCAGATTGCCAACGGTGACGGTGGCAGCCGGGGCAATCGGTGCGGTGCTGTAGAAGATGTCATCGCGCAGCAGGAGCAAGGCATCCAGGTCGGGCAGGAGGATATCCATGCCTTCAGGCGAGTAAGTGAAGGAGACCTGTTCGGGGCCGATGACGCGCTGGGTGATGTTTTCTTCGGGAACCTGGGCAGCTTCCAGCGCCAGGTTGACAATTTCACCCAGGGTGAGGTTGGCGGTGACGCCCGAGGCGATTGCCTGGTAGAGCTGCGGGGCGCGGGTGATCAGGGTGGGAAGCATATCCAGGGAGAGGATGCGGTCGCGGATGCCGAGGATGATCTGCTGCTGGCGCGCGGCGCGGTCGAAATCACCACCGATGGTATCGCGGTTGCGGGCATACGCCAGGGCGGTAGGGCCGTCCAGGGTTTGCAGACCCTGATCCAAGGAGACGGTGTTGTGCGGCCCGAGCGGGTCGACGGACATATCGTAGGGCACTTCAACCTCGACGCCGTCGATCTCATCGATGAAGCGCTCAAAGGCGGAAAAATCCACCTGGGCATAGTAGTTGATCTGGATGTCGAGCAGGTTCTCGACGGTGTCGATGGCGAGACCGGGGCCACCTCCGGCGACGTCATAGGCTTCGCCGAGGAAGTAGGCGGTGTTGATCTTGCCGTAGTCAAAGCCGGGGATGCTGACCCACAGGTCGCGGGGGATGGACAGCACACCGGCGGTATGGGTGGATGGATCCATGGTGAAGAGCAGCATGGTATCGGTGCGGGAGGGGCCTTCCCCTTCCCAGTCGCGGTAGTCCAGGCCCATGACCAGCACAGTGACGCGGCCGGAGCCGTCCCAGGGGGTAGGGGCAGGGCCGGAAGGATCCTGGAGGGGATCGGTATCCAGGTTGATCTGCGGGAGCTCGAAGCCCCCGGGTTCTTCTGCACCGGGGAGCTGGGGCAGCTCCGCCTCGGCGCGGCTCTGGCTGAGTTGGCGGAAGGCGATATAAGTGAGGAAGACGGTGATGCTGGCGGCAAGCACAAAAGCAAAAGCTAACCCCCACATCACGGGGGTCATGGTGAACGAAGAGCGAGTGCGGCGCGGGGGCCTGGGTTCTAAACCGTTCATATTGTCCAAATCTGTGCGATTATAACACGGAGCGTAGTAGGAGCGGCGGGGGGTTTTGGCCGAACGGCGGCGGGTGTCGTTGTAGTCCATGGGTAATCCTCGATCTAGACGAATGTGGGGCGGGTAGAGTTCCGAGGGAAATGGTTGCATGAAGGGTGCCAGGGAAGAAAATATTTGTTACAATGGCAGCATGTCATTGATCACTGCAACCGGGCTGGCGAAGTCGTTTGGGCCGGAGGATATTTTTGCCAATATCACGCTGAGCGTGCCGCAGAGGGCGAGGATTGCGATCGTGGGGCCGAATGGGATCGGCAAGACGACGCTGCTGCGCATCCTGGCGGGGGAGGAGCAGCCCTCGGCGGGGAGGGTGTCGATGGCGCGCAATCTGCGCACCGGCTACCTGCCCCAGGAGGCGGGCTTCGAGTCGACGCACACGCTGTGGGAGGAGTGCCTGGGGCCGTTCGAGGAGCTGCAGGAGCAGGAAGCCGAGCTGAGGCGGCTGGAGGCGGCGATGAGCGATCCGGGGGATGGGCGGCAGGCGCTGGAACGCTACGGGCGGCTGCAGGCGGCGTTCGAGCACCAGGGCGGGTACACCTATGTCAACCGCATCGAGCAGGTGCTGACCGGGCTGGGATTTGGGCGGGAGGAGTTCAGCTACCCGCTGGCACATCTCTCCGGCGGGCAGCGCACGCGGGCGCTGCTGGCGCGGCTGCTGCTCTCCGAGCCGGACCTGCTGGTGCTGGACGAGCCGACCAATCACCTGGATATCCAGGCGGTGGAGTGGCTGGAAGGCTACCTCAGCCAGTGGGACGGGGCGACGCTGATCGTCAGCCACGACCGCTATTTCCTCGACCGGGTGGTGAACACGATCTGGGAGATGACGCGGGCGGGCTTCGAGGTGTATCACGGCAATTACTCTGCCTACCTGCACCAGCGGCAGGAACGCTGGGAGCGGCGGCAGCAGGTGTTCGCAGAAGAGAAGGCGCGGCTGGAGCGGGAGGTGGAGTACATCCGCAAGAACATCGCCGGGCAGAATGTGTCGCAGGCGCGGGGAAGGCTGCGCCGCCTGCACCGTTACCTGCACGCGGTGGAACAGCTCGGGCTGGAGGCGGTGACCGGCAAGGCGTGGGGAGAGCTGAGCGAGGAGGTCAGCGTGACGGTCAGCCTGATGAGCGTGGAGGAGGCGCAGCGGCGGGTGCGGGGGCTGAAAGAGCCGTCCAACCGCCCGCCACAATTGCATCTGCGGCTGCAGAGTGGACAGAGGAGCGGGGAGATCGTACTGCGCACCCATGATCTGCGGGTAGGGTATCCCGGCAATGCGCTGTTCTGGGCAGGGGATATCGAGCTCAGGCGGCTGGAGTGCACGGCTTTGATCGGCCCGAACGGGGCGGGAAAGACGACCTTTTTGAAGACCATCCTGGAGAAGATCCCGCCGTTGGAAGGGGAGGTGGAGCTAGGCGCCTCCTTGCAGGTGGGGTACTTCGCCCAGGCGCACGAAGACCTGAAGCCGGAACGCCGGCTGGTGGAGGAGATCGAGGCGGTGGCGCCGCAGATGATGCCAGGGGAGGTGCGGGGATACCTGGCAAAATTCCTGTTCAGCGGGGAGGATGCCTTCAAGCCGGTGAGTGTGCTCTCGGGTGGGGAACGGGGACGGCTGGCGCTGGCGAAGTTGGCGCTGGGCGGGGCCAACCTGCTGCTGCTGGACGAACCGACCAACCACCTGGACATCCCCTCGCAGGAGATCCTGCAGCAGGTGCTGGCGGATTTCGAGGGGACGATCCTGCTGGTCAGCCACGACCGCTACCTGATCGACGCGCTGGCGACGCAGGTGTGGGAGATCGACGAGGCGGAGGAAGTGCTGCGGGTGTTCAAGGGCAGCTACAGCCTGTACCGGGCGGAGCAGGAGGCGGCGGACGAGGCAGCGCGCGAGGCGCTAAGAGCCGCTACTGAGACGGAACGGGCGAAGGCCAAACCGCAAAGGAGTTTGCCGAGGGCGAGCGGGGAGGAGCGGCGGCGGATCAAGCGGCTGCAGGAGTTGGAGAAGCTGATCGAGAAGCTGGAGGAGGAGTTAAGCGGGCTGACGGCCAAGCTGGAGAACCCACCGGCAGACCCGGCAGTGGTGCATAAGCTGGGGACGGATTATGTGCGCGTGCAGGAGGAGCTGGATGTGCTGATGCATGAGTGGGCGCGCGTGAGCGAGGGGTAGCACAGAGAATTTCACACAAAGGACACAAAGGATACACAAAGGTCACGAATTTAATTTATTATTTCCTTGGTGGTCTTTGTGTTTCCTTAGTGACCATAGTGAGAAATGGTTTTTATGAAAACATTAACCGGCGTTGAAAGGATGTTGATCATCTGCGCCAGGTGCTTGCGGCAGATGTGGCGCGACAGGCTGGTGCTGAGCCTGACGCTGGTGTTTGCGCCGCTGTTCATCTTCCTATATTACCTGATCACTGCGGGAGGGTCGACCAGCTATGGGGTGGTGGTGGTGAACCTGGACGAGGGGGCTGTGGGGGCAGATGGACAGCGGATCGAGCTGGGAGGACAGGCTGCCGAGGCGCTGCGGACGGTGACTTATGCGGATGGGCAGCCGATCCTGCGATTGCTCTATGCCGACAGCCAGGCTAAGGCAGAGCAGATGCTGCGCGAGCGGGAGGGGGCGGTCTACCTGATCATCCCGGGGGATTTCACTCAAACGGTGCTCATGCTGCAAGCCGGGGAGCGCAGCCAGGCGGTGGGGATCACCTTCGGGGGCGACCTGACCAATCCCTACTACACAGTGGCGGGGGTGATGACCATCTCCGCGCTGGAGGGGTATGTGCAGCAGGTCAGCGGGCAGCTTCCACTGATAATTTACCAGGAGCAGGCTGTGGGGTCCTCGGCGGCGCGCACCGAATTCGAGATCTATGTGCCGGGGATATTGGTGTTTGCGATGATCATGCTGGTATTCCTGGCGGCGATGACCGCGGCACGGGAGAGCGAGGCGGGCACACTGCGGCGTTTGCAGCTTACCGGGATCAGCGCATGGGAGTATCTGGGCGGGATGAGCCTGGCGCTGATGCTGGTGGGGCTGGCGGCAGAGTTCCTGGCCTTTGGGACAGCGATATTGTGCGGTTTTCGCAGCGCGGGCCCGCTGTGGGTGGCGGTGCTGGTGGGAGCATTGACCAGTATTGGTGTCATCGGCGCGGGGTTGGCCGTGGCAGCGTTCTCACGCAACGTATCGCAGGCGTTTGTGATCGCCAACTTTCCGCTGGGACTGTTCATGTTCTTTTCCGGAACGGTGTACCCGCTGCCCAGGGTGGAGGTGTTCAGGGTGGGAGACCAGTCGATCGGACTGTACGATATCCTAGCGCCGACGCATGCGGTGGCGGCGCTGAACAAGGTGTTCGTGCTGGGAGCGGGTGCGGGGGAAGTGCTGTATGAGCTGATATCGCTGGTGGTGCTGTCGGGGATCTACTTTGGGGTGGGGGTGTGGCTTTTCCAGCGGCTCAACGGGGGGAGATCAGGATGAGTACCTGGCGCAGGCCGGAGATGATCAGGTGGGCGGCGATGGGGATGCAAACAGCCAGGACGATGATCTGGACGGTGCCGAGCTTTACCAGTTGGCTTTTCACCAGGAAGATCAATACAAGCTCGCCGATGACGGACAGGAAACCCCACAATACTTTCCACGAACGGTTCCAGGGGCCGCGGTGAGTCAATACGGGCGGAACCTGTTTGGATGCCTTGTGCGGGGAAGCCAGCCGGTTGGGTGTTTTGGGGTTGGGTTTTGGCTTGCTTTTTTTGGAGTTGGGCATGAAAGCCTCTGATAGATGATGGATGGGTGGCTGTCCCTAGGCAGGGCCAGCCAGCTCGAGTACTTTGCGGGCGGTGGCAGAATCGGTCGCCAGCACATTGATGAAACCGCCGCGGAGCGCCCCGAGGAGGGGGGCAGCCTTACCCGGTCCGCCAGTAACCCCGATGCGGATGGGGATGCGGAGCAAATCCTGCTCGCGGATGACGACCAGGTGCTGGCTGAATTCTTCGCAGACGCTCTCGCCGTGGATGTTGAAATGGACCCCGCAGACATTGCCAACCGCGCCGAGGGCATGGAGCTGATCGATCTCCTGGGTGGGGATGTAGCCAGAGCGGTAGAAGCTGGAGTATTGTCGTTCGGTGCTGCCGACACCCAACAGCGCCACCTGAGCCTGCATGCCTATTTCTATTGATTCCTTGATTGCCGGGGTTTCCAACAAGGATTGGACCGTTTCCAAAGCGGGACAGTAAAAGGGTGCATTGAGGAAATAAGGCTCGCCACCGATCTTTTGCGCCAGGCGCAGCACCAGACCGTAGCCATCATACTCCACATAGCTTGCTCCTCCTGCACCCCCCAACTGCACCACCCGGGCCGAGACTCGGTGCCAGTCGTCGAAGGCATCCACGGTGGCGCTGATGAAGATACCCCAGGCAAGACCAACGATAGTACCCGGTTTCAGGTACTCGGCGAGCAGCCGGGCTCCACAGGCGCCGATCTGTTTGATCAGGTTTGAGTTTTGGGAGACCCTACTGCGGGTTACACAGACCCTGAGCAAGCCGAAGCGCTCTTGGAGCTGGTTTTCCAGCCCGGGGTCTGAATCCGAAGCGCGGTGGACGCGAATCTCGACGATCCCGCTGGCGCGGGCTTCCTTCAGCATGCGCGAGATCATCGAACGGGTGACACCGATGGCTGCGGCGATCTCTGACTGATCCTTGCCTTCCAGGTAGTAAAGTTCAGCGATTTCTGCCAGCAGGCTGGCACGGTCGGGTGTATTTCTCTGATCCTGCATAGCTACTCCCCGGAAGCGAGAATTGATGTGGGTTAATGATACCTCAAATGGGTAAGTAGGGGGGTAGTTTGTCGCCGCCGACGATGACCGGCGCTGAGCCGACTGGCGGCTCGAGTGCGACGGGGGTGGCAGCTGCCCTGGTGGCCGCCAGGACAGCTGCCATAGGGGCTGCCGGTCCAGCAAGATCATTGTCCACAACCTGGCGCCGGTTGCGCTCGCCGCTGGCAGACACCTGGGACAGGCTCACGCCGCGGTCTCTCGCCAGACGAGCAGCCAGGGGAGTGACAGGATGCTGGGGGGAGGCAGTCGCCTCCGGAGTCAATTGAGCAACGCGTTCTTGTGAGTTCAAATTTTTGCCGCCAGTTCAAGTACCTGCCGGGCGGTATCGCCGTCGGTAACCAGGAAATTGATATACCCGCCGCGCAGGGCACCCAGGATCGGGATGACTTTCCCTTGCCCACCGGCAATGCCGATACGCACGGGGATTGACAACAGGTCATCCTTGCTAATCGTGACCAGCCGTTTGCAGAAATCAGCGCAGATGTTCTCGCCGTGGATATCGTAGTTGACCCCGCAGACATCCCCGACCGCGCCGGCCTGGATCAACTGCTCCAGATCGTCGAAGGGTAAGTATCCGGCCAGATAGGCGCTGGAGTATAGGGGGGCAGTGCTGCCGATGCCCAGCAGGGCTACCTCTGCCATGCGCCCGAGGTCGACCAATTCACGGATGCCCTGAGTCTCGAGCAGGGCAGCCGCGGTTTCGGGGTTTGGGCACAGGAAAGGTGCATTGAGATGATAGCCATCCCCACCGAGTTTTTCGGCCAGGCGGGTCACCAGGGCATGCCCGTCGTACTCGGCATTGCGGGCACCCAGCGCGCCGACCAGCTGGACGATCTTGACCGGGATGGGTTTCTCAACGTGCAGCGCATCCACGGCAGCACTTACCGAGGTGCCCCAGGAGATGCCCAGGATGGCGCCGGCTTTCAACTGGCGTTTGAGGACGAGTGCGCCCGCACTGCCCAGATAGGTCAGGTTATTTTCAGGGGCGGTTCTTTGCGATGAGACGATATATGTTCCCAGGAGAGGGAAGTGCTCAGCCAGGGCAAGCTCCAGGTCATACTCAGAGTTCAGCGGGCGGTGCACCCGAACTTCCACGATACCCTTCTCGCGGGCTTCTTTTAGCATGCGGGAGACCATCGAACGGGTAACGCCCACGGCGCGGGCAATTTCGGCCTGGCCTTTCTCTTCCAGGTAATACATCTCTGCGACATCTGCCAGCAGGCTGGACCGTTCGTTGGCTGGGTATTGTTCAACCATAGGCGCCTCCCTTTGTTGATCGGAATGAAACTTACCCCTTCATCAGGGATTCGGCTACCCCGACTGCCCGGCTGGCATCCGGGGAATAGCCATCGGCGCCCACCAGACGGGCATATTCCTCCGTGACCGGGGCGCCGCCGACGATGATCTTTACCTGATCGCGCAGCCCGGCTGCCTTGACGGCCTCGATGGTCTGCTTCATGGAGGGCATGGTAGTGGTCAGGAGCGCTGAAAGGGCGAGGATATCCGCTTTCTCGGCCTGTAGTGCGGCGATGAAATCTTCAGCAGCCACATCGGTGCCCAGATCTTTAATCTCGAAGCCGGCACCCTCCAGCATCAGGGCGACCAGGTTCTTACCGATGTCATGCAGGTCGCCTTTGACGGTGCCAATGACCACCTTGCCACTCGATTGGATATCTCCCTGCTGTAAGTGAGGCTTGAGCAGAGCCATGCCGCCTTGCATGGCGCGAGCGGAAATGAGCATTTCGGGGACGTAAAAATCACCGGCTTCAAAGCGTGCACCCACCTCGCGCATGGCGGCGATCATGCCTTCGTTGAGCACCAGGTTTGGCTCGATGCCGGCATCCAGGGCAGCCTGGATGTTTGCCGCGACCTGATCAGCCTCACCAGCCAGGACGGCTTCGAAAATGGATTGAATGGTCTCGTGCATCACAGTTCCTCTCTTATCTGAGATGAAAATTAATCAAATTCTGGCACGCGCCACAATATCTGGAAGCACGGCAAGCAGTGCATCCAGCTCAGCCTGGGTGGTGGGATACCCCAGGGAGATACGCAGTGTGCCATCAACCTGCTCCGGGGGCATGCCCATCGCTGTCAGGACGTGGGAAGGCTCAATGGATTGCGAGGTGCAGGCTGAGCCGAGCGAAACGGCAAAGCCTGCACCGTTCAGTCGGATCAGCATCATCTCGCCGTCTGCGCCGGGGAAGCTCACGGAGAGTACATGCGGGGCGCTCTCGTGCTCAGGGCCGTTCACAATAGTCCCGGGGATGCGCTGGTATAGCTGGGTGTTGAGATATGTGCGCAGCCCCTTCAGGCGATGGTGCTGTTCCTGCCGGTGCTGGCGAACGAGCTGCATGGCAGCCCCCAGTCCGATAATTCCAACCACGTTCTCTGTACCAGGGCGCAGCGAGCGCTCCTGGGCGCCACCATAAACTAGCGGCTCAAGCTGGGTACCCTGGCGAAGGATCAGTGCTCCGATTCCCTTCGGGCCATAGATCTTATGCGCCGAAAGGGAGAGCAGGTCAGCGTTCAACGGTTCCAACCCCATATCTGGCAGGCCAATGCCCTGAACTGCATCGGTGTGCAGCAAGATGCCAGCTTCTCGCGCCAGGAGGCCAATTTCTGCCACCGGTTGGATGGTGCCGACCTCGTTATTGACCAGCATGACGGAAATCAGGCGGGTTTCCTTGCGGATTGCTTTGCGGATAGCTTGAGGATCGACGCGGCCATGTCCATCAACCGGAACAATCGTGACGCTATATCCCTGGCGGGCCAGTTTTTCGGCGGCGTGTAAAATGGCGTGGTGTTCGACAGCGGTGGTGATCAGGTGCGCCCGGGCAGGTGCGTAGCGGTGGAGCGTGCCGAAGAGGGCCAGGTTATCCGCCTCGGTAGCGCCGCTGGTGAAATACACTTCCGAGGGCATACAGCCGACACTCTCTGCTACCTGCTGCCGGGCCTGCCGCACCAGCTCCGCCGCCTGGCGACCAGCCCAGTGCATGCTGGAAGGATTGCCGTAGACATCTTCCAGCGCGGGCTGCATGGCGGCGCGCACGTCCGGGTGTACAGGTGTAGTGGCGCAATAATCCAGGTAGACAGGGTGGTTCATCTTATCTTCCGGTGATCTGGAGCAGGAGCCGGCTGGTTACGCAGGGTACCCGGCTCGCACCTGCTTCAGGATCTTAGCGATGGTTTCCTGGTGGTTGAGATCAACAATCATGGGCTTGATGGTCAACACCGGGCAGCCGGTTTCAGATTGGGTAAAAGCGGGGAGCAGCTGCAGGATCAGGTCGGCGGCGGGCGGTTGGGTGTAATTGTCCCAGATACTGTGCGTGACCACGCGGGAGGGCAGACCGGCATCCGAAAGCACACCTTCCAGATACTGGGCGACCATGACCATGCGGTTCCCGCACCAGCCCCCAATCACACATACCCGGTATTCTTTCATCCTGTTTCCTGTTTTCCAAGAGGAGCTTCCGCCCGTCTGTGCGGACGGAAGCTCCCTTGTGTATTAAGTTGTCAGAACGGTTTCACCGGTTAGAAACCGAACAGCTTGAAGACATACTGGATGAAGGTGCCCAGGACGTCACCACCCACGTCCCAGCTACCAAGCTTGAGCCCGGCATCAATCTCTGCCGAGTACTGGCCCATGTTTTGATAAGCCAAGGTGTGTTGTTCGATGGTCAGGGTGGAGAAGTACATGTAAGGGATCAGGAAGAGCATCAGGACGATCACGGTCTTGATCACATTGCCCTTGGTGTAGGGGACCACCGCGCCGGCCATGAAGGGGATGATGGCCAGGCTGGCGATGGGGAGCATCTGCACACCAGGCAGGATGGCAGCCAGCAGAACAGACAGTGGGAAGAGAATGACCGAGGAGGCCATGACTGCCGGGTGGCCCAGCAGTACGGCGCAGTCCACTGCCACGTAGATCTCGCGGCCCTTGAAGCGGGTGCGCATGAACTGGACGATCGACATGGTGATGGGAATCAGGCCCTCGGAGATGATCGAAACCATGCGGGGCAGGACTACCATCATAGTGGCGACGTTAAGACCCAGGCCGAGGATCTTGGTGACGCCCCAGTCGGTGCCGGTGCCGCCGTAAGCAAAGGCGCCGATGATCACACCCAGCAGGAAGCCGAGCACGACCGGCTCGCCGACCAGCCCGAAGCGCTTCTTGATGCCTTCAGGCGAGGCATCCCAATCCTTCAGGCCGGGGATGCGGTCGAGCACCCAGACAATCGGGATGGCGAACAGGCTGGCCTGAACGGTCGGACCGCAGGGTACGCCGATGCCGGGCATATCGTTGAACTCCTGGTACTTCTTGGCAGTCAGGTCGCTCATCAGGCTGCCGAGGGCCAGGTAGACGACAGCGGCAAC
The DNA here is from genome assembly GCA_963849335.1 of uncultured Chloroflexia bacterium. Taxonomy (GTDB): domain Bacteria; phylum Chloroflexota; class Anaerolineae; order Anaerolineales; family UBA4823; genus FEB-25. The sequence continues at coordinate 108,571 of CAWKGZ010000007.1, forward strand.
CACACCCCAGACGACGCTGCCGGTCAATGCCCAGACGATGCCGCCCAGGGCTGAGCCGTGCCAGTAGGACCACATGTCGGTCCAGATGGTCTTGGTGAGCTTGAGCAGCACCATGATGACATTGACCACGATGATCGACAGGATGACACCAGCTACACCGGGCCAGCCCCAGGCGATGCCACAATCAGCCCAGTTGACATCGACGATCGATTTGGCGATGCCCATGCGGTCAGCCAGCGCCTGCACAGCGGGCTGCAGCGCGCTGATGATCAGGTTGACGATCAGGAACAAACCGGCCAGACCGACACCGGTGGTGAGGGCACCACGCACTGCCTTGGAAAACCCGACCTTGAAAGCCAGACCGAGGATGATCAGGATGATCGGCACCATAACAGTCGAGCCGAGTCCCAGGAACCAAGCAACTGCACTTTCGATGAATTCCATTTTTTATTCTCCTCTGAATTGGATATGGATCAGAATTGGCAGGCGGATCACGCCTGCTTCACAAGGTTGACGATCTTGTCGAGCAGAACATCTTTCTCTTCTTGGGTCCCAATGAGGAAGGGCATACCCTGGATGATTGGAACGTGGAAGGTGCGGAAGATTTTCATCATCGAGACCACCATCACCAGGTCAGAACGGCTTATGAAGCCCTCGATGTCGGCCATCAGGATGCGTTTGACTTCAACGTCAGTCATCCCTTCCTTGGCCATTCGTTCCTTGATCGAATCTTCGGCGATGGTGGAGGTGTTGATTCCGGCGCCACAAGCAACAACGATCAATTTACCCATGCTTCGATACAACCTCCTTTCTGAACACACGATAGTCGACTATCTTGCAACAGCGAGGTCCCAGGTTGTGTATCTGTGATTCATGCCTCCTTCCCGTAGACCATGCCCGCGCTCAGACGGCCTCGTCCAGGCGGAGCTCTCGCCTGAGCCAGGCAACTGCTGCCTGGGGCGTGGGCTGGTCTCGCAGTGTTTGTAGTTGATCCGGTTTACCAAATAAAACGGCCAGGTTTCTGAGGGTTTTAACCTGTTCCGAAGGGTCGCGATTGGCAAGCATGAGCACCAGGTACACCGGCAACTGCTCGTCGGGGTCACCCATGTTCTTGAAGGCTACAGGTTCGACCAGGGTTGCCAATGCCAGGCCGGATTGGTGGACGCCCTGGGCATCGGCGTGGGGAAAGGCAATGCAGAAGGGTTTGGTCGGCAAGCCGGTGGGGTGCTCGAGCTCGCGGTCATAGGTTTGCTGGCCGTACTCGGCTACTACCAACCCCTGGGCGTGTAATTTCGCAGCGAGCAGATCGATCACGGCGCGAGAATCGGCAGCTTCCAGGTTCAGGGAAACAAGCGACTCATTGAAGGTTAACAAGGTTTCACTCCGTGGCTGTACCGCGGCGCTGTCCGTAGCGGTGATTGTAGTAGTCGAAGGAGGCCCGCGCCTGGGCTTCACTCAGGAACAATGGCGTACCAATGCTGCGGGCGAGGATGTAGGTGTGGGCGGCTTCCTCCAGAGTGACGGCCCGTTCGAGGGCATGCGCCAGGGAAGCGCCGACGGTGACCACACCATGCTGTCCGAGCAGGACGGCGAAACCGTCGCCCATCACCTCTACCGGAAGGGTGGCGAAGCGCGGATCTTCCACCGCGAGATAAGGCGTGACGGGAACCGGCTGGCCGAACCAGTCGGCCTGAGTCTCGGTAATCACCGGGATGGGCTGGTTGGCAACCGAAAAAGCTGTTGCACAGGGGGAGTGTGTGTGAACGACGGCGTGCAGGTCGGGGCGGGCGCGCAAAAAACCGGTCCATAGGTTGAGCGCCACGGAGGGCCGGTACTTTCCTTCCACCAGGTTCATGTCGATATCGGTGACGATCATGTCATCCGGGGAGAGGATCTCGTAGGGGATGCCGCTGGGGGTGACAACCACATAGCCGGTTTGTGGGTCGCGGGCACAGATGGTGCCGCCAGCCATCCAGACCAGGCCATACTTGGGCAGCAGATTGGCAGTTTCCAGAACTTGACGACGCAGCTGTTCGAGGGTCATATGATTAGAGAGGGTAAAAGCCTAGCTCATGCCCGGCTTCGAAGAAGGCGAGCATGTTTTCGAGGGGGATGTCATTGCCAAAGTTGTGGGCGGGCGCCAGGATGTAACCGCCGTCCTGGCCCATTTGTTCGATGCGCAGGCGCACCTCCCGGCGGACATCTTCGATGGAACCCTGGGTGAGCACGCGCTTGACATCCACACCGCCCTGGAAGGTCATATCCTTGCCGAAGTCCTGTTTTAGCCCCACCGGATCCATGCCGGGCAGGTGGGCTTCGATCGGGTTAAGCACCTCGAAGCCGGATTCGATCAAATCGGGCATGAACTTGCGGATGGCGCCGTCGCAGTGCAGCAGTACCCTGGCCTGGGGCGCCTTGGACTTGATCAGGTCGATCGTCTTGCGGTAGCGAGGTTTGAGGAATTGGGCGTATACTTTGGGATTGAACATTGGCCCCACGTTGGTGCCGTAATCGTCGGCGATCTCGACGATCTGGACATAGGGACCGACAACATCCAACATGGCGGCATAAAAACCATCCAGCACTTCGGCGAGCTTACCCACCAGGTAGTCGAACAATTTGGTATCGGTGACGGTCAGCAGCAGGGCGTTCTCCATGCCGACCATCAGGCGGGTCATCTCCCAAAGGTTGCCATACACCGGGCGGTGGGCGGCGATGGCGTAGTCGGTGTGGTAGTAAAGATGTTCGACTTCTTCCTTGAGACCGACCAAGCGAGCCGGGTCGTAGGGATCGGGCCAGGGGAATTTCTCAATGGCTGAAATGCTCAAATCTTTGGCGAGTGGGGCGCCAGCCAGATCGTAGTAACCTGAAACCAGGCGGTGTTTGAGACCCCATTCGTCGACGAATTCCTGGAAGCCCGGACCGACCGGATTGGCGATGTAGCCCTGGGGAGGGCGGATGTGGATGAAACGGAAATCGGTGCCGAGCTGATCGAGCAGGGGATTGTAATCGGGGGTGGTGTAGAAGCCGACGAGGGTGCGGCGGGGCACATCCTGAAAGCCGAAGTGGTCGCGCAGCAGCTGATAACGGTGTTCGGTGAGATGATTGGCTGAACCTCCCAGGGTCACGGGCACCCGATCCGGCTCCTTGTGGTTCAAGGCGGTTTCAACCCTCTGGCGCGGTGTCATCGTTTCAGGCATATCTCGCTCCGATATTCACAAATGTGCACTATATGCACCTATGTGAATTATAGACATTAAATTCACATTTGTCAACAGGTATTCACAAATGGGTGCATTTCAATTTTTAGGCGAGTTTCGGTAAATAGCTTTCCAGCGCTGGTCAAATCGTTTGCTCAAGATTGCTGTTCTCAGAGGAAGCAAGTGTTCCGCCCCTTTGCGGCTCCAACGCATACCAGAGCCAGCAAAGCGGGCCTTGTATTGCTTTCCGCCGCTCTCGACCATGCCGCTCCCAATGACCCAACCTTCTTCTCGCATGGCCATATAGTTCATGCGGTGCTTGTTTTTGTCAAAATAGCCAGCTTCCGACAACAGTTCTTCTTGGATAGCTGCTTTCTGGTCAGCCCAATGAACCAACTCAGCTGCGATTGCTTCGGCTTGTCCCTGGAACAAAACGGTTTCTCTGTCCTTCAGCCAGCGTTTAGCGGCTGGGGTTCCTTCTCCATACAATAAATGAGCGGCTTTCGCCAGGTGCTCAGTGCCATGATACCAATCAACCAATTGATGGCTGTCGTAGAAGTAATCTCCCACCAGGTTCCATATCCACGCAGCTCCATCGGCCACAAATGTTAACACCGATTTGGAAATCGGTTACGCTGCAGGAAGGTCGGGGAGAATAGCCAGTTTCAGCGCCTCACCGCAGGCCATGCGTTGAAAGGCGGTTTCGAGCTGCTCCAGGGGCAGCGTGTCGGTGATCAACGGCTGGAGCTGCAGCGCACCGCTGACGATCAGGTCAAAGGCGGTGCGCGAGTCGGCGGCTGTGCCGCCATGGATATTGATCAGGTTGATCTCACCATAATGTACACGAGCTGCATCCACGGCGACTTTGGTGCCCGCGGGCAGCCCGCCAAACCAGAGCACCCTGCCGCCGCGGCGAACTGCCTCGATGGCGGTCTCCCAGGCGGCCTGGGTTCCGGCGCATTCGATGACCACATCGGCGCCGTAGCCGGCGGTGAGCCCGCGGATTGCCTCAACCGTGTCCTGGGTGTTAGCATTGATGGTTATCGCCGCGCCAAGTTGCCGGGCTACCTCCAGGCGTTTGTCACTGTGCCCGACGGCAATGATCTGCCCGGCACTGGCACGCAGGGCAAGCTGCTGGTGCAGCAGGCTGACCGGGCCGCCAGCGCCCAGGATGGCGACAACCTCGCCAGGTTGGATAGCGATGCGCTGCTGCCCGTGAACCACGGTGGTCAGCGGTTCGACGATGGCCGCCTCTTCGTAACGGACACCATTGGGAATCTCAAAAGTTGTCCTGCGTACGATGGAGGCGGGGATGATCATATACTCCGAGAAGGCGCCGAAGTTGTAGACCAGGTTCTCGCACAGGTTGCCCTGGCCGCGCTGGCAGAAAAAACAATACCCGCACTCGGCGAACACATTGGCGGTGACCCGCATTCCCGGATGGAAAGTTTGCATCCCAGCGCCGACCGCAACCACATCCCCGCCAAACTCGTGCCCAAAGGCGAAGGGCGGGGGGAACTTGGGGTGCCCACGGCGGTAGGTTTTCAGGTCAGTGCCGCAGGTCAGGGCGGCGCGCACCCGGACGAGCAGCTCCCCCGGTTGGGGTTGGGGGATTGCCACCCGGCGCAGGGCGATCTTTTCAGGGCCCAGGTAAAAGAACGAGCGCATGTGTTCAGCAGGCAAGGGGATTTCCTTTCCTGAGAGGGCTGGTTGACATTCTGCGCCTTCAGGGATAAAATATTCACATACGTGATATTATACTCACATATGTGAAAAGGAGCAAGAAATGCCAAAAATCCAACTGGCCCTGGACACTTTGAGCGCGGAGACCGCGCTCGAGCTCGCTCGCCTTACCGCCTCCTATGTTGATATCCTGGAAGCGGGCACACCACTGATAAAAAGCGCAGGAATTGGCATTGTTTCGCGCCTGAAGATCGCTCACCCGGACAAACTGGTGCTGGCTGACTTGAAATCGAGCGATGTAGGCGCATATGAAGCCGGGATGGCTTTCAAAGCCGGGGCTGATATCGTGACCACGCAGGGGATCACCACCCTGGCGACGATCGTGGAAGTGCAGCACGAGGCCAATAAGTGGCAGCGGCGCGCCGAGGTGGATATGACCGGCGTGGCTGACCCGGTGAGGCGTTCACGCGAGCTGCAAAGCCATGGAGTCAGCCTGGTGCTGTATCACCGCAGCATCGATCAGGAGCTGACCGAAGGGGCGCTGTGGGATGAGACTGCCTGCCGGACGGTGCAGGAGATGTGCGCTTTGGGCCTGGATGTGGCTGTAGCAGGTGGAATGAACTTGAACTTGCTCCCAAAACTGGCCGGACTGCCGATCTACGGTCTGGTCATCGGCCGGGGAATCACCGGACAAGCGGACCCGGCGGCCGCGGCGATGGCGATCTTTGAGCGACGTGCGGAACTCTGGCCAGGGTAGCATGCTCCAGATCAGCGCCTCCCTGCTGGCGGCGGACCCTGCCTGCCTGGGCGAGGAGACCCGCCAGGCGACGCAAGCCGGGGTGGATTCTTTTCACTTCGATTGGATGGACGGGCATTATGTGCCAAACCTGGCCTTTGCTCCCGATCACCTGGCAGCGCTGCGCCGATTGACCAATTTACCGTTTAGCGTCCATCTGGAATTGAACAACCCGGATGGGCTGCTGGATACATTTCGGCCCTTTGCAGCCGACCTGATCATTGCCTGCCTGGATACACTGCCAGATCCACGCCGCACCCTGGAGCGCATCCGCAGGCGCAGTGTAAAAGCGGGTGTAAGCCTGAATCCGGACGAGCCCTTATCCCGGGTGGAAAGTTTGCTGTCGGAGATGGACATGTTGCTGATCCTGGGTGTCTTTCCGGGTTTCGGTGGGCAGCCAATGGATGCGAATACCCCGCGCAAAGTGACCGAGGCCGCCCGGCTGCGGGACCGGCTCGGGCTGCCGCTGGAGCTGGCAGTGGATGGGGGGGTTAACCTGAACAATGCACCCGCCTTGATCGAGGCGGGTGTGGATACGCTGGTGGTTGGCACGGCGCTGTTCAAGGCGCCGGAGATGAAAGCCTACGTTAACGAGCTCAAGGGATGCGCTGCAGGTCGACATCCCCGCTGACCGAACGCACTTCCAACACGCCCTCTTCATTTCCTAGAGCCCCGGCACAGCCTGCCCCAACAGGCGCCAGGCCGGGGATGACGCAGTCCACTACACCACTGGTGGTGGTCACGCGCACACTGACATCCGAGGCTGTGTCCAGCCAGATCTCAATTGGGCCGTGGTCCGCCTCCAGGTTTACCTGGTCGGAGGAAGCGACAAGCCCTTCGTAGTGGATGGTGCCCATGATGGTGGAGGCATTGATCAATCCCGAGACATCTACCAGACTCAAATACCCGTAATTACCGAACAGGATCACTTCACCCTGGCAGGATTGGAAGCTGGCATTGCCCCGGTCCGCGACCACAACGAACCGCCCGGTGCAATCCTGGAGCAGGATGTTCCCGGCGGTGGAGTCGATGCGCACCTCGCCACTGAAATCCAACAGACTCAGATTGGCAGCGAAGGTTTCCACCCGGATGACCACACCCGGCGGGAGGCGCAAGGTTAATTGTGCATCGCCTTGATCTTTGATCAGGATATGTAAACTACCTGGACCGGTGGTGGCGGTGATCTCTGCCTGTGAGGCAATGGGAAGCTGGCTGCTCAACTCCACCTGATCTGTGTCTCCGTTGGTCAGCAGCAGCGCGCCGGTTTCGATCTCAACGAGGAGCGAGGCGCCCTGAGCCAGGGGGTATTGCAGAGGCTCCAGGGTGCGTGTGGCCTCGCCAGATGTGCAGGCTGAGAAGAGGAACACCAGCAGAAGCGACAGGCAGCCGAGCAGGAATATTCGGATCCCGGAGAGGAGGGAGGTGAAGGAGTGCATCGATCAGGGATTGCAGACGTAGGGGCGCAGGAACTGCCCGGTGTACGAGGCATCGGCGGCGCAGACCTCTTCGGGGGTGCCCTGGGCGATGATGAAACCGCCGCGGTCGCCGCCCTCGGGGCCGAGGTCGATGATGTAGTCGGCGACCTTGATGATATCCAGGTTGTGCTCGATGATCAGCACGGAGTTGCCGGCATCGACCAGGCGCTGCAGCACCTCGATCAGCTTGTGCACATCGGCGGCGTGCAGGCCGACGGAAGGCTCGTCCAGCACGTAGAGGGTGCGCCCGGTGGCGCGCCGGGAGAGCTCGCGCGCCAGCTTGACCCGCTGGGCCTCGCCGCCGGAGAGGGTGGGGGCGGGCTGACCGACGCGGACGTAGCCCAGACCGACATCCTGCAGGGTGTGCAGGCGGGACATCATGGAGGGGAAGGCTTCGAAGACATCCAGGGCGTGATCCACGGTCAGGTCGAGCACCTCGGCGATGTTCAGCCCCTTGAAGCGCACCTGCAGGGTCTCGCGGTTGAAGCGCGCCCCGTGGCACACATCGCAGGGGACATAGACATCGGGCAGGAACTGCATCTCGATGCGCAGCTGACCCTGTCCCTGGCAGGCTTCGCAGCGCCCGCCGTGGACGTTGAAGGAGAAGCGCCCGGGCTTGTAGCCGCGCATCTTGCTCTCGGGCAGCTCGGCGAACAGGCTGCGGATCTGGTCGAACAGGCCGGTGTAGGTGCCGGGGTTGGAGCGCGGCGTGCGCCCGATGGGCGACTGGTCGATGTTGATGATCTTATCGATGTACTCGAGCCCTTCGATGCGGTCGTGCTCGCCGGGCAGGGTGTGCGCGCCGTGCAGGCGGGCAGCCAGGGCTTTGTACAGGATCTCGATCATCAGGGTGGATTTGCCCGAGCCGGAGACACCGGTGATGCAGACGAACTGTCCCAGGGGAATATCGACATCGATATTCTTGAGGTTGTTGGCGCGGGCGCCGACGATGCGCAGATGCTTGCCGTTGCCGGGGCGGCGCTGGCTGGGGATATCCACCTGCAGCCGGCCGGAGAGGTAGGCGCCGGTGAGCGAGTCGGGGATGCGCCAGGATGTCCTCCACCGTGCCCTCGGCGACCACCTCGCCGCCGTTCTCGCCCGCACCGGGACCCAGGTCGAGGATCCAGTCGGCAGAGAGGATGGTCTCGTCATCGTGCTCGACGACCAGGACGGTGTTGCCCAGATCGCGCAGGCCCTTGAGGGTGCGCAGCAGGCGGGTGTTGTCGCGCGGGTGCAGGCCGATGGACGGCTCATCCAGCACATACAGCACGCCCATCAGGCGCGAGCCGATCTGGGTGGCCAGGCGGATGCGCTGGGCTTCGCCGCCGGAGAGCGAGCCCGCCGAGCGCGTCAGGGTGAGGTAATCCAGGCCGACATCGACCAGGAAGCCCAGGCGCTCGCTGGATCTCCTTGAGGATGCGCTCGGCGATGGCCTGCTGGCGCGGGGAGAGGGGTGTTTCCGGGCCGCCCAGGCGGCGCGCCCATTCCAGGGTCTGCAGGATGGGCCACTGGGTGACCTCGACGATGTTGGCGTTGTCAACGGTGACTGCCAGGGCTTCACGGCGCAGGCGGGCGCCGTCGCAGGCCGGGCAGGTGCGCAGGTTCATGATCTCGAGATGCGTTCACGCGGATACTCGGAGCTGGTCTCGTTGTAGCGCCGCTCCAGGTTGGGGATGACGCCCTCGAACTCGCGGTCGAAGGTGTATTCGCGGCCCTTGGGGTTGCGGTAGGTCATGGGGACCTGCTTGCCGTGGGTGCCGTAGAGGATGATGCCCAGCTTATCCTTGGGGATCGTGCGCACCGGGGCGCCCAGGTCAATGTCGTAATATTCAGCGGCGCTTTCCAGCGATCTGCCAGTAGTAGCCGCCCTCATCGCGCGGGCCGCTCCACTCGCAGATGGCGATAGCGCCCTCGTTCAAGGAGAGGTCGGGGTCGGGGATGAGCAGGTCGGGGTCGATCTCCAGCTTGCCGCCCAGGCCCTGGCATTCGGGGCAGGCGCCGTGAGGGGTATTGAAGGAGAAGGTGCGCGGCTCGATCTCGGGCAGCACTGAGCCGTGCTCGGGGCAGGCCAGGTGCTCGGAGAAGATACAGGTCATGCGGCGTATCGGGGCGGGTGATATCCTGGACGATCAGGTAGCCGTCGCCGAACTTGAGCGCCGTCTCGATCGAATCGGTCAGGCGGGAGATGAACTGCTTGTGCTCTTCCTCTTCCTCGCTGGGGTGGATCACCAGGCGGTCGACCACCGCCTCGATGGTGTGGATCTTGTAGCGGTCCATCTGGATGTCATCTTCCAGGGCGTGAACGACGCCGTCCACGCGGGCGCGGACGAAACCGGCTTTGCGGATCTCCTCCAGCACGGCCTGGTGGGTGCCCTTGCGCCCGCGCACCAGCGGGGAAAGGATGAGCAGGCGGGCGCCAGCCGGCATGGCGGCGACGGCATCGACGATCTCCTGGGCTGATTGGCGGGAGACCTCGCGCCCGCACACCGGGCAGTGGGGGATGCCGACGCGGGCGAAGAGCAGGCGCAGGTAGTCGTAGATCTCGGTGACGGTGCCGACGGTGGAGCGCGGGTTGTGCGAGGTGCCCTTCTGGTCGATGGAGACGGCGGGGGAGAGGCCTTCGATGTAATCCACGTCGGGCTTGTCCATCTGCCCGAGGAACTGGCGGGCGTAGGCGGAGAGCAACTCGACGTAGCGGCGCTGCCCTTCGGCAAAGATGGTGTCGAAAGCCAGCGAGGATTTGCCCGAGCCGGACAGCCCGGTGATGACGACCAGCTTATCGCGCGGGATCTCGACGGTGATATTTTTCAGGTTGTGGACGCGGGCGCCAACCACGCGGATGACGTTGTGAGACATAGGCCTCTGGGGAGATGGTAGGGGATGAAGCAGCAGGTGAATTATAGCACAATTGTGTTAGTTATTGAGGGGTGCTGACAGGGAGGGATTATACCACTGGAAGGGCAGGGGAGAGGGGGGAAGGGTGAGGGGTTGTGTGGGTGTAAAACAAAACCCTCCCACCCCCATACGGGTGAGAGGGTTCGGTAAGAGATGGTTGTGCGATCAGGGTGTGGTGAAGGTGACCTCAGCCTCGGCATACATGTATTGGAAGGGTGCGCCTGGATTCGAGCACGCGGTGGTAAGACCTTCCTGCAGTGCAAATGCACATGGAACAATCCAGTGCCCTTCGAAGGTATGCTCCCCTTGCATGCCGTCCGGGAAGTTGAACAGCCAGGCAATGATAATGGTATTGTAGTCCTCACCCCTCATAACCACATGATGGACGAAGTCCTCGTTGACAAGCTGACCGTCGATTTCGAGTTTGAAGTCAAATCTGCCAAGGTTGGGAACAACGCCTGTCCCCAAAACAAAATAGTGGGCGATGAAGAAGGCTGTATCTGCAGGATAGGTCTGATCGCCATCGAGCAGGTTGATTTGATCGCCAACTGGTTGAGGCGGCTGATTAGCCGCGGCGACAGGGTTTACACTCATCAGCAGCATGATGGCGCAGATGAGCAAAGCGAATTTTTTCATGGGAACCCTCCTTTGGGTGATAGGACAAACGATTGATGGAGTCGGACCGTGGAGAGGTATGGCACTCCGGGTAATAAAGGCTCCTGTGTAAACTTTATAACAAACAACTATCAGGAAATTATCAGGAGATTAGAACGAATAGAAGACCGGAGGGGCGAAGGCGAATAAATTCGCTACTACAAGAGCGCGAAGCCCCCCTGCGGGGGCTAAAATAAATACCCTGATTTTGGAATAGAGGCGGGCAATCGCGGGGGAATCAGGGAACGGCGGAGGGGTCGTAGCCCTGGTCGGCGAGGAAATCAATCGCCACCTGCCTGATTTGTTCGATGGAGGGCAGGCTGTCGGTGTCGCAAGGGGCGGTGTGTTTTTTTACCGTGATGAGTACGCCATTCGCCTTTGATCAGGTCGAGCTGGTAGACGCGCTGGCAGTAGAAGATCTGCAGGTATGAGAATTGGTGGTTCTCGGTCAGGACCGGGCTGATATTAACGGTGGACGAACCGTCTTCAGCAGTCTCGGCTTCCTGACCGACCTTCATGCGCACGGCGAAAATCGGCTCGCGCACCTGGTTGCTGAAGTGCAGGATGGATTCGCCTTCCATCCATGCCGGGATGGGCACACCCAGGTAATCCAAAATCGTGGGGGCGATATCCAGGTTCTGCACGTTGGTGGTGATCCTGCCGGCGTACTGGTCGGCGGGGAAATGGAAGAGCAGCGGGATACGCTCGGCCGTCTGGAAGCCCATGGCGTGGTCAGAATACACGATGATCAGCGTTTGATCGAATGCCCCCCTGGCTTTCAGTGCGGTGATCAGCTCGCCCATGTAGACATCATAAGAGAGGATGGTGTCATCGTAAAAATCATTCATCCATTTTTCGTCTTGCTCGATGCCAGCGGAAAAGTTGCGCAGCGCGGGGTGATAGTAAGGCCCGTGGGTTTCCACCAGGTGCACCTGGATGAACAAGGGCCCGGGGGTGCTGTCGAGCAAGTTGAGCAGGTCGTCCATCCGGCGGCGGTCGCCGCGCCACTGCGGCGCGTCGGCGACGGTGGAGAAGGGGTTTTCTACGGTCTCGAGGTGCAGCGCCTGGAGCAAGCGGTTGACCAGGCGCCCCTCGGTTATGTAAATGAAGTAGGCTGGCAGCTCATAGCCGTAGTGCTGCAAGCTTTTTACGTATGAATTCCCCTCGACCGTGCGCTGGTTGACCCAATCGAACGCATTGTGGATATTCCAGGTGTTGGCATCCACATATTCATTGACCCCGATTTGTGCCGTCGTATACCCCATCTCTTTGAGGATCGCCAACAAGTGCTGGTCGGAATCGGCGCCATGCAGGATATCCGGGGGGAACATGACCTGCGTGCGGGTGGGCATTTTGCTGTTGAACAGGGAGATGATGGAGCCGTAGGTCTTGCTCGAGTTGGTGAAGGCGTTTTCAGCTACCAGGGAGATGTCTGCAATGGCATCTATGTTGGGGGTGGTCTGGCGCTCATAGCCGTATAAGGACATGTTATTAGAGCTGACGCCATCGCTGCCGATTAAAATGATGTCGGGGAGCTGCTGTGCAGCAGGATCTGTTGTTTGTTCCAGGCTGGCAGCTTTCGCCTGGGGAGAGAATTGCGCGGCTGCCAGCACGACGGAGACTGCCAACAACCCCAGCATGGCGTAACGCAGCCATTTTATGCCGGTGGGGGTGGGCTTTGGCGGGCTGGTGATCACCCCGGCTTTCAGCACCCGGCGGAACAGCTCCAGGAAGAGCAGGGTGACCAATATGCCATACAAGACGCGCCAGAATCCATCCGCGGTGAGGATGCCAAAACGGAAGATGGTGTAAGTGAAGGTATCCAGCCACAGGACCAGCAGGCTGGTGAACAAGGCCGCCGGCACCAGGGCATTCAGGCAATCTCCCAGCCAGGCCAGGCGCAGCGGGCGCAGGACCTGCTCCACCGAAAGTAACAGGGCGTTGAGCGCCATGCCAATTACCGCCAGGAATAGCCCGGCGAGCAGGAAGACCGCCAGCTTTTGGCCCAGGGTCAGGCTGTCCAGGAAGGAGACCCTGGTAGCCTGGAAGATCCATTCGAGCAAAACCAGCGTGTAAGCTGCAGTCGCTGTCAACAGGAAGAGTCGGGCTGCTGCCGCCCGCCGCAGGCGCCAGGGGGCTGGTGATTGCGTGTAGATATCTATTAGGGGATGCTTCAGATGGATTAGAAATCCTTTACCGGTTGTTCGCCAACCCTCCCGGGAACGAAGGCGTTTCAATTCTTTCACGGAAAAGATATAGGCGATGAAACGGAAAACGCCGAACAGCAGCAGGGCAAAAGCCAGGATGCCGGCGGTAGGATGAATGGTGCTGAAGGGGTGGAAAAAGGCAGCCTCAGGCTGAATGGCAACCAGCAGGCTGGCAACCAGCGTCAGCAGGTAAGCCAGCGCCAGGGCTGGATAAAGCAGTTTCTTCATGATGAATCGTGATCAGCTTTCTGGTTTTGATGGGTGGAGAGTTGGCGTTCCACCGCACAAATTATATCGTAGAAAGGGAGATGGGATGAATAACCAAGGGGATAGGGGGTAAGGGTAAGGGGATTCTCTTCTATGCTAAAATATTGCTATGAACAATCCCCAGGCTACCCAAGACGCATTGAATATCCTACGTTCCGGTGATCCATTTCAGTGGTATGTGATCACCCTGCTGGCGGTGGTGGTTTATATTTACGCCAGCGAGATCAAGCAGCAGAACTGGAAAGGCATCGCTGCCGGACTGGCGCTCTACGCGGTGCACTGGTTCTACGAAATACTGAACGCCTTGATCCAGCATTTCAGCGGGCATGCGCTGTGGACGGTGCCCACCGGCACAGCATTATTGCTCCTGGTAGGCGTCGGGGTGGAGCTCAGCTTTATGTTCTCCATCGCCGGGCTGGCATTGAGCAAGCTGCTGCCCCCCGACCCCAAGCTGAAAATCCTGGGCATGCCCAACCGCCTGCTATTTGCCATTGGCAACGCAGCTTTCTTTGCGATCATTGAGATCTTGCTGGCGCGGACGCCCACCTTTGTGTGGGTCTATCCCTGGTGGGGGGCGCTGCCGGTGTTCATCACGGTGTATATCCCCTTCTTCTTAGCCGCTTTCTATGTGCATGACTGGCAGCCCAGGGCACAGCGGATATTTATTGGCAGCTTGTTTGCCCTGGATGCCTTGCTGCTGATCGTCTTTGCCGGTTGGCTGAGGTGGATCTGAGCAGCGTATCAGGTAGATTGATAAACAACAATGCTCCCACCGCCGTACCGGTGGGAGCATTTAGTTGAATGTGGGTTTACCCTCAGGGCGTGAAGGTGACGACAACTTCCGAGGTACTAAGGTCTACATGAGCGGTTGGGTCTGAGCATTCCGGGACGTCGACGGGATGCAAAGCAACATTGCATTGAATATACCAATGACCGGTAAAGGTATGCACGCCGGTCATGCCATCTGGGAAGTTGTATACCCAGGCATGGTTATAGGTATCCATCGTGGTCCCAGAATGATCGATATAGGTCGCTGGGATAATAGCCCCATCGACTTCAAGCTCGAAGGCAAGCCAGCCGATTGAAAAGGGCTTTATTAATTCAAATCCATGGAGAATATAGAAAGCGGTGTTGGCCGGATATTCTTGCGCCCCTGAATTCGTAAATATTGATCTGATCGCCGGTTGGCTGGTGGGCCGCAGCCTGGACAGGACTGACCATCAGTACCATGAGAATGGCACAGATGACAAAGGTGATCTTTTTCATAATAACCTCCCATTTACTAGAGAACGATTTGGTTTATAGTCATGGAGATGCACGGCTCTCCATGTTCTTTATAACAAACAGCTATCAGGAAATTATCAGGAGAGTACAACGAAATCGATTTTGTTGCTCAAAGATGGAGAAATGAACTTAAAGAACCAGGAGCAGTATATAATTATGTTGGAAAGGGATGCCGATGAACTTATTAGAACAACTCTCTCGTTTTTTATCACCCCGTCGCAGGACCACAGAGCGATACCAGACCATCTACGTTAAGTGCAAACGCTGCGGTGAGAAGATCAGCGGGCGGGTGGACATGTGGAATGAGCTCAGCCCGGATTACGAGGGCGGGACGCAGTCCTATTTCTGCCGCAAGGTGCTGATGGGCTCGAGCATCTGCTTTCAGAAGATCGAGGTAGTACTGCGCTATGACGGCAACCGGCGGCTGGTGGATGAGGAGGTGATCGGGGGCGAGGCGATCGAGAAAGAGGAGTTTGAAACAGACAATTAAAATGCCAGAGGAGAAAACCTGTCCCTGCTGTGGAATGATATCCGCCACAAGACTGGCGTGTGAGTACTGTGGCTACCGCTTTCAGACAGAAGAAGGTGAGGTGGAGATAGGTCTGCCGGGTGGAGAAGGTCGGCAGCCGCTGCGGCTGAAGCTGGGAGCTTTTCTGGGGGCGAGTGGGGTGTTGGTGTTAACGATGTGCATCTGCCCGCAGACCTGGTTGGTGGCAGGGGAATTAGCCGACCGGGCGCTGGAAATCAAAACCGGATTTTGGAGTTTTGGCAACTTTACGGCGGCGTTAGTGTTCGCCTGCCCGGTGATCTATGGGGTGGCGCTGCTGGCGGCAGGCATCTTTGTCTGGCGGCGGTCGCGGAAGCCTAATTCACCTCGATAATTTCGGGCATGGTGATCAGGTGAAACGCCAGCGTCTCCAGGGCGCGGGCTTTTTGGGAGGGTTTACTTTCGCTCTTCAACTTTTGGATGTGGGCCATCAGCAGGGCATGCTCGCCGAAATTTGCCTCCAGCATTTCTTCATCTTGCAACATCTCTTTCACCCCAAGCTGGGCATAGATCTGGCTGACCAGGCCGTAGGACCAGTCTTCGACCACGCCTAACTCATCGGCGAGCTCGCGCCGCTCCATGCTGAACAGAAAGGCGAGACGGGCGACTTCTGCCTGGTGGGGAGTGAGGTGCTCCTGCAGGGTCTTACGCCCGTCGATGATCACGCATGGCTCGGGGAGGGGGATGCCCAGATTGAACGCCATGGCGCGAATGCTGTCGGTGATAACCCACTTGCCTTCCAGCGCCAGGTCAACCGCCCAGGCGAGCGAGTAGCTGATCTCATCTTTGAGGATGTAGCCGGTAAAGGCAGGGTGTTGCAGGCGGCTGAGCACGTGGGGGTTGGGGCGAATGCCGGTGCACAGGATGGCGGGTGGGTGCTTCATCCCTTGCACTGCGCCCAGGATGTGGGGCAGCCAGTCCTCATCCCCGGGGATGTCGGTGTCCATCAGGATCAGGTCGACGCGGGAGGCTTTGGCAGTGAGAAAGGGGAGGATATTGAGCGGTGCGTCTGCTTCGCCGACCACATGGGTGCGCCAATCACGCGCAGCCAGCAGGGCCATCCAGTTACGGGAAAAGGGATCGTCTTCGACGATCACGAGGCGGATATTATCTTTGGGCATGGGGGTATTATAACGTGTAATCAAGATATAATATTTAGCGTTACAACGTTTACACGTTTGAACGTTGGAAGTTTGGCACGTGTAACTATGACGTGAAGATGTAACTGGTAACGTGGAACCTGGAACGTGCAACGAATTGAGAGGGATATAGTGGCGACGATATTGATCATCGAAGATGAACCTGAATTGGTGAAGGTGCTCAAGGCATACCTGGAGCAGGCGGGCTTCAGTGTATTGTCTGCAGGGCGGGGTGATACCGGGCTGTCGCTCTGGGAGCATAAGCACCCCGACCTGGTGATCCTGGACCTGAACCTGCCGGGGATGGATGGGTTGGATGTGGCGCGGGCGATCCGGCAGAGCAAGCACAGCGCAGCCAATACGCCGATCATGATGCTGACGGCGCGGGTGGATGAGACCGACCAGCTGATCGGGTTGGAGCTTGGCGCTGATGATTACCTGCCCAAACCGTTCTCGCCGCGGGTGGTGGTGGCGCGGGTGCGGGCGCTGCTGCGGCGCAGCGAACAGGCGCCGGTAACCGCGCAGGTGCTACGGGTTGCCGACCTGGAGATCGACCTGGATGCGCACCTGGTGCTGCGGGGAGAGAGGCTGATCGAGCTGACGCCGACCGAGTTCGGCCTGCTGGCGGCGATGGCGGCTCAGCCGGGTAGGGCCTTCTCGCGGCTGCAGCTGCTGGAAGCCACGCAGGGGATGGCTTATGAGGGCTATGAGCGCACGATCGATGCACATGTCAAAAATCTGCGCGCCAAGCTGGAAGAGAATCCGCGCGAGCCGCGCTATATCGAGACGGTGTTTGGGGTGGGGTACCGCTTTGCTCGGGAGTAAGCGATGCGTCTGAGATTATTTCTGTCCTTCGTATTGATCATCGTGGTGGCGGTCGCAGGGGTAGCCTGGATCGTGCAGCAGGGTACGGCGCGCGAGGTACGGGCGTTCATGTTTGGGGGTGGAGTGGGCATCATCACTGAGATGCAGGCGGCATTAGAAGATTATTACACGGCCAACGGCTCATGGAATGGCGTGGAGGCGGTGCTGGTCTCAACCCAGACGCATGGCATGGGGGGTGGGATGGGGCAGGGGCAAGGGCAGGGGGGGATGATGAACCAGCGCTGGCAGGTGACGGATGCACAGGGGGTGGTGGTGGCGGATTCAACGGGAACGGCGGTGGGCACGACGCTGACGACCGGCGAATTGGAGTTGGCGACGGCGCTGGAGGTGGACGGTGAGACGGTGGGCTACCTGCTTGCACAGAGCGGAGCGGGGTATACCCAGGGCGATGAGACCATTTTACTGACCCGGTTGAACCAGGCGGCATTGATTGCCGGGCTGGCGGCTGGCGGGCTGGCGCTGGTGCTGGCGCTGGTGCTGGCGATGCAATTGCTGCGCCCGGTGCGGGCGCTAACCCGAGCAGCGAAGCAAATGGCGCAGGGCGACCTGAGTCAACGAGTGGCGGCGAAGGGCAATGACGAGCTGGCGGAGCTGGGACGGACGTTCAACTTCATGGCCGGCTCGCTGCAGCAGGCGGAAGAATCGCGGCAGGCGATGACCGCCGATATCGCTCACGAGCTGCGCACACCGCTGGCAGTGCAGCGCGCCAACCTGGAGGCATTGCAGGATGGCATCTACCCGCTGACGGCGGATAATCTGCAGCCAGTGCTGGAGCAGAACCGGATGTTGACCCGCCTGGTGGATGACCTGCGCACGCTGGCACTGGCGGATGGTGGTCAATTAACCCTGGAGCGCGCCCCGACTGACCTGACCGGGCTGCTGCAAGGGGTAATCGAGCGCTTCGAGCCGCAGGCAAACGGTCAAGGGGTGCGGCTGGAGCTTGAGAAGGCTAAGACACACCTGCCACTGCTGAACCTGGATGCCATCCGCGTCGAGCAGATCCTGACCAACCTGCTGTCCAATGGGCTACGCTACACTCCGCAGGGCGGCACGATCCGGGTAGGGGTGCAGGGTAAAGGACCGGAGGTGGAAGTGACGGTGGGCGACAGCGGACCGGGCATCCCAGAGGAGTCGCTGCCGTTGGTTTTTGAACGCTTTTACCGGGTGGACAAGGCACGGGCGCGGGCTGAAGGCGGGAGCGGGCTGGGGCTGGCGATCGCCCGGCAGCTGGCGCGGGTACACGGCGGCGAGCTCAGTGCGGCTAATCATCCCGATGGCGGGGCTGTGTTCACATTGAGGCTGCCGGTGGCGAGGCGGTAGATAGGGATCAGGAGCTGGGGTTTTCGGAGATGCAGGTGCCTCTTCAGGGGAAAGGGGATAAGGGATAGGGGTGAGGGGTGAAAAGGAAGGGAGCAGATTCCCGAGGAATGTCAGGATATAATAATCCTATGAACATCGATGGAAAGCTTTACCGCGAGGTGCAGGAATATTACCGACGGTGGAAGTTGGCTGAGCAGGCTGAGCGCGCCTATAATGCTGGCAACGCACTCCGCTGGAATGCTGGCGGGCTTATATTGCCTGGTGGGAGTTCCTGATGAGCATCGCGCCGGAGATCAGCGAGGCACAGCAATCCCGGCGGTTGGCTGCTTGGGCGGAGTATTATGAACGGATGCAATGGCTGGTGGAGAAGTGAGCCATGATCACCAACAATATCACCCGCATGTTAGAGGCGAAGAAGATCCCGTTCAAGGCATACGAGCTGCCGGCAGAGAAGCTGGGGGCGCTGGATACGGCAAGAATCCTGGGTGTGCCGGCAGAATTGGTCTATAAGACGATCGTGGTGCTGAGGGAAGGGAAAGGCAAGCCGATCCTGGCGGTCATCCCTGGGACGGGTGAGGTGGATTTGAAGGCGCTGGCGAAGGCGCTGGGGGAAAAGAAGCTGCGCCTGCCGAGCGAGCGCGAGGCAGAGCAGATCACTGGATTGCAGGCGGGCGGCATCTCACCGCTGGCGCTGATCAATAAGGGATTCCAGGTGGTGATCGATGCGGCGGCGCAGGAGCAGGCGGAGATGCATGTATCGGGTGGGCAGCGTGGCTTGAACATTTGCCTGCCGGTGAAAGCGCTGGCGCAGCTGACCAATGCGAGGTTTGCGGCGGTGTGCGTCCTTTTTTTGGAATGAATCTATATCGTTAGGGAACAATCATCGGTTCGAGCATGAACCAGTGGGCGCCGCCGTCGGTGGTGGCGACCAGGGCGTGCTCGGAATCAGTGTAGGAGGCGGCCCAACCGAGCTGGGGGGAGATGAAATTGAAGCGAGCATCCCAATGGACATTATTGACCAGGTCCCAGGTTACACCGCCATCGGTGGTCTGGTAGATATCTCGTGAATGCGCCCAGCCGTTCTGTGGGGTGACGAACATCAGCGTCCCGCCGGGGTAGGACCGAGAGCTCCAGATTAGTCCACCATCCTGGGTGGTATACATATAGTGGGCGAAGGATGGGTCGGATGAGGCGGGATCATAGAGGGTGCAGCGCACACCCAGCACGGCGGTCTGGGGATCGAAGAAGCGCAGATCGTAGCTACCGCAGGCAGCCCATGTGTTGACATCGTAAAGCAGCGGCTGATCCAATGGAGCGGGCAGGTCGATGTAGGTCCAGGAGAGACCGCCATCCTCGGAGCGGTTGAGGAAGGCGCCAGCCATCACGCCGCCGCAGTCACCGGTCAGCCAGCCCACCTGGCTGTCCAGGAAGAGCATACCGGTCTTCTGGCAGGCCTGGATCTGGCCGTTGTTGTAGGGATCGAGCAGGCGCGCCCAGGTGAGGCCGCCGTCGGTGGTGCGGAAAAGGGTGACATAATCATGGCTCATGCCGACCCCTACATGGGTAAGCAGCCAGCCGTGCTGGGCATCCGCAAAAGACAGGGCGGTAGCATAGGCTTGATCCAAACCGGACATATCGAGCAGTTGACTGACCTGCCAGGTCTGCCCAGCGTCATCGGTGCGCCAGACAACGGGCCACGGTGGCAGGAGCACATCCATATTCGCACCGTAGAAAGTAGCCCAGGCTGTCGAAGCATCCAGGAAGAAGGCGGCTACCTCCAGGGTGCTGGATTCACCCGGCTGTGGGGGGGTGACATCAGACCAGGTATTGCCGCCATCGTGGGTGATGAAGATGTGATCATTGACCCCTGCAAGCCCGCCGGTAGCCCAGCCGGAGAGGGGATCGAGCATTTGCAGCCGGGTGAAGACCGGCTCCGTCCCGGTAGGGAGGTGTTCAAGCGTGGGGCCGGAGGGTACGGCTGGGGTTGGCGCAGCTGCCTCTGGCACCTGGGTATCGGTCGGTATATCCGTGGGCAGCGGTGCGGTGGGGATATCCGTGGGGGGAGGGGCCTGGGTGGGGATGTCAGTTGGGGACTCAAGATTTGGCGTCTCCATAGGGATCTGAGACGCAAGATTTTGCGTCTCTACGGGGGTGGGTGTGCTGCAAGCAGCCAACAGCAGCACAGCGAGCAGGAAGGCTGCCGGGAAACGAATTTTTACAGGCATATTTATATCTCCTCGTCAGGAATAAATCCTTAAATACCTGACAATTGCCAGACCTGACAGTTTTTTTTGAAACCTGTCAGGTCGTTAAGACGTATCCGTCAGGTGACGGGTTCCCGCGGCTACGAATTAAATTCGCCTAACAACTCCCCGTTGACATAGACGCTGAAATGCCCGCCGGAATAGGTGCCCAACGGGATGGTGGCGGCGAAGGGTTCCAGAACCGTGGTGCAGATTTCGGTGCTGCTGACCAACGAATAGACTTCCAGGTTAATGCGGTTGTCGGTATCGGCGGCGGTGACCGCCACGCGCAGCCGGTGGCAGGGATCGGGCAGGCTGCCGCTCAGGGTTGCCATGACCTGGATGGGCAGGCTCTCCATAATGATCAGCTGGCTGGAGTCCAATTCGAGGAATACCGGGTCGCGGGTAAGGCTGGCATCCCCGGGCTGCGGCTCATAACCGGTGGTCATCACCATGCCGGGGGCGGGTGCGCCGGGGGTGCCGGGTGCGGGGTACCAGGGGAGAGAACTCGAATTCACCGCATCGAGCGAGCTGGGGTAAGGAGCTTGCTCATCCGGCGGATGGGATTTAGTTACCGTGACAGGGACGGTAGGGGTGCTGCCGTTGCAGGCAGCCACCAGTAAGGTGAGCAGCAGCAGGGTGAAGAGGGTCAGGCGATGATTTATCGTTGGTCTCCTAAAATCTAAATGGGGCAAGGTGGCAATCCCAAAATTAGCCTTTGATCACCACCAAGGGACGCAGGCGGGCAACTTTGCGGGCGATGCCCGCTCCGGTGACGGCCTGGACAACCTGATCGACATCTTTGTATGCCTGAGGAGCTTCCTCAGCCAGGCCAGAAAGCGAACCGGCGCGAATGTGGATGCCGTCTGCTTCAAGCTGGTCGCGCAGCTTTTCGCCGCGTACGGCGTGTTTGGCGGCGTGGCGGCTCATCACCCGCCCGGCGCCGTGACAGCTGGAGCCAAAGGAGCGCGCCATACTGTCCGCGGTGCCGACCAGCACCCAGGAGGCGGTGCCCATGCTGCCGGGAACCAGCACCGGTTGGCCGATCGCCTGGTACTCGGCGGGCAGTTCGGGTGAGCCGGGACCAAAGGCGCGCGTGGCACCCTTGCGGTGAACGCAGACTTTGAGGCTTTCGCCGGCGATCCAATGGGTCTCAATCTTGCCCATGTTGTGACAGATATCGTAAATTTGATGCAGCTGCCAGCCCTGGAGTTTGCCTGCCAGCACCTGTTCGAAGGCCTGGCGGGCACTGTGCGCCAGAAGCTGGCGGTTGGCGAAGGCGTAATTGGCGGCGCAGCGCATGGCAGCCAGGTAATTTTGCCCTTCCGGCGAGTCGAGCGGGGCGCAGACCAGCTCGCGATCCACAAGATGGATGTTGTAGCGGCGGACGGCAGCCTGGAATTCTTCTACATAGTCGGTGCAGATCTGGTGACCAAAGCCGCGCGAGCCGCAGTGGATCTGGACTGCCAGGCAGCCGGATTCCAGGCCCATGACCGCGGCAGCCTGGGCATCGAAGATCTGCTCGATGAGATCAATTTCGATGAAGTGGTTTCCGGCGCCGAGCGAGCCAAGCTGAGGCCGGCCGCGCTGGCGGGCACGCAGGCTGACCTTGTCGGGATCGGCGCCATCCACACAGCCATTCTCTTCGGTGCGGCGCAGATCGGCCTCACTGGCAAAGCCCCGCTTGAGCGCCCAGCGGGCACCCTGGCGGCAGACAGCCTCCAGCTCGCTATCCGACAGATTAACCGTGCCTTTTCCCCCCACGCCACTGGGGCAGTGCTGGTTGAGTGCAGTAGCGAGCCGGTCCAGGTTTGGGGCAGCGTCGTCGAAGGGGATGTGGGAGGCCAGCAAGCGCACGCCGCAGTTGATATCATAGCCAATCCCACCCGGAGAGATGACCCCGGAGGGATAGCGGGTAGCTGCCACGCCGCCGATGGGGAAGCCATAGCCCTGGTGCATGTCGGGCATCACCAGAACATGCCCCACCAGGCCGGGCAGGGTAGCGGCATTGACCGCCTGCTCCAGGGACTTATCCTGCATCACCTCTTCCAGCAGGCGGCGGGTGGCAAACAGGCGCACCGGGACGCGCATATCGGCACGGAAGGATTGGGGAATTTCCCATTCGAAATCGCTGATGCGGACCAGGTCTTGTAGGGTTACCATAAGCAGCTTTGTTCAGACATCGAAGACAATATTCACTGCCAGGCCTTTGGCAAGGCGGCGGATCACCAGGTTGTGATAGGTGACGGCCTTGATCTCTTTTTCCTGGCTGGCGATGGGAGCGCCGCTCAGCTCGGCATGCAGCACCCAGCCTGGCTCCAGGGTAAACCAGAATGCATCGAAGGCGAGACCCTCCTGCTGGCCCAGCCAGAGCAGCTCGGTGAGAAAACGCACCAACAGGCTCTCGGCATCCAGGGCGTGCAGGTCGAGCGAACGGGCCTGGCGGTCACCGGGCTCAAGGCGGGTGCCGGAGATAGCAAACATGCCCCGAGCAGCCTGCTCCAGCAAGCCGGTCAGGTCAGGAGCCCATACTTCCAGCTCCCAATCGGCGGTATGGGCAATCTCACGAAAACCAACCAGGGTAGACATGGCTAAAGTATAACGTATTTTCGAGGCGCAAATACCGTATAATTAGGTTATGGCAACGATTGACCAATTTTTAGCCTGGCTGGAAAAGCGCCTCCAGGGCCTGGTGGAGGGGGGAGCTTCCTGGTTGCTGCCGGGAGGGCGCAGGCGGCGCGAACTGGCCGGCTGGCTGGCAGCAGTGATGAATGACAACGCCCGGCGCGGCAGAGATGGCAGCCTGCAGGCACCGGACA
Organism: uncultured Chloroflexia bacterium; assembly: GCA_963849335.1. Classification (GTDB taxonomy): domain Bacteria; phylum Chloroflexota; class Anaerolineae; order Anaerolineales; family UBA4823; genus FEB-25. The sequence continues at coordinate 131,985 of CAWKGZ010000007.1, forward strand.
CGTTCATCCTGACCCTGCCACAACCGGCTGCAGCTCATGTGGACGATATGTTGCTGGTGGAGCTGGCGGCAATGCTGCAAACTGAAGCCCGGCAGCGGGGATTGACTTTTACCCACCAGCCGGTGGTTCGCGTGGTGGCTGATCCGCTTGACGGGGCAGCCCGGGTGCAGGTATCTTTCAGTGATCGAGAGACCAGCGATACAACAACGATGGAAGTAGAGGCGAGGATACCTGCGCCGGCGGAAGCATCTCCCATGGGCAGGGCTTACCTGGTGGTTGAAGGAGGCAATACTTACCTGCTAACCAGACCGGTGGTATCGATTGGACGTGACCCGGACAATATACTGACATTGGAAGATATGCGGGTCTCCCGCATGCACGCCCAGCTGCGCCTGGTACAGGGACAATATGTGGTCTTTGACCTGCAGTCCACCGGAGGTACCACGGTCAATGGTCGGCGAGTGATTTAGCAGGCGCTGGTACCCGGCGACGTGCTCTCGCTGGCGGGGGTGCCATTGGTGTATGGGCAGGAGATGCAGGCAGAGGGCGAAGCGACGCAGCAGCTGCCTGCCGATCCTGGGAATGCGGAGGAGTTATGACCGGCACGGTGCTGCTGATGCTGAGAATTCTCCTGGCGGTGCTGCTGTACGCCTTCCTGGGGTGGGCGCTGTACACCCTGTGGCGCGACATGCGGCGCCAGGCTGAGCTGCAGGCGGAACGGCAGGTGCGCCCATTGAACCTGACCTTTGAAGGACTGGAGCAGAGGCTCGAGCTTTACCCAGTTGGAAGTGATCATCGGAAGAGGGGTGCATTGCGATGTGATGCTGGAGGATAAAACTGTCTCAGGGCGGCATGCCCGGCTGGCTTATCACCACGCTCAGTGGTGGTTGGAAGACCTGGCTTCGACCAACGGCACATTTTTGAATGGCGAACCGGTCAGCGCGACGGTGGTGCTGACCCACGGTGATCAGATCCGCTGCGGGCAGGTGATGGGCAGCATAGGGATTGGTGAGGCCTAAGCAGAGTTCTACGTTTCACGTTCAACGTTGCAAGTGCAGCGATCACAAGACTATGCCAGGACAGTTATATTAGCATGGCTGCTAGATTGATCCTCATTGACTGACTTCTGCAATGGCATTGTTATATAAATGCCTGTGTCACGGTAGTATGATTATTAAGTAGAAGGCACAAATATCCTTGCATGCTGGATGATTTGGAGTATAATGCGAAGATTACGGGTATTCTTCCGGACGATGATGGGAACCGAGCAGTTACCAACTCTGGCCAACTTTGCACCCATTGTGTCCCATGTTTGGGGCAGGCGTCCTTGACGGGGAAGGGGCGCGTCCCCGACGGAAGAAGACCGCTTTTTATTTTAACCAGAAAAAACCATCGCAGATCAGGAGGAGAAAATAGGAGTGCAGACTAACCGGGAAAATTACCGGACAGGAGAGGGCAAGGCCTGATTGCTCCGCAGAGCCATAATGGTTGACGAGGTCGATCCAATAGCTGGTTGATAGGCAACATATCCCATCTTATAGGAGAACGAAAAGCATGAACCCTCGAAAAATCCGCAGCCTGTTTGTACTGACCCTGATCGTGGCGATTGCCGCGGGGGCATTTTATATGAACTTTAGCCGTTCCGCCGCCAGCGCGATTCCTGCGCCGATGGCAATGGAAGGCGCAGAAGATGGCGCCAGCATATTGACCGCCGGCGCACCGACCACCGGAACATCGGGCCCGATCGTGGGCACTCCGGTGCGCGCGGTTTCGTTCAATGGCGATCTGCGTGACCTGCCACAGGTTGGCCCGGGCGCGGAGACGCTGATGCGAGAAATGGTTTCGCCCAGCACTGGCGAATCGGCTACCGATGGAATGGGGCCCGATCCGGTGCTGCAGGCAGCTAACGCGGCTATAGACGCCATGCCGGATTAGGCGTGAGCTTTGCCGGCCTTGATCTGAGAGACTGGGGCGCCGGCTGGCCGCCTGATACCAACGGCGATGTTGGCCCTAACCACTACATCCAGACCGTCAACACTTCGATCGGCATTTACGGCAAGGTAACCGGCGCAGTGCTGTCCAGGGTCACCTTCAACAACCTCTTCGATGGCACCGGCACCCCCTGCGATGCACAGAACATGGGCGACCCGGTGGTGCTGTATGACCAATACTCCGGGCGCTGGATCATCACCGACTTCGCCTGGTCATCCACGCGTGGCCCATTCTATGAATGCATCGCTGTTTCCAAGACCGCCGACCCGGTTTCAGGCGGCTAGTGGTTCTATGCACTGCAGGTCAATGCTACCCAATTGAACGACTACCCGAAACTGGGCGTGTGGCCGGATGGCATTTACATGTCGGCTAACATGTTCACCCGCGCCAAGACCTATGCCGGGGTGAAGGTGTGGGCATTGAACCGCGCGGATATGATCAGCGGCGCAGCGATGCGCAACGTGGCCTTCACGCTGGGCACCACCTACTTCACGCTGTACCCCAGCACGGTTTCATCAACCTTCACCGTACCCGACGGCACGCCGAACTACTTCATGTCGCTGTATGCCCCGAGCACGATGCGCATGTGGAAGTTCCACGTAGACTGGGGGACACTCACCAACTCGACCTTCACCGGACCGACTGCTATCACCGTGGCCAGCTTCACCAAGCCAACCACGAAAGGTTTCGTCCCACAGTTAGGCACCACTGTAAAACTGGATACGTTGGGCGACCGGCTGATGGTGCAGATGCAGTTCACCAACGTGGGTGGTGTACCGGCGTTATGGTTCAGTCACTCGGTGTTGAGCAGCAGTGTAACGGGCATCCGCTGGTATGAGATCCGCAATATGGCCACCACCCCCACCGTTTACCAGCAAGGCACCTACCAGCCGGACAGCTTATTCCGCTGGATGCCCAGCCTGGCAGTGGACGTGGATGGCAACATGGCGGTGGGTTACAGCGTCTCCAGTACGGGCATGTACCCGGCGATCCGCTATGCCGGGCGTCTGGCGACCGACGCGTTGGGCACCTTGGGCCAGGGCGAGGCGACTTTGATCGCCGGCACCGGCTCTCAGACCTCTTACACCCGCTGGGGCGACTACTCGGCGATGGTGCTCGACCCGAACGGCTGCACTTTCTGGTACACCACCGAGTATTATCTGCCACCACCGGCACCAACTGGCAGACGCGCATCGCTTCGTTCCAGTTCCCGACCTGCGCACCGTAAAAATAACCTAAACAACCCCTCACCCCTGCCCCTCCCCCAATCTGGGGGAGGGGTTTTTTGTGGTATGATGAAATTCCCCAGGCAGGCCGGATGGTCGCTGGCGTTCTTTGAGCGCCAGAGGAAAGTCCGCACTCCACAGAGCAGGGCGCCGGGTAACTCCCGGGTAGGGGCAACCTTACGGATCGGGCCACAGAGACACAGTGCCCCCTCCCTACCTCCCCCAAATTCTCTGAATTTGGGGGAGGGGCAGGGTGGGGGTGAGGGTGAAAAGGTGAGGTAAGAGCTCACCGGCGCGGGGAGCAATTTCCGCGGCCAGGTAACCCCCGCCCGGAGCAAGGCTAAACAGGGAGCGGGCTGCTCGCCCAAGGCTCCCGGGTTGGCTGCAGGAGGCCGGCGGAGACGCCGGTCCCAGATAGATGGCCATCCAGGCAAAAGACCCTGAAGGTCTCTATGACCTTCAGGGTCTGGGCTGGACAGAATGCGGCTTATAGGCCGGCCTGGGGAAATTCCCTCTGTTTTAAAATGGCTCCCACACGCACTGCGAGTCGTCAACTTCTCCGGAGGTGATGAAATCTATCATAATAGCAATAATTTCAGGATCAAACTGTCTCCCGCTGCAGCGAATTAATTCGCGCAAGGCTTGCAAATTGGTGCTGGCTGATCGGTAGACCCGTCCCTCAGTCATGGTGGCGTAAGCATCCGCGACCGATATGATCCGCGCCTGGATGGGGATTTGCTCACCTACCAGACCAAAAGGATACCCTGATCCATCAAAATGCTCGTGGTGGGCTTCCACATATGGGATGAGTGGGTGAAGCCGGGAGGATGGCTTCATGATCATTGCCCCGAACGTCGGATGCCGCCGCATGAGGCTCCATTCCTGAGGGGACAGCTGCTGCGGTTTTGTCAGGACCGATTTTGTCACAAGGACTTTACCGATATCATGAAGCTTGCTGGCAAGCTCAACTTGGTCCAGTTTTTCTTTGGTATAACCCAACCTCAAGGCAATGTTCCTGGCCCAAAACGCGGTCTTGACGGCATGGTTTTGTGAAAACGCATCGCAGTGATCTATGGAATAAGCCAGCTTGAGTAATGTTATCGTATAACCATCCTCAAGGGATGGATCACCAAGCTCGTGATGAATGGTCAGGCTGGCACGACTTTCCCTGAAACTGCTACCGGCATAGTCGAATAAAATACTTTGCCCATCTTCAGGGAAGCCACCCTCGTCCAGAACAACGTAACCAGTGATGAAACTGCTGTGATCGACTTCCAGGGGAATCAAAATGTTCTGGGCATTGTTGCCTGTCTTCCATAAGGCAGAACCATACCAGTCTTCCTTAAGAGACATAGACCGCGTTAAATGCAACATCGCTACTGCTAAATCCATTTGAGTACAATCACCTAGATTTACGCAGAAACCCCTGGGTGCGTTTCCAGCTGAGCAAAAGCCATATCAGGGGCTGGAGATATACCGCAGGTTTGCTTCACGGACTGGATCAGTAAATTAGAAAATTCAGCCAGACTGCTGGCATGGATCTGCTTGATCTGCTGTTTTTCTTCCCAGGAAAAGGCAAATTTCTCACCACAGAAGCCGTCCTCGATCGATTTAATCGGGTTGGTCAGCAAGGTATTCAGGAAACGCTGGCTGATCACCGCAGCGTGGATCAGCCGCCCACATTCCATCAAGACTGATTCATGTGGATCGGAGCAATATTTGCGGTGAGGTTGGTACGAAATGGTCTACCTGATTAAGCAAAGTCATTCTGTCTCCTATTTTCTGGATCACTCAGCGACCAGAGCAGCCATAGTGTCCCAACGGCGATCAAGATATCACCTATACTGAAAGCTACCTGGTAGGGGCTCCATTCAGGTAATGTAAAGCGATCGGAAAGCCAGGGTAAATCAATATCACTGTGCGCATAGATCCAATCTTTTGATAATCCAAGTCTTCGTCCCACCAGAGGAAAATCATCTGGTAAAGTGGGTAAGATGCGGTGAACGATGTCTGGGCTGATCGGCATCCATCCTCCGTTGAAGACAATGGCTAGTAAAATTTGCCAATAATCCCAGCCCCAGTACCCAAAAACCCGGTAGTGCTATGTTTACGGCTGCGAATCCCAATAACAAAGCCTGTGACAACACCAGAATGACGGGGATCACACTATCTGGGATCTGCCGACCGATAGCGGGAATCTGAAATACGATTATTTGGGGTAGAACAGCTACAAATACCAGCCAGCCGAACTTGAGTTTGATTGGTTTTAATTTTCTGCCGGTATAGCTTTGCTCGCAGGATGGTGATCAGGAGCCCGGCAACGACTGCAGATAAGAAGAACCACTTACTTTGCTTACAGATCTAACCGCCGGCTATGCCACCACCATCACTGGGGGCGCCCGCGCCCAGAAGGAACAGCACCAGGGTCAGAACGAACAGGGCGATGCGAACGTCATTCGAGGTTACGATTTTGGTCTTGAGTGTGGACATCAGTTTAGAGGTCATTGGTTGTCTCCTGTGAAAAGTTTTGGTATCAATTTAGGTATTATAAAGATGGGCGGTCTCAAAACAGGCATTAAAACGGCCTCAATTAGACCAATTATTACTCCAAAGCAGATTAACACCCTGCATTTTTGTAAGGTGTGATGGGTAGCAGCTTCGGGTGCATGCCTTATACCAGGCATGCTTTCCATGATTCGATTTACTTGATCAGTTCTAGGTATAAGGATTGTGTTTGGAGTGAAGGCTCGGTGTTGATCTCACGCGACAGTACTTCACAACAGCGGTAATATTGTTTGACCACTGCGGCGCGGTCGCCCATGGCGGCATAGATGCGAAAGGATAAACGGTAGGCTAATTCCAGGCAGTTGTTGATGGCGAGGGCGCGCTGGCAAAATTCAAGCGCCAGGTCGAAATCAGCCATGTCCAAATAAATTTCTGCGCGTTTGCAGCATGATATTGATGGCAATTTGTTGCAGTGACTCGCGCGCCGCATTGCACCCAGGTCTCGCCGATATCCGGCAAGAAGGTGCCTTTGTATAGTTTTGCCGCCTCTCTAAAATGAGCAAGTTTTCGCAGGGGATCTTTCGCTTTGAGCCCCAGCGCATTTTCCTTCAGGAATAATTCCACATCATATTCGTAATCCAGGTCATTATTGAAGCGGTAGTTTTCTTGATCCAGGATGATCACATCTTTCCCAACGGCATGGCGCACACGATAAACTGTGTTCTTCATGCGGAATTTGATCTCCTTCGGAGCATCATCGGGCCAGAAGATCACCCCAATTTCCTCCTTGGTCAATCCTTCTGGGTGAGCCAGGAGCATGAAAAACAGATCTCGGGCAGCCTGGGTCTGAAAATCGGAATTGGTGATCAGGCGCTTATTGACCCGCACCTGCATCTTTCCCAAAGCACGAATATGCAAGCATGGGCGGAGCAAAATGAACCGTCAGGGCATGCTGGCGTAAATAGCGCCGCAACTCGGGAAGCTCGTTCCAGAAGTCGTTCAATGCTGGTGAATAAATCCTCAAGCTGACCATCAATATAATCTAGATTGCGCAGTTTCACCAGTTGGTCATAATAGCGGTTGGCGGTCAGCAATCAATAAGGTAGGTTTATACGCCTCGTTCAGGCAAGCCAGGATCTTGAGTAAATGCTTGAGCAGCATCTCATGATTGTCCAGCTGTCCATAAGCCAGGGTCAGGTACAGGCTGAGCCTTCTCGCTTTGTACTTTGTGTCCCCCGGATTCGAAGAACGAGCACGCTTTTTCGAGCAAGGCGACTCACTTCCCGCGGTTTACCCTCCTTAATCTTAATCCCCCCATATTCGAGATTGCACATGTGCATTTCCATCACCATGTTTTCCTGGTTGGCAATGGCCTGCGCTTGCTCGATCAAGCGATAACTTTCCGGGAAATTACCCTTGCCACAGGCTACCACGGCTTCTTGGATACACAGGTATACCTGCAGGACATTGAGATGCAGCCGTTCGGCTGTGCGCTCTTGCCTGCTGGTATGCATCCAAGGCCTCGTCCAGGGCATTCAGCTCAACATAGATATCCCCGATGCCGGTCAGAACAAAGGCTTCGATGCGGGCGTAGCCGCTACGGTGGGCATATTGCAGCTGCCTTTTCGTAAGACAAGATCGCGGCTTTGTAATCGCCGGTGATATGCTGCAGCACACCCAGGTTGTTCAATAAGTTTGCCAGCCAGATGGTATTGTCGGTTTGCTGCCAGTGATCCAGTGCAGCCTGGTACATCGCCATTGATTTGGCATACTCCCCCAGGTTCTCATAGACCACGCCTAATCCCAATTGAATGACGGCCGCGTTATCTTTATCTTCAATGGATAGCGAAATCGCCAACGCCTGGTGAAGCCATTCCAGCGCCTCGATGCGACTTTCCCTGCTTATCCAGGCAAATGCCAATACATCTCAATGCCTCGGCCTTAATCTTCTCCATGGAGAGATCATCCTCTACCAGCCTGATCGCTTCATGGGCATCGTTATGGCGGCATTAAGATTACCGGCCATACGGTGTGTTCCAGCCCGCCATACCAGGCAGCGGGCCATTGCCTGGCGATCCTGGGGGAGAGACATGGCATTGATCGCCTGGTCATACAGGTCCAGTGCCAGTTTGACATCTCCAGTAGTAGAGGCGATGGAACCCTGCAGTGATATGATCGCCGGCCGGGTGCTTAATACCTCGAGCGGCAGTGTGTCCAGCCAGGTGGAAAGCGTTGACATGCGACCATTTACCAGCATCTCTGGACCGACATGTTCGATCAAACCTACCAGCTCATCCGGCAGGTCCAGCTTGCGCAAGATGGCAAAGGCATTATCCCAATCAGCCTTATCCCGGTAATACTCGGCCAGGCTGCGCTCAATCGCTCTGGCTTCTGCAGGATTTCTCGCCCAGCATGTGATTCTGCAGAAAATCCGAGAAGAGATGATGATAGCGCAGCCAGGAACCATCTTCCCCGACCGGCAGGACAAACAGGTTTTGCACGTTGGATCAGATCCATCAAGCCGCGCCAGTCCACATCTTTCAGGGATAAAGTGCGTCCGATGACCTGTTCACAGAGCTCGGGATTGAATTCTTCCAGCATCGAGGTGCGCAGCAGCATCTGGTAAACATCGCTGGGCTGCTGGGTAATTAGCTGTAAAAAGAAATCATTGAGCGTGGCCCCAGGGATGCGGAGTGAACTGGAGCGACCCTTCAGCTTATTTTGGGATAGCTGCGTCTTGAGGATAATTCCGGTGATCCAGCCCTCGGTGTTGGTCGAGAATCTCATCCGTTTCCTGGCCGGTGAGGGATAGGTTCTGGTTCTGTAAGAACAACTGGCGAATTTCATCTTCCTGGAAGGCCAGGTCTTCAAAGCTGAGACCGCTGACCTCCGAACGCGCCGGCCAGCAGGGTAATGACCGGCAGGGAGAGCAGCATGCGTGAGGTGAGCACCAGGTGGCAGTTCTCATCCACCTCCTGAACGAAACGGCTGATGAAATTACGGATCTGAACGCTGTCATTGATCAGGTAATAATCATCCAAAACCAGGATGAAATGCTCCGGCACATTATCATAGAGATCATTAACCATTACATTTGAGATGTAATCGAGATCCAGCGTGCCCTTGGTGGATTTAAGGGCGGAGATTGTGCGTTGTCCAAATTTAGGGAAGCGGAGAATTAAAGCCGATACCAGGTTTGAGAATAAAACGCTGAGGCTCAATATCCAGGGCGCTGACCGTATACCAGCATACCGGCAGGTTGGTTTGAGCGGCGAAATCGACCAGCAGCGAGGTTTTACCGTAGCCGGCAGGCGCGGTGATCAGGATCAGCCGGTAATCGATTATTTCATTTAATAGATCCAGCAACCGCTGGCGGGTGATCAGATCAGAGCGCCTGCGCGGGATGGTGATGCGAGTGCGGGTAACAGGATTATCACTAAGCATAGCAGAAAGGCAAGTGCCTTGCTAAATATATGAATCTGGTCAGGATTCGGTTCAGGTTTAATGTAAAGGTCATTACCAATACAAACCTCAAAGAGATATAGCGGGAAGGCAGCAGGGATGAGGGGCATGATGATTTATGCTATTATGGTTGCAGCGGCGTTGGATTTTAATTATACTGTAAGATAATGGTTTTTCAAAATTTCACATTCTGGTTTTGTTGGCGCTGCCAGGCTATGATCGGGATGGGCAGGTAGAGACGCGTGAATAAACCTGGCGACGAGTGCAGGTTGTATATGTCATTCAAAGGAGTTCTTGATGATCGCCTGGATAAATTTTTCTGTTTTACTCTTGTCCTCGCTACTGTTCCTGTACTTTTACGTGCGCAGTGTCAGCCCGGCGGGGAGGGAATTGGTCTTCGGACCCGTTGCCTACCGGCTGTGTTTTTATGATCGGCTGGTGGCTGGTGGATTAGAGTTCCTCGTCAGTGCGAATTTTGTCCTGTATTTTTTCTTTCCCTTGGCTACTCCCCTGGATGAACAGTTCCCATGGCCCTGGTGGGTCTCTGCTGTAATAGCTGCGCTCATCGGCATTCCTGCCACGGTTCTGATGGTGGCTGGTTTACGCGACGCCGGGGAGGAAGCAATCCGCCCTAAAAAGGAACATACCATGTATGGCGGCATCTACACAAGGATACGCCACCCGCAAGCTGTGGGGGAAGTCTTTCTCTTCCCCGTCATGGGTATTTTGCTGCATTCACCGTTCCTGACCCTGTTCTCGCTGATCTATTTTCCCATTTTTGTAATCATGTGCTATGCGGAGGAGCAGGATTTACTCCTGCGCTATGGTCAGATATATGCTGAATACTGCCGGCGGACAGGCGCCTTCTGGTCAATGAAAGCGAGGTAAGCATGGTTGAGAAAATCAAGGATGTTCGATCCCCCCACGGTCTGGAGCGCCTGGCCTGGCGGGCACCGATCTGGTTCTACCGCTTTGGATTGGGTGGATTGTTGGGACAAACGTTCTTGCTGCTCAATCACGTTGGACGTAAAACGGGCCAAATACGGCAGGCAGTACTGGAAGTGGTGCGTTATGACCAGGAAAGAGGGATATTTTGTGTAGCTTCAGGATTTGGCGAGAAGGCGGATTGGTACAAGAATGTGATATTCCACCCAGAAGTCACCATCCAGGTGGGACGGAAGTGCATATCGGTGCGTGCTGAACGTTTGGGAATAGCTGAGGCTACCGAAATCATGCTGGATTACAATCGGCGCAACCCTAAGCTCTTGCGGGCCTTAGCCTTGATTCTCGGCTACCGGACCGATGGCAGTGAAGGGGATGTGCGCTACCTATCAGGTGTGATCCCTATCCTGACATTCATTCCATTAGAAATAGAAAAGCCTCGTGACCGATGAGCTACTTCCTTACAGGCGGATATGTCTGGTAGGATGTGAGGTTTGCAGCCAGGCTTTGAGCGTTGCCCGGTAAAGCGCCCGTTCGAAATAATCGCCATCCAGCGACAGGTGATCGTAGCCTCTGACCATCAATGTTTTCATCAGCGGCTCCATCTGTATGGCGTAGTGATACATACAGGCCTCTGGGTGGATACCGGGCCAGGAGTAACACGTGGCCACCGCCCTCCGGTGCTTTGAGGGGGTCTCTTTGGGAACAGTTGCATCCCATTTGGGATCATCTGGCATAAAGATATACTGGTTGAGATCGCCTTTTGGGATCCCCTCGATACCTCGGACCACCGGGGGAGTCGCATCAAGCGTGTAGGGGTCTACCGCCAGGTCAACGATCACGGCATGTTCAGGCAGCCAGCTCAGCCATTCATTGGGCACCAGGGGCCTTGGTTGGATCGCGACGCTGGCTGGCATCTACCAAAATATCGGTCTGGCGGAAGAGCTTTTCAAGTCGGTCTGGTTGGTTGGTTACATTGCGCCCAATCGCCAGTGCCAATGCTCCCGGGCCACCGTTTTCAATATGCTGGTTATTGCGCTCAATGTTGCCCAATTTTGTTGCAGCATCTACGGCGTGTTTACCGACCATGCCGGTGCCTAAAACCAGTACCTGAATCGACTCTTTATCCGGGCGAGTTAAATTCGGCCAACGTTTTTCGAGCACGTCGAAAGCCGCTTCCAACCCATTCCAGGCTACTGCCTTCATGTTTTCGACCAGGCGGATGTTCTGTTCGTTGACGATGCTGTCGAGTGAGATTGCCTTGATGCCCAGATCCTTCAGAATGTTAACGCGTACCGGGCGGGTAAGGTAATGCAGCATTGAGACGAGACAGCCGCCACGCTTGAGCAGAGAAAATTCCTCGCGGGAGGGGCTGCGCAGCACGATCACCATATCCTGCTGATAAGCCTCGGACCGTGTGCACATCTGGACAGCTTCATTACCCTGGCAGAAGTCGTCGAAGGTAAAACCGGAGCGGGAGCCATATCCTTCTTCCAGGTAAATTGTGGCACCCAAATTCACCAGATATTGGATGAACTCAGGCAAGAAAAAGCGCTTCTCGCCGGATTCTTTTTGCATGCGGGGAAAGCCAATCGTTTGGGGAGGGCTCATAATGATAGGTATCCTTTCTGAGGCGTTTGGATCGAACTTTAGTGGAAAAGCCGAGCCCTGGTAATGGCGCGTTCAAAATAATGGCCATTTGGGCGGACATTCTGGACGCCGCCGCGCTCGAGAATCACGCGCAGGATCGGCAAGATTTGTTTGCCATACACTTCCATACAGGAGTTGGGGTAAATCCCCGGCCATGAGTAGCAGGATACCGCGTGGCGGCGATGGGTAGTATCGAAGCAAACAGGCATTCTCTCATAGACAGGGTCGTCAGGCCTGAATTTATACTGGTCAAGATCACCTTGGGGAATGCCTTCAATCCCTTTCAAATAAGGAGGGGTTACCGAGCAATCGTAAGGATCAACCGAAAGATCGAGCAGCACTGCATGCGGCGGCAGCCAGCCGACCCACGGGTTTGGTACCACCGGTTGGGTAGGGTCTGGACGTTGGGTTGCATCCACCAGGATGTCAGTTGCTTCCAGAATGGGACGCATGATATGTGCATGTCGGGTGGAATCATATTCCAGGGTAGTTACCTGCACGCCGGGCACGCCCTGCTCTGCCAGGCGGCGGTGGCGGGCAGTGTTGCCGTAACGCGCCGCGGCCTGCACTACCTGGATACCCACCGCACCAGCTCCCAGCAGTGTCACCCGGATGGGTGGGCGCTCGGGCGATTTCAAACCCGGGGTCGGGGTAAGTCTGCACCAGTACATCGAACGCGGCTTCGGTGCCATTCCAGGCAACGGACCGCAGGTTTTCCACCAACCGCCGTCCGGTGTCATCCCTGACCGTATCCAATGATACGGCTTCCAATCCCAGTGTCTGCAACAACTCCATTCTCTGGGGACGGGTAGGATAGTGTAGCATCGAGATCAGGCAAGCACCGGGTTTCATCTTGCGAATTTGTGCTTCCGGTGGACAGCGCAGCACCAATATATAATCCTGTTGGAAAACTTCCTCTGCCGAGCCGATGTGAATCTGGCTGGCGGCGTGCAGGTAATCTTGCACCGAATACCCCATACCGCTGCCGTAACCCTCTTCGATGAGTATTTCAGCACCGCTTTGTTGCATGCGCGCGACAAAGTCGGGTAAAAAATCGCGCCGCTCTCCGGTTTCGTAGTGCATGCGAGCCAGGCCAAATTTCAGGTGATGTGCGGATGTGTTTTCGATATAATCCATGTTATTACCTTCCTATAGGTGATAGTGTCTGTCGTAAAGCTGAAAATCAATGGAGAAATCCAGCCTCAAGGCCTGATGATCAGGTACATTGCCTGCACCCATCCGATACGACCATATATATCCCGGATTTCGATCCATAAGCGATCGTTGATGGTTTCTCGTTGGTAGAGAATTCGAACAGCTGCCCCTTCGGGGAGGGTACCGAAAGGCGTCCCAGCGGGTGCATCGCGGAGGTAAACGCCCAATCCCCCTGTATTGGCGATATAGGCTAACACTGGGGTTGGGGTATACGTGGGCGTTGGTGTGTAGGTGAGGGTAGGGGTTGGGGTCAGTGTTGCCGTGGAGGTAGCAGTTGGGGTCAGGGTATGGGTTGGGATTGGGGTGCGGGTCAGGGTTGGGGTTGGGGTGAGACTTGGGCCTGGGGTTGCCGTCGGGGTGTTGGTTGGGGGCACCAGTGGATCCAGTTTGGTGGTCGGCACAACGATCAATTGGATGGCAATGGTGCGCTGCAGCCGGGAGGCAATGGCTTTTTGCAGAGCCACCACTTGCTGGTAGCTGGGTTGGCGTGAGGTACGCACGGTAATTCTTAAATTAAGAGTATCGTTACTATCATCAATGGATACATCCACAAGTTGGGCGTCTGGAAGGGACGAGATCTCGGAAATTGCTGCCTGGCGCACGTCCTGGATGAGCCGGGCTTGTTCAACCAGCCGCAGGGTGAGAATCACCAGCGGGATTGCCGTCACCAGCACCAGGGCAGCTGAGATGAACACGCTGCGCGGGATGCGATTCCAGGTATCTTTTATATTTTTGGGTCGAAAGCCCAGGGCGGCAAAGACAACAATTCCGGCTAACGATATAGCCGCCAGGTTGGTCATGAAAAGTAACGCCGCGCCGAAGGCAACCTGGGAATTGCCCAAGGCAATACCGATGCCAACCGTGCAAATGGGCGGCATCAGGGCGGTAGCGATGGCAACCCCTGGCAGGGCTGCTGAGAGGCGCGGTTGCGCCAGGGCATAGGCGGCGGCCGCGCCGCCCGCCAGGGCGATGCCAAGGTCAAAGGGCGAAGGCCGGGTGCGGGCAAGCACTTCCCCAGGCAATTCGATCAGGATGCCAAATGGCAAAGCGTGGGTAAGCCAGGCCAGGAGCGCCGAGAGGGCAGCGGCTAACAGCACTCCCTCTATCAATGCCACGCTGGCGCGGCGGAACATGCGTTGTTCGCCTGCCACCGAGGCCAGTGATAATCCCAGGATAGGCGACATGAGTGGAGCAACCAACATAGCGCCGATGATAACCGCGGCTGAGTCGGTAATCAGGCCGAAGGTGGCGATGCTGCAGGACAGGATGACCAGCAGGAAATAATCGAAACCGGGGGAGGATGACTGATCCAGCTCTTCCAGCACCTCGGTCCGTCGTCCGGCCGGGAGCATACGCATGAATTGACGCATCTTGATCAAAACTACTCCTCCAGATGTTTTATTTTGGATTTCCCAATGCCTGAACTGCTTCCAAAGAGCTCTCCTCGGTGACAATTGCCAGGATATCACCTGTCCTCAGAATTGTGTCGCCGTGGGGAATGAGCAGCTGTTGTTTACGCCGGATGGATGCCACGATAGCGCCAGCCGGCCAGGCAATTGCTTTGAGCGATTTGTCGGCGCAGGCTGAGCCTGGTTCAACCGCCAATTCGACCACTTGCATGGCTTCCGGGGTGAGCGCATCCAGGCGCACCTGGTGTGCGCTGTGGCGCAGCTTTGCCCGCCGTGTCAGTGCGCTATCATAGGCGCGCACCAGATCGCTGCGGCGCAACATGCCGACCAGTTGGTCTGGCTCATTGCGCGCAACCACTGGCAAGCGCCCAATATCCCGAGCGCCCATCTTGCGCAACGCAGCGCCGATGCTTTCATCTGGATAAGTGACAATTAACTGGTGTGTGCAGCTATCACCGACAATCCGTGTTTGCCATGTGTCTGACTCATACCGGTTCAAATCCTGAAGCGTGAAGATGCCGGCTAGCTTTCCGGCAGCATCCAAAACTGGCACACCGTGACGGTGTGTCTGGATCAGCAGCTCTGAGGCTTTTGCCAGGGTGTCACCCTCGTGTAGCATGAATGGCACGGGTTGCATCACCTCGGCGACAGTCACCGTTTCCAAAACGTCCACATCGCGGCCGCGCTCCAGGCGGATGCCTTTGCGTGCCAATCCCAGGGTGTAGACCGAGTCACGCTGTAGTCTTTGCGCGATGAGCAAGCTGATAACAACCGAAAACATCAGGGGCAGGATAATCCGGTAATCATGGGTCATCTCAAAGAGCAGCAGGATAGCTGTCAGGGGTGCATGCACCGCGCCTGCCAGCAAGGCAGCCATGCCCACCATGGCAAAGGCTGCCGGTAGCAGTCCCAATTGGGGAAATAATTGGTTTGCCAGCTGCCCGAAAGCGCCACCCAGAGTGGCTCCGATGAACAGCGAGGGAGCAAAAACGCCGCCCGGAAAACCACCCGCGATACTGACCGGGGTCAGGATCAATTTGGCAACCATCAAGCCCAGCAGTAGGGCAATGCCCAGGTTTTCACCCTGCAAGATGCCCTCAATGGTTTCATACCCTACCCCAAAGATGTGCGGCAGAAAAACTCCCACCAGCCCAACCAGAAGCCCTGCGCTGGCGGGTCTCAGCCAGCGGGGAGCTTTGAACCAGCGCGCATAGATATCCTGGGCGAGATACATAAGTTTAATGTATCAGCGCGGCCACTGGACCAGCTAACAACCCCAATCCCAGGTAGAGCGGCAGCTCCCAGGCCGAGTTGAAGGTATAGGCAGGGATGGCGAATGCTGGCTCAGGACCTGCCACGGCCTGGGTAAATACCGATGAGATCACCCCGGAGAGTACCACGATTCCCAGGGCGCTGCCTGTAATCTCACCCAGGATGATCTCCAGGGCGAAGAAAACACCGGCGATGGGTGCATTGAAGGCCGCTGCAATGCCGCTGGCTGCACCGGCAGCCACCAAGGCGCGCATGCGCTCATCAGAGAGGTGCAGCGCCTGGCCAAACATGGAACCGAGGTTAGAGCCCAATTGGACGGAGGGATCCTCCGGGCCAACAGATGCCCCACTTCCAATTGCTATAGCCGCCGCGATGGTCTTGATGGGGATGCGCTTGTAGCGCAGACGGCCACCCGCCAGGGCCACGGCTTCCATGATCCCCGCTACCCCGTGATGGCGTTCCTCTCCGATGAAGAAGTAGCCCAACAGGCCGATGATTAAGCCGCCCAGGGTGGGAAGCAGCAGCACAGTCCAACCACCCAGCGGCTGCAAGGTGACCCCCAGCTGATCAAAAATCAGCCATTCAACCTGGTCAATCAGCCATTTGAACAGCCATACCCCTGCGCCGCTGGTGAGGCCGACCATGATAGCCAATCCACCCAGGATCACGGATTCGGAGAGCTGGAAATGTTTCCGCGGGATTTTCATTATCCGTCAATGATACGTCAAGATGCATAGGCTAGCAAGGTTTCAACGGGTGCAGTAGGCTTGATATTCTGACTCAAACGGATGGTTTAAACCTTCTCCGGGAGGTTTGTCCACAGCTTTCCTGTATAATTTAATTGTTATTACTCACAGCTCACTCTCACATGGAGGCATCGATGAACCCTTTGACGCACAATCATCTGAAGAATTGGTTACCTCTTTTGTTCTTGATCCTAGCCCTGGCATTTCCGGCGCTGGCCTGTGACCTGGGAAAGGAAGAGCCCGCCTGGGTACCGGAAAATCCCCGGGAGTACACGGCTGAAACCACACCTGTCGAAGTGTACGTGCTGATCGACGAGGCTGGCAATGTGGTAGATTTCGAAAGCGCCTATGCCTATGGCGTCACCGCCAGCCTGCGCTACGTGCTGCGCTTTTGGGATGTGGGCATCAGGATGGATGGGTATGGGGCAGCTACGATCTATCGAGCCTACACACCTCTCCGTATCACAGGCATCAACGCCGACATAGAGGCTGGATTATCAGAAGCCCAGAAGGCGGATATTTATGCCCGTACTTCTTTCCCCACGACGGAGGTGAAGCTGCACGAGCTGTCCTTCAGCGGCGGGCCGGAAGGCACGTTCATTGGCACCAATTCGGAGACCGGCAAGCCCATCTACGGTCATATGGATTGGCGCGAGAAGGAATGGGAGATGCACGTGGTTTTCACCGAGGATATCCAACAGGATTACCTGGTGATCGGCGAGGAGCCTTTCTACAATTGGCCATAAAGTGCCGGAGCGAGGTTGTGAATGCTCGTCCCATCCTTGGGCTGGTAAGCTGTCTTTGATATAAACGTCGTATCGTGGAATGTATGGCTATACCCGAGCACTCATGCTTTCAAATTGAGCTACCCAATTGATAAATTATTTTCCGGCTCAGCCAGGCAGAGTGGAGCACACTGCATGCTTGGAGAGTAAACCATGTCTGCTCGATAAAGTCCTGCACATGAAATCAGCAGAAATTTGTTTAATATTAATTAAAACCCTTGACAAATCTTGACAAATGCATATAATTATATATACAAAATATGCGCAATAAGTGTACGGCAGCATCAAGCCGCCCCTAAAAAAAACAAAAATATCTTCGGAGGACAAAATGGCAGAGGAAAAGAAATTTAGTGGTTTACGGCGTTTCAATTTGTTCATGGGTTTCCTGCACCTGGTGCAGGGCATTCTGATGATCGTGCTAAGCAACGACACGGCTTACCCAATCTTTACCAATTTCTTGAAATTTGATCGGACAATCATGAGTTTAGTCCCCGATCCGAAACTGGCATTCGAGCTGCGCTTCGGGCCGGCGGTGGCGGTCTTCTTGCTGCTCTCGGCGGTGGCGCACTTCTTCCTGGCGACCGCCGGCTATAAACTGTACGTCTCCAATCTGAAGAAGGGGATGAACCCGGTGCGCTTCTATGAGTATGCCCTGTCTTCGTCGGTGATGATCGTGTTGATCGGCATGCTGGTTGGGCTGTATGACCTGGGCGCCATCATCCTGATCTTTGGCATCAATGCGATGATGAACCTGTTTGGCATCATGATGGAGTACCACAACCAGCACACGCAGAAAACGAACTGGACTTCATTCGTCTATGGTTCGATCGCTGGCATTATCCCCTGGATCGTGATCGTGCTCTACTTCTTCGGCTCACTGGCTGGCGAAGGCGGTAAGCCCCCGGCTTTCGTCTACGCCATCATCCCCACGCTATTTGTATTCTTCAACATCTTCGCGGTGAACATGGTGCTGCAGTATAAGAAGGTTGGCCCGTGGAAGGATTACCTGTTCGGTGAGCGGGTGTACATCATCCTCAGCCTGGCTGCCAAGACCGTGTTAGCTTGGATCATCTTCGCAGGGACGCTGGCGCCGGTTTAAGCTCCACGCCTGAAATGGAAAATTCGAAAATATACAGAATTGGATGCAGAAACACTGCATCCAATTCTCTTTTATTGGTGATCCCTTGCCTTGTGGGAGCAAGTGCACGCAATATTCGTAAAAAATCACCCCGGAGAGATGATACCCGGGGTGATTTTTATTCATCATGGATGCTTTACTTCGTCTTGGCGTCGATCACTTTGGGCTGTGGCGTGACCTTGATGGCGATGTGCTTGGGCTTAGCCTCTTCCACCTTGGGTAGGCGCAGGGAGAGCACACCCTTGTCGTAGGTCGCCTCGATGGCGTCAGCTTTGATCTTGAACGGCAGGCGGATGCTGCGAGCAAAGGAGCCATAGCGGCGCTCGCGCAGGTGGTAGGCTTCGTCTTTGACCTCGCGATCAGCCTTGGTCTCGCCCTTGATGGTCAGGGTGTCGTCGGCGTAGCTGATATCGATGTCATTCGGGTCGATGCCTGGGACAGAAGCTTGACCACGAAATCGTCTTTATTCTCGATCACGTCAAGCGACAGTCCCCAGGTGGCCGGCTGCGCCCATTCTTCGCCTTGAGCACCGACTGTGTTGTCGAACAAGCGATCGACCGTGCGGCGCAGGTTCATCATTTCACGAAATGGATCCCAACGAGTTAACATAGTCTTTACCTCCTTTTCCAGTAAGTTGATGACATGTCAGCCTTCTGGCTGATTATGCTTATATTTTAGGAAAAAATGTTAGATTAAAATTGGATTTTGGTCTGAAATTTGTTAATTTATCGGTAGTGCGTCTCTTATGCGTGGTTAACGCCATATTTACAAACTCGCGGTACACTACAACCACGACAAACAGGAGTTGGAAATGAATTTAGAAAAATACACCCAAAAATCCCAGGAAGCGATAATGGCAGCCCAGGGGCTGGCACGGGAGCTAAATCACCAGGCGATCGAGCCGGCGCATGTGCTGATGGCTTTGCTGCGCCAGGATGAGGGCGTGGTGCCGGCGGTGGTCACCAACGTCGCCGGCAGCGTGCTGGCGCTGCGTGAAGAGCTGATGCAGGAGTTGGATAACCGACCCAAGGTGTATGGCGGGGGCGGTGAAATCGGCCTGGCTCGCCAAAGCGCGGATGCTTTGGCGGCGGCAGAACGCTATGCCCACGGGATGAAGGATGAGTATGTCTCGACCGAGCATATCTTGTTGGGATTGACCGATTCTACCGAGGGCAAGCGCCTGGCAGTGTATGGGCTGACCAGGGACGCGATCCTCAAAGCACTAACGACTGTGCGTGGCTCGCAGCGGGTGGCCTCGCCCAATCCAGAAGAAACTTACCAGGCACTGGAAAAATATGGACGCGACCTGACCGCGCTGGCGCGGCAGGGGAAGCTGGATCCGGTGATCGGACGGGATGAGGAGATCCGCAGGACGGTACAGATCCTCTCCCGGCGCACCAAGAACAACCCGGCGCTGATCGGCGACCCGGGTGTGGGCAAGACAGCGATCGTGGAAGGGCTGGCGCAGCGCATTGTCAATGGGGATGTGCCGGAGGGGCTGAAACGTAAGCGCCTGGTGCAGCTTGATTTTTCCGCCATGGTGGCAGGCGCCAAATACCGCGGGGAATTCGAGGAACGGTTGAAAGCCACGCTCAAAGAAATCACCGAGGCGGCGGGAGAAGTGATCGTCTTTGTGGATGAGATGCACACCGTAGTGGGGGCGGGGGCTGCTGAGGGCGCCATGGACGCCGGCAACATGCTCAAGCCGATGCTGGCGCGCGGCGAGCTGCACATGATCGGCGCCACCACGCTGGATGAGTACCGCAAGTATGTGGAGAAGGACCCAGCGCTGGAGCGGCGCTTCCAGCCGGTACTTATCGAAGAACCGTCGGTGGAGGATACGATCAGCATCCTGCGCGGACTGAAAGAGCGCTACGAAGTGCATCATGGCGTGCGCATCACCGACCCGGCGACCATCGCGGCGGCGACACTTTCCCACCGCTACATCGCCGACCGGCATCTCCCCGACAAGGCGATCGACCTGATCGACGAAGCCGCAGCACGGCTGCGCACCGAGATCGACTCCAAGCCGCAGGCATTGGACGATGTGGATCGCCAGGTGATGCAATTGGAGATCGAGAAGCAGGCGTTGAAGAAAGAGAAAGACAAAGCTTCCAAGGAACGCCTGGAGCGGCTGGAAAAAGAACTGGCTGACCTGCGCGAGGACCAGCTGCAACTGATGGCCCGCTGGCAGACTGAGAAAGAGGCCATTGCCGCGCTGCGCACCACCAAAGAGCAGCTTGAGCAGACGCGGCAGGAACTGGAGCGCGCCGAGCGGCACAATGATTACGAAAACGCCGGACGCCTGCGCTATGGCACGCTGCGCGAGCTGGAAGCGCGCCTGGCAGAGCAGGAAGCGCACCTCAAGCAGATCCAATCCGAAGGCGCCATGCTCAAGGAAGAGGTGGATGCCGAGGAGATCGCCGGGGTGGTCTCGCGCTGGACCAATATCCCGGTCTCGCGCTTGCTGGAAGGCGAGACCCAGAAGCTGATCCACATGGAAGAACGCCTGAGCAAGAGGGTGGTGGGGCAGGATGAGGCGCTGCACGCCGTGTCCAATGCTGTGCGCCGCGCCCGCGCCGGGCTGCAGGATCCCAATCGCCCGATCGGCTCGTTCATCTTCCTGGGACCGACCGGCGTGGGTAAAACCGAACTGGCGCGCGCCCTGGCGGAGTTCATGTTCGATGACGAGCGGGCGATGATCCGCATCGACATGAGCGAATACCAGGAAAAGCACACCGTGTCACGACTGGTGGGGGCCCCGCCCGGCTATGTGGGCTATGACGAGGGCGGGCAGCTGACCGAGGCGGTACGCCGTCGACCATACTCCGTGGTGCTGTTCGATGAGATTGAGAAGGCGCATACGGAAGTGTTCAATGTGCTGCTGCAAATGCTGGATGATGGCCGCCTGACCGATGGGCACGGGCGCACGGTCGATTTTCGCAACACGGTGATCATCATGACCAGCAACCTGGGCAATGAGCTGTGGCTGGGCAGCAAGGGACCGGTGGCGCGCGATCAGATCACACGCATCCTGCAGGTGCACTTCCGGCCCGAATTTCTCAACCGCGTGGATGAGATTGTTATCTTCCACCAGTTGACGCGGGAAGACCTGGCGCAGATCGTGGACATCCAGCTGCTGCGAGTAGCCGCACTGCTCAAAGAGCGCAGCCTGCTGCTGGAGGTCAGCCCAGAAGCACGCGCTTTCTTAGCGGAGGTAGGATACGACCCGGATTATGGCGCCCGACCGCTCAAGCGAGCTATCCAACGGGAGCTGCAGGACCCGCTGGCGATGCAGGTGCTGAGCGGGGCATTCCGGGAAGGTGATACGGTGCGTGTGGTGCGGGAAGGTGATGGGTTGAGTTTCACTGCGGTTGTCCAAGGCGAAGCAGAATAACACCCGGATGAATTCCGAAAACAAGTGTGTTGGGTCACAGCAGCACACTCGTTTTCGGGTTTTCCCTCCCCCAGATATGAAAAAACAATACATTCCATTTCCTGAATATGAGGTAAAATACATTCAGGAGATTGAATATAATGGACTTTGTGCCCAACCTCAATATACTCCAGGTCAGCGAACTGCTTCAGGTGGTCAGCCCCCAGACCCGGCTGGAGATCATCCTCGCCATTGGCATGGGTGAGGCATGCGTGTGCCACCTGGAAGCGGTGCTTAACCAGCGCCAGGCATACATCTCCCAGCACCTGATGGCGCTGCGCGAAGCCGGGGTGATCACGGCGCGGCGTGAGGGGCGGTATATCTTCTACCGCCTGGAAAGGCCGGCGGTGCTTGCGCTGGTGCAGCAGGCAATGCGCATAGCCGGTCAATCCCCTGAAGCGCTTCAAGAATCAATGCGCCTGGCAGCGCAGGGATGCAATTGTCCAACCTGTGCCCCGGCAGCAGATGGCTCCGCAGCGCAATCCTGCAGCGGTCAAAACGATTGAGTCGAGGAGTATTTTTACATGGATGTTGCTGAATTCATATTGAAGCTGCTGCAGGGTGGATTGGGCAACCTGGCAGCTTACCTGGCGGCGCATGTGCTGCTGTGCCTGGTGCCGGCGTTTTATATTGCCGGGGCGATGACCGCCCTGATCCCCAAGGAATCGGTGACGCGCTTCCTGGGACGAAACACCCCCAAGTACATCTCCTACCCGGCGGCAGCGCTGGCAGGTTCGCTGCTGGCGGTGTGCTCGTGCACCATCGTACCGCTTGTTTGCCGGCATCTACAAGAAAGGCGCCGGGCTGGGACCGGCGATCACCTTCTTGTTCTTCGCCCCGGCGGCCAACATCCTGGCGTTGGTCTACACCGGCGGCGTGATCGGCACAGACCTGGCGATTGCCCGCCTGCTGCTCTCGCTGGCGTTTGGCATCGGCATTGGGCTGATCATGGCACTGATCTTCAGCCGGGCGGATATTGCCCACGATAAAGCCACCGATGAGATGTTTGCCGGGCAGCGGCAGAAAGGCATGCGCCGGGCGGCGCTGGCTTTCTTGCTCATCCTGGTAGCGCTGCTGCTCTCTGGCACGCTCAAGATTGGCTTGCTGACCAATTCCTACGTCCAGGTCACCCTGCCCATCTCGGGGGTGGATCGCTTCCAGGATTTCCTGTACCGGCTGGTGCCCTATGATGCTGCCAAAGGTGAAGAGGGGGTTACCGCTCAGGGTGTCCTGCTTATCGGTTTGCTGGCTCTGATTGGTTTTTCCTCCTGGAAGGGCATCGAAAATATCCACAATGGATTCAACCGCTGGACATGGACGGCGCTTGCTCTGGTAGGCATAACCCTCGCGGTGGCTGCCCTGGGGATGAAACCGCATGCCGGCGGGCTGGATATCCTCTTCACCGGCAAGTTTTTCGCCGTGCTGCTGGCGCTGGCCTTGCTGGGCTGGCTGCTGCGTAAACGCTTGAGTGAAGATGAACAGCGTGACTTCCTGTGGGAATCGTGGCGCTTCGTCAAGCAGATCTTCCCACTGCTGGTGGTGGGTGTGTTCAGTGTGGGCGTGATCCGCGTGCTGATCAAGCCGGAATGGATCGAGGCGCTGGCGGGTGAGAACACGCTGCTGGGCAACCTGGCAGGGGTGGTGTTTGGCGTGTTCATGTACTTCCCCACCCTGGTGGAGGTGCCGATCGCCAAGATGTTCCTCAGCCTGGGCATGCACCGCGGCCCGCTGCTGGCTTACCTGATGGCTGACCCCGAGCTGAGCCTGCAGAGCATCCTGATCACCGCAACGATCATCGGGCGGCTGAAGGCCTGGGTGTACGTGTTCTGGGTGGCGCTGTTCAGCACGCTGGCGGGATTAATCTACGGCGCCTGGGTGGATGGCGCCAGCATTGGCTTGACCGCCGTCTATCTGCTGGCATTCCTGGCGCTGTTGGCAGGCGGGCTGGCGTGGGTGAGCCGGCGGATCCAGAGGCGTGAGGCTGTTCAGCAGGCGCAGGCGGAGTGAATTTGAATGCTGCCCCAAAGATTGGGCGCAGCTTGATCTGGAGAGTACAGGAGCGTAGGATTCAATGCTGCGCCCCTACACATTGAAAAATATAATGGAGGCACTATGTTAACGATCAAAGTTTTAGGCTCGGGTTGTCCCAACTGCAAGAAGGTGGAAGCCATTGCCAGGCAGGCAGTCGCCAGCCTGGGTGTTGAGGCTGATGTGGTCAAGGTGACGGATTACAACGACATTATGTCCTACAACATCCTGTCCACCCCCGGCCTGGTGATCAACGAGAAGGTGGTCTGCGCCGGGCGCATCCCGACACCGGCTGAGGTCACCACCTGGTTGGCCAACGCGCTGAGTTAATTTTATGAAGCGCAAGGTGCTCTTTCTCTGCACGGGCAACTCCTGCCGCTCGCAGATGGCGGAGGCGATTGTCAATGCCCGGCTGGGCGATACCTGGGAGGCAGTCAGCGCGGGAACGAAACCGGCTGGTTATGTTCACCCCAAGGCGCTGGCGGTGCTGGAGGAGATCGGCATTCAGCACACCGGTCGCTCCAAGCTGGCGGATGAATTCCGCGGCGTGGATTTCGACCTGGTGATCACGGTGTGCGATTCTGCTGCGGAGGAGTGCCCTCTCTGGCTTGGCAAGGGCAAACGCATCCACCACGGCTTTCCCGACCCGGCGAAAACGGATGATTTGCAGGATTTTCGCGCCGTGCGCGACGCCATCGAGGGCGAGATCCTTCCATTGCTAGACCGCTATCTAAGGAGATCCCTATGCCGCACACTGCTGCACCTGCAGGCACTTCGCTCACTAAAAAGCTTTCTTTTCTCGACCGCTACCTGACGTTGTGGATCTTCCTGGCTATGGCTGTAGGGGTGGGGATTGGCTTTTTGTTCCCGGATGCGGTCAAAAGGTTCAACGATGCCGTATCGGTCGGGACGACCAACATCCCCATCGCCATCGGGCTGATCTTGATGATGTACCCGCCTTTCACCAAGGTGAAGTACGAAGAGCTGGGGGATGTTTTCCGCAACAGGAAGATTCTCGGTCTTTCCTTGGTGCAGAACTGGGTGATTGGGCCAATCCTGATGTTTTTACTTGCCATCATCTTCTTGCGCGGTTACCCGGAATACATGGCTGGTTTGATCATGATCGGACTGGCACGCTGCATTGCCATGGTGATCGTGTGGAACGAGCTGGCGCATGGCGATACCGAGTATGCCGCCGGGTTGGTGGCTTTCAACAGTATCTTCCAGGTGTTGTTTTACAGCGTCTATGCCTATGTTTTCATCACGGTGCTGCCTACCTGGTTTGGCCTGACTGGGACGGCAGTGCATATCACCATCGGTGAGATTGCGAAGAGCGTGTTCATCTACCTGGGCATTCCCTTCCTGGCTGGGTTTTTGACCCGCCTGATGCTCGTCCGCATGAAGGGCAAGGAGTGGTATCACAAGAAGTTTGTGCCTAAGATCAGCCCACTGACACTGATTGCCCTGCTGTTCACCATCATTGTGATGTTCAGCCTGAAAGGTAATCTGATCGTGCAGATTCCTCTGGACGTGGTGCGCATAGCGATTCCTCTGCTGATCTACTTTGTATTGATGTTCCTGGTCAGTTTCTGGATGGGTCATCGTCTGGGGGCGGATTATTCAAAAACGACCACGCTTTCCTTTACTGCTGCCAGCAACAACTTTGAGCTGGCGATTGCCGTGGCAGTGGCGGTGTTTGGCATCGGTTCGGGGGCGGCCTTTGCGGCGGTGATCGGCCCGCTGGTGGAGGTGCCGGTGATGATCGGGCTGGTGAATGTGGCATTTTGGCTGCGCAAGAGGTTGTTTGCAGGGCAGGGGTAAGGAAATTTACCACGGAGCACACAGAGAACACGGAGAAAACCTGTTTACCGCGGAGAGAGCAGAGAACGCGGAGTATTGCATAGTAAAAAGCACACCACAGAGCGCACAGAGAACCCGGAGAGAACCTGTTTCCCGCAGAGAGAACAGAGAATGCCGAGATTATTAAGGGAAAAGAAAGCTATAGAACCCTGAGATAGCCGTTTATTGCAAAGATGGTGAAGAAGAAAACTGCACGTTTACCGCAAATACTTGCCCTGGGTGGTTTGGGGTTGTTGGTCCTGGCTGTCGTCTTACTCAAGAACCGCCCGGTTGAAGAAACGCGGGCGGAGACAGCGGATGCCCTGCCGCAGGAACAGTTAGAGCAGGTGTTACAGGCCGGTCAGCCAGCAGTGGCATTTTTTCACTCAAATACCTGCCAGCAGTGTATTGAGATGATCGGGATAGTAGGGGATGTTTATCCTGAATTTGCTGACTCGGTGGCACTGGTCGATGTGAACGTCTACGATGAACGGAATTCAGTACTATTGCGCCAGGTAAGGCTGCAATTCATCCCAACATTGATCTTCTATGATCAAAATGGTAAATCAGAATTGTTTGTTGGCGTGATGCCAGCCGAGCAGCTGCGGCAAAGGCTGGCATCACTGGCGGAGGGCACATAAACATGCCTTTCGATCCGGCAAGCGTAGCCAATTTTTCACTCCTGGCTTATGTTCTGGTTTTTGTTGGCGGTCTGCTCACCAGCCTGGGGCCCTGCAATATCGCCACGATACCCTTGATTATTGGATATATGGGCGGGAGCCGGGACCTCTCTCGTACCCGCTCCTTTCTTCTCTCGTTGACCTTCGCCATCGGGCTGGCGCTTACCTTTATGCTGTTGGGCGTGATTGCTGCCCTGATCGGTGGGGTGATTGGTGCCAGTACGCGCTGGTGGTATTACCTGGTGGCGTTGGTTTGTTTCCTCATTGGCTTGAACCTGCTGGGTGTGTTCAAGCTTGACCTCCCCCTGTGGTTTGGCGGACTGCGTGAGCGCATTGGACTGAAAGGCATCCCCGGCGCGTTGGCCTTAGGCCTGGTTTCGGGATTGGTAGCCTCGCAATGCGCCACACCGGTTTTAGCCGCAATTTTGACCTATGTGATGGCAAAAGGCGCGCTGGTTTATGGCGCCAGCCTGCTGTTTGTGTATTCGCTGGGGCGTGGGGTTCCAGTTATCCTGGCAGGTACCTTCACTGGCGCATTGAAGAGCCTGCAAAAGCTGGGGCGATGGTCAGGTGTCATCGAAAAAGCCAGCGGGGTGATCGTGATTGGGGTCGGGCTGTATTTCTTGTGGATCGCCTGATGAACAGCCGGCTGCGCATTTTGATTTTCCTGTTTTTTCTTCTTGCTGTGGTAGCTGTCTTGGGAATCAAGGCTGTACAGCAGGGGTGGTTGCTCCCCCGCCCGCAGTTGGCGCTGAACGACCAACCTGCTTTGTTGTTTTTCACCCTTTCGGATGGCTGCGATTGCCAGATGACCCTCATCCGCCGGGCCGCCACCCAGGTTGCATTCTGGGAGCTGCCCGACAATCTTGCGATCAACATCATCCGCATTGACTTTGCTCTGCAGCCCAAGATTGCCCGTTATTATGATGTAGCCCGGGCGCCAGCATTGGTATTGGTGGATGCGGAGGGTGACTTAGTTTGGAAGCAGGATGTGGGCGTAAGTGATGCTAAGCCGCTGGATCTGGTTGAAGCTGAGGCTCAGATCAGTGCTCTACAAAAGTAATCAGGAGGGCAGCTATGTTGATAGAGAAATATGATCTCGAGATATTTACGCCCCCATGCGACCCAGGTGCTGAGCGTTATTCCGCACGGGCGCGTCTGATCGTCGATATTTCAGAATCTTTGCCCTACCTCAATGCCACCCTGCACGGGGCAATCTACCATCCTTCTGCCGGTGCGCTGACCTGGAAGAAGGCGGACCACAATGTCGCTTTTCACGCTTACGAGATTGTCGTCAGCAATGTGGAGGATCGGGAGGCGGCAGAACAAGAGCTCAGAGCGTTGATCGACCTGGTCAACCGTCTCTGGGAGCGCCGCGCTGAGATAAATCCAGATACGACCACCCGCCAACGACCCACCTCTATGGCAGTCTTCAAGCTGCTGCCGCAGACCAATTGTAAACAGTGCGGTGAGCCGACCTGTTACACCTTTGCTCTAAAGCTGGTTGCAGCCCAGAAAAAATTCACTGCTTGCTTGCCCCTGATTGACCCTCGTTACGAGCGTCAACGCACTGCTTTGGAAAATTTGATCATTGATGCGTCAGATATGGGCTAAGGGCCACGCTTGATACCTGTCAAAATACTCAGTTATAAAAGCCCGCAGCGTTATGCCGTCAAACAAACCCTGAAAGCTGCAGAGCATGAGCTACGTAAAACCTTGCCTGGTCTGGAAGTTATTGTTGAAGAGATCAAAGATCTGGCTGAGATGGAAAAATTTACCTCGGTGGTAATCCTGCCCAGCCTGGTGGTGAATGAGAAACTGGTCTGCGTGGGACGTTTTCCTAAAAAGGATGAAGTTATCGCGTGGCTGCAGCTAGCAGCGGAGGATGCCACGCCATAGGAACCAGCCACAAGAGTGGTGAGGTGTTGAATATGAAAAAGGGAATTAACCTGACCCTGGACGATGACGACCTGATTGAATTGATCCGCATCATGTTGGATGATGATGAAAAGGGTGCCTTGATCTTTCTTAAAACCCATTTTAAAGGCAAAGCACGGGAATTATTGGAAGGCGGTTGAAAAGTTATGCTCACGGTGCCCGGTGCGGGCATTACCCAGGTCAGTGGGAATATCTTCAAATCATGAATTATTTAAGCACGATTACCCTGACAAAAACCCTGCCTTGCCTGGCTGAGCCGGGTAAGCTCATCGTGATTGGTAAGCCAGACCGCTCGTTGGATGCAGTGATCCCCTACCTGGCAACATTGCCGGGAATCATTGCCTACAATCCAGAAACAATGACCCTCACCTTTCGCCGCCAGCCGGGTTTTCTGACGCTTTATCCCGACAAGGTGTATATCACGCAGGTCAAAGATGCGGAAGCGGGTTTGGAAGTATTGCAGGCGCTTAAGGATGCGATCAATGCCACCTGGGAGAAACGAGAAGAGCTGGTGGCTATGACGGCTGCCCGGCGTGCCCCACGCTGGTTAGATATCCTCACGCTGCTGCCCCAAACCAATTGCAAACAATGCGGCGAGGCAACCTGTATGGCATTTGCTGTCGCCTTGCTGCAGCAGAATCGCAGTTTGATCGAGTGTTTACCGCTCGTTTTAGATCCGGCGTTCAGCGACCGGCGCGCCACTCTGGAGGCGATGCTATAGAGCGCACCACAGAGCACACGGAGAGCACAGAGAAAACCTTAAATTAAAAACCTCACCGCAGAGACGCGGGGAACGCAGAGTTAAAAAGGCTCAACGTTCTCAGTGATCTCTGCGGTATATTGTTTTTAACTCAGTGGTCTCTGTGTTCTCAGTGGTAAGTGTGTATTATTCACCCAACTCAGCCAGTTTGGCCAGCTTGTTCAGCTTGCCGCGCTCTTCGGTGTCGAGGATGGCTTTGCGGATGCGGTAGTTCTGCGGGGTGACCTCGAGCAGCTCGTCCTCGGCAAGGTATTCGATGGCTTCGTCCAGGCTCATCTGGCGCGGGGGGGTGAGACGGATCTCCATATCGCCGCGCGCCGAGCGCATGTTGGTCAGGTGCTTCTTCTTGCAGACGTTGAAATTCAGGTCGCCGGGGCGCTGGTGCTCGCCGACCACCATGCCCTCGTAAATGGGCACGCCAGGGCCGTAGAACAGCACGCCGCGCTCCTCGGCGCTCTTCAACCCGTAGGTGACCGTCTCGCCGGTCTCCCAGGCGACGAGGGAGCCGGAGGTGCGGGTAGCCATGGCGCCGGCCATGGGCAGGTAGCCGTGGAAGATGGTGTGCATCACGCCCATGCCGCGGGTGGCGGTGAGGAACTGGTAGCGGAAGCCGAGCAGGCCGCGGGTCGGGGCCAGGTAGAGGATGCGCACGCTGCCATCGCCGGTCTCCTGCATGTCGATCATCTTGCCGCGGCGCTCACCGAGCATCTCGACCACCACGCCAACGGTGGCAGGGCTGGTCTCGATGTGCACTTCTTCAAAGGGTTCGAGCACCTCGCCATCCGCGCCCTGGCGGAAGATCACCTCGGGGCGCGAGACCTGGAATTCGTAGCCCTCGCGGCGCATGGTCTCGATCAGGATGACCAGGTGCAGCTCGCCGCGCCCGGAGACGGTGAATTTATCGGCGCTGCCGGTCTCCTCGACGCGCAGGGCGACATTGGAACGCAGCTCATCGAACAGGCGCTCGCGCAGCTTGCGCGAGGTGCTCCAGCGCCCTTCGCGGCCGGAGAAGGGCGAGGCGTTGACGCCGAAGGTCATGCGCACGGTCGGCTCTTCGATCTCGATGGGCGGCAGGGCGACCGGGTTCTCCGGGTCGGCGATCGTCTCGCCGATGGCGATGCCCTCCAGCCCGGCGATGGCGATGATCTCGCCGGCCTCGGCCTCTTCGACCTCGACCTTGTTGAGCCCCTGGAAGACGTACAGGTAGCGGGCGCGCTCGGGCAGCATCTCGCCCTTGAGGGTCAGGCGGGCGATGGGTTGGCCGACGGTGATCTTGCCGCTGAACAGGCGACCGATGGCGGTCACGCCGCGGTAGTCGTCGTAGGCCAGGGTGGTGACCAGCATCTGGGTTGGGGCTTCAGAGTCTATCTTGGGGGCGGGGATGTGGCGCAGGATGGCCTGGAAGAGCGGCTGCAGGTCGGGACCCAGCTCGGGGGTCAGGCCGGCCTGCTGGGTGATGGCGTTGGCGTAGATGATGGGGAAATCGGCTTGCTCATCGGTGGCGCCCAGCTCGATGAACAGGTCGAAGGTCTGGTTGAGGGCGCGGCCGGGCTCGGCGTCCTTGCGGTCGACCTTGTTGATCACCACAATGGCGCGGTGGCCCATCTGCAGGGCTTTCTTGAGCACAAAGCGGGTCTGGGGCATGGGGCCTTCGGCGGCATCCACCAGCAGGAGCACGCCATCGACCATGTTCATCACCCGCTCCACCTCGCCGCCGAAATCGGCATGCCCGGGGGTATCGACGATGTTGATCTTGACCGTCTGCTGCGTCTGCTGCATCCCAGATGGAGACGGCGGTGTTCTTGGCCAGGATGGTGATGCCGCGCTCGCGTTCCAGGTCGTTGGAATCCATCACCCGCTCGGCGACGCTGCTGGTTGTCGCGGAAGGTGTGCGCCTGGCGCAGCAGGCCATCGACCAGGGTGGTCTTGCCGTGGTCGACATGGGCGATGATGGCGATATTACGTAAATCGGTGCGTTCGAACTGCATGGCTTGCTTTTCCTTATATATAAATAACCCCGGCAACGGGCAGCCGAGGTCAGTGAGATCTTAATGCTGGGATTGCGGACGTTAGTTTATCAGAGAGGGGGCGTTTTGGGAAGGGGGGAGGAGGCGCCCGCCAGGGGGCAGAATATGGTTATGGAGAGGGGTGCGGAGGAGAGGATCAATATTCGTGGATAAATGTACATATAAAAACCAATGCAGCTTATCAACCGTGCCAATGTTGATAATATAATAGCACAATTGTTCTAGTTTCACAAGTCCAAAATGCGGATTGGTAGGGGGAAAATACGCAACACAGATGAACACAGATAAGAGCGGATGAACACGGATGGGGAGAGGATTGGGGATGGGTCAACGGATGGGTAACGGATTAGCGGATGAGGGGGAGGCGGTAGACGGTAGACGGTAGAGGGCGACCCGATCGGGGCAGAATTTGATCATGGAAGAGGGTGGGCGAGGGCAAGACGAGGCAGCGATTGAGATGGGTGGGTCGCCCGTACAAGGGGCGGGGGATGTAGGGGCGACCCAGCAAGGCCGAATAGGGATTTTCCCAGGGGATGAGCACTGGGAATATATGGCGATGGTTGGCAATGGCGGGTCGCCCCGGCGCGGGCAGGATGATGCGCCGGATGGGGCATGCGATCCCGTGGATGGGGATTCGGATTGGCCGGGGAGGGCGACCCGATCGGGGGAGAATATCGCCATGGAAGGGGATGGCCGATTGCGAGACGAGGCAGCGATGGAGATGGGTGGGTCGCCCGTACGAAAGGAGATCTCCCATATGCTGGCGGGGCAAACATTGTATAATAATCCCATGCCCACACCCGAAGAACTCGCCCGCCAGAATATCGATGCCCAGCTGAATGCCTGTGGATGGGCAGTGCAGGATCGCCAGGCGATGAACCTGTATGCCGGGCGCGGGGTGGCAGTGCGCGAGTTCCCGACGGATAAGGGGGAGGCGGATTACCTGCTGTTCGTGGACCGCAAGGCGGCGGGGGTGGTGGAGGCCAAGCCGGAAGGGACGACGCTCTCGGGGGTGGCGGAGCAGGCGGGCGGGTATGCTACCACGCTGCCGCCCAATATTCCGCATGTGACGCTGCCGCTGCCGTTCCTGTACGAGAGCACCGGGGTGGAGACGTATTTCAGCGACGGGCGCGACCCGCAGCCACGCTCGCGGCGGGTGTTCACCTTCCACCGCCCGGAGACATTGGCAGAGTGGCTGGGCCAGCCCGATACGCTGCGCGGGCGGCTGGCGGAGATGCCTGTAGATCACCCACTGGCTTCAACGCAACTATGGTCGGCGCAGGTTGAGGCCATCACCAACCTGGAGAAGTCGTTCGCGGCGGACCGGCCGCGGGCGCTGGTGCAGATGGCGACGGGCAGCGGGAAGACGTTCACGGCGGTCAATTTCGTCTACCGGCTGATCAAACATGCCAAGGCGCGGCGGGTGCTGTTCCTGGTCGACCGCAACAACCTGGGGCGGCAGACCTTCAAGGAGTTCGACCAATTCGTCACACCGGACGACGGGCGTAAGTTCAGCGAGCTGTACAACGTGCAGCACCTGCAATCGAACGTATTGGACGACGTGAGCAAGGTGCACATCACCACCATCCAGCGGCTGTACTCGATGCTGAGGGGGGAAGAGGCGTTCGACCCGCAGAACGAGGAAGCCTCGCTGTGGGAGGCGGGGGGCGCATTGCAGGAGCAGGCGGAGAAGGACGTGGGCTACAACCCGCGCATACCGATCGAGTATTATGACTTCATCGTTACGGACGAGTGCCACCGCTCGATCTACAACCTGTGGCGGCAGGTGCTGGCAATATTTCGACGCAACCCTGATCGGACTGACCGCCACGCCGAGCAAGCAGACCTTCGGCTTCTTCAACCAGAACCTGGTGATGGAGTACCCGCGCCAGCGGGCGGTGATCGACGGGGTGAACGTGGACGGCGAGGTGTACCGCATCCGCACACGGATCAGCGAAGAGGGCAGCACGATCGAGAAGGGCTGGTGGGTGGGGCATCGCGACAAGCGCACGCGCAAAGAGCACTGGGGGCTGCTGGACGAGGACTTCTCTTACCAGGCAGATGAGCTCGACCGGCGGGTGATGGCGCCGGGGCAAATCCGCACCATCCTGAAAGCCTACCAGGAGAGCCTGCCGGAGCTGTTCCCAGGGCGCAATGAAACCCCAAAGACGCTGATCTTCGCCAAGGATGACAACCACGCCGAGGAAATCGTGCGCATCACGCGCGAGGTGTTCGGCAAGGGAGACGAATTCTGCCAGAAGATCACCTACCGGGCGAGCGGGCTGCCAGAAAACCTGATCAGCGCCTTCCGCACCAGCTACTACCCACGCGTGGCGGTGACGGTGGACATGATCGCCACAGGCACGGACATCAAACCGCTGGAGGCGCTGATCTTCATGCGGGCGGTGCGCAGCCGGGTGCTGTTCGAGCAGATGCTGGGGCGGGGGACGCGGGTGATCTCGGAGACGGATTTCCAGGCGGTGACCACCACGCCGGAGGCGCGCAAGACCCGCTTCGTGATCGTGGACGCGGTGGGGGTGACCGAACAGGAGCTGGTGGAGACCGGGACGGTGGAGCGCAAGCGCTCGGTGCCGCTCAAGGCGCTGCTGGAGGCGGCCGCGGTGGGGGCGGTGGACGATGACCTGTTAGGCTCGCTGGCAAGGCGGCTTGGGTTGCTGGAAAAGCGGCTGACGGCGACGCAGCAGGCAGAGGTCGCTGGGCTGCTGGACGTGCCGGCGGCGCCGGAGCGATTCGGCAGCCTGAAGGCGCTGGCGAACGCGCTGCTGGACGCGGTGGACGCGGATGCGATTTATGTGCGGGCGGTAAAGGTGGGGGCGGACACGGAGGGGGCGGACATGCAGGGGGCGGACACACAGGGGGCGGACACGCAGGGGGCGGACACGCAGGGGGCGGACACGCAGGTCCGCCCGTACAACGAGCCATCGGAGGAAGAATTGGAGGCGGCGCGGCAATATTTGGTGGCGCGGGCGGTGACGCCGTTGGCGGCGAGCCCGCAATTGCGCAGCTTTTTGATGGAGCGGGAAATCCTGATCGACGAGACGAGCGTGGATGCGGTGGTGGCGAAAGGCTTCGACCAGGACGCCACGGCGCAGGCGCGGGCGCTGGTGGCGGGCTTCCAGGCTTACATCCAGGAACACAAAGAGGAGATCACGGCGCTGCAAATCCTGTTCAGCCGTCCATACGCCCAGCGACGGCTGGACTTCAGCCTGCTGCGGCAGTTGGCAGAGCAACTGAGCCAGGGCTTGAAGCAGGGCGAGCCGCTGTATATGACCGAGGCGCTGTGGCGGGCTTACCAGACGTTGGAGAAAGACCGGGTGCGCGGGGCGGGCGAGAAGCGGGTGCTGGCGGACCTGGTGTCGCTGGTGCGGCACGCGGCGCTGGACGAGGAATTGGAGCCGTACCCGGAGCGTGCCGCGCGGCGCTACCAGGAATGGTTGGCGGGGAAGGACTTCACCCCGCAGCAGCGCTGGTGGCTGGACGAGATTGCGCGGCATATTGGGATCAACCTGTCGATCCAGGTGGAGGATTTGAATTATTACGCCTTCCAGAACCGCGGCGGGCAGGTGGCGGCGGCGAGGGTGTTTGGGGGGAGGCTGGCGGGGATTTTGGAAGAGTTGAATGGGGTGTTGGGTGGGTAGGGGCGAAGGTGGAGAATAGGGTATGGTAAATGGGAGTTTGCCACCTGGGTGGGTGTGGACGACGATCGGAGAGTTGACCGGTGATGATGGAGTTTTTATTGATGGGGATTGGGTAGAAAGCAAAGATCAAGACCCAAATGGCGAAGTCCGACTTGTACAACTTGCGGATATTGGAGATGGATATTATAGGGACAGGTCTGATAGATACCTAACTTACAAAAAAGCTATCGAACTTGGGTGTACATTTCTTCAGGAGGGTGATGTATTAATTGCACGTATGCCAGACCCACTTGGTCGTGCTTGTATATTCCCGGGGGACCCCAAAAAGAGTGTTACTGTTGTTGATGTTTGTATTGTTAGAAGTGGGAAAAATATATTTAATCATCGGTGGTTGATGTATGTTATTAATTCAACACAATCCAGAGCGGAGATTGAAAGTTACCAAAGTGGTTCAACTCGAAAAAGGATCTCCCGTTCCAATTTATCGAAAATATTTTTTCCAATTCCTCCTCTCCCAGAACAAGAGCGTATTGTGGCGCGCATCGAGAGCCTGTTCACACAGCTGGAGGCGGGGGTTGCGGCGTTGAAGCGGGCGCGGGCGGCGCTGAAGCGGTATAAGGCGAGCGTGCTGAAGGCGGCGTGCGAGGGGAGGCTGGTGGCGCAGGAGGCGGGGGATGAGAGCGTGGAGGTGATGCTGAGGAGGATGGGGAAGGAGCCTTTGGCGGGGGATGGGCTGGCGGAGTTGCCGAGGGGGTGGGCGTGGGCGACATGGGATCAAGTGGTATTGTTTTCTCAGAATGGTTTTGGGAAACGAAAATCCGATTCTGGAATGCCTACAATTGTGCTAAGGCTTGCAGACGTTGTTGGTAATCATATATCTCTCGATAATGTTCGCCGCATTGGCGCTACGAAGGAAGAAATTAATAAATATGAACTTATTACGAACGATATTATTTGCATACGCGTAAATGGCAGCCTTGACAATGTTGGACGGATGATTGTTTTCCAAAGCTCAATGGAACCTGTGACTTTTTGTGACCATTTCATCCGATTTCGATTGGTCGAACCTGAAATGGCATTATTTCTTGCCATGTACTTCGATACTGATCGCTGCGAAAGTTTGTTGAACACAATCGGGTATCAAGCGCTGGTCAAAATACAATTAGCCAAGGAACTCTGTTGAATTTTCTAATACCAATACCACCAACCGAAGAGCAACGCCGCATTGTCGCCGAGGTCGAGCGGCGGCTTTCGGTGGTGCAGGAGATGCAGGGGACGATCGAGGCGAATTTGAGGCGGGCGGGGAGGCTGAGGCAGGCGGTGTTGAAGAGGGCGTTTGAGGGGAGACTGTGATGCATATTAGTAAAGTATTGAGCAACCTAGGTGCCTGGAATCAACTTCAGACAAATTATACGGGTCAATATGCAGAGATACAGGAGGCGATTGAAGTATTAAACCCAGAACAAAAACCAATCAAGATTCATCATTCCAAAGAACAAAGTCAGATGTATGATCCCAGAGACATATCACATGCTTTAGAAAAATATTTGTATGGTTCTGGATGGGTGCCAGAAGTATTGGAAGAATATAAATATGCAAACCTGCAAGCTTTAAAAGGCGATATTGGAATTACCTGGAGTTTTGGGAAACATGCTTTTAATGAAAGTGACCTTTTTGTTAAACTTCCTCTATTTATTAAGTTTGGAAAGATAAAGCTGGCAATTTTGATAGTGCCCATGCTGCATGTAAGGAATATGATGGCTACCCAACCAGGTAGTTTTGAAAATCTAAAACGTAGAATAACTGCGGTGACCCCATTACCATTGAAATATCCATTTGTCATCCTTGGCATTGGTGATATACCCATGAAACCTGAAGATGTTTATGAGTTGACTTCTGAGTTGGACCAATTCTTAATTGATTCTGTGGGGGTATCACTTTTAGAAATGAAGATTCAGACAGAAAAACCAGCTTACGATTTTAAGATTCA
The DNA here is from genome assembly GCA_963849335.1 of uncultured Chloroflexia bacterium. GTDB lineage: Bacteria > Chloroflexota > Anaerolineae > Anaerolineales > UBA4823 > FEB-25. The sequence continues at coordinate 168,684 of CAWKGZ010000007.1, forward strand.
ACTTCCTGAAAATCATAAAATTGCCAAGGAATTATGTGCTTTTGCGAACCACGATCGCGGTGGACTGATTCTTGTTGGCATTACAGATTCAGGAGAACAAATGGGGATCCCGGAAATTGAGGTTGACGCTGCCCAATTGCGTGTGATCCAGGTGGCTCAATCCAATTGCGACCCGCCACCAGAGGTTGACTTTGAGGTTTTTGATATTCCTCATCAACAACACCGACGAGTGTTGGTAGTTCGCATCCATGAATTAAAACGAAAGCCTTGTATGGTTGACAATAGAATATATATTCGTAGGGGATCATCTGCAGCACCGGCAAATCCGGATGAAGTACGACTATTGATGTCCGGTCGAAATGCAATGATGAAGATTGGATAGGTATCTATCATTATTGCCATGAACCACTTCGACCCCAACATCCACCACCGCCGTTCCATCCGCCTGAAGGGGTATGATTACAGCCAGGCGGGGGCGTATTTTGTCACCCTCTCCACCTGGCAGAGGGAATGCCTGTTTGGGGATGCCGTGGCGGGGGAGACGAGGCTGAACGCCGTGGGGGAGGCTGAGGCAGGCGATTTATGAGAGGGCGTTTGAGGGGAGGCTGGGATGAGAGACGATTATCCTGAACCGGTGGCGAAGCTGTTGGCATTGGGGGAGACAGATATCCACGATGAGGGCGATTATCTGAAGATGGGGTTTACCGGGGCGGATATTCCCGAGCTGATCCGGTTGGTAGAAGATACCGAGCTGCGCAGCCTGCCATGGGATGAAGATGGCGAGGCGCCGCCCGAAGTGTACGCACAGGTGCACGCCTGGCGCACGCTGGGACAACTGGAGGCGGTCGAGGCGATTCCAGCGCTGATCGGGCAGCTGCGCTGGATCGATATCGATCAAGATGACTATGTGGGTGAGGAAATCCCGGTCGTGCTGGGGAAAATAGGTGCAGCGGCAATACAGCCCTGCCGCGATGCCCTGGCGGACCGCTCGAAGCATGAATTTGAGCGCATTGCGGCAGGCACTGCCCTGACTGAAATAGGCAAGCAGCACCCGGAGGCACGCGAGGCCTGTGTGCAGGCGCTGATGTCCACGCTGGAGAATTATCGCGACGATGATGAGTTGATCAACGCGTTCACGCTCTTGAATTTAGCAGACCTGGAAGCGGTCAAAGCGGCGCCGTTGGCCAAAGAGATCTTTGAGGCTGGATGTGCGGATGAAAGTGTCATGGGCGATTATGAAGACTTCCAGGTCAAGGTTGGCCTGCTGGAAGAACGCATCACGCCCCAGCAGGGTCTTTCGGCCGTGCAGAAAGAGCTATTGATGGGCAGTTTTGCGGATATGCACGGCGTAAGAACTCAGAATAAAGCCAACCAGGCAAAAAAAGAGAAGGCCAAGCGCAAACAAGCCAAGAAAGCACGCCGGAGGAACCGGAAACGATGATGGGAGAGAGGTTTGATTTGCAGAAAAAGCACCGCCGTTCCATCCGCCTGAAGGGATATGATTATAGCCAGGCGGGGGGGTATTTTGTTACGATATGCGCGTGGCAGAGGGAATGTCTGTTTGGGGAGGTGGTGGAGGGGGAGGTGCGGTTGAGCGCGATGGGGAAGATGGTACGGTGGGAGTGGCAGCATTTGGGGCAGGGATTTGACAATATTCAATTGGGCCCGTTTGTGGTGATGCCGAATCATGTGCATGGGATTATCATCATCAATAATGCTGAGGATGGGGATTCGGATAGGCCGGGGAGGGCGACCCGATCGGGGGAGAATTTGATCATGGAAGAGGGTGGGCGAGGGGAAGACGAGGCAGCGATGGAGATGGGTGGGTCGCCCGTACGCGGGGCAGGCGGGGATGTAGGGGCGACCCAACAAGGCCTCAAAGGTGTTCCATCTGGGGAAGAGCAATGGGAATATGCGGCGATGGATGGCACTGGCGGGTCGCCCTGGCGCGGGCAGGATGATGCGCCGGATAAGGGATGCGATGCCAGGGATGGGGATTCGGGTTGGCCGGGGAGGGCGACCCGATCGGGGGAGAATTTGATCATGGAAGAGGGTGGGCGAGGGCAAGACGAGGCAGCGATTGAGATGGGTGGGTCGCCCGTACATGAGGCAAAAGGGCCTCCGGCGGAATCGTTGGGGGCGATGATCGGGCAATGGAAATCGCAGGTGACAAAGCGGGCCTGGAAATTGCCGGGCATGCAGGGAAGACCTATCTGGCTGCGCAATTATTACGAGCATATCATCCGGAACGAGGCGGATTTGCGGCGGATCGAGGAATATATCCAGAATAACCCGAGGCGATGGGAGCAGGATCAACTGCACCCGCAAGCCGCGCCAAACAAATTCAACCAGGATAGATAGCATGGCAACTGAAAGCTCTACTATTGTTCAAAGGCTGTGGAATTACTGCAATGTGCTGCGCGATGACGGCATGTCGTATGGCGACTACGTCGAGCAGCTGACTTACCTGCTGTTCTTGAAGATGGATGACGAGAACGTGCAGGTGCTGGGCAAACCCAGCGCCATCCCCGGCGAGTACAACTGGGCGAGCCTGAGGCGGCTTTCCGGCGACGAGCTGGAGAGCCATTACCGGCAGATATTGACCGCGCTGGGGCAGGGATCGGGGCTGATCCCGGTCATCTTCCGCAAGGCACAAAACAAGATCCAGGACCCGGCCAAGCTGGAGCGGCTGGTGGAGCTGATCGATGGCGAGACGTGGATCGGGTTGGACATCGATATCAAGGGGGAAATCTACGAGGGGCTGCTGGAGAAGAACGCCCAGGACACCAAGAGCGGGGCAGGGCAGTACTTCACGCCAAGGCCGCTGATCAAGGCGATGGTGGAGGTGATGCACCCGGCGCCGGGGCAGAGGATCTGCGACCCGGCGTGCGGCACGGGCGGCTTTTTGCTGGCGGCGCATGACTACATCCCGCGCAGCTACCAGCTCGACCGCGACCAGTGGGGGCACCTGAACCACGATGCGCTGCACGGCTGGGAAATCGTGGATAACACCGCCCGACTGTGCGTGATGAACCTGTACCTGCACGGCATCGGCGTGGACAGCACTGAAAGCCCGATCCGGGTGGCAGACAGCCTGGCGGCGCACCCGGGGCAGTACTTCGACATGGTGCTGACCAACCCACCCTTTGGGAAGAAGAGCAGCGTGACCTTTGTCACCGATGAGGGCGAGGTGCGGCGCGAATCGCAGAACATCGTGCGGGATGATTTCTGGACTTCGACCAGCAACAAGCAGCTCAACTTCGTGCAGCACGTGCGCAGCATCCTGAAGCAGAACGGGCGGGCGGCGGTGGTCGTGCCGGACAACGTGCTGTTCGAGGGCGGGGCGGGGGAGGTGGTGCGGCGCCGGCTGCTCAACGAGTGCGATGTGCACACGCTGCTGCGCCTGCCGACCGGCATCTTTTACGCCCAGGGGGTGAAAGCGAATGTGCTGTTCTTCGACCGCAAGCCGGCGAGCGAGTCGCCGTGGACGAAGACGTTGTGGATTTATGATCTGCGGACGAATATGAACTTCACGCTGAAGACCAACCAGCTGGCGCGGGAAGATTTGGATGAGTTTGTGGCGTGTTATAACCCGGCCAACCGGCATGAGCGCCAGGCGACCTGGTCGGAGGGGAACCCGGAGGGGCGCTGGCGGGTGTTCGATTATGATGAGCTGATGGCGCGGGATAAGGTGAACCTGGATATCTTCTGGCTGCGGGATGAGTCGCTGGAGGATTCGGCCAACCTGCCCGAGCCGGAGGTACTGGCGCGGGAGATCATGGAGGATTTGGAGGCGGCGCTGGAGCAGTTTGCGGGGATTGTGGAGGAATTGGGGGAGGAGAGGGAAGATTGAGAACAAGGGATAGGGGAAAGGGATAAGAGGACAGCTTCCCTCCGAACGTAAGTCGAGTTGTGACGGAGCTTCCTGTCCCCGGCACGCGCACCAACTCCACCTCGGCGATGCGCAGGAAGTCGAGTGCGTTGGGGTCGATGCGGTAATCATTATCGTAGACGATGCGCACGATGCCGGCGTTGATCAGCATCTTGACGCACTGCAGGCAGGGGAAATGGGTGACGTAGCAGTGGGCGCCCTTGGTGGAGACGCCATGCAGCGCCGCCTGGATAATGGCATTGGCTTCAGCGTGGATGGTGCGCACGCAGTGACCTTCAATCATCAGGTGGCCAATCTCCTCGCAGTGGGGCTGACCGGCGGGCGAGCCGTTGAAGCCGGTGGTGAGGATGCGCTTTTCGCGCACCAGCACGGTGCCGACAAAGGCGCGGTCGCAGGTGCTGCGGGCGGCTACGTCGTGGGCGATCTTCATGAAGTAAGTGTCCCAATCAGGTCGCATGGGTGTCCCTCGGGGTGGTAGGATGGTGGTCAGGTTGGATTATAGCATCGACTGGTGGTGTTTTCCAAATTAAACGGATGATGCTGGAAACAGCCTCAGGCGTGGTTATGGATGAAGATGGAACGACTGAAGTCGTACCTACGATACAATGGTAGGATCAAAGTATAATCATGGGAATGGAAAAAACACTGGCATTTGTATTCGGCGGGGGCGGGTCGCGGGGGGCGCTGCAGGTGGGGGCACTGCATGCGCTGCTGGAACGCGGTTTGCAGCCTGACCTGCTGGTGGGCACCTCCATCGGCTCGGTTAATGCGGCGTTCCTGGCGCTGCATGGCTTTTCGAAGGAGAGCCTGGAGGGGCTGGCGGAGGCCTGGCGCGGGGTGGCGGAATTGGATCTGCTGCCGGCTAATTATATCTGGATGGCGGTGAGGGCGATGTTTGGGCGCTCGGTGAATGATCCAGCCCAGCGCATCCGGGATTTTTTCATCACCCATGGGATAACAGCGGAGCTTTGCTTTGCGGATATAGACCAGCCGCGCCTGGTGATTGTCTCATCCGATCTCAATACCGGGCAGCCTGTTCTGCATGGGCTGCAACCGGGAGATGCAGTGTTGGAAGCATTGCTGCTCTCTACTGCACTGCCGCCCTGGGTGATGCCGGTTAAAAGACAGGGCCGGTATGAGATGGATGGCGGTCTGGTCAGCAACCTGCCCATCGAGCCGGCGCTGGTTGCCGGCGCGACCCGGATCATCGCATTGGATCTGATCGATACGCGTGAACCAATGGGATCGAACCGGCTGACCGGTATCCTGGGCAAGGTGTCCATGGTGGTGGAAAAACGGCAGGTTGACCTGGAACTGGCATTGGCTAAAGCCAGCGGGGTGCCAACGCTTTATATTGACCTGGTGGGGAAAGCCCCCATTCTATTATGGGATTTTCAACATTCGGATGAGCTGATCGCCGAAGGGTATGAGATCGCCAGCCGGGCTCTCGATGAAATCACGGAGTGGTAAGAATCATGCGGGTCGATTGAAGTATAATTGAAGGTAGATGGGTTATTGGACACCCCAATTCATAAACAAGCAACAATTATAAGGAGGTTATTGTGGTAGATCCAGAACAAGATAGACTCAATAAGATCAAAGCAGGTTTGAAAAAGCCTGTCCGCCCGGTGGTAAAAGCGAGACCGCGCCCCGTTGTCAAGCAAGTTGCCCCGAGGCCTAAGGTGGAAATTTCCCGACCAACCCCCGTAGCACCACCCGCGCCAAAGGTGATTGCAGAACACACCGTGGTCGCCGAGGATACGCTGAGCGGGATTGCGCTGAAGTATTACGGTTCAGCGGCGAAGAAGTGGTACATGTACATCTACGAAACCAACAAGGCTGTGATCGGCGACAGCCCGAACGTGATCCGCCAGGGGATTGTGCTGAAGATCCTGGAAAAACCAGAACTGTAAGAAATTTGACCGCCCGGATAACCACCGGGCGGTTTTATTATCAAAAATCTGCTTTCTTCATAGTTTCTTTATAAAACTTTGCTATACTGAGGCTCAACCTGATGAGCCTGCTTGCCTATTTTCTACGTCGACTGCAATATCGCTGGCAAATGATCGTTCTGCTCTTCCTGAGCGTTGGGCTGGCAACCGGTCTGCTCGCCAGTGGGCCGGTGCTGGCAGATACGGTGATGGGATTTGCCCTGCCGTACCGGCTACGCAGCAGCACCCCACTCAAAGCCAATCTTCAATTGACCGGGTACGAGATCATCGATTTTGCCGCCTACCAGGCGCTGGACGCACAGGTGCAAGGCCTGGTGCAGCAGCGCATCGGAGCGAATACCGCGCAGGTGATCGGGGGAGGGCGCACGAACTGGATGTTCCCCTGGTTCTTGGAACAGCTGGCCGCCGATCAGCGCATCAACATCCGTTTCTACGAAGGGATGGAGGCGCATATCGAGTGGGTGGCAGGTGGCTGGCCGGAGGGGGCGGTACTGCGCGGGGAGGTGATCTATGCCGCGGTGAGCGAGTTGCTGGCCGAAACCTATGAATTGCAGGTGGGCGACCGTCTGCCGCTCAGCAAGAACGACCGGGAATCCGAACCGTCGCTCTGGTTGGAGGTGACCGGCATCCTGAAGGCGAACAATGCCCAGGAGGCGTTTTGGTTTGGGGAGTTCAGCCCGCTGGCGGTGCGCTCAGAACCGCAATACAGTGCAGAATACAGCGCTTTGCTGCCGGCAGCAGCGCTGCTGGAAGTACAGCAGGGACTTTTCCGCGGGGCGCGCAGCGAGCTGACCTGGAACGTGCTGTTAGACCCGGCGAGTGTGCAGGTCGAAGATATCCCGGATCTGCGGGCGCAGGTGATGGCTTTGCGAACCGAGCTGGGGGAGCAGACTCCCACGATCGCTATGCAAACCCAGCTGGATGAGGTGCTGGAGAGTTTCATCAACCAGGCGTGGGTGGTGCGGATCACGCTGTACGTATTGATCATCGAGATCTTATTCCTGGCGCTGTATTACCTGGGGATGGTGGCATCACTTTCGGTGCAGCAGGTGGAGGGAGAATACGCCAACCTGGCCAGCCGGGGTGGGTCATTTGGGCAGATCTTTCGTCTGCAGGCTGTCGAAGCGGGATTGGTGTGCCTGCTGGCGCTGCTGGCGGGACCCGGGCTGGCAAGGCTGATCGTTTGGGGGCTGGCGAAGGCCGGCCCGATCGCCACGCTGAGCCAAGCGGATTGGATCGCCCGCCTGCCCGGCGCGGCGTGGGCGGCAGCCGGTTTGGGGGCTGTGGTTGGGGCTGCCGGGTTGTTAATTCCGGTGAGACAGGCGGTGCAGCGCAGCATCGTGACCTATACTCAAATGAGGAGTCGCCCGGAACGAGCACCCTGGTGGCAGCGAATGTACCTGGATGTTCTCGCCGCGGCAGGCGCAGTCGTCCTGGTGTGGCGGCTGCATTCGTATGGCAGCCTGGCGAACCTGGGGGGCGTGCCGGGGCAGGTGGACTGGCTGCTGTTGGTGGCACCCCTGGCGTTGCTGGTAAGCAGTGCGGTGATCTTGCTGCGCATCTTCCCGCTGCTGCTCAGGCTCTTATCCCGGCTGGCAGCCGCCGGGCGGGGACTGCCAGCCGCGCTGGCAATGTGGTACGCCACCCGCAACCCGGCGCATGTGGCGCGGTTGATCTTGCTGCTGACCTTGACCATGGCATTAGGCATTCTGTCGAACGGCCTGGAGACGACACTGAATGCGATCGAGTATGAACGGGCGATCTATGCTTCAGGCGCAGACTTGCGCTTGTTCTTCAACCGCTATCGCTCCCCGGCGGATGCCAGTGCGCAGGCGGGAGTGACAGGCGCCAGCGCGGTGTGGCGGGGGAGCGGCTCGGTCAATATCCGCAGCTACCGGAACCTGCCCACCTTCGAGCTGCTGGCTGTCGAGCCATATTCCTTTGCAAAAGTTTCGCGCTATCGTGATGATTATGCTACCCAGCCGATGGGCGCATTGTTGGGCAAGTTGGATGTGGAAGACGATGCGGCGGCAAGCCCGCAGCTCGATCTTCCCGGGCAGCCGGGCCGCTTTGGGGTATGGATGTTGGACCATGCATCCAGGGTCAGCGAGGCGCGGCAGGTCGAGCATATCTATGTGCAGGCCAAGCTGCAAAGCGCCTTGGGCGAGATGCTGCTGGTAAACCTCCAGTTGACCCCGCCCAGCGGACGGGCGGTCGGCGACCCGGCACCGGAAGAAGAGTGGCGTTATTGGGAGGCGAATCTCCCCGATCTGCCGGCAGAGAGCTACCCGCTGAAGCTGCATTCACTCTGGGTCATGGTGCGCGCATCAGCCTTTACGGAGTACCTGGGGCTGGAGTTTGCCCTGGATGATCTTTCCGTCATTGACCGGCAAACCGGCACCAGCAGAATCGTCGAGGGATTTGAAAGTGTCTCCCGCATCTGGCAGGCCAACAGCGCGGTGATGACCGTGCAGTTCACCCGCCAGCTTCCGGCGCATTCGGGCAGCGGGACCCTGGTCTTTCGCATCCCACCCAATATTGCCCGCCAGGGGATCAGCCTGTACCTGGCAGGCAGCACCCGGCAAGCCAATTTGCCTGTGTTGGCCAGCCCGGAATTCCTCAATGCCACGCAGCTTCAAGTGGGGGATGATTTCCTGGCGTATGTGAACAGCATTCCCACCATGATGATCATTGTGGGAGAAGTGCAGTATTTTCCCACCATGTACGAGGAGATTGGTCACGGATTTCTGATCGCGGCGCGGGATCCATTGTTAACTCTGTTGAACCGGGAGCGGCGTATGCCCGCCAACCCCAACGAGCTGTGGATCGGCCTGGTGGAGGGCCAGGATGCTGCAGCGGTGAGCCAGGAATTTCCGGATGCGATGCGGAGTATGGATCGCATCACCGAGCAGCAGGCAATCCGGGCAGACCCGCTGGCATTGGGACTGCGCAGCGTGACCTTGCTGGGAACCGTGCTGACAGCAGTGCTAAGCCTGGCTGGATTTGCGACCCATTTCTACCTGAGCGCCCGGCAGCGTGAAGCAACCTACAGCATCTTACGCTCCCTGGGGTTGTCCACGGGGCAGCTGTATATCACGCTGGTATTGGAGCAGGTGGTGATGGTCATTGCCGGGCTGGCGCTGGGGATGCTCCTGGGGTGGGTGTTGAACCAGCTGGTGCTGCCATCCTTGCCGCTCTCTTTGGGAGACCGCCCACCGGTGCCCCCGATGATCCCATTGGAGAACTGGCAAGCGATCGTGCGCTTTACCCTGGGCTTAACCGGCGCGTTCCTGGTCATCCTGGGTGGAGCCACCGCGCTGCTCTGGCGGGTCAATGTACACCGCCTGATGCGCATCGGGCAGGATTGAGAGTGAGACGGAAATGATCGCCTACACCTTACGGCACATGATGCGGCACTGGCGCTTCAACCTGGCGCTGCTGGTTGGTCTGACCCTGGCAACCGGGCTGCTGGCAGGCCTGCCGTCTTTTGCCGAGGCAGTGGCTGCTCGGACACTGCAGACCGAGCTGGAGAGCGAAACGCCGGCAGGGCGGAATGTGGAAGTTAAAGGAGAGCAGAGCCTGCTGACGGGGGGGCTGTTCGCCGAGGTGGATCATTTGCTGGGTGATCTGCTGGTGATGCGGATTGAGAAGCGCTCCTTCCGCATGAACGCGGCGGTAAACACATATGACGCGGTTGATGAAGGGGTGCGGCTGAAGGTACAGCTGGTCAAAGTATGGTCAATCGACCGCATGCGAGACCTGACCCGCCTGGTAGAGGGCAGCTATCCAATCTATGAGCCGCCACACACCCAGGAGGAGATCCGCCAGGCAATGTTCAGTATCCCTGTGCTGGAGGCGGCGATATCCACACGAGTATCCGAGCAGACCGGCTTAAAGATCGGTGACATGGTTTATGGCGAGAGCGGTTACAGCTTCCGCATCGTGGGGATCATCGATCCGCTGGATACGGAGTCGGACGCCTGGTGGGGTGACCTGACGGCGTTCGAGCTGGGTGTTTTGCGGGGTTTGAATGAGGATACGCTTACCCTGCCGCTGATCATCCACCCGCAGGGGCTGAAAGAACTGATTCCCCACCCACGATGTGGCGTGGCATGTGGTGCTTGACACCCGGCAAATATACCCGGAGGTGGTGCAAGATATCGAGCAGCGCATGATCAACCTGAAGACCAGGATGTCTGCGGCGGGTGTGCAGGTGCTGACCAACCTGCCCAATATGCTGCTGAACTACCGGGAGAACCTGGCGACGGTGCAGATGGTACTCTTGCTGCTGGGCATACAGGCCTACCTGTTCGTGTACTATGCGCTCTTCTTATTGGCCGGGCAGGGATTGCAGCGGCTGCAAGGAGAGATGGCGGTGATGGCTGGCCGCGGGGCAAGCAGCGGGCAGATCTTGCTGCCCTATGTGGTGGAGGGATTGCTGCTGGCACTGCTGGCAGGTGGACTGTTGGGACCCTGGGCGGCGCAGGGATTGCTGCAAGGATGGCGCTGGATCACAGCTCAAGGGGCAACCGCTGCGCTGCCACCGCTGGCCCGGCAATTGGCCTGGGCGGGTGCTGGCTGTGGTTGGGCAGCGATCTGCGCCGCGGCGATCCCGGCTGCCAGGCGCAGCGTGCTGGAATGGCAGCAGCGCCGGGCACGCCCCCAGCAAAGGTCTGGCTGGCAATCCAGCTACCTGGACTTGATCCTGGTGGGAATAGGTGGGGCAGCCTACTGGCAGTTGAGCCGCAGCGGCTCCTTCGTGATGAGCCAGCTCAGCCAGGTCGACCTGGCTGACCCGCTGCTGTTGTTAGGGCCATCTCTGCTCATGCTGGCACTGGCGATGGCGGGGATGCGCTTCTTCCCCTATGTATTGCGCGGCCTGGCGTGGCTGTCACGTGGCAGCCGCGGGCTGGTGCTTTCCCTGGGACTGGCGCGCCTGGCGCGCGATCCAACCCGCCCGGCGCAGATCACCCTGCTGATCAGCCTGGCAGCCGGGCTGGCCTTTTTTACCGGAAGTTATAAGCATTCACTGGGATTGGCGCAGGCAGATGTGGCACATTACCGGGCCGGGGCAGACCTGCGGGTGAGACAGGGTGGCGAGCTGCTGGAGACCTTTGCAGCCCTGCCGGGCGTTCGGACAGCTTCACCGGTGTTCAGGGCTTTGGCTCAAACTTACAGCGGGCGGGATATTGATCTGCTCGGTGTAGACCCGCAGACCTTTGGACAGGTAGCGTATTATCCACCCGGGCTGACGACGATCACTATTGACGGGGTATTGCAGGTGGTGCAATGGGAGCCACCTGCGCCTGACCTGGATGCTGGAACGGAGAACCCATACCTGGAGGCGGTCAACCAGAGGTTTCCGATCAAGGGGGTATTTTCCACTTCGTCGGTGGGGGCCAGCCAGGGAATCGGCAGCCAGGTGCAAATTACGCTGAGCCCGGTCAACCTGGCTTTCACCATCCAGGGAACGATACTCAATTTTCCGACTATGAAGGGAGCCTACCTGGTTGTGGATGGGGCGGCAATTGATCAATATTTAAACCCTGGACTGGCACTGTACTATAACAGTCGGGAGGTGTGGTTGGAAATCGACCCGACGGCATACCCGGATTTGATGGAAAACCCACTGGTACGGGATGCAATGTTGGCAGACGCCCAAGAGGAGCTGCAGCGCATCCAGAACAACGCCTTTACCCAGGGGGTCAGCCGGGCTTTCGAGCTGAACACGCTGACCTTGTCGGTGTTGAGCGTGGGCGGCCTGTTCCTGATCCATTATTTCTCGGCGCGGCAGCGGACGTATGAATTTGGTGTGCTGCGTGCCAACGGGCTGTCGGCGGGACAATTATGGCTGTTGCTGATGGGTGAAGCGCTGGTGGTGGTGTTGATCGGGCTGCTGTTGGGAACAGGGGTTGGGTATGGATTGGCGCAAGCGATGCGCACCTATCTGAACCTGCCCTTGAGTCAGGTAGAGCCGGGGCTGGCACTGTACCAGATCCAGGTGGATTGGGCGAATGTGTTGAGGCAGTATGCGTGGTTGGGATTTTTCTACCTGATGGCGGTGCTGTTCTCGCTGCTGGTGCTGCTGCGCTCCGGGGTGCACCGGGTGCTGCGGCTGGGAGATGAATGAGATGGAAGATCAAACCTTTGTGTTATGCGAGAATCTGGTGAAGATCTATAAAGTTGCAGAGCTGGAAGTGGTGGCGCTGCAGGGGTTGGATCTGGTGGTGGAGGCCGGGGAGATGATGGCGCTGGTAGGGCCATCGGGAGCGGGTAAGAGCACGCTGCTGAATGTGATCGGTGGGTTGGATACACCCAGCGCGGGAACGGTGATGATCGGGGGGTGGGACCTGCTGAAAATGAGAGAGCGGGATCGCATGCGTTATAAGCGCGAGGTGGTGGGTTTTGCCTGGCAACAGCCGGCGCGCAACTTGCTACCATACCTGACGGTGCGCGAGAATATCGAGCTACCGATGCTGGTGGCGAGGATGGCGGCGCGGCAAACGGCGCGCTCGGGTGGATGAGCTGTTGGAGGTGGTGGGGTTGAGTGAGCAAGCCAGGCACCGCCCAGACCAACTCTCGGGAGGGCAGCAGCAAAGGGTAGCCCTGGCGGTGGCGCTGGCGAACAACCCGCCGCTGCTGCTGGGCGATGAGCTGACCGGGCAAATTGATTCCCAATCGGCGCAGCAGGTGTATGAGGCGCTGCGCAAGATCAACGAGGTATTTCGGACGACGGTGATCCTGGTGACGCATGATCCGATGGTGGCGCGGCTGGTGAACCGGGTGGTGGCGATTCGAGATGGGCGGACGAGCACCGAAATCCGGCGGCGGCATGACGCCGAAAGCGGAAAGATGCAAGAGGAAGAATGGGTGGTGCTGGACAAAGCGGGACGGCTGCAGCTGCCCAAGCCGTACGTGGAAAAGCTGAATCTGCGCGAGCGGGTGAAGCTAAGACTGGAAGAGACGCATGTGACGGTGTGGCCGCAGCACAAGGCGGAGGAATTCGTGCAGATGGAAGCCGTGGGGATCGAGCTCCCGGCGGCAGTCGCACCGCAGCAGCGGCCGCGGCGCGGGCCGGTGGTGGCGACGCAAGGTGTTTGGCGCACATTCAACCTGGGGGCGGAGCAGGTGCATGCCGTACGGGCTGCCAGCCTGGCGATCCCGGCGGGAAAGATGGTGGTGGTAAAGGGCCGCTCGGGGTCGGGGAAGACCACCTTGTTGAACCTGATCGCCGGGCTGGATGAGCCGACGAAGGGCAGTGTGGCGGTTGGGGGGAAGCTGTTGAGCAAGCTGTCGCTCAGGCAGCGGGTGGAGCTGCGCCGGCGGCATATCGGGTTTGTTTTCCAGACCTTTGGGCTGCTGCCATTTCTTTCGGTTGAGGAGAATGTGGGCGTGCCAATGCGCCTGGTGCGGGAAACTGGGCGCAGCCGGCGCCTACGGGTGACGGAGATGCTACGGCTGGTGGGATTGACCGGGCGAGCTCATCACAGGACCTATGAGCTTTCAGGGGGCGAGCAGCAGCGGGTGGCGATCGCCCGGGCGCTGGTCAACCGGCCCTACCTGATCCTGGCAGACGAGCCGACCGGACAGCTGGATACGGCGACGGGTCTGGGCATCATCCAGCTGTTACGGGATATTGTCGATCGCACCGGGGTGACTGTGGTGGTGGCAAGCCACGATCCACTGGTATGGCAGGCTGCTGATATGGTCTATGAGATGCGGGATGGGGAGATCGTCGGAAGTCCAGATACGGTGCACGCCAGCAAATAGCAGGAATCGTCACCCAAAAGAATTCTCTGGTAAACTTACCAGACAACCCATGGATTGGAGATAGACAATGACCCAATATGACCCTTCACGCGCCTATGCGGAAGCTCTGGATGCGCAGGACGAACTGGCGGATTTCCGTCACGAATTTGTGATCGCGGAGCCAGAGCTGATCTACCTGGATGGCAATTCGTTGGGGCGGCTTCCCCGACAGACGGCAGACCACCTTCAAGAGGTGGTCAATGAGGAATGGGGGCGGGGGCTGATCCGGGGATGGAACGAGAACTGGTTCGAGGCGCCAAGCCGGGTGGGGGAGAAGATCGCCCAACTGGTGGGGGCGGCGCCGGGACAGGTGATCGTCAGCGATACCACTTCGATCAATCTGTTCAAGCTGGTGATGGCGGCGCTGCGAGCGAGACCTGGACGGCGGCAGATCATCAGTGACACCTTGAATTTTCCATCTGATCTGTATATCTTGCAGGGCTGCATCGAGCTGCTGGGCGGGCAGCACCGCCTGGAGCTGGTGCCGTCCGCGGACGGCATCACCCCCGATCTGAGGGCGTTGGAAGCGATGATCGGTCCAGACACGGCACTGGTGACGCTTTCGCATGTGGTGTTCAAGAGCGGATATCTGTATGACGCGCAGGCGATCACCGAGCAGGCACATCAAGCCGGAGCGCTGGTGCTGTGGGACCTCAGCCATGCAGCCGGGGCAGTGCCGGTGGAGTTGGATGCCTGGAATGCAGACCTGGCAGTTGGCTGTACCTATAAATACCTCAATGGCGGGCCGGGATCGCCAGCGTACCTGTATGTGCGCAAGGATCTGCAGGAGAGGCTGCAACCGCCCATCTGGGGTTGGTGGGGGCAGCGCGCGCCGTTCGCATTTGACCTGGACTTTAGCCCTGCGGAGGGGATGAACCGCTTCCTGGTCAGCTCGCCGCCAGTGCTGTCGATGCTGGCGATGGAATCGGCAGTAGATGTGCTGTTGAGGGCAGGAATGGAACGCCTGCGGCGCAAATCGGTGGCGCAGACGGATTATCTGATCGCCTTGAGCGACCATTTTCTGACGCCGCTGGGATTTAGCCTGGGGTCGCCGCGGGCGGCGGAAGCGCGCGGCTCGCATGTCAGCCTGCGGCATGCTGAGGGATACCGCATCAACCGGGCACTGATCGAGGCGCTGAATTTGATCCCGGATTTTCGCGCCCCGGATAACTTGCGGCTGGGGATTGCGCCGCTGTATACCCGCTATGTGGAGATCTGGGAAGCAGTGCAGCGCATTCGCCGGGTGGTGGAAGAGAGGGTATACGAGCACTACTCAGCGGAGCGACTGGCGGTGACTTAGGTATTACCAGGAACTTATAACAGGGCGCCTGCCTCGAAGGAGGCAGGCGCCGGTTTTATTAACTCATGGGAAGCTGAACAGGCATCAAGGTGTATGACCGCCAACATGGGTGATGGCGAAGGCTTTGACTGCCACCTGGGTCGGGTCTTCGGAAGGCCGTGGTCCATCCAGGTAGTGCAGGCGATCATAGCCGTTGGTTGCCAGAGCGTAGATATGGAGCACCTCGGCAAAGGCAGCGCGGGTGCAGGCGGTCTGACCAGCCGGCAGGTTGTCGTTCATCAAGGTGAAGATATCCACTACCTTGGTGAAAGTATCACCCGCAAGGGCAAACCCGGATACATTCAACGCTTCCACACCAGGCCAGTCACCGACCCAGCCGGCTCCAGGTGCGCTGGCGGCGGGCAGGGGGGTGCTCACCCGGTAGACATCGAAGTCGAAGAAGGCAAAGTTACCCGGATGGCTGGCGCGGAAGGCGATGGTGGCATTGTTGGACAGGTTGTTGTACTCCAAAAAGCCGCACACCCCAGCGCCGGTGCCATTGACCACCACATCGTTGATGGTACCAAAGCACACCCGGTTATCGACATGGATCACCAGGCGATAGCCGAACACATCCGTCGCTGGCCCCCCGGGGCGATACAGGCGGTCGCTGGTAGGGGCGTTGGCAACATAGGTGTCCTCGGTGAAGGGAGCTTCGTCCAATTCATACAGCTCCACGCCATCGTCAGTCAGGTTGACCGCCTGCATGACACCGCCCACCATCTTGAACAACTCCAGCTTCAGCTCATACTTGCCAGGTGCCAGCGTGGTGGTGTTGAGGTAGGCGGAGGCAAGGTCGTAGCCCTCGTCCAGAACGACGAACTCTTCGCCGTTGGACGGCAGTTCAGGTTTGATTTTGAACATGTAGCCTGACAAAGCCTCATCAGGGCCAAGCTTCACCGATTTGTAGATAGGCGGGTCCCCTGGAGGGGTGGTCTCGCGGTAGTGACGGTTCACTTCGGTGTCCAGCGCCTGCCAGTCAGTATCAAGAACACTGCCCAGCGGGCGGATGGACCAGCAGTAATGGGTAATGGTGGGCGTGAGCTTGTCTCCGAAATCTACCCGGAATTCAAGCGTGGCACCAAAGGGAGAGGTCTTGGTGGCATGGAGCCAGCCAGGCTCTACCTGGCCCTCTCCTACGCCGGACGAATCGCGCTGGATCTCGCCCATGCCCACATAGCGGCCGATGGATTTGACCACCAGTTTCTTGCCCACCAGGACCGGCGTCTCACCGCAGCCGGGCACGCGCGTCATAGATGCGGAGGGTAACTTCGCTTCCGCAGGGGTAGTTCCAGTGAGTGGCGCAGTATTTCGAGGGTTGGTAGACTGTCGTCCAGGCGCCGCCAACGGGGTATTCTACCCAGAAGTACAGGTCAGGATGGTCGCCGAAGCAGGGGTATTTCACGTACAGGTCAAAGCGGCCCTGGGCATCGGTGATGACGGTCGCCAACTCGTCGCAGGTGAGCAGGTACGGGTGCAGGATGTGCAGCCCGCACAGGTAGGGTTTGAGCAGGTCGAAGTTTTCGATCAGTGCCTCGCGCACCTGATAGACGGATTCTGAGCGCAAGCCGCTGATGAATTCTACCGGCAGGCTGCGTAAGTAATCGGCATCCGCCGTTAAGTCAGCCGCTTTGAGCAGTTTACCGGAGAAGTATTTCTGCTTACCCGGCGGTTCCGGCTGCGGGTCAAAAGCTACTCGGGAGGCGGAAATATTGATGTTCTGGCTTAATTGGCGCGGTGGCAGCGGCTGCGGGTTCAGCAAGACCGGATCATATTTACCGAACAGATTGGCGCCTTGGGCGATGTAAGGAAGCGGGTCGATGAAACCGGGATCGAATATCCAGGGGTCCGGCTCAGGAGGCCAGGGAAACGGCGGGCGGTACAGCAGGTCGAGCAGCTCGTCACGCAGCTTCCAGATATCAATGTCTGGAATCCTGGGGATGAGCAGGAACCATTTGTCCACCTCGCAGATGTGCACGCGTGCGCCACACACCGGCTTTTCAGTAAGTGACCCCGCCGTATGTTTCGACCTTGAGCACCCGGCCGCGCACCCGGCAGCTGCACAGCGGCCAAAATTGATAGATGTCGCCAGGGATGGGCAGCACTTCGTAGAGTTCGCTGTTTGGGGTCAAATTTCCACAGCGGTTCGTAAGCGTGCTGCTGTTCTATTTTTTTGATCGTAAGAGGGGTATCTCCCCCCTTTGGTGGGGTGGGGGCGAAGAACACGCGCGCCCCCTTCAAGTGCTTCGGCTCGAGGGCTAATTCGACCTGCCCATCTTTCACCGGCGCGGAAACCAGGTGAACACCGCCCGTTCCAAACACATGGGCGAAAAATTCCACCGGTTTATCAGGGTCACCGTCGATGGCGACCTTGAATACGATGCCGCGCTTTGCTGTTGGGGTTGGTGTTTCCGATTGCTTTACCATAATTCCTCCGTATGAACCTTGAACAAGAGTTTCCAGGTTACCGGGAAGAATACCTAAATCCCCCTGCAGCCGTTAAGCTGTCACATGCAATGATTATAATAGCATAAATATTACCATATAAATCATAAAAGAAAATTAAATAACAATGAATTTTTATACCCCAACGTGATGAACGAATACACTCGTAACGGGGAGCTATGCTGAGGGTTATGAATTTCAAGGGATGGGGTATACTTTGGGACATCTTTGAGGCGGAGGCTTGAGCAATGAAGCGTGCGGTCAGCATCAGCATTGGATCGTCGAAGCGCAATAAAGCTGTTGAGGTGGAGCTGTTGGGGGAGAAAGTATTGATCGAGCGGATCGGCACGGACGGCTCGATGGAAAAAGCAGCGGAGATGTACCGAGAGTTGGATGGCAAAGTCGATGCATTTGGAGTAGGGGGTACCGACATGGGCTTATGGGTGGATAAGCGTTGGTATCCGCTGCACTCGGTAAAGCCCATGGTGCGCTACGTGAAGCAGACACCGTTGGTGGATGGATCAGGGTTGAAGAACACACTGGAGAGGCGGGTAGTGCCTTTCATGGAGAGCAAAATTGGTGGGCAGATCAAAGAGAAGAAAGTGCTGATGACCACCGGCGTTGACCGCTGGGGGATGTCCGAGTCTTTTGACCAGGCAGGGTATGCGATGGTGCTCGGCGACCTGATGTTTGCCCTGGGGATTGGCATCCCGATACGCAGCCTGGCGGGATTGAAACGGGTGGCGGCGATCATGATCCCCATCGCCGGACGACTGCCGTTCGAGTGGGTCTATCCCACCGGGGAGAAGCAGGAAAAGCGCATCCCCAAGTGGGAAAAATATTACCAGTGGGCGAGTGTGATCGCCGGGGACTGCCATTACATCAAGCGTCACATGCCTGACCGGCTGGAGGGCAGGGTGGTGGTGACCAACACGACTACGCCGGAGGATGTGGAATTGTTCCGCCAGGTGGGGATCACGTATCTGGTCACCACGACACCGGTGCTGGAGGGGCGCTCGTTTGGCACCAATATGATGGAAGCGGCATTGGTGGCAGTCTCAGGCAAGGGGCGCAAGCTAAGCTATGCCGAGTATGATGAG
This sequence comes from uncultured Chloroflexia bacterium, assembly GCA_963849335.1. Classification (GTDB taxonomy): domain Bacteria; phylum Chloroflexota; class Anaerolineae; order Anaerolineales; family UBA4823; genus FEB-25. The sequence continues at coordinate 187,221 of CAWKGZ010000007.1, forward strand.
CTGTTGGCGCGGTTGGGGATGGAGCCGCAGGTGCAAGAGCTGTAAGGGTAGGGGTAAGGGGGCAGGGGTTGCCAGGCCGGAGACTGAAGGGGGTAGGCAGCAGCCGGATGTGCAGGCAGGCAGGATGAGGGAACAGGTCAGGAGGAGGCAAAGATGGATGCGGTGGTGACTGCAGGTGGAATTCCGAAACTGGGGGAGCCGTTGTATGCTTATACTCAGGGGCAGCCAAAGGCACTGTTGGATGTCGCTGGAAAGCCGATGGTGCAGTGGGTGCTGGATGCGCTTGACGGAGCGAGCAAGGTGGATCGGGTGATCGTGATAGGCCTTGAGGAAGGGAGTGGGCTGACCTGCGCCAAACCGATCACATACTTTCCCAACCAGAACGGAATGTTAAAGAATATATTGTTTGGGATGCAGCAAGTAATATCTCTGGATCCGACCGCTACACACGTGCTGCTGGTCTCCTCGGATATTCCCGGGATCAAGTCTGAGATGGTGGATTGGGTGGTGACCAATGCCATGCAGACGGATGATGACCTGTATTACCATCTGATCCCCCAGGATGTGATGGAGAAGCGCTATCCCACCTCGAAGCGTACCTATACCCACCTGAAGGATGCGCAGGTCTGCGGTGGGGATATGAACATTGTGGCGACGCGCACGATCAATACAAACCTGGAGAAGTGGGAGCAGCTGATCGAAGCCCGTAAGAGCCCGCTGAAACAGGCGGCAATATTTGGATGGGATACCCTGCTGCAGTTGGCATTCCGGGCGATCACGGTGGAGGGGGCGGTAAAGAAGGTTACCCGGCGGTTGGGTATGACCGGGCGGGCGGTGCTGTGCCCGTACGCCGAGGTGGGGATGGATGTGGACAAGCCACACCAGCTGGAGCTGATACGGTCAGATTTGGGCCGATGAGAGTATTTTCCAAAAGGCAGGCTCTTATCCACAGATTACGCAGATTGACACAGACGATTGATTTCGTATAAAAATTCTGTGTGCTCTGTGTACTCTGTGGTGAGCTAAACAATTATGGACAGGCTGCTTGCAATCGACGACAGATGGTCACGACGCATCCGTGTGGCGGAGAAGCCAGGGCTGCTGCGCATACTGGCGGCTATCCTTGCGCATTCGGGTGATTTGTGGTTTTGGCTGCTGGGACTGGTGGTGCTGTATGCGCTGGGGGATGAGACCTGGCGCTGGCGAGCGTCTGTGTTAGCGACGGGCATCGTGGTCACCGCGGTGGTGGTGATGATCATCAAGCTCATCGTGCGGCGGCGCCGCCCAGAAGGGGAGTGGGGGGCATTCTACCGCAAATCCGATCCACACTCGTTCCCGTCAGGGCATGCGGTGCGGGCGGTGATGCTGGCGGTGGTGGCAATCGGCATGGGTCCAAGCTGGCTGGGACTGCTGCTGGCGGTCTGGGCGCCGTTGGTCGCGCTGGCGCGGGCAGCGATGGGGGTGCATTACCTGTCCGATGTGCTGGCGGGGATGGTGCTGGGTGGGGTAATGGGGGTGTTGGTGGGGGTCGTTTTTTGGTAATTTGCTTGTTAATTGAATTTGGTAAAACATAGAACCACAAAGGACACAACGGACACAAAGGTGGATTAAAAAAACCTTTGTGTACTTCGTGTCCTTTGTGGTAGCTGGTTTTTGATTGGCCTATACTGAACCGTATAATTTACTATGGACAGCGGACAGGGCGCGCACCTGCTCGCCAGCGTGGTAGGAGGAGCGGACCAGGGGACCGGATTCGACCCACTTGAAGCCGAGGCTGAGGCCATATTCTTTGATCTCGGCAAATTCTTCCAGGGTATAGTAGCGCTCGATCGGCAGGTGCTTTTTGGAGGGCTGCAGGTACTGACCGACGGTGAGGATATCCACACCCCAGGAGCGCTGGTCGCGCATGACGGCTTTGACTTCGTCAATCGTCTCACCCAGCCCCACCATGATGCCGGATTTGACCAACACTTCGGGGTCGAGCTTGCGGGCGTTGGACAGTGTGGCGGCAGCCCATTCGTAGCGATCCTGCGGCTGGACGGTCTTGAACAGGCGGGGCACGGTCTCGACATTGTGGTTGAGGATCTCGGGGCGGGCATCCATGCACGATCTTGAGCGCTTCCAGGCTGCCTTTGAAGTCGGGGATGAGCACTTCGATGGAGCAGCCGGGGTGCAGTTCGCGGATGCGGCGGATGACCATGGCAAAGATGGGTGCGCCGCCATCCTGGCGGTCATCACGGTTGACAGAGGTGATGACCGCATGCTTGAGCGTCCATGGCTTTGACTGCCTGGGCGACGCGCTCCGGTTCCAGCCAGTCGAGGGGAGCAGGGCGGCCGCGCTTGACGTCGCAGAAGCCGCAGGTGCGGGTGCAGACATCGCCAAGCATCAGGAAGGTCGCCGTGCCGGAGCCCCAGCACTCGCCCATATTGGGGCACATGGCTTCTTCGCAGACGGTGTGCAGCGCCTTGGCGCGCATCAGCTCGTGCAGCCGCTGGTAGGTTTCGCCAGAGGGGGCGCGCACCCGGATCCACTCCGGGCGGCGGGGGGGTGGTGTTGATTTTTTCGGGGTTTACCCGGTCGCGGGTGGGTTCGAAGGGCATATTTTCAGTAATCAGTTGTCAGTAATCAGTAGTCGGTAGCCGGTAATCTGAGGGAAATTTTACCCCAGATTGAGGGTGATGTGAGCGTAATGGGTATTAATGATTTCTCAGGGTAAAGCAGCCCTATGAGCCGCAATATTGCGGATAAATATTTTTATGCTGCTGTTATGTAATTCGCTGATGATTGCGCGATAATAGTAATATGTAAAAATTTTGGTGGGCCGGGATATTCAACCGAGGAGGAAATCTATGAATAAAAGGCGGGTCTTCGGTATTGGCGTCACGTTATTGGTTGGCATGCTCTTCTTGATGTTCACCGTAAAAACTACCATCGCTGCAGGTACGTATTATGTCACCCCAGACGGGAATGATGGCAATAGCTGCACGGATCCAAGTACACCATGTGCTACTATCCAGGCAGCAATATCCAAAGCCGCCATTGGGGACACTATAAAAGTAAGTGTAGGCACTTATACCGGTTCGGATAACTATGTAGCTTACGTAGATAAGGACCTGGATTTGCTGGGTGGTTGGGACGCTAACTTTGAGGCACAAATCGGGAAATCCATTGTAGATGGAGAAGGCATCAGGTATGATTTATGGGTAGTCGAATTTGTAACCGCAACGGTTAACTCATTCATCTTCCAGAATGGCCGACATGGGATAGCTAATATGGGTAGCTTGAGTGTGAGTAATTGTGATGTGATAATAATTCTACGGATGATTACTATCCAGCGAGTGGTATTGGTAACTCTGGGAGCTTACTGATTGAGTTCGTCCAATATTACCGGCAATGGAAATCCTGGCTATTCAAGGGGTGGTGGGATCAGTCATTGGTCTTATGATGGAAAAACTGTGATTATCAGGAACAGTACAATTGCTGATAATGTTGCATTGATGGGCGCTGGAATCTTAGCAAACGACAACTTGGTGGTCATCAACAGTACCATCAGTCACAATGAAGTCCCTGCCTCGGGTGTAAGCGGTGGAGGAATTTATATTTTGAGAGGAACTACAATCCTTAAGAATGCGACCATTGCAGACAATGAAGGTGCTTACAATGGGGGAGGCGTGTTTATCGCTGGTGGCTCGTTATCTATGGAGAACTCGATCATCGCGAATAATATGGCGAATACTTCGCGGGATTGTTATTCCTCACTTCCTGTTAATTCACAGGGCTATAACATTATTGGTGACTCATACGGGTGTTTGATCGCTGTAGCCTCAGGAGATCAACTGGATGTTAACCCAGAATTGGGTGCCCTGCAGGACAACGGCGGACCCACAAGTACCTATTCCATGTATGCTAACAGCCCAGCAATTGATAAGGGCAATCCAGCAGGGTGCACAGATCAAAATGGGGATCCTCTTGATATTGATCAGCGTGGATACCCACGCCCACTGGATGGCGATCAGGATGGGGCCTCCAGTTGTGATATTGGCGCGGTTGAGGCAGCATTTGCAGAGTTGATCCCACCTTCGCCTGAATCGATCTGGTATGTTTCACCAGTTGGGAATAACAGCTATGACTGCCATACTCCCAGCACTGCCTGTGCCACGATCAATGGTGCGCTAAACAAAGCGCAGCCAGATGACGATATCTATGTTGCGGGTGGGGTGTATACCAACCCGACCGGCACTGAAGTAATATCTATCTCCAAAGATATCTCACTGTCGGGAGGGTGGAACAATTCCTTTACCAGCCGGTCCGGCATTTCCATTATAGATGGGCAATTGACCCGCAGGGGGGTGCTGATTGGCGAAGAGGTTATGGTTCAAATCGGATATTTCACCATCCAGAACTGCCTCTCTGCTGATTTTGATGGTGGTGGCGTGTATGTAGGCAATCGCTCCCGGGCCATGCTCAATCATATGCTGATCCAAAACAATAGGGCAGGGAAGGTTGACATATTCACAACCACAGAATGGAGCGGCGGTGGAATTGCAACGGGCAGTTATTCACTATTGCAGATCAGAGATAGCCAGATCAAATATAACACCGCGACCGATTAGGCTGGGGGAATTAAAGTTGGTTTCAGTACACTGGTAATGACCGATAGCGTGGTTGCAAATAATGCAGCTGATCGTGGCGGTGGTATTTACAATGGTAAATCCTGCGAG
>CAWKGZ010000008.1:0-147840 GCA_963849335.1 uncultured Chloroflexia bacterium
GATGCAAGATGTTGCGTCTCTCCGAATGACCCTCGTCTCAATTCTTCGCCCTCCTATAACCAGGCTCGCTACATCGAGCAGACCCTGCAGTCCGTGCTGTGGCAGGATTACCCGCAGCTGGAATACCTGGTCATAGATGGCGGATCCAATGACGGCAGCGTAGAAATCATCCAGCGCTATGCCGACCGGCTGGCGGGTTGGGTCTCGGAGCCCGACCAGGGTCAGGCGGATGCAATCAACAAGGGTTTCCGAAAATCTCATGGTGAGATCGTTGCCTGGCTCAACTCGGATGACCTGTACTACAGACAGGATGTGGTCAGCCAGGCAGTCGCCGCGCTGCAAGCCAATCCAGATGCCGGGATGGTCTATGCCGACGGGGTGATGGTGGACGCAGAGTTGCGCCTGCTGGACTGGCACACTTACCCGCAGTATAGCCTGCCCGATCTCCTCTCCTTCCGCGTGCTGCTCCAACCGACGGTTTTCATGCGCCGCTCCTTGCTCGAACAGGCAGGATATCTGCCACGGGATTACCACCTGATCCTGGATCATAGCCTGTGGATCCAGATTGCCGCCCGGGCACCCATCCTGCACACTCCCCAGGTATGGGCGGTGGAGCGCACCCACCAGGAGGCCAAAACCATCGCCCAGGCTGCCCGCTTTGTCGATGAGGCCTTCCGCCTGCTGCCGGAATTAGAAAAACAGCCGCTCTTCCAGCCGGTCTTTGCCGCCCAGGGTAAGGAAATCTACGCCGGGCTGCACGTCTTTGCGGCCAAGCGGCTGATCGATGCCGGACAGCCAGCCCAGGCGCTGGGGCACTTCCGCCAGGCTCTGCACCTCTCTCTCCCAACCGTTGGGCGATCCTGGTACAAAGTAGTCCAGGCATGGGGCGGGGCAATCGGATTGGGGCCGCTGTTCCTGGCATACCGCAAGTCACGGCGCCGCTTGCAGCACCGTGCCCAACGCCTGGTAGTAGACAGCCAGGGTGTGTGCTGGGAAGCAGCTGCACCGCAGCAATCAGAGGTTAACCAGCATGTGGAATAAAGGATGAGCGAAGAAGAATTATTGACAACCAGAAACCACCCTTCAGGGTGGTAAAACAGCTGACCTGGCTGCTGCCGCTCCTTCTGCTGCTTATCGGCCTGGGTCTACGCCTGGTCGATCTGACCGACCCGCCGTTCGACTTCCACCCCACGCGCCAGCTCCGCGCGGCGATCATTGCCCGCGGAATGTACTATGAGATGCTGCCTGATGCTGACCCTGTCCTGCAGGAGCGGGCATCTCAACTGCGCATGACATTAAAGTCATACGAGCCACAGGTATTTGAGCGCCTGGTGGCGCTGACTTACCTCGCAGTGGGCGGCGAGCACCTGTGGATCGCCCGATTGTATGCAATCTTGTTTTGGTGCCTGGGAGGCTGGTTTCTATTCGACCTGGCGCGACGGATGGTTTCCTGGGGTGGAGGGTTGGCAGCCCTGGCCTATTACCTGCTGCTGCCGCTGGCGGTCTCCGCCAGCCGTAGCTTTCAGCCCGACCCGCTGGTCACCTTATGGATCCTGGCTTCGCTGTGGTCAGCCTACCGTTGGAGCCAGGTGCGCAACTGGCGTTGGGCAATAACAACCGGATTGGTCGCCGGGCTGACCTTGCTGATCAAGGTCACCGCGGTATTTTTCCTCGCCCCGGCAGTCACATTGCTCGTTCTGGATATGTGGGGGCTGCGCCAGGCTTTGCGCTGCTGGGAGGTATGGACTGCAGCCGGATTGGCAACGCTGATCCCGGCGGGCTTCTATATCGCCCAGATGGGAAGCAGCTCCGTCAGCTACTTCGTGTTCTGGACGGGTTCTTTTTACAACCTATGGGTTGAACCCTCCTTTTATGTCCAATGGTTGAAGATTCTGGATCGCCTGTTCAACCTGGCACTGCTGGTGGTAGGGCTGGTAGGGGTGGCCATTTTCCCCGCCAAAGGAGGGCGCAATGCACTGCTGGGGATGTGGCTGGGCTATGCTTTGTATGGCATGTGTTTTCCATTCCAGATCCGCTCCCATGAATATTACAGCCTGATGTTCGTGCCTGTGGTGGCGCTCTCGCTTGCCCCGTTGGGAAAATTACTGCTCGAAGCCCTGCGTTCAAAACCAATGTTTTGGCGCCTGGTGGCTGCGGCGGCAGTGCTGATCGGGGTGGCTTACCCGGTCTGGACCACCTACACCGGGCTGATCGGGGTGAATTATGCCGGGGAGGCAGCCGCCTGGACAAAAATGGGCCAGGAGCTGCCCGCGGAAGGGCAAATCGTCGCCCTGACGCATGATTATGGCGTACGCATCGGCTACTATGGCTGGCGCTTCGTCCACTTGTGGCCTGGAAGTGAGGAATTCAACATGCTCTCCATCCGCGCCAGCAGCAGCGGGGATGAAACCGCGGATTTCGAAGCACACTTCCTGGCAGAGACCCAAGGAATGGATTATTTCCTGATCACCCGCTTTGACCAGCTGGAAGCACAGCCGCTGCTCAATGACCGCCTGTACAGCCAATACCCGATTGTGGCGCAGGGGAATGGCTATATACTCTTTGATCTAAAGCCTTAAGGATTAACTTTGAAAAATAAACCCTTTCCGTTGCACCCGCTGGCGATGGCGGCTTATCCGGTGCTGGCGCTGCTGGCAACCAACATCGAGGAAGTCGACTGGCGCGTTGGGCTGCGACCGCTGTTGATCGCCCTGGTGGCGGGCACACTGCTGCTGCTCCTGCTGCGCATCCTGCTCAAGGACTGGCAGCGGGCGGGCCTGGTAACGTCATTCATGCTGGTAGTATTCTTTTCCTATGGTCATGTGTACGGTCTGCTGGAAAACACACCCCTGTTCGGCCTGAACCTGGGCCGCCACCGATACCTGGTGGTGATCTATGCGGTACTGCTGGTCGTAGGCCTCTGGCTGCTGCTGCGCCGGGTCAAAAATCCTCGGGCAACAACCCTGCCCCTGAACATTGTCGGTTTGGTGCTGGTAGCGATGCCGCTGGTACAAATCACCGCCAGCCTGGTACAGAATGCGGCCCAGCAGCGGGAAACTGCGGCCGCGCTCTCCACCTCTGGACCAGCGCTGCAGCCCGGTGACCAGCCGTTGCCAGACATCTATTACATCATCCTGGACGGACACACGCGCAGCGATGCCTTGCTCAACGATTTCGGCTACAATAACTCCCCTTTCATAGAAAATCTGCGGGCCATGGGCTTCTACGTGGCAGATTGCAGTCGCAGCAATTATGTCTATACCCAGGGCTCCATCACCGCAGCCCTCAACCTCGATTATGTAGCCAACCTGCGCAGTGAGCTGGAAAGCCTCGACCTGGGCGACGATATCTGGATTCTACTGAAACAAAGCCGCGTCCGCCGCATGCTGGAAGATATTGGATATAAGACCGTCGCCTTCGATACTACTTATGAGTGGAGCAGGCTGAGCGATGCGGATGTGTACCTCGGCCTGGGCAGCAACTCGTCCTTCCTGCAACTGATCAGCCCCTTTGAGGCCATGCTGATCAAGAGCAGCGCCGGCTTGATCCTGACCAACTCGCAGAGCCAGTTCATCCGCTCGCACTTCGAGCCAATTAACTTCCCCTACAGCCACCATGTCAACACGCAGCGCTTCATCCTGGACCAGTTGCCCAGCATCCCGGATTACCCCGGACCCAAGTTCGTCTTTGTGCACATCCTGGTGCCGCACGTGCCCTTCGTCTTCCAGGCAAATGGTGAAGTCTGGGACGATCCGCGCTACTACGACGGCGAAAAGGCGATGCCCAGCGACTCGATCCTGATCGACGAAGGCTATGTCAACCAGGTGGCGTTCATCGACCAGGCCATTACGGAGGTGCTAAAAGAGATCCTGGCCAAATCACAAACCCCCCCAATCATTTTTATGCATGGCGATCACGGTTGGATCGACCAGAACCGCCTGCAGATCCTCAGCAGCTTTTACCTGCCCGGCGAGGACTACACGGCGCTTTACCCGGCCATTTCCCCGGTGAACGGTTTCCGGGTGATCTTCAATACCTACTTCGGCACAGACTACACATTGCTGCCTGATATCAGCTACAATGCCGAGAACCAGCTCGCCCCCGAAACCTCCCCGCAATGCATCAACCCATGACCCCTTACCCCTATCCCTTCAGCTCCATACTTTCCACCCAGATGTAAGATATTGCGCCTCTACCATGATGCCCCCACTTGTCTCCATCATCACCCCCTCCTACAACCAGGCGCGCTACCTGGAAGAGACCATCCGCTCGGTGCTAGCCCAGGATTACCCTAACCTGGAATATATCATCGTCGACGGCGGATCGACCGACGGCAGCCTGGAGATCATCCGGCGCTATGCCGACCGGCTGGCATGGTGGGTCTCCGAGCCAGACCGCGGCCAGACGGATGCAATCAACAAAGGCTTTGCCCGCGCCCGCGGCGAGGTGCTTGCCTGGCTCAACTCGGACGACACCTACCTCCCCGGCGCAATCTCCCAGGCAGTAGCGTACCTGCAGGCGCACCCCAAAGCGGCCCTGGTTTACGGCGATGCAGACCTGGTGGATGAGCAAGGCAAGGTTCTCGGGCCGTTTCCCGCCCGCCAGACCAGCCTGCGGCGCATGCTGCGCGGCTCGGTGCATATCCCCCAGCAGGCCAGCTTCTTCCGCGGCGAATTGTGGCCAAAAGTTGGCCCGCTGGACCCTGAATTCTACTTTGCCATGGATTACGACCTGTGGCTGCGCCTGGCAAAGCATGGCTCATTGTTATATACTGCGCAGCGTTGGGCAAATTTCAGGCTGCACCAGGCAGGCAAAACGCAGGTGAGTGATGACCGCTGCTACCCCGAGATGATCCGTGCCGCCCGCCGCCTGACCGGGCACACCCCGCTGGCGCTGACAATCCGCTGGGCTGCCCGGCGATTGCTCTACGCCTGGCTGCCGCAGCGCTTGCGCTTGTGGCTGCGGCGGAGTGTGTAAACAACAAAATATTGCTTAGGAGTTGGTAACCCGCTACAGCACGTCTGAGTTCAATGTCCACATCTGGGAGATGGGCAACGAACCCGACGTAGATCCCAACACAGTAGCGCCAGACAGTGATTTTGGCTGCTGGGGGGATGCCGATGATCCTTTTTATAATGGGCGGGCTTTCGGGCAAATGCTGATGACCGTTATCCCAGTAATCCGTGCAGTCGATCCACAGGCACAGGTCTGGATTGGTGGGCTGCTACTGGATCGCCCCTGCTCGAATGATGGCAATATCGGACAGCCCGAAGATTTCTTCCGCGGCATCCTGGAAGCCGGTGCAGACCCATATTTTGATATGGTATCCTATCATGCCTATCTCGGCTACAACAGTCTTCGCAAAGACGAAGAAATCTTGGACACTACAGTATGGATCCCTGGCGGGAACGCGGCCAGTGGTGGGGCGACAGCTACGTGATCGACCAGGTCAACCAGGTAGTTTATGGCGATGCCAGCCTGCTGCGCCGCGGGCTGCTATTCATGGACAATGCCTTCCCCGAAACGCAGGCGCCCGACTGTGCTCCGCACAACAACAACCTGCATCTACACGCTGGAGCACGCCGACGGCACCCTGCCCATGGCGCAGAGTGAATTGCAGGCCGCCTGGCAGTCCAGCAGCTGCAGCGACGGGGTGTCCACAGGCATGACCCGCTTGGAGCTGAGCGCACCGCCCGGCACGCATGGGCAGGAGATCATGCCACTCAACCCGGCACCTGAGCTGCGCTCCCCGGACCGCTGGCTAAAAAGGATTCCCAGGCTTGCCTGGGTGGCAACATACCTGGTACTGGTCACCGGCGGGTTGAGCATTCTGTTCGCCGGCTGGGCTTACGACAACCCCTTCATCACCTACCGCTACGCCGAAAACCTGAGCCGTGGGCTCGGGCTGGTTTATAACCCGGGGGAATCCCTGCTCAGCACCTCCACGCCGCTCTTCGCCCTGCTGCTGGCTGCCCTGCGACCCATCTGGTCAGACCTGCATGGCCTGGCAGTTTTCATTGGCGCACTCAGCCTGGCGGTTGGTGGGTTGTGCCTGTGGGATCTGATGGATGCCACCGGCCTGAGATACAGCCGTTGGGCTGGTCTGCTGTTTTACCCTCTTTTTCCACTGGTCGCCAGCACACTCAGCTCCGAGACGCCGCTCTACCTGACGCTGTGCTTGGGCACGTTCGCCAGCTACCGGCGCCAGCACTACCGCCTGGCAGCGCTGAGCGCGGGGCTGGCTGCCCTGGTTCGCCCAGACGGCATACTTGTGGCGGCGATCCTGGGTCTGCATTATCTCTGGTCGCAGCGTCCCAAACCAGGCGAATGGTGCCGGTGGCTCACCAGCCTACCCTGGCAGGCTGTGCTGATCTACCTGGGCATTGGGTTGAGCTGGCTGGTCTTCGCCTGGGCGACCTACCTCTCGCCCATTCCGCTGACCCTGTTTGCCAAGCAGCAGCAGGCAACCGTGGCAGGCAGCCAGGCTTTCCTGCCCGGCCTGAGTACCATTGCAAGCTGGTATTCCTCCTGGCTTTATCAGGTAGAGGCTTTGCTGGCGTTGCCTGGGCTGGTACACGGCCTGCGGCGCTCCCCTGCCCTGCGTTGGTTGGCAGCCTGGACAGCACTGTACTTCAGCGCATACTCGCTGCTTGGCGTCACGCGTTATTTCTGGTATTACGCTCCGCTGGTACCGCTGTTTGTGTTGGCATTTGGCTGCGGAGTAGATGGGGTCAATAATTTATTTCGGCGCATCCGGTCGGGCCAGGTAGTGACTGAAGTCGTTACTACAATTAAGACGATGATTGGCTGGCTTCCGGGATTGGCGCTTGTATTTCTGCTGCTGGTTCAGGCGGACAAACTTTGGCATCTGCATCTTGCGCCGGACACATGCTATCCGATCTACCGCGCCGCTGGAGAATGGCTGAGGGAGAACAGTCCACCAATCGCTACCATCGGGACACTGGAGGTGGGCATCATTGGCTACTACGCGCAGCGCCCGATGGTGGATTTCGCTGGCATGCTCCAACCCGATGTCGCCATACAGCTCGGGCAAGCAGGATCATATTCTGCCGCTGCACAGTGGGCGGTCTATCAATACGATCCCGAATACCTGGTTCTTCAGCAGGGTCTATTCCCTGAGATAGAAGCAGAAATCCTTCCTAGCTGCCGCCTTCAGGTTAAATTCCCTGCCGTAGCGTATGGTTATGCGTACGATATGAGCATTTATGCATGCCCATAGCTGATCGGGCGGGCAAGATACAATGGTGCGGAGGCAAGGAGAGCATGGGCAGATACGCCGGGCATAAATGCCCGGGCTGCACGTAGCGCCGGGTAAACCTGGCTTGAGGAAAGCAAAGAAATGAGGGGTAAGAAACCCGCTCTGCATGCTGTGGCAGGGTAGGATAAAATATACCCAATCTTCGCTGGAGGAGGGCACATGAAGTTTGAACCCACATCAATCCCCGATGTTGTCGTGATCCACCCGGAAATATTTGGCGATGAGCGCGGCTTTTTCATGGAAACGTACCGGGCGCAGAAGTTCGGCGCCGCCGGCTTGCCACTCATCTTTGTCCAGGACAACCACTCCGGCTCGCAGCGCGGCACGCTGCGCGGCTTGCACTATCAGATCAAACAGGCCCAGGGAAAAGTGATGCGGGTAGTGGTTGGAGAAATATACGATGTCGCGGTAGATTTGCGCCGCTGGTCACCTACCTTCGGACAGTGGGTGGGATATACGCTCAGCGCACAAAACAAAGCTGAGCTGTGGGTGCCGCCAGGTTTTGCCCACGGATTTTACGTGCTCAGCGAGTGGGCGGAGGTGGTTTATAAAGCTACCGATTATTATGCCCCGCAGTACGAGCGCAGCCTGTTATGGAATGATCCGGCGCTGGGCATCCCCTGGCCCACCCCAGCGGGCGAAACTCCAAACCTCTCCCCCAAGGATGCGCTGGGATTGCCGCTGGAAAAGGCTGAGGTCTACCTCCAGGAGATCCGATGAAAAACGTACTGGTCACCGGTGGAGCTGGCTTCATCGGCTCTAATTTTGTCCGCTTCCTGCTCAGAACCGAACCGCAGGTACGTGTGGTCACGCTGGACCTGCTAACCTATGCCGGCAGCCTGGAAAACCTGAAAGATCTGCCCGACCCTGGACGCCATACATTCATCAAGGGCGATATCTGTGACCGCCCACTGGTCGACGAGCTGCTGCACACCCAGGAAATCGATACTGTGGTGCACTTCGCCGCCGAAACCCATGTCGACCGTTCTATCTTATATCCGGAAAACTTTCTGCGCACCAATGTACAGGGTACATTCACCCTGTTAGAGGCCATACGCCAGTACTGGCTGACCGAGAAAGTCTTTCCGCTCGAAGCGGTTCGCTTCCACCACATCTCAACCGATGAGGTTTACGGCACGCTGCGACCTGATGAGCCAGCCTGGAGCGAAGCTACCCCCTACGCGCCCAGCAGCCCGTATTCAGCCTCCAAGGCTGCCAGCGACCACTATGTGCGCGCCTACGGGCACACCTTTGGGCTGCCTTATTCGATCACCAACTGTACCAATAACTACGGCCCGAACCAGTTCCCCGAAAAGCTCATCCCGCTGATGATCCTCAACGCAGTAGACGGCAAGCCGCTGCCCATCTACGGTGACGGGCAGCAGGTACGGGATTGGTTGCATGTCGAGGATCACTGCGAAGCGATCTGGCTGGTGATTCGCAAAAGCCCACCCGGGCAGACTTATAACATCGGCGCTGGCTCGCAGCCGACCAACCTGCAGGTGATTGAACACCTGTGCGCTGCATTGGATGAGCTGCGCCCCAACTCACCCCATGTCCCGCACAGCTCGCTGATGCGCTTTGTCGCCGACCGTCCCGGGCATGACCGGCGCTATGCCATCGACATCAGCAAGATCAACCGCCAGCTTGGCTGGCAGCCGCGCCAGAGCCTGGGCACCGGCCTGCAGCACACCATCCAGTGGTATCTCTCCCATCCGGAATGGGTGGCGGCAATTCGCCAGCAGCACGAATACCAAAAATGGATGGAGCACAACTACCTGCAACGAGGGGAGAAGACGCAATGAAAGGTATCATCCTGGCGGGCGGGAAAGGCACTCGCCTGTATCCACTGACCATCGGCGTCAGCAAGCAGATGCTGCCGGTGTATGACAAACCGATGATCTACTACCCGCTTTCTATGCTGATGCTGTCAGGCATCCGTGAGATCCTGATCATCAGCACCCCCGACGCCCTGCCAGGTTTCCAGGTCTTGCTGCAGGACGGCAGCCAGTGGGGGTTGCGCTTTTCCTATGCCTCCCAGCCAGAGCCACGCGGCCTGGCGGATGCCTTCCTGGTAGGGCGGGAATTCATCGGCCAGGAACCGGTATGCTTGATCCTGGGCGACAACATCTTCTTTGGGCACGGCCTGCCAGGGCAGTTGCGCCAGGCTGCCCAGCTTGACCAGGGCGCGCTTATCTTTGCCTACCCGGTGCGCGACCCGGAACGCTATGGCGTGGTCGAGTTTGATGAGGCGGGTAAAGCCTTGAGCATCGAAGAAAAGCCCAAACAGCCGCGCAGTGCTTACGCTGTCCCCGGTATCTACTTCTACGATGATCAGGTGGTAGAGATTGCCGCCAACCTGAAACCCTCCCCGCGGGGTGAGATCGAGATCACCGACCTGAATATGGTCTACCTGCAGCGCGGCGAGCTGCGCGTGGATGTGCTTGGGCGGGGGGTCGCCTGGCTGGACGCCGGCACGCACGAGTCGCTGCTGCAGGCAGCCAATTTCGTGCACACGGTAGAAGAGCGGCAAGGGATGATGATCTCCTGCCCGGAGGAGATCGCCTACCGCCTGGGCTTCATCGAGGCAGACCAGCTGCGCCAGCTGGCGCGGGTAATGGATAGCAACCAGTATGGGCAGTACCTGCTGCGGCTGCTCGAGGAAGAGATTCCTTTCCATATGAGAAACGACTGAAGCGTTACTACAAATTTACTATGCAGCAGCTAAAAATCCTCCTTCTCGGCAACACCGGCCAGCTTGGTTGGGAGCTGGAACGCAGCCTGGCCTGCCTGGGACAGGTGACCACTGCTGATTATCCAGCCATCAACCTGGCAGAGCCGCACAGCATCCTGCCCCTCCTGCGGCAGGTTAGCCCCCAGGTGATCGTCAATGCCACGGCTTACACCGCGGTGGACCGCGCCGAAACAGAGCCAGCCCTGGCCCAGGCAATCAACGCCCATACCCCCGGCTTGCTGGCATCAGAAGCCAGCCGCCTTGGCGCGGCGTTCATCCATTACTCGACAGATTATGTCTTCGATGGGCGCAAAGGCAGCCCCTATACAGAAGATGACCGGCCTAACCCGCTGGGTGTGTACGGTCAAAGCAAATTGGAAGGCGAGCAGGCTGTCCTTCAGCAGGGTGGAGCCGCGCTGGTGCTGCGCACCAGCTGGGTGTACAGCTTGCGGCGGGACAGCTTCGTTACCAAAGTGCTGAGCTGGGCGCGCCAGCAACGGACCCTGCGCCTGGTCAGCGACCAGATCAGCGGGCCGACCTGGGCGCGTCCGCTGGCAGAGATCACTGCCTTGGTGCTGGCTAAGGCTGGACCAGATCCCGCTGCCTGGCTGGCGGAACGCGCCGGGCTCTACCACCTGGCTGGATCCGGCTACTGCAGCCGCCTGGAATGGGGAAAGGAAATCCTGCACCTGGACGCACACCCAGAGAAACAGATAACCCAGGAAATCCTACCTGCTCTCACGGCAGACTTCCCCACCCCGGCGCAGCGCCCGTTGTTCTCAGCGCTGGACTGCTCGCGCTTCACTAAAACTTTCGGCTTGCGGCTACCTGATTGGCAGCAAGCCCTGCGCCTGGCAATGGAGACTGTATGACCTTGCGCGTACTTTCGGTTTTTGGTACCCGTCCCGAGGCGGTCAAGATGGCGCCGGTGGTGCAGGAGCTGGCGCGCACACCTGGCATCACCCCGCTGATCTGCGTCACCGCCCAGCACCGCCAGATGCTCGACCAGGTGTTGAGCCTGTTCGACCTCCATCCGGATATCGACCTGGACCTGATGCGCCCCAACCAGAGCCTGGCAGAGCTGACCGCCGCCATCTTCACCCACCTGGACCCGGTGCTGGCAGATGTAAAACCGGACTGGATCCTGGTGCAGGGCGATACAACGACGGTTATGGCGGCAGCGCTGGCAGCCTTCTACCGCGACATCCGCGTCGGGCATGTCGAAGCCGGGCTGCGCACCAACGACAAATGGCAGCCCTTTCCCGAGGAGATCAACCGCCGGGTAGCCAGCGTGGCAGCCGACCTGCACTTCGCCCCCACCGAGTGGTCACGGCAGAACCTGCTGCGCGAAAACATCCCCGCCGAGCAGATCATCGTCACTGGCAACCCGGTGATCGACGCACTGCAAACGGTCGCCAGCCTGCCCCCCACCCCCGAAGTCCTTGACCTCTTCACTCGCATCGGCTTGCCTCCCCTCCCCGCAGAACCCACCATGGCAGGCAGCCCCCTCCCTTCAGGGAGGGTCGGGGTAGGTAGTCCCAGGATGGTCCTTGTCACCGCCCACCGCCGCGAGAATTTCGGCCAACCATTGGAAGACATCTGCACTGCGCTGGAAAGCCTGGCGCACATCTACGGTGATGCCCTGCACATCGTCTACCCGGTGCATCTCAACCCCAACGTGCAAGAGCCGGTATACCGCCGCCTGAGCAGCATCCCCAACATTCACCTGCTGCCCCCGCTGGATTACCTGCCTATAGTAAACTTCATGAAGCGCGCCACACTGGTGCTGACCGATTCAGGTGGACTGCAAGAAGAAGCCCCCGGACTGGGCGTGCCGGTGCTGGTGCTGCGCCAGGTCACCGAGCGTCCCGAGGGCGTGGAAGCCGGCACCGTCCGCCTGGTTGGCACGGACCCGCAGCGCATCCTGACTGAAACCAGGCGCCTGCTGGATGATCCTCAAGCGCACGCCGCCATGGCGCAGGCGATCAACCCCTATGGCGATGGGCATGCGGCCCCCCGAATTGTCCAGGCTTTACTCAATGCCATACGCAAATTATGACTACTATTTACGACTCCGCCTCCATCCGCTCCCCTGCCGTGCACGAACTGCGCGAGCTGTGGCGCTACCGCGACCTGCTGCGTCTGTTGGTCTCCAACAGCCTTAAGACGCGCTACAAGCGCTCTGCCCTGGGCATCATCTGGACACTGCTCAACCCACTGCTCACCATGCTGGTGCTCACCGTCGCCTTCTCACAGCTGTTCCGCTTTCAGGTAGAGAATTACACCATCTACCTGCTGGTGGGGCTGATCATGTGGAACTTCTTCTCCCAGACCACCACGCAATCGATGAACACCCTGGTGTGGGGCAGCCCGCTGATCAAGCGCATCTACCTGCCGCGCACCATCTTCGCCTTTGCCGTACTGGGCAACGGGCTGACCAATTACCTGCTGGCGCTTGCCCCGCTGGCACTGGCGATGGGGATCACTCACCACCCCTTTCACCTTTCCCTGCTCTGGCTGCCCCTGGCAATCCTGCTGCTGGCAATCTTCACCCTGGGGCTGTCGCTGTTCATGTCCACCCTGGCAGTGTACTTTGTTGATGTGGTGGATATGTACAGCATCCTACTGACGGTGTGGTTCTACCTGACGCCAGTGATCTACCCGCTCGAGATCGTCCCCGAGCAGTTCTTACCCCTGGTCAGGCTGAATCCGATGACTTCCATGTTAGGGTTGTTCCGTACAATCATCTATACCGGTGTATCACCAACCCTGGAAGCCTGGCTGCTGGCAGCCGGGCTGTCACTGGTCATGCTGGGATTGGGCTGGCTGGTTTTCACCCGGAGGGCGAATGACTTTGCCTACCGCGTCTAACGCCTCATCTGGCAGTATTATCAATCGTAGTAACGACTTCAGTCGTTCCCCCATCATTACCCTGGAGCACATCGCCGTCCGCTACCGGGTGCCCCAGGAGCGCATCCCCACCTTCAAAGAATACGTCATCCGCTGGTTGCGCGGCAAGGTGCGTTACAACAGCTTTTGGGCGCTGCAGGATATCAACCTGGAGATCCAGCCGGGCGAGATTTTCGGCATTATTGGCCCTAACGGCGCGGGGAAAAGCACCCTGCTCAAAGTGATCGCCCGGGTGCTCTACCCCACCCGCGGCCGCATCCGCATCGCCGGGCGGGTGGCGCCGCTGCTCGAGCTCGGTGCTGGCTTTGATGCCGAGCTGACCGGCCGCGAGAACGTCTACCTGAACGGCGCCATCCTGGGGCATACCAAAGCCGAGTTGGATGCCCTCTTTCCTGAGATTGTCGCTTTCTCTGGCTTGCAGGATTTTATTGAAGCGCCGCTGCGCACCTACTCTACCGGCATGATCGCCCGCCTGGGCTTCTCTGTCGCCACCGCCTCTCGTCCTGAAATCCTGATCGTGGACGAGATCCTGGGCGTGGGCGATGCCGAATTCCAGACCAAATCCTTCGAGCGCATCCAAAGTTTCCAGGCTGCCGGCACCACCATCCTACTCGTCTCGCACAGCCTGGAGAAGGTTGAAGAGCTGTGCGGCCGCGCCATGTGGCTGGAGCACGGTAAGATCGTCAGCCTGGGCTCCGCTACCGCAGTTGTCTCACAGTATGTGCACAGCACCATGGAAAAGGAATCCGAGCGCCTGACCGCTGAACGGCAGGCCGCGGCAATTGCCCACCGGGCAGCGCTCGATGCAGAGAGCCCACCCTCACCCCCAGCTCCTCTCCCCGCAGGGAGAGGAGAGCACGTCCAACCAGATTGTGCTTCAGGTGAAGGGACGCCGACACCTGACAATGCCAGTGATGCACCACCCCCTTCACCCCCGCCTTCCCTTGCTGAGAAAAGAGCGGAACCCGCCCCACATCCCGTCACTGCCGCGCCACCGGTGCGCTGGGGAAGCCGCCGCGTTGAGATCACCGGCGTGCACATCCTGGGCAGCCTGGACAGCGAGGCGGAGCAAGGCATCTTCGAGACCGGTCAGCCCTTCGTTCTGCAGATGGACTACCTCGCTCACCAGCCGGTGAACGGCGCCATCTTTGGCATGGCGATCCACCGCCAGGATGGCTTACATATCACCGGCCCAAACACCTCCCATACCGGGCTACGCCTGCCCGAATTGAACGGCCCTGGCAGCATCATTTATCAGGTAGACGGGCTGCCGCTGCTGGAAGGCCTCTACCATGTGTCGGTGGCGGTGGTCAACGAAGATGACAGCGAGATATTTGATTATCATGACCGGCTGTACCCATTCCGGGTCGTGAATGCCAGGCGCTCCGACCAGACCATGGGTGTAGAGCGCTATGGCTTGCTGACCATGGGCGGCAACTGGCGGCTGGGTAAATCCTGAATTCACTGATGAGCGAGCCAAACACGCCAGATTCTAAAGCCAGGTCTGCCAGCACGCCCCCCTCCAGCCTTGGTGCTTTGTTCAATGCGGAGTATTACGCCACCAGCTGTGGGGAGCCATACCAGCACAATGACATCTGGCTGACTTTCTTTGGTCAAGTGGCTGACCATATTAAAGCAGATATCAAACCGTGCACCGTGCTGGATGCCGGCTGCGCCATGGGCTTCCTGGTCGAATCGCTGCGAGTGCGCGGGATAGAAGCCTTCGGAATTGACATCTCAGAATATGCCATCCAAAATGTACACCCGGATTTCCGCGCCTACTGCCAGGTTGGTTCGATCCTGGATCCCTTTCCCCACCCGCGCTACGACCTGATCGTCTGCATCGAGGTGCTGGAGCATTTACTCCCCGAGCAAACGGAACCTGCCATTGCCAACCTGTGCTGCTACAGCAACGACATCCTCTTCTCGTCCACACCGGATGACACCAAGGAAGCCACGCACTTCAACGTCCAACCACCGGGGTATTGGGCAGAGCGCTTCGCCCGCCACGGCTTTTACCCGGATGCAAACTTCGATGCCTCGTTCATCACCCCGTGGGCGGTACGTTTCGTGCGCAAGATCCAATATACCCATCCGCCCCAGGTTCACCTGAATTCTTTCCAGAACCGACCGCTTTTATCCACCCCGCAGGGTGGGCACGTGGCGGTGGATGTGCCGCTGCTGGCACTGTGGCAGTTTGCTGACGGGCGCAGCCTGAGCGAGATCATCTCAGGTTTCCCGGCTGTGAGCGGACTGGCAGCCGAACAGGCTTTACCAAAGTATATTAAAACCGGGTTGGCCTGCCTGGTCGAGGCCGGTTTGCTCACCCGGCCTCCCTCAGCACCGTACGTAGATACGCAAGATATTGCGTCTCTACAGACAAATGAGGCGGGGCAAGGGCCTACCGTCACCGCGGTGATCGTCAATTACCACAGCAAGGAGTGGCTGAAAACCTGCATCCCATCCCTGCTGGCGCAGACCTATGCCCCCCTCGAGATCATCGTGGTCGATAACGGCTCTCACGACGGCGCACTGGAATGGCTGGAAAGCGCCTACCCCACCGTGCGCCGCCTGCAGATCGACCAGCCTTCCCCGCTGGCGCACGGCCTGAATGCCGGGGCTGCCCTGGCCTCCCCAGGCAGCTACCTGCTACTGCTCAACCCCGACCTGCGCCTGGAGCCTGATGCAGTAGCCCAGATGGTGCGCGTGGCGCATAGTGATCCCCTGTGCGCCGCGGTGGCAGCCAAATTACGCCTTTCCTGGGCACCCGCCTTCCTCAATGGCATCGGCAATCAGGTGCGCTCGTTCTCCTTTGGCACCGATAACGCCATCGGTCACCTGGACCTGGGCCAATTCGATGATTGGTGCGAGCTGCCCTCGGCCTGTTTTGCCGCCGCCCTGCTGACCCCGGATGCCTGGCAGGCGGTTGGCCCGGTGGATGAATCCTTCGCTATGTACTACGAGGATGTTGAATGGTGCTACCGGGCGCGGCTGTTGGGATACAAGGTGCTGGCGGCTCCCAAGGCGGTCGTTGACCACGCCTTTGGCGGGGTGATCGGTCCCGCCGGGGAAAAAATCCCTGCCGGGGCCAGTGAGGGCCTCACCCCCCGCAAGCTCGCCCATGCCGTTTACGGGCGCCAGCGCTTCATTACCAAGCTGCTGAAGCCGCTCTACCTGGAATTTTTCCGCAGCTATCTGCGCGAGGACTGGGCAAACTATCACAACTACCGCCGCCTCGGCAGCCGCGAACTGGCGCGTGCCTATCTCAGCAGTTGGAGCCGCTTCCTTAAAAGCCTGCCCGCTCTGCTGCGCCAACGTGCCAGCCTGCAGAAACGCCGCCAGATCAGCGACGACGCACTGTTTGCCCTGCAGGAGCATCTCCCCGCACCCCTGGTGTGGAACAACCTGCCCGAATTGACCTGGGATCTGGTCACAAATCTGTATACACCCCTGATGGCTGGCGAAAGGATCCGCCTCATGCCCGAATTTACCGCCCCCCGCCGCTCCCACCTGCTGGTGCTGTGCACAGAGACCTGTGCAGAAACGGCGCCGCTCGCTGAACAGCTTCATCAGCAATGCGCTAGAAACCTGGATATCACCCTGGCGACATCCCAACCTGCGGAGATCGAAAACCCAGTCGAACTCTGCAGCCGGGTTCTTCCAGCAGGTCAGCTATGCACCCGACCGCGCTGCAGTTCTCCCCCTACTGATCGAGAACTGCGACATTGCGCTGATCCCCGGTGGCCTGGTGCGCCTGCTGCCGGATTTAGAATATACCCAGGCCCGCCTGATCATCAGCCTGCATGACAACGCCCTGCGCCAGCGCGGACCTGACGAATTGCATCGCATGCTCCACCTGGGTGATGCGTATATCTGTGCGCCGATCCAGCGGGAGTTCTGGCTTGGCGCCTTGACCGCTAAGGGGCGCGGCAATATTCCATTAGAAACGGAGATCGAGCCGCAGGCAAGATACTGTCGTGAAGGAGGCTATGCGCCTGACCGCAGCCCTCGCCCGCCGCGGTTCGTTCCGCAGCCGGTGATTCCCACCGGCAGGGTGGCTCGGGTGCTGTACTTCTGGCGTACCCAGGGGCTGCGGGCGATGATCCGCCGCACGCTTTACCATCTCTGGTGGAAGCTGACCCACCCCCAGGCCGGCAAATAGGATGAAAATCCTGCACGTTGTTCAGGGCTATACGCCCGCCATTGGCGGTACCGAACATCTCGTTCAGCGTGTTTCCGAAGAGCTGGTCACCCAATACGGCGATGAAGTTACCGTCTTCACCACCAACTGCTACAGCGCCGAAGCCTTCTCCACCCCTTCCCTTCCGCGCATGTCTGCCGGATGGGAAGAGATCAACGGCGTGCACCTGCGCCGCTTTCCGGTCGCCAGCCGGCTCAGCCACCCATTTGTGCGCCTGTCACAGAACTTTAAGCTGCCCGGCAGCCAGTATTTCCGCACCATCTATAACGGGCCGATCATCCCTGGGCTGCGCGGCGCCATCCAGCGGGGAGATTTTGATCTTGCTGTGACCGCCTCATTCCCACTGCTGCACATGTTCACCACCCTGTATGCCGCCCACCGCACCCGGCGCCCGTGTGTGATGATCGGCTGCCTGCACCCCGCCGACGCCTGGGGATACGACCGCCCGAGCATCTACCGCGCCATCCAAAAGGCGGATGCCTATGTCGCCCTGACCACCCACGAGGCAAACTATGTGGTCTCGCGCGGCGCGTACGCGAATATGGTCACCGTGATCGGGGCAGGCACCGACCTGGAGCAGTTTGAAGGCATTGATCAGCAATCCGCCCGCCAGTATCTGGGCATCCCGGTAGACATTCCCCTGATCGGCTTTGTCGGACAGGTGGCCTGGCGCAAGGGTGTCGAGACATTGGTGCGCGCCATGCGCCAGGTGTGGCAGCACTTCCCCACCGCCCACTTGCTCATCGCCGGTGCGAGCACCTTATACGCAGAGCGGCTGGATAGTGTGCTGGCAGAGATGCAGCCGGAAGAGCGCCAAAAGGTGCTGCTGCGTTATAATTTCCCTGATTCCGACAAACCCTATATGTTTGCCGCCCTGGATGTGCTGGCCTATCCTTCTTCATTTGAATCCTTTGGCATCGCCTACATCGAAGCCTGGGCCGTAGAGAAGCCGGTAATCGGCTGTAAGAACGGGGCAGTGCCCTTTGTGATTGATGCCGGGCGGGATGGGCTGCTGATCAACTTTGACGATTCGGATGCCCTGGGAGAGGCTATTTTGATCCTGCTTCAAAACCCGGCTTGGGCACACCACCTGGGCCAGCACGGTCGCCAAAAAGTGCTCGAACGCTACAACTGGCCTGAGATCGCCCGCCGCTTCCGCCAGGTTTACCAAGGCGCCATTGAGCGCTACCGGTCAAAATGAAACTTTCGCTTCCACCCCGGCGCATTGCTTATGAATGACATCACCCCACCTGAAAGCCGGTCACCGGCTGAAAATGAGGCAATGGTAGCCGATCTGCGCCGGCAGGTCAGCGAGCGCGATCGCCGGCTGGCGGAGAAGGAGGCGGTCATCCAGGAGATTTTGCTCAGTCGCAGTTGGCGCTTGATCCAGCGCTTCCAGAATATGCGCCTGCGCCTGATCCCTCGCGGCAGCCGCCGGGAACAGCTTATGTATTCCGCCATGCGCGGCCTGAATTTGCTGCGCCGCGGCGGATTGGTTGCCTTTTCCCGCCGCCTGCGCGAGAAAGTAGCCTTCCGCCTGCGCCACACCTGGCAGCGTTTTCACCTGCGCATGCATCGCCGCCCGGCAGATGACCGGACCTTCCCGGTGCAGCCTGTCCTGACCCCACCCGTGCTACAGCCTCACACTCCAAATGTGGATATCATCATTTGCGTTCACAATGCACCACGCGATGTGCAGATCTGCCTGGAATTGGTTGTGCGCTACACCTCCCCGCCCTACAACCTGATCCTGGTGGATGATGGCAGCGACCTGCCCACCCAACAGTATCTAGAAGGCTTTGCCCTATCGCAGGCTGCCAACCTGCTGCGCAACGAACAGGCAGGCGGTTACACCCGGGCTGCCAACCAGGGGCTGCGCGCTGCAACTGCCGAGTACTGCCTGCTGCTCAACAGTGACACCATCGCCACCCCGGGCTGGCTGGACCGACTGGTCGCCTGCGGCGAGTCTGACCCGAGAATCGGCATCGTCGGCCCGCTCTCCAACACTGCCTCCTGGCAGTCCATCCCCGAGATCTACAACCCGAATGGCGATTGGGCGGAGAATCCCATGCCGCAGGGATTTACCGCTGCCGATATGAGCCGCCGGGTAGCTGCCCACTCAGGGCGGGTCTATCCTTATGTCTCTTTCCTCAACGGCTTTTGCCTGCTGATCAAGCGCAACCTGATCGACCAGATCGGTATCTTTGACGAAGAGAACTTTGGCGAAGGTTACGCCGAGGAAAACGACTACTGCTTGCGAGCAGCTAAAGCCGGCTGGAAGCTGGCAGTGGCAGATGACGCCTACGTGTACCATGCCCAATCCCGCTCTTATTCAAATGAGCGGCGCAAGCTGCTGGTCGCCCGCTCGGACAAGATCTTTGGCGATAAGCACGGTCACCAGGTCATCAGAGAAGGCATCCAACACACACGGTATGGTCACCCCATGCAGGGTGTGCGGGCACGCAGCCAGGTGATGGAACTACGCAGCCAACTGGTAGCCCAGGGCAAGGAAAGATGGGAAAGCAAGCGCCTGGCGATCTTACTGCCCATCGCCGAGATCAGCGGCGGCGGGCATGTGATCATGCAGGAGGCACTGGCGATGCAGCAGATGGGTGTGGCTGTCGACCTGCTCAACCTGCAGGGGCACCAGGCATTTTTCGAGCGCACCTATCCTGACCTCCCCCTTCCCCGGGTCTATTTGAACGATCCCCGACACGCCACCAGCCTGCTGCAGAAATATGACGCCGCCATCGGCACACTCTACAATTCGATCCCCTGGATGGCATCCCCTCTTCGTAGTAACGACTTCAGTCGTTATATCCGCGCCTACTATATCCAGGATTTCGAACCCGATTTCTTCCCCCCCACCTCGGCAGAACACAAACAAGCCCTGGCATCTTACACCCTCTTCCAAGACCTGTTGCGCCTGACCAAGACCGAATGGACGCGCCAGGTGGTGAAGCAGCACAGCGGCGCCGATTGCACCGTGATCGGTCCCAGCGTGGATATTGACCTGTTCCGCCCGCGCCGCCCCGCCAGTCCCGGCTGGCCGGCCCGCCCGCTCCGCATTGCGGCGATGATCCGCCCCAGCACGCCCCGCCGCCAGCCCGGGCTGACCATGCAAGTTCTGCGGGAAATCTCCAAAAAGCATGGCAGCAGCATCGAGATCATCTTGTTCGGCTGTGCGCCTCACCAGCCTGGCTTTATGAAATTGGAGCGTGACTTTCCCTGGCGGCATGCCGGGCTGCTCACCCCAGCGCAGTTGGCGAACTTACTGAACGAGGTGGACATTTTCGTTGATTTCTCCTCCTTCCAGGCCATGGGCCTGACCGCAATGGAGGCAATGGCCTGCGGCGCGGCGGTAATCGTCCCCCAGGCTGGCGGTGCATCCAGCTTTGCCCGCCACGAAGAGAATGCCCTGGTCAGCGATACAAGCTCAGCGGACTCCTGCACGGCGGCTGTGGACCGCCTGATCCACGATGAAATGTTGCGTTTCCAGCTACAGCAGGCAGCCATCTTCGATGTCTGTCAATATTTTCCCGAAAAAGCGGCTTTCAACATTCTGAACGCCCTCTTCCCAGATGAGCTGACACCCTTGGCAGGAGAGGCGGGCTGATGCAGCACATCCACATCATCTACGAGCATGGGGAGAACCTGATACCCTTCGGTGTGGCCTACATCCGCGACATCCTCCCGCTCACCCATCCCGTCAACGCCAGCGCATTCCAGGTCACCCAAGGTAGGGATTATTCCCCCGCGGATATCATCATCGTCGAGCGCGCCTGGAAGCCCGGCCTCACCCTGCCGCAGGCGGAGGAGTTGGTGCAGCAGATCCGCCAATCCACAGCCGGAAAAAAATCACCTCCCTGCCTGATCTACAGCATCGATGACAACCTGCTCGACCTGCAAGCGGTGCCGGTGCCTGCCCGCCAGGCAGTGCGCTATTTCTGCCGCCACGCAGATGGCATCCTGGTTTCAACCGAATACCTGAGGGAACGCCTCCAGCGGCTCAACCCGCGCATCTTCGTGCTCCCCAACACCCTGGACGAGCGGCTGTTCAGCGACCAGGGAGAACGGCTGCATGTAGAGCGCATGCAAAGCGAGAGGCTGACCATCGGCTTCATGGGCACTTTCACCCATGATGCGGACCTGATGATGGCGCTGCAAGCACTGCGAACCGTGCTGCGCAGGCATCTGGATAGGATACAGCTTCAATTGGTCGGTGGTATTGCCAACCCGGGCCTGCTGCGCCTCTTTCACGGCTTACCCATCCAGGTGCTGAACCCATCCCCTGCCGATGCCACCTATCCAAACTTCATCCCTTGGATGCAGAAGAACTTCCATTGGAATATCGGCATCGCACCCCTGGAGAACACCACCTTCAATCGCAGCAAATCCGATATTAAATTTCTGGACTACTCCGCGCTGGGCATCCCCGGCATCTACAGCCAGGTTCCATCCTACAGCAGCACAGTCCGCCACCTTGAGACCGGCTACCTGGCAGAGAACACCCCCGCGGCATGGATCGAAGCACTGGAGACCATGATCTCCGACCAGACACTGCGTACCAGGTTGGCCCGCCAGGCCCAAGAATACGTTTTCTCGCAGCGCACCCTGCAGCACTGCGCCCATCTGTGGCGCGAGGCGATTTTGGCGCTGACAACCAAGTGCAACGCACTTTAAAAGTGCGTTACACTTGCCTATGGATACCCGGTATATGACCCAAGACACCTCTTCCCAACCCACCACTAAGCCCACTCAACCCTCCCAGGATGCCATGCTGGCAGAATACGAACGCAAGCTGGCGGCACTTTCGCAAGAGATCAACCTGCGCCGTGCCCTAAACCTTGAACAGCAGACAGAACTGGTAACGCAAGGCGCCCGCTACCAGCAGGAACTGGCAGAGCTGCACAGCCTCTTCGAAAACACGCTGGCAGACGAGCACCATCGTTTCGAGTCCACCATAGCCGACCAGCGCAACCAGTACGAAGCCAGATTGACAGAACAGCAAAACCAGTTCCAGGCCAGCCTGAACGATCTTAACCGGCAAATGCAGGCCAGGCTGGCTGAAAGAGACGCCGTCATCCTTGCCCGCAGCGCTGAGATCGCCGCCCTGCAAGGGGCGGTCAATGCCATCCGCAACGAGCGGGATGCCATCTTGAATAGCATCAGCTGGCGTATACTTACCCGGGTCCAGCGTCTGCGCGAGCGCTGTCATACCCATCGGCAGCCGGCGGGAGAGGCTGATGCGCGCCCTGCTTCGCCAGGGCGGGCGGGCAGCTCCCACCCAACCCACGGTTGCCTCCCGCGAGCAACCACCCGCACCTCAGCCAGCCTCCCCCCTCAGCAGCCCGTCCACCGCTGACGGCGAAAAGGGAGTTATCACCATCCAGGCTGCGCCGGCAGCACCCACAACCATAGAAGGTCTTCCCCCACTGCCAGCTACCCCGGATGAGTTTGTCACACCGATCGCCGTGGAAGAAGTCCCCCCGCCGAAGGCGCCTCTTTTCCACACCACCAGCATAGAAATAGTGGTTCGTGTGCCCCAACCCGCCGTTCCAGATGCGGTGCGCAACTGCCTGTCTGCCCTGCTCGAGCATACCCCTCCCCCTTATCATTTGACCATTATCGACCAGGGTACCTCCTCCGCTACCAGTGCCTACCTGGCTGAGTTCGTCCGCCAGTATGAGGCGCGCTCACACTCCACGGAAGACGCCACACCCCAACCGGTCTGCGACCTGCTGCCAAGGGTTGCTGCACCCCCTGGGACATCCGAATTTTTCGTCCTGCTGGACGGCACCGCCCAGGTCACCCCCGGGTGGCTGGAGCGCATGATAGCCTGTGCCCACAGCAATCCCCGCATTGGGATGGTGGGCCCGCTTACCAACTCTCCCGGGCTACAGTCGATTAACTTGAGCGACTCTGACCTCGACTGGGCGGGTAACCCCCTTCCTACCGGTATCTCTCCGCACCAGGTAAGCGCAGGGCTGGCTGCGACATCGACGCGGGTTTATCCCACCTCCCTCGGCTAGATCATTTTTGCCTGCTGCTGCGCCGTTCTATGATCGAGGAGATCGGTTGGCTTGATCCAGCGGTTCCAGCGCAAGATACCTCTCGCGCGCCACCGCGGCTGGCTGGCAGCTCGCCCTGGCAGATGATACGTATGTGTATGTACAGCCCACCATCGCCCCCGTTGAAAGTCGGGATGACCACAGTGCTATATCCGGTGAGGAGGATCGCATCCTGCAGGGGATACGCGCCCGGGCAACTTACCTGCTTGAGCGCCAGGAGCTGATCCAGCGCGGGCGAGAGCACTATGCCGGGAAACGCATCTTGTTCATCCTGCCCATGGCTGCCGCCGGTGGTGGTGCGAATGCAATCCTGCTGGCAGCCCGCTCCATGCGCCGGATGAACCTGGAAGCACACATCTACAATTTACCGGCTTACCGGGCTGACTTTGAGCGCGCTTACCCCGGCCTGGATGTGCCTCTGGTTTACGGCGAGATCACCGATTTACCCCAGGTAGCTTCACGCTACGACGCCGTGGTAGCCACTTCCTACATTACAGTCTATTGGGCCGCACAGGTGGCAGCCAGCCACCCGGAAATCCCTATTGCTTACTATATCCAGGATTATGAGCCGTATTTCGACGAGCCAGGCTCAGAAGGCTATGCCAAAGCGGAGGCCTCCTACACCCTGCTGCCGAACCTGATTCGCGGCTGCACCACCTCCTGGATCCAGGAGACCATTCAGCGCCAGCACCAGGTACCCACCAATCTGCTAGGGCCCAGCCTGGATGTTGACCTTTTCCTGCCCCGCCCGCGCCAATGGCCTGCCGGGGAGGGTCTGCGCGTGGCGGCTATGATCCGCCCAAGCACCCTCCGGCGCAACCCCCGCGTCACCATGGAAATCCTGCAGCGCGCCAGCCAGGAGTTCGGCAGTGCGCTGGAGCCAGTGATATTCGGTGCCAGCCTGGCAGAGCTGCGTGAGGCCGGCATGCCGCTTAACTTCCCCTTCAAGCTGGCTGGACGCATGAACCCACCGCAGGTCGCCCGCTTGATGAATGAAATCGATATCTTTCTAGATTACTCCATCTTCCAGGGACTGGGCCTGTCGGCATTGGAAGCCATGGGTTGTGGTGCAGCAACGGTAGTCCCCAAGTACGGGGGGACCAACGCATATGCCCGGCATGAAGAGAACTGCCTGGTGATCGACACGCAAGACGACGCAGCCTGTTACGCTTCCCTGAAGCGCCTGCTCACCGATCCCGAACTGCGCCTCAAACTGGGACGAAATGGCATCTCCACCATCGCTCAATTCTCCGCCGATCTGCCAACATTCAGACTGCTCCAGGCCATTTTCCCTCTATAACTCACCGATGATCACCCCTGTCCGGCCGCGCCTTCACATCATTTACGAGTACGGTGCCGATACTCGTCCGCACACGCCTTCCTACCTGCGCTTCATCCGCCCTTTCACCCATCCCGGGGTCATTGACCAGATTGAGGCCACCTATGGCTGGGACTATCAGGGGCAGCCGGCGGATCTGGTGCTCCTGGAACGCCTGTGGCGTCCGGATGTCAACCTGCCCGTCATCCAGCAACTTGTCGAACGCATCCACCAGGCTGGCGCCCGGTTTGTGTACTCTTTGGATGACAACTTCTTTGACCTGGCGCTGGAAAACAAAGGCTGGCCTCCCCCAGGGCTGCTCCCCATTGTCGAGTTCTGCCTGCGCCAGGCCAGCGGGATCATCGTCGCTACCCCGGCACTGAAAGCACGCTTGGAGCATTACAATTCCAATATCCTCATCCTCCCCAACGCCCTGGATGAGCGCCTGCTGGTAAGACGCATTCCTTCTCCCCTCTCCCTTCCAGGAAGAGGCGCCCGGGTTGAGACTCCCCTCTCCCTTTCAGGGAGAGGGGCCGGGGGTGAGGGTCCCCTCATCATTGGCTACATGGGCACCGTCACACATGATGAAGACCTGCAGCTGGTACTGCCGGCTATACGCAGAGTCTGCCGCCACCATGCTGGCAGGGTTGAGCTGCAACTAATTGGTGCGCTGCGGGACGACGAGACCAAAAAACTGCTCGCTGACCTGCCTGTCCGCAGCATCCCCATAGATCCCCGCGAGACAGAATACCCGCTGTTCATGCTCTGGTTCACCGCCAATACGCAGTGGGACATTGCCATTTCGCCCTTGCGTGATACCCCCTTCAACCATTGCAAATCCGATATCAAATTCCTGGATTACGCCGCCATCGCAGCGGCGGGCATCTTCAGCCAGAGCCCGGCCTACACCACCACCGTGCAACACCGGGAAACCGGCTGGCTGGCGGATAACACCTCGGATGCCTGGGAAGAAGCCCTGGAAACACTGATCACCAACCCTGAGCTGCGATGGCAGCTTGCCAGTAATGCCAACCGCTACTTGTACACCGAACGCACCCTGGCCCAACGGACCCCGGATTGGCTGGCGGTTGTTCACCACCTGCTTCTACCTTGATCAGCTACTCCCGCCCTCCCCAGGTCCAACTAAGCTGGCTTCACCGCCGGCCGCTGCTCTCGCTGCCGGAAGGCGGGCAGGTGGCGTTGGACCGCACCCTGCTGGCGCTTTGGCAGGCTGCGGATGCCCATACCCTGGATGAGATCCTGGCAAATATTGCCGATCCCAGGATGCCGGCGGAGGCGGTGCGCCTTGCCATGGCCTGCCTGGCCGAGGCGGGATTGTTGACCCGGGAAGGTGCTGATTTACCAACATTGCCGGTCGAGACGCAAAATATTGCGTCTCGACGCCCTCCGGCGGAGGACTTTTCCGCACGGCAAGATGTAGACCGGGTTTCCATACCGCCTACAAGTCAACCCCAAGATGATGTAGGGCGGGTTTCTATACCCGCCCCGGGTGCCGTCTCCGCCATCATCGTTGCCTACAACAGCCAGCAATGGCTTGACGATTGCCTGAGCTCCCTGCTGGCGCAAAGCATCCCACCCCAGGAGATCATCCTGGTGGATAACGGCTCTGATCAAAACCCGGCGCAATGGTTGAGCGCGCACTATCCATCGGTGCAACTGCTGCGCCTGAAAACCGCCCGCGGCCTGGCGTATGCACTCAACCGCGGCATCGAGCTGGCTGGCGGCAGCTACTTCCTGCTGCTCAACCCCGATCTTACCCTGCAGCCGGATGCGATCGAACAAATGCTGCGCGTTGCCCATGCACACCCGGATTGCGCCGCGGTTGGGCCCATGCTGCGCTTCTCCTGGGCACGGGCTTTTTTGAACGGGCTGGGCAACCAGGTAAACGCCATCAGCTGGGGCACGGATAACGGGCTGGGGCACCTGGACCTGGACCAGTTCGACACCTGGAGCGAGCTGCCCTCGGCATGCTTTGCTGCTGTGCTGATCTCTCACCCCGCCTGGGATACTATTGGTACTTTAGATGAGGGATTCTCGATGTATTACGAGGACCTGGAATGGTGCTACCGGGCACGGCTGTTGAGCCAAAAGATTCTGGCTGCGCCACAGGCGGTGGTATACCATGCCCAGGGACAGCGGACACACACCGGACAGGGTGCAGGAATAAGCCCGCAGAAACTGGCCAACGTCACCGTTGGACGGCTGCGCTTCGCCCTGCGCCTGTGGCGTGCACCTACCCTCTGGCGCTCCCTATCCAGCTACGCGCTGGCTGATCTGGGGTTGATCATCCGGGGGTTGCTGCAATTCAAGCTGGCAGAATCCCGGGCCGTGCTGCGCGGTTGGGGCAGGTTCCTGCGCAGCATCCCTACCATCCGCCGGGAACGCCGCCTACTGCAAGCCCGGCGGGTATTGAGCGATAAGCAGATTTTGGCGTTGCAACGCGAAAGCCCTCCACCGTTGATCTGGCACGGTCTGCCTGAATTAACCTGGGAGAGCATCACCCAGAGCTACCTCCCCCTGCTCCAGGCTCAGAGGATTAAACCCATGCCTGAAATTCCTCACCCCACCCCGCGCCTGCTGATCATCAGCCACGATATCGTCGCCGAGAAAATGGCCGGTCCCGGTATACGCTACCTAGAGATGGCACGTGCCCTCAGCGCGCACCTTCCGGTCACGCTGGCAATTCCCAACGAAACCAGTCTGGTCGTGCCAAGGGTCACCATGGTGCCATATCGTTTCGATCAGCCGGCCAGCCTGCAGCAGTTGGCTCAGGAGAGTGATGTGATCTTGCTCTCTAGCTTCATCCTGGACAAATTCCCCTTCCTGACCGAGCTGCCCGCCCGGCGCGTGGTCGATCTGTATGACCCGCTGGTGTTGGAAAATCTGCACCTCTACCAGGGCGAACCTATGGATATCCAAACCAGCCTTAACGACCAGGTAGTGCACAGCATGAACCGCCTGGTCGCGCTGGGCGACTTCTTTATCTGCGGCAACGAGCGGCAGCGCGACTTCTGGCTGGGCGTGTTGGCCGCCAATGGGCGCCTCAACCCTCACACATTTGCCCAGGATGCTGGCTTGCGATCCCTGATCGACGTGGTTGGGGTAGGCTTCCCGGATCGCCCGCCGCAGGGGCACCCGCTGCTGTGCGGCGTGCATCCCGCCATCCCGCCGGATGCGCAGATCGTGCTGTGGGGCGGCGGTCTGTGGGACTGGCTCGACCCGCTCACCCTGATCCATGCCTGGCCGGCGGTGCTGGCCCGCTTCCCCCAGGCACGCCTGGTCTTCCTGGGCACCCGCCATCCCAACCCGACCGTCCCACCCCATGCCATGGCTCAGCGGGCAGAGTCCCTGGCGCAGGAGATGGGTGAGGAAGAGCGCACCATCATCTTCATCGAGTGGCTCAGCTACGAGGATCGGGAAGCCCTGCTTTGCGAGGCAAACGTGGGCGTGGCGCTGCACCCGCTGCACCTGGAAACCCGCTATTCGATCCGCACCCGGGTGATGGACTACCTGTGGGCCGGGCTGCCGGTGCTGGTAACCGAAGGCGATGTGACCAGCCAGTGGGTTGCCCAGGGTGGGTTAGGACGTGTTATTCCCCCGCTGGATTCCGCCGCGGCGTCCCAGGCCTTGATCGAGCTGCTATCCCAGCCTAAATCTGCCTGGGCGCCAGCCTTTGCCGGCGTGCGCGAGACACACACCTGGTCGCGGGTGATCGAGCCCTTGCAGCAATATTGCCTGTCGGGATCACCTGCCCCCGACCGGAAAGCGGGGAGGTCTCTCCCCCTGGCTCCAGATTGGCCTGGTCCAGCAATCTGGCCCGGGCGCACTTTATCTGGCGCCGGGAGGGGTTCAGAGCACTGCTGCACCGCCTGCGGCGCTACCTGCAGTGGAGAATTTCGCGATTTTAGACCAAAATACCCCAAAATCGCTTGCACAAAATACCATTTTACTGGTATCATGCGCCCCTGGAGGAACCAATGCGTATAAAAAACTTTACTGGTATCTTTATCTTGCTGTTTATAGTGTCAGTCGCCTTTTCCCAATCCACACTCTCCGTTTCTGCCCAGGCAGATGGTCAACCTGAAGCAGCCTATTCCGTGGGCGAGGGTTTTGACTTCGCCACCCGAGTGCTCAGTGACCCGTGGGATATGGAGCAGTTCACCGATATCTCGCAGTGGCTCAACAATTCGACTACCTATCTGCTCAACATCCAGGTTGCCAATGGCGTCTTCTCAGCCACCACCGCCGGGAGCTACAGCGAGTTCTACCCGCTCTTCCCAGGTTATATCCATGGCATGAATACGGGCAAGATCGGCGCCATGTACCCGATCGCTTCGAGCCAGTTCGCCTGTTATTCGACAGCGATGTATGCCAGCTGGAGTTCAGGCACCAACTATTTCCTGGCCGAATGGATGGCGGATCGCGACCTGACTCGCTGGACACGATCCGATGACCTGTGGGGCGCAGCTTACCCTTACTATCTTACCAACGGAACCTGGAAGCTGTACCAGGGGAACCTGAACACCCCTCCAATATTGATCAACAAACCCTGGAATTATCTATCCACCTGGCAGGCGTTGCGCATCGTGCCCAGCACGGTCGCCAACACCCAGTTCTCCATCGACTGGATCCGCCTGACCGACTGCACCCCGGTCTGGGTAACGCTGAGCGGGCTGCCCGCAGGTACATACAACCTATGGATCGGCCACGGCTCCCCAGAGCGCCAAATCCTTGCCAGGGAGGCATTCACGCCGGCAGCCGGTGGCACTTATGCATGGGATGCGCAAGGGGTAGAGCCGGGCGCTTATACGTATTACATCAAAACAACCACCGGTAGCCTGGTGCAGCAAGGAACAGTGAATATAGATGGCACACCCATCGCAAGTTTTACCCATCCTGCGCCTTACACCGGAATTGATTACAGCCACTCAAACGGCAACGCCTGGGATATGACCACCGTATCGGATACGACCTATATTATCTGCGCCAACTACGCCTTTACCACCGGCATGCTGGTGTTGGATACGCTGCCGCCCACCTCTCTGCCTGACGAATGCGTCGGCTCAGGGGCGGGTGAAATCTAACCCACGCGTCGGTTTGAATACCCCCGATCATGGCAACCTGTCTATGTACCGCTATTTATCCTTCAATATCTCCCAAAATGGCACATTGAGCCTGCCAGACAAGGGCATGATCGTGCGCTTATTCTGGCGCCTCGACCGTGTTGGCGAAGACTGCTACTATGGTACGCGTGCCATTCCCCTTGACGTCGGCCGCTACACCTACACGGCTGATCTGTATGACCCGCGTAATGGCATCCCTGAGGAGACCACCCCGGCAGATTGCCCCGTTGTTTCGTGGGCTAACCAGGCATCCGTGGGACCGCTGGTAAGTTTCCGCGTTGACCCAAATGAAAATGTCTTGAACTTTACCTTTCACCAGGAAATCGACTGGATCCGTCTGACCCGGGTTGAACCGGTCAGCCAGGGACAGCCGGCCGAGTTGCGCCTGGTTTTAAACACGCCGGTCGCAGAGCTGACCACCCTCAATCTTTACTACACCACTGACCGGGCACAACCAGTGCAGCATCCTGCAGCCCGCTACACACCGCCAGTATTGAATGGCCCCTTCTTAAGTTTCCTCCCCATGACCCTTCGGCTGCCGGCGCCATCACTGCGTGACCCATTCATAGACGCCCTGTCTGCCGATGTGGTCTACTGGTGGGATACCACCGGCGTCAGCCCGGGAACATACTATGTCTGTGCAGTGGCCGGCGATGCCCATACCTCTGCCGCCTACTGCAGCCAGGCGCCCATTCAGATCATCTCACCATGAGGCCTCGAAGCCCACGTGCGTATCGGCATTGATGCCACCGCCCTGCCCCAGCGTCCCGTTGGGGCAGGGAACTACATCATCCAACTCATCCGCGCCTTCGCCCAGAACCCATCCCAGGCGGAATTTACGGTGTTTACCCAGCGTCACGCCCTGCCGCTGCTGCAGGTGAGCGAGCGCCCCGGCTTTCATCTAATAACCCTCCCGGATGCCAGCCCAGCACTGCGCCTGCTATGGGAGCAATCCGTCTTCCCCCTCCTGGCAGCCCGGCACAATCTGGATCTGCTCCACTCGCTGCACTACACCATGCCATTAGCTTATCCAGGGCACACGGTGGTCACCTTTCACGACCTGACCTTTTTCCTCTTTCCTCACCTGCACACCCTGCCCAAACGCTACTTCTTTCGTCTTTTCATCCAGCTCAGCCGCCGCCGGGCAACTGCCATCATCGCCAACTCGGAGAGCACCCGCCAGGATGCCATTCACCTGGCAAAGGTTCCTCCCAGCAAGATCCACACCGTCCTCCTGGGCGTCACCCCCGACTTCCATCCCGAAAGCGACCCTGCCGTGCTGCAAGCCGTGCGCCAGAAATACAGCCTGCCGGAGCGCTTCCTGCTCTTCGTCGGTCTGCTGGAGCCGCGCAAGAACCTGCCTGCCCTGCTGCACGCCTTTGCCAGCCTCCCGCCCCAGCAGCCTCAGGCAAAACTGGTCATTGTCGGGCGCCAGGGGTGGATGTACCAACAAACTCTTCAATTGGTAGAGAGCCTGGGGCTTACAGAGCGGGTACACTTCACCGGCTATGTGGATCAGGCGGACCTGCCGCGGGTGTATAATCTTGCCGAGATGGCTGTTTACCCCTCCACCTATGAAGGATTCGGTCTGCCGGTGCTGGAGGCAATGGCCTGCGGCACACCGGTGATCACTACGGATGTCTCCTCGATGCCAGAAATTACCACCGATGCCGGCGTGCTGTTTCCGACTGGAGATATCCCCGCCCTGGCACAGGCGATCGAGAGCTTGCTGTCCGACCCGGTCGAGCGCAAGCACCGGGCCGCCTTGGGATTGGAACGTGCCGCTCATTTCACCTGGGAGCGTACCGCCGCCCAGACCATGGACGTCTATGCGCATGCCCTGGGCACGATGTAGGTAGAAATCGGAGTGGTTCATGGCTGAGCTCTCGATCTGCATCGTCACCCTGAACGCCCGCCAGTACCTGCGCGACTGCCTGGAGTCGATCGCGGCCCACCCGGCATCCATTTCTACCGAGGTCATTGTGGTGGATAACCACTCCACAGACGGCACGCAGGAGATGCTGGCGCGAGAATACCCGCATGTTCTGCTGATCCAGAATGAGAAGAATGAAGGCTTTGCCCGGCCCGCCAACCAGGCGATGCGCGCCGCCGTGGGGCGATATTTTCTACTGCTCAATCCCGACACACTGGTGCTGGCAGATACCCTTGACCGGCTGGTCGCCTTCCTGGATGAACATCCAGCGGTGGGCATCGTCGGGCCGAAAGTGCTCAACCGGGATGGCAGCCTGCAAAAAGCCTGCCGGCGCGGGGTTTCCCGCCCGTGGGCAACTCTAAGCTATTTCCTGGGCTTATCCCGCCTCTTTCCACGCAGCAAATTCTTTGGCGGCTACTTGCTCAACTATATGGATGAGGATGAGAACTCACCCGGTGGACGGCGTCTCGGGATCGTGCATGCTCATCCGGCGGGAAGTCGTTGAAAAAATTGGCTACATGGACGAACGCTTCTTTGCCTACCAGGAGGATGCCGATTATTGCTTCCAAGCCCAGCGCGCGGGCTGGCAGATCTACTACCATCCCGCGGCACAGATCATTCACTTCGGTGGACAGGGCGGCTCGCGTTTTCAACCCTACCGCTCGATCTTCGCGTGGCACCGCTCCTACTATCTCTATTACCGCAAAAATCTGGCCAAAGATTACTTCTTCCTGTTCAATTGGATATATTACGTTTTGATGGCTCTAAAGCTGGGCCTGTCGCTGCTGCGCAATCTGCTGCGCAAAGAGAAACACGCCGGCCCCCGGCGGGGTTGAGCAAAATATTACCATTCAGGCAATATACTCTGATCAAATGACACCCCGTAAAACATCCTCCGAACTGCTGCTCATCGGCCTGGCAGCATTCATTTTTCTGCTGGCGGCATTGGGTCTGTTCTTGCTCCAGGATCCGCAGGCGCCCTTCCCCTGGGCAGCGGCAGCCACTTACACTCCTACGCAGCCGGCTACCGCCACCCAGCCAGTCGCCATCGGCGCAAACCTGCCCACCCCCACCCCACGCACCTCCTATACCCCCTTTGCCACCCGCCTGACTGTCCTGCCCCCCACCAACTCCCCCACACCCAGCCCCAGTCCTACGCCAGATGCCTCTGCACCCCCCAGCCAGACCGCTGCACCAACCCCTACCGGCACAATCACGCCAGCCACACCCACACCCACCTTTGAACCCGGCACCCAGGCACCGACCTCCACCAATACCATGACCCCCATACCGGCTGTTTCACCCACACTTGCCCCTGGACAACTCGGTATCAGTGGTCGGGTGGTGCAAAACGGGGCGCCT
The DNA here is from genome assembly GCA_963849335.1 of uncultured Chloroflexia bacterium. Classification (GTDB taxonomy): domain Bacteria; phylum Chloroflexota; class Anaerolineae; order Anaerolineales; family UBA4823; genus FEB-25. Next base: position 32,953 of record CAWKGZ010000008.1, read on the forward strand.
GTCGCTGGGGTCAGTGTGTCCTTTCGGGATGACCAGCCAGATCGTTCGTTCATCACCAACTCCCAGGGGCGCTACTGGTTCACCACGTACGCCATTGGGGTAGACTTCCTGCTTTCCTTTGAACAAAGCGCCAATCCGCAATATACTTCTGCGACACCGATCGCCTCCACCGCGCTGCTCTATGGCTATCTGCCTTCCGGGAGCACGGTGATCACCCTGCCCGATCTGGAGATCAGCCTGGTGCTGAATGGGCAATCCTTCGAGCCAACCACCCCGCTCGATGGGGCCACTTTCAGCGCTGCCAACATCACCTCTGCCAATCCGATCCAGTTCGTGTGGACCACCTACAACCAGGCCGAGTATTATTACGTCGAATTATCCCCCTCTGCGAGTGATGAAATCTTGTGGGGTTCGGAAAACACAACTTCCACCAATGCTATGTTCAGTGGCAGCCTGGATGACGACACCCAAATCAGTGCGGGGACCTACCGCTGGTTTGTCGCCGCCAACCGGTCGCTGAACGGCTATAATCTCGTGGTATACACCCAACCACGCAGCTTAGTGATCAACCCATAATTGCCGTAACCAACTGATCCCCCACCCTGCTCTTACACAAACGCAACCGAGGCGAGCACGCAACCCAGCGCTCGCCTCGGTTTTTTTTATATCTTCAGTTTTTGGGTCTGCCGCTGGCTCTCGCCTAACCCGCCCAAGAGCGCCAGCCCCAGCCAGACATGCGGCGTGACGATCGGATATGCCCCCACCAGTGCCAGAAGCCCGGCGACGATCAGCGCTCGACCATACCCTCCCTGGCACGATCGCCAGATGTTATGGATGAATCCGAAGAAGAGCGCCATGCCCACCAATCCCAGATCGGCGCCCAGGCCGAAGATCACCGACCAGGGGCGCATATAGGTCGTTGAAAGCAGCGCTCGCCCCACCTCACCGTAGGCATCATAAGCCTGGTAGTTGATATGCCGCAGGAATATCTCGCGCCAAAAATGCCCATACTGTCCGATGCCCAATCCCAGGCCGCGCGTTTCAATAATGGTCCAGATCAGGTTGGCAATATACCCTCCTCGGGTGGCAATCGAGATGCGCATATCGCTCATCCGCCGGGTGTTCCAGAATGCCAGCCCCAGGCTGCCGGCCTGCTCTCGCAGCGCTGGCACGAGCACCAAAACTAATCCGCCCGCCAGTGCCAGTAGGAGTGCCGCTCCCGCTAACCTCAACAGCCAGCGTCGTGGCAAGCTGAACAGTAGCCAACAGCCCAACCAGCCAGCCAGCATAATAATCAGTGTTCCGCTGGTGCTGAAGATGACCGTCAACAAGGCAACTCCCAGCACCACCCCGCGCAGCCACCAGTTGCGCAGATAGGGGAAGATGACCCCCAGCAACACCAGGTGAAAGCCGGTAAAGGATGGCTCGGTGGTAAAGAGCGCCAATCGGTGGACCCATATGAACTTCACAAGTAGATTGTTCCGCACCCATTCAACCAGAGAAAATGCCCTCGGGGTTTCCCAATATCGCCAGGGCTTCCACCACCCCGTAGAGCAGCACTGGTATGTACCCGTACGCTGTCCAGCGCGCCACCGCCTGGATACCATAGGTTTTCAGAGAGAACAATGCCACAACAAGGTAAGCCAGAATGATCGCATATCCAAGCAGCCGGTTGAGCGCCTGGACGAAATTACCATAGAGCGGCGTCAGCGCAGCCGAAACCAACCCCAAGGCGAACAATGCCAGCCACCAGCGCAGAAAACGCCAGCCTCCCGGCAGGTCTGCCAGGCAGGCTTTGATGAAACTCAATCCCGTGCGGTTCCAGATCGCCGCCCAATGCACTACCCCGGCGCGCAGCAGCAACAGCCCCAACGCTGCCACGAACAGGATGGCGGTCACCGGGCGGGTGGTGCCGAAGTTGGGCAACCAGCGCAGGTGGGTGAATGGCAGCACCAGCCAGCCCAGCATAATCAGTCCTTTGAGCAGGCGGATATACAAATCACTCTCCAACAGCACCTGGATCCGTCTCATTGTCTCATCTCCAATGCGGCCAAAAATGCCTCCAGCCGCTGTCCCCAATCCGCCTGGGCAGCAAATGCTACTCGCTCGGCATCACCACTCCTATCCGCCGCAGCCTGGAGAATATACGCCGCAAATTGATCCGGGCTGCGGGAAAGGTAAACCGGCGCCTGCAGGGTTTCAAGCTCCTGCCAGGCTACCGCCACCACCGGCAGCCCGCATGCTAGGTATTCGTACAGTTTAAGCGGATGCACACCGTGCACCAGCTCAGGATATTGCTCCACGGCAAATGGGATCATGCCCACATCCGCATGCTGCAAGTATGCCGGTACTTGAGCATACGCCCTGCGTCCCAACAGGTGCAGGTTGGGCAGCCGCTTTATCCGCTTTCCAATATACTCACTCGGTCCAATCAGCACAAACGAAACCTGCGGTAGCCGTTCTGCGGTCTGCACCACCAGTTCACTGTCGAACCAGACATCCAACGCGCCCACATAGACCACAATTGGCCGCGGCAGTGCCAGGTACTCTTCTGGGCAAGGCCACCGTTCCCCGGCAAAATGCTGGAAATTCAGCCCATTGGGAAAGTGAATGGCGCGCTTCGGATGCAGAGACTGAATGTACGGCTCCAGCGTCCGGGCGGTATACGCCACCACATCCACCGCGGCAACAATCTGGGCCAGCGCTGCCCGTGCCGCCGACGTGGATTTGGGATAATGGCTCAGCTGATCTGCCACGCGGAAGACCGAACAGCCTATATTAAGCACATCTAACCAGAACGGCTGGCTGAAACTGTCCATTAACAGCAAATCCACTCGGCCAAAGCCCTGTCGCCGGATCAGCCTGACCATATTGGGGAAAGTCAGCCACTGCCACCAGCGATGCACCCATCCCGAGCGCAGCAGCGGGCGGTTAGCTGGGACTACCAGCGCCCCGGGGACATACGCCCACAAACGCCCATCGCAATCACGCACGCCGCCTTGTCGGTACAAAGCCGCCCGCGGTGCCAGGTCCACACCTCCCAACAGATGCCAGGGAGAGATCGGGTCCGAGATATACGCCACTTCCCACCCCCGGGCAACCAGCCCGCGGGCAATGTGATGACCTCCAGTCTGCATCGGCGAGGTCCAATAGTTGCCTGAAGCCAGCAGAGCTTTTCGGGAACGAATACTCATCGCAGCAGCTCCTTGCGCAGCACAAACCAGGTATAAGGCACCATCAGCAGGGCTGACAGTGCAACCATTCCCCACGGTGGCAGCTCACCGAACAGCTTGGCAGCCGCCAGCACAAGCCCCGCCGTTAATGCCCACAGCGCTTTACGGAAGATCACTCGCCAAGCTTGGCGCAGTGGGTAGCCAGCCAGGTACAGGCAGGTTAGCGTTATCCAGCCATAGACCAGGATACCAATGCCTACAGATAGCCACAGCGCCAGGTAGACATCCTGCAGCAGGCAGCCAGCCAAAAATGCCGCCGTCCGGGTGAGCAGGGTCACCCCATGAAATAAAAAAGCCAGCTCCTGGCGTTCTAGCGTGGTGGTCAATGTCCGCAGGGTGCCTGAGATGAACCAAAAGAACGTCCACATGCCCATGATCTGCACGTACACACCCGCTTCCGCCCAGTTGGCGCCCAGGAAGAGGATGAACATCTCTCGTCCGGCCAGGCTCAGCAACACCGCCGGGAACAGGCTCAGCGCCACCAGCTTGCTGAACACACTTCCCACCGTGGCTTGAAGCTGCTGCGGGTCTTTACGGAATTCAGCCGCCCGCTGCATGAACACCTGCGAGAACGCCGCGCCAATAAAAGCAATTGGCAGCTGCACCAGCCGGTATGCCATCCCATAGTAGCCGACCACGGTCTGGGAAAAGTAAGCCGAGAGCAGCCAGACCGGCACCTGCCAGGAAAGCGCCTCGATCACGATCGCCCAGGCATCCACCAGCGGGAACTTGCGGTAGCGCACCAGGTTCGCCAGTATCTCGCGCATGCGCACTGCAAGCCGGAAGAGCGCCCGGTCATCGCGCCAGGTCAATGCCAGCAGCACCAGTGCCGCCACCCCATACCCCAGCGTGGTGCCCAGGATCAACCCACCGGCATCGGCCTGCAGCAGCCAGGCGGCGGCAAATTGGGTGGCTAGCTGCGCGCCGGTCATGACCAACCGCGCCGTTGCCAGCCGCCAGAACTTACGCCGGCGCATGTTCCAGAAATTTAGCGCCTGGTAAAACCCCATGGCGACCAACGCGGCAGGAACCAGCAGCAAGTACGGCTGCAGCTCAGGCGCTTTGAGCCAGCCGGTCAGCGTATCCCCTCCCCAGACCAGCATCCCCAGCACCAACGCCGAGACGATCCCTGCCAGCGACAAGGCCAACCCCAGCAGGTTGGCACCATCCTCATCCCGGTCAGGCAGCAGCACCGCCACCTCATAGCGCAGGCAGACGGCAATCCCCACCACGCTGATCAGCGAGATGAACACATTCGCCGTGCCAAAATGCTCAGGCAGGTACAGCCGCGTCAGCAGCGGCGTAGCCAGGGCAATCAGCAGCTGCGCTATGCTCGTCCCGCCGACGATCTTGAGCACATCCCCCATGAAGGAACGCCGTCCAGGCAGCGGCATTCCCGGCTGCCCGCTGCTGAGTGTCTGCGGAGTGTTATCTGCCTGACCTGCTAACCATTGATCCAATTCCTGCTCCCTCGGAACGAAGGTTTCTCCTGGCGGTGCATTAATGGAGTGTACGCACCGCGGTTCATTAGAGTAGCCTTAGCCCTTATCAGGCGCCCCCTGTTTCGCTATGATTTTGAATTATAATCCATCAATCATTATCGTCATCGAACGGAGTTATCATGGATCGATCCTGGTTGGTTCCCCTTGGAGTATTAACGGTCGTTGCGCTCTGCGCTTGCGTTGGGGTTGTTCTAATTGGAGCATTAGGCGGGGCAGCCTACCTGGCATACCAGGCTGCCCCCACCGGGATGGTAATGCTGAGCCCCGAGCCCTACGCCACCCCTACCCCCACCGCGGTGGTGATTCGCCCCACGGCAGTGCTTGACACGCCCACACCCACAGCCCTCCCCGTGGGAACCCCTTCCCCACAGGCCAGTCCTACCAGTGAACCTGCTGCCCAGGGACCCGAAGACAACCTGCTCGCCCTGCAGGCAGCCGTCATTCCCACCAGCGATCCGATTGAGCTGGCACAGCGTTTGCTTGGGTTGGAGAATTTTCCCCGCACCCTGGCCGCGCCGGCGGAATTCTATCAGGTCGGCGCTGAGCAGTATTTTTGGGTCACCGATAATAACGACCAAAACACCCGCATCCGCGCAACCCTTCGATATGTCACCGATCACACCTATTTTTGGATCGAGAATGGCGTTAGCTACAGCCAATCCGAGCTGCGTGAGCTGGCGGACTCCTTCGAGCAAGACATCTACCCCACCAATCAGGAGTTTTTCGGCAGCGAATGGACCCCGGGTGTGGATAGCGATCCGCACATTTACATCCTCTATGCCCGCGGCATTGGCGATGAGATCGCCGGCTACTTCTCCTCCGCCGATGAATACCCCCCGCAGGTCAACCAGTACTCCAACTCGCACGAGATGTTCGTTTTCAATGCCGATAACTCGCCCCTGGACGATGATTACACCTATGGCGTGCTGGCACATGAATTTCAGCATATGATCCACTGGTACCAGGATCGCAATGAATCATCCTGGCTGAATGAAGGCTTCTCCGAACTGGCTGTGCTGTTGAATAGTTTGTACACCACCGGGTTTGACTGGATGTACACCGCCCACCCGGACCTGCAGCTCAACAACTGGCCCGATGACGCAGAAGAAGATACCAAGCCGCATTACGGCGCCGGTTTCCTTTTCGTCACCTATTTCCTGGATCGCTTCGGTGAGGATGCCACCCAGGCGCTGGTCGCCCACCCCGAAAATGACCTGCAGAGTGTGGATATCGTGCTTAACGAGATCAACGCGCTGGATCCCCTCACCGGGCAGGCGATCACAGCCGACGATGTTTTCCTGGATTGGACGATCACCAACTACCTGCTGGACAGCAGGGTTGGGGATGGGCGATTCGACTACCGCAGCTATCGCAACACTACCGCGGCCGAGTTGACCGAGTCCTACTCTGCCTGCCCGGTGGGCGTGGTTACGCGTGACGTGCGCCAATACGGGGTGGACTACATCGGTTTCACCTGCCGGGGTACGTACAATATCCACTTCGAAGGCTCCGTGCAGATCAATGTTGTACCCGTGAACCCCCACTCCGGAACCTACGCTTTCTGGTCGAACAAAGGCGACGAATCGGATATGTCGCTGGCGTACACCTTCGACTTCACCAACCAGTCCGGTCCGCTCACCCTGACCTACTGGACCTGGTTCGAGATCGAAGATGGCTGGGATTATCTCTACCTGACCGCCTCACTGGATGGGGAGCATTGGGAAATTCTCAACACCCCTTCCGGCACCGCGGCTGACCCCATCGGTAACAACTACGGCTGGGGGTACACAGGCGCCAGCGGGGACGGCCCGCGCCCTGACTGGATCCAGGAACGGGTGGATCTCTCCCAGTACGCCGGGCGCTCCGTCCAGATTCGCTTCGAATATATCACCGACTCATCGGTCACCGGCGAAGGCTTCCTGCTGGATGATCTGGCGGTGCCCGAGATTGGCTATGCCACCGACTTCGAAAGCGATACCGGCGGCTGGGAAGCTGCCGGTTGGGTGCGCATGCAGAATGCCCTGCCTCAAAATTACCACCTGGCGCTGATCTCCACCGGTCGCGCCGGCACCAATGTGCAGTACATCACCCTGAACCCAGATGTCACTGCCGATATTCCCTTTAGCGTAGGCGGGGATGTGGACGAGGTCGTACTGGTGGTCACCGGCGCCACCCGCTTCACCCGCCAATTGGCGCCATACCGTTTCTGGGTAACCCAACCATAAGCAACCCAGAAAAAAGGATGAAGCGGCGCTGGAGCGCCGCTTCATCCTTTTTTCTGAAATTCTGTTATTCGGCCTTACGAGGTGCCCGCAACGCCTCCAGCTGCTGCTCCAGCTCGATTCGCCGGGCAGCCGCAGCCGCCTTCACTTCTTCCTGGATGCGCAGTGCCCGGTCGCGTAGCTGGGTGCGCAGGTCGCTGCCCGCGGCTGGCGCCAACAGGATCGCGGTCGTCGCCCCGACCAGCCCGCCCAAAACTGTCCCCACCAAAAAACTTAGAAATTTTCGCATGAAAGCCTCCTTTTTTTGAAACTGAGAACTGGTTCTGATATTATAATATAGAAGCATGAACCGGACCCCCCTCTCACCGTCTCTTACCCCCAAAGGAGGAAACATTGAAAATTGTCGTATGTGTCAAACAAGTGGTCGACTCGGCTGCCAAAGTGGTCGCCGAGAATGGGCAGGTGATCTGGGGTGACGCACCCCTGATCATCAATCCCTGGGACGAATATGCCGTCGAGGCTGCCCTGCAGCAGGCAGATACCCATTCCGGGGATGTGATTGCCCTGAGCATCGGCGGCGAATCGGCTAAAGAAGCACTCAAACACGCCCTGGCAATGGGCTGCAGCGAGGCGGTGCTGATCTCAGACCTCGGGCTGGCGCAGTCTGACAGCCAGGCGATCGCCCGCATCCTGGCTACCGCCATCCAGAAGATCGGTGGGGTTGACCTGGCCTTCCTGGGCCGCCAGGCGATCGACAGCGACACCGGTCTAACCGCCGCCCAAACTGCCCGCGTGCTGGGCTGGCCGGCACTCACCCTGGTAGCCGCCATCCCTGCGGTGGACCCTGCCGGGCAAACCATCCGCGTGGAGCGCAGTATCGAAGAAGGCCGCCAGACCGTCAGCGGACGGCTGCCCGCCGTGCTGAGCATCGTCAAGGATTTTGGCGAGCCGCGCTACCCCTCCTTCATGGGCATCCGCAAGGCCTCCCGGGCAGTCATCCCGGTGTGGAGTCTGGCGGACCTGGGTATGAGCGCACCCCAGCCGGTGGTAAGCTGGCCTGTGGTGGAGAATCCACCGGCGCGCCAGGTTGCCACCGAAATGATCTCCGGCGGCAGTCCGCAGGAGATCGCGGAAAAACTGGCGGATAAGATTCTGGCGGAGAAGGTGCTATGAACAAGATCTGGGCTTACATCGATCATTTCAAGGGCGAAGCCCTAGGTGCTTCCTGGGAGGCGCTGGGCGCTGCACAGGCACTGGCTGGGCAGCTAGGCGGCGGCGTCACAGCCGTCCTCTTTGGCCAGGGGCTGGATGGGCTGGCTGCCCTGGCATTTCAATATGGCGCCAGCGAGGTGCTGCTGGCAGATGATGCCACCCTGGCAGATTTCCGCCCCGAACCCTTCAGCAGCCTGCTGTCCAAACTGGCTGCAGAGGCGGCTCCGGAAGCTATCCTCTTCCCCACCACCACCCGCGGCCGCGAGCTGGCGGCGATGGCTGCCATCGACCTGAACACCGGCGTGCTGGCGGATGTCACCGCGCTGGAGGTCAAAGACGGCGCCATCCTGGCCACCCGCCCGGTGTACGCCGGCAAGCTGCTGGCTAAAGTGGTCTGCCAGGCTCGGCCACAGCTGGTCACATTACGCGGGCGCGCTTTCCCCCGCCCGGCGCTGGATCCCGCCCGCAACGGAACCCCGGTGAAGGTCGCCCCGCTGATTGCCGAGGGTGACATCGCCACCAAAGTCGAATCCTACGCCAACGTGGAAGGCGGCGTCAGTCTAACCGATGCGGCGGTGATCGTCTCTGCCGGGCGCGGTGTGGCCAATAACCCGGCGCTCACCCCGCCCGTCCGGGATGGACGAAAAAGCGGCTGAGGTCTGGAAAGCAAAACAGGGCTTTGCACTGATCACAGAGCTGGCGCAGGTGCTCGGCGGGGCAGTCGGCGCCAGCCGAGCTGCCGTAGACGCCGATTACATCGCTTACCCCTACCAGGTCGGGCAGACCGGCAAGATGGTCGCCCCCGATCTGTACATCGCCTGCGGCATCTCCGGCGCCATCCAACACCAGGCTGGCATGCGCGCTAGCAAGCTCATCGTGGCGATCAACAAAGACGCCGAAGCGCCGATCTTCAAGCTGGCCCGCTACGGCGTGGTCGGTGATATGCACGCCATCGTCCCGGCGCTGACTGCGGCTTTCAAACAGCGCCTGGGTAAATAAATAGTTTCCGAAAATGAAAGGAAGGCGGTGCTGCAGCACCGCCTTCCTTTCATTTTCGGTCATTTTTTCAAGCGTTGGCTGAAAGCCAGCAGCTTGAACAACTGAGCCTTGGCCCACCTTCCCCGGCGGGCTGAGGCTTTTTCGTCCTCCGGTGCATACTGCGGGTCGCCCAGGATTGCATACAGTGCCCGCTCGACGCCGTGCGGGATGATATCGCCCGCCATGCCGTAGCCGATGCAGTCATAGCCTACCAGGTACAGATTGGGAATGGGCGAGATGGGGTCTAAGCGCTGGTCGCCGCTCTGTCCCAGGCGATGCGCCATCTCCGCCGTCCAGGTCCCCTGGAAGAACATGGGGATTTCCATCTCCACCACATCCTGGTAGTTGGGGAAGATCTGGCATAATTCTGCTCGCACCAGTGCTAGCTCATGGCTCAGATCGTACGGCGGTTCCATCACCCAGAACACATCCAGCAGGTGCCGCCCTCCGGCGCCAGCGCCGGAACGAAGAAGGTCGGCGCATAACAGTTCAGCGTGCGCTCCCAGCCCATGCTGTGCAACAGCGAGTGTTCTTCACCCAGCAGGTTCTCTTTCAGGCCCAGCACCAGTGCCGCCACGTTGGCGGGTACCGCTCCCCGCAGGCGCTGGACATAATCGGCAGGCAGATTATCCTCCCCGGTAAGTTTGATCAGCCGGTTCAATCCACCGTTGTGGATCACCACCTCCGCCCGGATGACCTGCCCGCTGTGCAGCCGCACACCCACCGCTCGCCCAGCCTCGATCAATATCTGCTCCACCCGGGTGCGCTTGACGATCTTACCCTGATGGCTCAGAATCACCCGCTCCAGCCCATCCACGATCGCCGCCGTACCGCCCACCACCGTGCCCCAATCCGCCATTTGCTCCAGCGCATCCACGATCGCCCGCTTGGTCTCGACCGCGGAGAAGGTATCCACGGTCTGCGAGGCAAAGCAGTAGGTGATGATGGTCTGCACATAATTCATATAGTCAGCATTATCCGGGAAATAGCGCTCGATATACTGGCGGGCGGTCATCTCCGCTGGGTAATCTACTTTCGGATTGTACATATCGGAGATCCAATCATACACCCGCGCCATCCCCTTCGCCCCGCCCACCAGCGTTTCCTGCGCCTGGTCGGTGGAGTCGAAGCGCCGCCCATCCTTGGTCACGATCCAATGCTCGCCGCGCGCCTTCTTGTCGTGGATGGTCACCCACTGGATCGGCGCTTCCAGCTTGGTGCACAGCTTGCCAATGCGGCTTTTTGGCCCTGGGCAGGTCCAGGCCGCGGTGGTGATGGCATAATCCCGGTAGGTCAGGTGGGTGTATTTCCCGCCGATGAAGTTCAGCTGCTCCAGCACCAGCACCTGCTTGCCGGCACGCGCCAGCCCGGCCGCGGTCATCAGCCCACCGATGCCGGCGCCGATGATCACCACATCGTAAGAACCAGCCAGTCTTATCGGCGGGCACCTCCAGCGCCGGGGCGGAGAAAACCCCGTTGGGGCACAAATACAGGCATTCGCCGCATTCTATGCAGCTCAACTCATTGATCATCGGCTGAGCCCGTTCATGGATCTCCAGGCGGATTGCCTTCGCCGGACAACCAATCACGCAATAACTACAACCGGTACAGCGGGGGGAATCAATCGTTATACTCATCTTACACACCTCAAATAAATGTTGGCTATCTGCTTACCTAATCTCCAATCGCTGCCCCATGCGCCCGGCGCATCCAACCGATATTTGCCAGCGTAATCGCCAGGAACGGTCCCATCGCCAGTAATCCAATCAATGCCACCTCGGGACGCTCGAGGATGGTGGCTGTTACGCCGAAAGAAGTGAGGAAGAGCGAGGCATAGAGCATGACTGGGCCATAGAAAGTGAGGGTTGCGGTACGGGGTGGCTGGGGCGCCCGCTCGGTCAGGAAGCGGTAAAGCAAGTTGATCACAAAAGCCACTACCAACCAGCCAATAAAATTCTGGATCGGCACGCCGTTCGCCACATACGGCACATATGGCCCGCCCTCCACCCATACCCACCAGCCCTGGCTGACCGCGATGGGATCGATCATCATATCCCATGCCGTGGTCGCCAACGCCCCGATGACCGCCGGCCAGATGATCGAAGGCCGCAGCCCACTTACCCCGGGCAATCCGGATACCAGCGGCGAAACCAGGTCAGAGATGCAGAAAGCGGCATAAACGACCGGCTCCCAGGCCAGCGCAGCTAGCAATGGCACGCCAAAGACCTGCACGCCCAACACTCCGGTGTAGTAATACTTGCCAAAAACCAGTCCAAAATTGACCCCCAACGCTTCGGCGGTGAAGGCTACCAGGAACGAGGCGCCAAACATGACCAGGCTGCGCCGCCAGCCCTTGGTCAGCACCGCATGCCAGGTGACAAAGACCATCAACCCGAGCACATAGAACAGCAGAAAATCCACCGTGAACGGAATGCGCATCCCCAGTGCCACGTTCAACAGGATCAGCACCACCGAGGTCACGGTTACAACGGTCAAATATTGAAACGGCCTGCGTCCTACATCTCCATTCGGCATAACCATCCTCCACCTACAGAGCTTCCAATAAGATCAACGGCAGGCAGCTTGCCAGCCTGGCACTCATCTGCCGGAATGTCAGGTCACCGCGCAGCGTTGAAAACACTGCCTGCTGCATCGTCTGGCTGCGGCTGAGCAGCTCGGAACAAAGCTGCGGAAAGCGGTACACGATCCCGGCAAACAATGCTGCATAGCGCTGCTGCGGCACGATATGGGCATGCACCTGCCGCGTGTACTCGCCCAAATCGCTGCCATCCCTTGCCAACGCAGCCACCATCACTGGCGCGGCCAGCTGGGCGCTCAAGACAGCATAATAGATTCCCTCGCCCAGCCAGGGCTCTGCCAGGTTGGCGGCATCCCCGACCAGCAGCGTTCGGCCGCGGTGAACTGGCTGGTGAGTTGCCCCCAACGGAATAGGATGCCCTTGCAGGTGGATGATTCGCCCGCCCTGTAGGGCTGGCTGGCAGGCAATGAACTGGTCCAGCCGCTGGCGCAAACCGGCAGCCTTACCTGGGCGGGCCTGGAACACCCCCACCGAAAGATGGTCCTGTTTGGGAAAGATCCAGCCATAGCCATGGGGTAGGATACCAAAATCGAAGGTCGCATAGGTTCCTTGCGCCGCAAGACCGTTCTCGGGGACTTCCACCTCGGCTTCCACCGCCACGCCGACCCTGCGATCCGGCAGCATCCCCAGCGAGCGCGCCACTGTGCTGTTCACACCGTCTGCACCCGCCAGTAACCGGGCTGAGTAGTCTCCTTGTCCGGTATGCACCACCACCCGATCATCCCGCAGCTCCACCCCCTCGACACCTACTCCTTCCAGCAGCTGTGCCCCCGCCTTCACTGCCTGTTGGATCAGAAAATGGTCAAAGCGGCCGCGCATCACCGTCCATGCCACCGTCCAACCCAGGTCTGCTTTCAGCAGTTGGCGCCCTGCATAGCTCAAGATCCCGCCATCAGCCTGGCATTCATACACCAAGTTAGCATCAAAAGGCAGATTTTGCAGCGTCTTCAGCGTCACCCCGCCGCCGCAGGTCTTATAGCGCGGCAGGCTGGCTTTTTCGAGCACCAGCACATCCAAACCAAATCGAGCCAGCAGGTACGCCAATACCGCACCTGCTGGCCCTGCGCCGACAATGATCACATCATACGATTTTCCGATCACCAAACCATCATCCACGTCCCAGTTTAAAGAGTACTTATTAAACCACCGCGCAATATGCTCCAGGCGGGCAATCCTGCGGTCAGTGCGCCCAACCCGCGACAGCCCGTGCGGCTCATCCGGGAAGCGCACCATCTCCGCCTCAACACCCTGCTTCTTCAAAGCCACAAACACCTGCTCACCCTGCTCGATCGGGCAGCGCAGGTCGAACTCGTTGTGCAGCACCAGCGTGGGTGTCCTGACATTGCCGATGTACTTGATCGGCGAGTGATCCCAGAATTTCTGCATATCCTCGAAAGGCGCCTTGTTGCCCATCACCTCCTGGAAGGACCAGTTCATATCGCTAGAACCCCACATGCTGATAAAGTTGCTCACGCAGCGCTGGGTGACCGCCGCCTTGAAGCGCCGGGTATGCCCAATGATCCACACCGTCATGTAGCCGCCGTACGAACCGCCGGTGACACCCATTCGTTGCGGGTCGATGTAGGGCAGCTTTTCCACATAGTCGGCCCAGAGCATCAGATCGGCGTAGTCGGCATCGCCCCAGCCGCCCCAGATCGCCCCGGCATGCTTCTCACCGTAGCCGCGGCCGCCGCGTGGATTGCAGAAATAGACCACGTAACCCTGCGCTGCCAGGTAGTAGAACTCATGCATGAAATTGTTGCCGTATAGGGTCAGCGGCCCGCCGTGGATCTCCATGATCGAGGGGTATTTACGGGAGGGGTCAAAGCCCGGCGGCTTGAGGATCCAACCCTGCAGGTCATTGCCATCCCGGCCTTTGAACCACACCTCTTCCACCTGCCCCAGGTCGATCTTGCTCAACCAGTCCTGGTTCAGGTTGGTCAACTGGCGCTCTTTGCCGCTCGCCAGGTCACGATAGAAGATCTGCACCGGGTCGTGCATGCGCCCGTAAAAATAGACCAGCCGCTGCTGCTCCTTATCAAAGGAGAAGCTGCCGGCAGTACCGCCCTCGCCAATCAGCGTCTGCAGGTCGCTGCCATCCCGCCCGATCGACATCACCAGCGAGCTGCCATTCAGCACCACCGGGAAGTAGATGCGTTGGCTGTCCTTTGACCAGGTCGGAGGCATGAACTCCGGTTCGCCGGCATCGTTGATCACCGTCGAGTTGATGTGCAGGTCGGTCTGTGCGGTGAGGTTGCGCGCGGGCTGTGAGCCATCCGCAGGCACCACCCACAGGCAGTTGTTGCGGTACCACTCGCCGGGGTATTCGCTGCCATAGTATGCCAACCACTTGCCATCCGGTGAGAATATCGGCAACCCCTTACCGCCGCTGGGCGTCTCAATCTTGCGAAACTCTCCGCCCGCTGCAGGCAACACATACAGGTCATCCGCATCCAGGTTGAAATCTGGGTTAGCGTCGCGATTGGAGACAAAGGCAACCTCCTTGCCATCCGGTGACCAGGATATCCCGTATTCATCGTACATCGTGTGGTCGGTAAGCTGTTTGGTCTTGCCACTTTTCACATCCACCGTCCACAGGTGGGTGCGTTCTTTGGGCAGGTAGCCGTAGCCGTCCAGTTTGTAGAATACCCTTTCAATATGGCGGGCGACCACGCCCAGTTTCTTCTTCTGTTCGTCTTTGCGCCGTTCCAGCTCTTCGGCATCCGTCTTGCGCACCATGCACAGCAGCTTCTTGCCGTCCGGCGCCCAGCTCAGGCTGCCCACGCCTCCATCGATCTGTGTAGCGGGTGTGCCTCGCCGCCGTTCATCCCGATCAGGTAGATCTGCGCCGGTTTATCCTTATCGCCGCGGTTGGACAGGAAGGCGATCTGCCCGCCGTCTGGCGACCAGCGCGGCATGCCATCGTTTTGATCACCAAAAGTGAACTGCCGCGGCTCGCCGCCTTCCACCGGCGCCAGCCACAGGTTGGAGTACTTCTTTTCCGTCTTGCGCTCAACGCGCTGGACGGCGTAGATCACGTTGCGCCCATCCGGCGACAGGCGTACATCCGAGACCAGCTCGAAAGAATAGATGTCTTGCGGGGTAATGGATCGTTTGGTTCTTGCAGGCATAATTTTCTCCAGGGAATGATTGCATAGGTACAATTTTAGCACGCAATTGAGGTAATGGGGCAAACAAATCAACTCACTTGAGCACAAATCACACATAATGAAAAGCATCGCCCTTCACTCTCCCATATCAGCCGCCAGAGCGAGACCAGCTTCCAGGAGTTGGTAGCGACACCTAGCAACCACCGGGAATGACCTCCTATCAGAGTTCTTATAGAGGCTTGCCTGCCTCGGAAGGAATGCAGAGATGAAGAACATTTTTTACTTCCTTACGATCCTGGCTTTGCTCTTACAACCTGGCTTAACCTTCTTACCCGCTACGGCAGCCCTGGAGGTGAGTGAAGTGACCCCCGCGCCGACTCAAGATATCCTCTACGTCACTCCCGGCGGGGTGGGAGAGGCTGCACCGCCTGGGCAGACACCTGTACGCTGCAAACTGCACTGGAGCAAGCGCTGCCTGGAGATCAGATCTGGGTGGCAATCCTATGGCGGATGGCGGCTGGATGTACAACACCAACAGCGAACCCACCTTGACGGACATCACCTTCTACGCCAATTACGCGGCTGAGTATGGCGGTGGGATGTACAATACCAGCAGCAGCCCCACTTTGTCAGCCGTACTGTTTACCACCAACTCCTCTGATTACGCCGGCGGCGCAATTGCCAACCTCAATGGCAGTCATCCCACGTTGACCAATGTTGAATTTAGACAACACCACTCTGTCTCTGGTGGCGGGATGTACAATGCCAGCAGCAGCCCCACGCTGACAGACGTCCTGTTTACCAACAACCACTCTGATACCACCGGTGGCGCGATGACCAACCTCGATGGCAGCAATCCTACCCTGACCACTGTTGAATTTATCGGCAACAGTTCCAGCGGGGGCGGCGGGATGTACAATGGATCTAACAGTAATCCAAACATGACCAGGGTCACTTTTCTTGGAAATGACGCTTGGGAGGGCGGCGGGATGTACAATTACTACAGCCACCCCATTCTGGCCGAGGTTGACTTTGGCCATAATTTAACTGCTACCAATGGTGCTGGGATGTTTAACCATCACAGCAACCCCACACTGGAAAATGTGACCTTCTTCAGCAACGTTGCCAGCGATGGAGGCGGGATGTACAACGTCTTTAGCAACCCCAGGGTGGTAAATGCGATCTTCAGTTACAACTCGGGAGCTTTTGGCGGCGGGATCACCAACATGAACTCCAGTCCCACGTTGGTCAATGTAACCATCAGCTACAATGAAACAACTCTCGGTGGCGGGATGTATGACAGCGGGAGCTCTGTTGCCACGCTGACCAACGCCATCCTGTGGGGTAACACACCCGAACAAATTGAAGGTACAGTGGGTGAGGTCACCTACAGCAACATTCAGGGCGGCTGGGTTGGAACAGGCAATATCAACGTTGACCCACAGTTTGTGAATGCTTCAATCAATGATCTGCATCTGCTGTTTACATCACCAGCGATTGACGCCGGTAATCAACGCCGCGGTACCCGTCGGGATCACCACCGATCTGGACGGCGGCCCGCGCTTTGTGGATATCCCCACCGTCTTCGACACCGGCGCCGGCAGATCCACCCATTGTCGATATGGGTGCTTATGAAGTGCATTATGTCGTGGTTTTTCTGCCGTTGTTGAGCAAATAAATGGTGCTTGCAGCAGAATAAATTAGAATCAATCCGCAACCCACCTCAGGAGGTTGGCGTAATGAAAACCATCGTGCTCTATGACTCCCAATACGGCAACACCCAGCAGATCGCCCAGGCGATCGCCAGCCAGCTTGGCTCCCCGGAAGCAGTGGCGCTCTTGCGCCCCGCCGAGCTCGACCACACCCAACTCGCCGGATTGAGCCTGCTGGTGGTTGGCTCACCAACTCAGCGCTTTATGGCCACACCAGCGTTGATGGCGTGGCTGAACGGTATCCCCCGGGATGGGCTGCGGGGTATGCAGGTGGCAGCCTTCGACACACGCCTCACCGAGCAGCAGATCCGGGCAACGCCGGTGCTTAAGTGGTTTGTGCGCAAATCCAGCTATGCTGCCTGGTGGCTGGCAAAGCAGCTGAAGAAAAAAGGTGGCACGCTGATCCTCCCGCCCGAAGGCTTTTTTGTGGAAGGCATGGAAGGCCCCCTGCTCCCCGGTGAGTTAGAACGGGCTGCCGCCTGGGGCCGCAAGATCCTCGGTACTGGTTAGCTCTATTCTTCATACCAATAGCTATAAGCTAAACAACCTCTTCTTCCCTCACTGCCACAGCCTACCGAATTCCCTTTTCGCGCCTTTCGCGTTTCTTTCGCGCCATTTCGCGGTCCAACCCCCGCACCAAATCGCCTCGCTGTCACCTCCCGGCAAGCGACCCACCCATCTTCAGCAATCCCTTACTTCAATCGATCTCTTCGTGAGATTTAAATGATACCTTGATCTTGGTGCGGTAGGTGACCACCTTCCCATCTTCCAACGTCATATCCAGTAAGGTCACCTCGGCGATGCGCAGATCATGTAGGCCTTTTCCAGCCAGCTCAACCTCGGCTGCCGTGGCTTTTTCCTATGATTCCGGTACGATTTTAATGTTCCAATATCTGCGATAAGAACTTCTTCGTGCGCTCTTCCTGTGGATTCTTGAAGATCTGCTCCGGCGTGCCGCTCTCCACGATCACGCCCGCATCGAAGAAGAACATACGGTGAGCGACGGCTCGGGCGAAACTCATCTCGTGGGTGACCACCAGCATGGTCATGCCGCTCTTCGCCAGCTCGATCATCACATCCAGCACCTCTTTGATCATCTCCGGGTCAAGCGCCGAGGTCGGCTCATCGAATAGCATGATCTTCGGCTGCATCGCCAACGCCCGGGCGATAGCCACCCGCTGCTGCTGACCACCGGAGAGCTGCCCGGGGAATTTCTGCGCCTGTTCTGGGATGCCTACCCGCTCCAGGAGACCCATGGCGACCTGTTCGGCTTTCTGCTTGGACCATTTGCGCACCCAAATCGGCGCCAGGGTGATGTTCTGCAGCACGGTCAGGTGTGGGAACAGGTTGAACTGCTGGAACACCATTCCCACCTCCGAGCGTACCCGCTCGATGTTGCGCACGTCATGTGAGAGTTCGATGCCATCGATGATGATCGTGCCGCGTTGGTGCTCCTCCAGGCGGTTGAGCGTGCGGATGAAGGTTGATTTGCCCGAGCCCGAAGGGCCGAAGATGACGATCACCTCGCCAACCTTCACTTCCATGTTGATGCCTTTCAAAGCGTGAAAGTTGTCAAACCACTTGTTCACATCTCGGGCGATGATGATCGGTTGGTTGTCCTTGGTCTGGTCGCTCATAATTTCCTCGCTGCTAACGCTCGCCGACACCCAAAACTTTCTCTAACTGCAAGCTGGCATATGACATAAAGTAGCTGAACACCCAAAAGATCACCGCAATGAAAATATAGACTTCCATCTGCAGGCGCACGAATTCAGGATCCAAATTCAACACCGCATTTCCAATTCCCAGCAGATCGTTGATGCCCACGATGTACACCAGGGTGGTATCCTTGAACAGCGAGATGAACTGTCCCACGAGGGTGGGGATCACCAGGCGCAGCGCCTGGGGGAGCACGATCAGGGAGGTGATCTGGAAGTTCTTCAGGCCGATCGCTTTGGCCGCTTCCACCTGCCCGGGTGGGATGGCTTGCAGCCCGCCGCGCACATTCTCCGCCGTATAAGCCGCGCTGAAGACGACCGTACCCATCAGGGCGCGGATCACCCGGTCGATGCGTGATTCGGCGGGCAAGAAGAGCGCCAGGATGATCGAGAACATGAACAAGATCGTCACCAGGGGGACGCCGCGCACCACTTCGATGAAAAAGATTGAAAATAGTTTTACCACCGGCAGGGAGGAACGTCGGCCCAACGCCAGCAGCACGCCGATGGGGAAGGACAGCACGATGCCACCCACCGAGAGCAGCAGGGTGATCAGCAGCCCGCCCCAAACGGTCGTCTCGACTTTGGGCAGCAGGCTGGAGTTATTAAATCCGGCAGGATCACCAGTGGGATCAGCAGTAGCGCAACCAGCCACAGCGCGGCAACATACCGCCCGTGAACTGAACGCAGATTCCCGATGCGGAACCCCAGGTAGATCAGGAATGGGTTGATCCCCATGCAGACCCGGATGGGAAGCGTGATGGTGGTTGTTTCCAACGGAAAAACAGCCAGGATACCCAACAGGATGCCCAGGAAGATGGCAAATGGGCGCACATATTGCTTCCAAACACCCCAGCTCATGCCCACCAGGAAGGTGATCGCCAGCAAGCTAAGGCCGATCCGCCACAGTTCTTCGCGCGGGTACTGCCCGATCATGAACAACAGGGGGGCTACCGTCACCGGGCGCCAGTCGGCGGTAGTAAATACCCAACTGGCAATGCTCACCAGGGCGAAGTACACCACCGTCGCGCCCAGGATGGTCAGCAGGCTGTTGAACCAGCTGCTGAACAGGTTCTTGCGCACCCATTGCAATACGCCGGGTGGAGCAGGAGGGGAGATGCCTTCCGTGGTGGCTGTCATTTTAGCGCTCGATGAACTGCACGCGTTTGTTGTAGATGTTCAGGATGACAGAGGTCAGCAAACTGATGGCAAGATAGGTTCCCATGACCAGCATGAAGACAGGCACGGCCCGGCCTGCCTGGTTGATGGTCACCTTTCCGATGGCAAACAGCTCCTGGTAGCCGATCGCCAGCGCCAGGCTGGAGTTCTTGGTCAAATTCAAATACTGGCTGATCATCGGCGGGATGATCACCCGCATTGCCTGGGGGATGATGATCAGCATCAAAACCTGGGAGTAGCTCAGTCCTACGGCCCTGGCTGCTTCGATCTGCCCCTTGCGCACTGCCAGGATGCCCGCCCGGAATACCTCGGCGATGAACGCCGCTGTATACATCGCCAGGCCAATCAGCAAGGCGGAGAACTCGGTGGTCAGCCGTAATCCGCCCTGAAAGTTGAAGCCTTTCAGCACCGGGACGTCGAAGTACAGCGGCTCACCGCCCGAGGCAAACCAGCCGATCAGCGGCACCAGGATCAGCACCGCCAGGCTGATCCGGCCAAAATAGGTCTCCCGGCCTTTGGCTTCGCGGATGCGGCGCAGTACAACGAAAGCGATGATCGCCAGGAGTATGCCAGTCACGACCGAAATTGCGAAAGGAGTTCCGCTTTCTGTCAGGTGAGGCCAGATAAGGTAAAATCCCCGCTGGTTAATGTAGATCGGCCCTGGCAGGGTGATGCTCTCTTTTACCTGCGGCAGGCGTGTAAAGACGCCGAAGTACCACAGGAACAGCAGCACCAATAGCGGGATGTTGCGGTGAAATTCGATATACGCCAGCGCAATGCGGCTGATCAGCCAGTTGGTGGACAGCCGCATCAGGCCAATGACAAAGCCCAGCACCGTGGCGAACAGGATGCCCCACACCGACACCATCAGCGTGTTGATCAAGCCGACCAGCACCGCCCTGCCAAAGGTCATCGTCGATTCATACGGGATGAACGACTCCTTGATCGGGAATCCCGCCGCCTCATTCAAGAATCCGTAGGTCAGCGGCATCCCCCGCTGTTGGGTGATCTCCAGGAAGTTACCGATGCCCCAATACAGAACTCCCAGGACGAGCAGCGACGAAGCGATCTGCGCCGCAGCCTTGAGGGCGCGCTCGTCACGCCAGATTGGGATCTTTCCCGGCGAACTCTTGTCAGTTACCATCGGGTGTCTACGTGCTAATCCATGGGACCTGACAGGTTTCCGGGGAAACCTGTCAGGTCTTAGGTTCTGGAATTACTTGATCGGCGGTGCGTAGATCAGCCCGCCGTTGGTCCACAGGTTGTTCAGGCCGCGGTCCAGGGTGAAGGCAATGCCCTCCGGGCCGAAGTAGCGGTCGTAGATCTCACCGTAGTTGCCCACCGCGGCAATGGCTCGCGCCAGTGCATCCGGTGCCAGGCCAAGCGCGCTGTAGCCCCAGTCCGCTTCGCCTTCCGCACCAAGCATCGAGCGGACATCGGCATTGTCGCTGGTCTTCATTTCCTCCACATTAGCAGAGGTAATGCCACGCTCTTCCGCATTGATCAAGCCCCAGATCACCGTCTTGACGATGTCCATCCACTGTGCGTCGCCGGTGGGTACCGCCGGGGTGAGTGGTTCTTTGGAAATGGTAATATCCAGGATGATGTGGTCATCCGGGTTTTGGAAGCCGGCGCGCACCGCCGCCAGTTGAGATTTATCGCTCGTCGCTACATCGCAGCGACCTTCCTCGTAGGCGCCGTAAACTGCCGAGGTCTCCTCAAAAGTAACCGCCTCATAAGTCAGGCCGGCATCGCCGAAAGCGGTTGCCAGGTTCCTCTCCGTGGTCGTGCCGGTGGTCACGCACACCGTCGCCCCATCCATGTCTGCCAGGGTGGTGATCCCGCTGTCCGCCCTTACCAGGAAGCCCTGACCATCGTAGAATGTAATCCAGGTGAAGTTGCCCCATTCGGCATCGCGTTTGGAGGTCCAGGTCATGTTGCGTGTGACCAGGTCAACCTCGCCGGTCTGCAGCACCGGGCCGCGGTCCGCGGCCGTGATCGGGACAGTCTCAATGGCCTCCGGATCCCCCAGCACCGCCGCAGCAACCGCCCGGCAGAAATCGATATCGAAACCGATGTTGCGTCCATTCTCATCCAGGTAACCAAAGCCGAGCAGCTCGGTGTGCACGCCGCACACTACTTTCCCGCGCGCCAGCACGGCCTGCAAAGTCTCGCCATAGCCAGCTGCCTGGATGATTTCCGGGGGTAGTACTTCGCCCTCTACCGGCACCTCGACGACAACGGTCTTGATGACTTCGACTGTGGTGACCGGCTGCTCACCGCCGCAGGCGACCGCCAGCAGGCTGAGGGCAATCAAGACGCTGAATACCGCAAATAATTTTCGGGACATGTCTCTCTCCTTTGTGGAACAGTCATTTTATGGATCACGAATCATGCTCAAAGCGGAGTGATCAGGTTGGGTGTGGCACCTCCTTTCAATTGGCTAGCGTTAACCGGCTGAGATCAAGATGGAATGGGCGCAGAAAAACATGATCTGCGTTGAATTAGTACCCTGACGAATTTCAACCCCATGCCTGCGCAGTCCAGCGGCGATGAAGGGATGAGCTCAAACAAACTGCGCAGTTGTATCAATTATAGAAAAGAATCGCCGGTTAAGCAAGCCTGGATTCCATACGATGATCGGCCCGTTGTACTCAAGATCGGATAAGTCAGAGTAGCTTTCTTAATCAACCTCTTAGCCAGCCTCCGTTTTGGAACGCGGATTGGAACGATCGCGGTATGCCCCATCAGTATACTAAGCACAATTCATGTTGAAAGAGTGTCCAGTGCAGCAGGTGACATGATAAAAAATTCTAAAGGAGAAAAAATGAACAAGAAACTCTATCCCCTATCTTTTTTGGCCCTTGGCATTCTGGTAATCGCATTCCAACTGGCTTCATACCAGCCGGCAAGCGCAAATCATTCCGAGATCGCGATCCTATCAATGCCCAGTAGATCCGCCGGTGAAACCCAATATTCAACCATGGTTTACTCAGAACCTGAAGACACCAGCCAGGTGATCAATGTGCTCTCACCCGGAACCCAGGTCCAAATTCTGGGCCTCAGCGAAAGCGGAGCATGGATTGCTTTAGCCCAGTCGTATCCTCCTTTCCTGGTGGGATGGATCCCAGCCTCAGATGTCAAATCCGACGTCATGGTAGGCTCGACCCGCTCCCTGGTACTAACCCACCAGCAGCCGGACTCGTCCAGCAGAATCGTGTCCGTACTCTCGCCGGGTGCAAGTGTACAGGTAGTCGGCCGCAGTGTGGATAATTCCTGGATTGCTATCTCTACCCCCGGCTATCCCCGAGCGTCCATCACCTGGGTCTCTACCAGTGAGCTCCGCCTGCCAGGTGTCAGCGCATCGACGAGGTACTTGACCATGTTTTACCTGATCCCCGACTCAAGCAGCCGCGTTACCTCAGTATCCTCACCCATCCACTATGTGACCTTGATCGGTCGTAACAGTGCCGGGACCTGGTTTGCAGCCGCAGATATTCACACTGATCAATTTATCGGTTGGGTTGCCGGCAGCAATCTAGATGGTGGCATGAACCGGTCGATGCTGCCAGTCCTCTCGGATCGCTAATCCAGCGATAGTTTGATAAGACTGTCCCAGTTGAACGTTCACCCACGTACCGTAGGGGCGGGTCTCAGACCCGCCCCTCTTTTTGAATGAGACCCGCCCCTCCTTTTTGATTGACCCGCCCCTCCCTATTTAATTAAATGCAAATCGCTTAATGGCTTCTTCAATATCCAGGTCCCGACCGCGTTCTTGCGCGGCAACGAAGCGATCAGGTGGCATCGAGCGCAGTGATTCAAGCAGGACTGTCATTTGGGATTTGGTCTCTTTCCAACTGAATTTGTGATTGGAGACCAATGAAGCTAATTCAACTGCCTGTTCTGGCTTGCCGGTCGAGGCAAAAATACTGGCATAACCCGCCAAGGCTATCAGAACCAGGTCAATCTCACCGATATCCCTGGCTGTTTGTAAAGCCTGAGAAAAATGCGCTTGCGCCTTTTCTAGCTCTCCTGATGCAGCCTCTGCTCTGCCCAATCCACACAGGGAATAAGTTAGCGCCCATTGATGGTCGGTATGTTGCGCCTGCTGTACGCTTTCCTGGAAATGGTGTTTCGCTGCGCCATAATCTCCCATCATCTGGGCGAGGTCACCCTGCCCGCGATGGATAAACATTGAGCTTGACCGGTCCTCCAGTTTCTCAAATAAAAGCCTGGCTTTTTCAAACCACTCCTTCGCCCCAGCTAGATCTCCGCCAACCCGGTTGATCTCGCCCATCTCCCAGGTAGCCCAGGCTGTCCCTAATGTGTTGCCTGATTCCTGGTACAACATCATACTGTGCTGCCGAGTTTGCCGGGCATGTTCCAGACTGCCATGTCGAAGGGCGTTTAGACTTTCCCACGATAGTGCAATCGCAGCACCTATTTTATGTCCCAATTCGGCGAATTTCTGACTCGTGGATAGATAATAGTTGGAGGCAAACTCATAATCACCCAGCCGCAAGTAGACATCAGCTAAATTCGTGGCGGCAAACACCCAATCGGCAACCTGCTGGAGATTCGCCTGAGCCGCCTCAAATTGAGCAATCGCTTGCACATACTTACCCTGGGAGAGATAAAGCTCCCCAATATATTTCAAAGTATATCCGCTTTGACTGATGTCCCCCAACTCTTGAAAGATCGTCAAGGCTTCTATTAAGGCCTGTCCTGCTTCTTCCTGGTTAGATTTCGAATTGGGGCAATTTCTCCATCTCGCTTCCAGAACACCTCCGAGAAGGAAAAGAGTATAAGCCAGCTCCCAACGACGCGGCTGTTCTCGATAATAGGCGATCAATTCCCGCAAGCGGTTGGTTGCCACCTGCGTATCCACCAACAGACCATACAGAAAGGGGAACAGGATGCCCCAAACCCTCATGGCGATGAGTGTTTCAACATCACCCGACAAGAGCCAGGTCTGGCGGACAGCCTCCTCTTGATCCCGATTTGCATAGATAGTATCACTCCGCAACGGATAACCGAAGCTGTTAAATGCAGCCCGGGCAATCCGTAAAATGGAGTGAACGTGGGGATGCGTGGAGGCAGCGGGATTCTTAGCCATTGCATTGAGAGCCAGGTCTAAGAGTTGAGCCAGTTCGAATGGCTTTGCGCGTACCTCGGCATACCGGAAGAGCGCTGGCAGCATGTGCTGTACTGCCAGTTCTATCTGCCCACCTTCCACCAGCCACTGCCATGCCAGGCGTATGTTTTCGAAATCGCTGGTGATGGCATTGAAGGCTTCTCTTTGCCGAGGTCCCTTGATATCTTCTGCCAGTTGGTCAAGAAAGCCGGCGAAATAGTTGCCAAAGCGGTCCCGGGCAAGCTGCCAGGTGGAAGGATCAGCCTGCAGATTCTCGTTCGCATATTGGCACAGCAGCTCATGAATTTGATAACGACTGCCGTTCTGAACTTGCAGCCAGGATTTATTTTGCAGCGCCATCAATAGTTGGATCGACGCGCCGGAAACCGCCTGGGCTGCCTGGCGGGAAAAACTGCTCTGGAATACGGTCAAGCTCATCAGCACCACACGTTCTGGCTCTGCCAGCAGCTTCCAGGAGCTGTCAAATACAGCCCTCATGCTGTGCTGCCTTTCAGGTCTATCCGGCCATTTTGCTGCCAGAAAATCCAGGTTGCGGGTGATTTCGGTCATAATCTCAGCCGGTGTAAGTACTTCCAGCCAGGTTGCCGCCAATTCTATCCCCAGAGGCATGCCCTCCACCACCTGGCAAATCTGCACGACGGACTTGAGGTCACCAGCATCAATCGAAAAACCGGGGTTGAGATGCCTGGCACGCTGCACGAAGAACTGGATGGCGCTGTAGCCTGCGATCACTCGCTCAATTGGCTGATCTTGATAGTCTGCCTCAGACAGGGGAACATCCAGACCGCCCAATGTAAGAACGTGCTCAAAATGCGCATTCAAGCGCGTTCGAGAAGTTACCAGCATCTTTACCTGGGGCGCTTGTGCCAGCAAGTCGACCAACAACTGGATGCTTTGATCGTTGACCAGGTGCTCGAAATTGTCGAGCAGCAAAAGCTGGCGCTTCGATTGAATGTAACCGAGCAATTGCTGCGTGCGTTGTTCAGGATCCGGCAGTAAGGGTAATTTCAAGGCATCGGCAATCGCCAGAATCAGTGAGTCAGCCTGAGATAGCGCTGCCAGGGGCACAAAGAAGATCCCCTCACAAAAAGGACAGGCAGCATCCTCTGCCAGACGAAATGCGGCTTCGATCGCCAGGCGGGTTTTTCCTATTCCACCTGGACCCACCAGGGTTAACAGCCGGCAGTCCGCTTGATCACTCAGACAGCCTGTGATACGCTCCAGCTCGCCCACTCGCCCGGTAAATGGTTCATCAGGTGCGGGTAAATTGTGGCGAACATGGCGGGATATTTTTATTGATCCACCCAGCCCAGGGATAGTGAAGGCGCGACTGCGGATCGCCTCATACAGGGTGCTTGTTTCCTGGTCTGGTTCAGCGCCCAGCTCATTACGCAAGCTGCGCTCGCATTCCTGAAACTGGCGCATAGCAGCCGCTCGTTGTCCGGACTGGGCGTACAGGCTCATCAACAGGCGGTGAGCCGGTTCATGCAATGGGTCCAAAGCCAACCAGCGGCGCCCATGCAAGATGGCGGCTTCGTATTCATTCCGGTCGTGGTGCCATTGAATCAATAACTGCAGTGCTTCGGCAAGCACCTTGCGCAGTGTTTGTGCCTGGAAAAACTGCCATTCTTCAAATTCCCGGCTGGCTGGCAAGTTGAAACCAGCCATGAAGTCCGCCGCATACAGCGCAACTCCCTGGGTTAGTCCCTGAAAACAATCTACACACAATGGGGTTTGTTCGCCGCCCCTCTGCGTATGACCATGCTGGCGGGCTTGTTCGATCTGAGCCAGGAACGCATTCACATCCACCCACAGCGCTGACCCTGAAATCAAGCCCACTTGCTCACGCTCGATAAGCAGGACTGCTTCGCCGATGGACGACTTTAGCTCAAAGAGGTCGCGGCGCAGGTTGCTCCGCGCGCTGGACGCATCATGTTCCGGATAGAAAAGGGATGCCAGGGTATCTCGGCTTTGCGGTTTTCCGGTTACTGCCAGGTATGCCAGCAGAGCAATCGACTTCCGCCGGGATATCTGGATTTTTATTCCATCCTGCTCAAGTTGGGGTAAGCCGAACAGATAAACTCTATTCATTTACTGTTTATTATAAATCATTCTATTTGGAGCAGATTGCTCTATTCCCCTGGCGCTGGCGGTAGTACTGCCGGCGCTCACACTCTCGAAATTGAGGTCATTTCTAAAAACTCATGATATGATAATAGTATCAGGGTTCCCGGTTTGTATTTGCATGAAACCCAGAATATGACGGATACCGAAAAACTTCAGCGCCAACTTTATGCACTGACTGAGGTAGCAAAGACACTTACCCTGCCCCTCGAGCTGCCGGAATTGCTCAATGCTGTGATTTAAAAAATTATCGGGGTGATCGAGCCAGCAGAGGTCGGAGCAGTGATGTTATGGGATCAATCCGCCGGGGTGTTCAGACCAGCCGCAGCTTTTGGATATGATTCCCACGCCCTCAGTGAGTTAGGATTAAGGGCAGGGGAGGCCATTACCGGAAAAGTATTTGATGATGGCATAGGGCGCCTGCTAAGCACCCCTGATCAAGTGGCGGATGCCATGGCGGATATGCGCCTATCGAACCGAGCCGTCATGGTTCGAGCCCTGGGGTCAGATGTTCTACCCCGTTGTACGCTGGCTGCACCCATCACCGTAGGAACAAAAAAATTTGGCGTGCTGGTTTTAGAGACCATTAAAGGTCCCATGGTTTTCTCGCAAAGTGATTTGCCTTTCTTACAGACGATCAGCGACCTGGTAGCCCTGGCGATCGACCGTGACCACCTGGCTGCTCAAGCGGACGCCATCCGTGAGGAGCGCCAGGCAGAGCGCATGCGCTCAGAGGTTCTGGCCACCCTCTCGCATGAGCTGCGCATGCCGCTGACCGCAATTCAGGGCTATTCTTCTGCATTACTGATGGATGAGGTGGATTGGAGCGAAGAAAAGCGTCAGAATTTCTTGCGCCTGATCGAGGAGGAAAGTGAAAACATGCATTCCATGTTAGAAGATATCCTCGATTCCTCGTTGATCGATGTCGATCAGCTCATCATTGAACAGCAGCCAGTGCGCTTGCATCATCTTGCCCGCGATATCGCCGCAGAAATACAGCACCGCACCCAATCTCACCGCATCATCGTGGATTTTCCAGAAAAGTTTCCCATTCTTGAGGTTGATCCACGCTGGATAAAACAAGTCTTTCGCAATATATTGGACAATGCAGTCAAATATTCACCTCAGGGCGGTCTGGTCTTCATCCGTGGAGAAGAACGAGTTTCTGATGTGATGATCATGATCGCCGACCAGGGTATTGGTATTTCAGCCGAAGATCTGATTCCTTTGTTTGAGCGATATTTCCGCGTGCGGACGGCAGCCAACCTGCATATCCCTGGAACGGGATTGGGACTACCCATCGCCCGCGCCATTATTGAGGCGCACGGAGGCAGAATCTGGGTCGAAAGCAAACTTGGTGAAGGGACAACAATATTTTTTTCCTTGCCCAAGACGAAATGATGGTGGAATAATGCCATGCATGTGAAAGAACACCCACGAATTTTAATTGTCGATGACGAGCCCAGGGTGATCAACCTGGTGCGCGAGGTGCTTGGCGCCACTGGGTTTGATGTGATTGCTGCCTTTAGTGGTGAGAGTGGGATTGAAATGGCAGCCCTCGAGCAACCTGACCTGATCTTGCTGGATATTATCCTCCCGGGGGCTTTGGATGGTTATCAAGTCGCCAAACGCTTGCGTGAGTTTTCAGATGTGCCCTTTATTATGCTAACCGCGAAAGTGCGCGAAGTTGATCTCCTGCGGGGCTTCGAAGTTGGCGCAGATGACTACATCACCAAGCCCTTTAGCTCCAAAGAGCTGCTGGCACGCATTCAAGCGGTGCTCAAACGCTCAAAGAGTGAAAAAAAGCAACACCAGGGAGGAGAGATCACCTGTGGCGACCTGCGCATTGACCTGGCACGCCGCCAGATATCTGTGGGAGGCCGCGAAATTTATCTCACCCCCACCGAATACAACTTGCTCCATGAGCTTGCTACACATCCAAACCAGGTATTGTTTCACGAACACTTACTTACCAG
Organism: uncultured Chloroflexia bacterium; assembly: GCA_963849335.1. GTDB lineage: Bacteria > Chloroflexota > Anaerolineae > Anaerolineales > UBA4823 > FEB-25. The sequence goes on from CAWKGZ010000008.1 coordinate 61,733, forward strand.
CGTATGGGGTCCTGAATACCGGGATGACGTGGATTATTTACGCTCGTATATCCACTATTTGCGGAAAAAGATCGAAATCGATTCTGCCAATCCCAAGATTATCATCAGCAGCCCAGGCGTTGGCTACATGTTACAGATTCCAGATGAGCCAACCTCAATCAAATTATAGGAAACGATCAACGTGAATCCGACCGCATACAACCCCTTTGAAATCGCACAAGAGCAGTTTGATCACATCGCGAGCATCCTTGAATTAAGCCAGGCGGCGCGTGACCTGCTGCGCACACCCATCCGCGAATATCACTTCAGCATTCCAGTGCGAATGGACGATGGTGATACGAAAATATTTCGCGCTTTTCGCATCCAACACAACGACGCCCGCGGACCAGGTAAGGGTGGAATCCGCTTCCACCCCATGAGCACAGTCGACATCATGCGGGCGCTGGCGATGTGGAATACCTGGCGCTGTGCTGTGGCGGATCTGCCTCTCGGGGGAAGTATGGGCGGGGTGGTCTGCGACCTGCATAATCTAAGCCTCGGAGAGCAGGAACGCTTGTGCCGCGGTTGGGTCAGGCAGATCGCTCCCAATCTAGGACCCGATTGGGATGTGCCGTCACCGGATCTCATGACTTCGGCGCAGCATATGCTCTGGATGCTCGATGAATACGAGACAATGCACGGGAGAAAAAGCCCTGGCTTCATCACCGGCAAACCCGTCGAGATGGGCGGCTCATCCGGCAGGAAAGAAGCAGCCGGCTATGGGTTAATGGTTGCTGTGCGTGAGTCGCTCAAGGAACTGGAGATTAAACCAGGCGACACAACGGCCAGCTTTCAGGGTTTTGGAAATATTGCACAACATGCTGCGCTGCTTTACCAGCGCATGGGTGGGGTAGTGGCTTGTGTGTCCAGCTGGAACCAATCCGACCAGGCAACTTATGCATTTTGTAAGAGTCAGGGGATCAATCCGGAGGAGTTATCCGCAATCACCAATCCGTTTGGCGAGATCCACAAGACAAAAGCGATAGAGTTAGGGTACCAATGCTTGCCTGGGGAGGCATGGATTGAACAAAACGTGGATATCCTGGTGCCAACCGCGCTTGAAAATCAGATCACACTGGAGAATACGGGCAAGATCAGCCGCAAGGTGAAGATTGTCGCCGAAGGTGCAGATGGGGCAATAAACCCTGAAGCCGAGCAAATGCTTGTTCAAAGGGGTATTAAAGTGATCCCTGATATCCTCGCCAACGCTGGCGGGGTAACCTGCAGTTATTTTGAGCAGGTGCAAAGCAATATGAATTACTACTGGAAACGAGACGAGGTGTTGGGGAAGGTGGATGTCCACATGACATCGATTTATATTGATATCAGCAATATCGCCCACAGCCGCAAGATGGCTTTACGCGAGGCAGCCTATCTGGTTGCGATCGATCGAGTCGCCCGTGCCTGCCAGGAGCGCGGTTGGATTTAGATGGCAAAGAAGCTAATGAAACAAGCCAGTTCTAAAAGCTCATTTCGCTCACGGTTGATCAACTTCGACCGTAATTTTCTGGACCCATATACCCCTCTGAGCTGTATCAGCGGAGGCGAGATAGGTGGGAAAGCTGAAGGGCTGGCTTTCATCAGCAACATTCTGCATGAGCAGCTGCAGCAGAATGCATCTTCTGAGATCACTGTCGAAATCCCGCCCATGACGATTCTGTGCACCGCTGCCTTCGATGCCTTCATGGAGCAAAACCGGCTTTATGAACTTGCCTATTCAGATCTACCAGACGACCGTATCGCCCATGCTTTCCAAAAAGCAGATTTGCCCTTCGAAGTACTTGGCGATTTACACTCCATTGTTGAACAGGTTCATACGCCGCTTGCCATCCGCTCATCGAGCCGGTTAGAAGACACCAAGGTCGAGCCTTTTGCTGGGATTTACCATACCAAGATGATCCCGAACAGTGAATTCGACCCCGACCTTCGCTTCCGCCAGCTGCTAGAAGCGATCAAGTTCGTATACGCCTCCACCTACTTCAAGGGAGCCAAGGATTACCGCAAGACGATTGGGCATCATGATAATGACGAGAAAATGGCTGTCATTATCCAAAAGCTGGTTGGAAAACGATACCGCAACCGGTTCTACCCTGAAATAGCGGGGGTAGCGCGCTCATATAATTACTACCCAATGAAACCGGCTAAACCAGAAGATGGCGTCGTCAATCTCGCTTTGGGTTTGGGCAAGACGGTTGTAGATGGCAGTGTCTCTTGGGCTTATTCACCGGCTTTTCCAAAAGCCGAGCCGCCCTTCGGGTCAGTGGAAAATATGCTCAAAGGCACACAAACCGAGTTGTGGGTCGTAAATATGGGCGAGCCTCCCGAATATGATCCCATCAGTGAAGCGGAGTATATTCAACGCGTAAATATCGTAACCGCGGATGAGGATGGCTCATTGCAGTATGTTGCCTCCACGTATAACGCAATGTCGGGCAGGCTTTCTATCGGCACCGGCTTTAAAGGCCCGCGGGTGCTGACATTTGCCCCACTGTTGACCCTTAATCAGATACCCTTCAATGATACTATCAAAAAACTGCTTTCTATCTGCGAACAATCGCTTGGAGCGCCTGTAGAAATAGAGTTCGCCATGACCCTTAACCCACATCGCTTTGGGTTTGTCCAGGTACGCGCCATGGTTGTTCCCACCGATGAGATCCAGGTTGGCGAAGATGAATTGGATGGCGAGAATGTCCTGATTTCATCTGAGGGCGTGTTAGGCAATGGCGCCGTGGAGAATATAAAAGATGTAGTGTATCTCAAACCAGAAAATTTTGACCTCAAGCACACCAGGACCGTTGTGCCACAATTAGAACAACTCAATAGTGATCTGCTGGGAGCGGGAATCCCTTACCTGCTGATTGTATTTGGCCGTTTAGGTACTACTGATCCCTGGCTTGGTGTCCCGGTCCAATGGGGACAAATATGCGGGGCAAAAGTAATCGTGGAAGCCACCCTTGAGAATATCAGGGTAGAGCTAAGCCAGGGTTCCCATTACTTCCACAATATGATCAACCTGGGTATCAAATATTTTTCTTTACCCTTCAACCGCCACCATAAGATCGACTGGGAGTGGTTGAATTATCAACAAGTTATCACGGAAACCCCCTTTGTCCGCCATATCAGACTTGAATCGCCGTTGAAGATTCGGGTTGATGGGCGGAGGAGCCGGGGAGTGATCTGCAAGCCCTGAGAAGACGCCATGAACCAACCTGGAAAATCACTGGATATCCTGATCCATCAACTGCGGGAACGGGCAAAAGAGCTCAATTGTCTGTATGAAATTCAAGAATTGCTGAGCAACCCGGAAATCGACATCGATGAGATATGTCAGGGCGTTATCACCGCCTTGCCTCCCGGTTGGCAGTATCCAGATGTGTGTGGGGCGCGCATGGTTTTCTGGGGAAAAACTTATCAGACTCCCCTATTTGCAGAGACCCCTTGGATACAAAGTGCAGAAATTCAGGTACAGGATCAGATCGTTGGCAACATCAGTGTGTGTTACAGCGAAGAGCGCCCTCTTTTGGATGAGGGTCCATTTCTAAAAGAAGAGCGCAAGCTGATCAACACCATTGCAGAACAATTCGGGTTTTATATCTTGCACCAACAGCTCCGCCAGGTATTTCAGGAACAACAAGCAGGGGAAGGGCGCAAGAGCGAGTGGGAGGTGATCCTCGATTTGCTCAAACGGACCGATCCCGGACTGCTGATGCGCATCACCAACAAGATGGTGAATTATCTTTACTGGAATGATGTCAAAGAAGCAGAGCAGCTGCTCAAGCTCATCGCTCCGGTTATTCACGAAGAACGCGAAGCAGCCGGGGAAAACCAACCTTACCAACAAGGAACAGAAACCGGCATTCTATCCATCAGTGATAGGGTTTTCACGCTTGGCAGCCAGCATCTTTCACGCAGCGCCATCCTTGATAATATCCAACGCTGGATTATGGAAGATCGTTCAGCATTTTTGGTGGATGTCCTGGTAAATCCCGGGTCTTCCCTGGCTGAGATCAGTACGGCAATCGAGCGGTTTCGTCTGCTCTCTCCACAAGGTATCGAGCTTACCAAACCACGTGAGCGCTGGTTCCGGACATCCCTCATCCGGCGCGTTCTGAGTGACCAACCCTGGTTTATTGAGGTTGCGAAGGATTATATTAACATCGCTGATTTTGGCGGGTTTATGCATCGCGTGATTTTCCCTGCCGGAAGCCACGGCAAATTGGGTGGAAAGAGCTCGGGCCTTTTCCTGGCTGAACAGATTCTCCGCCAATCACCGCACCAGGGAGAGTTGCTGCAAGGAATAAAAACACCCAAAACCTGGTATTTGACTTCGGATAGTATTTTTTATTTCATTGGCTACAACAATCTCGAAGATATCATCGAGCAAAAGTACAAGGATTTCGTTCAGGTTAAACAAGAGTATCCTTATTTGGTCAATCTATTTAAAAACTCGCCCCTGCCCCCGGAGATCATCAAAGGACTCTCCCTGGCTTTGGATGATTTCGGCGACGTGCCCTTGATTGTGCGCAGTTCTAGCCTACTCGAAGATCAAGCAGGCGCTGCCTTTGCAGGCAAGTATAAAAGCCTGTTTATCGCCAATAAAGGCACCAAGGAAGAACGCCTGGAAGCGCTGATGGATGCAATTGCAGAGGTCTACGCCTCGATGTTTGGCCCGGACCCCATCGAATACCGTCATGAGAATGGCCTGATCGACTATCATGAAGAGATGGGTATCATGATCCAGGAAGTAGTTGGCACCCAGGTGGGCCATTATTACCTGCCCGCCTATGCCGGCGTAGCTTTCAGCACCAACGATTTTCGCTGGTCCACCCGGATCCAACCTGAAGATGGCCTGGTGCGTCTTGTCCCAGGTCTGGGCACGCGGGCAGTCGATCGTCTGAGCGATGACTATCCAATCCTGGTAGCGCCCGGTAAACCCAATCTCCCGGTAAATGTGTCGTTGGATGAAATCGTCCGTTATTCACCCAATAAAATCGACCTGATCAATTTGCAGACTAAATCTTTTGAAACAGTGGAAATACAAGAACTCCTGAAAACTTATGGTCAGGATTATCCATTGATCAACCAGCTGGTCTCGACTCTCCAGCCTGACCGGGTACGAATACCAGGTGCTCAGGGAGTCGATTTTAATCGTGAGCGGTGTATTATCACCTTCGAGGGATTGATCACCCGCACCCCGTTCATGAAGCAAGTACAAGCGATACTAAAAACTCTACAGGAGTCCTTGGGCTACCCGGTGGATATCGAATTTGCCCACAATGGCGTCGATTTTTACTTGCTGCAATGCCGCGGCCAAAGCTATCGTGAGGATAGTGCACCTGCTGAGATCCCCAATGATGTTTCCAGTGATGATGTCATCTTCACTGCCAACCGCTATATCACCAATGGCGCTGTATCAGATATTACCCATATTGTTTATATCGACCCATACAAATACAATGCGCTGGCATCCCAACAAGAGCTGGTCGCCGTCGGACGCGTGGTAAGCAGGCTGAACAAAATCCTACCCAGGCGCCAGTTCATCTTGATGGGGCCAGGTCGTTGGGGAAGCCGGGGCGATATCCGCCTTGGGGTAAGCGTCACCTATTCAGATATAAACAATACCGCCATGTTGATCGAGATTGCCCGGAAGCAGCGTGATTTCACCCCGGATCCATCCTTCGGCACCCACTTCTTTCAAGATCTGGTGGAAGCCTCCATCCGTTACCTTCCGCTCTATCCTGATGACCCTGGGATCACCTTCAATGAGCAATTTCTGACCACAGCCAAAAACATTCTGCCCGATCTGTTGCCAGATTCAGCGGGCTTGGCGGATGTGATCCGCGTAATTCACATTCCGGCGGTGACGGATGGGAAGGTTTTACAGGTATTGTTGAATGCAGATCGCGAGGCTGCGCTGGCAAGGTTGACCATGCCCAGTAAAGTGGTTGAATTGGAAGCCAAAAAGGTCAAGGGGTACATCTATCGCCAAACCACGGATGTCCACTGGCGGTGGCGCCTGCAAGCTGCAGAAAGTATTGCCGCCAACATCGATCCCCAAAGATTTGGCGTTTTGGGCTTTTACATTTTTGGCAGTGTCAGCAACGCGGCAGCCGGGCCCGAAAGTGATATTGACTTGCTGGTCCATTTCCGCGGCACAACGGCACAGCGGGAGGAGCTCCTTACCTGGCTCGATGGGTGGAACAGTTGCCTGTCTGCAGAAAACTACCAGCGCACCGGTCACAAGATTGGCTCATTATTGGATGTGCACCTGGTAACCGATGATGACATTCAAAACCGCACCAGCTTTGCGATAAAGATTGGCGCGGTTAGCGATGCTGCTCGCCCGTTAGCCATCGGCTCGGGGAAAAAGAAGAACGGCAGCTAGATCAACTCACGGGTTGCGCTCGCAGGATCGGTGGGATCAAAGCGAACCAGCGCCAACTCAGCTCCGTCATGTGCGGCTGAGAATGCCCATGTCTGACCCATGCGCTCGCGCCATGAGCCGGTCAGCCTGGCGGATTCATGAATATGTCCGTGCAGCGTAATCCTTGGCTGCCTATCCAGGATGAAGCGCCGAATGGCAATGCTGCCAACGTGCACATCCAGAGGCACACTGTCAATCACCCTGCCATCCAGCGCTGCCCGGTCTAGAGCTGTCCCATGAGGGGGTGCATGAAATAAGAAGATCGATTGAGACAGATCGGCGTCGCTTACCAATCGCGCCAGATCTGCCTGGATGGTCCCATGACGGGTCTCATTCTCCGTGATAGGAATAGACCGCCAGCCATCCTCCGGTGAAATACAACCTGGATCGACGAAACGCGAGACATCATAGCGCTCCCAATCTTTAAGCAAAAATGGCGTCGGGGGTACACAGGTATATCCATAAACAGAATACGCGCCGATCTCCGTCCTGCGAAAGTGCATATAGTTCCATAAACCCAGGCTTTCTGCCTGCACCAGGTTGAATTCCTCGGCACGCAGATCATCATTGCCCAGGATCAGTAATACCTGCGGATAAGCTGACTCGAGCTGCATTTTGACCTTTTCAAATCCACTCACTAGGACAGACTGGATAAATCCTTTTCCGGATTCATCGCTCTCACTGGATAGCCCATGAGGTAGCAGGTCGCCCCCCATCAAAACCACGGCTGGCTTTTCCGCCAGGATCAGCTGCCATAGTTTCCGGTATTTTGACAAATGCCCGTGTAAATCTGAAATAAAAAACCAGACGCTCATAGGCTAATTATAGCGGGGATAATGGTTTCGAACCGCATGAACTCGTGCATCAACCCATTTTTATACTTTTTTTATAAGCTGATTGGCAAATTTAATGAGTTATCCATATGCAATCGCTATATTACTACTAGCGGATGATAGCTTTTATATTGATTCCCAACCAGCCAATATAAACAAGGAGATGAAACATGTCAGTAATTCAAGATGTCATTGCCATGGTGCAGGAAAAGGATGCCGGACAGCCCGAGTTTCATCAGGCTGTGAAAGAAGTCCTCACCACACTGGAACCTACCGTCGACAAACATCCGGAGTTTGTGAAGGCCAAGATCTATGATCGGATCGTGGTGCCTGACCGGGCGATCCTGTTCCGGGTTCCCTGGGTTGACGACAATGGCGATGTCCAGGTGAATCGTGGCTTCCGAGTCCAGTTTAACAATGCCATTGGTCCCTACAAGGGTGGTTTACGCTTACACCCATCCGTCAACCTCGGCATCATCAAATTCTTGGGCTTTGAACAGGTCTTCAAGAACTCACTGACCACGCTCCCGATGGGCGGTGCCAAGGGTGGTTCCGATTTTGATCCCAAGGGCAAATCGGATATGGAAGTGATGCGCTTCTGCCAGGCGTTCATGCGAGAGCTGTACCGCCATATTGGCCCAGATGTGGATGTGCCTGCCGGCGATATCGGCGTCGGCGGACGTGAGATCGGCTACATGTACGGGTACTTCAAGAAAATTGTCAACGAACACACTTGTGTGCTGACCGGCAAGGGAATGGAATACGGCGGCAGCCTGATCCGCCCGGAAGCAACGGGCTATGGAGCCGTATATTTCGCGGCCGAGATGCTGGCTACCCGCGGGCAGACCATCCAGGGAACCGTATCGGCGGTCAGCGCTTCGGGGAATGTCGCCCAATATACCGTTGAAAAACTGCTCCAGCTGGGAGGTAAGATTATCACCCTGTCCGACTCGAACGGCACCATCGTCGATGAAAAAGGAGTCGACGCTGAGAAACTGAAATTCGTGTTGGAGCTGAAGAACCTGAGGCGTGGCAGGATTAGCGATTATGCTGATCGTTACAAAGTGCCCTATTACGCCAACAAGAACGTATGGGATGTGGTCCGAGAACAAGGCTTGAAGATCGATCTGGCCTTCCCCTCTGCTCACGAAAATGAGATTGACGGGATTAACGCCGCCGCGCTGGTCAAGAACGGTTGTTACTGTGTCTCAGAGGGCGCCAATATGCCCTCCACCCTGGATGCAATTAAAATCTTCCAGGAAAACAATGTTCTGTATGGCCCTGCCAAAGCCGCCAACGCTGGCGGGGTAGCGACCTCAGGCCTGGAGATGTCACAAAACAGCATGCGCCTTTCCTGGTCGCGCGAGGAAGTTGACCAGCGCCTCCACGGGATCATGAAGAGCATCCACAAAGCATGCCTCGAAGCATCGGAGACCTACGGTAAAAAGGGAGATTACTTGATGGGCGCCAATATCGCCGGCTTCATCAAGGTCGCCAATGCAATGTTGGCTTACGGAATTGTTTAATCTCTGCCTTCAGGGATCAACCGTCCGTGGCATGCCTCCTCCGCGGCTCTACCAAGGAGGATGTGAAGCAAGGTAAAAATCGGTTTCTAATGGGTGTCAATTACTCGCCGTTGCAGGTAATTGACACCCTGCTTCATAGGATAGCGGTATGATGGGTTTTCAGGTTGATCAAAAAATGACCGACACAATGATTGAAAAGGCAATTGTTGAATGTGCCGATTCAATCTTCGCCGGTGACACCCTGCGAATGCGGCAATCCTTACTCCAGTCGCACTGCGAGCACTGCCGGTGTGTGGCTCAAAGCCTTGTCCGCCAGCTTGGTGAGTATCTGGGGCAGGTAGACCAAACGGTGAAAGCCGTTTTCCACTATGAACCAGTGGAAATCCCTGGAAAAGAATCTCCTGGAACCAGTGAACCCCATGTGGGGATCAACCTGATTGTTTGGGTAGAACGGAAGAGCGCTGCCTTGAGCGCCCTGATCGAGGCTCTGGAGACGGCACTCCAAAACAGCCAACGTAAAATTGGCTGTGCTGTCGCCACCCCTAAATGCTTTGCTTTGGATGTCAGATTAGCCTCAGACCTTGAGGTGCAGGATGAACGTGGTTTAGGCTTGCTGGTGCGCAACGCCAGCATTCGCTCTCTGCCCGTTTGGGAGCGAGTTGTACACCCTCAACCCGTCCCGCATGCCCTGGAAACAGAACAACCGCAGGTGATCCTACCGGAGACTTTCGACCCGGAGCTGATTCCGGAGAGCAGGCTGCTGGAACATGCCCTGTCAATCGAGAATATCCCACCTCAAGAACGGGGCATGCTGGAGCACCACCTCACTGAACTCAAAGTGATCCTGATCCGCCGGATCATCAGCGACCAATTGGCATATATCAATATTGCCAAAAAGTGGTTCAGCGTGAGAGACCTGGCAGAAATTCACCGGCGTAAGATTGGGTTAGGCAGGATCGGTGGAAAAGCAGCCGGCATGTTATTGGCAGCCAACATTCTGAATGAGATGGGGGATGATCTTTTACGCGCCAGTTATTGCGTTCCTGAATCTTTCTTCCTGGGGTCAGATGTAACCTATATCTTCATGGCGATGAACGGTTTGATGTATTGGAACGATCAAAAATACAAACCCGAAAGCCAGATTTGGGATGAATACCCCCAGATAAAACAAGACTTCGAAGCCGGAAAATTTCCTCCAGAAATTCTGGTTGAGCTGCAGGATCTGCTTGCAAAGGTCGGTGACAAACCGCTGATTGTACGTTCTTCCAGCCTGTTAGAAGATAACTTTGGCACCGCTTTTGCTGGAAAATATGACAGCCATTTCTGTCCGAACCAGGGAACACCCGCCGAAAATCTGGAGGCGCTAACCCTGGCCATCGCGCGTACATTTGCCAGCACCCTCAAACCCGAGGCGCTGTTATACCGGCGCAGTAAGGGCTTGCAGGATTATGATGAACGCATGGCTATTCTGATCCAGGTGGTGCAGGGCGAAATCTATGGGCGATATTACCTGCCTCATGGCGCGGGGGTTGCCTTCAGCCACAATCTGTACCGTTGGAACCCACAAATCCGCCGGGAGGATGGTTTCGCCCGCCTGGTGTGGGGTTTAGGCACCCGGGCTGTCGAACGCGTCGGCAACGATTACCCCCGCCCGGTTGCCCTCAGCCACCCGACCCTTCTTCCAGATGATACACCCGAAGCCATCCGCTATTATTCGCAGCAATACGTGGACCTGATCGATCTCAAAGAAAACACGCTCAAGACCTTACCAGTGCATGATGTTTTACGCCCTGACTACCCGGTGTTGCGCTTTGTCGCTCAGCTCGAACGGGATGGCTATATTGTTACCCCGCGCAGCCGGGTCATGCAGGATGAAATCAGCGGGCTGGTGATCACCTTTGATGAATTGCTGCGCCGGACACCATTTGCGGCGACCCTATCGAAAATGCTTCGCTTACTCGAAGAACATTATCACAGTGCTGTAGATATGGAATTCACCGTCCGTATCCCCGATCCGTTTGCACTGCCGCCGCAAATGCAGATCGCATTATTACAATGCCGCCCTCAAAGTATGCTCAAACAAACCGCCGCGGGAAAAATTCCGGAACTTCTAGAAAACGAGGATATTGTCTTCTCGACGCGCTTTATGGTACCCAATGGATTGGTAGAAAATATCCGCTATATGTTATTTGTGGTGCCCGAGGTATATTTTGCATTGGAAACAGACCGTGCCCGTAAAGAATTGGGCGGGTTGATCAGCCAGCTCAATGCCTCCTTACCGGAAAAGTCGTTCATCTGCGTCGGCCCTGGGCGCTGGGGTTCGCTGAACACGGATCTGGGGGTTTATGTGTGCTATTCCGATATATGTAATACCGGGGCGCTTGTGGAGCTCTCTGGCAAAGGAGTGGGGACTGCCCCAGAACCTTCACTCGGCACCCACTTTTTCCAGGACCTGATGGAAGCACAGATTTTCCCCCTGGCGATAAACCTGGATGAGCCAGACGCCAGCTTCCGCCGTGACTTCTTCTACGCCTCGCCAAACAGCCTAACCAGGTGGATCAAGTGTACAGAGGCTGCCTGCCAGGCAGTCCGGTTGATCGCCGTATCCGATTACCGCCCAGGGCACCACCTGAACCTGGCAATGGATGACGAGGCCGGTTTAGCCGTCGCATACCTGGCTCCAGATCCTTGAAAGAAAAGCGATCTTCCTCATTTTGCTGCTGATGCTATTGCTGCTGGTGAATGCTGCTCAAGCCGGTTCTTCTGCAAGTTATGCGCTGGATTGGATGGTCCCGTTAACTGGCGGAGGTAGCGGGCGGGCAGCCTCGACCAGCTATGCAGCCACGATCACGGTTGGGCAAACTTCGCTGGGTGGAACGGCATCGACCAATTATGGGTTGCACCTGGGATTCTGGCAGGAGTTCATCCAAAGCTTTACCAATCATTTCGTCTGGCTTCCCGTGCTCTTGAAATAGCCCGCCAACAATCTATGGTGTCGGATTCTTGAACCAGAAATATCCGTAGCCAATTGCCAGCAGCCCATACAGGGCAACGATGGACCAGCCCAAGATATTCATCAAGCCATTGATCATGGCGATCACGGTTATCACACACCCGATCGCATCATAGATGAACAGGTCCAGGATGATCGCCCGGCGCGATTGGGAATGGCTGGCGTTTCTGGCATACCAGGTCAGCAAAAAGGTGCCAATCAGCGCCGCGCCATACTCTCGGGCGGCAAACATCCCGGTATCGTCCAATGTGGCACCAAAAAGGGAATAGAGCCACCCCGGCGACAACAGTATGATTGCCCCCAATACGATACATACGGCAGCTTTGATGATCATTAATGTGCTGAATTTCATCTCAGGTACTCCTTTCTTACGAATCAACTTGGATTTCGTCAGGATGATAGGTAGTTTCAGCCTGCAGCTGTATGATTATCTCGGACTTCACCTCCTCGGCAGCACCATCCCCGTCAGGATGGTCATCCCGCCTCCTTTGTCCCCAATGCCCCCGCCAACGTCTCCACCAGCCGGTTCAGCTCTTTGTTCGTCAGCGAAGAAGGCAGGTAATCCAGCTCGATCGACCGGTCGCCCACCTGCGTCTTGATCTTCACCCGCCGGTTCTCTGCCCGCTGCGTCCAGGACTGCAGGTATTCGATCAGCTTGGGCAGGAAGGTGGGCAGCACCACCAGCGCCAGCGAGCCTATGGTCACCGCCTCCGCCGATTTTGCGCCTTCCGGTGTAGCGCCGCCGTGCGGCAGCTCAGCGCTGCTGGCCCCCAGCTCCAGCAGCTCGCTGCGCAGGCGGCGGGTCTGTTGGTCCAGCTCGTCATCGCCAATTTCCGTGCTGGGATCGATCTCGAGCAATAAGTGCAGTTCCTGGTTGTGTGTTTTCATGATTACCTCCATATCAACAGGGTATTAAGGAAGAGGTCCGAAACTGAAATCCTCGATATAACCGTGGCTCGCCTTCTCAGTGTAGGATAACAGATGGATGGATACATCATGGATGCTCGTTGTGTTACCTGCATTGCTCGGTTGGGCCGTCCCGATGAATACCTCATCAATATAAAAATCAAATTCAACTGGATTGAGGCTGATTAAATCGATTCGGATGGTGTGCCATGTGCCTGGGGTGATTTCTCTTCGATACATATTCTGGTCATCATCGAAAAACGAGGTCCAACAAGAAATCACGTCGTGAGTCCCGGTTTGAACCTGGCACAATGCATACCCATCCGGCAAATGGAAATTTACTCCCAGGTGAGCTCCGTAAGCAGAGACATCAACCATCACACGGGCCTGCAGAGAGTAGGGCCTGCTGAGTGGCAATTCCTGAGCTGCTAGCAAAGAAATACCAACATCTTGGTATCCGGTCCGATTATCACCGGATAACACCATAATTCCGTTCTGCTGCGTGATGGCAGAGGAAGGGCAGTCTATATACAACGACCATAGATCTGTATTGAAGCTGCCATCATACTGCGCGTTATTAAAATTATCAGAGATCGGGAACACAATCGTTGAGCTGAGGGTGGAAACCGGCACACGGGTTCTTGTAATTGTTGGTCTTTGCGTGGAGACCGGGTAATGCGTGCGCGTCGCTGTGAGTCTGCTGGAATCCGGCCGCGGTGTGTGCGTCGCCGTAGCTCTGCTGGAACCCGAGATTGCACCAGAAACCCGGGTGGCAGTTACGGCAGCAGTGGAGCCTTTGCCCCACTCTGGATAAGTAAGGATCAGAACCACCGCCAGCACCGCCACCACTCCCAGGCTGATCGCAGCATACGCCCAGCGCGGCAGCCGGCGTTTTGGTGCGCTCACCTTGGTCAGCTCTTTCAGCTTCCTGGTAGCAGTTGCATTCACCTTCAGACGGTCCGGGTAAGCCGGATCGAGTGCCTGCACCTTGCCCCATTGCTCCAACGCCTGCTGGTATTGCCCGGCTTCTAGCAGTTGGACTGCCTGGGTATACAGCGCATTCAGCTCCAGCTGCCGCTGAGCTTCAGCCTGTTGGCCCTCCATTTCAACCTGCGCTTTTGCGTCAATCCCTTCTGGGTCTTCGAATTGGGGCTCCAGCTCACGGATTTCCCCCATCTTTTGCCGGGCTTGAGCCCACTGCCGGGTGTTAACCAGAACCTTCGCCTGGTCGTACAGGCTGGCGATGCGTTCAGCGCGCGCCTTCATGGCTTGCTGTGCGGCCATGGTAGCCTCACATTTAGCCAGCAGGCGGTCCGCTCCCTGGTAGCCTTTCTCCATCCTTTCCAGTTCTATCAGCAGCTCCGCGCACTTTCCCAGCTGCTGGCATTCATCTCCTGTAATGCCCGCCGGTGAAGATTGTCCATCTTCTGGCGGCGTTCGCTCTCGGCGACTTTCAGCCGGGCAGTTGCCAACAAGCCCTCCGGGTCGGGGTGATCCGGCTGCAGCTTGTTGATTTTCGTGAAGACATTGACCACCGCCTGCCATTTCTCCGCCTGGGAAAGCTGTTTGGCTTCCTGGTACAGGTTGTTCAACTCCCTTGCGCCTCTGGCTTTTTCCAGCCGCGCTGCGGCATCTTTGTAAGCCGGCGCAGTCGAGATTATTTCTTCCAATCGGGCAATTGCTTGCGCCCACTCTCCAGCTTCATCCGCTGCCACCGCCTGGTTATACAGCGCCAGCAGGCGCTTGTTCCGCCGGGAAAGCTCTAATTTGTGGACCGCGTCCCGGTAATCCCCCCGCAGCTCGACCAGTGCTTCCAGGCAGCGCACCGCGGTTATCCCACTCCTCCAGCCAGAAAGCGCTCAAGCCTTCGTTATAAAGTTGGTCCAGGCGCTTTTCTTGATCCACATCCAGCTCGGGGATTTTGACCTGCCGGCTGCCGGTGGAGGTGGGTGAGGGCGCCCTGGCGAGTACGATCTCGCCCTGCTCTTTGTACGACCATTTCCCCGGCGTCTGCCTGGGGGTCTGCTTGATCACCTGCTCGTAAGTGTAATCATACAGCTCGTCGACGGTGATCTGTCCATCTGCGTCGATGTCCGCTTTGCCGGTTTGAATGCCCTCGACCAGGTAATGGGTGAAGAGCGAGTTTTCCGTCCGCCCAACCACCTGCTCCCCTTCCCAGGCATATTGGGTCGCATCGCTGGCGGTCAGCACCACCCGCCCGTAGCCGGTGCCTTCGAAGACAGCTCCCGTGCCGACCGAAGCCCCGATCTGACCCTTACCGCCGCGGGCGAACGCGCCGCTGTGACAGCAGTCCAGCACCAGCACCTGGCGCTGCGAGTGGCTGTTATTCATCTCGGTCGTAATATAATTCGCCGGGATCGCTGAGCCGCTGAGCAGCCGGCTGTCCGTGTCCCTTACCGCCAGGAACAGTTGCCCCTGGTCGTCCAGCACCCCATGACCGGAGAAATAAAGCAGCAATAAATCTTCGCGGGTCCTCTTAGAATAGAAGCTGGCAATCGCCCGGCGGATAATATGGGAGGACATATTGACCATCACCTTGACGTCATCGAATCCGCCGCGTTCCGGGTCGAGCAGCAGCTCGCCCAGCGCGCCGACATCCGCATCCGGCGCCAGCAGGCGCGACAGGGTGCCGTCCAGATAGACACTGTTACCGATGATCAAAGCCAGGCGCTGTGCCATCTCTGCTCACCCAGAGCCGTACGCGAATGAGGAACAGCATGTGGATGTGTGGCTGAATGTTGGCGGCGATATCTCCCCAGCTGTCCCCCTGCCATGAAATTTGCCAGTTACCACGAGTGTTACAATATCTGGTTGTTATGATTATACAGGAAATTCCGCGCAATTCAATAGGCGCTGGCGAAAATTCAATAAACTACCAGTACTCCAGATCTGAAAGTTTGTCCCTCTCATACAGAACAATCAGAATAATTCGTGCAGATTAGCGGATAAATCCTCTTTCTCCTTCACCCCCCATCCCTCGCCCACCCTCAACAGCACCACCCCTGCCAGGATGATCACCCCCCCGAGAATCTGCATCCCCGTCATCATTTCACCCAACAGAACGAACGCCAACAGCGCGGTGAACACCGGCTCCATCGTCACGATCAGGTTTACCACGCTGGATGGCAGGTAGATCAGGCTGGTATTGTACATGCCAAAGCCCACCAGGGTTGGTCCTGCCGCCAGCAGGAACAGGATTCCCCAACCAACCAGGGAGTCCCCCAGCCAAAGAAGGTCCGCCGGGCGGACAGCCGTACCGGGTAAGAATCCGCCGGGCAGCAGGTTGAAAACCAGCAGAAAGAATGTGGCGAATCCGAAGGTGTAACACAATGTCGTCCACGGGTTCAACCCGCGCTGTGACGCCGACCGGCCCATCAGGGTGTAAACCGCATAGCCCAAACCCGACAGCACACCGGTCAGGATGCCCGCCAGGTTGGTCTGCCAGGCGGCTGGATTGAGCGCATCCGCCACCAGCACGCAGCCGCCCAGGCTGAACGCTACTGCCAGCAGCTTGATCCCATCCAGGCGCTCTTTCAGCAGCCACCAGCCCAGCAGCGCGGTAAAGCCCGCCGAGCAGTACACCAGTACCGTCGCCAGCGCTGCGCCGTTCAATGCCACGGAAAGCGTCCAGGATGAATTAAAGATCGCCAGGATAAATCCATACCCCACCAGGTAGCCCCAATGCCGGCGCTCGATGCGCAGCAGGTGTGGTTTCAACAAACGTAAAACCAGCAGCAGGGTCAGGGTGACCAACCCATCGCGCCAGAAAGCCAACACCAGTGCTGGCAGCTGGTAGGTCTGGGTGAGATAACGAATGAAGATGGCTGTGGTTGCCAGGATGCCCGCACTGATCAATGCATAGGCATACCCGCGCGATAGATTCGTCCGATTGTGCATGTACTTTCCCGATCCCTTCACGTCCCGATGTCTGCGTTCAAGCCTCTAATTATACATTCCAAGGCCCTTCCCTTCAGAGGAGGTCTAGGGAGAGGTCACCATCCCTCCCGCCACCCTCGCACATACCGTCGTGCCTTGTGCGAGCTCAACTCGCGTTTCCACCTGTTCACGCCCATCGCCCGCCGCTCCTGCAGCACCCTCAAAGCTGTCTCCCCTGTCTGCCCGTGCCGCGCCAGGTAGCATCCTGCCAGGATGCCGCGCAGGTAGCTGCCATCCGTACTGACATACAATACCCGTCCCTCTGCCAGGTGTTGGTCGATCTGGTCCAGAACCAGGCGATAATCCTTCTTATTTGGCCGGCCGCGCATCGCGCGGATAAAGCCACCCTTATCAACATGCATGATGGCGATGGGCAGCGGCTGCATGACGACTTCTCGTCCGTATGCACTGCTTTCTTTCAAGAAGAGCGGATACTCCTTAGGAGATTTTCCTTTCTGGAGAATTTGCACATCCAGCCAGCAATCCACTCCCTGCTCAAGCAGCTCATGGATCTCCTTACGCGCCCATTCACTGCTCTCTGAATTATCTGCAAACCACAGCCGGTCGCCGAACATCAACCGCTGGGGCAGCAGCCAATAGCTGTCGCGCTCCGTCTCCTCAATGCCGTCCACCTTGTTTACATAACGCTGTAGGCCAGCTGGGATGGCGTACCGCCTCCCTCGCCCATAGCCCTGCGGTTCTAGGTGATTCCACTCCATCCACTTCTCCAGCTTGTCCTGGGCG
Organism: uncultured Chloroflexia bacterium; assembly: GCA_963849335.1. GTDB lineage: Bacteria > Chloroflexota > Anaerolineae > Anaerolineales > UBA4823 > FEB-25. Next base: position 79,175 of record CAWKGZ010000008.1, read on the forward strand.
GCCTGGCTGGAATACCCATAGCGCTGCTCCATCTGGCGGCGGGTGATGCCGTTATCCAGCCAGATATCCGCCATCACCAACCAATCTGCCCATAAACCGAAACTATAATAACGTTTATCCGGCTCGCGGGAACATAAGCAGCTGCTCGCTCACGAATGTATTGAGCCAGAACAGCATAGATCACCTGTGATGCTTCCACCCACTCACTTGCCGGTCGGTAAATGGTTAAAGCCTGCACATCTGGGCTGTCCACCGAAATTGGTTGCCAGGAAAGCGTATCTTCGCACTCGTTCTCGCTCCCGATAGCCACCCATCCCAAATGCATCTGCACCTCAGCGGATGGGATTTTGCCATCCTGAAACAGCTCTCCAGCAGGGATCACCGCTGCCAGCATAAAATCCCTATAATCGCTGCGATACCAGCCCCTGGCATCCAGAAAACGCACATCGGCTTGAGGATAAACCCACCGCAAAAGACCTTGCGTCAGCATGGAGGTGGAGCCTTCATGGATGCAGTCGTCCACCACCAGGATGCGATGTGGGGCATCCGGGCTCTGCATTGCCTCGGCTACCTGCTGGCGCAGCTGCTGATGCCAATCGCTCCGGCTGGCTGCCCAGGCAAGCAGCTTGCCTACGTTGAGGTCGGAGGAGTATTGCCCGACAAAAAAATCAATATCGACCAGGTTAAAAATATCACCAAAGTTATCAATTATTTCGCGGCCGATACTGCTCGCGCTACCGGTGGTAACGGCTGGGATTGCGTCTGCTCCCACAGGGTTTGGGCAACAAATACCGATCCCCAGCCCGAATGCATCAAAGCCAGGATAACATCCGGTTGGTAATCCCGAATGTTATCGCACACCTGGCAGGCGGTCTTCCACATCTGCTCAAATCGGGGCAGGAATACCTCGGGGATAGCTGGCATGGGTCGCGTCATCGTTTCTCCAACTACATTCGGGTATGGGAAAGCCTGCGTTTGAGCTGGTTGATCCGCCGCAGCAGCCGAACTATAACCACAAGGTACATCGGAATGACCACAGCATACGTCGATATTTCCTGATCTTCGACTCCGTATCGGTGAAGATCTCGGCTGTTTCGCCAACCGCCACCTGCTTGCGCCAATAACGCCAGTTGGGCATCTCACCGATATACTCCCAACCTGCATCATCGAAGATCTGCCGGTATTCATCCCACTGTGCCTTATCCGCCGGCATGTAATCCAGCCGGTAGGTATAAGCTGTCGGTTCGCTACGCTCAAACATATAAACACATGGCAGCCCCACAGATTTCAACAGCCATCCTCCTTGTGCCATGCTCTCCAGCCAGGCCTCTTCTTTCGCATCCTGCCAGGGCCAAAACCACCGTGCGCGTTTGATTGTCTCAGCTTTCATTCTGCCTCCATTATCCAAACTGGACCGCCGTTCCATTGCGCACCATGATAACCAGGCGGTCGATCTGCTTCTTTAATACCTGCCGGCCCTTTCCGGTCAATGTATATATCTTCCGGCGCTCTTCTTCGCCGACCTTGCTGATCAGCTCCTCTTTCTCCAGCGCTTGGAAAGCTCCGTACAGCGTGCCGGGACCGATCTTCACCGCACCTTCGCTCATCACCTCCACCCGTTGCATCACGCCATAGCCATGCAGCGGCTCGACCAGCGCCACCATAATGTAAAATGTGCTCTCCGTCAGCGGAAGATATTTCTCAATATTATCTTGTCCCTTCATCTCTACCTTCTCTTTCATTCCTCCCCTTTACTGATGACTGATGACTGATGACTGATGACTGATGACTGATGACTGATGACTGATGACTGATGACTGATCTATATCGCTCCACAATACAACACCATCCGCTATATCGTATTACGATATATTACCATACGATATATCACCTGTCAAGATGCTTATCCCATTTGTTTTATTAGTTTCCTTCGCGGATCAAATCCAATTCAAGGATACAGGGTAAAAATAATGTCAAATATTTAGAAAAAGGTATACTTAACCGCGTAAATCTCCACTATCGATTCCGACACTGATCTACGTAATTCTCCCACGCCCCAACGCATTCACCCCTACCGGTTCAACCAGCCCCAAGTATCACCGAGGTGAGCCTTAATGAAACCAACAGCCACCCCCTTGCTCGCCACCAAGTTTTACACCCCGCCGCCTTCGCCTAACCTCGTCCACCGCCCGCGGCTATTCGAGCTGCTGGATTCTGGCTTATCCCAACCGAACGGCTTTTACCGTAAGCTCACCCTGGTCTCCGCGCCCGCCGGGTACGGCAAAACCACCCTTGTTGCAGAATGGCTGTATAGATTGGGGCTGGCGCAAGCTGACAGGGTTGAAGGGAAGGATCAAAAACCCTCCGTTGCCTGGCTCTCCCTGGACGAGGAAGATAATGATCCGGCGCTTTTCCTGTCTTATCTCATCGCCGCGCTCAAACGGGTGGACGAGCACATCGGGGGCGCTTCCCTTTCCATCCTGCAATCACCCCAGCCGCTTCCTGCTCAGATCTTCCTGACCACCCTGATCAATGAGCTTGCCGCAATTACTCACCCCATCTGCCTGGTGCTCGACGATTATCATGTCATCCACACCCCACCCATCCACCAACACCTGACCTTCCTGCTGGATCATCTCCCGCCCCAGCTTCACCTGGTCATCCTGACCCGGGAAGACCCGCTTTTACCGCTGGCGCAGCTGCGCGCCCGGGGACATGTTCTGGAGGTTCGCCAGGACGAGCTACGCTTCACAGTCTCCGAAAGCGCAGATTTTCTCCTGCAGATCAAGGGACTGTCCCTGTCTGCTCAGAAGTTACCGCGCTGGAACGCCGCACCGAGGGCTGGATCGCCGGCTTACAGCTGGCAGCCCTCTCCATGCAGGGACGCACCGATCTGTCCGACTTCATCAAGGATTTTACCGGTTCGTCCCGCTTCATCCTGGATTACTTGATCGAAGAGGTATTCAAGCGCCAGTCTCCTGAGGTACAGGATTTCCTGCTCAAAACCTCGATCCTGGAGCGCTTCTCCGCCCCGTTGTGCGGAGTGGTAACCGAAAGATTCTACCAGCCAGCAGCTGCTGGAGGCACTGGAGCAGGCTAACTTGTTCATCGTTCCGCTCGACCAGTCCCGGGTCTGGTACCGCTATCACCGCCTGTTCGCCGAGCTGCTGCGTCACCGCCTACGAGCATCCCATCCCGACCTGGAAAATGACTTACACCTGCAAGCCAGCCGTTGGTTCGAGGCTGAAGGTCTGGCTGCCGAGGCGATCCAGCATGCCCTGGCCGCCCAGGATTGGGAGCGGGCGGCGAGTCTCATTCAGAGCAAGGCGGAGGACTTCCTTAAGCGCGGCGAAGTAATGACCGTGATTGGCTGGTTCCAGGCGCTGCCTGAGGCATATTTGTTGTCCAATCCAAAACTATGTTTTGATTATTGCTGGCCGCTTCTTTTGGCCAGTCATTATGAACTGGCCGCACCATTGCTGGAGCACCTGGAAGGAATAGCACAGAATATGCAAGCCTTCCTGGGTGAAATTTATGCCGCCCAGGCTTACCTGGCGCGCGGCCTGGGGGATAACGCACGCATGGTCGAACGCTCGCGGTGGGCTTTGGAACGCTTGCCGGAAAGCTCGCTTAATTCCCGCAGCATTGTCGCCATGAATTTGGGGTTAGCCTACTGGCATCAGGGGAAAATGGGCGAGGCAGAAAAAACGCTGGCAGAAGCCATGGAGGCTGCGCGGACAATAGGCAATCATTATGCCGCCCTGACCTCGTTGATTTTCCTGGGACGGATCTTCGGGGTACGCGGACAGCTGCACCAGGCAGAGCAATACTTCAAGAATGCCATCCAGCAAGGCAAGGAGATGCCGATCAATGCCCTGACTCACATGGATCTGGCCACCCTGCATTACGAGTGGAACCAGCTGGAACTCAGCCAGGAGCATGTGCAGCACGCCATATTATTGTGCCAACGCATGCAGAACGACGAGTTTCTGGTAGCCTGCTGGATGATCGCTTCGCGCCTGCGCATCGCACAGGGTGACCTGGCAGGCGCCGGAGAGGCACTGGAGCAGGCTTGGACGCTGGTGCGCAGCGGCAAGATCCCTGATGCCATCGTCGAAAGGGTAAACGTTGCCCAGGTGTTTTTCCTGCTGGCAAAAGGCCAATCGGCGGGTGAGTGGGTTCAGAAGCTGTCCGACCAGGTCGACTGCCACTCCTTCTACCGTTTCCTCGGCGTGACCAAAGCCCGCACTCTGCCCCACGCCCAGGCCCGGGCTTACCTCGAACGACTGGCCCAGGTTGCGCAAACCAGGGAGTGGGGTTACGGCCTGGTTGCCGTCCGGGCGCTGCAAGCCTCACTTGCCCAGACCCCCGAGGAGGGACTGGATTACCTGTATAAAGCGCTGCGCCTGGCTGAAAGCGGCGGCTTTATCCGCTCGTTCGTGGAAGCCGGGGAGAAGAATCGTCCCGCTTTTGCGCCAGGCGGCCGGGCGCGGGTGTTTTTCCCGTTACTGTGGAACGCATCCTGGCTGTGATGACCAAAAGAACCGATCTTCCGAGAAAGGGCTTTTCCTCCCTGCTTGAGCCATTGAGCGAACGCGAGCTGGAGGTGCTGCGGCTGGTCACCGTAGGTATGTCCAACCGGGAGATCGCCGCTGAGCTGGTCATCAGCCCAGGGACGGCGAAGACACATGTCCATCACCTGTGCGGGAAACTGGGGGTGCGCAACCGCACAGAAGCCGCCATGCGCGCCAAAGAAATGGGCCTGGTGTAGCTCTTCACCTCCCCCAAATTCATGCTCTTTGAATTGGGGGGAGGCAGGAGGGGGCGCCTTTATCCAGGCTCTGGCAGCCGCATCGCCGTTTACGTAGGGCAGGTTTCCAGGCCTGTCCTTTTTAATATTCGTCACCCATCCGCCCTCCCCCCATCTATCAACCCCTCAATCTACCCTTTGGTAGATGCGCCTCTGGCGGTTAAACGGGTATAGTACGAATATCAAAGAGGAGATTCAGTAAATGAACAAAGTCTAAACTAATCTGGGGGATTGTCTGTCTGCTTCTCGCGGCAGTGCTGGGTGTATTAAGTGTTGTGCTGCCAGAGGACAGCATGATTTTCTATGCTGGCGAAGAGAACCTGCGCTGGGTGCCGGCAGTTGTGTTGGCTATTGTAGGCATCATCCTCCTGGCTACCATGAATCAACCCGGAGAAAAGAAGGAAGAGGCCAAGTCGGAGGTAAACATTGATCCAGAAAAAGCAGCGCTCAACAAGCGCCTGGAAGGGATGGCCTGGGGCGCATTCTTGATCATGCTGGGTGGCTTCATGTTCATCCCAAATGAAACGGTCGATAAAGGCTGGTGGTCGATCGGCGTGGGGCTGATTTTCCTGGGTTTGAACGCCGCGCGCTATTTCAACGGTCTGCGCATGAGCGGCTTTACCACCTTTCTGGGCATCATCTCAGTCATCGGCGGGGTGTTGAGCCTGTTCGGAATGGATGTGGATGGGGCGGTGCTGCTCATCGTCCTGGGCGGATACCTGATCTTGAAGCCATACTTCGACAAGCGCCAGCTGTTTGGCAAGGCGGAGCAATCCTGAGCTGGCAGTTGGTAAAGATTGCCCGCAAATAGGGGCGCAGCAGGTAGCAGTTAAAAGCGGCCCAAGAAATACACATACCCTGCTGCGCCTCTACATGGAGGATCATCATGCAGCGCGTAGAAATTCGGGCGAAGGGACATCTGGACAAGGATTGGACCAGCTGGCTTGAGGGGTTCACCTTTACCTACACCGCCCAGGACGAGACCCTTCTGACCGGTACTGTCAAGGATCAGGCGGCTTTGTACGGCCTGATCGCCAAGCTGCGCGATCTGGGTATACAATTGGTGTCGGTTGATATCAGGCCTGAACAGGACAACCCGATCGAGTAAAGCAAAGAAATGCTGGCGGTGCGCGCTGAATTCTACCGCCTGTTTCCCGAAACTAAGGTCAGCTGGCGCATCTCGCAGGGTATCGAAGGTAAAGGGTAGAAAACCCAGCCCTTCAGCGCTGGATGATTGGCAATCCGATCAGGTATTGCGGCAAGGTCAAAGCTGCATTCTCGGCTGCGATGAGGGCTGCCAGCGTGTTGTTGTCGATCGTGACTCCATCAGTTGGCGGATTGTCACTATCCAATGGCTCTACCGGGGTGTCTTGTGGATGGAGTGCTTGTGAGCTCGCGGGTTGGGCATTCAGGGCAGTGGTTTGAAGTTCAGCATTTGCCTGAGTAGGATGGCTGGATAGAATGATCGCCAGAATCAACGCAAACACTAGAAAGCAATCCAGGATTAGCCTCACCCGGCGGAAAATTGAACCGGTGGGGATCATCTCATTTCCATCCCATAGATTCTCCGGCAGTCTGTTGCACCGCAGCCGAAGCTGGTTCCGGATGTGTCACTTGGATCAACCTGCACCCAAAGGGTTCTGCCAGGCGATCACACCAGTCTGCATTAAGCTCATGAAGCGAGAGGCAGCAGCTGAATCAGGCGAGGTCGGAAAAGCGAACCAGTAAATACCGGTCAGGGTCGGAGCTCCCCCTATCGCCGTGGTACTTGTACAATGCCTTATATCCACCGCTGCTCCAGCCCAATCCGCGCAAGCGGCGCGGATTTCAGCCAGGCGGAGATTACCGTTGGTCAGCAGCTGGGGCTCTCCCCAACTCTCACAAAGCGGGTCAGGTCAGATTTAACGTCAGAGCCTGGAGTAGGAGCAAGCCCTCATCAAATACTTTGGATCAAATGGGTATAGAAACCACACGCCTCCACAATCTGATCGACCTTGCAGCGCTCGTTGCACATGTGGGCCAGCTTATATTCTCCCGGCCCAAAACCGATGGTAGGGATGCCCATGCTTATTGGCGTGACCGCATTGGTGCTGAAATCCCAAAATACATACTCGCTGGGGTCACAGCCATAAGTATCTAGAAAGGCGGCAATGCAGGCTTTGGTAAGCTCATGATCCAGGTCAATCTTCCAGGCCAAATGGAACGGCCGATAATTGATCTCCATGCCGGTCCAGCTTCTTCTGGTCACGGTGTCCACCTCGCAGGTGGCATGTTTACCCTGGATCAGCTGATCCAACTCCTTCTTGATCGCCTCTTCTGTCTCACCAGGGGCAATTCTGCGGTCTAAATAGGCTTCGCACTCCGATGGCACAGCATTGAGCGAGGCAGCGGTGCTTGAGATCCTGGTCATTGCCAAAGATCCCCGGGGAGCATCTTTTTGCATCAGTTCTGCATTCCTCTTTTCAACGCGTTGGATGATCTCCGCCATTTCATAAATTGCGTTGACCCCTTTTTCGGGGGCAGATCCATGCGCCGAAATCCCATGGGTTTTTACCGTTACCTGGGCTTTGCCCTTGTGCCCCAGCGAGATTTTATTATCCGACGGCTCACAAATGACCACATAGTCCGGTCTGAGCTGCAGCGTATGAAACAAATGCTTCAGATTCTCCCCATCACAATCTTCTTCAAGCACACTGCAAGAGACATAGATCGTCTTGCCAGCCTGCCACCCCAGGGTTTTTACCCGCGCACCAGCATAGATCGAAGCCGCCACGCTGGATTTCATATCCACCGAGCCGCGCCCATACAGATACCCATCCACGATCGCCCCGCTGAATGGCGGCACAACCCACTGCTCTTCATCAGTCACCGCCACCGTATCCACATGGGAGTCAAACAGGATGGTTTTGCTGCCGCTGCCGATCCTGCCCAATACATTGCCCATGGCATCGATACTCACCTCATCATAGCCCAGCGCGTTCATCTTCTGGGCAATGAAGCGGATAATTTCCTCTTCCGTCCCAGATACGCTTTTTATCTTTACCAGGCTTTGAGCAAAACCGATCAATTCTGCTTGTGTTTCGGATGTAAGCCAATCGCTTTCAACCATCTGGAACCTCTAAAATATGGAAATGCGAGTTCTTGCTAGCCGCGCAAAAAACTCGCCTGTTCCCGATTTACCGTCTGATCTTACCTTTATCCTGCTTTAGGTTCTAACAAACCAGCCCGAAAAGCCCGCGTGGAGTTCAGGCAGTGCTTGTCCTTACCCAGCAGCAGCTCCGCTGCTCGCATTGCCGCCCCCATCTCGCGGTCATTGGGGGCGATGATGGCAGCATCCATGCCGGCTTGCAGTCCCAGGACGAGGAAAGTGCGGTTGACCAGCGCCCGGGCAGGCAGCCCAAACGAAACATTGCTCAAGTTTTTCTTCAAAGTTATTGTTGTATATTCCCTAACAGGCTGCTATTCTTACTTATATTATTGTGTCAAATTATTGGCAAGTGACAAAAGTCATGAAACGAACACCGCCCCTGGTCTTTGCCTCGAGGTCAACCACTCCAGGGGTATAATTTTGCCATCCTGTCGCCAAGGTGATGCAACCCAGAATGCATATGAATCAATCGCAGATAAAACAATCGTCAAATCGCAGCAGCGTAGACCAGACAGTGGAAACCCCCACTTATGCCTGGGTCATCCTGGCAGTCGCTTACATCGCCAGCGTAGCAGCTCCCCTCAGTCAGTCTAAGGTACCACCCGTAATGCCGGTGTTGATGGAGGCGTTCAATCTCAGTCTGACCAGCTCAGGGCTGCTGATGTCCATTTTTGCCATCACCGGTTTCGTCCTGGCTCTCCCGGCTGGTTTGATCTTACAGCGCCTGGGTCTCAAGGTCACCAGTCTGATTGCCATGGGCTGCCTGGTGATTGGCTCAGCCATAGGCGCCCTCTCCACTACCAGCGGATTGCTGCTTTTCAGCCGGGTGGTTGAAGGTGTGGGCATGGGGCTGATCGCGGTGGTCGCCCCGGCGGCGATAGCCATGTGGTTCCCGCCCAAAAAACAAGGCACACCCATGGGCATCTGGGCAACCTGGGCACCCCTGGGCTCAAGCCTGATGTTCGTGCTTGCCCCCTGGATGGCGGATGCCTTTGGCTGGCAGTCGATCTGGTGGTTCAGCGCTGGCTTTGCTGTGCTTGCTTTTGGCCTGGTGCTTTTTTTCATGCGCATGCCGCCAGGCATGCAAACTGACCCACAAGCATCCAGCAAAGCTGCCGGAGCAATACCCCTGGACATTAAGGGCGCCTTTGCCAACCGGGATATCTGGTTACTGGCAGCATTGTTTGGCTTGTTCAACCTGGCATTGATGTCAATCACTACTTACTTACCCACATACCTTGCCACCATGCGCAGTTACAGCATGACCAGTGCATCTTTCATCACCAGCCTGCCGATGATGGTTATGCTGGTATTTGCCCCACTGTCTGGTTTCCTGTCAGATAAGATCGGCTCCCGGAAAGCGTTCTTAACCTGGCCACTCCTCGCCATCGCGGTTTTACTGCCCCTTCCTTTTCAGGTGCCCAGTACGATCACCCCGATCGTGATGATCCTGTCCGGAATGATTGGCGGGGCTGTTCCCACAGCAGCCTTTTCCGCCGCACCCGAGATCATGCGCAAGCCTGAGCTGGCTGGATTGGGGCTGGGCGTGATCAGCCTGGGTCAGAGCCTGGGTATGTTCATCGGCCCCATCCTGTTTGGCGCCCTGGCTGAGCACCTCAGTTGGACTGCAGCGAGCCTGGCTATGCTTCCCTTCCTGCTTGCCGCGTTCTTATTCGGCCGCGCGGTTCAGGTCCGCTAATAGACACCACGCACCCTTCCCATGCTGCGGCAGGGTTTGTGAGACTGCCCTCACCTGCCTTGACAACCAGTCATTTGCTTCCGAGCCTACGGCTCAACCTGAAACTCAACCGACGCTGCCACCAGCGGTAGGTTGGGCACAGTGGCATAATAAACGCCAAAAGTCTGCGCTTCGGCGGTCTCATCCTGCAGTAAGTTCTGCGCCCAGCGATAGCCAATCGATTGGTAGAGCAGCTCAACCTGGATGGTAAAGGGACCCACCGCACTGCCCAGGTCAATCTGCAAGCCAATGCGATCGCCTCCGCCAATGAAGTCGCTGTCCTGCGCAGCTTCGCCAAATACCAGGATGTCAGCGGTAGCCGCCTCCAGGTCAAAACCCTGCGGCAGCAGGCGGTTATCCTTGGCATAGGCTGCCGCCCGCAGCAGGGTGGTAGTCACCTCCCCATCGCTGTTGAGCATGATCACCTCATAGATCTGCACTTGATCGGGTACGCTCAGTGTGGTGTAATGCGGCTCATAGCGGGTGGCATCTGCGTCGTTATCGTTACCGCTGATCATCCCATCCGGGCTCACCGCGCCCAATTCAAAAACGATGTTCCCAACCGAGTCGCGCACGGTGATATGCAGCCACGCCCGCCGGGAGGGATAGCCGCCGGGGAATTTGTGCCCCACCAGGCTTTCCACCGTAATATCACCACTCAGGGTGCTCCCGCTCAGCACCATGTTTTCCAGCCAAACTGCCGCTGTCTGCGTTCCCACCAGGGTTTCCGTTTCCAGCACCTGCTGGGCAAGCGTGGCGGAGGAAGTCGTCACTCCAATTTCCTCCCCAAAGTAACGCAGAACATTCAACATAAAAGCATTGCTGCCTGTAAAGGTATGCTGCGAGAAGGGACTGCGCGCTGGCCCACCGGTGATTGAGAGTTGAATAGCACCCTCTGCAACCGGCATATGGCAGTCCATACAGGCTTTTACCTCGTGATAGGCGCTGTTGGCCCATTCGGAGTAGATCGCCTGCTCGGCGAATTCACCCGCCACCTGCCCCTGCGCATCGACAAATGGGGTGATCAGGTTGTGGCAGGTGCCGCACAGCTCAGATTGGGAGATCTGCGCCCCCTGTTGGGGAATATAACCCGATGAGCTCTGCATGATGGTTACCAATTGCCGCCCTACCTGGTAAGGTCCATATGAATAGCGGCTGCCGTTGGGGATCGCCAGGTCGATGGCGAACCCGCCGCTGAAGCTCTCTGGCTCGCCGAAGTTATCCACCTCCACCTGGTGGCAAAGCGTGCAGGATACGCCATCCCGCGCTAGATTGTGCAGCCAATGGTCTGGCGACGAAAATCCCTCATCCAACAGCAGGTTTGCTTCCCCCGCCGCAAGGGCGGTCACTTCCGCCATCGGCATATGGCAGGTGGCGCATTTCTGCTCGATCACCGCCCGCAGCTCTGGCTCCAGCTCTACCTCACTGCGCACCGTTGCCAGCCAGTACGGGTCCTTGCCGGCATTAGCCATCATCGTAGCGCTCCAACTACGGCCCAGGGTCACATCTTTACCCGTGGCATCGGTCATGGCGCTGTGGCAGCCGGTGCACAGGCCTGACCCGGTAAACAGGTCGCCGCGGTCGAAAACCAGCCCGCCGCCGCTGAACTCTGGATAAACAAGCGCGGTGGGCTGTTCAGACTGACCAGGCTGAGCGGGTTGAACAGCTGGCAAGGTTGGCTCAGCACCTGCCGGGACGGTGCTGGTCTGAGCTGGCTTATCCTGAACGCCCGTCGGCGCAGCCTCCGCTATGCTTCCCGTGGGCGTTGCCAGTGTGGAAGACAATGTACAGGCTGCTAAAAGTAATCCCAGTAGTGCAATGACCAGGATTGGGCGATGTTTCATGGCAATTTACTCCTCTGCGGGCGAACTTATTCACTTGTAGACCATTGATATAGCAAAAGTAACCGAAAAGTGTATCCGTGTCAATAGCCGAAGATAACCCTTTATTGTCTTGACAAGCATTGAGGAGGTCGTAAAATGAAGGTGTATTCATCAGGAGTGGATTAAAATGATTGATCCTGAAAGCGCGTTCTCAAGCAATGGAGTAAATACCGGTAAACCTCCTTACTCCCCGCGACGTCTCCTCACAATTCTTATCGCAGGAATATTCTTTGCCGAAGTCATCGCAATGATCGTGATCTATTTTATTAATCCAAAGCAATACTGGATTGAAACTTTATTAGACGCGTCGATCATGATCGTATTTATTTTTCCGGTCCTTTATTATTTCCATTTTCGTCCGCTCTTTATCCAAATGACCGAACGGAACCGGAGCGAGGGACTGCTCAATAAGGTATTAGAGAACCTGCCGGTAGGGGTTTGGATTGTTGACCAGACTGGCAAGATCTTGCATGGAAATCAGGCCAGTTTGAAGATCTGGGGCGGCGCCAGGTATGTGGGTATGGATCAATATGGAGAGTATAAAGCCTGGAACTTAGATACTGGGAAACTTCTCGAACCCAACGAATGGGGAGCCGCCCGCGCCATTCAATCCGGAGAAACCGTTTGGGAGCAAGAATTAGAAATCGAGTGCTTTGACGGCTCGCATAAAATCATTATGAACTCTGCAGCCCCGATTTATGAAAATGAGGTCATCCAGGGCGCGATTGTGGTCAATCGAGATATCACGGAACGCAAGCGAGCAGAGCAAGCGTTGGCGAAGAGCGAGGCATTATTCAAAACTGCATTCCAGGTCCTGCCAGTTGGGGCGTGGATCACAGATGAAAGCGGGAAGATAATTTTTGGCAACCCGGCCGGTCAGCAGATTTGGGCGGGTGCGAAGTATGTCGGAATCGAACAATTCGGGGAATATAAAGCCTGGTGGGTAAACACGGGCAAGCCAATCCGTGAAGATGAGTGGGCGGTTGCCAGGGCAATAAGGAATGGGGAGACATCGTTGAATGAAGAGATCGAAATTGAGTGCTTCGATGGCACCCATAAACAGATCCTCAATTCCGCTATCCCCGTGCGGGATGAACAAGGGCATATGTTTGGGGTTTTCGTGATAAACGAAGATATTACCCAGCGCAAACAGGCTGAACAAGCCTTGATTAATTCGAATGAGCTGATCGAAAAAGCATATAACAGCATCGATGTCCTGATCGCATACTTGGATCGAGATTTCAACTTCATAAAGGTCAACGAAGCATATGCAAGTGCAGACGGGCGCCCGGTAGAGTTTTTCGAGGGTAAGAATCACTTCGATTTGTACCCCCATCCGGAAAACCAGGCTATCTTCCAGCGCGTGGTTGAGACCGGAGTCCCATATTCAGTCATGGAGAAGCCTTTCGAGTATCCAGAGCATCCAGAACGCAAGATAACGTATTGGAACTGGCGCCTCCAACCTGTCCGGGGAGCAGATGGAACCGTTCAAGGCGTAGTCCTCAGTCTGGTGGATGTGACCGAACGTAAACATGCGGAATTGCTCTTAGAGCGCCAGAACCAGGATCTACACAATCTCAGTATCGCCGAGGGTAAACAGCGCCAGTTGGCTGAAAGTTTGGTGCAATCGATGCTGGCATTGAACGCCAGCCTTGAGCTGCCAGATGTGTTGAAAAGCATCCTGGAACAAATCCAACGCACTATCCCGTATGATTTAGCGAACATCGTGCTGATCGACGACAATAGCTTGAGCATCGTTCATCATCTCGACCTGATTGGCAACTCAGAGAAGCTGGTTGCGGCCGAAAAGATATATTTATTGGACGATTATCCTTTCGTAAAGAAAATCTACACAACGCATCAACCGGTATTGATCGAAGATACAGCCAACCTCCAGCAAGAAGAGCTTGTCCCGGGCATGCCAGGGCTGCGCTCTTTTCTGTCCGCCCCGTTGGTTGTTGGGGAGCACGTCACCGGGTTTATCAATCTCACCACCAACCAACCGGGAACCTATGACCAAGGAACGGCCAGGCAACTGATGGCTTTTACTGCACCAGCTGCATTGGCAGTGGACAATGCCCGCCTTTATACCGCCGAGCAACAGGCGCGCCAATTGGCTGAACTCTGAATGCGATTAGCCAGGCACTTACCCAGTCTCTCAATATTGAGAAAGTGATGAATACTCTGTTGGAGTACGTCTGCCGCCTGGTACCAACAGATCGTGCATATATCGCCATCTCTGAGGATGAAACCAACCTTACGCTCCATGCTATGCGCGGGTATGAAAATGAACTCGACACCAAAAAGGCACTGGTTGAGGCCTACGATGTGCTGGAGAAACCCTATTTACAAGAGGTAATATCAACTCGGAAAAGTCTCTTGATCCCAGACACATCGCACTACCCAGGGTGGAAAACGCTGATCACCAGAGAAACAATTCGCAGTTGGATGGGGCTTCCAATCGTGGTAGGCAGCGAAGCGATTGGAGTATTGGCCCTGGCGAGCTGCTCACCTGACATTTTCACCAGTAATCATATCCGACTGTCCGAAGCGATCATCTCTCAGGCATCCGTTGCCATTCAAAACGCCTGGCTGTTTGAGCAGGTTCGTGCCGGTCATGAGCGTCTTCAATCCCTCTCGCGTCGACTGCTGGAGGTTCAAGAAAGTGAACGGCGTTATATCGCCCGAGAACTCCACGACGTTGTCAGCCAGAACCTTACTGCACTCATGTTTGGTCTACGCCAGGCGGAACAGGAAGTCCATCATCCGGAAAATATCCTGCCACGCCTGACCGAGTTGAAACAGCTGACCGATCAAGTACTCGAAGAATTACATCGTCTGGCAATGGGTCTGCGACCTGCAAGCCTGAATTACCTGGGTCTGGGGGACGCGCTGGGTCAATTAGTGAAGGGGGTTGGTGAACGTTACGGTTTGACTGTCCATTATAAAGCGATCAGCTTTACTAAAGAACAGCGCTTACCGGATATTGTGGAAACCAACGTGTACCGAATAGTCCAGGAAGCACTCACCAACGCGGTCCGGCATGCCAACCCTAAAAACATAGATGTTATTATCGAACACCGCGATGAAAAATTATTTATCATCATTGAAGATGATGGGATAAGTTTCGATACTGTACATGCCCCGAAAAAAGGTCACCTCGGGTTAGTGGGTATGCAAGAACGGGCACAAATGATGTCAGGAAACTTACAGATCGAGAGTTTAAAAGGTCACGGGACAACGATTGTATTGGAGATTCCTTATGCCGATTCGAATACTAATTGCGGATGATCATGGTTTGATTCGGACTGGTTTGCGTGCAGTCCTGCAAGGTGTACCGGACTTCGAAGTTGTCGGAGAAGCAGAGGATGGGTATTCCTTACTCAAACTGATAGCTGAATTCAAGCCGGACATCGTCTTGATGGATATCAGCATGCCGGGGCTGAGTGGGATTGAGGCGACCCGTCAGGTAAGGGAAATCTCACCATTGACCCGGGTACTGGCATTGACGGTCCATGAGGATGAGGAAATGGTACGCGAGATGATCCGCGCCGGGGCGCATGGTTATATCATCAAACGTGCCATCGAAGCCGACCTCATCCAGGCTATTCGAGTCGTCATGCAGGGTTATATCTATATTTACCCGACATTGACAAGAGCGCTGGTTCAGGATCTTTCCCCCCATGGCCGCTCCATAGAAACAATCCATGAAGCACTGACACAACGCGAGACAGATGTATTGCTACTGCTGGCACGTGGTTATACAAATCGCCAAATCGCACAGGAACTACACCTCAGCCCGCGCACTATTGAAGGATATCGTTCCAACCTGGTTAGCAAGCTGGGCACGAAAAGCCGGGTAGAGATGATGAATTATGTAGAGGAACATGATTTGAACAAAAAAAGCCCGGCATCAATCCTGAAGAATTAGCACCGATAAGTTTATCTCCTTTCCTGCCCCGAGAACCTCGCAAGTAAAATCCCGACCCCGTACAAAATACGGGGTCGGGATTTTATATTACCGTAGCTATTACTTATTCCGCGACAGGATTATTCCGACTATAATTCGTAATGATCCCCGGTCTGGGTGCTCCAAAGTATGAAATTTAGTACGCTAGTACCCGAGCCTTATTTTCATTATAGTAAAACGAATCAGTGGTTAGTTTCCCCTTAGGAATCTGCGGATAAATCTATGGCATCCCATTGGACCACCATCTACCCTGCTCTTCCAGACGACACACGTCTGTCTGCAAGTTCGCTATACGGGAAAGGGAATATTTACATAAGAATAGGGGATCACCTGGATGAGTTGCTGGATGGGTTAATTCCGCCTGATATGAAACCCGGCAGCATTATTAATAATTCACTTGAAAATACCATCCAATACGCCATGCTGACTATTTTTCAATTTGTAGAAGAGCTGTCCAATAAACAGATTATCGAGGCAGTGCGTACCCGGGTGGATGCGAAGTACGCCTTACATTTACCCATGAACAGCCCCAGCCTCGATCCACATGATTTATGCGAGTTTCGCAAACACCTCTTTACTGATCCCGCCAGCCAGCAAATCTTACAAGACTTGCTTGACCGCTTGGTTCAGTTTGGCTTGTTCAAACCGGTACACGATCGTCCCGTAGATGTGGATCAACTATTGATTACTGTATGCACCTTGAATCGATTGGATGAGATTGTAGAAGCTATATATCAGGGGCTGGAAGCTCTGGCTGTCACCGACCCGGAATGGCTGCGCCAGATCACATTACCTCATTGGTATGAACGCTACACACCTAAACGACGATTACCAGTTATCCAATTTTCTGATGACACATGGAAAACCAGGTCACTGCGAATGGCTGCAGATATTCAATATTTACTGGGGGAAATCGACAAGTCTCACAATCCGAACCTCTCTGCTCTGCCGGAAATACAGGAAATACGACGAATATGGGACGAGCAATTTATGGCCTCTGCAGAAGGAACAGGCCATCGTATTTGGATGCTTACCAGATGTGCATCCTGCAGATTGCACTCAGATAGGGATGAGGTGTGATGCACATAGGTGAAGACAACCAAATAAAGGCCTGCAGATAATCCCGGCGGAATTCCAGAATCTGAATGAGCTGGCGCTTCAGTTTGGGTGAATGCGACACCATTCTCAATCACCACCTTGTAGAATTTACATCAGCCAAGGGTAGACGATGCAAATCGTCCCCCAACAGGCCCAATAGAATTCGCCCTTCCCAGCTGGCTCTGCACAATTCGTGCGGAGAGGAATATACGCGCGCGGGAAACCAGTGTTGAGTTATAATATTACTAATTTAGTCCGAATAATGGCTGTGTCTGAAACTATGGAGGTGTGCAGTGAAAAACTCCAACACAAGCAACAGCTTCAACACGATTGATGAGTATATTGCCAATTTTCCCGCCGAGGTGCAGAAGATTCTGCAAGAACTTCGCGGCACCATCAAAGCGGCTGCGCCCGGCGCACAGGAAAAGATCAGCTACCAGATGCCTACCTTTTTTTTAAAAGGCAACCTGGTGCATTTTGCAGCGTACCAAAAGCATATCGGATTTTACCCGGCGCCACGCGGTATCGAGGCCTTTCAGGTGGAACTCTCAGCCTACAAGGGCGCCAAAGGTTCCGTGCAATTTCCAATCGACCAACCGCTGCCGCTCGATCTGATCCGCAGGATTGTAGAGTTTCGAGTTGCTGAGAATCTGAAGAATGCTGAAGAAAAAGTAAAGAAAAAGAAATAGGGAGATCAATATTTATATGCAAAAATCACCCCATACTTATGGTTCGGCAAGGAGGCTAAGATGAGCGGTGTACGAGTATTGGTTGGCACACGCAAAGGTGCGTTTATCCTGACATCCGACGAAAAACGCCAGAAATGGGATATCAGCGGCAAACCTCGATGCTCACATCCCACTCTTTTTACACCCAGGCTATTTTAGAATGTCCGCGCGGTGAGGCAGTTGCCCGCGTTCTGGCAGCCGCCCTCCAGGCTGTTGATCCTGGCGTGTCCATTCGCCGCTTTGTACAGCAGGCGGAAAATTCCTTGTTCATTGATGGGCGTGCGTACCCGTTGGAAGAAATGGGGCAGATTCGCATCCTGGGGCTGGGGAAAGCTGCCCAGGGGATGGCCGAGGCATTGGTGGAGATGCTTGCTGGCTTTTCTTACCAGGGATTGCTGATTCCCAAATATGCGCCAACCCATTTCAACAAAGCATTTTCTGTTTTCCCGGGCGGGCATCCTGTTCCTGATGAAAAAAGCCTTATTGCAGCCCAACAAGCCATCCAGTTTGTGAGCGGCCTGTCTGAGCATGATCTGCTCATCTGCCTGATATCCGGCGGCGGTTCCGCACTCATGGCAGCGCCCTATCAAACGGTTTCTCTGTCTGACTTGCAGGCAATGACTGCACGTTTGTTGGGATGTGGGGCGCGCATCGATGAGATCAATGCCCTGCGACGCCACATCGACCGGCTCAAAGGGGGTGGGCTGGCAATGCTGGCTTCTCCAGCCAGGATCATCAGCCTGATTTTATCTGACGTCGTCAATAACCCGCTTGAGGTAATTGCCTCTGGGCCAACCGCTCCCGATCCTTCTTCCATTGCCGATGTACTGAGCATCCTGGACAGGTACAGTATCCGGCAAGAAATACCTCCCTCCATCCTGGCAGCGTTGGAAAGCGCGCCCGAGACCCCCAAACCGGGCGATCCGCTCTTCGACCGCGTGCACAACCTGGTTGTCGGGAGCAACCTGCAGGCCGCACTGGCTGCCATGCAGCAGGCACAAACAGAAGGCTATACTGTCCGTTCCTTGGGCAGCGATTGGCAGGGTGAAGCCCGCCTGGTGGCTTTGGAATTGAGCCGCATACTGAAAAGCGCCTTGGATCGACATCCCTTCTGCCTGGTTGCCGGCGGTGAAACGACCGTTACCATCCGCGGCGGCGGGCGCGGGGGTCGCAACCAGGAGCTGGCGTTAGCTGCGGTGCCAGAGCTGGCTGGGCTGCCAAACGTTATGCTCGTCACCCTGGCTACCGATGGCGAGGATGGTCCTACTGACGCGGCCGGGGCAGTGGTTACTGGAGAGACGCTGCAGCGTGGGCTGCATTTAGGGTTGCATCCTGCAGCTTTTCTGGACGACAACAATGCTTACGCTTACTTCGAGGCGCTTGGCGACCTGCTGAAACCTGGATCAACAGGGACAAACGTCAACGACCTGATATTACTGTTTGGGTTTTAATGATTTCGCGAAACCTCGGAGGTCCCCGCCAAAACTTTGCGCTCCCCATTTACAGAAAGAATGTTAAACCAACAAAATATAGTTTATAATACAGCATTCACCGGCCAATAGGGAAGTTGTTCGTACTTTATTATTATGAAATGGATGGGGTTTTATGATCAAAATGAGATCTCCTAACGAAAAACGACATGGATTGAATTTATATGTTTTATTCTTATTCACAATATCAATAATTGTTGCTCTTTTCTTTTTACAAAAACAAGTCCAGCTTGCTGCTGCATCCACTACTGATGGCACTACATCGAGATATTTGCCTACATTGATGAAGAACTATCCTGCCACTACTGATGGCACTACATCGAGCTATCTGCCTATATTGATGAAGAACTATCCTATCCCTAATCTGTTTGGGGTTGCCTTTTAATCGACTGAACTCCACAAATGGTTTAGATCTATTTTCATCAGGAAGAACAGATTGGACGCGCCGGGATAGCATCTGGTCTTCCATTGAGCCAATTGAGGGTCAACGCTTATGGGATGCCAATTTTGAGCAAGAATTACTGAATGCGAATGCTGCCAACCTGAATCCAATTATCATTATAGGAGGAACTCCTGACTGGGCGCTCAAGGATGGATTTCTTTGTGGTGTGGTAGCCGAAGACAAACTGACTGCACTAGGCGCGTTTGCTTATGATCTGGTCAAGCGCTACAGTGTCCCCCCTTACAACATCAAATACTGGGAATTGTGGAATGAACCAGATGCTGCCGATTTCATGGGCTGCTGGGGAGATCCCGCTGATACTAACTATTTTGGCGGGTATTATTATGGGCAGATGCTCAAAGTGGTATACCCTATGATGAAAGCCGCCGATCCTCAAGCGCAAGTTCTGGTGGGCGGCTTACTGCTCGATTGCGACCCGAATAACCCGCCTGTGGGTAGAACTTGTGTGGAATCTCAATTCCTAAGAGGCATCCTGGAGAATGGCGCAGGAGATTCTTTCGATGGTGTGGCTTTCCACGGCTATGACTATTACTATGGCTTGGGTTACTATGGAAACTCCAACTGGCACAGCTCCTCAACCACGACCGGACCTGTTTTACTCGCCAAAGCACACTACCTGGAGGCACTCCTGGCTGAATATGGTCAGAGCCACAAGTACCTGGCTAATACCGAAACGGCTATATTCTATGGCCCTTACGACACAACTATTCTGTGCATCAGCTATGCCCCGCCTGAAGTTCAAATCACCAAGGCCTATTACGTGATTCATACGTATGCGGTGGCAGTTGCAGAAGGTTGGAAAACCAATATCTGGTATTCGGCTTTCGGATTGCGTTGCTCCGGTCTTCTCCAGACAGATCTAACTCCTCTGCCGGCTTACTATGCCTATCAAGTTGCTGAACAAAAACTGGGGAATGCCCAATTTGTTCGAGAGATCACTGAATATCCTGGAGTCAAAGGCTACGAATATATAATGCAGGGAAAGCAATTATGGGTGCTGTGGTCCCTCGATAGCAACCCGGATCTGATTTCTCTGAGCCAGATGCCAGATTTGATCACCCGGATTGGGGAAGATGGGAAGCCCGTGATTGAACCCAATTCAACTTCGCTCACCATCGATCTGTCGCCTCGATTTATCGAGTTTCAAGATACACTAAGATAATAGGGTGTTGCTTAAATTTCTCGACATTGCTCCAAGAAGAATTTTTTGGGTTATTTTATCATTGGGTATCTTGAATGGCCTGGTCTACGTATTTGTAGTACCACCCTGGCAACATTATGATGAACCCGCACATTTTGAATATGCCTGGCTGATCGCCAATCGCTTACGGTTGCCGCAAGTCGAGGATTACGATCAGGATATGCGACTTGCGGTCGGTCAGTCCTTGCTGGAGACCCAATTTTTTGGCCCCCCGGGTACTCCAACGCCTAATTTGACGGATCCAGCTCAACCGATTTGGATCGGGGTGAGTCAGCTTGTTGACCCACCTCTTTATTACATGTTGGTTGCTTTACCGCTTCGTCTTTTAAGGGGAATGCCGGTTGTCTGGCAGCTTTATGCAGGACGGCTGATCTCCCTTTCGTTCTTGTTGCTTACAATCTATGCCGCACACAAGATCACCAGCGAGCTTACCCCAGACAACCACCCATTGCGCTGGATGGTTCCGTTATTCATAGCCTTGTTACCAGGTTTGGTTGAATTCATCACCGCCCTGAACAATTTCTCCGCCGCGATTGGCCTGGCTTCCTTATGGTTGTTAGCCGCGATTCGGCTGATCAAATATAAATGGTCGTTCGGGCAGGCAGTTTTGTTGCTGCTCCTGACCGGTGCCTGCCTTGTGACTCAGAAAGTGGTCTGGCATTTAGCGGTATTTGTCCCCATCATCTACATGTTTTCCTGGCTGCCCCGTAAAAGAGCCTGGATCGGTTGGGCTTCCTTGCTTACTGCTGGCATCCTTGGTTTGGTGCTCATTCTGGATTGGTCTGATGCTGCACTTTGGCTGCGTCGCATGACCAGGATTTTTCCTCCCGGACGTCCGTCAACCAGGACACTGGATTCAGCTTTGCCTTACAGGCCAAAGTCTATCCTGACCAATCCTGGGGAATCACGAATCCATCCTGGCATGCAGGTTTCTTCCAGCTTGCTCCGAGCGAGATCCGCAACGAGCTCAAAGGTCAGCAGCTCACTCTTGGTGCTTGGGTCTGGGCTGATCAACCGATCCAGGGCTATGGTCCTGGTTTAAATGCCCTGTATAAATTACAGGATCAATGGGTTGGCTTCCAGCCGATCTCGATTTCCACCACCCCCCAGTTCGTTGCAACTGTGATCACACTTCCCCAGGATATTGACCGCATTCAGATTTGGTTGCACACCACCTCTCCTGAATCCACGGATACCCGCATATACTTCTCAGGCGTTGTGCTTGCCAAAGGTTCCATGCCAATAAATATCTACCCAATCCTGAATATGGATGGCTCAGGTGGGATCTGGGCAGAAGAACCATTCGTTAACCTTGCCAGGAACAGCCTGTTTTTACGCCCTTGGCCATACTTGCGCCCAGAAATAGCCCGGTTTTTTATTGATCACGTAAGTGACGTAAACTCAACCACAATTTCCGGCTCGATAGCTTTATTAAGTGATTATCCAGGTACAGGTTGGTATCTCCGCAGCACTGTCGAACGGATATTCCGCACCTTTTGGGCCACTTTTTGTTGGGGTCAGGTTCAATTATCCCCCTGGTTTCCACGACCTTACCTGAGTTTACTGATCCTCACGGTCCTGGGAATCGCCAGTAGTTTTGTTGCCATGTTCAAGATTTTTAAGCCGTATCCCACCGAAGGGATGATGCTGCTTGTCATCATGATGACAACCATCGTGATCACTTTTCTTTATGGCATATATACCATGGGAGGCGCCCTGCGGTTTCGAGCATATCTCCCTGTCGCCCGTTACATTTTCCCGGTCATTGTTCCAATCGCGCTCGATTCTGGTAACAGGATGGTATGGCTTGATCAAAACCCTTGCGGATAGATTTCGTCTGTCCTCAGTGGTGTTGGGGATAATTTATAGTCTGTTTCTTGTGTTATTGAATGGCTACTCGATCGCCAGCATCTTAAAACACTTCAACGCATGATAAGGCGAGTATATATCGAGATTACATAGTCCAAAGTACACCCACCAGCAGTTAATAAGCCCCTTTGCCGTTAATCACCACTTTAACCGTCTTTGCCAGGATGTACACATCCAGCCAGATCGACCAGTTGTGCACGTAGTATAAATCCAACTTCACCCGCTGCTCGTATTTAATATCATTCCTCCCAGAAACCTGCCAGAGCCCACTCAACCCGGGTTTCACCCGGGCGCACACATAGCAAGCAGACCCATAATATTTGATTTCATCATCCACGATCGGGCGCGGACCCACCAGGCTCATCTCACCTTTCAACACATTCCAAAACTGCGGATACTCGTCCAGGCTGAAACGTCGCAATATTTTTCCCACCCCAGTCACTCGCGGATCATCTCTTAGTTTATGCGTCTCTTCCCATTCATCTGCCAACTCAGGATGCATTTCGAGATACTGCTCCAATACCTCGTCAGCGTTTTTTACCATCGTGCGGAACTTCCAGATCAAAAATGTTCGTCCACCTTTTCCTAACCGAACCTGCTTATATAGGATTGATCCAGGTGATTCTAACCGGATAATGATTGCTATCAAGCCAAACAGTATGATAAGGAATGGACTCGCCAACACGATCAGGAAAATATCCAACGAACGTTTGATCGCCTGCTCGTAACGGCTGAACAGCTTTTGTTTCACCTCCAGCCCCAACATTCCACCGATGTCATGTGTTTCAACCCAAACACTGCTGCCGAATTGACCATCGGGGATCATGATCAGGCGGCTAAATTCATACCATTGCCCGGAAACGATCTTTTCACAAAGCTCGGTAGGAATTTCAGAATGGATCAGGATGGCTGTTTTGACCCCCGACAGGCTGCTAATCCGGTCAGGATTCACATTGCCACCCAGGGAATAAATCGGAATGGGCACATCTGGGATTACCGATAAATCGAAACCATCGATGATCGCCACCGGGCGCATTCCCAATTCGGGATTCTTGAGAAGTACATTCAAGATCTGCTCCCCGTATTGGCCATAACCAATCAACACCACCGGTTCGCCCCAAAAACCCAGCGCAGTGAATAACTTCCGGAACAAATGGCGGTTCAGGGGCAATAAAATCAGGGCAAAGAGCCACGCCAGGCCAAACGAAGCCCGGGAAAATTGTTCGACATTGCGCAGGTAAAAGGAGAGCGTGCCCATCCCTAAAAAACTCAGCGTAGTCAAGATCGTCAGCAGGCGGAGCTCCTCCACCGGTCCCATGCCTACTGCCGGGTATAGTCCCGCGATGGAATACACCAGTGTAAAAATTATAATTAGCGGGATAACGCTTGTGTAATTCTGGATGATCAGGTCAGAGCGCACAAAAGACCACAGGAACAACGCAGTGAACCCTGCCAGGAACAGGCTGAGAGCATCCGAAACTGCCAACGCCCCCACCATCCAGGGTCTGGCAATTGTAGGATTCAATATCCGCTCCGCCAGAGATAGCTGTGGACGAGTTGTTCGTACTTTTTGCTGTGTTCTTTCCATCCGACCACCCCCTCAACAAACATCTATGAGGTTGTTAGAACTTTACCGTTCCAGTGGAAACTATACCATCCTTATCGGTGAAATATTCGACTGGTGTCGAACAAATTGTTGTTCTCAATCATCTATATCCTACCACAAAAAAGAAGCTATTGGCGCTGGCTTCCCGTGTTCCGACAAAATAATTCCCAATGAGCATCCACAAATGCGGAAAATTCCTGGCGAAACCGCTCCACCCCAAACCGCTCGGCATTGTCCCGGCAAGCCGGGGCAGAGATTTGCTTCTCTTGCCGCTCAAATTGAGCCACCGCCTGGATGATCGCCTCCGCCGTTTGTTCCGAGAAAAAGACGCCGGTAGGCCGCGGATCATCCAACCCGAGTACCGTTTCCATGGCTCCCCCGCGTCCAAGCGCGATCACCGGCGTACCGCAAGCCTGCGCTTCGACCGGCGTGATGCCGAAATCTTCCTGGGCTGCAAACACAAATGCCCGCGCCGCTTGCATCAGCCTGACCAGTTCCGGTATGGGCTGGTACCCCAGCACCTGCACATTGGCAGCAGCCGCCTTGCGCACATGTGCCATCTCAGGACCATCCCCCACCACCACCAGCTTGCGGTTGGGCATCTGCCGAAAAGCCTCTACGATCAAGCCCACCTGTTTATAGGGTACCAGGCGTGAAGCGGTCAGGTAATAGTCTTCCTTCTGTTCGCAGAGTTGGAAGCGATCCAGGTCCACCGGCGGATGGATCACCTGCGCCTCGCGCCGGTAAGTCTTCCAGATGCGCCGGGCAATATATTGGGAATTCGTGGCGATCGCATCCACACCATTCATCGTGCGCTGGTCCCAGATGCGAATATTGTGCAGCACCAGGCGAACCAACCAGCTTTTCAGCCCGCGTTCCAGCCTGGCCTCACGCAAGTAAGCAGGCTGCATATCCCAGGCGTAGCGGATGGGTGTATGGATGTAGGTAAGATGGAGCTGGTCGGGTCCAGTGAGCACCCCCTTGGCGAAGGCGTGGCTGGAAGAGATCACCAGGTCATATCTCGCCAGGTCAAACTGCTCGATCGCCAGCGGCATCAGCGCCAGGTAGCTGCGGAAGCTTTTACGCGCGCCTGGCAGGCGTTGAATGAAGCTGGTCTGCACCGGCTTATCCTGCAAGAAAGCGCGCTCGCCAGGGGGCAAAAAATCGACCAGGCTGAACAGGTCCGCCTGCGGGTAGAGCTGCAGGATCTGCTCCACCACCCGTTCCGAGCCGGTGTAGACCGCGAACCAATCGTGGATGAGGGCGATGCGTTGAGGCATAGACAAATTATAACTTGATAACCTTTATTACAATGGGGATGATGCAATAAACCAGACCGGTGACCCAGGCTGGATCAGCCGGACACAAAAATACATCTTCAGATTTTAATTGCATTATCTCGTGATAGGACTGAACCATATTGGCAAGAGCGCCGTGTACAGTGCTCCTTTCGGTAACAGAAGGAGCTTGGTATCATGCAGAAAAGCTGAAGTCTCAGAATTCGACCTTTGTATGTACCCAAAGGTGTAGAAATTATGCAGCCCGATTGGACTCGATTACGGAGTAGCCATAGGAAAAAATTCAGCTGATATCTCATTATGGATCCAAAGGATAAAATCGCTGTTATAACAACCATTTACAGAAGGTTCGGTCAGCTAAGAGCAAGTGATAATTGTTGCTTTTAAAACTTAAGAATGCTTTATGGAGTTATTTCCCACTCGGCATCCTCAAATGCAACCACATTGTCTCCGATCACCAACACATCATGGACCGGGTACTGGGACAAAAAATCAGACGAAAGAGAAAACCCTCATATTTCCGGAAATCTACCACATAAGTATGATGGTAATGGGAGGCAATCAAGGGCTGCAGAGGGCGACTATAAGATGAACCGATAATTAACAAATTCCGTTCGGATCCATTATTAAATTCATAATCCAATAATGCCTGCTGTTCACCAAAATACTGCCCGTAATGGTTCACGTATGGTTCAGTAGAGTAGTTGCCAGCCCGATAGTCTGCTTCAGTGATTATAGGTGGTCTCTTTGCCATCTACAAGTAAGGTATACTCCGGCAAATCGATGTCTGGTACTTCGAATATCTCACCTTCGATTGGGTAAAATGATTCGCGAGCATCAGACCCTAGAAAAACTGATTCCTGGGAAGGTAAGAAAGCGGGAATGCTCTAAGAGGTGCAGAAATTTCCGGATAGTTGAGCATCAACTGACCATGAATGATGTCGTAAGCGTACAACGCGCCGTGAATGTTCCAATGATGATCCGTCCGGTAGAAAAAGCGATCATCGATCCGCAAAACTGGAGAGTGTCATTTTTGCCAACACTAATTCTTCCGGTTTTTGGCTTTCAAAATATGCAAGTGCCTGACCATTATCGGCATTCCAAAAATATTGGCTCAGTGGATGATTGGACGTATAAGGC
Organism: uncultured Chloroflexia bacterium; assembly: GCA_963849335.1. Taxonomy (GTDB): domain Bacteria; phylum Chloroflexota; class Anaerolineae; order Anaerolineales; family UBA4823; genus FEB-25. The sequence goes on from CAWKGZ010000008.1 coordinate 105,617, forward strand.
AAACGCTCAATGAGAAAAACATAAAAGTTTATCTCCGGATTGGCGTGGATTAATGCTTGGTAATTGGAGATACGACTATCAATTATTTCTCGGCTTGAAATCCAGTAACGTGACACCTCTTTTATCAGCATTGATTCGTCGCGCATGATATATCGACCCGAACTCATATCGGCAGGGATAGCTTGATCTGGCAATATAGCATACGCTATCTGGATGATGCCACGAATCGATTGCTTTAGCGAGCTGGATAGCCGGTAGCCTAAGGGGAAATTGATCTGCCGCTGCCCTTTCTTATATTCTTCTGGTAAGTGCGATCCAGGAATTGATTGAAGAACGATTCCCCAGGCCGGATCGAGTTTCCCCGATGCAAACTGTTTGACTGCGGTTGTGAAGTCCTGGAATGAAAGGGAAGGAAAATCTCTCAATGTTCTCCCTTCAATGAGCGATTTCTGCGGCGGAATCTCACCACGCGCTGACCCAGTATATGGGTACAGATAGGATGATTAAAAAGAATAAGGTTAAAACCAGGTTGTAAAATTTTGGCCGGATCATCTGCCCTCTATTAGAATTTCACATATAAAAAGGTGGTAAAGCCATTGGATAGTAAATAGGCTATGGAAACTATAAAAATCCCGATATACAGCACATCTGTGGCTGTGCGCGCCAGGCGGCGGTTTTGACGCAAGCTGCTTTCTCAATTCTGGCAACCAGTGGAGTGCTCAGTAGGGCAAGCAACACAATCCAATCGGAAGCACATCTAAGTATATTCCAGGAGCGAAGGTTTTCTTTGCTACTCCATCCATTACCGCCAAATAAAGAATCTTAAAGAATGGCCCCCAGTCCTGAATATCATTTATGCGGAAAAAAACCCATCCCAGCATGATCAGGAGGAGCGAATATAGGTGTTGTAAAAACGGGGGAATTTTTTTCAACCATCGACCAAATGGTCCAAACTCAACAGCCAGGATAAGCCCAAAATAAGCTCCCCATATCACATAATTCCATCCCTGCGCCATGCCACAGACCGGTAAGCAAGAAAACGATAAAGATATCCGTCTGCAGGCGGAAAATGCTTCGCTTTTTTCCTTTTATACTCCAGTGGATGGAGATATGACAGGTTCTGGACCGGACGATCGCAGAGACATGTGCCAGCAGCGCCAAAAATCTGCAACGCCTGCGCCTGATGTAAGGGAAATTGAAATTTTCAGGTAGTTTAAAACCGAACATGCGGCCTAACCCAATGGCCATATCCGTATATCCGGCAAAGTCAAAATATATCTGCAGTGTGTAAGCGATTTAATCCATACCAGGCTAGATCCGCACCCATTCGGGATAAGGAACCGCTAAAAATCCTGTCAGCAACAATAGCAAGGCTGTCAGCCAGTATAACTTTTCTTTGCTAAACCGATAATAAAGCGACGTGCGCCTTCGATCAGATTCTCGACATCAAAGTGGAGGTAAGCAATCCGGATTTGATTTCCTTAAAGCGAGCGATGGGCCCTTGGAGAAGCTGGGAAACATGGCCAAGTAAGCCGTTAAGCGCAGGATGTGTATTTTCCGCCTTTTCAGTCCCCCGATAAATATCTATAATATAGGCAATACTCGAAAAAGTAAAATAAGAAATTCCTAGAGGAAGCGCGTTGTCAGGGACATTTATATCAATTGGAATGATAGAGATTATGGTTTCACCCAAAAAACCGGGGTATTTGTAAAATCCCAGAAAGGCAAGGTTGGCAATGAGCAGGACCAACCAGGTGTGAATGCGGCTGGCGGTAGGTTCATCCTTCTCAATAAATAACCCGATCAGGCGTCCAAATGCATAGATTCCTCCCACAATGATCAAGATGAAGACTGGAAGATTGGTTGGATCGCCCTCGATATACCGCTGTTCATACAACTATTGTTATAATTTAGGTATGCCCAACTTTCCACAATCAATATTCCATTCCAGCTCACAGAATAAAGTATACGATTTGTTCTCTTCCCGGCGGTTCCGTTTTGGATTTGTCTGCTTTAAAAAATCCGCAACTGCCGATACCAGCCAGATAAATTTCTGGAACCAGCTTGTGGTAAATGAATACATTCTATATGTTCACCCAGAAACAACCATATATCAGGTGACTGGTCAGGATGGGATTGCAGTATTTATTGGAGATGTATTTGTTTGTGCCACCGACCAATCGGTGGATGAATTGACCCTGGCATTTCTCAATAATGAAGATTGGGATGCATTCGACTGCCTATCTGGCCGTTTCGCACTATTGATCTTTTCTCACCAGGGCGGGAAAGTGTTACATGATCCTTTTGGAGCCCGGAGCATCTTCTACCGCGAAAGTGGGGATTTATGCATTGGCTCCCATGCATTTCTAGTGGCGGAAATATTTGGCGATGAATTGGATCCAGAGGTTACTAAATACCTTACTTATCCTGAATATAATCAGCGAGGAACCAGTTACCTTCCTGGAGATCTAACCCCCTTAGCAAATGTGTTGGGCTTAGCACCAAACAATTATTACAACCTGGCGACGCGTAAGACCCAGCGATATTGGCCACGCCATGCGGTGGACAATGTTAAAATTGACGGGATTGTTAAATTTGTCCGATGTATATTTATTAAAATTTGCTAATTTTTTACGCGACCGATACAGACCAGTATTGGGATTAACTGGGGGAGTGGAAAGCCGGACAATGATCGCCAGCCTGCGCTCCCATCAGCTTAACTGCCGATTGGTTACCTGGACTGGAAAATGGATCAATGAGGCGGAGTTACCACTAACAAAAGAGCTTGCTCAATACCTGGGATTTGAGCATAGTTATCTGGACTATAGCAATTTCGAAGGTTCCAATAATTGGGTGATATATCAGGAATTATCCAAACTCAATAAAGGGGTGTCTAAACCGAACCTATCAAGTAAGATGAAGAGCTCACTGGCAGCAGCCATGGCGCAGGCAGCGAGCCCCGGTGAGACTTTCATTCGAGGTTGGGGTGGGGGATTTTTACGAGGATTTTACAACATCCATAATCAACGCCGCAGAATTGACCAGCACAATCCGCATCACCTTGCCAAGCTGTATCTCACCAATCGTGTAGATGAACCCAACCCCTACTTCTACCAATTTACGGTGCAGGCTTTTGAGAAATTCATTGTCCGTGCTAATTATACAGATGACTTCTATTATCTGGATTCGCAGGATCTGTTTTACTGGGAGCAACGTATGGGTATGTGGGGCGCCAGTTGGTTAAATGCCATGGATCCAGCCATATATACTATTACCGGGATGAATAGTAGAACATTATATGCTGCATCATTTGGTTTACCCCCTGCTTCGCGAAATACTCCAGAATTACTGGATAAGATCACTGCCCGTCATGATAAAGAATTAGTTTCAATAGGTAAACAAACCATGAAGCCCACGGCTACATCATCAAGTTTACCGTCAGGCCCGCGTAATATCACAAAATCATTGGATAAGATCACAGTCCATCAAGATAAAAAAATAGTTCCCTCAGGTAAACAAACCATGAAACCCACACGGGATAATATCTACCAAAAATCTGTTCGTAGTATTAATTTTAGCGCGCACCAGGTGTTGAAGAAAAAAGTTGGGCTTCTTTGACTGATGAGGCCCACATAGAACGGATGGCTCTGATGCTGTCCGCCGTGTATGGCAAGCAAGTCCTTGAGATTGGCAGTGGGAGCGGTATTCTGGGTGTATTATTGTTGCGAAAAAGGACATCTCACGATATTTTTCTGTCGATATTGTTCATGAGGCTACTATCAAATCTAGGGCTACGATCCAACTCAATTGCGACAACCCACAGAAAGCCCACTTCTGTACCGCCAGCGGTTACGCGCTAGGCTTCTATGACAGCTGTTTTGATACTGTGGTTTGCAGCGAAGTACTGGAACATGTTCACGAGCCTTTGCGCATTGTCCATGAAATATATCGTGTCCTTAAACCGAATGGAAACGCCATTGTCTCCGTCCCGATTCAGGGTGTCATGCCGCCCGGAAAAACTAAAGGACATGTGCAGGATTTTTCTATGGCAGATATCTGGTCTATGCTGGAACCAGCCGGTATAAAGATCTACCAGCATTTTCAACTCTACCCATGGGAGTTTTACTTTACGGTGAAAACCGTGAACCCGGAAAAAAAAACGGTTCACCTATATTAGGAATTCTTGATTTCTCAATCGGAATTGTTTTTCAATGGGATGCGAAAATTTAAGGTGCAGGAGTTAATTCGTAGCGCCGATATCAGCCGCCACCGTCTTTAGGTTCTAATTCGCCCCCGACATGGGCCAGAACATCAAAGTATCTAGCTAAGTGGCTAGTCAACCATCATGCTACCAGGATCAGGTAACCACATAAAATAAGTCATGAAAATAGAAAGAAAATAATATTATTAAATGGCATGGTATTCTGATACCTTCTGATTTTACTGATTGTTGATAGAATGGGTTTTTCTACTATGATAGGCAAAACATAATTGTCTATTCCTCTAATCGATTTAATCTATCAATAAATATATCGAAATTACAGTTGTTTCTAACAAAATCCATGCCTCTTTTTCCACAGGCAAGATAAACTTGTTCATCATCCCATAAGGTTTTTATTGTTTCCCACACTTCTTCAGGATTTCTATATATAGCAGCTGCACCAAATGTACTTTCGAATACAGGAGGTAATATAACCGGGCAACCAGCATTCATTGCTTCGATGATGCTTCTTCCAAACGCTTCGTGTTCTTTTTCGTTTGGGTAATGGACGAAGAAATCTAGGTCTTCAAGAAATTCTTGAAGACTGATAGAATTAAATTCGAATACCTGCCAATTAGATGGAAGATCACCAATAATTTTTTGCGCAAATGTAGCCCCACCCAGAAACTTAACATCACACTGGACAATTAGCACAATAAGCTAATTTTAAGGGTACAGAGAGACTAGGCCATTTTGTATAAGTATCTCTGGCATGCCGCCCCACAACCGGTTGAGTTCGCTCCTTGCCACGCCAGCGTCTGGAATTCAATGCAATGTTATCAACCTCAATCAGCGGAAACCAGGTTTCTTTATGTGGCTTGGGATATCTTTCATCATTATTCATAACATTTCTAACATAGTCTGATATTGGTATCCATATCCCCTCAGTTTTAAACATATCAAGTAGATTGGATCTCACTACTAATGGGTCATATTGGCTATCTCCGCCATCCGTTAAGCGATATGCCGTTTGGTTTTATAAGCAGCACTAGTTTATTGAAATCAATATTCGGAATTATATCCAATTTATAATTTAGAATTGTCGGGTAACCGATAATGATTATGCTTGTCTTTGCTTTTTCACCTGCACTAAGGAGGTCAATTTTCCCTCTCATTTTATAAGTGTAACGTTAGTAAGGATTAAGATCATTCTTTACATCCTTCTTGAAGATCATAGCGTCGCCAATTAAATATTGCGATCTTAAGATTAGCCTTAATTCCAGCTAAAATGTAGTTATAAGTTGATTTCAATGATCCCGCAAACAGGCAAAAATCCATTATAAAAATTAGATCATAGGTTTGACTTCCGTTTGAGCCGGACACAAGGCATTTTGGTATCTGAAACGTGCGTTCAATTGCATTCGGATCTATTTTTAACAGAGTTAAATATCTTGGGTGTTTTTATGCCAATACTCATATGCATCGATATAGTCCCGGCGTTGCCCAAAATATACTGTTTTTACATGCGTTTCAGGATTCCGAGTTAGATTCGTGGGCTGTTCGAGTGAAAATGAAAGTGGAAAGTCTATTAAAACATCTACTAATGAATTATCCCCAAAAATCCTTAAAAAACGTTTTATAAATTCCGCGTCACCACCAATTCTAACCCTATCCCAACCACCCATTTGCATAATAACACTTCTTCGGAATAGAAATGAGGATAAATTTCGTTCAGAGAGCGATACTCCCTTAAACGGTCCACTAAAAAATAGATCACTTGATGTTCGCATCCAATATGATCTTGTACCAAGAACATCTTCACCTTTCAAAATTACTTCCATCTGTTTCGTTAACATTTGAGGATGGGACCAATCATCAGAATCGTGAACTGTTATATAATGACCAGTTGATTGTGACAAGGCATTATTCCGAGACATGTATGTCCCTACGTTATTCGGGTTTCGTAAATAAATCAATCTCTTATCATATTCCGAGATACCAGATACGATACTGCTAGTTTGATCTGTGCTACAATCATCTACTACAATGATCTCTATGTTTTGATATGTTTGGTTAAGTATGCTACTGACAGCAAAACCTATAGTATCTTGTGCATTATATGCAGGCATGAGAATACTGATCTTTGGTTGATAAATATTCTCCTCGATATTATTCAATGAAGCTATATTTGTAATTGAAAGGGGTTCCGCATCTACTTTTTTACGCAAAGGCATCAAACCGTTGGACTGAAAAGCTTCATTAACAAGTCTTAATCGCTCGGTTTCGGAATCTAATGAATTCTCATTAGCATATGTATTTGCATAAAGGAAATATAAATCGGGATATGCTTTCTTATTATTGCGCAATACATTTAACAGCGCTCTTGCTTCTTCGTACAATCCAAGTTTTATTAATGATTGGGATTCCAGTATCATTGCTTGTTTGTCAAATACTTCCTCACCTGAAAGAAGGTTGGAAATAAATATATTTTCCAGAGCTTTTTTATAATTGTCGTTAAAATAGTACCATTGTGCTAAGGAAACAGCAGCTCGTTTTCGTTCTGTTTTATCAGCTCTGCGTAATCTTTTTAGATATTCGAGAGCTTTTAAGCTGTCCTGGGAAAAACCTCCCCAAAGTTTCACCTCTAATTCATAAGCCCTATATGGTGATCGCGAAATAATATTTAGAGACATTCTTAGTATAAATATCTTTACTAGATTTGGACTTATGGCTAGCTGATGACTTACTAGTATTTGATTGTTTTGAGAACTTTAAATATATTCTTTTTAAAATGCCTATACACGGTTTTGGTAATATTTTTTTTAATATTCTTTTGGTTAATTGGAAAAAGTCCATGGTTAATTCACCTATAGGCTTGGATTGTTATAAGTCTTACGTACTTGCATTATTCCACATTTTACAGTCGCAAAATATTCAATGCAACACGTGACAAGGAATTGTACATAAGGATATAAGGATATAAGAAATATTTAGTTGTTTAAAACACCCTGAACATACAATAGTAGAGGCTGATCGAGCTAGAAATGCCCCACATTCATCAGTATTATAATTGGAAAATTTCTATAGAGTAGAGTGAGTTTTTAAGCAAGTGCACTTTTTTAAAATTAATTTTGTATATATGATTGGAGTATAATTACGAAAATCCTTGATCTCCTTGAGGAAGAATTGAGCCCATTTAGAAAGTTCATCTTTGATATAAAAAAATATAGAGAATATATATATAACTCCTTCTTCACCGAACTTGCTTTGGAAAACTCGCGTCTTATATCGGCTTCTTATGGTGGTTATTGGATCCTTTGTTTTACATGTTAGTTTATATTTTGGTTGTGTCCATAATCCTCCGCCGTGGTGGACCCGATTATCCTGTTTTTGTTTTTTCTGGGCTTTTAATCTGGCGCTGGACCTCCAGCACCATCAATCAGAGTACAAACTGTATAATCGCGGAGCAAGAATCTGATTAATAACGTTTATATACCAAAAACTATTTTCCCTTATATTAAAAATAATGTCAATTTTTTTTACTTCTCCATAAGCATCACCCTTCTTGTACCTTTTTTAATTATATATAAAATCCCACTAACCTATCACGTCATCGAGATTGTTCCAGTAATAATTGTTCAATACCTATTTAATTTTGGTATTAGCCTATGGTTGTCTCATCTAGGGGTGTTGTACTTTGATGTAGATAAGGTACTATCTGTATTTATTCGAGTCTGGTACTACTTATCTCCAGGTTTGTATTCATTGGATTTGGTTCCGAAAACTCTGCAGCCTTTGATGTGGCTTAACCCTTTAACAACCACCATGGTAAGTAGCCGTAATGTCTTTCTATACGGGCACCCCCCCGTGTATCTTGGTTTGCTTGCCTGGGGTATGCTCAGCATAGTTATCATCTATTTTGGATTGCGCAATATTTATACTTTTGACCGTATGTACGCAAAGGTGCTGTAGGTACCAATGCCTAACTACTCCATTATCGTCGAAAATATTTATTTAACATACAGGTTGATTCACAGTACGAGTCTCAAGAGGCGGGTTCTACGCTCCCAAAAAGCCCCTAAGGTGGAGCGTTTTCTGGCTTTAAAGGATGTTTCATTTAAGGTTCAGAAAGGGCAGAACGTAGGTTTGATCGGAGCGAATGGATCCGGAAAGACCACCTTACTAAAAGCTTTGGCTGGCATATTCCATCCGGATTCCGGTAACATTATCCTTTCCTCTGAATCAGTTTCATTGTTAGCTCTAGGCGCAGGTTTTGAGACCGAAATGAATGGTCTGGATAATATCTATCTAAATGGAGCGCTTTTGGGTTTTTCAAGGACTTAATCGATCAGCAGCTTGAAGATATTATCGCCTTTGCCGATATTGGGGAATTTATATACAACCCAATCCGAACCTATTCCAGTGGAATGAAAGCGCGTCTCGCCTTCGCCATTGCATCATCTATAGAGCCAGATATTTTACTGATTGATGAAATGCTAGGAGTAGGTGATGAAAATTTCAGAGAAAAAAGTAAAGCTCGGCTTAAGGCCATGATTTCATCCAACCGAACCGTGGTGCTTGCTGCCCATCAAATGAACACGATTCGCGACATGTGCGATCAGGTGTTATGGCTCGACAAAGGTAGCCTGGTTCGGTACGGCAACACAGAAGATGTCGTGAATGAGTACCTGGCATTTTCTAGGAAGATAATGAAAGGCCATACCATGTAACGAATAGGCGGTTAAGATGAAACCCCAAAAATGTAGAGATTTTTCAGTCTTGAGATGTGTATGAGGAATATACGGGAAATATACATCGAGAGAATTTAAGTTGTTTTCCAATAGTTTATTATTGCTATCATTTCAGCAATATGACAAGAATTTCTCCGAAAGTAAGAAGTTATTTAGTAGTAAAAATTATCTCAAGATATCCAAGAGTAAGATGTCGTAGCCATCGGACATTTCCAAAGTGGAACATTTTGGTAGGTTTTCTAGGGATTTTACCCAGGATCACTCAGCCATAACTAAACCAGGCAATGGTAATTGAAATTAATTATAATATCTTTCAAAGGCATTAAGTATCTCGAAGAGTGATTATTAGTTTACCTTATGTGGTTGGATGACTTCCCCTCTCGATTTATCCGCAAGTTTATGTATCTCCTTTTATATCAGGGACACTTGATCGATCAATCCAGGAGATCTACGGCTGCAAAACCGTTTTTCTGAAGCGGAAACAATCCTGAGCGCCATCCTTGATAAACAGCCAAAAAACAGGCCGGCATGGTCGGAATTCGCCCAATCAGCCTCTGATCAGAGCAACCACCTGGAAGCAGGCCTGCGTTGGGAGAAAGCCATCGCAGGAGAAGAGCCCGACCGGGACTTAACGCCCAATACCTTTCTCAGGGCTGGCGAAGCTTACCTGGCTGCTGGATGGATGGATAAAGCCAGAGATATTTTCTTATCACTGCACCCGGATTTTGCTGAAGCAGCCCTTGGCCTGGCGAATTGCTCCTTGGCAGTACCTCAAGAATGGCACACCTGGGTGAACCGCTATCTGGCACAGTATAATTTGCAGCCTGTTGCCTTGCAAAATTATCCTTTGCCCCTGTTTTATAACCTATCCGGGTCAACGGGTGCGACCGCTGTTGGACAGCCACTGGTGAGCATTCTCATGTCCGCTTACAATGCACAGGATCACATCCATGTTGCTGTCCAATCGATCTTGGCTCAGTCATGGAAGAACCTTGAACTGATCATCGTCGATGATGCCAGTACAGACAACACTTCAGATATACTTGAAATCTACCAACAGGAAGATCCCCGCATTCGCGTGATCATAAATTCGGTTAATGTGGGCACCTACGCCTGCCGGAACCTTGCTCTGGATCATTGCTCAGGGGATTACATTACCTGCCACGATTCAGATGATTGGGCGCACCCTGATCGGATCAAACTCCAGGTCGAGTATCTGCTGTCATCACCAAGTGTGATTGGGAATATGAGTCGCAGTGTGCGCCTGCACGAAGATGGTAAATTTGAACCAACTTCATGGGGAACTTATATTACCGATCGTTGTTGTGTCTCTTTTATGTTTCGATCAGCTGTGGTGCGGCAGATGTTCGGCAACTGGGACAGTGTGCGCGTTTCAGCGGATGTGGAGCTGGTTGAACGCATCTATTCCGTCCTTGGGATAAAAGCCATCCACATTCTCCCACAACCCCTGGTGTTCCAACTAAGGAGGAAAAATAGCCTGACGACCATGCCAGGTACGCTCGGCCTGGGAGAACGAAGTTCATTCGCGCGTCAACAGTATAAAAAGGCATATCAAGATTGGCATAAGACTCTGCATAGAAACAATTGTCACCTTACATTTCCAATCATCACACGATCTTTCGAAGCGCCCTTAGAGATTTGCGTACCATATTCAGATGTGAATGAAATTCTTAAACAATCCAATTCGAAAATGGATCATAGTTAAAGGACAAGACAATCAGGTCAGGATGTATTGATCACCCCCCCAAGAATCCTGCTTATTCTATACCAGTATGAACCACTAATTGCCCCACGGGTATTTCGCTGGAAAGCCATAGCTGAGGAATTAGTCCGACAGGGATATGCTGTTGATGTAGTGTGCTGTGCATATCATGACCTGCTTGAATATGAAGTAATCAAGGGGGTACAAGTCTATCGTGTCAAACCGTGGTTTTTCCAAACTGTTTATCGGAAAAATATTGCGTTCAGAATGCGTACATCGCAATCAGAAATTCAGTATGAAGAAGACCAGGATCCATTAGGTATCCAAACTCAAGATTCGAGGCTTATACAATCTGAATCATCCTTGCCAGTGAGATCAAGAGTCCTTAAGAAAGATATCATCCCCCATCTCTTATCAAATTTGCTGCATGACCTTTGGTGGCCAGATCTTGGAATGTTTTGGATCTTGCCAGCCTATCAAAAAACACGCCAGCTGTTGCTAGAGCATACTTATCATAGGATTATTGCCATCTCCTGGCCAGTGTGTGCGCATGTGGTTGGCTATCTTTTGGCTAAGAACCATAAATCTCACAAGACTCCATTAATCATTGACATTGGCGATCCATTTTCAACCAATGCGCTAAATCCACCCAATAACATAGTCATATACCGCAGACTAAATGAACGCTTTGAACGAAAATTATTTCAAATGGTGGCTGGTGCCAGTGTAACCTCCTGGCAGATGAAAAAACTTTATTGCGACACATTGGGCGTGGAAGATCGCAAATTAAAGGTGATTCCACCATTGTATGACCCAAATCAGCATCGGAATATTATTATCGGATCTAAGATTAACCCTCACCTGCGCCTGGTTTACATTGGTTCCCTCCGAAAATTAAACCGACCTCCCGATCAGCTGCTTAAGCTGTTTAAGGATATACACCATACGGAAGAGGGTGGGAATTATGAACTGCACCTGATCGGTGATTATTCTGAATGCAAAGATGAAATCGATCAGGCTCGTAATGAGCTGCATGAAGCCCTGATCGTTCACGGGATTGTTTCACACAAGCAGGCACTGCAGGCTACGTATGCAGCCGATGTTCTGGTGAATATAGGCAATATTTGCAAATACCAGGTGCCAAGTAAGCTGGTGGATTTTATAGCATCTGGCAATCCGATCATCAACATTCAACATGTCGCAGAGGATTCGTCGATTGAGATCCTCAGGCACTACCAGGCTATATGTAATTTGGATTTCAGCAATCAGGATTACTCCGCAAATCTAGCTCAAGCGATACACTTTTTACAAAATTTACCTCACAAGGTTCCTCACAATATTATTGAAGAATTACTAAAAGACCATACCACACAGGAAGTAACCCAATTATATTTATCACATTGGTGGGAATAACATTGGCGTTGTGGATCTACACCTGATAATTTGACGTGATATCCCCATTAAATGACAATCATTCGTGAGGTAAAATAGCAAATACATATATTTATTTATGGAAGGTGGAAACTCTCAGAGAGCATGCGTTATAAAAACGTAATCATTGTCAATGATTTTGGTTTTGTGAATGGCGGAGCATCACAGGTCGCGATCAACACTGCGTTAGGTCTGGCAGCTTATAACCTCAAAATTTACTACTTCTGTTCTACGCCCCCGATTGACGATCGGCTTTTAAAATTAAACAACATCCAGGTGATCTGTACCGGGCAGGCAGATATCCTGAGCAATCCCAACCGTTTTTCAGCAGCACTTCAAGGTTTGTGGAACCAGACAAGCAGAAAACAGTTTGTCTCTTTATTGTCCACCTGTTCGCCGGCGGATACGGTGATTCATATTCATAGCTGGATAAAAGCATTAAGTCACAGCGTGCTTCAAATCGCCATCGCCAGGGGCTTTCCTCTCGTTCTGACCATGCATGACTATTTTCTGGCATGTCCAAATGGTGGTTTTTATAACTACAAGCAGAAAACTATCTGTCATCTCAAACCATTATCCCTGAACTGTATTTGCACCCACTGTGACTCCCGAAATTATTTTCATAAAGTATGGCGTGTATTAAGAGGGGTCATTCAAAAATATCTACTGAAAATACCCCTTCAAATCGAGGCTTTCATCGCAGTATCTCAATTTTCACTTAACATCCTGTTCCCTCACCTATCGTCGAAATCTCGTATATACTTGTTACCAAATCCGATCGAATCAGATCGGGTCCATCGCGTAGATGTAAGCAAGAACTCAAAGATTTTTGCGGTTGGTCGCCTTGCTCCGGAGAAAGGATTTGATATACTAGCCAAAGCAGCTCAAGATTTGGGTCTGGATTTAATATTTATTGGCGATGGAGAATATCGCAAAACATTAGAAAGCCTGAATCCAGATGCGCACTTCGAAGGCTGGCTACCTCACGATGAGCTTCGAGCTAAAATGCGAGAGGCAAGATGTTTGGTTTTCTGTTCAAATCTATATGAGACCCAGGGTCTGGTCGTCTCCGAGGCTGCCAGCCTGGGTATCCCTGCAATTGTCTCTGATGTAACAGCAGCAAGCGATATGATCATCCACAAAATTGATGGGTTGTTGTACAGAAATAACGCTATAGAAGATTTAAAACAGAAACTTATCTGGATGCAAGACGATGAATTCGCAGAAAATTTGAGCAATCATGCTTATCAGAAATTTTGGAAATCTCCAAACCTAATCGATCAGTATACAGCGAGCCTGTTACAAATTTACGACCGCCTGATGACAGACCATCAGAAACCTGGATGAAGATGGATCAACAATTACGCAAAGCGATCTTTGTTTCGGCTATAGACTATGAGTCGCCTATTCAGATAGGCGACCATCATCTAGCTAGGCAGTTTGCGCGGGATGGGTGGAAGATCGCATTCATCTCCAAACCAATCACGCCCTTTCATTTTTTATCAAAGGAAAGAGATTCTATCTCACGTCGCGTGGCCAATCACAAAACGAAGGGAGTACATCACAAAATCGGGACAGGGGAAATATGGTCATATGTTCCATCATCGTTATTTTTTCCAAGAAATCTACCATTCCTGCGTAACGAATTTGTTTACCGGTACTGGCATCGGACAATTTTCCCCAATATGTCAGAATTATTACACAAGGAAGGATTTTACGATATAGACTTACTCTATATTCGTGACCCCGAACAAAGCTATTTACTACAACAAATGAATTATGCCAAAGCAGTTTTTCGAATTGCTGATAACGATGCGGGATTTTTATTCTACAATAAATATTCTTCGATGATAGAAGCAGAGCTTTCAAGGAAAGTGGATTGCGTCATTTATTCTGCCAAGGAAATGGAAAATCATATCCATAAGTTACAACCCAAGAAATCGTTCTATCTACCCAATGGTGTAGATTATTTTCATTTTTCGTCTGCAGAGAAGATAACGCCGTCTATGTACAAACCGATGAATCGACCCATTGTTGTGTACGCGGGTTCGATTGATTTCTGGTTTGACTTCGATTTGATCAATCACCTGACCGAAGCTTTACCCAATTATTCATTTGTGATGATTGGACCGAATGGAAAATTTGCGGACAACTTTGTACCTCGATCCAATCTATTTTTACTTGGATCTATTCCTTATGAAGAATTGCCCGCTTATTTGATGAATGCCGATATTGGGATTATTCCATTTAACAAAGAGCGCTTCCCTACTTTAGTTAATTCAATCAGCCCAATCAAATTGCTAGAGTTTATGGCATGCGGTTTGCCAGTTGTCTCAACCAAATGGATCGAATTGGAAAATATTAATTCACCTGCCACCTTGTGTGATTCTTACCAAGACTTTTTAGTTGCATTAGAGATGATTATTGCATCCAGTCCTATAAACAAGCAGCATCTTCAGGAATTTGCATCAAAAAACGATTGGTCGAATCGGTATCAAGAACTGAGAAGAAATATCAACCTATGAGTTCATTCCATAATCTTAACCCTATGCTTCTCACCCCTCCCCTCGTTTCAATCCGGGGCGCTTTTATCCCCAGGGTTTTAACATTCTCACCTGACTTTGTTGGCCCTGATCTCCTCCGATTTTGGCCTTGTGAAACCAGAACATCCGTGCTAAAATACCGTCGGACTGCCGCTCCCTGGCGGGCAGCCCGGCAACACCAATTGGTGCCCCTCCCCTAGTCGTTCCTCGTCGTTTTAGTCGTTCCTCTTTTTCCCTTTGGACACTCCTTGCTACACCAGCGGCAAGAGTGTTGTGTCGGCAATCCTGGCTGGTTCAAGCAGCACAGGCCTGGGATTAAGTAACTGCGGAGAGGGTGGGATACTTAAACCGAGGATTTACCAACCCAATAAATCCTCTTGAGAGAGATATCCATTGTCTCATAATTAACTGTTAGTCACATGATTTATTACCGCAAGTAGCCTTTTAGCTCATACCATCTCGAAGCGCTCCAGCCGGTACATATCGATCGGCAGTGAGGCATGCCCCGTGGCAACCAATTCCGCCATTAACCTGCCAATCCCCGGACCAATCGCGAACCCCAATCCGCAAAAAGCCGCCGCTAAGAATAATCCCTCGATTTGCGGTACAGGTCCCACCACAGGCAGGTAGTCCGGCGTCCAAACGGTATAGCCCGTGAATCCGCGGATCATGGCAGCCTCTCGCAGGCAGGGGATGATGTCGACAGCCCGCCGGGCGGCGACCGCCACGGCTTGATGGGTGACGCTCATATCTGGGGTGAGCAAAGGCCGGGCGGGGAAGCCGATGAGCACGTTGCCTGCCAGCGTTTGGCGAAAGTAGCCATAAATATCGGTACTGAGAAATGGATCGATGATATGTGGCAGGCGTTCGGTCACCAGCAGGTGGGAGCGCATGTTGGTCGCGGGGATCTTGACCCCGACCATTTGCCCGATCGAAGCGGCCCAGGCTCCGGCGGCGTTGAGCACCTGCCTGGTGGCAATGGGTCCTTCCTTTGTCTGCACCCCCTGGATCTTGCCCTGGCTGACCTGCAGCCCGGTCACCTCCCGCGGCTGGTGGATGACCACACCGAGGCGGGCCGCTGCCCGCGCCAGCGCAGAGCAGGCCCGGTAGGGATCGGCAGAGCCATCGGTCGGGGAGAGGACTGCGCCAAGGTAGACATCGCTTACGAACGGCACGCGGCGTTTCACCTCGGGGCGATCCACAAAGCGCACGTCCAGGCCGCCTTTTTGCTCCCGCTCAACCATAGCCAACAGGTTCGCCATGTGGGCTTCATTCATCGCCAGGCGCAGGTTGCTGTGCTGGCGATATTGGATGTCGATGTCCATGTCTGCGGAGATGGCTTGCCACTGCTGGACAGCAAACCTGGCAATGGGCAGGTCAGGGGGCTCGCGGTGGCTCTGACCGATGCCGCCGGCACAGCGACCCGAGCTTCCCAGGGCAATGGCCTTCTTTTCTAGAATGCATACATCCAGGCCGGCCTTGGCCAGGTAGTAAGCCGTGGAAAGGCCGACAATCCCCCCACCGATGATGACCACATCATGCGCTTCGATGCTCACACACCATCTCCAGACAATGGAATCCGGGAGCAGCTATCGATATCGGTCAAAACGAAAAATCCAGTACGGCTGGATATTATCCGCTCTTATCCGGAATGTAACCCAGCTTGATGGAAATGGTACGGGCGCTCTTCACCAGCTCGTCGATATAATAACCGACCTTCTCTTCATGCAGAATCTGGATGGATAGACCAGAAATATTGATCGCCCCCACCACCTTACCGCCATGATCAAAAATTGGGGCTGCAAGGGAACCCAACCCCATGATCATTTCACCGTCCTGAACAGAATAGCCCTGACCGCGCACCATAAGCAGCTCCTGGCGGAACTTTTGCGGGTCTACGATGGTATTTTCCGTGCGAGGCACAAAGTCGATCATGGAAATCAGGCGATCCCAATTCTCCATGGGCTGGTAAGCCAAGAGCGCTTTGCCCTGGGCCGTACAGTATGAAGCGGAACGATGACCGATCGGCGTGCGGTAAACAAGCTTATCCATGACCTCTGCCAGGGCGACCATGACAATCTCTACCCCATCCAAAACGGCAAGCTTGACGGTCTCATTGATCTTCTCGGAGAGCTCGAACATGATAGGCAGGGCAACCTCACGAACGGCGATGCCCTCCCGGGCGGGCAAGCTGAGTGAGAGCATGCGCACACTCTGATGATAGCGCTTGGTTTCTTCATCGCGCACCAGGTAGCCTAAATACTCCAGTGTGTAGACAAAACGAAATACCGTCGCCTGATCCAACCCGTTCATTTCAGCAATCTCTGAGACTTTCAGAGAAGGTGTTTTGATCGTGAAGGTAGACAAAATCTTAAGGCCACGTACCAGTGAAGACACAATATAGTTTTCTTTCAAATCATCGATTTCAATCGCCATGGGTCATTCTCTCCAAGCCTAGGATCCATCCCTGTAGATCGCTTAATGTCATCGGCATTAACTTTGATATAATTTCACCCAGTGAAATTATAGTATAGTTTTCGAAGAAGGGGGTCTTATTTTTATCCAATCCTTGACTTTTCAACTATCTCAGGGTATTATATTCACAATATGAATACAGATTTTGTTATGTGAATATTATACCAGATTTTTAGCATTTGAAAACCCTAAAACCAATCCTCTCAGGCAGATAACCATGGAAACTAGAATGAAAATCTTAAGAGTGAACATGCGCGTAGGAGAGATCCGCTATGAGGATGTGCCCGAAATCATGGCGCAGGCTGGGTGGACGGGGGTTGATCGCCCGGATCATGTTGGATGAGGTACCGCCGCTGTGTGAGCCGTTAGGCCCATTGAATAAACTGATCTTCACACCTGGCCTGCTGGTCGGGTCGATGATATCGGCCTGCGACCGGATCTCGGTGGGCGGGAAAAGCCCACTGACCGGCGGGATCAAAGAGGCCAACGCCGGCGGAACCACCGGTCAACGCATGGTATGGTTGGGTATCCATGCGCTGATCATTGAGGATGGGACACCAGAGGACGGGGGGTGGAAGACCCTGTACATCGATGCACAGGGCGCCAGGCTGGAGCCCGCAGATGAGCTGGTGGGGATGACGCCGCAGGCAGTCGCAGACCGGTTTGAAGCGCAATACGGGAAGGGCATCACGGTTTCAAACATCGGGACGGGGGGTGAGATGATGTACCTGACCGCTGGCATCCAGCACACCGACAAGGATCAGAATCAAACCCGTATTTCAGCCCGAGGCGGGTTGGGGGCAGTGATGGGCAGCAAGCATTTGAAGGCAGTGGTATTCAATCACCCCAACGCCAACCTCCCGCCCCTGGCGAATAAAGAGCGCTTTCGGGCCGCCAGCCGGCGTTACCTGCAGGCGTTGAAAGACAATCCGCAGACCAGCCAGATCTACACCTTCTACGGGACGGCGGCCATGGTGGCGATGACCAATGCGCTGGGCGGCATCCCGACGCGCAATTTTTCCGTAGGGGCCTTTGAGGACGCGGAGCAGATCAGCGGTGAAACGATCCACGATCTGAACCTGGAACACGGTGGGAAGGTCGACCACGCCTGCATGCCGGGCTGTATCATCAAATGCTCAAATGACTATTACGGCCCGGATAAAAAGCAGCTGGTTTCACCGTTGGAATACGAGACAATCGGGCTGATGGGATCAAACCTGGGAATTAACGATCCGGACAGCATCGCCCGGCTGAACGCCGCCACCAACGAGATTGGCATCGACAGTATCGATTGCGGGGCGGCCTTGGGTGTGGCAGCCGAAGCGGGACTGATGCAGTGGGGGGATGGCGCCCGCGCCCTGGAGCTGATGGATGAGATCCGGCGGGGCACCCCGCTGGGACGCATCCTGGGCAGCGGGGCTGGACTGGCAGGCAAAGTTCTGGGAGTCACGCGAGTGCCGGTGGTCAAAAACCAGGCTATGTCGGCTTACGACCCTCGGACGATCAAGGGCACGGGGGTAACCTACGCCACGTCCCCGCAGGGCGCGGATCACACGGCAGGCAACCCGGTGCGGGCAAAGGTCGACCAGGCAGACCGGGATGGGAAAATGCAGCTATCCCGCGAATCGCAGTACAACAGCGCCGGGTACGACACCCTGGGCGTTTGTGCAATGGGTGGATTCGGCTTTGGCATGGACCCGGAGCTGATTCCGGAGATGATCAATGGCCGCTATGGTTGGGAGGTGGACAAAAGCTACCTGCGTAACCTGGGCCGGGAAACTATCTTGATGGAAAGAGAGTTCAACCGGCGGGCGGGCTTCACACCGGCGGCAGACCGCATCCCCGAATGGATGCAGACCGAGAAACTGGCACCGAAAAATGCAGTTTTTGATGTTCCGGATGCGGAACTTGATACCATCTACGATGATTAAGCCAGGGCTAGCGCCATGCTTCCGAATGGAATTCATTAAAACATAAGCAGGGAGGACCTTGACATGAAGGCCAATTTTCAGATTGGTAGCGCACGTGCGGTAAGGGGTGAACGAGTCTACGGAGATGTGGAGGTAAGCCGGCGGGTGGACGGCACACCGATCAGCATTCCGGTGATCCTGGTGCAGGGCGAAAAGCCGGGACCGGTTCTTTGCTTGAATGGCGGCATCCACGGGGATGAATTCGCAGGCATGGCGGCGATCACACGCCTGGCCCACGACATCGATCCGGCAGAGCTGAGGGGCACGCTGGTGGCTGTGCCAGTGGTGAACCAACCCGCATTCGAGGATGCTTGCTTCACCAATCATTATGACCACGTCAACCTGAACCGCACCTTTCCTGGCTCTCCAACAGGATCACTGACCAATAAAATTGCGCACACGTTCTTGATTGAGATTGTGCTTAAATGCAACGCCATGGTCGACCTGCACGGCGGCGGTGGGTACGCGCACATAACGAAGGTCGTGATTGCACAGGGCGGATATGAAGAGCTGGCCTGGGAGCTGGCGCTGGCAAGCGGCTTTAACCTTGTGTGGGTGGGAGGGCGCGTGGAACGGCACAGGGCGCATCTCAGCGCTGCAAGCGGGCATCCCAGCGATCACCGTGGAGGCAGGGGGAGGCATGGCATGCAGCGAGGGCGATGTGAATGTGCACTACAATGCTGCCCGGAATGTCATGCTGCACCTGGGCATGCTGCCTGGACAGGCTGCATATGCTCCACAATACCGTGTGATCAAAGGCAGCCAGACCTTTGCGGCGCGAGGTGGTTTTTTCCACCCCGTTACCAAACCCGGTGAGGACGTGCACAGGGGGGATGTGCTGGCAACCATTGCAGATATGCACGGCAGAATTGTGGAGGAGCTGATCGCTCCGCAAGACAGCGTGGTAGTAGAACTACGACAGGCGCCTACGATCCTGCCGGGAGATGTGGTCTGCATCCTGGGAGAGGTGATCGAGAGGCGGGAGAGAAACGCATGAAAGCAGACAAAACGTATTCCGCGCGTTTATCCCAAAACACGGCCGAAGCCATCCAGGAGTTGTACGCCCGCCCCAGGCTGGCAGGGGCGAAGAAATTTTTCCCGATCAACCTGCTGCTGTTCAAAGCACACGCGGTGATGCTGACTGAGACGGGTATCATCACCCGGCAGGATGGAGCCGCTATCCTGAATGTATTGAACGATTTCGAACGGGCGGGTTTTGAAGCATTTCCACTGAGAACTGACCTGGGTGACATTTACCTTAACCTACAGATGCAGCTGATGGAGCGCCTGGGCGAGCGCGTAGGAGGCTGGCTGCATATTGCCGTCTCGCGCAACGACTTTGACCTGACCGAGGCGAGAATATACTGCCGGGAGCTGATCAATCGGGCGACGCAATCCATGTTGACGCTGATGGAACTCGATATTGAGGGCGTCCGCCCAACATATCCACACGGTGATGCCCGGCTATACGCATCACTCGCAGGCAGCCCAACCGGTCACCCTGGCCCATTTTCTGCTGGCACACTATGACGCGTTCGCGCGGGATATCGAGCGCCTGGAACAAGCCTACCGGGTGACCAACCAGAGCGCGATGGGCGCATGCGCACTGGCGACCACCGGTTTCCCGATTGACCGGGAATTGGTGGCAGATTTGACCGGCTGTGATGGCATGGTGGAGAACTCGCTGGACGCGGCGGGCGGGCGGGACTTTTTGATGCAGACCGGCAGCGCGGCCGCCATCGCCATGTCCACGATTGGACGGCTGGTCGAGAGCCTGCTGCTTATGGAACACGCCTGATTTTGGTATGGTGGAGCTGGCTGACGCGTACTGCGGGATCAGCAGCATCATGCCGCAGAAGAAGAACCCGGTTGGGCTGGAGATGATCCGGGCGGAGGTGGTGCGCACCCACAATGCGGTCAACGCAGCCTTTGGGATCCTGAAGGGTCTGCCCACGGGCAACGGGCGCGAACCGGGTTATATCGATGCGGAGATTTTCGAGGCCACGGAGAAGCTGATCCTGATGGCGCCTTTCCTGGCGGAAATACTGGATACGCTGACCGTGAAGGTAGAGAACATGCTGAACAAAGTGCAGGAAGGATTCAGCACGATGACTGAGCTGGCCGACGTGATCGTGCGCGAGACAGACCTGTCATTCCACGAGTCCTACGTGCTGGTCAGCAAGCTGGTGGCGCAGGTGAACGGGCAAGGACTGAAAGCCAGCGCAATCACCAGCGAGTGGATCGATGAGATCGCCAGGGAGCTGTACCAGCGCCCGCTGCAAATCAGCGCTGATGCAGTGCGCCGGGCCCTGGATCCGATGGAGAATGTCAATGTGCGCGCTCGCACCGGCGGACCAGCGCCGGTGGAAGTGACCAGGATGCTGAAGAAGCGGAACAGTCTCCAGGAGGCGCTGAGCACCAGGCTGCAGCAGCGATATTCGGACCTGCAGGGGGCAACCGCTCGCCTGGACGCTGCGGTGGACAGAATTACAGATTGACCTTCGCAAGCAAGGATAAGCACAGGTTGCGGATGGAACTACTCATCCGCAACCTGTATTTTTTACTTGATTTGCAAAAGCTCAGCTTGAGCCAGGTGGCTTACAACTTCGCCAACACTTCCCCAATCTGTGCAATGGCGCGCCGGATATTCTCGACCGAGTTGGAATACACCAGGCGCAGGTAGCCCTCACCGTACCGACCGAAGGCGGAACCCGGTAGGACTGCCACGCCTGCCTTATCCAGGAGAAGCTCTGCCATCTCGTTGGAGGACAGGCCAAAGGATTTGATGTTCGGGAAGACGTAAAAAGCGCCCTGCGGTTTCTGGCAGATGATGCCTGGGATGGCGTTCAAGCCATTGACGATCACCTCTCGCCGGGCCTGATACTCGACGACCACAGCCTCAGCCTGGTCTTGGGGACCGGTCAAGGCTTCAATGCCCGCCACCTGGACGAACTCGGCGGTACAGCCGACAGAGTGCGTCAGTAGCAGCTGCACGACCTGAGCCAGTTCTTTGGGCATGATGCCATAACCCAGGCGCCAGCCGGTCATGGCATATGTTTTGGAGAAACCATCCATGATGATGGTACGCTCCATCATGCCGGGCAGCGAGGCGATCGAAGGCACACTGGCATGATCGTAGACGGTGCGGGCATAGATCTCATCCGACAAGACCCAACAGTCGTACTGCTGTGCAGCCGCGGCGACCTGCTTGAGGTCGATGAAAGGCATGACACCGCCAGTGGGATTGCTGGGGGAGTTAAGGATGATCATCCGGGTACGCTCATTCACCAGGCGGTGGAAAGCCTCTAAGTCAAAGGAAAAGTTGTTCTGCTCCAGCAAAGGCACCGCCACCGGCACACCGCCTGCCACGCGGATCATAGCTTCGTAGGTTGGGAAGCCTGGGTCAGGATAGATCACCTCATCCCCCGGCTCGATCAGTGCCAGAGTGGGGAAGAACAGATTGGGCTTAGCGCCTGGGCTGACCACTACCTGGTCAGGATGGAAATCCAGGCCGCGGCGGCGCCCGGCATCTTGGGCGATGGCTTCACGCAAGGATTTAATCCCGATGGGCGGTGTATCAGCGCGTTTTTCCCTGTGTAATGGCACGGATGCCGGCCATACTGATGTTGGGGAAGGTATCAAAATCGGGCTGCCCAATCTCAAGGTGGATAATATCGCGGCCGGCCGCTTCCAGGGCCTGCGCCTTAGCCAGCACCTGGTAGGCGCCTTCAGGTCTTAAGTGACTGGTGCGTTGTGCATAGCTCATAGCATGCCCATCAGGTCCTCATATTCTTCATCTTTCATGGTAAACCAGTGTTCGGGCTGCGGGAAGGATTTGTCACCGACCTCCTGTACATATTGCTTGAGGCCGTTCAAGATCACCTCGCCAGCATTGCCGAAGACCTTGGCCATGCGCGGCTTGAAGCGGGGGTAGAGACCAAACATGTCGTGGTAAATGAGAAGCTGGCCATGGGCATGCGGGCCAGAGCCCAGGCTCATGATGATGCAATTTTCAGCGCGCTCGGTGATGATCTTGCAAATGCGGTCAGGGACCATCTCCAGCAGCACGGCGAAGGCGCCCGCCTGCTCGAGGGCTTTGGCGGCATCGATGATCTTCTTGGCGGAACGGGCCGCCCGTCCCTGCACCTTATAGCCGCCCAGGGCTGCCGCGCTCTGCGGGGTCAGTCCCAGGTGCCCCATGGCAGGGATACCGGCGTTGACAATGCCATTGATGCGGTCAGCCATCTCAATCCCGCCTTCCAGCTTGATCGAGTCACAGGCAGTTTCAGCCATAAAACGACCGGCATTGCGGATGGCGGATTCCACACTGGGCTGGTAGCTCATGTAGGGCATGTCGCCCACGATAAAGACACTGGGGGCTCCCCGCCGGACCGCCGCCGTGTGGCGGACCATGTCATCCATGGTGGCAGGCAGGGTGGTCTCATAACCCAGCATGGTCATCGCCAGGCTGTCCCCGACCAGGATCATATCCATGCCAGCCTGATCCATCAGGTAGGCCGTGGGATAATCATAGCAGGTCAGCCAGGTGATCGGTTCATGGCTGGCAACCTTGTTGAATAGGGTATGCAGGGTAACTTTTTTTCGCTCTGACATAAGGGTCTCCTGAATTGGTAGGTGTGCTCTCCCCGGGAACCGCCCAACAAGCAAGATCATCCAATGGGACCGGCGCCCAGGAGAGCACTGCTTATTTATATTGTAAAAACATTGTTTACATTGTGAATATAATACCTCGATTTTGGTTTAATGTCAACCTGTATTGACAAGGAAGACAACCGTGCTTATAATTATTTTTATATAATAAAATGTATTTTTATAATGTAAATTCACACACAATATCTGCGACGTGACCAAATAGAATAGGAGAATAGATAATGTACGAGAACACACTACCGAATGTTTCGCCGGTCTGGAACCGGTACACCAATATTATTATTGATCATGCCCAAGGGGCAAATGTGTACGACATCCAGGGGAAGAAATACCTGGACTTCACCAGCGGGATCGGTGTGACCAGCACGGGTCACTGCCACCCCAAAGTGGTGGCGGCAATCCAGGAACAGGCAGGGCAACTGCTGCATGGGCAGTTCAATATCTATTTCCACAAGCCGCTGCTTAATCTGATCGAGGCATTGCGGCCGATCGTGCCAGCGGGACTGGACAGCTTTTACTTCACCAACAGCGGCGCGGAATGCATTGAGGCTTCGGTCAAGCTGGCCAAACACGCGACCGGGCGCACCAACGTGATCGTGTTCAACGGCAGCTTCCACGGGCGGACGCACCTGACGATGACCATGTCCACCAGCAAGAATACCCTGCGCAAGCGCTACCAGCCGCTGGTGGCGGGGGTTTTTGTGGCACCATTTCCGTATTCCTATTACTTCGGGATGGATGAGGATGCCACCACCGATTTCTGCCTGCGCGAGCTGAAGAAACTGCTCAAGGGACAATCGGCGCCGGAAGAGACCGCCTGCATCGTGATCGAGCCAGTGCTGGGAGAAGGCGGGTACGTGGTGCCGCCCAAGCGTTTCATGCAGGAGCTGCGCGAACTGTGCACGCATTACAGCATCCTGCTGGTGGCGGATGAGGTGCAAAGCGGCTTCGGGCGGACGGGTAAATATTTCGCCGTAGAGCACTTCGAGATCGTCCCGGATGTGATGGCGGTCGCCAAGGGCATTGCCTCAGGCCTGCCCATCTCAGGCGTGATCACCCGCTCCGAGCTGGCAGCCAAATGGGCGCCGGGCTCGCACGGCGGGACCTACGGTGGGAACGCGGTAGCCTGTGCGGCAGCGGTCGCCACGGTGAAGGTCATCCGCGAAGAGAAGCTGGTGGAAAATTCTGCTGCGCGCGGCGAGCAACTCCGGGCACAGTTGAGGAAATTGCAGGCTGAGTTCCCGGTGATGGGCGATGTGCGCGGGTTGGGACTTGATGGATGCGGTCGAGTTCACTACGAATGGGGAACCTGACGCCGACACAGCCCATGCCATACTGGCAGCCTGCCTGGAACGCGGATTGATCCTGCTGACCTGCGGCACCTTCGACAATGTCATCCGCTGGATCCCACCGCTGGTGGTCACCCCAGAAGAGATCGAGCGGGGCGTGGAGATATTTGCCAGT
The DNA here is from genome assembly GCA_963849335.1 of uncultured Chloroflexia bacterium. Lineage (GTDB taxonomy): Bacteria > Chloroflexota > Anaerolineae > Anaerolineales > UBA4823 > FEB-25. The sequence goes on from CAWKGZ010000008.1 coordinate 130,846, forward strand.
GCGCTGGACGCAGTGGTGAAATAAGGCGAAGACCCAGAAGAGGAGCTATCCATGAGCGTCGAACTGCCTTACGGACACCAGAAGGTCAGCCTCAGGCTGGAGGGTAACGTCGCTTCGGTGAACACCCTGAAGCCGCAGCGCTCCAATGTGGACCCGGTCAGGCTGGCGCTGGCTGCGCCGATGGACAGTCCCCGGCTGCGCGAATTGGTTCACCCGGGTCAAAAGATCGTGATCATCACGAGTGATATCACCCGTCCCTGTCCAAGCGAGCGTATGCTGCCACCATTGATGGAAGAGCTGTCGGCTGCTGGCGTTCCGGATGAGGATGTCAGCGTGGTATTCGGGCTGGGATCGCATCGCAAGCACTCCAGAGAAGAGCAGATTGCGTTGGTGGGCAGCCAGATGGCTTCTCGCCTGCACTGCATCGACTCAGATCCAAGCCAGACGGTATATGTCGGGCGCACGAGCCGCGGGACGCCGATTGAAGTGTTTGAGCCGGTGATCAAAGCAGATGTGCGGATCGTGCTGGGGAATGTGGAGCCGCACTACTTTGCCGGTTACTCCGGGGGAGCCAAGGCGATTGTGCCGGGGGTGTGCTCCGTGGCGACCATCCGCGCCAACCACGCTCTGATGGTGGATGCGCGGGCGCGTTCGGGAAATATCAGCGACAACCCGGTGCGGCTGGACATCGAAGAAGGGGCAGCGCTGGTCGGCATTGATTTCATGCTCAATGTGGTAGTGGATAGCGAAAAAAATATCGTTGCGGCGGCGGCAGGGCATGTCACCACCGCCCATCGCTGGGCGTGCAAGGTGGTGAATGCGCTGAGCATGACACCGGTCAGGGAGCTGGCGGATGTTGTCATCGTCAGCGCAGGGGGGTACCCCAAAGACATCAATATGTACCAGTCACAAAAAGCGCTGGATAACGCCGCCATGGCGGTCAAGCCCGGCGGTCAGATCATCTGGTTGGCGCAGTGTCCCGAAGGGCTGGGCAACCAGACTTTTGAGCGCTGGATGGTTGGCTCGACGCCAGCGCAGATACTCGAGCGCATCCAAGAGGATTTCGTGTTGGGCGGGCATAAAGCAGCGGCGATTGCGCGGGTCTTGCAGCAAGCCACTATCTTGCTGGTCAGCGAGCTTCCGGCTGAGGTGGTGCGCGCCTGCAGCATGGAGCCATATACTAACCTGGAGGCAGCCATTCAGGCTGCGTTGAGCCGCGCCGGTGAAGGTACAGTGGTAACAGTGATTCCAGAAGGTGGGTCTGTGCTGCCAAAGATCGGATGAGGTAAACACGTACTTGAATGGAACAAAAAACACAAAATAAGCCAATGACTAACACCAGCGTGGAACGCTGGGGGTGGTATTCGATTGCGGTCATCCTGGTGCTGGTGGCGCTCAACCTGACGATTGCCCTGGCCTCCAAAAGCCTGGTGGTGGGTGCAGAGGCTTTTCACAATTTCGCCGACTTTCTGACCGCGGTTGCCATCCTGGTCGGGTTAAAATTCTCCACGCGCAAGTCCGGCAATTTTCCCTACGGTCTATATAAAATCGAGAACATTCTCTCGGTCGGGCTGGCGCTGATGATCTTCTTTACCGCCTATGAATTCGTCCATGATGCCTTATTCCAGCCGGAGCGCGAGACGATCGTCCAGCCCTGGATGTTTGCCGGGCTGATCCTGGTGACTGCTATTCCTATGTTGTTCAGCCACTACCAGCTGCGGGCGGGTAAGCAAGCCAACTCACCGGCGCTGATCGCGTCAGCCAAGGAATTCCGCACGCATGTTTTCACTACAGGCATTGTTTTCGTTTCCTTGCTGTCTACCCAAGTCAACTTTCCCATCGATCGCATCGGCGTGGTGGTGATCGCGGCGATCATCGTTAAGACCGGCTGGGAGCTGTTATCGGATGGGATGCGGGCTTTGCTGGATGCCTCCCTTAATCGGGAGGTGCTGGATCAGATCCAGGCTTTGATCGTGGCAGAGCCGGCGGTGGCCACAATAAAATGGCTACATGGACGCAATGCCGGACGCGTTCGGTATGTAGAAGCGGGGGTGATCTTACGCGTGCAGGAGCGCGAAAAAGCCGCAATTGTCACCCAGCGCTTAGAGAACAGCATTCGCAGCAGCGTACCGCACGTGGAGCGGGTACTGATCCATGCGGAAGCCTCGCCACGCACCCAGCTGCGCTATGCGGTCCCGTTACAAGACGCCGCCGGAGCGCTGAGTGAGCACTTCAGCCAGGCCTCACACTATGCATTCATCACTTATGATATTAATACAAAGACAATCACTAATCAGATCCTGGTGGACAATCCTTATCTATCAGAAGAAAAAGGGCGGGGTATCCAGGTGGCAGAGTGGCTGGTAGAGGAAAAGGTAGATATCATCCTGCTGATCCACAGCCGGCAGGGGAAAGGACCCGGCTATGTATTAAGTAATGCCGGGATCGAAGAGAAGATCACTGAGGCGACAACACTGCAAGATGCGATAGCTGAAATCCTGGAAGTGAATGCAGGCAACCCCACCGCCTGAAGCGGAGATGTGCATGAAAAACTACCGGCTGGCAATGATTGGCTTTGGCAATGTCAACCAGGGATTGGCAGAGATCCTGCAAGAACACGCCCCGTTCCTGGCCAAAACGTATGGCATTCGCTACACGATCGTCGGCGTGTGCGGCGGGTCGAAAGGCAGCCTGTATCATCCCCGTGGCTTGAAGATTGACCAGCTTTTAGCCGCAGTACGCAATCAGCAAAGCCTGGAGCAAATCGCGGCGCCTGAGCATGGCTGGGATGCACCAACATTGATCGCCAACTCGAATGCCCAGGTGGTCGTCGAAGCCAGCTATACCAACCTGCAGACCGGGCAGCCAGCGAGTGACTATGTGCGCCAGGCGTCTGGAAGCCGGTAAACACGTGGTGACCGCCAACAAAGGGCCGGTGGCGCTGTACTATGCGGAATTGGCCGCGTTAGCCCGCAAAAAAGGGCTGCATTTCGGCGTGGAAGGCAGCGTGATGAGCGGGACACCGGCGATCCAACTGGGGCAAGGCATCTTGAAAAGTGCGGTGATCCAGAAGGTGGAAGGCATTCTAAACGGTACCACCAATTTTATTCTCACCCAGATGGAGCAAGGGGCAGATTACCAGGAGGCACTGGCAGAAGCACAGCGCCTGGGCTACGCTGAAGCTGACCCAACCGGGGATGTAGAGGGCTTTGACGCGGCCGGGAAAGTGGTTATCCTGAGCAGCCTGCTGTTCGACCGGCAGATTGGGATGGGCGATGTGCAACGTACGGGGATCTCTCAGCTGACTTCCAAGGACATCCAGCAAGCCAGCCAGGCAGGCGAGCGCTGGAAACTGATCGGATCATTGGAACACAAAGACGGCAAGGTGACTGCCCGAGTCGCGCCGGTGCGGCTGCCGCTCTCACACCCCCTGGCAGGGGTGAGCGGGGCGACCAACGCGATCAGCTACGATACACAAATCCTGGGACGGGTTACGTTGATCGGGCCAGGAGCAGGCAGGCAGCAAACTGGTTACGCGTTGCTGAGCGATCTGTTAGCTATTCACGGCGCACAATGGGCGGGGCGGATTTGGGCGCCCGGTGAAGCGCTGACCGCAGCGCCATGACAGTAAAGAGCAGGCAGGCGATGGCAGCCATTCCAGCAAACAGGCTCAACGTAACCTGGTAGGAATGGGTTTGTTTCAGCAGGTTGCCGTACAGGATTGACCCGGATATATCGGTGATGTTGGTCAAGAAGAAAATGGCGGCGACACCCAACGCCACGCTTTGAACCCCAACCACGTCCCCCACCAACGTGGATAGGATCACCCAGGACGAGGCGACGCTCATGCCCAATAAGATCATGATGCCAGTGATACCCCACCAGGGAGCGCCCGGCTTGAGGCCGATCAGCAAGGCGTAGGAAATCACCGCCAAGCCACTGGTGATGGCCAGCAGAGTCCAGCGGTTGCTGCGAAAGGCATGATCGGCCAGGAAGCCCCAAAACACCCGCCCGCCTGTGCCAGTCAATTGGATCAGGCCGAAAAATGTACCCGCCAGCGTGGCAGATATCCCGCCGACGTCAACCAGGTAGAGGGTCACAAACACTTCACCGGCCATGCTCAGGGCAAACAATCCGTATGCGGCGCTCAAGATGATAAAGGGCAGGGTGAGCAGCGAAGCAAAGCCGGCTTTACGCGAGATAACCCGGCGGCTGCCGCCACCCGAGGGCGCCAGCTTCCAGATCAGTAAACTGCCCAGCAGTGCTACGAGACCCAGGAAGCGGTAGCTGGTATTCCAATCAACGAATTCAGCCAGAGTGGGAAGCACAACCGCCCCAAGGAAGCCTCCCAGGGGAACGGCGGCATACGAGAGGCCGATGATTCGGCCGCGCTGATCCTGGTTAAAATGCTCGGTGATGAAGCGGGTGACCTGAGGGATGATCCCGGCGCGGAACACCCCAAGAATGAACAGAGTGATCAGCAAACCCCAAAACGATTGCTGAAAAGACAAGCCAAGGAAGGCTAAACCGACGGCAAGCATCATGCTGGAGAACGCCAGCCGCGCGTCCAGGCGACCCAGGAAGCTGCCGGCAGGGATGGTGATGACCAGCGTGCCGGCGACCATTGCCGCCATCACATAACCGACCTGGTCGTCATCGAGGCGCAGCGCCGAGCGGATGAATGGCGCCAATAAGATCACAGAACGAACCGCAAGGGAATCAATACACAGCGCAAAAATTGAGAGGGCTACGACTGAGCGCTTGAGCTGTTTGGGCAGATGGGTATCCACCACCTGTGTTTCTGTGCGCACGACGCCAGGCAAATCTCTGGCCAACCAGCGCCCCCTAACTTACGTTCCAGCAAGCTACCCAATGACCCGGGTTGACCTCTTTATAGACAGGCTCTTGTTGGCTGCATTGCTCCATAGCGACCGGACAGCGAGTGTGGAAACGGCAGCCGGTGGGCGGATTTAGCGGACTCGGTACATCCCCGCTCAGGATGATCCTTTGTCGTTTCAGGGTTGGATTGGGGATGGGGATGGCGGACATGAGCGCCTGGCTATAGGGGTGCAGGTGATTCTCGTAAATCTCAGTGCGATCGGCCAACTCCACGATCTTGCCCAAATACATGACCGCCACCCGGTCGGAGAAATGCTTGACCACGCTGAGGTTGTGGGCAATGAACAGGTAGGTCAAGCCGAACTCATCCTGCAAGTCCGACAACAGGTTCAGGATCTGGGACTCGATGGATACATCCAGAGCAGACACCGGCTCGTCACAGACAATGAATTTGGGGTTGAGGGTCAGCGCCCGGGCAATTCCGACCCGCTGCAACTGTCCGCCAGAAAACTCGTGCGGGTAATGTTTTAGATGGTACGATTCCAAGCCCACCTTCTCAAGCATGGCAACCACAATCTCATGCGCCTTTGTTTGGCGTTTTTCATCCCGTGGACATATAAGGGCAGACCGACACTCTCGGCGATCTGCAGGCGGGGATCAAGAGAAGAGTAAGGGTCCTGGAAGATGATCTGCATATTGCGGCGGAAGGCTTTTAAATCCCACGACCGGGCTTTTAGCACATCCTTGCCCTCAAACAGCACCTGCCCTGATGTGGCAGTGGTCAGCCGCAGAATGGAACGGCCCACGGTGGTCTTGCCACAGCCTGATTCCCCTACCAAACCTAAAGTTTCACCCTGCGTGATATTGAAAGAGACACCATCCACAGCTTTCACGTACGCCGTGGTCTTCTGGAATAAGCCACCGCGCACGGAAAAATATTTCACCAAATCTTTTACTTCAAGCAGATTTTTCGACGGATTGGTGCTTACACTCTGGGGCTGGGCGTTATTTTGGGTCTGTTCCATAAATCTCAGTGCTCCTTAGGGAAGATGGCCTCATTCAATCAGGAGCCGCTGACAGCGATAGGGCTCGGGCTTGGAGTTCCGGCTTCTTCATACAGCCAACAGCGCACCTTATGGGTGGGGCTGATCTGTACAAGATGCGGTTCACTTTCCGTACATATCGCCAGACCTTTTTCGATACGCGACTTACAGCGAGAAGCAAATTTACATCCCGGTGGCAGGTTGATGCAGTCAGGCACCACACCCGGGATGATATTGAGCCGCTTCTGCTGCTGATCCAACACCGGAATGGAGGCCAGCAATCCACTGGTATAAGGGTGCATGGGCTGAGCGAAAAGCTCAGTAACGGTGGCCTCTTCTACGATCCGCCCAGCATACATGACTGCAACCCGGTCAGCCGTTTCTGCCACCACGCCAAGATCATGGGTGATCAAGATGACCGCCATACCCAACTTGTCACGCAAATTGCTGATCAGCTCTAAGATCTGGGCCTGGATGGTGACATCCAAGGCCGTAGTCGGTTCGTCGGCGATCAAAAGGCCGGGTTCACAGGTGAGGGCCATGGCGATCATCACGCGCTGGGCCATCCCCCCAGAAAGCTCAAAGGGATAACAGTCTGCCCGGCGCTTGGGGTCGGGGATACCTACCAGATCCAGCATTTCCACTGCCAGGTTCCAGGCAGCTTTTTTATCCATTTTGGAGTGAACAAGCAAGGCTTCAACAAGCTGGTCACCCACTTTGTATACCGGATCAAGGGATGGAAGAGGCTGTTGGAATATCATCGAAATGCGGTTGCCCCGCATCTGCTTCATTTCCTTTTCGGTCAGATCCAGGATATTGCGCCCGAGGAACTTGATCTTTCCCTCAACCACTTTGCCAGGGCGGTTTATCAGGCGCATGATCGAAAGAGAGGTCACGCTCTTCCCGCAGCCTGACTCGCCGACCAATCCGAATATTTCGCCAACTTTGACGTTGAAATCTACGCCATCTACAGCCTTGACCACACCCTCGCGGGTAAAGAAGTATGTTTTCAGGTTGTCAACTTCGAGCAGAATATCTTGTGATGGATTAGGGGTATCGGTCATAAAATAGCCTCTGGAGCCCGCCCGTATATCTCGATCATAGATTACCAGGTCCGCCTTTGCTGCGGGTCGAACATGAGCATCAATCCCTGCCCGGCCATGGTCACACTTAAGGTGGCAATGAAGATGGTGATGCCCGGCGCCAGGATGAGGGTGGGAATCCGCACCATGTACACCTGCGCCTCGGCTAACATGGAACCCCAATCGGGGGTGGGCGGCTGAATGCCAATCCCCAGGTAGGAAAGCCCGGCGATAGTCAACAGGGTATGACCAAAGCGCAGGAATACCTGCGCCAGGATCGGCCCGAGGGTATTGGGCAGGATATGCTTGCGCATGGTGAGGAACTCGGATTCACCCGTGGCAGCCGCGGCTTCAATGTAGGTTTGGGTGGAAATCTCCAGGCCAACGGCCCTGGCCAGGCGGGCGTATGGCACCCATCCGGTGATGGTGACAGCCAGGACGAGGGACCAGAAACCGGGTTTCAGGGTGACCACGATCATCAAGGCGAGGATGATATTGGGGAATGACAGAAACAGGTCAATGGCGCGCATCAAGACCTCATCCAGGAAACTCCCCGCATGGCGGCTAGCCAGCGCGCCAAGCACGGTACCGATGAGGGCGGAAATGGCTACGGAGACAAATGAGATCACCAGGGCCTGACGACCACCATACAGGATGCGGGAAAAGACATCCCGACCCAAGGCGTCGGTGCCGAAATAATGCTCTTTCGATGGTGTTTGCAGGCGGTCAAGAATGCTTTGATCCGCCGGGTCGTAACTGGTCAGCAGGGGTGCAAAGATCGAGACCAGGACAACGATCCCAAAGGTAATCAGCCCAAAAACAGCCATCGAGTGCCAGCGGAACCTGGGCTTACGCCGCAAGTCTGTGGATACACAAGGAATTCCAATTGAAGTCGCAGCGTCTTCCATCTGACCTCTCATCTCTGCATACAGAAAATATCTGACAGGCGGCGGCAGTGGCTAACCACTGGATTGGTCCAACCGAATGGCCGGATTAAGGAGGATATACCCCAGGTCGGTGAGGGTATTGATGATGACCGCCAGGCCGGTGATGAGCACCACTCCGGTCTGCACGACGGGCAGATCGCTGGCCAGCACCGCTTCGTACATGACGCGGCCAATCCCAGGCACCGCAAAGATCACCTCGACGATCACCGAGCCTCCCAACAAACCGGCCAACCACAGGGTGATCAGGGTGACTACTGGGATCAAGGAGTTGCGCAGGGCATGCTTCCAGATGATCTGAGATTCGGACAGGCCTTTGGCACGGGCTGCGCGGATATAATCCTTTTGCATCACCTCGATCATGGTCTCGCGGGTCAGCCGGGTGAAGTAAGAAATGGGGCGCAGCGCCAGCGTGAGGGCAGGCATGATGATGAATAATGGCCCACGCCAGCCAGCGGAAGGGAGCCAGCCCAGTTTCAGCGAAAAGATCAGGATGAGCACCGGCGCAAACCAGTATTCGGGGATGGCGACCCCGGTCTGGGTGATAACGGCGATCAGATTATCCAACCATTTCCCAGGGCGCAGCGCGGATAGGACTCCAAGAGGCAGCGAAACAATGATCGAAAAGGCTAACGACACCAGGGAAAGGATCAGGGTGACCTTCAAGCCACGAAATAGAACATCGCTGACCTGTGCCTGGCTGACAAAGGATGTTCCCAGGTCACCTTTGAAGATATCCCTGAGCCAGTAAAGGTATTGGACGATGAGCGGCTTATCCAGGCCGAGCTCGGCTTTAACCGCGGCCACAATCTCTGGGGTTTGCTCGCGTTCACCGATCCTGGAGCGCAAGATCGGGCCGACTGGGTCTATCCCGGTAATGTAGGGATACATAAAAGCGATGAGGGATACCAGGATGAGCAAGAGTGGCAAGATCAACAAACGGCGGAGCATGAGAGAGTACATACGATTGTTCTCTTTCCCTTCGACGGATCTACTATCCCGGAGAAGCCGAGAATAGGATTACGGATAGCACACGCATCATTCGGACCGGTTACAGTAAAGAGCCAGCGAACCAATCTACTGCTTGCAGAAACTAGTATACCCGATTCAACCATACGAGAGGGCAGGCGGTTCTCAACTATAATCTACCGCGTTGCTAACCGCCTCACCCAGTTCCTGAGAGTCTATATCCCAAGCAGCGCAGGCAGGCCGGTCAAATCCGGGAGCTCGTCATACGGGCCATAATCTTCCGGATTGCCGGGGCGATTGTTGCGGTTGATCCACACCTTCTTCCATCCCAGGCCATGCGCCGGCATCATATCGTAATTGAAGCCCTGGGCGACGTGCAAGATGTCGCTCTTATCGCAACCCAATCTGCGCAGCGTGTAGTAGAAGATGGGCGGGGTAGGCTTGTAGGCGCGCGCCTGCTCGGCGGTGATGACATCATAGAAGTCGACATCCATATTGCGGACATTTTGGGCGATCATGTCGTCTTCGGCATTGGAGATGATGACCAGCTTACAATGCTTCGCTAACTGGTCAAGGATCGGCTTGGTATCTGGAAAGGGACCCCAGGTGGGGACTGCTGCTACCAGTGCATCACCGTCCCGGTTGGTGTAACGCAACCCGCATTGATCCATGACCTTCTTGAAACTGGTGCGCAGCAGATCACTGTAGCGCTGGAATGGGCCAAGGCATTCGTAATAGCGGATATCCCGAAACACGATCAGAAAATCGTGCAGGTTCACCATATTGGCGCGCTCGCCCAATATTTCGATGGTGGTTTTGGTCAGTTGAAAATCGATCAACGTTCCATAGCAATCGAAGGTAATATACTTTGGAAGGTTCATTTTTCCTCTCCGTTATTGCTCATGAATGCAGCAGGCTGGCATGTTCATGGGCTCAGAACACATTCCAATTTTCCCCTAATGTCTTCTAGCTCAGTCGCATGCCAGCCTGTAACTCATATCTCTCTACTAGTATTTCTTATCGTTACCGCTTAGGGCATCACAATATCCAGCTCGGCGGTAAGCACAAAGCGCTCGAGAGGATGGATCTGGAAGTTAAGCACGTTGGAGCGGACACCATCGATGATCTGGGTGTAGTTCAAGAAGACACCCACAGCCTGCTCATCCACCAGGATGGCCTGCAGCCGGCGGTAGATCTCGTAGCGGGCTTCTACATCGGTCAAGGTGCGGGCTTCGGCTAACAAGGTATCAAACTCCTCATCACAGAACAGATCCATGTTGAAAGATCCTGTGCAGGAGTAGTCTGAGGTGAAGAAGCCCTCGGGATCGTAGCTATCCAGGACATGGTTGCGGGAAATGATGAACATGTCATAGTTGCCAGCAAACACATCCGGAACCATTGGGTCATATTGGGCCAGGCGAATTTCAACATTGACACCCACATCAGCCAGCATTTCCTGAATAGCCAGGGCAGTCAGGGGCAGGTTGGAACGCGTCGGATACGTCCACAGACCGACGGTCAGCTCGCCTTCCTCGTATCCGGCATCAGCGAGCAGCTGGCGGGCCATATCGGGATTGTAGGGATAACCGACCAGCTCGTCGTTAACCCAGCCTTCGGTGAATGAGATCGGACCGATTGCAGCGGTGCCAGCGCCTTCCAGGGTTGCAAATACAATGGCTTCCTTGTCAATGGCGTAGGCAAAGGCCTGGCGTACGCGCACGTCATCGAACGGCGGGCGGCTCAAGTTCAGGTGCAGGGTGGTCGTGCGTGGCGTCGGCGCGCGCAGGACAACCAGGTTGGGGTCCGCCTCGAGAATGGGCAGCTGCTCAACCGGCAGGTGGATATTGATGTCGATCTCGCCAGTCTGGAGCATACCGGCGCGGATTTGAGGATCCGGCACTAACAGGATGAGCGCTTCGTCGATATTGACAGTTCCACCCCAGTAGTTGGGGTTCTTGACCAGGCTCAGGCTCTGTTCGGGGACCTGATCGACAAGGATGAAGGGGCCGGTGCCAGTGTTGAAGGGATCCACCGGTGCGCCAACTTCAGTATAGGCAGATGGCGCCAGGATGCCTGTGACAGGGCTGGTCAGCCGGTTAGGTAACAATGTATCGGGAGTGGCAGTGCGAAAAATGACTGTGTACTCATCTGCAGCTTCAATGGCGGTAAAGGTCTCGGCTGAGATACCCCGCGGTGGGGTGGGTGAGAAGCGGACGTGATCCAGCGCGTTGACAACGGCGGCAGCATTGAAGGGTTCGCCATTGGTGAAGCTGATGCCCTGGCGCAGATTGAACTGCCAGGTGAGCTCATCGACCTGGATATAGGACTCTGCCAGGGATGGCACCATATTGCCATCATAGTCCACCTTGACCAGGGTCTCCAACACACCCATGTAGGACATGGAGAAACCATCATCGGTTTCAATCATCCAACCACGCTGGGGGTAGCTTTCTGTACCCAAACCGATGACGACTCTTTTCGGGCCGGCGGGGGCTGGTTCTTCGGTGGCTGCAACAACCGGTTCCTCGGTGGCAGCAGCAGGCTCTTCGGTCGCTTCATCGACTACAGTTTCCTCGGTGGCAACAACTTCCGGTTCAGTGACGGCTTCCGTGGGCTCGGTGGTAGCTGTGCTACAGGCCGAGAGCACCAGGATTAAAGCTAACAGGGCGAACAAAATCTTCTTCATGGACGACTCCTTTTTAGTGATCCTTTGTTTCAGTAGTATCTTTCGGGTAAAGCAATCCGGGTAGAAAAATTCCGCTGTTTGGATTTAGAGGGTATATTTTTTTTTGCTAATCTCCTTCCATCATCAAAAATGGATACGCAGGGAGTGCGCTTGCTGCTGGTATGCCGTACAAACGTACAGGTTTCAATTGTGGAGCAAATAGGGGAAACGGGGCCACTCCGATTGCGGATTTGCAACCCGAGCATGTGAAGCAGAATGATTGCCAGAAACAAATATCCAGGTCAAATTTCTCTATTCCTGCCAGACATCTTACCGGCCAATTCATAATATGAATATTACTTTTATCATGTGAAATTATAACAAAGTCTTTTCCGCTTGTCAATCGGTATTTGCGATTAAATTCATATCGTAAACAACCGTTTCATGTTTTGAAAAATTCGTAGTGGGTTCCAAGGCCCTTTTCCAAGGCGCTTTTGTAGAGCATCGCAGTGGTCACAATATCTTGAATGGCCATACCGACGGTATCAAAGATTGTCACCTCGTCCGGGCTCTCGCGGCCAGGCTTCTTACCCAAGATAATCTCACCAATCTCGGCATGAATATCCTCCGGCCGGATAAAGCCGGCCTCCACAGCATTGCGAGTCTCTCCTCTTTCGACGCACAGCTGAATTGAGTCATTAACCATCTTTGCCCCAGCAAAAATACCGGCGTCCAGTTCCTGCTTACCCGGAGCATCGGCGCCGATCGCGGCGATATGCGTACCGGGCTGGATCCATTCTTTTCTCACGATCGGACCGCTGCGAGCGCGGGTAGTGGTGACCACAATATCGGCGCCCCGTACCGCTTGCTCAGCCGTTGCACATTTGCGAATCTTCAGTCCCGTCTCAGCGGACATCTCCTTCACATATGCGTCCAGGAACTCCGGCAATGCATCCCATGCCCTCACCTCGCTCAACTTACGCACACGCATGATCGCGCTCAGTTGTCTCCGGGCCTGGTTGCCTGCTCCAATGATGCATAATTTTTCCGCCTCAGCCCGTGCCAGGTATTTCACCGAGATGGCGCCAGCCGCGCCAGTACGGCAGCCAGTGATGAAAGTGCCGTCCATAATGCACTTGAGGGCGCAGGTTTTCGCTTCGAACAGCATCACGGTGTTCATACCCGTGGGTAGACCTAATTTCGGATTGTTGTCAAATCCACCAGAGGACGCCTTCAAGGTGATGTATCCGCTGCCCATATCCAGACCTCCCTTGAAGTCAACACCTTCGTGCGTGCCGGGTAGAGTTACGTCCATGATATTCGGCTGAACCACCAAACCGCGGTTGAAGGATCGATAGCCGTCCTCCACCGCAGCGAGGATCGCGTCTAAGTCAATCAGGCTGCCTACTTCTTCCTTGTTTAGCAACAATGTCTCCATGATTGGTTTCTCCTGTTACACCAACATTGCTCTCAGCGGTAAAGTCTCCGCTTCTGGGTTGCTTATAAAACGCCTTCTACGTGCTCTCCTTTGAGGAGCTTCCCGATCATATGGATGTCCCAATTGCCGGAGGTCAACACCGAGCAGACTTTCTCATCCGGCCGCGTCTTCACCCTGCCCGACAACAGCGCAGCAATGCCCACGCAGGCGGAAGGCTCCGCCACCAGCTTGGCTTCGCGTGCCACCACTCTCACAGCTTCTTTGATATCTTCTTCCTCTGCAACCACGATGTCATCCACATACTTTTCGATGATGGGATAGGTGAACTCGCTGACCCGAATGGCAGTGAGACCATCAGCCACCGTGGGGCGAGGCGTTACCTCAGACGGATATCCGTTCTGGCGGCTGGCATAGTAAGCACCACAGGCAGCGGCTTGAACACCAATCACCCGCACATTCGGTTTTGACTCTTTTATGGCTGTGGAAATTCCAGAGATCAGCCCGCCGCCGCCAATAGGTACCAGTACGGTGTCCACGTCTGGCAGGTCTTCCATGATTTCCAAACCAATTGTGCCCTGCCCTGCCATAACCGTGTAGTCTTCGTAGGGATGGACAAGGATGTAACCGTGCTCCGCAATCTCTTCACGAACTTTCTTCATGCGCTCGACATATTTGCGGTTCCAAGCGATCACATTAGCCCCCATGGCTTTGGCATTCTCAATCTTGATGGCCGGTGCATCCTCCGGGATGACCACCGTCGTATGGATACCCAGCATCCGTCCGGCGAAAGCGCAGGCCTGTGCGTGATTACCGGACGAGCTGGTGATGATTCCCTTATTCAGTTCGTCCTGGGTCAAGGACAGAATCTTGCTCAGTGCGCCTCTCAGCTTAAAGGCGCCAGTTATTTGGAGCATCTCGGGCTTTAGATAGACCTGACAGCCCAGTGCCTTGTCCATGCTCTGCTCCCGCAGCAGCGGTGTGTGGCGGATGTAGGGATGAATACGCTGTGCGGCCTCCCGAATATCCTGTAAGGTGACTGACGTTTTTTCCATTGAATCCTCTATAAGGTCTGAGGTACGCTTGTAGTCTGAATTTCTTTCAATCGACCCGATCCAGGCATCTTACCGATAATTTCATTATATGAATATTGTTTTTATTATATGAAATTATACCGAGTTCTTTTTCGCTTGTCAACCGGTGTTATTCAATGGGCGTATTTCAGTTTTAAGGAAAAGGTGGGAAAATGGGGGCATGAGCAGACAAAAGGAAGCCCCCAAGAAACTGAGCCGAGAAGAGAAGAAAGCACAAATGATGGTGCGGCTGGAGAAGGCGATTGATGAGCTATTAGACTGGGAAGAGCGCGCCGAAAGACCGGACTTTACCCAAATTGAAGATATCGTCTTGAAGCTACGCAAGGATATCGGGGAAGAGATGACCGAAGAGGTGTTATCCCGGCTTGATGGTAAGACGCCGGTGCCTGGGCCGATATGCCCGAACTGTGGAAAAGAGATGCGGTTGAAAGGAGAATACCAGAAACGGATCGAGAGCCGCATCGGGGGAACGGAGTTCGAGCGCAGCTACTACTTCTGCCCTGAATGTGACGAGGGTCTTTTTCCCCCTGGATGAACAACTGGGGCTGAAGGATCAGCGCTGGAGTGAAGGTTTGGTCAAGCAAGCGGTCTGGCTAAGTGGGCTGGTGCCTTTTGAGCAGGCCACAGAGATCATGCAAGAAGTGGGACAGGCCAATATCTCGTCCAGCAGTGTTTGGCGGCTGGCGCAAAAATGGGGAAAGGAACTGGAAGCGTTAGAAGCCAAGGAGCAAGAACGGGCCAATGCTACCCCAGATGGGAAGGAAATTCTGCCTGGTGAGATCCGAGATGAACGTCCGATGGGGCTTTCGATGGATGGAGTGATGATCTATATCCGGGAGGAAGAGTGGAAAGAACTCAAAGTGGGCTGTGTTTTCGATGTCATACCCCGGCCTGTTTTGGACGCTAAGACAGGCGAGTGGGTTGAGCAAGGGCATGCGGTGCATAACAGCTACACCTGCCACTTGGGTGGGCCAGAGCCATTCGGGAAAAAGCTGTGGGCTGAAGCGCAGAGGCGGCATTTTCGGCAAGCCTTCGAGAGCGAAGTGGTTGCCGATGGAGCTGCGTGGATATGGAACCTGGTGGGAGATTACTTCTACGACAGCCATCAATTGGTTGATTGGTATCATGGCACTGAGCACCTGGCGAAAGCCGCTCATTTATTGTATGGAGAAGGAACCCCAGCCGCTAAACGCTGGCTGAAGGACAGAGAAACCGTTTTGTTCCAGGGACAAGCCGAAGCAATCGCAGCTGAGTTGGTTCATTGGGCTGACCAGAAAGCAGCTATCCAAGAAGAACTGTTGTCGGAAGCTGGCTATTTTGACAAAAACAAGCACCGCATGAACTATATGGCCATGCGAGAAGAAGGTTGGGTCATTGGGAGCGGCATGGTCGAGAGCGGCGGAAAGCAATACAAGGCCCGCTTTGCTGGCTCTGGTATGCGTTGGAGCCGCAAAGGGGCGGAACACTTGCTTCCTCTGAGAACAGCAATCTTGAGCAAACGATTTGACCAGCGCTGGAAAGCTATTTACCGAAACTCGCCTAAAAATTGAAATGCACCCTTATTCAATAGATTGATTGACATCTATGCATTGCCCTGATATAATATTCATATCGTAAATAACAATTTTATAATATGAATATTTGATAAATTTGTTTACGGGAGTTTCGGTAGGCGACATCTGCCGCACTGCCTGCCCACCTAAAAAATAAACTGTTAAGGAGAAAAATATGAACAAGAAGCTCGGCCCTGGTACGACAGTAATTCATGGTGGGCATGGCCCATACGACAATAACCTGCCCACTGGACCCGTGGTGGAGGCGCTTCACCCAAGCACGACCTTTGGCTTTGAGACCGTAGAGGACCACCAAAACTCCATTTTTGGTGGCCTGACCTATCCAATGTACACGCGGGCAGCCTCAGGAAACCCGACAATCCGTCTCTTGGAAAGCAGGCTGGCTGAGCTGTATGGCGCGGAAGCGGTACTGGCTACGGCTTCGGGAATGTCAGCGATTAACTACTGCTTGATGCACCTGCTCAGGCCTGGGGATCATGTACTGATGGGTCGTAACTACCGCCTGACCCATAACATTGCTCAGCAAATCCTAGGGGATAGGATGGGGGTCAATTACAACCTGGTCCTGAGCGATAATATCAAGGATTTCCCCCAATTTTTCACCGATCGCACCAAGGCGCTGATCCTGGATGTGCCCAATAACCCGCTGATCACCGTGATTGATCTCGAGGAAGCCGTGCGGGTAGCCCATGAGCGCGGCATCCTGGTGATTGTTGACGATACCTGTGCCACCCCGTTGAACCTGAAATCTATCGAGATGGGCGTGGACATTGTGGCCTGCGCGCTGACCAAATACATGTGCGGGCACGGCAATGCCGTTGGTGGCGCGATCGTCTCCAACGCGAAGATGATCAAGGATATCCGCCATGGGATCTATCCGCGCATCGGCGCGGCGATCAGTCCATTCAATGCCTGGCTGATCTCCCAGGGGCTGAAAACACTGCACCTGCGCATGGAACAGCACGAACGGACAACCCAGGCGCTCTCCGAGTACCTGGAGGCTCACCCCAAGGTATCCAAGGTAAATTACCCGGGTTTACCCAGCCACCCTCAATATGAATTAGCCAAGCGGCTGATGAAAGGCTTTGGTGGCATGATGTCGTTTGTGGTCAAGGGCGGCGACGCGGCTGCCACGGCCATGACCAACAAGCTCAAGATCTGCAGCATCGGCACAAGCTTTGGCCAGGCAGAGACAATGATCGAGACCGGCTGGATGTCGCATTACGAATGGACCATGGAAGACCGCATCCGCTTTGGTTTGTTCCCGGGCTTTGTGCGGGTATCGACCGGCCTGGAAGATACGGCGGATATCATTGCCGACTTCGAGCAGGCGTTGGCCCAGATTGATGT
>CAWKGZ010000009.1:0-367956 GCA_963849335.1 uncultured Chloroflexia bacterium
AATATATTGAAAAAGAAACGCGGGATCATCGATCCCATTTCTGCTCTATTTCATCGCAGGAAACAAATATTCATTTGCATGCGGCTTTCAGGTGGCCTTCGTAGATTTCAGGCTGAAGCATGTGCTGCTGGACTCATCGCATGCACACGAAAGAGGAGAATGGGTTTGTGCAGGTTCCAGGATTGCTCTTATTATAGACGTTTTTCCTGGATTGCATATCGGCGTGGGCGGCAAGCCTCGTTGCGAGTTAAGTGTTGTAAGAGGAATCCATACAAGGTTCCTTGCTGGTTAATGGATTGACCAACGCCTTGTGGAATATCCCAGGGCATATTGAACAGTTGGATCACTCTCCAAAGGCATCCCTTCCTTCAACCGATTAATAAACACGCTGGCGATTAGCGGCACTTCATCAGGAATTACCTATTTTCTCAACCATTGAAGCAAGTCATCGCCTCATTTAAGGACGGATTCTTCTCCTTCTGAAGCAAATCCTCATAATTCATTGGCAGCTGGTTTGAGAAATTTCTTAAGAACCAGCCTGATGAGTTCTTCTGAAGATGCTGATTTCAATACTTGATAGGAAGCGGGAAACAAATCTCCCTTTCCAGTAATGTAAAGTCGGATGAAATAATTAAAGTGAAGGTGGTGGATTATGAACAAGATTCAGGAATTCTTCCAGGGATCCACAAATTCGGATGCGGGCAAAAGCGCGGCTATCTCTTCTGCCCGCCACCCTGCAAGGAAGGAAAAAGCAACATCTTGAGGTGTGGTATCGTAAAGAAATTCCGCAATTTCAACTGGTGTCATTGCAGGACTCAAGCGATAGGTTCCAGCCTGAAGGAGCCGAGTGAGATGCCCTTGTAAACAAGATAATCGGTCGATGTTTCAGATCTGGATACATTTGCTTTTTGACCAATACTGGCTAACTGATTTTGCCATCTCACAGCAGGATGAATGAATACTTTGTCGAAACCTTTTTGTGAATATGGTTTGAGAAGCAAATCTCTGTTTAAGTGTTCCGTTTGTCCGGGATCCAGAATGCATTTATGCATTATCGAGCGCCGGGATTTGGCACGCCGAACAGGTGCACAGCAGCATTGGGTATAAAGACACTAAGGGCCATTATTGAAAGGGTCAAGAACGAGTAGAACAGCCAGAAGGATTCCGCTCAAGATCAAGATTTGGTTTTTATCTTTACATGGATTGGTTTTCTCCATGGTTCATGACGTTTAAATCGAAGGACTGCGGCAATCTTCATCCTGGTGGCCTCTCGCTTATTTTTGTAGAAATTCCCTTTTCAATTTGCAGATTCTTTGGCAGCTTGTGTGTCAATGCCTCATCCCATAAGAACGACAGGCTTTCCGAAAAGCTTTGAAATCTGGTAGGCCACCAGCTGGCCTCCGCCCTGAAGGTGACAGGCAATTTTCATCCTCATGGTCACCCCGACGATAATGACATCTGCATTATTTTCTCTTCGATAGATTAACAATTTTTCAGCATCGCATTCATCGTGGTGAAAAACTTCGCCAAAAGGCATCGCGATTTTTCCTGTTCGATAGCTGACTGCGATCCCAAGCCGCTTTGGAGCCCCGATCAACAGCTAGACGCAAGATGAATATTGTGCCTGCGTTAATCCTTCGCCATATACATTAGCCACCAGACAGTTCTGTTTTGAATGTATCTTGTTGCTGTCGTTGTATAAACTGTAACCGAGAACGTGCAAAAGATATGCCATGCGAAAGATATTTCCACTCTTTATTCTACTAATCTCCTCTCCTGCACCCTGACAACACCTGAAACCTTATCTTTAGCAATAATTTGCCACTCAGCTGCCGTCAGGCGTTCACAGCAACCGCCCTCGACCAATATTTCAGGGAAGAACATCAACAGCAACACAGCAACCAGTCTCTCCAGCTGATATTCTGCCGACAGAAAACTTTAGCCCCCACCCAACTTGTTGATCGCGATGGCCCCGCTAAAATCCCTCGGCCAACCAATGGAAAGATGATCTGGCAAACGCTGGCAATTGGTTTTTATCCAGCAGCTTCATTACTGATAATCCCGATTCTCTCCTTCTGCCAGGAGGAATAGTTGCGACAAGCGCAAAAACCAGTAATCAGTTGTCGCTGGTATTTGTTTTATGAAAAGAAACCAAAGAATGTATTTTAGAAGCGAAATTTGATAATTCTGCCTGCAGCGGAAAGGATCAATATGGGATAGTGTTTCGCGCCCCTAATATGGAAGATGGGTATGCCTATTTTTATGGATTAACATGCGATGGCGGATACAACCTGAGAAAATGGGATTCATCAGGGTTCTGGTTTTGCTTGAAAATGCGGTTGGAGACTCAATGAACACCGGCTCCAATAAAACCAACGTCCTGGGTGTGTGGGCAAAAAAAACCGTTAAGGCTATCTGCAAACGGCCAGTTCTACAGGAAATTACTAATTCTTCCCTTATCAATGATGGCCATTTTGGACTGTTGGTTTAATCCAAAAGAATAAACGCCTGGATTGCCGGATAAAGATGGATGAGATTTATGGGTAATCAACTGGAGGATGAAAATGAAAAATCAGATCTGCGCATCAGAAATCACGCCTGAAACCGTTTGTACCTTTCAAGGCAAAGGTCGTTAAAGTCCCCTGACCAATATCCGCTGCTTCAGTATCGCCGGGATCCTACCGTACCGCAATGCCAGAAAATCCACTGCCGACAGCCACGGCAATATGCCTCCCGCCGTGCTTGCCAGCCAGGATGAAATGGGCAACAGCCTTACCAGCTATGAGGATATAACCGCTTTTACAAATTATTATGAATTCTCAAGCAATAATCGACTTACAGAAATCGCCAAAAACTTATCTTCGCCTAATTTGCGTCAAAGACATTGGCGGATTTGTCGATCGCCCGAAGCCTACCGATGCTGTTGGAGACTTTCATTATTGATGAGGAGAGGGTCTACCGCATGCGATGCGTGGAAGGCTGGTCAATGGTCATCCCATGAATGGCTTCCACTTGTCGGAGGCTGCTTCTGAAATGGTGGAGACCAACTTCGAAGCCGAATATATTACTCGAAACGCCTGCTTGACCCGAATGAATGCGGCCCGAGGAACGCTTCCTTTCCCTGGCCTTATGTCGAAGGGCTGCGGCTGGATGAAGCGATGCACAATCTGACCATTCTGGCAACGGGTTTATATGGGAAGAGCCTGACCCGCAGAACGGCGCGCCAATAAGGCTGGTGGTGCCATGGAAATATGGTTTTGAACTGGATAGAAGCCGCTGTCAAAATCGACCTGGTCACATGAAAGGCCAATTTCCCTCTCGATAGCTGCGGCGAGCAGTCATGGATTTTACGCGAATGTTAATCCTGAAGTACCACCGCGCTCGTCTTCAGTGACGGCGTTGGCGAGCAGCACAGGATTGATACGCTTATGTTCAACGGTTATGGAGATGAAGTCGCCAGCCTCTATGAAGGGATGGACCTGACCATCAATTTCTAATCATGAAAATCAGCCGAGGTCAGCTCATCGCCGCTGGATTATGCCTGGTTCCGTCAGGATGAATGGCCTTTAAAATATGCTGCCAATAATTTTGGACCTTCCAATCCAATACAGGCTGCCACCTGCGACACGGACGGACAGCCATTACGCTTTTGGTGCTTTCCCTGGCTTGCACCCCCATTCGTAATTCATTTGGGTTGACCTCTTTCCTGAAAATCCGGAAAACGTTGGGATTATTTGCTTTTCTTTATGCGGCGCTGCATTTTACGATCTTCTGTGGTCCTGGATTATAAAATCAACCTTATGGATTACGGATGAGATACGATTAGACCTTCATCCAATTGGATTGGCTGCCCTTGTTCTGCTGATCCCGTTGGCGATTACCTCGATAAACAGTTTTAGAAAAAAGGTTGGGAAAAACATGGAAGGCCCTGCATGGATGGTATCTGGCAGTGGTTTTAGCCGTTTTCCACTATCTGCTGGCGGTGCGGGGATGTTGATGAAGCGTTTGTTTATATGGGTATAACAGGTTTTCCTGCTAATGAGACTGCCGGGCTTGACTCATTCAATCATAAGAGAAAGCAAATTCATCAACAGTCCGCGGGCAAAGCTGCCGGGGAAGCGACCGCGGTAAAACTCGTTCAGAAAGCGGCGGTGATCGTCGCCAGTCACCCCTAATTGCGCTGCGTCTTCGTTGGAGAATGTCCAGCCAATGTCATCGTGGCAGCGTACATAATTCACCCAGGCCGTTTGCGGGTGAATTTTGAAGCGGGTGGCGAGCGCCTGCCGTAATAGGCGTACCTTACGGGTTGCCAGTGAGTTCCACAGCAGCGCCATCAGCAGGGGGTTGTAAGAAAGCTGGCACTCGGCTGGATCGATGTACTTGACCACATCATCTGGATGGACGATTGCTTCCGATTTGAACAGCAGTGCCGGGGAAGCAATGCGCGCCACGGCATTGAAAGCCTGGATCAGGGTATGGGCTTGCGGCAGGTTTTCACAGCTGGTGTCCATTTCCTTCCACACGAAGGCAACCGCATCCAACCGGATGACTTCTACGCCCTGGTTTGCCAGGAAGAGCATCTCTTCAGCCATGCGGTTCAAGACTGCCGGATTGGCATAGTTCAGGTCCCACTGGTATTTGTGGAAAGTGGTCCACACCCAGCCGCCACCTAGGCCAGGGAAGGGAGAAAACCGCCTGGGTGCTCATCCGGGAAGATTTCGCGCAAGGTGCGTTCATACGCGTCCGGCAGGGTCCGGTCGGGAAAAATGCGGTACATCTCCTGGAAATCAAGCTCGCCTGCTTTCGCTTTCTCAGCCCAGATGTGTTCGTCCGAAGTGTGATTGAATACCAGGTCCACTACCAGGCTGATCCCGACTGTGCGCAGGTCACGCGCCAGGCTGGCGAGCTGTTCCATGGTCCCCAGCGGGGGGTGAACCTCTCGATAGCTGCTCACCGCATATCCGCCATCATTTTCTCCAGCCGGGATTTTAAAGAGCGGCATCAGGTGCAGGTAGGTCAATCCCAGCTCTTGGAAGTAGGGGATTTTCGAGCGCACCCCTTCCAGATCCCCGGCGAATAGATCGACATAGATCACCCCGCCGAGCATCTGGTTCGATTGGAACCACAGCGGATCCTGTTCCCGGGCAACGTCCAGTTGGCGCAAGTCTGCTGGACGAGCAAACCAAGCCTGTGCCATGCTGTTAAGCAAGTCCTCAAGGTGGTAGAAAAGCTCATAGCGGGTGCTGTACAGCTCCAGGTAAAGCTCGAACAGCACTGGAAAGTGAGCGTTGAGGCGCCGGAGGAAGGTCTGCCAGCCCTGGGGGTCGGCCGCGATCTCCGTCGCAAAGGAATCTTTCAGGCGAGGCACCAAACGTGAAAGCGTACGGGAGGATTCACGGGACAAGGCAAGCATAGTTTTCATTTGCATCTCGCTCATGAGCCTGGCCGGCACGGTGACTGCACCGGATATCCTGGCGGAATCACCGTGCCTGCTTGGCTGATAAGGTGGTCAAACCAATCCGGCGTGTTGTTTGTTGCGCAGGATTTACCCTTTCAATCCGGTCTGTGCCACACTGGTGACGAAGCGGCGCTGCAGCAGCAAGAACATAATCACCGGGGGCAGAGTAGCCAGCACGATCCCCGCCATCAGGTAGGCGATGGTTGGCGTGGTCACCTGGGCGCCACGGTTGAGGAAGTTCAGCCCAACCTGCAGCGTGTACATTTCAGGGGTGGTGGCAAAGAGCATCGGTTTGAGCAACGCACTCCATTCTGCCAGCCAGGTGAGGATAAATATTGATAGGGTCGGAGGTGCGGAAAGGGGCAGCATCAAGCTGAAAAATACTCTCAAGTATCCTGCGCCGTCGATCCACATCGCCTCTTCCAGCTCTTTGGGTACCGTAATGAAGAACTGGCGGAACATGAAGATGGCAAATGGATTGCCCAGGCTGGGGATGATCAGCGCCAGGTAGGTGTTGATCCAGCCCCATTTTGCCAGCATCAAGTATAGTGGTACGAATAGCAGCTCAAATGGCACGATCAGAGTTGCCAGGAAGATCATAAAGATCGGGTCACGCCCGATGAATTTGATCCGTGCAAACGCATAGCCTGCCAGGGCTGCGACCAGAATTTGCCCTATAGTCACTGCAAAGGTGACGATAAAGGAGTTCATCGTCTGAATGGGAAAATCCATTTGATCGAGTTTGAAAACTTCGATAAAGTTCTCCCAGTGGACAACGGATGGAAAGATCTGCGCTGGTTTGGTCAGCGCTTCGTCATTCGATTTCAGGGCGCCGCCCATCAGGTAGACGAAGGGAAACAGGAATACGATTGCCAGCACGACCAGGATGAGTATGCTCCAGGGGCTTTTTTTCTTAACCATGGTTCGCCTCCCTAATTGGTTTCTCGCTGGCGATTGGCGACATACTGGGCAACAGTCAACAGTACGATCGCCACCAACAGGAATGTGGATGCTGCCGATGAAATCCCCATCAGATTTGGGAATTTCTTGAAGATGTAATACACCATGGTGGTGGTTGCACCCGCTGGACCTCCCTGGGTCATGACGAAGATCGGCTCAAAACCACGCACGGTGAAGATAATGGTAGAGACGGTGAGCAGGAAGGTTGTAGGAGCAAGCAGCGGCCAGGTGATGTAGCGGAACATCTGAAATTCGTTCTTCACGCCATCAATCGAGGCGGCTTCATAGTAATCCGGATTGATGCCCTGTAAGCCAGCCAGGTAAATGACCATGGCGTAGCCGGCAGATTTCCAGGTGTTCATCAAAGCGATCATCACCATTGCCCAGTAAGGGTGTTGGGTTTGCCATAAGGGGAAGCTGAGGCCCAGCTTATTGAACAGATCAGGCAAGAAACCAACCATTGGAGTGGTGGTCAACATCCAGGTGAAGATGATGCCCGCTGCCACAAAGGATACTGCCAGGGGAATGAAAAAGATGGTGCGGAATACATCCCGGGCGAATACTTTCTGATTGAGCAGCACTGCCATCAACAGACCCAGGCCAAGCTGGGTAGGCACAGCCAGAACGATGTAGTAAGCTGTGGTCAGCACGGATTTCCAGAACAGATCATCCTTGAATATGGCGACGTAATTATCGAAACCCACAAATTGCGGCTCACCCAGGATGCCCCACTTATGGAAGCTGACGAAAAGCACAAACGCGATCGGGTAGATCAGGAAAACAGTCACCAGGGCGGTTGCCGGAAAAATGAACGAGTAGCCAACCAGCCCGGTCTGCAACTTTTTTAGCACCTTTACACCTTGCATCTCTGCAGCTCCTTTCCCCAAAAAAGGGAGTGTGGGCCGGTTTTCCGACCCACACTCAATGGGATTGACTATTGACCTAGTATGCCGGCGACTTCTTCCTGCAGAGCAGTGAATGTCTCAGTTGCATCCGCGCCACTGACCATGACGGCGTCCCAGGCGGGGGTGAACAGGTTGCCGACCTCATTGAATAATGGGATGGGCAGGCGGGCGACACCAAAGGGAGTCTGGTTGACGAAGCCAGCCATGAAGGGGTAGGCTGCCAGGTGATCCTGGTATTCCTGGTTAGAAGCCGCAGACAGGGTCACAGGCAGGTTGCCGGATTGCTTCTGGAAGGCGACCTGGAAGTCATCCGTCAGGATGTACTCGGCGAAGGCGAATGCACAGGCTTCTTGAGCGGCGGTGGGGGTTTTACCGATGAAGAGCTGGTTGCCACCCAGGTTGGCGGCTGGACGGACATCGCGGGGGTAAGGCACCACGGTGAAGCGGAAGTCGGTGAAGGTGGACAGGTTGGGGAAGTTCCACGGGCCATTTGCCATGACGGCAACCTGCTGAGCGTACCAGGGAGCCGCATCCCAACCGGTGGGGCTGGTGATGGCATAGCCAGCCTCGAGCAGATCTCGCTGGAACTCAACCGTCTTGATCGACGCTGCACTGTCGAGGATTGGCAGACCAGACATATCACCACCGGCAGCTGCGTACCAGGCATGGAAGGTCCAGAAATCCCAACCCGTATTGATGGTGACCAGGAAGCCAGCCATGCCTTCATTGGTTTCGGTAACCTTCTTCATCGCGTCGGCGAACTCTTCCCAGGTCCAGGTTTCTTCTGGATTCTGCGAGGGGATCGGCACACCGGCTTTCTCAAAGGCGTCCACATTGACCCACATGGCAGTGTTGTTGGTCATCCAGGGGATCGACCATACCTTGCCTTCATAGGAGGAGAGCTCGAGCAAAGCGGGGATAATGTTCGCCTTGACCTCAGGGTTCTCATTCAGCCAGCTGTCAACGTCTGCCAGCACATCACCTTCGACGTAAGCGCCGGTTTCAGAGCTGGCAATCCACCACAGGTGCGGGCGGGTGGGATCATCGATGGGCAGCGCCAGGCCGGTGCGGATCAGCGCCGGGTCTTCAACACCCAGGTTGCGCACCACAATATTGCATTCGGGATGCTGCTCAGTAAAAACGGGTATCAGCTCGTTATTGAAAAATGTTTCGGTATCGGTGGGGATGGTGTGCCACAGGTTAAGCGTGGCGGGTTCTGTCGATGTAGCTTCCTCACCCGCGGGTGTTTCCGTTTCCTTTGAGCCGCAAGCAGAAAGCAACAGGGCTGCAACCAACATCAATGACATCACGTACCAGATTGATTTTTTCATTTTCTCTTCTCCTCTTATTTTGAATGGGTTTTTGAAAGTCCAGGTTCGTAGTGGAAGCGGTTTCTTGAAAGCACTTTCATATAATAGTATAGCATAATTTACAAAAGAGTCAAGCCTTTTTAATCTGGATTTATGGCTGCTTTTGAATCAAGTGGTTTGGCGCTCAACGATTATCAGTTGAAGTTGAATATGCCGGGGTGGGCGCACCGGGTCAGCGATATTTGACAGTAAGATTTCGACTGCCAGCCGCCCGGATTCATCCAGGTGTTGGCGCACCGTGGTCAGGTCAAAGAAATCAGCCAGGTCCAGGTCGTCAAAGCCGATCACCGCCAGATCCTCCGGCACCCGGAAACCAAGCTGGCGCGGCGGCCTTAACCACACCCATCGCCTGGAAATCAGTGGCGGCAAAGACTGCCGTTGGGCGCTCAGGAAGCGCCAGCAGTTCTTTAGCCACCAGCCAGGTTTGCTCCTGCGTATAGGGAGCCAGGCGGATGAAGCATTCGGGAACTTCAATCCCGGCATCGGCCAATGCCTGCCGGAAACCGACCAGACGTTGGCTCACCGGGTGGATCGAGTATTCTGGAAGATCAGTATCTCCCAGAAATGCAATCCGTTGGTGACCCTTCTTCAACAGATGCTCGGTTGCCATGCGCCCCCCCTGCACGTCGTCGATTTCAACACTATTCATGGCAGGATGCGGGTATTCAATGAATACGGTTTGGATCCCGTGCTCAACCAGGCGTTGGGTTTCTTTTTCACCCACGGGAAGTGACATGATGATCAACCCATCCAGGTTGCCGGTCAGCGGGAGGGAGGACAGATAACCGCGCAGGTGGTCAGATGAGTCGACTGTGTAGATCACCAGCTCATAACTTTCATTTGTCAGGGCTGCAGCAATCCCGCGCAGGCGCTGGACGAAAGATGGCGCAGTGAAGAAGGGGGTAAGTACGCCTATCCGCCCGGTCTGGCGCAGGGCGCGCGCTCGGGCTTCAGCCTTGGGTACAAAGTCCAGCGTGTCAATCGCCGCCAGGACGCGCTCGCGCGTCTTGGGATTTACCTTGTCCGGGGCGTTCAGAATGCGCGATACGGTCGTAATGCTCACGCCTGCCAGTCTGGCAACATCGTATATTGTCGGTGGGGTATGATTGTTTGACACATGACCTCCTTAATGAAAGCACCAATGAAAGCACTTTTATTCTATCACCGTGGGATAGGTGTGTCAACTGCCCACCAGAGGTGGGCGGTTATTCTCAATACACGATGAGGATATGATAAGCAAAAGTCTTTTCGTTTACAGACTCTACCGGTGGGTGATCATCTTGTACACTTCCACACCCAGATAGACCAGAACACTGCAGCCCAGGCTGATTGCCAGGTCGCCGGCAGACAGGGGCATGGTCTTGAAGATGTTCTGGAAGAAGGGCAGGTAAACCACCGCCAGTTGCAGCAATAGGGTCAGCAAGACCGCACCCAGGATCAGGCGGTTGCTGAACAGACCGATCTTCCACAGGGTATAGCGTTCGGAGCGCACTGCCAGTGCGTTGCCCATCTGCGCCATGGTCAGGGTGGTGAAAGCCATTGTCTGCCAGGCGGGGTCGCCGCCGAGCCAGGCAAAGAAGCCCACCCCCAGCGAAACCAGGCCCATCAGCAGGCCAACCACCAGGATATCGCGTGCCATGCCGCGTCCGAAGATGTTCTCCGAGGGTGGGTGGGGCGGGCGCTGCATCGTGTCGCGCTCGGCGGGCTCGACGGTGAGCGCCAATCCGGGCAGGCCATCCGTCACCAGGTTGACCCACAGGATCTGCAATGGCAGCAGCGGCAGGGGCATGCCCAGGAAAGGCGCCAGCAGCATTACCCAGATCTCGCCCGCGTTGGAGGTCATGGTGTAGCGGATGAACTTGCGGATGTTATCGTAGATGCGGCGACCTTCCTCTACCGCAGCAACGATGGTGGCGTAGTTGTCGTCCAGGAGCACCATATCGGCGGCTTCTTTGGAGACATCCGTGCCGGTGATGCCCATGGCGACGCCGATATCGGCGCGTTTGAGCGCTGGTGCGTCGTTGACGCCGTCGCCGGTCATGGCAACGATGTGACCTTTCTCCTGCAGCGCCTGGACGATCTTGAGCTTATGCTCCGGCGAGACACGGGCATAGACAGACAGCTCTTCGACCACAGCCTTGAGCTCTTCAACGCTCATTTTTGCCAGTTCTTGCCCAGTCAGCACCTTGTTGTTGGTGGCAATGCCCAGCTCTTTGGCGATATACAGGGCGGTCAGGGGGTGGTCGCCGGTGATCATCACCGGGCGCACGCCCGCCGCGCGGGTGGTGGCAACCGCCTCGCGCACTTCAGGCCGGGCAGGATCGATCATCCCAGCCATGCCGACGAAGACCAGGCCGTGTTCCACCTCTGCTTCAGTGGGGGTTTTGGGCATATGTTCCAGCCAGCGGAAGGCCACACCCAGCACCCGCATGCCTTTCTGGGCGATGCCGTTGTTGGCTTCATGGATGCGCTCCACCCATTCCCTGGTCAGCGGCTCGATGTGATCGTTCACCCACACCTGGTCTGAAATAAGCAGCAGACCATCCACTGCACCCTTGGTAAAGGCGACCGTATCATCCTGGCGTTGAGTGTGCACAATCGCCAGCCCCTGAGGCAGGTCGACGCTGGCTGAGGGAACCTGGTGAATGGTGGTCATCCGCTTGCGTTCGGAATCAAAGGGTAGTTCACCAATGCGCGGGAACTTCTCTTCGAGTTCATCTTTCCACAGGTTAGCCTGGGCCGCGGCAATGACCAGGGCGCCCTCGGTGGGGTCGCCGACCGAAGTGTAGGCGTTCTTCTCTTCGTTGCATTCCAGAACGGCATCGTTGCACAATGCGCCGCCCAGCAGCAGCAGGGACACAGAGGGGTGGCGGGTGAGGTCGAGATCAGGCTGCTCTTTGGGACGCACCAGGGGGCTGTAACCCTGCACCTGCTCGAGGAAGTTGAGCCGGTTGCCGGCCACATCCAGCATAGTAACGGTCATGCGATTCTCGGTGAGCGTGCCGGTCTTATCGGAGCAGATGGTGGTGACGGAGCCAAGGGTTTCGACGGCTGGCAGCTTGCGGATGAGAGCGTTGCGCTTGAGCATACGCTGGGCGCCCAGCGCCAGGGCAATGGTAACGACAGCCGGTAAGCCCTCTGGAACGGCAGCCACGGACATGCTGATGGCAGTCATGAACATCAGGCGCAGATCCTCGCCGCGCAGCACCCCGACCAGGAAGACCAGGGCTACTATGGCAAGTGAAGCTACAGCCAGGCCCTTGCCCAATTGATCCAGGCGGCGCTGCAGCGGGGTTTTCTCGGGGCCGGTGGTCTGGATCATATCGGCAATGTGCCCCAGCTGGGTTTTCATGCCAGTGGCGACGACAAAGGCGCTGCCGCGCCCATAGGTAACAATCGTACCCATGTAGAGCATGTTGCGGCGGTCGGCGACGGGCAGGTCGAGCTTCTCCAATGGGTGGGTATGCTTTTCCACCGGTTCCGATTCACCGGTGAGCACGGATTCCTGCACGCGCAGGTTGGCGCTTTCAGCCAGGCGGCAGTCAGCGGGGATGGAATTGCCTGCCTCCAAAAGGATGACATCGCCGGGAACCAGACCCTGGGCGGGGATTTCCTGGGTGTGACCGGCGCGGCGCACTTTGACGCGCGGGGTTGCCATCTTCTTCAAAGCTGCCATTGCCTGCTCGGCGCGGTATTCCTGGCTGAAGCCCAGGGCTGCATTGAGCACCACAATGATCAGGATGGTGATGGCATCGGTATATTCTTCGAGCACGAGCGAAATCACGGCTGAGATGATGAGGATGATGACCATGATGCCGGTGAGCTGTTCCCACAGGATCTTCCACGGGCTGGTGACCCCGCGTTCGACCAGCTCGTTGGGGCCATACTGCTCCAAGCGGCGTTCAACCTCTTCTGGTGACAAACCTTTTTCCAGGTCAGTGCCTAATTCCTGAGCGAGATCTTCGATTTTCTGAGTGTGCCAGTTTTCCATAGTTGTCTCCACTGCTCATAGTGTAATGGTTAATCGGTTGAGATGTCAAGGATTGGCAGGTCTTAACACCGGGGGGTTAACATTCTCGCCTGGCAAAGTCCATTGTTATGGCGAACCCGCAGGCAATTTGAGACAGCACGGGCAAGGTCAGAAGCCGCAGGCGATACGGATTCTTTTAACATCGGCCGCTGGGTGGTGAGCACCCGGTCAGGTCAGCAGAGCCACTGATAGGGCTTGCAGTGGTGAGAAAGGGGGAAAAAGAGGAACGACTAAAACGACGAGGAACGACTATACTGGAGGGGGAAATGGAACACGGATGGAGATGGGTAAGAGGAGGGGAAGGTTTTGGGTGGTCATGAGATAAAAATAGCACAGATGTTCGAAAAAGTCAAGGGTGCTTTCCCGGGGGGTGCATTTCAATTTTTAGGCGAGTTTCGGTAAATAGCTTTCCAGCGCTGGTCAAATCGTTTGCTCAAGATTGCTGTTCTCAGAGGAAGCAAGTGTTCCGCCCCTTTGCGGCTCCAACGCATACCAGAGCCAGCAAAGCGGGCCTTGTATTGCTTTCCGCCGCTCTCGACCATGCCGCTCCCAATGACCCAACCTTCTTCTCGCATGGCCATATAGTTCATGCGGTGCTTGTTTTTGTCAAAATAGCCAGCTTCCGACAACAGTTCTTCTTGGATAGCTGCTTTCTGGTCAGCCCAATGAACCAACTCAGCTGCGATTGCTTCGGCTTGTCCCTGGAACAAAACGGTTTCTCTGTCCTTCAGCCAGCGTTTAGCGGCTGGGGTTCCTTCTCCATACAATAAATGAGCGGCTTTCGCCAGGTGCTCAGTGCCATGATACCAATCAACCAATTGATGGCTGTCGTAGAAGTAATCTCCCACCAGGTTCCATATCCACGCAGCTCCATCGGCAACCACTTCGCTCTCGAAGGCTTGCCGAAAATGCCGCCTCTGCGCTTCAGCCCACAGCTTTTTCCCGAATGGCTCTGGCCCACCCAAGTGGCAGGTGTAGCTGTTATGCACCGCATGCCCTTGCTCAACCCACTCGCCTGTCTTAGCGTCCAAAACAGGCCGGGGTATGACATCGAAAACACAGCCCACTTTGAGTTCTTTCCACTCTTCCTCCCGGATATAGATCATCACTCCATCCATCGAAAGCCCCATCGGACGTTCATCTCGGATCTCACCAGGCAGAATTTCCTTCCCATCTGGGGTAGCATTGGCCCGTTCTTGCTCCTTGGCTTCTAACGCTTCCAGTTCCTTTCCCCATTTTTGCGCCAGCCGCCAAACACTGCTGGACGAGATATTGGCCTGTCCCACTTCTTGCATGATCTCTGTGGCCTGCTCAAAAGGCACCAGCCCACTTAGCCAGACCGCTTGCTTGACCAAACCTTCACTCCAGCGCTGATCCTTCAGCCCCAGTTGTTCATCCAGGGGGAAAAAGACCCTCGTCACATTCAGGGCAGAAGTAGTAGCTGCGCTCGAACTCCGTTCCCCCGATGCGGCTCTCGATCCGTTTCTGGTATTCTCCTTTCAACCGCATCTCTTTTCCACAGTTCGGGCATATCGGCCCAGGCACCGGCGTCTTACCATCAAGCCGGGATAACACCTCTTCGGTCATCTCTTCCCCGATATCCTTGCGTAGCTTCAAGACGATATCTTCAATTTGGGTAAAGTCCGGTCTTTCGGCGCGCTCTTCCCAGTCTAATAGCTCATCAATCGCCTTCTCCAGCCGCACCATCATTTGTGCTTTCTTCTCTTCTCGGCTCAGTTTCTTGGGGGCTTCCTTTTGTCTGCTCATGCCCCCATTTTCCCACCTTTTCCTTAAAACTGAAATACGCTCTTCCCGGGATAAAAATAACCGGTTTTCACCCATTGAAGGTGCGGGCTTTATGCGGGGTGAAGCGATCAGCTCGCCAGATCCCGATGCATTGCGCAGAGCGGGCGGCGCGGCGCCTCCCCGCCATCCCGGATCAAGATTATAATGTGATAAAATTTGTCAGATTAATCGCTAATCGCTATGACCCAGCCACACTCGCATTCATTGCCCATCATCCCTCGCCTTGCCCTGTTGGTTGCCCTCCTGGCATTCAGCCTGAGCGCCTGTGTTACCCCGCCAGCGACGGTGGCGCTATCCACAAGCGCTGCCACACTCTCCCCGCTACCCGCAACAGCGACCATCACGCCAACCGCAAGCGCCACTGCCAGCGGTACAGCCACTCCTACGCCCACCGTCACACCCACGGCACCACTGACCCCCTCCCCGACACCAACGCTTCACCCGATGGATATCCGCGCGGCGCGTTTGACGCCCTATCCCGGCAGCGAGATCGTGATCGAAGACACCCTGGAGCCAGGGTCGAATTACCAGCGCTACTATGTCTACTATTTTTCCGAAGGGCTGAAAATCTATACGCTGCTGACCGTGCCGAATGCTCCGATGCCCGAGACAGGCTACCCTGCTATTGTCTTTAACCACGGCTACATCCCGCCGGAGTATTATCGCACTACTCAGCGCTATATCGCTTATGTGGATAACCTGGCGAAACACGGCTATGTCGTCTTCCGTATCGACTATCGCGGCCACGATCGCTCGGAAGGCGAAGCGCGCGGGGCGTACAGCGACCCGGGTTACCTGGCGGATGTGCTGAACGCGGTGGCGGCGCTCAAACAATACCCGCTGGTGGACCCGCAGCGGATCGGCATGTGGGGACACTCGATGGGCGGCTACCTGACCCTGCGCGCCATGACGGTATCGCCGGATATCCGCGCCGGCGTGATCTGGGCGGGGGTGGTCGCCTCCTACCCGGATCTGCTGTGCTGCTGGCGCAGCCATGATTATGTGACTCCAACCCCCAATCCTACTCGGGGCAGCTACCGCGGCTGGCGCTCGTGGAGTGAGTTGTACGGCTCACCGGAAGAGAACCCGGAGTTCTGGAACAGCATCTCGGCAAATGCGTACCTGAGTGACATCTCAGGGCCGCTGCAGCTGCACCACGGTACGGGCGACGAAGACGTTCCCTATGAATTTTCACTCAACCTGTACCAGACGATGTCCCAGCTCGGCCTGCCGGTGGAATATTACCAGTATGAAGGGGATAATCATGACCTGGCAAACTTTTTCACCTTGGCGATGACCCGCACGCTGGAATTCTACGACCGGTATCTGAAGAATACTGGGGGATGATTCCTCTAATGGAAAGGGCGGGTCATGACATCGTATTGCAACAGCATGGAGCCAAAGTGTTCGTCGTAAGCAGGTATCCCGTGCTGCACAGACCCGCCCCTACCTGGGTGTTGACACCAGTTCACCCTGGCCTGACTCCAGATCCGCGACGAAGCCTCCCCATCCACCGCTTGCCCCATCCCTAACGGGGGAGGTAATGACCATCAACCTGACCGGGTCAGCGTGATGGATGGTGTACCCGTGTTCTATGCCGTGGGGTAGGTAAATGAAGCCACCTTTCTCCAGCTCAAAGGTCTCTCCACCGCAATGAAAGGTGATTGCGCCTTCCAGCACATAAAATATCTCGTTCTCGGTATCATGCGAATGGTGAGGGGGTTCTTCCCCTTTCCGGGTAACATACTCCATGAAGGCCATGCTGCTGCCTTCCTGGATTTCACCCGCTTTCAGCGTAAAGTCAATCCCGAACCGGTAGGTCCACCCTTCACCGTCTTTAAGTGCATAAGGTTGATTGCGATTGCCAGGTTGATGCATATAATCCTCCGAAATACGAATAAGTTCTATCAGTAAATCAAGTTGTGTCGATTATAAAACAATCCGTTGACAATCTCTCGCGATCCAATCGACTGATCTATTTGAAAATATATGCTATATTAATGCAGGGATGTACAGAAATCTTTCAAACTAATTTATTTCAAGCCAAGGAGAATAAGCAATGATGACAACCTGCCCTGAATGCGGCTCGAGCGAAATTATTTCAGATTTACTTGTCTTCGCCGATAAAGCGCTTGGCGGACAATATCCTCCTTACGTTCAATTGGAGGAACCAAGACCTGCAAAAACACCGTTGTAATGCGAAATTTCTATTAGCGAGTCTGGCATAATCCATCAAAGTGTGCAGCAGGCATATTTGCACGTGGCGGAATTCTCAAAATAGCTGTATAAATTACCCAGGCGCGCTGCAATACACGTACGGAAAATATATGATTACCGGCCCGGTAAACAATTCATCTAAAAGGAAGAGAAGCATTATGAAACCACAGCTTATAAAGTCGTTTTCTACCCTGCTGGTGCTCCTGTTCGCATTGGCTCCCTTGAACGTGCCAGGAGCGCAAGCCTCACCAGCCAGTCAGGCGCAAACTGTGCAAGCTGCGCAGGAGCCTATACCCGCCGAATTGATAAACGCTATCCAGGCAACCGAGGCACAATTCGTTGATTCTAATATTGCCAGCTTCAATGCGCATTCAGCTGGATTGGATTTCACCTTATACAGCGAGCAGCAATTCATTGCGGCGGACGGTGGGGTGAGTGACCACTTTGGCTGGTGGGTTGTCTACAATGGCAACATGGCCGTGGTGGCGGCACCCACGGATGATATTGGCACAAATGTCGATCAAGGGTCGGTGTATGTCTTAACCCGCAGCGGGACGACCTGGAGCGTTCAACAGAAGCTGACTGCCTTGGACGGTGGAGCGGGTGACGTCTTTGGCTATTCGGTGGCGCTGCTCGATGACGACACACTCCTGATAGGAGCCTTCGCCGATGACGTGGACGCAAATGTAGACCAGGGATCGGTCTACTTCTTCACGCGTGACGGTACAACCTGGACCGAGCAACTGCACCTGATCGCCCCGGATGGGGCGGCGTATGAATGCTTTGGTCGCGGAGTGGCCCTTTCGGGTGACACGGCTCTGATAGGGGCATACGGAGATTTTATCTGTGAAAATGTTCTTCAGGGGTCGGTTTACGTTTATACACTGAGTGAGTTGTCTTGGAGCTTTCAACAGAAACTGACCGCCCTGGACGGCGCGGCGAATGACCAATTCGGCTGGGCACTTGCGCTGGATGGAGACACAGCCCTTGTGGGGGCATACGTGGATGATGTCGATGCGAAGACCAACCAGGGCTCAGCTTACATCTTTGAGCGCGATGGAACGATCTGGACTCAGCAGGCGCACCTGATCGCCCCGGATGGCGCAGCAGGAGATGAGTTTGGTGTGTCGGTTGCGGTGGAAGACGACACAGCCCTGGTGGGGACGTGGGGAATGGTATCGGC
Source organism: uncultured Chloroflexia bacterium (assembly GCA_963849335.1). GTDB lineage: Bacteria > Chloroflexota > Anaerolineae > Anaerolineales > UBA4823 > FEB-25. The sequence goes on from CAWKGZ010000009.1 coordinate 17,930, forward strand.
GGTACCACGGTCTGGTTCGGCGTATGTCTTCACCCGGACTGAGACGACCTGGAGCCTGCAGCAGAAATTGGTCGCCTCGGATGGCGTGTCAGGAGACCACCTGGGTTATTCGGTGGCGCTGGATGGCGACACAGCCCTGGTGGGAGCGCCCTGGGATGATGTTGGCACCAATATAAACCAGGGTTCAGCTTACGTATTCGTGCGCAGCGGGACGACCTGGAGCGAGCAGGCACAGTTTGTCGCCTCGGACGGCGCAGCGGAGGACCGGTATGGTATTTCGGTGGCGCTCTCTGGCAGCACGGCCCTGGTGGGGAACTACCTGCATAATGTCGGCGAAAATGGCGACCAGGGCACGGTCTATTTCTACACGGAGCTGCACCAGGTCTATTTACCACAGGTGCAACGAAGCGCGGAATAACCAGGGTCCCGGGCTGCCTAACCAGTGGATGGGGCTGAGGGGGCTAAGGCCGCGGCTCAAGGCGGTTCGTGCGTTGGCAAAAAAATTGATATAAGGATGGAAAAAGTGGACACTTTAGAAGCAATTCGCAGGCGAAGAAGTATCCGCCGCTATACGGACGATATCGTATCCAAAGCGGATCTGGAAATCATCGTCGATGCAGGTCGATTGGCGGCGACAGGCAGCAACCGGCAACCATGGGATTTCATCGTGGTAACCGAGCGGGGGATGATCGCGCAGTTCAAAGTAGCTGGCGCCTGGATCGAGAAAGCCGGTGCGGTGATTGTGGTGGTGATGGATCCGGCCTCCCGCTGGTGGGTAGAAGACGGCGCGGCAGCGATCGAGAATATGCTGCTGGCGAGTACAGCCCTGGGCTATGGGTCGTGTTGGGTAGAGGGCGACGCCTTGTTGCACGAAGCGCAGCTCAAAATTCTCCTGGGTGTGCCAGGCGAAAAGCGGGTGATGGCATTGATCCCCATTGGGGTGGCGGCAGAAATGCCGGCGCCGGAGAAGAAGCCCATAGAGAGGGTGCTTCACTGGGAAAAGTATTGATCCATTGCGCCGAACCAGGAGAGAACATGACGAACATTCGAATCTGTTTGGCGGGTGCGGCAGGGTGGGCTGGATAGCGTGATGGATTTCTAGAAAAACGCCTGGCCAGCTCATCACGAGCGTAACGCTCTAAGTGAAGGAGAGAGAAATATGATTCCTTACCTTGGTAATGGCGACTATTGCTATGCCAATGCCACTGCTATGCTGCTGGCAGCCAGCGGTGAGAATGTTGCACCTTCACGCATTGAGGTTTTGTGCGGAGTTGGTTTCGGCGCGTTTTGGATGGATGGAGCAAACCTGATCTTCTTCAACAGTTTGGCTACCCCGCCTGATAGGGGCATCAGCCAGGCCCTGGAACTGCTCGGATTTCGTTTTGCTGAGAAGTGGAGCCAAGAAGCAATCCCGCCGCCTTTTGAGGCGTTGCGGGCTGACCTGGTGCAAAGCCCTGCGCTCCTGGGGCCGCTCGATGTGGGTTTCCTCTGCTATGATCCATTGCATTCCAATTTCAGCGGTGTAGACCACTTTGTATTGGCCTACGGTATGGACGATAACGAGATTTACTTGCATGACCCCGCAGGCTTTCCGCATGTTGCGCTTTCGCTTGAACATCTGGAACTGGCATGGAAAGCCGAGCACATTGACTACCGGCGTGGCTTTTATCGATATTGGACAGCCTTGCAACGCTGTGAGCAGCCGGCAGAAGAAGAGATTTTCGGCCACGCCCTGCAATCTTTCAAAGCGGGCTACCAAACGAGTGAACGCATTGTCAGCCATGAGCCATGGGCTACGAGCTGGGCCATTGGAGGCGAAGCCATTCTCAGGTGCGCCAATCAGGTGCGGCATGGCAGTGTTGCGCCCGAGTTGAAAGCGCACCTCACTCACTTCATGCTTAAGCTCAGCGCACGCCGGGCGCTCGACTTTGCATCGTTCTTTAACCCGCACGCGCCTGCATTGGCGGCATTGAAATGCAAGCAAGCCGAGATGTTTGGCAAGAGCCACACCTTAGCCGTTCGGGAGAGCTGGTCTTCCCTGGCTGACACCTTGCAAGGATTGGCGAATCTTGAAGAAGAATTCCGCACCGCCTTACTGAACTATTAGACGGGCTAACACTGGGTTGCAGCCGGCCTTGCTCCGCTTCGCCCCGTAACGCGCCTGAGCCATTCCGTTGGGCGGTAGTCGTAGGGTTGGTTGAGGGCGGCCTCCCCAGCATTCTATCCGCTACATATCCCGCCCGAAACCCAACATAGAACTTCTAGCCGCGAATTATGACCCTACCCGTCCGGGCGGGTCTTGGTTATGGCAGGCTATGGGATCTTGCCAGAAATGCGTATATCAGACTCGGAGTCTTGGCCGTCAGACCCGCCCCTACACGGCCATGACGTCGCCGTAGAAATGCCGCCCGAAACGGGCACCTTCATCGCCGCCCAGAAGGTGCGCAAGCAAGAAGGAAAACAAGGCCAGTATGATTTTGAATTGACCTCATTGTATTCTCCGAGGAACAATTCACCCTGCCACTCCCCTCATTCTTCCTCCTCCCCTTCTTCCTTGCACAAGCATGGAGTGCATGGTAGGATAGGCAAGTTTCCTTGAGCTCTTCAGCAATCTACGCACAGCAAAATCCAGTCTATCGTGGAGGAAGCATGACCATGGAAGGCCTCGCAAGCGCTCAGCAGGATCGTCAACGCCTGGGTTGGTACCAGGAGGCGAAGTTTGGCCTGTTCATTCACTGGGGGGCGTATTCCGTCGCCGGGGTGGAGGCTTCGTGGCCGATCATGGCGCCGGAGCTCTCGGCGGCGATGTTTGGGACGCAGATCTCGATGCGCGAGAAAGAATATGTGACGCTGCCAGAACGGTTCAATCCGGTTGATTTCGACCCGGATGCGTGGGTGCGTCTGGCTCAGGAAGCCGGGATGCGCTACATCGTGCTCACGTCGAAACACCATGATGGGTTCTGCATGTTCGACGCGCCGGGCACAGATTATAAGATCACCAACACCCCTTATGGCAAGGATATCTGCCTGGAGCTGGCGCAGGCGTGTGCCAGGGCGAGGATGCCGCTGGGCTTTTACTATTCGCCGCCGGACATGCACCACCCGGGATACCGGGACACGCGTAAACCCGCCACCAAGAACTGGACCGGCGAACCGAAGCGTAAAGCGTGGGGCGAGTACCTGGACTATATGGAAAGCCACATCCGCAAGCTGCTCACCGGTTACGGCGAGGTGGCAGTGTTCTGGTTCGATGGGCTGACCAACCATGGAAAGTACAACCCCGAGCGCTTCCACAAGCTGATCCACGAGCTCAGCCCGAACACGTTGATCAATGACCGCCTGGGCGACGATTTCGATTTCATCACCCCGGAGCAGTTCATTCCCCAAGACCGGCATCCCGGCGCGCACCGACAAGCCGCCCTCCGGGATGGATCCAGGTGGGGATGGCTTCTTCAGGACGGTCAGCTTCCTGTCGACGGTACCGATTGTGAGCGGGGGGATGCGCAAGCTGATGCATAAATATTCCGATGGCACGCTGGAATTGACCCCGGTGCACAAGGAACCGCATCCCTCCCCCGAGCATTTCCAGCCCTGGGAAACCTGTATGACCATGGGGCAAACCTGGGCGTACAACCCCAAGGAAACGGATTGGAAAGCGCCGGGGACATTGGTGCGCAACCTGGTGAACGTGGTCAGCCGCGGCGGGAATTACCTGCTCAATGCCGGCCCCACGGCGCAGGGAACCTTTCCACCTGAAGCTGTCGAGCGCCTGAAATATATCGGGCGGTGGATGAAGCGCTACAACCAGGCGATCTACGGCACGACCTACACCCCCTTGCAGGGACAGCCCTGGGGGCAGGCGACGCGCAAAGGCGATAAATTATACCTGCATGTCTTCGCCTGGCCGGCAGATGGGAAACTGGCCGTCGACCCGTTTCCGGGACAGGCAAAGGCGGTTGAGCTGCTCGGCGGGGAAGCCTTGGCGTTCAACCAGCAGGGGAGCGCGGCTGGTGATCGACCTACCTGCGGAAAGCCCTGACCCGGATGTGTCGGTGCTGACCGTGGATATCGATCCCAGCGAAAAAGGCTGGAATGAATATTCCTCGCCCGTCTCGACCAGGATGCACACCGACGAAGCATATCCAGAAGCAGGCGATTAGCAGCGCGGTGATCAACGCCATCCTCAACGGACTGATCGCCTTCTTCAGCTACCGCACCCGGGGAAACATCCCGTATGGCGAGGCGGCAGTCGATATTCTCATCACCGTGTTCATCATCACCTTCTTAACCGCCTGGATCATGGTTGGCCTGGCGCGCTGTGAAGTGATCAAAGGCAACCTCACCCGGCAGGCCTCAGCGCAGCGCTGGCTGAAACTGCCCAAAAGCCCGGTCCTGCGCGGCCTGATCATCGCCATCGCCTGCACCATCCTTTTCGGCGGGCTGTTCCTGGATGGGCTGATCTACCTGGTCAGCCCGGTGGAGTTGAGCAATTGGGCTTATTTCCTGCTGAAGACGCTCTACACCGGAGCAAGCGGCGCACTTGCCTCGGCGCTCACCATCTGAGTGTGGTCAATGATGAGAACAGGAGTTGAACATGCAGCGCTACGGTAGTGTCATCAGGCTGAAGCCGGAGAAGCTGGCGGAATATAAAGAGCTGCATGCCAACGTCTGGCCGGACGTGCTCAAGATGATCCGCGAGTGCAACATCCGCAACTACTCGATCTACTACAAGGATGGCTTCCTGTTCAGCTACTTCGAATATCACGGCGATGACTTCGCCGCCGACATGCAGAAGATGGCTGCCGACCCCACCACGCAGGCCTGGTGGAAGTTGACCGATCCCTGCCAGGAACCGCTGGAGACATGCCAGCCGGGGGAGTGGTGGGCGAGCATGGAAGAATTCTTCCACGTGGATTAGGGATGCACTGATGAATTCACGCCAACGCGTCCTGGCAGCCATCAGCGCACAGCGAGCCGGACGGCATCCCGGTCGACCTGGGCGCCACGCCCAGCTCGGGAATTTCCGCCATCGCCTATGACAACCTGCTGCGCTACCTGCCGCTCAAGGACAGGCGCAACTGGGTTTACGACGTCGTCCAGCAGGTGACCCAGCCATCCGCAAGAAGTGCTGGACCATTTCCGCATCGACACGGTGGATCTCGGGCGCACGTTCAACACCCAGGACAGCGACTGGTACGACTACACCCTGCTCAACGGCAGCACTGCCCAACAGCCGGTCTGGTTCCGCCCGCGCAGCAGGCGGATGGTTCGTTCCTGGCATACAAGGGCGAAGAAGCCATCGCGGTGATGCCCGCCACTGCCATCTCCTACGACCAGATCGTGTTCCCATTCCTGGATGGCTATCCTGCTCATTACGGGACGAACCTGGATGAGGCGATGGGACGCATCCACTGGGCGGCGCTGGCGCACAGCCCCTGGGATCATGCCGGCGAAGCGGATTTCTGGGAGCAGCTGCGCGGCCAATGCCTTGCAATTGCGGGCCACCAGCGACCGCGCCATCGTACTTTCCGCAGGATGCAATCTGTTCGAGTGGGGCACCTTCCTGCGCCGGCTGGATAACTTCCTGATGGACTTGAGAACGGGCGCCAGTGGAGGTGGAGCGTTTCCTGGATGCGCTGATGGAACGGCACCTGAGCTCGCTGGAGAAGATCTGCCAGGCGGTGGGCGATGTGGTGGACATCGTCCGCCTGGGGGATGACCTGGGGATGAACACCGGTCCGATGATGAGCCCGGAAACCTACCGTAAGCTGTTCAAGCCGCGACACATACGATTATGTCAGCTACATCAAGACGCACAGCAGCATGCACACCTTCCTGCACTCTTGCGGCTCGATTTATAAGCTGATCCCCGACCTGATCGAGGCGGGCTTTGAGATCCTCAACCCGGTGCAGACCAATGCGCGCGATATGCAGCCGGAGCGGCTCAAGAAGGAATTTGGCGCCGAGGTGACCTTCTGGGGAGCAGGAGCAGACACGCGCTCGATTCTGAACATGGGCACACCGGCGCAGGTCAAGGAGCATGTGCGCGCCAATATCGAAATCCTGGCCCCAGGCGGTGGCTTTGTGTTCAATACCATTCACAACATCCTGCCAGATGTGCCGCCGCAAAATATCATCGCCATGTTCGAGGCGGTGGATGAGTATCGCTAAACCAACCCCATCATGGATCGACGAAATGACAAGGAAGGTATTCGTCAGTGGTTGTTTTGACATGCTGCACAGCGGGCACGTGGCTTTTTTCCGCGATGCGGCGCGCTATGGAGATGTATATGTGGCGCTGGGCTCGGACCAAACGATCTACTCGTCTGAAAGGACGGCCCACGATCAATGACGAGCAGGAACGGCTGTTCATGGTCAAAGCTGTTACCTGGGTGAAAGATGCTTTCATTTCGAGCGGGTCGGGGCTGCTGGATTTTGAAGGCGAGTTGCGCGAGATGTTGCCGGACTATTTTGTGGTCAATGCGGATGGCGATACCCCGGAAAAGCGCCAATTGTGCCAGGTATTGGGCATCGAATACGTGGTTCTTGAACGTAAGCCGTTTGAGGGGCTTTCCGAGCGCTCCACGACTGCACTGCGCGAGCGGGATTATCTGCCCTACCGCATCGACCTGGCTGGGGGTTGGCTGGACCAGCCCTTTGTCTCCCAACATTACCCGGGTGCAGTGGTCACTATTTCACTCGCACCGACACACGAGTTCAATGAGCGCAGCGGCATGGCGTCCAGCACCGCGGCGGCACATGCGCGAGCTGTGGGGGGTAAAAATTCCACCCGGGAATTACGAGAAACTGGCCAGGATCCTGTTCTGCTATGACAACCCACCGGGAACAAAGGTAATCTCCGGTTCGCAGGATGCGATCGGGCTGGTCTTTCCGGGATTGGCGTATTCTTACTACGAGAATGGCTACTGGCCCACGCGCATCGAACACCGCCTGGATGAGCCATTGCTGCGCTTTGTAGAAAATGCGCTCTACCTGGTGCCGTTGGGGCCGCGCTTTGCCGACTTTGATGTGCTGGCGGATACGGTGATCGATCGGGATCGCGCCAAAGCACTGGCAGATGCGGCCGATGCACATTGGGCGGCGATTCTGGATCAGGACATCACCGCATTTGGGCGCTCGCTGCAGGAGGGTTTTGAGGCGCAGGTAGCCATGTTCCCACACATGATGAACGAACGCGTTTCTGCGCTGATCGATGAATACCGCGGCCGCGCGCTGGGTTGGAAGCTTTCCGGGGCGGGGGGTGGGGGCTACCTGATTCTGGTGTCCGAGCAGCCCATCCCCGGAGCGCTGCGGGTGGTTGCCCGGCGTGAGAGCGAGTAGCGAACGACATATGAATATCACCGAAAAACAAGTTGATCTCTCGATCCCAATAGGTACAGCTCAGGTTGATGACTTTCAAACCGCTGAAGTCGTTACCGTCGCAGGGGCACATGGTGCGCACGACACATATTTTTCTTTCTTACCTACTATTTTGCCTTTGTTGATTGAAAAATTCTCGCTCAGCACCACACAGGCTGGGATGCTGTCCGCTATCAGCCAAATCCCTAACCTGCTGCAGCCGGTGATCGGCCTCTTAGCCGACCGCAAGAATCTGAAAATGATTGTGGTGCTGGCCCCTGCGCTTTCGGGGTGCCTGATCACCCTGATGGGGATTACACCGAATTATGGCACGACGGCTCTGTTGCTGTTGCTGGCTGGCTTTAGCACAGCCGGCTTTCATTCAATTGCGCCCGGCATGGTAGGCGCATACTCAGGGCGAAAAGTGGGTCGCGGCATGGGATTCTTCATGGTGGGTGGCGAGCTCGGCTTCAGTGTTGGCCCGATCCTGGTGGTTGCCACGATCGGGTACCTGACCTTACGCGGATTGCCCTGGCTGATGACACTGGGTATACTTGCTTCGTTCATCCTATATTTCCGCTTGAAACGGGTTTCTACGATCCGGCACATTGAGAATAAATCCAGCTTGCCGGTACGCCAGGTGCTTATAGAGCTGCCAGCCCTGCTGGTGCCAATTATATCGGTGGTGTTTATAACTGGTTTTCTCAGCGCCAATGTGGTTAACTACCTGCCAACCTTTATGGCAAGTGAAGGAGCTACTTTCAGCCTGGCAGGAGTGTCTCTATCTGTGGTGGAGTTCAGCGCAACGGTGGGGGTGCTGTTGATGGGATTGGTCAGTGACCGCCTGGGACACCGTAATGTGGCTATTGTAGGGATCGTGGCTTCGGTTGTATTCTCGGCCGGGTTCCTGTGGGCGCATGGGTGGCTGCAAATTCTGATGCTGGTGGGAGTTGGCCTGACCATTTTTATCCCCAACCCGGCTTTTTTAGCCATGATCCAGACCCGGTTTCAAAACAATCGCTCGCTGGTCAACGGGCTTTATATGTCTAGCAGTTTTATTCTCCGCTCTGCGGTGGTGGTGATGGTGGGATACCTTGCTGATCGCTATGGTATGCGACCGGTCTTTGCCTGGAGCGCAGCTGCATCCCTGCTGGCAGTGCCCATCATGCTGTTTCTGCCCAACCCTTCCCATTCGGCTTAAGATGGGATGGGAATAGCCAGAAAGAATGAGCTGCGCTGCCACAGCAGCGCAGCTCATTCTTTCTGGGATATTAATTAGGGGACTACCGTAAATTCGGCGTAGAGCGTGGCTAACGAGTCGGAGCCAACCCAGACATCGAAAGCCTCTGCATCCTGGAGCCACTTGCCGGCGTTCGTGCTCCAGTAGCCAAGCTCAGCCGGGCCCAGCTGGAAGGTGACCATCTTTGTCTCACCGGGCTTGAGGGTGAGACGCTCGAAGCCCTTCAGTTCGCGCATCGGACGCGAGTCGCTCCCGGCTTTCTGATGAATATAGAGTTGCACGACCTCGTCACCTACAAGCGAACCTGTGTTGGTCACGTCGGCGGTCACGGCTACAGAACTTCCTACCTTCGCCTGCGGCACGGAGACCTTCAGGTTCGTGATCGAGAAGGTGGTGTAACTCATGCCAAAGCCGAAGGGATAGAGCGGTACCGGTAGGCCATCCCAGTAGCGCGGATTGTACATCATGCTGCCCTCGGGTGAGTGGGTGAGGTTGCGAGCGTAATAGAGCGGTGCATGGCTGCCCTTGCGCGGGAAGGTAACAGGCAGCTTGCCGCCTGGGTTAACATCGCCGAACAGGATATCGGCAATGGCGTGGCCGCCCTCACTGCCTGGCTCCCACGCCTCGAGGATCGCCGGGACGTTCTCCGCCGCCCAGTTGATGCTCAGTGGGCGGCCGTTCAAGAGTACGAGGACCACGGGCTTGCCGAGGGCGACGACAGCCTTGAGCAGCTCTTCCTGCCGCCCCGGCAGGTCAAGCGAGGCGCGGGAAGCAGCTTCGCCGGCCATATCGGCGTGTTCGCCGAGCACCATCACAACGAGGTCCGCCTTGCGTGCCGTGGCCACGGCCTTCTTGAGGGCGGCCTCGGCCTGCTCGGGCGTCTGCGGTGTCTTGGCGCCCCCGGGCATCATGGCATCGAACCAGGAGGCGATGTCACGCCGGATCTCGGGGCCGGGGGCGTATTTGACATGCGCTTTTCCCAGCACGGCACGGATGCCTTCGACAACTGTGACGGCAGCCGGCGTGTGACCAAAGACCATCCACGAACCCTCCGTAGCCTCCTTCGAGTCAGCCAGTGGACCGATCACAGCCACGTTCTTCAGGCTCTTGGTGAGCGGCAGGAGACCGCCTTCGTTGCGCAGCAGCACCATCGACCGCTGCGCGGCAAGCCGCGCTTCCTTGCGGTGCTCGGGTAGTGCGACCACCTTCGCCAGCTTCGCCTCGTCAGTGTAAGGCTGTTCGAAAAGCCCAATACGAACTTTGATGGCGAGAATGGGCCACACGGCCGCGTCGATGTCATCCATACTTAGTGTGCCATCCACGACGAGCCCGGCAAGGTGCTGCAGGTAGGTATTGCTGGCCATGTCCATATTAAGACCCGCACTCAGGGCACGGTAGGCCGCGTCGCGCCCGTCGCGTGCAAAGCCCTGGACGACAAGGTTCCCGACGGCAAACGCATCGCTGACAACGAAGCCTTTGAACCCCCACTCGTCCCGCAAAACTTCGCGCAGCAGGAAGCGATTCCCACTGGCGGGGACATCGTTGAGGTCCATGTAGGCGCTCATAAAGGTCCCGACGCCGGCCTTCACTGCGGTGTGGAAGGGTGGGAAGTAGACCTTTTGCAACTGGGCTTCGGAAAGGTAAACCGGATCGTAGTCGCGCCCACCATCTGCCGCGCCGTAACCGGCAAAGTGTTTAGCACAGGCGACAACATGATCGGGGGCACCGAGGTACGGTCCCTGGAAGCCGCGCACCTGGGCAGCCGCTATAGCTGCACCCAGGAAGGGGTCTTCGCCAGCGCCCTCGACAATGCGCCCCCAGCGAGCGTCACGGGCGATATCGAGCATCGGGCCGAAGGTCCAATGCAGGCCGGCGGCGCGTGCTTCTTTGGCTGCCACGGTCTGCGCCCGTTCGGGGACCGATGGATCCCACGACGAGGCCATGGCGAGCGGCACGGGAAAAATAGTGCGGTAGCCGTGGATCACATCGAGGGCGAAGAGCAGCGGGATCTTCGACGGGCTTTCTTCAACGGCGATCTTCTGGAGGGCGTTGAACTGCTTCGTGTCGTTGAGCCATAAGACTGAGCCGGCGCCGCCTTTCCGGATAACATCCTCGGGTTTCGGCCCCGGGATGAAATCCGCGCCCCCAATCTGGGTGAGCTGCCCGATCTTCTCCTCGAGGCTCAATCTCGCCATGATGGCATCGACACGTGCCGCGACCTCGGCATCTGAAGGAACTGAAGCTATCTGCCTTGCTGCTTTGGTGATTTTCTTTGTGCTCATAGAGTCTCCTTAAGAGTGCGGATCTTCAATGATTGCTTAGCCTGGATTATATCCCAGCCCTCCGGCAGAGGGCAGGTGATGGTTATGGTTCGCCCGGCGGGCAGATCAAAATAGTTGTCCGAGAAAATCACATCTGCGCCTTCCAGGTGCAGTTCAACAAAACGAGCCAACGTATCTGCTTGCAGGCGAACAGATAGTTGGCAGCCAGCCTGGCTGACGGAAACATCCAGGTGTGAGTCAGCCAGCTCAAGGTGTTTATCGGGAACAAACGGGGCTACACTGCGCGCCAGGCAGGTGTCAGATTGCCAGAGCTCAGCCACGAACACAACCCGGCGAGCGTTGTGCGGACCGACAAGGCTGCAAAAATCACGATTAAGCAGCGCGGTAGTCGCGAGCGGTGCAGCGGTCACAGCCTGCTGACCCGCATCGAGCACCTCCCCGGAGAGCGTTTCCAGTGTCCAGCGCACCTCACCCTGCCAGGGCTCGGTGCGGTCATTGGTGATGGACAAGCCCATGCGGGTATCTTCATCCTCAATCGAAAGCAGCAGCGGGCTGAAAAAACGCTGCGCAGCATAGTGCAGCGCCTTCCAGCGCCCGTAATAATCGATGCTCGACCAGGAAGCCACCGGCCAGCAATCATTGAGCTGCCAGTAGAGCGCGCCGCTGCTGCGAGCCCGGTTGCGGCGCCAATGTTCCACGGCGATTCGCATGGCCTCGGCTTGCAGCACCTGGGTGGTATATACCAGGGCGGGGAAGTCTTTGGGCAGCTGGTAGTGGTCGGTCAGATAGGTGATGATCTTGCTGTTGCCGGCGCGGTTGCGTTGGTGGTGCTCCATGATGTAGGATGTCATATTCCATTCAGCGGGTTCGGCGTATGAAGCCACCGTCTGGATGGCAGGCAGTGATTGGAAGCCGAATTCGCTGGCGAAGCGAGGGAACTGCTGGCGGTAGTAGTGAAATGGTTTGTTCCCATGCCACACTTCCCACAGGTGGCGATCACCGGTGGTGGGGCTATCCGGTATTTCGTGCGGCAGACCAGAGGATGGCGAGCTGGGCCAGTAAGAATGATCTGGGTCTTCTTGTATTACCCAGGCAGGTAAGGTTTTATAAAAGAAGGCCATATCGGCTTCTTTAAGCCCAACGGTATCAGGGCGGGACCAGCCCCAATGAGCCCAGCCAGCTTCCATCTCATTGTTCCCGCACCACAGCGCCAGGCAGGCCCGGTGGCGCAGGCGGCGCACATTGTAGACTACCTCATGGCGCACATTCTCGACAAACGCCGGGTCATCCAAGGGGTAAATGGCGCAGGCGAACGTGAAATCCTGCCAGATCAGGATGCCGTAGCGATCACACAGATCGTAAAAGGTCTCATCCTCGTAAGTACCGCCGCCCCACACCCGCAGCATGTTTTGGTGAGCCAGAGCTGCCGAACGGATCAGGTGTTCCAGATGAGCGGGGTTGAGGCGGGTTGGGAAGGAATCAGATGGAATCCAGTTTGCGCCTTTGGCGAAGATGGGTACTCCATTCACCATAAAGGTGAACGAGCGCCCCCACTCATCCAGCTCTTGCCTCAGCTCGATTGTGCGCAGGCCGATTTGATACAGCTGCCGGTCCAGCTCTGCCGCCTCTGCCAGCAGGAGTATCTCTACCTGGTAGAGCGGCTGAGGACCGTAGCCGTTAGGCCACCACAATTGCGGCGCCTCGACCGGGATGTGTACCTGCCCCAACCCTTCAAAGAGCGGTACCTGGGTCAGGGTAGCCCGGCCATCCGGGTCGGTCAGGGAGACGCTAACGCTCAATGTCCCTGATCCCCAGGCTTTAGCCCGGATTTGTACCTCCAGAGAGACGCTGCAATTTGCGTGATGTTGGCGGATGTGCACATCTTCCAGGCGTGCGGTGGTGCTGCCTTCCAGGCGAATGTCCCGCCAGATGCCCACCGCCGGCAGCTTGGGGCCCCAATCCCAGCCGAAGTGGCAGGGCGCCTTGCGCAGGTAAGGAGCGCCAGGCAGGGCATCATTGGCCATGTTCAGCGGGCGTTCCTGATTGCGGGCAGCACAGAACCGCGTGGCGGAGGTGAAATCCACCACCAGCTCATTCTCGCCGGGGCGGAGGATTTCTTTTACCTGCCAGCGGTACTGCTGGAACGCGTTTTCGGCTGTGCCGACCAGGGTTCCATTCAGGCGCACTTCGGCCAGGGTGTCGAGGCCATCACATACCAGCTCCACACACTGATTGGCTAACAGATCCTGGTCAGCCTGGAACGTGCGGCGGTAGGTCCAATCGGCATCGGCCACCCACTGGACATTCAGCTCGTTATCGGCGACGAATGGGTCGGGGATGCGCCCCGCGTCCAGAAGATCGGTATGCGCACCTCCCGGCACAACCGCCGGAAGCCACTCATCACTTCCCGCCTGGCAAAACTGCCAAGCGCCGTTTAGAGATTGTTTATACATTATTTATCTGTCCTTTCTTCTTCCATCGTTAGGGATATACCGCCAGCGCGCCCAGCGCTAATTTTACCCTGTCGGACAACCGGATGTAGAACGAGTTCCCATGTGGTGAGAGCTGGTTTCTCTTTATTGTATTAAAATGGTTGCAGTGAAGGAGATGCGCATGCAGACGATCGTCATTCAAAAACCGAGAGAAATTAAACTGGTTGAGCGCGAGATACCCGAACCATGTCCGGGCGAAGTATTGATCAAGGTTATGGCCAGCGGGATTTGTGGGACCGATATCCATATTTTCAACGGCGAATACCTGGGCGCATATCCTGTCATTCCGGGACATGAGTTCTCCGGTGTGATCGTGTCTACCGGAAGCATGATCACGCGCTTCAAGGTGGGAGATCGCGTGGCAGTCGAGCCCAACATAGCCTGTGACAATTGCATTCACTGTTTGAACAACCGCCAGAATTTTTGTCTTAACTGGCAGGCCATTGGGGTTACTTTACCCGGAGGCATGGAACAGTACGTCTCCGCGCCCGAAAAAGCCGTCTTCAGCATTGAAGACCTGCCTTTCGATCAAGGTGCATTCGTGGAGCCACTTTCTTGCGTGATACATGGCATCGAGCGCGCGCGGCTCAGGCTTGGGGATCGGGTCGCCATTTTGGGTGCTGGCCCTATCGGCAATCTGCTCCTCCAGGTGTCCCGCTTGCAAGGTGCTGCCTATATCACCATCCTGGAAAATAACCCCGGGCGCGCCGAACTCGCCCGCCAAATGGGAGCTGACCTTGTTGTCAACTACATGGAGGATTTCCAACCAAACATGTATGACCTGGTCATCGACGCGACAGGTGTTGTACCGGTAATGAATCGAACCATCGATTTCGTTCGCAATGGAGGCACCGTGCTGCTGTTTGGTGTGCCTCCTTCGGGAAAGATCATGGAAATTGAGGCTTTTAAAATCTTTCAGAAGGGGCTGACCTTTTTATCTTCCTTTACTTCTGTTCGTAATTCTTACCAGGCGGTGAATTTACTTCGTTCTGGTCATATCAATGTTAAACCCTTGATTTCACATTATCTCCCACTCAAGGAGATGCCTAAAGCGATTGATATGATCGAAAGTCATGATCCACAGGTCAAAAAAGTGATTATGCTCCCAAATGGCTAGGGGTCAGCCCTGAAACAGTCACTTTATGTACAACCTGGCAGTATGCTCGGCGATATCGGCCATACTGGCACGCAGGGCATAGGGTTCTAGTACCTCCACGCCGCTGCCAAAAGGCAGCAATCGCTCACGCGCTTCGTCGATCCAGCGAAAATGTAGGATCAAAATGCGGCTGCCGTCATCCCCTTCCGGCGCATCCGCAAGCTGGTCACGTACCCCCGCCCCAAAACGGCGGATCACCGACGGCAGGGCTCTTTTTGTTACCCGGACAGTGACTGGGTATCCAGAATAACTTTGCTCTTCTTCCGCGCACCAGCGCTTCCAGAACTCCCCCAGCTCAAAATCAACCGGGCGCTCGAACTTCTCTAGGCAGAGGCGAGCGTCCAGCAGGTCGGCCACCCGGCGGGCGCGCACCCGGCCTCCGCGCGCAAACACCAGATACCAGGAACCGGATTTTGCCGCCAGCCCGTAAGGATCGATCACCCGCTCGATCTGCACATCGAACAGGGGGGTGTAGGTAATTACCAGCTTACGATCTTCCCACACTGCTTGCTGTATGGTTTGCAGATGAGTCTGTGGCTCTTCAGCCTGGCTCCACCAGCTTGCGTCGATGTAATATCGCTGGCGCACGCGCTCCTCGTCCAGGCGGCGGGATTTGGGCAGCGCCGCGGTCAGCTTGAGCATGGCAGCTTTCAAATCCTGGCTGAGGCCCAGCTTTGCCAGCGGTCCCGGCATGTTGAGCATGAATAAGGCGCGCGCTTCGCCCTCGGAAAGCCCGGTCAGGTTGGTGCGGTAGCTGTCCAAGAGCTGGTAGCCGCCATCATGTCCGGCTTCTCCATAGACGGGCACACCCGCCGTGCTGAGGGCCACCATATCGCGGTAAATGGTCCGCTCGCAGACTTCTAATTCTGCGGCGAGCTGGCTTGCGCTCATCCGCCCCCGCGTCTGTAGCAGCAGTAAGAGAGAAAGCAATCGATCGGCGCGCATCAATTAATTATACCCTGACATAAGATGTCAGGGTATGGATGGTATGATGTCACAGTCGACAGGTTGCGTACGCTTTCAATATTCAGTCAAAGAGTGAAAAGGAGAATAAAATGGAAGATACTTTCGAGGTCAAGATTGTCCACCTGGAACCGCTGACCGTTGCCAGTTTTCCAGCTTACGGGCCTGCACCGGAAGATGAAGCCTGGGAGAGGCTGGTGACCTGGGCAAGGCCGCTGGGTTTGCTGGATGACCCTGATAAGCACCGCATCTTCGGCTTCGACACCGCCGGACCATCCCCCGCCAGCCAGAACCGCGGCTACGAGTTCTGGATCGAAGTCGAGCCGGGTTTCCAGCCTGAGGGCGAGGTGAAGATCAAAGCGTTCAGCGGTGGGAAGTACGCCGTGTACCGCATTCAGAAGGTTGGCAACCCATGGGATACCATCCCGGCGGCGTGGAAGGCTCTGGTGCTCTGGCAGGAAGACAGTCCGTACAAAATGGGCAAGGCGCAGTGCCTGGAGCAGCATATCGGTTATGCTAACACACCGCTGGCAGATTGCTCGATGGATCTGTATCTGTCAATCGAGTAGCCCAGCTCGAGCTACTAAATGTATCAGTCTCAGTAACGACAGGTTGGGATGATGTACACAACCAGGCAATGTCGTGTGACGTTTTTGAGACTCTAGATCATTATAATTAAATTGTAATCGACTGGATAAGAGTAAATACTATCTCATAAAGGAAAAGGAGTTCACCAATGTCAATTGCACGGGTTACTGAAATCAAAGCGTCTTCTACAGTGAGTTTTGATGATGCAATCAGGGCCGGAGTTGTTCGTGTCTCTAAAACTATTACGAATGTCAGATCCGCATGGATCGAGAATCAGGAAGTCCTGATCGATGATAAGGGACAAATCACCGAGTATCGGGTGCAGATGAAGGTAACGTTCATTCTCGAAGACTGAGATGACGTTCGCTGCACTATGGAATTCAATATTAAATATTCAAACTAGGAGAAACAGAAATGAAACTAACCCCACCGAAACAAATTACCTGGATCATCGCTCTCGCGCTTGCCGTACTCGCTCTGCTCGGTCACGCAGGTATTATCGCTGCACTTGCTACTTATGATTTCTGGCTTGCCCTGGTTGCTGCAGGGCTCTTGCTGTTAGCAACCCTGGTAAAAGATTTGTAATTAAGATCGAATCGCGGAGCCCTTTGCCTTATCTACCTGGTGGGTGATTTATACTGCGTTCACCCTGCCTGGAGAGTTGGCGTGTTGGGCTTGGATTTCAGACGTAAAAAACAACAATAACCGCTGGGGTTACCCGACGGTTATTGTTGTGCACCCGCGGGGATGCTGTACGTTAACGCGTCTTATTAGTGAGTGGGTGGGAAGGTAATCCACCGAACTCAACCCGGCAGATAAGGAGAAAAATTCTATGTTACCTATCGGTGATGATAATAGTGCGCGTAGAACGGTTCCACTCGTCACATACGCCTTGCTGGCTCTGAACATCCTGTTCTTCTTTGTAGAGCTGAGTGGTGGTGACGCGTTTATTGAGAAATGGGCATTTGTCCCGAGCCGCTTCCTTGCCAATCCCGCTGGTGATTTTTTGACGCTCTTCACCGCGATGTTCATGCATGCCGGGTGGCTTCACCTGGGAGGCAACATGCTTTACTTATGGATATTCGGTGACAATGTGGAAGACCGTTTCGGGCATATCAAGTTCACTATCTTCTACCTGGTCTGTGGGCTTGCGGCAACTTTTGCCCAGTTGGCGTTTAGCACTGAGTCAAACGTGCCGAATCTGGGCGCCTCTGGAGCGATTGCGGGGGTGCTCGGCGCTTACATCTTGCTGTTCCCCCAGGGAAAAGTCAGAGTATTGCAGGGCCAACGTGTGATTCAAGTGTCCGCGCTGATCGTCATTGGGCTCTGGATCGTTCTGCAATTATTTAGCAGCATTGGTTCCATTACCAGTGCAACGGAGACAGGTGGGGTGGCTTATATGGCCCACGTCGGCGGATTTATCGCCGGGTTTGTGCTGACGTTTCTGCTTAGAGGAAATTCGCCGCGTCGACTCACGGCAGGGTAAATCGCTGCCATGTCTGTGATAATAGCCAAACAGGCGGCGAACACGCCATCACCGGCAACAGCGGTGCAGACAAAGAGCAGGGTACCTGTACGTTCCAGGCTGGCATATCCTGCGATTTATCAGGTATTATCGGCAATAGTTCAATTTGCGAACTTCAAGGAGCAGGGACAGAGCAGTAAGGTGAGAATTCAGATATTGCCTGCGCCAGTTCATTTTCCGCTGAAAATAACACCGTGAAGTAATCAATTTCGCAGATGAATAGTTCATCTGCCAGATTCTCTTTGGCAAGTGTGATCCATTCCGGGTCTGAGAGGATATATATAGTCTGGGCATCAGGTCTATGGCCTTGTAGATCTTCCCAAACTTTTTTGCTATATTCTTCGAAAGCCAGCGTATCGCTGCGTGCAAAATAGCCCAGATTAAGGGTTAAATGATTTCTAACTGCGTATAAAGCAAATGGCTCATAAGGCGGTCTTAATTTCCTCGCAGGAATAATAACGATATGTTTATTAGTCAGTGCTGCTGATTTCCAAAATTCTGACTGTAGAGTAGATTGATAATTGGTTATGCCGGTCAATTTTTTGGGCTGAGAAAGCGGTTGTATATCGCCAAACTGCAACAGTACTACCACGAATAGAAGTTGCACTGGAAAACGAACACTCCGAATGATGACGATTATTCCAAATAATACTAGGAAATAAAAGACCGGCCAGATGAACCGGCCAGATGCACGAAAAAGGCTGAGGAACATTAAAACGGAGTCGGACAATTGAATATCCCACAGTGGCAATGTATCTAGAAATGCCCGGTGAGAGAGTGAATAAAGTGTATATACAATGGCAGCAGCACTAAAAGGCAAAAGAAAAGGCAAACTACGGCGTAAGTAATTTTTCTCCAGGAATAAATACACAGCTGCGGGGATAATCAGCAAGTTTCCTAAACCTAAATAACTGAAACCTTCATATTGTTGGTCTACACCTGTAGCCCTTGCCCTGATAAAGTTCGAAGAATAGTCGAATGGGTTGATGAATCCGTTCAGGTTCCAGGAGAAAACACCATAACCATCCACTGAGAGAGATTGGTAACTTAAGCTGAATAAGCCTGTGCTATATCCGACCAGAAAGACCGCTAAGAATATAGCAACGCCGTCAACGAGAAGGTTAAGAATTAGCGTCCAGCTCTTCTTCTCTCTCATAAAGCGGAAATACATGCCAATCAGCCACAATGGCATAAGCATTGGTATGTAATAAATATTAATCAACACAGCTACTGTAAAAAGGCATATCCATGCTCCCCGCCACAATTTATGGCGGTACTCGAGAAGAATAAACCAAATCGCTAACAGCAGAATCCAATGAGCGGATAAGGAACTATGATAAAAAGCGCGAAAAATCATTGGCGGCGAAAGAACTAGTAGCGAAGCGCCAAGGATCTTCACCGTGTATGAACGAGTAAATTCGTGAAGGATCAACAGTCCTGCCAGCATTTGACCGACCACGGCGGACAATTCCCATATCCCGAAGTACTGATGATTCGCCTTAAACCAGTGCGAAATTAATTTAAAGGGAATTGCCAGTAATGGGATTGAATCCATAAAGGTTACTGAAGTACCAAATGGATAACCATAAGCAGTAATCTTCCCTAAAGGAAATTGCCAGGGCTCTTGACGAAACCACTCCCATCCCAGTTGATGTTGTAATACATCCCCACCGGCTTTATAAATCCAATTTACATGCGTAAAGTGCAGAGGGAAATGACCATATAACATCCAATACCAAAAAACCCCAAAAAGGAGGCTCAAAACGACATGAACGAGAAATATTTGAAACGGTGAGGATACTCGCAAGCGAGGGAGGGGTTTCATAGAGAATAAACAGAGCGATCAAAGTTCATGCTACATATGAACGTTCTAGCTAAGCTGTGTGGCGGACGGGATCAGGATTGACGTTCTCCATAAACCGCGATGATTGTAGCATATTTTCTGACATGCTTCTGTCATCTTCCATCCCATCTCCCTCATTAGCCTTAATTCTTGTTGTGGTTTACACCGCCGGGCGAGCATAAAGCTTAATCAGCTTCTTCGATCGTTGTGTAATCGGCCGGATCAGGCATAGGGGAAGCAGTCAGGGCATAAGTTCGTGCGCTCGCGTAAGCGCTTTATCGCTGCTTATCTAACTAAAAAATCCTTGACTTGGAGTTAACTCCAGGTGATATACTCTTATGTGAGGTGAAATTATGAAGATCGCGGAAGTAAGTGAACGCTATGGTATTTCGCCGGATACGCTGCGCTACTATGAACGCATCGGACTCATCTCGCCTGTGAATCGAAATGAGGGTGGGATCAGGGATTACCGCGAAATCGATTTGAGGCGGGTTGAATTCATAAAGTGTATGCGAAGCGCAGGGCTGCCCATTGAAGTACTGATAGAGTATATCGCCTTGGTTGAGCAAGGCGACCAGACCATCCAGCCCAGAAAAGAAATCCTGATTGAGCAGCGGGAGCAGCTCGTGGCCAGGATGAAAGAAATGCAAAAAACACTGGATCTGTTAAACCACAAAATTCAATTGTATGAAAACGCCGTGTTGAAAAGAGAGAAAGAATTGAAGCAAGCAGAGGAATAAAAGGGGGAAGATTAAAGGGTTTTGCTAAACGTCAATTTCCAAATTAATCTGATTAATGAAAAGATAGGAGTTTAGAAAA
Source organism: uncultured Chloroflexia bacterium (assembly GCA_963849335.1). Lineage (GTDB taxonomy): Bacteria > Chloroflexota > Anaerolineae > Anaerolineales > UBA4823 > FEB-25. The sequence continues at coordinate 38,197 of CAWKGZ010000009.1, forward strand.
TGCAAAAGCGCAACCTTGGAAACAGTAACCTGGAAGTTTCGGCTCTCGGGCTCGGTTGTATGAGAATGAGTCATGATGAAAGCCCGATTCCCGACAAGCAGGAGATGATTTCTTTTCTTCATGCTGCGGTTGACCGTGGGATCACCTTCTTCGATACGGCTGAAGTTTATGGTCCATTCACCAACGAAGAACTCCTTGGTGACGCGCTTTCTCCTTTCCACGGAAAAGTGGTGATTGCCACCAAGTTCGGGTTCAAATATGATCCTGACAAGGGACCAATTCCTTCAGCTGGAATGGATAGTCGGCCAGAGCAGATCAAGCAAGTTGCCGAGGCCTCGCTCAAGCGACTCAAGGTTGATGCCATCGATTTGTTCTATCAACACCGCGTTGATCCGAATGTGCCAATTGAGGATGTAGCGGGAGCGGTAAAGGACCTGATTCAGGATGGTAAGGTTAAGCACTTCGGACTTTCGGAAGCAGGAGCAGAAACCATCCGTGGCGCCCACGCAGTCCAGCCAGTCACGGCAGTTCAGAGCGAATACTCGCTGTGGTGGAGAGAGGTTGAAGCGGAAGTGCTGCCTGCATGCGAGGAACTCGGGATAGGCTTCGTGCCATTCAGCCCCCTGGGCAGGGGTTATCTCACGGGAAAGATCGACGAAAACACGACCTTCGCCAGTGTTGATATCCGCAGCCGCCTCCCTCGCTATACGCCGGAGGCGCGGAAAGCAAACCGGGTGGTAATTGACCTGCTTGCCAGGATCGGAGAACAGAAGGGAGCGACACCGGCTCAGATCGCGCTCGCCTGGCTGCTCGCTCAGAAGCCGTGGATTGTTCCCATCCCGGGCAGCCGGAAGCTGGAGCGTCTGGATGAGAACATCGGCGCACTGGCAGTCGAACTAACATCCGACGATCTGAGGGAGATCAAAAGTGCCATTTCAAAGATCACGGTACAAGGGGATCGGTACCCCAAAGAACTGCAGAAACAAACTGGTCGTTGAGCAAGGCAAAGTTGGCCGGATTCAAGGCTGAATAAAAGGAGACGCCGCAATGACTACCTGGACAAGTGATGAGCTCGACAAGATCGGGACCGCAGAAGAGTTGCAGATCGCCTCACTCCGGAGCGATGGCACGCTGCGAAGACGGGTGATTATTTGGGTCGTGCGCGTTGGCGACGATCTCTATGTCCGGTCTGTGAACGGGCGCACCTCCGGCTGGTTCCGCGGCGTTCAGGCGCGGCATGAAGGCAGAATCTGGGCTGGCGGTGTGGAGAAAGTTGTCACCTTCGTAGAGGAAACTGATCCTGCTATCAATGACAAGATTGACACAGCCTACCGCACCAAATACGGACGCTATCCACAGTATGTTGCCCCCATGGTGACCCCCGAGGTGAGAGCTGCGACCATCAAACTCGTACCGCACCCGACAGGCTTTTAGCTCAACAACCACCTGACGCTTGAGAACTCAACGAATAACCCTTGGATTATTTAATACAACAGAGGAAATCACATCATGCAATATCGGAAATTCGGTTTGTTGGATTGGACTGTCTCGGCCTTGGGCTTTGGCTGCATGCGCCTGCCCACCCATGGCGCACCCGCAGACATTGATGAGCCTGAAGCCACGCGCATGCTGCACTACGCCATCGACCAGGGTGTGAATTATATCGACACGGCTTATCCCTACCATGGCGGGCAAAGTGAACTGTTCGTGGGACGCGTCCTTAAGGCTGGCAGCTACCGCCAGCGGGTGCACCTGGCTACCAAGCTGCCCTGCTGGAAGGTGGAATCAGAGAAAGACTTTGATTTGCTGCTGAACGAGCAGCTTGGCAAGCTTCAGACCGATACCATCGACTTTTACCTGCTGCATGCGCTGAACAAAAACCGCTGGCACACGATGCGCGATCTGAACGTGCTGGCCTGGGCCGACAAGGCTATCGCCAGCGGCCGCATTCGCTACCTGGGCTTCTCGTTTCACGACGACTATGATGCCTTCCAGGAAATCGTGGATGCCACCGACCAGTGGACATTCTGCCAGATCCAATACAACTACATGGATATTGAAAACCAGGCCGGCACCCGGGGCTTGCGATATGCCGCCGGCAAGGGGCTGGCTGTGGTGATCATGGAGCCACTATTAGGCGGTCGCCTGGTGAACCCGCCGGCGCCTGTACAAAGCCTGTGGGACGCGGCCCCCGTGCGACGCTCACCGGCCGGCTGGGCACTGCAGTGGCTGTGGAACCAGCCCGAAGTATCTGTAGTGCTGAGCGGCATGTCAGAGATGGCCCAAGTGGAAGACAACCTGGCCAGCGCTGCCGTGTCAGGCGTGGGCACGCTCACCGCCGCCGATCAGGCCCGGGTGGACGAGGCGCGCCAGCTCTACCACTCGCTGAGCCCTATTCCGTGCACAAAATGCCAGTATTGCATGCCATGTCCCAATGGCGTGAACATCCCCCGCAATTTTGAGATCTTCAATATGGGTAAGATGTACGACAAACCCGAGGCTGCCCGGGGGGAATACAAACACTGGTTCCCCAAAGAAGAGTGGGCCAGCGAATGTATTGCCTGCCTCCAGTGCGAGTCGCTTTGCCCGCAGAGCATCCCGATCAGCGGGTGGATGCCCATTGTTCACCGTGTACTGGGCGAAGGCAATGCCTACGAGGAGAATATGCAGCCTTAGACTCGTCCACCCTACATTTCAAGAGACCTATTTGGAAAAAAAGAAAGAGATCACCAGAAAGGAGCAAAGAATGGAGTACGTTCGATTAGGATCAACAGGGATGAAGGTCTCACGCATCTGCCTGGGTTGCATGGGGTTTGGGGACGCGGAACGTTCGTTTCACAAATGGGTAGTGGATGAAGAAAACAGCCGCCTGGTGCTCAAGAAAGCGGTAGATTTGGGGATCAATTTCTTCGATACCGCCAACGTCTATACCCATGGTCAGAGTGAGGAGATCCTCGGACGCGCATTGAAGGACTTCGCCAACCGGGATGATGTGGTCATCGCCACCAAAGTGTGGGGCAGAATGCATGACGGACCGAATGGCGCCGGGCTGTCACGCAAAGCAATCCTGAGCGAGATTGACCATAGTCTGAAGCGGCTTGGGGTGGATTACATCGACCTCTACCAGATCCATCGCTGGGATTATGAAACCCCCATTGAGGAGACAATGGAAGCGCTGAACGACGTGGTACGGGCGGGCAAGGCGCGCTACATTGGCGCCTCTGCCATGTTCGCCTGGCAATTCCAGAAGGGGCTGTATGTCGCTGAGAAGCATGGCTGGACTCGCTTCGTCTCGATGCAGAATCATTTCAACCTCATCTACCGTGAAGAGGAAAGGGAGATGCTGCCACTCTGCCGCGAGGAAAAGATCGGCCTGATCCCGTACAGTCCCCTCGCCTCGGGAAGATTGACGCGCGACTGGTCGTCGGAAAGCACGCTTCGTTCCGAAACCGATGTCATTGCGAAGAGTAAATACGATGCCACTACCGAAACCGATCAACGGGTCGTGGAACGGCTCGCGGAAATCGCGGAAAAGTATGGAGTTCCGCGCGTTCATATCGCCCTTGCCTGGATGTTGCAGAAGGAGCCGGTAACTGCGCCTATCGTCGGGGCAACCATGATCACGCATTTGGAAGATGCTGTCGGCGCTCTGTCGGTTAAACTGACTCAGGAAGATGTGGCATACCTGGAAGAGCCGTATGTGCCGCATCGCATTGTTGGCCATCAGTAAATTTGATGACAATTCTGTACGCTTACTGAGGCCACTCCCACTCCATAGCTTCCCATCAAAACCAGGTATGAAATATAACGCCCTAATTTTTGACATGGATGGCACCCTCGTCCATAATATGCCCACGCACAACCAGGCCTGGCAGGACACTCTCGCCGAGGCTGGTGTCCAGATCGACCCGAACGAATTTAACCGCGCCACAACTGGTAAAAAGACCCGTGAAATCCTGCGTCTGATGCTTGGTGAACAACTCAGTGAAGCTGACTTGACCTACTGGGGCAATCGCAAGGAAGCCCTATATCGCGAACGATATTCCTGCTGCCGTGAACCGCTGCCCGGCTTGCTGAGCTTCCTGAAGCAGGCGGTTGTCCTGGATTTGCCCATGGCGGTCGCTACCGCCTCACCGCCCGAAAATATTCCCTTTATTCTGGATGAGTCGAAGCTTGATCTGCGCCGCTATTTTAAGGCTGTGGTTGGTGGCGCCGAAATACAACATGGAAAACCAAACCCCGAGATTTTCCTGAAATCTGCACAGGTATTAGGGATCGAACCAACACACTGCCTGGCTTTTGAAGACGCCCTGGGCGGTATCGAGGCTGCCCGCCGTGCCGGTATGGATGCTGTCATGATCTGCACCACGATCAACGCTCAAGAAGTCGCTGGATTGCGGCATGTAGTTCGCGCCGTGCCTGATTTCACCTACCTTGATCTGCCGGCGCTGTTGGGTCACGCCATAAATCGCTGATACCCAGTGCGAAACGAAACAACACACAACGCCACAATAATCCCAGGTGGCGTTGTGTGTATTCTTGCTTGTACCCGTTGATCAATAAGACACGCACAAGTGTTCGTGCCCCACGAGGGTACCGTACGTTAACGTGTCTTAGGCACGAAAGGGTGCTCGGATTATTTTATTGCCCACACGCCAAAATGCTGGAGCAAGCAACGGTCAAGAATCTTGAGCCGGAGCCAGTTTGCCCTCAGCCATCATAAAAGCCTGGTCGCACAGGATCTTGATCTCATCTTTGCTGTGACTGGTGATCAGGATGCTCTTGCCTTGCTCGCGTAGTTCGATCAAATACTGGTAGATCTCTCGCTGTCCGTCAAAATCAAGGCCATTGGTTGGCTCATCCAGGATCAACAGCTCAGGATCTTCCATAATGGCTTGGGCCAGTCCCAGGCGCTGGCGCATGCCGGTTGAGTAAGCGCTGACTGGACGGCGGTCATTGGCATCCAGCCCCACGGAATGTAAAGCATCTTCAATCTCCGCCCGGCCAATCTTCCCCTGGATGCTGGCCAGCAGTTCCAAATTCCGCCAGCCGCTTTCGGCTAGTAAGAAGCCTGGACTATCAATCAAGATTCCACTTGCACGTGGAAATTCGATTTCGGGGCCAATCTTTTGGCCAAAGATCTCAACCTGCCCACTGTTTGGGCGGATCAACCCGGACAGTATCCGTAAGAAAACGCTTTTACCAGAGCCATTCGCCCCACTGATCCCGAAGATCACGCCTGGCGGCATATCGAAATCAACCCCATCCAGAACCATCCGCTTACCAAAATGCTTGGAAATCCCGCGGGCGGAGATGATTGTTTTTTTGTCAATGTTTTGCATGGCTTTATATCCTTATCAAAAAATCCTCTATGAATGCCGGGTGGCAAAATGATCCTGCCGCTGACTGAGATAAAATCCCAGGGCAGACAGGCAGACCAGCCAGATCATCCAGTAGAGAAGGGAGAGGTGAACTGGAACGTCTCGAAACGGAAGGGGGAAATGATTGAACATCAAGTGTTTGTAGATGAACAGCTTTACCCAGCTTGCGGGATTGGATATCCAATTCACAGCAAAGCTGGCCATGAGCACGACCAGAGCGGCCAGGTAGCCCACCAAAAACCGGCGGCTCCACTGGGTGACCACCATCATCAACAAGCCCAGGCTGAACCAACCCAGCATCAGCAGCAGCAAGGTCTGGCCGATGATTACCAGGGCCGAAGAATTCCGCGGGGTGAACAATGGGATATTCAATGATTCTGGCGTGGCGATGGCCAGCGTGCTCCAGGTGAATTCAACTGGGAAAACAAAGGCAGCAAAGGCGACCACAATGCCAGTTACCAGGAGAGTGTAGGCAATGACAGAAAAGGCCAAAACCAGGCATTTGGCCAGCCACCAGGCTCGCCGCGAGCCCAGGCGCAAGAGCGCCAGTTGTCCGAATCCCGGCTCGGGCAGCAGGTCACAAACCAGGAACAGGAACAGATTGGTGATGATCAGGACAATATTCCAGCCATTGCCAAAGGTAATGAAGAATACATCCCAGATATTAGCGGCCGTACCGGAGTGCAGCTCCAGCAGTGAGCGGATGGCGTTGACCGAACGATAGGCAATGAACAACATCACCGGCAGCGGCACCAGCCAGCGCTTGCGCAAGAGATACTGGCGGATTTGAATATTGAGGTAGGAAAGCAGTCTCATCGTTGCACCTGGATTAGTCTGAATATCATTGGACAATCCGCTCGCGCCGGCCAAAGAAGTAAAGGAGCAGGCCGCTGATCAAAACCAGGACGGTCAATTGGACCAACAGGGTGATGGCCGTCACTCCAGTCGTGTTATACGGGATAATCAATGTCTCGGGCGACCAGTGGCGACCAAGATGCTGGGCGCGGTCACTGATATAAGAGCTAACCATAAAAAGCATGAAGGGTGCAGCCAGGATCACATAGCGATTATGGACCAGGCCAGAGATTGCCAGGCCAAATGTGGCGAAGACGGCCCCAAAGAGGCAGGCCAACCCAATCAATGCCAGGATGTAGAGGTCTGGCTGCGATGGATACCAGGATGAGAGCACCCCCGCCGGGCTGCCGTTTTGCGCACCCCAGGTGGTGAACACCAACGAGTTGACCGGCGGTGTTCGCTGTGCGCTCAAACTCGTGAATAGAAACAACAGCAGCAGCGGGCTGCCAACAGCCGCTGCCCCAGCGGCCAGGTTAGCCATCAGTTTGGCGGTCAGGTATTGGCGGTAGCTGGTGCGGACCAGGATGAAACGCAGGAAGCCCTGGCTGCGGTCAACCCAGAGCGAGTCAGCAAACGGTAGCGCCGCAGCAATCGGCGCTAGGTAGATAAAATAGGAACGGAAATGTACAAACAGCCACAATTCGTAGGCATTGTTGGTTACAGGGGCCTCTGCGCCCATGGCCAGACCAGGAAAGAACCGGCCTGCGTCATAGAGGCCATAGGCAAAACAAGCCAGCGACAAGAGGAACACCGCCAGAAAGCGGCCATTCCAGAAAGCTCGTGAAAATTCTTCACACCAAATCCCAGAACCATTTGGCTTTCGTTTAATCATTCTTGCCTCTTCCGGTAATGTTTTTCGCGTACAACTGCATCTCAGCCAGGATCTCCTCAGCCGAATACCCCAGGCGGCCCATCTCGGTAAAGAAATTTGCCAGCAAGGTCTCTCGCATCGCCTGGTGCATCCTGTCCAGCACTTCTTGATCCTCGGTTATGAAAGTGCCTTCACCGCGCCGGGTGACAGCAATCTCCTGCCGCACCAGCTCGCTGTATACGCGGAAGATTGTGTTGTGGTTGACCTTGTATTGCATGGCGGCATCCACTACGGAGGGCAGCTTATCACCCGGCTTTAGTTCACCGCGCAAGACCTGGGCGCAGACGCGCTGGATGATTTGCTGGTAGATCGGTTGCTGGTCATTGAAAATGTGATCCATAGGTTCTGCGATCTAGCGCTCCAACTCGGCGAGAACTCGGTTGGCAGCGTCTGTATATACCTGTGATAATTCAGCCGGCAAAACATCGTAATAGGTATATTGGATATTACCGACCCACTCATCGCCGCCCATCTGTCCGTTTTGCAGGTAGAGAATTTCTTGCTCTGAAAGCGGTAAACCGGTACCCAGGTCAAACCACTCCAGGCGCTTGCTGCGCTCAATGAGCAGGCTTTGTCCTGTGGCAAAGTCCATGAACACCGGTTGGGGATCTCGGAAGGTATGGATCTCATAGGCCAGGACGAAGAAGTCTTGCCCGCCAACCTGCTCTTGCCAGGCGCTGATACGGCCGGCAGTGGCGCCAGAGCCTTCATCCTGGCTGCCACCCCCGGTATTCAAATCAGCTTCAAATGCTTCAAACCAGGCCCTTTCGTCAGTCAGCAGCGATTCACCCCACACGCCAACGCTTTCCAGGCTCTCCAGGCTGCATTGGACGGTTGGGTCTGGCGGCTGGACGCCGTCAACGCTGAATGTGCCGGCAGGAACGTTGAAACCGGCCGTTGCGCCGTTTTCAAGCATGATTTGAAAGGGCATTACCTGATCTTCAACAATGAAGTACACCATCTGCTCGCGACAGGTGCGTGTTTCATCCAGAACATGCACCAGAAAATAGAGGCATGCCATCCAATCATTGCTTCCTGCGATACTGTTATTACAGACTGCTTTCTGATACCAGCCCGGCCGCGAGAACCAGTTTTCCTGTCGCTGGCGCAAAGCATCCAGAACACCAAGCATGATGGACGAATCGGTAAGTGGATTATCTTTGGTATATGGGATCTCTAAAGAGGGCAAAGATGCACTGTCTTGAGTTGGCCCAGCTTCGATAATAAGCTCAACAGGCGAAGCGGATGGCGTTGTGGTTGGCGATACAGCCGGCGCTCTAGAAGGATGGCCGGTGGGCGTGGCGCTGGGTGTGCCAGTAGCCGTGCCGCAGGCAACTAAAAGCGCAGCGCTGCAAAGGAACACTAAAACAATTCGTAAGCGTCTCAAATGGATCATCGGGGTGATAGCCAATTTAACATATTAGCATACTAGTACACTGGTATACTAATATTATAACGCACTTATATTGCATGTCAATACCCGCAAGATTAATCAGCAGAACGTTGGTCGAAGATGCATTTTCCTGGGTCATGGGCTTTATGTTCGTTTTCTCATGGCCCAGTAAATTACCCTTACCCTCGACTCCGATATCCCAAACATCTCCCCCACCTCTCTCGCCGTCTTCCCCGCCTTATGCAGCTCATAGATCTGCATATCCCGCTCCGACGGCCCCTTCGGTTCAGATTTCAGGTGTTGGCGCGTCCTTTTCCCCTCGATCATGAAGGTTGTCAGGATCGAACCGGTTGCCGTCGCTCCCCGAACGCCACCAGGCGCAAGCGCATCCAGCGGGAAGGAGTACCAGATGTGCGCTTTATCGTAACCTAGCTCGATTTTGGTGATGGAACGGGGAAATAGCAAGTTGCGCAGCATCCGGACATCGCCGGACTGGCTGGCTGCCTCGATCTGGCCACGCCAAACCGCCAGCGCCATGGCCAGGGCTTCGGGAGAAACATCCACCTGGGCGGTGGCCTTTTTAGCCAGCAGCTCGCGCAGGTCGGCCCGGTGACCGGCAAGCTCGGTGTCATGCGCTTGCAGACGCTCTCTGGCGGCATGTGCGTTAGTGCAAAATTTCTTTGTTAGCCTGATCAGCCTCGGTCAGAATCTCTCTGGCTGCACATTTGATCTCAGCTGTGGCGCTAGGCATAAAAGGGATTAACTTGACTAAATCACGCGCCTGCCGTAAATAATCCTTGACCTGGGCAATGTAGGAGAAATTGTATTTTCCGCCATCGGTGGGGATGGGAAGATCACGCGCTTTTTGGATCAGAACACGAGCGAGAATAATGCGGTCAGCGGCAAGGATGAGTTTAGCCATGCAATTTCTCCAGGTTTTCTAAATATTTGGGATAACTTCACCCAAGTTGCACTATCATATTGCAGTTTCTCCTATTTTACTTCAATCATGAAATAACAAAACCGCCGGAGATTTCCGGCGGTTTTAAGCCTCAAAGAGGCAGTGCCCCCACAGGGATTCGAACCCTGGTTTTAGCCTTGAAAGGGCTGCGTCCTGGTCCCCTAGACGATGGGGGCATGCGTTTGTTGAGCGGGGGGATTTTACCATTGCTATCATGTAGGGTCAAGGCGTAACGAATGAAGTGGTAATATATAAGGAGGAATGACGCCATAACGAGTGAAATCGTTACTACATTTGTGGAAAAAGAGCGCGCAGTGACTGGACAAATCCGCCGCTCTCAAGTAAAATAGCCTGCCGTGATTAAGCTAGTGTTATTGGAGGATCAAGTTGGCTAATAAGAAATCTGCAATTAAACGCATTCGACAGAATGCCCGGCGCCATGTGCGCAACAATTATTTCAATGCCCGCGCCCGCACATTGGTGAAGAAGGCCCGCGCCAGCATGGACATCGGCGTTTCAGATGATACCCGCGCCCTCCGTCGTTGAGGCGATCAGTGCGCTGGACAAGGCCGCTCAGAAGGGTATTCTGCATCCCAACAACGCATCGCGCCGCAAGGGCCGCCTGATGCGTCGTCTGGCTCAATTGGATAAGTAAACCACCTGACTGCTGCTGGATCGATCCCTGCGCTGTGCCGGGTTCGATTCCGAGGATTCAATGGTACGTTAGCCAGCGGGAGCACAGGCGCTCCCGCTTTTTTTGTTAGAAGGAATGGCTATGTTTGACCAGGAACGGCAGTTTATCGAAGGCAGGATCGGCGAATACTGCGCTGCCAACGGTTTGCCAGCCCCCGATGCGCTGGTGTGGAGCCCAATTCCCTTTAGCGGGGAGTGGGGCATTTCGACATCATTCTTCCAGATCGCAGCGCAGGAGGGGCGCCTGCGTAAAGAACGCGGCGAAGCGGGGATCAACGTGCCGCAGCGAGCCCAGGAGCTGGCTACAGGCGCGGCTGCACTGATCGGCACCCCACAGGGTTTCACGCATGTCGAGGCGTTGAGGGGCTACCTGAACCTGTATTTCGCCACGGGTGAGTATGCCCGCCGGGTGGTGCAGGAGGTGTTGGAGAAGGGGGTCGATTTCGGGCGCGGCGCACCACAAGCCGAGCGGGTGATGGTGGAATACGCCAATATCAACACGCACCATTCATTTCATATCGGTCATTATCGCAACTCAATCCTGGGGGAGGTGGTCGCCCGATTGGCGGAGTTTGCCGGGTTCGATACCATCCGTGCTTCCTACCCTGGTGATATTGGGTTGAGCGTCATTACGGTGGTGTGGATCTACCAGAAGTTCTATCTTGGGCAGGAACCGCAAGGTGTGCATGAACGCAGCCAATGGCTGATGCGGCTGTACGTTGAAGCCACTGCCTTATTGGAACCCAAAGAGGGCGAGACGCCGGCGCAAATTGCCCAGCGTGAAGCCTACGAAGCGGAACGCCGCGAGATCTACCGCCGCTGGGATGTGGGCGATCCGGAGATTCGTGATCTGTGGCTGAAAACTCGCCAGTGGAGCCTGGACGAATTGGATGATATCCTGCGCCTGATGGATATCAAGATCGATGTCTGGTTTTTCGAGAGCGAGGTAGATGAACCCTCCAAACAGATCGCAGAAGATTTGATCCAGATGGGTCTTGCTGATGATGAACGCCCCAATGGCGGCGCGGTCATCGTGAAGATCGACGAGAAGCTTGGGCTGACCAAGGAAAAATACCGCACCAACGTTATTCTGCGCTCCGACGGCACCTCGCTTTACCTTACCAAGGACCTGGCGCTGGCAAAGGTGAAATTTGACACCTATCATGCTGACCGCTCGGTATATGTAGTAGATATCCGCCAGAGTTTGCATCTCCAGCAGGCTTTCAAGATCCTGGATCTGATGGGCTATAAACAAGCCGAAAAATGCCATCACCTGGGTTATGGTTTCGTCAGCCTGCCGGAGGGGGCGATGTCATCCCGGCGCGGGCGCATTGTGTTATTTAAGGATGTCTATGACGAAGCGGCCCGGCGCGTGCTGGTTGAAATCGAGCGCAAGAATCCCGATCTGCCGGCTGAGTTACGTCAGGAAGTGGCTGAGCAGGTTGGCCTAGGCGCCCTGGCTTATGCGATGCTCTCCGTGGACAACAACAAGGATATCGTCTTTGATGTGGAGTCGGCGCTGAATTTTGATGGTCACACCGGGCCCTACATTCAGAATGCCCACGTGCGCGCCAACAGCATCCTCAAGAAGGCCGGCGGGGAGATCCCTGTCTCGGTTGAATTCAACTACCCCCTCACCAGCCACGAGATCCAATTGATCGACAAGATCTCGCGTTTTCCAGACCAGGTGCAGCAGGCGGCGCGCGAGTACCGGCCTCTGGTGATCGCGGCCTATGCCTACGAGCTGGCCAATACTTTCCACAGTTTCTACCACGCAATTCCGGTGCTGCAGGCAGAATCGGAAGCCATCCGACTGGCCCGCTTGCGCCTGGTCGCGGCTGCCCGCCAGACTCTGGCAAACGCGCTGCGCTTGCTATCTATTGCCGCGCCGCAGGTGATGTGAACGTTATATAATTGAGTATTCGTCGCTGAAAGAGCTTGCACTACAGCGAAATTAACCAAGAGAAACCATCCATAGGAGAAACCATAGATATGTCACCCATCCGTACCCTGATCATGGGCGCCGCCGGGCGCGATTTCCATAACTTCAACGTGTTCTTCCGCGACAATCCTGACTATGAGGTTGTGGCATTCACGGCGACCCAGATCCCTGATATCGAAGGACGCACTTATCCGGCTGCGCTGGCAGGGCAGCAGTATCCCAAGGGCATTCCCATCTATGCCGAAAGCGATCTGGTCAAGCTGATCAAGGAGCAGAAGGTGGAGCAGGTGATCTTCGCCTATTCTGACGTACCCCACGAGGTGGTGATGCACAAGGCCTCGGCCGTGCTGGCTGCCGGGGCAGACTTCCGCCTGATGGGCCTCAATAGCACCCAGATCAAGTCTACCAAGCCGGTGGTTTCGGTGTGCGCCGTGCGCACTGGCTCAGGCAAGAGCCAGACCACCCGGCGTGTCTCGCAGATCCTGCGCGGGATGGGCTACAAAGTAGCCGCCATCCGCCACCCGATGCCCTATGGTGACCTGGTGAAGCAGGCGGTGCAGCGCTACGCCGATTACAGCGACCTGGACAAACACGAGTGCACCATCGAGGAGCGTGAGGAATACGAGCCGCACCTGGACAACGGCGTGATCGTGTATGCCGGCGTGGATTACGAGCAGATCCTACGCCAGGCCGAGCAGGAAGTGGATATCGTGCTGTGGGACGGAGGCAATAACGACTTTCCGTTCTATGTTTCCGACCTCAAGATCGTGGTGGCAGATCCGCACCGTCCCGGACACGAGCTGGGTTACCATCCCGGCGAGACCAATGTGTACGATGCGGATGTGTTTGTGATCAACAAGGTGGATACAGCCAGCTATGAGAACGTGATCACGGTGCGCAACAACCTGGCAAAGGTCAATCCGCATGCCATTGTGATCGAGGCAGCCTCACCGCTGTTCGTGGACAACGCGGAAGAGATCCGCGGCAAGCGCGTGCTGGTGATCGAGGACGGCCCGACACTGACCCACGGTGAGATGGCCTATGGGGCAGGGTGGGTGGCGGCGCGGCGTTTTGGTGCCGCCGAGATCGTCGACCCACGGCCGTTTGCGGTGCGCTCGATCAAGGCGACCTACGAGAAGTATCCCAAGACCGGGCCGATCCTGCCGGCGATGGGCTATGGCGAGGCGCAGACGCGGGACCTGGAGGCGACCATTGCCAAAGCGGATGTGGACCTGGTGATCATCGGCACGCCGATCGACCTGACCCGCATCATCAAGATCAAGAAACCCACCCAGCGGGTGCGCTACGAGCTGCAAGAGATCGGGCAGCCCACATTGGAAGACGTGCTGAAGGCGAAATTCGGAAAATAGCCATTAGCGATAAGCTGTTAGCGATTAGCTGACAGCGAATAGCTGATCGCTGGGATAATATGCCCAGACTGCAATGGGATTCGAAGACCGAACCGGAAGTAGTTCCTGGCGCTCTGCAGGTAGACTCTTGGGTCTATCCACAGGGTGTGGGGTATCCGGATTCGCAGCCTGAAAACAAGCTGATCCTGGGCGATAACCTGGTAGTGATGTCGACCTTGCTGGCGCAATACGCCGGCAAGGTCGATTTGATCTATGCCGACCCACCGTTCTTTTCACAGCGGCATTACCCGGCGCGCATTGGGCGCGGGGAGGACTCCCGCCGCCCACAGGAGTGGAAGCTGGCGGAGGGTTACCCGGATTCCTGGCCGACGCTGGATGCTTACCTGGACATGCTCTACCCGCGGCTGGCGTTAATGCACCAGCTACTGGCACCGACCGGTACGCTGTACCTGCACCTGGATTGGCATGCCAGTGCCTATGCTCGCTTGCTACTGGATGAGATCTTTGGGGCGGAACGGCTGTTGAACGAGATTGTGTGGGTCTACCACGGGCCATCTCCGATCCGCTCAGCATTCAATCGCAAGCATGATACGATCCTGGTTTACTCTAAGGGAGCCCCGTATACCTTCAATGCTGACGCGGTGCGGCAGCCGTACAACGCGGTGACAGTGAAAACGTTTGCCTCGTCACCCAAAGCCGGCTTTGGCAAGATGCCAAATTTGGCGCGCGGCAAGGTGCCGGAGGACTGGTGGTATTTTCCGGTGGTGGCACGGATGCACAACGAGCGCAGCGGCTATCCGACCCAGAAGCCGGAGGCGCTGTTGGAGCGTATTATCCTGGCGTCATCCAACCCGGGCAGCTTGGTGGCGGATTTCTTCTGCGGCTCTGGGACAACCCTGGCGGCGGCAGCCCGGCTGGGCCGACGGTTCATTGGCAGCGACATTTCTGCGCGGGCGGTGCAGACAAGCCGTGCTCGTCTGGTTCGGCAAGCCAGTGCGCCGTTTGTAGTGCTGGTGGAACAGTCCCAGGAGAAGGCTTGGGCACACTATGCGGATAGTAAGGTGGCAGATTTACGCTTGATGGTTGCTGGAAATACAGCCCGGCTGGTGGGGGATGGGCTTGATGAGGTAGGTTATTGGGAAGTTGACCCGGATTGGAATGGGGTGGTCTTTCGCAGCGCAGCGCAGGCAGTTCGGCCCTTGCGAAAAAAACAGGTTTCCGAGATAGTTACCCTGCCAGACCTGAGCGGAGGGCGTGTGCGTGTGCGGGGGGTGATGGATTCAGGGGAGATGTTCGAAGTCGAGTGCAGCTAGGTTGCGGTTTTCCTAGCAGAGAATAATTGAATCAATAAAGGTGGGGTGGGCCCTGGAGCAAGCGCCGGTGCACTAACTCGCTGCCGCCGCTTTGCTGATTGGCATCCCACAGGGCTTCTATCCACCAGGTAGCGCCAGCAGTAGCCCATTCCTTAACCATGGTAGATGCTAGAGCAGGATCATCACCCGGTGTGGTACCTTCTACAATAATTTCATAGGGTGTATCAGCGGTCCGGTTCTTGGTGATGTAATCAATGATCTCAGCTAGGTCTGCCGGTTGAGCCGGGCGGATCTTGCCATCTGCTGTATATGCCTGGGGCAAAAGCCCGTCGTAACGGAGCGCCCGCTGCATGGATTTTTCACGCGGCCAGGCACCCACCACCCAAATTGGAATGCGCGGCTGTTGTACAGGTGGGGGTGGGGGAAAGAAGCTGGTCTCTTTTACTGTGTAATGTTTGCCATTGAAATTGAAGGGCTGGCCGTGCCATAGGCCGGTGAGGATCTCCAGGCCTTCGTCAAGCAGCTCGGCCCGGGTTTTGCGGTCAGTAACCTCACCGAAGGCCTCAAAGCCGGTATCCAATGCGCCCAGACCAACCGAGAGGATGAACTCGGCCCCCAGATAGATGATCCAGGGTCACGGTCTCACTGGCCAGTTTCCAGGGGCGCGTGCGGGATAGCGGGGTAAGCATGGTGCCCAGGCGAATGTGCTGGGTGGTCATCGCCGCGGCAGTCAGGCAGACCCAGGCATCGATGCCCCAGACCGGCTCCCAAACGAAGAAGCCATCCCAACCGGCCTGCTCGGCATCCGCAGCCAATGAGGCCGCAGTGCGGGCATCGCCGGAGGGGAGGACAAAGCCAAATTTCATGTATCCAGGCGATAGCCGAGACCGCGGATAGTTTTCAGGTATTGGGGGTGGCGGGGGTCTTCTTCCAGGGCTTCACGCAGCCAGCTGATGTGCACATCCAGGGTGCGTGTATCTACCGTGTAGTCTGTTTCCCAAACTTCTTTGAACAGCTGCTGGCGTTCGACCACCTCGCCGGTATGCTGCATCAATACTTCCAGCAGATGTGTAAGGCGGGGAGTGAGGCGGGCTTCTCGTCCCTGGCAGCGCACCCGTTTGCGCTCCAGATCCAGGCGAATGTGACCCAGGTGGATCATATGCTGACCATCGCCGGGGAGCAGCGGGGTGATACGGTTGAGCAGCTTGCGGATGGTGAAAGGCAGTTTCAGCACTACCCGAGCGCAGTTCTCGCCGGTGAATGCCTGTTCTGGGGATAAGATGACCACGATTGGCAGGGTGGATATCTTCTCATGCAGGTCACGGCAGATGCGCTTGCCGCTGGTGCGCAGAGATGGCGTATTGATCACCACCAGATCGGGATCGATTTCCAACAAGCGCGCCAAAGCTGCACTGCCGGTAGAGACCACCTCAACCAGGTAATCTTTTTTGCGTAGTGCAGGGATGAAAGACGGGCTATCAGCCCGTTTCCCTTCGATCCACAAGATTCTTGCTTTCATGGATTCGCTTCCTATCCTCTTTTGGGTGGCGATTTGCCCCCTGAATTTTCTTGAGAGTGGGTGTATTATACCGGAATCTTAAATACTTACAAGGAAATATTAAGGGGGAATCATTAACATTGGGATTTCTAATTTTAAGGATGATGTGATTAATTTTGCAGGGTTGGTGAGAGATATCACATATAAGTCTGTACCGAAATAGATACTACAGATTCCCAACATTATCCTAATACACCCTGCACAATTTCTGCACATTTGTCTAATAAAATTCAGTATAGATATCTGAAGATAGGTATCCGAATCAATAACAGGGAGAAGAATCATGGCTAAGAATAAAAAGAAAACATTGTGGATCATCCTGGTTTTGGTGCTCCTGATGGGCGGTGGTGGGGGCGCGTTTGCATACTACAACCACGTGACCCAACCTGTCCAGGCAGCCACCGAAGATACCGGTGTGCAAACTGCCATCGCTCGGCAAGGTGATCTGGCGATCTATGCCAGCGGTGCTGGTACGGTGATCGCCTCCAGCGAAAGGGGCGCCGGGTTTGACGAGAGCGGGACTCTGATCGAGCTGCTGGTGGCGGTAGGTGATGTGGTTGATGAAGGGCAAGTATTGGCCCGCCTGCAAACCGATCACACTGCTGAATCCATTGCCCTGGAAATTGCAAATGCGGAGTTGAATCTCCTCCAGGCACAGAAGACGCTGGATGACCTGGTCAATGCCGATAATTCCCTGCAGCTTGCCCAGGCCCAGTTGGCTGTGCTCGAGGCACAAACTGCCCTTGAGGATGCGCAAGAGGACCGCATACGCATGGATTACCAGCGCTGCTCAGAAAGCACCCTGGACGATTACGAATCCGAATATTACACCCTGTTAGATAGATACAATGAATTGCTGAATAATCTCCAGGATGTAATCGCCACCCGGGATGCAACCGATCCCATCCGTCTGGCAATGGAAGCACAATTGGAGGCTTTAGAGGAACAAGTGCAAGCTGCACTGATCAATGTGAATTGGTGCAGAAATCCCTATTCTGACGAAGAGAAAGCCGAGGGCGATGCCCAGGTCACCCTGGCCCAAGCGGAACTGACCGCCGCCCAGGCAGAAGTCGAGAGCTGGTTGAATTACCCCGATCCGCTGGATGTGGCTGTGGCTGAAGCGCAGGTAGCCAGTGCTGAGGCAGCCCTGGCCGATGCACAGGAGACCCAGCTGATTGTTGACCTGGTTGCCCCCATTGGCGGCACCGTATTGAACATCAATGGTACTGTTGGCGAGGATGTGGGCACGTCTGCCATCATCACCATCGCCGACCTGTCCCAGCCCATGCTGCAGGTGTACCTGGATGAAACCGACTTCGATAAAGCGATTGTTGGCTACGCAGCAGATGTGACCTTTGACGCCTACCCGGAGAACTTGTTCACCGGGCAGGTGGTGCAGGTTGATCCCAGCCTGTCGAGCTCGATGGGCGCCTCGCTGGTCTCGCTGCTGGTGCAGTTGGATCCGCTGGGGCTCGACCAGCCGCAGCGCCTGCCACTCGGCATGAGCGCTACGGTGGATATCATCGCCGGGCGGGCTACCGGTGCGGTTTTGGTGCCTGTGGAAGCAGTGCGCGACCTGGGCGATGGCACTTACGCCGTCTTCGTGCTGGAAAATGACCAGCCCGTGATGCGCGTGGTCACCATCGGCATCACCGACCTGACCTATATCGAGATCACCAGCGGTCTGAGCGCCGGCGAGACCATCACCACCGGTATCGTGGAAACCAAGTGAGGCAGCATGGATAACATGGAGAAACCCGCCATCATCCAGACCGAAGCGCTGGTCAAGGTCTATGGCATGGGCGATGTGCAGGTGCGCGCCCTGGACGGGATCACCCTGCGCATCGAAGAGAATGAGTTCGTTGCCATCATGGGCGCTTCCGGCTCGGGCAAGAGCACGCTGATGAACATCCTGGGTTGCCTGGATCGCCCCACCAGCGGCAAGTATTACCTGGCCGGCGAGGACGTCAGCAACCTGAGCCGGGCTCAACTGGCGATGATCCGCAACCAGCGCCTGGGCTTTGTCTTCCAATCCTACAACCTGCTCCCCCGCACCAGCGCCCTGGACAACGTGATGCTGCCGCTGGTCTACAAGCGCAACGGCAAGCACGGCGAGAGCAGCCCCAAGCAGAGAGCGCTGGAAGCCCTGACCGCGGTGGGGCTGGCCGATCGGGTTCACCACCAGCCGCAGGAGATGTCCGGCGGGCAGATGCAGCGCGTGGCCATCGCCCGCGCCCTGATCAACGATCCCGTGCTGATCCTGGCGGATGAGCCTACCGGCAACCTGGACTCGCGCACCGGACGCGAGATCATGGCCCTGCTCAAAGATCTGCATGCCCGCGGCCGCACCATCGTCATGGTGACCCACGAGGACGATATCGCTGCCTATGCCGGGCGCATCATCCGCCTGCGCGATGGGCTGATCGACACCGATCACCTCAACGGCGTCCATCCCATCCCCACCCTCCAGGAGGCCGCCCATGCAACCCACTAAAGTGCTCCACATCGCCTGGCAAGGGCTGGCGCGCAACAAGCTGCGCTCGCTGCTCACCATGCTGGGCGTGATCATCGGCGTGGCCGCGGTGATCATCATGATCGCCATCAGCGCCGGCACCGAAGCCACCATCCGCGACCAGATCACCAGCCTGGGCTCCAACCTGATCTATGTCCGCAGCGGCCTGATGCGCATGATGGTCGGCCGCGAGGGCGGCTTGCAGAGCGGTGGGCTGACCTTTGACGACGCCACCGCCATCCGTGAGAACATCGACGGGATCAAGGGCTATGTGGTCGAGATGAGCTCCTCCGAGACGGTCAAATTTGAAGACTCCAGCATCGACGGCGTCACCATCCAGGGTACCACGCCGGATTTCCCCTCCGTGCGCGATATGACCCTGGCCAGCGGGCGCTTCTTCACCGAAGTTGAGCTGGATTCTAAGCGCCGGGTGGCAGTGTTGGGCGCCACGCTGGCCGAAGAGCTGTTTGGCAGCGATGCAGACCCCATCGGCGCGGTGATCACCGCTGGCGATACCAAGCTGACCGTGATCGGCGTGTTCGCCCAGCGCGGCCTGGTGGGCAGCACCGACTTCGATTCCACGCTTTACACCCCGATCACCGTCGTCTTCCAGAAATTCACCTTCTCCATGCTGGCGCGCATGATGGGCGACAGCGTCAACACGATCTATGTCGAGCTGGAAGAAGGCGCCGACATGGACGACGTGATCTTGCAGATGACCCTGCTGCTGGCCAAGCGGCATGAGGTTGAGCTGGACAGCCTGGACTTCACCATCACCACCCAGGAAGACGTGATCACCACCCAGGAATCGACCACCGAGACCTTCCGCCAGTTGCTGGCGTGGGTGGCGGCAGTGTCGCTGGTGGTGGGTGGCATTGGCATCATGAACATCATGCTGGTCAGCGTCACCGAGCGCACGCGTGAGATCGGCATCCGCCAGGCCGTGGGCGCCAGCCCCAGCGATATCCGCTGGCAGTTCCTCTCCGAGGCGCTGATGCTCAGTCTGGTCGGCGGGCTGCTGGGTATGGCTGTCGGCGTCGGCGGCTCCTCCCTGTTCGAGTCGGTCGGCGGAATGCGCACCGAGGTGGTGCCCCAATCGATCCTCCTGGCTTTCAGCTCCGCCGCTGCGGTGGGCATCTTCTTCGGCTTTTACCCGGCCAATAAAGCCGCCTTGCTCGACCCGATTGAAGCGTTGAGGCATGAATAATCACTGCGCTCAAGAGAAGACCCTAAAGGATTTCTCTGCCAACCCAGGCTTCATCTGGCCAGAGCTCCAGGCAGACCCAATGTCTGCTCTCCCAAGAAATCCTTTAAGGTCTGGGCGCGACGAGACATTGTTCGTGCTCTCCGCTCGCCTTGACCCCGAAAGTGTAAGTCCACATTCTACTGTAAGGAAGGAACCATGTTCATGAAAAAGACCACTCTCCTAATCACCATTTTGCTCCTCCTCACCCTCGCCCTCAGCGCCTGCGGCGGTTCAAACACTGCTGGTGAGAGCAGCGCCGAGGCCTCGGGCACACCCATGCCCGGCGCGGGCCTCTCGGATAGTATGCACCTGCTGCTGGGCATCCTCGCCCTGGCGGACAGCGATGCCCCCCTCAGCGCTGAGCAGGCGACTGCCATGCTGCCGCTGTGGAAGGCCGTCCGCAGCCTGGGCGAGAGCGACACCGCCGCCCAGGCCGAGATCGAAGCCCTCTACACCCAGATCCGCGCCACGCTCAGCGGACAGCAGCTCGAGCTGATCGATGGCATGCAGTTCACCATGGAAAGCATGAACTCCCTGGCCGCAGAGCTGGGCCTGGACATGCAGTTTGTCGGCGGCGGGCGGGGCGACATGACTCCCGAGATGCAGGCCACCATGCAGGCGCTGCGCGAAAGCGGGCAGATGCCCCAGTTTGAAGAAGGCGCCGGGCCACCCGAAGGCTTCGAATTTCCCTCTGAAGGGGAAATCCCGGAAGGCGCCCCCCAGTTTGACGTCCAGGGCGGGGACGTGCCCGCCGGCGGCATCGTGATTGAGGGCGGGTCCGGCATGGGCGGCGGCGGGGGAGAGCAATTTTTTGGCGACGGCACTGGGCTGAGCGCTGAACAGTTGGCCACCGCTCAGGCTTCAGGCGCCAACCTGCCGGGGCTGACCAACACCATCAGCAGCGTCTGGCTGGATGCGCTGATCAGCATACTGGAGGCTATTGTCGCCGGCGAGTGATCCCCCCGGCAGTGGTACAATCACCATCACTACCCGCTCGATTGGAGACCCTGATGCTCAAGAAACGCATCCTGGTGGTGGATGACGATAAAGAGATCGTGCGTCTGATGTCCAGCTACCTGGAGGCGGCCGGCTATGATGTGCTGGCTGCTTACAATGGGGAGGCTGCCCTGCACACCATCCGCCGCGAGCACCCTGACCTGGTGCTGCTTGACCTGATGCTGCCTGAACGCGATGGGCTGGAGATCACCCGCTTACTGCGCAGTGACCCATACCTGGCGCAAACCCCGGTGATCATGGTCACAGCCCGCGTCAGCGATACGGATAAGATTGTCGGCCTGGAGATGGGCGCCGATGACTACATCACCAAACCCTACAACCCGCGCGAGGTACTGGCGCGCGTGCGCGCCTGTCTGCGCGTGCGCAGCAGCCTAGGCGAAGGCTTTCAGGACAAAGTACTGCGCACCGGCGGGTTGGAGCTGGATACCGGCCTGCGCCGGGTGACGGTGGATGGGCGGGCAGTCGACCTGACAGCGACCGAGTTCGACATTTTACAGGCGCTGTTGGAGCGGGCAGGTTATGTTTTGGAACGCGGCGAGCTGATCCGCCGCGCCCTGGGCAATGAGTTCCTGGGTGTGGAGCGCACGCTCGACAGCCACATCCGCAACCTGCGTCATAAGATCGAGCCCGACCCCAAAAAGCCGCGCTATATCCAAACCGTGTATGGCATTGGCTACCGCCTGGAAGGATGAGGTAGTGAATCGTTTTTGGGTGCGCCTGAGTATTGTTATCGGATTGGTGGTCGTTGTCGTGGTGCTGTTCCCCATCCTGGAGCGCACCATGATGGTCACCCCGGCGGTTTCCCCACAAACTGTGATTATTCACTCCTATATGTCTCCCGCCGGTGTGCCTCCCGCCGGTGTGCCCCCCGAAAGCATGCCGGTTCTGCAGGTATACTTCGAGAACATCTTCTGGGAGCGTACACTGACCACGCTGCTGGTCGGTGCCCTGGTTGGGGTGGTGGCGGGCATCCTCTCAAGTCGCTGGCTAACCGCCCCACTCAATCGCTTGCAGAAGGCGGTGCAGGCGATCTCCCGTCACCAGCTCAACACGCGCGTGCCGGAGAAGGGCAGCCTGGAAGTGCAGTTGCTGGCTCGCTCCTTCAACCAGATGGCTGCCGAGTTGGAGGCAGGTGAGGAGTTGCGCCGCAACATGCTTGCGGATGTAAGCCATGAGCTGAGGCACCCGGCTCACCTGCTGCAGGGCAACTTGCAGGCCATCCAGGATGGTGTCTACCCGCTGAATATGCAAGAGATCGAATGTCTCTCTGCCCAGGCGCAGCATCTAACCACCCTGATCAACGATCTTTACCTGCTGGCGCAGGCTGAAGCGCAGCAACTGCCCTTGAACCGCCAATCCGCTGACCTGGCTGGGCTGCTGCAGGGCTCCCTCGAGCCTTACCAGACGCGCTCAGCCGGTCAACAGGTGCAGCTCTACTTCGTGTCAACCGCTGAGCCTGTCTTCGTAGAGGTGGATGTGATGCGTATGCGCCAGGTGATCCACAACTTGCTGGACAATGCTTTGCGTCACACTCCTGCTGGTGGTGAGGTGCGCATGGAACTGGAAGCTGATGCCGGGCAGGCGCGCATCCGCATTCGCGATACCGGAGAGGGCATCCCCGCGGACCAGATCGAGCATGTATTCGACCGCTTTTACCGTGGCGACCCAGCCCGCAGCCGGGCAGATGCCAGTGGCTCCGGATTGGGCCTGGCAATTGCCCGGGCTTTCGTCCAGGCACATGGGGGGAGTATTACCGCGCGATCTGTACCTGACCAGGGGGCGGAATTCACCATCACATTTCCCCGGGGGTAATGGATTCTAAATTTTTTCTATCGCCTCATTGGTACAAACTGTTTGAACGCTTCCTTGCCGCGGCGCGGTCAAACATGTTAGAATCGGGGACACGAGAAGAAAGGTGGAGGCTGTATATGTCTGATATGGTCGAAGTGGTAATCGACAGCATCCGGGTCAGCCTGATGTCGCAAAATCGCATGGTGATCCTGCGCGAAACGGGGCAGGAGCGCTACCTGCCGATCTGGATCGGCGTCTATGAGGCGGAGGCGATCACCTTAGCGCTGCAAGAGGTAGAGGTGTCTCGCCCGCTTACCTGGGATTTGTTGAAGAATATGATTCATACCCTGGGGGCGCGGGTGGTGCGGGTGGAAGTCGTTGCGCTGCGTGAGGATACGTTCTATGGCAATATCGTCATTGAGTACAATGATCGTTTGATCAACATCGATTCGCGGCCGTCGGATGCGATTGCATTGGCGGTGCGCACCCATGTGCCAATCCTGGTTAGCCGCCAAATCCTGAATAGCGCCGGTATCGAACCGGAGGAGGACTTGCAGGAAGCGACTGAAGAGCCAGAGGCAACGGTGGAATCCGCACCTGATGCTGAGCCAGGTGATGCTGGAGCCAGTCGTCTGTCAATCTTCGAGGATTTTCTGGACCAATTGGATTTGGGGAAGATCGATCCTCCCGATGAGAGCGACGATCAACCTGATCAAGACAAGTAATGCGCAGGATATTGCGCTATCCAAGCCAGGCGTGATAACAGCCGGTAAAATGTCAATACCACCGCTGGGGATGACCACACAATGAGCGACCTTCCAAACTATGAGGAGATTCCGGCGCCCGCTCCGCAGCTCGTTCCGCAAAGCCGGGAGGCTGAGGAAGCTGTGCTGGGGGCAGTGCTGATCAACCCCGAGGCGTATTACGATGTCGCCCAATTCCTGCGAGCGGATGATTTTTACATTCACCGCCACCAATGGATCTGGGAGGCCTACACGCGCCTGCATGAACGGCGTGTCCCGGTCGACTTTCTGACGGTGACCGAGGAGCTGGATAAAGCCGGGCAGCTGGCAGAGGTGGGCGGACCGGCGTACATTACCGGCCTGATCAACAACGTGCCCACCTCGCTCCACGCCGAAGCCTATGGACGGATGGTGGAGCAAACCTCGGTCCGGCGCAAAATGCTGAGCGCGGCCAACGAGATTGCCAAGCTGGCTTACCAGGAGGGGTCGGGCCTGGAGATGGTGATGGACGAGGCCGAGAAGGCCATCTTCAGCGTTAGCGAGCGGCGAATGACGCGTGACCTGATGCCGATCAAGCGCGTACTGAGTGAGTATGTCGAGCGCATTGATCAGCTGGCGCAGCGCGGTGAAGAAACGCTGGGCGTGCCCACCGGCTTCTACGACCTGGATCACCTGCTGGGCGGCTTGCAGCCATCGGACTTCTTGATCATCGCCGGGCGGCCGGGCACGGGCAAGACCGCCTTCATGCTCACGATCGCCAAGAACGCCGCCCAGACGCACAAGAAGCACATTGCGATCTTCTCGATGGAAATGTCCAACGAGCAGCTTGTCCAGCGGCTGATCTCGCAGGAGACGGCGATCGATACCCATCACCTGCGCACGGGCAAGCTGAGCGAGGATGAGTGGGCGCTGCTGGCACACTCGATCGAGGTGCTGGGCGATACGATCATTTTCCTGGATGATACTCCCGGTCTGACGCCGCTGCAGCTGCGTACCAAGTGCCGCCGGCTGCACATGGAGTTCAAGCTGGACCTGGTGTTGGTGGACTATTTACAGTTGATGAGCGGCGGGCTGCGCATCGAGAACCGCGTGCAGGAAGTTTCATATATCTCGCGCAACATGAAGATGCTGGCGCGCGAGCTGAACGTGCCGGTGCTGGCGGCGGCGCAGCTCTCGCGGGCGATCGAGCAGCGGGCGGACAAGGAGCCGCAGCTCTCGGACCTGAGAGAATCGGGCAGTCTCGAGCAGGATGCGGATATCGTCATGTTCATTCACCGCCCGGAGATGTATGAGAAGGATACGCTCAAGCAGCATCTGGCACAGATCAAGATCGCCAAGCACCGCAACGGCCCGGTGGGAACGGTGGAGCTGGTGTTCCGTGAGAACCTGGCTAAATTTGAGAACGCTGCCACCCAACGTTACGACCTGAAGAAG
Source organism: uncultured Chloroflexia bacterium (assembly GCA_963849335.1). GTDB lineage: Bacteria > Chloroflexota > Anaerolineae > Anaerolineales > UBA4823 > FEB-25. The sequence continues at coordinate 63,277 of CAWKGZ010000009.1, forward strand.
GTGTAAGCGATGGGTTTTCACGGCTTCGCGGAGAACGAACGGCGCCAGGTGCATATCCCGGAGCAGTTTTTCCGCGAGCTGCTGGCGGAGATCGATGACCTGGATGAGCTACGCCTGACTTTGAATATATTTTGGCGCCTGCAGCGACAGGAGGGGCCATTCCGCGCGGTACGCTGGCGCGACCTGGTGGAGGATGATATCCTGAGCAAGGCGTTGGGTGGGAAGAGGAAGATTATTGAAGCAGTGCTTGAAGGGGCATTGAGTAAGGCTGAACAGCGCGGCAGCCTGCTTGCAGTGACGCTCGAAACTGAAGACGGAGAGGAACGGCTGGTGCTGCTCAACTCCCCGCGTGGGCGGGCGGCGCTGGCGGCGATCCGGCGCGGCGACCTGCGGCTGAGCAGCAATCCGATCCAACCGCTGAAATTTGCCGGGGAACGCCCCAATGTGTATCAACTCTATGAGGCCTCGATTGGCCCGCTGACACCGATGATCGCCGAAGCGCTGAAGGATGCTGAAACGACCTATGACCCCGCCTGGGTGGCAGAGGCCATCCAGATCGCTGTGGAACGCAACAAGCGCAGCTGGCGCTATGCAGAAGCCATCCTGCGCCGCTGGGAGCAAGGAGGAAGAGATGACCAAAAAGACCGGCAAGATCGACGAGACACTGAAGAAGCTCGCCGCCGCTACGCCGACCGGGACAGCTAACCCCCCGGCAGCCAGGCGGGGGCAGGGGCTGGCAGGTGACCCCGACTGCCCGTTGTGCGGCGGGCTGGGCTACCTGCGCCGCGAGCTGCCGCTCGACGACCCGGATTTTGGCAAGCTGATCATCTGCGCCTGCCGCCAGGGGGAAGTGGCGCATAAAGTGCATGAGAAGCTGTTCTCGATCAGCAACCTGGAGCACCTGCGCCACCTGACCTTTGAGAATTTTCAAGCGCGCGGGCGCATCGGTCTCAGCCCATGGCAGGCGGACTCGCTGCAAACCGCCCACAACCAATCGCGCCAGTTTGCCCAGAATCTGAACGGCTGGCTGCTGCTGCAGGGCGGTTTTGGCTGCGGTAAGACCCACCTGGCGGCGGCGATCGCCAATTTTACAGTCGAGATCGGCGTACCGACGCTGTTCATCACTGTACCCGACCTGTTGGACTCGCTGCGCTTTGCTTACGATGACCCCGATAGCACCTTCGAGCAGCGCTTTGAGGAGATTCGCTCCGCGCCGCTGCTGATCATGGATGATTTTGGCACACAGAATGCTACCGCCTGGGCGCAGGAGAAGCTGTTCCAGATTGTCAACTCCCGCTACATCAACCGCCAGCCAATGGTGGTGACCACCAACCTGCTGCTGGAGCAGATCGAAGGGCGCATCCGCTCCCGGTTGGAAGACCCCGATCTGGTAACACGCGTGTTCATCCAGGCAACGGATTTCCGCCGCCCCACCGACGATGCCGGGCACCCGGAACTGTCCTCGCTGGCCTCCCACAGCCAGCAAACTTTCAGCGCCTGGGAAGACCGGCAGGCGGAAGATCTGCCCCCGGCAGATGTGACCAGCCTGGAGAAGGCGCTGCGCACTGCCACTGACTACGCTAAAAAGCCGCGCGGCTGGCTGATATTCAACGGCACCTATGGTTGCGGCAAGACACACCTGGCGGCGGCAATTGGCAACGCGCTGGCGGACATTGGGCAGCCGCCCATGTTCATCAGCGTGTCGGAGCTGTTGGATCACCTGCGGGCGACCTTCAGCCCGAACAGCCCAACCAGCCTGGACCGGCGATTTGAGGAGATCCGTACTGCTCCGCTGCTGATCCTGGACGCGTTGGGTGAACAGTCTCCAACACCCTGGGCGGCGGAGAAGCTGTTCCAGCTGCTGGATTATCGCTATATTTCTAAACTGCCCACCGTGATCACCACAGCCAAGTACCTGGAAGAGCTGGACGCCCGTATAGTAAGCCGCCTGAATGATGAGCGACTGTGCACTGTGTGTGCGATCACCGCGAAGGGGTACCGGGGGATCACCGGTAAGAAGGTGGTAAGACGAAGGAAGTAAGCAGACAGTAGTTGTCAGTTATTACTACACGGTAATTAGCAATGAATTTGTTAATTTATCGGCAAAAGTTTGTGCTACAATTTGATCAGACAACCACTGGTCCCGATAAACCAGCGGAGTGATTTCGGCAGTCCCAACCCAAACCTAACCAAATAGAAAAGGAGACAGTTCATGAAGTCAAAGATCAACCTTCTGATGACCGTGTTTTTTGTTTTCACCGTGCTGGCCGGCATGGTTTACACGGACGCACCAGCAGCCCGGGCGAGTTCACCCACCGCGCGGGTGCAGGCGGGTACCGTATTAGACTTCCGTGCTGAAAGCCCGCACCCTGTTCCCGATGGCTGGACGGCAACGTACAGCTTCCCGGGAGCGGAGTTCATTCGCCTGCACTTCCACCGGTTTGACCTGGCAGAGGGCGATAAACTGATCGTCTCCAACCTGGATGGCAGCCAGAGCTGGGAGTACACCGGGCAGGGCCACAACGGGAATGGCAATTTCTGGGCCTTCGCCATCAATGGCGCCGATGTTGTCCTGACCTTCGTTGCCCCCTCGGGCAATTCGTATGGCTTCGAGGTCAAGGAAGTGGGCTACGGCACCATCCCGCTGGAAGTCAGCCAGCCGGTTCCGGATATTGTGGTTGGCACCGATGGACGTGAAGATGTTGCCTGCCACACGGGCGATGCGATTGTTAACGCTGCCCAAGCACCCGTGGCGCGCTTGCTGTTCACGGTCAAGCGGACACAGTACCTGTGCACCGGCGAGTTGGTGCGGGGTTCCAATGCCAATACGTTGATCACCAACAATCACTGCCTGTCAGACCAGACTTCGGTAAGCACCCTGGAAGCCCGCTTCAACTACCAGTACACCACCTGCGGCGGCGCGACGCTCGCAGCAACTACCAGCTTCGCCGGCGGTACCTTCTTGAAGACCAATGCCGTGAAGTACAGCTCGCGGAAACCGACCACTACCGGGTTGGATTACACCTTGATGACGCTGCAGGGTACCCCAGAAGCCACATTCGGTGAGCTGATTCCAACCTCGGCGACTTATGCCGTTGGCACCTTGATGTACTTCATCCAGCACCCTGCTGGCCTGCCCAAGGAGATTGGCTACTGGGAAGATGCAGAGCACACCTTGCGCTGTGATATTGATACGATTAACCAAACCTATGGCACCTCCTCCCCGAACAGCCAGGCCGGCTACGGCTGCGACAGCGAGGGCGGCTCCTCCGGTTCAGCCATCACCCGCGCCAGCGACGGCTACATGATTGCTCTGCACCACTATGGTGGGGTGACCACAACGCTAAACTCAGGCACCATGATGTCGTTCATCTGTTCCAATGCGGGCACGCTCTTGCAGTGTGCGCCGTAACCATACAAAATATTCTGGATTGAACAAGTGAATACGGACCCTGGAGGCTGAACAAACCTCCAGGGTCTTTGATGTTTTTAGCGTAGATAATTGCCGCCTCATTGTAGGGGCGGGTCTTTCTGCCTGGGCACACTGCCAGGCAGACCCCCTTCTACCGCTCCCTCTCTACCATCCCGTACCCGGACCCGCCCTGGTTGTGTCCTTCGTGGATAATATCCAGACGTATTCTGTCTCAATCTCTACCAAGGGTTGACCGGACACACTCGACCGTGTAGAATAGCGCTCTTATATCTATCCACCTTGGAGATTCTATGGAACAGACCATACCCGTTTGTATTTCCTGCGGTGCGGACAGCGACCACGCACCCCTGCTGCCTTTCCTCTACAAGGGAGAAGAGTATCACATCTGTCCACAGCACCTGCCCATCCTGATCCACAAGCCAGCGCAGCTGGTGGATCGCCTGCCGGGGTTGGAGATGTTAGCGCCGCCGGAAGGTCACTAAAGAATAGGGGAAAGGGGATAAGGGATAGGGGGTTGAAATATAAATTTCGTCGTGATGCAAAATGTAGAGACGCAATATTTTGCGTCTCTCACAAATCTGCATCTCTACTTTGGGCCGGCGCGGGTCATCCACACGTCCAGGTTGGCGGGAGACTGGAAGCTTTCCAGGGCATTTAGCAGTGCCTCGGGCCGGTCGGCGTGAGTGAATAATCCGCGGTGTTCGGCATACATAAAGCCCTCGGCGCGGGCATGGTCGATAGCGGTGAGCAGCGGATCAAAGTAATTCTCGGCGTTGAGCAAGCCGACCGGTTTGTGGTGTAATCCGATCTGCGCCCAGGTGAGCACCTCGAAAAGTTCCTCGAAGGTGCCGTAGCCGCCGGGCAGGGCGATGAAGGCGTCGGAGATATCAACCAGGCGGGCTTTGCGCGTGTGCATCGTATCGACGATCTCCAGGCGGGTCAGACCGTTGTGCATCAAGGTTGGGTTAGCGAAGATGGACGGGATCACTCCCACCACCTCACCGCCAGCCTGCAGCGCGCCATCCGCGACAGCGCCCATCATGCCGGTGCATCCGGCGCCGTAAGACAAGGTCAGCCCGCGGCGGGCGATGGATTGCCCCATCGCGAAGGCAGCTTGCAGGTAGGAGGGGCGCATTTTGTCTGAAGAGCCGCAGTAGACGCAGATCGTTTTCATGAAACCATCCATAGTAAAAGATTGGGGAATTATAGCATGGGTGCGCGCAACGTTTAAACGTTCGAACGTTAGACGTTTAAACGTGCAAACGTGTGAACGTGCAACGCAGCAAGGTGAACAATTCAGGCACAGAATCCGTAGATCACGGCTTTAACAAAGTCCCTTGACAAGTAGAAAAGGGTCTTCTTCGGTATACTTTTGTTTGCTGAAAACCAAAGAAACCGGAGAAGACCCACATGGATTATACCGAACTTAAGCCGCATCAAGAAGTACACCAATCTGGCATCATCTATGATCTCAAAAGCCTATTTGCGTTCTTGCTGCGGATCAGCGATCCCCGGCATGCCCGCGGGAAGCAGTATCCATTAGAGCTTCTGTTAGTGCTGATCCTGTTAGCCAAACTGTGTGGTGAAAATACACCCAGCGGGATTGCAGACTGGGTGACTTACCGGATCGATGCACTTGTGGCGATCAAACTTCTGCCCAAGCCCAGAGCGCCATGCCACATGACCTACCGTCGGGTGCTGCAACTGATCGTTTCCCCCAACGAGTTGGAGCGTTTGCTGAGCGAGTATCATCAGTCCTGCCTGAAAACGGGCACACAGCTTGTCTTCAGTCTGGATGGGAAAACCGTGCGAGGGACTATTCCTTCGGGAGAGAGCCGTGGCACCCATCTATTGAGCTTATATGTGCCGGGACAGGGGCTGGTGTTGATGGAAGCCAAGGTGGATCAGAAAGAGAACGAGATCGTGGTTGCGCCAGATATCCTGAAACAGGTGAGCCTGGAAGGTGCGATCGTGCTGGCGGATGCGATGCATACCCAACGAGAGACTTCCCGACAGGTTCTGCAAGCGGGAGGTGATTATGTGTGGATGGTAAAGGGCAATCAAGCCCGTACCCTGTGGGCAATCCAGAAGTTGTTTGTGCACGAAGCCTGCAACCTCAAGAATGGCGCACCTCTCTCCAAAGACATCCGCACAGCCAAGACCGTCAATAAAGGCCATGGACGCAGAGAAAAGCGCACCCTTTGGGCCAGCACAGAACTGAATGACTACCTGGATTGGCCAGGGGTTGCCCAGGTCTTTCGGATTGAGCGCCTGGTTTGGCATGAAAAGCATCGCGGCTATACTCGCCAGGTGGTGTATGGACTGACTAGTCTCTCGCCCACAGCGAACTTCCCCCAAGAAATTGCTGGCGCTATCTCGGCAGTATTGGGAGATCGAAACCGGGTTGCATTACCGCCGAGACGTAACCCTCAAGGAAGATGCCACTCGTTTGACCCTCGGAAATGCCGGTCATACTATGGCCATATTGAACAATGCGGTCATCGGGCTTTGCCTCCAGAATGGCTATCAGAACCTTGCCCAGGCTCGTCGCCTGTTCTGTGCCAGGCCTGAACTGGCTTTGAACCTGCTGTGCTCAGCCAATTCCCATTCTTGTTAAAGCCGTGATCCGTAGAATTCTCTGAGGTGGCGTTATAAGGGTATGGTATAGTAATATTGAGAATGTTTTTGTCGCCGTGGTGGATGAACGCCAACGGCAAATTGATTAGCATTTCCAAAGAAAGGATAGATAATATGCCCACAGTTGAACTAAATCACATCAGTAAGAGCTTTGGAGCGCTGAAGGCGGTGGATGATGTCAGCTTCACCGTCGAGAAAGGTGAAATCTTTGGGTTGCTCGGCCCAAATGGGGCGGGCAAGACCACTTCCATCCGGGTGCTGCTGGATATCTTCAAGGCGGACAGCGGAACAGCCAGCATCCTGGGGGGTCCTATGGATGAGGCGAAGAAGGAGCGGGTCGGCTACATGCCCGAGGAGCGTGGGCTGTACCAGGATGTGCAGTTGGATCGCTGCCTGGTGTATTTGGCCACGCTGAAGGGGCTAACGCCGGTAGAGGCAAACCAGCGGATGAACGAATACCTGGAGCGGTTTGACCTGGCAGCCCACCGGAAGAAAAAGGTCAAGGAACTGAGCAAGGGGATGCAGCAAAAAGCCCAGTTGATCGTCACCTTGCTGCACCAGCCTGAGCTGTTGATCGTGGATGAGCCATTTGCCGGGTTGGATCCGGTCAATACGCAGATGGTCAAGGACCTGCTGCGCGAGCAGAGAGAGCGCGGGGTGACCATCCTGATGTCTACCCACCAGATGCACCAGGTGGAGGAGCTGTGCGACCGGCTGGTGCTGATCGATCACGGGCAGACGGTGCTGTACGGTGGGCTGGATGATATCCGCCGGCAGTTCTCTGGGCATGCCGTGCTGGTGCGCACGCCAGAAGCACTGCCCACGCTGCCGGGGGTGGAGAAGATCGAGCGGCATAATTCGGCTTACCACCTGACGCTGGCGCCCAGCACCAATACGCAGGATGTGCTGCGTGCTTTAGTAGAGCGCGGTGTGCCCGTCGAGCAGTTTGAGATCGCCGCGCCAAGCCTGGACGAAATCTTCATCCGGGTGGTGACGGAGAACAAGCCTGAGGAAGGAGCGGCGGGATGAAGAAAATGCTGCAGATAGCCTGGCGTGAGTACGGGCGGCATGTCTTCACCCGCCGGTTCACGCTGATGCTGTTAAGCGTGCCACTTCTTGTGGTGTTTATGGTTGGCATGGTGCTGTTGGTCATTCGTCTCGAGTCAGACGACACACCGCTCGGGTATGTGGATCACTCGGGCGTGCTGGTAGATCCGCTGCCGGCGCCGGAGGTGAAGTGGCCGGAGCAGGCGGTGCCCATGTTGGCATTTGATACAGAAGAATATGCTCAAGAGGCATTGGATGATGGCGTGATCCAGGGGTACTATGTACTGCCTGAAGATTACCAGCAGACCGGGATGGCTGAGTTGGTGTATATCGAGGAGCCAAAAGGCAGCAGCCAGAATCAGTTCTTGTCTTTCCTGGCGGTGAATTTATTAGCCAGCCAGCCGCCAGAGGTGGCAGCCCGCGTCTCGGAAGGGACGACCGTAACCGTGCGTTCTGCCGATAACAGCCGCGAGGCTTCCGAAGACAATTTCCTGGATATCCTGCTGCCCTTCATTTCTGGCCTGATCTTTTTCATTGCCATTGCCACCAGCTCGGGCTACTTGCTGCAGGCGGTGGTGGAAGAGAAAGAGAACCGGACGATGGAGATCCTGGTCACCACGGTCTCGCCAGGGCAACTGATGGCGGGTAAGATTATCGGCGATATCGCCATCGGATTCACCCAACTCTTCACCTGGCTGATATTCATCGTATTGGGCGTATCGGTGGGAAGAAACTGGTTCGAATTTTTGCAGGGTGTGCAAATCCCCTGGAGCAGCCTGGGGCTGATGCTGTTGGTGATGGTGCCAGCCTTTGTGATGATCTGCGCCTTGATGGCTGCAGTGGGGGCGACAGTCACCGAGGCGAGCGAGGGGCAACAGGTGATGGGTATCTTTACCATCCCACTGTACCTGCCGTACATGCTCATCAGTGTGCTGATGAACAATCCCAACAGCCCGCTGGCGGTGGGATTAAGCCTGTTCCCGCTCACCGCACCGCTGACGATATTGATCCGGGCTGGCTTTGCCGTGGTGCCAACCTGGCAACTGGTTTTAAGTGTCGGCATCCTGATAGTATCTGCTGTGGGTGCGCTGTGGTTGGCGGGGCGGACGTTCCGCCTGGGAATGCTGCGCTATGGGCAACGCCTGCGTTGGAAAGAGGTCTTTAACCCAGGGCGGGGAGGGTAAATGAATGAAAAAAACCTTGTTGGTGCTAAAGCGTGAGTTCTTAACCCTGATCCGGAAACCATCTTTCCTGTTCGGTATGTTCGGGGTGCCGTTGATCGGGGTGGCGGTGTTCTTCATCGCCGCGCAGATCAAAAAAAGTGGCCAGGCACAATCACTCGTCGAGGGGATGGTAAGCGGGACACAAACGATCGAGACCGAGGGGTATGTGGATCTGAGCGGGATCATTCAGAGCATACCCCCCTCAGTGCCGGCTGGCGCACTCGTCCCCTTCCCGGATGAGGCTGCAGCTCGGGATGGATTGCAAGTGGGTGAAATCAGCGCTTTTTACCTGGTGCCAGAAGATTACCTGGCCTCAGGTGAAGTGATCTACGTGCGCCCGGATTTCAATCCTATTGGGGGGTCGGGGCAATCGCAGCTGTTCGAGTGGGTGCTGAAGGTCAACCTGCTGGGCGGGGATGCTGCGCTGGCGACACTGCTCAATGGGCCGCTGTACCTGGAGAAAACCTCCCAGACGCCTGAGCCGCAGCGGGATGAAGCCAATATGATGACCTTCTTTCTCCCCTACGGGGTCACGATCTTGTTCTATATCGTCATCCTGGGGTCGGCCAGCCTGCTGTTGAGCAGCGTAGCCAAGGAGAAGGAAAGCCGGGTGATGGAGGTGCTGATGTCCTCGGTAACCCCGCGGCAGCTGCTGGCGGGCAAGATCACCGGGCTGGGCCTGTTGGGTTTGCTGCAGGCGGCGGTATGGATGGGCACGTCGTACGGGCTTTTGAAGCTCAGCGGAGATACATTTAGCCTGCCGGTGGCGTTCCAACTGCCAGCCTCGTTCCTCATCTGGGGATTGATCTTCTTCCTGCTCGGTTATGCGGTGTATGCCAGCCTGATGGCGGGGTTAGGGGCGCTGGTGCCCAACCTACGCGAGGCTTCCCAATCGACCATTGTGGTTATTGCCCCGCTGATCGTGCCGATGTTCCTGATCAACGTACTGATCAGCGACCCGCATGGCGCTATCTCGACCTTCATGAGCCTGTTCCCGTTGACCGCGCCGGTGGCGATGATGACCCGGCTCTCGTCTGGAGGGGTGCCGTTCTGGCAGCCGGTGTTGTCAGCACTGCTGCTGGGGGTCACGGCGCTGCTGGTGGTGCGGGCGGTGGCGGGTATGTTCCGTGCCCAGGTGCTGCTTTCGGGGCAGTCGTTCAATAGGAAGATGTTCTTTAGAGCGCTGATGGGGAAGGAGTGAGTATTGCACGCATAGACCTCACATGTTTATAAAACATGTGAGGTCTGTGGTCAGGTGAAAAAAGCCTGCGCATAGCCGATGGCTTTGCGCAGGCTTTTTGATTTGCAGCTTATGATTCAGGCTTCTAAAATGATCGTCACCGGGCCGTCATTGGAGATCTCGACCAGCATGTGGGCGCCGAACTCACCGGTCTGGGTGGGCACGCCCAGCTCGCACAATAGTGCTGCGAAGCGCTCGACCAACGGGCGGGCCGTGTCTGGCAGGGCGGCATCGGTGAAGGAGGGGCGGCGGCCTTTGCGCGTGTCGGCGTACAGGGTGAATTGCGAGACCACGATCGCCTCACCGCCAACTTCCATCAGCGAGCGGTTCATCTTGCCCTGCTCGTCCTCAAAGATGCGCAGGTGGGCGACTTTCTCCGCCAGGAAGTGCGCCTGGGTTTCGCCATCGCCGGGGGCGATACCAAGCAAGATCACCAAGCCTAGACCGATGGAAGCAACGGTCTTACCTTCCACGCTTACTTTCCCAGCTGTGACGCGCTGCAACACCAGGCGCATAGGGTCACACTCTCAGGGCAAAAGCCACTGCCGCTGCCCAGGCTAAAATCTTGAATTCACCCTCTGCCAGGGCTTGCTCCAATTCCTGCCGGGATAACATCACCACCTCTTGCTCTTCCAGGTCGTCGCTGTCGATTTCACACACCTTGTCGAGCCCCACGCGCCAGGTACAGGTTCCCGGTGGCAATGCCACGGTTGGGGTCGACCAGGAAGTGACCCAGGTCTACCCAATCTTCTGAGATATAACCGGTCTCCTCGCGCAGCTCGCGCTGAGCGGCTGCCAGCGGTGCCTCACCTGGTTTGATGTAACCGCCTACCAGGGAAAGCATCGGCTCGGGCACGCCGTATTTACGCTGCCGAAAGCACAGGTATTGACCGGCCTTGGTCAGCACGACCACGTTGATGTAATCGGGCGTTTTGACCCAGGTCCAGTCCGTGATCTGGCGTCCATCGGGCAGATCAACAACGTGGTGCTCGACGACCAGCCAGGGGGACTGGTCGAAGACGACCCGGCGGGAGAGGGTTTTCCAGGAGGATTGACGGAGCTTGCCAGGTTGCATGGATAATCCTTATCCGGCTCCACCGGGGGTTGAAACCCCCGGCTAAGGATGCCAAGCCGTCTGAAGACGGCTGAAAGTGCGCGTGAACCTGCTTTAGCAGGTTTAGGTTTGATAGCCGGTGGATTCATCCACCGGTGGCAGGGCGCCTTATGCCATGGTTGGTTAAGGTAACCCTACCGCGGCTCTCACTTCGACCATGGTCTGTTCAGCGATTACCCGGGCGCGGGTGGCGCCATCATCCAGCACGGCCTTCATGGCGTCCATATCCTTTGCCAGCTCGTCGCGCCGTTCGCGGAAGGGCGCCAGGTGGGCGTTCAGATTAGCGGCGAAGCGCTTCTTGCAATCCACGCAGCCAATGCCCGCCCGGCGGCACTCGGTATCGATCATGGCGACTTCCTCGGCAGGTGAGAAGATCTTGTGCATCGAGAAGACATTGCACACCTCGGGGCGCCCGGGGTCGGTGCGGCGCATGCGCTGCGGGTCGGTGACCATCTGCATCACGCGCTGCAGGGTTTCCTGGGGTGTGGAAGCCAGCTCGATGTGGTTGTCCAGGCTCTTGCTCATCTTCTCCACGCCGTCGATGCCCAGCACCTTGGGGATCTCGGTGTTCTTCATCTGGGGCTCGATCAATACATTGGTGTTGTAGCGGTAGTTGAACGAGCGCACTGTCTCACGGGCGAACTCCAGGTGCGGCGCCTGGTCAATGCCGACCGGCACGATGTTCGATTTATATAGCACAATGTCAGCGGTCATCAGCACCGGATAGCCCACCAGCCCGTAGTTGACATTCTGCGGGTGCTGGCGCACCATGTCCTTGAAGGTGGGCAGATCGGTCAGCTTGCCCAGCGGGGAGACCATGGACAGGATGGTGTGCAGCTCGGTGACCTGGGGCACGTGTGATTGGATGAACATGATCGTCTCGGCGGGGCGGATGCCCGCCGCCAGGAAGTCCAGCGCCATCTCGTAGGTATTCTGGCGCAGGTTGAGCGTGTCCTCGACGGTGGTCAGGGCATGCAGGTCGACGATGCAGTAGACGCACTCGTAGTCATCCTGCAGGGTGACATAGTTTTTGATCGCACCCAGGTAGTTGCCCAGGTGCTGCCTACCGGTGGGGCGGGCGCCGGAGAAGACCCGGCCTTTCTTTGGGTGGTTCATACGCCACCTCCTTTGAGATATTTTCTCAGCAAGCCAGCGATCTCACCCTGCTCGGCATGCCGGTGGGTCATCAGCTTGGAATAGAGCAGTTTTTCGTCCACGACAAACTCAAAGCGCCCCCCATCCGAAGGGATCAGGGTGAGCGACTCGATGTGGGATTCGAAATCCTGCAAGAGCTCGGCTGCCAGACTGACAGCCCGTGGGGTGTAGTGTCAGACAGCACAGTAGGTAATGGATAGTTTTAGCATCGGCGCCTCCTAAAAATAGAACACCCCCGCCGGTGAAACAACGGGGGGTGATAATGCCAGCTTCACGTCAGATACGGTAGCAAACAGGTTGCACGATATCTTTTGCCTGGATAACGGCGGCAGCTCCGGCGGGGGCTACTCCTGGGTTAGTACCGGTTTCGCCCTGCAGCTCCGAGGTCCATTCAGCGCTGGCGCACGGGCGGGGTTTTCAGCCTCTACCGCTCTCTGTGCCGCCGCATCGGCGCGTACTCGTCCTCATCATAGCCTGTTGGTATTCGATTGGGGGCAAGTATATCATAAAAGAGCAGGGGAGAGGGGAAAAGGGAGAGCGGAACAACTACTCTCCTATTATCTTCACCAGCACCCGCTTATTCCTCTTCCCATCGAACTCACCGTAGAAGATTTGCTCCCACGGGCCGAAGTCCAGGTGTCCCTCGGTGACCGCCACCATCACCTCGCGGCCCATCACCTGTCGCTTGAGATGCGCGTCAGCGTTGTCTTCACCGGTGCGGTTGTGCAGGTATCCGCTCACCGGCTCGTGTGGAGCCAGTTCCTCCAGCCAGGTCTCGTAATCCTGGTGTAAACCGGATTCATCATCGTTGATGAATACCGAGGCGGTGATGTGCATGGCATTGACCAAAACCAGCCCCTCGCGAATGCCGCTCTCGCGCAGGCAGGTCTCCACCTGTGGGGTGATGTTGATGAACCCCCTGCGGGAGGGCACATTGAACCATAACTCTTTGCGGTAGGATCTCATCTTTATCCCTCCTGAGGTATCGTGCGGAATACATAGTCCCAGATAGGCGAGCTGACGCCGTCAGCGCGCATCCGCGGTCTTGTAATGGTGCTGCATGTGGTATTTACGCAGGAACTTGAGGTAGCCACGCTGCATCGGGAAGTGGTGGGTGGCGTAGTGGATCAGGTCGTAGGTCAGGTAGCCGAGCATGAAGCCGGCCACCAGGGGATCTACCCACTGCGGGGCTTTGAGCAGCACGGCCCCGACCAGGTAGAACAGCCCGTAGAACAGGAAAGCCAGCGGGATGCTGACCGCAGGCGGCATCACCAGGCGGGTCTTGATGTGCGGCTGGTGATGGTGAATGCCGTGGAACAGGTAGGTGATGCGCTCCTGCCAGGGGTTGCGCGGCCGGTAGTGGAAGACGAAACGGTGCAGGGTGTATTCGGCAAAGGTCCACAAAAACAGGCCGAGCAGAAAGCCCAGCGGGATGTGCCAGGGAAAGCCGGCTGCCGCGTGGGAGAAGATCGCCCGGATGAGGAAGAAGAGGATCACCGGCAGCCACAGGATGATCACCGCCACCGGGCTGATGTGGGTGAAGAACTCCAGGAAGTTAGATCTAAATAAGCGGATGGGTGTGTCCGAACGGTCGATGGGATGGTGCACAAGCAGCCTCCGGATTTTGTTTTGCTGGATTGTAATCTTAGATTGAATCGTTGGGTAGAGGCAGTGAAAGAATTTACCACAGAGCCCACAGAGACCACGGAGAAAACCTTATTAATAACTCTGTTTGCTCTGTGCTCTGTTCGAAAATAGCCGATTTTCATCCTTTGGGGTGAAGGGAGTTCATGATAACTCTGTGGTGAGATTTCTTAATTACCTACGAATGATACTCTGCGCACTCGGCGGTCTCTGCGGTGGATTCTTTATTGGTTCATTTTTATGCTACAATCTATTTTGTAGGAAGGAGGTGCAGGATGAACAGCACAACCGATATTCGCCCTTCACCCATTGCCGGGCAATGGTATCCCGGCGATCCTCGGCGCCTGGCAGAGAGCGTGGACGGTTACCTGGATGCTGCCCAGCTGCCCGAGCTGGCAGGGGAGGTGGTGGCGGTAATAGCGCCGCATGCCGGTCACCGTTATTCGGGGCCGGTGGCGGGATATGCCTTCGCCGCGCTGCGCGGCCTGCAGCCCGAGCTGGTGGTGGTGGTCTCACCGATGCACTATCCTTACATGCCGGCGCTGCTGACCACGGCGCACAGCGCCTACGAGACGCCGCTGGGGGTGATCCCGGTGGATACCCAGGCGCTGCATGTGCTGGATGACAATTTGGAACAGGCACTGGGCCTTCGCCTGGCGCCGGTACGCAGCGACCCAGAGCACTCGCTGGAGATCGAGCTGCCCTTCTTGCAGCGCGCCCTGGCGGGTGAATTCCGCCTGCTGCCGGTGATGGTACGTGATCAAAGCGAGCGGGTGACGCACGCTTTGGGGCTCGCGCTGGCGCAAACACTGCGGGGAAGGCGGGCGCTGCTGGTTGCCAGCACTGACCTGTCTCACTTTTACCCCCAGGCGGTTGCCGAGACATTGGACGCGGAGATGCTGCGCTGCGTGGCGGCTTTTGACCCGCAGGGTGTGCTGGAAGCGGAGGAGCAAGGGTTGGGCTTTGCCTGTGGGCGCGGGGCATTGGCGGCGGTGCTCTGGGCGGCCAAAGCAATGGGCGCGAACACGGTGAAAGTGCTCAATCATGCCACCTCGGGCGATGTAACTGGTGACCTTACCCAGGTGGTTGGCTATGGCGCCGCGGTGATCCTGCGGAGCACGGAAATATAGGAGCCTGGTAACAAAATCACATGGAAGATTCTTTATCAACAGCACTCTTGCAGCTCCTGGTAGTGGTTTTGTTGGTGGGGGCAAACGGCTTTTTTGTGGCGGCAGAGTTTTCATTGGTCAGTGTGCGGCGGACGCGCATCGCCGAGCTGGTAGCCTCGGGGAACGCCTCGGCGGTAGCGGTGCAGAAGGCAATCTCCAACCCGGACCGGGTGATCGCTGCCACGCAGCTGGGCATCACCCTCGCCAGTCTGGGTCTGGGCTGGATCGGCGAGCCGGCGCTGTCACACTGGTTGTACCCACTGGTGCAGTTGTTCCCAGGTGACCTGCAGTCGGATGTATCGCACAGCATCGCCGCCGGGTTCTCCTTTGCTATCATCACCTTTTTACACGTGGTGGTGGGCGAGCTGGCGCCTAAATCGATCGCCCTGCAAGACCCGGAACGAACCTCCCTGGTGGTGGCGCGGCCGACGTTGTGGACTGAATGGGTCTTCAAGCCGGTCATTATGTTGTTGAACGGTACCGGCAATGCGCTGCTGAAGATTAGTGGGCGTTAAACCAGCTACCGGGCACGAGCTGGTGCATTCAGTTGCCGAGCTGAAGATGTTGGTGACCGCCAGCACAGAAGGCGGCGTGGTCGAGGAAGATGAAAGTGAGATGCTGCACGCGATCTTCGACTTCGGCGAGCTGCTGGTGCGCCAGGTGATGATCCCGCGCACTGAGATCCTGGCGGTGGAGGCAGATATGCCGCTGGACGAGGTCACCCGTCACGTGACGGAGAATTCCTACACCAAGCTGCCGGTTTATGAGGGCGACCTGGACCAGATCCTGGGTATTTTGCATGTCAAGGATTTATTGCGTTTGATCACCCAGCCCGGAGAGCAGCACGGCACGGCGCGCGTCGCTGGTACGCGAGACTCTGTACGTGCCCGAGACCTTATCGGTCAACCAACTGCTGCACCAGTTCCGGGATAATCGCCAGCATATTGCCATCGTGATGGATGAATTTGGCGGCACCGCCGGTCTGGTAACACTGGAAGACTTGCTGGAGGAGATCGTCGGCGAGGTGCAGCGACCCCTTTGAAGATGAAGCCGAGCATTTCCAGACCTTGCCGGATGGAACGATCCTGATCGATGGGCTGATGCTGATCGAGGATGTCAACCAACGCCTGGGTTTGAACCTGATCGATCCGCATTATGATACGATCGCCGGCTATGTAATGGGTAAGCTGGGACGGATCCCGAAAGCTGGCGATGTGATCGAGTTGGGTGGGGTGCGCGTCAAGGTGGAGACGATGGATGGAATGCGCCTTGCCCGGCTGCAGTTGACCCGGCTGAAGGATTAGTTGTGCCGCAGGACCTGCCCGTTTACGTCGAGGTATCGGTGAATGTCCCCCAGGTATCGGGGACATTTCATTACCATTTACCACCCGAGCTGATCGATGTGATTCAACCAGGTCACCTGGTGGAAGTGCCATTCGGACGGCAGCAGGTGCAGGGGGTGGTGTTCCGCTTTGTGGAGCGGCCGGAGGTGAGCCGAAACGCGCCCGGTGACCGCTCTGTTGGATGCGCAGACCGCCCTCACCCCGCTGCAGATCGAGCTGGCGAAGGAAATGGCTGAATGGACGCTGGCTCCGCTGGCTTCCTGTATCAGCCTGATGCTGCCGCCGGGTCTGGTCCAGCAGGCGGATACATTGTACAGCCGTTCAATTCGCAGTGGAGAGAGCAGCCTCGAGACGCTAACCCCGCTGCAGAAGCGCCTGCTGCGCGCCCTGGATGAACGCGGCCCGCTGCGTGGGCGGCAGCTGGACGCAGCTTTCCGACGGGCTGATTGGCGCGTCTCGATGCGCGGTCTGGTGCGGCGGGGCATGGTGGGGACTGAGTCGGTGCTGCCACCGTCGACGGTGAAACCCAAGCAGGTGCGCACTGCCACCCTGGCCTGCCCTGCGGAAGAAGCAGCTGCCCAGAGGGATACCCTGACCCGCCGGGCATCGGCTGCCGGGGGGCGCCGCCAGGCTATCCTGGACGTGCTGCTGCGCCAGCCTGGCCCGGTGGAAGCCGCCTGGTTGTATGCCGAGAGCGGCGGCAACCTGAGCGACCTCAAAGCGTTGGAAAAGCTGGGGTTGGTACGGCTGGGGGAGGCTGAAACCTGGCGCGACCCGCTGGCTGAGCTTGAGTTTCATCCCGGTCGAGCCGCCGCCGCTGATGGTTGACCAGCAGGCAGCCTGGCTGGTCATCCAGGAAGGTTTGCAGCAGGCTGCCGCGGGCAAATTTGTCCGTCCGTATTTGCTGCATGGGGTGACCGGTTCGGGCAAGACTGAGATCTACATGCAGGCGGTGACCGAGACGCTGCGTCTTGGTCGCCAGGCGGTGGTACTGGTGCCCGAGATTGCCCTCACCCCGCAGACTGTGCGCCGCTTCCTCAGCCGCTTCCCCGGGCAGGTGGGCGTGGTGCATTCGCGCCTCTCCGCCGGTGAGCGCTACGACACCTGGCGGCGGGCGCGCCTGGGGCAACTGCCGGTGATCGTCGGACCGCGCAGCGCGCTGTTTACCCCGCTGGACAAGCTGGGGCTGGTGGTGGTGGATGAGTTCCACGATGACACCTATTACCAGACGGATATCCCACCGCAGCTACCATGCCCGGGAGGCGGCGGTGCGCTATGCCCGGCTGGCGGGTGCGGTCTGCCTGCTGGGGTCGGCCACCCCAGATGTCGCCAGCCAGTACCGGGCTGAGCAGGGCGAGTACCAGCTACTCAACCTGCCGCAGCGTATCCTGGCGCACCGCCAGGCGGTGCGCTTGCAGGTTGAGCGGCTGCGGCTGACCTCGCGCTACCGCCCGGTTGGCGAGCAGGCCGAGACGATTGAGCTGCCGCCGGTCGAGGTGGTGGATATGCGGCTGGAGCTGCAGGCGGGCAACCGCTCCATTTTCAGCCGGGCGCTGAACACGGCGTTGAGTGAAACTCTCGAGCACGGGCAGCAGGCGATCCTGTTCCTCAACCGCCGCGGCAGCGCCACCTATGTCTTCTGCCGGGACTGCGGGTACACGCTCAAATGCCCGCGCTGCGAGGTCCCGCTGACGCTGCATACCGACTCCCGCGAGGAATCCAGCCGGCTGACCTGCCATTACTGCGGCTACCAGCGCCAGCTGCCCAGGAACTGCCCGCAGTGCAAGAGCGAGCGCATCCGCCAGTACGGCACCGGCACCGAGCGGGTGGAGAGTGAGGTGCATCAGCTTTTCCCCGATGTGCGCACCCTGCGTTGGGATTACGAGACCACCCGCACCAAAGGTGCCCACGAGGCCATTCTGAGCCATTTTGCCAACCACCATGCCGATGTGCTGGTGGGAACGCAGATGATCGCCAAGGGACTGGATCTGCCGTTGGTCAC
This sequence comes from uncultured Chloroflexia bacterium, assembly GCA_963849335.1. Lineage (GTDB taxonomy): Bacteria > Chloroflexota > Anaerolineae > Anaerolineales > UBA4823 > FEB-25. The sequence goes on from CAWKGZ010000009.1 coordinate 81,284, forward strand.
ACTGGTGGGTGTGGTGCTGGCGGATGTCGGTTTGAGCCTGCCGGACATGCGCGCCGCAGAGCGCACTTTCCAGGTGCTGACCCAGGTGGCAGGGCGTGCCGGGCGCAGCCCGTTGGGCGGGCAGGTGATTTTGCAGACCTTCATGCCAGAGCATTATGTGATCAAGGCGGCGGCGGGGCATGACTATGCTGCATTCTACCAGCAGGAGCTGGCTTACCGGCGCCAGCTGGGATACCCGCCATTTACCCAGCTGGTGCGCCTGGAATACCGCCACCGCCAGGCGGATGCGGCGCAGGCGGCTGCTCAGGCGTTGAGTGGGCAGATTGCTGCCTGGCAGTCGGCGCCAGGGATCAGCCCGGTGCAGGTGATCGGTCCGGCGCCGTGCTTCTTTGACCGCTTGAATGGCATGTACCGCTGGCAGATCGTGCTTCGCGGCGCAGACCCCGCCCACATGCTGCGCGGCCGCAGCCTGGCGGATTGGCGCATTGAGGTGGATCCGCCTTCTTTGCTATAATTAGCTAAATGCTAAAAACAGGCATGAGGAGATATATATGGACAGTTTTCGTCGAGGTTGGGATTTTCTGAAGCAGTCGTGGAAGATGGCGCTGGCCGATCGCGACTTGCTCAAACCATCAATTTATGCATTGATCGTCGGATTCATCGTTTCCCTGATTGCCATCATCCCTATGGGTTTGGCGGGGTTCTTCTTGGGCGACAGCAGGATCGGACAGCCGGTCGTGTATGTTATGGGTGCAGCGCTCATCTTTGTCCAGTACATGGTGGGATATATCTTCTCGGCGATGACCGTTTACCTGATCTATGGCTATCTCTCGGAGGGGGATGGGCGCATGGATAAGGCCTGGGCGATCGTCCGGCGCGATCTATGGGATATTGCCAGCCTGGCGGCGGCTTCCACGCTGGTCAACCTGGTCAAGGGTTTTATCAGGGGGAAGGGCAGGAGTGGGCTGCGCAATATGCTGGCGGGTCTGCTGGAGACGGTGTGGACCGAAGCGACCTACCTGGTGCTGCCGGCAATGGTGATCGAGGATATCAACCTGAAAGCTGGCTTGCAGCGCGCCACGCAGATCATCAAAAACAACCTGCTGCTGGTGGGTATCAGCACGGTAGGCGTCAAGGCGGTGACCGGGCTGATCGGCTTCCTGCTGGGGTTGCTGGGCATTGGGTTGGGTTTTGCTGCTGGCTTGGGCATTGTCAGCGTCGGGGGGCAGGCGCCCTGGGCATGGGTGACCGGGATTGGGCTGGGTGTTTTGATCGCCACCCCGTTCATCCTGGCCGCAACCGTGATCAGCTCTTATACCATGACCGCCTATCATACCTGCCTGTATTTATGGGCACGGGAGGTGGAGCGCGCCCAGCAGCGTGGCTCGAGTGGTGAGGTGAGCGCGCCGGCGCCGTTGGCAGCCGTACTGCCGTGACCGGATAGGAGACAGGAATATGCCTGCAATGCGCCGCGAAGCACTTACCTGGGACGAGGTGGGCAAGCTGATCGACACCTTGGTGCCGCAGTTTGAGAGCGAGTATGAGGCGATGGTGATGATCACCCGGGGGGGGATCGTTCCGGGTGGGCTGTTGGCAGAAGCATTGGGCATCCAGAACATCCTCACCGCCGCGGTAGATTTCCCTGCCGAGATCGAGCGCCAGAAGAGCGGTCTGTTTGCCTGGCCGCGCTTCGTCCAATTTCCGGATGATAGCCTTGCTCCGTGGCAAACGCTGCCTGGTGGTGGATGATGTGTGGGGTTCGGGACGCACCATCACGGCGGTGAAGAACAGGATCTCCGCGGCGGGCGGGTTCCCATCCACCTGCGTGCTGCATTTCAACCCCCAGCGCAACGTATTTGGAGCCGCCCGTCCAGACTGTTTTGCTGCGGTGACCGATGTGTATATCGTCTACCCCTGGGAAATCGACCGCGGCCCGGAACGGGTAAGGTACGGGTAATCTGCTGCGATGCAAACGATCCTGACCGGGCTTCCCGACAAGATGCGGGCGCTGCGCCACTGCCCATATTTCACCGGGCTTGGCGATGAAATCCTGGCTGAACTGGTCATTGGGTTGCGCCTGATCCGCTACGAGCGCGGCGAGGTGGTCTTCTGGCAGGATGAGCCCTGCCCGGGGCTGCAGATCATCGAGCGCGGCATGGTCAAGCTGTTCAAGCTTTCGCCCCAGGGACGGGAGCTGATCGTGAATATCTTTAAAGAGGGGGCGACCTTTGCTGAGGTGCCGGTGTTTGATGGTGGTAACAACCCGGTCAATGTTGCCGCGCTAGAGGAAAGTGACATCTGGCAGCTGGACACGGCGGTAATCCGCAGCCTGATGGAAAGGCATCCTGAAATGAGCAAGCAGGTCATGCTCAACCTGGCTAAAAACCTGCGTATGATGGTGGGTATCATCGAGGAGGTCTCCTTTTACCAGGTGATCCAACGACTGGCTCGTTTGCTCAGCCAGATGATTCCCGCGGAGGAGGCGGGTCCAGATAGCTCTCGCCTGACCCAGGATCAGCTAGCGGCGCGCCTCGGCACCGTGCGCGAGGTGGTGGCGCGGGCGCTGCGCGAGCTGGAGCGCAGCGGCGCCATTCGCGTCGACCGGCGGCAGATCCATATTGTGGATGCGCGGGTGCTCAAAGAATGGGGTGAGGGGATCGGTTAAGACTCCGAAAAAAGAGCGGCGCACCGGCGCCGCTCTTTTTTCGGATTACGGCATCGCCTGTAGTGCCGCCAACTGTGCCAGATAGGCGACATCGGTGGCGTGGTACAGCGCGGTGAGCACGTATTCGGGGTTGTGGAAGCCCATGGAGTTCTCCGCGGCGATCAAGTCCCAGTACATCTGCGCTTCGCGGTGGTATTGGCGTGCCTGCGCCAGCAGGGTTTCATCCACACCCGAGGTCTCACTGGCGGTCTTAATGCCTGTGATGGCTGCCAGCAAGGTGTCTTCGGTGTTGATCAGCGTGGCGTAGACCTGCGCCTGGATCATGGCGACGCGGGTGGTCACATAAGCCACATCGGTGTGGCAGGTGCCGCAGGCAGCTTCGGAATTGAGCAGAGGGCTGCGCACGTTGTGGTCAGAATACTTGGCTGCGCCATCGCGGGTATAGGGCATGTGGCAGTCGGCGCAGGCTACCCCGGCGGCATAATGGGTGCTGTCGGCGGTGAAGATCTCGAATTCAGGGTGCTGCGCTTTGAGCAGCGGCGCGCCCGAGTCGGGGTGGGTCCAGTCGGTGAACTCTTCCTCGGTGTAGTAGGCGTAGATCTGCTCGATGCGCGTGCCATTGGCCCAGGGGAACACCAGCAGCTTGTCATCCCCTTCAAAATAGTATTCCACGTGACAGTTGCCGCACACCACGGTGCGCATTTCCTGGCGGGTGAATGTCGTCCAATCCAGTCCCTGGGCAACCAGCGCATTCTCCAGGGCAGGGTTGGTGACGATCAGGCGCATCGTGCCGGCTTCATGGCAGTTGGCGCAGCCGATCGGGTTTTCCATGTAAGGAGTCATCTCGCTGAACAGCATGGCATCGTAGGCTTGCATGCCCATCTCAGCCCATAGGCTGGGGTTGTTGGATGATTTACACGAGTAGCAGGTGGCGTGGGTGGTCTCGTTGACCCGAGCGATGCTTTGCACATCCTCCAGGCTGTGTAAATGACCGCGCTCTTCGTTGTACTCAATGCTGAAGGCATATCCGGCAAATAGGGTCAGCAGCCGGGGATCTGCTTCAAGCTTGGAGATTTGCTCAGAGCCGCCGTAGGTGGTGCGGGTATTGTTGTCGTAAGTCTGTAGAAAGGATGAGTATTCGTTGGGGAAGTTGGTGCCCCAAACTGATGAATCGGGTTCCATGGCGGCTACTTCGACGATTGGGGCTACTCCCCGCTCAGGCAGCGGTTGGTTTTTCATGAAGATGAGCACCCCGATCAGGCCGGCGGCCAGGATGATGATGATTCCAGTCAGGATAAGGATCAAGGTAGATTGTTTCATGGTTATCGCTGCTCCTCGGAATGTTGGTACGGTAAAATCGAGATGCCACGCTCCCCATGCGGCACGCTGCGGTGGCAGTCAAAACAGTAGCGGCCCAGCTCCATATCATTGTCCAGCAGCCCTGAGACGGTTTCCTCGTGGCAGCGGATGCAGTTCTCCTGAACGATCTGGCTGGATTCCTCTTTCGCCCGGATAGCCACCGGAATATTGCCAAACGTGAACGCGGTGACATGGTGGTAACCGGACAGGGCCTTGATCCAATACTTGGCAAAAAATTCGTGCGGGGTATGGCAATCGGCGCAGGTCGCCCATTCGCGATGACCGCCATGGTACCAGCTTTCATAGACGGCATCCATCACATGGCAGTTGTTGCAGGTGCTGGGATTGTTGCCCAGGTAGGCGGTAAAGTCGGTGACATACATGCCGACCCCGAGCACCGCAGCCAGGGCAACCAGGCCAAGTATGAGCGGAAGTTTCATAGCGATTCCCTGTGGTTGAATCAGGTTATAAAGTTGAGCTTAGTTCCTTTTCCACAACGACTTTTGGCTGGGGCGGAAAGGAATCGTGCATTTCTTCTCATATTGGGTTAATATTACTACAACTGGTGGAATATATATGTGACTTGGGTTACATCCGATTATTTACGAAAAAAACGCTCTTGAGACTACCGGGAGCGAGCAGGTGTTCATTTCCACCGAAACCTCAGATCACCCGCACGCTGGAGCCGCGTTCGGTTTTTTCGACTTCGATGCGGTTGGGGAAGCTGTCCTTTAACTCATCGATGTGGGTGATCACCAGGATCTTGGCAAAGTCGGGGCGCACGGCGTTGATTGCTTCGACCAGGCGCTGCCGCCCCAGGGCATCCTGGCTGCCGAAGCCCTCGTCGATGACCAGGGTCTGCAGGCGAGCGCCGGAGCGCTGAGCCAATACCTCTGCCAATGCCAGGCGGATAGCAAAATTGACCCGGAAGGCCTCCCCCCCGGAATACAGCTCGTAGTCGCGCGTGCCAGCGCTGTCGGAGATAAGAATATCCAGGGTCTCCCTCAATTCATCTCGCTTCTTATCTTTATAGGCAGATTGGGTCTGGAAGCGCACAGACATGACCCCGCCGGACAAGCGATCCAGGAGATCGTTGGCTTTGGCTTCGATCTGGGGCAGGGCTTGCTCAATGAGCAGGGCGGGCACGCCGTCCTTGCCCAGGGCGCGATCAAGCTGGCGAAAGCGGGCTACCTGCTGGGCAAGAACCCCGCGTTGGGTCTTCAGCTCCTGGCGGCGTTCGCGCAGGTCAGCGAGCACCAGCACCTTTTGTTGGGCAGCGCCCACCTCCAAACGCAGCCGGTTTTCTCCTTCCTGCAAGGTCAGCAGCTCTCTCTCCGCCGCGTCCAGATCGGGCGCACTGGCCTGGGCAGATTGCCAGGCTGAGGCGGCAGTCCAGTATTCTTGCTGCTGTTGTTCATATTGCCCGGTCAGGGTTGTGATCTGAGTCACCAGCTCAGCCAGCTCGCGCTCCAGGGGTGCCAGGGTGGCACGGGCTACTTCCAGGCGGCGTGAATCGGCCTCGGCAGCCTGACCCACAGCCACCTGGCGGCGCAGCACGTCGTGGGCGGCGGCATCATAGCCCAATGCTTTCAGCTCGGCATCGATCTCTTCCAGGCGGGCACGCGCTTCCTGGGCAAAATCCTCCGCAGCCAGGTGTGCCTGGACTTCAGCCAGGCGGGGTGCACCGAGCGATTCCCAGTCCGCAAGGGCGGCCTGGATGCTCTCTAGGTGAGCGGAAAAGCGGGTCAGGGTTTCGGTGCCCTTCAGCCGTTCCGGCTCGATGGCAGCCAGTGCGGCGATCTGCTCCTCCAGGCTGTGGACAACCTGGTCGGATTCCTTCAATAATCCCTGGTTCTGGCGATAGCGATCCCCCAACTCTTTGCCCTGCTGGTTAAGCTCGGCAACCAGACGCAGGCGGTCAGCCGTTGACAGGGGCTGACCACATACCGGGCAGGTGGCTTCTTCCTGCGCACCCTCCGCTGGTTCAGAAAGCTGGTCAATGCGGTCTTTGAGCTCATCCATATCCGTGCGCAAGCGGGGATTTTCAGCGCGAGCTTCCGCCTGGCGCTGGCGGGCCAGCCCTAGCTCAGTTTGCAGCCCATCACGCCGCTGAAGCTGGCTCTCGGCGTCGGCAAGCACCTGGCGCACAGCACCCATCTCCGCCTCCAGCGCAGGCAGGGTTACCTGCTGTGCTTGCAGTGTGGCTAGCTGCCCGGATAGGAGCTGCTGGTCTTGCAGCAAGCGCACACGCTCGCTCTCGATCTCCAACAGCGGGGCGTTGCGTCGATTTTCGAACTCACGGAAGCGCCCGGCGACCTCGTCCATCTGGGCAAGTTCACCTCTTTGCTGCTGCCAGGTAAGGAAGGCGGCTTCAATTTCTGCGGCGCGCGCCAGCAGCCCGGCATAGGACTGCTGCTCGACCCGGCGGGCGATCCGGCGGGTTTCCAGCTCGCTGAGCTGGCGGCTTGCGGTCTCAGCCTGGCGCTGTAGGGCTTCAACCAGTTTGCGCTGTTCTGCCAGCGTGGCGGCAACCGCGCGCAGGCCATCCAGCGCCTGTTCCTGCAGCTTGCGGGTAGCGCTCAGCCGTTTGAGATCGGCTTGCAGGACGGTCAGGCGTTCCTGGCGGGCGGTTTCTTCAGCCAGCTCGGCTTCGATCTCGACGGTGCGCCCATCCAGGCGGTCGATATCCGCTTCCACCAGCTTCCGGCGGTCCGCCGCGCGCTGGCGGTACACCTCCCACAGCTCCAGTCCCAGGATGCTACTCAGCATCTGTTTGCGCCGGGTGGGTGTCTCCGTGGTGAACTGGTCGGCTTTACCTTGCAGGAAAAAGGCGGCGTTGATAAATGTGTCGTAATCCAGGCGCAGCGTTTCCTGGATGCGCGCCTGGGTATCGACCTGCGTGCGCTCGGTAAGTGGCTTCCAGCCGCCCGATGGCTGCAGAATGTGGAATTCCAATGCGCCGGTCTTGCCCCTTGGGCGGGCGCGCAGTATCCGGTAGGTGTTGCTTTCATAGGCAAATACGAAGCTGACCTCCGCCGCCACAGACTGCAGGTTGACCAGGGAATCGTCGCGCTTACGCGCCTGCCCGAAGAGCACCCAGGTGATGGCATCCAGCAGTGAGGATTTTCCGGCGCCGTTGGCGCCGGAGATGCAGGCCAGGTCAAAGGAGGTGAAGTCGATTTCGACCGGGTCGCGATAGGAGAGAAATCCGGAGAGGGTGAGGCGAATGGGGATCATGGTGAGGCTATTATACTTGAGTGAGCCGACGAATCAACGATTCAGCGATTCAGTGAAGTTGAAATTCATAGTAAAATGCAGGCATGCCATCAGGATGGACGTGCCGGATAAAACGGTTGAGAGCCGCGCTGCGCTGGACACGCGCCTCCTATACATTGTTGAGCGTTTTTCTGCTGACGCTGTTCCTGTTGGGGTATGTTTGGTGGCCGCTTGCCGAGGAGTACCTGTCCTATATCGATTGGGATGGAGCCTGGTGGCGTTACCTGGATTGGCTGCTGCTGGGCATCTTCTTCGTTATGTCGCTGCTGATCATGGCAGGAGCCGACCTGCGCAGCGACTGGAAGATCATCCTGATTGGTTTGGCGGGCGGGCTGGCAATCGAAAGCTGGGGTACCCAGACGCTGTTGTGGTCCTATTACACCCTTGAGCGCCCGCCCTTGTGGATCATCCCAGCTTGGCCCATCGCCAGCCTGTCAATTGACCGGTTGGTGCGCCTTTTACAGCTGGGGCTACCCCCGCTGAAACGACAGCTCGAAAGGCTGCTCTACTGGCTTGTATTCGGTGGATTCTTTGCCCTGATGCTGGTTTTCGTAGCACCGACCCTGGATAAATCATTGACCATCGCCTCGCTGTGCCTGGTGGCATACCTGACCCTGACGCCAACGGATCACCGCCTGGCTCTGCTAACTTTCCTCGCTGGAAGTGGGCTGGGGTATTTCCTGGAGCTGTGGGGGACGACGCGATTATGCTGGACATACTACACCCTGCAAACACCGCCCATCTTTGCAGTGCTGGCTCATGGTATGGCGGCGGTGGCTTTCTGGCGATCGATGCTGGTGTTAGAACGTGTGCTTGCCCGGTTGTGGTCGCTGAGAAGACCCACAGCCGAAGATGCTGTGGCAGGGGATTGAAGCACAGCCGGTTATCTTTTCAAGTATTTGGTGAGGCGACAGGGGGATTAAATAGAAAATTCAACGCTCTTCGGGAGTCTGGCTGTCATGGTTACGGATTTTCTTGCTGTAACTTTAGACCCAAGACTTTGCGCCGCCAGCTTTCGCTGGTTTTACCTGTTCGGCAGCCTGGCAGTCATGACCGATAATAATAAAGGTTTTAGACCCATAGCTTTGCGCCCGAAGTTTTCGCTTCGTTTGCCGTTGTCGGTGGTCGTAACATCCTCGCCATGAGGGGGATGGCTCAGGGTGAACGACACTGCACATCAAGCTTTCGCTTTTAGTGCCTTTTCGGAGCGTTGGTATCTACATTATAGCGTTGTTAAAAAGTAGTGTCAAGTTAATGAGATTTTTCACAAAGTAATCCTATACCAGTTTCCCCCTAAAAAAGTGCGAACACCTGGGTGAGGGGGGCACCCAAGTGTTCGCATTTACATTATAACTGATGTTATGGATTTCGTACAAGTAAAATTATCGTGTAGCCCTTTTTCTTCACTGCGGCTCTGATCGCCTCGGGTGTCACCTGTTGCTCATCGTATTCCACCACCACCTGGCCTTTCTGGTAGCTGGCAGATACGCTCTTCACACCCGGCAGCTCATCCTCGATGCTCTCGATGTGCATGGCACAGTTGCTGCAGTGCATATCGAGCACTGGAAATGTTTTTTTGATCATATCCGCCTCACTATTGATCGAAAATGATCTTCCCGGTGTACATGCCCATTGAGCAGGTAAATCGGATTTGGGTTCCGCTGTCCTGAGCGGGAATCGGAACACTCACCCGCCCGGTCTCGGGCAGCAATTGGTATACCTGCAGCACCGGGATGACGAAATCACGGGCACACGAACGGGTCTTATCGGTCACCAATTCCAGGGTCAAATCTTGGCCTGCAGGGGCGTGCAGGGTGCCCGGGAAATAGCCATTGTTTTCCACATTCAGCACCAGCACACCTTCCCTGGCTGTTCCGGATTCCTGCGGGATTTCGGTGCTGGCAGCGATTGGGAATACCTGCCGCGCCAGCCCGCTGACTGATGGTGCCCCCATCAGGTTGAGGCCGCTGTCAAAGGTGTATAAACCGAGCACCAGCACGACGATCGCCACGAAGCGCATAAACGCCTTTTCCAGGCGCGCTCCGATCTGGGTCGCCATATAAGCCACCAGGAAGAATACCGGGCTGGTGCCCAGGGTGAAAGCGAACATCAGTACTGCCCCAGCAGCGGCGCTGCCAGTTCCCAACGCAGCCGCCATCATTGCCTGCGTTACTCCGCACGGGATGAGTACGGTCAGCGCACCGAGGAACAGCGGTGTGACGGCATCGGTGCTGCTTTTGGCAGTCCTGCGGATGTAGCGGGTGATGAACTTGGGTGGTTCCGGGTTGAAGTAGCGGAAGATTGGGTGCACCTCCAGCATGCGCAGCCCATTCCCAACCATGAACACCCCGATCGCCAGCATCAGGATCAGCGCGGGTGGTCGGGGCGAGGGTCAGGAATGAGCCAAGTAATCCGAGCAATCCGCCAAGCAAAGTGTAAACGACCAGTTTCGCCAGCAGGAACAAGCCAATCGGCAGGGCGATGTTGGGGCGCATTATTCGTCCAAGCGGCTGGCTCTTTTTGGCAGCCGGCCCGGCGTGCAGAATATCCTGCTCGATCTGGCGCGCCAGCGAGGTAGCCAGCAGCCCACCCTGCACCGCCAGGCAGCTCAATCCTCCGGTGGTTATACCGGTGATAAATGCCAGTATGTATTGTTCCATGGGTTACCTTTTACCTCCTTCCCATACCACAAAGGGCATGTTGATCACCACGCCCGGTCGTTGGATGCTCACTTCACCAACTTCTTCGGCAGCCATGATCTCCGTCCCGGAGGTCAGCAGGCGAGCCTGGGTTGGGTCTACCCAGGTCACCACGTTCAGGCGGCGTAGTGGGGAGTAACCATCCTCGCCAGGTGGATTATTGAATACATCCGCCTGGTAACCCAACGGGCCTTTGCCTTCCAACCCATTATCAAAGACATACACCTCAGCCAGCGCCAATTCAGGCGTGTCAGCCAATCCTGGGGTGTATAGCACCGGTGAATCCATCATATTGGTCAACAGCTCAGCGATATCCGCATCGGATGCCTCGGTGTGCACGAAGTAAATTTCCTTGCCATCTGCGAAGGCTTTTCCGGCAGGCAGGACTGCTGAGGGCATCTCTTCACCTCCCGGGGCACAGGCCGTCAGGGTGAATACAAGCAATGTAATTAACAGTAAAAATCTCGTAGTTTTCATTTGTGTATTCCTTTATACTGGTAAAATTTCCCTCAGGTGATCTTTACTCTGCGCAGGCGCAGGCTGTTGCTGACCACAAAGACGCTGCTGAAGGCCATTGCACCTGCCGCCAGCATCGGGTTCAGCAGGCCAAGCATGGCGGTGGGGATCAGGATCACGTTGTAAAAGAAGGCCCAAAACAGGTTTTGCTTGATCGTGCGCAGCGTTTTGCGGGAAAGGGCTATTGCCCGGCTGACGCCGTGCAGGTCGCCGCTGATCAGGGTCACCGGCGCGGCAGCCATGGCTACATCGGTGCCAGTGCCAATCGCCAGCCCGACATCAGCCTGCGCCAGAGCCGGGGCGTCATTCACCCCGTCGCCGACCATCGCCACCACCGCGCCGGCCGCTTGCAGCTTCTTGACCTCGCTGGCCTTGCCATCTGGTGGCACTTCCGCCAGGATCAGGTCAATCCCGACCTGCCTGCCAATGGCCTCAGCGGTTTTTTGGTTGTCACCCGTGATCATGGCTACTTTCAGACCCATTTGCTGCAATGCCGCGATCGCCTGGGGCGAGCTCTCCTTGAGCGTATCCGCTACAGCTATGACCCCGCGCACTTGTCCATCCACCGCCACCAGCATGGCTGTCTTGGCTTCAGCCTGCAGCCGGTCCACAGTTTCTTGCAGTCCGTTGAGGGAATAATTGAGCGCACCCATCATGCGCAGGTTGCCGACTGCCACCTGGCGCCCGGCCACTTCAGCTTGAACACCCTGCCCGGCCTCGGCTAAAAAACCCTGCGGCTCAGCCAACCCCAGGCCGCGCGCCGTTGCCTCAGCCCAGATAGCTTCGCCCAACGGGTGCTCGCTGCCCTTTTCCACCGCGGCTGCCAGGGCGAGCAGCGCATCCTTCTCCAGCGTGCCATCGGTGACGATATCGGTGACTGCCGGCTGGCCTTTGGTGATCGTGCCGGTCTTGTCCAACACAACGACCTCCACCTTGCCGGCACGTTCCAGCGCCTCTGAAGTGCGAAACAGGATGCCCATCTCCGCGCCCTTGCCCGTGCCCACCATCACCGCCGTTGGCGTTGCCAGACCCATGGCGCAGGGGCAGGCGATCACCAATACCGCCACGGTGTTGATCAAAGCTCGGGTGAAGGCATCCACATCGGCGTTGACCGGCAGTGGCGGGCCGAAGAAATACCAACCCAGGAAGGTCAAGGTGGCAATCCCGATCACGACCGGCACGAAAATCGCTGACACCTGGTCCGCCAGCTTTTGAATGGGCGCTTTGCTGCCCTGGGCATCCTCAACAAGGCGGATGATCTGTGCCAGGGCGGTCTCTTTGCCCACCCGGGTGGCTTCAAACTTAAGCAGCCCGAGCTTGTTGAGCGTCGCCCCGATCACCGGGTCGCCGGGATGCTTTTCCACGGGCAGAGACTCGCCGGTCAGCATCGATTCATCAATCGCCGAACGGCCTTCGATCACCACACCGTCAACCGGGATCTTTTCACCGGGACGTACCAATACCACATCGCCGACCAGCACCTCATCTACCTGGACTTCGCTCTCGACACCGTCGCGCAAAATGTGCGCCGTGCGCGCCCGCAGGCTCATCAGCTTCTTGATCGCCTCGCTGGTGCGGCCTTTGGCGCGTGCCTCGAGGAACTTGCCCAGCTTGATCAGGGTGATGATCACCGCCGCCGTTTCAAAGTACACATGCCCGTCTAACCAGTCAAAGGTGATCGGCAGGCTGTAGAAGAATGCCGTCGAGGAACCCAGGGCGATCAGCACATCCATGTTGGCTGAGCGGTTGCGTAGCGCTTTATAGGCGCCTACATAGTACTGCCACCCTACGTAAAACTGCACCGGTGCCGCCAGCGCCAGCAGCAGCCAATTGAACCATGGCTGGGACTCCCGCATCCCGCTCATGCCCTGCTCGGCGGTGTACACAAATGAAGGCAGCAATCCGAAATCTCTACTCATCGAAAGGATGAACAGGGGGATGGTGAAAAGCAGGCCCACCGTTAACAGATGGCGCTGGGTTTTGATCTCCTGCTCTCTGGCGCGCGCTTCCGCATCTTCCGCCTCGCCGCCCAATTCCAGGGCTTCAAAACCGGCCGCGGCAATACTGCGGCGCAGCTCAGCCTGGCTGATGATGGTTGGGATGTAGCGGACGCGCGCTTTTTCGGTCGCCAGGGAGACCTGCGCCTCCAACACGCCTTCCAGCTTGCGCAAGGCGACTTCCAAACGGTGGGCGTCGTTGTCATCTGCCAACCGCTTGATCATCAGATCAGCCTCGCCGGTAGCCACGCCGTACCCGGCGCGCTCGACGCGGGCGATCAGGTCGTTTAATCCCAGCTTGAGCGGATCAAAATCGACCATGGCGCGCTCCGAGGACAGGTTTACCACCGCGCTCTGCACCCCATCCATGCGCTTCAGGTTGCGTTCCACGGTTGCCACGCAGTTGGCGCAGGTCATTCCGGTTATGGGTAGGGTAAGGTTCTTTGCATCACTCATCTTGTCTCTCCTGGCGCCAGGTTACACTTTTTGGCCCATCTCGAATACTTCGCTGATCTCCTTCAATACACGCTCGCGCTCCTGTTCGTTGTCACCGCGAATGGCAGTGATCACGCAAGAGTTGAGGTGGTCCTCCAGGATCTCGGAGCTGGCTTTATTCAGTGCCGCCTCCACCGCCTGGATCTGGCGGATGATATCGATGCAGTACGCATCCTCTTCGACCATACGGATCACACCCCCCAGGTGCCCCTGGATGGTTTTCAGCCGGCGCAGTGTTTTTTCAGATGCCATAATATGTTCTCCAGTACCCCTCCCCCCTGGGGGGGGTGGGTGAAATATAGCATGGATAATTCGGACTGTCAAGGTCTGATTAGCTTGGGATATACTTCATTTCAAAGCGATGCTCCCCGAAATGTTATCGTAGTGATGATTTCAATCGTTACCTGTCATTCGGAGAGCCCAGGGTTGGGTTTCAAACTTTGCTTGACAAGCGCAAGGCATCTAGGTAAAATTAGCGGGCAATTCGAAGCTTACCAATCGAATATGCCGAGATAGCTCAGTTGGTAGAGCACGCGACTGAAAATTGCGGTGTCGCCAGTTCGATCCTGGCTCTCGGCACTCCTGATCTGAAAATGGGTCAGTCACTGCGGGCGTAGTTCAGTTGGTAGAACATCTCCTTGCCAAGGAGGAGGTCGTGGGTTCGAATCCCATCGCCCGCTCTTATTATTGTATTGTACGGCGTCGTGGCCAAGTGGCAAGGCAAGGGTCTGCAAAACCCTGATCACGGGTTCAAATCCCGTCGACGCCTCTGAATGAGCGAGTCAAATGACTCGCTTTTTTTATTTCGCTAATATTCGAATCGGGAAGATGCATGTATGCGACCCGGTTTTGAAAGGGTGTTAGAATCAATCCCGGTATTATTCCAAAGCGGAGGACTCTCACGGTGAAAGAAAACATCCTGGTAACAGGCGGGGCGGGATTTATCGGCAGCCATCTGTGCGAGCTGCTGGTGCACAAGGGTTTTCGTGTGGTGGCGATCGACAACCTGTCTACGGGCAGGCTGGAGAACATCGAGCACCTGCGCCCGTTGCCCAATTTTCTGTTTGTGCGCGAGACGATCACCAACCTGCAGGTGCTGGACCGGTTGACCAGCGAGGCGGACATGGTCATCCACCTGGCGGCTGCGGTGGGGGTCAAGCTGATCGTGGAAGACCCGGTGCGCACCATCAACACCAACATCATGGGCACGGACGCGGTGCTGACCACCGCCAACCGCTATGGTCGCAAGGTGCTGCTGGCTTCTACCTCGGAGGTGTATGGCAAGGGGGTAAAGGTGCCATTCGAGGAGGAAGATGACTGCCTGATCGGTCCGACATCGCACAGCCGCTGGGCGTATGCCACTTCCAAAGCCATCGATGAGTTCATGGGATTGGCCTATCACCGCCAGTTTGGGCTGCCGGTGGTGGTGATGCGCTTCTTCAACACGGTTGGGCCGCGCCAGACCGGGCAATATGGCATGGTGGTGCCGCGTTTCGTGCGCCAGGCACTCAAAGGGGAGCCGCTCACAGTCTTTGGAGATGGCGAGCAGTCGCGCTGTTTCGGCGATGTTGCCGATGTGATTGAGGCGGTGGTGCAGCTGATGGAGCACCCAGACGCGGTGGGGCAGGTGTTCAACATCGGCTCCACGCAGGAAGTTACCATGAACCAGCTGGCTGAGATGGTGCTGGCGCTGACTGGCAGCCGCTCCGAGATCGTTTATGTGCCCTATGCGGAAGCGTACGCGCCGGGTTTTGAGGATATGCGCCGCCGGGTGCCTTCCTTGAGCAAGATCCATGAGCTGATCGGATATGCGCCGAAACACAGCCTGGAGCAAACCCTCCAGCGGGTGATCGCTTACGAACGGTCAAAATCAGGTGAATGAATAACGGGCCATCAGGCCCGTTTTATTTTGGCCAGAGCATCCACACAGTCTGGGCGATACCAATTCCCAGGATCACACCCCACACGACTTCCATCGGTGTGTGACCCAGCACCTCACGCAGCTGCTCTTGTTTGAGCGGGTTACCGGAAGCCAGGTCTTTGATCATGGCGTTGATCAAAGCGGCGTGCATCCCCGCCTGGCGGCGGATGCCGGTAGCATCGTAGACCACCACCATGGAAATGGCTACCGCTAGCGCGAACAGCGGGGAGTTAAAGCCGGTAGAGAGGCCAATGGCGTGGGTGGCGCCAATCAGCAGGGAGGAGTGGGAGCTGGGCATGCCACCGGCGCGAAAGAACAAAGCCCAGTCCCACTGCTTGTGGCGTATGTATTCAAGCGGCACCTTGATGATCTGTGCCAGCGCCCAGGCGGTGAGCATTGCCACCAATACATAGTTGTTCAACAGGGACATGATCTGCCTCAGGCCGGGGGGATGAAATCAGATAGACCGGCAGCGGTGAGCTGTTGGATTTTCAGCTCGGCCTGGTCGAACAGCGCAGCACAGTGCTGTGCCAGCGCCTGGCCGCGCTCATACAGCGCCAGCGCTTCGGTTAAGGTCTGCTGTTCTGCCTCCAGGGCGCTGACCAGGGTTTCAAGCTCAGCCAGGGCCTGTTCATAGGACAGGGAGTCAACGGGTGGGATGTCGGAGAGGGGGGTGGACATGGGTTCAATCCTTATCATCAAGGGGTTCTACACGCGCCGGAAACTCGCCGTCGGCAACCCGCACCGACAGGGCGTTACCGGGGTGCGCCTGGCGGGTGCTGTGGACGATCTGCCCGGAAGCGGTGGTGACGATGGCATAGCCGCGCTGCAGCACGCCCTGCGGGGAGAGGGCAGCCAGGCGCTGCCGCAGCCCGGAAAGGTGGGTCTGCTTCAACTGCTGGGTATGTGCCAGTCCGCTGTACGTCCGGCGGATGAGCTCATCCAGGCGTTGGCGTCCGGTTTGTAAGCGCGAGCGGGGGGAGTGCTGGACTAATCTGCCCTTCAGCGCGCTGAAAGACCAGCGCTCTGTGCTGAGGCTGGTTTTTACCGAGCGTTCCAGGCGCTCGGACAGCTCCTGCAGCATGAGGCGCAGCTCGACCTGGTCAGGGGTGGCTAATTCGGCGGCGGCAGTAGGGGTGGGGGCGCGCAGGTCAGCGACAAAATCGGCGATGGTGAAGTCGGTCTCGTGACCCACGCCGCAGATCACTGGGGCAGCGGAGGCGGCGATGGCGCGCGCCACGCGCTCGTCGTTGAATGCCCACAGGTCTTCGATGGAGCCGCCACCGCGCGCCAGCAGGATGATATCTGGTTGGATGGTTTGGTTGAGTGCTTGCAGTGCGGCAACAATGCCGGGTGGGGCCTCATCGCCCTGGACGGGCGTGGGCGCAAGGTATACTTCCAGCAGGGGATAGCGGCGCTGCAGCGTATTGAGCATATCCCGCAGAGCGGCCCCGGTGGGTGAAGTGACGATGCCCAGGCGGTGCGGCCATTCCGGAATGGGGCGCTTGCGCTCTGCATCGAACAAACCTTCAGCTTCCAGACGGGCTTTCAGGCGCAGGAACTCCTGGTAGAGTGCCCCCTCACCAGCCGGGCGGATCAGATCAGCATACAGCTGATACTGCCCGCCGACTTCATAGATGCTGATGGCGCCGTGCACTTCCACTGCATCGCCATCCCGCGGCATGGCTGCCAGCCGGGCGGCATTGTTGCGCCACATCACACAGCGCAGGGAGGCGCCCTTATCTTTGAGCGTGAAATAAAGATGCCCGGAGGCCGGGCGGGAGAAGTTGGAGATTTCACCCTGCACCCAGACATCCTGCAGAAGCTCATCGCTTTCCAGCACATCGCGCAGGTAGCGGGTTAGATCGGTGACCGACCAGGCGGATGGGGGCAGGGGTGAGAAGAGCGATAGTTGCGCCATCGTGGTTGAGGATACCCGGATTGATACAGGCTGTCAACCGCTACACACAAATATCGATTTTTTGCTAAAATAGGGGCAGCATGAATCATCTCTGGTCCCCCTGGCGAATGTCTTATATGCAATCAGATAGAAATGATGGCTGCGCCTTCTGCACCGAGCTGACCCGTCCTGACGGGCCAGATAATTTGATCCTGCACCGCGGCCGGCGAGCTTTTGTGATCTTGAACCGCTTTCCCTATACCAGCGGGCACCTGATGACCGTGCCTTATGCGCATGTCGCCACGCTGGAAGAGTTGGACGTTGACACACGGGCCGAATTGATGGAGCTGGCGGTAACAGCAATGCAGGTGCTGCGCCTGGTATACCATCCGCAGGGATTTAACCTGGGGATGAACATCGGGGATGCCGGTGGAGCGGGCATCGCTGAACATATTCATATGCATGTGGTACCGCGCTGGATCGGGGATACCAATTTCATGTCCTCCCTGGGGGAAACGAGAGTGCTACCGGAATTATTAGATGAAACATACCGCCGGGTCTGCCGCGTGTGGTGCGCCGATCCGGACGGATAGCGATCCCATCAAGGAAATCCAAAAAACTGCTCAAAGGAGGAGCACAATGTCCAATACGTTTGCAGAGGCGGTAATTCTTAAGCGCGGTCCGCACGCCATCCGGAGCTTTCCAGGGTGGCTATGCCAGCTTGACGGCGATGGATCTGGGGGCAGTGGTGATTAAGGCAGCAGTGGAGCGGGCTGGGATTACACAGCCAGAGGAAATCCAGGAAGTGATCATGGGCAATGTGGTCTCGGCTGGGCTGGGGCAAAATCCGGCCCGCCAGGCGGTGATCAAAGCCGGGCTGCCATATTCGGTGGGGGCATTCTCGATCAACAAGGTATGCGGCTCGGCACTCAAAGCTGCCATGCTGTCTGCCCAGGCGATCAAGGCTGGGGATGGCGATCTGTTTGTCGCCGGTGGGATGGAAAGCATGAGCCGGACGCCGTTCCTGGTGGATGGTCGCACCGGCAGCCTGCGCTTTGGACATGCTCAACTGACCGATGCCTTGCTGAATGATGGTCTTTGGTGCGCATTGGCCAACTGGGGCATGGGCGACGCCGCCGAGTTCATTGCCAGCGAGTACGATATCAGCCGCGAGGCAATGGATGATTTTGCCTTCCGCAGCCAGATGAAAGCTGTGGCGGCGATCGATGCGGGGTGGTTCAAAAATGAGATCGTCCCGGTGGAGGTCAAGGGGCGCAAAGGGCAGGTGACCCTTATTGAGACGGACGAGACGCCCCGCCGCGAGACAACCATGGAAGGGTTGGCAAAATTACGCCCGGCTTTCCAGAAGGAAGGCAAAGTAACTGCGGGCAATGCCCCGGGATTGAATGATGGTGCCGCAGCGCTGGTGGTCGCCAGCCGGGCCAAAGCCGAGGCGCTGGGCGTCAAACCGCTGGCGCGCATTGTTGCCTATGGCCATGCGGCTGTGGGTGCGAAATATCTATTTGCCGCACCGGCGAAAGCTATCCCGCTTGTGCTGGCAAAAGCGGGCTGGACGCTGGCGGATGTGGATCTGATCGAGCTTAACGAAGCCTTTGCTGCCCAGGTCCTGGCGAATGGCAAGGAGCTGGCTGATCAGGGCTGGGATTGGAATAAGGTCAACGTGAACGGCGGGGCAATCGCTCTTGGCCACCCCATCGGCGCGAGTGGTGCGCGTGTGCTGGCCACCCTGATCTTCGCTTTGAAGGCGCGGGGATTGAAGCGCGGCCTGGCCTCGCTCTGTCTGGGTGGGTCTGAGGCGGTTGGCATGGCAATTGAAGTAGAGTAAAGCAGCAAATACAGGAGATAGCCATGGAGATTCGCAAAATATTCATCATAGGCGCCGGGACCATGGGCAATGGGATCGCCCAGGTGGCGGCGACTTCAGGCTACCAGGTGACGGTGATGGATGTAGTGCCTGAGCAGCTTGACAGGGCACGCGCCGGCATCGGCAAGTCGGTGGAAAAATTGTTCGGCAAGGGCGTGCTGAGCGAAGCGCAGCGAGACGCGGCGCTGAACATTACGTATGCGGGGAGTTTGGAGGGGATTGGTGAGGCCGACCTGGTGATCGAGGCTGCTACGGAAAACCCGGTATTGAAGCTGAAGATCTTCGCTGATATCGACGCCGCTGCCCGCCCGGAGGCGATCCTGGCTTCCAACACCTCGTCGATCAGCATCACCAAGATCGCCGCGGCGACCAAACGCCCGGAGAAGGTGATCGGGATGCACTTCATGAACCCGGTGCCGCTGATGAAGCTGGTGGAGGTAATCCGCGGGCTGGCTACCTCAGCAGAGACAATGGATGCGGTGACGACGGTCTGCCGCAGCATGGGCAAGGAGCCGGTGGAGGCGAACGATTCGCCGGGCTTTATCTCCAACCGCATCCTGTGCCCGATGATCAACGAGGCGGTTTATACGCTGTTCGAGGGCGTTGGAACGCCCGAGGCAATCGACAGCGTAATGAAGCTGGGCATGAATCACCCCATGGGGCCGCTGGCGTTGGCTGATCTGATCGGACTGGATGTAGTCCTGTTCGTCATGGAGGTGCTGCAGCGCGACCTGGGCGATGATAAGTACCGCCCTTGCCCACTGCTGCGTAAGATGGTGGATGCAGGGTATTTGGGTCGTAAGAGCGGCCGCGGGTTTTATAAGTACCAGTAAAAGTTGTTCACCGCGGAGATCGCAGAGAACGCGGAGAAGAGAACTTTACCACAGAGCGCACAGAGTACACAGAGAAAAAATATTCACTGCAGAGAATGCAGAGATGTGGTAAAACAGTTTTCTCTGCGTTCTTTGCGTACTCTGCGGTAAATTTTTCTCTCCGCAGTTTTTCGATGAGTATTTATGAAATATAAAGGCGTCCGCTATTGGTTGCTCTGGTTCATGGGCATCACTGTACCGGTGATGCTCTTGATCCTGGACTATTTGTATCTGCTGGCTGGGGTGACGATCGGGAAAGTGTTATGGGGCATTCTGCTGCTCTACCTGTTCTTAGCCTTCTCCCGCGCGGTGCGCGGGACGAGCCCGAGGCGCTTTCCGGTCTAT
The DNA here is from genome assembly GCA_963849335.1 of uncultured Chloroflexia bacterium. Classification (GTDB taxonomy): domain Bacteria; phylum Chloroflexota; class Anaerolineae; order Anaerolineales; family UBA4823; genus FEB-25. The sequence continues at coordinate 101,214 of CAWKGZ010000009.1, forward strand.
GAAAATGACCCTGAGCGGCTGGGCTTCCAGTATGTGGATGTTGATTTCCCCAGCCGGGACGGGCTTACGCTGTCCGGCTGGTATGTCCCCCCGCAAAACAAGGCGACGATTGTGCTGTGCCATGGGTTTGGCGGTAACCGGTTGATGGTGGGGCCGATTGCGCGCTTGCTGGTCAAGCACGGTTTCGGCGCGCTGATGTTTGATTTCCGTGCCCACGGGCGCAGTGCCGGCGACCTGTCCACCTGGGGCTGGCTGGAGACGGATGATCTACTGGGAGCATTGGATACCCTGAAGCAGCGCCCTGAGGTAGACCCTACCCGCATCGGGGTGTTGGGTTTCTCTCTCGGGGGGCAGGTGGCGCTGCGCACGGCACCCGGCTGCGAGCTGATCCGGGCGGTGGCAGCCGAAGGTCCCAGCCCGGCGGTGCTGGCAGACCATCAACTCTCGCCGCGGGTGACGCTTAAGAAAATTCTCTTCATGCCATATTTGTGGCTGCTGTATGGTTACCACCGCCTGCTGGTAGGAACGCCAACCCCAATTGGGGTGATTGAATCAATGGATAAGATTGCCCCCAGACCGCTGTTGTTGATCACCAGCGGTGAGGCGGGGGAGAAGCTATTTGTCCGCCACTTGTTTGCCCGGGCGAAGGATCCCAAGACCCTGTATGAGATTCCTGAGGCGCGCCATGTCGCCGGCGTGCTGGCACGTCCCGAGGAGTATGAGCAGAAACTGGTGGAGTTCTTTTCCCAGGCGTTGGATGTGGGTGAATCGTTGGATGTGGATTAATCGTTGGGCGTGTGTGAATCGTTGGATGCGGATTAATCGTAGGAGCGGGTCTCAGACCCGCCCCTACGATTTTTTATCCCATCAGCCTGGCAGGGGTTCGATTACGGCGTGAAAGTGCTCCAAAAAGTGAAGCTGCTTGCCAGTCCCTCGTAGGAACATACCTGGATATAGTAGCGCCCATCGGGGTTGTTGATCGAAACGCTCTCGTCCCCATCGCCGTAAGCGTTTGACTCCCATTCACCATGATCCTCAAATGTCAGCACTGACAGGTCAGTATCCACATACATATCCAGATCGATATCGAAGTTGGAGATGCCAATGTCGAGTTTGCTGCCATCTTCGGGCACCCACAGGCAGTAATAGCGGCAGGAGGCCGGGTAATCACCCGCATCGACGCTCTGCTGGGTGGATGTATTCATGTCGATACGGATGGATCCGCTGTCGCATTCACCGCCGGTAAACGTCTCTTCGGAGGTGGTGTTCGTGTCGGACGTTGTGTTTGTGGTTGGAAGCCCGCAAGCCAGAGCCGGTAAAATGAACAGCACAATAATAAAGAGCAAATAACGCTTTGATTTCATGAAGATATCTCCTTGGTTGGATTATGGCACGAACAGATTATTCAGGAGGAAAGTGCTTGCCAGGCCTTCGTAGGAGCAGACCTGGATGTAATAGCGGCCTCCCGGGTTGAAGATCGACACGCTTTCGTCACCATCCCCGTAGGCATTGGACTCCCAAGTACCGTGATCCTCAAATGCCAGCACCGAGATGTTGGTGTCTACATACAGATCCAGGTCGACATTGAAGTTGCTGATGCTGATGTTGAGCTGGCTGCCGTTCTCTGGAACCCACAGGCAGTAGAATTCACAGGCATCCGGGTAACTACCAGCCTGGACGCTCTGTTCGGTGTCGGTATTCATCAGGATTGGGATAGCCTCGCCCTCACACTCTCCGGCGACAAATGGCACGGATGTGGGTGTGGGCGGAATGGTGACCTGCCCGGTGCTGTCCGGCATGCCCACCAGCTCAACTGCGTCAATTTCGTTCCAGTAGGCGGCATTGGTCTGGTCGATGGTGACGCGCACGCCGTACACATACTCAGTAACGCCTATCACCGGGATGCTGAGCACATACGGGCATTCGGAAACTGCGGCGCCGGAGGCACTGTATACCTCCCGGTAGTTGCCTCGGATATCCATGACTTCCACTTTGGTCACATAATCAGGGGTATAGCTCTGATAGATGTTGATCTCCGTGGGGATTACCGGTGCGGCATAGGTGAGCAACAGCCAATCGACGCCGTATGAGGTTTCTGAAGCCCAGGCGGTGGTATTGTCACCACAGCCATCGGTATCTGGCGCGCCAATCACCTGGATCGCAGCCCATCCCGGATTGTTGTATTCACTGCTGGCACTTGCACCCCCTGCCCACTGCCTGAGCAGAGGTACGGCGGTTGGTACAGATGTTGCGGTGGGAGGTGGCGGGAGAGTTGCGGTGGCAGATGGCTGGACCACAGCCGGGGGCGGCGGCGTATTGGTTGGAGTGGATGGTACGGTGACCGTGGCGCAGGCCATGATCGAAAGAAAGAGCAGCGTACAGATTAATAACAAAAATAGCCTTGATTTCATAATATTCTCCTTTTAACGTGCAAGTTATCCTCCACAAATGAGATAATAAAATCGCCCCACGACGAGATATATTATATCTGATATATTCATCTGCAACTAATGTTATTAGCAGAAAAGTAAAAATCTGTACACTGGTGAGGTATTGTCTTTGCGGGGTAGCAAAAGCCTTGTATACTTATGCCCATGCCAAAACTGATTCTCAAAGATCGTCTATATGGAGCGGTTGAAATCACCCAACCGGTGATGTTTGAGATGCTGGGCACGCGTGCCGTGCAGCGGCTGGGCGGGGTGCTGCAGCATGGGGTAACTGCGCTGATCGGCATCACCCGGCCTACCAGCCGTTTGGAGCACTCGTTGGGGGTGATGGCATTGGTACAGCGGCTGGGCGGAGGGTTGGAGGAGCAGATCGCTGCCCTGCTGCACGATGTCAGCCACACGGCTTTCAGCCATGTGATCGATTACGTTTTCCACAGCCACGACAGCCAGGGGTACCATGAAGAACATAAAGAGGCGTTCGTGGCAAGCAGCGATATCCCGCAGGCGCTGAGAAGACATGGCTATGATTGGCGTGACTTTCTGCACGAAGAGCGTTTCCCTCTGCTGGAGCAGCCCGCCCCGGCATTATGCGCTGACCGGCTGGATTATTTCCTGCGCGACAGCCTGGACCTGGACCTAGCTTCCGCGGTAGAGGTGAACCAGGTGTTGGCGCACCTGGTGGTCCATCAAGGGCGCATCGTGGTGGATGATCTCCAGGCTGCGCGTTGGATGGGGACGACATTTATCGCTGCTGACCAGGCCAGTTGGGCCAACTTTCGTGAGGTGGGGCTTTACGAGCTGGCGGCAATTGCCATCCGCCGGGGGCTGGAGATCGGTGTGCTGAGCGAGGCAGACCTGTGGACCACGGATCAGGAGGCCTGGGCCAGGCTGCATGCCAGCCCGGATCGCGAGCTTCAAGCCGCGCTGCATAGGGTATCCCCGGAGACGCAGTTCTTTTGGGACGCGGAGTCACCGACCTTTTTGGTCAGCACCAAGCTGCGTACCATTGACCCGCCCGTGTTGCTGGATGGGTATGCCTGCCCTCTCTCGGAAATAGATAAAGGGTTTGCCCATCAAAGGGAGGATTATTTACACCGGAATACGGGGAAATGGCCGATGCGGATAATTGCGCCGTAGAGACGCAATATCTTGCGTCTCTACGGTATCAACCCATGATATAATACAGCCCTGAATTTAATCAATAACCGGAGTGGATAGCCAACATGGATCAGAATAATGCCCTGAATGGGCAGGAGGAAGTACCCGAAGAAAACCAGATTGTCGAAAATCATCCAGAAGAACGCCCTTCCCCTAATGCGGCGTCGATGGAATCGCTTTTAGAACAAGAAGGCCTGACGCTAGACTTTCCCAAGCAAGGCGAGATCCGAACTGGCGTGATTGCCAGTATCGGCGATAATGAAATCCTGGTCAGTGTGGGAACCAAATCTGAAGGGGTCATCCCGGGAAAAGAGAAAGAACAGATCCCGGACGATACCCTGGCCAGCCTAAAGGTCGGCATGGAAATCCCAGTCTATGTGATCAACCCAGAGGACCAAAATGGGAATCTGGTGCTCTCGTACATGCGAGCGCGTGAGGAGCAGGACTGGGCCGAGGTGGATGAACTGCAGAAAGAAAATCGTGTCTATGATGGGAAGGTCATTGGCTACAACAAAGGTGGCCTGATCGTCCCCATTGGCACATTACGCGGTTTTGTCCCCGCATCCCAGGTAAGCGTGATGCGCCGCTCTGAGGGCAATGAATCGCTGGATGCTCGCTGGAGCAAAATGGTGGGCGAGCCGATTCGGGTGCAGGTGATTGAGGTGGATCGCTCCCGCCATCGCCTGATTCTTTCCGAACGGCTGGCACTGCAGGAGACACGTGAGACGATCAAAGACCGTCTGCTGGATGAACTGCAAGAAGGCGATATCCGCGCCGGTCGGGTGACCAGCCTGGCAGATTTTGGCGCCTTTGTCAATATTGATGGCGCGGACGGACTGGTGCACCTGTCTGAAATCAGTTGGGAACGGATTGAGCATCCCAATGAGGTGCTGAAGGTCGGTCAGGAAGTCAAGGTCAAAGTGATTGCCGTGGACCAGGACCGTAAACGCATTGGGTTGTCGATTCGCCAGCTGCAGAAAGATCCATGGTCGCTTAAGGTGTCGAATCTGAAGGAAGGTCAGTTGGTTGAAGGTACGATCACCCACCTGACCAAGTTTGGTGCATTCGCCCGGCTGGATGATGATTTGGAAGGTTTGATCCATATCTCTGAATTGAGCGAGGCGCGCATCAACCACCCGAAAGAGGTGGTCAAAGAGAACGATGTTGTCACCTTGCGGGTAATTAAAGTGGATGCAGAACGCCGCCGCATCGGCCTGAGTTTGCGCAGGGTTGATTCGATGGCATATGCAGAGCAAGATTACAAAACGATGCTGGGTGATAATCAAAGCAAACCGCCCGAACAAGCGGAAGCTCGAGCTGAAGCCCCTGCTGAAATCCCTGTTGAAGTTCCTGCTGAAGCCCCTGTTGAAGTTCCTGCTGAAGCTCCTACAGAAGATCCGGCAGAGTAATCACAAGGTCAGAAAACAGATCATCGGGCGGCGCTCAGCGTTCGCCCGATTTGTTTTATGTGGATCTTGAGACAGCTTACAATGCTCTAACACAATATTTACAATCGCTAAGGGTAAATTCTGGTAAAATCATAATCGGACAAAATAACTCTAAATCAGCAAACCACCCTATCTAAATTCAGTGGGTGGTAAAATGCAAATAGTTGTTGTCCTGCATGTGGAGGAATGAGAATGTCTGGAATGGAGCGATTTACACAACGGGCCAAGCGGGTGCTAAGCCTGGCTCACGAGGAAGCGGAACGGATGCGCCAGGGCACCATTGGCACAGAACACCTGCTGCTCGGCCTGATGAAAGAGGACGGCGGCGTGGCAGGGCGGGTGCTGCGCGAGTTGGGGCTGGAAGCCGAGCGCGTGGAAGAGGTGATCATCCGCCTCACCGGCGCCGGGCAAGAGCGTTCCACCAGGCTGGAGCTTTCTCCGGGCACCCAAAAAGCACTGGAGCTGGCGGTTGAAGAGGCTTCGAAGATGGGTCACCATTACATTGGTACCGAGCACATCTTGCTGGGGCTGGTGGCATTGGGCGAAGGGGTAGCGCTGGATGTGCTGCGCAAGCTGGGTGTAACTCCAGAACAGATCCGCCGGCAGACCCGTCGTGTGCTGCAGGAGAATAACCCGGTAACCCCACCGCAGCCGCGCCGCTCTACCGCAGGCGCGCCGGAAGGACAGAAAGAGACCGCCAAGAATAAGACTCCCCTGGTGGATCAGCTGGCAACGGACCTGACCACCCTGGCTGAGGAACACAAGCTGGATCCTGTGATCGGGCGGCAGATGGAGATCGAACGGGTGATCCAGATCCTGGCCCGGCGTACCAAGAACAACCCGGCTCTGATCGGTGAACCGGGGGTAGGTAAAACCGCCATTGTGGAAGGACTGGCTCAGCGCATCACCGAAGGCGATGTACCCGGTCCCCTGCTGAACAAGCGCGTGCTGCAGTTGGATGTGGGTTCGCTGGTGGCAGGTACCATGTACCGCGGTCAGTTCGAGGAGCGGCTGAAGCGGGTGATCGACGAGCTTAAGGCCTCCGGTTCCATCCTGTTCATCGACGAAGTGCACATGTTGGTTGGTGCGGGTTCGGCTGGCTCATCGGTAGATGCGGCCAATATCCTCAAGCCGGCACTCTCGCGCGGCGAGTTGCAGGTGATCGGGGCAACCACGCTGGACGAGTACCGCAAGCACATTGAAAGCGATGCGGCGTTGGAACGCCGATTCCAGCCGATCATGGTGGACGAGCCGACCATTGCCGAAACAATTGATATCCTGCGCGGGGTGCGCGGGGCGTATGAGGAACATCACCGCCTGGTCATCTCGGACGAAGCGTTGAATGCAGCCGCCCATCTTTCAGCTCGCTATGTGACTGAGCGCTTCCTGCCCGATAAGGCAATTGACCTGATTGACGAGTCTTCCTCCCGGGTGCGCATGTATAAAAGCCCGGCTGCAAAGATATCCAAAGAACTGATAACCCAGTTGCGCGAAGCGCGGCAGGGTCATACCGCGGCAGTGGAAGAGAACCGTAATGATGATGCCCAGGAGCTACAGGGGCGCATCCAGGAGCTAGAAAGCCAGCTCGAACGGCTGCGCACAAGCTTTGATCGCAGCACTAGCCCGGTTGTGTCGGCTGAGGATATCGCCGAGCTGGTATCGATGTGGACCGGCGTGCCGGTGATGCAGATCGCCCAGGAGGAATCGCAGCGCCTGTTGAAGATGGAGGAAGATCTGCACCAGCATATCGTTGGGCAGGAAGAGGCCATCCAGGCGATCTCAAAGGCAGTGCGCCGGGCGCGCGCCGGGTTGAAAGACCCGCGCCGGCCGATCGGCTCGTTCATGTTCCTGGGCCCCACCGGGGTCGGCAAGACGGAGCTGACCAAGGCATTGGCACGCTTCTTGTTTGGCAGCGAGGAAGCCCTGGTGCAGCTGGATATGTCCGAATTCATGGAACGCCATAGCGTCAGCCGGCTGGTGGGCGCGCCGCCCGGATACATTGGGTTCGAAGAGGCAGGGCAGCTCACCGAAGCACTGCGCCGCCGCCCGTACTCGATCGTGGTGTTCGACGAGGTGGAGAAAGCCCACCCTGAAGCCCACAACATGCTGCTGCAGATCATGGAGGAGGGGCACCTTTCGGATGCCCGGGGGCGAAAGGTGGATTTCCGTAATGCCATCATCGTCATGACCTCCAATATCGGCGCCGAGATGATCAAGCGTCAGACCGGACTGGGTTTCACCCTCAAGCGAGATGAAGAGACCGAGGAACGGCTGGCTTACGAAGAAATGCGCAAGAAGCTGATGGAATCATTGAAGCGGGTCTTCCGGCCCGAGTTCATCAACCGCCTGGATTCGGTCATCGTCTTCCGTTCACTGGGGCGGGAGGACATCCAACAGATCGTCCGGCTTGAGCTGGATAAGGTAGCAGAACGGTTGAAAGACCATGCCATCACTTTGACCGCCAGCCCGGCAGCGCTGTGCTTATTGGCGGACCTGGGCTACGATCCAGACATGGGCGCCCGCCCACTCAAGCGCATCATCCAGCAGAAGGTCGAGGATGTGCTCTCCGACGCTCTGCTCTCGGGACAGTTTGCGGATGGTGAGGCAATCGTGGTGGATGTCAGTGACGATGAAGTGGTGCTGCGCCGCGAGGTGGTGCTTGAGCTGCCTGCGCCAGAAAGCGTATAAAGCGAAAACCTTAGAACAACATTGAATGCGGGTGCAAAACACCCGCATTCTTCTTTTTTCGCCTATAATTGCCCTATGACAAAGCTAAAAACCCAATACGTATGCCAGCAGTGCGGGCGCACCTATGCTCGCCAGATGGGGCGCTGCCCGCAGTGCAACGCCTGGAACAGCATGGTCGAAGAGCTGATTGCGCCACCCACAGCCACCAAGCATAGCGGGGTGCGCGGTCTGAGCGGAATCTCCACCCCCAGGCGCCTGGCGGAGATCAGCGGGGATGTAGAAGAACGCCTGCCGCTGGGTATCAGCGAGTTCGCCCGCGTGCTGGGCGGGGGCATCGTCCCGGGTTCGATCGTGCTGGTGGGCGGCGACCCCGGCATCGGTAAGTCCACGCTGATGCTGCAGGTGGCGATGGAGTTGGCGCATGTGGTCACGGTGCTGTATGTCTCGGGGGAGGAATCGGAGCGGCAGATTAAAATGCGCGCCCTGCGCTTGCTGCGCCATCCTGGGACTGGCAATGTTGCGGGAGAGATGCCCGAAGGCTTGCTGCTGGTCACCGAGACCAGCCTGAGCGTGATCCTGGAGCACATTTCTACGTTCAATCCGGCGCTGTTGGTGCTGGACTCGATCCAGACCACCTACCTGCCCGAGCTGGAATCATCTGCCGGGTCGGTGACGCAGGTGCGCGAGTGCGCCTCCCGGCTGCGCGAGCTGGCGAAATCCAGCGGCATGGCGGTTTTTCTGATCGGGCATGTCACCAAGGAAGGAGCCATCGCCGGACCGCGCGTGCTGGAGCACATCGTGGATACCGTGCTGTACCTGGAAGGCGACCGCTTCCAGTCCTACCGCCTGCTGCGCTCGGTGAAGAACCGCTTTGGGGCGACCGCGGAGGTGGGGGTGTTCGAGATGCGTGAGCAGGGCATGATCGAGGTCACCAACCCATCGGAAGCTTTCCTGGCGGAGCGCATGGTAAATGCACCCGGTTCGGCAATCGCCGTGACCATGGAAGGGACGCGCCCGCTGCTGGTGGAGGTGCAGGGGCTGACCAGTCCGACCTCCTTTGGCAACCCGCGCCGCACCCCCAACGGTGTGGACATGAACCGCCTGCTGCTGACCGTGGCGGTGCTCACCCGGCGGGTGGGACTGCGCCTGGGCGAGCAGGATATCTTTTTGAATGTCGTTGGCGGCATCCAGGTGGAGGAGCCGGCGGCAGACCTGGCGATGGCGGTGGCGTTGGCATCTTCCTACCGCGACGCACCGGTGCGTGCCGACACCGTGGTGATCGGCGAGGTGGGTCTCTCTGGCGAATTGCGCATGGTGGGGCAGATGCCGGCGCGGCTGCGCGAGGCAGCCAAGCTGGGTTTTCAGCATGCCATTGTGCCAAAATTGCTGCGCAAAGGCGAACCTTGGCCCAAGGGCATTGAGGTGATCGAGGTGCGCTCCTTGCGCCAGGCTCTGGATACCGCGCTTATGGCAGAGAAGTAATTTGTGTAAATCTGTGTAATCTGTGGAAGATTCTTTGTTCTCCATCAACACAATACCCATCCTCGGCGACACCATCCTCGCCCCCATGGACGGCTTTTCCGATCTACCCTTCCGCTCGCTGTGCAGGGAGCTGGGCTCGGCTGCCAGCTACACCGAGTTCGTCAATGCTATCGATGTGGTCCAACGCAATCGCCTGGTGAGGCAGCGGGTGGCGCAGCGGGTGGCATTCATGCCGGAAGAGCGCCCGGTAGGGTTCCAGCTTTTTGATAATGACCCGGACCGCCTGCTCGAAGCGGCGCTGATCCTGATGGAGCGCCAGCCGGACTTCATCGACATCAACCTGGGCTGCTCGGATCGCAGTGTCTCCGGGCGCGGGGCGGGGGCGGGGCTGCTGCGCACCCCCGAGCGCATTGCAGAGATCATGCGCAAACTGACCGCCCGATTGCCGGTGCCGGTGACCGCCAAGATGCGCCTGGGCTGGGACGAGGCCAGCCGCAACTACCTGGAAGTGGCGAAGATCGTCGAAGACAACGGCGGAGCGCTGCTGGCGGTGCATGCCCGCACGAAGAAGCAGGGCTACCGCGGGCAGGCAGACTGGGGGGCGATTGCTGAGATCTGCCAGGCAGTCTCCATCCCGGTGGTGGGCAATGGCGATGTGCGCCGGGCAGCTGACATCGACCGGCTGAAAGCCGCCACCGGATGCCAGGCGGTGATGATCGGGCGGGCGGCAGTGGGCAACCCGTGGATCTTCCAACGGGTGGAGCGGACTGATGTACCCCAAGAGGAAGTGCTGCGGGTGATGCGCCGGCACCTTAGCCGCTCGCTGGATTTCTACGGCGAGCGCGGCCTGGTGCTCTTCAGGAAACATGCCAGCCGTTATTTGAGTCCGCATCCATGGCCTGTCGCGCGGCGGAAACGGCTGATGACGGTGAGTGAGGCGGAAGAATTTTTAGCATTGGTGGAGCAAAATCTGTAACCTGAAAAGGAGCGAACATGATTTCTGTCGAGACCCTTAAGCAATACTCTATTTTCGATCACCAGGACGATGCCATGTTGGCCCGGATCGCCAATTTGGCCGAAGAGCGAATGATTGAAGCGGGTGGCAGCTGTTCTCCCAGGGTGATCCAGCCAAATACCTCTTCCTGGTCGTGGATGGAACCATCGTCTTGACCATGAACGTGGGGCAAAAAGGCGCTCAAACGCTCGAGGAATTAGAGCCGCTCGGCAAGGATCGTGTGGTAGGTTGGTCTTCGATGGTCAAGCCGCATGTCTACAAGATGGGCGCATATGCCAGGCAGAAATCGAAAGTGATCGCCTTCGATGGCAACCGGCTGAATAAATTGTTCGACGAAAATCCCAGTTTTGGCTACTACTTTCTGCAAAGGCTGACCGAGGTAATCGGCAGTCGCTTGATCGGCAAGTGCGTGCAGCTGATGAGCTTGATCGATTGGTAGAGTAAGCGGTTGGCCTATCCTTTCTCTACGCTTTTTCCCCCCCTGATAATATTCCTTCGTGGTAGACGGATTAATCTACCCCCTCAAATAGGTCAACTTCCCTTAGCCGTCCCTCTGCCGGCGGGACAGCGCGCATGAACGACTCCGTGTAGGAGGCGCGCCGGCTGAGGTGCGCGATCAGCCCGCGGCGGGGCAGGGCGCCCCCCAGCTGGCTGGCGTGGCAGGCGGCAGCTGCGTTCTTGGCTTCTGCCACGGACTGGCATTCGATGCGCGCGTGGGTGGGGAAATTACCTTCGGAGACGATGGTCTGAAGATCAATGTCACCGTTGCGGCCGAAATGGCGCGGGTCCTTGCCCAGCAGGCGCAGCACCAGCACGGAGATGCGCAGGAAGGTCTTGGAGATGGTGTGGAAGTACAGCTTCTGCGGCTGGTAGGGTGGCAGCTCGCAGGGGAAGGACGGGTCGCTTGCCAGGCGGAATGCCAGCACGGCCGCGTTGTGGATGGCTATGTGATCGGGGTGCTTGTAGCCGCCGATGGGGTCGAAGGTAACCACCACCTGCGGTTTGATCTGGCGGATCAGGCGGGCGATTTTCTCCGCCACAGCCTCGACCGGCTGGGCAGCCAGCGCGTTAGGATGCTGGTTGTCGGGCGAGCCGGACATGCCCGAATCGCGATAATCCAGGAAGTGGACGCCTGCCAGACCCAGGATGCCAGCGGCGCAACGCAGCTCGGACTCGCGCCGCTCGGCGATCGTGTTAAAGCCCTGCAGGTACTGCGGGTCGACCTCGCCGGCTTCGCCACGCGTGGCGCAGATCAGGTAGACCTGCACGCCGCGCTGTGCATATAGCGCCAGCGTGCCGCCCATGCCAAAGGATTCGTCGTCCGGGTGAGCCAGGACGGATAGGAGGATGTGGGTGGGAGGAGTCATGGGGGTGATTATATCAAATGCGCTGCCCCTAAATCACCATCAGGTGTATAGAAAATGTTATACTCTGATCATTCGTTGCCATGCCCCCGGGGAGGGCGGGTCATTGTTTGATCTGGCTGAATCATGGAGCCAGAGATGGTGCTGGTGGGCAGGTGCAGCGTGCCTGCACAGACCCGCCCCTACGTGGCTGTTATTTAAAAAAGGTGGCATATGGATGAGAAACAATTATTGTTGTTGATGTATTGCTCCGCAGGCATCCTGCTGGCGCTGCTATCCATACCGTTGATGCGGCGCAAGATCCCCCCCAACGGGCTGTATGGCTTCCGCACGGAGAAGACGATTGACAACCCTGAACTGTGGTACCTGGTCAACCAGTACTCCGCCCGGCGCATGTTTTGGACGGCGATTGCCTTTGTGGTCGCCGCCTTGGGGCTGTATCTGCTGCCGGGCATTGGTCTGGACGAATATGCCATGGGCTGCCTGGGGGTGTTCAGCATCGGATTGATACTCACCATTGTCCAAAGCGTGAATTATCTGCGCTCGCTCTGAGAGGAGAACCAGCATGCGGGAAATCTTCTACCCCAACAGCGTCGCCGTGATCGGCGTGTCGGAAAAGCCGGACAACCTGGGCCGCAACATCGTCGGCAACCTGGTGGAATATGGTTTCAAGGGCGTGGTGTATGCGGTCGGCCCCAGCGGTGGGACGATCGAGACGCGGCGCATCTACCACTCGGTGGAGGATATCCCCGACATGGTCGACATGGCGGTGATCATGACTCCTGCCCCGACCGTGCCGGGCATCCTGGAAGCCTGCGGGCGCAAGGGCGTGCGCCGGGCGGTGATCCAGACGGCGGGTTTCCGCGAGTACGACGCGGGCGGGCAGGCGCTGGAGAAGGAGATCGACCGGGTGGCGGGTCAGTATGGCATCCGCTTCGTCGGGCCGAACTGCATCGGGGTGATCAACATGGAGAACGGGCTGTGTGTGCCTTTCCCCCGCCTGCATAAATTCATCAAGCCAGGCGACATCTCGGTCATCTCGCAGAGCGGCGGGGTGGGGATGAGCGTGCTCAACCTGATGGCTAATGAGGGGTTGGGGCTGAACAAGTTCGTCTCGGTGGGCAACATGCAGAACCTGGACGCCGAGGATATGCTGGAGTACATGATCGGCGATCCCGGCACCCGGGTGATCTTCCTGTACCTGGAGAGCATGCGCAACGGGCGGCGCTTGATGGAGCTTGCCCGCCAGTCGCCAAAGCCGGTGTTGATCTTCAAATCCAATATCGGGCGGCTGGGGCAGAAGATCGCCATGTCGCACACTGCCTCGCTGACCAGCGATGACCGGGTGGTGGACGCGGCGTTTCACCAGGCAGGCATCCTGCGCGTGCGCGACGCTACCTCGCTGGGCAACAGCCTGAAGATCCTCGAGCTGCCGCCGATGCGCGGCGACCGCCTGGCGGTGATCTCCCGCTCGGGCGGGCATGCCGTCATCGCCGCCGATGCCTGCGAGCTGTCCGGCTTTCAACTGGCGCATTTCCCCGAAAGCTTCCTGCGCGAGATCGAGAAACACTTCCGCGCCTCGGTGATCAAGCTGACCAACCCGCTCGACCTGGGCGACCTGTTCGACCTGAACGTCTACGCCCAGATCGCCGAGCAGACCCTGCAGCTGGCAGAGGTGGACGGGCTCGTCTTTCTGCACACTGCCATCTCGGAGGCGGAGAACCGCGCCACGCGCATGCTTTTAGAGCGCATCATCGAGCTGGTGAAGAAATATGACAAGCCGGTGGCATTTTATGTCTCCACGTCGGCCCAGGAAGTGGTCAACCTGAAGGCGACCTACCCCTTCCCGATCTTCACCCAGGTGGTGGAGACGGTGCGGGCCTTGGAGATGAGCTATGCTGCCCACACCGGGATGGGCAAGGTGCATGCCGGGGAGAAAATTCCGAGTTTTCCGGTCAACCGGGCCAAGGTACGCAGCCTGATCGGCAGCGCCCAGACGGTGGGACGGGACCTGCTGCTCTCGGAGGCGCTGGAGGTGCTGGAGCATTACGGCATCCCTACCGTGCGCAGCGTGATGGCGGCGACGGTGGCAGAGGCTACCGCGGCAGCCGAGCAGATGGGCTATCCGGTGGCGGTGAAGATCGTCGCCGAGCAGATCTCGCACAAATCTGACGTGGGCGGGGTGCAGCTCAACCTGCGCAACGGGCCGGCAGTGGCGGCGGCTTGCGAGGATATGCTGGCACGCATCCACAAAGCCTACCCGCAGGTCAAGATCGATGGGGTGCTGGTGCAGCCGATGATCACCGGGGGTCGGGAGCTGATCCTGGGCGGGCGGCAGGACCCGCAGTTCGGCCCGGTGGTGCTGGTGGGATTGGGCGGCATCTTTGTGGAGATCTTCGAAGAGGTGATGGTGCGGGTGGCGCCGATCTCGCTGGGGGTGGCGCGCGAAATGATCGACGGGCTGCGCGGGGCAGCCATTTTGAAGGGAGCGCGCGGCCACCAGCCGTCTGATACCGAGGCGCTGGCGCAGGCGCTGCTGCGCCTCTCGCAGCTGCTGGTCAATTTTCCCGAGATCCAGGAAGTGGACATCAACCCACTGCGCGTCTTTGCCGAGGGCGAGGGCTGTGCGGCGCTGGACGCGCGCATTATCCTTTAATAAACCGGCAGGCTTGGGTCTATCTCTCGCGCCCAGGCATTGATGCCACCGCTCAGGTGGCTAACTCGGGTGAAACCGGCAGCGACCAGCATCTCCAGGGCGCGCGTCGAGCGCGCGCCCGTGCGGCAGAAGAGGACAATCGCGGCATCCTTCTCCAGCTCAACCAGGCGGCTGGGCAGCTCGCCCAGCGGGATCAGGCGGGCAGTGGGCAAATGGGAGATTTCCAGCTCGTGCGGCTCGCGCACGTCCAGTCAAAACCAGTTCATCCCCTCGCTGCAGGTGGGCGGCAAGCTCGGGAGGGCTGAGCTCATAGCCTTCACCTGCCAGGGCAGGCGGGTGATCTATTCCCGGTATACCGCAGAAGGCATCGTAGTCGATCAGGTCCGTGACGGTCGGATTCTGTGCCGCACACCTTGCACCCGGGGTTTTTGCGCAGCTTGATGAAATCAAAGCTCAGGTCCAGGGCGTTGAAGAGCAGCAGCCGGCCGGCCAGCGTTTCGCCGATGCCGAGCAGCACTTTGAGCGTTTCGGTTGCCTGCAGCGCGCCGATCACTCCCGGCAGCACACCCAACACGCCGCCATCCGAGCAGGTCGGCACCAATCCCGGCGGAGGCGGCTCGGGGAACAGGCAGCGGTAGCAGGGACCCTGGGTAGCATCGAAGACACTGGCTTGCCCGTCAAAGCGGTAGATGGCGCCATAAATGTTCGGCTTGCCGGTCAGCACGCACAGGTCGTTGGACAGGTAGCGGGTGGGGAAGTTGTCGCTGCAGTCGACGATCACTGCATAAGGGTCAGCAATTTGGCGGGCATTGGCGGCGGTGAACGGTACGGGGTAGGCGTCCACCTGGATGTGCGGGTTCAGGTCGAGCAGGCGCTGGCGGGCGGATTCGACCTTGAGCTGTCCCAGCGCGGCCGTGCCGTGCAGCACCTGGCGCTGCAAGTTGGAGGCATCCACCACATCGCTGTCGACGATGCCGATGCGGCCCACGCCCGCCGCGGCCAGGTAGAGGGCGACCGGCGAGCCCAGCCCGCCGGCGCCGATGATCAGGGCGGAAGCTGCTTTGAGTTTTAGCTGCCCTTCCAGGCCAATGTCCGGGATGAGCAGGTGGCGGGAGTAGCGCAGGTACTCGTCAGGGGTGAGGGTGGGGTGCATACGGGATCAGCCTCCAGCCACGGCGGGTAGGAGCAGCAGCCGGTCGCCTGGCTCCAGCGGGGTGTCGAGACCCTGCCGCGTTTTGATATTCTCCCCATCGATGAACAGGTTGACATACGGGCGCAGCTCCCCGCGCGGATTGTACAGGTGCGGGCGCAGGGCAGGATAGGTCTCAACCAGCGACTCCATCAGCGCACCGGCAGTGGCGCCGCTGAGGGTCACTTCGGCCTGACCGCCGGTGTAGGCACGCCAGGGGTTTGGAATTCGCAGCACAGGCATCCGGCCTCCTCAGATAACTCACTGCCGGGGAGGTGATTCCACGCACAGTGAGCGCAGTTTAGATCGAAAAATCTTCGCCGTGCCAGGTGCCATGCTCGGGGGCGTGGATGTGGGCGGGGAAGGTCTCATGCCCATCCAGGCGCTCCTCCAGGTATTCCACCCGCTGCAGCAGCTCGGTTAATGATACCCCAAAAGGGTCAGGCATGGCAGTGTGGTTCAGGTCGGGGGCATCACTGGCACGGTGCGGCTTGCTGCGGGCGATGACCTGCCCGGGCACGCCGACCACCACCGAGTTGGCCGGGACGGATTTGACCACCACGGCGTTGGCGCCGATGCGGCTGTCGGCGCCGATGACGATCGCGCCCAGGATCTTGGCGCCCGCGCCGACCACCACCCGGTCGCCCAGGGTCGGGTGGCGCTTGCCTTTCTCCAGGCTGGTGCCGCCCAGGGTCACGCCGTGATACAGGGTGACATCCGCGCCGATCTCGGCCGTCTCGCCGATGACCACACCCATGCCGTGGTCGATGAAGAAGCCGGGGCCGATGCTGGCGCCGGGGTGGATCTCGATCCCGGTCAGCAGGCGCACCAGATGGGAGAGCCAGCGCCCGGGGAGCTTGAGATCGTTGGTCCAAAACCAGTGCGCCAGGCGGTGGCCCCACATGGCATGCAGCCCGGGGTAAGCCAGGATGATCTCCAGCGTGCTGCGCGCCGCCGGGTCGCGCTCAAAGACCGCCTGGATATCCTGGCGTAAGGTTGCCAGCCAGCCCAGCCGCTCGCGGCGGGCAGCCTGGTCGTTCGTGGTCAGTGAACAAGTGGGATTGGCGCTCATCGGCTACTCCGCCAGGTCGGCAAACAGGGGGGTGCTCAGGTAGCGCTCGCCGAAGGAGGGGATGATGACCACGATCAGCTTGCCGGCGTTTTCGGGCCGGCGGGCGACCTGCAGCGCGGCCCAGGTGGCCGCGCCGGAGGAGATGCCGACCAGCAGGCCTTCTTCCTGCGCCATACGCCGGGCGGTCTCCAGGGCGTCGTCATCCTTGACGCGGATGATCTCATCGTAAATCTGGGTGTTCAGCACCTGGGGGACGAAACCGGCGCCGATGCCCTGGATGCATGTGCGGCCCTTTGGCCCCACCGGAAAGCACCGGGGAGGCATCCGGTTCGACCGCGATCACCTTGAAGGAAGGCTTGCGGGCTCTTGAGCACTTCGCCCACCCCGGTGATCGTGCCGCCAGTGCCGACCCCGGCGACCAGAATATCCACCTGACCGTCGGTGTCACGCCAGATCTCCTCGGCGGTGGTGCGGCGGTGGATCTCCGGGTTGGCGGGATTGTTGAACTGCTGGGGGATGAAGTAACGCCGGTCGCTGAGCGGCCAGCTCTTCGGCCTTGCGGATGGCGCCACTCATGCCTTCTGCGCCGGGGGTGAGGACCAGCTCGGCGCCGTAGGCACGCAGCAACATGCGCCGTTCTTTGCTCATCGTCTCGGGCATGACCAGCATGCAGTGGTAACCTCTAGCGGCGCAGACCATCGCCAGGGCGATGCCGGTGTTGCCGCTGGTCGGCTCGAGGATGATGGTGTCGGGGCCGATCAGACCAGCCTTCTCGGCGGCGTCGATCATGGCCACGCCGATGCGGTCTTTGACCCAGTGGGCGGGGTTGAAAAATTCCAGTTTGGCAGCCACCTCGGCGACAGCGCCAGCGGTCAGGCGGCGCAAGCGCACCAGAGGGGTATTGCCGATCAATTCTGTGACATCATTTGCGATTTTCATAGCATAACCTGTAATCTTACCGATAAGGTAACAGCCAACAGACAGCAAAAAAGGCGGTCCAGGCAACCTGCCAAAGCGAAGCGATGTTCGCGGGGCTGCTACCACCTTTTCGTCATTCTGTTGGCTGTCCGCAGGGCGGAACTTTGGATGACGAGGCGGTGGCTACAAACCCCGCCTCAGACACGTGCAAGTGTGCATGATGGATCTCCGGGTATAAGCAAATAAGACAAGATTGGTAATAATTATAGCTAAATTATAATTTCGTTTTGCAGTTTGTCAAGTAGTTTTTTTGCTCGCGGAGAGCCGATATTGGGGGAGGGGTTTGGGATGGCAGCAAGCGGGAGGGAGGGTTCGCATGAGGACAAAACAAAGGAACGAATCAGGGTTTCCTGGAAAGCAGTGATCGGTTGCCAGTAATCAGTTGCCAGTGATTAGGGGTCAGGGGGCAGGGGTGAAGGGCGGGCATAGAGATATTATAGCACAAATGTTCTGATTCTACAAGTCCAAAATGGAAATTGGATAAAAAAGACCCTAAAGGTTTCCTTTGCTATCCGGTCATCCAGATAGCAAAGGAAACTGGTCAGACATGGCTCTGTCTGGTGGGGAAAACCTTTAGGGTCTGGGTCTTATTCTGGAATTACTCTTTCGGTTCTTCTTTCTCCCCGTCGCCAATGCCCAGCGGCTTCCACTTGGCTTGCGTCCTTCAGGCGGTGCTGGATGCCGTGGCGGTCGTGCACCTCATCGAAGCCTTCGGGCTTGATGAACATCTGCTCGCCGTCCAGCAGGGCGGTGATGCCGCCCTGGCCGGGCTCGGGGCGCTTCTCGCCCAGGAATTTGGCCGACTTGTCGGGGAGGTAATCGGTGGGCTCTTCGTAGGTGGTGATGTAGCCCTCGAAGTTGCGCAGGATGATCTTGTGGTCCGACATGCTGAGCAGGTAGTTGGGCATGACGGGGATCTTGCCGCCGCCGCCGGGGGCGTCGATGATGTACTGCGGGACGGCATAGCCGGAGGTGTGGCCGCGCAGCCCTTCCATGATCTCGATGCCTTTGGCGACCGGGGTGCGGAAGTGCCCGGCGCCTTCCACCAGGTCGCACTGGTAGAGGTAGTACGGGCGCACGCGGATGCGCACCAGCTTCTGCACCAGCTCGCGCTGGATGTGCACGTTGTCGTTGACGCCGGCCAGCAGCACCGCCTGGTTGCCCAGCGGGATGCCGGCGCGGGTCAGCTTATCGCAGGCTTCCGCCAGCTCGGCGGTGATCTCGTTGGGATGGTTGACATGGATGTTCAGCCACAGCGGGTGATACTTTTGCAGCATATCGGACAGCTCGTCGGTGATGCGCATGGGCATGAAGACCGGGCACGCGCGAGCCGATGCGCACGATCTCGATGTGCGGGATCTCGCGCAGGCGGCTGAGGATCTCTTCCAGGATCTTGGGCGCCAGCACCAGCGGGTCGCCGCCGGAGAGCAGCACGTCGCGCACCTGCGGGGTGCGTTGGAGGTACTCGATCTGCATCTCGAACTCGGCGCGCGAGAAGGTCGCCGAGGGGTCGCCGACGATGCGCGAGCGGGTGCAGTAGCGGCAGTAGGAGGCGCACTGGGTGGTGACCAGCATCAGCACGCGGTCGGGGTAGCGGTGCACCAGCCCGGGCACGGGCGAGTGGCGGTCTTCCGCCAGCGAGTCTTCCATCATGGCGGTGAAGGGCACCAGCTCACCGGCGGTGGGGACGATCTGCTTGCGCACCGGGTCGTTCGGGTCATCGGGGTCGATCAGCGAGATGAAATAGGGGGTGATATCGACGCGGAACAGGCCCGGCGCGGAGAGGGCTTTGCTTCTCGCTGTCGGTGAGGTGGAGCACCTTGCTCGAATTCTTCGACGGTGTTGATGCGGTTGCTGAGCTGCCAGCGCCAGTTGTTCCACTTTTCGTCGGGGATGTCGGCGTAGTAGGCAGCGCGTTTGGAAGGGAAGGGGGTGTTGGACATTTGGGGGGCCTCCTGGGTGAGTTAGACGGTTAAATTATAGCATAGCCGTGTAAAATTACCCGGCGCCAGCAGGTTGCTTTGTGACCTGGTGCAGATCTTCACCGCAGAGACGCAGAGCACGCAGAGTAAAATAAATATTATCACTCCCTACATCCGCGACTGGCTCACCTCCCGCCTCACCGCCACCCTCTCCCGCCTCCTCTGCGGCATCCTCAACCAGCCGGTCTCATTCTCTTCGAATGTTCATCCTGAAACAAATTTCTGCTCACTGCAGGTTGGTGTCCTTTTGAGGGCTATACTGGCTGTCACCCGGCTACATCGGTTGCCTGCTACCTGGCCGCCTGACCGTTACCAGGACTGGACTTCCACCAGTAAGCAAACGATGACTTTTCAGGACACACCACGCTATGTTGGGCCGCTCCTGTTTTGGATACTTGTAAAGTCATTCACGCCAAGATAACTATATTGAGAAAAGAATATACTTACTACAATTTATTAAATTGATCCATCAGGATTGAAACGGCTTCCTTGTACTTAGTTTTCCAGTTTTGATTGACATTATCAACTAAATAATAGGCAGGATGACCGCACCATACTTGGTGTAAGAGCCGGTCTATGCGTATGGCTTGGTCTATCTCCTCATTTCTATATATATTTTGTGTGGATTTATAATAATCTATGGCTCCATCTGCCGTGGTCACAAGATGGATGACCGCCTTATATCGATTGTAATGACTCTCTATATTTGTTCTTGTGTAATTAAAAAATTCGGATTCATTCCAACCCTGATAAATCCAATAAGCTAGTGGGTCTAAAGAACCTCTATCGCAAAGAATATATCGGTGATCTTCAGATGCAACAACTGATCTAAGAGCATTTTCTAGTGCAAATTGGGTTTCAACCATTAATCTCTGAAACAATTTTTCTTCACGCTTAATACCTATTCCCCCAGAAACAAAAATTGCCTCGGGTAGGGACAAAAAAAGCCCTCCTAAAACAGGATCTTGGCATATTTCATGTATAAATGACGATTTACCCCCACAAGGTCCACCCGTCAAAACAAATAGAGGTTGCGTATACATTGGTCTCGTTCGGATTACCACCTCTCTCGCTCTACCTAGGCTTTTCTACACGTATCATTTGTATAAAGTCTGGTTTATTTAGATAACAAAATCTTGGACCTCAGCTTTTTAGAGCAAGTTGTCCGCACCCCCCATATACATCAGTACCAAAGCTTGGTTTGATAGAAACACTGATGCCAGATGAATCGATGGCATTGTGAAACGCTGATATAGATTCCTGCGATGGCCGCTTAAATTCAGATTCTTCGAATTCATTGAATGGGATAATGTGAATGTCGCAGGGGATATCTCTTACTAAACTTACGAGAGCTTTAGCTTCGTCAACGGAATTATTGAAGCCCTCTATCAATGGGTATTGAAATATTAAACTATCTCCAGTAGATTTCACATATTCTCGACAGGTTTCAAGAAGAAGCGACAGAGGATAAAGCTTTCCAGTGGGGATGAGAAGTCGTCCTCTCTTGTCATCTGAGGTAGCGCCAATTGTGATAGCCAGCCTAGGTCTTAGTGCCTCCTTTGACAATTGATTGATGGCAGGCAAGACACCACTTGTAGATACGATAACATTATGCAAGCCATCTAACCATGGCTCTGTTCCAAGTATATTCACGGCGTTCATGACATTGTCGTAGTTTAGAAAGGGCTCGCCCATTCCCATAAACAGGATCTTGAATTTTCCTTTATCTATTTTCAAATCCTGCAACATCAAGTGAACCTCGGCGATTATTTCAGTTACTGTAAGGTCCCTTTCGAAATCGAGTCTGCCGGTCGCACAATGTTTACACCTGTTCATACAGCCCACTTGACATGAAATACAAAAATTAGCCCCATCAGGTTGAGGGATTAGAGTTGCTTCTATACAATTTTTATCTTCGAGTCCGAATAAGTATTTCTTACTTCCATCGGATGATGATACTATCTTAAGTATTTGCATGTTTATTCCTTTTTTTTAGAATTATCCAGGCGCTTAGATTTGTACTTTTATTGGAAGTTTATTATCAGAGTGAGAACGCTCTGATCGATGGGGATATTTCTCAAGCAAAGTATCGACGCATTCCTCCAGAATTGTCCTTTGAGCCACATTGTCAAAGCTGACGAGGACATTTCCTGTCAACTCTTTTACAAGGTTATAAGAAAAGTAATTCTCAAATACGACGAATCGTTCAAGCAATTTTAAGACATAAGTGCTTGCTAGTATCTGATTCTTGGATTCTGTGATCTTCTCACAAACTTGTTTATGAAAAGAAAGAATTGCACCACTTGTGGTATCCATTCCCATTAGCCATTGATCCATTGGCTCTTGGAATTTCGGCACCTCTTGCTGATAGATCTGACAAGAAATGTAATTTAATAGATCCAAAAATAGTGTAAATTGATTTTCCTCATATAGAGATGTCCAACAAATCAAATCGCTAAAGGAATGAAGAACTATCCGGACAGGATAATCCGATCGCTCCTGTAAAGTAAACATCGTAGTATAGTAAAAAGTTATCATACACCATTTATAAGCTTCAAAGAAACCGCGCTCGCTGAAGGTTTTTATCATAAGATTCTGAGCTCTAAATATGTCTTGGTAAAAATCATCTTCTCTGGAAGCCGGGATCATCTCGGTAAGTCTTGTTAGATGCATACCAAAATATTGGGCCAGAGCAACAGCCTCGTCCTGAGTCATTGTAGGAGCCAAAAGATAGTACCCAAGCAATTCTTCTAAGTATCCAAGTATGGCAGTGAGTGATGCCAAATCGTGAGATGCCAATGCACCCTCCACCATGTTTAGGATAGGAATCAGATAATCATCTTCGGACATTATATTCCTTGGATACCTAACACGATCATTTCTATAATAACCAGCAATGATTGAAAGGAATTGTTTTCTTTTTGATCGCAACTGGGCAGAGAGAGCCAAAGCTACTCGCTCCGGTCTCAGGAATGATGGCAGGCGAATCAGAACGTATAAGGTCAAGATAATCAGAGTGATTTGAAGGGAAACGAACACACTTACCCCAAGATCGATTCCTATGATTGGTCGATTTCCTAAGAGCGTAAGCCCGAAGCAAATGCAGATTATATATCCGAGCATAACTAGAATTATGTTGGGAGACCGAAGTATGACATTGGATAGAGCTCGGGGCGAATAGCGTTCTGCCGTAAATTGTATGACTAAAAACAAAGCCCCGCTCATGAGGGCTAAAAGGCTGATTGCATCTGGAATCAAACTCTTCACTATGTCTACTGAGTTGATCTGAAAAACATAATAAAACAAAAACCACAATGTGGAAGGGAAAATCAGCATTATAAATAAATAATATGCAAGGGAGGTATCTCTTCGATGTTTTTTGTGCATATCCAATCCTTCATCCAATCTATGTGACCAAATCATTATATCAACACACTCAAGATGTTCTCTTTGGCGTAGAGGCAGCTCAACGATTAATTATGCGGATTCTTGCTATACTGCAATTTCGCAGTTTATCCCCATGTCATTAGAAGGATATACTGCGTTTGTCAAGATATTAGTTGAATCTTTGTGTGCATTAACAAAATTTACGGCTTATCGCGCAGTAACAAATGTATTATATAGGATTTATTCCGAATAAACAAATCATAATTGAAAGCTGGGAGGAGAGATCAGTCAGTAGCAAGGTGTTTTCCTCGTTAAATTCACTATTCATCTTCCCGTAATTACCTAAGCCCATAACCAAACTCCTCCCAGACGCCTTCAGGCAGCCTTGCTCTCTTGTCGCCGTAAATTCATTCGCATCCACCACCATCCTCTATATTGATTTAAGATACAATTAACCCATGACCTTCACCCCCCAAGACTTCGTCACCAAATGGAAGCGCGTCACCGCCCGCGAGCGTCAGGTTTATCAAGAGCATTTCATAGACCTGTGTCATCTTGTTGGGCATCAAACCCCTTTGGAAGCTGATCCTACTGGCACTCGTTTTGCTTTTGATATGGGCGCCTCCAAGACCAGTGGAGGTCAGGGTTGGGCGGATGTCGCTAAGTTGGGTTATTTTGGCTTGGAATATAAAGGCAAAGACCATGACTTGGACAAGGCTTATGAACAGCTTCTCCGCTACCGCGACTCGCTTCAAAACCCGCCAGTTTTGATCGTTTCAGATATCAACCATATTATCATCCGCACCAATTACACCAATCTGCCTACTCGCACCATCCATCTTACGTTAGATGATCTATTACTGCCCGAGTTTATGAAGATCCTTCGGGCGGTATTTTTCAATCCTGAAGAGTTGAAACCACATATCACCGTTGCCGGCGTCACTGAGGAAGCTGCTCGGCAGTTTTCCCGCCTGGCCGGCATTCTGCGCAAATATGGAGAAGAACCTCAGCAGGTAGCCCACTTCCTGATCCGCCTGTTATTTTGCCTGTTTGCTGAGGATATTGGCCTGCTGCCCGAGAAGCTATTCCCACGCCTGATTGATCAGACCCGCCGTAATGCCAAAGACTTTGCCGGGGTACTGCGCCAGTTGTTTCGCGCCATGCAGGATGGAGGCTATTTTGGCGCCGATAAAATCCGCCATTTTAATGGCGGCCTCTTTGACGATGACTTAGCCTTGGAGCTCGATAGTGATGCTCTGGATACAATAGCCGCGATTCGACTCCTTGGATTGGGGTTCCATTGAACCTTCCATCTTTGGCACGCTCTTCGAGCGTGGATTGGACCCATCTAAGCGTTCCCAACTCGGCGCCCATTACACCAGTAAGGATGATATTCTGCTAATCGTTGAGCCAGTGCTGATGGCTCCACTGCGCCGGGAATGGCAGGTGCTGAAACAGGAGGTAACTCAGCTAAGAGCCGAGAGTGCCAATGATACCGAGAGAAAGCGATCTGCCACCACACAAAAGATCGGTGCCAGGCTGCGGGCATTTGCTGACAAGATAGCCGCCATCCGGGTGCTCGATCCCGCCTGCGGTAGCGGAAACTTTCTCTATGTTGCCCTCCGCTTGCTTCTCGACCTGCAGGATGAAGTAATTGATACCTCAGATGAGCTTGGCGCCGGTCGTTTCTTTATTACCGTTTCCCCATCCCAGTTGTACGGCATCGAGATCAATGAATACGCCCACGAGCTGGCCCAGGTGACCATCTGGATCGGCTTCATCCAGTGGCTGGTCAACAATGGGTACGGTCTGCCCTCCGAGCCCATCCTCAAGCGCATGGATAACATTCACCACATGGATGCCATCCTGGCTCGTGACGTAGATGGAAATCCTGTTGAGCCGGAATGGCCTGAGGCGGATGTGATCATTGGTAATCCGCCATTTTTAGGCAGTCAAAAAATGCGCTCTGAATTAGGTAATGACTATGTTGAAAGATTGAGAAATTTGTATAATGCACGAATTCCTGGCGCAAGTGATTTAGTATGTTATTGGTTTGAGAAAGCAAGAAGTATTATTGAATTAGGAAAATCACAAAGAGCAGGTCTATTAGCAACTAATTCCATTCGAGGAGGCGCTAATCGAAGAGTATTAGAACGTATAAAAAAGACTGGCGATATATTTTGGGCACAATCAGATAGAGAATGGATATTAGAGGGAGCAGCAGTTAATGTTTCAATGGTAGGTTTTGATAATGGAATTGAGAAAGAAAGATTTTTAGATTCCAAGATATGCCTATCAATTAACGGTGATTTAACTAGTAATGTAGATATCACACAAGCAAATAGACTGCTTGAAAACTGTAATATTTGTTTTCAAGGACCTGTTAAGGTTGGACCTTTTGATATCGAGTATTCACTAGCTCAAAATATGTTAGCATCTCCTAATCCTTTAGATCAATCTAATCACAATGTTATCAAACGACTAGTAAATGGAAGCGATATTACTGGTCAAACGAGAAATATGATGATAATTGATTTTGGTGATATGAGTTTAGAACAGGCCGCGCATTACGAACTTCCTTTTGAATATGTTAAGAAGGTTGTGAAACCCATTCGTGATAACAACAATGATTATCAGCGAAAGACTCATTGGTGGCGTTTGGGAAGGACAGGTAGTGATTTTAAAGTAGCAAAAAAAGATAAAAGTAGAGTAATACTGACACCAAGAGTCTCAAAACATCGGATTTTTATTTGGGAAGATAGTGATGTAGTACCAGATAGTGCTGTTGTAGCAATGGTGCTAGATAGAGATTACGACTTTGGCATTCTTCATTCAAAGATCCATGAAATATGGGCGTTGAAGCAAGGTACATCGCTTGAAGATCGCCCGCGTTACACTCCCTCTACGACATTTGAAACCTTCCCCTTCCCATGGCCTCCCGGCAGGGAGCCGCAGGATGACCCCAGGGTGCAGGCCATTGCCCAGGCAGCCAAAGAGTTGGTCGAAATGCGTGACCGTTGGCTGAACGCTGAAGGGCTAAGCGAGGCGGATCGCAAAAAGCGCACCCTAACCAACCTGTACAACGCCCGCCCCACCTGGCTTGACCTGGCTCACAAAAAACTGGATGCGGTGGTGTTTGCGGCGTATAGTTGGCCACCCGACCTTACAGACGAGCAAATCCTCGAGCGTTTGCTCGCACTTAATATCAAACGATCATCTCAGAATAATCAGGTTATTGATTGATAAGGATGGATTAAGAATGGATGTAACTCAGATCATAGCTTTAATCACATCAATCACAACCTTAGTTAGTGCAATTGCTGCTATTCTTGCCTGGATAGCCAAAATTAGGTGGTCCAAAGAGCACACGAGAGCAATGAATGAGACTATCAGGGCAAAAGATGCAACAATCGAAATCAAGGATAACCAATTACAAAATTTAATTATTAACAAAGATGCGATAATCAAGGTTAAAGACGAGCGAATTAATGGACTTGAGAGAGAAATCAAAAATTCTTAACGAAATGACGCCCATGAAAATTCGTGAATATTTTTTAAGTGTCCAAGATCAATTGAATGAATATAATGATTTTTTGAAGACCAGGTTGGATGAAGCTAACTCTGTAATTATCCAGAGAGATAATGAGATAGAAATACTTCGATTAGACTCATCACAAAAATCAGTCGAATTCCAAGCAATTGTTCAAGATAGAGAGCAAATAGCAGCAACAGCAGCAGATTTACAAGCTCAATTGACATATTTTCAACAACAAGCTATGGATGTAAATAATGGTAACATTTTAGGCAATGATTTCATTTTTCAAAATTTTAAAGTGCTTAATGAGGCATATAAAAATCTTTCGGTTTCCATCAACAAACCAATATCATCTTTATATAGTGATACTTTTGAAGCTCTCCATGGTACGTTATCAAAATTCACATCAAGAATTACTGAAGTCAGTTCCCCAGCATTTCCTAATACTATTGGAGAGTTAAACGACGATGACATAAATAATATGAACAAAAAAGAGAATGAAATCAATTGATGAGATCTGCCGGTGTGTAGATAGTAATCTTTGTTGCGAGATTTCTTTCATAATCTAAACATATTTTTTGGATATATTTATTATTTATTTCATTGCTAAATTACGACCTCCTTCGTTCCCCCTCCCATCCTAGCACATCCGTGCTATAATCCCCACTGGCGCGGTTTTTTTCCCCCCGCTGACCGGTCCGCTCCGCTGGCCAGCCGAGCATCCTAAACTATAATGATTGAAATCGTACCTACAACTGGGTAAGCGTGCCTTCATTCGCGTCCATTGGCGTGTTTCGCGGATAACTCTCTGCCTTTCCCCCCCGTTCAGTTGTCCACCCGCCAGGTCTTATCCAAATCCAATTCGTGTAGATTGGCGGATGAATTAGCCAGGTCTCAAAAGGGTTGGCTGTTATACGGTTGTTGGGTTTCGGGCTGGGTGTTGGGAGGGCAAGGAGGTGGGGAGGTACCGCCATCAACCCCCGCACACCTACGCCAGCAGGATTATAAGGCAGAGCAGGAACGACTAAAGTCGTTACTACAATGGTGTTTTCTACGGGCTCAGCAGCACCTCTAAACTGTTCAAAATCCTCACCCCCGGAATGCGCGCCCCGCTCTGGCTGAGGATCAGGCGCACCCAGGTGGGGGAGTTGACCTGGTAGGTAACATCAACCATGAACGGAACATAGCCGCCGGCGGGGTCTGGGGTGAGAAAGACCTGGCGGACGCCGGCGATGGCGCCGTCGGGGGCGATCAGCTCGATCAGCAGGGGCTGGTTATCCAACGGGCGAGCCAGCCCGGTGACGATCAAGGTGCCGCCCTGGATGAGGATATTGGGTACTGGCTCCAGGATGACCAGCGGCTGCAGGGCATCGCCATTTGGTGTGAGCTGGTTCTCACCCAACTGCAGCAGCACCAGCTCGACGGAACCGGCGGCGACCGGACGACCGAACGGGTCGTAGGTGAGAATGCGCAGCTCAACCAGCTCGGAGACACGGGAGAGCTCGAACTCAAGCGCCTCGTCCAGGAACATCCAGTCGATCGGGTTGGAGATGAAATGGTTCACTTCGCGCAGCAGCAGGCGCGGCTCGCCGCCAGGCAGCAGCGGCTCAGCCCACAGCTCGATGTGGTAGCTGCCGCTGGGCACGGTGCGCACCGTGGCGACCAGCTCCAGCGGGGAGACGAGGCGCGAAAGCGGCCCGGGCGCGGCGAACTGGATGGCGGCGTTGGGAATTTCCGGCGTGGGCGTGGTGGTGGTCGACGGGCTGTTTCCAGCGCTGGGGGTGGCAGTGAAGGCGAGGTTTTCGGGCAGGGCGGGAGTGACGGAAACGGCAGGCTGCGGTTCCGGGGTGGAAGTGGCGTCTTGAGACGGCGGGGTGGGACTGGCGGAGGCCAGCGCAGCCGCCGCGGGATCGCTTTCCGTGGCGGCTGGGTCAGGTTCAGGGGTGGAGGGTGAGGATGTTTGCTCCCCGGCGGAGACGGTGAGGGCGATGATGGTGGGAACGTACTCCTCCGGGAAGGGCGTGGAGGCCGGTTTCTGCAGCAGGTCGGCACAGCTGGCGGCTACGGCGGCCAGAATAGCCAGCAGCAGTGCGAATAGGAGCATGCGGAGCCACTTCATCCCGCTATTTTACCAGCCTAGAAGCCGTATATGCCGCGGTATTTTCCGGTCAGATAGCGCATGTACGGGGCGGGATCGATCTTCGACCCGGTGACGCGCTGTACCAGCTCCTGGGGCTCGTACTTCGAGCCATAGCAGTGAATGTGGGAGCGCAGCCAGCCCAGCCAGTGGCTGAACTCGCCGCGGCGGATCTGCTCGGGCAGGTCGGGGATATCGGCGTTCATGCGCTCCCAGATCTGGGCGGAGATCAGGTTGCCCAGGGCATAGGTGGAGAAGTAGCCGATATAGCCATTCGACCAGTGCACGTCCTGCAGCACGCCTTTGGCATTGTCTGGCGGGGTGATGCCCAGGTATTCCTGCATGCGGGTGTTCCAGGCCTCGGGCAGGTCTTTGACGGCGAGGCTGCCTTCCATCAGGGCGATCTCCAGCTCCAGGCGCAGCATGATGTGCAGGTTGTAGGTGGCCTCGTCCGCCTCGACGCGGATGAGCGAGGGCTGCACCTGGTTGATGCCCTTGTAGAAGGCATCCAGCGAGACATTGCCCAATTGGGAGGGGAAGGTTTCCTGCAGGCGGGGGTAGAAGTGCTGCCAGAAGGGTAGGAGCGCCCGACCAGGTTCTCCCACATGCGCGACTGCGATTCGTGCACCGCCAGCGAGGCGCCGCCGGCGAGGGCGGTGCGGTCGAAGCGTGGGTCGACGCCCAGCTCGTAGAGAGGCATGCCCGGACTCGTGCATGGTGCCGAACAAGCCTGTGCCAATATATTCCGGGTAGATGCGGGTGGTGATGCGCACATCGCCCGAGCCGAAGTTGGTGGTGAAGGGATGGGGGGCCTTATCCTGGCGGCTGCGCTGCCAATCGTAGCCCAACTTGGTGATCACTTCCACGCCGAAATCCCACTGTTTCTGCTCGTCATACGGCTGGTACAGGAAGGCGTTATCCACCTGGGGTTGGGCGGCGATGGCTTTGATCAGCTCCACCTGCTGCGGGCGCAGGGCATTGAAGATGGCTTTTACGTCGGCGGTCTTCAGGCCGGGCTCAAAATCGTCCAGCAGGGGATCGTAGACATGGTCGTAGGGGGCGAAATATTCGGCATAACCCCGGCGTAGCTCCATGATGCGCTCGAGCGAGGGCTGGAAGAGGGCGAAGTTGTTCTCCGCCCGCGCCTGGGCCCACACCTGGAAGGCGGTGGTGGTCACCTGGGCGAACTCGGCGATCCACTCGCCGGGCACTTTGGTTTGCTTGTCATACTGGCGCCGGGCGACCTTGATGTAGCGGGCGTCATCTGAATCGGGGTCGAGCTGGGCAGCATAGGGCTGCAGGTCATCCAGCAGTTGGCCGGTTTCCGGCGCGGTGAGCTTGTCATGGGCCAGGGTTTGCAGGGTGGCAAGCTGGTAACCGCGGCCTTCGGCGCCGCCGGGGGGCATGTTGACCTGCTGATCCCAGCCGAGCAGGGCGGCAGCATAGAACAGGTCGGCAATTTCGGCGACAATGGTTTTCAGACGGGCAAGTTTTTCTTCAGACATCGAGGCAGGTATCCTTTTTTTATTTTTTATACGATTTTCCAGCGCAGAGGTTCACCGCGCAGGGCAGCCAGCACTTCGGAGGCAATGTCATCCCCGGCGCGCGGTCTGGGCTTCCTCGGTTTGGGCGCCGATGTGCGGGGTGGCGATGACATTGGGATGAGCAACCAGGGCGGTCAGGCCGGGCGGCTCGGTGGCAAAGACATCCAGGGCAGCCGCGGCGACCTGCCCGGATTCGAGGGCGCCGAGCAGGGCGGTCTCATCGACCACACCACCGCGGGCAGCATCGATCAGGCGCACGCCGCGCTTCATCTGGGCAAATGCCTGCCCGGAGAGCATGTTCTTCGATTCGGGGGAGAGCGGGATGTGAATGGTGATGAAATCGGCGCGGGCATACAGGTCGGGCAGTGTCACCGGTTCGGCTCCGCGGTGGCTGATTTCATCCCCCGGCACCAGCGGGTCGGTTCCAATAACCTGCATGCCGAGCGCAGCGGCGCGCTGGGCAACGAGCGAGCCGATGTTGCCCATACCGATCACACCCAGCGTCTTGCCAGCCAGCTCGATCCCTTCCAGTTTTTTCTTTTCCCACTGACCCTGCTTCATGGTGGCATCGGCGAAGGGGATGCGCCGGGCGACGGCGAACATCATGCCGAGCGCCAGCTCGGCAACTGCCAGCGAGGTGGATTTAGGCGCATTGACCACGGTCACACCTTTGGCGCGGGCGGCAGCCAGGTCGATGTTATCCACGCCAACACCGGCGCGGCCGACGGCTTTGAGCTTGGTGGCGGCGGCGAACACTGCGGCGGTGACCTTGGTGCGCCCGCGGACGACAAAGGCGTCGTATTCGGCGGCGGTCGCCAGCAGCTCATCGGCGGTGATGGTGGGCTTATCATCCACCTGGGCAGCCGCTTTGAGGATGGCCAATCCGCCGGCGGATAATCCGTCGGAGACTAAGATTTTCCAGTCAGACATAGGGTTCCTCCATTTTGATCTCAGGCTAAGTTGGTGAGGTTGGGTCCGCCTTGCAGGGCGGAGGGCATAATGCCAGGACTATTTTACCTTATATTGATTCGGTCTGCAGGCGCCAGGAGGGGAAGGTGATGTTCGTCTTGCGTTACATATGAAGAAGCGCGGATAAGGTGCGTTGCACTACTTCGACATAATAAGCACCTGTTTGCCAAGGAAGTGCAACGCACCTTTTAGCCTGGATGGTATACAATTAACCAAATCTCCAGGAGGTACATCGACGATGAAATACGACTTTGACCGGGTGATCCCGCGCCGCCCAACCGACAGCATCAAATGGAATAACTATGAAGCAAACGTGCTCCCATTGTGGGTAGCCGACATGGACTTTGTCTCGCCAGAGCCGGTGATGCGGGCGTTGCACGAGCGGGTGGCGCAGGGTATCTTTGGCTACCCGTCCATCCATGGGGCGCCGGGCGGGCTGGCGGAAGTGCTGGTGGAGCGCATGCAGCGCCTGTACGGCTGGCAGATCACCCCGGATGATCTGATCTTCATCCCCGGTGTGGTCACCGGGCTGAACCTGGCCTGCCAGGCGCTGGCAGATCCGGGGGGCGGCGTGCTGATCCAGACGCCGGTGTACATGCCTTTCTTGCGCCTGGCAAGCAACGCCGGCATGGCGGCACAGGAGATGGAGCTGAGCCGCAGTGCGGAGGGCAATTATTCCATTGATTTTGACGCCTTCGAGGCAGCGATCACCGAGCAAACCCGCCTGTTCGTGCTGTGCAACCCGCACAACCCGGTGGGACGGGTGTACCGCCGGGCGGAGCTGTATAAAATGGCGGAGATCTGTCTACGCAAGGGGGTGGTGATCTGCTCGGATGAGATCCACTGCGACCTGCTGTTCTCAGGGCACAAGCACATTCCTATTGCCTCGCTGGACGCAGAGGTGGCGCAAAATACGATCACGCTGATGGCGCCGTCTAAAACATTCAACATCGCCGGGCTGCAGTGCTCGTTCGCCATTGTGCAAAACCCTGAGCTGCGCGAAAAGCTCACACACGCCGGCAAGGGTCTGTCAGGCTGGGTGAACAGCATGGGGGCGGTGGCGGCGCAGGCTGCTTATCAGGAAGGGCAAGAATGGTTGGAGCAGGTGCTGATGTACCTGGAAGCCAACCGGAATTTCCTGGCGAAATATGTGGCGGAGAATCTTCCCGGGGTGAAAATGAGGCGACCAGAAGGGACCTACCTGGCCTGGTTGGACTGCCGGCAGGCGGGCATCCCCTGCGCGCCGGGGCAATTTTTTCTGCGCCAGGCGCATGTTGCATTGAATGAAGGCCACACCTTTGGCAAGGGCGGCGAGGGCTTTGTGCGCCTGAATTTCGGCTGTCCGCGGGCGACCCTGCGCAGCGCACTGGAGCGGATGCAGGCGGCGCTGCAGTTATTGGATTGAACCTTTGGGTTTATTGTCTGTAATTAAGGTATGCAATCAACCCTCACCCGATATTGGCGCCTGTTGGTGCTTATCTGCATGCTGGCCGTGGGTTTAACTGCCTGCACCAGTGAAGCCGAAGAATTCATCCAGGGCAAATGGGGAATCGGTAACGCGCATTATTGGACGGAATGGTACTTCGATGAGGGTTTCTACTGGTATGAAACCGCCGATACCCCGGACCCGCTGTTCGAGAGGGGGCGGTATTCGGTGGTCGAGTCGGGGGATGACTATATCGTGCTGCAGTTGTTCGATCAGGAAGGCGGCATCCCCAGCATCGAGGATAAGGTGCTGCTGCGCATAGAGTTTAACCGCCAGGAGGATTCGCTGCATATCCGGCGGGGGGATTTTTACCGGGTAAGCTCGTCTTCACTGCAGGCGCTGGCGACCAGCCGGGCTCCTTAGACCCAGGGGAAATCTAGCTCTTGTTTTAAAACTTATTGTACGAGTCGCTCATGCCGCGATATTCGATGAACGGCTCGTTGAGCAATTTTACATTGAGCATGATCTGACAGGCCTCTTCCAATGTGGAAGACCAGAAAAAAGCCTCATCCAGGGTCTGCCCGGTGGCGAAGCTGCCGTGGCCGCGCAGCATGATGATCTTATAATTCTTGAGTGCCTCGGAGACTTTATACGCCATTTGCGGCGTCCCAGAGGCAAACTCCTCGGTGATCACGGGAATCTTCTTGAGCAAGTATGAAGCCTCATTATCCACCGGAACGATCTCATCACGAGAAAGGGAGAAGGCAATTGCCGTGCGCGGGTGACAGTGGCAGATTGCCAGCGCGGGGGTGTTAAGGTATACCGCGCGGTGAACGAGCAGCTCGGTGGAAGCCAGGGCGACCCCTGAGTCATTTTTATCCAGGCGGGTTTCAACCAGGTCATGGGGCTTGAGGGCGCCGAGCATGGCGCCGCGGCGCTTGATCACCAGCCGGTCGCCCAGGCGGATGCTCAAATTGCCGCCATGCGACGAGACCATATTGGCAGTGTACAGATCGCGGCCTATTTCGCGGAACATTTCATAGATTCGTGGATCGATCATAATCACTCCTGAACTGTCAGCTTATAGCAAACTCGCCAGCCCAAGCTCTTGCAGCTTTTGTTTTTTAGGCACACCGTTCTCATCCCAACCGCGGGTGCGGTAGTATTCTTTGAGCATGGGCTCCAGGTGAGATACCCATCCCTGGGATGGGCCATCGGCAACCGCTTCGCTAAGCAATCGCGGCGGAAGGGTGTCATCTTCCTTGGTGAAACCCTCGCGCAGGTTGTAAAGCTTTTCCAGGTTCCACACCCGTTCGCCCACCTGGATCAGCTCGCCGGTGGCATACGGGATGCCGGTCACGGCTGTCAAAACGCGGGCGAAGTATTCCTCCGCCACCCCCATGTTGGTGAACTTGCACAGCACCAGTGAGTCGAATCGCGGCTGAGGCGTTTTGGTGCAGGATGACGAAGCTGGATTTGCCCTGCACCTGGAAGCGGTCGATCAGCTTGGGCAATCCGAGCACTTCCAGACCGAGCATGTTGCCGCGCATATGACAGCCGCCCCGGTTGGAGGTGGCAAACAGCAAGCCCTGTCCCTGCATCCCACGAGCGTCGTAAGCCGGCATTTCCAATCCCTTGGCTGACATGGACAGCTCGGGATGGCCATATTTTGTGGCGAAGCGCAGGCTGCCATCCGCCAGCTCACCTCCCAGGCCGCGGCGCAGAGCCATATCTTCGAGGGTGGAGACCAGCAGGTCGCCGCGCCCAAAGCGCAAGTCCGAGTCGAGGTAGCCTTTCTGGCTGAGCTCCATGGCGCAAGCGATGGTCACCCCGGCTGAGATGGTGTCGAGGCCCAGGTCGTTGCAGACATGGTTGGCTTCGATGATTGCCTCCAGGTCGCTCACCCCGCACTGCGCTCCAAAGGCCCAGACGGATTCGAACTCTGGCCCTTCGCCTTCGACTTTTTCTGTTTTGCTGATGCGCGTGCAGGCGATCGGGCAAGCCCAGCAGGCTGTGTTGCGCACCAGGTGGTTCTCCGCCAGCGTCTCCCCGCAGATGGCCTCGATGTGCTCGAACTGGGTCTGCTGGTTGTTGCGGGTGGGCAGGGCGCCGATGTTGTTGATGATATTGAGCATCACGGCGGTGCCAAACTCGGGCAGAGCCTGGCTGGTGAGCGGGCTGGCGGCGAGCAGCTTGCGTGCTTCGTAGAGCATGAACTTGAAGCGCTCCTTGTCGACAATCTCGGGCCTTTCCTTACCCTCGACGACGATGGCCTTAAGATTCTTGGAACCCATCACCGCACCGGGACCGCCGCGGGCCAGGGCGCGTTCGCCGTCGTTCATGATGGCGGCGATGCGGCTGAGCGACTCGCCTGCCGGGCCGATGGTGAGCACATTGCGGCGGTTCTTATCTTGGCCCAGCTTCTTGGTCACCGCCAACACGCGCATCCCCCACAGTTCGGAGGCATCGTGGATGGTGACCCGATCCTGGATGATCTCGATCCACACGGGAGTATCCGCCCGGCCGCGGATGATCAGCGCAGCATGCCCGGTCTTGCGGAACTGCATACCCCAGAAACCGCCCGAGTTGGCATCCAGGATGGTGCCGGTCAAAGGGCTTTTGGTGCTGACCGAGAAGCGGTTGCTGGTCTGGTAGCCCGTGGCGGTCAGCGGGCCGTTGGTAAAGATGAGCACGTTTTGAGGAGAGAGGGGGTCAACTTCTGGCCCGACCTGGTCCCAGAGCAGGCGCGCCCCCAGGCCGCGCCCGCCAATAAACAAACGCGCCATCTCCATATCCAGCGGGTAGGTTTTGATCATCCCGCTGGTGAGATCAATGTCCAGTATCTTTTCTGCCCAACCACTCATAATCAGTATCCTTTGTAATGTTTAGCCGCCGGCGATGGGCGGAAAGATAGCAACCTGGTCTGCTTCCGTGAGCGGGATATCCAGACTGGCGGCGAGGTCAAGCGGGTGTCCGTTGAGGGTGATGATCGGGCGCCCACGCTCATTGCCGTGGAGATAAGCTCCCAGGGGCGGGAATTCACGCTCGAGTGCGTCCAGCAGCAGACGCAGGCTGTAACCGGGGATATGCTTTTCCTTGACCCCGGTGAGGCGGCGCAGGCTAGCGTAGAACTTGACGACTGGCATCTCAGCCTCTGCCCGCCAGCTCACGCCGCTCATAGGCTTTGATCTCAGCCATAAAATCCATACCGATGGGTACATTATTACGGGCACACCAGGCATCCCAGACGGCACTGAAGGGCATGAATTTCAGTTCCTCCTGCAGAGCCAGGCGGGATGGAAAAGTCACCAGCGAGCTCGATGGCTTTGAGCTGGTCAACCGGTTCGAGCAAGGCATTCAGCAGCGCTTTGAGGGTGTTGCGGGCGCCTACGATCCAGGCGGCAATGCGGTTAATGCTGGCGTCGAAGTAGTCCAGCCCGATATGGACCCTTTGCAGGGCATTGGCGCGCACGATCTCATGGGCGATAGCCTGGAGGTCGTCAGTGAAGGTGACCACATGGTCGCTGTCCCAGTGCACACCACGGCTGACATGCAGCAGCAGCTGATCGAGATAAAACAGCAGCGAGGAAATTTTATCCGCAATCGTCTCGGTGGGGTGGAAATGACCGCTGTCCAGGGTCAATAGAATCTTGCGGGTGACGGCATAGGCGGTGTAAAACTCCATCGAGCCGGTGACATAGCTCTCTGAGCCAATGCCAAACAGCTTGGGCTCCACCGCATCCAGATTGTGGGGCAGTTTGTCGGATAAGATTTGATCGAGGGATTCTAGAAGCAAGCGGCGGGGAGCACTCCGGTCAGTGGGAGTATCTTTGTACCCATCCGGGATCCAGATATTGGTCACTGCCCTGGAACCGAGCTCACGCCCAAAATAATCGCCGATTTTACGACAGGCGATGCAATGCTCCACCCAGAACTGGCGGATGGCAGGATCATGGTGAGACAGAGTAAAGCCATCCGCAGCCAGTGGGTGTGAGAACAGAGTCGGGTTGAGATCAAGTCCGTGGCCATTTTCCTTCGCCCAGTCCACCCAACCCGAGAAGTGCGCCGGCTCAATGCGGTTGCGTTCCACTTTACCGGGCGCTTCCAGGTAGATGGCATGCAGGTTGAGACGGTGGCGCCCGGGCAGCAGGCGGTACACGAGGTCCAGGTCCCGACGCAGTTCTGCGGCATTGTGCGCCTTGCCAGGGTAATTGCCGGTGGCAGCGATCCCGCCGGTCAATTCACCGCCAGGGTTCTCAAAGCCGCTGACATCGTCCCCCTGCCAGCAGTGCAGAGAGATGGAAACTGTCTCCAGCTTGTGGAGAGCAGCCTCAGTGTCCACGCCCAAGGCAGCATAGCGCTCTTTAGCGAACGCGTAGACTGATTGGATTTGGGATTCAGTTGGGGTCATCTTGGAATATATCCTGTCTCAGATTTCAATGCTGCCAAGGTCACGAAGTGCTGGCCGTGGAGAGAGTTAATAATTTTGCAAATGCTTCATCCCATCCCTCTTGATGGGTGGGGAGATAGGTTTTGACATCAAACGAGCTGCGTACCACAGCGCGGGCTTCGGTCAATGATCCCAGGTAGCCGAGGGCGATGGCCTGCATCAGGATATTGCCAATGGCCGTGGCCTCGACCGGCCCGGCGAGCACGGTACGTCCGGTGCAATCGGCGGTGAGCTGATTCAACAGGTGGTTCTTGCTTCCGCCGCCGATGATATGGATTGGGTCGGACCACTTGCCAACCAGTTCATCCGTATGCTTTAGGGCCAGGAAATACTTCAAAGCCAGGCTCTCCAGTACAACGCGCACAATCTCACCTTTGGTTAGCGGCACAGTCTGCCCACTTTCTGCGCAGAACCTGCGCACTTTCTCGGGCATTTCACCGGGATGGAAAAAACCATCCGCATCCGGGTCGATCACAGCGATGAAAGGTTTGGCGTTCGAAGCAAGACGGGTGATCTCAGCGTAGGAAAGCTCGCTGCCCTGCGCAGCCCAGGCACGCTGGCATTCCTGTATGATCCACATGCCCATGATATTTTTCGATAAACGCCAGGTGCCAAAGACGCCGCCCTCGTTGGTGAAGTTATAAGCCAGGGCCTGAGGGGTCAAATTCGGTTGCCTGACTTCCGCACCCATGATAGACCAAGTACCTGAGCTTAGCCAGGCGAAATCGTTGTTTTCAGCTGGTACAGCGACTGCGGCTGAGCCGGTGTCGTGGCAGACAGGGGCAATGAGCGGAATATGGCCTGCACCAGTTTCCTCAGCAACTGCCGGCAGAAGAAAGCCCAGGGATGTTCCAGGTTCGCAGACTGAAGGGAACATGTGGGTTGGGATACCCAGCGCTTCCAGCAAGGGAAAAGCCCAGGAGCGGGTCAAGGGATTGAAACACTGGGTGGTGGTGGCATTGGTGAACTCGCAGGAGAGACCGCCGCTTAACCAGTGGTTGAACAGGTCGGGGATGGTGAGGAAGGTACGGGCAGCAGCGAGATGCGGATCATGGTTGATGCTCATCGCCAGCAACTGGTAGAGGGTGTTGAGCTGCATGAACTGGATGCCGGTCTGGGCGAAGATTTGCTGGCGCGGCACCCGACGGAAGGCCTGTGCCAGCATGCCGTCGGTGCGGGTGTCACGGTAGTGGTGGGGATCGCCAAGCAGCTTGCCGTCCCGACCCAGCAGGGCAAAATCCACGCCCCAGGCGTCCAGCGCCAAGCTTGCCAATGGAAACCTGGAGGCAGAAGCGGCAATACCAATCTTGATCTCGCGCCACAGGTTGGAGACATCCCAATATAAGCCAGTTGACCGGGCAACCGGGCGGTTGGCGAAGCGGTGTGTCTCCGTCAATGACAGCTTACCAGAGTCAATCGTACCAACAATGGCGCGCCCGCTTTCGGCACCGAGGTCAAGGGCAAGGTAATGGGTTGCGGTCATTTTTTATGCATAATCTTCTGCAAGGTTGCTGTTTACGACGCATACAGTTCCTGGCTCAATTTATCTAAAAATGGACGTATCAACGATCTGCATCCAGGCACAGCGGATGGCATCCAACGGGAGATTTACAACCCGTGGTTGAAGCTCAAAGAACATGGTCGCGCGCTGCTCTGGCTCGTAAGCCGGCCATTCAACCAGAGCTGAATGGTTGGGATTGCCATTGCGGGCGAAGGAAGTCCAGGCATTCATCATCACTTGCGATAAACAGACTTCATCGTCTATTCCCGGAACCTGCATCATGTCCGCGATATCCGTGGTCTTAAATGTCCCAAATACGAAATAGAGCTCCATCACGTGCATCGCCACACCCGTTTTTGGAGCGGGGTGGGAGAAGCAGTAGAAATAGATTTTCGCTCCTCCAGCCCGTTGCGCCTCGGCGAACAAAGTAGCCGGGACGCGAAAGAATTCGTCTGACAGGAGGTGATTATATTCCCGCCGCATCGCCCGTTCTTCGGCAGACAGGTTGCCGCGGTATAACGTGAGCAGCGTGTTGATCTGCTTGCTGCTCACCCCGAGTTTTTTCAGTTTCGACACTATGTTGTGCTTTACGAGCATTTGTATCAGGCCAGGCTTAAGTATCAAACCGAAGATCGGCAGTTCCTCCGCATTCACACCGATGATCACCGGAATATCTTTCGAGCAGCCCCCTTTCAGGCTGCCGTACATATCTGTGGGTATGACCGTTCCGTCTATAACCGGGTAAAAAGCACGGTCGCTGAACAACAGCCTGCCTGCCACCTTCTTTTCCGCCCGCATGATCTCGGCAATGGGTATTTTCTGCAGCATTGGGATATCTCCATGTGGTATTTTAAGCTCCTTGAAGAATTTCCGGGTGCCGGCTTTTGCATAGCGTCGGTTGTCGGCCAGAGATTCGAATGGGAATGCTCCACTTTCCAAAATTGCTTTATGGAACAATCCCTTCGCCAACGGCATGACCATCAAATAGGCTACCGAGGTCGCCCCGGCGCTCTCGCCGAAGATGGTGACGTTGGCTGGATCGCCGCCAAAGTCACGGATATGTCGCTGGATCCATTCCAGCGCACACACTTGATCCTGCAGACCAAGGTCTGGCGAAATCCCGTCCACGTACAGGAAACCGAGCGCGCCCATGCGGTACTCGATCGTGACGACAACCACATCCCCCGCCTCGCACAGCAGCCCGCCATACGTGCGCGGCCGCGAGCCGCTGTCGATCAAAAAGCCGCCTCCGTGGATGAAGACCATTACCGGGCGCAGCTTCTCATCTGCAGCCGGCGTGTAGATGTTCAGAAAGAGGCAGTCTTCTGATTCTTTCAATTCTATCGGCGGAGTGTCTGGATAGGCTTGTGGCGCAATCGCACCAAAATGCGTTGCGTCACAGATGCCTTCCCAACTATCTATCCGTTGGGGTGGCTGGAAGCGCAGCTCACCGACCGGGGCTTGAGCGTAGCGGACGCCTAAAAAATCCTGGTGACCGGTGTGCTGCAGGCCTGTGATCTTTCCCATGCAGGTGATGAGCATGACTTCTGTTGTGTTTTCCGTGATCAGGATATTTTCCTTAGAGGGGGAGGTGAGTTTCAGCATAAATTCTCCATATTTACTCAGTGTCCAAGCATTCCCAAAGTTTCTGCACCAACGGTATGCTGCGTGAATCGCCTTCGGAAAGTTCCGCCATTCGATTCATCACGTAAGCCAGGGTAACCTTGCGCTCAATATCCATCACGCAGACTGAGCCGCCGAGTCCGGTGGCATAGAAGCTGCGCGGACCGAGAAGTAACTCCTTGTTGAGCAGGAGTACACCCAATCCCCACGCTGATGGCCGTCCGAACGCAATTGCGTCGCGCCCGCGGGCCTGTTCCCGAATGGCGCGCTCCACCATGCTGAGTGAGAGAACTTGCTTTCCGTTGTAAGAGCCGCCATTCGCCAGGATCGATCCCAGCTGCGCCACCGAACGCGCATTCCCAATCCCGTTTCCGGCGGGGATTTCCGCCGCGTGACAGGCGCGGGTGTTGAAGTTATTCTCCTCCAGCCGGGGATTGACGAAAATCTTCATCGCCGTCGGGAAGAGCAGTTTGATCACTGCCACTTGCAGTGGTGTGAATTTCTGTTGCGCAGGGACGATCTCAGCCACCCGGCTCTCTTCCTGCTCAGGAAGACCAATGTAGAGATCGATTCCCAGCGGCGCAGTAATTTCATCATGCAGGAATTGACCCAGTGTTTTACCCGTCACCCGCCAGACG
This sequence comes from uncultured Chloroflexia bacterium, assembly GCA_963849335.1. GTDB lineage: Bacteria > Chloroflexota > Anaerolineae > Anaerolineales > UBA4823 > FEB-25. The sequence continues at coordinate 141,903 of CAWKGZ010000009.1, forward strand.
ACTTCGCCGAGTAGAAATCCATATGTGAGCGTATGGTATCCGGCTTTTGTCCCTGGCTTCCACCACGGCTTTTCCGCCTCCAGCATGTGGGTGACTTTTTCCCGGTCATACATGTCCTCGAATGTGACGCGTGGGGAAAATCCCGGAACACCGGCTGTGTGTGACAGCACATGCCGGACGAGGATCCTGTCCTTGCCGTGGCTGGTGTACTCCGGCCAATAGCTGCATAATGGCGCATCCAGGTCGATCTGCCCGCGATCCGCCAGCAGGAGAACGCACATCGCCGTGGCCATTTTTGTTGTCGAGAAAACGTTTACAATTGTATCCCTTTCCCAGTCTCGGGTGCGAGCGGATTGGGTAAATCCGCCCCACAGATCCACGACTGTCTCGCTTTCGTGGATAACGGTCAGCGATGCGCCAACTTCCTTCCCGGCAGCAAAGTTCTGGCGGAACGCATCTTCAACAGGCTTGAACCGCTGGTCACATAGCCCGGCGATGCTGAATTCATCCGGCATAGGCAATCCTTTCTGCTGGACTTCCTTCTGCGATCAGCATTTCTCGCTTTTGGGCATGTTTTTCTTCCAGCTCCTTCTGCAGATCCAACAGGCGCTGACCCTTGAATGGGTAAAGCAGCAGGATGAACAAATTGATCAAGGCTCCAATCTGTGGAATGAGTAAGAAGATAACCTTGATGCCAAGCAGGACGCTCGCTGGTTGGCTTTCGGCAGGCGCGCCTTGGATGTAAGCGAAAGCCAGCATGATCGCCGTACCGATGGCGGGTCCAAAACTTTCTGCGGGTTTTACCAACAGGGCGTTCATGCCATAGAACATCCCCTCGCGCCGTTGGCCAGAGCGTAATTCGTCATCATCGATGACCATCATTTGCATAGGTCCCTTGAATACGGACGCACCGCCAAAGAAAGCATTCCAAACGATGCCAACCCAGATCAACCATTCACGGGCCGGATCGAGAACGAGAAAGAATATTGCCAATCCTCCAATCACCTGCAGGGTGCCATACGCCATCATCAGGTTGATCATTCCGGCTTTCTCACGCAATCGCATGGCGATGACATTGGAGATAAAGCCGATCACCACGCTGCACAGGAAGTACCACAAAATATTATTTTCCCCGATGATAATCCAGAACATGAACGTGAATGCAGTAGTCATCGTTGAGGCGAGTTGACCGATGAAGTTCATCCCCACAACACACAGGAATGCCCGGTTCCAGAGCGTGAATTTAGCGGCCTTCCAGAAAGGCACGCAAGGATCCCGCTGGAATTCGGGTTTTTCCTTACAGAATTTGAGCACCAGGAGATAGAAAGCAGGGGATATCGCTGCGATAGCCAGGGCAGCGATCTTGATCTGCTGGTGGTCGAGTGTACTGACCGCCAGGAGTGGCAAGCCCAGGATGAATACTACGACCGTGCTGATCAGGCCGATCTTGGCGCGCTCATCCACATCCATCGTCATCTCGGGCAGCAATGCCATCCAGGTCATGACCATCATCGTCATCAGTGTGTCATAGAAACACACCGTCAAGGTGAAATGCAAGAATAAAAGGAATTGGGAACCGTGATTCGCAGGGATCCACCAGATCAAAGCAAACGCCAGGGCCCACAAAGGCGCCCCCCACTTGATATAGATCAACCTGCGGCTGCCCCATTTCCGGGCATCGGTGTTGTCGCTGATATAACCGATGATCGGATCATTGAGCGCATTGATGATGCCATAGATCGCCAGTCCAAGGTACCAGAGTTTCGGGTCTAATTTTAGGTCATCGAGAAAGAACTTAGAATAAGCGAACCCGAAAAAGCCGACCATGAGCACGGTCGGCACCATGCCCGCCAGGTAACCGACCACTTGCCGCGCAGGCAGTTTTTCCCGGGTCTGTAGTTTTTCAGCGTGAAAAAGTGAGTTCATGCCATTGGCTCCTTAGTGTTGATAGATGATTCCGTGCGTGTTCCAAAGGCACAATCAAGGGAAACCCATTATTGGCGATCCTAACAATAATTTTTGAGAATTTCATTGTTCATGAACGGGGCCAGACAACGTCTCATTGAACTTGCAGATAGTGATCGCGATCCCAGCGCTCTCGATCCGCTGCTGCCATTCCGGACTGATGCCTGCATCTGTGTATAAACAGCAAATCTGTTCCGGGCGGGAAAATGGCGTCAGGTCTTCATGCCCCAGTTTGCTCGAATCTATCAGGGCATACACCTGCTGTGCCAATTCGATTGCTTTGCGCTTGAGCTGCGCCTCTTCCAGGTGGACTTCTGTCATTCCGCGCTCGATACTGAAGCCGCTGCAGGAGACGAAGGCTTTTTGAACGTGTAATTCCCGCATCGCCTGCTCGCTGAACAAACCTGTTACTGACGATCCGTCCGGGTTAAGCATGCCGCCGATCAGGATCACATTGTTCGATGGATTTTTTGCCAAAAGCCGGGCGACGTCCAGTCCATTCGTCACCACCCGCAGCCGCTGCCTGGATTCCAAAGCCAGGGCGAAGTAATAAATCGTGCTGCTGGCGTCGAGTAAGATCGAATCTCCATCCTGCACCAGCCCGGCTGCCCAACGACCGATGGTTTCTTTTTCCACCGAGTGTTCTCGGTGGCGATCTGAAAAGGAGGTATTCCTGAAACTCTGTTGCTCCATTAACACCGCGCCGCCGTGATAGCGGGTCAGTCGTCCCTCGGCTTCCAGGGCATTCAGATCGTTGCGGATCGTTCCCTCGGAAACCTCCAGGGCATCCCCAATTTCAGGCACGCGCATCCCGGGTTGTCTGCGCAGGAGATCTAAAAGGGCTTGGCGGCGTTCGTAGGTCGTCATTTTACCTCCGCTCTGTCGATTACTGCTATATTCGGCATATTATCATTATATATTATTGTTGAATCTTGTCAATATTATTGACAATTCAACAATAATCGATATACTATTAGGTTGCACCATAGGTTATAAATCTGAAGATGTACAGGAACGATCTGCCGCTCTGGCTGAGGTAAAGGAGTTATGGATGAATATCACCCATCTGAAGACGAACCACATTCCTCATCCCTTAGGTTATGCCCTCGCTCAACCCTCTCTTTCCTGGCTGGTCGAAAATACACTCGATAAAGTCCAGGTGGCTGCCCAGGTCAATGTAGCCGCTGATCCCGAATTCAAGCACATGATTTTTGACAGTGGTAAGATAAGCGGTACTGGCATCGATAGCCTGGCATATTGCCCGGATATAAAGTTAACCCCGCGCACACGCTATTTCTGGAAAGTGCATGTGTGGGGTGAAACCGAACAGGCCACCAGCGAGGTGGCCTGGTTTGAGACAGCCAAAATGGATGAGCCGTGGTCTGCGCAGTGGATCACGCCAGATTTTGACGATAATCAGGCACACCCTGCGCTCTCTAAGACCTTCGACCTTCCAACAGATGTTATCTCCGCCCGGCTGTATATCTGCGGTCTGGGCTTGTATCACTGCGAGCTGAATGGCGAAAAAGTTGGCAATGAATTCCTCACCCCTTACTGCAATGCCTATGACCAGTGGCTGCAGTACCAGACGTATGACATAACCGCCCACCTTCTGCGCGGTGAAAACCACCTCAGTGTCATGCTTGGCAATGGCTGGTACAAAGGTCGCTATGGCTTGCAGTTTGGGGGCAGCCTCCCGCAAACGTATGGCGATCGGTTTGCCTTGCTTTGTGAGCTCCGCATCACGATTGCCAGCGGCGAGGAGCTGACCCTGGGTACCGATGATTCCTGGCAGGCAGTGCCCGCTCCTGTGCTCGAGAGCAGCATCTATGATGGTGAAACTTATGATGCTCGCCGCGCTGCGGATTGCTTCCCTCAACCGGGATTTACTCTCGAGAAAATCTTTGGCGTCAAGATCATCGCCTTGGATATGAACAAGCTTGAAGCGCGCCGGTCCCTCCCCGTGTGCATCAACGAAGAGCTCAAGCCACAAGCCGTGCTCCAAACGCCAGCCGGTGAGACCGTGTTGGACATGGGACAAAACATGGTTGGCTGGATCCGCTTTAGAACCAACGCGCCTGCGGGGTGTAAGATCAAGCTTGAATATGGTGAAGTGCTCCAGGGCGGGAATTTCTACCGGGAAAACCTGCGTACTGCCAGAGCAGAATACAACTTCATCGCCAGTGGCACGGAAACTGTTGCGCAGCCCTATTTCACCTTTTACGGCTTCCGCTACGTCAAAGTGTCGGGATGGGATGGTGAATTGAACCCGGAGGATTTCACCGGTTGTGTGATCTATTCCAGGATGGATGTTATTGGGGAGGTCAAGACGTCCAATGAGAAGGTCAACCAGCTCTTCAAAAATGCCCTCTGGGGGCAGAAAGGCAACTTCCTGGATATTCCCACCGACTGCCCGCAGCGCGATGAGCGCCTAGGATGGACCGGTGACACGCAGGTGTTCTCAGGGACAGCCTGCTTCAACATGGATGCTAATGCATTTTACTCAAAATTTGGTTACGACCTCGGTAAAGAGCAGGCGAAATTCGGCGGTATGGTGCCTTACGTTGTCCCGGATGCACACACGGGACGCGGTGGTTCCAGCGCCTGGGGTGATGTCGCCACCATCCTGCCCTGGAATGTGTATGAGTTCTACGGGGACAAAGCCATCCTCGAACAGCAGTTTGAGAGCATGCGCTCCTGGGTCGACTTTATCAATCAAGCCGATGAAGCCAGTGGGGGAAAAAGACTGTGGACAACAGGCTTCCACTTTGGCGATTGGCTCGCTCTCGATGGAAACGATCCGGATTCGCCGATGGGCGGCACGCCGGAAGATTATATCGCTTCCGCCTATTATTATTATTCAGCAAATCTGACTGCCCGGGCAGCTGCAGTCCTCGGGAAGAGCCAGGAGGCGAAGCATTATGCGCGTCTCGCTGAAGAAGTAAAAGCTGCCATCCAGAAGGAATATTTCACCGCCACCGGGCGTCTTGCCATCAATACCCAGACCGGTTCTGTGCTGGCGCTCTTCTTGAACCTCGTCCCTGAACAGTTTCGCCGCCGCATCACCAACGATCTGGTACTGCGGCTGCGCAAGGATAAGGTCCATCTGCGTACTGGCTTCGTCGGCACACCCTATCTCTGCCGGGTGCTGTCCAATCATGGCGCCAATGACCTCGCTTACCGGTTGCTGCTGAACGAAGATTACCCATCCTGGTTGTATGCGGTGAACCTGGGCGCGACGACCATCTGGGAGCGCTGGAATTCGCTCAATCCGGATGGCACGATCAGCTCAACCGGGATGAACTCATTCAACCATTACGCTTATGGCTCCATTGTGGAATGGATGTACCGGGATATGTGCGGTTTGAACCCGTCCTCGGGCGATGACCAGGTGGCCGGATTCCGGCATGCCAGGATCGCCCCGAAACCGGATAAATCGCTAAAATGGGCGCAAGCGCGCTACTGCTCCGCTGCAGGGTGGTATGTATCCAAGTGGCAGATCGACGACCGCGGCTGCTTGACCTTTGATTTCACCATCCCATTCAATACCACAGCCAGTGTGGTGCTGCCTGATGCCAGGGTGGGAGAGATCACGATTAACGGCGTGATGAGCAAGGATGGACGGCAGGTCGAATGTGAGGTTGCATTGGAGCTCGGTGCCGGGCAGTACAGCATCAGCTACCAGCCAACCAGAGCTTATTTCGAGATATTCAGCACCGAGACACCCATCCATAAGCTGGTCAAGTCGGAAAAAGCGGTGCGCATGCTTTCGGGTGTGTTCCCCATGATCACAATGCTGGACGACCAAATGCTTGCAGCGATGGGGGAGGCAAGCATCCGAGATATGACGAAAACCCCTTACCTGCAATTGTCGGAGAAGCAACTGGCTGAGCTTGATCAACTGCTGGGTGATATTTGCAACTAGTACAGCTCAAAACATGCGAATATTTTTAACTGCCGACAAATTTAACCCCCAGGTGCTTCTATTAGCTCACTCCAGTTGGAAATATTCCTCGAGTTCGATGAAATTTTCATCCGGCCGGGCATTGGTGGTGGTGAATGGAGCGATGAATTCCTGCCAGCGTGTCCAATCCTGTGCATACCAGCGCAGGTACTGTTCCACGTGCGACTGCCAGTAGCTCTCTTCATGATAGCCGGTGAAGATGTGCCATTCGTGGGGGATGTTATATTCTGTCAGCATGGCTTCGAACCAAACGGCTGAAGCATAAATATCCGGCCGGTCATTGTTTGCAATGTCAAGGTAGAAGTGCGGCATCTGCTCCGCGGGGATCGCTTCCAGCCAGCTTCTGAGGTGTGGCGCGTCGGTGTGAAATGCAAAACCGCTGTGCATGCCCACTGAACCAAATAAATCCGGATGAGTCAGACCCAGGTGCAGCGCCCAAGCTCCGCCACGCGACAGCCCGCCCACGGCGCGGTACGTGCGTTCCGGGATGGCGCGGTAATTGGCCTCAACCCAGGGCAGCAGAACTTCCACTACCGCCTGCCCAAACCGGTCTTCGGTTGGCTCGGACCACAGCCGGTCACGCGGCAGCACGATCAGGAAGGGCGGCAGTTCATCTGTTGTAACCAGCTCTCCGGCAATATCTCCAGTTCCCAGTCGCTCCCACTGGTCATCGGTGTAGCTCTGCCCGTGGATCAGGTACAGCACCGGGTAAGCCTGGTCAGGCTGCTCAGCGTAGCAGGGCGGCAGGTAGACGCGAAACTCCAGGGGATGGCGAAGCAGCTCCGTTTCCAGGGAGCCGCTCTCGAAGCGCCCGCCGGAAATCCAGCACGCTGGCGCGGTCGGTGTGGGGGAAGGCGGCGGGGTAGGCGTGTTCGTTGGCAGGGGGGAGGGGGTAAGGGTAGGGTCAGCCTGGATGGCAGGGGTATGCGTGGGCACAGTCGCTGCCGCAGGGCTGTGTGTAGCCGTTGATTGCCGCGCCCTCGCCGGAGGCGGCGCAGGAGGCGGCGCCTCCGGCGAGGCGGGCGCGCAGCCGGATAGGCAGAAAGCGGAAAGCAAAACCAGGCCGGCTGCCCACCGGATGGTGAGCCGTTTGAGCGAGTGTTGGGAGGGAAGGGAAAACAAAAACCGGACCATGGGATGCAGTCCGGTTGAGTTTACCACGGAATATTGGCGAAACTGGGGGGAGAAAGGGGGTTACTGCATAAAACCATTATCCAGCAAGCGCTGGTGTACCGAGTTGAAGGTGTCCACCTGCACCTGGGTCAGCGTGCCCGCCTCGACCAGGGCAGCCAGGGCGAGGGCCTGGCGCTCCTCACTGCTGCTTGCCGACACAGTATTCTGCATCATGTAGCTCTCCATGGTGTCATGCACCAGGGTAAAGATGTCCGCCTCGATCTGGGTGATGACTCCCTGATCGATGGCTTTTGCCAGCATCTCAGCATGCATTTGTGCCTGGGCTTCGTTCTGCTGGCCCATGCCATGCCCGGCAGCCATCCCTGAACCCAGGGCGCGCACATAATTGACCACATCCCAGATTTGCTGCTGGCTGAGGGTATCTTTCCACACCGGCATCTGGGTCTGGAATGGCACCCCGCCTTCGCTGATGCGCCACAGCAGGTAGGCGTCGCCCATCATCTGGCTGGTGCGGGCGATGGGTGCCGGAGTTGGATTCAATTCGGCACCTGCCGGGCCGGTACCCATGCCGTCCTCGCCATGGCAGCTGATGCACAGGCTGGTATAGATCACAGCACCGCGCTGGACCGATTCCTCATCTGCCAGCATATCATTCACCGCGCCGACATACGGTTCCGGTACGGCAGCATGATGACGCGCTCCCATGCCGCTTCTGGCTCCCATCCCGTTGCCCATGCCCATCCCGCTGCCCATCTCTGCGGCAGCCACCTCTTGCGCAGCAGGGGTTTCAGCGATCAGTGTTTCTGCGGCTGGCGCTTGCTGTTGGCAGCCGACCAGGAAAATCATTAACACCCCAAGAAATAGTATTTTTTTCACGACTGCCTCCACTTTGGCTTTTATTCTATCGAACAATCATCCGCATCAACCAAACCGATGTTTCCTATTGTATTGCATTAGATGAAGATTAGGCTAAAAGGTTTCAGCTTGTCGAGTGCAATTTGCCCCCTTCTTTCTGGTACAATTGCACCCATATCTTTTCAGGTGGTGACAATCATGCGCAAGTACCCCCTCCTAATCCTGGTGTTGCTGGCAGCTGTCCTGACCGGATGCCTCAGCGCCAAAGAAACTGCCCAACCAACGCAGACACCTATTCCGACCGTGGTGCTGGATATTCCTGCTGCGTCGGACGATTTCAGCACCGGTTCCGGTTGCACCGTGGTAGCGGTCAAGCCAACGCCCGGGCCGACCCCTGAATCGCCTTTCCTGCCTGTCGCAGGGGATGAGTGGACCCGCGGCCCAGCGGATGCCCCAATTACGCTCATCGAATACAGCGATTTCCAATGCCCTTATTGCGCCCAGCTCGCCCCTTCCTTGGAGCGGCTGAACGAAGAGTTTCCGACAGAGCTGCGCATTGTCTTTCGACATTTCCCGCTGATCGGCTCACCGGAACAGCCCTTCCATGAAAATTCTGCCCTGTCTACCCAGGCTGCCGAGGCAGCCGGCAAGCAGGGCATGTTTTGGGAGATGCACGACGTGCTGTTTTCCCGGCAGAGCGAATGGACCGAGTTGTCCAACACGGATTTCCAGGCCTGGTTGATCGAGCGTGCCGGGGAGCTTGAGATGGATGTGGAGCAATTCGCTGCCGACCTGACCAGCCAGGAGCTGGCTGAATTTTCCCAGAATGCGTGGGAATCAATTGGTCAGATGGGCTTAAGCAGCACACCCACGTTGATTTTCAATGGTAAAACCTGGCCCAGCAATGTGCCGATGGATTATTGGAGCATCTGGGCGGTGATCCAGCTGACCCTGTTGGAAGGGCGGCAGTATTATGAGTGCCCGCAGATGGCGATCGATCCCACCGCGCAGTATGTCGCCACCTTGGAAACAGAAAAAGGGAATATCGTGCTCGAGCTGTACCCGGATGTCGCACCCCTGACGGTCAACAGCTTCATTTTCCTGGCACAGAATGGGTGGTTTGATGGCGTCACCTTCCACCGCGTCCTGCCTGGTTTCGTCGCCCAGGCGGGCGACCCGAGTGGGACCGGTTATGGCGGTCCAGGATATGCCTTCCGCAATGAAATCTCGGCTGATTACACTTTTGATGGACCGGGAGTGGTTGCCATGGCTAACGCCGGGGCTGATTCGAACGGCAGCCAATTCTTTATCACCTACGCGGCTGCACCGCAGTTGGATGGCAGTTATACCATCTTCGGTCATGTGATCTCGGGGATGGATGTGCTGGAAAGCCTGACTGCCCGTGATCCCTCTGCCAACGCGGACCTGCCGCCTGGCGATCTTATCCTGCGGGTGACCATTGAACAACGCTAGACCTGTGCACTGGCCTTCGATAGTTCAGCTCGCGCTGAGCTTACTCGCCGCGCTATTCCTCCTCTCCATCAGTGGGTTGTTTGCTTTAGGGGGGGTGATTCAGCTCATCGAGGAAGGAATAGAAAGTCCCGCCACAGTCCCATCCTTCATGGTAGCAACCAGTTTGCTGCTGGGCGGTGGGCTGGTTCTGCCATCCGCCTGGTATGCGTTCCGCCGGTTGGTACCCCCGGTAAGGGATCCTGTTGCGCGGTGCAGAAGATACAATCCCTGGGTGATCTCCTTGCTAGTGATAATCTTCGTACCGCTGCTGCTGCTGGTTGGCAATTGGGCTGCGCGCAGCAGCCTGGCGTGGCTCTTGCTCCCCGGGATCAGCCTCCTGGCTGCCGTCTTGCCCGTCCTTTGGCTGGTCTCGATCGGCACCCGCGGCCTGGCGGGAGGCTCTTTGCAGCGCCGGTGGGGATTGTTCGCCGGTGGATTGGTTTTCAGCCCGGTGCTCATCATTGTCTTAGAGCTGCTGGCGATTGTCGGAATGATCCTGGTGGTGGGTGTTGTCATCGCCATCAATCCCGGCCTGGCACGGGATCTATCCACCCTGGTCATGCGCCTGGCAAGTTCCCCACCGGGTACCGATAACTGGCAGAATATCATTTCGCCCTATATCATGCAGCCTGCATTTCTGGCTGCCATTCTCGCCTATACGGCAGTGCTCATTCCTTTGATCGAAGAGGCGCTCAAACCTCTCGGGCTGTGGCTGCTGGCAGGGCGGCGGTTAACCCCCACACAAGGTTTCGTGGGTGGGGTGATCAGCGGCGCGGGCTTTGCGCTGTTCGAAAACCTGTCCGCCTTGAGCGCGGGTGGCGAGGATTGGGCATTATTAGCCAGTACACGCATCAGCACCGCGCTGCTGCACATGCTCACCACCGGCCTGGTAGGGTGGGCGTTGGCGCACGCCTGGAGTGAGAGACGTTATTTACGGCTGGCGTTCAGCTACGCCATTGCAGTCACCCTGCATGGCGTGTGGAATGCCCTGGGCATTGCCAGCTTCAGCCTGCCGCAGTTCACCCTGCCAAATATGGGACAAGTCGATCTGGATATGATCAGCGCCGCAACCATGGTCGGATTGGGCTTGCTGACCGGGTTGAATTTTATCCTTTTTCTAGGCTTTAACCGCCGGCTGCAGCAGAAAACGGACTTTCAGATTCCCCCAACTGAAGCGCAGCCTGAAACGCCCCCATCTCTTGATTAGGATTGAAATTTCATGCAACTAATTCTTAACCTCATTGATATCTTTCTGCACCTGGATAAATACCTGGGAGCGATCATTCAGGACTACGGCACGCTGACCTACCTGCTGCTGTTCATCGTCATCTTCATGGAGACCGGGCTGGTGGTCACACCCTTCTTGCCTGGCAACTCGTTGATCTTCGCTGCAGGGGCTTTTGCCGGTTTGGGCTCACTCAATCCCTTGCTCATTTTCGCGCTGCTCGGTTTTGCCGCCGTCCTGGGGGATACGGTGAATTACTGGATCGGTCATTATATTGGACCACGCGCCTTCAGCGGCAGTATCCGCTTCCTCAAAAAAGAGTACCTGGATCGCACACATGCCTTTTATGAGAAGCATGGCGGCAAGACCATCATCCTGGCGCGCTTCATCCCCATCATCCGCACTTTTGCCCCCTTTGTCGCCGGTGTCGGCGCGATGACCTATGGCAAATTCATCTCCTATAACATCATCGGTGGCTTGCTCTGGGTGGCGGTTTTCACTGCCATGGGATATTTCTTCGGCAACCTGGATATTGTGCAGGAAAACTTCTCCCTGGTGATCATGGCAATCATCCTTATTTCTGTGATGCCGGCGGTGATCGAGTTCGTCAAGGAGAAGATCCGCCAGCGCAAAGCAGTTCCCCCTACGGTCGGTGAGTAAAAACCTGGGACCACGAAAACCCATAACCACGAAGGACACAAAGTACACAAAGGTGCACAAAGGTTTTAAAGTGTCCTTTGTGTCCTTCGTGTCCTTTGTGGTTGGCGGTTTTGCATTTGGCGCGCTCCCCTACTTGAGGTAGAATTAACCCCATGGACCAGAAGACGCTGGAAACCCGCCTTGCGGACCTGAAACTGCCCGCCATCCGCTACTTCCCCCGGACGGGTTCAACCAACGACGATGCCTCCCGCTGGATCAGCGAGGGGGCGGTGGATGGCTCACTGGTTGTCGCCGATGAGCAAACGGCCGGGCGCGGCCGAGGTGACCGCCGGTGGACTACCGTGCCAGGTTCCGGGCTGGCGTTCAGCCTGATCATCTTTCCGGTGCATCATGGCCCATTTATTGTTCCCCGGCGAACCGTGATTGGCGCCCTGGCGGTGAAGGATGCCCTGCACAATTTATACGGGCTGTGCGCCCAGATCAAATGGCCCAATGATGTACTGCTTAATAGCAAGAAAGTTGCTGGCATACTGACTGAAAACTATTGGAGCGGCGATGATTTGACCGCGGTGATCCTGGGATTTGGCATCAATGTGACCCCCGGATCGGTCGAATCGGCAGCACTGCCGGTGCACAGGTTCGCCTTCCCAGCAACCTGCGTCGAAGACGCCCTGGGCCGCCCGGTAGACCGCATCGAACTCTTACACGCCGTGCTGCAGGAATATATCGCCTGGCGGCCGCGCATTGCTTCCCCAGAATTCCTGCGCCAGTGGGAAGCCAACCTGGCATTCCTCGGGGAATGGGTGCAGGTTACACCCGGCGAAAGCTTTGGGAAAGATGGTTTACCTGTTGCGATGGAAAAAGCTCTTGCACCGATTGGGGAAGGCAAGGTGCTTGGATTGGCCCCAGACGGCGCGCTCAAGCTGCTCACCCGCAGCGGAGAAACCGTCACCGCCCAATATGGCGAGGTGCGACTGCGTCCAAAGAATTAATCCCTGGTTGGGGTATGTGCAGAGTTATTGAAGGAGTAGATTATGTTCGAAGATTTCCGCAAACAAACCGACGAGTCGTCATTAGCCAGCCAGCCACCGGAAGAGGAAGATCTCCGCGAAGAGCTGATGGTCAGCGAGCCTGAGCTGCATTTTTTGGGCATGACGGCGGTTCAGCGCTTTGCCCTGATGCTGCTGCTGTTCGTCATGATCGCTATCCTGGGAGTGCTCTTCCTGTTGGTCACTGACTCTGTCGTACCGCCAGCATTAGGATAACCGTCCCCTTCCCAACAGGGAAGGGGGTAGGGGGATAGGGAAAAGACTCTTTCGATTATTCTCTTATTCAACCACTGCGCCGACGCGCCGTAAGTCTGCGCCGGCAATGCGAGCCAAGGAAGCCACGCTGTCGCTGCCCTCCAGGCTCATAATGACCACACCGCGCGTCGCCCGCCCGCCCTGCTTGATCGCCTGGACGCGGGTGCGTAAGATCACCCCGGCGCTGGATATGATGGACAGGTCATCGCCTTCCTGCACGACCCTGGCTGCTGTGATCGGGCCGGTCTGCTTCAGTGCCTTCTGGTCGATGGTGACCACACCGCCGGTCGCTCGCCCCTTGGCGGGGTAATCCGAGAGCGGGGTGCGCTTGCCATAGCCGCGAGCAGTGACGATCAGCAGGTCGCCCTGCGGTTCGATCACCTCCATGCTGGCGACATGGTCGCCACCGGCCAGCCCGATGCCGTTGACCCCACCGGCTGCCCGCCCCATCGGGCGCACCGAGGCCTCGGAGAAGCGCAGCGCCTGCCCCTGCTCGGTGACCAGGATGATCTCATCTTCTCCGTTGGTCAGGCGCGCCCAGCCCAGCTCATCGCCTGCCTCCAGGGTGATGGCGATCAGCCCGGAGGGCCGCACCGCGCTGAACTCAGCCAGGTTGACCCGTTTGACCCGCCCATTGCGGGTTGCCATGGTGCAGTATTCGGCGGCGACGAAATCCGGCACCGCCACCGCGGCGGTGATCGTCTCGCCGGCGTCCATGCCGAGCACGTTGACGGCGGGAATGCCGCGCGCGGTGCGGTCGGCGTCTGGGATCTGGTACGCCTTCTCCGAATATACCTTGCCCCGGTCGGAGAAGAACAGGATGGTGTTCAGCGTGCGCGCCGGGAAGAGGAACAGCACCTCATCCTCTACTTTGGCGGTATGCCCGATCACGCCCCGCCCGCCGCGGCTTTGCAGTTTGAAGCTCTTGGCAGCCACCCGTTTGATGTAGCCGCGCTGGGTAATGCTCACCAGCACCGCCTCGTCCACCACCAGGTCTTCCACGCGCAGGTCCTCGCGCGCTTCGGCGGCAATGCGCGTGCGCCGCGGGTCGCCGTACTTGCTGGCAAGTTCACCCAGATCGGTCTTGATCAGCTCCAACACCTTGCGCTCGCTGCTCAACAGCTCTTCCAGGAAGGCGATGCGCGCCAGGGTCTGGCGCTGTTCGTCTTCGATCTTTTGCCGCTCCAATGCCGCCAGGCGCCTGAGCTGCATATCCAGGATTGCCAGCGCCTGCAGCTCGCTCAGGCGGAAGCGCTCCATCAGGCGCTCTTTGGCGGTCTCGGCATCCGGCGACTGGCGAATGGTCTGAATGACGTCATCCAGGTGCGCCAGGGCGATCAACAGGCCTTCCAGGATGTGCGCCCGGGCGCGCGCCTTGTCCAGCTCGTACTGGCTGCGCCGGGTGATCACCTCCCGGCGGTGCTCGATATACACCTGCAGGGCGCGCTTGATCGACAGCAGGCGCGGCTCGCCTTCCACCAGCGCCAACAGCTGTACGCCAAAAGTGGACTGCAGCGGCGTATATTTATACAACTGGTTGAGCACCTTGTTGGGTTGGGCGCCGCGGCGCAGCTCGATGACGATGCTCATCCCCCGGCGGTCGGATTCATCGCGCAGATCCGAGACTTCGTCCAGCCGTCCTTCCCGCGATAGCTCGGCGATGCGCTCGAGCAGGCTGGACTTGTTCAACTGGTAAGGGATCTCGGTGATCACGATGCGGTGGCGTGTGGTGCCCATCTCTTCAATGTGCGCCAGCCCGCGCAGCACCACCCGCCCGCGCCCGGTGCTGTAGGCCTGGTGGATGCCCTCCGTGCCCACGATCACCCCGCCGGTGGGGAAATCCGGCCCGGGGATGAAGCGCAGCAAGTCCTCGGCGGGGATCTCGTCCACCTTGTCATAGCGGTCGATCAGGTAGGCGATCGCTTCGCTCAACTCCCTCAGGTTATGGGGCGGAATATTGGTCGCCATGCCCACGGCGATGCCCGAGGCGCCGTTGAGCAGCAGGTTGGGCAGGCGCGCCGGCAGGACTGCCGGTTCGCGCAGCGAGCTGTCGAAGTTGTCGACGAAATCGACCGTATCCTGATCGATATCCGCCAGCAGCTCCTCCGCCATATGTGAAAGGCGCGCCTCGGTGTAGCGCATAGCTGCCGGGGCATCTCCGTCCACCGAACCGAAGTTGCCCTGCCCGTCCACCAGCATATAGCGCATGGAGAAATCCTGAGCCATGCGCGCCATGGCCTCGTACACTGCCGAGTCGCCGTGGGGGTGGTACTTGCCCAGCACCTCGCCGACGATGCGCGCCGATTTCTTGTAGGCGGTGTTGGCGCGGATGCCCATGTCGTGCATGGCATATAAAATGCGGCGGTGGACGGGTTTCATCCCATCGCGCGCATCCGGCAGCGCCCGCGCCACGATCACGCTCATGGCGTAATCCAGGTAAGCGGCGCGCATCTGCTGGTCGATATCTACACTTTGTACGGTGCCTATTTCCATAGCGGGCCTCAGAACAAAAAAGATGTGCACGCTTTGCGGCGCACACGGGGTTAATTATACCAGCCCTGGGAGGGGGAAATGCGTTTCACACAAAGGGCACAAAGGATAACACAAAGGACTGAGGCCTGACGGGAGGGAGAGGGCAGGGTATTCGTTTTGGTGTAAAAATCGAATCGACACGAATGGATTCTCCATGTAAGTGGTGCGGCGGGGAGGGGGGGAATTGAACGAGGTTCAATGCGTTTTTTGGGGAGGAGCAAATAAAACAAATGCGACCACAGATAATACAGATTGCGCCGATTGCGCAGATAAGCAACATGGGGTGGGGAATAAGCGGCAGGCGGTCATCAGGAATCAGTCATCAGTGATCAGTGAGGTAAATAGATGGACTGGCGAGGGGAGCGCCAGTCCGAGGGTATTATAGCACAAATGTTCTGATTTCACAAGACCAAAATCGGACTTCTGATTTAGCAGATTACGGAGATGGCGCGGATGGGGGAAAGAGAAAACTGCAGATGTAAAGGCGCGGAGATGGGTGTGGGGAAGAGGCAGGGAGTTATCCGCGAATGACGCCAATGGACGCGAAGGAGTTAAAAAATTATGGCGAATGGGGCGAATGTGCGAATTTGGCGAATGTTTTTGGTAGGGGCGCAGGGGGCTTGGCTTTAAGGCGGGAGGTGATCCAGTCGTGGATGTAGGGGGTGGGGGCAGCGATCACCAGGATGCCGGGGGAGATCCATTTTTATGGATGGGGCGAATGAAGTTGCCCACACAGGCAGGAACGCGTGGATTAATCCGCGGGAAGGGGTCGCAGACCTGTTTATGTTTTTTGAACCGTTAGCGGGCAAGCGTTATGTCAAGGTCACGGATCAGCGCACTGGTAAAGATTGGGCTGAGGCGATGCGCGAGCTGGCTGATGTCATTTATCCCCATGCGAAGAAAATCGTGGTTGTATTAGACTCAGCCGCCGCATAGCGATAAAACTGAAGTTGGAAGCAGAAGTGAAAGCTTGGCATGATGACCGAAAAGGAGCAAGCCATTCAGAGGAGATTAGAATATAATAATTAGCACAACATATAAACTCCTTGCTAATAAGGACTGCGAGCGCAAGGCTCTCACGCATCCCTTTTCAGAAACATATGGCTAAAATGCCAACCGCATAAGTCATATCAGATGGAGGTATATCGATGGCCGATCGAACACCGATTGAGACCAAGAATCTCGACATCTACGGCAACGCCCCGCTGCCGTGGAGCAGGCCGCATGATCTCATGGCGGCCGGCATCTTCTTCGGCAGACCTTCCTTCCTCGGCACGACGCGGCCTGATGGCCGCCCCCACGCCGCCGGGATCGGTACCCTTTGGGTCGACGGCGACATCTATTTCACGAGCGGACCCGGGACGCGCAAGTCCCGCAATCTGGCCGCAAATCCGGCCTGCACGATCTCCGCCAAGCTGGCGACCATCGACATCGTCCTCGAAGGCGAGGCGGTCAGGGTAACCGATGAGGAGACCCTGGAACGGGTGGCTGCGCGCTGCCGGGAGGACGGCTGGCCGGTGCAGGTCGAGGGCGACGCCTTCACAGGCCCGTACAGCGCCCCGAGCGCCGGCCCGCCGCCGTGGCACCTCTACCGCTTCACTTTCCACACCGCCATCGGGAACGCCACGGCCGAGCCGCACGGCGCGACGCGCTGGCGATTCGAGCACTAAGAGGTTGTTCAGAAAGTAGGCCAATGAACTGGTAACATGCCTTCAGTAGAAGACTGGAGGCAAACGATTCAGCAACACGGTGGTGTTGAAGCTGGATAGAAAAGGGGTCTACCAGTGGCACACCTTCTTCCCGACCTCGGCCACCCGCCTGGCGGTGGATGCCAGCGGCAATGACCTGTTAGGCGAGTCCGATAGCGCGGCCTGGTCTGGCAACCGGCAATCCCTTGCAATGATCAATTTCTGCCCTGCTCGGGTCGCCCTGCCCGGCGTTTCTCATTCTTTCGAAGGTGTTTGTGGCTGTTCTGCAATAAATTCTACCCAATTCTTGTTGCGCGCAAAGAATAAAACATCTATAATATGCTGAGTGGGAAACCTCGCTGCATCGTCGTCCCAATACTGGTCAAGACGTAAGCATTCAGCAATCTACCAAAAACTTAGAGGAGGGTCTATGTGGCACAAACATCGTTCGCTAACCATCTTCGCTGACCTGCTGCTCTGCCTTACCCTGGTGTTCTCTTTTGCGCCGGTTGGGCTGGCACTGGAGCCGCAGGCCGAAGAAACCGAAGTGTACCTGCCATTGTTGCTCAGGCGCCACCTTTACAAAGAAAGCAGCGGGGTGCTCGACCCCAGCTTCAGCGGCGACGGCCTGGCGCTGGCCAATTTTGGCGCCGGCAGCACAGAATTCTACGCTGTGGTGGTGCAAAGCGATGGCAAAATCGTCACCGGCGGCACCTTTTTTGGCCTTAGCAATGACTTTGTGCTCATCCGCTACAATCCGGATGGCAGCCTAGACCCCACCTTTCCCGGCGATGGTTGGCTGCTGACCGATTTCGGGGGCGATGAAGGCATCAAAGCCCTGGCGCTGCAAAGCGATGGCAAGATCATCGCCGCCGGGGCGATGAACCATAGCACCTTCGCCCTGGCGCGCTACAACCCGGATGGCAGCCTGGATCCCACCTTCGATGGGGATGGCAAAGTACTGGCGGGGCAGGGTCAGATCAACGCTGTGGTGGTGCAAAATGATGGCAAGATTGTCGCGGCGGGGGGTGCTTTCGCCGCTAGCTATGATTTCGCCATGGCGCGCTACAACCCGGACGGCAGCCTGGACACCTCCTTTGATGAGGATGGCATCGTGCTGACGGATATTGACGGTGGCGCTGATGATGGCCGAGCGATCACCTTGCAGGCTGACGGCAAGATCCTGGTGACCGGGGAAACCTGGAGTAGCACCCAGGATATCGCTGTTGTGCGCTATAACCCGGATGGCAGCCTGGACACGACCTTCTCTGGCGATGGCATCCAGACCACGGACATGGTCTTTCACGATGACGTCGGCAATGCGATCAAAGTGCAGACGGATGGCAAGATCGTGGTCGCCGGCAGCACAGCCGCAACGACCGATAACTTTGCCCTGGTGCGTTACACCGCGGATGGCAGCCTGGATACAACTTTCTCATCGGATGGCCTGCTCTCGACAGATTTTGCGGGGGGCGATGACTGGGGGTATGCCCTACTGCTGCCAGGGGATGGCACGATACTCGTGGCAGGTTCTGCCACCGGCACCGGTTTAGATTTTGGCGCTGCCCGTTATACCGCGAGTGGCGTCCTGGATACATCCTTCGACACGGATGGCAAGGTAATGGTGGATTTTAATGCCGGGGATGAACATGGCTTGAGCGCTGCGCTGCAGACCGATGGGAAGCTGCTGGTGGCAGGCATGAACTGGTCAGAGATCAGGGCCGGGGCTGTGGCGCGGGTAAACCCGGATGGCAGCCTGGACAGCGGTTTCTCCGGTGATGGTAAGGTGCTCACCCAGGTGGCAGGCAGCGAAGATAATGCTCTCGCCATCGCCTTGCAGCCGGATAGTAAGCTGGTGGTGGCGGGGTTTAGCGATAGCGAGGACTGGGATTTTTCACTGGCGCGCTTCAACCCCGATGGCAGCCTGGATACTACCTTTTCCGGCGATGGTATCGTCATCACCCAGGTGGGCAGCGGTGATTCCGTGATAGAGGCGGTGGCATTACAGGCGGATGGGAAGATCATCGCGGCAGGTTACGTCGAGGGATTCACCACGGATTTTGCCCTGGCGCGCTACAACCCGGATGGGACTCTGGACACCTCCTTTGATGGCGATGGTTGGCTGACCACGGATTTTGCCTTTGGTGATGATTATGCCCGCGCGGTACGGCTGCAGGCGGATGGTAAGATCGTGGTGGCAGGTCATGCCTATAACGGCAGCAACGACTTTGCCCTGGCGCGCTACAATGCCAACGGCAGCCTGGATACCACCTTCGATGGCGATGGCAAGCTTACCACGGATTTCGGCGGCGGCACCGACCTGGCCTTTGCCCTTGCGCTGCAGGCGGATGGTAAGATCATCGCCGCCGGCGAAGCAACGGTGACGAGTAATATCGATTTTGCCCTGGCGCGCTATAACACCAATGGCAGCCTGGATACGACCTTTAGCAGCGATGGCAAGCTGGTGACCGATTTCAGCGCTGGCTATGACCACGGCTCTGCGGTAGCCGTGCAGGCGAACGGCAAGATCAGCGTGGCCGGGTATGCCTTCGGTACTACCCTGTTCGATTTTGCCCTGGCGCGCTACAACTCGAATGGCGACCTGGACACCACTTTCGATGGGGATGGCAAACTGGTAACCGATTTTGCTGGCGATATGGACCTGGCTGCTGCCATCGCGCTGCAGCCCAACGGGAAGATCGTGGTGGTAGGGAATGCATTCAGCACCAGCTTCGATTTTGCCCTGGCGCGCTACAACCCGGATGGCAGCCTGGACACGGCATTCGCCGGCGATGGGCGGTTGCTGACGGATAACGCCGGTTGCGATGATTATGCCAAAGGCATCGTTTTGCTGCCGAATGGCGAGATCGTCATCGCCGGCTTCACGGGCAACGGGACGGATTACGATTTTGCCGTGCTGAGGTATAAGTAAGGGAGGTACAGCCTGATGCAGATCAGATCAGGTGCAACGCACTTTAAAAGTGCGTTGCACCTGTGATCCGGGTGGGGGAGGGGTTGGGGATGGAGGTGGGCTACCACCCCAAGTATCGATCGATCGCAGCGGCGGCTTTGCGCCCCGCCACCATCGCCGTCACCACCAGGTGCGGGCCGTGAACGAAGTCGCCGCCGCCGAAGACACCGCGCCGGTGGGTGGCGCCGGTGTGCTGGTCCGCCATCAACAGGCCCGACGAGTGGATTTGAATGCCGGGTGTGGTGGTGCCGATGATCGGATCGGGTTTGTAGCCGATCGCCATGATGATCGTGTTGGCGTCGATGACGAAGTTCGAGCCTTCGACGATGGAGAAGCGCCGCCGCCCACTGGCATCCGGCTCGCCGAGCTCGGTGCGCACGCACTCGATCTGGGCGGCGTGCCCGTCTGCCCCGGCGATGAAGCGCACCGGCTGGGTCAGGTAGTGGTACTGGGCGCCCTCTTCGATTGCCAGCTTGCGATCCTTGTACCCGCCGGGCATCTCTGCCTCGGTGCGCCGGTACAGGCAGATCACTTCCTTGGCGCCCATGCGCAGCGCGGTGCGCAGGCAGTCCGAGCCGGTATCGCCGCCGCCGATGACCACCACTTTCTTGCCGATCTCCGGGCGGATGCACAGGTCGTGGGGCAGCAGATCCATGTCCACATTGCCGCGGATCAGGAAGTCGGTTGCCTTGTACACCCCCGGCAGGGTCTCGCCGGGGATATCCAGCGTGGCGTCCACGGTGACACCCAGCCCCAGGAAGACGGCATCGTAGCCGCCGGTGAACAGCTTGTCCACCGTGATCCCCGGGCCGATGTAGGTGTTGCAGACGAAGGTCACCCCGGCGCGCAGCAGGTCGTCCCAGATGTTGAACACCACCCGCTTGGGCAGCTTGAAATTGGGGATGCCGTAAATCAGCAGGCCGCCGGGCGCCGGGCGGGCATCGAAAATAGTCACCCAATGCCCTTTACGCACCAGCTGTTCGGCGCAGGCCAACCCGGCCGGGCCAGCTCCGATGATGGCGACCTTCTTGCCGGTGAACTTGCCTACCGGGATGGTCACGCCCATATTGCGGCGTGCATAATGGGTGGCAAAAGCTTCCAAGGCACCGGTGGGCACCGGCGGCTCGCCTTTTTTACCCCGCACGCAGGCGCCCTCGCACAGCCGCTCCTGCGGGCAGATACGCCCGCACACTTCCGGTAGCGAGCTGGTCTGGCGGTAGACATTGTTGGCTTCGATGAACGCCCCCTGTTCGATCAGCCACATGGCGTAGGAGATGTCGTTGCCGGCCGGGCAGGCTTTCTGGCACGGCGCCGGGTCCGGGCAGTGGATGCAGCGGGAGGCTTCGAAGCGCGCCCACTCCTCATTCACACGCACGATGGCTTCGTCGAAATCCTTGATCCGCTCGTCGGCTGGTCGCAGCGGCAGGCCAATGGACTTGATCGCCATGCGTTCCTTGCGATCCACAGTAGAAAAGTCACGTGCTATTGCACCCATGCGCTCCTCCTTCGGAAACTATCTGATTATCAATACCGCCGCTTACAGGAAGCTTTCCAGTAAGCCGCCGACTTCTTCCATGGTAAATACCGGCCCATCCACACAGATCAGCTTGTCGCCCAGGTTGCAGCGCCCGCACTTGCCGATGCCGCAGTGCATGCGCGCTTCCAGGGTGACATAATTTTGAGCCGGGGAAAAGCCAAGCTGCTCGACCAGCAGCTTGTTCACATAGTGGATCATCACCGGTGGGCCGCAGATGATGCTCACCGCATTGACCGGCGAAGGCGCCACGCGGGCCAGCAGGTCGGTGATCAAGCCGATGTTGTAGGTCCAGCGCTCGTCGGGTTGGTCCACGGTCAGGTACAAATCCGTGGCGGGGGTTTGCCGCCATTCTTCGTATTCATCGGTGAACACCAACAGCGAGGGATGGCGGGCAGCCCACAGGATGCTCAGGTGACCGTAGTCCGCGCGGTGGTCGAGCACCGTCTGGATCACCGGGCGCAGCGGCGCGCCGCCAATGCCGCCGCCGATGACGATCAGGTTCTTGCCCTTGAACTTATCCATGGGGAACCAGTTGCCCAACGGCCCGCGCACCCCCACCAGGTCGCCAGTACCCAGCTCGTGCAGCTCATTAGTCACCGCGCCCAGCCGGTTGACGGCGAAATCCAGCGTCTGGCCGCGCTGCGGGACGCTGGCAATGCCAAAGGGCGCCTCCCCTATACCCCAGGCGGATAGGAAGGCAAACTGGCCGGGCTTATAATCATGGAATGCCTCGCTACCGCCATTCAGCAGCGCCACCCGAAACAACTTGATCTCATTGGCCAGGTCTTTCACTGCTACTAGCTTGCCCATGTAGGGTAGCATTGGATTTCTTGATTGGTCATCACTCATAAATTCGCTCCTCGCGGCGCATCCTCACAACAGGGGAAAGGGGTTAGGGGTTAGGGGCTGAAGGGCAGACCACTATCCCTTATCCCCTTCTTGATCCATCGTTCACCTTCCCGCCATATAATCCAGCACCTCGGTGATATCCACATTCACCGGGCAGGTTTCAATGCAGCGCCCACAGCCGGTGCAGGCCATCGGGCCGTACTGCTGGGGATAGTAGTAGAACTTGCAATAGAAGCGGTTTCGCAGCCGCATGCCTTTTTCAGAGCGGGGATTATGACCACCCGCTACCCGCCGGTAAGGCTCCCCGGTGCAGGCATCCCAGCAACGGATGCGCTCGTATGCCTGACTGCCATCCTCCGTCGATACAACCTCATCGCGCACGTCAAAGCAGCGGCAGGTTGGACAAACGTATGAGCAAGCCCGGCAGGACAGGCAGCGCTCTGAAAATTGCTGCCAGAAGGCGTCATTGAATTGGGGCGGCCAGGCATCGAGTGCGGGAATCTTGGCCTGTGCAACCTTATCGGGAACCGGCTCGAGCGGGGCATCGACCCCCCAGGTTTTCAGCAATGCCTGCCCTTTGGGGGTCAGCGCCTGAACGGCGTATTCTTCATCCTGCGGGTAGAGCATCACATCCATCCCCTGTGGGTCATCCAGAGCGCCACCCGTGCGGGTGCAAAAGCAGGTCGGGCCGGGGTATTCGCAGGCCAGCCCAATCAGGGTGGTATTCTCCCGCCGGCGGGCGTAATATACATCAGCAGGCTCGCTTTCCAGGAAGAGCGCATCCAAAGCCAGCAAACCGCGGGCATCGCAGGGACGCACGCCAAAGATCACCCGCTTCTCCTGCGGTAGCGTCTCGGTTATCCGCACCTCATTCCCGTTCTTTTCGATCCGCATCAGGTGCTCGGTTGGGGAAAAGAAAAATTCTTTGATCGACAAAACCGGGCGAATATACTCCCAGACGATCTCTCCTGCCTGTTGAACTGGGCGGTAGAGCAGCACTCCATCCACGGAGCGCGGGGCGATCAATCCTCCCCTTTGTGCCATCTGGTCCAGACAGGCGACTAGATCAGGCTTTGAGATGCGATTCATGGGTGTTTCTCCTCAGGCCCCAGGATGGTGACAAACGGTGCAGGCACAGGCGCCAGTCCTGCCTGGTAGCCGAATTGGGCTTCCATCTCCGCAACCAGCTTACGGTTGAGCAGGCTGATGGGGATATCCACCGGACAAACCCGCTCGCACTCATCACAACCGATGCAGCGACCTGCCAGGTGATACGCTCGACCCAGGTGGAAAGTGCGTTTGTCATCCAGCTCAATGCCCATCCCAGCCCACAGTGAATCGTCCCGCTCGTACAGGCAGGTGGGGCAGTCGCACATGGGACATGCCTGGCGGCAGGCATAGCAGCGCAGGCAGCGGTCAAACTGGCTGAGCCAGAACTGAATGCGCTCGGCTGGCGGTAGCTCGTCCAGCTGCGGGTAGCCGTACACTTCCTCCACATCGCGTGCCGGCAGACGATCGATGCGCGCTTCGTTCAGCCCGATCAGGGTATCTGAAATCACCGGCCTGGTATCGGTGCACGCCTGGCAGCGGCGCTGGAGCATACCCTCCGGGCGGTTATCGAACCCCGCCCCTTCGCGAATGCCATCACAGATCACCCCGATCACATGCACTTGCTCGCGCTCGAAGCGCTTTTCAGCCAGCAAGACGTTAATTGCCCGGCTGTCGCAGGCTTTGACCACCACGGCGACCCGCTTGACCCGGTTGGTGTTATCGGTCAATCTGCCGAACTGCGAGCGCATCAGTTTTTGACCCAGATAGGTGGTCAGGTTGTGAGTGCAGTCCTGGTTCCACACCAGGCGATCTGCATCGTCCGCTTTGTAGATAAAAACCGGGCGGGTGCGGTGCCGCGGACCGGTCTCATAACCGATGACACAGTCCACCTCTTCATTGGCTAATAGATCCCGGGCAGTCTGTTGGATCTCCTGGGTCATTGCCTGCCAGCGCTCTTTTTGCTGAGCGGGCATTTTCAGCAGGTTGCTGGCGAGCCTGGGGCGGGTGAAGGTTGATTCCTGGGAATGGGCGTGCCACTGCACGGGGCCCAACGCCCGCACCGCCTCGGTGAATTCGCTGGTGATGCGCGAGTAGCGCTCGCCTTCGGAGGCCGAGACCCAATCCAGGCGCAGCCGTTCGGGCTCCAACCCGGCGTAGGCCATCAATTCTTGCAGTATGGGGATGCGTTTGGCGGCACGGTGGTTGCCGCTTTCATAGTGGCATTCACCGATGTGACAGCCCAACACCAGCACCCCATCCGCGCCCTGGTCAAAGGCTTTCATGATCCATTCTGGTGCCACCCGTCCGGAACAGGGCACGCGGATCGCCCGGATGTTCGCCGGGGACTTCAGGCGTGCAATCCCAGCGGTATCTGCGCCAGTATAACTGCACCATGTGCATAAGAATGCAATGATCTTCGGCTCAAAACTCACTTGAGCACCTCCTGGCGGTTCAAGATGCCGGGCACGAAAGGCCGTTCCTGCGCCAATGCGCCGATGATCTCGTTGACCACCTGCTGGTCTTCGAAATGGATCAATGTCATCGCTTTGTTGGGGCAGGCGGCGGCACAGGTGCCGCAACCTTTGCACAGGAAAGTGTTCACCACTGCCGCACCCTGGGATAATTCAATCGCCCCGTACGGGCAGGACTGCACACACTGTCCACAGCCGGCGCAGAGCATTTTAATTACCTGTGCTACGGATGGATCCAGCGTGATACTGCCCTGATCCAACAGCGAGAGGGCGACTGCCGCTGCCCCGCCGGCCTGCGCCACGGTGTCGGGGATATCCTTGGGGCTCTGGCAGGCTCCTGCCAGGTAGATGCCCTGGCTGGCGGTTTCTACGGGCGCCAGCTTGGGGTGCTTCTCCAGGAAAAAGCCATCCTTGCTTCGGCTGACCCCAAAGACGCTGCTGACATGGGCAGTATCCTTTTGCGGTTCAAAGCCGGTCGCCAGGATGACCATATCCACTGCCACCTGGCTGGGCTGGTTGAAGAAAGCCTCGTCCCAGTGTACGACCAAGTGCCCATTGTGCCGGTCGATCTTATTGACCCGCCCGTGGTAAAAATTCACGCCCTTGGCTTTGGTGCGGTTGTAGAATTCCTCGTAATCCTTGCCGAAGGTGCGCATGTCGCGATAGATCTCATAAACATCGGCGTGCACATAATCACGCACCAGTTGCGCCAGCTTGAGCGAATACATACAGCAAGCGCGTGAGCAGTACTCGTTGTGCTTGCTGTCGCGGCTGCCCACGCAGTGGATGATGGCTACGCTGGATGGATATTTGCCGTTTTTCAAACGTACTTCGCCGCCCGTTGGGCCGCTCACGTTGATCAGACGCTCAAACTCCATCGCCGTGATGACATTCTCCAGCTTACCGTAGCCCAATTCGGGCGCCTGGTGGGGATCAAAATCCTTGAACCCGGTGGTCAGCAGGATGGTGCCCACCTTGAACTCTTCGATATCATCTTCCACTTCATGACTGATGGCACCGCGCTCGCAGGCTGCCACGCATTCCAGGCATTCGGAGCACACCCCGCAGCGCAGGCAGCGTTCAGCTTCTGCCAGCGCTTCTTCTTCAGTCAGGGTCAGATCGACCTCGTTGAAGTTGTTGATTCGTTCGTTGGAGGGTAATGTGCGGATGGTGACCCGCTCGTGGCGGCTGGCTTCGCCCAGGCGGAACTTCTCATCGATTTCTTCCTTGCTCAGGGATGCCGGCGGCGCCAGGTAAGGCTCCTTGACGCCTTTCTCGCCGCGGAAGTAGCGGTCAACGCAGCGGGCGACATGGTGTCCCTCATCGATCGCATCCACCACAAAGAAAGTGGTGCCGCGCCGCAGGTCACCCGCGGTGAACACGCCGGGGCGGGTGGTCATCATCTCTTCGTTTGCCCACAGACCAACCGGGTAGCGGGTGGCGATGGTGCCGTCTTCCGGCAGGAAGGTAAAGTCTGGTCGCTGCCCGAGAGCCCAGACGACCATGTCGCAGGGGATGATGTGCTCGCTGCCGGAAATCTCTTTCACCTGGCGCTGGCCGCGCACCACATCGCCCACTTCGGCATCCAGGCAGAGCACGCCCATGATCTTGCCGTAGCGCACGTCGATCTCTTTGAACACACGGTTGTTGAGGATTTTCACCCCCTCGGCGACCGCCTCGTGCAACTCGTTGAATGAGGCGCGCATGCCGCGGCAGACGATGCTGACTTTCGGTTGCCCACAGCGGATCGCTGAACGGGCGGCATCCAACGCCACATCACCTGCGCCAAGTACCACGATCTCCCGCCCGCTAAGATCTAAGCCGGTCTCCATGCAGGCTTTTTTCAACAGATCGAGACTCAACCAGTTGTCCGGGTGTTCTGCGCCTGGGATGCTCAGCTTGGTGGCGGTGTGTGCTCCGGTGGCGATCACCACGGCTTGGTAGCCTTTGTCAAACAATCCCGGAATATCGTCAATACGGGTGTTCAGGTGCAGCTCCACACCCTCATCCAGGATCTGCTGCACTTCCCAGTCTAAGCGGTCGTATGGCAGCCGGTGCGGTGGAATGCCGACGCGCATCATCCCGCCTGCCACCGGCAGACTGTCGAAGATTACCGCCTTATATCCCAGCCGCACCAGGTCTAATCCAGCGGTCAACCCGGCAGGACCGGCGCCAATGATGGCAACCTTCTTACCGGTGGGCTTGGGATGGTGCATAAAAGGCGTTCCGATCAGCGACTTGTCGCGCATGTTGGGCAGCTCATCCCGGTGAGCATAAGCCCAGTCGGCGACAAAGCGCTTAAGTGCCATGATATTCACCGGCTGGTCCACCTCGCTCCGTGTGCAAGCTTTTTCACAGGGGTGATTGCACACTCGCCCGCATACCGACGGGAAGGGATGTTCCCGGCGGATGGCCCAGTAGGCATCGTAATAGCGTTTTTGGCGGATCAGGGCAATATAACCCTCCGCTCGCTGGTCGGTCGGGCAGGCTGCCCGGCAGGGGGCAACCCCGCGCTTCTCAATGGCATAAGCACCCGGTACAGACTGGGCTGAATTGCGATAAATGGCCTTGCGCTTGCTCAATCCGACATCGAAGGGGTTGTTGACCTCTACCGGGCAGACCTCAGCACATTTGCCGCAGGCAGCACACAGCGTCTCGTCGACATAGCGCGGTTTACGATGGACACGCACTGTATAATTGCCGACATAACCGGTGACAGCTTCAACCTCGCTGTAGCTCAGGAGCTTGATGTTTGGGTGGCGTCCAACGGACACCATTTTTGGAGTGAGAATTCAAGCCGCACAGTCGAGGGTGGGGAAGGTCTTGTAGAGCTGGGCCATGTGCCCGCCGATGCTCGCCTCCCGTTCCACCAGGTATACCTGTTTACCAGCATCCGCCAGGCGCAGCGAGGCCTCAATTCCGG
This sequence comes from uncultured Chloroflexia bacterium, assembly GCA_963849335.1. Taxonomy (GTDB): domain Bacteria; phylum Chloroflexota; class Anaerolineae; order Anaerolineales; family UBA4823; genus FEB-25. The sequence continues at coordinate 169,544 of CAWKGZ010000009.1, forward strand.
CAATTCCTCCACCTACCACCAGCGCGGATTGGTTCATCTCCACCGAGCGCATGTCCAGCGGGCGATGGTAATGCACCCGCCGCACCGCTGCGGCGACTAAGCTCTTTGCCTTGGCGGTCGCCATTGCGCTGTCATCCACTACCCACGAGCAGTGTTCGCGGATATTCGCCATTTGGAAGTAGAAAGAATTCAACCCCCCTTCGGCACATGCCCGGCGAAAGGTAGGCTCGTGCATCAATGGCGAGCAGGAGGCTACCACCACCCGGTTCAGGTTATGCTTGCGGATGTCATCCTTGATCAGCGCCTGGCCGGGGTCAGAACACATGTAGGTGTAGTCGCGTGCCAACACCACTCCCTCCAGTGTTTGAGCGAACTCAGTGACTGCCTCTACATCCACCTTGGGGGCGATGTTGGTGCCGCAGTGGCATACATACACGCCCGTTCGGATCTTGGTTAGATTCATTCCTGGCTGTCTCCTTCTGTCATGATGTCACCGCGATGTCGAGCAGTATTCCCTCGATCTCAGCCAATATTTGCTCGTCGGTAAATCCATGCTGGGTGGCTGCCTCAGCGGGGCAAGCCGCGACGCAAGCTCCACAACCCTTGCATAGTACTTCGTTAACCTGGGCAATCGTTCGCCCCTCCAACAGCACCATCTGGATAGCGTGGTAAGGGCACAGACCCTCGCAGGTGCGGCAGCCGCCGCATTTGTTGGGGTCAATTGTTGCCGTGAACGGTTCCAGCGTCACCCAACCGGCATCCATCAAGGAAAGCGCTGCGGCAGCCGCCGCACTGCCCTGGGCGACGCTGTCGGGAATGTCCTTCGGTCCCTGGCAGGTGCCCGCCAGGTAAACGCCATCCGTTGCGGTCTCCACCGGCGCCAGCTTGGGATGCTTCTCCAGGAAAAACCCATCCGGGCTGCGGCTGATGCCAAAGGTCGCCGCCACATGCTGGGCGTCTGGCTGGGATTCCATGCCGGTGCCCAATACCACCATATCTACCAGCACGTGGCTGCGCTCGCCAGTGTACACATCGATCGTGCTTACCTGAAGCTGGTCATCCACCTGTTTGACCCGGATATCCTGGTCATACCGGCAGAAATGCACGCCGGCTCGGGCTACTCGCTCGTAAAATGATTCGTAATCCTTCCCAAAGGCCCGCATGTCGCGGTAGAACTCATAGACTTCCGCCCCGACATAATCGCGGGTCAGGCGCGCCAGCTTGAGCGAGTACATGCAGCACACCCGGGAGCAGTAGGGGTGATAGGCTTCGCTGCGGCTGCCCACGCAGTGCAGGAAGGCGACTGTATTGGGTATGCGCCCATCCTTCATGCGCACTTCCCCATTGGTTGGTCCACCTGAGTTGATCAGGCGTTCGAACTGCATACTGGTCAGCACATTGTCATACCGCCCGTAGCCATACTCTGCCGCCACACTGGGATCAAAATCATGAAAACCTGTCGCCAGAATGATCGTCCCGACTTCCAGGTCGAGGATTGTTTCGGGCTGGTCGAAGCTGATCGCCCCGGTCTGGCAGAATTTCTCACAGGCGCGGCACTTGCCTTTCTGCAGGTAGGCGCAATTTTCTGCATCAATGACCGGGACGCGCGGCACCGCCTGGGGGAAGCGGAAGTAGATCGCGGGGCGGGTGCCCAACCCCAGATCGAATTCCGAGGGGATCTTCTTCCAGGGGCACTTTTCGACGCAGGTACCGCAGCCGGTGCACAGCGTCTCGTCCACATAGCGTCGCTTCCTACGCACCTGGACAGTGAAATTGCCCACGTACCCGGACACATTCTCAACCTCGCTGTAGCTGAGCAACTGGATGTTTGGGTGGCGTCCAACGGACACCATCTTGGGGGTGAGAATTCAAGCCGCGCAGTCCAGGGTGGGGAAGGTTTTGTAGAGCTGGGCCATATGCCCGCCGATGCTCGCCTCCCGCTCCACCAGGTAAACCTTCTTGCCCGCGTCCGCCAGGCGTAAAGCTGCTTCGATGCCGGCGATCCCACCGCCAACTACCAGTGCCGACTGCTTCATCGGCACCTGGCGGGCATCCAATGGATTGTGATGCTGCACCCGGCGCACGGCTGCCCTCACCAGCGCTTTGGCTTTGTGGGTCGCTTGGTCCATATCCTCCGAAACCCACGAGCAGTGTTCGCGGATGTTGGTCATCTGGAATAAGTAGGGATTCAGCCCAGCCTGGGCGCAGGCCTGCCGGAAGGTGGTCTCATGCATCAAGGGTGAACAGGATGCGACTACCACCCGGGTCAATCCGTGGTCGCGAATATCGTCCTTGATCAGCGCCTGGCCCGGGTCCGAGCACATATAGGCGTAATGGCGCGCCAGCACCACACCATCCAACTGCGCGGCAAAATCGGTCACAGCTTTTACATCCACCATTCCCGCAATGTTGGTGCCGCAGTGACAGATGTAAACACCGATTCGGGGGCTGCCCCTTGCGATTGGTCTCATCGATTTTTACTCCTTCGGATAAGATTGGTGCTGGTCACAAACCATTCATTCAAAGTAACCAGATATTTCTGCAGTGTGCCCGGTGTATCTGGCAAACTGTAACCTTGTGATTAAACGCACAACATGAAGCGAAATAAAATTAACTCATGTACGCGTCGATGGTAAAGGCTGCCTTGCGTCCGGCAACCATTGCCGTCACTACCAGATCTGGTCCGGTGACGGCATCACCACCCGTGAACACACCAAAGCGACTGGTCGCGCCGGTATCATGGTCGGCGATCATCAGCCCCCACTGCTGGGTGCGCAGCCCAGGCGTGGTTGCCGTGATGATCGGGTCTGGGTAATATCCCAGGGCAGCGATCACGGTTTCAGCCGCTATCATGAAGGTTGAGTCTGGGATTTCAAGTGGATGACGATGACCTGCTTCATCTGGCTCGCTGAGGGTAATGCGTTCGCATTCTACCCCTGCCAGGGTGCCATCCTCTCCGGGAATCAATCGTCGCGGCTTGACCAGGTATTCGAAATGCACGCCTTCTTCCGCCGCCAGGCGGCGATCTTTCGCCCGCCCGGGTATCTCTGCTTCGGTGTAGGTATACAGACAGGTGACGTGGTCCGCTCCCAGGCGGATGGCGGTGCGACCGCAGTCAGTAGCCGGGTCACCGCCACCGATGACCACTATATTGGGTCCGATGTGAAAGCCAGACCGCTGGCGCGGAGGTAGATTGCGGCGTTCTGCATTTGACCGTACCAGGAATTCAGTGGCTTTGAGCACCCCGGGTAAGTTCTCACCAGGCAGGTTAAGCGGGGCATCGATGCTGCTGCCAACCCCCAGGAAGACGGCGTCAAATCCATCTGCAAACAGGTCATTTACGGTCTTTTTCTTGCCAATCGGCGTATGACCAACAAAGGTTGCTCCGGCTTCAGCCAGGCTGTTCCAGATTTCGGCGATCAAGCTGTGCGGTACCTTGAAATTGGGAAAGCCATAGCTGAGGGCGCCGCCAGGTGCAGCCCTGGTCTCGTAGACGGTTACCCAGTGCCCCATGCGCAGCAGCTGATCGGTACAAGCCAGGCCCGAAGGGCCTGCCCCCACCACTGCTACTTTATGACCAGTAGCACTGCCCACCGGGATCTTCACCCCCTGGGTGCGGCGCTCATAATCGGTGACAAAGAACTCCAGAGCCCCGGTCAACACCGGATCTCCCGTCCGGCAGCGAACACAAGCCGCATTGCACAGCCGTTCCTGAGGACAGACCCGCCCGCAGATTTCTGGCAGCGAGTTGGTATGGCGGTAGACACTGGCAGCTTCTAAAAATTTACCCCGCGCGATCAAGTCCATCGCCCGGGGAATATCGTTGCGCGCCGGGCATGCCATCTGGCATGGTGCCGGTTCTGCACACTGGATGCAGCGAGAAGCCTCGTAAATTGCCCAGCTCTCATCGACTGGCAGATAGATCTCGTTAAAATCCCGGCAGCGTTGCTCAACCTGGCGTTCAGGCAAGCCGCGCGACGGCAGTTTCATCCGTGCCTGGCGATCGCTGAGATCTATCGAGAGTGGGTTGGTAGACATTGTGATTAAAACGTCAGCTGCCTCTGAGATACTTGTCAATCGATGCAGCGGCTTTCCGACCCGCCACCATCGCAGTGACCACCAGGTCTGGCCCCGTGACACCATCACCGCCAGCAAATACACCTGGTCGAGAGGTAGCGCCGGTCTCGTGGTCGGCAATCACCAGTCCGTACTTGTGCGTTTGCAATCCCGGTGTGGTCTCTCCAATGATCGGATCGGGCCAAAAACCGAGACCCAGCACCGCGGTATCCGCTTCGACAATAAAGTTCGAGCCTTCGACTGGCACCGGTTTCCGCCGGCCTTTGGCATCTGGCTCGCCAAGCTGCATGCGGATGCACTCTACCTGCGCCAGGTGCCCGGATTCGTTGGCAATGAAACGCACCGGCTGGGTCAAGAACTGGAAGTGAGCGCCTTCTTCCAGCGCCAATTCGCGATCTTTGGCATTGCCGGGCATTTCTTTGATCGTCCGCCGGTACAGGCAGGTGACCTCATCCGCCCCCAGGCGCGTGGCAGTGCGTAAGCAGTCGGTGGCAGTATCGCCGCCGCCGATGACCACGACCTTATTGCCCACCTCGGGGCGTGAGCGCCACTCTTCGGGGAGCAGGTCGATATCGACATTGCAGCGCGCCAGGAATTCCGTCGCCTTATAAACCCCTGGCAGGTCTTCACCCGGCACTTCCATCGGCGCATCCACTTCCGATCCCACACCAACAAAGACTGCCTGATACCCTTCATTAAACAAGTCGTCAATGCTTTTATCTTTGCCGATATAGGTGTTGAAAACAAATTCTGCTCCGGCAACTTCAAAGTCGCCAACCCGGCAGAACACGATTTCCTTGGGCATCTTGAAGGGTGGAATACCGTATACCAGCAGCCCGCCTGGAGCCGGCTTGGCTTCAAAAACCGTAACCGCATGACCTTTCTGGATCAGCTGCTCGCAGCAAGCCAGACCAGCAGGACCAGCACCAACAATTGCTACCCGTTTGCCGGTGGGTTCACCTATGGGAACTTTTACGCCCACATTGCGGCGCTGATAGCAGGTGACAAATGCCTCCAATGGCCCCGTCAGTACCGAGGCGTGTGCTTTAATATGGGAGCATGATCCCTGGCAGAGCACTTCCTGGGGGCATACCCGCCCGCAGATTTCAGGCAAGGAGCTGGTTTGCCGGTAAAGTTCTGCCGCTTCCAGGAATTCGCCCTGTTCGATCAGCCACATCGCGGTGGGGATATCATTGTGTGTTGGGCAGGCTTCGACACATGGTGCCGGGTCGGGGCAGTGTACACAGCGAGAAGCCTCGAACATGGCTTCTTCGTTAGTCATTGGGATGCAAATATCATCAAAGTCGCATACTCGCTCCTTTGCCGTCCGGTGCGCAATGTCCAGGGTTGGCAGGCGGGCGCGCGATTTTCGATCGATTGCCAATGAGCCACTGTCTACTTTTTCCATTCAAGGCCTCCTCTAATCATATCCTTACCTCATCTTAGCCAGGATGGTGGTTTAATTTTAGTCCTAGATGTCATATTATTTTGTGACAATTGTCACATACGGCAGGTAGGATTTGGAACCGAATATTTGCCACTCTTCATCCGTTAATCGTTATGATGAGTATCTCGGGTGAGGTTTATCCTTTGCCGTACCAGGGAAAATAACCTGGGTTTGCCTGTGCAGAGTGAATTTGCGGGCGCTTCGCCCTTACTAATGGAGGCAGTAAATGAAACGTGTTTTGACGATCATCATTATCCTGGCGGTAGTAGCAGTACTCGCCTTTTTCGGTATCCGCGCAGCACGCCAGCGGCAGCAAACGGCTGTGCTCAGCGACCTGCAGACAGTCGTTGCTAGCAACGGCAGCCTGATTGCCACGGTTGGCGCCACCGGTATGGTGCATGCGGACCAGACCGCCATCCTGACCTGGCAGACATCCGGTAATGTCCAAGATATCCCGGTGGCGGTTGGCGATGTGGTCACCACCGGTCAGGTTCTGGCGACACTGGAACGATCTTCACTTTCCCAAAGCATTATCCTTGCCCAGGCAGATATGATCAATGCCGAGAAAGCGCTGGATGACCTGCTTAATGATCAGACTGCAGCAGCTCAAAGCCTGCTGGCGCTGTATTCTGCCCAACAAGCCATCTACACCGCCGAGCGAGCGATGGATCGCTTCGAAGGTGATGACTATAAAGATGACCTGGAAGAAGCCCGGCAGGATGTCATTGACCGCCAGGATGAGCTAGAAAAGGCCCAGGATGATTTTGAGCCTTACGTGGATTGGGATCCTACCAACGAGACCCGCCAACGCTACGAACAGGAGCTGATCGACGCGCAAAATGCTTATGATGAAGCGGTGCGCATCGTTAACCTGTTGGAAATGGAGCAGCAGGTTGCCCAGGCTAGTTTAGATGGCGCCAATGCTTCCCTGGAAGCTGCTCAGCGGACCTATGACCGGATTAAGGATGGACCCAATGCGGATGACGTGACCGTGCTTGAGACGCGCATTGCTGCTGCCCAGGCTGCCTTGGATCTGACCCAGCTCACCGCGCCCTTTGATGGCACCGTGACCGAGGTCAACCTCAAACCTGCTGATCGGGCTGCGCCGGGAACCGCTGCCATTCGCATTGACAAACTATCGCAGCTGGAGGTGGATGTGCAGGTTTCCGAGATCGATATCAATCGCATCCAGATCGGTCAGCCGGTCAGCTTGAGCTTTGATGCCATCCTGGAAAAAGAATATCACGGCACGGTCAGCCAAGTTGCCCGGGTAGGAAACGTGGTCCAGGGCGTCGTCCAGTTCAACGTTACGGTCGAGCTGACCGATGCGGATGAAAATGTGCGTCCTGGTATGACCGCTGCGGTCAATATCATCGTCGAACAGTTGGATAATGTGCTGCTGGTGCCCAACCGTGCAGTGCGCCTGGTAGATGGACAGCGTGTGGTTTACATCCTGAAGAATCAGCAACTGGAATCGGTGGAGATCACCCTGGGAGCCACCTCCGATACGGAAAGCGAGGTCATCTCTGGGGATCTGCGCGCCGGCGATCTGATCGTGCTTAACCCGCCGCAGTACTACGAAACCAGCGGATCACCTTTCATGGGTGGGTAACATGAACAATTGGGTGATCGAGGCGAAAAACCTCACCAAAGTGTATAAGATGGGCGAGATGGAGGTTCACGCGCTGCGCGGCGTATCCCTCCAGATCGCCCACGGCGAGATCGTCGCTATCATGGGACCTTCCGGCTCTGGGAAATCCACGCTGATGAACATCATCGGCTGCCTGGACCGCCCCACTTCCGGCGAATACTATCTGGATGGGGAGCTGGTCTCCAAACTCAGCGATGACCAGCTGGCTACCATCCGCAACCGAAAAGTTGGTTTTGTCTTTCAGACATTTAACTTACTCTCGCGGGCCACCGCGCTGGCAAATGTGGAGCTGCCGCTGCGCTATGCCGGCGTGGTGCGCGGTCGCCGTGACCTGGCGCGCCAGGCGCTTGATTCGGTTGGACTGGCGGACCGGGTAACCCACCGCCCCAGCGAGCTCTCTGGAGGCCAGCAGCAGCGGGTGGCGATTGCCCGGGCTCTGATCAATGAGCCGGCGATCGTCATGGCGGATGAGCCTACCGGCAACCTGGATTCCAAATCTGGCAGTGAGATTTTGGAACTGCTGCTGTCACTGAATCGAGAGCATGGAACCACACTGATCATCGTCACCCACGACCCCGACATCGCCACTCAATCCCAGCGCATCATTCGCATCCGCGATGGGATGGTAGAGGAAACCAAACTATGACCCTCTGGCAATCATTCCTTGAGGCCTTAGAAAGCCTTTCCTCGAATAAAATGCGCTCTGCGCTGACCATCCTGGGCATCGTCATCGGGGTGGCAGCCGTGATCGCCATGGTCTCGGTGGGTCGCGGCGCCCAGAATACCATCACCGACTCCATCCAGGGCATCGGCACCAACCTGCTGTTCGTCATCCGCGGCGGTGCGGAGGATGTGCGCAATCCTAAACCTATCACCCTGGGTGACGCTGAGGCGATTGCTGATCCCTTCCAGGCACCTTCGGTAGGTGCGGTAGCGCCGGCGCTGCAGGGCAGTGCTGAGATAACCTTCGGCGGGGAGAGTACCACCACCAGCCTGATGGGAGTTACCCCCGATTATGCTTATGTACGCAATTACCAGGTCACCGAGGGTGAGTTCATCACCGAAGAGCATATGCTAGGACAGGCTTCGGTCGTCTTGCTCGGTCCAGAAGTCGCCAAAACGCTGTTTGGGCGTACGGAGGGCCTGGTTGGTGAGACGGTGCGCATCGAGGGTCAGCCTTACCGCGTCATCGGTGTACTCGAGTCCAAGGGCGGTACAGGTTTTTCCAATATGGATGACCAGGCCTTTGTACCTTTCTCTACCGCCCAAGCCCGCCTGATCCGGCGCAGCACGCGCGACCGGGTGGACATGCTCATCGTCTCGGCGGTGGATGCCGAATCGGTGCCCGCGGCCAGCGAAGAGATCGCCCAGATCCTGCGCAGCCGTCACCGCACTGCGATCGGCGCCGATGATTTCACCATCCTCACCCAGGAAGACTTCCTTGATGTGGCTGGCACGATCACCAACGTGCTGACCATCTTCCTCGGCGGCATCGCTGCCATTTCGCTGCTGGTGGGCGGAATTGGCATCATGAACATCATGTTGGTCTCGGTCACCGAGCGCACGCGTGAGATTGGGCTGCGTAAGGCAGTGGGCGCCCATAAAAGCGATATCCTCATCCAGTTCCTCACCGAATCCTCGGTGCTCAGCCTGATCGGCGGCTTGATCGGCATTGCCCTGGGTTGGGCGATCGCCATGATCGTGGGTCAGATTGCCAACGCCAACGACGCCCCGATCAATCCCAGCATTGGCATGGATATCATCTTGATCGCCACCATCTTTTCTACCGCCGTCGGGCTGTTCTTTGGATTGTACCCGGCTAACCGGGCTGCAAACCTGGAACCGGTTGAGGCCTTGCGCTACGAGTAATACAGCCAGATGAAGCCCTTTCCTCGCCGTACTTATCGCTCACCAGCAGCCCTGCTGGCTGACTTGGGATATATGCTTAAGCGCCGCTCCATGATCCGCCAATCATTTCGCCAGCAGCTCTCGCCCGCTTTCCGCGAGCGGCTGATGCTGGCGGTGACGGCGGTCAATGCCTGCCGCTACTGCTCCTACTTCCATGCCGGCGAGGCGCTGCGCAGCGGCGTGCCCGCCGAACAGCTCGCCGCCCTGCTGGCGGGGGAGATCCCCGCGGATGCGCCGCCAGAAGAACGGGTGGCGCTGCTTTACGCCCAGCATTGGGCCGAGAGCAATGCCCAGCCTGATCCTCAGGCTGCCTTGCGACTGGTGGAAACCTACGGCGCCGAGCAAGCCGAGGCGATCAACCTGGCGCTGCGCATGATCCGCATGGGCAACCTGCTGGGTAACAGCGGGGATGCCGTGTTGTATTACCTGTCGTTTGGGAGGTTGGGGGCGCCGCATCTGGCTTCGAGATAGCCAACATTCCCCCTTCCCTGCGGGGGAGGGGCCGGGGGATAGGTAAATGTTATAATTCCCTCATTCCCCTCACTCGAAAGGACGCCTCTATGTTCTCTACCCTGCCTAAAGAATATCCCCAATACCAAGCCTGGACCTGGGAGCAGTTCAAACCCTACGCCGACGACCTCGCCAGCCGCGACCTCACCCCCGAAACCCTCACCGGCTGGCTGACTGATTGGTCGGACCTGAGCCGGATGCTGTCCGAGATGTTCGCCCGCCTCTACGTGGCAATCACCGTCGACACCACCGACCAAGAGAGCAAAGCGCGCTACAACGCCTACCTGGATGGCATCTACGCCCCCGCCCAAACCATGCACCAGCAGTGCAAGGAAAAGCTGCTCGCATCTGAAATGGAGCCGGATGGGATGAAAGTGCCCATCCTGCACATGCGCGCCGAAGCGGAAGTTTACCGGGAAGCCAACCTGCCGCTGCTGGCGGAGGAATTTAAGCTGAGCAGTGAGTATGATGAGATCATCGGTGCGCAGACGGTGACTTATGATGGCAAGGAATATACCGTCAAACAGCTCGAGCCGTTATACCTGCTCCCCGATCGCGCTCAGCGCGAAGAAGTCTGGCGCCTGGGCGTTGAGCGCCAGATGGCTGACCGGGAGAAACTCAATGACCTGTGGACGCGGCTGATGGTCGTGCGCGGGCAGATTGCCGCCAACGCTGGCTTGCCCGATTACCGTGCTTTTATTTGGAAAACCCTGCACCGCTACGACTACACCCCGAAGGATTGCTACAGCTTCCACGACGCCATCGAGCAGGAGGTGGTACCGGTGGTGCGCCGCATCCATGAACGCCGCCGCCAATCCCTGGGCGTGGAGACACTGCGCCCCTGGGATAAGGAAGTTGACCCGCTCGGTCGCGACCCGCTCAAGCCCTACCAGACCATCCCGGAACTGGAAGAGAAGGCCTCCGCCATCTTCCATAAGGTGGACCCACAATTGGGCGATTATTTCGACCAGATGCGCCGCAAGGGTCTGCTCGACCTGGAAAACCGCAAGGGTAAAGCCCCCGGCGCCTACTGCACCGGATATGATATGACCCGCGTGCCGTTCATGTTCGAGAACGCGGTGGGTTTGCATGACGATGTGCAGACCGTGCTGCACGAATCCGGGCATGCCTTTCATTGCTTTGAGAGCTACCATCTGTCCTACCACCATCAGCTCACCGTGGGCATGGAGATTGCCGAGGTGGCTTCGATGGCGATGGAGCTGCTGGCTGCGCCTTACCTGACTGCCGACCAGGGGGGCTATTACTCCGTCAAAGACGCGGCCCGCGCCCGCATCGAACACCTGGAAAGCCAGCTGCTCTTCTGGCCTTACATGGCGGTGGTGGACGCCTTCCAGCACTGGGTTTACGAAAATCACGCCGCGGCCAGCCAGCCGGCAAACTGCGATGCCAAATGGAGCGAGCTGTGGGATTGTTTCATGGTGGGGGTCGATTACAGCGGGTTGGAAGAACACGTGCGCACCGGATGGCAGCGCAAGATGCACATCTTCCAGGTGCCGTTCTATTACATCGAATATGGCCTGGCGCAGTTAGGCGCCATGCAGGTCTGGCGCAACGCTATCCAGGATCAAGCCGGCGCGGTGGCGGCTTACCGCCGGGCGCTGTCCCTGGGAGGCACCGCCCCACTGCCGGAGCTGTATGCTGCAGCCGGGGTCAAGTTCGCTTTTGATGCCGGGATAGTGGGAGAAATGGTGCGCCTGGCGGTGGGTGTGATCGAGGAATTAGAGCAGGCCGCGTAAAGCCAGTTAATGACGCCCATTTTCCACCTCATCGGCAGAGAAGACCACCTCTTCTTTGCCGGTGAGTTTTTCTGCCACCTTTTGCACGATCAATTGCAGGTGTCCGGGGTGCGCCACATAATCCAGATCATCAGCGGGCACGGTCAGCACCGGGCACAGGCTGAAATGATCGATCCATTCCTCATAGAGCGTGTTCAATTGAGCCAGGTAGGCGGGCGTGATCGTGCGCTCGTAATCGCGGCCGCGTGAGGCAATGCGAGTTTGCAGCGTGCCTACCGAGGCGCGCAGGTAGATCACCAGGTCGGGCGGCGGCAGGAACTCACTCAGCACCTGGTAAAGCTCGCGGTAGGAGAGATAATCACGCTCATCCATCAGCCCCTGACGGAATAGATTCAACGCAAATACCTCGGCATCTTCGTACACGCTGCGGTCTTGAATCGCTGAGGTGGGGTGGTCGACCAGCTGGCGGTGCAGGCGCAGCCGGCGGGTGAGGAAGAATATCTGGGAGTGGAAAGACCACAGGCGCATGTCTTTATAGAAATCCGCCAGGTAAGGATTATCCCCCACCGGCTCGAAGAACGGCTGCCAGCCCATTTGACCGCACAGCATGCTGACCAGGGTGGATTTGCCCACGCCGATATTACCTGCCACCGCCACAAATTTTTTCATTACCGCCTCCTCATCGTATGTTATTCGTCCGGAACCAATAATGCCACCGCCTGGCTCTTCTCGTCGTCCATGATCAGGTCCAGGTGAGTCCCAGCCCGGTAGCTGGCGACCTCGATCAGGCGCAGGCAACCTTCCAGGGCGGCGGCCTCGGGCAGGAATGCCCTCAGCATGTTTGGGGTGTGATAGAAGAAATCCCGGTTGAAGGCAACTCCCTCATCATCCAGGTATACTGCCAGGGGATAGATGTTGGATTCCAGCAGATCCTGGAAGAAATGCGTACCGAAGGACGGCTCAGGCGCCAGACCGATATCCTTCCCGGAGACCTCAACCAGGGCGCGGGCATGGTAGATATCACCATACCCCAGCGGAACACCCAGTTCTGAGTTGGAAGTGCCCCAACGACCGGGACCGACACAGATATAGGAGCAGGTTTCCATTTTGGCATTCAGCAGGCCGATCATCCGTCCCACCCTGGCGCGTTCAACCTGTGTCGGCAGCGCTGTATACGCTTCGGGAGGCACGAACAATACATAACGGATGCCAGGCACATGCCCCTCCGGCACCACGCGGCTGGTAGAGAAGACTACATCTGCCGGGTTGATGCTGGCTGGCAGGCGCGTCTTGCCTTCTATAAGGTGACTCTGCGGGCGGCACTGTAGCAGACAAATGTCTACCTCAGGGTTGGGGGAGAAGGGATCCTTCACCTCAAGAGTGAACTCAGTATCCACCGGGGAATGATAATGTTCCTCCAGGATGTTGAGCATTTCTCGCATGCGCCGGGCAGCGGGAGTGCGCCGCAGCAGCTCATCATAGGTGATCACCAGCTCGCTGGTGCTGCCCTCCAGCAGGGTGGTACGCAGGGGAGCCAGGTAATCATCCCGGTAAATTTGAGCGATATAGCGTAGGGCAGTATAGCGCGGTGAGAGCACTTCACTCACCGGCAGGGTTGCCAAGCAGTTCTCCTCCAGGTCGATCACATCCACATACTGCTGGGAATAGCGCCGCACCAGCTTCGGGGCTGCCTGTGGGTGGAGCAGGGGATGGCTGAGCGCCACCAGCCGGGGATAATCATTGCCCACCCGGTCAACCGCCCGCGTTCCCAGCCCCCATACCAGGCGCACAAAACCATCTTCCCGGCGGATCTGGGATGACCAGCGGAACTGGTTGCGGCTGAACGCCACCCCCGCGCCCTGCGGCAGGAAGTAGCGCCCGAAGCGCTCGCCTTTGACCACCTGGATCAGGATCGCCATGCGCTCGTCATAATCCTGCAAGCCCTTGCTGCGCCGGTAGGTCAGAGCGTCAGGATTGAAGATGCTGGCATAGATGCGCTGGATTGCCCGGGTCAGGTCGCGCAGGTTTTCATCCGCTGTGCCCTGGTTGGGGCAGAACAGGCTTTCATACTTCCCGGCAAACGAGGTGCCAAAGTTGTCCTCCAGCAGGCTGGAGGAACGCACGATCAGCGGCTGCGCCCCGACCCGGTCTAACAGGTTGCATAGCGCTTCGAAGGTGTCGGTGGGGAACTCGCCAGCCAGGAAATCCTGCTGGATTTGCGGGTATTCCTGGCGGATCTGCTCTTCGTTCTTGTATTTCTGGTCACCCCAGTGCATCAGCCCGTTGAGCGCCATGAACTGGTAGGTGACATCCGCGCCCAGGTAATACGATTCCGGGATGGTCAGGTGCTGGCGGATCTCCTGGCTGGCGACTTCTTCCAGGATGCGATATGCCAGCAGCATCCCGGCAGCCTTACCGCCGATCTTACCGCCGCCGATCTTGCGCTGCCGGATATCGCGCAGGTCGGCAATCGTCAGCCAATCCTTGGCGATCTTGACGTATGCCAGCTGGTCGCTGATCAGGGTGCGGATCAGCACCACCTTGATCTCGCGCAGGCGGTGCTCCGCCTGATGGCGTTCGGCGGGTGGCATGTTTTCGATCGCCGCGGCCTGCTCGAACAGCATGTACTGGGGCGCCAGCTCGGGGTTGAATGAAACCCGTAAATCCTCGGCAGAGACACCCCGCTCGGTCAGCGCCTGGCGCACGATCTGTTCGAACAGCTCATAGGGTAAGTTGTAGGCAAAATAGAAATCCGTCAGGTGGTCGCGGATGGTTGACAGGCGCAGCTCCCATACTTCAGCCGGTTCTTCGGTATAGGGATCGTGGATCGCTTCACGTTCCTGGGAGCGGATGGCTTTTTCACGTGCTTCTGCCTCAAAGGCGGATTGGGTAATCACGCCGCGTTCGAACAGCGCCCGGCGCATACGGGCGCGGATCTGCGCGCTGAGCACCGGATATTGCATCAGCGCCAGGTAGATGCGCAGGGTTTTATCGGTAGAGCCAGATGGCAGGGTCATGTCAGATTAAAAACGAGGGGCTGTCTCAACCCCAGACAGCCCCAGGCTTTGGCGCATGGTTAGCTGCCCAGGTGCATGGGCATGATGACGTGTAAGAAGTTGTCTTCACCCACCGGGCGGAGCACGCCCGGGGTCGTCTCTACGTTGGTTTCCAGCACCACGTTGGGCGTGTGGATCACATCCAGGATTTCACGCAGGAAGCGCACGTTGAAGGCGATGGTCAGTTCACTGCCTTCGATGCTCGCGTCCAGCATGGTCTGGTTGGAACCGGTTTCCTCGGATTGCCCCGAAATCTCGACCGTTCCGGGCTGCAGGCTGCCGCCAGGGGTGATATGAATACGGGCAATATGCGAACCTTCGCGGGCAAAGATCTCCGCCTGCTTGCAGGCTTTCAGGAATTGCGGGGTGGACAGCACAGAACGCGTCTGCGTGGCGCGCGGGATGACCTGTTCCAGGTCCGGGTAAGTGCCGTCGATCAGCTGGGAGGCCAGCTCTATATCTTTCATATGGAAAATGACCTGGCCACGTGAGGGCATCAGCACCATGCTCACCATCTGGTTTCCATCGGACGCCACCCGTGCCAGCTCGCTGAGGGCGCGTGCCGGGATGATTGCTTTGATCGGGCGCGGTACCGGTGAGCTCAACTCGGCGTGGCGCACCGAAAGGCGGAACCCATCGGCTGCCTGCATGGTGATGCGGTTATCCTGGGCTGCCAGGAAGACCCCGGTCAACACCGGTCGGGCTTCATCATTCGATGCCGCAAACACCACCTGTTGGATCATCTCTTTCAAATCCGAGATGTTGATCAGGATGGCTTCGCTCATGTCGGGCACCGGCATGGGAGGAAATTCCTGCGCATCGATGCATTTGATATCGGTGTTGGAGCTGCTGCTGTGTACATTGAGCGTCTGGGTGCGCACATTGAGCGACATATCCATGCGGTCGACTGGCAGTGTGCTGACCAGGTCGGTGAAGGTGCGCGCCGGCACGGTGGTGGAGCCGTCCTCCTCGATCTTGGCGCCAATCCAACAGGTGATGCCAAGCTCAAGGTTGGTAGCCGATAGCCGCAGGCGGCCTTCATCGGTGGCGACCAGGATATTTGCCAGTACAGGCAACGTGCTGCGCGGTGAAACCGCGCGGGACACAATGCTTAGACCGTGAGCCAGGTTCTCTTGCAGGACGGATACTTTCATGGGCAGCCTCTCTCAGATGGATTCTCTTGAGTATACAACGAAGAGGGGAAATTTTCCAGTTAATGGGAGCAGAAGGTCAATACCAGACCCTTGGAGGTTTTCCCCGCAGGATAGTGTCGTGTCTGGCTGACCTCGCATGCAATCCAGGCCCCCAGATAGCACAACATACTATTAGGGTCTTTTACCCCTTGTGCAGCTTGCCCAGCCAGTTATGCACTGACTGTTCCAGTCGCCGGGTTTTGGCGGAGAAAAAGACCCAGCTGGAGATATGCCGGATGCGTGGCTGGCGGAACTCTTTGCGCAGCCGCCCGGGATGATTCAGGATCACCAGGAAGGGTCCCAGCAGCGGCACCAGCAGCGCCAGCAGTCCCCACGCCAGGTAAGCCCCCGTGCTCAGCTCTCGCCGGCGCAGGTAGAAAGCCGCCAGCAGGGTCATCCCTGCCATGCAGCAGATCAACAACGCCCGCATGGTGTCCGCTGAGACGTTCATACAAGGTTTATTGTACAGGATTTTTAGCTAGAACGCAAGTTCAATTTATTAGGATGGGTGCATTTCAATTTTTAGGCGAGTTTCGGTAAATAGCTTTCAGGCTGGTCATGCTCAAGGTTCGGGGGCGAGTTCGCCTGGCGATTCAAACGACCACGGCGACAAAGCGGCTACGAACCAACTGTGCGATTAAAAGGTCACTGTCAGCGGGCAGGTATAGCTGCAGAATTTCCCACCATGAACGCCCATAACAGTCACCGGGATAACACCTCTTCGGTCATCTCTTCCCCGATATCCTTGCGTAGCTTCAAGACGATATCTTCAATTTGGGTAAAGTCCGGTCTTTCGGCGCGCTCTTCCCAGTCTAATAGCTCATCAATCGCCTTCTCCAGCCGCACCATCATTTGTGCTTTCTTCTCTTCTGGCTCAGTTTCTTGGGGGCTTCCTTTTGTCTGCTCATGCCCCCATTTTCCCACCTTTTCCTTAAAACTGAAATACGCCCTATTAGGATTAGACTGGTTTTCTTGCTGCTGAACAAATTGATGCCCTGAAAAGTATCCATTATGTATTTCAGCACCCAACAAAGGATCATGCGATGAAAAAATTGTGGCTCATCCTGGCAGGCCTGGTAGCCTTCCTGCTCATCTTGCTCGTCGTCCGCTCGTTCATCCAGGGACCCCTCTCCCTGAGGCGGCTGTACGACCATCCCCTCTATGTCATGCACTATGCCGGCGACTATGGCTTTGATCAATATTTGCAAACCGGGGTCTATCCCAGCCAGCCGGCCTCCCCCGAAGAGGCGGTAGATGCGGACGCCTGGGGCTGCACCGTCTTTGCTGCCTTGAACCCGGCTGGCGAGCGGCTGTTGGGCCGAAATTTCGATTGGTATGCCGATCACCCGGCAATGCTGCTCTTCACCAACCCGCCGGATGGCTATGCTTCGGTCTCGATGGTCGATCTATGGTACCTGGACTATACGGGGGATTCGATTGGTCTGTTCGAACGCCAGAATCTCTCCCGGGCGCCATACCTCCCCTTCGACGGCATGAACGAGATGGGCGTCGCCGTGGGCATGATGGCTTTACCTTACGGGAACGGCATGCGCGACCCCGCGCTTCACACCCTGGAAGAC
Organism: uncultured Chloroflexia bacterium; assembly: GCA_963849335.1. Taxonomy (GTDB): domain Bacteria; phylum Chloroflexota; class Anaerolineae; order Anaerolineales; family UBA4823; genus FEB-25. The sequence continues at coordinate 186,723 of CAWKGZ010000009.1, forward strand.
CTGGAGGTCATCCGCCTGGTGCTGGACTATGCCGCCAGCGTAGACCAGGCGATTGAGTTGCTGCAGGATTACAATGTACACTTCGACGCCGGTATCCCCCTGCACTACCTGATCGCCGATGACGGGGGCAATTCAGCCGTGATCGAGTATGTGTCAGGCGAGATGCGCGTGCTGCGCAATGAGCAGCCCTGGCAGGTGGCGACTAACTTCATCATCTCAGAGGAGCAGCCTCAAGGCGCCGCCTCCTCCTGCCCGCGCTATAATCGGGCTTATCAAACGCTGGAAGATCAGCATAGCTCGCTGGCAAGTCCGCAGGCGCTGGATCTGCTGGAGCAGGTCTCCCAGTCTGGCAGCTTCCCGACCATCTGGTCGGTGCTTTACAACCTGACCACCGGCGAGATCAGCCTGGTCATGGATCGCAATTATCAAGAGATATTCACATTCCAATTGAAAAGGACCAGCACACCATGAGTGACACCCCGCTTACCCGCCAGGAGATCATCACTGCTTTAATTCAAGGCCTGGAATCGCTTGATTATGTAAATGCCATGTGGGAAGGCGGCTCGGCTGCCTTTGACCGCCTGGACCAGTGGTCGGATATCGACCTGCAGTTCGATGTCGCCGACGATAAGGTAGAAGACACCTTCCAGGCTGTTCAGCAGGTGCTCGAAGGGCTTTCCCCCATCGACCTGTTGTACCGCACCCCTGCCCTGCCCTGGCCCGGCATCTTCCAGATCTTCTACCGCCTGAGCAAAGGCGGGCCGTACCTGCTCATCGACACTGCCGTTATCCAGCACAGCGCCCCGGACAAACTGCTCGAGGAGCCGCTCCACGGTAAAGCGATCTTCTACTTTGACAAAATCGGCCTCGCCCAGCAGCCCGAATACGACTGGCCCGCACTACATACCCGCCTGGAAAAGCGGGTTGCTTCCCTGCGCACCACCTTCGATCTGTACCAGTGTATGGTGATCAAGGAAATCTACCGCCAGAATCCGCTGGATGCGTTGATGTTCTACAACTCTTGCACCCTGCGCCCACTGGTGGAGGCGCTGCGCATCCTGCACACCCCCGCCCGGCATGGCTTTGGCATCCACTACGCCTATGTGGACCTGCCAAACGAGGTGGCGAAGCGCTTGGAAGGGCTACATTTCGTGCGTGACCTGGCAGACATCGCCAGCAAACGCTCCGAAGCCGAAACCTGGTTTTACCAGACCCTGGAGCAGATCAACCTGGAGTAAATTGTCCCTGCAAGCCCAGAGGCATGTCCCTGCGAGCGCAGCAGATCAGTCTCCCCCCGGGCGGAGAGAGCACCTTGCTCTGCTGTGTTCATGGCAGGCTGGACTGGAATTTCACCCCATCCTGTTTGCACAGCTTTTGGATCAAGCGGCGACCTGATACCAACCCGGTGGGCAATCCACCGCCCGGCTCGACCCACTGCCCGCACATGTAGAAATTCTCCAGCCCAGGCAGCGTCTGGCTCATGGGCTTCAGCGCCGTCGATGAGTTCTGCGGCGTGATCAGCCAGCCTTCAAAACTACCTTGCCAGTTGCCCGTGTAGCGTTCAAAGGTCACTGGTGTGGCTACATCCACCATTTCTACCTGATCCGCAATGCCTGGGAAGCGCTGTTCCAGCAGGCTGATAATGATCCGGGCAACTTGCTCTTTCTTCTCCTCATAGCCAGCTGTATCCTGCGCCAATTCCTTCCAGTACTGGTAATTGCTGGGCACCATCACCACCATGCTAGTTTTTCCGGCGGGCGCCAGGCTTGGGTCCTGGTTGAAGATGTGTACCGGTAGCCGATCTACTACTTTGTCGCCGATTTCAACGGGCTCGTGCAGTTGGAAGCTGATCCCCGATACCGTGTGCGGTACCTCCTCAAAACTGCGGTTGACGCCTATCCCAATGAACAGCAGTGGTGGGAAGACCGGCCATTTCTCGTACGGTTCACGCACTTTGTCGTCTGCGTATTTACCCTCCAGCATCTTGAAAATGGTGGTGTAGCCATCTGCCGCCGAGATAACTCGACCCGCGCGTACCTCCTGCCCATCCGCCAACCGGATGCCTACGGCCTGGTTGTTCTCAACCAGGATTTGTTCCACTTTGCTTCGATAATGGATTTGACCCCCCAGGTCGTGGTATCGCTGTTCAAGGGCACGCGACATCGGCAGCGAGCCTCCCAGCGGGTAGCCGGCATTCTGGTTGTGCAGGTAAGCCAATGTGAAAAGGATAAAGAACATGGAAAACTCTGGGAACCACATTTCCAGCAATGCCTGGCGGAGCACTGGATCCTGGAAGCGGTTGGCGAATTCCTGAACTGTCACGCGCATCCATTTCTGCATTTCTTTACCGCGCTTTACCATGAGCAGTACAAGCTGGAGGCGCTTGCTCAGCCTCTGGCTGGCGCTGTCGGTCAGCAGTGGCTGGGAAGTGTCAAAGGCAATCCCCAGGCGTATCCCCTGGGCGAATTGCCTGGTCAGGGCTGCGTCTTGGGGAGAGAACTCCAGCATGTGCTTTTCCAGCTTCTCAACGTTCGTATACACTACAAATGTCCGTCCATCTGCCCCCTCAAAGCGCATGAACTGATCGAGATTGATGAACTGGCGCTCCTGCATCAGCCCCACCTCCTGCCACAGCCGGTACAGCGAGCTGCGAGGAGAGCTGCCCACCAGCCAGTGGATGCAACCGTCGATGGTATAGCCTTTACGCTTCCAGGATGTGCATAATCCGCCTGGAAGGTCTCCCATCTCGAAGATCCTGCTCTGGTAGCCGTTCATCTGCGCATAAATTCCCGCCGACAGCCCGGCGAACCCGCCCCCGATGATGACCAACGTTTTATCGTCCATCCGATCCTCCATAATATCAAAATTCTTCTCCCACTTTCCTCCCCTCACCCCCGATTATATCATCCCTAAAAGTCCCTTCCCCGCCCCTCCCGCCTCCCCCAAATTCCTGCTTTTGGAATTTGGGGGAGGTGAAACATGCCCAACAGCCGTGCACCCCAAAACGTAACGATTGAAATCGTTACTACGATCGCGCCATGCGAATATATCCATTCGCGCCCATTAGCGTAATTTACGGATACCTCCTTGCCTCCCCTATCCCATCTCTGCGCCTTCCGCGGCTCTGCGGTTTTCTCTACCCCCCCAAAAAAAACACAATTCACCCCGCTCCTCTCGGACCGGGGTGAATTCTATCCTTAGATTGCCGGGGAAGTAATTAAATCCAGCCGCGCAGCTCCATTGCCTTGACCACGCGGGCGATCGCCACCATGTAGGCCGCGTCGCGCATGTACACTTTTTCTTTCTCGGACATTTCCAGCACGCTTTGGAAGGCGTCGGTCATCTTGGTGTCCAGCCGTTCCAGTACTTCGCTCTTGGTCCAGTAGAAGTTCATATCATTCTGCACGCTCTCGAAGTACGAGCAGGTCACGCCGCCGGCATTGCACAGGAAGTCGGGGATGTTGAATATGCCCCGGCTCTTGAACACTTCGTCTGCCTCGGGGGTGGTGGGGCCATTGGCGCCCTCAGCTACGATCTTGACCCGGTCGCTGATATTCTTGACCGTTTCCGCATTGATCTGGCTTTCCAGTGCGCCGGGGATCAGCACATCTACGTCCTTGGTGATCCACACATCGCCGTCTTCCAGCACATAGCCGGCTGCGCGGGCTTTATCCTGGTTGATCGAGCCGTACTGGTCGGTGATGCTCTGCAGGAATTTGGCATCCACGCCGTTGGGGTGGCTGAAGGTGTAAGCCTTCTTGTCATCGCGATCCCAGCAGGAAACGCACACCACCTTGCCGCCCAGCATCTCTTTGAAAGCGATGGCGGCATATTGCGAGACGTTGCCGAAACCCTGCATTGCGGCAGTGGTTTTGGTCGGGTCCAACTTGAGGTGCTTCATTGCCTCGCGCACGGTGTAGATCACGCCATAGCCGGTGGCTTCAGTACGACCTAATGAGCCGCCGCCGCCCAACGGTTTGCCGGTGATCACACCGGGGGTGAACTGGCCGATCTGCTTGGAATACTCATCCATCATCCAGCCCATCATCTGCGGGGTGGTGCCAACATCCGGTGCCGGGACATCCTGGCGCGGGCCGATGTTGCGCCACATTTGCTTGACCCAGCCGCGGCACATTCTTTCCTTCTCGTAGACCGAAAGGGTCGCCGGATCCACGGGAATGCCACCTTTGCCGCCGCCCAGGGGGATATCGGCGACCGAACATTTCCAGGTCATCCACATCGCCAGGGCGCGCACGGTGTCAATCGTCTCAGCCGGGTGCCAACGGATGCCGCCTTTGCACGGGCCGCGCACATCCGAGTGCTGCACGCGGAAACCACGGAAGACGCGCATCGAGCCGTCATCCATGTGGACTGGAATGGTGAAGGAGAACTCACGCGAGGGCCAGCGCAGGACTTCTGAAACCTGCGGGTCCAGGTTGAGCTGCTTGGCAACGCCATCAAACTGGCGCTGAGCCATCTGGAAGGGATTGATTGTTTCTGCCATATCTAACTCCTTAATATTAACCTGTTTTTATGAATGATATGCGGGCATCCCGGTATGGTGCCCGCATTTAATCCTTATATTTCCGTAAAATAGCTCATCGCAGCACGTTTTTTCCAGTCTACGTCGTTCAGAGTGTACCTTAACGTTAATCGTTGTGACCCGTTGCGTCAAGTGACAAATGCCACACCTTTGGTGTGTCGGATGGTGATGATACCCGCCTGGTTAGCCATGCCGCTGCATGAAGTGCTCCATCCGCCGCAGCGCTTCTTCCAGCTTCTCGTACGAGGTGGCATACGAGCAGCGCACATATCCCTCGCCGCCCGCTCCAAAGGATGACCCCGGCACGCAGGCGACGCGTTCTTCTTCCAGCAGCTTCTGGGCGAAGGTCTCGTCGTCCATCCCGGTCACGGCGATGTTCGGGAAGGCGTAGAACGCCCCTTTAGGTTCAAAGGTGGGCAGGCCCAGGCTGTTCAACCCATTGACGATCAGCTTGCGCCGCCGGTCATATTCATCGCGCATCTTGACCACATATTCGTGCCCATTTTTCAGTGCTTCCAGTGCTGCCATCTGCGACATGGTCGGCGCTGACATGATGGTGTACTGGTGGATGCGCACCAATCCCTTGATGATCTCCTCCGGTCCGCAGGCAAAGCCCGCCCGCCAACCGGTCATGGCATAGTTCTTTGAGAAGCCGCCGAGCAGGATGGTGCGCTGGCGCATGCCGGGCAGGGAGGGGAAGCAGACATGCTGTACGCCGTATACCAGCTGGTCGTACAGCTCATCCGAGATGACCACCAGGTCGTGTTCTTCGGCGATACGGGCAATCTCCACCAACACTTCACGGGTATAGACTGCACCGGTGGGGTTGTTGGGGTAGCCGAGCAAGATCGCCTTGGTGCGTGGGGTGATGGCAGCCCGCAAAGCATCTGGAGTTACCTGGAAGCCATCCTGGACATACGTGGGCAGTTCCACCGGCACGCCACCCGCCAGGATCACTTCTGCCTGGTAGGAGACAAAGCAGGGCGTGGGGACGATCACTTCTTCGCCGGGATTGAGCAGGGCGGTCATGGTTAGGTACAGCGCTTCCGATACACCAACGGTGATGACCACTTCCCCTTTGGGGTCATATGCTACGCCATAGCTCTTCTGGATGTATTCAGCGACAGCCTGGCGCAGCTCGATCAGCCCGGCATTGGATGTGTAGTGGGTCTCGCCTGCGTTCAGGGCGCGAATGCCGGCTTCGATGATGGGAGGTGGGGTAGTGAAATCGGGCTCGCCGATACCCAACGAGATGACATCTTTCATCGTAGCAACGATATCAAAGAATTTGCGGATTCCGGACGGTCGCAGGCTGACGACATGACGTGCCAGGTACTTTTGATTCATGCGCTCTCCTTAGCTGCTTGAGGATGGATGCTCCATTGGTCGAGCTGTTCGTTGTACATCAGTTCAAAATTTCTATCTTTGCTCGTGCGGACGAGAAAATGGTTTCCTTCGGGTGTGCGCTGCTCCGCGAACACTTCCTGTACCACCAGGCGTTCGCCCTGCCAGGTGAATGCCAGGGGATGCTGAGCATACTTCCAATCTGAACGGCATTCCACCAAATCTTTCACCTATAACGTTAGCTCCGTGTGGTCACCCACATTAAGCACACCGGGCCGGCGGGTGATGTTTGCCTCACGCCCGATCAATGAGTGTTCCATCACCACATCGGTCACCTGTGTGCAGTCATCCACGATGCTGTCCCGGATGATGCAGCGCTGGATGTGACAATCGGCGCCGATCGCCGCGTACGGACCGATGACCGAGTGCTCGATCTGCGCGCTGGGGTGAATGAATACCGGTGGGATCAGCACCACATTGGGGCGCTGGGCGGCTTCTGGGCAGTTGTCATGCCCGTGCTCCAGCAGGTAACGGTTGGTCGCCAGCACATCCTCCGCAGTCCCCGCGTCCAACCAAGTCTCCACCTCCTGGGTGCGCATCTTGATCTTGCTTTCCAGTAGGATATTGACCGCATCCGCCAGGAAGTATTCGTTTTTTAGCTGGATATTCCGCCGCATCTGCTCTTCGATCGCTGCGACCAGCGCGCTTGAATCCTTGAAGTAATAGAAGCCGACCACCACCAGGTTGTTGTCCATGTCGGTGGGTTTTTCGATCAACCTGGTTACCCAGCCATCCGCGCCTAATACAGCCACGCCGAAGCGGCGCGGGTCGGGCACGGCTTTCACCCACGCCACCGCATCCGCCTGTTCATCCTTCAGAAAAGACAGGTCGGTCTCTACCAGCGTGTCGGCAAACACCATCAGCATCGGGCCGCTCAGATACTGGCGCGCCAGGTAAATGGCATGTGATTGCCCGCGCATCTCGGTCTGCTCGACATACTGTACCTTCAGCTCAGGGTGAAAGTCTTGCATGTGGGCTTCAATTTTCTCCCCCATCTTGCCCACGATAAAAATATATTCTGTATTCGCGAGATCAGGCAGGCTGGCGAAGGTGTCCAGCACATGGTCAAGTACTGTTTTCCCGGCGATGCGGATGAGCTGTTTGGGGCGGCTCCAGGTGTGCGGCCTCAGCCGGGCGCCGTACCCTCCCATGGGGATCACAATCTTGAGCGTCTGGTTGTTCACACTGCCTCCATGATGACAGGCGCTGGCTGGGCACCGGCGCCATCGAGTGATCTGGGGAGCGCCCCAGGCCGCAGCCAGGCCTAACAGCAGAGACAAATGCTAAACCCGGCCGCGGTCTATGATGGTATTATACCCGCTATAGCCGGGTGGAATATGTGGGCAGGCAGGAGGTGATAAATATCAGCCTGGGAGCGTGTGTTTTGTCTCCGCCGGGTAGACCAGCTGGAGGTTTAACACTTCCCCAAAAGCCTGTGCCACGCCCTCGCTTGCCTGCCTCATGCTTGGCGCGTCTGGCAGCAGCTCTGCCAGGCTGGTCACCACCGCACCGTCCAGCCCGCAGGCGATGATGCCCTGCCAGTAGCTCATCTCCGGATCGACATTGAGGGCAAAGCCGTGCCGGGTGATACCGCGCACATCTACCTTCACGCCGATGGCGGCGATCTTTGCCAGCCCTGCCGGCTGCAAGGTAGTGAGAGGCTGATGCGTTGATCCAGGCGCCTGCACCCACACCCCGGTCATCCCCTTCACCCGTTTGGCGGACACGCCCATGCGGTGTAATGCCAGGATGAGCACCTCTTCAAGTTTACGCACATAGCCGACATAATCGGCTTGCGGGATGCGGGTTGCATTGCCCGTAGGGTCGACGCGCAGGCTTTCGGTGGACAGCGGCAGCAGCGGGTAGCCGACCAGCTGTCCCGGGCCGTGGTAGGTCACATCGCCGCCCCGATCCACCCAATGCACGCCGATCCCCCGGCGCTGCAGTTCAGCTTCGTCCCAGATCAGGTTCTTTGCCTGGCCGCGGCGTCCAAATGTGTAGCAGTGGGGGTGCTCCAGCAGCAGCAGCGCCGGCGGGTGTTCACCGGCGGCAATCCTTGCCGCCAGGGCATCTTGCAGCTTCCAGGCTTCGTCGTAGGGCACCAGCCCCAATTTCAGCACCACACAGGTGGGGGAGGGCATGGCGTAAGTATAACACTCCGCTTCACTTGCCATGAAACGTAATCGTAGGTACGATTTCAATCGTTTCCTGGCATGGCGAGCGCAGCAAAGCCATCTCCCCTCCTGCGATATTAAATTCGACGGCGCGCCGGTCTGCTCGGCGCGCCGCCTGGCCTTGGAGGTGCGAAAATGCTATTCAATGAAGACGCGTACGTGCTCGCCGTCTTCATCATCGATAACTTCGATGAACTGACCGTCCACGCCGCCTTCCAGCAGATCAGCCAGCTCATCCATATCGATGCCATCCATTTCCCCGGAGAACTTCTTCCCGGTGTGCAATCCCCAGCGCACCAGGCTGAGCGGTAAATTGACGCTCACCTTGTTCTTCCCGGTAACCGAATCAGTCACCAGCACGCGAAAGCGCCGCCCGCTGCCGGCTGCCTTGCTGGCGGGGGAAGGTGTCTCTGCGGCAGGTTCAGCCGCCTGAGGGGCAGCCGGGGCTGCCTGTTCACCTTGTTTTCCCAGTGCGCCTAATAGTAGGGAACCCTGCTCAACCGTGATCTTGTTGCTCTCGATCATTCTAAGAATTGTCATTCGTTCATCTGATGCGCCTATCATAGTAGCCTCCGATATTTATTGTTCGTTTGTTATTATAGCAATATTATACACAATAATTTAAAATTGTCAATATGTTATTTAATAATATTAATAATCATTTTAAATATCATTCTATCGCTATTCATTTTGTTCGGTTCACATTAAACCTACCCTGGCGGGAGGAATAAAAAAACCCGAGGTGGGCTTTGCCATCCACCTCAGGCTTTTTTGTCTGGAAAATATGGATTTTATTCTAGTGTACGTGCCCCGGCATGTGAACGTGACCGTGTTCCAGCTCTTCTTTGCTGGGCTGGCGCAGCTCTACAACCTGGACGGCGAAATTCAACTGCTTCCCCGCCAGCGGGTGGTTGAAGTCCAGCCGCACGGTTTCTTCATTCACTACATCGATGCGCGCGTCCATGACGTCTCCGCTTTTGTCCTTCAACTGCAGCTCGATGCCCACTTCCATCGGGATCTGCGGCGGGAATTCCTTGCGCGGTACATCCGCGTAGGCGTCGGGATCGAGCTCACCATAGCCATCGGCGGCTGCCACCACGATCTCTTTCCGGTCGCCGGCAGCCATGCCATACAAGGCTTGCTCAAGCCCGGGGATGATATTGCCATGCCCCTGTAAGAACTGGATCGGCTCTGCGCCCTCTGATGTGTCTACCACTTCATTATCAACGGTCAGGGTGTAATCCAGGGAGACAACTACATCGTCTGCGATAAGCGCGGGTTGATTGTTTGCGTTCAAAATACTCCTCCATTGGGGTAAAAGATAGGCCACGCCGGGATGACCCGGCGGATCAAACGGCTGATTCTATCATCGAACCGGATTGCGGGGCATTGGGATTTGCTGAGAACTTGCGGTAAAAATTCACCCCCCTTCCCGGCAAGGGAAGGGGGGCAGGGGGATAGGTACAATTGATGTGCCCAGATGAAATCCCCTGTAAAGATTAACTCAGGGGTGTTTCATGGCGCCATCGCCATCAGCGGGTGATCATGGGTAGGAATGTGTATTGATAGGTAACACTATAGATGGTTGTCGAGGCATACTTGAGATCGCCGTTGGTGGCGTCATAGTAGCTGATGCCGGGCTGGTCATCCGGGGAAATGGCGATGGATGGCATCCAGCCGATATCCCCAGCTTCCTCGATTGTTTCGATCTCCCAGGTCAGTGTAACCGTTCGGTATGCATACATCAGGCGGGTATGGGTCAGATCATAATAGGCAATATGAGCCTGCCCGGCGCTGTCCAATGCCAGGGAGGGGTAGAACCCCACCATGTCCGTTGCTGCCACAGTTTCCGCATGCCAGACTGCCCCATCATAATAGGCATACTTCAGATCATCATCATAATCGGCGAAGTAGGCGATGTGCGGGTGTCCCGCAGCATCCAGCTCCAACGAGGTGAACATACCCACCTCGGGCGAGCCATCGGCCTTTTGGTATACGAACTTGGTTCCATCCCAGTAAGTGTACCTCAGGCACTTCTCCGTTTCATCATAATAGCTGATGTGCGGCCAGTTGCTGGAATCCAAATCCAACGACGGGTACATGCCCAATAAATTATCGTTGCCATCCGCGATCAGGAAAACCCAGGCGGTTCCAGACCAGTACACATACTTCAGGTTGGCATTCTTTTCGTCGTAATAGGCGATATGGACCCGTCCATTGCTATCCAGATCGATTGACGAGTAGCGCCCGGTTTGAGCGTTGGCATCCAATGTCGAGGTCACCCAGGTAGCGCTATTCCAAAAGGCATATTTCAGGTGCTGGTTGGTGATGTCGTAATATGAGATATGCGGATTGCCGGCTGGATCCAAAATCAGCGAAGGATTTAACCCCACCTCACCAAATGAATCCACCACCTGAGTAATCCAATCCGTGCCGGTCCAGTAAGCATATTTGAGGTTGTCGTGGGTGTCATCGAAGTAAGCAATGCGGGGCAGGCCGGTGCTGGTCATTGCCAGCGCACTATTGACTCCCACGTCCGCACCCTGCACCAAAGGGCTGCTCGACCAGCTGCTGCCATTATAGGATGCGTAGTTCAACAGCCCTTCACCGGCGTCGTAATACAGGATGCGGGCTAAGCCGCTGCTGTCGACGTCAATGGCATTGTATTGACCAACGATGCCATTGGTAGCCACGTTCTGGACCGACCAGGAGGAACCCATCCAGGCGGCGTATTTCAGGTTGCCATCCTCGGCATCGAAGTAGCTGATGCGCGGCTGGTTGCTGGCATTCATCACCAGCGAGGTGAATTGACCGGTCAGGTTATCGGGATCTACCGTTTGTGTGACCCATTGGCTGCCATCATAGTTGGCGTAGCGCAGGTGCCCGTTAGTTTGGTCGTAATAGCTGATCGCCGGTCGTTCGCTGCCTCCCAGGGCGAGCGAAGTATAGCGTCCGGTATCCCCGGTGCTGTCTACCGTCTCATAGCTCCAGGCGGTGCCGGTATAGTAAGCGTAGCGCAGATCGCCGTTGGTCAGGTCGTAATAGCTAATGCGGGCATACCCCAGGCTGTTCACTGCCAGGGACGAATACTGCCCGACATCCCCGGTGGTGGCGATGGTCTGGATCTGCCAGCTGCCCAACAGCGTGCGCGCATATTTCAGGTTGTAGTTTACCGAATCATAGTAGCTGATGTGGATATTGCCTGCCAGGTCAATGGCGATCGAGGTGTACAGGCCATAACCGGTCAGGTCTGAGATCGGGGTCAGGTCATCGGGGGTGTTGATCGCCTCGATGGACTCGGCGGCGGGTGAACGCCAAACCCGGAAGGCGGTATAGCGGTCAGGGTTCACCGCGCCCGTACTCTGAACTCCGGCAGCCAGCACATAATGGTCCAGGGTGTCAATGACCCAGACAGCGCCATCCCAATAGGCATACTTCAGCGCGCCGTTGAGCGCGTCGTAATAGGCGATATGGGGACGATCGGACGCATCCAGGGCAATGGAGGCGAACAGACCGACGCCATTGGCCGGATCAACCGTTTCGATAGACCAGCTGGTGCCGTTATGGTAACCATAATACAGGTGATCGCCACCGAATACGATATGCGGGTGGTTGGCTGAATCCAGGCGCAGGCTGCGGTCGGTCATGTAAGCAAACAAGGTTGGTGCATCCACCGCCTGGGGGATCCAACCGGCATCGATCTCAGATTGCATCGTTTGCGCAGCCGCCATTCCCAAGCCACCGGAAACCAGCAGACCCAGGCTGAGCAGCAGCCCGAACACCTTCACCAGCCAATCCCGGCGCATCCGGAGGCCCTTTCTCGGCTGGCAGGTCGATTGATTTGTTCCACTCATTATTTTCTCCTTCTTGATTAGCCAGGGAGTGCATCCCAGGCTTGTTTTGAAATGCAAGAAATTGTACCGCATTGGTTTACTTTCCTCAGGCATTCTACCAGATATTTCCCCCAAAAAGGAACCGATGACCTTATAATGACGTTATATTGAAGGATATGTTCCGCGCTTCCACGAAGCTTCTCCCTCAATCCTGGGATTAGCGGGCACTTTCTCGTAGCTGAGGCAACATGGCAGGAATAAAAGACCTTTCCTCAATCTGGACCAATATCAAAGACCTTGATCTAAAACCGTATCGCGATGTGGCACTGCACCAAGTCAAGATCGCCCTGGTGGGGCGTCCGGGCTCGGGGCGCCACACCCTGGCAGACTTGCTGCGTCGTGATCCGTCCCGGTTGGAAGTGCAGACCCAATCCCCATTGGCTCTTCTTCCGCTGGAGTCGGCTGATAGCGCCTCTGGCGCTGACCTGATCATCCTGTTGGTGGATCTGACCCTGGGCGAGGTTGCCGCAGAGCAGGCTCTGGCCAAACGTTGGAATGACAGTGGAAAAAAGCTGCTTGTCCTGGGCACCCACCTGGACGAATTGGCGCAAAGTGGGGATTCCAGCCTGTGGCCGCATTGGTCCGCGCGGCAGGTGCTGTATGGCTCGTTGCTGGACCAGCATTTTATTGAGCGCAGCCTGGTTCCAGCGATCCTGGAGTTGCTGCCTGATCTGCACCTGGCGCTTGGCCGGCAATATCCACTCTTTCGCCTCACCGTTGCCCACCAGGTGATCAATGAAACCTGTTTCTCTAATACAGCCTATGCCTTGAGCACCGGCCTGGCAGAGATTGTACCGGTTTTGGATATCCCCCTCAACGTAACCGATATGATCATTCTGACCAAGTCCCAGGCTTTCCTGGTGTATAAGCTGGGTTTGGCTCTGGGTTTTTCCACCCGCTGGCAGGATTATTTGACTGAGTTTGGCAGTGTGGTCGGCGGCGGTTTCTTGTGGCGCCAGCTGGCCCGCTCGCTGGTTGGCTTGATCCCGGTGTGGGGTATCGTGCCTAAAGTAGCCGTGTCTTATGCTGGCACTTATGTGGTTGGTAACGCGGTATTGCAGTGGTACCTGACCGGACGGCATCTTTCCCCGCGGCAAATGCGGCAGCTTTATCAGCAGGCCTTTGCGCGGGGCAAGGAATCTGCCCGGCGGATGCTGGCGAAGGTTCGCCGGCATCGCCTCAGCCGCTCCAAACCGGCGGAGCAGCTTCCCCAGGTAGTGGAAGGATCTCCCCAGGAGTTCGCCCTCACCACCCTCCCCCCACAGGCTGAAGTCGGCAGTCAGACTGATTCGGTTTCAGCGCTTGAAGCGGCTGCCGCACCTGAGGCACTCGCCGGATCGCAGCTTGAACCTTCTCGCCGGGGGAAAAAACGCCCTAAACCTCGGAAAGTAAGACCACCCAAAAGGCGCATCTGCCCGGTGTGTAATAAAATGAATGCTGGAGATGCCCTTTTCTGCCAGTACTGCGGCAGCTGTTTCGCCGAGGTGTGATTTTGGTATGGCAAATTTCTTGCATCGATTGGACGAGCAGAGTAAAATTCTATCAGCTAGCACTACTGCGTTTGCCGGAGGACAATTATGAATAAATCCGCCTATCGTTTGGTCATGCGCCGGGGACCTACCCCCGGATTGGTGATCGAGCTGAGCAAGAGCGACATGACCATCGGTCGTGACCTGAGCAATGAGTTGGTCATCAATGATGTGGAGATCTCGCGCAAGCATTTACGACTGTTGCTTCAAGGCGAGAATTACCGCATCGAGGACCTTGGTTCGACCAATGGAAGCTTTGTCAATGGACAGCGCCTGACCGGCTCCCATCTATTAGTGCCGGGAGACTTGGTCAGCCTGGGTGAGCATGTGACCCTGGTCTACGAAACGGTCGCCTATGATCCGGCTGCCACGCAAGTCAGCGCTTCAATTGGGGCAGCAGCCGTGCCGGTGCAGCCCATTGCCCCGCTGAAATCCCCCGTTCCTCAAGCCGCAGGAAAACCCGCCGGGCAGCCGGCAGCCAAACCAGCTGCTGTTGCCCCTCAACCCCAACAGCAGGCTTCCGACTACGATCCACTGGCTCCAGCCCAGTATGCCGGGCAGGTTCCCTCAGGCCCGGATGATGAGTTCAATCGTCTCCTGGGACACACCCCGCAAGAAACCGGTCAATCCGTGGTTGCTGGCAGGTGGCGGCTGTATTGTGATTGTGATCTGTTTCCTGCTAGCCCTGTTGATTTTCATTGACCAACCCTGGGCCGAAACCGGGCTGTACTGCACCCCGCCGTTCGACATCCTCTTCCGCTTCTTCGGTTACTGCCCATAAACCTATGTTTTGGAGACATTGATGAAAAAATACACTGCGCTACGCACAATTGCTATGATCTTCAAGATTCTGGGAATCATCAGCCTGGTGCTGACCATTCTCCTATCACTGGCTTCCTGCCTGTTTTACGGGATTATGGGTGTCTCTTTAAGCAGCCTAACCCGTGAGTTCTCTGGGTTAACCGGTGGGGAATCCGGCGTTGTGGTGGCTGCCGGAATCATCCTCGGTTTATTTATCATCATCTACGGTGGATTTTCCTCCCTAATGATCTATGGCGTCGGTGAGCTGATCTATGTGCTGCTCGATATTGAGCAGAATACTCGCGAGTCCTCCGAGCTACTGCGCATTTCTGCCCGTAGCGCCAGCCCAGGCGCCTGAGTTAGTTGATCTGCCAGCCACCGGGTTGGCGGATCAGGTTCAGCTCAATTAATTCCATCGTATCCGCGGTGACCAGCACGCTGGCTGTTTCACCGTTCAGCTCAACACTCTGCAGCAGATAGCCATTTTGCTGCAGAGTGCTCGCGATTGCCAGGTAATCTGCCGCCAGGGGGTGAGTGCTGAACGGCTCTGGCTGCCCTTGCTCTACAGCATCCAGAACCAGGTTGATGATTTTAAGCACTTCATCCGCGCTGGCGGTGTCCCCATTGATCGCAGCATCGCTGGCGGTGATGAACAGGGCCTCCAGCGCCAGGTTGTTCGGCTGGCTGGGGTGGCGCAGCAGGTCGCCAACGATGCCGCGTTGGCGCATGGCTGGGCCGTCCATCAGCCAGGCGGTTTTGAAATAAGCCGATGGATCCAATAGCTCCTGGTAGCGGCGCAGCGTGTCAAAGTAGGCTACAGTCAGGCGTACGTCCTCCTGCCAGCCATCTGTATCCACCTGCAGGCGCAGATAAGCAATGAAGGCCTGCTCCAATGCTGCCAGAGATTGGCCAAAGTGCGCTTGGAGGGCAACCTCCAGTGCTTCTGCCTGGCTGCCACTCTCGGCAGGGTGAATATCGCGGTAGAAGCTGGAGAACATCTCCCACCCGTAGGTCTCCACCAGGTACTGCACCAGTGCGCCTGCTTCAAGGTAGCCAATCTCGTGCTGGGTATTATAGAAATCTTCTGCCAGTTCCGACAATGGAATGAACGTGTTGAGTGGTCTCCCCAGCAGCGCCGCTGCCCGTGGCAGCAGCGCCTCCGGTTTATAATGCCCGCCGGTCAGGTACACAGCCAGTCCTTCTACCAGGATGGAAGGGCGCAGGTCGCCGCCCAGCCGCCCGTCCAGGATGTGGATCATCTCGTGATGCACCACCATTTCCCACGAGTTGGCGGCATAGTTGCGGTCCAGGTAGCTGACATAGATTTCATCAGACGCAAAACCGCCGTGACCCAGCACCCGCGGCATCACCGTGATAGTGATCGGCTCGGTAAATTCAATCCCCATCATCTGTACGGCGTGTTCTGCCTGCATGTCCACCATCGCCATCAATGCCGGTAGGTCGCGCTCCGCGGCCGTCCCGGTGATATAGTGCAGCACGCAGCACTCGGTCGTTGCCTCCGCCCACTGCGCCCCTGCCTGGGCTGGCGGCATGGCACTTTCCGGCAGCAGCGTAACCGTCTCGCTGAAGGTATATCCCGGCGGGTCGATGGCAAAGCTCAGCGTATAGTCCCCGGATGCCAATCCGGTGGTATCCCATCCCCAGACGAGGGTTGCCTGGCTGCGGCCGGCAATGCCCCATTGGCTGAAACTGGTCGCTCCCAGGGTGAGCGCCTGCGGCTGTTCAATCTGAGCGGTGAGAGTGGCACCGTCCAGGTTCACCTCCGGCGGTGCGATCACCGACAGGCTGACCTGGTCGCCTACATACAGCGGCCCATCCGGGTGATACTCCACCACAAAGTCTGGCGTCTCCGGCGTAGGGGTGGGTGTCACCGTGGGGGTGTTGGTGGGCAGGGGAGTCGGGGATGCTGTGGGGGGGACGGTGGGCGGCAGTGCCGTGACGGTGGCGGATGGCGTGAACGGCATGATCCCTGTGGGGGTTGGCGTGAGCAGCGGCAGGCGGCAAGCCAGCAGCAGGATCAGGATAAAAAGCATAGCCAGAGTACGACGCATAGGAGTATTATAAATCAGCCGGGAATGGTAAAATCAAGATACATAGAACTCTAATCCAGAGAAATCGGGGGGGAGTTTCCCCTTCCGGCTTTTTGTCGCTCAAATCCGGCAACGGAACCAATCCCTAAGGAGGTAATTATGTCACCCATGTTCGTCCCAGGCCCGGTGGATGTAGCACCCGATGTCTTGCAGCAGCAAACCAAGCCGATGCTGCCGCATCGCAGTAAAGATTTTGAAGCCATCTTCCAGCGCTGCATCGATAAATCACGCCAGATTTTCTTCACCGATTCCCGGGTTTTTATCATGAGCAACTCGGGCTCAGGGGCCCAGGAAGCCTGCGTGCGCAACCTGGCCAAAGAAAAGGTGCTCTCCTGCGCCAATGGTGCCTTCTCCAATCGCTGGTTCACCGTGGCAGTCGCCAATGGCAAGCAGGCTGACAAGATCGAGGTACCGATGGGCCAGGCAATTCTGCCCGAGATGGTCGAAGAGGCGCTGAAGAAGCAGTCCTATGAGCTGATCACTGTGGTCCACAACGAGACCTCCACCGGCGTGATGAACCCGGTCAAGGAGATCGCTGACGTGGTGCACCGAGTCAGCCCGGACACGCTGATCGCCGTGGATGCAGTCTCCTCCCTGGCCGGCGCCCGCATCGAGATGGATGCCTGGGGTATCGATGCTCTCTTCACCTCCTCACAGAAGTGCCTGGCGCTGCCGCCTGGTCTGGCACTGTGCGCGGTTAACCGAGCGCGCCATGGAATACGCCAAGACCGTCCCCAACCGCGGCTGGTACTTTGACTTCCTGCTGCTTGAGAAGCATCGCACCAAGGATTCCACCCCCATGACCCCGGCGATGTCGCTGATCTTTGCCCTGGACTACCAGCTTGACCGCATCCTGGCGGAAGGATTGGAGAACCGCTTCGCCCGCCACAGCGCCATGGCCAAACGCTCCAAGGAATGGGCGGATGCCAAGGGCTGGCCTTTGTTGGCTCCCGAGGGCTATCGCTCGCAAACCCTGACCGTGGTCACCAACCCGCCCGAATTTGACTGCGCAGATTTCAATAAATTCCTCGCCCTGCGCGACCTGCGCCTTGCCAACGGCTACGGCGATCTGAAGGGCAAGACCTTCCGCATCGCCCACATGGGCGAGATCCAGCCCTCCGATCTGGAGAATTTGCTCGCCGCCTTTGACGAGTACTTGCCTACCAAAGGTTTATAAGACCGATATCGATCGGTAACCAGGGATAAAAACAGCCGTCCACGTATACAAACTCACGCATACACGAAGTACCCTGACCAGGTAATTCGAGTATGCGTGTGAAATTCGTGGACGGTGATGGTATTCAAATGGAAGATCATCCGACTGACACCTTCGAAATTCGCACTACCTCCCTGGTTTACGGCGGCGATGCCCTGGGTCGCCTGCCCGATGGGCGGGCGGTGTTTGTCCCCTTTGCCCTGCACGGCGAGCTGGTGCGCCTCCGCCCGGTGGAGGAGAAGCGCGGCCACATCCGCGCTGAGCTGCTGGAGGTGTTGGAGCCGGCGCCCTGCCGGGTTGTGCCCCGCTGCCCGCACTACACCGTTTGTGGCGGCTGCCACTACCAGCACCTGGATTACCCGGCGCAGCTGGTAGCCAAAACTGGCATCCTCGCCGAGCAGCTGCGCCGCATCGGCGGATTGGCAGATGTGCCTATCCAGCCAGCGATGGCTTCACCGCAGCCCTGGAACTACCGCAACCATGTTCAATTTCACCTCACCCCGGAAGGCAAGTTGGGTTTCCAGCGCGCCGGCAGCGAGCGGGTGGTGCCCATCCTGGAATGCCACCTGCCAGAAGCAGCCATCAACCAGGTCTGGCCCCAGATCGAGCTCGAGCCGCTTCCTGGCCTGGAAAGGATCAGCCTGCGGGCGGGTTCGGATGGCGAGCTGCTGCTGGTACTCGAAAGCAGCGACCCCCAGCCGGTGGAATTTAGCGTTGAGGAGCTGCCTGTCTCCGCTGTACACCTTGGCCCGGGGGGTGCGTTGGTGTTGGCCGGCTCTGAATCCTTGTTCATGGATGTGCTTGAGCGCTCATTCCGCGTTTCAGCGGCCTCCTTTTTCCAGGTGAACACCGCCCAGACGGCGGCGATGGTGCGCCATGTCTTGCAGACCGTTGGACCTGAGCCGCTGAACACGGTGCTGGATGTGTACTGCGGGGTGGGCTTGTTCTCCGCCTTCCTGGCGCCGCTTGCCCGGCGATTGGTGGGCGTTGAGGTTTCCCCCTCTGCTTGCGAGGATTTTGCCGTGAACCTGGATGAGTTCGACCACGTGGAGCTTTACGAGGCGGAAGCTGCTGCAGTTTTAGGATCGGTGAGCTTCAAGCCCGACCTCATCCTGGTGGATCCGCCTCGCGCCGGGTTGGATCGGGCGGTGCTGGATGGCCTGCTGGCGCAGGGTGCTCCCCGCCTGATCTACATCTCATGTGACCCGGCGACCCTGGGGCGGGATGCCCGCCGGCTGGTTGCCGGTGGCTACCACCTGGTACAGGTCACTCCCTTTGACTTATTCCCCCAAACCTACCACATTGAAAGCGTCAGCCTCTGGCAGCGCTGACCGAGGAGATTTTTATGGAAACAGTATTACGCGGCCGGTCGAAACAGGTGAAAGTATCCCCCAAAAGTGGCCTTGCCATTATCGGTGAAAAGATCAATCCCACCGGACGCAAAAAGCTTGCTGCCGCCTTGCTGGCTGGTGACCTGGAGTACGTGCGCCAACTGGCTCAATCACAGCTTGACGCCGGCGCCGATATATTAGATGTCAATGTTGGCGTACCGGGCGTGGACGAGCCGGCCTTGATGAGAACAGTGGTCAGCATGCTGGCGGAGACTTTCGACATGCCCTTCTGCCTGGATTCAGCCGACCCGAAAACCCTGGCTGCCGGGTTGGCCGTTGCCCCGGGGAAAGTCTTGATCAATTCGGTGAACGGCAAGCCGTCATCGCTGGAAGCAGTGCTGCCGTTGGCCAAAGAGCACGGCGCGGCGCTGATCGGGCTGACCATGGACGCCGATGGCATCCCGGGCACGCCTGCCGGTCGCCTGGCTGCCGCCGGCGCAATCCTGGAGGCTGCCGCCCGCATTGGCATCCCGGCTGAGGATATCATCATCGATCCCCTGGTGCTCACCGTGGGTGCCGACAGCCAGGCCGCGGCCATTACCCTGCAAACCATTGCTCTCGTGCGGGCGGAGTTTGGCGTCAATATCAACATTGGTGCCAGCAACGTCTCCTTCGGTCTGCCCGAGCGTGACACCATCAACCTGGCCTTCCTGGCTCTGGCTGCCGGCGCCGGCGCCACCTGCGCCATCACCGACCCGGTAAAGTATGCCCGCATGCTGCGCGCCGTCGACCTGCTGCTGGGGCGGGATAATTATGCCATGCGCTACGTCAAGTACTGCCGGGCCCACCCGTCGGAGGTGAAGTAGCTCTCCCACGAAGCTCTCTCACGAAGTACACAAAGTACACGAAGGAACACCAAACTTTCCGAAGATACCTTTATGTCCTTAGGGTTCTTTGTGGTTGAGCGTTTTCCAATACTTCCGCTTCGACCCATCCTCCGGCTCTTCAAAAACCGACCACTCGAACCTCTGCTCCACCAGGAAATTATGCGCCTTCTGCTCAGATATGTCTGTCCCTGGGCACAGGATGATCATCCCCCCGGGTCGGGTGACCCGCTTCATCTCGGCGTATTCCGCTGCCGGGTCATCCCCAAACACATGCCCGCCCATGGTCACATCGGCGAAGCCATCCGGGAAAGGCAGTTCGGTGATCAGCCCGTCAACGGTGAACACATTGTGATATCCCTGCTGGTGCGCTTTTTCTCTGATGTAGCGGCGTAAATTCGCCACCGGTTCGACTGCAAACACGGCCTGTGCCTGCTCTGCCGCTACCAATGCCAGTCGTCCCGTTCCCGACCCGATATCGATGACTGTTTTCCCCTCCCAATTGGTCAGCGAGCGCAGCTCGTTTGAAATCCCAGGCGAGGAATGCCTGTGCATCGTAGAGCGTGGGATCGACCACGTAGACCAGCAGATCATTGATCTGCCTCAGGATCGCCAGCTCCGCCTGGCGGGTGCGCTCCGCCCTCTCCGGCGCCGGCCTCAGCCGGTGACAGTGCTGTACCAGCTTTCGCCATCACCGCATCTACCCAGCCGTCGATCTCCGGGCATTTGTGCCGCAGGTACCATTCCACCGCCGGGTTAGCCTGCAGCGCGATCGCCAGCTCATCTTCCTTCAGCCACCCCGGCATCCAGCTCAACTGAACCCGCTCCAGCAGTAGTAAGGTGTTGAACGAAAGGTTGTTGACATCGATCCAATTTAACTGCATGAAATTAAAACCTCAATGACATACAGGTCAATCCCCCGTCCATCTTATGCACCTCACTCACCTCCAGCTCGATCAGCTTCAAACCCAGCCGGGCGAGCTGCTCCAGCGTGCGTGGATAGCCTTTCGGCGTCAGCAAACCTTCATTGACTCGCAGGGTATTGGCGGCATATTCCTCATCCGGGTGTAACTTCATGCGCCGGTAGCGGGCAAAACCGGGAAAATCTGCCACCGCCTCGGTGACCAGCAAAGTATCCTCTCCCAGGTAGTTGACGCTGGACTTCAGGTGCAGCCCGGCATCTACCGGCACCACCTCGGCGCTGTGCCCGTAGTGTTTTAGCACCTCAGCCAGCTGCGCCGCCCCTTCCAGGTTGGTGCGCAGCGAGCTGCCGATGAAGAAGTGATTCTCCACCATCAGCACGTCCCCCCCATCCAACGTGCCGGGCTCCTCGATCCGCATGACCGGGCGGAATTGGCGCAGCACCGGCTCGATTGTCTGCTCCTCGCCGCGCCGGGAGGGCGCGCCGGGGCGGGTGATCACCGCGACCTGCGGCGTGACGATTGCCGTGTCCTCCACAAAGTAGGCATCCGGGTAATCCGGCTCCTCTTCCAGCAGGATCACCTCCAGCCCAAGCTGCGCCAGCGCCTCGACGTATGCCTGGTGCTGCTGCAACATCAATGGGTAGCTGGGCTCGCCAAGCTCGGCAGTGGTCAGCCCATGGTCAAAATTCGCGCCGGGTAAGCGGGCGATAGCGTGGGTGAACATCTCTTCTCCTCATCTCAGATTATCTCAGGGTGTCCATTCGTCGTGGATGATCCCGACCAGGTCATAATTCCCCTGGCAGTACTTGAACACCAGGCGCAGGCTGCGCCAATCCATCCCATCATACTGGGGGTCGAAACCGGGAAAGTGATACTCCACGATCATGTCCCCGGGATACACTTCCGCGCTGTTGTCGATTGTATTACCCGGTCCCAGCCGTTGGTTGACCGCAACCTGCGGGGCGCTGGCAAAATCCACATCGTAGACGAAGTCCGCAAAGTAATCGGCGAAGGTCAGGTCGATATCCATGCCGGAGCCGTCATAGATGCCCCAATGATAAACCGTGGCATCGCCCATCAGCCCGGCGATCTGTTCTTTGAAAAAGATCAGGTCATCCGTTTGGATGGCGGAATAGGGTGAGAAACGGATGCCGCGCACGCGGTGCGTGTACGCTGCCAGCTCCGTCATATCCTGGTTCTTCAGCAGCAGCACCACCTGCGCTGCCCGTGCCAATACCTCCGCTTCCGGGTCGCGCGGGGTGGCAGTTGGCACGGAGGGGGTTGGCGGGTGGGTTGGTTCGGGAGTAGGGAGCGATGTGGGACTGGCTATGGCTGGAATTGGGTTGGTCTGGGTAGGGGTGCTGCAGGCGGAAAAAAGCACAAGACATAAGAGCAAGAGAAATATTTTTTTCATCCTTATCTGCCTGGGCGGGGAACGACCCACCCGGACAAATGAAGTATAGAGGATAGGTCTTGGGACGTCAAGAGTTATCCATTAAACGTTCAAACGTTCAACGTGGAACCCCTCCCAGAGTATAATCACCCCAATCTATTTCAGGAGCACACACATGGACAAATCCATCCTCATCATCGGCGGCGGCATCGCCGGGCTGGCAGCCGGCTGCTACGGGCAGATGAACGGCTACCGCACGCAGGTCTTCGAGATGCACCACCTGCCCGGCGGGCTGTGCACCGCCTGGGAGCGCAAGGGCTACACCTTCGATGGCTGCATCCACTACCTGCTGGGTTCGGGGGAGGGGCAGCCCTTCAACCAGATGTGGCACGAGCTGGGCGTGGTAGAGGGACGCCAGTTCATCGATCACACTGAGTTAATGCGTGTTATCGCGCCGGATGGGCGGGCACTGATCGGCTTTGTCGATCCCGACCAGCTGTACGCCCACCTGGCTCAGCTTTCGCCAGTCGATGCCCGGCGCGCCCGCTCGTTGGCGGATGGCATCCGCCTGTTCACCCGCTTTGACCTTTCTCTTCAGCAGGCCAAACCGCGCTCGCTGATGAACGCCGAGGACTGGCGCGACTTTGGCGTGCAGATGATGCCCTTCATGGGCGCCCTGGCAAAGTGGGCGCGCCTCTCTGTCCAGGAGTTCGCCGCCAGCTTCAAAGACCCCTTCATCCAGCGCGCCTTGCCGCCGGTCTTCGGCTGGGGTGAGATTCCCATGATGGCGGGAGTGGCACTGCTGGCTGCCATGCACACCGGCAATGCCGGCTTTCCGGCGGGCGCCTCGCTCGAGTTTGCCCGGGCAATGGAGAAGCGCTACCTGGCGCTGGGCGGCGAGATCCACTATCGCGCCCAGGTGGAGCGCATCCTGGTCGAGAACGGCCGCGCCGTGGGGGTTAAGCTCTATAATGACGAGGAATACCGTGCTGATCATATCATCTCAGCCGCCGATGGGCGCAGCACGCTCTTCGAGATGCTCGCCCCGAAATACGTGCCACGCAAGCTCAAGCGCCTGTATGGCGGGCACCTGCCGCTGTACTCGCAGGTGCAAATTTCGCTGGGGGTGAACCGCGACCTGTCCGCCGAGCCGCATTGGGTCACCTACCTGCTTGACGAGCCGCTGGTGATCATGAACGAGGAGCATACCGAGATCAGCGTCAGTCATTACTGCTACGACCCCTCGCTGGCGCCGGAGGGCAAATCCTGCCTGATCGTCATGTTCAAAAGCCGCTATGGCTACTGGCAGCGCATCTACGGGCGGGCGCTGTACGACAGCGAACAGTCGCAGGTCTCCGATACCGTGCTCGACTTCCTGGAGAAGCTCTACCCGGGCATCCGTTCGCAGGTGGAGGTGATCGACGAGGCCACCCCGCTCAGCTATGAGCGTTATACCGGCAACTGGCAGGGCTCGTCCTGCGGCTGGCTGCTCACTAAAGAGACCATGCAGATGAATATCAAGGGGATGGATAAGACGCTGCCGGGTTTAGAGAATTTCTACATGGCGGGGCAGTGGGTAGAGCCGGGCGGCATGGTGCCGGTGGTGGCTGCTTCGGGGAAGAATGCGATCCAGCTGGTCTGCGCCGCTGACGGGAGGCGGGAGGGGGCGGTTTAGCGCGTGATTTCGGTTAGCATCTCCTCAACATTGACCCCCTCCAGTGTGGGCAGGATGATCTGCGCCTCTCCCAGCTTGCCGGCTTCATGCGTGGTCGCCACCGCCACGCAGCGCATCCCCGCTCGCCGGGCAGCCGCGATCCCGGCGGGTGAATCTTCGATCACCAGGCAGCGCTCCGGTTCGACGCCGACCCGCCGCGCCGCCTCCAGGAATACTGCCGGGTCAGGCTTACCCGGCATCGAATGGCCCGACACCAGGTGGGCAAAGTATCCCCGGATGCCCAGCACATCGACCAGCAAGTCGATGTTCTCCATCGGCGCTGAGGAGGCCACCGCTTGCAGTAGATTGTGCTGCCCGAACGCCTCCAACCAGCGCAGCACGCCCGGCAGCAGGCGCACCCGTTTGGGGACCAGCTGGCGGAAGGTCTCTTCTTTGACCGTGTCCACCAGGCTGAGCAGTTCAACAGATGGCGGGTGCCCCAGCAGCGCCTCTAAGGAACTGGCGTTGTTTCGACCGAATATCTTGCCAAAGGTTTCCAGATCGAAGGGGATGCCCTGCGCATCCAATACCAGTTTCCAGGTCTCGTAGTGCAGCAAGCCGGTATCCGCCAGCACCCCGTCCATATCCCAAAGAATAGCCGCAATGTTTGTCATGCGGGCAATTGTACCATTGTGCGCTATGGTACAATTTTAGATGACATTTCCTGCTTGTTTCTAACCGAAGGAGGCCCTATGCCCACAAATACGGCGTCGAAGATCAAACGCATTGCTATCTGTACCGGCGGGGGCGATGCGCCGGGATTGAACGCGGTCATCCGGGCGGCGACCCTGGCTGCCCTCAATCGCGGCTGGGAGGTGTACGGCATCCGCGATGGGTATAATGGACTGCTGATGCCTGAGCAGTTCCTGGAGGGCGGCATCGTCCGCCTGACCCGCGACCGGGTGCGCGGCATCACCCACCTGGGCGGCACCATCATCGGCACCACCAACCGCGGCAACCCACTCGCATACCCGATCAAGACCCCCGACGGTCAGGTGATCGAAGTTGACCGCTCGGACGAGCTGGTGCGCGCCTTCATGCTGCGCGAGATCGATGCCTTGATCTCGGTGGGCGGGGATGGCTCGATGGCGATTGCCAATGCCCTGGCGAATAAGGGCCTGTGGGTGGTGGGTGTGCCCAAGACGATCGACAATGACCTGGAAAAGACGGTGATCACATTTCGGTTTCGATACCGCCGTCTCCTTCTCCACCGAATGCCTGGATCGGCTGCACACCACCGCCGCCTCGCACCGCCGCATCATCGTCGTGGAGGTGATGGGGCGTTATGCCGGCTGGATCGCCCTGGAGAGTGGGGTCTCGGGTTCCGCAGACGTGATCCTGATTCCGGAAATTCCCTATGATTTGAAGAAAGTGGCCGAGAAAATCCGCGAGCGGGAAGAGGCGGGACGCCTGTTTTCCATTGTGGTGGTGGCTGAGGGTGCCAAACCGAAGGGCGGTGAGACTTCTGTTATCAGCCGCGAGGCCGGGCGAGCAGACCGGCTAGGTGGTGCAGGGGAAAAAGTAGCCGCTGAATTGGAGGCATTGACCGGCAAAGAAACCCGCCTGGTGGTGTTGGGCCATCTGCTGCGCGGCGGTACGCCCACTTCCTTCGACCGGTTGATTGCTCAGCGCTTCGGGGCGGCGGCGGTACGGGCACTGTCCGAGGGGCAGCGCGGCGTCATGGTCGCCCTCGACCCGCCGACGGTCAAGTATGTGCCGCTTGAGTCGGCAACCAAGCGCATGAAGACGGTGCCCTTGAACAGCGACATCATGCTGACCGCCCGCGACCTGGGGATCAGCTTCGGCGATCAATAAAGCAGAGGCGAATCATGGATAATCTATTGGAAATCATCAAAATTACCGCCATTGTGGCGGGGATCATCATCCTTTTGCTAGTCATCCTGCTCAGCCTGCCCAATTCCCGCCTGCGCAAGTGGCTGCTCAAGATTGCGGGCAGCTTCCTCCTGGCGGTAACGGTGACCTGCATCGTTTACATCCTCAGCCCGCTGGATTTGCTTCCGGATGTGCTGCCAGTGATCGGTCAGGTGGACGACATCGGTGCGCTGATCACCGGAGTGCTCAACCTGTCCGGCGGCATCCTCATGCTCAAACAGGGTAGGAAACCGCTCAAAGAGCCAGAAACCGGAGCAGGCACACCATCCACTTGATCGTCCTGGTCACTCACGCCCCCACGTCCTGCGTGGGAACACTGCCGGGAGGCTCCCGCGTCCCGTGATACCCCATGCCCTGGCGCATCACTCATGACCACGCAGAATACCGCCACCAGCCTCCACCTCCAACGTCGACGCGCCATCTGGCTGGCCTTGCTGGTCACGTTCCTGTGGTCCACCTCCTGGGTGCTGATCAAACTGGGTTTGCGCCAGAGCCTGCCCCCGTTGAGCTTTGCCGGGCTGCGCTACATGTTGGCATTTCTGTGCCTGGTGCCATTTGTGGCTTTCAACCGCGAGCAGCGAGCGCAGCTCAGGCGGCTGGAGGGCGGCGATTGGGCCTGGCTGGCGGCGTTAGGGTTGGTGTTCTACGCCCTCACCCAGGGAGCGCAGTACCTCAGCCTGGCTTATCTCCCGGCTGCCCTGGTCAGCATGCTGTTGAACCTGACCCCGGTGTTGGTGGGCATGGGCGGGCTGCTCTTTCTGGGCGAACGCCCCGCCGTACTGCAGTGGCTGGGATTACTGCTGACCGTCGCCGGGGTGTTGATCTATTTTCAGGCCGTGGAGCTGCCGGCAGGTCAATGGTTTGGGCTGGGTGTGGCGGTTCTGGGTGTGATAGCCAATGCCGCCTCGTCAGTGATGGGGCGGCGGGTGAACCGCTCCCAAAAATTGCCCGCCTTGCTGGTGACATTTGTCAGCATGGGGATTGGGGCGGCGATCCTAATGCTTGTGGGGGGATTGACGCAGGGATTTGGAAAGCTCGAATGGTCGCATTGGCTGATCATCGGTTGGCTGGCGCTGGTCAACACCGCCCTGGCTTTCACCTTGTGGAACTATTCTCTGCGGGTGCTCAGTGCGGTTGAGTCAACCATCTTGAACAGCCTGATGCTGCCACAGATTGCCATCTTTGCTACCATTTTTCTCCAGGAGACCCTGACCGTACGGGAAATGCTCGGATTGGCACTGGTCTGCCTGGGTGTGATCCTGGTGCAGGTGCGGGTGCAATTATCAAGTTCTTGGAGGTGGAGATGAATATCAATCCATTTGTGATCTGGTTGCTGCGCAGCCCGCTGCACCGGCTTTTGAGCCGCAGCACGATGCTGGTAACTTATCAGGGGCGGACAAGTGGACGGCAGATCACCTTGCCGGTGAACTATGTGCGTGAGGGGGAAAAGCTGTGGACGCTCAGCATGGGCAAACGCGCCTGGTGGCGCAACTTCCGCACCGCTGGATCGGCAATGCTGCGTCTGCAGGGACGAGATCGTGCCTGTGCAAGGCGAAGTAGTGGAGGATGAAGAAGTACTGCTGGCGGGCTTGGGGTATTCTTCAAGGGCATGCCGGCAGCGGCACGCTACTCTGAAGATCTGGTACGACGAAAATGGTGAACCCGACCCGGATGACCTGCGCGAAGCGGTGAAAGGGCGGGTGCTGCTGCGCTTCCAGCCTTAACCCCCTCCCCAACCCCTCCCCCTTCAGGGGGAGGAGGTCAGAAGCTGGTACAGCTCGATCAACACCCCGCCAGCGCTCTTGGGATGGACGAAGGCATATTTTTTCCCATCTGCGCTGAGGCGTGGTTCGGTATTGATCATTTGCACCCCGTGTTCCTGCAGCCTGGCGATCATCCCGGTGATGTCATCTACCTCCAGGCAGATGTGATGCATGCCTGGGCCGCGCTTGTCCAGGTAGCGCCTCAGGCCGGAATCGCCGGAGGTGGGTTTGACCAGCTCGATCTCGCTGCCGCCCACTGGCAGGAAGGCAATCTGGGCCATTTCAGCCGGGACATCCGCGGTGTCCGTTAGCTCAATTCCCAGTGCATCGCGCCAGAATCCTGACGCGATTTCCAAATCGTCTACCAACACTGCAATGTGGTCAATGCGCATGATTTTGGCCAAAACGTTTCCTCCGTTATTATAACCAGACCGGGGGTTGGTATTCGCCCCATACCTGGCGCAGCACGTTGCAGATTTCACCCAGGGTGAGGCCCTGTTCCACCAGCTCAATGAATAGCGGCATCATATTGTCACTGCCCTGAGCGGCAGTTTCTAAATGCAGCAGCAGCTCGCTCACCCGGACCGGGTCCCGTTTGCGTTTGAATTCTCCCAGGCGAGCAACCTGGTTCTGCTCGATCGCTGGATCCACCTTCAGCCGTTCCAGCTCAACGTGCTCATTTCCCTGGAATGCGTTGACCCCGACGACGATCTGTTCCCCTTGCTCTACCGCTCGCTGGTATTGGTAGGCGGCTTCCTGGATCTCCCCCTGGATGTAGCCCTGCTCGATGGCTCTCAGCGCCCCGCCCATGGCGTCGATCCTGGCAATGTACTCCTGCGCCCGGCGCTCGATCTCGTCGGTCAGGTATTCGATAAGATAGGAGCCCGCCAGAGGGTCAATGGTATCGGCGGCACCGGACTCGTGGGCGATGATCTGCTGGGTACGCAGCGCCACCCGCACCGATTTCTCGGTGGGCAGCCACAGCGCCTCATCCATGCTGTTGGTGTGGAGCGACTGGGTGCCGCCCATCACAGCCGCCAGGGCTTGCAAGGTCACCCGGACGACATTGTTTTCCGGCTGCTGGGCAGTGAGGGTGGAACCGCCGGTCTGGGTGTGAAAGCGCAGCATCCATGAGGCGGCTTTTTTAGCGCCGAAGCGATGGCGCATGATTTTCGCCCACATGCGGCGCGCGGCGCGGAACTTGGCGACTTCTTCCAGGAAATTGTTGTGGGCGTTGAAGAAGAAGGAGAGCTGCCCGGCAAAATCATCGACGTTCAGACCGGCCGCCAGCGCAGCTTCCACGTAGGCGATGGCATCCGCCAGGGTAAAGGCCAATTCCTGCACCGCGGTCGATCCCGCTTCGCGGATATGATACCCGGAGATGCTGATCGTATTCCAATGTGGCACTTCACGCTGGCAGTAGCTGAACACATCGGTGATCAGGCGCATGGAAGGCGCGGGTGGGAAAATGTAGGTGCCGCGAGCGATGTATTCTTTGAGGATATCATTCTGGATCGTGCCGCGCAGCTGGCGCATCTCCACACCCTGCCGGCGAGCCACGGCAATGTACATCGCCAGCAGGATGGAGGCCGGGGCATTGATGGTCATGCTGGTGGATACTTTGCCCAGCGGAATTCCTTGAAACAGCGTCTGCATATCCTCCAGCGAGGAGATCGCCACGCCAACTTTGCCGACCTCACCCTGGGCGAGGGGATCATCCGAATCATAGCCGATCTGGGTGGGTAGGTCGAAAGCCACGGAGATGCCGGTTTGACCCTGTGCGAGAAGGTAGCGATAGCGTTGGTTGGATTCTTCCGCGCTGGCGTAACCGGCGTATTGGCGCATGGTCCACAGCCGGCCGCGGTACATGGTGGGTTGGACGCCGCGGGTGAAGGGGTATTCACCCGGCAAGCCCAATTTCTCCAGGTAATCCGAGTATGGGTTCGGCCGCAGTCAGCCGTGCGGGGAGGGGAATGCCGGAAGGGGTCTTGAATTCCGCTTTCCGTTCAGGCTGCGCCTTACGCACCGGCTGCATGGTTTGGCTGCCGTCCTCTTTACCAGCTTTGTCTTGCGCCATGAGCACCTCGATGATTCGTAGAGATCGTCATGGCATGAGTATAATGTATTTTTGCACAATCATCCAATGGGGCTTCAACATTGATTTAAAAAAGTGAGGAACAAATGGAACGAATACAAGATTGAGGTATTATATAAAGTGCGGCTACGGAGGGATACGCAGGGCGCGGAACGAATGGGGTGAGGATTGGGAACATGGAAGGCGCTAAACAAGAGGAAAACGCGAAAAGGGTGGGATATCTTGCATACTGCCAATTCAACATCATTTTTGCTAAGTATGGCATAATTACCGCCTGATGGCGCTAACGAAGCCCATCCATTTGCGAACACTACAGGTTTCAGCGGAGAATTTTATGAAATTTGACAAAGTGTGTATGCTGGGGCTGGGGTATATCGGCTTACCGACTGCCTGCACCCTGGCGACGCAGGGCATCCAGGTGGTGGGCGTGGATATCAATCCCTACGTGATCCGGACCCTGCGCGGCGGCGAGCTACATATTCACGAGCCGGGTTTGGGCGAGATTGTCCAGCAAGCGCTGGGCTCGGGAAAATTGACAATTAGCGCAACGCCGGAACCGGCGGATGCATTCATCATCGCCGTACCCACCCCGTTTTACGCACAGGAGCAGGGCGATTACCAGGGGATGGCGTACCGCAAGGCAGATATGTCTGCCGTCACCTCGGCGACGGAGGCGATTGTGCCCCACCTGCGCCCGGGCAACCTGGTGATCCTGGAATCTACCTCACCCCCCCGCACCACCGTTGACCTGGTGGCGCCGATCCTGGAGCATTCCGGGCTGCGCGCCGGGGTGGATTTTTCCCTGGCTTACTCTCCGGAGCGGGTGCTGCCGGGGCAGATCCTGCGCGAGCTGGTTGAGAACGCCCGCGTAATCGGTGGGGTGACACCGGCATCCGCAGAGGCAGGCCGCGACCTGTACGCATGTTTTGTGCGCGGTGAGATCGTGCTGACGGATGCCACCACGGCTGAGATGGTCAAGCTGATGGAGAACACTTACCGCGATATCAACATCGCCATCGCCAATGAGTTTTCGCGCCTGGCGGAGCAGTTTGGGGTGGATGTGTGGCAGGCGATCAGCTATGCCAACCGCCACCCGCGGGTTAAGATCCTCAATCCCGGACCGGGGGTGGGCGGGCACTGCATCAGTGTCGATCCGTGGTTCTTTGTGGAAGCGGCGCCGGAGTTAGCGCGATTAATCCACACGGCGCGGATGGTAAATGATGGTCAGCCGCACCACACCGCGGCGCTGGTTGCGCAGGCACTGGGCGGGGAGGTGCAGGGCAGGCGTATCGCTGCGCTGGGTCTGGCATTCAAAGCGGATGTGGACGACCTGCGTGAGAGTCCGGCGATCGAGGTTGCCCAACTGCTGGCAAAGGCAGGCGCCGTGGTGCGGGCGTATGAGCCATACAAGCCGGGAGAGCAGGTGGCAGAGATCGAAACCACGCCCAACCTGCAGGCGGCACTGGAAGGCGCTGAGGCGATCATTTTGCTGGTGCAGCATACGGAATTTGCCAAATTGGACCCGTTCGAGGTTGCCCGGTCGACCGCGGCGCGCATTATCATCGATACCCGAGGTCAGTGGGACGCGGCCGCGTGGCAGGCGGCGGGATTCACCATCTACCGGCTTGGGGATGGCAGCAAGGACTAATATGGATTTTTACACCCGCCTGGTTTATTTGCGCCGTAAGCCTTGCATCGGAAAGCTGGCGTATTACCTGCTCAAAGTGCTAGGTGCCGAGATACCCTGCTCGGTGCCGGTAGGGGAAGGCTTTGAGCTGGCGCACGGGGGATTTGGGACGGTGGTGCATTCCAGGACGGTGATCGGAAAGCGGGTGAAACTGTACCCGGGTGTGACGCTTGGGCGGGCGGATATCTACCTGTCTGCCGGGCAGTCGAAATTCGAAGGTATTGTGATCGAGGATGATGTTATTCTCAGCCCGGGTTGTAAGGTGCTGTGCAAAGCCGGGGTGCTGCGCGTAGGACGGGGCAGCGTGATCGGCGCCAACGCGGTGCTGCTCGAGTTCGACCGGCGAGAATGAGATATGGGCGGGCAACCCGGCGCGCTGCGTGGGGAGGCGGGATGACTAGGATCTGCATTGTGCCTCATGTAAGTGGGGTAGGCGGGATGGTCTCGTTCCGCGGTCGTTTCATCGCCGGGTTGGAACAGCGCGGCGTCCAGGTATGCACCCGGCTGGATGATCTTCCCTATGACGCTGTGCTGGTGATTGGAGGCACGCGCCAACTGGTGGGATTGTGGCGTGTGCGCCGACGCGGTGTGCGCATCGTGCAGCGCCTGAATGGGATGAACTGGATCCACCGCAAGCGACCATCCGGGCTGAAGCATGCCCTGAGGGCAGAGTACGGCAATGTGATCCTGAACACCATCCGCACCCGATTGGCAGAACGCATCATCTACCAGAGCCACTTTTCCCAGGGCTGGTGGGAGCGGGTATATGGCCCGACCCCCGTCGATTGGAAGGTGGTGTATAACGCGGTAGACCTGGCGCAGTATACGCCGCAAGGCCCGGCAGAGCGCCCGATGCAATTCCAGCGGCTGTTGCTGGTAGAGGGCTCGCTGAGCGGGGGGTATGAGGTCGGGTTGGACAGCGCGGTTCAGATGGCAGAAATCTTGCGTACAGAGTATAAGCAGAAATTGGAAATGATGGTGGTGGGGAAGGTAGCCCCGGACTTGCAGGCTGCGGCGCAGGCCAAAACCCAGGTTCCGCTGGTTTTCCGAGGCAAAATACCCGGCGAGCAGATCCCCCAGGTGGACCGCTCGGCGCACCTGATCTTTGCCGCCGCTCCCGATGCCGCCTGCCCGAACTCGACCATCGAGGCGCTGGCGTGCGGGCTGCCGGTGGTGGCATTTGACACCGGGGCGCTGCCCGAACTGGTGACGGGTGATGCCGGGCGGGTGGTGCCCTACGGCGGCGACCCGTGGGAGCTGGACCCGCCGGATGTAGCCGGGCTGGCCCGCGGCGCGGCGGAGATCCTGGCTGACCAGCCGCGCTTCCGCCAGGGGGCGCGCCGCCGAGCAGAAGAGGCGTTTGGATTGGATCCAATGGTCGAAGGGTACCTGGAATGCCTGTTGGGGTGAGTTTTCCCGGCAGGCTGGGTTTGCAGCAGCGCGTGCTGCCGGCTTACCGGGCGGCTTTCCTGGATACGTTAGCCGAAGCCTGCCAGGGTGGGCTGAGCGTGTTCGCCGGATCCCCGCTGGCGGTGGAGGGCATTGCCCCGGTTTACACGTTGGAGCGGGCGCAGCTTGCCCAGGCGCGCAACTGGAATATTAAGGATCCCAGCTCGCCGCTCTTTCTGTGCTGGCAGGGGGGCATGCTGCGCTGGCTGGCTGAATGGCAGCCGGAGGCGCTGGTGGTCGAGGCCAACCCGCGCTACCCGGTCACGCGGCTGGCGGTGCGCTGGATGCACCGGAGAGGGCGCCCGGTGATTGGCTGGGGGTTGGGAGCGCCGCCGTTGAGCGGCAGGCTGGCGTGGCTGCGACGCTGGGAGCGGCTCAGCCTGCTGCGCTCGCTGGACGCAGTTATTGCGTATAGCCGAACAGGGGCGGAGCAGTATCGCCAGCTGGGACTGCCTGCCGAGCGGGTGTTCGTGGCCTCCAATGCGGCCGATCCGGCACCGAAGATACCCCCGCCGATTCGTTCCAGTCGTTTCCTTGAATCCCCGATTATTTTGTTTGTCGGTCGCCTGCAGAACCGCAAGCGCGTCGACCTGCTGCTGCAGGCCTGCGCCAGGCTGCCGGTTGGGTTGCAGCCACGGCTGGTGATCGTGGGGGATGGGCCGGCACGAAGTGAGTTTGAAGCCCTGGCCGAGCAGGTTTATCCCCGGGCAGAGTTTGTCGGCGCCCGGCATGGCGCTGAACTGGAGCCGTATTTCCAGGCGGCGGATCTGTTCGTGCTGCCCGGCACCGGCGGACTGGCGGTGCAGCAAGCCATGGCGCGGGCGCTGCCGGTGATCGTGGCGCAGGGCGACGGGACGCAGGATGACCTGGTGGGCCCGTTGAACGGCTGGCAGGTGCCCCCGGACGATCTGGAGGCATTGACACTTACCTTGCTAACCGCATTATCCGACCCGATCCGCCTGCGCCAGATGGGGAAAGAATCTTACCGTATCGTGAAAGAGGAAGTGAATGTTGAGGCCATGGTGGAGGTGTTTGTGAGGTATTGAGCCAGGTATGCGAATCTTATTCGTAGCTGACGGGCGCTCGCCGATCGCGACTGAACTGGATGCGCTATTTCATTTCCGCCGGGCATGAGGTGCACCTGGCATCCAGTTTCCCCTGCCAGCCTGAGCCGGGACTGGCATCCTTCACGGTTGTTCCGGTGGCGCTAAGTGAGGTAAAGGAGACAGCAACACACCCGGAGGCAGGAGGGCGCGAGCAGGCTGCTGCACCGGGTCCTGCCGCTGGGACTGCGTACCAAAGTCCGGCAGTGGCTGGGCCCGCTGACCTTACCCAGGGCGGCGCGGAAGCTGCGCAGGATCGTCCAGGAAGTGCAACCAGAGCTGGTGCACGCCATGCGCATTCCATATGAGGGGATGCTGGCGGCGCTGGCATTGAGTAAAGTAAGCACGCCGCTGGTGATCTCGGTGTGGGGCAATGATTTTACCCTGCATGCCAATTCCACCCCCTTGATGAAGTACTACACCCGCCTGGCATTGCAGGGCGCGGCAGCCTTGCACACCGACTGCCAGCGCGACCAATATCTGGCGCAGGAATGGGGCTTTGACCGCACCAAACCCGCCATTGTCCTCCCCGGCGGGGGCGGCATCCAGATGGATGTGTTCTATCCAGCCATGGACGGGGTGAATGAGCAGCCGCCGCTGGTGCTCAATCCACGCGGGCTGCGGGCTTACGTGCGCACGGACACGATATTCCGGGCGATGGGGCTGGTGCATGCGCAGCGCCCACAAGTGCGCTTTGCCTGCACCGGGATGGCTGGTCAGAGCGAGGCGCTGCGCTGGGTGGGCGAGCTGGGATTGGAGAGGGCGGTCGAGCTGCTGCAGCCGCTGAGCAGGGAGCAGATGGCGGGGCTGTTCCGGAAGGCGCAGGTGATGCTGTCGATCACCACCCACGATGGCACGCCCAACACGCTGCTGGAAGGGCTGGCGTCGGGGTGCTTCCCCATCGCCGGGGATATCGCCGCGCTGCGCGAGTGGATCACGCCGGGGATGAACGGACTGCTGGTCGGACCTGGGGATACGAAGGGGTTAGCGGAGGCGATCCTGCAGGCGCTGGACCAGCCCGAGCTGAGGTCAAGGGCGCGGGCGATCAACCTGGAGCTGGTGCGGGAGAGGGCGGAGTATGGGGGGGTGATGAGGCAGGCGGAGGAATTTTATCCACAGATTGCGCAGATTACACAGATTAGAGCTAAAACAGATTTACCACGGAGAGCCTAGAACAGATTTACCACAGAGTTATCATGAACTCCCTTCACCCCAAAGGATGAAAATCGGCTATTTTCAGAACAGCACACAGAGCACACAGAGTCTAAATAAATCTCTGTGCTCTCTGTGTGCTCAGTGGTGAGTTAATAATTTCCTTCGTGTACTTTGTGGTTGATGCTCTTGGTTACTGCAGGTATTCCTCCGGCAGGGCCTGAACCTGGATGACGATGATGCGCCCGTCGTCAAAGTGACCGGTGAAGACCCAAACCGGCTGGACGGTGAGGAAGGGGATCATATTGGGATCGGTGCTGTGGCTGCTGAGGCAGTTATCCATGGTGATCGAGGCGTAAGCCAGCTCGATGGTGTCGATGGTCACCTGTCCAGCCATCAGGGTGTTCACGTCCGGCGAATCGAACGAGTGGTCGTAGAGATACATATCGTCGCTGGTGACTTGTGCGTCGGGGGGCATGCCGCCGCTCAGGTCCTGGATAACCGGATAGCCGCCGAACTGGCGCTCGGGAATGAGGTAACCTTCGATCTCGATCCAGTCACCCAGACGGCCGATCAGGTTGCCCTCAGCACCCCAGGTGAGGGAGCTTTGCAGCACGAAGGCTTCACCGCTGTCGGCGGTCAGCAGCACCACGTCCTGACCTTCCAGGTTGACGATGGCTTCGGTGCCATTCCACTGCTGGATGAATAAGCCGGGGTACTGCGCCTCATATCGCCCAAGGGTGATGATGGGGGTGCCTTCGAAATTACCGGTGACCAGACCCCAGATGCGCACCGGCAACTCCTGGTACTGCTCCAGCCCTGCCACTGCCGCGCCTTCCAGGCGGAAATAGCTACCAAAGGCAGCCTCGGCGGTAGGATCGACCAGGAGGTTGAATTCGTAAGTCGTGGTGCCGTCACTGTAGAGATGAGTGATGGCATACACCCGCCCGGTCAGCCCGTCAATCACATCGCCGGTGACATATGGGCCTGGCTCAGGGGTTGCGGTTGGGGAGAGACCAGGCTCCAGCCGGGGGATGGCAAAACTACCGCCGCCAAAGTTAACATTCTCTGCCCCGCCACCGCCGCCACCGCCACCGCCGCCACACGAGCGGGAAGTGTAGTAAGAGTTGGGGTATTCCCCGCCGGAGATCTGGTACCAGTTCAGCGTGGCGGGGTCTCCCTCCTGCAGGATGCCGCTGGCAAACACCTGCCAGCCGTCGGGTACATCGGCGGGCAGCTCAGGCAGGATCAGAGTGCCATTCTCGGTGACCAGCTGGTCTTGATCGCCAACACGGTGGATGGTGCCTTCGTCATACTTTTCAACAATGGGAGAAATTTCCCAGTTTTCGATGTGGAAAACGAGCCGCCCTTGCTCATCGGGGAGGAATTGGCCCCAGGCGTGGATGGTTGTGCCCATTTCAAGCGCAGACAAACCTTCCCCACCGGAGACCAGGTAGTTGTTAAAGCTGATCAAGACGGGATCGGCCGGATCCACGGGCTGGCGCGCCTGGACAAAGCCGATCAGATCCACAGTCTGGCCTTGAGGATAGGTGCGCTTCCATAGGCGGTAGGTGTTCGGCTGCTCGGCGGGCACCACGGCATACCGCGCCCGCTGGCTGGCGTTTGCCTCGGATAGGCGCTCCCAGGCCTGCTGGGCAGTGAGGATCGGATACTCGCCAAGCAGCTCAAAGCGCTGTCCACTGTACATCACCCGGCTGACCTCGCCGGCGGGGTTGACCTGCACGGAGATCCATGCCATGTTGCCGGGGTTCTGGCCATTGCCGTAGACCAATGGGTAGCCGTCCAGCAGCGGGGTGAAGAGCAGCACACCCTGCTCGATCGCCGAGGGTGAGGTCTTGGTAAGGTAGGTCAAGCAGGCCCTGGCTGTTCAGGAAATCGGTGGCGATACGCAACTGCTCTTCGTATTGCAGCGGTGCGCAGCCGCTGGAAATGGGATCGGCATAGCCGGTTTCGTAGACAAACTGCTCGGCGAAGTTGATAAAGCGCAGCAGCTCAAAGCCATCGGAAACCTCGTAGAGCAGCTGGTCGAAACCTTCGCCGGGTAGGCTGTATATTCCTCCCGCAACACCCAGCCGGGCAGCCATCTGCAGGGCATTCTCGGGGGTGATCGCTTCAGGGAGCTGCAGCCGGTACAGGTTGACTGTTTCAAGGGATGCGGGAAAACCAGTGGGAAAGTCGAAGCTGGTGGTGGGGAATAAATTGGGGGTTGACGATCTGCTGGGGATTGGCAGTGTCTCGGTAGGGATCGGAATATCAGGTGTAGGAATTACCACTTGCCTGGTAACCACAACGGTGGTCATGGGTGTAACTTGCGATTCCTGCTGTGCGGGTAGGATTTCCGGGGTGGCGGGTCGTAGGGTGCGGATGCCCCAGGCCAGGCCGAAGATCAACACGAGGATGCCCAGGCCGAAGGCGAGCGTGCGGGCGGTGCTGGATAGGAAGGTTTTCATTGGATTATGCCTCGTTCGCCGGTGAATTTTCTCCACCGTGGAGGCAACCTGAGGCTCAGCAACGGAACTGATTGGCCAGGCGGTGGGGAGCTCGTTTGCCAGGCGTGCTTCCAGAGCGTCTAACCGTTCGGCAAAGCGCTGGCATTGCGGGCAGTCCGCCAGGTGTCGCTCCAGCGCCGGCTGAAAGGACGGGTCTAGCTGACCGTCTGCGGCAGCCTGCAGGTAGCGGCGGGCCTGTTCATGCGTCAGGGTGCGATTGCTGCTCATCGGAAGCCTCCATGAGGGGATTTTGGGTGTCCAAGCGAGCGATCAGCATGCGCCGGGCGTAATGCAGGCGGGAATAGATGGTGCCGGGATTGGTCTGGAGGGCAGCCGCAATTTCCGGCACGCTGAGCTGGTGCACGTAGCGCAGCAGGATGGGCAGGCGGTGTTTGTCATCCAACCCAGCCACAGCCAGACGAAGGGAGTGGTGGGCATCCTGCTGGATGGCTGCCTCTTCCGGGGAGGGATGGTAGGGTTGAGCGAGGTGCAGCGCCTGGAGGGCAGTCTGCAAACCCTGGCGGGCTTTGCGCTTGCGCAGCCGGCCGCGACAGGCATTGACGGTGATGGCGGTCAGCCAGGTGCGCGGGCTGGCGTCGCGGCGAAAGCTGGTCAGCCCCCGACTGGCGGCGATGAAGGTTTCCTGGGCGGCGTCGTCGGCTTCGTGTGGGTCATCTAGAATGGACAGCGCCAGGCGGTGGATGTAGCTGTAATGCTCGCGCACCAGGCGCTCGATGTTCAAGCTCTGGACGACCGTTTCCTGCGGCAGTGGATCATCCCTACGGTTCATGCGAAGAAGGCTCGGATTGGACATCTCATAGGATTAGACGCGCCAGGCTGAAAAACCTTCAAAAACATTGTCCACAGATTTCGCAGATTACACAGATCATACAAAAAAAGAAATCACCACAGAGCGCACAGAGCCCACAGAGTTTTTTTATTTCTCCGTGATCTCTGTGTTCTCCGTGGTGAGTTAGTATTTTTCTTTGTGTCCCCTGTGTCCTTTTTGGTTAGGGTCTTTTTATCCGCTGTTACATATGGATGGCATGCCCACCTGCCGAGTGGGCGACTTCCATGAGGACTTCGCTGAGGGTGGGGTGGGCGTGGACGTTGCGGGCGATCTCGGCGGCGGTCAGCTCCATCATCTGGGCGATGGTCAGCTCGGGGAGCAGCTCGGTGACCTCCGGGCCGATCAGGTGGGCGCCGAGGATCTCGCCATATTTGGCGTCGGTGATCAGCTTGACCCAGCCGGCATAATCACCCAGACCAAGCGCTTTGCCGTTAGCCTGGAAGTTGAATTTACCTACTTTGACCTCATAGCCGCGTTGCTTGGCCTGGGCCTCGGTCAGTCCAAAGGAGGCGATTTGGGGCTGGCTGTAGGTGCAGTGGGGCATCATGGCATAATCCAGCTTGACCGTCTCCACGCCGGCGATGTTCTCGGCGCAAACAATGCCCTGGGCGGAGCCAACATGCGCCAACATCAGCTTGCCGGTCACGTCACCGATGGCCCAGATGCCGGGGATGTTCGTCGCCATGCGCTCGTCGATCTCGACAAATCCACGCTCGGAGATGTTGACGCCAACCTCTTCCAGCCCAAGGCCGCGGGAGTTAGGGGCAAAACCGATCGCCACCAGGGCTTGCTCGGCTTCGAGCACTTTTTCTTCGCCGCCGGCAGAAACGCGCACCCGCACGCCGCTCTCGCTGGTCTCGATCGCCTCGACCTTGTGGTTGAGCAGGGCTTTGATGGTGCGCTTCTTGAAGGCTTTTTCCAACTCGACGCTGACTTCTTCGTCTTCCAACGGCACCAGGTGGGGGAGCATCTCGACGATGGTCACATCCACGCCGTACGAATTCCACACGGTGGCAAATTCGACACCGATGGCACCCGAGCCGATGATGATGACCGAGGCAGGCTGTTTTTCCTGCAATATTGCTTCCAAATAGGTGACCACTTTCTGCCCGTCGATAGCCCAGGCTTTGGGTACCGCAGCGTGGGCGCCGGTGGCGACGATGATATGGCGGGCTGTGTGCTCGCTTACCTGGTCGTCCTTACCGGTCACCTGGATGGTGTCTCGGGCGGTCAGCCGGGCGGTGCCCATGATCACAGCGATGTTGTTCTTCTTCATGAGGAAGCCAACACCCTTGACCAGGCGGTCGGAGACCTGGCGGCTGCGCTTGACGGCAACACTGAAGTCGAGGTTAAGGTTCTCAAAACTGAAACCAAACTCTTTGCCGCGCTCGCGCAAGGTGTGGGCAATCTCGGCATTCTTGAGCAGCGCCTTGGAGGGGATGCAGCCAACATTCAAACATACCCCACCCAGCCACTGCTTATCGATGATGGCGGTTTTCAACCCGAGTTGAGCAGCGCGGATGGCAGCGACATAGCCAGCCGGTCCGGCACCGATCACGATGACATCATAATTGCTCATGCGGACTCCTTGTTGTAGTTTTGCAGCGATTCTACCACCTTGGCCAGGAAATAATCGGCGCTTGCACCATCCAGGATGCGGTGATCGAATGTAAATGAAAGGTAAGCCATCGGGCGGATGGCAATCACGTCGCCCAGGACTTTGTCAGTGATCACCACGGCGCGCTTCTGGATTGCCCCGACGCCGAGGATACCGCACTGCGGCTGGTTGATGATCGGGGCGGCAAACAGCGAGCCGCTGATGCCGTGGTTGGTGATGGTAAAGGTGCCGCCTTTAACCTCATCCGGCAGCAGCTTCTTGGACCGGGCGCGGTTCGCCAGGTCGTTGATGGTGCGGGCCAAGCCGAGCAGCGAGAGGCTGTCGGCATTTTTAATCACCGGGACGATCAGGCCTTCGTCGCCAAGAGAAGTCGCCATACCGATGTTGAGGTGCTTGTGAACCAGCAGGCCTTCGTCAGTCCAGGAGGAGTTGACCAGCGGGAAGGCTTTCAACCCGGCGACGATGGCGGCGATGAAGTAGGCGGTGAAGGTCAGATTGACCCCGTCGCGGGCAAAGGCATCCTTGTTGGCTTCGCGGTGGGCGACAACGCCGGCTCAGGTCCACCTCCATGACGGTGGTGACATGGGGAGAGGTGCGCTCGGAGAGCACCATGTGCTCGGCGATGGCGCGGCGGATGGTGGTGTGAGGGATGAGGGTCGATTCGCCGGGAACGACGTGGAGAGACGCCGCGCTGGAGGGGGGTGGCGGTGGGGCTGGAGGAGCTGGTGGTGGAATGGCCGGTTTTTTCTCCAAATATGCCAGGACATCCTGCTTGGTAATGCGCCCATTAAGCCCGGTGCCGGGGATGTGGTTAAGGTCCAGGTTGTATTCGGCTGCCATGCGGGAGACCACAGGTGAGATGAAGCCCAGGTCACGGGCGGAGGGAGGGGAGGGTGGGGCGGTAAAGTCAGCGGTCAGGATACTCAGCGGTGTAGGTGAGGTGGAACCTGCAACAGGAGCCGGCGCGGCAACGAGGTCAGCAGCGGGGGTTCCCGCGCCGGGCATACTTTCGCCGGGCTGCCCGATCCAGGCTAACAGGGTGCCGACCTGCACGGTGGTGCCTTCGGCGACCAGGGTCGCCAGCAGCACGCCACCGGCAGGCGCGGGGATCTCGGTGTCTACCTTGTCGGTATTGACCTCGATCAGGGCTTCGTATTCATTGACAGGCTCGCCTGCCGCCTTCAACCACTTTGTAACTGTTGCTTCAGTGACTGATTCTCCTAGCTGGGGCATAAGGACTTTGGTAGGCATGGGGACTCCATTTGGAATTTATCAGGCTGATCACTTATAGAATATTGGGTAAGTGCCAGGGTTAACCTCATGCATCATCTCATAGACCGCCTCAAAGATGGTGTCGCGGTTGGGCTTGGACCAGTAGTCGCCGTCGGAGCCGTAGGCGGGGCGGTGGGGTTGGGCGGGGAGGGTGCACGGGGCGGAGTTTAGCCACTGGTAGCCGCCGTGGCGCTCGAGCACCTGTTGGAGCATGTAGGCGGTGGTACCACCGGGCACATCCTCATCCACGAATAGAACGCGCGAGGTTTTCTTGAGTGACTTCAGAATAATCCCAGGGAGGTCAAAAGGCAGCAGGGTTTGTACATCGATTACCTCGGCAGTGATACCAACCTTAGCCAATAAGTCAGCCGCTTCCAATGCCAGGCGGCAGCAAGCGCCGTAGGTGACGATGGTCACATCACCCCCGGAGCGAATGACCTCAGGTACCCCTAAGGGTACGGTAAACACGCCGATATTGTCCGGCAGGCGTTCCTTGATGCGGTAGCCGTTGAGCACTTCGATCACCAGGGCAGGCTCTTCGGCCTGCAGGAGCGTATTGTAGAACCCTGCAGCACGGGTCATATCGCGCGGCACCAGCATATGCATGCCGCGCACCAGGTTGAGGATGCCAGCCATGGGTGAACCGGAATGCCAGATGCCCTCCAGGCGATGGCCGCGGGTGCGGACGATCACGGGTGCCCTCTGCCCGCCTTTGGTGCGCCAGTGCAGCGATGCCAGGTCATCCGACATGAGCTGCAGGGCATACAGCAGGTAGTCCAGGTATTGGATCTCGGCGATGGGGCGCAGACCGCGCATGGCAAGCCCGACAGCCTGTCCGAGGATGGTAGCTTCCCGGATGCCGGTATCAGCCACGCGCAGCGGGCCGTATTTGTCCTGCAGGCCGCGGAAACCCTGGTTGACATCGCCCAACTTGCCCACATCTTCTCCAAAAGCAATCAGGCGCGGCTCACGGGCCAGGGCAGCATCGAAAGCCGCATTGAGAACTTCAAAGCCCAGCAGGGTGGGTGACTGATCGGAATAAACAGGCTTGATCTCGGGGACATCCAAAGCTGAACCGGCGCCCTCGGCGTAAAGATGGGAGCCAAAGCGTTCTTCGCTGAGCTTGTCTTGAGCATCGCGGTAATCAATGAGCTGCTTGCGTGCGGGAATATCTTCCTGGCGCGTGGTGATCAGGGTATCCCAAATGGCGGCGATAAGATCGCGGCGGTTAGGCACGGCGATACCACTCAGGCGGTCAGCCACCTGCCCGAGATCATCTCCGTGGGCTGAAGCGGCGGCAACCCGAGAGATAAGCTCAGCCACAGTATTGCGCTCGGTAAGGATGGGATTGATGTAAGCCTCCCAGGCGCGCTTACGGGCATGCTCCACATTCTGCCGGTCTTCCTCTTCCATCCTGTCCAGGGTCTCTGTTGTGGCAAAACCCTGCTCGATGATCCACAAGCGGAACTGCCGAACGCAGTCGTACTCGGCTTCCCAGGCCAGGCGTTCTTTGGTTTTGTAGCGTTCGTGGCTGCCCGAAGTGGAGTGCCCTTGCGGTTGGGTCAGCTCGGAGACGTGCACGATGGAAGGCATGTGCTCGATGCGGGCAACTTCGGCAGCTTTGGCATAGGTTGCCAACAGTGCGGGGTAATCCCAGCCGCGGATCATGTAGATGTCATAGCCATCGCAGCATTCCCCAGGTGGGCGCTGGAAGCCCATCAGCAGCTCGGAGATGTTCTCCTTGGCGATCTGGTGTTCATTGGCTACTGAAATGCCGTAACCGTCATCGTAGACAGAGAGGATTGCCGGGCAACGCAGCACACCGATGGCGTTGACCGTCTCCCAGAACAGTCCTTCCGCAGAGCTGGCGTTACCGATGGTGCTGAAAGCCACCTCATCGCCAGCATGGGAAAATTGGGCGAACTGGCGCAGCTCTTCCAACTGGCGGTACAGCTTGGAAGCGTAAGCCAGCCCAGTCATGCGCGGCATTTGAGAGCCGGTGGGAGAGAGATCGGCGGCGGAGTTGTATTGAGCGGTCAAATCTTTCCAGGTGCCGTCTGGATTGATGCTGCGGGTGGCGAAATGGGAGTTCATCAGGCGACCAGCGGTGGCGGGATCGGCTTCGAGACTGGTGTGGGCATAAAGCTGGGCGAAAAACCGTTGGATGGTAATCTCGCCGATGGCGAGCATGAAGGTCTGGTCGCGGTAATACCCCGAGCGAAAATCCCCTTTACGAAAGGCACGCGCCATGGCGAGCTGGGGCAGCTCTTTACCATCGCCAAAGATGCCAAACTTAGCCTTACCACTGAGCACCTCGCGGCGCCCGATCAGGCTGGCTTGCCGGCTCTGGTACGCCAAGCGGTAATCCTTGAGGATTTCTTCGGGCGGGGGAAGGGGTGAAATTGGGGTTGACATTCAGGCACCCTCCGTAGGGGTAGGCGTAATTTGGACTAATTATATCGCTAATTCTGACCCGAGGAGGTTTTATTTAGATTGTTGCCTGGATTGACTCTTTTCACTTACACGATGAGACAGGGATGATTTAAGGCGATAAAAAGCTTCGTGGTCGAGAGGCTCTGGCAACTCTGCTCCTCCGCTGCTAATTGCCATCGCAAGAGCATAATTAACATACTGATTGAGACTGACATTTTGGCGCCCGGCCTCTTCTACCAGCTGGCGGTGAAGCTGACGGGGCACACGGACG
Source organism: uncultured Chloroflexia bacterium (assembly GCA_963849335.1). Taxonomy (GTDB): domain Bacteria; phylum Chloroflexota; class Anaerolineae; order Anaerolineales; family UBA4823; genus FEB-25. The sequence goes on from CAWKGZ010000009.1 coordinate 230,735, forward strand.
ACAAATTTCCCGCTGTACTGCTCGTCGGGCTGCGGTAATGGGATGGGTATTTCACCCTGGATAGCAATTTCAATCCAGCCGCGCATGGCATCGATGATCATACCTTCAAGCTCTTCGAAATTATCCGCCTGGGTGAGGCAGCCTGGCAATTCCTTTACCCAAGCAACCCAGCCTGGATCCTCTTGATCCGTCTCACGGATGACTTCAATGTGGTATGGCAAACTTAGGTAGTCTTCAATCTTTTTAGGGATCATAGGTTATATTTCCGGTTGGTTATCTTCGTCAAAAATCTCATCCAACAATTTCAATACCTGGTTCACGTAAATGGGTTTGAGGAAAGGCTTCCTTTTGGGGATCACCAGGATGTGAGTTCCATGGGTGAAACGTACATGGCTGGTGCTATCCTGTCTTTTTTCGAAACCCAGGCGGGTAAGGATAGTGACCAGTTCGTCATAACGCACATGTCGTGGGTTCTGGCGTAGCTTATCAATATCCTTTTGCGCTTTGGTCATATAGCATCCTGATGGTACTATATTTAGTACTATATGTCAACGGGCAGAGCAAAGGCCGCCCTTCCCTGAGGAAATCCCCCCATTTTCGCCTAAGGTAATTGCTCCAGGATCAGCTCTGCTACATCCTTGATTTCGACATCGCTGTTGGCATCCTTCTTGGCATCGGTCAGCATGACCATGCAGAAGGGGCAGCTTACTGCCAGCACACCGGTTCCGGTAGCGGCGGCTTCGCGGAAGCGGTTGGCACTGACGCGCTCTTTGCCATGCTCTTCTTCTTTCCACATCTGCGCACCACCGGCACCGCAGCAGAAGGATTTTGCCTCCCGGCGGGGCAGCTCTACCAGATTCAGCCCCAGAGCTTGCAGATCCTGGCGCGGCTCAGCCAGCACCTGGTTGTGGCGGCTGAGGTAGCAGGGGTCGTGGTAGGTGATCGAGGAGGTCTGGTTGGCGGGGTGCAGCTTTAGCTTCCCGTCAGCTAACAGCTCGCTGATCAATTGGGTATGGTGGATGACGGTATAGTTGCCCCCGAAGGCCGGGTATTCATTTTTCAGCGTGTGCAGGCAGTGCGGGCAGGTGGTGACAATGCGCTTTGGTGCCAGCTCATTGAGAAGCTCGACATTGGCGGATGCCAGTTCGTTGAAAATAAATTCGTTGCCGGCCCGGCGGGCGGAGTCACCGGTGCACTGCTCATTTTTGCCCAATACAGCGTAATTCACGCCGGCGGCGTTGAGAATGGTGGCAAAGGCGCGGGCGGTCTTTTGGGTGCGGGCATCGGTGGCGGGGGCGCAGCCAACCCACCAGAGCAGCTCCGGTTCGGGATTTTGTTCAATGGTAGGCACTTTCAATCCTTCCGCCCACTTCATCCGCTCGGCGGCGGAGATGTTCCACGGGTTGGCGTTGCGTTCCATGCCGCGGAAAGCCGCCTGTAACTGCTGCGGGAAGGCATTCTCATTAAGCACCAGCGCCCGGCGGATGTCTAGGATATCGCGCATCGGTTCGTTGCCCACCGGGCAGATGTCCACGCAGGCGCCACAGGCGGTGCAGGCCCATACTGCCTCTTTGGGGATGGCAAACTCGATCAGCGTTTGAGCGCTGGCTTCACCTTTGGCGATGCGTGCGCCTTCAACATTGAGGAAGTAGCGTTTGTTGATCTCCAGGGCTGCCGGGGAGAGCAATTTGCCGGTATTGTAAGCCGGACAGGCTTCCTGGCAGCGATAGCACATGATGCAGGCATAGGCATCCATCAGCTGCTCCCACCCCAGGTCCTCCAGGCGGGTAGCGCCGAAAGATTCGATGGTCTCATCATCGAAATTCAAGCGGCTCAACTCACCGATCGAACGGCGAGCCGGTTTGAGCAAGAAATTGAGTGGGGCAAAGAACAGGTGGATATGCTTGGAGTATAAGAAATAGGGCAGGAAAGCCAGGATCAGCCCTAAGGCAAACCAGAAGGCAGCGTGCTCGGCAATGGTCAGAGCCTGTTCACTCCAGCCAGCCCACAATCCAGACACCAGTGAAGCGAAGGGCTGCCAGGGATCGCTGCCCTCGGCAGCCAGGCGGAAGGTTTCGCCGAAGAAGCGCCCGCCGACATGCAGCAGGATAAAGCTGCCAACGATAGCCGAGTCGCGCAGGATGCCAAAGCGGGCCTTGGGGTGCAGCAGCACATCCTGACGGGTGGTCAGCGCGGGAGAGCGGAAAACGAAGCGGCGCAGCAGCAAGGCGAGCATGCCGATCAGCACCGCGGCACTGAGCAAGTCAGCGCCGAGACGATACAGGTTGCCAAGCCAGCCTTCCCCCAGGAAAACAAAATCGGGGAGGTAGGCTTGCAGCACATCCCCGAAGTTCACCAGCAGGTAATATAGAAATCCCCAGGCTACCATGCCATGTAAAAGGCTGGGACCGAAGCGGGCACGGAAGACCGGCTGGAAGGTGATCGTCTTGACCAATGTCGAGCCGATGCGCCGGCGGGCGGTGACCCAATCGACTTTGCCCTGACCACGCTGCAGGATGGCAACGATGCGCTGCGCAGCGCGGAATGTCAGGTAGAGGGATGCGATGACTGCCAGGGCGAAGATCAGCTTTTCGGGAAGGGTCAGCATGGAAATCTCCTGAAGGCAACGGGATGTATTCGGTTAGATGGCAAAGCGCGCTAGAAGTTTACCATGAAACGTTGGAACGTTAAACGTTTGAACGCCAGGTCCTTAAGGGAGAGAGGAGAAGTAGGCGATGGCGGCAATTACCGGTGGGTCATTCTCGAGAGTGTATTCATCGAATTCGCCGGGGACGGTTTCGTCGGGGATGATGCCGTTGGCTTCCCAATCCTGTTCCGGGTGGTAGTAGGGGCGGAAGGTTTCGCTGGCGAGCCACATCTGCGAGCCATCGTCAAAATTGTGGCCCCACAAGATCTCTACATTGCCATCGGTATTCGCACCGATAATATACGCCCGGCCCGAATCCTGCAGGACACCAGCGAAAATCTCTCCAAAGCTGGCTGAACCGGATCCGACCAGCACCACCAGCGGCACTTCCTGCGAGCCATTGACATCATTTGGGCGGATGGTCAGCGGGCGCTCTTCCTGCCGGCTGACGAAATGTCCCATCACCCCGCCTGAAAAATAACCCAGGATTGGTTCCACCACCGCGCTGGAGCCACCACCGTTCATGCGGTTGTCCAGGATCAGGCCATCGAGCGGGCCTTCGGCGGTCATGATATGTAAAGCTTCGCCTACCTGTTCATCCACGGTCGAGTCGTCGAAGGTGACCAACAAGATGTAGCCAATGCGGAGGCTCGCCTCTGTGGTGATGACAGCGTAAGGTACGGGTACTGCCCCAGTGATGCGCTGGCGGGTTACCGATATCTGGCGTTCTTCTTGCTCAGGTGTCTGCACGACGAGGGTGATGGAGGTGCCTACGGGACCACGGACAATATCGCGAAGAAAACCTTCATCATCCAGGATGGAGTTACCATCCACACTGAGGATGGCGTCGCGCGGCTGCAAACCGGCAGCCTCAGCCGGGCTGCCAGCGAACACTGACAGGATCACAGCCCGGTTCCTTTCGGGCACCGCACTAAGCAGGATGCCTATACCAGCATAATCATGCTGACCGGCATAGTGTGCCTCTTCCTCTGCCACGGCTTCCGGGCTGAGATAGAACGAATGCTCATCCCCCAGGCGAGTGATCATTTCATACATTGACATGTAGAAACCAGCATTATCCAGCCCGGTTTCTATACGCTGGCGGAACTCAGCTTGCACCGCATCCCAATCAACCCCATTGAAATCCGGGTAAACATACGTGTCATTGATCACCTGCCAGATATCCTCGAAAACTTGTAGCTGGAGGTTTAGGGGCAGGTTTGTGGGGGTCAGCGATGGGGTAACAGCTGGGGTATCGGTCGCGATGGGTGTCAGAGTCGGGGTGGGGCTTGGTTCTGGTGTGGCGGTGGCAGTGATAGTTGGGCTGGGCGTTGCGCTGGGCCAGATAATGGTCGGCCTGGGCTCTGAGGTGCTGGGGGCATTCACTTGGGCAGGTAGGCTGCAAGCCAGCAAACTGGAAAGCAGCAGGAGCAGAGAGAGGGCGACGCGGATGTGTGATTTCATAATCGGTGATCCTATGATCTATGTCAGGCTCCGCCTTCCCCATAATAGCTGGGGTCGGTGGGTGTCTTGCCGGATGGATCCCAAACATATACCCAATCGCCTTCCGCGGCCCACTCGAACAACCAGCGGGAATCGGCTGGCGCCAGGTTGATGCAGCCATGTGACTGGGGGAAGCCAAACGCCGTGCGCCAGTAAGCCCCGTGCAGAGCACGCAGTTTATCATAATACAAGGTGTAGGGCACGTCTTCCAAATAATAATAATCCGAGAGGTCGGCTTCAAAAGCGCCCTGCATAGAGGTGGTTTCCAATTTCAGGTAGATGTTGAACAATCCGGGTCGGGTGAAAAATGGATCCATGCCGCTGGCAATCAGGGCAGCGTAGATCAGCTGGCTGTTCTCGTAGACAGCTAAAGTCTGTTCGAAAAGATTGACCTCTATCCAGCGCCCATTGGTAACGCCTTCGGGGGGCGTGGTGTTCGGGGTGACACGCCCGACAAAACGCTGTTCGATCCACTCCTCGGGGCCGACCAGGTACCATTCGTAGCCGTCTACCAGCTCAGAGGCATATACCTGGACCATCTGGTACTGGTAGATCAGGTGTCCGGTGTAATCGGAGAGGCTATAGCCCGGTGTGCGTTTGGTCTCCACGTTGGGTGCCAGGGGCAAGATCCAGCCAAAAGTGTTGAGCGGGCTGCGGGTGAACTCCAACCCGCCAGGGTAACTGTGGGAGACCGATACGCGGCTGGAGACGCGCATCCAACCGCCGCTGCGCAGCTCAAAGAAACGGCCATTATCGGTGTCAGCAAAATCAATGTAGGAGACATAACGCAAATTTCCGGCTGCGATGGTGCGGAAGGCGTTGCGTCCGGCGATGGCATCTTCCAGGGTGGGGTAAACGGGTGAAGGATTTTCACCCAAGATGGCATATTGGTATGGCAGGATGCTAAGCGCTGGATCCAAGGAATGGGCGGGCAAGTTAATCAGCGGGAGAAGCATGCCTTGCTCAGCCAGGCGAGTGCGGTACGCGGATGGGCCGAGCGGCAGGCAGTCCTGAGGGTCAACCAGGTAGATGCCGGGCTGGCAGAGCACCGGGGGAGCGGGCGGATTGGTTTGCTGAGCAATTGCTGAGGCTGCTGGTAAGCCGAGTGAGATGACCGCCAGGGCAAGGATAAATAGATAAATGCTATGTTTCATATCTGAAAATCCACAAGGACAATTGTACCTTGTGAATGCGGGAAGGGAAGAGGGGAATATTAAACCCACAATGCGGCGAGTACAGCGATAAAAAGGGTCAGGCTGATGTAGCTGTTAACATTGAAGAAGGCTACATTCACACGGGATAGATCATCTGGTTTGACCAGGCTGTGCTCCCATGCCAGCAGCCCAGCGCTGATGGCTACCCCTAGCCAGTAAGGCCAGGCCAGGCCCATAATCCAACCGAGCGCCGCCAGCAGCAGAACGGTCAGCAAGTGACTCAACGAGGATAAGCGCAAGGCGAAAGCTACACCGAAGCGGGCAGGGATAGAGCACAGGCGGTCACGGCGATCCACCTCGAAATCCTGGCAGGCATAGATCAGATCAAAACCGCCAATCCACAGGGTAACCAGGGCGGCGAGCAGCCAGGCGGGCAGGTCAGCTGAGGTGAAGAGCGAGCCACGCACCGCGGCCCAGGCGCCGGCAGGCGCCAGGGCATCGGTAAAGCCCAGGATGAAATGGGAAAGCCAGGTGAAGCGCTTGGTGAATGAATATCCGAACAGAAAGAGCAGGGCACCGGGCAGCAGCTTGAGCGGGAGCGGGCCGAGCTGCCAGGAGGCGACAACCAGCAACAGCACGGCAAGCAGTGTGCCTGCCCAGGCAGTGCGGGCGGATATTGCGCCGGTTACCAAGGGTCTGCGGGCGGTACGCGGGTTGCGCGCGTCCAGGAAACGGTCGGCAAGGCGGTTGATGCCCATCGCCACGGTGCGTGCAGCAGCCATAGCCAGCGTGATCCAGAGGAATTGAGGCCATCCAGGCCAGCCGCCAGCCGCCAACAGCATGCCCAGGTAGGCAAACGGCAGGGCAAAGATGGTGTGCTCGAACTTGATCAGTTCCAGGAAGTCGCGGACGGTTTTCATAGGCAGGCTCAGCTTACATTTTGCCATTTACACAGGCGGTGTTCCAACGCGTCCACAGTGAAGTACAATCCGAGTCCAAGCAAGCTCATCGCCAGGATGCCGGCATACATGGCGGGAAAGTTGAACAGGGTGCTGCCATTGAGGAAGATATAGTAGCCCAGGCCGCGGTGGGTAGCAAACAACTCAGCCACATACAGCACGGCGACTGCGGTGCCCACCGATTGGCGCAGGGCGGTCAGAACGGCAGGTAGACTGGCGGGCAGATAAACAAAGCGAAAGAGCGCCCGCCGTCCGGCGCCCAGACTGCGGACCGATTGGATCAGCTCCGGGCGTAGGGCTGCGGCCTGGTCACGCACCAGCACCAGCACCTGGAAGAAGAGGATCAGGAAGATAATGAGTATCTTCGCCAGGTCACCGACACCGAGCAGCAGCAGGATGACCGGCACAAATACTACTTTGGGGATGGGGTAGAGCAGGTAGATCAGCGGGGCGAACAGGCGGTTAAGCCTCCGGGATTGGCCCAGCACCAATCCGGCGGGGGCAGCAAGGGCGATGGAGAGCAGTGTGCTGGCGACCACCCGCCACAGGCTGGCAAAGAAATGACCGGGCAGTTCTTTACCCAGCTCGATGACCAGGGCCTGGGCTACCAGCCAGGGCGTGGGTAGGATGGGTCTATTTAATAGCATGGCAGCAAGCTGCCACAAGACCAGCAGCACCAGAACTGCAAAAAGCAGATCACGGCGTTTCATGAGTCAGCTCCCCAATCCTTCCAGGCGCCCGCGCAAGTCGCGGCACAAGGCCTGATAATCAGCCGAGTCGCGGTATTCGCGCTGACCTGCGGAGGGGTTGTCAATGAGTATTGGCTGCGTATTGGGTGGAGGGGTCAGCAACAGGATCTTGCGGCCGATGAAGGCAGCTTCTTCAATGGCATGGGTGACGATCATGAGGGTCAAACGCTGCTCGGCTTGCAGCTCCAGGGTAAGGTTTTGCAGGCTTTCCCGGGTGGGCGCATCCAATGAAGAGAACGGCTCGTCCATCAGCAGCAAATCTGGCCGCAGAGCCAGCGTACGGGCGATTGCAGTGCGCTGGCGTTGGCCGCCTGAGAGCTGACCTGGGTACTTCTCGGCGTGGTCGATAAGACCGAGGCGCTCAAGCCAGGGAGTGACACCGGCTTCAGGCTGGTAGTCGCGCGGGGCATGGGTACCGTCGGGGCCGTAAAAATTACGGATGCGCAGTCCTAAGGCAGCATTCTGGCGCACGGTGGCCCAGGGCAGCAAGCCATAATCCTGCAGGATCAAACCGCTCTGCGGGCGCGGCCGGGTAATCGGCTGCCCATCAATCAACACGTGGCCTGATGGCGGGAAACGCAATCCAGCCAACAAGTATAACAGGGTGGTCTTGCCACAGCCTGAAGGTCCCAGCACTGCCCACGCATCCCCGCGCTGCACCTGCCAGGTGAAATCCTGAAAGACAGGCTGGCTGTGGGGGTAGGCGTAGGTCAGCTGATCAAATACGATCATGCTAGGGCAAATACGCGTCCGTGACGGAGCCGGCGTAAGCCACATCGGCGCTGATCAGGCCGGTCTCGAGCGCCCAGGCAAGGGCATCCGCCCATTGTTCCTGAGCGGGCACGCTGGCCGATGGAAAGACCGGTATTGCGTAGCTGCCGACCAAGGATGCTGGCACCAGGCTTTGTTCGGTGAGCAAGGTGTCCCAGGCGGTTGGATCAGCGTTGATCAATGCGATGGCTTCATCGATGGCAGCCAGGAAGCCGCGGATCGCCTCTGGATTCTGTTCGATCACCGGCAGGCGGAAGGCATAGGTGCTGTAGGCATATTCGGGGTGCAGGGTATCATCAGTCACCACCACTGCACCTTGCTGGATGGCAAGATTGGAGAGCGGGTCGGGCATTACCGCGGCTTGCAACTCACCGGAGGCGAGCAGCTGCATGCGTTCAGAGATGTTGGGCACGGCAATGGTCACAATCTGGTCAGATGCCAGGCCTTCGGCGGTCAGCAGGCGCTCGTTGACATATTGAATGACGGTGCCCTCCGAGATGCCAATTGGCACCCCGCTGAGCTTATCCACGCTGGTGATGCCGCTCTGTGCCGAGGCCAGGACACGGTATTGCGGGAACGTAGCGGTGGCGGTGCGGGCAAAGCGGACGATCTGCACCTGGATACTGTCTCTGTTATACAGTAAAGTGGAGATGGGATCATTGATCATCCCATCGGCCTGTCCGGCAAGGATGAGCTGGTCACGTTCCGCGGCTGAACCAGCGGGAACGAACTCGACAATCACATTCTGTCCGGCGAAGAGACCTTCTTGCTGGGCGACGTACATCGGCAGGGCATCCAGGATGGGTAAGACAGCCATGCGCAGGGTGACCGGGCCAGACGGGGCATCCGGCTGGCAGGCGCCCAGCAGCAGGCTGAACAAAGCAACGAGGGTAATAATTTTCGCAAATTTCATTATTTCTCTCCTATACAGATAATTTACCAATCCACCTTCTTCCAGATATCATCCACCCGTGCTTTGACGCCAGGGTCCATGGTCACTACCTCAGGCCAGTTACGGCTGTAGCCTTCTTCGGGAAGCTTGGCGGTGGCGTCGATGCCGATCTTGCCGCCAAAAGAATGCTGGTACGAGGCATGGTCGAGGTGATCCACCGGACCGTTGGTGACCACAATGTCGTGTGACCAGTCTACATTGCCCAATGCCTGCCAGGCGGTAAGGGATAGGTTTTGCACATCCACCCATTCATCCACGACAACAATGGCTTTGGCAAGTGAAAGCAGAGCCAGACCCCACAGGCCAAATATCACCTTGCGAGCATGCCCGGGAAAGTGCTTTTTGATGGATACGAGAACAAGGTTATGAAACACACCCTCTGCAGGCATGCTGATATCCACCACCTCGGGAAGGAAGAGGCGGATCAGCGGCAAGAACAGGCGCTCGGTGGCTTTGCCCATCCAGACATCCTCGGTGGGTGGGATGCCAACGATGGTAGCCGGGTAGATAGGGTCGCGACGGTGGGTGATGGCAGTGACATGGAAAACGGGGAAGCGCTCCACCGGTGTGTAGTAGCCGGTATGATCCCCAAAGGGACCCTCGGGCAGGTGTTCATTTGGATCCACATAGCCTTCAATAACAATCTCGGCCTGCGCCGGAACTTCCAGGGGCTGAGACAAGCAGTCGACAAAGGGAACCGGTGCACCGCGCAGGTAACCAGCTAACAGATATTCGTCGATGTTGGGGGGAAGCGGAGCTGAGGCGCACCACATGCTGGCTGGGTCACCGCCGAGCACGATCGCGGCCGGGATGCGTTCCATTTGGATGCGCTGCGCGTCGCGTTCGTGCTCGGCGCCGCCCTTGTGACGCTGCCAATGAACCAACAGCCGCTTTCCATCCAGCACCTGCAGCCGGTACATGCCAACGTTGCGGATGCCGGTCTGCGGGTGGCGAGTGATGACCTGTGGCAGGGTGATGAAGCGACCGCCATCTTTGGGCCAACAATGGAGGATGGGCAGGCTGTTCAGGTCAGCATCCTCCAGGTGAACCACCTGCTGCACTGGTGCCCGGCGTACTTTGCGCGGCCGGAGACCAATGGATTGGAATACCCCACACAGATCCTGGCCGCGGCTGATGGCCTGGTTGAAGCCCTGAGGCAGACGCAGATCGACAAGTTTGCTCAGGCGTTGGTTCAACTCATCCAGATGATCTAACCCTAAAGCCCAGGACATGCGCTCTGCTGAGCCAAAGGTATTGACCAATACAGGCAGGGTATATCCGGGCAGATTCTCGAAAAGCAGCGCTTTGTTGTCTTCGGGTTTGCTTTTCATTACCCGGTCGGCAATCTCGGTGATCTCCAGGTGGGGGGAAACGGGCAGCTTGAGGTGAACAAGCTGATGACGATTATCGAGGGTTTCGATGAACTCACGTAGATTTAGGAAGGGCATAGACCATCTCCTCCTGGCAGAAAACGGTGAGATTATAGCACGTTTTGCTTGACACATTAGTCTGCCTATTCTACAATAGAGACTTAAGTAGGATAATATCTATAATTATTGTGGCGCAGGTGCTGATACCGCCGGCGTGCACCAATCAGGAGAACTGCCTTGACCAAATCACGTTCCCAGCTCATGGTAGACCGGTTGCGAGACCTGCAAGCTTCTTCGCCCGACATCGAGGCTTCGGCAATCGTCAGTGTGGACGGGTTGACGATCGCTTCGGCGTTGCCGCAAGGCGTCGAAGAAGATCGGGTAGCTGCGATGTCCGCGGCGATGCTTTCCCTGGGCGAGCGCATCGCCGGAGAATTAGGGCGCGGTTCACTGGAACAGGTATATATTAAGGGGGAGAATGGTTATGTAGTTTTAATGTCGGTGGGTGAAGAAGCAGTTTTGACTGCCCTGGCGCGGGAACAGGCAAAACTAGGCCTGATATTCCTGGACATGCGCCGGGCAACTGAAGCGCTTTCCAAATTGATCTAAAAGGTTAAAGCCCCATGGAACCGATTCCCAAGAGCGGTTATTATTACGGAAACAAGATCGTACTGATCATTATCAACTCATTGGAAGATGTGATGGGGAAAAATGGGTTGAACGCGATTTTAAATCTGGCTCACCTGCCTCATTTGATCGACAATTACCCTCCGGACAATCTGGGAAAAGAGTTCGATTTCGCGGATGTCACGGCGATCAACATGGCGCTGGAAGAGATGTATGGTCCGCGCGGCGGGCGTGGCCTGGCTATGCGGGCTGGGCGGGCTGCATTTGCTAACTCCTTGCGCAACTTCGGTGCACTGGCTGGTGCTGGGGACCTGGCTTTTCGTGTGCTACCGTTGCAGATAAAGCTACGGATTGGTATTCCTGCCATGGCGCGCATCTTCAGTCAGATCAGCGATCAGTATTCAACGGTTGAGGAATTCGATACTGAGTATCGTTATACGATCCACAAGTGCCCTCAATGCTGGAGCCGGCAGGGGCTGGAAAAGCCGGTGTGCTTTATGGGTGCTGGCTTGCTCCAGGAGGGGTTAAAGTGGGTTTCGGGAGGCAGCGAATTTCGAGTCAATGAATCTAAGTGCATGGCGATGGGTGACGCAGTATGCGAGTATGTCATCCAGAAAGTGCCGATCAGTTAAGGATAACCGTGCCTGAGCAGGAAAAAAAGGTAATTCTGGTCGTGGATGATGACCTGGATGTGGCGGAGATGGTTGCCGCCTATCTTTCCGTTCATGGATACATTGTTCGTACAGCCGATATGGGGGAAGCAGCTGTAGAGGATGCTGTGGCAAACCCGCCTGACCTGGTGATCCAGGATATAAATCTGCCGGATATTGATGGATTCGAGGTAGCCTTCCGGCTGCGCAATAATCGTAAGACAAGGGACATACCGATCATCTTCCTAACGGAAAAGCGCTCCCGCTCCGACCGGCTGCAAGGATTGGAGCTTGGGGCCGATGATTACATCACCAAACCTTTCGACATTCAAGAATTGAAGCTGCGGGTTCGAAATTCTATCCGGCGGACTGACCAGGGTACACTGACCAATCCAATCACTGGTTTGCCGGAGGGCGTGCTGGTCGATGACCGGTTACAAGAATGCCTGCAGGATGATCAATGGACGTTGATATTAATCTCCCTGGGAAATCTGGCTCGTTTTCGGGAGCATTATGGATTCGTGGCTGCGGATGATGTGCTCCGAGCGGTGACTTTGATGATCCATAATGCCATGCACGAATTGAGTGGGGTAAATGATTTTTTAGGCCACTTCTCGCCAGACGAATTTATTTTAGTGACCTCAATCCATAATCGATATGAGTTGGGAGAGCGGATCAAAACCCGGATTGAACAATCTCTGGAGTATTTTTACCCACTGAGAGACCGGGAACGCAAACGCCTCATCCATGAACGGTTGTTTGTTCATCTTCGGGTGCTCACCGCTGAGCATGGGCCACATTCCAACCTGGCAGACCTAAAGTCACATTTAGTAAAGGCAGGCCTGTTGGAGTAACATGCTACCGGTGTGACCCACCAGCGGAGCACCGGCATCCCTCGGTCTCCGCTTTTTTATCGGCTATGACACAAACCTATCTTCCCATTCCCAGTGCGACGGTGCGGTGGAATCTGCGCCAATTGTATTGGGATATATTATGGTTTGGTGTGCTGGCTGGAACCACGCTGGCTTTTCTATCTATTTTTGTTGCTCGATTGGGTGCATCGAGTTTTCAGGTAGGGCTGCTCAGTGCGGGACCAGCATTGGTAAACCTGGCTTTTACCTTGCCTGCGGGGCGTTGGTTGGAAGGCAAGCCATTGATCCGGGCAACATTTCTCTCGTCTATCGGGCAGCGCGCTGGATACGTGGTGCTGATAGCCCTCCCCATGCTGTTTGTATCGCAGCAAGGGCAAATCTGGGCGATCATCGGGTTGATCCTGGTGATGTCAGTAGCGGGAACATTGCTGGCAATCGCGTTCAATGCGTTGTATGCGGAGGTAGTCCCGGTTGAATGGCGGGGTAAGGTAGCGGGATGGCGCAATGCCCTGGTCGCCGTCAGTGTAACTTTAACCACGTTGCTTTCGGGGTATATCCTGGATAAAGTGCTGTTCCCGCTAAACTACCAGATCATTTTTCTGATCGGGGCATGCGGGGCGCTGCTGAGCAGCTTTCACCTGGGCCGGGTACGACATACCACTGAAACGGAAAGCCAAACGGGTATTGCTGGTGTGGTCGTACCCGAAAGCATCAGCCGGGCGCATTGGTGGGATTGGTTGCCGCAAATCGGACGGAGAAGAATTGCGAACCGTTCTGGGCGTAGGCCTTTACTGCGCATGGACCTGGTAGCCAGCCCATTTGGATTGTTCATGGCAGGTTGCCTGGTGTTCTATACCTTTCAATACTTCGGTGTGCCCATATTCCCCATGTTTTATGTGAATGAGCTGCACCTGACCGATGGTGAGATCAGCCTGGGAGGCGCCATGTTCCATGGCACAATGATGGTTGGATCATTGTTTCTCAGCCGGCTGAGTGTCACCCTGGGCCACCGGAAATTGATGTTGTTGGGGGTATTCCTATTCGCTCAGTTCCCGCTGTTGTTGGGGCTGGCCAGCGATGCGGCATTATATTATCTTGCCTGTCTGTTGGGAGGCTTCATCTTTGCGTTCTTGAATGGCGGATTGGTCAATCGCCTGATGGAACGGGTTCCTGCTGCTGACCGCCCAGCGCACATGGCTTTGCACAACCTGGCATTGAATATGGGTATATTGGCAGGGTCGATGTTGGGGCCGCTGTTTGGGGAATGGATAGGTCTGCGTGAAGTGCTTTACCTGACTGCCGGGCTGCGTCTGTTGGCAGCAGTGCTGCTGTGGAAATGGGGGTAGGTGAATCAGCGAGTTAGCGAATCAGTGATTCGGCGTGTCTGGAAGGTGGGTGTATGGCTAGGCTGAGTATGCCTGGGTCAGACGGAGCCATTCATCCAGAGAAAGGGTTTCCGCACGGCGGAAGGGATCGATCTGGGCGATTTGAAGCAGCTTACCTGCCCGGGCTGTGGACCAACCCAGACCGCCTGATAGGGCATTGCGCAGGGTTTTTCGCTTTTGGCTGAAACCGGCTCTGCTGAGGCGGAAGAAGGAATCCAGCAAAGGGTGGGGGATGCGCGGAGTTGGGTACAGGTCAACGCGCAGGATGGCCGAATCAACCTTTGGGGGCGGGTAAAAAGCCTCGGCGGGGATGTGCGCTGCTATGTGCGGCTGACCATAGACTTGAACACTGAGCGCCAGCAGGCTGAGATCGCCTGGGGCAGCGCAGATGCGTTGGGCGACCTCTTTTTGTATGGTAAGCACCAGCCGCGTGGGAGGATGATGAGATTCTAACAGGTGACGGATGAGGGCGGAGGTGATGTAGTAGGGGATATTGGCTACAACCAGATAGCTGCCTTCAGGGATGAGTCTGGACCGGGTCCAATGCCAGGATATCACCCTGGACGATGTGGACATTGGGAAAAGGCTCCAGCACTTGCCTGAGCAGAGGCAGCAGTCCCTCGTCCAGCTCTACTGCAACCACCGAACGGGCAGCCATGGCAAGGTAACGGGTCAGGTTGCCCAACCCGGCACCAATTTCCAGGACAATCTCCAGGTTGGTTACCGCGGCAATTTCTACTATCTGTTCCAGGGCGGATTCGTCCAATAGAAAATTCTGTCCCAGGCTTTTTTCGGGGCGCAGCCCGTGCTGACGCAGCAGGTCGGGGATATCCAGGCGGGGCAGGCTCATGGAATGATCCAGACGATATTATCCGGCGGCGGCCAGAGGAAATATACGGTCACGTAAGAATGCCAGGAGACATAATCTTCATTGCTGTACCCCAGGTCAATCCAACGACCGATCACGCCGCCGCCGGTGTCGGCGGCAATCACCTCCCCGTAGCCGGGGACATACATCTGGGTGTAGAAGGGGATGTAGCGGATATCGACTGCGGCTACGCCTATCTGTAGCGGTAGGCCGGAAGCGGTGGTATTGCTGGTCACAGCCGGGTAGTAAGAGGTAGCCCACATGGTGATTGCTCGCCAGTATTGGATGGTGATGCCGTCGACGGAAGCGGTGCGCATGACGATCTGTGTTCCGTAACCGACAATGCGCGATTGGGGCTGGCGTGAGACCCACTCACTTTCGATCTGCCGGGACACCTCAGTTTCATCTTCATAGCGTACGCGCAGCCGTTGTGCGGTCAAGCCGTACTCACCGGTCTGGATGATCGTCTGGTTGTCGATCTCCAGATCAGCCACTGGCTGGTATTGTGTCTCGAACGGAAGGGGAGTCTGCTCGATCCATACCTCTTCACGGACGCGCACCAGGCGAATCTCTCCGTCCGCCGGTAAAGACTCGTCCGGTGCAGGCAGGCTGTAATCCAATCCCTGCAAGGCCAGCCCGGCATCAACCATGGCTGCACCAACAGTGGATGCGGTGGTGTAAAATGAAACGTCGCCTGCCAGGGTGTGAATGGTAACCGGAATGGCGCGCTGGAGGGTGGCTTGCAGACCAGGATAGAGCGGTGTGGAAGCCGGGGGGTCAAGCCGGTCAGCCGCGGTGTAGGTTATACCTGCTTCCCAAAGCGCCAGGCCAAGGGTGGGTGCGCTGGAAGTAAAGGTGTAGGTTTGCTCTCCATCCATCAGGTTGAAATTAGCGGCTCGGATGATCTGCAAGGAGATGGCTGGAATGCTTTCCGGAAAGGCCTGGTCAATTGGGAAGGGGCGACCCTGGGAAAGGAGGCTGTCAGCAGGACCAACGACCAAACCTGCCTCGGTCAGAAGCTGTTCGGGGAGTCGAGAAGGGCTGGTGAACGAGATCATCCGGCTGTCTGCCCAAACCTGTACCGGGACAGCCCTGACCAGTTTCACAGTTTGTTGGTTCTTCAGCCAGGAATTAAGCGGGGGATCAAGAAAATCCTGCTCGCCCAGCACTATATTTTCAATCCGCAGCAGTCCGCCCACCGTCAGGGCATAGATGGTGAGGGTACGCGATCCTCCATCGACTGACAGGATGATAGTTTTGCGCAAGCTCAACGCCAGGCTGACCCCCAATACAATCAGGGCAGCCAGGGTGATGAGCAGGATTTTCCGAGCTTTCAAGCGGCCTCGCTCATGCCTCGATCAAAGACCGGGCAATGACCATACGTTGGATCTCGCTGGTACCCTCGCCAATGGTCATCAGGCGGGCATCGCGGTAGGTCAGCTCGACCGGGTATTCCCGGCTGTATCCATACCCGCCGTGGATCTGAATGGCATTACGGCACACCCGCTCTGCCATCTCGGTCGCATACAGCTTTGCCATAGCGGCCTGGCGTGTGTAGGGACGCCCCTGTTCCTTCAACCAGGCGGCTTGATAGATCATCAAGCGGGCGGCATTGATCTCGGTAGCGGCATCCGCCAGCATCCATTGAATCGCCTGCTGTTCGGCGATCGGTTTTCCAAATGCGTGGCGTTCTTTGGCATAAGCCAGCGCGGCTTCGAAAGCTGACTGGGCTAACCCAACCGAGATGGCGCCAATGCTGATGCGACCGCCATCCAGAGTCGAGAGGGTCTGGCGCAGGCCGCGGCCGACCTCACCGAGAAGGAGGGAAGCGGGAAGGTGCACATCTTCCAGGGTGATGGCATGGGTGGGGGAACCCTTAAGCCCCATCTTTTTCTCAGCGGGGGCGATATGCATACCGGGGGTACCGGCGGGAACAATCAGCATACTGAAGGCACGGGAGCTTACAGCAGGGTCGGTGCGCACCAGGATGATGATGTATTCTGCCAGGGAAGCATTGGTGCACCATAATTTTGAGCCGTTGACCACTATCTCATCCCCGTGCAACTCGGCGCGGGTGGTAATGCCTTGCAGGTCAGAGCCAGCTCCTGGCTCGGTCATCACAAAGGCAGCCAGCCCACCGCGCCCGCTGGCAACGGAGGGTAAAAAGCGCTGCTTTTGCTCATGCGTGCCGAAGTGGACGATCGGCGCGGTACCAAGACCATTGTGAGCAGCAACTGCCAGGGCGGTGCTGCCGCAGCCCCAGCCGATTTCCTCAATTGCGATGGCCGCGCTGACCGCGTCCACACCCGCGCCGCCGTATTCCTCGGGGATGGATAATCCCAGCAATCCCAGGGGGCCCATTTTGCGCACTGCAGGCCAGTTGAATTCGGCCTTCTCGTCCACCTCACGGGCTTTTGGCTTTACCTCCCGGGCGACGAAATCATGCACAATATCACGCCACATTTTTTGTTCTGCTGACAGGTCAAAATCCATTCTCGCCTCCGGTTTTCGTTGAGTTTAGCTAGTGATGAGGATTGGATTGTTCAATCATCGTCGACCATGCGTCTAGCGGGATAATAAAAGGCACAAGACAGCTACAACAATGACGATGCATACCGGGATGAGGACAAAGCCCAGGGTGGTTGCACTGAGCCAAAAGATATCCCGGGCGGTATACTCACTACCGTCTTTCTTGCGCAGGCGTTTCCCACAGCGAGGGCACTTTTGAGTGCCGGGGGTAAGCATTGCGCCACATTTTGGACACCAATCTACCATGATGGCAAGATTATAACATTGGTCAAATTGCCAGCATTCAGGAATATTACTAATCCGCCAGGCTGAAGAGATAAGCAGGCAGGATCAACAGGAGGTAAGATGCCAGATTGGAAACCAGGGCGAGGAACCAGACACGACGCCCGGCAGCCGGTTGGATCTTGATCAGGATAGCCCCTTCGATACCCACGGACATCAAGAAGGCAATGATCATCCAGATGACTGGAACCTCCTGAAGGAAGATCAGCAGCACACCACCAACCAGGCTGGAGGTTATGTTTGTGATTACCGCAGCCAGCAGCGAACGGGGAAAGCTGTTCCATTTGAGCAGGGTGAGCACGACCGCTTCAACCAGCGCAATCAACAGGGTAAACAGGCATAGGGTGATCAGGCCCAAGCCAAGTGACAGCAGGATCACACCTGGAGAAATTACATCAAAGAAAGGAGTTGAGGGCATCAGGCCTCCAGACAGCGAGGGGTATCTGCCAGGGTATTATACTGGATTGCGGTGCTGTAGAGAAATGAGGGAGGTGTTTATTTCTGTTGGTTTGGGTGAAGATGGGCAAACCTGGATGACTGGTCGGCAGTGTGCGCCTTTCTCTGCCGGTTAAGCAGCAATGGACCAAGCCGGTCGATCAGCCAGCCGAAGTAATTCTCTACCAGGGGAGTGACTGCCAGCCAGGCAGGAACATAGATCACCCGGCGCGGCCAACGCAGCAGCCCCCAGATGCGCTGTGCCACCAATTCAGGGGATACGCCGGCGTGTTCGGTGGGAACATTCATTCCGCCCTGGCGGACGGCGGCGGTCTCACAGAATTCGGTGCGGACCGGTCCGGCGCGAACCACACTCACTTGCAATTTGGTGCCGGTCAATTCACGGTACAAGGCGGTAGTAAAGTTGTCGAGGAAGGATTTGGTAGCCCCATAGATGGCTACACCCTGGCTGGGCAGGCTTCCGGATACAGAACCGATGTTGATGATGTGCCCAGAGTTGCGCTCACGCATGCGCTGAAGGAATAACAGGGTGAATTGCACCGTGGCAGAGATATTCAGCTGGAGAATCTCCCGGACAGTCTGCCAGGTCATGTCGGTAAAATAACCATACCAGCCTATCCCTGCATTGTTGACCAGGACATCGACATTCTTGTGCTGCTGGGTGACCTGGTCATAGACACGCTGGCGATCAGCTTCCACAGTCAGATCAGCCGGGATGATTTCAGCCACTCCACCTGCATGTTTGATCTGCGCAGCGACCTCTTCCAGCCGTTCCCGCCGGCGGGCTACCAATACTACCTGAAAACCATGCCGTGCAAGCTCACGCGCAGTTGCCGCACCGATGCCACTGGAAGCACCAGTAATGATTGCCAATTTATCGGCCCAAGGAGAGGTGATAATCGGCTTCATAATAAACCAGCCTGATTGGAGCGGTGCTGGAGAAACCAACGGACAGTATCCGCCAAGGTTTCGGCAAGCGGACGAGGGGTATATCCCAGTTCTCGCCGGGCTTTGGCGTTGCTGATGACCGAATTGCTGGTGATGGTTTCCAGCGAATAAGGGGTAAATCTTGGTTTGGTGCGGGTAAGGCGGTAATAAAGCGGGGTGAAACGGGCAGAAAAACAGGCCAGCCGCATTGGCACCTTGAGGGTGAGCAACCGTTTTCCAATAACCTGCTGAAGGGTTTTGATCATTCCCAGGACACTCAGGCGTTCACCGGACAGAATATAACTTTCGCCGGTCTTGCCATTTTCGGAGGCGAGAGCAAGTCCCTGGGCAACATCGCGCACATCGACAAAATCATACGCCCCATCCACATAGAACATCGGTTTATGATCCACGCAATCCAGGATCAATTGGCCCAGTTCGGATCCCCGGTAATCGTAAGGACCGATCACCCCGGTAGGGCAGGCGATGACTGCGTTCAGGCCTCCCCTGACAGCTTCCAGCACTTCCAGGGATGCCTGGGCTTTGGAGTGATCGTAGACGCTGATGGCATGCTGCGGGTCAAAGGGGACGGTTTCGTCGATCGTGGTCCCGTGAGGAATGCGGGAAAGGGCGTGGATGGAGCTGGTATATACCAGACGCCGTAGCTTGCTGAGGCGGGCTGCCTGGATCACATTGCGGGTTCCCATCACGTTGACAGCCTGCACCTGTTGATTCAAGCCAGGCATGATGGTAATGATGCCAGCCAGGTGGTAGGCAACGTCAATGTCTTGAAATGCCGCCAGTAAGGATTGAAAGTCGAGAACATCGGCTTCCACCCGCTCAATTTCTAATCCGTGGAGTGGAGAAGGGTCTTCGCCAGGCATCAGCATGGCGCGCACTTTTTGACCGCGGGCCAGCAGGTGGCGAACCAATACATTTCCGATATGACCGGTAGCACCGGTGACAAGATTCATGAGTTCCTCCTTACCATCCCGTACAACAATACTTCAACGCTGCGTCTAACCTCGTCAGGCCAATTTACATTTTCAGGGTCAAACAAGGCATGCATAAGCAGCCCCATTGCCATATACACCAGGGAGCGCGAAGCCTGGGGCGGATTGACCGGATTCAGACTGCCCTCAGCAATGCCCACCTGGATCAACTTCGAAAAATAGGTCTGGTAGCGGCGGTAGGGTTCGATGGTAGCCTGCCAGATGGCAGGGTCACGCATAGCCTGCCTCCAGAACTCGAGGAAGATCGGCAGGCTAACATCTGCGGATGCAAACACATTCCCGACCATATCTGCCATCTGTAAAAGTGCTTGGGGAATATCTTCTGTCTGGGAAAGCATGAGTTGAAAACCGGCATCCAGGCCGTTCAACCAACTGTCCATTAACTCCATAAAGACGGCTTGTTTGGTGGGGAAGTGGTGATAGAAGGCGCCCTTGCTAACCCCGGCAGCCTGGCATATCTCAGCCACGCCCGAGGCATCATAGCCACGCTTGGAGAAAAGCAGATTGGCAGCTTCCAGGATACGGGTGTGGGTTTCTTCACTGCGTTGTTGCATGCATATCTCTCCCGAGGACTAAATACCGACCGGTCGGTATGATTTTACTGCGAGAGAGCCAGAATGTCAAGCGATTATAGTTCAGCTAACAGGGAAGCGAAGGTGGGCAGTTCGGGAGCGGGCGATGAAGGAAGGGGTGATTCATCCGGGGCTTGAGGTGCGATCTCAGCAAGTAGCTTTTTAGCTTCTCCATGCATGAAAGTCTCGGTATTCAGGTGAGCCACTGCAAGAGAGCACAGCCGTACGGCACGTTCAGGTTGGCCAGTCTGGACGGTAAGGTGGGCGATTACGGTGAGGAGTTGCAGAACAAGAATAGGTTTATCAAGTTCTTTTCCGAGTTGAAGCGCTTCAACAATCAGATGTCGAGCAGATATCGGATCCCGCGCCATTAAATATGCCCGGCTGGTATCGCGCAAGGTTAAGAAGGTGCCAAGGATGTTGTGGATGGCGCGGTACATGGTCAGGGATCTTTCGTAAATAGGGATGGCATCCGAGGGATTTTGATGCAGAAGGGTAAGGAGGCCGAGATTGTTACTGGTGAGTGCGATAAGCTGGCGATCGCCTATCTCGCTACTGATCTGATTTGCCTTGTCCATATATGCGATACTGCTTTGAACATCACCGATGTGTTCCGCAGAATCGCTCAGATTATTCATCAGGATGGCAATATAGCGGCGGTCGTTAAATTCTTCAGCAATTGCAACCGCTTCCATGCGCAGATCGAGCGATTCCTGGTGTCTGTGTTCTACCGCCGCGATGCGCGCTTGGAGATCCAATAAACGGATGCGGACATAACGCGTACGCGATCTCTCGAGCACGGCATTACAGAGGTAAACTGTCTGGTGGGCAGCTTCGAGCTGACCGAGTCTGACCTGAATCATTCCCTGGACGGTCAAGGCATTGGCGTAAAACCCTAATAACAACGCATTATCAGAGGTGGCAAGCGGGGTAAATATTTCCATGCATTGGTTGATTTCTTCGAGAGCGATTATCAGATCACCATGCCGGCGGTGGGAATCTGCCAGGAGCATGAGTGTATTGGCGGCATAGACGATGTCATTTTGGCTTTGAGCATATGCCAGCCGGGCTTTCATCTTCTCCAATGCATCTTGAGAAAAACCCAGACGGAAGCTAAAAGCGCCATCCCAGCCTAAAAGGGAATAATATATATCCGGCTGTTGCATTCCGATCAGCTCGGCAACCCGCTTCAAAATGGCGATGGTGATATCGTAACCTTCCCTGATCCTGCCTTGCAGTTCATAAAAGGACAGCAGCGGATTGAGGGAGGCTTCGAGTAACGACCAATCATGCTGTTCGATTACCCAATTCACTGCATCCTGGATATTGTCAACATCCAGCCAAAATTCTTTGATGGCAGACGCCCCGTTTTCGCCGGCAAAGGCAGTAAACAAAGCAATGAGAAGATTTAAATAATATTCACCATGGGCATTTATGCAATTTTGATAATCCAGCGGGTCAGCCTTAAGAATTTCGAGCGCATATGTGCGTAAAGTTTCTGGCATCAGGTATCGACCGTTGGATTGCCGGGTGAGTATGTTTTTATCGACGTAATTGGCTAACATAATTGGATTGGCGTTTGCCAGTCGTTCTGCAGCGTGGGAGGAAAAGCCGTTGCGATATATGGAAAGCTTGCTAATGGTACGGCGATCCTCCTCAGATAATAATCGCCAGGAGTGGTCAAAGGCTGCCCGAAGGCTGCGGTGCCGGGTGGGGACATCCGGGCTGCTGGTGTGGAGGAAATCCAGATCTTGTTGGATGGATTTTGCGATTTCCTGGCAGGAGAAGGCGCGCACCCAGGCAGATGATAACTCGATCCCGAGGGGCAATCCGCTAACATAGGCGCATATCTGGATAATATGGGGTTTGTCTTCCGGACGGAGCACAAATCCTGGGGAGACACGCCGTGCGTTCTGGATGAACAGCCTGACGCCGCTGTACTGCTCAAAATCTGGATCATTTGGATCGTGGGGAAAGGTTAAGCCATGGACTTCGATGAGAAGTCTCCAGGTGCAAATTCAAGCGTTCTCGTGAGGTAAGTATGAATTGCAGCCTAGGTGCGCCTTCCAGCAGCTCGATCAGAAAAGTTTTCGCCGCGAGCAGGTGCTCAAAATTATCCAGCAAGAGCACCATGCGTTTGGGGCGGAGGTAGTCAATGAGTTGGGCGGCCTGGTCGTCGGGATTGTTGAATGACAGATTCAGCGCGTCGGCGATGGGTTTGTATAGAGTAGCAGGATCTTGGTGAGCAACAAGGGGAATATAGTATATGCCATCGTTTGGTGTTCGCTGGAGCTGATTGATAACCTGGACACCTAAGCGGGTCTTGCCCACGCCACCAGGGCCAACCAGGGTAATCAGGCGGCACTCTGCTTGGGTAAGCAGGTTGGTTATCTGGTTGAGTTCAGTTTCACGCCCGATAAAGCGGGTAGACTGTATTGGCAGAGTGGTTGGTGATCTGACCAGGTTTTGGAGCCCATTGGGTTCAGGTCCTGGTAGATGCGGGTGAACCAGTTGAAAAACTTGAGTCGGGTTGATCTGCCCCGAAAGGAGAAAGCTGCCTAAATTTTGAGGCCGGCTGGAGGTGGGAAACTCCAATGTTCTGGCTGCTTGTTCGGTGATCAGTATTTGGTTGCCAGAGGCGGATTGTAATAACTGCCAGCAACTTAATAGTTCAGGAGAGTATTCCGGGTAACTACTCTTGGTATTTGAGATGGTCGTGACAACCATGCGCACTAACAAATGATCTGGCAATCCCCATCTGGTTTTAGCGACAAGACGTTGGAGGGCGATGGCGCACAACAAAGGCTGGCCTTGGTCGAAATAGATGGTGAAACTATCGCCGGTATGTTTGATGAGCTGGCCACCAAATTGCTGCAAACTACCCTTGACGAGGTCGGTGAATTTAGCAACTACTTTCTCGATTAAAATTCCATACTTAACCCATAGATCTGGAATATGAGGAATGTCCAATAACAATAATACCGGATCCTTTAGCGGTCCGGTAGATACGAGGGGTGGCTTATTACCGGCAAGGAGGCGTTCATAGAGGGCTGTGATTTCTTTAGATGGTGAGATGCCCAGTTTTTTCTTTACGAGGCGTTTGTAAGCACGAAAATGGGCAATGGCATTGGCGCGTTGGTCATTGTTGGCGTAGCTGCGAATGATTATACTGTGCGCTTCTTCGTTGTAAGTGTCAATAGCCAGCCAGTGCCGGGCCATCTGCACAGCATTGGCGTATTGACCATGTTCATGGAAGCCTTTTACCAAGCGTTCCAGTGCTATCAGATAATCATTGCGCAGGAGCTGCCCAAACTGAGAGCGCCATTCGTCAAAACCAACCGCGTTGCGAGGGGAGTACCCAGCCATGAAATCGCCATGGTAAAGATCAACAGCGCGCTCAAGCAGGATAGAACAAATCTGGCATGAGGAGGTCAAATCATGCGGAGGTTGCCTTGATTTTTCCAGGTTGGTCTGGAATTCCTCAACATCGATCCAAATGTCAGCGTCCTTATGTAAGGTGATATATTCACGCTCGATACCCAGCCAGGGGGAGAGGCGGGAGTCTTTCAAGCGCCAGATTGCGGTGCGGAGGGCAGCTCGGGCTTTGGAGGATTCACTTCCGGTCCACAAATAAGCGATCAAGGCGTCGCGATGCAATGTTGGACCCTGGAGGGCCAATAAGGCGACCAGAGCGATACCTTTATCGATGCGGCTGTTAAATGGGATCCCATCGATTGAGATCAAAGGTGAACCAAAGAGGGTGAGTTCCAGGCGGGTCATATAAGTCGATAAGCTTATTGTACTGGAATGTGACAAAAAATACAATTACTGTGACGGTATATGTGACGCAAATAAAATAACTAGGTAATATAATATAGGTAGTAATATCCGTCCCAACTGTAATCCAGCAGGGTCAGTTTGGAGGGGGTCGGCTGGCCCAAAGTCCTCACTGCCTCTCCTGCGTAGGGTGGCCGCTTTGCAGGAGAGGCAGCGATGGGGAAAATGGGGAGTGAACGAAAAACCGCCCAACGCGAAAGCGTGGGCGGTTCGCTTTTTCGCCCATATTTCAGGTGCCTGGTAGAAAATGCCCTGGCACATTCCTTGTCAGCTCACCTTTCGATGGTGGCCAGCAGAGATTGAAACGAGGGTAGGGTAGGTTCGCTTGAGACTGGTCCCTGTTCGGTTTTGGCGTCGGTGGGGTCCCATAATTCAGCCAGCAGCAATTTTGCTTCTTGCTGCAAGACCAGCTCGGCTTGTGGATGGTGTAATACGATTAAGCAGAGCTGTACGGCCTGAGGAGAATGATTCGATTGAGCCAGCAATCTGGCTACTACAGAGAGCAGGTGTAGAACAAGAAGTGGTTCGTTTAAGTCAATTCCGATGTGCATTGCTTCGACCAGGTAAGTACGGGCTGGCGCGATGTTGTGTGCCAGCAACCAGGCCCGGGCAATGTCGCGTAAGGTGAAAAAGATACCGTAGATATTGCCCAGCTGGCGAAACATAGCCAGGGATTTTTCATAGTACGGGATGACATCCGATGAGGGATAATTAAGCCGCAAGGTGATATAGCCGAGATTATTGTTGCTGGTTGCGGATAGTTGGCGATCGCCGATTTCATCACTGATCCGCTCTGCCTGGCTTGTGTAGGATAGGGCAGCCTGATAATCTCCCAGGTCCTCAAATGATTCACCGATGTTATTCATGATGATTGCAATACTATGCCGGTCATTAAATTCAGTCGCAATTTCCAGAGCTTGCGATCTCAATACACGCGATTCTTCGTAATGGCCTTCTGCCTTAGCTAGGCGTGCCTTGACATCCAATAAGCGGATAAAGCCATAGCTTGCTCCGGATTCGACCAGGGCAGCACTGCTCTGGTTGAGTGCCTGGCGAGCTGCTTCGATACGGTTCAGCTTCAACAGGATTAATCCATAAATGGTTAACGCATAACCATGCACACCTAATTCATACGGGACTTGAAGGTGTGAATAGCTCTTCCGAAATTTCAAGACTTTGCTCGATTTCACGCAGCGCGGTTTCCTGGTCACCAAGGCGGCTATGAGCATCTGCCAGCAGGATCAAGGTTAAGGCAGAGGTACGTAAATCGCCCTGGCTTTGAGCGTAAGCCAGCCGGGAATTTATTTTGTCCAGACCATCTTGGGTAAAGCCTAAGCGGAACGAGAACCAACCATCCCAGCCTACCAGTGCATGATGAATATACGGCTGCTGCATGCCGACCAGCGCCGTTACTCGGACCAGGATGTCCCGCGAAATGTCGCGTCCCTCTCTGAAACGACCCTGTAATTCGAAGTAGGACATCATGGGATCGATGGATTGCGCGATTGCGGACCAATGATGATGGTCCATGGCCCAATTCAGTGCAGCGCGGATATTATCAGCATCCAGATGGATTTTTTTGATCGCTGCGCTCCCCTGCTCACTGGCAAATTTCGGCATCATGCCAGTCAGGTAATTGGAGAAATACTCGCTGTGAATATCCAGCAGATTTTCGTACTCTAGCGGATCAGATTTTAATAACTCAATCACATAGGCTCTGAGCGTTTCTGGCATCAAGAAACGTTCATTGGATTGCTTGGTCAGGATGGATTTATCCACGTAGCTGGCTAACATGTTGGGGTCGGCGTGAGCCACATGTTCGGCGGCATCCAGGGAGAACCCATTGCGGAAAACGGCAAGCTTGCCAATCGTGCGGCGAGCCTCTTCGGATAACAAGCTCCAGGAGTGATCAAAAGCTGCGCGCAGACTGCGGTGTCGTTCAGGAATGTCTGGACTGATGGTGTGAACAAAGTCTAAATTCTTCTGAATCGAGTCAGCAATCTCCTGGCAGGAGTAGGCGCGCACCCAGGCGGAGGATAGCTCGATTCCCAGGGGCAATCCTTCTACCTGATTGCAGATGCGGATGAGTGGTTTTTTATCTTCCGGGTGCAGGGTGAAGCGGGGAGAAACTCGCCTGGCATTTTGGATGAACAGTTGTACTGCGCTGTATTGTTCGAAATCGGGGTCATCCGGATAAATGGGGAATGGCAAGCCGTGAACCTCGAAGATTGTTTCTACCTGTAAATTGATCCGCTCACGGGAGGTGAGCATCAGACGCAGACCAGGTACGGCCTCCAAGAGATTGATCAGGAAAGGCGCGGCGGGGAGTAAATGTTCAAAATTATCCAGTAGCAGCAGCATACGCCTGTGCTTGAGATGATCAATGAGTTGGGCAGTCTGGTCTCCGGGATTATTGAATGATAAGTTCAATGCATTGGCGATCGGGGTATAGATCGTAGTGGGGTTGCGATAGGTAGCCAGGGGTACATAGTAAATACTATGAGGCTGAGTGCCATGGAGCTGGCTGATCGCTTCAATTCCCAGGCGGGTCTTGCCAACACCACCGGGTCCCACCAGGGTGAGCAGGCGGCATTCTGGTTGGGCAAGTAAGTGGGCAATTGTTTTTAACTCACTTTCTCGCCCAATAAAGCGAGTTGATTGGATTGGCAAGTTGTTGGGTGAGCGAACCAGGTTTTGGAGTCCGGCATGATCAGCAACAGGTAGATGAGGATGTACCAGCTCATAAACCTGTATTGGGTTGATCAACCCGGGAATTAAATAGCTGCCCAGATCACGTACCTGGCTGGTGACGGGAAACTCCAATGTTCCAAGCGCGTGTTCAGTGATCAATATTTGATTAGCTGAGGTGGATTGCAACAGCTGCTGACAGGTTAATAGCTCTGGCGAGTGCTCAGGATAACTGGTCTGGTTTTTTTGGATGCTTGTGATTACCATGCGCACGGATAGCTGATCGGGTAGTTCCCATCTGGTTTCGTTGACCAGGCGCTGGATCTCAATGGCACACATCAAAGGCTGTCCATGGTCGAAATAGACGGCGAAACTCTCTCCAGATTGTTTGATGATTCGGCCTCCGCAGCGCCGCAGGCTGCTTTTGATGATGCCGGTGAAACGAGCGATTACCTGCTCGATGACACTCCCATGACGGGCCCATAATTCGGGGATATTATGGAGATCCAGCAATATAATTGCTGGATGCTCGAGCGGCTGATGAGTACTAAGTAGTGGACTTTTCCCGGTGAGGAGGTGATTGTAAAGCGCGGTGATTTCTCCTGATGGAGCAATATTTAATTTATTTTCCGCCAGGCGTTTGAAAGCGCGATAATGGGCAATTGCATTCGCCCTTTGGTTGCTGCTGGCGTAGCTGCGGATCATCATACTATGCGCTTGCTCGTTGTATGGGTCGATGGCCAGCCAGCGGCGAGCGACCTGCAAAGCCTGACCATACTGGGCATGTTGATAGTACCCTTTGACCAACCGCTCCAAGGTGTTCAAGTATTCGCAGCGCAGGATATTTCCGAATTCAGAGCGCCAGTTATCAAAGCCAGCGGCATTGCGGGGCGAGTAACCAGCCATGAAATCACCCCGGTACAGCTCGACGGTACGGTTGAGGAGAGGAAAACAAGCCGGGCAGGCGATATCCGGGCTGTGGGGATGTGACTTAGATTTTTCCAGGTTTTCCTGGAACTCTTCAATATCTATCCAACGGGAGTGATTGGTGTTGAGAGTGACGAATTCCCGCTCTATTTCCAGCCAGGGGGAGAGAATGGATTCTTTCAGGCGCCAGATCGCAGTGCGGAAAGCAGCATGGGTTTTGGAGGCTTCGCTGCCAGTCCATAAATGAGCGATAAGGGAGTCGCGATGCAGGGTAGGGCCCTGGAGTGCCAGCAAGGCGACCAAAGCGACCGCTTTATCGACACGGCTGTTAAATGGCACCCCATCAACCAAGATCGCGGGTGAACCTAAGAGGGTAAGATGCAGGCGGGTCATAGGATTCAACAGGCCTATTGTACTGGAAAGTGACTAAAAATTCAATTACTGTGACGGTAGATGTGACGAAAATGGGATCACAGGGTTATATAATTAGGGTAGTAATACCCATCCCATGAAGAAACCAGCAGGGCCAGTTCGGAGGGGATCGGCTGGTCCAAAGCCCTCTCTGCCTCTCCTGCGTAGGGTGGCCGCTTTGCAGGAGAGGCAGCGAAGGGGTTGATGGGGAGTGAACGAAAAGCCGCCCTGTGCGTAAGCATAGGGCGGCTCTTATGATTCTGGCTTCATTCTTCCTTCGAACTATTCTCTTGGAGAGTCCGGATGCCGTTGCGCACCTGGTTCAGGGTGCGTTCCATTTCCATCTCCAAATTGCGTAATGTTTCCATGACATAATTATCAGCGTCCTGGCGGATGCCGAGGGCTGCATTTTCAGCCTGAGCTTTGATCTGTTCCGCCTGGGTAAAGGCTGTTTGAACTACTTGATCCCGTTCGATCAACTGGTCACTTTTTTCGCGCGCAATGGCAATGGTGCGATTTGCTTCTTCTTGTGCCTGTGCAAGCAGTCGATCGCGCTGTGCCAGCAGCTGCTGGGCTTTTTTGACTTCTTCCGGAATAGATACGCGCATCTGATCGATCAAATCCAGCATCCGATCTTCATCCACAATGACATTGTGGGTGAAGGGTAATGGACGGCTCTCATTGAGCAGTTCTTCCAAGCGGTCAATCATTTGTAAAATATCCATAAGTTCCCTCCGCGGGTTTGGAGTGCTGTGCCTGGTTTGCCAAATTCAGGCTGCTGTTTGGAGATCAGCGAGCTAGCGTACTATGCGTTGCAAGATTCATGCACAAGATTACATCGAAATTGGATATACGTCAACTCCCATAAGCGCTTTTTCGAGTTTTCCTGAGCAATTGCCTGGAATTGGTCAATCGCGCATGGAAGTGGTGGGAACGAGCTGCTGCCCTTCTCCGAGCTCGTGAAAACGGCGGCGTAAGACCTCTTCGACATGGGGAGGCACCATGCTGCTGACATCCCCACCGAGAGAGGCAATCTCACGCACGGTGGAAGAGGAAAGAAAAGTATGTTCCTCACTGGTGATCAACGATACCACCTCGATTTCAGGAACCAGCCGGTGGTTGGCAAGTGCCATGCGGAACTCATATTCAAAATCGGAGAATACGCGCAAGCCGCGCACAATCACCTGGGCGTTAATCTTTTTACAGAAGCTGACCGTGAGGCCGCTATATCCAACAACCGAGATGTTCGCCTCATCTTTGATTGCCTGCTGTGCCAGAGCGATACGCTCGTCTGGGGAGAAGATTAATGACTTGAGTGGGCGGTCATACACAGCGACGATCAGCTCATCAAACAAACGAGCGGCGCGCCGGGCAATATCCAGGTGCCCGTAGTGGATCGGATCAAAGGTTCCAGGGAAGACAGCTTTTACGGTCATAGTGTCGGATTATTTTACTAACTGATGTCGCCTTCGCCGCGCTGCCAGAAGCGCTTCAGCGAGGTAGACAATAATGAATGTTCTGGCTGTTGTAGATCCGGGTCGATTTCGAAGAGCTGAAGCGCATGGCGGCGAGCTTTATCGATCAGGTGAATATCGGTCAGGTTGGCGAGACGCAACTCGGCAAAACCGGCCTGGCGTGTGCCCAAAAAATCACCAGGGCCACGCTGCTGCAGGTCAAGCTCGGCGAGAACAAATCCATCGGTGGTTTCTACCATGGCAGTCAGCCGCTCATTCTCAACAGAATCAGGGGTATCGGGGATCAGCAAACAGTATGATTGTTCCGTACTGCGACCAACTCGGCCGCGGAACTGGTGCAGTTGGGCCAGGCCAAAGCGATTGGCGCCTTCGATCAGCATCACCGTGGCATTGGGAACATCGACCCCAACCTCTACCACTGAGGTGGATACCAGGATATGGTATTCACCATCCCGGAAACGGGCCATCACATCTTCTTTTTCATCTGGTCTGAGACGACCGTGGAGCAGTCCGAGACGGTGGTTGGGGAAAATCTCTTGCTGTAAGCGGTTATGTTCCTCGACGGCAGCCAGGGCAATCGTGTTCTCGGTCTCTTCAACCAGGGGGTAAATGATGAAAGCCTGCCGGCCTTGATCGAGCTGGCTGCGAACGAAGGCATAGGCGCGCTCTCGCTCGCGGGGATAAAGCACACTGGTTTCGATTGGCTGCCGGCCGGGCGGCATCTCGTCCATTACCGAGAGATCCAGATCGCCATAGACCGTCAGTGCCAGGGAGCGAGGGATGGGGGTAGCAGTCATGACCAACAAATGGGGGTTCTCGCCTTTTTGTCGGAGCAAGGCGCGTTGTTCCACTCCGAAGCGATGCTGTTCATCCACCACGATGAATTGTAAATCTGAAAAAATGACCGGGTCTTCAATCAGGGCGTGGGTACCGATGACCAGCTTGATACTGCCATCTGCCAACCCCTGGCGGATCTGCTCTTTTTCGGATTCTGGAGTGGCTCCAATTAGCAGGCGGATTTGGGTAGGGTTTATGGGTGGTTCAGCTTGACTGTTGGCATCTGATTCAGCCAGCAGGCGAAGCATGCTACGATAATGCTGCTCAGCCAGAATGCTGGTCGGCGCCATAACGGCTGATTGAGAACCAGCCAGTGCTATGATCGCAATGGCAAGCGCAGCGATCACAGTTTTACCAGAACCAACATCGCCTTGCAGCAGGCGATTCATGGGATGACCTGAAGAAAGATCTTGCTGAACGTCCGCGATGGCTTGAAGCTGTGCTCCAGTAAGCGGGAAAGGCAGGCGGGCAACCTGCTGCTCGATCCAACCTTCTGGGGGTTGGAACGCACGGGCAGTGCGGTTTTGCCAGAGCCGTTTTTGCTGCAATACACCGAGTTGAAGCAGGAAGATCTCATCAAAGGCGAGGCGGTGGCGAGCAGATTTGAGATCCTGGTGGGAAGCAGGAAAGTGTGCCTGGAGTAAGGCTGTTGCCAGGTCTACCAGTTCTGCCGAACGCCGCAAGGAGGATGGCAGAGGGTCAGCTACCCTTGGAGCCCAGTAAGAGACAACATCGAACATCAGACGGCGCAGCCAACGTTGAGTGATATTGGCGGTCAGGGGGTAAACTGGAACGATGCGGTTGGTATGCAGGTTTTGCTGTTCAATGGGCTCCCACTCAGGATTGTTCATGGTTAAGCGACCCAGGTATTGGTCAATCTTGCCTGAGAGCACGATTGGCGTTCCCTGCTGCAGCCGTTTTCCAATCCAGGGCTGGTTCCACCAGCTAACCCGCAAAGAGCCGCTGCCATCACTTACTACTGCTTCAACTACTTGCAATCGACCGCTACGTAAGGTACGGTTGGTAACGCTTTCGGTGGTTGCAATGACAGTGACCTCTTCACCGTAAGCCAAACGGTTGATCGGTTTAAGCTGGGTGTAATCATCATAACGGCGGGGAAAGTTATACAGCATATCGCCCAAAGAGTGCAGCCCGAGGCGGGTCAGGGTTTGGGCGTGGCGCGGCCCTACGCCTGGGAGAACAGTTGTCGGCGCGGATAGTGCCGCCGGTTGTGCAGCGGGTTGCGGGATGGATTGGACGGATGGACGAGCCGGTGGAGGACTGGGAGTTGCCTGGATGGGGGCATCTGCCTGGGGAGCTTCGTGTTTCTCTGGGCTTTTCTTGCGGATTGGCTGGGGCGGCTGGGGTTTCTCCGCCTCTGGTGCCTCGGGTGTGCGGACGGGCAAAGCAGGGAGCGTTTCAGCAGTGTCACGCTGGATGCGCCGCCATAATCCCTCTAATGTTTCTGCCCGAGAGCGGGGGCTGAGATTGGCGTAGTCACGCAGGCGGGAAAGCACAGCCTGGACAAGTTCCGGAGGCAGGTTATCCGCCTGGGCTTCGGCCTGCCAGGGTTCAAGCATCTTTTCCAAACCACCCACAACCGCGCGGTTATCGTAGCTGCGCTCAATTTCGAGCTTGAGGAATTTATGAAGTTTCAGCAGGGAAGGTTTCATCGGGCCTTATTGTATCATTGAACAACGGCTGCAAAGCCTAACCCATTCGGACCGGCATGAGTCCCAATCACCGGCGTTACCTGCACGATCATTGGAGGCTGGCTGGTCTGGGATGAGAATTTTATAGCCATTTCCTGGGCATCAGTCTCAGGAGTTGAATGCAAAATAGCCAGGCTTTCCAGGGGTCCGAGGTCTGCGAGGAATTTATATAACCGTTGGATGCCTTTCTGACGTGAACGGGCTTCACCCTGATGGGCGAGAACACCATTGCGGAGGGTAATGAAGGGTTTAAGCTGCAAAATCTGACCGACGCTGGCCTGGGCCCAGGAGATACGCCCGCTGCGCCGGGCGTATTCTAATGAATTTAAAAGGGCAATTACCCGAATCCGTGACCGGATCTCATCTGCCGCAGCCACCACCCCTTCTAAGCGGGCGCCCTGTCGTGCAGCTTGCGCAGCTGCAAGAACCTGGAAGCCGAGTCCCATCGATAACTGCTCACTATCCACAAGATGCACATAACCTTTAAAACTTTGGGCACCCGCCGCGGCTGCATTGTACACACCGCTCAGGGCGCTTGACAGGTGAATCGAAACCACACGATCGTACCCATTGGTCAAGAGACGCTCATATAATTCCAGGTAGACGCCGGTGGAGGGAGATGCTGTGGTTGGCAGATCTTTTAACGTGGGAAGCTGGTGATAAAAATCCTCCCGCGAAATTCCGGGACCATCTTCCAGGCTTTGACCATTGAACACCAGAATGGTAGGGATGACGGATATCTGGTGAGAAGCAGCCAGTTCGCGGGGAATATCTGCGGTGCTATCAGTGACCACGGCGACGCGCATGGCAAGCTTGCTCACAAACCGCTTTCAATTGCCATCAAGCCAATGGCTCGAGGGCCGAGTAAGGTTGCCAGGGAGAGCGGCAGGGTATGCTCACTAAAGGGTACGGCGCGAATGTTTTGGTGGATGCGTTCGCGGATGTTGCGGCTTTCCTGATCAAAAAATGGCAGGCTTTGCAGCAAAGCCAGGTGGCGCAGGTGCTCAAATTCTGCAATGAACTCAAACATGATGTCGACCATGTGGCGAGGGCTGCGGATCTTGTAGGTGTGCACCAGGCTGCCATTTTCCATGATAAATAAGGGAAGCACTCCCAACATCTCACCGATCACTGCCTGGGCGGGATCTAATTGCCCAGCACGAGCCAGGTTAGACAGGTCAGGCAGACAGAAAATGGCATAGACATGGCGCGTCAAGCCGCGGATCAGGCGGGTGATCTCCGCTGGGGGTATCCCACGCTGTGAAGCCTCCGCTGCGGTATGAACCAGAAAGCCTAAGCCTACCGCACTGGTTTGGGAATCAATGATGTGTATGGCTGCTGGGCTTTTCGGCACCTTGGCGGCAAGTAAAGCATGTTCTACCGCCGGGCTGAGGTGGGAAGACATCAGAATTACGATAATGTTCTGGTAGGTCTGTCCCAGGGTATGATAGATGCTTTGGAATGATTCGATGGATGGAGCAAAAGCCCTTAGAGGCGGCGTCTGGACGTCGATCGAGAATTGACCTAGCAGGCTGAGATCCTTGCTGTCGGTGATGGTGTGATCGCCAGCCTGTAAGCTGCAAGGGATCAGGTAAACATGTTCTTGACCGGAGTAGCTCACCCGGGTGAAACAGGCCGTGCTATCGGTGAGAATGCACGTAGCGGACATGGCTGAAAATTGTCCAGGCCGGTTATTATTCAATGGCAAAAATGAAATGATAGTGTGGCTGGCCGCCGTCCTGCACCTCGAGTTCTTGTTCAGGGTAGATCTTGCGGATGGCATCGGCAATGACATCTACTTCCCGGCGATTGATCTCCGCGCCATAGAACAAGGTGATCAGCTCAAAATGGTCAGCGTGAGCGTGTTCGAGGAATCCCAGAACAACATCCTTAAGTGAGGAACAGGAGAGCACCAATTTGCTATTCAGCAAGGCGATAAATTGGCCCTCTTGAACGGAAACGCCATCCATTTCAACACTGCGTGTGGCGATGGTGATCTCGCCAGTCTCGACATCGGTCAAAGCCTCGGTCATATCAGCGGCAACTTTATCAGGCTCACCATCCTGAACCAAACGCATCATGGCGGCCATACCCTGGGGAACGGTCTTGCTGGGGATAATGGTGACTTTCTTAACAGTTAATTGGGCAGCCGCCTGGGCAGCCAGGATAATGTTTTTGTTGTTTGGCAGGATGAATATTCGGTCGGTCGGCAGGTTTTCGAAGGAATGGAGAATCTCCTGAGTGCTGGGATTCATGGTTTGCCCACCTTCCACAATTGCCGAGGCACCCAAACTGGCAAAGACACGGGCGATGCCCGGCCCTGGTGCAACGGCGATGGTTGCAATCTGTCCTGGTTCGACCGGGGCGAGTTTTATTTTTAGGTCGCGTTCACGCTCCAGGTCTTCCATTTGAGCAATCAGATTCTCGATGGCTGCTTTGGTGACTGTGCCAAGCGATTTTGTGTATTCGATGGGCTCATATAGTTTCTCGGCAGGTACATGGATGTGCATGCGATACATACCATCCCCTTCCCCAAGTTGGATGGAGGTGCCCATCTGATCTAAACGCTCGTAAAATCGGATCAGATCCAGGGTTTCTGTTGGTCGAAAGTCAACCACCACCTCGTAATCCTGACCTGGTTCGATCGCATCGATAGAATTTTGAAGCTTCATGGATGCCAGCGGTTGCACCGTGGCCAGCGGAGTGTCAAGCGGCAATCCATTGATATAGCGCAACATGCCCTCCAGCAGGTAAAATAAGCCTTTTCCGCCAGCATCCACCACCCCGGCATCACGCAGAACCGAGAGTAATTCGGGGGTGTGCTGTACCGATAGGTCTGCAGCCGGGACAATTTTTTCCAGGATATCGTAGGGATCATTCGTTTCAGTCAGGGCTTGTTCAGCAGCGGCAGCAACATCCTTGGCAACCGTCAGGATCGTCCCCTCCACCGGGCGAACCACCCCTTTATAGGCAGTATTCCGGCCTTGATGGAAGGCATTGACCAGGCTGGCACCATCCAGTGTTTCCAGGTTGTCGAGGGCGCGAGCAAAGCCACGCCAAAGCTGAGAAAGGATCACTCCAGAGTTGCCGCGGGCGCCCATCAGGGCACCATGGGCGATGGCATGAGCCAATTTACCTACATTACGCTCTGCTAATTCAGCGATTTCATCATAAGCGGCCTGCATGGTGAGAACCATATTGGTGCCGGTGTCACCGTCAGGTACAGGAAAAACATTGAGCGCGTTGACAGTTTGTTGATTGGTTCGCAGCCAATTGAGTGCAGCCTCGATGATCGGTTTGAAGATTTGACCGTCGATGGGATATTTGCGCATTTTTTGCACCGGATTGGTATATTGGATAGTGGATGGTTTTGAACTCATTCCATGAAGCTCCTGAGAAGGTCTCAGTGTTATAACACCGATAAGGTTAATCCGGGTCGCTGATGCGCAGGCCTTGGACGTGAACATTCACCTGCTCAACAGGCATCCCCAGGGCTTTCTCAACATTATACTGAACCGTGTTGCGGACGCTGGAGGCCACGGATTTGATGCGGGTACCGTATTCAATGATCACATAAATATCAATGATAATATTCTGCCCATCATAAGTGACTTCGATGCCATGGGTGGGATCTTTGACCAGCACCTGGGTCAGTCCTTCAACGAGATTTTTCGAAGTAAGCCCAACAACGCCATATGATTGTAAAGCAGCATGGTAGGCGATGGTGGCAATTGCGCGGGGTGAAATTCGCGTACTACCGAGGGGGTTATTTTCATCGCTCATTGTTTAACCTCATAAGATGGCTTGTAATCAATTCCAAATTGTGGTAAGATTGGCCCGCTTAACCCAGGTAATGGACGTACCTGGATGAAACGTAATTATAGCTTGAATTACCCAGAAACGTCCAATTAAAATTTTTGCCCAGATCGGGTAGACAGCATCAGCAAGTGGGCTGGAATGCTGGAAAGGTAGTGGAGTATGGCAAAATGCGCGCATTGCGGTAAAACGACCACCTTTGGTCGTAATCGCCCCTGGTCAAACAAAAGCACCCGGCGGATGTTCCGGCCCAATCTGCAGACGGTCACTGTCTACGAGAATGGCTCGAAACTTCGTAAGGTTCTGTGTGCCAAGTGCATTCGCACAATGGTAAAAACGGCATAAGTTCGATCGTTTTGTTTGACAGATGAAAATCACGGCGCAAGTCGTGATTTTTGTTTAATACAGATTGATTCAAGTTGGCAGACAATCGCGGAGTTCTTTAATCCCAGCCGCGATTCCATGGGGGTGATTGAAAATGGCGCTAGAAGCCACAAAAACCTGCGCCCCTGCCTGCTGCGCCAGTGGAAGGGTGGTGGCGTTCATTCCCCCGTCGATTTCCAGCCATGCACCGGGGTTGATCTCTGCCAATCGTTGGCGCAGGTGGCTTACTTTCGGCAGCACCTCGGGTAAAAAGGATTGTCCCGAATAGCCAGGGTTAACGCTCATCACTAAAACCAGGTCGATCAGATGGAGCACAGAGTCCAGGTGTGAAGCTGGAGTACCGGGGTTCAACGTGACGCCGGGTTTGCAGCCCAGTTCACGGATTATTTGCAGGGTGCGGTGCAGGTTAGGGCATGTTTCTACATGTACGGTCAGATTGGTCGCGCCGGATTGCGCAAAGGCCGCCAACAACCGTTCCGGCGCTTCCACCATCAAATGAACATCCAGGGGTAGATCCGTCACCTCACGGCAGGCCTTTACGATAAATGGGCCCATGGTCAGGTTGGGGACGAAATGACCGTCCATCACATCTACATGGATCCAATCAGCGCCGACATCCTGACAGGCCTGGATCTGCTGTCCCAGGCGGGTGAAATCGGCGGATAAGATAGAAGGGGCGATCAAAGTATGATTGGGCATGATCCTCTTAGAATTTTATGGAAGTGGGGGATTGTATAGCAGATACACCCAGATCCAAAGGGGGATTTGACCTCCCACACATACGAGGGCAAGCAGTGCCAATCCCCAGGTGACCCAATCAATATTCAACGGGTTGTTATCAATTGCAATTGTTGCCATGGATTGAGAGACAGTTTTCGGCGTGGGCTGGGCAGTCCGTGCTGGGGAAACAGAGCGGGGACGAAAGAGTCTTGCAGCCCGCCAGGCATTGCGCGGAGAGGCGGGTTGTGGTTTATCTGTGGGCGGTTGGGACGCGGGTGGAATGATCTCCTGAACGGGAGGCACCGTAGTTGTGCGGTTGAAGGTCATCAGCACCCGACCTAATTGATCGGCAGTGCGATAACGGGCAGAAGGCTCTTTACTCAGCACTTTGAGCAGAATTTGTTCTAAGGCAGAAGGGATGGCGGGGTTAAATTGCCGCGGGGATGGCGCGTGCATTGTGCGGTGTTGGCGAGAGAGCTCAATGGCGCTGGTGCCAGGGAATGGCAGCCGGCCGGTTAGCATTTCATACAGGATCACTCCCAGTGAATATACGTCAGAAGCCGGTGATGGTGCCATACCAGCAGCTTGCTCGGGGGCAAAGTACTGCGGTGATCCCCAAACAACAGTTGATTGCTCATCCGGATGGATGGAGGCCAGAGCACGGGCGATGCCAAAGTCAGTCACCTTGAGGCGTTGGTCAGGTGTGACTAACATGTTTTGCGGTTTGACGTCGCAGTGCACTAATCCGGCACGATGGGCATAACCAATACCGGCAGCGGCCTGGATAATCAGAGGCAGAGCTTCATCGACGGTGAAATGTCCTCGACTTTGGAGAATAGTCTTCAGGTCAGTACCGGGGACGTATTCCATCACAATAAATAATCTGCCCGCGTCCAGGCCAAAATCATGGATCGTGACAATGCTGGGATGGGAGAGGTTGGCAGCGGCCTTGGCTTCCTGATGGAAACGCTCACGAAATGCTGGATCACTGGAGTAGTCTTCACGCAGGATCTTAACCGCAACGGTACGTTCCAGCATCAAGTCACGGGCGCGGTAAACCACAGCCATGCCTCCGCTACCCAGGCGTCCTTCGATTTGATAACGATCGTTGAGCAAAGTTGGTTCAGTCATGTGCTGATTCGCAGTTCGGTAGGGCTACCCTTGCTGACAGGGATATTGGGTTGATTTTAGCACGTTTTTAGCATCCCGTTAATCTGCAGGAACTATGCCAGAAACAAATAATTCGATTAGAATCATCCAATGCGGCGTGGCGATCTGATATACAATCCTTCTGCAGGACGATTTCCCTCTGGAATGCTGGCTGAACGGGCAGCGAATGTGCTGCGTGATTATGGTTGGGAGATCAATCTATATCAGACTGAAAATGGCGACCATGTAACCAGCCTTGCGCGGCAGGCGGCTGAGCAAGGGAGAGATGGACTATTTGTCGTGGGAGGAGATGGTTCGGTAAACCTGGCAGTGCGCGGGTTGATGGGCAGCCCGACGGCGCTGGGTGTGCTGCCGGGGGGTACTTCCAATGTATTTGCTCAGGAGCTGGGTTTGCCGGGATTAACCTGGACCCGCTTGATGGCACTCGAAGAAAGCGCACATCGGTTGGGGCAGGGTAACGTTCGGGAGGTCGATTTAGGCTACTCCGGTGGAAAGCCATTCCTGTGTTGGTCTGGGATTGGGCTGGATGCTTTTGTGATTCATAGGATTGAGCCGCGGCAGCGCTGGGAGAAGCATTTTGCCGTTGCAGCTTACGCTGCCTCGTCAGTCTGGCATGCCCAATATTGGCGGGGGATTAACCTAAAAGTCAGAGCTGATGGCAAGATGGTGGAAGGGCACTACCTGGTAGCAATCATGAGCAATATTTCTCTTTATGCCGGTGGGTTGGCCAGGTTATCTCCCGATGCGCTGTTGGATGATGGTGTAATTGATTTATGGCTGTTGGAGGGTGATACCCTGGGAGATGCCATACAACGGGCCTGGGATGTGATTGCAGGGCGGCATTTAGAGTCGCACTCAGTACAGCGGATACCATTTCACCATCTAGAGCTGGAATCAGATATGCCGCTTTATCTGCAGGTGGATGCAGAGCCGGTAGAATATGATCGACGATCGATTGAGATTTCCGTGCTTCCAAAGGCGTTACGGGTGCTGGTACCAGAAGAACCACCCCGGCGGCTGTTTTTGGATGACCCTGGTAGGGATCTTGATTGCAGGAGGCATTAGGATGGTACGTGTAACTCGATATATTAAAGATAACCCAATGGCGTTTTTATTGCTGGCATTCCCGGTGGTGATCCTGGCTGAGCTTGCGCATTGGCCGCCAATGGTTGTTTTTGCGCTGTCGGCAATTGCCATTATTCCCTTAGCCGGATACATCGGGCAAGCGACCGAGTCTCTGGCGCATTATACCGGTCCACGCCTGGGGGGGTTGTTGAATGCTACGCTGGGGAATGCAGCTGAGCTGATCATCACCATTGTGGCCATCCGAGAGGGCTTGTTGGAACTGGTGAAGGCATCGATTACGGGTTCAATTCTGGGGAACCTGCTCCTGGTATTGGGCATGTCGATGCTGTTAGGCGGGCTGCGGCATGGTCATCAATCCTTTGACCGCCGGCAAGCCAGCAACAATGCGGTATTGTTATTATTATCCGTGGTGATCCTGCTTATTCCCTCCCTGCTCAGCCATTATATCGGTCATGTCGAGCCACCTGATGACAAGGTGGAAACGCTCAGCCTGGGGGTTGCGGGTGTGATGATGATCCTGTATGTGCTGGGATTGATCTTCAGTTACAAGACGACGAAAACCCCACTGACTCCCGAACATCCCGAGGAAGCCTTGCCGCACAAAGCCTGGCCGCTGCGCGTGGCAATAGTGATCTTAGCCCTGTCCACGGTAGGTGTCGCGTATATGTCGGAAGTGCTGGTGGGTGCGGTGGATCCGGTGGTCAAAGCCCTGGGGATCTCTGAGTTCTTTATTGGGATCATTTTCATTCCCATTATCGGCAACGTAGCGGAACACCTGGTGGCAGTGCAGGTGGCGATGAAGAATAAAATGACATTGAGTGTGGAAATTGCGGTGGCATCCAGCCTTCAGATTG
Source organism: uncultured Chloroflexia bacterium (assembly GCA_963849335.1). Taxonomy (GTDB): domain Bacteria; phylum Chloroflexota; class Anaerolineae; order Anaerolineales; family UBA4823; genus FEB-25. Next base: position 270,938 of record CAWKGZ010000009.1, read on the forward strand.
CGCTGTTCGTGGCGCCGGTGCTGGTGTTTATCAGCCTGTTGATGGGCCAGCGTCTGACTCTGGTCTTCAATCAATTTGAGTTGTTGGCCTTGATTGCGGGGGTGTTAATCGCGGCAGTGGTGTCTGCGGATGGCGAATCACATTGGCTGGAGGGGGCAGAGCTGCTGGGTATTTATATCATCCTGGGATTGGCATTTTTCTTGCTGCCAATATAATCATATGGAACGCATACGCGGTTTTTTTACCTGGAAGGTTTTGATCGGAGGCATTTTGGTCACAGCATGCCTCCTGGCTGTACTGCTCGCTTTCCTATTCAGCGCGCGCAATGAGCAACCAGGGGGAGCCTCCAGCACAGCTATGTTGTACGTGATCGCTGCCCCCAGCGCTACCCCACCGGCACCCCTGGCATCAGCGACCCCCTCCCCGGCCCCAACATCAGCAAACCCAGAATCCCCTACCGGTGGCGCTCTTGCGGTTGGGGCTTATGTGCAGGTCACAGGTACGGGTGGTGACGGGCTGCGTTTGCGCGCCGATCCAGGATTAGCAGGAACCGTTCGTTTCTTAGCCATCGATGGGGAGGAGTTTGAGGTAGTGGATGGCCCACAAGAGGCAGATGGATTTTCATGGTGGTTTCTCCAAGCCCCTTACGATCCCAATGTACAAGGTTGGGCGGTAGCTGATTACTTAGTGGTAGTGCAGAATCCATAAGCCTGGATTTGCGCGTTTACTCATTTCGGTATATAGTTATCCTCGAAAGGTGAAATATGAGTAGTCTTCGTCCAACGGGGATCACTGCCAATCGACAGAACGCAGAAATGAGCGTCACCTGGAATGATGGTCATACCAGTCTGTATAGTTTTTCCTTGCTGCGTTTTGGTTGTCCTTGTGCGGAATGCCGCGGCGGGCATGATAAGATGGGCGGCGCGCCCCCAATGGAAGTGTTCTTTATGCCGCCGGAAGATAGCCCGAAGACCCACATTCGGCAGGTAGAAGCCGTAGGCGCGTATGGGATCACGATCGAATGGGAAGACGGGCACCATTTTGGAATATATAACTGGGATTACCTACGAGCGCTGTGTCCGTGTGATGAGTGCCGGTCGGGGGTTTACCATGAATGATCACCCGCAAGATTCGGTATATTCATTTGTTGAAAGAGTGTATATGCGCCTGCAAGCGGGTGATATATTGACCCGCTGCCTGGAAGAAGGCTGTATCAACCCGATCCAGGATTTGGTGGAAGGATTGGTGTTGGCTGGTCCGAAAAATTTGGACTCTTTGCGTGAGATCCTTGACGAGACAGACCAGCGAAAAACACAGGTGGGAGATGATCTGCACCAGGTGTTCACCCAATTCAGCCGCGTATTGATGAGTTATGGTGTGGCGAGTGAGGGAGAAACTCCCGAACTCGGTACAACGCTGGACAGCCGGGCAGCTGTTAGATGTTATGCGGCAGCAAGGGGTTAATTTGGCAGATGTTCAAACTGCATGTCTGCAGGTCTGGCAAGATAGCCGGGAGATCCTGGAAAATTTATCCACCAAGCTGGAATTATTAGAAGAAATAGAGTTGTACTTACAGGATTGGTTGTGGGGGTTGGCGTATAAAACAATACACCGCCAAGAAGAATCCGAAATATCCGATAACGGCAGCCAACCACTATATAAGCTATAAATAATCTCTCAGGTTGTGCTCGACTGCATAAGCGGCTGCTTCGGCGCGGTTGCTGACTCCCAGCTTGGAGAGGATGCTGCTGACGTAATTGCGCACTGTTCCTTCTCCTAAAAACAAAGCCTTGGCGATTTCACGGTTGGTTTTCCCTTCAGAAACCAATAAAAGCACATGCCGTTCCTGTTGGGTAAGGGCTGAGAATGCGGAAGCTTCTTCCTCACGCGCCGCCTTGCGCACTTCCTGGAAAATTCGCTGTGTGACTGCTGGATCAAGCAGCGCTTCGCCGCGGCCTACGGCTTCAATGGCGTGCACCAGATCTTCCCCTCCGATCTGTTTGAGCACGTATCCCGATGCGCCGGCGCGAATCGCGGAAAAAAGCATCTCATCTTCGGCGTAAGAAGTAAGCATGATCACTTTTGTGTCGGGATATTTATCGGCAATCTCCTGGCAGGCTTCGATGCCAGAACCTCCAGGTAGGCGGATATCCATCACAACCACATCCGGGGTAAAAGCCGCAACTCGTTCCACGGCTTCACGAGCTGTACTTGCTTCGGCGATAACCTCAAAATTAGGGTGCCGTTCCAGGAGCGCTTTCAAGCCCAAGCGAACCACTTCGTGATCGTCAACCAGTAATATGCGATGTTTATTCGTCATCATGCAACCTTTTGGGAGTGTTGATTCGTTTTAGACCCTGGTTTCTTATAGATCAGAATGACCGGGGGCGGTTAGGGTTTCCCGGCGGAAATCAACAAACCGATATCCTAAGCCGCGTTCGGTGAGGATATATTTGGGATTGGCCGGGTCATTTTCCAATTTTTGGCGTAAGTAATTGATGTACAACCTTACGTAATGCGGTTGATCACGGTATTCATATCCCCATACATTGGTCAAGATTTGATCATGCGAGACCACCCAGCCAGCATTTTGTACCAGGTAATACAACAGGCGATACTCCGTTGGGCGTAGGTTGACCAGCCTGCCATCCAACCAGACTTCGTGACGGTCGAAATCCAATTTCAGATGTTGGTCTACTTCAATCAGCCCATGGGTGCTTTCGCTGCTCATTTCAGTGCGGCGCAGTACGGCGCGGACCCGGCTGACCAATTCGCGCGGGCTGAAAGGTTTGGTTACGTAATCGTCAGCGCCTAATTCCAAGCCGCGAATACGCTCGTCTTCTTCGCTTTTTGCAGTGACCATGATAACCGGCACAGGGCTTGTCGAGCGCACCATCTTGAGGACTTCAAAGCCGTCGAAATCCGGCAGCATCACATCTAATAAGATCAGGTCTGGCATGCTTGTGCGCAGCCGGTCCATCGCCTGGGTGCCATCATAGGCCTCGGTAACCCGAAATCCATCATGCTCAAGGTTGAGACGGATGAAGCGTGCCATGCGCTGCTCATCATCCACCACCAGGATGCGATAATTCTTGAAATGGTTATCAGAGGACATGTTCTTATTCGCGGACGAAGCCAATAATATCCTCTTCTTCTTTGGATGGCATGAGCTCGATGAAATTGATGCGTGAAAATGGCCAGATGACAGTGATCACATTGTCTGCCAGATAATGCAACTCTTTGCCATCAATTCGGCGGGGATTATTGATTATCACCATCATATCTTTTGGGTTAGGAAGGATTTCAATTTCCCCCACAACCGGTTCCTCACCCACGGGATGTAAGATAATGGTATAAGACATCTCAACCTCAGTTCATTCTGCCCTCATCTAGCGGCGGATTAATAGCTGGATCTTTAATCTACCCAGGGTAAGAATATCGCCATGTTTCACCGGGATTGGCTTGTGGGGAGGAATTTTAAGACCATTGAGGCGGGTGCCATTGGCAGAGCCTAAGTCAGTTGCCAGAGATTGCTGGTTACCAATGGTAATTGAGGCATGTAAACGTGACACTCCGCTCTCATAAGCGTGATAGGGAGCCAGGTCGATGTCAGGCAGCACAGGTTGTCCCTCGGCAGAGCGACCCAGGGTGAATTCAGAGCGCCCTTCCAGGGGTAGGATTTCACCCGTGCCCATCACATATAAAGCGACAGCCACATCCGTAGGCGGTGGTGGCGCGGTGAATTCTATCGGCTCCGTTTGGATCCCGGCGAATGAATTGAGCAGATCATCCGGCATGGTTTGGGTTGTTTTTCCAGGGATATCTACCAGTTGGGTGCCGCATTCCCGGCAGAATAAAGCTCCCGGTAGTTCCTTGTTGTGGCAATTTGGGCATTCAATCATGTTCTTTTTCATCCCTTGCTGAAGGTAGTATGAGAGACCGGGTACCATATTTTATCTGTTTTTCGCCATCTGTGCTGAAGGAATGGTGCTGGTGGATGTGATTGATTTCGTTTAATACCTGGCGAGCCAGATCGCGCTGGCCTTGGGCTAACAAGTGGGTAGCCAGGTTTTGTAAGCGGCGGCTGGCAGCCTGGATATCACCGCGTGCCATGTCGGCACGTGCCTTTTCTTGCATACGGTATAAGGTGAGATAAGACATTGCCTGTACGATCACCAGGGGGGAGGAGAGGTGTCCATTACCGGACCGATTGGTCGCTGTAATCCAAGCCGTTGAATAAATGTTGACGTGTCCGGCTCGCCTGGGGTCTGGTAAGAAAGGCGGCCCTCTGCGAGGATGATCTGAGGTGCTCCCTGTGGAACTGTATTTACATGGAATTCTAGCAGAAAAGTTAATCTGTTCTTGCGGGGAACTGAGCCTAAGATCACGGGTGGAGTGTTGGTTAATAATGTCGCATCAGGATATATGCGGAAGGCATATGATAAATCCACATTACCGGATGTCTCGAAATTATAGGTCACCTGATTCGCATAGATATCGCCCAGGCCCATGGCTTTCTCAAGCAAGAAATGGCGAATTTCCTGCGGATTGGAGATGAACATACTACTACCGCCGGTCTTGGCGGTGAGAGTGTCTAAGAAGGTGTCATTCCAGGAACCACCTATCCCAAAAGAGCTGATCCCAACCTGAAGAGAAGCGGCTTGTTCTGCTAACTGGAGGCTGAGTTCTTCGTCACCGTAAGTGCGTCCATCGGTAATCAGGATGAGGTGATTTATGCGATTGGCATGTCGGAAGCGACGAATTTCGTGCATGCCTAGATTGAGCCCCTGGTATATCTCGGTTCCGCCGCCGGCGCGCAGCATTTGCACTTGTAATTCAAGGTTGCGTTGGTTGATTAGATTATTAGCAGGCAGTAAGATTTCAGCCCGGTCGCTGAATCGTACGATCGATAGAATATCAGTGGGCTGCAATTGGCGGACCAACTCTATAGCGGTCTCTTTCGCAGTGTCCAGCCGAACACCTTGCATCGAGGTTGAGCAATCTATCACCAGACAGAGGTTGAGTTGGGGGCGGTTTTCGCTGATCGCTTCATTGCGGATATTCAGATCTACCAGTGCATATATCAGCTGCGGCTCAAAGGAGTGGGTCAAGGTTCTGCGGCTGTAGCTTGTGGATATCGTTACCGGATAAGGTTGTTTTACTATCGACGGCAGCGAATTATCATACTCGGGTTTTCGGGTTGGGTCGCTGAGAATCTCATACGCTTCTTGAACGCTCATGAATCGATCAGTTACACCGGGCTTTATATGCAAATCAGGGTGCAATCGCCGGGCTATATCGCGATAAGCCTTTTGTATCTCTTCTGGTGATGCATCCCGGGGCAACCCCAGGCGCTCGTAAAGCGTTTCTTTAGCCATGTGTTTTAGTCAGGAAGGCGAACCAAAATGACTGATATGTTGTCGGGTCCTCCGGCGTTGTTGGCGGCATCTGTCAGGGACTGGCAGGCTTGTTGTGGATTTGCGGCTGTATTGATCAGGTGAAGCAGCTGTTTTTCAGATATTACACCCCACAAGCCGTCAGAACAGATCAAGAGGTGACAAGAACGGGGCAATGGAAACGTAGCAATATCAGGGTGAAAGGGCTCGCCTTGACCGAGGGCGCGATACAGCACATTTCGCTGCGGGTGAACGAGTGCTTCATCCGCGGTAATCTGGCCTAATTCTTCGAGACGTTTCACCAGGCTATGGTCCTGGGTGAGTGTTCTCACGGATTCCATCCGAAAATATGATATAGGCACGGCTATCCCCAACATGGGCGATGGTCATTTTGTCACCCATCAACAGAGCTGCAGTGAGGGTAGTGCCACCTCCTTGCGCTTTGGCAACAATATCACGGTGGGCTTGGTGTACGCCCTCTTGAAGAATTTCCTGGACGGATTCATCATTTTGACTGTCGGACAATCCCATATAGGAAAGATAGATTTTGTGCACCACCACAGTTGCCAGTGTGTGGACAGCCACGCTGCTGGCAATTTCTCCATGCTGATGTCCACCCATGCCATCGGCAATGATGTACAGTCCAAACGGAATTTGAGAATCTTCTGCAATCAGGTTGGTGGTGAGAGTGAATAAAGCATCTTCATTGTGATCGCGTTGTTTTCCGACTGAATGACCACATCCAATAATAAATTGAGGCAAGTCTAATTGCTGTGTTTCAATGGGCAATTCGGGTTTATGAGTGGAGGGCAGTTTGTCGGTATCGACGAGACTATTCTGCAGGGGTGCAGTTTCTATTTCAGTGGAGGGCAGAATTTTTTCCGACGGTTTTTTGTTGAGTAATTCTTTTAAGCGGCTGATCAAGGGAAACCTCCGGGCAGCAACGAACTGGTCAAATGACAATGGCATAAACAAAATGATCTGTAGAACCAAAGTAAAGGGTATCATTGGCGATCACAGCGGTTCCCGTAATCGCTCCCCTGGTTGGAAACCTCCAGCGGAGACGGCCTGTACGATACTCTAAACAATAGATTGAGCCATCCACGGAACCACAGATGAGCGAGTCTTTGTAGAGTATAGGTGAACCGGTTACCTGGTTATCAGTAGAGAAACTCCACACTTCTTTGGCAGAATGAATTTCAATGCAGTAAAGGTTGTTGTCCACTGAACCGGTAAAGATGTAGTTCTCGAAGATACAAGGTGTAGATATTGTAGCCCTAGCCATGCGAAACCGCCACAGGGTATATCCGGTTTTGGCATCCAGGGCGTAGAGCATGGTATCCACTGAACCGGCAAAAACCACCCCGTCGGAATAAACGGGAGATGATGTAATCGCTCGCTTCGCTTTGAAACGCCAACGGGTATTTCCACCCAGGTTAACACAGAACAGATCACCAACCTCATTTCCAAAAAAGACATTGTCAATGTGAATACAGGGTGTCGACCGCACTGGAGCGCCAGCGTCAACCCGCCATGCTCGGCGGCCGCTGAGGGCATTTACCACATGTAAGAAGGAATCATCTGAGCCAATAAAGATGTGACCATCGGAGACAATCGGGGAGGAACGAATTGGGCCGTTGGTTTGATACGTCCAAACCACTTTCCCGGAACGGGCTGAGACACAATGGAGTCGCTTATCCTCGGAGCCAACAAATATATTGCCCTCATAGGTCGCTGGTCGACTGACAACCCCACCATCGGTGGCATATTTCCAGACGAACTCGCCAGTGGTCGCTTGCAAGGCGTACAGGTTATTATCATACGAGCCAATATAGAGGATGCCATCATGGCAAAGAGGGCTGCCGCGGATCTCATCTTCGCATTCGAATTTCCACAGAGCTTTTGCTGCCCCAGCAGAATCAGATTTTATGGTGGCTGAGTTTGAGGGAAGCTCGTTGAGTAACCCGGTCTTCTTGGCACTGCTAAGAAGGGCTTCCTGCATTTTTTTGGCCGAAGGGAAGCGTTCGGTGGGATTGTATTGCAGCGCGGTATACACGACCGATTCCATCTCAACGGAGACCGCGGGGTTGATGGAGCGGATCATTCTTTCACCGAAGGAGAATGGGGGCTCCAGTCGGGGATCACGTTGGGTCAGCAAGTGGTGAAGGGTTGCTCCTAACGAGTAAATATCTGCCAGGGGGGTGGCTTCACCCTTGTATTGTTCAGGGGGTGAGTATCCCTCGGTGCCAATCATGGTGCCTTTTTGGCCGGTTTGAAAGGTCCTGGCGATGCCAAAATCGACCAGCATGATGTGTCCGTGAGTATTGAGCATGATATTGGATGGTTTCATGTCACGGAAGATCACGGGCTGTGGTCGAATGTTGTGCAGGTAGTTCAAAACATCGCAAAGCTCCAATGCCCAACTGACCACCTGCGCTTCGGGCAGGAAGCCTTCTGATTCATTCAGAAAAGCCTCTAAATCTTTGCCATCGATGAATTCCAGGATCAGGTATGAACGCTGTTCGTGTGAGAAATAATCATAGATGCGCGGGATCGAGGGGTGATCGAGGGTGGCCAGGATATTGGCTTCGCGTTCGAAATTGTGTACGATCGTATCATGGATGGTCGGGTCGCGGACCAGATTGACCATTTCTTTAACTGCGACCCGTTTGAAAACATTTGGGAAATGGAGGTCGCGTGCCGAGTACACGGCGCCCATTCCCCCAATGCCGACAATACCCTGGATCAGGTAACGATTTGCCAGTGTGATGCCTGGCTGTAAATGCTCGGCATGCCGCTTGTCTGCGACAGGTTCATCGGCCGATGTGATCCGCTGAGTTTCCAGGGTTATCCTCCTTCACTGCGTTGCGAGCATTATCACGCAGATGTTTTGAGTACAATCTGGCCGTTTACACCTGGTCAAGGGTGACAACAGCCTGGGATTGTTAATTATAGCCAGCTTTAAGAAAAAATGTTAGTAATGATGGTATTAACGGTAATCTGATTCGGGTTCAGGTTTATTGCTCAACACACCCTCGATGCGTTCCATCACCGCAGGGGATAGTTTTTCGGCGCATTCCAGTGCCTTCATATTTTCAACGACCTGGCTGGCACGCGAGGCACCGGTAATCACCGTGCGGAAACTTGCAACCCAGATTTACCCAGATAACGATATTCCATTTGCATCTACTCCTCTGGTCTTGATGATCAGCTTAGTCCCAATAAGCTTCAAGTCTTCCTGTAGATTTTAACACATCTTCAAAATTCGATGGAAAAAAGTCAATCTATTCTGTGCTTAGGGGATATTTTCGTCCGCGCGAATTCCATTAACTCTGGGGTGGCTGTTCCGAGAGTAGGGAAATTAGCCTGGTTATATGCGATCTCTGCACCAATGGGAAAAGGAGCAGATCCCTCCAGCGGTTGGATACATCCTCCAGCTTCTTGGATCAGCAGCCATGCTCCTGCAATATCCCAGATCTTTGGGGTGACTTCTAGCCCGATCAAGGCGGTGCCTCGGGCGAGCATGCAGAAGGTATAGGCAGCTGAACCCAGGATGCGCGGTTTGTAGGGGATTGAAATTTGATAACGACGGTGGGTACGCGAACAGCAGGCAAAGAAACCGTAAGGTCGGTCAGGGTCTGGGGGACGGGTATGGATCGGATTGCCATTCAGCCAGGCGCCTTGACCGTGTTGGGCGGCATACAGCTCGTCGAGTAATGGAAAATAATGGACGGTCATTTCAGGTTGGCTTGCCTGCAGTCGGGTGATCAGAACGCCCCAAACATGCAGCCCGAGGCTGAAGTTGGTTGTGCCATCCAGGGGGTCAACGATCCAGACTGCCGGAGTGACTTCAGGCAGGGTCGTTGTGCAGCTCTTCGCTGAGGATTGCTTCTCCGGGGTATTGTTTCTGAATGGCTGACGTGATGAGATGATCCACGGCGACATCTGCATGGGTGACTAATGAGCGATCCGCTTTAAACGAGGCGGTAGTGCCAGATAATTTGAAGGCATCTAACAGAGACGCACCTGCTTGGCGGGCCAACTGGATGGCGAATTCGAGGTGTGAAGTCATAGTTAAGGTCAATCAGAATGGGTGGAAACTAAGGGATGGGGAAGCAGGAATATTAATGGTACAGAAATCAAACTGATCAGTGACATGTACAGGAATGCCTGGTGTAAACCAATACTGTCACTCATTACGCCGATCAATAGGGAGGCTGTTGATTGGAACAAGAAACTGAATGCCATGAAAAAACCATTGGCTACTGAGCGATGGTTGGGCAGGTGATCCTGTACCAGTGCAAGCATTACCGGTTGAGCTGAAAGGCTATGAAAACCAGCCAATACCAGGCATACAGTTTGAAGCCAAGCGGAGGTATTTAGAAAACCGATGACCAGGAAGGGAGAGAACAGGGCTGCAACGAATAAAACCGTCTTTCTACCCAGGCGGTCGCTAAGTGTGCCCCCGGCTAAAGCTCCGATCACCCCAGCCAACTGGTAGATGGCCAGGGAGCGGCTGGCAGCCCAGAGGGTGGCGCCCTCACTCTTGATCAAAGTGGGAAGGTAGACTCCAACTCCGGTTACCAGAAAAGTACGTGCAAAGACGATCAACAGTAACGGGATGAATAACCTGGTGGCAGCCGGAAACATCTCGCGAAAGCCGGACTGCTTTTGGATATGCATGGTGAGCTTGCGAAAGCGACCGTACATGATGATAGATGCCAGCCAGCCCAGGGTTGCCAGCCGCCAGATGCCTTCCAGGGTGAACATGGTCACCGCCCAAGCAGCCAGCAGCGGTCCCAGGGTTCGACCTAATTCACCGGCAGCCATGTAAAAGCTCATTCCCATGCCGGTTTTCTTGCCGGATACACTGACAACCATGGAAGGTGATGGTGCGTGGAAGGCAGCAACACTGAGCCCGGTGACCAGAAGGAGGACGACGAGGGATGCGTAGTTAGGCGCCAGACCCAGGCAACTCATCGTGGTGGCGGTGATTGCGGGGGCAAAAATGACCAACAAACGCAAGTTGATCTTATCGTCCAGGTAGCCGATCAGCGGATTTAGCAGAGATGGGAACTGCATAAAAGCGGTAAGCGACCCGGCCTGCGTATAGGAGAGGGATAATTTTTCAATCAGCAGCGGTAAGACCGGTGCCAGGAAGGCCGAGTAAACATCATGCAGGAAATGGGTGCTGGTGATGGTAGCTACCTGCCCGGTTTGGAAATTGATCTTCGCGGGTGGGGCCTGGTATGAAATTGCCGGTGCTTGTTTTTTCGGGGAAACATCCATGGTTGGGGGTTAATGAAGTTTAATGATTTCCAGGTAATCCTGAGAGATAATGGTATCAGGCGAAGCACCCAGGAATTGGATCAGGTCACGGGCCAGATTGGATTTGTGCTCTGCATCGCGGCGGCTCCAGGTGCGGCTCTTAACTTCCAGGAAATATCCCAAAGGAGGAGTGTCCAGCCGGTCAAGGTTGATGTAAAACTCTGTGCCGCGGAACAAAACCCGCCAACGCAGGCGGTGTTTATCCACGATCATTTCCCCGCTCGGTTTGAAATATTCGCGGTAAAAACGCAGACTGTGGGTGGCTGGTGCGATAAAGCGGCTGCGTGAAAGCAGGACGGAGGTCGGAAAGCTGTATTCACGGGCAGGACCAAGCAGGGTCAAGCGGTAACGGATGTGATTGATTTCATCCTGGTTGTCGATATATTCGTCTTCACGGTAGCGGAGGAAGCCTTGCTCCGGATCGGTAAAAAAGAAATAGGTGTCATACTCGTGGTAGTGGCGGGTATGCAGGATTTCGAGGTCGTTTTGCTCCAGGGCGAGCAGGATAGGTGCTGGGTTTTCAAGGGGTACTTTTGCCTGGACCTCATAACTCTCGCCTTCGGTGGCTCCGCCAATGGCAATGAGCTTGGAAAGCACGGATTGTTCCCGCTCGATCAAGAATTGATCGATCCGCCGAGCGTAATCTCCTGCCTGGGCGAGCAGCTCATTCTCGTTTAAGGTCAGCAACTGGCGGTCGCGCATCAACCATTGACCGTTGACCATCACATCGGTGACATCGGTAGCATGCCCGGCATATACCAGTTGGGCGTATAACCCACCACCGTCGCGACGGAAACGGGGAGCATTATGCAGCGGCGCGATATCTACCAGGATCAGGTCGGCGCGCTTACCGGGTTCTAGCGTGCCTGTCAGGTGACCGATGTGCAAAGCTCTGGCGCCCAGCCGGGTAGCCATGGAAAGGGCCAGAGGCGCCGGCAAGGCAGTAGGATCGCCGGTTATGCCTTTGGCAAGGAAAGCCGTCAGGCGCATCTCCTCAAACATATCCAGGTCATTGTTTGAGGCTGGCCCATCGGTGCCGATGCCTACGTTTAGGCCGGCTTCGAGCATCTTTTGCACTGGTGCGAATCCCGAGGCCAATTTCAGATTTGAGGAAGGATTGTGGGCTACACCGGCATGGTGATGCTGCAGCGTGCGGATCTCACCCTCATCAATATGGACACAGTGGGCTGCCAGCACTTTGGCATCAAACAGGTTTTGTTTTTTTAGATATGGCACCACTGGCATGTCAAATTCATTGCGATTATTTTCAACTTCCAGGGCGGTCTCGGCAATATGGGTGTGCAGGGGTACATCAAACTCCACTGCCAGGGCTGCCGCTCTTTGGAGGATTTCCTGGGTGCAGGTATAGACAGCATGTGGGGCGATGGAGGGGATGATCAGAGGATGATCTTTCCATTCCTGGAGGTAATGGCGGGTGCGTTCGAGCGATTCTTCATAATCCTGGGCATCCGGTGCGGGGAACTTGAGCACCGTTTGTGAACATACGGCGCGGCATCCCGGCCTCGGCAGTGGCGCGGGCAACGTGTTCCTCGAAGTAGTACATATCTGCAAAACAAGTGACACCGGAACGGATCAATTCTGCACAGGCCAATTGGGTACCCAATCGGACAAAATCCGGCGAGACAAATTGGCGTTCCACAGGCATCATATAGCCCATCAGCCAGACATCGAGACGCAGATCGTCTGCCAGGCCGCGCAGCAAGGTCATGGGCACATGAGTGTGGGCATTCACCATCCCCGGCATCAGTACTTTGCCTCCGCAGTTATGAACCTGGGACGCCTGGATTGTGGCAAGCAGATCCGCTTCCCGGCCCACCGCAATGATCTGGTCGCCACGGACGGCAACTGCCCCCGGCTCATAGAGGGTCAATTGATCATCCATGGTAAGCACAACAGCATTGGTCAGCAATAAATCTGCTTCTTGTAATTGTTCGGATTTCATATTCATCATTCCATGGGTATTAGAAGAACCTCCCGCAGCGTTTCACCCGGCGGGAGGTTGGTGGGTGTCATAGTTTTCGGATCACGTCCAGTCCATGATGCAATGCCCAGATGGGGGCATATTCTGGAGGGCCGCCGTATGGACGCATAAACTGCTGGGTTGAATTCGGGGGTGATGAGCGTGAAATAGACATCCTGTTTTTCTCCAGCCGGATGTACGGCAACACCCAAGCCCACATCGGCATTATGCGCGCTGCGGTATTCTTCGGTCAAACTGAACAGCTCTGATGGGGTTGGCAGCGCAGTAAGCACCTGACCACCCAGGAATGGTCCCGGCACTGCAGCCAGACGGCGGATCAATTCACCGCCCAGGCCTGCTTCAAGCACGGTCAGCGTCCAGCCATTGCGTTCCACAGCCTTGAGGGCGATCCCTTCCAGGGATCTCTTGGTCGGCGCCATAAATCCAGTTCCCCAGGCGGTCACGGATGATTTTTTCAACCGGCTTGATCAACTCGTCGGCAGCTTCAGGGCTATCTGCCTTGGCGGTAATGCGCACGTCTACCTGGCCAGAGTGAGCCGCCAGACCAACGGTGGGGTTGCCCAGCTCTTCCAGATCGCCGACCAGTTCATCGATCTGGGATTCGCCGGTGCCGGCGGTGTGCAGCACCCGCGCTTTAATGATGCCCTGAATGTGATAATGTTCTTGCAGGTAAGGCAGGATGGCGTGTTGGAGCAGGTATTCCATTTCGCGGGGAACACCGGGGAGCGAGATCACCACCGGTTGCCGGACTCGACGATGAAAATCGGCGCGGTACCCACCGGATTTTCGACTGCAATTGCTCCCTGAGGAACAAAAGCCTGGCGGCGGTTGTTCTCGGTAGGCTGGCGGCCAAAACGCTTGAAGCGCGATTGGATCTGTTCCCATAAGTCTGGGCGATACTCGGTCTCTACGCCCATCGCCAGGGCAACTGCTTCGCGAGTGGGGTCGTCTACGGTAGGCCCCAAGCCCACCGGTGGTGATGACGATATCGCAGCGTTCCAAGGATTGCTGGATGGCCAGGGCAATCCGTTTGGCATTATCCCCAACCGAGGTCTTGCGGTAGAGGTCAATGCCGGCATCGCGCAGGGCGCGCGCCAGGTAGCGGGCGTTGGTATCTACAATCTCACCCAGTAAAATTTCCGTGCCGATGGTGATAATTTCTGCAGAAGGCATAGGTTAACCGCCAGGGAAAATTTAGACTACATTATACTCGTGGATCAGTCGATTCTTCGAGAATCGGGCCAGGTCGAGCAGGGAGACATCCACGGTGTGCGCCTGACCATCCAGGATGATCTCTGCCATCAGTTTTCCGCTGATCGGGCCGTGCATGAAGCCATGCCCGGAGAAGCCAGAAATGAGGTAAAGGCCTTCCACGGGTGTCTTGCCAAAGATGGGATGTGCATCGGGGGTGACCTCGTAGAGGCCTGCCAGGTTGGATGCCAGACCAGCCTTTTCCAGCAGAGGCAGGCGGGCAATGGCAGCTTCCATGTGCACCAGCTCCCAATCCGGATCGATGTTCTGGTCGAAGCCGGGTGGCTCGTTGTTGTTCGACATGCCGGTCAGCAAGCCCCGGGCCTTCCCGGTGGAAATACAGCGATTGGGCAAAGTCGAGCACGAAAGGAAAGTCTGCGTGGGATTTCCGGCAGCGGGGAGGTGGTCAGCCACTGGCGGCGGACAGGGGTAACGGGCACCTGCACACCAGCCAATCCACAGGTGGCAGCCAGACCACGGACCGGTGGCATCGACGATGACCGGGGCAGCGATTGCTCCTTGAGGGGTCGACACACCCACAACCTGCCCATGCTCCACTGTGATGCCGGTTACCGGGCAGGAGGTGATGGCCTGGGCGCCCAGGCGCTGCGCCGCCCCAATGTAGCCCATCACCACCCCGTTGGGGTCAACCAGGCCATCTTGCGGGTTGAATGTACCGCCCAAAACATCATCCAGGTGCATCAACGGCAACCGCCGGCGGACTTCGTCGCCATCCAGCCATTCCGTCTGCACCCCCAGGCGATTCTGCATGGTCACGTTGCGCTCGAAAGCGGCTACATCTTCGGGCGTGGTGAGCACAAATAAATAGCCGCACTTGCGGTAATCGATGGCTTGCCCGATCTCAGCCTCAAAGCGATCCAGCATGGGCAGGCTTTCGATGGACAGGCGGACGTTGATCTCGGTGCAAACTGGTAGCGCACACCACCGGCACAGCGCCCGGTGGCGCCCAGGCCGAAGAAATCTTCTTTTTCGAGCAGCACGACTGTTGCGGTACCGCGGACTGCCAGGTGATAGGCGGTGCTGGCACCCATCACGCCGCCGCCGATAATGATGAAATCTGCTGTGTTGGGGATGGTCATGGTTATCCTTCCTGGATGTATCAGGGATGACTGAGATGAGAAGTTTGGCGTTAATTCTACCACCCCAAGCTTATGAGGAAGAAAAAGATATTCAGGTAATCCCCATGGCTTGGGGGGCGGGGAAGGGAACTGGGAAAGCGTTAAACAATCCTTCACCCCGGAGGGTATAGATTCGGGTGAAGGATTCTGTTTAGACTACTAAGAGATTATTCGATGCCCAGGTAAGCTTTTTGGACCATCTCGTTGGCGCGCAAATCGGCGGCATCACCGCTAAGAACGATCGTCCCGGTCTGCAGTACGTAGCCGCGGTCGGCTACTGCCAGGGCAGCTCGCGGCGTTCTGTTCAACCAGCAGGATGGTGGTGCCACTGCGGTGCATTTCCTGGATTGTATCGAAGATGCTGTCAACCAGCACGGGCGCCAGGCCCATGGAGGGCTCATCCAGCAGCAAGATCTTGGGGTCGGCCATCAAGCCCCGCCCCATGGCGAGCATTTGCTGTTCACCACCCGAAAGCGTGCCGCCCAACTGAGAGCGGCGTTCTTTAAGACGGGGGAACATGGTGAAGACTTTCTCCATATTGCTGCTGATCTTTTGCTTATCGTTGAGTGCATAAGCGCCCATCTCCAGGTTTTCAGTCACACTCAGGCGGCCAAAGATGCGCCGCCCCTCAGGAACCTGCACGATCCCCTTTTGGACGATCTGATGCGGTTTGAGCTTGGTCAGGTCTTCACCCGCCAGGCGGATGGTGCCATGCCGGGGATGCAATAAACCGCTGATGGTCTTCAGGGTAGTGGATTTTCCGGCGCCATTGCCGCCGATCAGTGAGACAATTTCAGCTTGCTCAACGCGGATGGAGAGCCCTTTGAGGGCATGGATGTTGCCGTAATAGGTATGAATATTTTCCAGTTCAAGCAGTGACATGGTCATCTCTCCATCAGACAAATTCGACCGGTGCAGTGGTCTTACCCAGGATGCCATCAGCGCTACCGCGGCCCAGATAGGCTTCGACCACAGTCGGGTTGCGCTGGATCTCTTCCGGCAGCCCTTCGGCGATCATGGCACCATAATCCAGGACGGTGATCTTTTCGGAGATGCCCATCACGACGCGCATCTGGTGTTCGATGAGCAGGATGGTGATGCCAAGCTCATCGCGCAGGCGTTGGATCAGGCGCATGGTGTCAGCAGTTTCGCTAGGGTTCATCCCAGCAGTTGGCTCATCCAGGAGAAGCAGCTTGGGTTTGCTGGCCAGGGAGCGGGCAATCTCGAGGCGACGTTGAGCGCCATAGGGCAGATTTTTAGCCAACATGTCGCCCTGACCACCCAGACCCATGAAGCGTAATAGGCGGAGAGCTTCCTCTACTGCGGCGGCTTCTTCGCGATTGGTACGGCGGTCGCGGATAATGCTGCCAACCAATCCCGAGCGGAGATGCGGATGCATACCAACCAGGATGTTCTCAATTGCGGTCATATTCTTGAAGAGGCGGATGTTTTGATAGGTGCGCGAGACGCCCAGGCGGGTGACGCGGTCGGTGGACAGGCCGGTGATCGAGCGCCCTTCTAATTGGATATCCCCAGCCTCAGGGGTGTAAAATCCGGTTACACAGTTGAAAAATGTGGTTTTACCGGCTCCATTCGGTCCTATGATACTCTGGATGCCCTGGCGTTTTACCTCCAGGTCCACGTCGCGGACCGCAGTCAACCCGCCGAAGCGCTTGGTAACTTTGTTTGCAACCAGGATATTTTCATCAGATGTGGTCATGTTGTTCTCTCCTAGTCGCCCGCATTGGCTGGAGCCTGGGCGGTCTCCTCCAGCACGTCCGTGGGCTCTTCCTCGTGCAATTCAAGCCTGCGGCGCGCCTCCGGTATGATGCCCTCCGGGCGGATGAGCATCATGGCGACCAGGACCGCGCCGTAAGCGAGCAACCGGAACTCGGCAAATTCACGCAGCAGCTCGGGCACCCCGACCATGACCAGCGAACCGACGATCACACCGGGGATGCTGCCCATACCGCCGATGATGATCAGCGCCAGCACATTGATCGAGACGAGGAAGTTGAAGCTGTGAGGATAGGCTGAGGTCAGCTTAGCGGCAAAGATGGCGCCAGCAAGACCAGAGAAAAAAGCGCCTGTGGCAAAGGCCATCAGCTTGGTTGCCAGGGTATTAATGCCCATTGCCTGGGCTACATCTTCATCCTCGCGTAAGGCCATCCACGAACGACCCAGGTGTGAGTTCTTGAGTCGCCAGGCAATGAATAAGGCGATCAGGATGCCTGCCAGGATCAGGTAGTATAGACTAGCCTGGTTATCAAAGACAAACGATCCGATGCGGGGTTGGGCGATGCTCTGGATGCCCTGGGTTCCGCCGAGATAGGGGCGGAGCCAGTCGGATAGCGCCAGAATGCGGACAATCTCGCCGAAGCCGAGGGTGACGATTGCCAGGTAATCACCACGCACCTTCAACACCGGTAAACCCAGGATCACACCCGCCAGCACCGAACCAGCCAGGGCGAAGGGTAATGCTTCCCAGAAGGTGAGGTGGAAGAATCCCAGGCCTACCGAGGTGAGCACACCCATGATATAGGCACCAATGGCGTAAAAAGCTACATAGCCTAAGTCCAGTAAACCAGCAAATCCGACGACGATATTCAGACCCAGGCCCATCAGAATGTATAAACCGACAGTGTCCAATACCTCACTGAAGAAGATACCCAGGATTTGGGGTAAGAGCAGGATCAAGACCGCTGCTCCACCTAAAAGGGAGTAGCGGATGGTTTTATCACGCCGGGTTAGCTGCGCCTTTTTAGGGGCCGCTGGACGACCTAAGCGCCAGAAAACCAAACCTGCGTAGACGATAAAGACTACGATCGCTCCGATAACTGACATACCGCTAACTG
This sequence comes from uncultured Chloroflexia bacterium, assembly GCA_963849335.1. GTDB lineage: Bacteria > Chloroflexota > Anaerolineae > Anaerolineales > UBA4823 > FEB-25. The sequence goes on from CAWKGZ010000009.1 coordinate 288,909, forward strand.
AGGAGAACAACCACTTAAACAAGACCTCGAGTGGTCCCCAGAGTTTGATGACCGTGGAAAGCAAGTCTCGCAGCAGGCCAAGTAACAGGACGATAATAAGGCTTTGGATGATCGCTGTGCGCCAGCGTGCTGGAAGGATAAATATCGCGGCAGCCACCAATCCGATCAACAGGTTAACGATCAAGGGCATGATATAACCGGTGGGCAGGGCAACTTTAAAGGTGATGATTTGATAGAGGGCCGGGGAAGCGTTGATGAAGACCGAACGCAAATTCACCACCTGACCGAGGATAAATACCACAAAAATGACGGCACCGCCAACCAGACCGGTGACTGCGCCGATCAAAAGCTGATCCCTTTTACCGGTACTTCCAATTTTGCGGATATTTATGAAGGTAAAAATAAAGATAGGCATCAGGAGAAAAACTTGCCCCATAGAGATAATCCCGCTGATGATAAAGCGAGGTGAAAATGCCTCGACCATGCCGATAAAAGCAATCAGGATGGTGATCACCCCGCCTAATAGGCTGATATTGATGACTTGCTTCCAGGTTTGAGAAGTCATGCTTTTCATAAGGACCTCCCTACGCCTTCGTAGAGATGCGCTCGCCGATAATACCGGTCGGGCGGAAGATGAGGATGAATACAAGGATAGCGAAGGCGATGGCGTCTTTTAGTTGATAAGGAGAGGGGATGCCCAGCCCATCCAAGAACAGGTTCGGCCCCAGGTTTTCAAGCAGACCCAAAACAATGCCGCCGATAAATGCACCTGGAACGCTACCAATCCCACCTAAGACTGCAGCAGTAAACGCTTTTAGCCCAGGGAAGAAACCCATAAAGAAATTGACTACCGGGAATAGCAGTGCATACAAGATGCCGGCTGCTCCTGCGGAGGCACCTCCAAGGGCAAAAGTAATGACGATGATGCGGTCAACGTCAATGCCCATCAGGGCGGCAACTTCCTTGTCTTCGGAGACGGCGCGCATGGCTTTGCCTACCTTGGTCAACTGGACGATGCCAAACAGGATCAACATCATCACCAACGAGGCAACGATCACTACCAGTTGAGTTTTAAGAATACGTATCGGGCCCAGCGTGAAATTCCCAGACAGGGCAACGATATCGGGATACGCTTTGACGCCAGAACCGTAAAGGCCGCGGAAGGTATACTGTAAAAAGAAGGAGGCTCCGATGGCGGTGATCAGCGGCACCAGGCGGGGAGCATTCCTTAGAGGCCGGTAGGCGATCCGTTCCAACAGCAATGCAATGCACATGGAAACGAACATGGAGAGCAGCAGGATCAGAGCCAGGCTGATGAAAGGCTGCCGGTCCATGAATCCAGATCGATTCAGGGCATCGGCCAGGAAAACGGCAGTAAATGGACCGCTCATGAAAACTTCGCTGTGAGCGAAGTTGATCATACGCAAGATACCATAAACAATGGTATATCCCAAGGCAATCAAGGCATAAACGCCACCTTGTGCCAGCCCGGAGATGGTCAGGCTGATCCAGTTTTCAAGGGTATAGTTTCCGGCGACGAGGGTAACAACAGAACCGTAAATCACAAAGACAAGAATAACGATACCGATCAGCCAGACGACTATATCGGTGGGAGTGACCCGCTGTCGTAATGTCCGCAACATTGGTGCCTCCTGACAATTATTTTAGCGGAGGGGCGAGATATGCTCGCCCCTCCGCTGATTGAGGGTATTGAGGCTGAACGATTACGGCCAGATCTTCTCAGGCGGGTAAGTGTCAGCGTGGTATTCGTACGCGGCAATGCGCGGATCGGCGCAGTCACCCGTATCGGTGCAGGTCAGATTGCCGGTCAAGCCCTGGAAGTTTTCCATTCCATAGAGGGCATCGCGCAGCGCCTGGCGACCGATGTGCAAGGTTCCATCCTCGTCCTGAACCGCGACTTGCTCAATAGCAGCAAAGATCATCATCGCGGCGTCATAAGCATGGGCATGGAAGATGGAAATGGGGGTCTGCCCATAGCGGGCTTCATACGCCGGGACGAACTTCTCGGCATAAGCAGAACCGAACTGGGTGAAGTCAGGGCTAGAGACCATGAAGCCTTCGACAGACGCGCCGGCAGCTTCTACCACATCGGGTGAGAACAAGCCGTCTGCGCCCATCAAGTAGGTATTCTCAAGACCAACGGTTTCCCGTGCCTGGCGGATAATGAAACCGCCCTCCGGCAGGAAGATGGGGAAGTAGATGATCTCAGGGGCGCCAGTCGCAATGCGGGTCAGCACAGGGCTCATATCGGTTTGACCGACAGAAACAGCTTCTTGCGAAGTGATGGTTCCACCAAGAGCGACGAACGATGCGGCGAACACTTCCTGCAGCTTATCCGCATAGATTGAGCCGTCATGAATGGTGGCAGCCGTGCGCAGGCCGAGGCTGTTATAGGCAAAATCGGCAGCAGCCGCACCCTGGACAGTGTCGTTGTGGGCGGTGCGCAGATAGCCGGGGTGGTTGTTCTCATTGCCAGCCGCGGTCAGATCAGGGGCGGTGTTAGAGGGCGAGATGATGGAGAAACCGGCAGCGGAGAGCAGTGGAACAGCCACGCGGGCTTCACTGGAGCAGGAGGTGCCGATCACGGCCACGATGGTAGTATCCGCAGCCAGCTTGGTGCCGGCAGCCTGACCGCCTTCTGCTGAGCAGCCGCCATCCTCACCGGTCAGCAGGACATCATGCCCCAAGACTTGACCTTTATCGGTGATGGCAATCTCAACGCCATTGCGGGAGTCGATGCCCAGGGTCTCGTTCGCGCCAGACACGACCATAAGGTAAGCCAGGTGGATTGGCTCGCCGGCGGCTACATCCACGCAGCCGATGGCATCTTCACAAACAAATTCAGGGGTTTTTTCACAGGCGACCAGCATCATGCTGGCGATCACCAGAACGGACAGAATTACTAACAAGCGGTTTCGCATTTTCTCCTCCAAGAAAGAACGGGTTTAGCTACTAGGTTAGGGTTAGGTTTGTGGATATAGTTGTTTCTGGGTATTCGCAATTAACCTCCTTTCGTGAATGAAACAGTAACATGGCTTACCTGGATGTGCGGGTGCCACAAATAAAAAGCCACCAGCCGGCAATATCCCCCTGGTATTGACAATAAAGATTAGGAGATTTTAATGATATCATGCGCTGCCGTCAAGGGCAGATTATTTTTGGGTTTTGCCGTATAACAGCTCGGCGCGAATACGCAAATCAGTGCTGCGCATTTTCAAGGCCAGGTCGGTGGCCAGGTTTTGCATCAGGCGGTAACCGAGCTGGGGGTAGGTATCGCAAAGGAGCATTAATTTTTCACGTGGAATGATCAGCAGGCGAGTTTTGTTTTGGATTGCCCTCACTGTAGCTGTACGGACACCCCTATCTACCAGCGATATTTCACCAAAGGACTGGCCTCGGCGCAGCGTCGCAATCGAGATGGAGGCGTAGTCTGCGCCAGGGTGGTCGCTGACCAGGGCAGGGTTGACCAGAATGTCGACCTCGCCGGAAACTATAATATACAGGTCGTCGGTATTGGAGCCTTCGTGGACAATGATTTCGCCAGTCTGGTAGGTTTTTTCCTGGCAGATTTGACCGACCATTTCCAATTGGGTCGGGGTCAATTTGTAAAAAATATCGGCTTGCTTGAGGATATTGACGTAGCTTAATATCTCGGGCATTGAATATTTCTCCTCTTGTCCTTGTAGAAGTGTAGCATAAAGCTTTGAAAACGCAAGCAATTGATCTAGGGATTTGCTAATACAGCCATATTCCATAAAGCTGACCAGGAAATCGAGGAATTGATCCAAGGAGAGAGTTACAAATTCAGCACCATTAAGCACGGTGACCTGTGTCGCGGTATATGCGGTGACGATCACGGTATGTTCGTATGCCGCGACCACGGAGTGATGCCCATTGGAGACGGCGGTGTAATAACGGGGGATGCCGTTTGCCAGGCTGTGATTAGAACCGCCAATTATCCACACAATCACGGGATCTCCGTTCGCAATTTCTGTTCGTACGGCATCCCAGTCCAGTCCGCGCCGTGGATAGGCCGGTAAACCGTATTCATTCAGTAATGCCGCGATCGGGATGGCATGCACGCCGTAATCATCCGGTGGGATTTGACCCCAGACCCCCATCACATCGCCAACAAAGCCGGCGTCGGGGTCGTCGGACTGGGGTAGGTTGTTGTAGAAATCCAGCTCATCAATCTGCGCGCCATAATGGGCGGCCCAATCAACGGCGGAGCGTGATTCGCAATCCAGCGGGAGCTGCTGGTTGGCACCACTCATGCCAGATACCATAGCACTGGAGGGGAGGACAGGTGGTGGAGGTGTGGGTGTCGGTGAGGGCATTACCTCAGCGATAGTGGCTTCCAGGCACCAGCCATTCAAGTAACCGGTGTCATTGACATAGCTATCGACCACGTGTAAACGCCAGGGGCCAGCTATTGGCTGGCCAGTGAAATTGCGCAGGGTCTCATTCGGCTGGTAAGCGCCTGAGATGGCAGCGGGATAGTAGTAACACTGGTTTTCCACCGGCTGCTCGGCCCGGTCATCCAGGATGCTGATGATGTTATTACTGTCACAGCCGTAAGTGGTCTGCGGGTAACCAGGCCGGTCAATTAAGGCTTGAGTTTCACCGGTGGCGAGATTGGTGAGGTACACAGTAAGGTCACTTACCCAGGTATGATTGATATCCACATAGGCAGTCAGGTGTACGACCTGGCGCGAGTCGGCGATACTGATTTGATTGCTGATCCCGGTCGGGTTGTTATCGGGGATATATAAGGATGAAGTCAGATTGTCACAGAAGAGCAGCGTTTCAGGCGGTGGGGGAGGAGGGGGGTCAGAGTGGGAGTTGGGGTGGGGGTAGAGCTGGGCAAGGGTGTAGGAGTGGGTGTATCCGCGGCATGGTTGACGAAAGGAAGGAAGACATGGATGATCTCATTGGAAGCAAAGAGATCCAGTGTTGGGGTGGCAGTGTTGATATCGAAGATAGGAATGTCGGTCACGGTAGGCGTGGTTGTAGGTGTGGGTGGGTGATCATCGGTTAACGTGGGCGTCGGAGTTGCGTCCAGGAGAGCAATCCCAGATTCTATTGAAGTGAGGCTGGCAGAGGTATACCGCCCGTCATCAGAGTTGCTCATCCCGATAGCATATCCGGAGGCAGACTGGGTAGCCAAAGCCAGTAGGGCGGCAAGAAATGAGAGGACACAACCTAGCAGCAGGATCCTGGAGCGGTGTGGAAGGGTAGTAAGCATAGGTATATTCTATTCGAAAATTGATCATTGCGCGGTAACCAGAAGCGAGGAGGCGGTATGGTAAAATGTGAGATTGTATGACGAACGCTCTCAATCCGGTTGCACCGGCTCCACCGAAGCTGATTAAGTCCCTGCGGACAGGATTTGATGCCATTGCCAATCATGTGGCGGTAATCATCATTCCCGTCTTATTAGATTTGCTGCTGTGGCTGGGACCGCATGTGCAAATAAAAAAATTGCTGTTGGATATGGTGGAAACCATCACCACCTCCTCAACCTGGAATTCCGCCCAGACAGGGGCGTTGTTCGGTGATAATCTGGAAGTAGTACAGCAGATTGCCATGCGGCTTAACTTGATGACCAGCCTGAGAGCCTATCCGGTAGGTGTACCCAGCCTGATGGCAGGGCGGTTGCCAATTGAGGTACCGGGCGGTTCGCCAGTCTTCTGGGATGCGGCTAACGTTTGGGTGATCATCGCTGGGATGCTCATCCTGTACCTGTTCGGGCTGGGAATTGGCAGCCTGTATTTTGCGCTCGTAGCCCAGGCAGCAGGTGGTAGTGCGGTAAAGTGGCGCCAGGCATTTCAGGATTGGCCGCGGGCAATGCTTCAAGTGCTCTCGCTAACCTCCGCGCTGCTGATCGTCCTGGTTGTTATCAGCGTACCGACCAGTTGCATCATTTCTCTCATCGCCTGGGGGGGCATTTCCCTGGGGCAGCTAGCTATCTTTATGTTCCTGGGTGCCTTGCTTTGGTTAGGATTTCCGCTCATATTTACTCCGCATGGCATTTTTGCTAATCACAGCAATGTGCTGGTCGCGCTGCGGAACAGCATCCGGATAACGCGGATGACCTTACCATCAACTTCATTATTTTTCCTGGCTATCTTAGTGATCAGCGAGGGGTTAGATATTCTATGGCGTGTGCCAGCAGAAAATTCCTGGTTGATGCTGGTGGGCGTGGCTGGGCATGCTTTTATCACTACCGGGCTGTTAGCAGCAACTTTTGTGTATTATCGTGATGCGGATCACTGGGTGCAGGTGATGCTGGCTAAGATGGTAAGGCAGCCAGCCAATAACAATCCACCGGCATAATTCGATCCATCTCGTTGTCAAGTAAAAACGAGGAGGTATGTGTGGTAGACGATCGTGTTCCATTATCGTACGATGCAAAGGATATCCAGGTATTGGAAGGTCTGGAGGCAGTCCGGCGCCGGCCTGGGATGTACGTGGGCGGCACGGATATTAAGGCATTACACCATCTGGTGTATGAAGTTGTTGACAACTCGATCGATGAAGCCCTGGCAGGTGCTTGCACCCGGATTGAGGTGACGATCAACCCCGACAGCAGTGTGACCGTCAAAGACAACGGCCGCGGTATCCCGGTCGACATTCACCCTCAGATGAAAAAAGCAGCGCTGGAAGTGGTGATGACCGTTTTGCATGCGGGGGGAAATTTGGCGGGGGAGGGTATAAGGTTTCAGGTGGTTTGCATGGTGTCGGCGTATCCGCGGTTAATGCGCTGTCAGAGTGGTGCGAGGTAGAAGTCCAGCGGGACGGTAAGCGACATTTTCAGCGCTACGAGCGCGGTTATCCAAAAGCCCCGGTGGCAGTCATCGGTAAAGCGACCTCGAAAGATACCGGCACCACGACCACGTTTAAATTTGACCCTGAAATCTTCAAGGGTGATCTGGATTACCGCTTTGATACCCTGTCTCAGCGTTTTCGCGAGATGGCATTTGTCACCCGCGGGGTGACGATCTACTTCCGTGATGCGCGGATCGAACGGGAGATGACCTTTTATTTCGAGGGGGGAATCACGTCTTTCGTGCGTTACCTGAATCGCAACCGGGATGTGCTGCACAGCGTGGTGCATGTGGAGAAAGAAACCGATGGCATAACCGTCGACGCAGCCATCCAGTATACCGATGCCTATGCCGAGTCGGTCTATTCGTTTGCCAATACGATCAATACGGTAGATGGTGGAACGCACCTGACCGGTTTACGCGGGGCCGTGACGCGCACGATCAATGACTATGCCCGGCGCAGTGGGCTGCTGAAAGATGCCGACTCAAATTTCACCGGCGACGATACCCGCGAAGGTTTGACGGCGATCGTCAGTATCAAACACCCGGATCCGCAGTTTGAAAGCCAGACCAAAGTCAAACTGATGAATCCTGAGGTGCAGACGATGGCCCAGCAGGTGATCGGGGATGCCTTCAGCACGTTCTTGGAGGAGAATCCGGCGGCGGGCAAGGCGATCATACAGAAATGCCTGACTTCGGCGCGGGCGCGCGATGCGGCGCGCAAGGCGCGTGACCTGGTGATCCGCAAGTCAGCCCTGGAAAGTCTGACCTTGCCCGGTAAACTGGCAGATTGTTCGGAGCGTGATCCGGAAAAAACTGAGATGTATATCGTTGAGGGCGACTTGGCCGGTGGCTCGGCGAAACAAGGGCGCGACCGGCACTTTCAGGCGATCCTGCCGCTGCGGGGTAAGATCCTGAACACCGAACGAGCCCGGCTGGATAAGATCCTGGCGAACAATGAAGTGAAAGCGCTGATCTCAGCCCTGGGCACGGGCATTGGTGACAGTTTTGATTTGAGCGGGCTGCGCTATGGACGAGTCATCATAATGACCGATGCCGATGTGGACGGCAGTCACATTCGGACACTGCTGCTCACATTTTTCTTCCGTTACATGCAGCCGCTGATCGAAGAAGGACACCTGTACATTGCCCAGCCGCCGCTTTATCGGGTGGCATATAAGAATCAGGTTCGATATGCATATATAGAAGCGGAGAAAGATCGTTTACTGAAAGAATTAAACACGACCGCCGAGAAGGCTTCCATCTCGCGTTATAAGGGGCTGGGCGAAATGAATCCACAACAGCTGTGGGAGACAACCATGGATCCTGGCAGCCGAACCTTGCTGGTGGTAACCATCGAAGATGCTGCCGAGGCTGATCGCACCTTTGATATGCTGATGGGCTCTGCTGTACCACCGCGCCGGCGGTTCATCCAGACCCACGCCCGGGATGTGAAAAACCTGGATGTCTAACAATTAAGATTAATAATTTGAGCTACAATCCTTTCGTTATACTCAAGTCATATTTGGTTTTCGATAAATAAGGAGGCATTATGGGTAAGATGAGACCGATGAAATCGGGGGGTGGTAGACCGAAAATCAATATTCCTGCCAGACCGGCGCGCCCGGTGACGATTTCCCGCCCAGCAATGACACCCAGACCGGCCATTCGACCTCAGATCAGCGCGCCGCGCCCGGTATTTGGCAGCCGCCCAACTGCGGTTCCGCCACAGCGAGGCGCGAGTCAGAATAGAACGGCTGCGCGGGAAGTACGCCGCGAAGGCTTCCAAAAACAAGCCGGCCAGCAGCAAGCGCCACCACGTTTTGGGGTGCGACCACCGACACCACCGCAGACAATCATGCCACGGCAGACTTTAAAACCGGCGGCTGTCCGCCCCGGATTCCAACAGGCGGCATCCATCCGGCCCAAGACCGGCCTGCCAACCCCTCCCCCGCCACCCGTTGGAATGGGGAAAGCAGTCTCACAACAGGCGGGTAAGCCCAAGATTTCCCCGCTGCCAGGCGCAAAGATCAGCGGCAAACCATCTACTCCTGCTTTCACCGTGCGACCAGCTGCCAGTCAGGCGATGACCGGGGGTGCTGTAGCGGCGGTACTGGCCGGTTTGGCATTGAATACCGCGGCCGCCCATCCTCAGGTTGCGATGCAGGCGAACAGCCTGAATTATTCACTGGACAGCCTGCGCGATCGCAGCTCACTGAACCAGATCCAGGCGGATATGACTGAGCTGGATACGGCGCTGACCCATGCAGTCAATCTGCTGGAAAGCGCGCGGGAGAAGGGATTTGTCTATCAGAAGGATCTGGATGAGATTGCCTACCAGGCAATGGATCGCTGGCAGGGTATCAACCAGCAGCTGCAGGGTACCCTTGCCCAGCAAGCAGCGGCTTTTCAAACCCGGCTGGTGCCCCTGGGAACGCAGGTAACAAACTTGAACATGGTGCTGGGTAATCCACAGAGAGCCACGCCGCTGATGTCGAACACATCGTCTCAGGTGAACATGCTGCTCAATGACCTGGGACAGATCGAAAGCAGCATACAGGGCTCCTATGCTGAGATCGAGAGCCAGGCCTACCAGCTGACTTCCCGCTTGAATGCCATCCATTGGATGTTGAGCCAGGCTGCTGAAGCCAAATTCCTCCTGGAATCAGGTGAGAATCTGGTGGCAGCGGTACAGGCGCGCTGGGACCGGGAGGGCGATGACGACCCTGAAGGTTTGCTATATCTGTCGAATAAACGCCTGATCTTTGAACGTAAAGAGAAGATTGCTGTTAAAAAGGTGCTCTTCTTCACCACCTCTCAAGAACTGGTGCATGAGGTGATGATCGACCAGGCGGTCAAGAATATCAAGAATCTCAAAGCAGTCAATAAAGGATTGTTTGGTCACCAGGATTTTCTGGAGGTTGAGTTCAGTGATCCCAAGCTGGGTACAGTACCTTTTCACCTGAACGGGCAGGGCTGTGAGGATTGGGTGGTTTGGGTGCACCGCGTGCAATCAGGGGAGATTGAGAACGACCGGGCTTCCGGCAGCGGACTGTCGCTGGCTGATTTGACTGGTCCATTGACCATGGCGGACATGATGAGATTGCAGGCGGAGGTGAATGGACTCCAGGATGTGGTGACTTTGAAAGCGGTGCGCGAGGATCTGGCGGGGATCGAAAATGATATGCGCTCCCTGGAGCGGATGTTAGCCAGCTTACGCGCCCGCGGCTACCTGATCGAGAAGAGTCTCGAAGTAGATATCACCATCCTGGCAACGCAGTGGGAGAGAATAAATACCAATGCTGACCTAATCCTGGAAGGACAGACGAAACTGCTCAATGAACAGATGGTTGGGATTCAAAAGACCATGGCTGAACTGCTGGGCATGGCAGCGAAGATGGATGCGGCCCGCCCCTTATACATGCAGGTAAAGTCAGGGATTGCTTCCACAGAAGCCCAGGCTGACGCGGCCGATGATGCTGTTATTGCGACCTATGATGCTTATGCAGATGTGGTTGAGACCGTGTCGGCACATTTACAGTGGGTGGGTTGGATGTTGGATGCCCTTTCCACAGCCGGCTTCCAACTGCTGGCAACCGAAAGTGGTGTGGCTGCTACTGAAGCTGTCTGGGAGCGGCCTGGTTTAGAGCCTGAAAACGGAATCCTGTTCTTGACCGACCAGCGCCTGTTATGGGAAGACCGGGTGGATGATTTCGAATTGAAATTGGAGCAGCCATTGAAGCACATCCAGGAAGTCAAGAAAGAAATGGAGGAGTCCACAGGCCAGGAATACTTGACCTTTGACCTGGGCGCAAATGGCCCTTATCCCACAGTACGCTTCACGCTGGGGGCGCCGGTAGCGGATGCTTGGCTTAAGATGATTGGACGAGCCCGGGCAGGTGATTATACGACCGACCGGGCTGTGGAGATAGATCCGGCAGAGTTGGAACGGATCCGCAACGCTCCCGGGCAGTGTTCTAACTGTGGAGCCGGGCTGACTGCACCAATCTTGCGGGGACAAAACGAAATTATTTGTGAGTACTGCGGGCAGGTCACCCGGATTTGAGGCGGGCTGTATTTGATGGACAAGGTATCTTAGAACCGGCATGAAACTTCTATGTGAAATCTTTTACCCTCACGTATAATATAACTCATGACCATGGAGCGGGGTTCACTCGTAAATAAGCGTTACCGCATTGTCGAAGTCCTGGGACAAGGAGGCATGGCCGCGGTCTATCGTGCCATCGATGAAAACCTGGGACTTGAGATTGCGCTTAAAGAAAATCTGTTTACCACCGAAGAATATGCCCGCCAATTTCGCTTAGAAGCGACGATCCTGGCAAGCCTGCGCCAGGCGAATCTACCCCGCGTTTCGGATCACTTTGTGATCGAGCAGCAGGGGCAGTATCTGGTAATGGATTATATTGATGGAGAGGATTTACGGCAGCGCATGGATCGACTGGGCCAGCTGCCAGAGCAGGAAGTGATCGTTGTAGGGGTGGCGATATGCGACGCGCTGACGTATATGCACTCTCGGAAACCGATGGTGCTGCACCGGGATATAAAGCCTGGCAATGTTCGCATCACACCCAGCGGTCATATCTTCCTGGTGGATTTTGGGCTGGCGAAGATCGTCCAGGGTCGGGAAACAACCAGCACCGGCGCCCGGGCAATGACCCCGGGTTACTCCCCGCCGGAACAATATGGGACTGCTCGCACCGACTACCGCTCTGATATCTATTCGCTGGGTGCAACCTTGTATTCTGCGTTGACGGATCAACTGCCGGAAGATGCCCTGGCGCGAGCAATGGGGCAAGTTAAATTAACTCCCCTCATGAAGCATAATCCCAGGGTTTCACAAAACCTGGCTGAAGTGATTGAAAAATGCCTGGAAGTACGACCAGATGAACGCTACCAGAGCGCGGAGGCAGTCAAACTGGAGTTGTTGAATGCGCGGAGTACGACTCGGCGGAAAATGCCGATTGAATTGGTGTTGACGCCTCCGCCGATCACGTTGAATTCTAAGTTTCCGGGCGATGATGAGGATTATACAGACGAAGAAATTAGTCAGATGCAAGGCGCGGAAAACTTACCCCCCCCGCGGTGGCAGGCGAGTGCCGCACAAGATGCCCCATCTGGTGACCTGAGACAACGAGCAATCTCCAGCGCACGCAATCGCCCATGGAGGTGGGCATCTTTTGGTATTCTTGGGCTACTGGTTATTGCTGTGCTGTTTGGTCTGTTTCAGAATCCGCAGTTTGTAACCCAGGCGTTGGCCTTATTCCAGGCGGGAGGTACAGCAACTCAGGTAGTTGACGGTACAGCAACGATGGAAATGCTACAACGAACGGCTACCGAAACATCTCGCCGTTTACCCCTGGCAACCACAGAACCCAGCATAACACCCACATTTACGCCAACGCCTACCCTGACACTGCTACCTTCTCCCAGTGCTACACCTAGCCCCTCTCCAACGCCGCGGGGTGGAGGTATGGGGCAGATCGCCTTTGCTTCTAACCGTTCAGGGGCTGTGGAGATTTACCTCGCCAGTGTCGATGGAAGCGACCTGTCTCAAATCACCAACATTCCGGAGGGCGCCTGTCAGCCGCGCTGGTCTCCCGATGGATTGCGATTGGTGTTCGTTTCACCGTGTACCCGCGATATGGAAACCTATCCAGGGGCATCTTTGTTTGTCGTGAATTTTGATGGGAGCAATATCGTCCCCCTGCCCAGTGCACCCGGAGGTGACTTTGATCCCAGCTGGTCCCCAGATGGCAGCAAGATCGTATTTACCTCGCTGCGTGAGGATGGCGTATTGTCGATCTATTTGCTCAACCTGGAAGATCACAGCGTAACCCGTTTTGGAGACCCTGAAGGCCGTCACAATTCATTCCCGGATTGGTCCCCCGATGGCACCGCGGTGGTTTATGTGGGTGCGGATAACCGTATCTATGCGATGAGCCTGGATGGCAGCCAGAATATTCCATTAACCATTGGCGGGGGAAACTTTTACAATTTTGATCCTTTCTGGTCCCCCGACGGTGCGGTGGTGTACTTCAGTCGCATCCGCACGGATGACACCACAGACGCAACCAGCCTATGGGCGGTACCTTATTCCACTGAAGGAGCCATGGCGGTGGAAGTAGCTAATTCTAACCAGGTTATTGATCCCTCATTGTCACCAGACGGTTATTGGTTAATTTTCAAGAGTTGGATGAGCGGAAGTCACGATATTTATTTGATGCGCTCGAATGGGGTGAATCGTGAGCCACTGATCATAGACCCGGCTTATGATTTTGACCCTGTTTGGCGCCCATAAGCCACAGGAACAACAAATAATGATGGAAGTACCCTGTATTTTCATCTTCTAACGGACAGTATCAAATTCAACCAATTTCATAAGGAGACAAGGATGAGTGCAAAGATCATCGATGGGAACGCTGTAGCAGCTAAACTGCGTGAGGAAATTGCAGCCGATGTAGACGCCATGATTAAGGCTGGCCTGCCCCGACCCGGCCTGGCAGCCGTATTGGTAGGGGAGAATCCGGCTTCGCAAGTCTATGTGCGCATGAAACGCAAGGCATGTGAAAAAGCCGGCCTGGAATCCTACGGGTACACCTTGCCGGCGGATGCGAGCCAGGAAGAAGTGGAGAAATTGGTCAAGGAATTGAACGCCGATCCGAAGGTCAATGGCATCCTGGTCCAGCTTCCACTGCCCGGTCATCTGGATGAGGAAAAGGTGCTCAATTCAATTAGCATCGAAAAAGATGTGGATGGCTTTCATCCGATCAATATCGGCCGATTGGCGCAGAAAGGGCGGGAATCTTTATTCGTACCATGCACACCGGATGGGAGTATCTACCTGGTCGATACGACCGGTGTTTCACTCAAAGGGGCAAACGCGGTGGTGTTGGGACGCTCCAACATCGTGGGCATGCCAGTGGCACTGCTGCTGATCAAGCGAGATGCCACAGTAACCATCTGCCACTCCCGTTCTAAGGATCTGCCAGCGATCTGCCGTTCGGCGGATGTGTTGATCGCCGCCGTTGGCCGACCGGAAATGGTGCGTGGAGATTGGATCAAGCCCGGTGCAGTGGTGATCGATGTGGGTGTCAACCGAGTGGACGATCCGAATGAGGAAAAGGGCTACCGCCTGGTCGGTGATGTCGCCTTTGACGAGGCCAAAGAAGTAGCCGGCTGGATTACACCAGTGCCAGGCGGTGTGGGCCCAATGACGATCACCATGCTGTTGCGCAATACGGTGCGAGCAGCCAAGATCCAGGCCCAGCAGTAAACCGAAAACATCAGACGGGCGGCAACCACCGCCCGTTTTTTTTTGATAATGAATTGTCTGACAATTTGTCTGACAATTGACAGCGGTCTACTTATTTGTTACACTATTTGTCAGACAAATTGTTCAGGTTGGATCGGATACTTATGTCAAGCTTACTTGTCAAGCATGCGGTAACCCTGGTAACCATGGACGACCATCGGCGGGAGATTCCTGACGGTGGTCTTTTTATCCGCGAGGGATTCATCGAACAAGTTGCCCCAACCAGCGAACTACCAACCGAAGCGGATGAAGTATTGGATCTAAGCGGTCACATCCTGCTGCCGGGATTGATCAACACCCACCATCATTTCTACCAGACCCTGACCCGGGTCATCCCAGCCGCCCAGGATGCCAACCTGTTCAATTGGCTGAAAACGCTTTATCCAATCTGGGGGCGAATGACGCCGGATGATGTGCGTGTGTCTACTCGCACAGCTCTGGCAGAGCTGGCGTTTTCTGGCTGCACCACTGCCTCAGACCATTTGTATATCTACCCGAATGGGGCGCGGCTGGATGATGAGATACAGGCGGCGGGCGAGGTTGGATTGCGGCTGCACGCTTCGCGCGGCTCGATGAGCCTAGGAGAGAGCAAAGGCGGGTTACCGCCGGACGCGGTGGTAGAGGATGAAGCGTTTATTCTAAAAGAATCCCAACGGCTGATCGAGCAGTACCACGATCCCAATCCGGGTGCCATGGTGCAGGTGGTGCTGGCGCCATGCTCTCCCTTCAGTGTCACCCCTGAATTAATGCGCCAAAGTGCAGCTCTGGCTCGGGAATATGGCGTGCATCTGCACACCCACCTGGCTGAAACCCAGGACGAGGAAGCTTTCTGCGTGCAAAAATTTGGCTACCGGCCCGTGGCATACATGGATGTGCTCAATTGGGTGGGGCAGGATGTCTGGTTTGCCCACTCGGTCTATGTTAATCAGAATGAGATTGACTTGTACGCCCACTCCGGCTGCGGCGTGGCGCACTGCCCCAGCTCCAATATGCGGTTGGCTTCTGGCATCATGCCGCTGGTGGAGATGCTACAGGCTGGAGTGAAGGTGGGATTGGGTGTGGATGGCTCAGCCAGCAATGATGGCAGCCATTTGCTCGGGGAAGCCCGCCAGGCGTTGTTAGCGTCACGGGTAAGGGCAGGTTTGTTAGGAGCTTCACTCTCGGGGGAGGGTGCACCACCTTTGCTCACAGCTCGCCAGGCATTAGAAGTAGCCACACGGGGCAGCGCGGCAGTATTGGGACGGAGCGACCTGGGGTCATTAGAACCGGGTAAATGCGCCGATTTCTGCGCCATTAATCTGCAACGGCTGGAATATAGCGGAGCGCTGCATGACCCGGTTGCGGCAGTGGTGTTTTGTGCACCAGTGCAGGCAAATTACACGGTGGTAGGCGGTAAGTTTGTGGTCAAGGCGGGTGAGCTGGTGACAATTGATCTGCACCGGCAGGTGGAAGCGCACAACCGGGCTGCCAGGCGGTTGGTGGCGGAAGCGTAAGAAGAGTATGGAAGGGAGGTGGCAGATGAAGACTGAGGACTACGCCCAGCTCACAAAGGGATTGGTGGATGTGGCGATGGGTCGCACACCGGCTGACCTGGTGATCCGTAATGGACGCTGGGTATGTGTACAATCCGGTGAAATCCTGCCAAACACGGATATTGCGGTCAAAGATGAGCGGATCGCTTATGTGGGGATGGATGCATCCCATACCATTGGGAAAGAGACTCAGGTGGTCGACGCTGCCGGACGGTATATGCTGCCGGGGTTGTTGGACGGGCATATGCACGTCGAATCGGGCATGCTGACGGTGACCGAGTTTGTGCGAGCGGTGATCCCACACGGTACGACGGCGATGTTTGTAGACCCGCACGAGATTGCAAACGTATTTGGCCTGGATGGGGTGCGCCTGATGGTCGATGAGGCGGCAGCTCAACCAATCCATGTGTGGGTGCAGATGCCTTCTTGCGTCCCATCCGCTCCTGGGCTTGAGACGCCCGGCGCCAGCCTGGGCCCTGATGAGGTTACCGAGGCAATGCAGTGGCCTGGCATCATCGGTCTGGGCGAGGTGATGAATTTTCCCGGTGTATTTTTAGGCGATGAGAAGATGCATGCGGAAATGGGGGCAGCGCGCCGGGCTGGAAAGGTGATCGGCGGGCACTATGCTGCTCCCGACCTGGGCATTCCCTTTCATGGCTATGTGGCAGGCGGCCCGGAGGATGACCACGAGGGGACGCGCCTGGAAGATGCCGTGGCGCGCCTGCGCCAGGGGATGAAACCCATGCTGCGCTTCGGCTCTGCCTGGCATGATGTGGCGGCACAGATCAAAGCGGTGACCGAGATGGGGCTGGACCCGCACCGTTTCATCTTGTGCACAGATGACTCGCACTCGGAGACACTTGTCACGGAGGGGCATGTCAATCGGGCGGTGCGGGTGGCAATTGCCCAGGGCGTGGCACCGGTGACGGCGATCCAGATGGTGACGATCAACACCGCCGAACATTTCGGGTTGTCACGCGACATCGGGATGATCGCCCCCGGGCGCTATGCCGATATCCTTCTAATGAGTGATCTACCGACGATGAATGCCGAGCTGGTCATCTCTAGAGGCAAGGTGGTGGCTGAAAACGGTCGTTTGCTGTTGGAGCTGCCCGTCTTTCCCTACCCTGCATGGGCAACCAACTCGGTGCACCTGGCTCGCCCTTTGGCGGCTGCGGATTTCCGCCTGGCGGCACCGGATGACGGCAACTATACGGCCAACGTGATCGGGGTGATCGAGAACCAGGCGCCCACCCGACATCTTCGCCTGACCGTTCAGGCGCATAAAGGTGAGATTGGGGTCGATCTATCGCGAGATCTGATCAAGATAGCCCTGGTAGAGCGGCACAAAGGAACTGGCAGGGTGGTGGTGGGCCTGGTGCATGGGTTTGGGCTTGATGAGTCCTGCGCCATTGCCACCACGGTTGCCCATGACAGCCACCACATGATCGTGGTCGGCACCGTGGAGACGGATATGGCGCTGGCGGCGAACGAATTGGCCAATGCAGGCGGAGGCCAGGTGGTTGTACGCCAGGGGCAGGTGATCGGACAGGTTGAGCTGCCGATTGCAGGCTTGATGTCCAATGAACGTGCCGAGGTGGTGGCGCGTAAAGCGGGGACCGTTCTGGATGGTTTTAAGGCGTGCGGTTGCATTTTGAACAATGCGAATATGCAGCTCAGCCTGCTGGCGTTGGTGGTCATCCCCGAGCTGCGTATTTCAGACCTGGGGCTGGTGGATGTGACCAAATTTGATTTTATTCCCGTTATCGAGAAATAGAGGTAGTCATGGCGATAAACAATGGATTGAACCGGATGGGACGTTTGGTGGAATCCCTGGGGCGGATGATCGCCGAGACCAAACCAGGTGACCGTTTGCCCTCAGAACCTGAACTGGCGCGCCAGCTTGGCGTCTCGCGGGCGACGCTGCGGGAGGCGATGCGCACCTTTGAGACCCAGGGGATGATCCACCGGCGACAGGGGGCGGGCACTTTCGTCGTGCATCCCTCCCAGGTAATCGAAAGTGGGCTGGAAATATTGGAGAGTATCGAGACCCTGGCACGACGGATAGAGCTGCCCGTGGCGATGGGCGAGCTGCGAACTGAGCACCGCCCAGCAACCCCTGACGAAGCACAGGTATTGGACCTGGAGCCGGAAATACAAATTCTGTGCCTAACCCGTCCCATCCTGGCGGAAGGTCACCCGGTAGCCTACCTGGTGGATATCATGCCGGATGATCTCTTGAGTCCTGAAGAGCTGCAGCACGGTTTCACCGGGTCGGTATTGGATCTGTTGTTAAAACGCGGCAGCCCGCAACTGGGAACTTCCCGTTGTGACATCAATGCAGTCACTGCGTCTGTCGATATCTCCAGGGCGATGCGCATCCAACGCGGCGATGTACTGTTACGTTTCGAAGCCTGCCTGTATAGCGCTGATGGGCGGGCGATCGATTATTCATTCAGTTATTTCCTGCCCGGATATTTCCGCTTCCATGTGGTGCGGCGAATTGATAGTGCCTCCATGAAGAGCAATTAACTATGGATACTCAAAATATCGAGAAAAAGGTCAACGACAACCGGGATAATATTATCCAATTCTTGCGTGACATCTGCGCCATCCCCAGCATGGAAGGGCAGTTGAAAGACGTGGGGGAGCGCATCGGCGCAGAGATGACGAAGCTGGGATTTGATGAAGTGCGCTTTGACAAGATGGGCAATATCCTGGGGCGGATTGGCACCGGCAAGCGTGTCATTGTCTACGACTCGCATATTGATACGGTGGGTGTGGGCGACCCGGCCTCATGGGGCTGGAATCCTTTCAAGGGTAAAGTTGAGGACGGCGTTCTATATGCGCGCGGCGCGGTGGATGAAAAAGGGTCGACGCCGGGCATGGTGTATGGGCTGGCGTTCGCCCGGGATCTCGGCTGGTTGGAAGATACCAGCGTGTATTATTTTGGGAACATGGAAGAGTGGTGTGACGGCATTGCACCGAACGCCTTTGTTGAGGTGGACCCGAAAGTGCGCCCGGATTATGTGTTGATTGGCGAGCCAACCAAAATGCAGGTCTACCGGGGGCATAAAGGGCGACTCGAGCTGAAGGTAACCGCATCTGGCCGGTCCGCGCATGCCGCCTCACATTACCTGGGTGACAATGCTGTATATAAGATGATGGCAATCATCACGCAAATCCGCGAGCTGGATCGCCGAATGCGCTTTGGGATGGGGCATCATCCGGTGCTGGGTTATTCCTCCATTGCCATAACCGATGTTACCGCACGCACAGCCTCCCTGAACGCCGTGCCCGACCAGTTCACCATTTATATCGACCGCCGGATCACTTTGAATGAGCCGCACGAAGAGGTGATTGCCCAAATCAAAGGGCTGATTCCCGATTATCTGCAGGATGAAATCCACGTCGAGGAGCTGTTCTATGACACGCCATCCTACACCGGCTTTGTATACCCGGTGTCGAAGTTCTACCCCGCCTGGCTGCTGGATGAGGTGCACCCATTGACGCAGGCAGGGCAAAACACCATCGAGGCGTTGTGGGGTGAGAAGCGCCTGCCTGGCACGTGGGATTTCTCAACCAACGGGACGTATTGGGTCGGCAAAGCTGGCATCCCCGCGATCGGATTTGGACCGGGAGATGAGGCTTTCGCCCATACCATACTTGAGCAAGTGCCGCTCAATGAAGTGGTTGCGGCAACTGAATTTTATGCCTTGTTCCCAAAGATGTTGGGTGAAAGGATCAAAGATAGTTAATCATCGAGACTGGAACCAAGAAGTTCAGGTCTCATCCAATTTTAGCTACTAAAAGGAGATACGTTTATGCGCAGTTTTCTCGGTCGTGACATTCTGTCACTCAAGGAATTTGAAAGGAATGAGTTTTTTCACGTTTTCGATGTAGCGGCTGAACTGGAGCCGATTGCGGCGACCCGGCGCAACAGCGACATGCTGAAGGAAAAGACGCTGGTAACCGCATTCTACCAGCCCAGCACGCGCACCCGCCTGGCTCACGAAGCAGCCATGCACCGCCTGGGCGGGCACGTGACCGGTTTCTCGGATGCCAAGATGACCCGGGCGGGCGACTTCTACCAGGAGTCGATCAAGGATACGGTCAAGATGTTGGAGTACTACGGGGATGTGATCGTGATGCGGCATTTCCAGCAGGGCGCTCCGCACGAAGCTGCCAAATGGGCGAGCATTCCGATCATCAATGGCGGGGATGGTTGGGGTGAGCACCCCACGCAGATCCTGACCGATCTCTACACCGTGCTGAAGGAAAAAGGCACCCTCGACGGATTAAAGTGGCTGGCAGTAGGTGATCTGCGCATGCGCACCATGCACTCGTTGGGATATGCACTGACCCAGTTTGATAGCCAGATCACCTTCGTCTCGCCGCCCGAGATGTCGCTGCTACCGGAATTCAAGGAAGAACTGAAGGGCTACAGCTTGAATTTCCGTGAGGCCGAGCATGTGGAACAGGCAATTGCGGATGCCGACGTGATCCTGGTTGAGCCGGTGGTCCAGCCGGACTACACCAAGTCGCGCGATGAGCGCACGGGAGAGCTCAGCCTGACCCCGGCGAATTACAAGATCACCCGCGAGCTGCTCTCCACCAAAGCCAAGTCTGATGCCATCCTGCTGCACTCGCTGCCGCGGATGGACGAAGTCCCGGTGGATGTGGATATCACCCGCTGGTCACGCTACTGGCAGGAAGCCTTCAATGGCGTGGTCATGCGTATGGCACTGCTGGCGCTGGTTTTAGGCGCGATGGAATAAATCACCAAAGCCGGCTGTTCCCGGTCACACCAGGAATGGCGTGAGGGGAACAGCCGGCATAAGTGAACCTATATGGCTACGACTGCCCAGCAGAATGCTGACTCACCTGCCCTGGTGGACATTGTCATCCCCGTGTACAACGAGGAAGTGGCAGTTGTCGCCTTTCACCAGCAGCTCAGGCAGGTGATCGATGGCCTGAAGGATTTCCAATTTAGCGTAATATATGTGAATGACGGCTCGAGCGATCGCACTCAGGCTGTATTGGAAGGAATGGCAGCCGCGGACAGGCGCGTGCTTGTGCTGGAGCTAAGCCGCAACTTCGGTCAACAGGCTGCTCTGACCGCCGGATTGGATCACAGCAACGGTCAGTATGTGATCACCATGGATGGGGATGGGCAGCACCCACCTGACCTGCTGCCCGAAATGCTGAAGCTGGCACAAGCCGGATATGATGTGGTGATGACCCAGCGGGTCGAAGAACACGAAAAGTACTTCAAGAATATCACTTCCCGCTTGTTCTACCGCTTCATAAACTTTATCGGTGAAACCCACATCGAGCCGGGAGCGCCTGATTTCCGCCTGCTTACCCGCCCGGTGGTAGAGTCGCTGCAGTCAATGCGCGAATACCATCGCCTGCTGCGCGGGATGGTTGCCTGGATTGGGTATCGAACTGTACTTATACCCTATAAGCAACCTGAACGGCTGGGCGGAAAATCCAAATACACCCTGTCCAGATTGCTACGCCTGACGGTAGATGCCGTTTTCTCCTTTTCGCTGGTTCCGCTTTATCTGGGAATATCGGTGGGCGCAATCTTCCTGGCACTGGCACTGGCGGAGATGATCTATGTGCTCAGCTTCTGGGTGACGGGCAACCAGGCAAGCCTGGCGCCGGGCTGGAGCTCACTGATGTTTGTGCTGCTGGTGGTGGGCGGCAGCTTGATGATCATGCTGGGTTTTGTGGGTGTGTATATCGGTTTTATCTTCCAGGAAGTGAAACGAAGACCGATCTATATCACGCGCAGCGAGACTGGGGGGCGGCCAGCCGAGCCGGAAACCCGTCCAATGAGAACCCCAGATGGCGCAGGTGAACCTTCTGTGGGAACATGCCCCAAGGCGGACCAATGAAGCGGACCCGGCAGTGGCTGGCAGGATTGCGTTTACGTGACGCCAGCGTACCTTTCATCCTGTTGGTGGTGGCTGTCCTGTGCTACGGGCTGTTGATCCCAACGCTGGGCTTTTTCTGGGACGACTTTCCATTGTCGTATATCTATGACACCTATGGCGTGGAAGGTATAGAGCGCTACTTCTCCACCAACCGTCCCTATTGGGGCGTGCTGTTCCGCCTGACCATGCCCATCCTGGGCGACTTACCCTGGGCATGGCAGTTGTTTGGATTGTTCTGGCGCTGGATGAGTGCCGTACTGCTATGGCTGCTGCTGCGCAAGGTCTGGCGCGGCGCGCCCCAGGTTGCTTTGTGGGCCAGCCTGTTGTTTCTGGTCTATCCGGGCTTCCAGCAACAGCACATCCCGATCATCTACGGGCACATGTTCCTGGTGTTGTGCTGCTACCTGCTATCTATGTACCTTAACATCTGGGCAATGACGGCTCGCAGCCGCTGGCACTGGGCGGGTCATGCTCTGGCATTGGGATTGGGCGTGTACCAGATGATGGCGATGGAGTATTTCTTCCTGCTGGAGCTGCTGCGACCGGTGGTGATCTGGCTGGCGCTCGGCGGAGACAGCTTACCAGCGCGAGCGAGACTCAAGCGCAATATGCTTAACTGGCTTCCCTACCTGGCAGCCTTTGGGGCGGCTTCAATCTGGCGGGCATTCTTCTTCAGCTTCCAGACTGAAAATTATCGTATGGTATTTCTGGAGCATTTACGGCAAGAACCGGGCGCAGCGCTGGTCCAGCTGCTGGTGAATATTGGAAAAAGCCTGTGGGTGGTCATCATCCAGGCCTGGGGATTGGTCTTTCGTATCCCGGATGTAGCTTCTTTGGGGATGAAGACCACCACACTTACCGTGGCAGTCACGGCGGTTGCACTAATGATGGTGCTAAGCTACCTGCTGCTGTGGAGTTGCGGGCGGGCAGAACCGCTCAACCAAAAGTCGGGATGGGCGGCGGGGGTGGTGGGGTTGGGAGTACTATCACTGTTGCTGGGTGGCGGGCCATCGTGGAGTATAGAGGTGCTGCCGGAGCTGATCTTTGCCGTGGATCGTTTCACGCTGCCGTTTGTGTTGGGTGTCAGTTTGGTGCTGGCGGGTTTGCTGGCGTTGCTGCCGCTGCGCAATTGGATGCGCCTGGCGCTGGTTGGCATGCTGGTTGGGCTGGCGGTAGGGCAGCATTTCCAGGTCTCCAACGCTTACCGGCGGGATTGGCAGACCCAACAGCGCTTCTTCTGGCAGCTTGCCTGGCGCATCCCCGAGCTGGAACCGGGGACGGTCCTGATGGTCAACGATCTGCCGGTAAAATACTATACGGACAATTCGTTGACTGCGCCGCTAAATTGGTATTGGGCGCCGGATAACCAGAGCCAGGAGATGGCTTATTTGTTGTGGTATCCCCAACAACGCCTGGGGGTGCGGATTTTGTCAGGGTCAGACCTCGCGTTGAATGTAGATTACCTGGCGGCACAGTTCCACGGGAAATCACAATATGTGGCGGTTGTATTTCAACCGCCAGCCTGTTTGCGGGTGCTGGACCCGGGCGTGGATTTTGACAACAAAATGCTGCCGGAGGAGATGCGGGCGATGGCGCTACTTTCATCAACCGAATGGATCGGGGTGGAGGGACCGGAGGCGATTGACCGGCTGCCGGTTAAACTATATGGCGAGGAGCCGCCGTATGGCTGGTGCTATTACTTCTCCATGGCGGAGATCGCCCGCCAGCAGGGTGATTGGTCTGAAGTAGCCGCGCTGGGAGACCAGGCCTTTGCTCTGGGTGATTACCCTAATGACCCGGCGGAGAGACTGGTGTTTATTGAGGGCTATGCCCATACCGGGTCCTGGGATAGGGCTGAGCAGCTTTCGGGGGAAGTGCTGGGCATTACGCCGATGATGGAACCGGTCTTGTGCCATGTGTGGGCGCGAATTGCTGACGAAACACCCGCCAGCGCGGAGAAAGAGGCTACGCTGGAGCGAATACTTAGCATGATAGATTGTACAAAATGAGGCACTGTTCCCCCAGGCTTGCTGAGCAACCGCTGGGCAGGGCTGGAGGTGACAGAACTCTGGTTTTCACCAATTAATTCAAAATATCAGGAGGAACAAAATGAACACAGATCTAAGAAATCGGGATTTGATCGGTGACCTGGACTTCTCGAAAGAGGAAGTCGAGACCGTGATGGAGGTGGCTTTTGACCTGAAACGCAAACGCGCCCTGGGCGAGCCGCACGCATATTTACGGGACAAGGTGCTGGCGATGCTTTTCTTCTTCTCCAGCACGCGCACGCGCGGCTCTTTTGAGGCGGGGATGGCACAGTTGGGCGGGCATGCCGCGTTCATCGAGAGCAAGACCACGCAGATTGCGCACGGTGATACGCCGAAAGAGATTGGCGAGATCTTCGGGCGCTATTTTGACGGCATCGCCATCCGGCATGTCGATTGGGGCATCGGCAACGGCTACCTCAATGCGGTCGCCAAAGCGTCGCGGGTGCCGGTTCTGAACATGCAGTGCGATGTCTACCACCCCTTCCAATGCTTGGCAGACCTGATGACGATCATCGAAAAGAAAGGCCGCGATCTGCGCCGGAAGAAGATGGTGGTTTCCTGGGCGTATGCTGCCTCGTACCAGAAACCGATGTCGGTACCGCAATCCCTGGTGCTGCAGATGCCGCGCTTTGGCCTGGATGTGGTGCTGGCGCATCCGCCAGAGTTCAAGCTGATGCCCGAGATCATGGAACAGGCACAAGAGCAGGCGCGCAAGTTTGGCACTGGCTTTGAGGTGGTGGATGACATGGAAGCCGCCTTCAAGGACGCCGACATTGTCTATGCCAAGTCGTGGGGGGCGATGGTACACACCCCCGATCCAGAGGAAGGCGCCAAGATCATCAAGAAGTACGCGCACTGGATCACGGACGAGCGTAAAATGGTGCTGGCGAAAGCAGATGCCATCTATATGCACCCGCTGCCGGCGGATCGCAACATCGAGGTAACCGATGGGGTGATGGACGGGCCGAACTCGGTGGTGTATGACGAAGCTGAAAACCGGATGCATGCCCAAAAGGCCGTCATGGCGCTGACCATGCGCTAAGCAGCAGTCAGGAGAATATTCAGATGACAGAAGCACAGAAACGGAAAATCGCGGTAGTGGCGATTGGCGGCAACTCGCTGATCAAGGATGGCAAACACCAATCGGTCGAAGATCAATACCAGGCAGCCAAGGAAACCACTTTTCATATCGCTGATATGATCGAAGCGGGCTGGGACGTGGCTATCGGGCATGGCAATGGCCCACAGGTTGGCTTCATCTTGCGCCGCTCAGAGATCGCTGCCAGGGTGGAAGGTATGCACGAAATCCCGCTGGAGGTGTGTGGGGCAGACAGCCAGGGCGCGATTGGCTATGCCTTACAGCAAACGTTACAAAATGAGCTTTACCGGCGCGGTATCCAGAAAAATGTGGCGACAGTGGTCACCCAGGTGCTGGTGGATCGCAACGACCCGGCTTTCCAGAAACCGTCCAAGCCAATTGGCGGATTCATGGATGAGACCGAAGCGCAACGGCGCGCCTCAGAGATGGGCTGGAGCGTGGTTGAAGATGCCGGCCGCGGTTGGCGGCGGGTGGTGGCCTCGCCGTTACCGCAAGAGGTGGTGGAGTTGGAAACCGTGCGCATCCTGGTGGATGCAGGGGTGGTGGTGATCACCGTGGGCGGCGGTGGTATCCCAGTGGTGGATGCAGGCGATGGCTACTATCAGGGCACCGCAGCGGTGATCGATAAAGATTTTGCCAGCAGCCTGCTGGCACAGAAGATCAATGCAGATCTGTTGATGATCTCAACGGCGGTTGAAAAGGTGGCGATCAATTTTGGCAAGCCGGGCGAGAAATGGCTGGACCGGATGACCCTGGCAGAAGCCAAGCAATACCTGGCAGAAGGAATCCACTTTGCCAAGGGTTCGATGGCGCCCAAGATCCAGGCGATCATCTGGTACCTGGAAGCAGGTGGGAAGCAGGCGATCATCACCAATCCAGAAAACATTGGCCGTGCCTTGCGTGGTGAGACGGGCACGGTTATTGTTCCATAAAATGATTTATTCTTACCCCTTTCCCCTAACCCCTGTGCATTAAGGGGATGGGGGAAAGGGGATAGGGATGGAACCCCTATGCTTATCCCCTGCCTTTCGAGGAAAGAGGGCAACCGCGCTAAATCTTAAATTAACCCTGGCGAGGACAATAACGGGTGCCCTCTGGGGTAAAATAGGTGCGTCGGGTCGGTAAATCTGTCATCCATCCGGAGACTCCATGCGAATCGAGCTGAAAGAAATTCGTAAGTATTTCGGAGCGGTAAAAGCAAATGATGGCATCAGCCTGGTTTTCGAAGGGGGCAAAATCTATGGTTTGTTGGGGGAAAATGGAGCTGGAAAAAGCACGTTAATGAAAATTCTGTCCGGCTACCAGCCGCCGGATGGGGGTCAAATCCTACAAGATGACCAACCGGTAAGGTTCAAATCACCTTCCCAGGCGCTGAAGCATGGGGTGGGGATGCTGTACCAGGACCCTTTGGATTTCCCGCCCCTGCGTGTGCTGGACAACTACCTGCTGGGGCGTGACGCGGCGGGTGGTGCCGAACTATGGCAAAGCCCGTAATGAGCTGCAGGCGCTGATGGAGCGCTACGGATTCACGGTTGATATTCAAGCCAACATCGATAGCCTATCGCTGGGAGAGCGGCAGCAGTTGGAGCTTGTCCGCCTGCTGGCGGGAGGGGCGCAGATATTGATCCTGGATGAGCCGACCACAGGCATCAGCGCGGAGCAGAAGGACATCTTGTTCGAGTCGATTCGTCGCCTGACCCATGAGGAAGGAAAAACGCTGATCCTGGTCTCACACAAACTGGACGAAGTTCAAGAGCTGTGCGATCATGCCTTTGTGCTGCGGCGGGGCAAGCTGGTGGGTGAGACCTGCATCCCCTGCCCGACGGAAAACCTGGTAGAGATGATGTTCGGGCAATTGCTAGCGCGCAGCAGCCGCCCGGAGTTCAAGCTTGCACACCCGGTCACAGAGCTGGTGCCCGGGCAAGAGGCGCTAGCGGGCAGCCAGCCAGCCTTTGAGCCGGGAAAGCCGGCAGTGGAATTGCAGGAGGTAACCCTGGCAACCTACCGGTTGACGGTGAAGAATATCAACCTCTCGATACAGCCGGCAGAAATCTACGGATTGGCGGGCCTGGAGGGCAGCGGGCAGCGATTGCTGGTACAAGCCTGCGCAGGTTTGCTCCATCCGGAGCACGGGAAGATTCTGTTGGCGGGGCAGGATGTCAGCCACTGGTCTTACCACAAGATGCAGGCGGCGGGCGTATCCTACGTGGCTGCGGGCCGGTTGGAGGAAGGACTGGTTGCCGGGCTGACTTTGACTGAACACGTGGTGCTCTCCTTACCCGAGCATGCTTTCATGGTGGATTGGAAGGGCGCGGAACAAGAAACGGGGCGGAGAATTGAGATCTACCAGATCGTGGGCAAACCCGAGCTGACCGTGGATTCTCTATCCGGCGGCAACCAACAACGGTTGTTATTCGGGCTGTTGAACACCCCGCTCAAGCTGCTATTACTGGAACATCCCACGCGCGGGCTGGACGTGCGCTCGGCTGAGTATATCTGGGAACTGCTGTACCGGCGGCGAGAGGATGGCACGGCGATCGTTTTCATGTCGGCTGACCTGGATGAGATCATCGAGCGCAGCGATCGCATTGCTGTATTTTCTGGGGGGGTGATGTCACGCATCGTGGATGCGCGGAATACCTCGGTAGATGAGCTAGGGCACTTGATCGGAGGCCAGGCATGAAGCAGCATCCATGGGTTCGAAACACCTGGCCGCTGGTACCGATCGTTGCAGCATTGGTGGTGACCTCCTTGATCCTGATCTTGTTTGGCACCAGTCCGAAGGATGCGCTGGCCGCCATGATCGAGGGCTCGTTTGGCGATACATCCAAAGTATTACAGGGGCTGGCATTTCTGGTTCCATTGATGCTGGCTGCCTCAGGTCTGTTGGTCACCTTTACTGCTGGGTTGTGGAACATTGGCGTCGAGGGGCAAATCATCATCGGCGCGATCATGGCAAGTTGGGTAGCGCTTAAGATCGACCTGCCTACCCCGCTGCAAATTTCGCTGGAAATCCTGGCGGCGATGGCTGGTGGAGCGGCCTGGGCGGGTCTGGCTGCCCTGCTGAAGACGCGCGGCGGGGTGAACGAGATCTTCAGCGGTCTGGCGCTGAACAACCTGGCGATCATCCTGACCAATTACCTGATCTCAGGTCCCTGGCAGCCTCCGGAGGGGGGCACATTCCGCGGCACGCAGCCTTTTGCCGATAATGCGCTGCTGCCATTGCTGGGCGAGTCGCGCTTTAGCCCGCTGTCATTGGTGCTGGCGACACTCGCCTTTGGGTTGGTTGTGGTTGCTCTGCGTGGCACATTCTGGGGGCTGAAGTTAAAAGCACTGGGTAAGAATCCCAAGTCAGCTTTCTTATTGGGGGTATCCAGCGAGCGTGAGGTGATCCTGGCGTTGATGTTCTGCGGGGCATTGGCGGGCCTGGGCGGCGCAGTACGGGTATTAAGCTGGTTTGACAGCCTGCGGCAGAGCATCTCCGGGGGGATTGGCTTCCTGGCATTGTTGGTGGTGATGTTGGCTTCCTTCCAGGCATACTGGGTGCCGCCGATCGCGGCATTCTTCTCGGTGGTACTGATGGGCAGCACGACGCTGCACATGCGCACCGGGCTGCATCCCTCGCTGGGGGGGATATTGACCGGAGTGATGGTACTATTTGTGTTGATGTTCGGGGATTACGGGAAGCTATTTACCCGGCGGAAAAAGATCAGCCTACCAGTGAAGCAGGATGGCTCCCATGGATGAACTCGATCAACTGCTGAAAACATTTTCTTCCATCGTGCTGCAGTCGTCGCCGCTGATCATTGCAGTGTGCGGCGAGACGATCACCGAGCGAGCCGGCCTGATCAACCTATCGCTGGATGGTACCATGTTATTGTCGGCGATGACCGGATTTATTGTCGGATTGCAAACTGGCAGCCTGGCAATGGGCTTCCTGGCGGCGGCGGCGGTGGGGATGCTGTTTGCACTGATCGTGGCATTTGGGAGCATCCGCTTGAAGCAGAGCCAGGTGGCGATCGGTTTTGTGTTGACCCTGCTGGGGGATGACCTGAGCGCCTTCCTGGGACAGAATTTCACCCGCATCCCAGGGCCATTTGTGATGAAGGCGGGCATCCCGCTGCTCGAAGATATTCCGATCTTAGGCCCGCTGTTTTTTGACCAGGATCCGGTGGTGTATTTTGCCCTGCTGCTGGCGGGTGCAACCTGGTGGTTCCTATTCCGCACCCAGCCGGGCCTGAAGCTACGTGGGGTGGGGGAACGACCTGAGGCGGCATTTGCGCGCGGGGTCAAAGTGAACCGGCTGCGCTATGTTTATGCTCTGGTGGGTGGAGGCCTGGTGGGGATCGCTGGAGCAGCTTATTCGTTGGATGTCAAACTGGGTTGGTCGGAAGGGCATACGCGTGGGCTGGGGTGGATTGCCCTGGCGATTGTTATCTTCGGCGGCTGGTCGCCAATCCGCGGTGCGATCGGTGCGGTGCTGTTTGGAGCGACAAAAGCCCTGGCTACCGTGCTTCAGCGTACCTTCCCGCAAGTATCAGTGGTGGCGTTCAACGCTGTCCCATGGATCCTGATGATTGCAGTACTGCTGGTGTCGACCAGTGACCTGACGGAGAAGTTCATCAACCTGATGCCCAGCAAATGGCGGCGACCGCTGCGGCGGCTGTTGCGGGTATCCGCGCCAATGGCACTAGGCACACCGTTTGGGGAGGACTGAAGTGGCAAAGATCAACAATCGGTTGAACATCATTCTTTCCCAGACAATATCTGCTCTGACACCGCTGCTGGCAACGCTGGCTGCGTTGGGTGTGTTTGCCATCATCTTGATGACCCTGGGAGCTAACCCGGTGGAAGCGTATGGCGCCTTGATCGAGGGGGCAGTGGGCAGTCCGAATGCGATTGCGGACACGCTGGTGAAAGCCACACCGCTGCTGCTGATCGGCCTGGGTACCTGCATTGCCTTCCGCGGCGGGGTGGTGAACATCGGTGGAGAGGGACAACTGGTAGTGGGTGCATTAGCTGCCACTTTACTTGGTTTACTGTATCCCGAGGCACCCGGTTACGTGATCATTCCATTAGCCATGCTGGCTGGTTTTTTAGCCGGAGGGGTGTGGGGCGCTATTCCCGGGGCACTAAAAGCATACTTCAATGTGAATGAAATCCTTTCCACGATCATGATGAACCAGATTGCGGTACAGGGGATGAATTTCCTGCTGCGCGGGCCGATGATCGATCCGGTGCAATTGGAAGCTGCTTCGCGCATTCCCCAAACGGCGCGCCTGGCGAAAGAGTTCGACCTGATCCGCCTGGTGCCTACCCGCCTGCACCTGGGAGCGCTGCTGGCTGTGATTGTTGCCATCCTGGTGTATATTTTCCTCTGGCGCACCACCATCGGGTACCGCATCCGGGCGGTGGGGTTGAATGCCGACGCTGCCCGCTATGCGGGGATCAATGTCAAACGCTACATAGTGCTCTCCTTGCTGTTGAGCGGCGCACTGGGCGGCCTGGCGGGCGCAGTTCAGGTGTATGGCGTCACCCACCGTATGTTCACCGATGGCTCGGCAGCCGGATTTACCGGCAGTGCGGGTTTCAATGGCATTGTGGCGGCATTATTTGGGCAGCTTCACCCGCTCGGTACCATCCCAGCGGCGATCTTATTCGGGGCGCTGCTGGTAGGCGCGAACAAGCTGCAGCGCGTGGTGCAGGTGCCTTCGGCTTTGGTCACTGCCTTGAATGGGCTGGTGGTCGTTTTTGTGGTCAGCAGTGAGATTTGGCGGCGGAAGCAGGCGAAAAAGCGCCAACTGATGGAGATGGAGGAGGCTGCCAGGGTGCCCATTGAACCAGACACATTATCCGACCAGGCTGGGGCAGGAGAGAGGTGACGATATGATTAGCGAACTATTCACTGCGAATGTGATCCTGGGTATCCTGGCTTCGGGCATCCGCCTGGCGACGCCTTATTTATATGCCGCCATTGGAGAGACGTTTGGGCAGCGCAGCGGGGTGCTCAACCTGGGGGTAGAAGGTCAGATGCTGCTGGGTGCATTTGCCGGTTTTTATATGACTTTTACTACCGGCAGCCCCTGGCTGGGTTTGCTGGCGGCGATTATCGTGGGTGCCTTGATGGGATTGGTCATGGGATTCATCACAGTCACCTTACATGCCGAACAGGGCATCAGTGGGATCGGAGTGTATTTGTTTGGCCTGGGAATGAGTGATCTGCTCTTCCAGAAGACGATTGGGAGTGTGGAAACGGTTAAAGGCTTTCAACCGGTACATATTCCGGTGCTCAGTGATCTGCCGGTGGTTGGGGAGGTTTTCTTCCAGCACAACATTCTGGTATACCTGGCATTCTTGTTGGTGCCGGTATCCTGGTTTATATTGAACAAAACCACGCTGGGATTGAAAATCCGCGCCGTCGGTGAAAATCCGGAAGCGGCGGATTCTTTAGGCGTGAATGTGAAAGGCATCCGCTATTTCACCTGTACGCTGGGGGGCTTGCTCTCGGGTGTCGCCGGAGCCTCGCTGTCGATCGCGCTGCTCAATGTGTTCCAGCAAAACCTGACCAGTGGGCAAGGTTTCATCGCGGTGGCGCTGGTCTATTTTGGTGGCTGGCGTCCCCTGGGGGTTATGTTAGGCTCATTGCTGTTCAGTATGGTAAACTCGCTGCAGTTATGGGTGCAGGTACTAAATATCAACATCCCTTCGGACATTGCGGTGATGATGCCGTATGTGCTGACCATCCTGGCGTTGGTAGTGGCGGTGCAGCGAGTCCGCCCGCCCACGGCACTGACCAAACAGTTCGAACGAGAGGGGTAATCTTCCCTATTTTTTACCAAGTTATTTGAAAGGAGGTGATAGTTCCCAGAAACGATCCATCTGTAGCCGATAGGGTACCGAAATAACAATAATCGAAGTATAAAGAAAGAAGGAGAAAAATGAAAAACCTGTATAAGATTTTAGGGATCATCATGATCCTGGCCTTTGTCCTGACTGCCTGCCGTTCCGAAGAGACAGTGACGCCTGAGGTGGAACCAGTCGAGACAGAAGAAGTAGTTGTTGAAGAAGAAACCCCGGCGGAGCCATTCCGCGTAGCGGTGGTTATGCCGAGTGCGATCAATGACCTGGCATTCAGCCAAAGTATGTACGATACCCTGGTTCTCATACAGGGCGAGATGGGCGCGGAGAATTTCGAGTTTGCTTTCTCTGAAGGCATGTTCGTGGTTGATGATGCAGCCGCAGCGCTGCGTGACTACGCCAGCCAGGGTTATGACCTGGTGATCGCTCATGGCTCTCAGTATGGTTCCTCTCTGGTTGAGATTGCGCCTGACTTCCCCGAGACCAGTTTTGCCTGGGGAACCACGGTAGATACCTTTGTCGATCAGGGCGTCACCAACGTCTTTGCATACGAAGCCCGCTCTGAGCAGGGTGGGTATGTGAACGGCGTGCTGGCGGCAGCCATGTCACAAAGTGGTATCCTTGGTGTGGTCGGCCCGATTGAGACTGGCGATGCCAAGCTGTATGTCGATGGCTTTGCTCTGGGCGCCCAGACTACCAACCCGGCAGTCCAGGTCAACATCAACTACATCGGCTCATTCAGCGATGTAGCGCTGGCATCTGAAGCGGCACAAACGCATGTGAATGCCGGCGCAGATGCGATGACCGGTTCCGCACAGATGGTGGTTGGGGCGATCGGTGTTGCCGAAACCAATGGTGTACTGTGGTTCGGCACTCAATCCAACCAGACCTCCCTGGCGCCGTCGATCGTGGTTGCCAGCCAGGTGTACCACTGGGAAGTTGTGCTGCGCGAGATCATCAGCAAGGTGAATGCGGGCACGTTGGGTGGGGAATCGTTTGCCCTGACCCTGGCGAACGGCGGCCTGGTAATTGAGTACAATCCCGCTTATACGCTGCCGGCAGAGGCGGCATCCCTGGCTGGCGCGGCTGAGGCGGGCATCATCGATGGCTCCATCGTCATCGGTGAGTACGTGCCACCGCCCCCCCCTGCTGTTGAACCGTTGGTCTTTGGGTTGGTTCTGGTCGGCCCGAAGAACGATCATGGTTGGAGCCAGGCGCACTATGAAGCTGGTCTATACGTGGAAGCCAACCTGCCCGACTCGCGCATGATCGTCTTCGAATCGCTCAATTCCGCTGACAAGCCCGAAGCCACGCTGGAAGGCGTGGTGGCGGATATGGCGGCGGATGGCGCGACGCTAGTCTTCACCACCTCGGATGAGTTCGAAGAGGATACTTCTACTGTTGCAGCCAACTACCCCGATATAACCTTCATAAACATCTCCGGCGATGATGTGCTGACTGGCGAGGCTCCGCCTAACCTGGGCAACATCATGGGCCGCATGGAAGACATGAAGGCGATCGCTGGCTGCGCAGCTGCCCTGACGACCCAGACTGGCTCGATTGGCTACCTTGGTCCGTTAATCAACTTCGAAACCCGCCGCCTGGCATCTTCAGCGTTCCTGGGCGCCAGATACTGCTGGGAGAACTACCGCGGCATGGCTCCGGCGGATCTGACCTTCACCGTTACCTGGATTGGTTTCTGGTTCAACATCCCCGGCGTAACCCTGGATCCCACCGAGGCAGTTACTGCCTTTATTGACAGTGGCGTCGATGTGGTTATGAGCGGCATTGACACGACCGAGGCCATTCAAGTGGCTGGTCAGCGCCATGCTCAGGGTGAGAACATCAGGGCTGTACCGTATGACTTCGCCGGCGCTTGCGAACAGGCTCCCGAAGTGTGCCTGGGTGTGCCGTACTTCAACTGGGGTCCGGCATACTTAGAGACAGCCCTGGCAGTTCAGGATGGTACCTGGACCCAGTCCTGGGACTGGAATGCTCCCGACTGGGCGAACCTGACCGACAACACCATGACGAATGTCGGCTGGGTCAGCGGTTCTGCGCTGACGCCTGAGATGCAGGCCAACCTGGATCTCTTCATTGCCGGGCTGGCTTCTGGTGAGATCAATGTCTGGACTGGCCCAATCAATCTGCAGGATGGGACTGTTTATATCGCCGATGGCGCTGTAGCCACCGACGAACAGATATGGTACCTCCCACAGCTGCTTGAAGGCATGATCGGACCCAGCGAGTAAATCCTTTCTATATAACCGGGGGCTGGGGAGATTTCTCCCCAGCCCTCAATATGGAAGATAACCCTATGAGTGACCAAACATCCCTGGCGGTGAAACAAGCCCACATCGAACACCTGGAGTTGGTGAACATTGTCAAGCGT
The DNA here is from genome assembly GCA_963849335.1 of uncultured Chloroflexia bacterium. GTDB lineage: Bacteria > Chloroflexota > Anaerolineae > Anaerolineales > UBA4823 > FEB-25. The sequence continues at coordinate 322,961 of CAWKGZ010000009.1, forward strand.
TTTCCCGGCGTGCTGGCGAACGATTGCATCAACTTTGATGTACCGCGCGGGCGAGATGCACGCCCTGTTGGGTGAAAACGGTGCAGGCAAGAGCACCCTGATGCGCGTGCTCTACGGTCTGTACCGCCCTGACCAGGGTGAGGTGCGGATCAATGGACAGCCTGTCCATATCGGCTCACCGCTGGATGCGATTCGCCTGGGTATTGGGATGATCCACCAGCACTTTATGCTGGTACCCTCGCTGACCGTGGCTGAGAATGTAGCTCTTGGGCTGCCCTCCTCCCGCGGCCCGCTGACCGACCTGGAGCGGGTATCGAAACGCATCCAGGAACTGGCGGAAGCATATGGGTTGAAAGTTGATCCGGGGGCGTACATCTGGCAGCTGGCGGTTGGGCAGCAGCAGCGGGTGGAGATCCTCAAGGCACTGTACCGGGGGGCCGATCTGTTAATATTAGACGAGCCGACCGCGGTGCTGACACCCCAGGAAGTGGATGAACTTTTTGTCACCCTGCGGCAGATGAAACTGGAAGGGCATGCGCTGATTTTCATCTCCCATAAACTGCACGAGGTAGTGGATATCAGCGACCGGGTGACGGTGCTGCGGGATGGCTGCGTGGTCAACACTTTACCGACTGCCAACGCTACCAAAGAAAGCCTGGCTGAGATGATGGTCGGGCGGGAAATTGTGATGCAACTGGAACGCCCGGCGGTTGAACGCGGCCAGACCCGCCTGGCATTAGAGGATATTTGGGCGGACAGCGACCGGGGAACCCCGGCTTTACGTGGCGTAACTCTGGATGTGCAGGCGGGGGAGATTTTGGGATTGGCGGGAGTATCCGGAAACGGGCAGCGGGAATTGGCTCAGGTAATCACCGGGCTGCGAGCGATGAAAAGCGGTAAGGTGACCCTGGATGGGCAGGATGCTTCAGGGAAAGCGCCGGTGGAGCTGTTGGAACGCGGTTTGTCGTATATCCCGGAAGAGCGGATGAAAGAAGGCATGATCCGCGAATTTAGCGTAGCGGAAAATATCATCTTGCGCGAACACACCAAACGGCCGTATGCCCGGTTAACTTTCTTAACTTCAAGGCAATCGCTAATCGATCCAAGGAGCTGACCCATAACTACAACGTCAAAACACCCTCGATTGACACGCCGGCGAAAAACCTGTCCGGCGGCAATATCCAGAAGATCATTCTAGCGCGGGAACTCTCGCGACAACCCAAGGTATTGATCGCGGCGCAACCAACCCGGGGGCTGGACATCGGCGCCACAGAGTATGTGCACAAACGCCTGATCGAACAACGCAGTGAAGCCACGGCGATACTGCTGATCTCTGAAGACCTGGACGAGATACTGGCGCTGTCTGACCGGATTGCGGTGATCTATGAAGGGCAGATCATGGATGTGGTAAACAGGGAGCAGGCAACTCCGGAAGGTTTGGGCTTGTTAATGGCTGGGGTAAGGACGGAAAAGGAAGCATAGCTATTATGGGTAATTTTGTTGGGTATCGTTGTTCATTATGTGGCAAGGAATATTCACCGCCAGAGGTCACCTACACCTGCCCGCAGGATGGTGGCAACCTGGACGTGGTGTTGGACCTGGCTGGGATTAAAAAGCATTATCAGCCGCAGGATATTTTCGCTTCGCAGGAGGCTTCCCTGTGGCGCTACCTGCCGCTGCTGCCGGTCACTGATCCGGGGGGCTTAGGAACACCGCTGAGAGCAGCCGGGTGGACTCCAGTATTTCAGCCCAGGGTGTTGGCACAGAAACTGGGTTTACGATCTCTGTGGGTAAAAGATGAAAGCCGCAACCCGACCGCATCGTTCAAGGACCGCGCCAGTGCCGTGCTGGTTGGACGGGCGCGGAACATCGGAGCGGAGGTGGTGGTTACCGCATCTACCGGCAATGCGGGTGCTGCCCTGGCGGGGATGGCTGCCGCGGTGGGACAAAAAGCGATCATCTTCGCCCCGCGCACGGCACCGCCGGCTAAGGTGGCGCAATTGCTGGTCTTCGGAGCGCAGGTGCTGTTGGTGGATGGCAGCTATGACGATGCCTTTGATTTGACCATCCAGGCGGCGGAAGCGTTCGGGTGGTACTGCCGCAACACCGGCTACAACCCGTTCACTGCGGAAGGTAAAAAGACGGCTGCGCTGGAGATTTGGGAATGGATGCAGCGGGAGGCTGGTCCCGAACTGGCTTCAGGCAGGCGCCTCTCGATATTTGTATCGGTGGGAGATGGCAATATCATCTCGGGCTTGCATAAGGGATTCAAAGACTTGCTGGCTTTGGGATGGTTAGAAACGATGCCGCGCATTTTCGGTGTGCAGGCGGAAGGGTCAGCGGCGATTGCCAATGCCTTTTTCTCCGGCTCGGAGGAGATCATCCCCGTGCAGGCGCACACACTGGCTGACAGCATCTCGGTGGACCTGCCGCGGGATGGCGTGCGGGCAGTACGGGCAGCGCGCGAAACCGGCGGGAGCTACGTGCTGGTCAGCGACGCAGAGATCCTGGCGGCGATCGCCGAGCTGGGACGGGTGGGTATTTTTGCCGAGCCAGCCGGGGCGACAGCCTATGCCGGGTTGGGGCGGGCGATTGCCAATGGATTGATCGACGCCGATGATCCCGTGCTGGTATTGAATACCGGCAGCGGCTTAAAGGATGTACGCGCCGCCATGCAGGCAGTGCGCGAAGCGCCGGTGATCCAGCCCAGCCTGGATGCAGTTCGGAAGATAATCGGATAGGAGAATGTGTCAGGTTTGAGGGAGCTTCCCGTTCTTTCTTGCAGGATGTTCCATACCAACCGGGAAGCACAAACGCAAACCGATCACGCAGGAGACCGATTATGAATGATGCACCAGTATTTTCTGTAATAGCCCCTATCTATAACGAAATAGGGAATCTGCCTGAATTTTACCGCCGGGTGAAGGAAAGCCTGGAGCAGGCAGGCGAGAGTTGGGAACTCTTATTGGTAGATGATGGCTCGACGGATGGCTCTACCGAAAAGATCCATGAGTTGGCAGCCATGGATGACCGGGTCAAGCCAGTAATTTTTGCGCGCAACTTCGGTCACCAGCTGGCGGTCACAGCCGGGCTGGATTATGCCGCCGGGCAGGCGGTAACGATCATCGATTCGGATTTGCAGGATCCGCCTGAGGTGATCCTGGATATGATCACCAAATGGCGGGAAGGCTATGAGGTGGTCTATGCGGTGCGGGCTGAGCGGGAGGGCGAGACATGGTTCAAACTTGCGACCGCCTCGATTTTTTACCGGTTGATCTACCGCATAACGGATGTGGATATCCCGATGGACACGGGGGATTTCCGTTTGTTGGATCGCAAGGTAGTTGCGGTGATGCGACAAATGCGCGAGCGGCATCGCTTTTTACGCGGTATGTCCGTCTGGGTTGGCTTCAAGCAAACCGGTGTCCAATATAAACGGGCGGCGCGTTTTTCTGGAACGACAAAATATCCCTTCAAGAAGATGTTCAAGTTTGCCAGTGATGCCATCACCAGTTTTTCCTACCTCCCGCTGCAATTGGCGACCTATATTGGCTTCATCGCAGCCGGGCTGAGCATTTTGGCGATCCCGGTGGTCATTGTTTTGCGGATAGTGGGCTCGCAATCGTTCTTGGGGCAGGCAAGTACGCTGCTTGCCGTTTTATTCCTGGGCGGAGTGCAGTTGATCAGCCTGGGTATACTGGGAGAGTATATCGGCCGTTTGTACGATGAAGCAAAAGGCCGCCCGCTTTATATTGTGCGCGAGGCGCCTCCTAAACCGCTAGATCCGATTAAATAATCTTGGCGAATCTCCTGGGGAAGGGGTTTGCCGCTAATCTTACATAGTATTGAGGTAAAAAAATGACCAGTATTGATTTAGCCATCCATCCCGAGCGTCGGAAACGGGCGGTTGACCGGGTGCGTGAACGCAACATCATCATTCCAACCTTTGCCCAAATGAAGAATCCGGCCTTGATCCCCGACCGGATCAAGCAGGAACTTGGATCAGTGGGTTTATGGGATTTGAATCCGCGCAACTTGTTCCGCATCACCTGGAAAAACCAGCCGGTAGCCAAAGGGGGCGGTTTCGGGGGAGTCAATTATATGGAATTACCGCCCAGCCTGACTGGGACGCCGGCGCGCATCATCGTGCTGGTGGGCAAGTGGTTCCCCACCGGGGCGCATAAAGTTGGGGCGGCGTTCGGCTGCCTTGTGCCGCGCCTGGTGACCGGGCAATTTGATCCCACCACGCAGAAGGCGGTCTGGCCTTCAACCGGCAACTACTGCCGGGGCGGCGCCTATGACTCGGCGCTGCTGGCATGCGAATCGATCGCCATCCTGCCGGAAGGGATGAGCGCCGAGCGCTTTGAGTGGCTGTCCCAGATCGCCGGTGAGACGATCAAGACACCGGGCAGCGAGTCGAATGTGAAGGAGATCTTCGATAAATGCTGGGAGCTGCGCAATTCCGGTCAAGACTTGATGATCTTCAACCAGTTCGATGAGTTTGGCAACTACTTGTGGCACTACGAGATCACCGGGCATGCAATGGAAGAAGTGCTACATGAGGTGATGGGTCCGCAGGATACATATCGAGGAATTGCATCGGCAACCGGTTCAGCCGGGACGATCGCCAGCGGTGATTACATGAAGCAGCTCTTCCCGGCAAGTAAGGTTGTTGCCAGTGAGGCGCTGCAGTGCCCCACCTTGCTGCAAAACGGATTTGGCGCCCACCGCATTGAGGGCATTGGCGATAAGCATGTTCCATGGATCCATAACAGTAAAAACACCGATATGGTGGTGGCAATCGATGATAATGCGGTGGTGAACCTCTCCCGGCTGTTCAATGAACCTGTTGGACGGTCGTACCTGGTGAAGATGGGTGTGCCGGAAGCGTTGGTCGGTCAGCTCGATCTGCTCGGCTTCTCGGGCATCTCCAATGTATTGACGGCGATCAAGATGGCGAAATACTATGAGCTTGGTGAGCACGACGTTGTTTTGACGGTTTTGACTGACTCAATGGAACTGTATGCCAGCCGATTGGTCGAGATGCACCAGGAATATGGTGAGTACACCCCGGCCAATGCCGCGGCTGATTTCGCCCGCTGGCTGCAAGGACAATCCACGGACAATATGGCTGAGCTTTGCTATCCGGACCGCAAACGGGTGCATAATCTGAAGTACTACACCTGGGTGGAGCAGCAGGGAAAGACTTACGAGGAGATCCAGGCGCAGTGGTACCAGCCAGATTACTGGACCGAGGTACAAGAACAGGTGCCTGAGATCGACGCGTTGATCGATGAGTTCAACGCCGAAGTCGGTCTGCTGAAGTAGAACAGGTTGGTGGAGTGTGGCAGGATTCTTTCCCTGCCGCACTTTCTCTTGAACAAGAGGTACCCCATGACGGTGAAGCCAACCTCCCTGGTGCTGGTTGCGGTAATAAACGATCCCCGCGATATGGAAATTGCCCGCCTGTTGGGCTGGTACCGCATTCCGCTGCGCACCGCGCCGAAAGTGGTGGCAGTGGATTACCTGGCATTCTACCAGACCGGTGCCTTCGGCGAACAGCGCTGGCGCATCCAAACTGTCGCGCCGGTGCGTGGTCATGAGCTGGCAACTCGGGCCGAATTGTTGCGCGACGAACCCGATCACCCCAGGGCGAAGGAAGAGTATTACAAAATACAGCTCGGTCCGGTGGAGCAGCTGGAGAGACCGATCCTGGCAGAGACCTGGCGCAGGGTCACCTTCCTGTACACCACCGGTGAGTATTTGTTAAAAGCAGAGACGGTCAATGACCTGGTGGTGCAGTCCGAAGAGCGTAAGACGTTGTGGCAGGCGCTGCGTGAGCGGGCTGGCGCGGAATATGCGCCTAACACTTCACCAGAGATGGAGCTGGATCCAGCGATCCTGGCAGCACTGTTGGGTATCCGGGAGGGTTAACATGGAGCTGAGCTGGATGCAGAATCCGATTTTTCGCGCCAAGGTGCTTGTGGATATTCAAGGCATGCCTGTTGATTCTGAAGAAGTAATTTCGGCGCAGGCGCGTTTGAAGGAAACCGAAATCGTGCGCCGGCTGCTTTCAGATCAAAACGATAGCGGTATCATCCCGTACCACCCATACAATAAATGGTTCGGGGCGCATTGGGTGCTGGCGTGCCTGGCAGATCTGGAATATCCGCCGGGGGATGAGCGTCTACGCCCGCTGCTGGAGCAGTGTTACGGGTGGCTGTTATCCCAGGAGCATGAGAAGCGCATTCAAACGATTAATGGGCGGGTGCGACGCTGTGCTTCCCAGGAAGGCAACTGCGTGTATTATTCGCTGGCGCTGGGGCTGGCAGATTCACGCACCCAACAGCTGGCAGAGCGTCTCTTGCGCTGGCAGTGGGCAGACGGCGGTTGGAACTGTGACAAACTGCCGGAGGCGCATGTCTCCTCTTTCAACGAGACGCTGATCCCACTGCGCGGGTTGATATATTATGCCCGCGCTTCCGGCGACACAGCGGCTCACCGCGCTGTCGAACAGGCAGCTGAGGTGTTCTTACGAAGGCAGATGTTCAAACGGCTGCGGGATGGCGTGGTGATCGACCACAACTTCATCGTGCTGCACTACCCGTGCTATTGGCATTACGATATCCTGTTCGGGTTGAAAGTGATGGTAGAGGCAAGCATGGTCACGGACCCGCGCTGCGTTGCTGCGCTGGATCTGTTGGAGAGCAAACGCGTGGCAGACGGCGGTTTTCCAGCGGAGGGGCGATATTATCGGGTGGATGAAAAGCCACTCAGTGGGCATTCGCGGGTGGATTGGGGCGGGACGAGTAAGCGGCAGACGAATCCTTATGTTACTGTTGATGCGTTGAACGTGTTGAAGGCAGCCGGTAGATCACCAGGAGTATATAAATGATTGCGCCACTCTCAATCGGTAATCTAAGGCTGGATTGGGGCAGCCGTACCTATGTAATGGGGATTTTGAACATCACCCCGGACAGCTTCTCAGGTGATGGGCTGCTAGGGATGGATGATGCGCAGAATACTATCCTGGAGCGGGCGCGGGCTTTCGTGCAGGCAGGCGTTGACATCCTGGATATCGGTGGGGAGAGCACCCGACCGGGAGCGCAAATGGTGGCTGAAGGTGAAGAGCTGGAACGGGTCATCCCGGTGGTGAAGGCGGTGGCTGCGGAGCTGGATGTGCTGATCTCCATCGATACTTACAAAGCCGCCATCGCTGAGGCTGCGCTGCAGGCGGGGGCGCACATGGTCAATGATGTGTGGAGCTTGCATGCCGATCCTGACCTGGCAGGGGTAGTGGCTCGTTTTCAGGTGCCGGTCATTTTAATGCATAACCGCAGCTCGTGGGCACACGCTGAGATCAAAGAGAAACTTGGGGGGCGGTATGTAGGCATACCGTATGAGGATTTACTGCCCGATATCTGCCGGGAGCTGCTGGAAAGCGTGGCGATTGCCCAGCGGGCGGGAATCCCGAATGAGCACATTATCCTGGATCCAGGGATCGGTTTTGGTAAGACGGTGGAGCAGAACCTGGAGTTGCTTGACCGGTTGGGGGAGATCCGGGCATTGGGGTATCCGGTTTTGTTAGGCCCATCGCGCAAATCTTTCATCGGATATACCCTCAATCTGCCACCGGAACAGCGTCTGGAAGGCACAGCGGCTGCGGTGGCGGTGGGGATCACGCGCGGTGCAGATATCATCCGGGTGCATGATGTGCCAGAGATGATGCGGGTGGTGCGCATGACCGATGCAATTGTGCGGCGCAGCCCAAGCCCAAGTCGTTAGGCGGCGGAATTCTCACGTACAGTTAATCACAATCGGACTATAATTCGCAAGCAAATTTCAATATAAGGAGTTGTTATGTCCCCCGATCATTTCCAGGCCAAGGATACCCTGCATACATCTACGGGAAGTTTTACCTTCTACCGTTTGGATAGGCTGGAAAAAGCCGGTTTGGTACAGCTCAACCGGCTGCCTTACTCTATACGGATCTTATTGGAAGGTCTGCTGCGGCAGTGTAATGAACACGATATCACCCGGCAGGATGTGATCAACCTGGCAGGATGGCAGGCAAAAGCCAGCAACCGTCCCGCCATTCCAATAAAACCCGCCCGGGTGGTGATGCAGGATTTCACCGGCGTGCCGGCAGTGGTTGACCTGGCAGCGATGCGCTCAGCGATGGCGCGCATGGGTGGCGACCCGAAGAAGATCAATCCGCTTGTGCCGGTGGACCTGGTGATCGACCATTCGGTGCAGGTGGATTTCTTCGCCAGTCCGGATGCGCTGCAGCGGAATGCGGAGATCGAGTTCCAACGCAACCAGGAGCGCTACGAGTTCCTACGCTGGGGACAACGGGCATTTAAGAACTTCCGTGTTGTACCTCCGGCAACGGGGATCGTGCACCAGGTGAATCTGGAGTATCTGGCGGAGGTAATTCTGCAAGGGGATATCGAGGGAGAGAAGCTGCTCTTCCCGGACACACTGGTGGGCACCGATTCCCACACCACGATGATCAATGGGCTGGGTGTAGTGGGCTGGGGTGTAGGCGGGATCGAGGCGGAGGCGGCAATGCTGGGTCAGTCCATCGATATGCTGGCGCCGGATGTGATCGGATTCAAGCTGATAGGACGGCTATCTGAAGGGGTAAACGCCACTGACCTTACCCTGACCATCACGCAGATGCTGCGCAAGAAAGGCGTGGTGGATAAATTTGTCGAATTCTATGGACCAGGGCTCAGCGAGCTGGCATTGCCCGACCGGGCAACCATTGCCAACATGGCGCCGGAGTATGGGGCAACGATCGGTTTCTTCCCGGTGGACGATGAGACACTGCGCTACCTGCGGCTGACCGGACGCCCGGCAGAAGTGATCGAGCGGGTGGAGCGCTACTGTAAAGCACAGGGATTGTTCCGCAGCGCGGATGCGCCAGATCCCGAATATACCGATACATTGGAGCTGGACTTGAGCTCGGTTGTGTCCAGCCTGGCTGGGCCAAAGCGACCGCAGGATAGGGTGCCGTTGTTTGATATGCGCCGGACCTTCCGGGCGGCGCTAACTGCTCCGATGAAGGAGCGCGGCTACGAACTGAATGAAGACGATTTAACCCGCAAAGCACAGATTGGCACCAATGGTCACACAATGGAGATTGGTCATGGAGCGGTGGTGATTGCGGCGATTACCTCCTGTACCAATACCTCCAACCCATCGGTTTTGATTGCCGCTGGTCTGGTGGCGCAGAAAGCGGCGGCGCGAGGTTTGAGTACCAAATCATATGTAAAGACCAGCCTGGCACCAGGCTCACGCGTGGTGACAGAATACCTGGTACAAGCTGGCTTGATGGAATCCTTGGCCAAATTAGGGTTCAACCTGGTAGGCTATGGCTGCACGACCTGTATTGGCAATTCTGGCCCGCTGCCTGGGGAAGTTGCCAAAGCCATCACCGGTGGAGACCTGGTGGTAGCAGGAGTGCTGTCGGGTAATCGTAATTTTGAAGGGCGTATCCACCCTCTGGTAAAGGCAAATTACCTGGCCTCACCGCCGTTGGTGGTCGCTTATGCACTGGCGGGCACGGTGGATATTGACCTCCTGAGCGAGCCGTTGGGCTGGGATTCAGAAGATCAACCCGTGTATCTAAAAGATATTTGGCCGACTAAAGCTGAGATCGATGAGGTGGTAACCCGGGTAGTTCAACCAGATATGTTCATTGAGAAGTATGCGCACGTGTTCACCGGGAATGAAACCTGGAATGCGATCCAATCCGGGGAGGCTGAGCTGTTCGAGTGGTCAGCGGCTTCAACCTATGTTCAGGAACCGCCGTTCTTTATTGAGCTGAGCCGGGATGTGCCGCATATCAAGGAGATCCATGGGGCACGCGTGCTGGCATTGCTGGGCAATTCGATCACCACCGACCATATCTCCCCGGCGGGCTCGATTGCCGCTGACGGGCCAGCGGGCCGGTTCCTGATTGCGAACGGGGTGCAGTCGCGCGATTTCAACTCCTACGGGGCGCGGCGGGGCAACGACCGGGTGATGACGCGTGGCACCTTTGCCAATATCCGCCTGAAGAACCGGCTGATCCCCGGCTCGGAGGGTGGGGTGACTCTGTATCTGCCGGATGGTGAGCAGACCAGCATCTACGAGGCCAGTATGAAGTACCAGCAGGAAGGGGTCCCGTTGATCATCCTGGCGGGGAAGGAATACGGTACCGGCTCCAGCCGCGATTGGGCCGCCAAGGGCACCAATTTGTTGGGGGTGAAGGCTGTGCTGGCAGAATCCTTTGAACGCATTCACCGCTCGAACCTGGTGGGCATGGGTGTGCTGCCGCTGCAGTATAAAGCTGGAGAGAACGCCGACAGCCTGGGTCTCACCGGGCGGGAGGTATTCCATATCGAAGGGCTGAATGATGCGATCAAACCGCAGAGTGAGGTGACGGTGAGGGCAGTGCGGGAGGATGGCAGTACGCTGGAATTTAAGGCCATTGCCCGTCTGAACACCCCGGTAGAGGTGGATTATTACCGCAATGGCGGGGTGTTGAACACCGTGCTGCGGAAGATGGTGGGATAGTTACGCGCGGGTAAAAATCTTTCACCGCGGAGCACGCAGAGACCGCGGAGAAAAGCTTTACCCCAGAGCACACAGAGAGCACAGAGACAAATCTGACCGCAGATTACACTGATTACGCAGATTGTGTTGATAGGATGGGAAGACCCCTTATCCCCTGACCCCTCTCCCTTGATTTTTCAGGGGAGAGGGGTTTGGTTATGCTTATTGCCGCTTCTGGGGATTGCGGTTGCTGGCGGAGGACATCGAGACGGGGTGGTAGGTGGGCTCGGAACGGGTGTAGGGGGCGGAGCGGTTGGGCTGGGTGGAGAGCTTGGGCACGGGGCGGAAGGTGGTGGGGGCAGGATTGAGGCTGCGAGTGGAAGCGCTGGGGGAGAGGCTGGAGGCAGGGCGGGCAGAGCGGCGGGCATCCGCCTGGGAGAACAGGCGGTCGCCGGCGACGGAGAAGGTGCCGATGATCAGGATGCGGATCAGCCAGACCATGACGGCGACGAAGATGGGCACGACCTTGACCAGGGTAGCCTGGGTGACGACACTGCCGCCGAGCGACTGGTGGTTGACCAGGGCAATGGAGACGCCCCACCAGGTGAGGGCGGCGTTCATGGTCGCTGCCAGCAGCCAGGCGCCGAAGAGATACCAGATTTCCTTGGGCTCATCGGCACCCTGTTCGGGGGTGAACAGGCGGGCGATGCCGGCGAAGTCGATGCCGCAGAAGGCGATGGCGAGGATGGTGGACCAGCGGAGAGAGGCGAAACGCAGATCGCCGAGCAGGTCGTTGAGGGCGAAGTCGGTGGTGGAGTAGTTGAAGATTTCAAAGGCGAGCAGGGCGCCGATGATGAGCAGGCCGAAGAGCAGGCCGCGGGAGAGGGGAAACCGGGATGAGAGGCGGGAGAAGGAGAAAGCAGGTGAGCGGTTCATGGGATACCTCCTTGAAACTAGAACAGATGTTCATTTATGATCATATTATAGAACAAATGTACTAATTGTCAAGAGGGAATTATCAGCAAGGGCGATGATGGATTTAGACGACCAGATGGTGAGGGAAAGGGGATAAGGGTCAGGGGTGCGAGGTTGTCTACACTCGTCTGGCCAGGATTATGTCGACAGGCAGCCCAAAAAGAGACATTTCTGAGACGGCGCTCGATTTGGAAACCAGCCTGTTCAATCTCGAAGCGAGCATAGATTGGACGGCAGTCAATATAGGTGGGCCATTTTTGATGCGCCCAATCGTAAAGCTTGACTATTAAACCTTCTTTTTCTTTTCTGACCATGTGACACAATACAGATGCGTCCGTTGGCATGCAACACCCGCTTACACTCCATGAGCAATACGGGAATCTCCGGTGAGTCAAACAGCTCCAGGGTGAAGCTCATGTAGAGGGCATCAAAGAAGTTATCAGCAAGGGAAGCTGCAATGCGTCGCCCTGGCCTAAGTTCGACCCTACCCAGCAAACCTGCCTTGTGCAGCCTGGTCTGGGCTACCTGCAGCATCCCGTCTGAAAGATCAACCCCATAAACCTTACCGGTGTCGCCTACGGATTGAGCCAGAGCCTGGAGACAATGGCCGGTGCCAAAGCCGATCTCCAGGACTGTCTCACCGGGGTGAACATTCAAGAGAAGCAGACCTTGTTGTTTACATTTTTTCTCTGCTTGCCCGGCGAAAAGGTCATACCAGCGGCTTAAACGGTCGTAGTAGGATTTGGTGGCTGCTTTTTTCATGATCCCATGGTCGAATGTTATTTTCATTATTCAGGAGGAAATGCCCCCAACTTACCTGGAAGACATTTTCCCAGGGAGAAATGAAAGTTCTTTGGCTGGGAAAGGTGGGGCCATCAGGCCAGCCAATCGGTAGACCGATTTGACTTTGGGCGAGAAATCTAATGGGAAATCCTAAACTTACCCTGACTCAGTTCTTCCCAATTGTAAACCGTCACAGGGATGAAGATAGATAGAATTGAAAATACGCAGCTCAGTCCGAGTAAAGTTATTTGAATAAAAAACTTTCTGAGACATGTTTTCATTTCTTTATCTTACAATCGAAAAATTGCTGGTGTTGACATTCCACAGCCGGTCAGCCAATTCGTCCAGGCTGGTGCTCTGGCGCAAGTCGGGGTGGCGGGCAAAGACTGTGGCGAAGGCGTCGTAGGGATGGAGCAGGGTGAGGGTCATGGCTTTGCGGGTGAAATCCTGCTGGTGGAAGGGGGAGGGCTGATAGGCAGCCAGGAATTCTCGCAGCAAGCATAGGTCGGCATTGAAGATTTCCAGGTGCAGGACGACCAGCTCGTAGAACAGGTCACCGCTGAGGGCATCGCCAAAGTCGATGATGGCGCGCAGGGCCCAATCGCCATCCTGGTGTTCACCCAGCAGGTGATCGCGGGTCAGGTCGGCGTGGATCAGAGAGGGGATTCGGGGTTGGCGGCAGCAGGGCTGAAGGGGGGAGCAGATAGCCGGGAATCTCGGTGAGCAAGCCGGATGGCAGGCTGCCCCAGGCGGTGTGGCGCAGGTGACAATCGGAGGACAGGTGGGTGAGATGTTCCAGGTAGAACTGCCAGTCGGTGGGAAGGACCGAATCATGAGGTAAGGGAAGCGAGTGCATGCGTTTTAACAGGGTGCCCAACTGGCGCGCCAGGGCTTGCATGGAGGTATAGGATACCCGGTCATACACCTCGCCGATGCTGGGTGCAGGGATGTATTCGTAGATCAAATAAGGCCAGGGAAATTCGGCCGCGTCCGGTGGGTAAAGGCTCCCGGAGGCAAATAAGCAGGGGACAGGAAAATCCTGGGTAGAAAGAAAGCTGCTGACAGCCTGCTCAACATTATAGCAGGACGGCCCATCGAAGAGTGGGCCGAAGAATTTTACTACCCAGCGATCGGAGACAATGAAGGTGGGGAAAGTGCCCGGCAAGCCGGAGCGGGGAGGGCTGTTGATTTGGAGGTGGTGAGGCGAACAAACGAACGAAACGAATGGCGCCCAGAAGTCGGCGTCGGTGAAGTAGCGCCGGTAGCCATCCAGGTTGTAGAGTGGGGAGAGTAGGGAAGGGGATGGCTGTGCCATGGCATGACAGGTAATCGTTTTGAGGATCGAAGATTAATCGTATTTACGGATGAAATCTTCGGCGGCTTTTCGACGAGGAAGCAGTTGCCGATGAAGAGACGGGACACGCTGGTGGAGGGAGGTGGGGGTGATGTCCAGGATATCCTGCTGACCATCGGAGGCGCAGCCGCCTGCCTGGGCGGCGATGAAGGCGAGCGGGGCGCACTCGTAGACCAGGCGCAGCTTGCCATGCGGCTTAGCAGGGTCTTGCGCATCGGCGGGGTAGTAGTACACGCCGCCGGCGAGCAGGTTGCGGTGGAAATCGCCGACCAGCGAGCCGATGTAGCGCGCCGAGAGCGGCTGGTTGTCGCCCTCAATCCCCTGAAGGTAGTGGGTGTAATGCTGGATGCCCTGGCTCCAGTAGCGCTGGTAGCCCTGGTTGACGCTGTAATACTTCGGGCTTCGACGGGATGCGGATGTTGGGGTGGGTGAGCAGGAATTCGCCGATCGCCGGGTCGAGGGTAAAGCCGTGCACGCCGTGCCCGCTGGTGTAGACCAGCATGGTGCTCGAGCCGTAGATCATGTAACCGGCCACGACCATGTCGCGGCCCGGCTGCAGGCAGTCTGCCAGCGTACCGGGGCCGTCTGCTGATGATGCGGCGGTAGATGGCAAAGATGGTGCCGATGCTGGCGTTGTAATCAATGTTGGATGAGCCGTCCAGGGGATCGTAGAGCAGGACATACTTCCCGGTTTTGAAGCGGTCGGGGATGGGCAGGATGCCCTCGTGTTCTTCGGATGCCATACATGCCAGGCGACCAGTGTGGTCGTTCAGGCGGTAAATGGATTGGTCCGCCAGCTGATCAAGCTTCATCACCGTCTCGCCCTGGATGTTGACATCCGCGGTGCTGCCCAGGATCTCGGCCAGGCCGGCGCGGGTGGTGCGGCTGGCGATCAGCTTGCCCGCCAGGGCGATGTCGTAGAGCAGACTGGTCAAGGAGCCGGTTGCTTCTGGGTGACCAGACTGCTCCTCCAGAATGTGGCGTTCGATGGTGATGATTGTCGCCTGGTCGAGGTTGTTTATAGTCATGTTTCCTCCTGGGAGAGTCACTTATGGAACAGCCGGGCGCCGATACGGCGGATAAAATAACCACTAATGTTGTTGCGGGCAATAATACCGATGATTTTGTACTGGTATCCGGGAATGCAGATCACAGAACGGCGGTTTAAATGATCCAAGGATTCACGCACGACCTCGGCGGAGGTCAGCCAGAGGAACCTTGGGATTCTCCGGCGGTCGAAACCGGTGTATTCGGGGGTATCGTGGAACTCGGTGTAGGTGAAACCTGGGCACAGAGCCTGTACGCGCACACCGTTGCTGCGCAGCTCAGTATCCAGCGCTTCGGAGAAATTGACCAAAAAGGCTTTGGTGGTACCATAGAGTACACTGCGAATGGGAATCAGTCCAGCCATTGAGGATACATTGATAATATAACCCTGGCGGCGGGCAATCATCCCCGGCAAGGCGGCATGGGTGAGCAGCACGCTGGCGATGACATGCACGTGCAGCTGGGCAGCGTGTTTGCTGGAAATAACTTGAGCAAAACGGCCGTGGGTGCCGAATCCAGCATTGTTGACCAGCAGGTCAAGGGAGGGCAGGAGGCAAATGCGCTCGACTACTGTTTGCAGCCCGTCACTTTGCGCCAGGTCAGCGACCAGGATCTCGACGGTGTTGGGGTATTTGCCGGTCAAGTCCTGGGCAAGCTCAGCCAGGCGGGATTGGCGGCGGGCGGTCAGGATCAGGTGATAGCCGCGGGCGGCCAACTGGCGGGCAAACTCGGCGCCCAGGCCGCTGGAGGCGCCGGTGATGAGGGCGATTTTAGGGTCAGGCATTTGGATCAGGCACCTATCCGGTAAAGTGGATGGTGGAATTGTACCAGAGGCGGAGAGAATGGGGAGTAGAGACGCAAGATATTGCGTCTCTACGGCATTTGATTGGCAACCAATGCGGCGAGGGCGATCCACTCACCTCGTGAATCATGGAGCTGTAGGCCGCGCTGAAGCAAGCCGGACTGCATCAGGCGGTCGATCGTCCGCTCGAGATCGGTTGTACCCCACTGGAAGAGCAGGCTCAGATCGCGTAATTGGGCTGCCCCCACCGAGTTGAAGTATGTTTTGACCAGATTCTGGCGGGCATCCAGCTCGCCGATGAAGCGGGAATTTTCCAGCAGGTCGGGATAAGCGCGGGCGACAATGTCGTAGATAAAGGCGTAATGCCAGGCGCCGGCATCGGC
Organism: uncultured Chloroflexia bacterium; assembly: GCA_963849335.1. Lineage (GTDB taxonomy): Bacteria > Chloroflexota > Anaerolineae > Anaerolineales > UBA4823 > FEB-25. The sequence continues at coordinate 338,847 of CAWKGZ010000009.1, forward strand.
AACCCCCACAGGTGCAATCAGGAAGTTGGCCTGCAGGTCGGTGAGGGCGCGGTTGAAGCGGGCATCGCTCTCGGTGCTGGTCAGGCGGGCAGCTTTACGCAGGGCAACGGTGTGCAGCGAGCCATGGTCGAGCAGGGCCTGGTACAGGGCACGGGCTTCCTGGGTGAGGCGGCCTTGCTCATAGATGGTCAGGTAGTCTTCTTCTGGGGAGCCATAATTTTCGGATAAGGCATAAAAGGAGGGCGCCAGTTCGAGTGAGATGATGGTGGCTTTTTTACGCAGCACTTTGCCGTAGTACCAGACGTGTTGACCGAGCAGGAGAGTCTTTCCAGCTCCAGGTGATGTGCCCGGGGTCATCATGGGCGTCGGCGACCGGGCGGTCACCGGCGGTTGCCACCCACAGGCTGGGCAAGGTGATACCGGAGATGGGCCAAAAAAAGATGAAGCCACGCTGGTTGACGTAGTCAATCGCCGCGTCTTTAGAGGTCAGGCGCTGATCGAGACGGAAGGTTTTGGCGCGGAAGGCTTTTACCAGTTCAAAATCGAGCATAACAAATCGGCTCAAGTGCCGAGTATGGTGCCGCCATCGACGGAGATGACCGAGCCGGTGATGAAGGATGCCTCGTCGCTGGCAAGGAAGAGGAAGACATTGGCGATTTCCTCGGGCTTGCCCAGCCGTTTGAGCGGCGTGCGCTGGATCATCATCTCTAAGATCTTAGGGGGCATTTGGTGCACCATCTCGGTTTCGATAAAGCCAGCCGCCACGGCATTGACGGTGATGTTGTAGCGGCCCAGCTCGCGCGCCCAGACATGGGTCATGCCGATGATACCCGCTTTGGAGGCAGCGTAATTGGTCTGGCCAAAATTGCCATAGACGCCGATGATGGAAGAGGTGCTAATGATGCGCCCGCTATTCTGGCGGATCATGGCAGGGGCAACCGCCCGGGTGCAGATAAAAGCGCCGCGCAGGTTAACCCCAATGACATCGTCGAAGCTCTTGAGCGACATGCGTGAGAGTACCTGTCCATCCTGGAATTTGACCAGCTGGGCGTCCCGCAAGATCCCGGCGTTGTTCACCAGGATATCAACCCGTCCATTGGCCTTCAACCATGCCTGGGCAGCGGCTTCGACCGCATCCGGATCGGTGACATCGACCACCTGGAAGTGGGCTTTCTCCTTGCCCAGCTCAGTCTCGAGAGCCATTCCGGCTTCCTCGTCCATATCCCAGAAGGCAACTTGGGCGCCCTCAGCCACAAAGCGGCGCACTGCGGCCTGGCCGATGCCATTGGCGCCGCCGGTGATGATGGCAATGCGATTGGCTAGCTGCATAATTTCCTCGCTTTATCCGCCGGAGATGACCGAGACCAGCTTGACCACGTCGCCATCACGCAGGATCTCATCATCGGTGATCAACTCGCCGTTGCGGGTGGCGAGCACGGTGTCGGGTTGGATGTTCAGTTTGAGCAGGCAGTCACGCAAGGTGCTGTTGTGGCGGACGTCAAATTGCTGGTTACGGAGGAGGAGGGTGGCGGGCATGGGAGTATTTAACCACAAAGGGCGGATGGGGTAAAGAGGGGAGGGTATTTGGCTTTTAATTCTATACTCATCTTTACGTGGGGATTTTGGGATATATTTGCTCCTAATCTGATGATCAAACGGTCAAACCCACTGGCATCACGCATTGGTATCGTGCTAACCATCCTCTTTTTAGGGGTATTGGGTTTTTCACTGTGGAAAGATCGCGGCCTGGCTTTCAGTCCAGGTGCAGTGACCGGGATGCAGCAGGAGGGGGTGACGCTGCAAGGGTTCAAGTCACATGCGGATTTCGAGAAGGAGTGCCGCTATTGCCATCTGCCGCTGGAATCCACGGTTGGAGATATGTGCCTGCGGTGCCATACGGAAATCGGCAGCGAGCTGAGCGAGGGGGAGGGGTTGCATGCGCAGCTCAAGAATGCAGTGCGATGCCAGGTGTGCCATTCTGACCATCAGGGGCGGGATTTCAATCCGACCCTGGCTGCAGTGGAATTCTTCGATCATGGGCTGGCACGCTTCAGCCTGGTGAAGCATGAGACGAATTATGACGGGACAGATATGGATTGCGCAGCCTGCCACAGCCAGGGCAATTATGGCAGTGTGGCAGATGGCGTGTGCCAGGATTGCCACGGGGTATATGACCCGGATTTTATGCAGCTTCACAACGAAAACTACGGCGAGGAATGCCAGACGTGCCATGATGGGGTCGACCGGATGAGCAATTTCGATCATGCACAGGTTTTTCCGCTGGAAGGAAGGCATGCTGAGATCGATTGCGCAGGATGTCATGCCAAGCGGGTGTTTGCGGGGACGCCGAAACAATGCGTAGCGTGCCATGTGGAGCCGGAGAGCCATGCGGGGTTGTTTGGGCTGGAATGTGGAGCCTGCCACACGGCAACAGCGTGGATACCGGCGACGCTGCTGGAGCACAGCTTTCCGCTGCGGCACGGGCTGGAAAGCGGGGAGCCACCGACGGCATGTGCCACCTGCCATGCGACGAGCTATGTTGAATATACCTGCTATGGCTGCCACGAGCACCAGGCAGACGAAATGGCGCGGAAACACAGCGAGGAGGGAATTACGGCAGCGGAGCTGCCGGCGTGCGTGAATTGCCATCCTGGCGGGGGGGAGGCGGAGGGTGGGGATGATTAGCCGCCGAGGTAGAGGGTTCAAACGAGGATGAAACTTAAGGATCTATTCAGCGAGGATCGGGTGCGGAGGGATATTCTGGTGGAGGGGCAGGTGGTGTCAGATTCGCCGCGCTGTGTGCAATGCGGCATTTGCTCATACAACTGCCCGATCAATATTGACATCCGCCGGTATGCCTGGGAGGGTGTGCCGGTCATTGACAGCCACTGCCTGACCTGCGGTGAGTGCGTGATGCGCTGCCCGCGGGGGGTGCTACGTTTTGAGCGATCGGATCTTTTCCGGGGGAAACCATGACCAATTACCTAATCCTGGGCACAGGGGCAGCGGGCATCTCAGCCGCCGAGGCGATCCGCAAGCAGGATGAACAGGGAGAGATCACCCTGATCAGCGAGGAGCGGGATGGCTACTACTCACGGCCGGGGCTGGCTTACCTATTGAGCGGTGAGGTCCCTGAAGGGCTGCTTTACCCCTTCAGCAAGGCAGATTTCCAGCGTTTACGGCTGAACCTGGTGCAGATGAGTGTTCAGCAAATCCTGCCCGAGCAGGATCAGGTGGTGTTTTCGGATGGCAAGCGGCAGGGCTATGATCGCCTGCTGATCGCCACCGGGGCGTGGGCGGTAAAGCCTGCCCTGCCAGGGGCATCGCTGCAGGGAGTGGTGATGCTGGATTCGCTGGATGAGACGCGGCACATATTACGGTTGGCGCACAGGGGACGGCAGGCGGTTGTGGTGGGTGGGGGCATTACAGCCCTGGAGCTGGTTGAAGGGCTGCGAGCGCGCGGGGTGACGGTGGTATACCTGCTGCGCGGCGAGCGCTATTGGCCGAATGTGCTGGATGAAACAGAATCGCGCATTGTGGAAGGACGCTTGAGGCATGAGGGTGTGCACATTCACCCCCACACCGAGCTGGTTGAGATCCTGGGTAAGCATGGAAAGGTAGTCGGTGTGAGTACGGTGGATGGGCGCCAGTTGCAATGTGACCTGGTGGGAATAGCGATTGGCGTGGCGCCGCGCAAGGAGCTGGGCGAGGCAGCCGGCTTGAGCGTTGATAAAGGCATCCTGGTGGGTGAAACCATGCAGACGAGCAGCCCGAATATCTATGCGGCGGGTGATGTGGCGCAAGTGTTTGACCCGCGGCTGGGGAGGGCGATAGTCGATTCGCTGTGGGACCCGGCGCGGGCGCAGGGGCGGGTGGCGGGGATGAACATGGCAGGAGGAGGCGAAAAATATTTTAAAGCGGCACCATTCAACGTGACCCGCCTGGCGGGGTTGACGACGACGATCATGGGGAGTGTGGGTGGGGGGGCAGGGGACCCGGATGTGATCGGGATCGTGCGCGGGGATAGTGAAGGCTGGCGGTATGTGGCGGATGGATTGGTAGCGCAATCCAGCAATGAGGTGAACCGGTTGCGGCTGCTGGTGGGAGAGCGGCATTTGACCGGCGGGGTGGTGATGGGGAACCAGGAGTTTTCGAGGATCGTGCAGCATTTGATCGCCCGGCAGGTGGATATAGGTCCGATCCGGGAGAAAATGCTCCAACCGGGGGCGTCGATCGAGGCGCTACTGGCGGAATTGGCAAGGGACCTGGAGCGGGGAGGGGGGAGGTAAGATGCGACACGGCAACCGTGAGCTGTGGATAGCCTTAATTGCTATCGTTTTCAGTACTTTATCGTACCTGGGGGTGTTGATCTTGGTCGGAGAGGTGCCGGGGGCGAGCGATTTCTATGGGCATGCGCTGGGAATCCTGGGCTTCATTTTGATGCTGGCTACCGAGACATTGTACTCGCTACGCAAACGAAGCCGCAGCGCACGGTGGGGGAAGATGTCTGCCTGGCTGCAATTCCATATATTCACCGGTCTGGTTGGACCGTATATGGTGCTGCTGCATTCGGCGTGGAAGTTCAACGGGCTGGCGGGGATGGTCATGCTGCTGACCGTGGTGATCGTTGTCAGCGGTTTTGTGGGGCGCTATATTTACACCGCGGTGCCGCGCAGCCTGGATGGGGCTGAACTGGAGGCAAGCATATTGGAACAGGAAATCCAACATGCGAATGGAGAGCTTAACAGCTGGCTGGCTGGGCGCCCGGAATCGATCCGGGTGCTGGCTCGCAGGCTGTCGATTGCGCCCAAGGTGGGATCGATCGGGATGTTCTGCGTTGATTGGTCGTTCGTTCGTCGACCTGGGAACCCGGTTGCGCTGGGGATGGGAGCGAATGAAAATGGATGCCGCCAATCGGGAACAAGCACGCCACCTGGAAAAACTGCTGCAGCGCCAGGCGGCGCTGCAGCAACAGTTTTCTTCTCTGGCATTTACCCGGCGGCTTTTGGGCTTGTGGTATACCATTCACATCCCGATTGGATTGAGCCTGTTTGTGGCCGCCTTCATCCATATTGTGGCCGCTATTTATTACGCCACCTTGTTACGTTGAGGATTTATTCACTGGCCCACAGGGGGTGACCGGTTTCGTCACGCAACCTAACAACCAGGTCCGTGGTCAGATCATGGATCTGGGCAGCCTGGAAGGTAATATCTTCGTAAAAGCCGATGATCTCGATCCGATCCCCGGCAGTGGTGGTGAAAGCGTTCTCCTGGGCAAAACGCCAGGGGCGACGTTCGATGAGCAGGCTTTGCCCGTCATCGAGGGTGACGGTCAAGGTTTTGGTGGTAACGGAGGCGACGACACCGGTCAAAGTGACCCACTCATGCTCCGAGTCACCTACGAAGGTCGCCAGATCGCTAGAAGAGGATGCAGTGATGGCGAAATCTTCACTGGTTGCCGGAGAAGCTTCACTTTCGACCGCTTCACTTTCATGCTCAGTTTCGGATTCGTTCGATGCTCTGCCAGCCTGACCTTGATTGCCGCCTTCATTCTGGCTTTGATTGGCCTGGCGTTCCGGGGTTTCATCTTCCAGCTTGGCATTGGTGCGGTAGATGGCGCCGAAGATGATCAGACCGACAAATGCGGCGTAGAGAGTCCAGGGCAAGATTTTCTTAATCATGATGCACCTCGGCGAGGATGGGTGTGGCGGAAGAGCCGTTGTTACGCTGCGGGCGGATGCGCAGGAAGCGGTTGATGATCTTGGTCGTGACCTTGGTGACCCATTTCCAATGGATAGCAAAGTGCAGGGTAGCAGCGGAGATCAAGAGCACGGAGGCCCAGGTGTGGATCAAGTCCCAGGTAGTGCGATTGAACAGCCACAGCGGGTCAGCGGCACCGGAGCCGTGGGAGGCGCCGGGAACGAGGAAGAAATACAATCCCGTGAGAGCGGTAATCAGGAAACTGAGGGCCACGGTGAGGTTGATATACAGGTTGAAACGTCCTTTGGAGCTCATCTGTTCACTGGTGCCTTTGAGCTCTCTGATCATGCGTTTGGTCATGTTGACGAACCAGGACCAGTGCAGGGGGATATGCAGCGCGGCGACCACGATCATGGCGACGCCGCCCCATTCGTGCAGGTCTTCCCAGGTAGTGCGGGTGAAGAGGATTTGGATATTGTAGAAAGGATTGGTGCCGCCCTTATACCCGCCAGTGGGCAGGAACAGGAAGTATATCCCGGAGAGGGCAGCGGTAACAGCGCTGGAGAGCAGGAAAATGTCGACCCACCAGTTGTTGCGGGTCTGTTTGGAAACTTGGGGGAGATTGTTCATAAGAATTCACCTGATAAAAGGATATTTTCAATGCGTTTGACTAACTTGCTTTACATTGTATCCCAGTGATGTGAAGAAGTTATGAATTGAGTGTGGAGAGGGTATGAAGCATGGAGGATGCTATGGTATTATCGGTAGGGCAGAGAGCCAGGAGTAGATATGACTGTACGAGCGATGAACATCCAATTCAACACCCGAGGAAATGCAGATATCATCGATATAACCGGGCAGGTGGCAGGCTGCATCCAGGATAGCGGGGTCAAAGATGGGCTGGTGACTATCTTTTGTCCCTCTTCGACCAGCGCGGTGACGACCATCGAGTATGAGCCGGGCTGTTTGAGTGATCTGCGGCGGATGTTGGATGAGTTGGCGAACCCGAGCCGGGAGTATGCGCACAATGAGGCGTGGGGCGACGGCAATGGGCACAGCCATCTGCGGGCGGCGCTGTTAAAGGCGTCACTTACGGTGCCGTTGGTGAATGGACGGATGACGCTGGGAACCTGGCAGCAGGTTGTTTACGTGGATTTCGACAACCGGCCGCGGCGGCGCGAGCTGGTGGTGCAGGTGATGGGAGATTAGACAACCGGCTGTTCTTCTTCGAGGCGCATGGCCTGGAAGGCGGCGATGGAGACCTCCAGCATGTCCAGGCTGGGCTCGCGGGTAGTCATGTGCTGTAGGGCCAGGTTAGGACGCACCAACAAGCGCACCAGGGGTGAATCCAGGTGGTTGGCGGTGAAACGGATGTATTCGTAGGCCAGCCCAGCCAACACGGGGAGCAGCAGCACACGGCTGGCAAGTCGCCAGACGGTGGGCAGGGGGCCAAGCAATGAGAACAGGATGATGGACATCACGACCAGGGTGAGCAGGAAGGCGGTGCCGCAGCGGGGATGTTCCACGGAGTGTTTGGATACATTCTCCGGGGTCAGTTCCACGCCGGCTTCGAAGGCATTGATGGTTTTATGCTCGGCGCCATGGTAGGCAAACACGCGGCGGATTTCCGCCATGCGGCCGATCAGGGCGATGTACAGGATGAGCAAAACCAGGCGAACGAGGCCTTCGACCAGGTTGCCCAGCCAGGCATTCAGGCCCAGGTAGCGTTCTGACAGCTGTCCGAGCGCGGCGGGGGCGAGGAAGAATAAGGCCACGGCAAAGAGCAGGGAAGCGCCCAGGGTGAGGTATAACGCCGGACCTTCGAGCTTCTCATCTTCGCCAGTCTGGGTATTGGCAGACAGGGTCAGGGCGCGCATGCCCAGGCCGAGGGAATCCCACAGCATGACCAGCCCACGCAGGAAGGGGATTTTGGCCAGGCGGCTCTGGTAGATGCCGCCGAGCTGTTCTTTATGGATGATGATTGCCTTGTCTGGGGAGCGCATGGCAATGGCGACATGGCGGGCGCCGCGCATCATCACGCCTTCGATCACCGCCTGACCGCCGTAAGAGGGGAAACGACACTTTTCAGCCATACATTATTCCGCGACATTGTACAAGAAATGGATAAAGGTATCGATACCGCGGTACCAGGTGGGCAGGTGCATCTTTTCGTTGGGGCTGTGCATGTTGTCATCCGGCAGGGCAAAGCCGGTGTTGACTGACTCCACGCCCAGGATGCGTTGGAACTGGGTGACCACCGGCACGCTGCCGCCCTCGCGCTTGAAGACAGGGCGCTTGCCCCACACCGATTCCATTGCCCGGGTGAGCGCCTGATTGCCAATTGAATTGCGGTCGGAGATAGAGGGCGCACCGCCGTGCATGTCGGTGAGGGTCCAGCGGATGGAGGCGGGTGCATTAGCCTGCAGGTATGCCAGCATCTGCTGGTAGACCTCGGCGGGGGTCTGGTCAGGGACCAGGCGGCAGGATATTTTGGCCATAGCCCAGGCTGGCAGGACAGTCTTGGCGCCTTCGCTGGTGAAGCCGGAAAGCAGACCGTTGACCTCCAGGGTGGGGCGGGCGCCGACTCGTTCAGCGGGAGTGTAGCCAGCCTCGCCGTGCAAGGCGGGGGCGCCGGTGGTGCGGAGGAAGAAATCTTCGCCCATCGGCAGGCGGGTGAGCTCGGCCCGTTCGGCTGCATCCAGCGGGCGCACCACGTCATAGAAACCGGGCAGGGTAACACGGCCCTGGGTGTCGTGCATACCGGCGATCAGCTCGCACAGCGCCTGGGCGGGGTTGAGCACGGCGCCGCCAAAAACGCCTGAGTGCAGATCGTGATCGGGACCAAAAACGCGCAGCTCGAAGTAGGCCAGGCCGCGCAGGGCATAGGTGATGGTGGGGATATCGGGATCGAGAATGCCGGTATCGGGATTGAGGGCGAAATCGCATGCCAGCAGCTCTTTGTGGCCTTCCATGAAGGGCACCAGGCTGGGCGAGCCGATCTCTTCTTCGCCTTCGATCATGAACTTGAGATTGACCGGCAGCGCTCCAGCATGCAGCACGGATTCAACCGCTTTGAGCGAGGCCATCACCTGGCCTTTCATATCGGTGATGCCGCGGGCGTAGATGTTCTCACCGCGAATATCCGGGGAGAAGGGGCCGGTTTCCCATAGATTCAGAGGGTCGACTGGTTGGACATCGTAGTGCCCGTAGACCAGGACGGTGGGGGCATCCGGAGCGGCGGCGGGCATTTCAGCATAAACCACCGGGTGACCGGCAGTAGGGAATATCTGCACATCCCGGGCATTGAGGCGGGTCAACTGGTCCGCCACCCATTGGGCGGCGCGCTGGATATCTTGCTTTGCTTCGGGGTCAGTGGAAATGGATGGGATGGAGGCAAAATCGATCAGCTCAGCCAGAAAGCGGGAACGGTTGGCGTGGGCAAACTCGATGGCGGTGGTGCGGGGATCGGTCATGGGAACTCCTAATCATGAAATTTTTATCAACAACTCCCACAGAGCTCAGCTTTGCTCCGGGGTTGGAATTGTAATTGGGTCACCGACAGAGATGATGCCACCGGTGAGGATCTCGGCGCGCAAGCCGCCGCGGCTGACCAGACCGGGTAAAACCCGGGCATCGGTCAGGCTTGCCAGGTGTTCGCAGGGTTCGCACAGGCGCACACCGCGGAAGCTGACCGGGCCGACCTGAAACTCCAGACCGACCAGGTCGTTGAGAGAGACACCGCGGGTGACGATATTGCGGCGGGCATCCGCGGGCTCCAGGCGAAGATGTTGATCGCCTTCAAAAGCCTGCAGGGCTTCAATCTCGATCAGGGTGATATCCCGGCCGGTGCCGCTGCGCTTACCCGGCGTGCCGGGCGGGCCGAAATAGCGGTCGCCTTCCAGACCCAGGCCGGGGACAACATGCACGGATTCACGCGGCTGGGTAGGTTGGCTGTGGGTGGGAGTGATGTAAATGGCAATAACAGTACTGGAAGACATAGAAATTCAGCCCTAGGAAGATAATACATTGTACCTTAACATCGGGAGGGGAGGGTTAGAGAGTGTTTAGTAATTGAACCTTCTCAGGTAACGACCTGTTGAAATCCGTCGTCCACGAACTAGACGCGAATACTCGCAGAATTACCGCATTTGTTATCGGTACCCAGAACCATTGAGGATTGGGTTACGGCAGTACCTGACCCCTTGCTCCTCCCCTGAAGGGAAGGGGCAATTCAACGACAGTGGTCAGGCAGATTTGACTGCCTTTGCGATTTGCGCCAGGTGTTCGGGACTGGTGCCGCAGCAGCCGCCGACGATCTGAGCGCCGGCCTCCAGCCAGGAGGGGACGAGGGTGCCCATCTCGGCAGGCGTGAAGGAGTAGGTGGTGCGGTTTTGCTCGTCGATGTGCGGCAGACCGGCGTTGGGTTTGAACCAAATGGGCAGGCTGGTCGCCAGGCGCAGCTCGACCAGGTTTTGCAGGTTCTCTTCCAGACTGCGCCCGCAGTTGATGCCGATGATATCAGCACCCAGGTCGGCTAACTGGCGAGCTGCCTGGGTTGGACTAACGCCCATCATGGTGCGGCGGCCCCGGTCGTAACTGAAGGAGCAGACCAATGGTAAAGTTGTCACGGAGCGGACACCCTGGATGGCAGCTTTGGCTTCACCGAGATCAAATTGGGTTTCAATTGCCAGCAGGTCAGCCCCGGCTTCAGCCAGTGCACGTGCCTGTTCAGCATACGACTCGGTAACTGCATCTGCTTCTAGTGGGCCGTAGGGTTTAAGCAGCCCTCCCACCGGCCCGAGAGAACCGGCGATCCAAACAGGGTTGGTCCCCACCGCCTGGTGAGCCAGCTCGACGGCGCGCTGGTTGACCTCCACGACACGACCGGCTAAGGATGATCCTGCCAGGCGCAAGGAGGTAGCGCCGAAGGTACAGGTCAGGATGAGGTCTGCACCGGCAGTAATAAATTCTTGATGCAGGCGGATGATTTGGGCCGGCTGTTCGAGCACCCAATTTTCGGAGGTGCTACCGTGGGGCAGGCCGCGGGCGATCAAATTGGTGCCGGTGGCGCCGTCAGACACCAAACGGCGACCGGTGCGTAGGGATTCGAGAAACGAGTTGTTATTCATCACTTCCTCGCTGAGTTTGGATTTGAGCTGATTCTATGCGATTGACTGACACGAACATCAGATAAAAGACGATCATAATGGAGGTGAACATCAAGGTAAAACCGACAAAACCGAGATTGTCCAGCGGGTTCAGCAGCTGGAGGGCGATATCTTTGAGCACAGCCTTGGGCTGAATCAGCAGGTCCCAACTATTGTAACGGCCAAAACGGCCCAGGTAAACACCAAGACCGCCCAGGCTGAGCACAAACAGGGCGAAGGCCCAACCGGTGAGCTTGCCCAGGGATGCCTCGACCAACTGGTGCATGGTGCGCAGGGAGGCGATGGCAAGGAACAAACCAGCGAAGGAGAAGATGGTGATCAGGCCGATATCATACCAGAAGGGGACCGGAGGGCGTTGGGCCAGGTGATAAAAATCGGTGACCATGTAGGGGGCATTGGGGAAGAATGCCAGCCAGGGGAGCGCAGTCAGGGGTATCAGCCACCATTGTTTAGGGAACAGGCGGTGGAAGGTAGCCGCCAGGAAGCTTAACCCATAAGGCACCCAGGCGAGGACAAGGTTCCACATCAGGTTGCGGTAATTCCAGTTGTGGGCATAGAGCACGCGCAAGCTGTAAAAAGTCACTGCCAATCCACTGGCTAAGATCAGCGGATACAGCGATTGGCGAGAGAGAAAATTGTGGATGCTGCGTAGAGTTTTAATCATGCCAGGGCTCCAGAGCCTGATTATACGCGATTTTTCCGATTTGAATGTTTCATGTTAGAATCTTAGGGCTAGATCGGCGGTCGGGGCAGGTGAAACCTGAACCGGCGTCGGGAAGCAGTGGCCCGTCGAAAAGTGCCGCCATCTCCGCCGATCTTATGACCATCTGGAAAGAATATTATCGAGCCACAAGTATCACGGATGCGTTGCACGCGCTGGCTGCAGCTCAGGGGCCGGCGCGGGTCATTGCCGGGGGAACGGATATCCTGTTGGATCTGCAGCAGGAACGGCTGGCACCCCTGGATCGACTGGTAGATATAAACTCAATCCCAGAAATGCAGCAGATAGAGATCCGAGACGGGCAGCTAACTATCGGCGCAGCGGTGCCATTGAGCCAGGTGGTTGCCCATTCTTTGGTGCGGGAACATGCCCAGGCGCTGGTGGAAGCTGGCAGCCTGATCGGTGGGCCGCAGGTACGCAACCAGGCGACTTTAGGCGGCAATGTGGCGCATGCCCTGCCGGCTGCAGATGGCAGCATCGCCCTGCTGGCGCATGGCGCGCTGGCAGACATTGCCAGCATGGAGGGCACCCGCCGTGTTCCGATCCAGACAGTATACGCTGGACCTGGGCGATCGGCGCTGCGCACGGGATTGGAGCTGCTGGTAGGATTTCAGCCTGCCGCTGCGTGGGCCAGGGGAGGGGGCGGCATTCCGGCGGGTGATGCGCCCGCAAGGGGTGGCGCTGCCGGTATTGAACCTGGCGGTGTGGTTGCGCCGGGAGGCAGAGCATGTAGTGGATTTGCGCATAGCCGTTGGACCGGCTGGACCGGTGCCATTCAGAGCGCTGGAAACGGAAGCACTGCTCAGGAAAACGCGGGTTGAACCAGCGCTGATCGATCAGGCGGTGGATTGCCTGCAATCTGAGGCGGGCTTTCGCACCAGCCCTCACCGGGCGACCAAGGATTACCGCACCCACCTAGCTGCCGTGCTACTGGCGGAGGTTTTTGATGCGGCATGGGAACGAGCCGCTGCGCGGAGATAGGCAACCGGTGCATCCATATTGCCGCAGGAATGATGAGCATGAACTTTACGGTTAACGGTAGATCTATCACAATCGAGCCTTTGCCAGGGGAAATGCTGGCAGACCTGCTACGCAACCGGCTGGGCTTGACCGGAACCAAGATCGGCTGCAACGAGGCGGAGTGCGGGGCATGCACCGTGCTGGTGGATGGCGTGCCGGTCCTTTCCTGTACCTATCCGGCAGCCAGGGCAGAGGGCAAGTCGGTGGTGACCATCGAAGGGCTGGCAGATTTAGCTCCTCAGAGGAAAGCAGAAGGGGGTGACCTTCCCGGGCGGCTGCATCCGCTGCAGAAAGCGTTTGTGGAATACGGCGCGGTGCAGTGTGGATTCTGCATCCCGGGGCAGATCATGACCGCGTATGCACTGCTACAAGCCAATCCGGATCCCAGCGAGGTAAAGATTCGGCATGCCTTGAAGGACACCCTATGCCGCTGTGCGGGCTATCCGAGCATCATCCGGGCGATCCAGGCGGCTGGGGCTGAGCTGCGCGGTGAGGCAGAACGCCCAGACCTGCCTGCTGTATCGGGAATTGATGGTGAGCAGCTGCGCGTGGTGGGGAAACTCCAGCCGCGACCGGATTCGATTGCCAAGGTCACCGGGGGGGCAATATTTACCGATGATATACATTTTGAGGGCATGCTGCATGCGCGGGTGAAAAGGGCAGGTGTTGCACATGCAATCTTGCGCTATATTGACGTATCCAAGGCACGACGCCTGTCAGGGGTGGTGGCGGTGCTGACGGCAGCTGACCTGCCGGGTGAAAAGAACCACGGGCTGGTGATCCCGGATTGGCCGATATTGGTGGGGGTGGGGGAACGGGTGCGATATGTGGGGGATGCGGTGGCGATCGTGGCGGCGGAGACGCGCGAGATTGCCGGGCGGGCGCTGGATCTGGTCGAAGTCACCTACGAGCTGCAAACCGTGGTGGCGGGCCCGGTGCAGGCACGCCAGCCGGATGCACCCTCCCTGCACCCAGGTGGAAATATGCTCAAGCATATCAAGGTGCGCAAGGGAGATCTTGAGCAAGGATTTTCAGAAGCGGACCTGGTGCTCGAACAAACATACCATACGGCGATCACGGATCATGCCTTCATGGAGACGGAGTGCAGCATTGCCCGGCCGGTAGCTGTGGCTGATGATCCGGTGGGCCGGATGGAAATCTACGTCGGCTCGCAGATCCCTTATTCCGATCGTAACCAGGTGGCGCGGGCATTGGGCTGGCCGGATGAGCGGGTGCGGGTAGTGGGGCAGCTGATGGGGGGCGGTTTTGGCGGCAAGGAAGATATCGCCGGGCAAATCCACGCCGCGCTGCTGGCGAATGTCACCCAACGACCGGTCAAGCTGCTGTTCGACCGCCATGAGAGCCTGCTGGTGCATCCCAAGCGGCATGCTACCCAGATCTGGGTGAAGATCGGCGCCAAGAAAGATGGGCGGATCACCGCGGTGGAGACCGAGCTGTACGGGGACACCGGGGCGTATGCATCCCTGGGGGAGAAGGTGCTGACCCGGGCTACCACGCACTCCTCAGGGCCGTACGATGTACCGCATGCCAAAGCCGATTGCTATGCGATGTACACCAACAATCCCCCGGCAGGGGCGTTCCGTGGTTTTGGGGTGACCCAATCGGCGTTCGCCATCGAGAGCACAATGGATACGCTGGCTGAGGAATTGGGGATGGATCCGATCGCGCTGCGGCGGATCAACGCTTTACGGGTGGGCAGTGTGACCAACACCGGTCAGCTGCTGCGGGAAAGTGTAGGCTTGTTGGAGTGCATTGACCGGGTGGAGGCTGAGATTCAGCGGCGGGCTGGTGAGCAGCCTTTCCAGCCACGCCCGGTTGAGGGAGCGCCGCACAAGGTGCGGGCATGGGGATTTGCCGCAGCTTATAAGAACACGGGTTTGGGCGGCGGTGCGCCGGACAAAGCCGGCGCGGAGGTGGAGCTATACCCGGACGGAACGATGGAAGTGCGCACCGCCTCAGCCGAGCTGGGGCAGGGATTGGTGACCGTACTACAGATGATCGTGGCGGAGGAGTTCAACCAGGCGCCGGAACGGGTGCGGGTGTTGGTGATGGATACGGACCTGACACCGGACGGGGGACCGACGACAGCGTCTCGGCAGACGTATGTCACGGGGAACGCGGCGCGGCACGCAGCACAGGCCTTGCGCCAGGCGGTGGCGGCGACGCTGGCAGAGAAGTATGATCTGCCGCCGGAGCAAGTGAAGTTTATCGAAGGATTGGCCCAGGTGGGCAGCCAACGCATCCCCCTGGGGCAGGCAGTGGCTGAGATGGAGCATGAAGGACGGGCGCCCAAGGTGCTGTACGAGTATTGGGCACCCGCTACCAAACCGCTCGGGCAGGGCGGTGACATGCACTTTGCTTTCGGATTTGCTGCCCAGGCGGTGGAGGTTGAGGTGGATACGCGCACCGGGGAGGTGCGGGTAGTGCAGGTGATCGCTGCAAACGATGTGGGTAAGGCGATCAACCCATTGGGGCTGCAGGGCCAGGTGGAGGTGGAATCCTGATGGGGCTGGGCAATGCCCTGACTGAGGAGTTCATTGTCGAGCAAGGCCGCTATTTCACCGACCGGCTGGCGCGCTACCGCGTCCCATCGATCATGCTATCGCCTGAAATCACCTCGATCGTGGTAGAACATCCCACCAGCGAGGGGCCATTTGGCGCCAAGGGTATCGGCGAGCTGGTAAGTATCCCGACCACGCCGGCAATCACCAATGCCATTTACAACGCGGTCAAGGTGCGCATCACGCGGCTGCCTGCTGACCAGGAGGTGGTGTTGGCAGGGATCCAGGCAAATGCGGAAGAGAAGCAGGCCGATTGAGCTCGAACGGAGAGGATGCAAGCGGAGTAAATTAAGTCAGGAGGATGGAATTGGAAACCCAGGTACCGCAATGGTTGAGCTGGGCACGGGAGATGCAAGCCATCGCCCAGACCAGCCTGCATTATGTGGAAAATACTTACCAGCGCCAGCGTTTTGAGCGCATCCTGGAGCTGGCAGCTGAGATCACCCAGGCGCATACCCATCTGGCGGTGGCGGAGTGGGCAGTCACGTTCGATACCCAAAAAGGCTATGCCACCCCCAAGGTGGACGTGCGCGGCGCAGTGTTCAAGGATGGTAAGATCCTGATGGTGCGCGAGCGGGCGGATGGCGGGTGGACGCTGCCCGGCGGCTGGGCGGATGTGGGCGATGTGCCGTCCGAGGCGGCGGAGCGGGAGGTGTGGGAGGAGGCTGGTTTCCATGTGCATGCCCGGCGGGTGATCGGGGTGTACGATGCCAATCGCAGCGGCCCATTGGAATTCTTTCACGCCTTCAAGCTGATTTTCTTATGCGACCTGATCGACGGCGCAGCCACGCCCAGCGATGAAACTTCCGAGGTAGCTTTTTTTGGATGGAATGAACTGCCGGCAGTACTGTCCGGTGAACGCACGCGCCCTCGCCACCTGGAGCATGCCTTCGCCATTGCAGAAAATCCTGACCTACCGACTTTTTTTGATTGAGCATGAACGAGTACCTGACCAAACTTCCTTTTGGTTTTACGGGACAGGTCTACCGCAGCCCGATGCCGTATGGCGCGTTTGATCCGGAAGATGTAGTATTGGATCTATACAAACAAGCCGGGATTGAGGTGGTGGTGATGCTGGTGTCCAATGAGGAAGCCTGGGAGAAAACCGGGATAGACTTGCTCTGCCTGTATAGAGAGAAGGGAATGAAAGTGATCTACATGCCCATCCCGGATTTTGACATTCCGCCGCCAGAGGCTCTGCTAGAAGGATTGGCACAAACCCAGGCGGAGGCGCAGGTCGGGCGGAACGTGGCGGTGCACTGTAACGCCGGCATTGGACGCACCGGCCTGTTCATGGCGTGCCTGGCACGCCAGCTCTTTGGGATGCCAGGAGAACAGGCGATTTCCTGGGTGCAGCAGTATATTGAGCACGCGGTGGAGAGCGAAATCCAATATTCATTTGTGCAGAGCCTGGAAATGGGGCAGGCTGCTTGAGGCGATGAGAGGTGCGACCATGCTGATAACCAATGCGAGCGTGATCACCTGGGGGGCCGAGAATCAGATCCTGGAAGGATATGCCCTGCTGGTCCAGGATGGGTTGATTGCGGAGCTGGGGCCGACTCGGGAACTCGAGGCGAAGCACCCGGTGGAGGAGAAGCTGGATGCCGCGGGTCAGATGGTGATGCCGGGCAACATCTGCGCCCACACCCATTTCTACGGCGCCTTTTCGCGCGGCATGGCCATTCCTGGCGCGGCACCGAAGGACTTCCCGGAGATCCTGCAGAAGCTGTGGTGGCCGCTGGACCTGGCGTTGGATGAAGAGGCAGTGCGCTATTCAGCCCTGGTGTGCCTTGCCGATGCTATCCGCCACGGCACAACCACACTGGTGGATCACCACGCCTCGCCAAACGCTATTGACGGATCGCTGGATATCATTGCAGAAGCAGTTCGGGAGGCCGGCGTCCGGGCGAGCCTGTGTTATGAAGTGACCGATCGCAACGGGCTGGCGGGTGCCAGGGCGGGCATTCGCGAGAATGTACGCTTCATCGAGCGGGTGCAGGCGGGTGAGGATGCGGGTGGTACCCTCTCGGGGACATTCGGGCTGCATGCCAGCCTGACCCTGTCTGAGCAAACGCTGGAGTTCTGCCGCCAGGCTGCACCGGCAGGCAGCGGTTTTCACATCCACGTGGCGGAGCACGAGGTGGATGAGTACGACAGCCTGGCTAAAGCCGGCACCCGGGTGGTCGACCGGCTGTACCGCCACGGGCTGCTGGGTGCGCAGAGCATTGCGGTGCACGCGGTGCATGTCGATGCCCGCGAGATCCAGCTGCTGGCAGAGAGCGGCACCTGGGTGACCCACCAGCCGCGCTCGAACATGAACAATGGGGTGGGCATCGGACCGGTAGAAGGGATGCTGCGTGCCGGGGTGAAAGTCTGCCTGGGGAATGACGGTTTTTCCAATGCGATGTGGGAGGAGTGGAAGACGGCGTACCTGGTGCATAAGCTGTGGCAGCGTGACCCGCGCCGCATGGGTGGGGAGCTGGTAGTGCGCATGGCGGTGGAGAACAACGCCCTCCTGGCAAACGCACTCTTCCCCGGCAGGCGCCTGGGTGTTTTGGAGGTAGGTGCGGCGGCGGATCTGATCCTGGTGGATTATCACCCATTCACACCGCTGACGGCGGGCAACCTGCCGTGGCATATCTTGTTCGGCTTCCATGACAGCATGGTGACCGGGACGATGGTAAATGGAAAGCCGCTGATGCTTGATCGGAAACTGCTGACGCTGGATGAGGCAGCCATCAGCGCCCGAGCACGAGAGCTTGTTCCGGCAGTGTGGCAGCGTTATCTGGCGGAGGCGCCGGTCAATTAAGCATGCGGATTGGAAAATGGAGGTATGGGTATGACTGAAACAAAATCCGTTTTGGCAATTTTAGGTGGCACGGGTAAAGAAGGTCCCGGGTTGGCAATCCGTTGGGCTTATGCCGGCTACACGGTGATCATCGGCTCGCGCCAGGCGGAGAAGGCGCAGGCGACCGCGACCGAGATCAACACCCAATTGGGGATCGCTACAGTGCCGCGGGATGGAAAACAGCGCCGCGGCGCGCCTGGCCGATATCGCTGTGCTGACGGTGGTGCAGAGCGCACATTCGGAGGCACTGCTCTCTGTGCGGGAGGTGCTACAGGGGAAAATCCTGGTGGATGCGACGGCGCGTGTGGATTTCCGCGATCCAAAACCACCTTCTCCACCAGCCGCTGCCCGGCAGGCACAGACCTTGTTGGGACCCGGTGTGCGGGTGGTGGCAGCTTTCCAGAATGTACCCGCGCATGTGCTGAAGAAAGCTCTGGATGGCGCGATCGCCACAGATGTGCTGGTATGCAGCGATGATGTCGAAGCGGCTCAGGCGGTGATCCAGCTGGCGCAGGCAGGCGGAATGCAGGCTTTTTATGCCGGCGGACTGGACAACGCCGTGGTGGTGGAAGGATTGACCGCGCTGCTGATCAGCATCAACAAGCATTATGGGGTCAAGAACACCAGCATCGGGATCAGTGGGATATGAGTTTGACCCTGACTGCCCTCCCTGGCATCCCACTGATCCAGGCGGGTGATGACCTGGCTGGGATCCTGCTGCAGGCGCTTGAAGCGGCGGGAATCGAGCTATTAGATGGGGATGTGCTGGTGCTGGCACAGAAGATCGTCTCGAAAGCCGAAGGACGGTGGGTGGACCTGGCGGCGGTGCAGCCATCCGCACAGGCGAATGAACTGGCTGGAAAAATCGAAAAAGACCCGCGCCTGGTTGAGCTGGTGCTGCAGGAGAGCAACGAAGTACTGCGCACGCGACCCGGAACGATCATCGTGGAGCATAAGCTGGGTTTTATCTGCGCCAATGCCGGCATCGATCATTCCAATGTAGCCGGGGAAGGCAGCACAGATGAGGAGTGGGTGCTGCTGCTGCCCGCGGATCCGGATGGCTCAGCGCAGCAGCTGCGGGAAAGGTGTGAGCAAGCCAGTGGGAAACGTTTGGGCGTGCTGATCATCGATTCCCACGGGCGGGCGTGGCGGCAGGGCGTGGTAGGCATAACGATCGGGATGGCGGGGCTTCCCGGGGTGGTGGATCTGCGCGGGCAGCCAGACCTGTTCGGGTATACATTGCGTATCACGCAGATTGGGGCAGCCGATGAACTGGCGGCAGCGGCTTCGTTGGTGATGGGGCAGGCTGCGGAGGGGACGCCACTGGTGCATGTGCGTGGTTTCCCGTATGCACTGCGCGAAGGCAGCTTGAATGAGTTATTACGTCCCAAGGAACAGGATCTGTTTCGCTGATGGATAACACGGTAGAATTCTGGCAGTACCTGGATGTGCTGGCAGCGGGGAGCCGGCTGGTGGTGGATCGACCAAAGGGATCGACCCACCCCCGCCTTCCTGGTCCGGTCTACCCACTGGATTATGGATACCTGGATGGAACGATCAGTACGGATGGAGGCGGGATCGATGCCTGGGTTGGATCGCTAGGCAATGGGAGCATTACTGGCATTTTGTGCACGGTTGACTTATTTAAGCGCGATGGAGAGATGAAGCTATTATTTGGCTGTACTCCAGAAGATATGGAGATAATCCTCGATTATGTAAACAGTAACAGCATGCGGGCGTTATATATACCCAGGCATGCAGGAGGTTGAGCGATGTTTGGTATTCCGGATACCCATTTAGACCTGTTCGCGGATGAGACGCGGGCATTCGCTTTTTTAGCCACCACGATGAGTGATGGCTCTCCGCAGGTAACGCCGGTGTGGTTCAACACCGATGGCGACGATCTGCTGATCAACTCAGCGCAGGGGCGGGTGAAAGACCGCAACATGCGCGAGCGACCGCAGGTGGCGCTGACCATTGTGGATCCCCAGAACTCGTACCGCTATATTTCGCTCCGCGGGAGAGTGGTGGACGTAAACACCGAGGGCGGGTGGGCGCATATCGATGCGCTGGCGAAAAAATATACCGGCAATGAGCACTTCACTCCCAACTCGGCGGACGAAGTGCGGGTGATCTACCGCATCCGGCTGGATAAGGTGCATGTGTCCGGATGAACCAGCAGCATGCATTTCTCCGCGGACGCTATTCGGTGCGGAAATTCCTGCCGCAGCCGGTAGCCAGG
This sequence comes from uncultured Chloroflexia bacterium, assembly GCA_963849335.1. Classification (GTDB taxonomy): domain Bacteria; phylum Chloroflexota; class Anaerolineae; order Anaerolineales; family UBA4823; genus FEB-25. The sequence goes on from CAWKGZ010000009.1 coordinate 359,128, forward strand.
GATGTATTGGAGCGCATCTTGGAGACGACAACCTGGTCGCCATCGGCGCATAATGCGCAGCCGTGGCGGTTTGTGGTGCTGGAATCAGCCGAGGGCGCGAGCGGTTGGGATCGGCGCTGGGGAGGCGATTAGAGCAAGCTTTGCTGGCCGAAGGAATGGAGGCCGGAACTTGCCCGGGCACGATCGGAACGCTCGTACTTGCGCATCGCTGAGGCGCCGGTGGCTATTTTGCTATGCGTGGATGCTGAGGCTGTGCCCTTTGAGCAGAACCTCGAGCGGCAGGCGCGCGAATACCAGATGGCGGTGCAGAGCGCGGCCGTGGCTGGCGGGACGCTGCTGCTGGCAGCCCATGCCGAGGGTCTGGAAGGGGTGTGGCTGTGCGCACCGCTGTTCCAGCCCGAACTGGTGCGCCAGGTGCTGGAGCTGCCGGATAACTGGCATCCCCAGGGATTGCTGCTGATGGGAACCCCGGATGGGCAGCCCCAACCCAGGACGCGCATCCGCTGGCAAGAAGTAACCCAGTTTCGCTGATCTGGTGGATAATACTGCCATGCCAATCCATGAAGTACATCTGATGACATCTTCTATGCAAGTGGTAGCTCTGGCTGGGGGTGTGGGGGGAGCCAGGCTGGCTGATGGGCTGGCCCAGGTTTTACCGCCCGAGCACCTGACGGTGATCGTCAATGTTGGTGACGATTTTGAGCACCTGGGGCTGCGCATTTGCCCGGATTTGGATACCGTCTGCTACACTCTGGCAGGGATTGCCAACCCCGAGACCGGTTGGGGGCGGGTGGATGAAAGCTGGCAGGTCCTGCAATCTCTGGAGGAGCTCGGAGGCCTGACATGGTTCCGGTTGGGCGATCGCGACCTGGCGCTGCACCTGGAACGGACAGAACGGCTGCGCATGGGCTTGCCGCTGAGCCAGGTGACTTACGATCTATGCAATAGATTAGGCGTTCAGGCGAGGGTGCTGCCGGTTACAAATGATGCGGTACCAACCATGGTACTCACCAAGGGCGGCGAGCTGCCGTTTCAGGAATATTTCGTCCGCCAGCGCTGCGAGCCTGAGGTGAGTGGTTTCCGCTTTGCGGGCGTCCAGCAGGCTTCCCCAGCGCCGGGAGTGGTCGAAGCACTGCAGCGGGCAGACCTGGTGGTGCTGTGCCCTTCAAATCCTTGGGTGAGTTCTAGATCCCATTTTGGCGGTACCCGGCGTGATAGAAGCGATAGGCAAGCGCCGGGTGGTGGGCGTTTCGCCGATCATCGGTGGAAAAGCTGTGAAAGGTCCGGCGGCCAAGATGTTCAACGAGCTGGGCATTCCGGCATCCGCAACGTCCGTCGCGGTGCATTATGGAACATTGTTGTCCGGTTTTGTGTTGGACGAACAGGATGCTGACCAAGCGGAAGCAGTGCAGGGGCTGGATATTTTGCCTTATATGACGGATACAATTATGAAATCCCGGTTGGATCGTCGCCGGTTGGCGCTTGAAATTTTAGAGTTCAGCAAACTGTTGTGAGGATTGGCAGCCAATGACCTTATGGGCAATCGTCCCGGTGAAACCTTTGCGGCGCGGAAAAAGCCGCCTGTCTGGGGTGCTGAGTGAAAATGAAAGAACAATATTGAACCACTGCCTGCTGGCTCATACACTGGACGTGCTTGCAGCAGTACCAGAGATCGAACACACATTGGTGGTAAGCCGGGATCCACAGGCGCTGGCGCTGGCGCGGCAGCTTTGGAGCACGCACTGTTCAGGAACACGGACTGCCGCAGCTGAATTTGGCATTAACCCGGGCGACGATCGTGGCTGTCAGCCATGCGGTGTGGGGTGTGTTGGTGCTCCCCGCAGACCTGCCTCTCCTGACCGTAGAGGATGTGCAGGCGTTGGTTAAATGTTCCCACCAGCCGCCGGTGACCGTGATCGCTCCCGACCGGCATGGCAAGGGCACCAATGCTCTGCTGGTCAGCCCGGCTCGTGGGATCCATTACTCCTTCGGAAAGGACTCGTTTGAACGGCATTGTGGGCTGGCGGGCAAAGCTGGAATGCGTCTGGAGATTTGTGATCGTCCTAACCTGGCGTTGGATGTAGATCTTCCCGCGGACCTGGAAATGGTCACTGGTGCATTGGAGAATCTACACGCTTATGACAGCCGGCACCTGGAGATTATTGAAACTGAATGAACCTGGAGGTAAAAATGACTGAACGGGTAGCACTCTATTTACAAGATGCCCATGACCTGCGGGATGGGCTGGAATATGTCCGTTATGCCGAGCAGAAGGGCTTTGAGGCGGTCTGGCAGGCAGAGTCCCGGCTGGTGCGGGATGCCATTGTGCCGATGGCGGCCTATGCTGCAGTAACAGAACGGTTGAAGGTGGGCTCGGGGGTGATCAATAACTGGACGCGCAACATTGGCCTGCTGGCAGCCACATTCCTTACCTTGGACGACCTGGCTCCTGGGCGGGTGATCTGTGGGATTGGGGCATGGTGGGATCCTCTAGCGCGCAATGTCGGCATCGAGCGGCGCAGGCCGTTGACCGCCATGCGCGAGACCGTGGAAGTGCTACGGCGGCTGTTGAATATGGAACGAGTGACTTTTCACGGGGAGTTTCACCATGTGGAGGGCATTGAGCTGGACGTGGTGCACGGACGACGCGAGCCGAGACAGGTGCCGATCATGATCGGCGCGACCGGCGATCTGATGATGGAGATGGCCGGGGAGATCGCTGACGGTGCGGTGTTGAACTACTGCGTCCCACCGGAATACAATGACCGGGCGCTGGAATTATTGGACAAGGGAGCGCGGAAAGTGGGTAGGAAGCTGGATGATGTCGACCGTCCACAGCTGATCGTGTGCTCGGTGGATCATGATGGCGAGAAGGCGATCGACAGTACACGCATGCTGCTGACCCAATACCTGGCACAGCAGCCGCACATTGCCAAGGCTTCGGGGGTGTCACCCGAGGTGGTAACCGAGATCCAGACAATCCTGGGCTGGCCGGCAACCAAAGAACAGATCAATCAGGCCAAGCATCTGGTGCCTGAAGAGCTGATCCACCGCATCACCGCCTCAGGTACTCCGGAGGAAGCGCGCCGAAAGGTGAATGAATACCGCAAACGGGGCTGCACCTGCCCGATCCTGTACCCGGTGAGCGGTGACGTACACCTGTTGGTGGATACTTTTGCGGTGAAATAAAATAAGCAGCCAGAATCAGAATCAATCGGAGGGTATTTGTGTCAAAACCTCAAGCCAGCTCGCGCCATTGTTTTGTCTGCGGGGTTGAGAACCCGCATGGATTGCATCTAGCCTTCCAGGTAACCGCACCGGGTGAAGTGACCGCTGACTTTATCGCGCCGGAGCATTTCCAGGGGTATCCTGGGGTGGTGCACGGGGGGATCGTCGCGGCCATGCTGGATGAGATCAGCGGGCGGGCGCAGATGGGAGATGACCCGGATAGACCGCGCTTCATGTTCACCGCCCGTTTGGAGCTGCGCTACCGGAAAAATGTCCCCGTTGGTCAGCCGCTGCACCTGGTGGGGAAGGCGGTGAAAAGCAAAGGCCGCACCGCCACGGCAAGCGGGCAAATATTTGGACCCGGTGGGGTGCTGCTCGCAGAAGCAGAAGCGCTGCTGGTGGATGTCCCCGGTGAGACGCTGGATGCTGATGTGCTGGATGCGCTGGGGTGGAGGGTGTATCCGGAACAAGAAAGAAATGAGTGAGGCGTTATATGATCCTTGAATATCACCGCCCAAAAACCCTTAAAGAGGCTCTGCAGCTGCTCAACCGGAGCACACCGCTCACCCGGCCGTTGGCAGGGGGTACGGTGCTCAACCAGCCAGGGAAGGAAGCGCTGGCTGTGGTGGATCTTCAGTCGCTGGGATTGGATCGTCTTGAACAGCGGGGGAACCTGCTGCGGGCGGGGGCGATGGTCAGGCTGCAGACTCTGCTGGAAGCTGCTGAGCCCCCGGAAGGCTTGAAGGATGTAATTCGCCATGAGGCGACCCTGAACATCCGTCAGGCTGCTACCATCGCGGGGACGGCAGCAGCGGGCGCTGGCCGTTCGCCGTTCCTGGCGGCGTTGCTGGCGATGGATGCCGGGTTGGAGATACGCCATGCTGAAGCAGGCACCACTCGGGTGGATCTGGGTGATTGGCTGCCCTTTCGCGGCACTCGACGGGGGGAATTGATCACCAGCGTTGAGCTGCCCTTGAATGTGCGCCTGGCTTACCAGTATGTTGCCCGTACCCCAGCAGATCTGCCGATCGTTGGCGTGGTTGCAGCACAGTGGCCTGCGGGACGCACCCGACTGGTCTTATGTGGTTGGGGCCCCGTACCATTGCTGGCGCTGGATGGGCCAGAATCCGGTGGCGCCGATAAGGCGGTTCACTCGGCTGCCAGCCATTCTGGGGATGCCTGGGCGAGCAACGAATACCGCCAGTCAACCGCTGCGGTGCTTGCCCGGCGAGCGCTGGGATTGGTCGAATCCACTCCCACGATAGAGGCATGAGATGAATTTACCCCTTGATCAGGTTCTGCTGGGCGACTGCCTGCAGCTGCTGGATGAGTTGCCAGCCCGCTCGGTTGACCTGATCTTCGCCGATCCACCTTACAACCTGCAGCTCAAGAATGAGCTGTGGCGTCCGAAATCTGACCCGGGTGGATGGCGTAGACGATGCCTGGGACCAGTTCGGTAGTTTTGCGGAATACGATGAGTTCAGCCGCGCCTGGTTGGCGAGCTGCCGCAGGGTACTGAAATCCACTGGCACCTTGTGGGTGATCGGTACTTACCATAATATCCACCGGGTAGGAGCGATATTACAGGAGTTGGATTATTGGATACTGAATGATATTGCCTGGATCAAGACCAATCCGATGCCCAATTTTCACGGGGTGCGTTTCGCCAATGCCCATGAAACATTGATCTGGGCACAGAAGGAACGCGGAGCCCGCTATACATTTAACTATGCTGCCATGAAAGCTATGAATGATGACCTGCAAATGCGCAGCGACTGGTACCTGCCCTTATGCACCGGGAGGGAACGTGTGCGGGTGAATGGGGAGAAGGCGCACGCCACCCAAAAACCGGAAGCATTGCTGCAGCGGGTGATCCTGGCAGGCTCAAACCCGGGAGATGTGGTGCTGGACCCGTTCTTTGGAACGGGTACCACCGGGGCGGCAGCTAAACGGCTGCAGCGGCACTGGATTGGCATCGAGCGGAATCCTGAATATGTAGCCATCGCCCAAGTGCGCATCCAGGCGGTGGGACCGGCAGACATTGGGGATGTTATTCAAAGCCGGCGGAGCTTGCCGCGCATCCCCTTCAGCACCTTGGTGGCGTGTGGGCTGCTGCAGCCCGGGCAGTGCCTGTACCTGGGTAAGAAAGGGACGCATACCGCGGTGGTGCTGGCGGATGGTCTTATCCGGCATGATAGCCTCACCGGCTCGATCCATCTGGTCGCCCGGACGATCCTGCAGGCTCCATGCAATGGTTGGACAGCGTGGTATTACGAAGATGGTGATACTGGCGAACGAAAACCGGTTGACCTTCTGCGCGAGCAGATGCGATTAACATTAATGGAGAATCAACGATGAAGCGAAGCTGGAAATGGATACTGGGGATCGTGGTTTGTCTGCTGGCGGCAGTCGGCGCATACCTGATGGCGATGGGGATGATGGCTTCGATCTATGCATACCGCTCTCCACTGCATGACAATCCACCCCAACCTGGTGAGGTTGTGGGTGAGCCACTGAGCGAGCGGATGGTGTTTGTGTTGATCGATGCCCTGCGTCTGGATACAGCCTACGATGCGCAGATCATGCCGTATTTGAATGAATTACGCCAGCAGGGAGCCTGGGCGGAGATGCACAGCCGCGAACCATCCTATTCTGCGACGGGGTATTCGGTCATTTTTACCGGAGCCTGGCCCGAGCTGAGCGACGGGCCGGTATTCAACCTGGAGACACCGGATATCCCGGTTCTGGACGCAAGATAACCTGTTCTCGGCTGCCCAGCGACAGGGCCTGCGCACTGCGGTTTCGGGATATGAGTGGTTTGAGAAGCTGATCCCTCCTGACGCAGTTACAACCGGGTTTTACACAGCCGGAGAAGATAGGGTTGCCGACCGGGATGTGGTCGACGCGGCGTTGCCCTGGCTGGCAGGTGGAGAGTACGAGCTGATTTTGATCCACCTGGATCAGGTCGATTACGCCGGGCATCATGAGGGCGGCGTGGTGGATCCCAACTGGGATGCGGCAGCGCAGCGTTCGGATGACTTGCTGCGCGAAATCACCGCGCAATTAGATTTAAGCCGCGACACATTATTCATCTGCAGTGACCATGGGCAGGTGGATGCCGGAGGGCATGGCGGGGGTGAACAGGTGGTGCTAACAGAACCATTTGTGCTGGTGGGGGCAGGTATCCGACCGGGCGAGTACGGTACGGTGCAGATGGTGGATATTGCACCGACATTGGCGGCGATCTTAGGCTTGAGTTTGCCCGCCTCAACCCAGGGACAGGTGCGGACTGAAATGCTGGAACTGACGCCACAAAGCCTGGAGGCGATCGAAACCGCCCAGGTACAACAACAGGCTGAGCTGGCTGTTGCCTATGTAGTAGCAATTGGCTCCGGCTTGCCGGTTGTGGACGAAGGTAATATTGTATTTGAGCCGCAACAAAAAATGGAGGATGCCCGCCAGGAGCAGGTAAATGCCCAACGGCTGCCGCGCTTATTGTTTGCCGGGGTGCTGGCGTTGATCCCGGTGGCGTGGCTGGGATGGAGATGGAAAAAGGGCAATGGCTGGCTGCTGATTGGGGCAGGGGTATACCACCTGGTTTTTAATCTGTGGTATGCCGTGGTGAACGGTAAAGGGTATACCTTCAGTTATGTCATCGGGCCGATGGAACTGGTTATGGATGGGCTGCTGATCGCACTGCTGGCATTTGGGATTGGCTGGCTGGCTGCTACGCTGGGAGCGCGCATCTTCCAGCTGGGCAGGCGCAAGGCGGCGGAGTTCAGCTTCGCCCTGGCATTGGTGGTGCTGTATACGCTGGCGCTGCCGATTTTATTGAGCTATGCCTGGGATGGCTTGTATGTGGGCCGCTTCTTGCCTGGTTTCACCCGCAGCTTTGTGGCGCTGCTGTCAATGGTGCAGGGGCTGGCTGTAGGCGTGTGGGCACTGTTATTTGCCGGCGCGGCGGCAGGCATTGCGGCGCTCAGAGGAAGAAAACGATGAAAATAAACTTACGGGTCAATCAGAAGGAGCATGTGCTGGATATCCAGCCGGGAGAAACGCTGCTCAATGTGCTGCGCGGGGTGGGCTATTATGGGGTCAAGCACGGGTGCGAGAGCGGCGAATGCGGCGCCTGTGCCGTGCTGCTGGACGGACGTGCTGGTCAATTCCTGTTCGCCGCTGGCGGCACAGGCGGAAGGGCATGTGCTTGAAACGGTGGAAAACCTGGGCCAGCATCCGCAGCAGGGCTGGAAGACCACTGAATGACTGCACCCGTTGCAGACGGCTTTTGTCGAGAACGGGGCAATCCAGTGCGGTTACTGCACGCCGGCGCAAATCCTGGCGGCAAAGCAGCTGTTAGCTGCCAACCCGAATCCGACCGAGGCGGAAGTGAGGGAAGCGCTGGCAGGGGTGCTGTGTCGCTGCACCGGGTATGTCAAGCCGGTGCAGGCAGTATTGAAAGCCGCCGCTGTGTTGCGCGGTGAGCCGGTGGAGGCTGGCGGACCGGTAAGCTGGCTGATGGGCGAAAAGCCGGAAGGACCAGCGCTGCCATTGGGTGAGGGCGGTGCCGGATTTGTTCAGCGTTCAGCCTGGGCGAGGATTCCCGGTTCCTGGAGCCCCGGAAACAACCGTGCAAGTGCTGCCAAAAATCGTCCCTACGGTGCAGGTGAAACCTTTCCCAGGTGGTGGGAAAAGGGGAGATCAAGGTGGATGCGGTAAAACTGGTGCAGGGAAAACCTGCCTTCACCGCGGATACTGAACATGCCGGGGTTGCTGGTGGCGAAGGTGCTGCACAGCCTACACGCCCATGCCCGCATCCGGCAGATCGATGCCAGCCAGGCGCGGGCATTGCCCGGTGTGGCTGCGGTGCTGACCTGGCAGGACCTGCCGCGGGCGGTGTATTCGACTGCCGGGCAGTCTGATCCCATTCCGGGGCCGCTGGACGCCTTTTCATTGGATCATAAAGTACGTTTTGTGGGTGACCGTGTGGCACTTGTGGCCGTGGAGACGGCTGAAATCGCCGAGCAGGCGCTGCAGTGATCAGTCGATTATGAATTGTACCCGCTGGTCATCGACCCTGCCCAGGCGATGGCACCCGGGGCGCCGGTGCTGCATGACGAGGCGGAATATGTCAATTTTGCTGATCGGATCCAGCGATCAACCGGGCCGCGGAGATCAGGATCGATATTGGCGATGTAGAAAAAGGCTTTGCTGAGGCGGAGCGCATCTTTGAGGCGGATTACCGGGTGCCCAAGGTGCAGCAGGCGCATATCGAGCCGCATGTCACGGTGACCTACTGGGATGAAGATGACCGCCTGGTCATCCGCACCAGCACCGAGGTGCCTTTTCATATCCGGCGCATGCTGGCGCTGGTGCTGGGGCTTCGGTCAAGCGCATCCGGGTGATCCAGCTGCGCATTGGGGGCGGCTTTGGCGGCAAGCAGGAGGTTTTGATCGAGGATGTAGCGGGCGCATTTGATCATTGCTACCAGGCGCCGGTGATTTACGAGTACACGCGTGAAGATGTAGTTCATTGCCTTAACGGTCGAGACCCTGATGCGGTCTGCATCTGAAGATGCGTCAAAAATGATGGTACGATCACTGC
>CAWKGZ010000010.1:0-298351 GCA_963849335.1 uncultured Chloroflexia bacterium
GGATCACTGTGATGCAGCACTCGCCTTGCCGGGAGGCGTTGGCACCCTGGCAGAAATTTCCCTGATGTGGAATCAACTGTTGACTGCAATCATTCCTCCTCGTCCCCTGATTACTATCGGTGCCGGTTGGCGGGCTGCATTTGACCAGTTGTATGTTTCCTATGGTAGCTTTATCCCCCAGGTTCAGCGTCAATGGCTTCGCCATGCACTGGATGTAGACACAGCTTTTCGCCAATTGCAAGAATTGCTAAGCAGTGGTAAAGTATAAGACTTGAATTGACATACCTGGATCCTGGAAATTACAAATTATGAGTGACGATAAACTTCCTTCCCGTTCCGAGAATTTTGCCGAATGGTACAACCAGTTAGTACTGAAGGCTGAGTTGGCCGATTATTCTCCGGTGCGAGGCTGCATGGTTGTCCGACCGTATGGCTGGGCCTTATGGGAAAATATCCAACAAGCACTCGACCGGCGTTTAAAGGCACCGGTCATGTGAATGCCGCTTTCCCATTGTTGATCCCAAAGTCCTTCTTCGAAAAAGAAAAGGAGCATGTTGAAGGTTTCTCACCCGAACTGGCTGTGGTGACGATTGGTGGCGGAGAAGTACTCGAAGAACCATTGATCGTGCGACCTACCTCTGAGACGATCATTGGATACATGTACTCTAAGTGGATCAAGTCTTACCGTGACTTGCCAGTTCTGATCAACCAATGGGGCAACGTAGTGCGCTGGGAAATGCGCACAAAGCTATTTCTTGCGCACGCTAGAATTTTACTGGCAGGAAGGCCATACCGCTCATGCCACCGCAGAAGAAGGCAGAAGATGAAACCCAGCGAATGCTGAATGTCTACGCCGATTTTGCCGTCAACGATGCTTCCGTCCCAGTTGTCTCGGGTCGAAAAAGCAATTCCGAGAAGTTTGCCGGCGCTGTACGCTCTTACTCGATTGAAGCTATGATGGGAGATACCCGCGCCCTTCAGGCTGGAACCTCCCATTTTCTTGGGCAAAATTTTGCAAGGGCCTTCGAAATCCAATACCTCGATTGGAACAATGAGCTCCAATATGCCTGGACAACTTCTTGGGGATTGTCTACCCGCTTCGTCGGAGCAATCATTATGACACATGGCGATGATCAGGGACTGATTTTGCCACCCAAGCTGGCCCCTAATCCAGGTTGTCGTCGTTCCAATTTATAAGAACGATGAGGAAAAGGCCCGGGTGATGCCCGTAGTCCCCAAGTCGAACGTGAGCTTCAGAGTATTCCGGGTCAAGGTAGATGCCCGCGAAGAATTTACCCCCGGCTATAAGTTCAATGATTGGGAGATGCGCGGCATCCCTCTGCGCATTGAGGTAGGGCCCAAGGATGTGGAGAAAAACACGGTTGCATTTGCCAGGCGTGATTTACCAGGGAGAGACGGTAAATCATTTGTTCAGCACTCGCAAGTGGACGGGCAGGTTGCTGAAATTCTGCAGACTATTCAGGCTTCCTTGTATGAACGCGCCTTGGAATTTCGCCTCTCGAATACATCAGATCCTCAATCGCTTGCAGAACTGTACGAGGTAGTCCAAAAGGGATGGGCGCTCTCCTGGTGGTGTGGAAGCCCTGATTGCGAGTCCAAAGTCAAAGAAGACACCAAGGCCACCACCCGCTGTATTCCCTTTGACCAGCCCAGCGATGAAGGTAGCTGTATCGTTTGTGGATGCCCCAGCCAAAGAGAAAGTTATCTTTGGGCGAGCTTATTGATCTTCCTTCGCCAGCACATATCCGCTGCCCGCATCATCTCTTTGGCTTCTTACATCCATCTGGTAGCATGCCCGCCATCCAGCCTGTTCGGTTGAAAATCCAGGCAGCCCGGTTAGCAGCGCAATTTGCTGAGCCCCGGGCTTTTACGCATGCGCTGAGCTTGCTGCTGGAAGAATACGCAGACCATACCCATCGCCCTGGTCAGGCTGGAGAGCCGTCGCCATTGTTGCCATCATACAATACACCAACCCCAGTTCTCCGCCAGGTATGGTTAGCAATCTTGCCCTTGATCTCGTCGAAACCAAACGCAGCCCTGGAGCTGAGTGACAGCTTATGGGTCCAACCATCTCTGGAACATCGCATCTTGGCCTCTGATATTCTGGGTCAGCTTCCTGTTGAGCTTCAGACCGAGGTGATCACTCGAGTGCAGTTGTGGACCAAAGCAGGCATAGGAGATCGGCTGGTGAGATGCATTGCTTGATCGTGGCCTCACTCGCTTGCGATCCCAATCTCCCCGCGTCGTTTCTGATTTGGCGGAGTCTTGGCTCTCTGTGATAGATTTACAGCATAAGCAGCTCGGGCTGCGTCTGCTAAATTCTCATGGCCGCAGATGCATCATTTGCTGATCTTCCGGCTATCTTTCGCTTGCTCACCCCATTTCTTGAGCATCGCCCCCCCATTACTGCGACCTGACATAATTTCCCTTCTGAATAGTTTAATTGCCCGCTCAGCTCCAGAAGTTGCTTACCTTCTCCACCATAGCCTTACCGCTGCGGATAATCCGGACACAGCCTGGCTTATTCGTCAGGTGATTGCTGGATTCCCCGCAGAATTGCAGGATGGACTTCGGGATGCCATCAGAAAAAAGTAGGTTGTTCTCAGCACTATTATCCCCTATCAACTGCGTGCCCCTGCTTTTTCTAATCTCTGGTATAATCCACCCCGCTGACTAGACCGCCTGGTGGCTATCTGGCTGCTTGGTTGGAGACCTGCTAGTGGCAAATTTAATTAAAGGAGAAGCAGACGTCATGTCATTGGAAAAAGAAACCAAAACCAAATTAATGGAAAATTTTGCTCGCCACGAGGGTGATACTGGATCCCCGGAAGTTCAGATTGCATTGCTAAGCAATCGGATCACCCAGCTCACCGATCACCTGCGCACCCACAAACACGACGAATCATCCCGCCGCGGTTTGCTCAAACTGGTCGGCCAACGCCGCCGTTTGTTAGCCTACATCCGCCGTAACGAGTACCAGCGTTACATTGCCCTCACTGACCGGTTGAACATCCGCCGAAAATAGTGTGACCCGCCTTGAGTAGATGGGAAGCCAACTTCCCATCTACTTATTTTGTGGACTTCCATAATTTGGGGAAACATAAACCCACCGGTTGGGAATTGAAGGCTGACGACAACCCCCTCCTTCATCACAGCACGTTGTCGCTAACTCTCAGTTTCTGACCTGGTGGGCAAATAAACCAGGAGAAATAAGTAAATGAAACCCGAAACCAAACAATATAATACTTTGGTGGGCAATAAGCTCATCACCTTTGAGACTGGTCGATTGGCTGGCCTGGCTGGTGGTGCAGTAACTGTCCGCCTCGGCGACACCATGATCTTTGCCGCCGCCACCATCAGCCCTAATATCCGTCCCGGGATTGATTTTTTCCCACTCACCGTTGATTACGAAGAGCGGATGTATGCTGGCGGGCGTATCCCAGGCTCGTTCTTCCGTCGTGAAGGTCGCCCTTCCGAAGAAGCCATCCTCATCGCTCGCCTTACCGATCGCCCACTGCGCCCTCTGTTCCCAAAGGATATGCGCAATGATGTTCAGGTCATCCTGTATTCCTTCTCGGTTGACGGGGAGAACCCGATCGATATCCTTGCCATCAACGCAGCCTCTGCCGCCTTGATGATCTCGGACGCCCCCTGGGGCGGCCCGGTCGCCGCCGTCAGGGTTGGGCACATCAATGGTCAGTTGGTCATCAATCCAACAATTACCGAGCAAGAATCCTCCGACCTAAACTTGCGCCTGGCGGGCACCCGCGATGCTATTCTGATGGTAGAATGCGGCGCCCAGGAAGTCCCGGAAGCGGTTATGGTGGAAGCACTGAACTTGGGCCACCAGGCTATCCAGCCCTTGATCGACACGATGGAGCAGATGGCGCGCGAACTTGGAAAGACCAAGATCTCCTACACACCCTTCGTCCCCAGTGCGGAACTTCTGGCTAAGGTTAACGATCAGGCTGCTGTGCGCTTGAATGATATCTTCGATGGAAATTCGACCAAGGCGCCGACTTACGAAGCCATCGATGGCCTAGAAACCGAGGTTGTTACCTCCCTGTCTGCTGACGATGCAACCCTAGCTACTGAGGTAAAAACCGCCTTCGAAGATACGCTCAAGCATGTGGTTCGCCAGCGTATCTTAGATCAGGGCAAGCGCCCGGATGGCCGCACAACCACCGAAATCCGTCCGATCTGGGGCGAGGTTGGCTTGAGCCCCCGCGCTCATGGTTCAGGTTTGTTTACCCGTGGTGAAACACAGGTGCTTACCCTGGCTACCCTCGGCACCCCTCGCGATGCGCAGGAGATTGATAGCCTGATTGGCATGGGCAGCAAGCGCTATATGCATCACTACAACTTCCCGCCATTCTCCACCGGCGAAGTCCGCCCCTTACGCGGCTCATCCCGGCGCGATGTTGGTCATGGCGCCCTGGCTGAACGCGCCCTCGTTCCAGTGCTCCCCTCTGAAACCGAGTTCCCGTACACCTTGCGGCTGGTGTCCGAGGTTTTATCCTCGAATGGTTCATCCTCCATGGCCTCCGTCTGCGGCTCCACCCTTGCACTGATGGACACCGGTGTACCGATCAAAGCGCCTGTGGCTGGTGTTGCCATGGGCTTGATCAAAGAAGGCGATCGGTACGCCATCCTGACCGACATCCAGGGGATGGAAGATCACCTCGGTGATATGGACTTCAAAGTCGCCGGCACTCGCGATGGCATTACTGCCCTACAGATGGATATGAAAATCAAGGGGATAACCCCCCAGATCATGTCCCAGGCGCTTGAACAGGCGCGCATCGGGCGCCTCTTCATCCTGGATAAAATCCTGGAGATCATCCCCGCCCCCAACGCCGAATTAAAACCATTTGCCCCGCGAATCACCGTTGTCCGCATTCCGGTGGACAAGATCGGTGCTGTCATTGGCCCTGGTGGCAAGATGATTCGCAGCATCCAGGAAGAGACCGGCACTAAGATCGACATCGAGGAAGATGGCTCAGTGTACATCGCTGCTGCCGACGGTCCAGCTGCCATGCGCGCCCGTGCAATGGTTGAGGCGCTCACCGAGGTACCTGTGGTTGGTCGTATCTACACGGGTAAGGTGGTCCGTATTGCAGACTTTGGTGCCTTCGTAGAAATTATGCCCAATACGGATGGCCTGGTGCACATCTCCCAGCTTGATTCCGAGCGAGTCAATAAAGTTGAAGATGTGGTTGGCATGGGCGATGAGATCACCGTGATGATCACCAATATCGATGATGTTGGGAAGATCCGCCTCTCTCGCCAGGCTGTGCTCGAAGGCTGGACCCTCGAAGAAGCCATTGCCCGCGACAATCCTCGTCGCAGCAGCGGTGATGGCGGGCGCGGCGGCAGCCGCCCTGGTGGCGGCAATCGTCCCAATGACCGCGACCGCAATCGCAACCGCCGTTAAATAAGCTGCCCTTCGTTCTTACATCCGGAGCAGAGTTGACCTCTGCTCCGGTTTTTTTCACTACCTTGCCTGACTCTGCCTCCCTCCATTACAATAGAGCCATCCATGGTTGGATCGGAGACATAAGACATGCCCCGCGTATACAACGCCAATACCTATCGCTACCCCAACGAACAAGCGATCCTTGGGGTCACCTTGATACTTGTTTTCATAGTTATCGTGATAACCGCGACCGCCACAGTCTGCCTGAGCTTCATCTTTGTTCTCGGCATTCTTGCCATTGGCTACTTTGCCAGCCGGTCACACCACCAGGCGCTGCTGGCGGAAGCCCGTCTGGTTAGCCCTCAAACTCTCCCGAGTTGATGCCCGTGCTCGAAGGGGCAAAAGCTCGCCTCCAGGTCGAGCCTGTTCAGGTATTCATCGTTGCCAATAAAACCTTAAATGCCTACACCTTTGGCATGGACAGCCCGAAAGCAATTGTGTTGCATTCTGCTCTGTTCCAATTGATGGATCAGGACGAGCTCCAATTTATCCTCGGGCACGAGCTGGGGCATATCGATCTCGGTCACACCTGGTTGAACACCCTGATCGGCGGCATGGCTGGTATTCCCAGCTCCTTCAGCGCGGCTGCCATCCTGGAGCTGGCTTTTCGCAGCTGGAATCGCGCCTGTGAATATTCTGCCGACCGGGCTGGCGTCCTGGCTTGCAGCAATCCCAATAAAGCCATCACCGCCTTGGTCAAGCTGGAGGCTGGCAGCGACGCTCGCACCCAGGCAGGGATCCTGCGTGCTATCCAACGCATCGAATCGCAAGATGATGAATTGGTCAATAACCTGTCGGAGTTGCTGGCAACGCATCCCATGATCATCAAGCGCATTGAGCAAATCCGTGAGTTTATTGTCTCAGACAATTATCGTCACTTACAAACCCTGATGAACCAGAACCTGGGATAGATTTATATGAACCTCATCGAATACGCAAACCGCATTCCCAAAGCAGAGCTTCACGTTCATCTCGAAGGCTCGATCCTCCCCCAAACACTGCTCAAGCTGGCGCAACGTAATGGAGTGCCGCTGCCTGCCACGGATGTCAGTGGCTTGCGCGAGTTTTATTCCTTCCGCGATTTTGCCCACTTCATTGAAGTCTATAAGATGATCACCGGTTGCCTCAAGACCCCCGATGACTATGCGCTCATCGCCTACGAATTCGGCAGCGAGTGTCACCGCCAGAATATCCGTTATGCAGAAGTGACCTTTACCATCTTCACCAATATGGAAATGACCGGTCTTTCCTGGCAGGCTATCTTATCCGGTCTTAATCGGGGACGGGTGCAGGCCTATGCAGATTTCGGAGTTCATTGGCAATGGGTTTTCGATATCGTCCGGGACAATCCTGAGACCCAGCAAGCAGTGCTTGAAATTACCCTCGCTGCTCGCCATCAGGGAGTGGCAGCGTTGGGCTTAGGTGGCAGTGAAGCTGAGTACCCAGCCGATCTGTTCATAGAAACCTTTCAACACGCTTATGACGCTGGATTACACCGGGTTCCTCACACCGGTGAGCATGCCGGCCCTACAAGCATCTGGAATACCATCCATCATTTACATGCTGAACGTTTGGGTCATGGCGTTCAGGCTATTGGTGACCCAAATCTAGTTGATTACCTGTGCCAACACCAGATTCCATTGGAGTGCTGCCCAACCTCGAATGTCACCCTTGGGGTTTATCCCGATTACGCACACCACCCCCTCCGGCAGTTATGGGATGCTGGCTGTCTGGTGACAGTTAACTCAGATGACCCCCCACTGTTCAATACCGATCTGAATCATGAATACCAGGTTTTAGTGGAGCATTTTGGTTTCACCGCCCTCGAGCTGGAGAAGATCAGTCTCAATGCTATCCAGGCATCCTTCCTGTCACCCCAACAGAAGGCAGATTACACTCGCCAGTTCACCGCTGAATTTACCAACTTGAGAAGATACCTGGCTCCAGATTAATTTCCGCTGCACATTGGCAATTCAATCGTAGTAACTTCTTCAGTCGTTACCGCCTCATCTCACATCCATCCTGGGTGCTGACTTCATCGCTTCGCTGTCGGAAGGTAAGGCATCTCCGGCCCCGCCATCCCCAAAAGCTCAGCCAGAGCCGCGCGCATTGCCACCCGGTCATCCCAGTCATATTCTACTTCCCCAAAGCACATCGACTGCTCGTGCCCCTTCCCGCACACCAACACAACATCTCCAGGCTGAGCCAGGGATACGGCCTTGCGGATTGCCTCACCCCGGTCTGAAACCCGCCAGTAATTTTTACCCTCAACGCCACCTGTGGCACCTGCTCCCTTTGCCATCTCTGCCAGGATCTCATCCAGCGACTCACTGCGCGGATCTTCGGCGGTAAATAATGCCAGGTCAGCCAATTCCACCGCACACTCAGCCATCATCCGCCTTTTCTCGCGGTCACGTAACCCAGCCGCGCCAAAGCCGACGATTACCCTGCCATTGGTCATTTGACGGGCTGTCTCAAGCATCCGGCGCAAGGCATTCGGCGTATGCGCAAAATCAACATAAGCCAGGAAGTCTTGTCCCATATCAATCGCTTCCATCCGCCCAGGGATTCCTGCCATTGCTGCGATCCCAGCCTGGGCAGCTTTGGGTTCGATGCGCAATGCCCCTACTGTCGCAGTATAAGCCGCCAGAATGTTCGAAATGTTATACGCCCCCACCAGACGTGACATGATGGAAATTTCCTCTCCACCATGAACAATGTCAAACTCAACTCCCCCCCTGTTGTATACCGCCTTGTTGGCCCTGATCCAGGCATCTGATTGGATCCCATAAGTCAGCTCGCGCACTCCCGCCAGTCCTGCACACACTTGCTGCAGATAAGGAAAAGAGGCATCATCTCGATTCAAGATTGCCGTTCGAGGATTGCCTCCAGGTTTGGCTTTGGTCTCTACCAGGCTTTGGAACAGGCGCGCTTTGGCTTGCCGGTAATTGTCCAGGCTCCCATGCTCATCCAGGTGTTCGTGGGTGATGTTCGTGATCACCGCCACGTCAAATTCGCAGCCATCCACCCGGTGCTGCGCCCAACCATGCGAGGTTGTCTCCAGGACTGCGTGGGTGATCCCGGCTTCCACCATCATCGCCAGGTAGCGCTGCACATCCACCGCCTCAGGCGTAGTCACATGAAATCCGGTATCGAATACCTGGTCGCCAATCACTGCGTTGACCGTCGAGACCATGCCTGTTTTCAACCCCGCCGCTTGTAGGATATGAAAGATCAGGTTCGTCGTCGTGGTTTTACCATCCGTACCGGTCACTCCAATCATGCATAGCTTTCGTCCTGGATGACCATAAAAAGCTGCCGCCAGGTATGGCAGCACCTGGCGAGTATCTCTCACTAGAATGTAGGGAACTGCTAATGAGATATCTGCATCCATGCCGACAACAGCAGCAGCACCTTTTTCCAGTGCATCAGCAATATACTTGTGCCCATCAAAATTACTGCCGCGCACCGCTACAAATAGGCATCCCGGAACCACCTGTCGCGAATCCGATATAACCGCAGTGACCGGCACATCTTTGGCCTCCGACAGAACATCTACCGGTATGTCAGACAGCAGGTGCGATAATTTTTGCTCAGGCATATTATCTCCTTCACAATAAAACCACCGCAGACACACCAAAGAGTTCAGAGTCAACCTCTGCGCTCTCCGCGTCTCTGCGGTGAAGTAAGTCGGTCTACCCGTTCCTTTGCGGTGTTTATGCCAGGCTTTGGCGGAGAGACTCCAATTGTCCCGCTACTGATGCATCCAACACCTTACCGCCTGCCCGGACGACCAGCCCACCCAAAATGCCAGGATCCACTCGGAAGGTTACTGTTGCCTGGCTGCCCATCTTGGTTAGCACGTCTTCCCGTACAATTTCCATCTCTTCAGCGTTCAAGGGCAGTGCGCTGGTCACCTCAGCAGAAGCGCCTGAGAGGGAAGCCCCTTCAAGCACCACCACCTTCCCGGCCTTAACCCCGGCAAAGAATTCATTCAACAAAGCATGCTGGCGTTTATCATCCAGTGCTTCACCCACCAATTTTTGTGCCGCTGCGATCGACAGCGCAGCTACTTGCCCGCGCAGGTCACCCAGGATGCGGTCTCGCTCTACCTGGGCGTCAACTTTAGCCGCTTCGCGTACTTTCGCAGCATCTGCTTCAGCGCTAACATGCACTTCCTTCACCGCTACCTCAGCCCGCTCCGTGGCTTCCCGCACCACCGCGCTGGCCTTTGCCTGTGCATCAGCTACGATCTTCGCCGCTTCCTGCTCGGCATTGGCGCGTGCTTCTGCCGCCACCCGGGCATCTTCCAGCCCCTGGGCGATCTTCTGCTTCCGCGTCTCCAGCATCTTCACGATCGGCTTATATGCCCAGGCGTACAAGCAATACCACCATGACCGTGAAATTGAGCACCTGGAAGAGAAAATATCCTAAACTTAATCCGAGCTTGTCCATAATGGATATTCTCCTGAATAACTATCCAACGAAGATGATGATCAACGCCACAGCCAGCGCGTAGATCGCGACCGCTTCGGAAAACGCCATGCCCAGGATCATGTTGGTCTGGATGATACCAGCCGCATCTGGATTGCGTCCCATCGCCTGCACACCACCGGAGGCGGCAATACCCACACCAACACCAGCACCGATCGCGCCCAACATCGCCAAACCCGCTCCCAAAAGCTTCAAGCCAGCTACAAATGCTACCGGATCGTTCATTAGTTACTCTCCTTCTCCTTAATAATATTTTGACGAAAACTAGTGATGCTCTTCGGCGTGGTGGCTTACTGTAGCGCCGCTGATGAACATCGTGGCAAGCAGGAAGAACACATATGCCTGGATGATTCCGAAAAACAGCTCGAAGATATACAGGCCAACAGGTACAACGACTGCAGTCAGCGCGCCTACGATAGATAGCAGAAGCGCTCCGGCGAAAATATTGCCAAACAACCGGAAGCCAAACGATAGGATCTTGGCAAATTCCAGGATCAATTCCAGCAGCCCTACCAGGAAGTTGATTGCTCCGAATGGCCCACCGCTGACCAACTGCTTCACCGGGAAGAACTTGGAAAAATACCCTGGCCCCAGCGCCCACACACCATAAACCTGTGTCATGAGCACCGCAATCACCGCCAGTGCAAAGGGGAAATTCAGGTCAGTGGCTGAACCGCGCAGGAAGGGTACTACCTCGCAAGCAGTGCACAGCTCACCTGTTTCTTCACCTTCCCCAACAGTTGCGGTCATCCTCCGCATGATCTGCAGCAGCCGCTACTTCTACAGGCAAGCCTTTATCGATTGCGTACAAATTCAACTTACCAATACTGAACAATTTGACGGGCGCGTACCCGGTTCCTTCATGAACCTGCTTTAGGTATCCGATACTTTCAAAACCAGGGATCAGCTTGATCATATTGGCAGTAAAAATGATCAAGAAGATCGTCGCCGGAACCGGGAAGATACGCTTGGCCCACTTACCAGCCGAGCCCTCCACGCTGTTCCACAGGAATTCCACGATCGTTTCAAAAACATTATAGAATCCCTTCGGTACCAGGCTGCCCTTTTTCGCGAACCGGTAGGCACCCCATCCCAGCAGGATCAGCACCACATCCGCCAGCAAGGTTGCCAGGATTGTGTTGGTGATTGTGAAACCAAATATCTCAATACCAGTCGGTTCAGCCGGGAGCACCACGACTGGGCTGATCGGCTTAAGGATGGACGGCCCAATGAATGCTGCATAGATCCCGGCAGCGACTAAAGCCAATACGATCCAGCGTTTTACAGGTCTTCGTTTTTTGATCGTTTCACTCACGCTTCTCTTCCTCCTTTGCAGGCTCTTTCTCCGTCGCAGTACTCGCTGATTCTGGATTCACATTTTTCACCGCTCTCATCGCCAGCTTAAAGGTCAGATATAACGCCAACGGTGCTGAGCTTAAAATAAAAATGAGGGTAAATACCGGTTTTGTGTTCAACAAGCTGTCCAGCCCCAGACCAATACCCAGTGACAGGAATACGATAAAGATGGTTACACAGCCAACTTGCATTCCCACCGAATAAAGTCCCATGTTTCGCACCATTTGTGCGTTTCGGGACTCTTTCGTTGGGTTCACTCGGTAGGCTCATGGCGGGCGAATTGTATCACAAGGATTGAAAGCAAGTCAACCGGCTGCTTTAGTATGATCCTAAGATTGTTCCGGCAATCTTTTCAGCCAGGTTATACCAGGGACCAAATAAGGTACCAACCATCACAATGCCTATCGTTAAAACCGTTAAAGCGATCCGATTTGGTCTTGAGACGGTGAAAGGCTTATCTTCATCCTCCGAGCGGAACAGGTATACTACTTTCAAAACTGTCAAATAGTAGTAAAGGCCAATGATCGAGTTCAATACACCCACAACTGCCAGCCAGATGTAGTCTGCTTGTACCGCGGCGGCAAAGACAAACACCTTCGCCACAAATCCCGCCAACGGTGGCATACCCGCCAGCGATAAGAAAGCCACCATCATCGCCAGGGCTAATCCCGGCGAGCGCCGGCTCAATCCCGCATAAGCCGCGATCTCATCAGTTCCCGTGACCTGCCAGAAGATTACCACCACCCCAAACGCAGCCAGGTTGGTGATCATGTACGCTACCAGGTAGAATATCATGCTTGCAACGCCAAGCTGGGAGATCGCTACCACGCCAATCAAAATGTAACCCGCATGGGCGATTGATGAGAACGCCAGCATGCGCTTGATATTCTTCTGTGCCAGTGCCAACAGGTTGCCCACCGTCATCGTCAATACCGCCAGGGTTGCCAGTACCGATGTCCAATCGCTTGCCACGATTGGGGTGAACACCACCAGCAGAACCCGTAGCAGCACCGCAAATCCAGCTGCCTTGGATGCGGTGGACAGAAAACCTGTGACCGGTGTTGGTGCACCTTCATACACATCCGGCGCCCAGAAATGCAGCGGAACCGCCGAGATCTTGAAGCCAAAACCGATCACCACCAGGATGAAGCTGCCGATTACCGCCAGCACAGGGAAATCCGGCTGATAAAAGCTCTCCGCCAAGCTGTAAAGGTTGGTTGTTCCAGAAAAGCCATACAGCAAGCTGAAACCGTACAGCATGATCGTGGACGTAGCTGCCCCAAATAACAGGTACTTAAACCCGGCCTCAGTGGATTTGTCGTCCCGGGTCAGAAAACCCGCCAGGATATACAGCGGAATTGAGGTAGTTTCAATTGCCAGGTACAGCATGATGATATCTGCCGCACTCGCCATCAGGCTCATGCCCAGAGTTGAAACCAGCATCAGTGCATAGAACTCTCCTCGTTGGCCAATTTCCTTCACATCGATCGCAAATAGCGCTGTCACTGCGGCCCCAAACAAGAAGAGCAGCTTGAAGGCGAAGGCAAACCAATCGTTGCGCAGCATCCCGCCAAACAGTAGCCTGGCTTCTTCACCGGGTCGGGAAACCAGCAGGCTGAGCACCAGGATCGCCATTAAGCCTCCTGCGGTGATCCAGCCCAACCAGCGCCGTTGTTGCGGCTTCCAGATCGCATCATAAGCCACGACAATGGCTGCCAACAGCATGAGTGCTATCTCAGGCAGGATGGCTACTAGCATGGATGGTTCAAAGCTCTCGATAGACACTTATACACCTCCAACCAGGCTCAGGATGCGCTCCACTCCCGAAGCAACCAGTGGGCTCATGATCATCGGGTACACTCCAATGACAATCATAATCACACATAGCAATGTCAGTGCTACCTTATCTAACACGGTCACATCCCCGATGTGATGCTCGAACTGCTCAGGCATCGCCCCAAAAAATACTTTCCCGATAATGCGGATTATGTATGCCGCGGTGATCACAATGGATATCGCCGCAATGATCGCCACCAGCGGTGCCACCTTCCATACACCCATAAAGATCGGAAACTCTGCCACAAATCCGGAAAGTCCGGGCATGCCCATGGAAACCAGGCCGCCAATGATAAATGCGACTGCCACCCATGGCATCTTTTTGGAGAAACCGCCCAGCTCGTTGATCTCCCGTGTGTGCGCCCGGTCATACACCATGCCGACCACAGCAAAGAAGAGAGCCGTCATCACCCCATGCGAAAACATTTGAATACCCGCGCCGGTTAGCCCCTCTGGGGTCAGGGTAGAGAAACCCAACATTACCAAGCCCATGTGCGACACAGAGGAGAAACCGATAACATACTTGAAATCCGTCTGCACCATGGCGATGAATGCCCCGTACACCACATTCACCGTCGCCAGGCCCATGATCAGCGGCTGCCAGGCTTTTGCCCCTTCAGGCAGCAGCATGATTCCCACTCGCAGTGCGGCAAATGCTCCCAGCTTCATTAGCACGCCTGCATGGAACATTGAAACCGCCGTCGGTGCTGCCACGTGACCATCCGGGCTCCAGTTGTGGAAGGGGAAAATACCACCTAATATTGCAAATCCAAAGAACACAAACGGGAACCAGAACACCTGGAACTCGGTCGGAAAATCATAACGGGCCAGGGCGATCATATCAAAAGTACCCATCCCAGACTTGAAATACATTGCCAACCCGCCGATCAGTGAAATGACTGAACCGATGAATAAGTAGAGCGTCAATTTCATCGCCGCGTATTCGCGTGTCTTGATCCACCCCCAAATCGCAATCAGCAAATACATCGGGAAGACCGCAATTTCGTAAAAGAAGAACAGCATGAACAGGTCCTGGGCGACAAACACCCCGAACACACCGCTTGCCAGGATGAATAGAAACGCAAAGAATTCCCGCGGCCGGTCGTCAAGCCCCCATGAGATCAGCACACCTGTAAACATCACCACCCCGGTCAGTAGCACCAGCGGGGCGTTCATCCCGTCCACCCCAACGAAATAGGAGATTCCCAGCCGTGGCAGCCAGTCGTAATGCTCCACATACTGGTACCCGCCTACCGCCTGGTTGTATCCAAAATACACCCACGCCGAGAGCAGTAATGCCAGCGTAGCAGCTGCCAGCGCGATCACCCGTACTTCATTTTTTCGCTCCTTCGGGATTAGCAATATGAACATCCCGGAAAGGATTGGGGCGAGCACGATCACACTAAGTATTGGAAATTGCATTGTTCACCTTCCGCAAACCTATCTCGTCCACCAATTAGAACAACATGCTCATCGCTTTATCGATCACATTCAGGATCCAGCCCGGCCAGACACCGATCCACAGGATCAACACCAACAAGGGGGTGATCACCACGATCTCCCGGAAATTGATCTCGGTCACATGCCCGGCAAAGTGCTCGTTCAGTGGGCCGTGAAGCACCTTTTTGATCCCCTTGAGGATGTACGCCCCGGTGAAGAACAGACCGATCATGGCCAGTACGGTGTAGAGGGTAAAGATCGGCCACGCGCCTCGCACCACCAGGAATTCGGATACGAAGCCGTTAAGACCCGGTAACCCCAGTGAAGCCATAGAGGTAAAGATCAAGATTCCGCCATATACCGGCATCAGCGGGAACAGCCCACCCAGTTCATTCAGGTTGCGAGTGTGGGTTCTCTCATAGATCACACCGACCAGGAAGAACATCCCGGCCGCCGATAACCCATGGTTGAACATCTGCAGTACCGCTCCATTCAGTGCGATCACCGCATCCTGCGTTCCTGCCGCTTTTGCCGCGGCAGCGATCCCCAGCACCACAAAACCCATGTGATTTACGGATGAATACGCCACTAACCGCTTGAAATCATCCTGTCCGTAAGCCGCCAGCGCTCCAAAGATGATCGCCATCACCGCCAGGAAGGCCAGCGCCCCGGCATACTTTTGTGCCTCGGCAGGGTAAAGCGGTAGCACCAGTCTTAAGAAACCATAAGCGCCCAGCTTCAGCAGCACACCCGCCAGGATCATCGAGCCAGCCGTTGGGGCTTCCGTATGAGCATCCGGTAGCCAGGTGTGGAACGGCCAAACCGGCACCTTGATCGCAAAGGCAATCGCGAACGCCCAGAATGCGATCGCTTTCACGGTCTCAAGCGATGTGACCCCCAGCGGGATATTCTTTAACTCCGTTGCTGCCGGCCAGGAGGCAAATAACTCCTTCAAATCGAATGTCCCGAAGCCCACTCCCAGCATCTGGATTGCCAGCAGCAGACCCAGTGAGCCACCCATGGTATAGATCATGAACTTAAAGGAAGCGTATGTCCGCGCAGGGATCTTCCTGCCACCCCAGATTTCTCGTTCGCCCTTCTCGCTGCCCCACTGGTTGATCAGAAAATACATCGGCACCAGGCCAATCTCCCAGAACACGAAGAACAGCAGCAGGTCGAGCGATAAGAACACCCCCAGCATGCCCGTCTCTAGCATCAAGAACAGGATCATATAAGCTTTCACCCGTTCCTGGATGCCAAATGATGCCAGGATTGCGATTGGGGTGAGCAGGGTGGTCAGCAGAACCATGCTCAACGACAACCCATCCACCCCCACGTGGTAGGACGAGCCAATCACTTGATACCAGGCAAAACGCGCTTCAAATTGAAATCCAACTGTCCCAGGCTCAAACTGAAACCACAAATAAATGGATAATCCCAACGGAACCAGGCTGCCCAACAGCGCCACCCAGCGCAGCAGTTTCTTCTCCTGCTGGGGTAAGAACACCATTGCCAGGGCAACCAGCACAGGCCAGAACAAGATCAGCGTAAGAAGGTTAATTGAACCGGTCATCATCCACTCCTGCTAAGGCTGCAGCACGCGGTAAACGACATAGAACATCGTAGTAAATACCAAGATCAGCGCCATTAATAAGTACTGCTGGATGCGTCCCGTCTGGATCACCCGCAGGTTGCGCCCAAGCTTTTTCGTGCCTTCCCCAACCACATCGCCAAATCCATTTACCACTGGTTTGTCAAAGTAGTTGCGCAGCACGGTTCCCACACTCGATGCAATTCGGGCTACCCCATGGAGAATTCCATCGATCAATCCCCGATCAAGCCATTGGTTGGTGAAGGTGTCAGCCAACCAGATCGCCGGTCGGACGAACAGGAAATCGTATAACTCATCGAAGTAATATTTGTTCTTCAAAACAGTGTGCAGCCCACCCAATAATTTCTTGAGTGGATCCGGTGCCCCAGCAGCCTGCTTGCGATATACCAGGTACCCGACCAACAGACCTGTTCCCGCCACGAATACTGAGGTCAATAATGGGACGATATTGAACGGTACCGCAGCTGGATGCTCCGCCAGTGTCCCGCCCACAAATTCGTGAAACCAGTTCTCCGGTAGGCTCAATCCCAGGAAATCGCTTGGGATACCCACCCACCCGGCGCCAGTGGCGAACACTGCCAGGATTGCCAACGGAAGGGTCATCGTCCAGGGTGTCTCGTGAGCATGTTTGGCTTCCTCCGTGCGTGGTTTTCCTAAGAAAGTCAGCGTGATCTGCCGCATGGTATAGAAAGCAGTCAGCAGCGCCGCCAGCGCCAGGGTGATGAATACCACAATGTGCTCGTGGTAAAACGCATCCGCCAGGATCTCATCCTTGGACCAGAAACCTGCCGTCAGCAGCGGGAAGCCTGACAGCGCAAAACCGCCCGCCAGAAAAGTCCAAAATGTGATCGGCATCTTCTTGCGCAGCCCGCCCATGTTGAACATATCCTGCGCATCCACCTTATGGTTCCCCGTGTGCAGTACACCATGTTCCATGCCGTGGATCACCGAACCTGAGCCCAGGAAGAGCAGCGCTTTGAAGAACGCATGGGTGATCAGATGAAACGCCGCCGCCACATACGCCCCAATCCCCAGTGCCGCGATCATATAGCCCAACTGTGAGATGGTCGAATACGCCAGCACCCGTTTGATATCATTTTGTGCCACCGCGATTGTAGCCGCGAACAACGCAGTGAAGGCACCGATGATCGACATCACCGTCATGGCAGAGGTCAGGTGCCCGTGTTCCATCCCTGCGGACATCAACGGGAACATTCGGATCACCATATAAACGCCCGCCGAAACCATGGTTGCGGCATGGATCATTGCTGAAACCGGTGTCGGACCTTCCATTGCATCCGGTAACCACACATGCAGCGGGAATTGGGCGGACTTGCCAATCGTGCCGATGAACAGCAGGATGCCGATCATTCCTGCTGCCGAAAGCCCCAGGAAGCCCCCTACTGCCGGGGTTGATGCCAGCATTTCCAGGGTCTCCGCTTTGAAGATATCCGCAAAAGACAAGGATCCAGTCGCGGTATACAGGTAAGCAATGCCCAACAGCATGAACACATCCCCTACCCGGGTGGTCATGAATGCTTTGATCATCGCCGCCCGGACAGAAGCTTTCTGGTACCAGAAACCGATCAGCAGGTAGGAACACAGCCCCATGATCTCCCACCCGACGAACAGGGTCAGGAGATTATCCGAAATCACCAGGGTGTACATTCCAAAGGCAAACAACCCGATGAAGGCAAAAAAGCGGGAGTACATCGGCTCGATGGACGGCACGGTGTGCTTGTGACCATGCTCATCGATAACCGTCGCCCCATGCGGGGGTAAACCCTTTTGATCGTGGTCACCCTTGGGCTGTCCATAATTATGATACCCAACCGAGTAGATGAAGATCATCAGGATCGTCCAGGCAACGAAGAAAATCGTCGCTGCTGAAAACGGGTCGATCTGTACGCCTATTTCTAGCCAGCTGCCAAAACCTGTCGGCAGCCATTTGATCGTATCGTGAAACGGATGCTCTCCCAAATGCTCCACCTGCAGCGCTTGGAAGAACACCACCATACTGCCTAGCCATGAGAGCAGGGCTGCGCCTATTGCGATGCTGTGGCTGAGCGACCTTCGCCGGTTGGTGAACAGCACGATCAAGAAAAACGCCAATAACGGCGGGAGCGGGATAAGCCAGATGATTGTTTCAGTTGCCATGGGTTTCCTTTCCTACCTGTATTAAGCCATCTTCAGCGTGCAATCTACAATCAACCTTCCATCGTATGAATATCATCAGCCACCACGGTTTTGCTGCGCCGGTAGATTGAGATGATCAGCGACAAACCAACAGCCACCTCCGCTGCAGCTACCGCAAATACGATGATCGCAAAAGCCTGCCCGGCGATCCCTTCCACCGCGCGGTAGCGCCAGAACGCCAGCAGGTTGATGTTCACCGCATTGAGCATCAGTTCAATGCCCATCAGGATGGCGATCGCGTTTTTCCGGGATAATACACCAAATAACCCGATGCTGAATAAAGCTGCCGCAAAGAGTAAATACCAGGATAGCGGGATCATTTCTTCCTCTCCCAGGCCACATAGATTGCGCCGATCATCGCTGCCACCAGCAAGACTGAAGCCAGTTCAAATGGCAGCAGGTAGCCATCTGCGGATACCAATTGCACCCCCAATTGCTGTAAGGGATTAGCGCCTTCTGCCATCTCAGGCGCCAGGTCAGTCATCCCCGGCACCTTCAGCAGCATCACCACCAATCCTACAAAGAACACCAGTGCGATCAGCGCCCCCAGCCACCAGTTGGCATTGTTTTGCGGGCCTGTATCCTGCATCACTCTCCTGGTAAGCATCGCCGCAAAGATGAACAGGATCGAGATTGCACCGATATATACCACCACCTGCACCACTGCGAAAAATCCAGCTTGCAGCAGCACATAAGTCACGGCAACACCAAACAGTGCCAGGATCAGCCAAAAAGCCGAATGAATCAGATTTTTACTGCTGACCACAAATAAGGCTGCAACCAGCGTCACCGCTGCCGCCACGATAAAGATGATTTGCTCAGGAGCCATAAATACCATCCCTCCTATGAGATCACCGAAGCCGGGGGTTCAGGAGCGACCGCAACCGGTCGCGGGCTGCCTACAACCTTGCGTGTTTTCACCTGAACTTTCTTCAGCAGGCTGACCACGCCCCACAGAAGCAGTAAATTGACCGTCAGGTGTGCTGCTGCGCGCATCCAGGGGATTACAACTTCCACCAGGTTCATACCGGGCAGTACCAGCTCTAGGATCTTCTCCACCAACGCAGTGGCAATCAGCAGCACCAATGCGACCGGGGTCAGAAATTTCCAGTTGAAATTCAGCATCTGGTCGATCCGTAAACGGGGTAGTGAAATTCTGATCCAGGCCACCACAAAGTACATCAGGAGTGTTTTGATAAAGAAATAAACCATGCCCAGGATTGGGTAGGTTTCACTGCCTGGGCCACGCCAGCCGCCCAGGAACAAAGTAGCTGTCAGTGCTGAGATGGTAAAGGCATGCAAGAACTCGCCCACGTAGAACATGCCAAACTTCAAGCCAGAATACTCTGTTTGGAAGCCTGCCACCAGCTCCGATTCTGCTTCCAGCAGGTCGAACGGCGCCCTTCCAGTCTCCGCCAACGATGATATGAAGAAGATCAATCCAGCGATCGGAGCCATCACGATATACCAGACCTGCTGGGAGGCGACCAGGCTGTTGATCCCCATCGTTTGCCCCAGCAAAACCGGAACCAGCAGCGCCAGCACCATCGGCACCTCATAAGAGATCATCTGTGCCACGGCTCGGAAAGCGCCCAACAATGCATACTTATTATTTGAAGACCAACCCGCCATGATAATGCTGAGTGTCCCGACAGCGCCTACCGCCACGATGTACAGCACCCCAACATTTACGTCCGTTCCAATCACCGTTGGTGCAAAGGGTATCACCGCCCAAATCATCAGCACTGCTGAAACCGACAGGATCGGCGCTAGGTTAAACACAACTTTATCCGCGCCATCCGGAGTGATATATTCCTTGGTGAAGATTTTGATCATATCGGGAAATGTCTGGAATATTCCCCACGGGCCAACTCGGTTGGGTCCCAGGCGGTCCTGGATGCGGGCATAAAGTTTTCGCTCCAACCAGATGGTGAAGATTACCAGCGCCAGGCCAAATGTGCCCACCGCACCAGCACCGAGAAACTTGAGCACCGCATTGACTACCGCATCAGACCACCCAAACCCGACCATCACCGATTCCAGCCAGCTGGCAATGAAGTTGATTGGGTCACTCAAAAATGCCATTGCGCTCTCCTTGCTTGCTCCAAATTACCACCATCATCTAACACAGAAAAGGCTGAGGGACAATGCCCATCAGCCTTCTGTTATGCTTATTATTAGCCAGCCTAAATCCACTCCAAAACTCCTTTACGCCAGGCCGCTAATAGTTCAACAAATAATATCAGGATGAAAACAACTCCCGCCAGCACACCCCACATATCTAGCGAGCCAAAGGCCACTGCCCACGGGAATAAGAAAACCAGTTCAACATCAAATACTAAAAAGGTTAAAGCAAAGATGAAGTATTGGACGCGGAATTGCACCCATGTCTCGCCCACTGTTTCCATCCCGCATTCATACACTTGGGATTTGCTTGCATTGGGCCTGCGAGGGCCTAAGATACCCGCTAAAATGATTGGTGCACCTGGAAAAAGAGCAACGATAAGCAAAAACAAGCCGATGAATAACCAATCATTCAGCATGGCATCTCCTCAGAATCTCGGGAAGCAACTCCCCAAAATATAAAGTCAGCAGATCAGGTCTCCCAACCTCCCTGCCGCCTTAACGGCATTATTTTACCACAAGAAAAAAGGTTGGACAGGCTGCCACGCCGGTTGTTTCGTGCAAAATCATTACACCAGCATTTACATACAGCCCAACTATCCTTATTCTGAATGCCGTGATGTATAATCAGGCTACAATTGGATGGAACCTATGCGCTTTGAGGATCTCAACTGGTTTGACCTGGAAGAATATCTAAAATCTGACGACCGTTTGATACTCGTTTTAGGCTCGTGCGAGCAGCACGGCTATCTCAGTCTGCTTTCAGATGTTAAGATCCCTTTAGCCTTAGCCGATGCCGCCAGCAAACAAACCAACGTTCCGGTTGCACCTCCGCTCAATTTTGGCACCTCGCCTTACTTCCTGAGTTATCCTGGAACGCTCAGCCTGCGTGTCTCCACCCTGATAGAGCTCGCAGATGATTTGGTCAGATCGGCTTTCGGTCAAGGCTTCCAACGCATTCTGGTCCTCAATGGTCACGGTGGCAATGACCCGGTGCGCACACGCCTATACGAAATTGCCAACGATCTACCCCAGCTGCGCCTCGCCTGGTACGCCTGGTGGCAATCCCACAGCGTGGAGACCGTTGCTCAATCCCACGGCTTGCGTTCATATCATGCGGGTTGGATCGAAGCCTTTCCATTTACACGTGTCGCTGACCTTCCATCCGGAGAGAAACACCCCCCTCGTGTTCCAGGTCTCATGGAATCAACCCAGGCACGCCAGCTTTATGGGGATGGCGTATTCGGAGGCCCTTACCAGGTGGCCGACTCCATCATGACCGAAATTTTTGAAGCTGCCCTTCAGGACATCCTGCAGCTATTGCGCTTCGAGTGATCCATACACTTTTGGAAATTATCAGGAGAAATTATGACCCACATTACAAAAGAACAGATCAGCAGCGATAACGCCCCCAAAGCCCTGGGGCCTTACTCGGCAGGCATCCGCCTCGGTAACCTGGTTTTCACCGCTGGTCAGTTGGGAATAATCCCTGCTACTGGTGATCTTGCTGCAGGTGGCATAGAAGCAGAGACTCGCCAGGCTCTGGAAAATATTAGCGCCATACTATTGGCAGCGGGCACCTCGATGTATCAGGTAGTTAAAACTACTGTCTTCCTCCGCGATATGAACGATTTCACCCGCATGAACACGATCTATGCCGAATTCTTTTCAGCTCCATACCCGGCACGCTCGACCATCCAGGTCGCTGCTCTCCCCAAGGGTGGAGCGGTAGAGATCGAGGCCATCGCAGTGATTCCAGATTGAGCGCCCCGCCAGGTATAAGTATCACCTTGCCGCAAGTCTCTGTAATCGTACCATGTTACAATGAGCAAGAAACCATCTGCCTGCTTTTGGATGCTATCTATGCACAGAGTTATCCGCGCACCCAGATGGAGGTCATCCTCTCCGATGGATTGTCAACCGACCAGACCCGGGACTGCGTCTATGCCTTCCAACAAAATCATCCGGATCTGGCGATAATAATCGTGGATAATACTCGCCGCGTGATCCCCTCCGCATTAAACCGGGCGATAGAAAACGCCCAGGGTGAGATAATAATTCGCTTGGACGCCCATTCTGTCCCTGCTCCTGACTATATCGAACGCTGCCTGGCTCTTCTCCAGGCTGGTCGAGGTGACAATGTAGGTGGCGTATGGCAGATCCGCCCAAGTTGTGACACCTGGATTGCTCGTTCCATTGCTGCCGCCGCATCCCATCCTTTAGGTGTAGGCGATGCCCTCTACCGCTTGGGTGGTAAAGCCCGTCAGGTAGATACCGTGCCATTTGGAGCATTTCGCCGCACGCTTATTAATCAAATCGGCCCATTTGATGAAAGCCTGCTCACCAATGAAGATTATGAGTTCAATACTCGTATCCGCCAGGCTGGAGGCGTGATCTGGTTTGATCCTGATATCCACTCTATTTATTTCGCTCGCCCAAAGCTGAGCGCTCTTGCTCACCAGTATTCTCGTTATGGCTATTGGAAAGCCCAAATGTTGCGGCGCTACCCCAAAACATTGCGCTGGAGACAGCTTCTTCCACCCGTATTTGTTGCCGCGTTGGTTATCCTGCTCAATTTAGCTCCCTGGTTAGAAATCGCCCGCTGGTTTCTACTGCTCCAGATTGGTGCTTACAGCCTTGTGTTGTTAGCCGCGGGTATCCATGGTTCCATCATAAAAAAGGATTCTTCGCTGGTGATTGGCCTTCCTCTGGCGATTTCCACCATGCACCTCTCTTGGGGGACTTCTTTACTATGGGGTCTCATCTCCCCCCCACCTAAACTTCAAAGACAAGGAAAGATATAACTCCTATGCCGGCTGCTAAAATTTCCCCCCCACCGAAATTATGGAGGCTTCGCCCCCGCGAGCGCCGGACATTGCTCATCCTTGGGGATTTGGTAATGGCTGTGATTGCCATGACCGTTGGGTTGGTAATCTGGGCAGCCGCTGATGCAAACCAAACCTTTTCCCTCCAATTTTTACTCCTTACGCCAGCCTGGTTCTATGCTTTCCCCTTCCTGTGGCCAGTTCTGATGTCTCGTATGTACGAAGAACGCCGCGCCCGTAGTCCGCAAGAAGTACTGCCTGGGATCACATTGGCAGCAGTGCTTGGACTTGGTCTCTACTTATTGGTTTACTTTACATCTACCCCCAGCTCTTTACCCCGTATTGGTGTGGCAGTATTCATTGTACTGTCATCTATTTTAACCCTACTTTGGCGTCTATTTTACATCCGTGTATTCACTGCGCCTCAATTCATGCGCCGCTCGCTCCTGGTTGGTGGTGGCGAGACTGGTACGATTATGCTTAAAATTTTCAACCAGCTGAACCCTCGTCCATTCGTTCTGGTTGGCATCATTGATGACGATCCCCAAAAAATCGGTGCCTTTATCGAGGGATATCAGGTATTGGGAGGAAACGATATCCTGCTCGAAACAATTCATAAATTCGGTATCTCAGACCTGATTGTGGCCATATCGGGCAGAATGCAGGGTGGTATGTTCCAGGCTTTATTGGATGCCCAAGAAATGGGCACCGATATTACCCGTATGCCGGTTGCCTATGAAGAACTGCTTCATCGTGTTCCGATCCGATATCTGGAAGCAGAATGGATTGTGCGCACCTTCGTCGATAAAGCCCGTGGCAACAGTTTTTTTGAGATGTCAAAACGCCTGGTAGATATCCTCGCCGGGCTGTTGGGGGTATTCGGCTTGACGCTGTTGTTACCTCCGATCGGCCTGGCGATTTATTTAGAAAGCGGAAGGCCAATCTTTTACACCCAATCTCGCTTGGGTAAAGGCGGTCAGCATTACAATATGATCAAATTCCGTACCATGCGCCAGGACGCTGAGCCCAATGGTCAACCCAAATGGGCCGAAGAAAATGACCGCCGTGCGACCCGCGTTGGGCGAGTTCCTGCGCAAGACTCACCTCGATGAAATTCCTCAATTTATCAATGTTCTCCGTGGTGAAATGAGTCTGGTCGGCCCCCGCGCAGAACGCCCTGAGCTGGTTGAATGGTTTCAATATCATGTCCCCTTCTACCGGGCCAGGCTGTTGGTCAAGCCCGGGATCACCGGCTGGGCTCAGGTTAATCAGGATTATGCCGCCTCTGTGGATGAAACCATCGAAAAACTTGAATATGATTTGTACTATATTACCCATCGTAGTTTTTTGATGGATTTCCGCGTCATCCTCCGCACGCCGATGATGATCTTGGGTTTTCGAGGCAGATAACGTGAATAAAAAATTGCTCTTCCGCAACCGCACTATGCTGGCAGGCGATTTATTCCTGATCGTTGTTTGTGTTCTGGGCAGTTTTGTGTTGCGCGTCAACCTGGGTGCCCGCCTGTTCGATTTCCTTTTTCAGATCTTCTCCATGATGGGCTTAGCCCTGTTGATCAAACCCTTGGTCTATTATTTTTTTGGCCTCTACCGCCGGTTATGGGCGTACGCCAGCATCCAGGAATTAAAATTAATCGCCCTCGCCGTAACCACCGCTTCAATCCTGGTTGGTGTGGGCATGACCATCCTGTCATTGATCCTTCCTTTTCGCGACTACTCGCGCAGCGTTTTATTCATCGATTGGGCGTTGTCCATTCTGGCAGTTGGCGGGCTCCGATTTTCGCTTCGCCTCATTTCTGAATCCCAATCCAACCTGCGATCCCAGGGCGCGCGCAATCGCCGGGTATTGATCGTTGGTGCTGGCGAGGCTGGCGCTTTGGTTGTCCGTGAATTACAGCGCAATCCTAATTCAAACCTGGAGCCAGTATGCTTTGTCGATGACGATCCCGCAAAACAGCGTCACGAAATCCACAGCATTCCCGTAGTCGGGAAACTTACCGATCTGGCTCAAGTGATTGAAACAAAGCGTATAGAGGAAGTGATTATTGCTATTCCCAGCGCTCCTGGGCAGGTAGTTCGCATTGTTACCGATATTTGCCGGCTAAAGAATATTCCCTTCCGCACTATGCCCTCCATCCATGAATTGATCGGTGGCAAGATCAGCGTCAACCGCCTGCGAGATGTGGATATCACCGATCTGCTTCGCCGCGCCCCTGCCAGGATCGATTTAGAGTTAATTGGCAATTCTCTCAGCAGCAAGCGCGTCCTTGTCACCGGAGCCGGTGGTTCCATCGGCCGTGAGTTATGCCGTCAAATTTCTCGTTGGTCTCCCAGCGAATTAGTACTCTTGGGTCACGGAGAGAATAGCATCTTTGAAACCCTGATCGAGTTGGAACAAAGCTACCCTGAGATCCGCATCTACCCGGTGATCGCTGACATCCGGGATGCGAACCGTTTGGAGCAGGTATTTTCTCATCACAAACCTCAAGTGATATTCCACACTGCGGCTCACAAACATCTACCCCTTATGCAGACCAACATTTCAGAAGCGATCAGCAACAATGTCGGCGGCACCAAGAATGTAGTTGATGCTGCCCTGGCCTTTGGGGTTGATCGGTTGGTAATGATCTCAACGGATAAGGCCATAAGTCCTTCCAGTGTTTACGGCGCTAGCAAGCGTATCGGCGAAATGATCGTTCTGGATGCGGCGCAGCGTACCGATCGAGCATTTTCTGTTGTCCGCTTTGGCAATGTTCTTGGCAGTCGCGGCAGCGTGGTCTTGGTGTTCCGCCGCCAAATCGATAGTGGTGGTCCGGTTACGGTCACCCACCCTGAAATGGAACGCTATTTCATGACCATCCCTGAAGCAGTTCATCTTGTGCTACAAGCCTTTGCCATGGGTGCCGGTGGTGAAGTATATGTTCTCAATATGGGTGAACAGGTGCGCATCCTGGATCTTGCCCAAGACCTGATCCGGTTATTTGGGCTGGAACCGGGCACTGATATTGAGATTGTGTTCACCGGTATCCGCCCCGGTGAAAAACTATCCGAAGCCCTATGGGATAAAGGTGCCGATTATCAGCCTACCGGTCATCCTGATATCCTTCGCCTTGACGAGGATGAATTGCTTCGCGGTCAAGCCTTGCATGAGGTCATTGAATCATTGGTGAGCTCTGCCCAAAAAGGGGACGCGGAGGAGATTATTCACATATTGAACTCTTGTGTCCCCAATGCCTCCGTGAGTAGTGCACCTACCACTGATTTGACCGCTGTTGTATAATCCGGAACTTATTCTTATGGTTGTATGATTATTGCCTATGTCTGAAATTTCCCCTGCCGAATGGGACCTTTTTCTCTCTCGCCATCCCGAATCGCACATCCTTCAAACAACTGTCTGGGGGGAGCTAAAGCAGGCGTTTCGTTGGCAGGTTCTTCGTCTGCAGCATGGAGAAACTGGCGCTCAAATCCTCTTCCGGCGTTTATTTCCTGGCATCCGTCTGGCATATATCCCCAAGGGTCCCGTTGGCAGCGACTGGAACGCAATCCTTCCCGAGATCGACCGGGTTTGCCGTAAACTGCATTGCGTCTTTCTGAAAGTTGAACCGGATGACTGGGAAGCAGCAGATGATAAGCCTTCCCCGCCGCCCTCAGGTTTTGTTCTTAGCCCCCAAAGCATTCAACCTCCCCGCACGCTGCTTCTAGATCTCCAGGGGGATGATCAGGTTTTACTAGGCCGGATGAAGCAAAAAACACGTTACAACATCAATCTGGCGCTCAAAAAAGGCGTGGTCATCCACCCAACCACAGATCTGGATATATTCCACTCCCTTATCGAGTTAACCGCCCAGCGTGACCAGTTTGGGGCGCATCAATTAGATTATTACCGCCGTGCTTACCAATTGTTCCATCCACTTGGTCAATGTGAACTCTTCCTGGCAGAGTATGACCATACCCCACTCGCTGCGCTGATGGTCTTTGCCTATGGGAAACGTGCCTGGTATTTCTATGGTGGGTCAGCAAACCTCCATCGTGAGCGTATGCCAAACTACCTTCTGCAGTGGGAAGCCATGCGCTGGGCGCGCTCCCAGGGTTGCACTGAGTACGATTTTTGGGGCGTGCCAGATGCGGATCTTGATACCCTAGAAGCGGGATTTGCTCATCGCAGTGAAGGCCTCTGGGGTGTCTATCGCTTCAAGCGCGGCTTTGGCGGCGTACTTCACCGTGCTATAGGCCCCTGGGATCGTGTCTACCAACCATTACTCTACCGCCTCTATCTCCTATGGCAAAATAGACGCGGGGAAGTTTAGTTTTTTTGATGAATAGCACACCTTCCCGACCCCTACCAGCTGTGTGGAATGCAATGATAGCTGCTCTGCCTGAGCCGCATCTATTACAGACGGCTGAGTGGGCCCAAACAAAAACCTTCATGGGTTGGCAGCCAAATTTTCTAGTTTGGTGTGAGCATCAGGATTTAATTCAATTTCATCTCAACCAATGGCCCCCCGATGATCCCGTACGGGCAGCTGCGTTGGTTTTGCAACGTAGTTTACCTGTCGCTGGTCTCGCTGCTCGAATGCGCATCCTCTATGCCCCGAAAGGTCCCTTGCTAAATTGGGATGATATTGGTTTATGCGTTCGGGTGATTGCTGACCTCCAGGCCTTTGCCAGGAAAAAAGGAGCAATTTTTCTTAAGATTGATCCTGATGTGCACATGGATCCAGGTTCACCCGGCAGCACTGATGGCGTTGAATTCTCGTCCGGTCAGGGTCTCCAACGATTGCTCCTTTCCAATGGTTGGCGTTTCTCCCTTGAACAAATCCAGTTTCGCAATACGGTGCTGATCGACTTAACCGCCAGAGAGACCGAGCTCCTCGAACGGATGAAACAAAAAACCCGCTATAACATCCGTCTCGCCAGTCGAAAAGGCGTCACCATCCGCCAGGGCACCCCAGCGGATTACCCGCTGCTCTATCGCATGTATGCTGAGACCTCCCTGCGGGATGGTTTTACTATCCGAGAAGAGGCATATTACCGGCGGGTATGGAGTTCTTTTCCTCCACCGGCTGAATCTTCACCGCTCCAACCGTACGCCCTGCCATTGATTGCCGAAGTTGCTGCTGAACCGGTCGCCGCGCTGATATTGTTTCTCTTTGCTCAAAAATCCTGGTATTTATATGGCATGTCTCGCGAAGTTCATCGCGATAAAATGCCCAATTACTTGCTCCAATGGGAAGCCATCCGCCTTAGCCAATCGCTTGGCTGTCGGGTTTATGATTTATGGGGTGCACCTGAAGTAATGGAACAATCCGACCCATTATGGGGTGTCTACCGTTTCAAAGAAGGCCTCGGAGGTATGTTAACCCGCTTCTTGGGCGCCTGGGACTACCCGGTCCATTCACTCCTTTACAAGTTTTACACCCAAACCATACCGCGCCTGCTAGAGATCATGCGCCGCAGCGGGCAAGCTAAAACTCGTCACTTAGCAGGATAATCTCATGATCATTCCTCCCCGTCTCAAATTTGCCACCCTTCCCACCCCAATTGAAGAAGTGCCCCGCCTGTCACAATCCCTTCATGCCCCCCGAATTCTGGTCAAGCGCGATGATCTCACCGGACTGGGACTGGGCGGTAACAAAACCCGTAAGTTGGAATTCCTGCTTGCAGAAGCACTGGCAAATGGCGCGCGCACCCTGATCACCACCGGCGCGGTCCAATCCAATCATTGTCGTCAGACCGCCGCAGCCGCAGCTCGCTTTGGCCTGGATTGTATCCTAGTTCTGGCTGGCGTTCGTCCCGATAATTCTTCGGGAAATTTACTGTTAGACCATCTTTTTGGTGCCGAGATCATCTGGACCACTCGCCCTCTACGCGAACAGACATTGCAATCAGCCTTCAATCTCGCCTGGGAGCAAGGACGCCGTCCTTACCTGGTCCCATACGGCGGCTCCAGCCCTACTGGAGCGGCAGCATATGCCTTTGCCATCCAGGAGTTGGTGGGTCAAACCTCCGCTGTTGATTGGATTGTTTTTGCTTCCTCGTCTGGTGGTACCCAGGCTGGTCTGGTCGTAGGCGCCAGTATATTTGGTTTTTCCGGTCGTATTCTCGGGATCAGCGTGGATGAGCCGCAACACATCCTTCAGGCGCGCGTCGCTGAGATTGCCACCGCCACTGCCAATTTACTCGGTGAGCCACAACTGTTTTCGCCATCCGATATCCTGGTCAATTCTGATTACCTTGGCGCTGGCTACGGCGTACTGGGTGAACCCGAGATAGAAGCGATCCGTCTGTTTGCCCGCCAGGCTGGCTTACTTCTCGATCCCGTCTACACCGGCCGCGCCGCCGCTGGTTTGATCGATCTCATCCGCCGCGGATATTTCCGCCCCGATGAGACTATCCTCTTTTTGCATACCGGTGGCGCACCGGCTTTATTCGCTGATCAGTACCAGGAATTGGGTGCAATCTAGTCAGCCCTTAAACCTACCACCTCGTACACTACCAGCGGCAATCGTTTCCCTTTCGCCACGATTGGATCCACCAGTTTTACCTGGAGAACCTGCTCTAGTTGTTTGTATACCTCAGCGCTGATCAATATTTGACCGGCCTGGGAGTTTTCCTGGATCCGCTTGGCAGTATTCACACTGTCACCAATGGCGGTATATTCCAGCCGCGTTTCAGTACCCACCAAACCCAACACCACCTCACCATAATGGATTCCCACCCCAAAGGACCGCTGCATCTCAACCGGTATATCATTCTTTAATTGTTCTACCGCTCGGCGAATTCCCAATGCAGCCCGGATCGCTCGTAAAGCATGATCCGCTTGCGGGATTGGCGCATTGAACCATGCCATCACCGCATCGCCCATAAATTTGTCGATCGTTCCCTGCTCGGTAAGGATTGCATCTGCTGCCGCTGCCAGGTAGCGGTTTAGCACCGATACCAGGATCTCCGGATCAAGATTTTCACTGAAGCTGGTGAAACCGCGAATGTCAGCAAATAATGTCGTGATCCCCATTCGTTTTCCGCCTAGCTGTAATTTATCCGGGTCAAGCTGCTCAATTACAGCCGGTGAAACCATCCGTTCAAACAAACGACGTTGGCCTTCAAGGCGTTTTTTTTCGGTCAGGTCATCTAATACTATTGCCACCCCTTGTGTCGTTTGGCTTGCATCCTTCAGCGGAGAGAGGTTGAAGCTCAATGTCACCGCGCCCCTCTCAGGCAAAGACGATTGGTATTCCAATCCCACAATATGCCGGTCAGATTGGCGCACTTCTACTACTAGTCCGGGAAGATCCTGCGCGATTCCTGGTAGTATCTCTCCCAGGCCATGCCCGAGTAGATCCGTGCTGTGCCTCCCCAGAATCAGCTCTGCAGCTCGGTTGCATTGCATGATTTTGTCCTCGATATCCGCCGTTATCACACCACTTGCGATGGAAGCGAATACATTGTCCATCAGATTCTTTAATTCGGTAACTTCCGCTAATGTTCGGCGGACCGAATCAAACAAGCGAGCATTCTCAATGGCCACTGCCGCTTGGTCTGAAAATGCCAGGATCAATGCCAGCTCAACACCGGAAAATTGCCCCGTTCGAACACGATTATCCGTGTAGATAACACCGGTGATATTCCCTTTTACCTTAAATGGTACACACAGAATGGAACGCAGATTATATGCGATGATACTTTCCTGGCCTCCAAAGCGAGGATCCTCCTGTGCGTTGGTCGTGATCACTGGCGCGCCATCGCTCATCACCCGGTTGATTACCGTCCGGCTGATAGCAAATTCTGAGCTGTCCAGCAATTCCTGTTCCCAGTTGCGCGCAATATGCGTGATCAGTTGATCTTTATCATCACGCAGCATCAGGAATCCTCGTTCAGCACCGGTTAAGCGCACGATCGTATCCATCACGATCTCCAGCACCTCCCTTAGATCTAGGGAAGAGTTGACCACTTGTCCAATACTAGCCAGTGCTCGCATACTTTTTAGCTCATCATCATGACGCCTCACCTGTTTACCCAGGCGGTTTAGGCTGCCATAAAGTTGTGTCAAACACTGGTCGGCGCGCACCGGAATTACAGCATCGCCACGCTCAAGCTCTTCCTTGATCATTTCCGCCAATTGGTTTAAACGTGAAACCTGCTGGCTTAAATCCAATGTAATGATGGTCGTCGTTTCAT
Organism: uncultured Chloroflexia bacterium; assembly: GCA_963849335.1. Lineage (GTDB taxonomy): Bacteria > Chloroflexota > Anaerolineae > Anaerolineales > UBA4823 > FEB-25. Next base: position 31,577 of record CAWKGZ010000010.1, read on the forward strand.
CCATCATAATACCTCGCTGAGGGAGAGCCATAACCTACCCGACTCTCACCACTATCTCGGCTGTGTATTACTAATCTATGAAATTATACTGTTTTTTCCCCGATAGGTCACTGAAATGATTGCCCCCGCTCCGCAAGTCGTGATCACTCCTGCTGTAGCTGCCTTCGTTCAGGTTCCTGGAAGCGTGCTAAGAATCGCTTTACGATCTCCCAATAGGAGTATTTGCGGATATCAATGCTCGCCTTGCGAGCAACCTCTGGGTCAGCTTCGTGTTGACTGTATATTCCCGCTTGATATTCATGTAGCAATCTTTGTGTTGGCTCAATCGCAGCTGGCAATATTTCCATTAAAGCATTCGCGCGTTCAGCCGGTGTCTCTTGAATATTCGTCTCCTTACCCAGCCTCTTCAATGATCGATTGATCTCCAGATAAGCTCGCCCAAGCGGTGGCAGCCCGGTAATAAAGACCCAATTGCGTAAGAATGTTGGCGTTCTCATTCCCAGGCGGCTTAACCTTTGCTCAAATCGGACAGCTGATTGTCGAGATATTTTTTCAAACCACGCGGCAGCCCAATCTCCTTTCCTCGTTTTCGAAACCACCCATACCAACAATCCAACCGCGAGTAACAGAACACCCATTCGCATAATATTGCCCACCGTCCAAAATTCAGACCCGCTGCCATCATCACCTGACGATTGGGGGGAATCATCACGTTCCTGATCCTCTAAACCCAGCAGAGATTCATCGATGGTGGGATTATCTCGGCTATCATGTTGCCCTTCGTTCGATGTGGAAATATCGTCTCCTGATGGGCGGAATAGCGGGTCCTCACTGGAAGTTGGCTCGAACTCCACCCAGCCGATTCCGGGAAAGAACACTTCCGGCCAGGCATGGGCATACTTTTGCCTCACCAGGTAGGTAACTGAATCGGATATCCGTATATCCGGTCCTATCACCTCACCCGGTTCGGTTTGTTGACCTTCCATGATCTCAACCTGCCGCTCTCCTTGTGCAAAACCAACCGCGATTCGGGCGGGTATGCCTAAGGAGCGCAGTAAAATCACCTCGCTGGTCGCATAATAATTACAAAATCCCTTTTTATACTCGAACAAGAACCAATCGAGTCGGTTTACACCGGCAGGAGGCGCATCAATCGTCAGCTGGTAGGTTATGTTCTCCCGTAAATAATTCGTGACCGCTGCTGTTACGTCATACGGAGTTTCCTGCCCTTGAGCCAACATCTGAGCTAACTCATAGGTACGCGGTGATATTTCGTCGGGGAGCTGTAAATATCGTTCCAATACCCATTGCGGATAATCTGTTCCTGCTGCCCGCAGGTCCTTTATTGTGACTGCACTGACGCTTGAACGAACTTCATATCGTTCGCCCGGTCGGAGATATTCCTGAGCCCGGAGCGATTCCAAATCTACGGTGCCATCCGGATTCGTTGTGATCACCGCCTCGGACGGGCGGCTGACCCATAAAGGCTGTGGAACCACATACAGCATAGAGATGGCATTATAGGGGTGAAAGGTAAAAACTGCTTCCGCTCGGGCATCCACCCCTGTTTGGGTCAGATCCCTCCCTCCTGGCAAGAATTCGCGTGTATCATCCAGTCCAACTTCCCATTCGCTCCCGTCAAAAATGCTATAAACACGTGCCCGCCAATAATAACGGACACCTTGAGGGGGATCACTGGGTGCTTCCACTTCCATCAATATCTGATCCGAAAGGGGAGAGCCCAATCCTAAAGATAGACTTTCCCCATACATGTCAGAAACCAATCCAACCGAAGCCCTGAGCGAGGCAAATGCATAACTGAACCGGTCTCGTAAATTCATCCAGGGATGGGTCGCCGTCTGCCAGACATTAGCAACCGGTCGCAGCGTTTCTGCCAAAACGGGTACATTCCAGGCGAACAATACCAGGACCAAAGCCACCAGTGCAGTGAACCTAGCCAGGTCAAAGCCGATATCCGGTGGTACGTGGGTATGATGTTGCTTCCAAATAGCTCTATTTTTTAGGAAGGTCACCCGTGCCACCAGCAGCAGCGCAAAAAATAGGTAAAATGCCAGGTACCAGGAGCGGCTGGAAAGAAGTGGATCAAAACTATGGATGACAAATATCGTTAATCCCACTGGCAGAACGACCCGCCATGCATGTGCATAACGCACCAAGGTAAAACCAGCATATACTGCCACAATCCAGAAAACAAGCGCCATTAATAGTAGGAATAATATGTTATCCGTGATCGCATCGCGTTGGATTAGCTCTTGCACCACAAGCGCTAAGCGGCCCTTCAAGCTTAGCAAGCGCTCAACCCACTCAATCCCCGGGTATAAAGTTATTCCGATCTGCCAGGGGATAATAATCAATCCATAAGCGATCGTAAATAATCCAGCTATCATCCGAGAGAAAATGCTTTGTCCTAACGCCAATCCTAGCAGGATGCCGAAGAAACCTACCGCCTGTGTCAAGGGCAGATGCTCAGTCCATTGTGTAGCCACCAGGCGACTAGCTGTAATTTGCACTAGCACCAGCTCTAATATGGCTGCTTGCCAATCCCACCAACGGATGATGTTCTTCTTTTGCTTAGGCATAGTTATCTCAGGCGTTCACTCAGCTTTTTTCAATATATCATTCTACGCCGGATGCCAAGTTGAGGTTCACTTACCTCACATTCTTTTTTTAGGATTAGATAACGATATTGACCAGCTTACCCGGCACCACGATCACTTTGCGCGGCGGCTTGCCTTCCATGAACTTGGTCACCGCCTCTGAGGAGAGCGCGGCTTCCCTTGCCTGGTCATCGCTTATACCTACAGGCACTGTGATGCGGTCGCGAACTTTTCCATTCACCTGAACAACCAATGTCACCTCGTCTTCAGCCGCAGCATCCTCATCCACCTCGGGCCAGGTATGGGTATGCACCGAGTATGCTTTGCCTGACCTAACCCACAATTCCTCAGCAATGTGTGGCGTTACTGGCGCCATCATCCGAAGGTAGATATCCATAGCTTCGTTCCATTCTGAAGTATCCACCGCCCCCAACTCACGCGCTTTGTATAGCTCATTTGCCAATTCCATCAGGCTTGATACGATGGTGTTGAATTCAAAATTCTGGAAATCGTGGGTGATCCGTTTTAGGCTTTGATGCAGCTTGCGCCTGAGCGTACGCAGCACCTCCGGGCTTGCCATTCCTCGGGGAGCTGGTTCATTTACCGTATCCGTAGCCAGTGCCCATACCCTTCTCAACCAGCGCGTTGTTCCGTCGATGCCGCTGTAGCTCCATGGCGCGCCCATGTCCCACCTGGCAAAGAACATCAGGTATGCACGCACCGTATCTGCTCCCACACGCGCAACTAGGTTGTCCGGTGCCACCACATTGCCCCGGCTCTTGGACATTTTCTCGTTGTCCTCGCCCAATACCATCCCCTGGTTACGCAGCTGGGTCATCGGTTCTGGCCCTTTCGTGATCCCCATATCCCGGCATGCCTTGTGAAAGAAGCGGGTATAGATCAGATGCATCTGCGCATGCTCGATCCCGCCCGTATAAGTATCCACCGGCATCCAATAATCGTATTCAGCCGGGTCAAATGGGCCTTGCTCAAAATTCGGGCTGAGGTAGCGCAGGTGATACCAGGATGAGCACATGAACGTATCCATGGTATCCGTTTCCCGCTCGGCTGGCTGACCGCACTTTGGACAGGTAGTGTGTTTCCAGGTTGGATGCAGTTTGAGCGGTGACTCCCCAGTTGGACGCCATTCCACATCATCCGGTAAGAGCACCGGCAGGGAGGCCTCATCCACTGGCTGCCAACCACAATCAGGACAATTAATCATCGGGATTGGCGCTCCCCAATAGCGCTGCCGGGAGATCAACCAATCGCGCAGCTTATAGTTGATCGCAAAATCCCCCACCTCCCTGGATTTAAGCCACTCAGTCACCACGCGTTTGGCAGTTGTTCCAGGCGTTCCACTGAACTCACCGGAATGAATCATAGTTCCGTAATCTGTATGGAACAATATATCCCGGTAGAATTCCATGCTGTTGATCATCTCCATCGCAGTCCGATATGAGCTCACCGGAGAGTAAATTGCTTTACATTTAGCCAGGATTTCCCAGTCCGCCTCAACCGAGTCCAACTCCCGCACACCATCAGAAAATATAAAGCACCACCGAGAACCCACGATCTCATTCCAGTTTCCGGGCAAGAGGTACTGCTGCATCAGCTTGATATATTCATCCACTTGCTTACGCTGTAAGGTGACAAATAGTTCTTCACCCAAGTTGCCAACCTGCCTGGCTTCGTATTGAACCTCGATTTTCTGCAGTGCTTCTGAGAATCCTTCCTGAACAGACCCGGGGAATACGAAGCTTTTGCTTACCCCATCCACCCGTTCAGTTACCGGGATGATCGAGAGCCCATATTTGATCGCAAAGGAAAAGTCGCGTTCATCATGCGCCGGTACTGCCATGATCGCACCGGTGCCATAGCTCATCATCACATAATCCGCAATCCAGATCGGGATGCGCTCGCCGTTCACCGGGTTGATCGCGTAGCCGCCAGTGAACACCCCTGTCTTTTCCTTATCTGCCGCCTCACGTTGAATATCTGATTGGCGTGCCGCCTGTTTTATGTATGACTCAACCTCTGCTTTCTGATCGTTGCTGGTGATCCGTTCCACCAGCGGATGCTCAGGCGCCAGTACCATGAAGGTAGCTCCCCACAGGGTATCCGGACGGGTGGTGAAGATCTCGATGACATCCCCTTGTTCGGTAGTAAATACTACGGATGCGCCTTCGGAGCGCCCGATCCAGTTCACCTGCAGCGTACGCACCCTCTCCGGCCAATCCAGCGAGCTGTAATCCAGCAGTTCATCCGCATATTTTGTGGTGCGGAAGAACCATTGGTCCAGATCCTTCTTGATCACCGGCGTGCCGCAGCGTTCGCAGTGCCGGTCATCTCCCCATACCTGTTCGCGCGCCAGGGTGGTGTTGCAGTTTGGGCACCAATCCACCGGTGACATCTTTCTATAGGCCAGGCCATGCTTGAAAAGCTGGATGAAAAACATCTGCGTCCAGCGATAATAACTCGGATCGGCGGAAACGGCTTCTCGGCGCCAATCAAACATCGCCCCCATGCTGCGCAGCTGCTGTCGCATGCGTTCGATATTGGCATAGGTCCACTTTTTGGGGTGTACCCCCCGCTTGATCGCCGCATTTTCCGCTGGCAGCCCGAACGCATCGAATCCCATCGGGAATAATACGTTATAACCGCGCATGCGCATGAACCTTGCCCGGGCGTCCGATGGAGTCATAGCGTACCAGTGACCAATGTGTAAATCCCCCGATGGATATGGCAGCATGGTCAGGGCGTAGTGCTTGGGTCGGTCCGGGTTTATGTCGCTGTTGTACAGCCCATCATCTTCCCATTTCTTCTGCCATTTCAGCTCGATCTCCGCTGGGTTGTAGATCATGCTCTCGGTCATTTTTGCTCCATCTCATTGAAATTATCAGATTTACGCGCCAGAAGTATCATCCGGCGCGATTCAGGACCCATTGCCTCTCCGCTCCAACCGCTGTAGATCTGGACTACTTCCATACCTGCCTCTTCCAGCAGGGTTCTAATTTCGCCCTCATCATACAGCCGCACGAAGAATGGTTTATCTTTGCGCACGCCGTTGCGGATCACAACCCGCCGATTGTACCACCGTCTTGCCTGGTCGTCATATGCTCCCCGGTTGATCATCAAATCCTGCCCGACCTCATCCACAAACGTTGGAGGGAGATGCTCCACGAAGGTTTCCCGGTTGGGGATGTCTACCAAGAATTTTCCTCCTGGTCGTAAAGCCTTCTGGATGTTGTGAAGCACCGACAGATTTTCCGCATCTTCAAAGTAGCCAAATGCGGTGAACAACAGCAGAACGACATCAAAATCCCGGTCATAATCCAGGAAGCGCATGTCTCCCTGCTGGTAATTCACCTTCACCCCCATCTCCTCCGCCTGGTGCCGCGCCAGTTCCAGGAAACCTGGTTCGATATCCACACCGCTCATCCGCTGACCTCGTGCTGCCAGCCGGTTGGTATGCCGCCCGTAGCCGCATGCCAGATCAAGAATATCAACCGCTTGCTCCAGCCCCAGCAGCCTGACGATAGCATTTACTTCCGCATCCGCCCGCTCCTCGGTCAAATTGGGCTGGTAAAAATGCAGGTAATCCTCCACCTCAAAATGTGCACTCGGGTTCAAACTGCTCGCTTCCAGAGGCAGAGTAGCAGACCACAGCCCGGTTCTCACCACTTCATCTGCTACTTTCGCCCGCCATTCCCAATTCCTGGGGTCTGCATCGTACTCAGCAGCAGCCTGGCGCTGGGTTTCTGCATCCGCTGCCTCCATTCTGAATTGATCCGCAGACTCCCAATCCAGTCCATCCACTTCAACATACTTGATCCGGTATCCCGCCCGGTTGAGCAGCACTAGCCATGCTGCATCCATGCCCATGGACGCCCCTGGTTTAGTGTGCGCATCCAGGAATGCCGCCGCTTGCCGGCTGAACCCTTTCGACCCCGCACTGACATCCATCCTCTGCCCTAACAAATGTGAGATCAACCGGTTGCTGGTCGCCTCAGTTTCTATCAACGCTTTTGGGTGAGTGGCATATGCAGTCAGGGTGCGTCCGAAGCACACGCAATCCGCCTGGGTAAGCAGATCTACCGACCGGCGCCATTCATCTTCCCGGAGTTCCACCCACCGGATCAGCCTGTCTAAATCCACATAATGGATCAGATCTGAGCCAGTTTCGAGTGCCTTGCGCAGCGCCAGGAACCGCCCCCACGACCACTCATCGGGAATGACCGGGATCATTCCTAAAGATTCTACCTCCTTAGTCAGGGCTTGATCTACCATTGGTGGCAGAACCACCACGGCATGCTGGTATACATTTTTCAGCACGGGAAAGAAATGCTGTAGTCGAGGCAGTTCTCCCCGCGGATTCCAGGTAGTTGCCAGCGTGATCATTATCTACTGTCCTCAGTAGGTTGATTTTGTGAGGTCACAAAACTCATCATGCGTCCCGGTACATATATTATCTTTTGAACGGTTCGCCCAGTTAATGCCTGGATGACTTTTGGCAGGGCCCGTGCTTCTTGCTCAACTTCTGTTTTCTCTGTGTCATCACTCACCTGCACCACCCCGCGCAGCTTGCCATCGACCTGGACTGCAATTTCGGAGCGTTCGCTGCGCGCCAGCTCGTTATCCCAGGTCGGCCAGCTTTGCTGGTGCACGCTGTATTCATGCCCGGACAATCTCCACAGTTCCTCACAGATATGCGGCGCGGCAGGCGCCATGATCACCAACAAGGTCTCCAAAGATTTTTGGTACTCGGGGGTCTTCCACTGCCCTTGCCTGCCCCTCTCCGTCAGCAGATTGACAAATTCCATTAAGCTCGAAACCATGGTATTAAAACGAAATCCCTCGATCTTCTCACTCACCAGACGGGTTGTTTTATGCAATGCTCGCTCTAGCTGCGCATCATGGTCTTGGATGGATGGCTCTGTTCGCCAGAAATCCTGGTACAGCTTCCAAACCTTGAACAGGAATCTCCGCGCCCCATGGGTGCCATCTGTACTCCATTGGATATCCTGGTCGAACGGTGCCATGAACATCTCATACAGGCGCAGCGCATCCGCGCCATATTCTTCCACCATCGCATCTGGCGTGATCACATTGCCCCGTGATTTGGACATGCGCTGTCCATCCGGCGCCAGCAACTGACCCTGGTTTTTCAATTGTGTAAACGGTTCTCTGAACGGCACCAGGCCCTCATCCGCCATTACCTTGGTCCAGAAACGGGAATACAGCAGGTGCAGCACGGCGTGCTCGGCTCCTCCTACGTACAGATCGACCGGCAGCCATTTACGCATCGCTTGTGGATCAAATGGGCCATCTGTGTATCTCGAGCTGGCAAAACGGTAATAATACCAGGCCGAGCAGGCAAATCCGCCCATCGTGTCGTACTCGCGCTCCCCCAGTCCGCCGCAGTCCGGGCATGTTACCTGGGCGAATTCTGCTGTCCGCGCCAGGGGAGATCGTCCGCTGCCATCCGGCTGGAAATCATCCATTACAGGTAAACGCACCGGCAGTTGCTCATCCGGAACGGGAACCTCACCGCAGTGCGGGCAGTGCACGATTGGGATCGGTGTTCCCCAATATCTCTGCCTGGAGATTAACCAATCCCGCATCCGGTATACCACTTTGGGTCCACCCAAACCCCGGCGTTGCAGTTCAGTCGTGATATTCAGAGCAGCTTGTGTATTATCCCAGCCATCGTAAATCCCAGAATTGATCATCACACCTGGGTCAGTATGCACGTTATCAGCCTTGTCGCCATTTTCTGCGGTGGCTTGAACCACCTTCCGGATCGGGATTCGATACGCTCTGGCGAATTCAAGATCGCGTCCATCGTGTGCTGGCACACCCATCACCGCACCACTGCCATAAGTGGTCAGCACATAATCTGCCACCCAAACCGGGATGCGTTCCTGGGTCAAGGGATGGATCACAAAGCCGCCGGTAAAGACTCCCGTCTTTGGTCGGCTTTCACGGCTGCGTTCGACCTCGCTTTGCCGCACAGCCAGCTGAATATAATCCCGTACCTCTTTCAGCCGGTCTGCTGTGACCAATTTTTCCACCAATGGATGTTCTGGCGCGAATGCGAAGAAGGTGACCCCAAAAATGGTGTCGGGGCGAGTTGTGAATACCGGTATTGGTTCGCCGGCCTCAGTCTTAAAGATGATCTCGCAGCCTTCCGACCTCCCAATCCAGGATCTCTGCATCGCCTTGATCGGTTCCGGCCAATCGATCTCATCCAGTCCTGTCAGCAGTTCATCGGCGTAGGCCGTGATGCGAAAGTACCAGGCTGGGATTTTCCGGCGCACAACGCCCGCGTGCCCGCGCCAGCACGACCCGCCTGCAGCTTCGTGGCTGGAGAGTGTTGTCTGGCAGGTTGGGCACCACCACTGCCAGTTCGTATCCCGATATGCCAGCCCCCGTTGGTATAGCTTCAAGAAAAACCACTGCGTCCAGCGATAATATTCTGGCTGGGAGGTATCAACTTCCCGGCTCCAGTCATAGCTGGTTCCTATGATTCTGAATTGGCGGCGGAAATTCGCCGCGTTTTGATCCGTGGTGATCCTTGGGTGAACATTATGATTGACCGCGAACTGTTCCGCCGGTTCTCCGAATGCATCCCACCCCATGGGGTGCAACACATTAAAGCCCCGCATACGTTTGTAGCGTGAGATCACATCGGTAGGCACGTAATTCCGGCAGTGTCCCACATGTAAGCCATCTCCGGATGGGTAAGGAAAGAAATCCAGGCAGTAATATTTCGGCCGGTCGCTGTCATCTACTGTCTGGTAGATGCCTGTTTCTTCCCAGATCCGTTGCCAGCGCGGTTCTATTTCATTGGGGTTATAGGATTGTTCCATGATATTTGTCTCCTTCTAGGTTCACTATGCGCTTGTTGATCGATTTGTGAAGAATTAAGGAACGGAAGGAGATCCAGGAGGTCCGCGAGGAGGCAGCGTACATCTCGGCGATCGAATTGAATTTTATGGTTCATTTAGTGCCTCCTTTCTTGATATAAACAAAAATCCCCTCGCCACTCAGGGACGAAGGGGACTCCGCGGTACCACCCTGTTTGCTTTGCCAGCAACGCTGTCAAAGCCGCTCTTCTCGCGTTAACGGGCGAATCCCGGCTATGGCTCAGGCCAGGTTGCTGGCGTTCACCACCACAGTCTGCCCAAGTGGGCGGCAGGCGAGTTCAGTCCTGTTTGTGCTCTTCGGGCACCGTGTCGGGCTCACACCTCTCTCTCCCGGCTCGCTGTCGGATGACTTACTACTCCTGCTATGACTTTCGTGTGGACCCAGAGGGATTCGAACCCTCGGCCTTCTCAATGCCATTGAGACGCGCTCCCAACTGCGCTATGGGCCCAAATGTAGCCAGAATTGTACTAGCAATCCTGTATATCGTCAACGCTGGCGGTTCTAGCCTTAGTGGACCTGGAGGGATTCGAACCCTCGGCCTCTTCAGTGCGATTGAAGCGCGCTCCCAACTGCGCTACAGGCCCTTGAGCGCAAGAATTGTACCTTTTCCAATACTGCCTGTCAAGGCAGCGACTCGGTCTGCCTCATCCCTGAATATTACCCCATTCACTCATTTCCGTTTTATAATCAATCTACTTTTCCAGGAGGCTTCTCCATGCCCAATCCGCCCGACCGCCCCACCGTGGATGTATTTTCCAAACGTCAAAATAGTTTAATTCATGCGCTCCAATCCACAAATTTATCCGCCCTGGCACTCAACCCCGGCGCAAGCCTAATCTATCTCACCGGATTGCACTTCCATTTATCCGAACGCCCGGTCATCGCCATATTCAGCCCTGGTCAACCGGTGCACTTGATTCTACCGGAATTAGAACAAGCCAAGTTGCTTGATCTGACCTATCCCGTTCAGGCATATCCCTACGGCGAGGACCCCCAGTTTTGGGTCGATTCCTTCCATTCCGCGCTGGTAGCTGCCGCATTGGATTCGAGCCGCATCGGGGTCGAGCCGCGTCAGCTGCGCCTGCTAGAATTTCACCTCCTTATGCAAGCTGCCCCCGAAGCCGAGTACATCTCCGCCGAAGACACCCTTGCCAGCCTGAGAAGCATCAAAGATTCCTCTGAAATATTGGCTATGCGCAAAGCGGCCCAAATCGCCCAAATCGCTCTCCAAGCTACTCTCCCCTCCATCCGCACCTCAATCTCCGAGCGCGAGCTTGCCTCCGAATTAACCCTTCAGCTCCTGCGCGCCGGCTCCAACTCCGAAATCCCCTTCGCTCCCATCGTCTCCTCAGGTCCGAATAGCGCCAATCCCCATGCCTCCCCCTCTGACCGCTTGCTCCAGGCTGGCGACCTCCTGGTGCTCGATTTTGGTGCCGGCCACCTCGGCTATATCTCCGATATCACTCGCACCTTTGCCCTGGGCAAGATCGACCCCGAATACGCTCACATCGCCCAGCTGGTCTTAGAAGCCAATACTGCCAGCCGGTACCTTGCCCGCCCTGGCATCTCCGCTCATGAAGTGGATCAAGCCGCCCGTGCCATCATCACCGCTGGCGGATACGGCCCCTACTTCACCCACCGCACCGGTCATGGGCTTGGGCTGGAAAGCCATGAGGAACCTTATATCCGCCAGGGCAATCCATTGATTTTACAGCCCGGAATGACATTTACCATCGAGCCGGGCATTTACCTGCCGCAGCGCAATGGTGTCCGTATTGAAGATGATGTGGTCATCACCTCAACCGGTCTGGAAAGTTTGACCGATTACCCTCGGGAGGTCATTCAATTGCTATGATTATTCCTACTGCTGAACCATTCTTCTTCCCCGGCGACCGGATTGGCTGCCTGCTTATCCACGGCTTCACCGGTGCCCCCAAAGAAATGCTCTGGATGGGCGAGTATCTCGCCGCCCAGGGGCATTCCGTGCTCGGCATCCGTCTCGCTGGCCATGCCACCCAGCCCGCTGATATGCTCCGTATGCGCTGGCGGGATTGGGTCGCCAACGTAGAGGATGGCTACCATTTACTTCGCCGCTCAACTGACCATATTTTTGCCATTGGCCTTTCTATGGGTGGCGCGCTGGCGCTGAATCATGGCGCGCACCATCCGGTGAGCGGCGTGATTGCCATGTCCGCCCCCTATGCACTGGGCGCCGATCCCCGCTTGCCGTATGCGCAGTACCTGCAATACATCCAGCCCAACATCCCGAAGGGCCCTTCCGACTGGCAAAATCCGGACGCGGCCGCTGATCATGTTGACTATCCATATTACCCCACTCGTGCAATCGCCGAGCTGCGCGACCTGCTGGTCGAGATGCGCGCTGCCTTACCCAAGATCCAGGTGCCTGTCCTGCTCGTTCATTCGCATAAAGATGGTGGTGTATTACCTCTTAACGCCGAGCAGATTTACTCCCACTTACTAGTTGAGGATAAAACATTGCTTTGGGTGGAAAACAGTGGTCACGTGATTACCCGTGAGCCTGATCGCCAGCAGGTATTTGAGGCTGCAGAATCTTTTATTAAACGCGTGGCATCTTCCCGGGCATGAGCCGCGACCTGATCGTCTTTGCCATCACCCTGTTTACCTGGGGGGTTGGCGAAAGCATGTTTTTCATCTTCCAACCGTTGTACTTACAGCATCTTGGCGCCACACCGTTAGAAATTGGCACTATTTTAGGGGCGATGGGCATTGCCATGGCTGCCGCCCACATTCCAGCCGGGCACCTCGCTGACCGCCTGGGTCGCCGTCCTCTGATTTGGACCGCCTGGCTGCTCGGGGCTGCTGCCGCCTGGATGATGGCCCTGGCGAGTTCATTACCCGCCTTCATTGTCGGGATGCTGCTGTATAACCTGACCGCCTTTGTCAGCAGCCCAATGAACAGCTATATTACCGCCGCCCGAGGAAAGCTTGGCATTGGCCGTGTGCTCACTTTTATTTCTGCATCTTATAATGCCGGTGCAATCATTGGCCCCTGGCTGGGTGGTCAGATCGCAGAGCATTACAGCCTCAATTCGATATACTATGTCTCCGCCTCGTTCTTCATCGTCTCCTGCCTGTTTATATTATTTCTACGCTCTCAGCCTGTTGAACAACGCGAGCCCAAAGATGAACCGCGCACCGCTATCTTCACTTCCCGCCTCGTAGTTTACCTGGGCGTGACCTTCCTGGCTATGTTCGCTATGTACCTGCCCCAGGTACTTGCTCCCAACTACCTTCAGAACGAGCGTGGTCTGAATTATGGTCAGATCGGACAGTTGGGCTCCATTTCTGGCGCCGGTATTGTGCTCTTGAACCTGGCTCTGGGCTCCCTCACCGCCCGCACTGGTTTCCTCCTCGGCCAGGTGGCGATGTTTGCCTACGCCATCTTGCTCTGGAAAGGAGATCAATTTGGATTATATGCCCTGGCATACGCTTTGGTGGGCGGCTTTCGGGTTGCTCGCTCATTGGCAATCGCTCAGGTGCGCAATCTGGCTCATCAGTCTCGCATGGGGCTGGTTTATGGTGTAAATGAAACTGTCGCTGCTTCCACTGTGATCCTGGCTCCCCCTCTTGCTGGTTGGATCTACAGTCACAATCCAGGGTTGATTTTTCTAACCAGCGCCATTCTGATCCTGATTTCGTTGCTGATTAGCGCCCGCTTCCTGCCAGAGGCTCCCAAACCCCTTGCATCCGACTCTAGCAAACCGTTACCCACTGAACCTGTTTGATTGGAGGCAAAATGGAAAACTTGATCGCTATGCAGATACAATTTATTCAATGGTTGCAAGCCCTTGGCGACTGGCTTACAGCGCCAATGGAATACCTCTCCCTCACCGGTTCCGAACAGTTCTACCTGCTGGTCGCACCAGCCATTTATTGGTGCTGGGATACCACACTGGGCTTGCAAACCGGCCTTTTCTTGATGCTGAATGCCAACCTCAATGCCTATATTAAAATTCTGCTATCCACAGCTCGCCCTTTCTGGATCTCCACATCGATCAAGCACCTTGCTTTTGAATCATCCTTCGGCCTCCCCTCCGGACATGCCCAGAACTCCACCGTTTTCTGGGGCACGGTTGGCGCGTATATCCGCAAAGGTTGGTTGTGGGCGCTGCTGATTATCCTGATCTTCTTAGTGGGCATCTCCCGCCTCTACCTGGCAGTCCACTTCCCCCACGATGTGCTGGTAGGTTGGCTGGTAGGCATCGTACTATTGTGGATATTCCTTCACCTTTCCTCACCTATCACCGCCTGGATCAAGCAGCGACCATTGTCGACTCAAATCTTAGCCATCCTTGCCTTCTCCTTGATTTTGATCCTGGTTGGCTTCCTGTCGCGGCTGGCAGTGTCCAATTTCGAGCTGCCCGGCGATTGGATCGCCACCGCTGCCTCATCATTCCCGGAAGAAGAGCCGATCAACCCCATGGATATCTCCGGCATCGTATCAAATGCAGGTGCATTTTTCGGCCTGGCAGCCGGCGCCTGCTGGCTCAGATCCCTGGGCGGCTTTAATGTCTCTGGTTCTGCCGCCCAGCGATTTGGTCGCTATGTTTTAGGCGCGCTGGGGGTTTTCCTTCTGTGGTTTGGCCTGGGCGAAGTCTTTCCCCGCGGCGAGACCTGGTTTCCTTTCCTGCTGCGCTTCCTAAGGTATGGACTGGTTGGTTTATGGGTCACCGCGCTTGCTCCGCTGGTTTTTATTCGTATTCGTTTAGCAAATTGCAAGTAAGCCGGGAAATAAAAGAAGCGACGTTTCGACGCCGCTTCTCGTGATTATCTAAAAACACCTTACTCTTCTTTCGCTGCCTGCAGTTCCTTTGCCCGGGCATTGATCACTTCCTGGGCGATGTGGGCTGGCACCACTTCGTAATGCGAGAACTCCATCGTGAATACACCCCGCCCGCCCGTCATCGAGCGTAGGTCGGTAGTGTAGCGCTGCATCTCTGCCAGTGGCACCTGTGCGTTGACAATCGAGTGGCCTTTCTCGGTGTCCATCCCTTGCACGCGCGCCCGGCGGGTGTTCAGGTCACCCATGATATCACCCATGTTTGCTTCGGGCACCGTGATCTTGACGTTCATGATCGGCTCCCGCAGCACCGGTCCGCCATCCCGGAATGCCAGCTTGAATGCTTCGCGTCCCGCAACTTCAAATGCCACCGGCTTGGAATCCACTGGATGTTCTTTTCCATCGTATACGGATACATGCACATTCAAGATCGGGTAACCGGCGATTACGCCTTCTTTCATCACGCTGCGCACACCCTTTTCAATCGCCGGCATAAAGTTACTTGACACTGCCCCACCAAAAACATCATTGGTAAAGGAAAATTCATCCTCCGGGTAAGGCTCTGCCCGCAAGAACACCTCCGCAAATTGACCAGCCCCTCCAGTTTGCTTCTTATGCCGGTACTGGGCTTGTCCTTGCCTGGTGATCGCTTCCTGGAAGGGCACTTTCGGGATCTCAACATTTAGATTAGTTTGGAACTTGCTCTCCGCCTTACGGATGGCGACATCGATATGCTGGTCGCCCATGCCCTGCAAAATCGTCTGGTTGGTGCTCGGTTCCTGGCGCCACGACAGGGTCATATCCTCTTCAACCAGCCGGGTTAAGGTTGGGCTGATCTTCGCCGAGTCTGCCTGTGTCTTTGGAGAGACAGAAACGCTGAACAGAGCATGCGGGTACACTGGTACTGGCAAGGTCAGAGGATGTCCCCTATCGCAGAATGTATCTCTTGTCGAGGTCGCGCTCAGTTTCGGCACCGAAGCAATATCACCCGCGTGAATCGTTTTTGCCGCAATCTGCTCTTTCCCGCGCAGGATATGCACGGTTCCAAAACGCTCATCCGTCGATTTATTTTGATTCCATACCCGTGAGTCAGAGGTCAACATCCCAGAGTACACCCTGAAATAGGTGATCTTGCCCACGAAGGGATCGGCAGTGGTTTTCCATACATAAGCCGCCAACGGTTCGTGATCTGCCGGCTTCAGCGTCTCATCACCTTCCTTGCCCTTGGCGATGGCGGGTTGGGCTTCCAATGGAGATGGCATCAGATTGATGATTGCGTCCAACAGCGGAGCCAACCCAATCTCGGCTGAACCCGCCGTCACAAACACCGGGACATAAGAACCATTCAGGATGACTTTCTTTAAGCCGCGTCCAATTTCCTCCGCGGTCAATTCCTCTCCCTCCAGGTATTTTTCCAACAGAGCATCTTCGCCCTCAGCCGCCGCTTCGATCAACTCCATCCGTGCAGCCTCTACCTCATCGGCAAACTCGTCTGGAATATCCTGTGCCTTATCTCCCGCACCCGCATAGGCTTTCATGCTCAGCAGATCCAACACGCCCTTAAAATCTGCTTTTTCACCCCACGGTAACTGAACTGGCAGCAGCCGTTTATCACTGATCTGTTTGACTGATTCCAATACCTTGCTAAAATTCGCATTATCTCGGTTCATCTTGTTAATGATCACCATGCGTGGCAGGTTGAACTGGTCGCAGTAATTTAGCGCAATCTCAGTCCCAACTTCAACACCCGCCACCGAATCGACCATGATCGCCGCGCTATCAGCAACTCTTAGCGCCGAGAGAACCTCGCCGACAAAATCCGTATAGCCCGGCGTGTCCAATAAATTGATCTTGTAGCCTTTGTATTCCACCGGGATCACCGCTGTGGACAGTGAAATCCCCCTCCGGATTTCCTCTTCTTCAAAATCGCCTACGGTTGTTCCGTCTTCGATCTTACCCAGCCGGGTTGTCGCCCCGGTGAAATGCAATAACGCCTCCGCCAGCATCGTCTTACCGGCATTGCTGTGCGAAGCCATCGCAATATTGCGGATGAACTCAGTTGTGTACTCTTTCATTAGGAACCCTTCCTATATTAAATTGGTCAGACAAACCTTGATTGTAAAGGATTGTGCCCAACTTGTCAAAGTGTGTTTCGTCATATCTCTACTATCGCTCATTTGGCCGAAATTGGAGTACAATGCTCCTATTGTCGTCATTTTATTGGATCGATATGTTAAAAAAACTTCATTTCAATCTGGCATACTTCCACAACCCACCCTGGGATACCGGCATCACCCCACCTGAGCTGGTTACCTTCAATGACTCTCACCCTCCCGGCCGCGCCCTTGATCTCGGCTGTGGAACTGGCACTAATGTAATTTACCTTGCCCGCCATGGCTGGCAAGTCACCGGGATCGATTTTGCCCATCGGGCTGTCCATCTTGCTCGTCGAAAAGTCCGCCAGCTTGGCCTCGTAGCTGACCTCCGACTGGGCGATGTTACCCACCTTGATGGTTTGACAGGATCCTTTGATCTCATCCTCGACATCGGCTGCCTGCACAACCTGGATGACCAGGGCCGACAAGCATATCTACACCATGTAAAACGTTTATTGGCTCCAGGTGGCACCTTTCTCATCTACCTGATCATCAGGCAGCACCCGGACGATCCCGGTCACGGAATGCTCGAAATCACACCTTACAGAAATTACTCAACAGTTTACCCTCCAGCAGCGGCAAGATGGTACACACAACGGCAGCCGCCGTTCTACCTGGCTTACATTAGGACATTCCCTCTGATGCGTTGCTTGTTGTTCTTCCTCGATGGCATCGGCCTGGGTTCCTCTGATTCCATGGGAAATCCCTTTACCCGGCAACCCATGCCAGCCTTAACCACTTTGCTTGGAGGTTGCAAGTTGTTGGCGGAATCGTTTGATTTTCAGCCCCAACACAGTGATCGCGCCTCCTGGTTGGCTTTGGATGCTTGTCTGGGCGTACCTGGATTGCCTCAATCCGCTACCGGCCAGGCTGCTCTGTTGACCGGCATAAATATCCCTTCCCTCGTGGGCAGCCATGATGGACCCAAACCCAGCCCTGCAGTAACCACCTACCTCAACAACGGCAGCCTGCTCAAAACGCTCCATCAGGCCGGTCATTCGGCTGCCTTGCTGAACGCCTACCCGCCGCGTTATTTTGACGCCCTTCAATCTGGATATCGGCTTCCCGGGGTAATCGCCATGACCGCCATCCAGGCTGGAATACCCCTGAAAACGTCCCGCGACCTGCAGGACGGCATGGCACTCTCCGCTGATTTCACCGGTCAGGGTTGGCATGATCATCTGCACCACCCCGATATCCCCCTGATCACCCCCAGAGAAGCTGGGGTTCGTATGGCCCAGCTCTCATCACCCGGTTCATTTTCCATCTTTGAATATTGGTTGTCGGACATCGCCGGTCACCGGCAGGAAATGCAATCAGCCTGCATCTTACTTTCTACCCTGGACGAAGTCATTTCTGGCCTTATTGATACCTGGGTTGATGAGGATGGCCTGATCTTGATTACCTCGGATCACGGCAATCTCGAAGATCTGAGCACCCGCCGGCACACCACCAACCCGGTGCCATTGATCCTGGTCGGCGCATCCCCTCACCGCCAACGTTTCCTGGCGGGCATGGGAATAGAAAACCCGGGCTCAGTCTGCGACCTCACCCGGGTTGCTCCCGCGATCCTTGATTTTTTCGCCTAGATCAAGCCCATCTGCTTGCCCACCTGCTCAAATACACCTAATACCCGGTCAAGCTGTTCATCGGTGTGAATTGCCATATAACTTGTCCGTAGCAGCTGGTGCCCCTGGGGCACTGCCGGAGACACCACCACATTCACATACACCCCGGAATCAAATAATGTCTTCCAGGTGATGATTGCCTTCATATCATCCCCGATCACCACCGGTACCACCGGTGTCATTGAGTTGCCGGTATCGAAGCCCAACCGTTGCAGGTTCGTGCGCATGTATTCGCCGATCTCATTGACCCGTCTTACCCGTTCTGGTTCCTGCCGCATTATTTCCAGTGCCGCCAACGCAGAGGCTGCGCTGGGTGGCGTGATGCTGGCGCTGAAGATCAACGACCTGGCATGATGCTTGATGTAGTGGATCACATCCTCATCTCCCGCTATAAAACCGCCCAGAGATGCCAGTGATTTACTGAAGGTGCCCATGGTCAGGTCCACCTCCTTGGTCAATCCAAAATGCGCCGCGGTTCCTCGCCCACCGCCCAGCACACCTAATGCATGCGCATCATCGACCATCAAACGGGCGCCGTACTTCTTGCACAGCGGGACGATCTCCGGCAGCGGGGCAATATCACCCTCCATGCTGAACAGCCCATCGACCACCACCAGCTTGCCAATGTCATCAGGAATATCAGCCAGCAGCCGTTCCAGGTCCGCCATATCGTTATGTCGGAAACGCCTAACCTTACCCCACCCCAGCCTGGCGCCATCCACAATGCTGGCATGGTCATCTCGATCAAGCAGCACCACATCATTCCGCCCAATCAAAGAGCTGATCGTCCCCAAATTCACCTGCATCCCGGTCGAAAATACCAAGGCCGCCGGTTTTTCTACCCATTCTGCCAGCTCCTTCTCCAGTTGTTCGTGCATCTCCAGCGTTCCATTCAGGAACCGCGAGCCGGTACAGCTTGTCCCATATTTCTCAATCGCATCGATCGCTGCCTGCCTCACCTTAGGATGAGCGGTTAACCCAAGATAATTATTCGATCCGCACATGATCAAACGCTGACCCCGGCAAATCGCCTCACTGCCTTCGTTGCCGCTCATCGCAATGAAATATGGATATAAACCCGTTGCCATCACTTCTTTGGCATAGGTGTATTCAAAACATTTTTCAAAAATATCCATTGATAAGTCTCCAGTCACTCGGATTGATAATGCCACACCCCATTCTGCGCTTATCGGGCAGCTTCACGCCTTCTTTCCGCCTTTGGCCACCCGGTTAAGAACATTCTGCGTGATCCATTCTATCACCTTACCTCCGAAATTCGTGCTCAAAAAGTAGAGTAGCTTGGCTTCAAATCCAGGTAATATTAGCTTTTCCCCCCGGCTGGCAGCCTCGAGAATATCTTTCGCCGATTTATCCGCAGTCATTCTGCCCGCGGTTTCAGTCAGTGCTTTGGTTTCTGCTGGTTTGTGTTGGATATCATATTCCAATTGGGGTGTTTCGGTATCGGAGGGGTAAACTACCGAGACCCCGATTTGGTAAGGAGCCAGTTCCCAACGTAGTGAATCCGAAAATCCACGTACCGCGAACTTGGACCCGCAGTACCCGGTGTAGCCAAAAATCCCAATCAGTCCACCACCAGAAGCAATGTTGATAATATATCCCGATTTTCGTCGTATCATCTCGGGCAGGAACGCCTTGATCACATGGACAGTCCCGTGGTAGTTGATATCCATCATCCAATGAAAATGCTCGATCGTCAGATCCTGAACATACCCTGGCTGTACCACCCCGGCAGAATTAATCATCAAATCAGGCACAATCCCGGCATTTAACAGCTGGCATGCCATGGCCTGCACCTGTCCCCAATCTGCCACATCCGTTTGGATACCCTCGACCGTTTGATTGGGCAACTGCACCATAGTCTTAAGTTCACTGACACGCTCTTCGAGTAATCCTTTCCGCCTTGCTACGAGATATATATTATTTCCCTGGCGCACTAAAATGCGTGCTAGCGCCAAACCTATCCCGCTTGATCCCCCTGTAATCAGTGTAGTTTTTCCTAGTCCGATCTGAGCTTTTATTTTCATACTTAATATAACCCTGGATGATCCCTTTCGTTATTGAAGTTCACCTGACGCCGCGACGGTCGTAATAGAATGCTATTTACACCTTCTCCTCCGGGAATGTTACCGCATAATTATAAACCGTGATGGTCATTTGACTGGTTTGAGGTTATGATTAGGTCGAAGATGATTCCCTTATCTGAGTGTGGGTATGCCTTCTCTTTCTGAACGGTTAAAATCACTGGGTGTCAAGGTAGGCGCCCAGGACATCCCTCCTCCCCGCCCCCGAGCTTCCTGGCCGGTCGAGGATGTCGTCCCCGGTCGTTTCCAGGACACACCTGGCGGTGCAACCTACCTGGTGGAAGCCTCTTACCCGATCGAATACTATCACGGATACACCCAACTCGGCTTACAGCTTCAACCCAATATCATCGCAGCCTGGGCTGGTAATCCCGCCATTGCCTCCCGCGACCCATCCTCCTTCGCCTTTCTTGATACTGAAACCTCCGGTCTTGCCGGCGGAACCGGCACCTATGCTTTCATGGTTGGCGCCGGGCGTTATACCGCGCAGGGCTTCCAGCTTGTTCAGTTCTTCATGCGCGACCCGCTGGAAGAACCCGCCATGCTGCTTGCCCTGGAAGAATTCATTGCTCCTTGTCATACTCTGGTCACTTTCAATGGCAAATCCTTCGATGTGCCCCTCCTCAACACCCGCTATATCCTGCAGGGTTGGAAATCACCCTTCAACGACCTGGCCCATATCGATCTGCTTCACCTCGCTCGCCGTCTCTGGCGCGATCGCCTCCCCAGCCGTACTTTATCCAACTTGGAGGTTCATATCCTGGGTGCTCACCGCAGTGAAGAGGAAGTCCCTGGCTGGATGATTCCCCAGATGTACTTCGAATATCTCCGTGACGGCGATGCCCGCCCGCTTAAGCGCGTGTTTTACCACAATGCCATGGATGTCGTTTCCATGGCTGCCCTGCTCAACCACACCACTTCCTTATTAGAAGACCCGGCGAATTTCCCCGCCGTTGAGTCCCTCGAATTGGCTGCCGCTGCCCGACTCTACGAAGAGCTCGCTCAGACCAGCCGTGCCATTCAGCTTTACCGGTATTCGCTGAGTTCCCCCATGCCTGCCGAACTTTTCCTCGATACCTCGCAGCGTTTGGCCCTTATCTTCAAACGCCAGGGCGATTATCCCGCTGCTATCCCCATCTGGGAAGCTGCAGCCCTCGCTGGTGGTTTAGCTGCCTGCGAAGAAATGGCCAAGTATTATGAGCACCACACCCAGGATTATCCTCAGGCCATCCGCTGGACTCAAACCGCTCTGGAATACATCCTGACACCCAATTACCCGCCTGAGCTCAGGCACCAATGGCAGGGGGAACTGCAATACCGTCTCGAGCGTCTTAGACGCAAGCAGGATCGCAGCAAAAATAAGGTATGATTATCTTCATGCAACCCCTCCGCACCTGGCGCATTCTTTCTCTCAGTAGCTTGCTGCTACTTTTACTTGCCGCCAGTGTTCCGGTGCATGCCCAATCCTCCATCACCCTCACCGCTGAGGCTGGTTTCGATTCCTATTACAAAGAGAATCAATGGGTGCCGTTGCGCCTCACCATTGAGAACTATGATGAAAATATCACCGGCTGGATTGAGGTTGTTACCTCCGGCGACAGCGGCACTGAAACGACTTACACCCACGCCATCAGCTTGCCCGCTGGCGCGCGCAAACAGTTTACAATGAATATTTTCCTCTCTTCCTTCACCCGAGATCTTGAGATCAAATTCCTCTCGGTTGAGGGGGTGGTCACTTCTGTCTCCATCCGCCTGAACCAACTGTATGGCACGGACAGATTGTATGGAGTTCTCTCCGACCATCCTTCTCCGTATAACCTGCTCGCCGATTTAGATCCTCCCATTGGCAGCGCGGTCATTGCCCCGCTCGAAATTGCTGACCTTCCTGCAACGCCCGCTTCCTGGGCTTCATTGGATGTCCTTATCATCTCGGATGTAGACTCTGGCCTGCTATCTTCAGCCCAACTGGCCGCCATGGAACACTGGATACTGAAGGGAGGTCACCTGTTTGTTGTCGGCGGTGCCCACTGGAGCAAGACTACCGCTGGTTTGATCAACCTGTTGCCCTTTACGCCCGATGGATCTACCACCCTCTCCAACCTGGACAACCTGTTGGCTTTCAGCCAATCGACAATTCCCTTGAAGTCCTCCGCCTCATCCATGGGTACATCTGGCACACTCAACGAACAGGCGCAGGTTCTGGTCAGCCAAGAAGCCATACCATTATTGATCCGGCGTCAGCTTGGTTTGGGACGGGTTGATTTTCTTACCCTTGATCCTGCCCTCGAGCCTTTACGTAGCTGGGACGGTATTCTCGATCTCTACCGGGCAATTTTTTACCCCCTGGCTGCACTACCGACCTGGAGTAGCGGTGTGATCAATTGGGACGCCGCTCGCGCGGCTGCCAGCACCCTGTCCAATCTCGCCATCCCCAGCACGCTCAGCATCGTCTGCTTCCTGGGCGTTTATGTGCTGGTTTTGGGGCCGCTTAACTATCTCATCTTACGCAGACTTAATAAACGTGAATTAGCCTGGATCACTATCCCGGCAATCGTCCTCCTTTTCTCCCTTGCCGCCATTCTATTTGGCAGCCTCTCCCGCGGCAATCGGCCAATCCTCAACCGCATGGCGATCATCCAGGCCTGGCCCGACACCGGGCAGGCTGCCATGTCTGGCGTTGTCGGTATCTATTCCCCTCGCCCGGCATCTGTGGATGTTTTGGTCGGTGAAGGCAGCTTGGTGCACACCCTCCCCTCCACATCTGGCGTGGATTCACTGGATACCACAATGCAAATCGATAGCGCCAGTCAATCGATCCCTGATCTACGCCTCTCTGCCGGGGAGACTATCCCCCTGGTATTCGCTGGCAGCCTGCCTTCTCCCGCCATATCCTCTGACGTGGTGCTGGAAATCGGTTCCTCGGATGTAGTTTTGCGCGGCAGTGTGACCAACAACAGCCAGCTCACCTTCACGGATGCAGCCATGCTGTACCCTGGTGGGAGTCTGGCTATCGGAGAGTTCACCCCCGGTCAGGTCCAAACCCTTTCTGTCCACCTCACCCAGGCTCAATTTCTCAATCCTTCTCCATTGCCGAGTTCATCGGCTTATTCCGGATCATACTACCCATTTAACGGAATCTACTATGGAATGCAGGATCAGACCATAACCGATATTATCGGCAGCGATGATTATTACAATGATCGGGCCGATTACTGCCGATATCTGCTCTTCACCACCCACATCTCCAACCAGGTAATTCCTGGACGGGGCAGCGGCATCTACCTGACTGGTTGGATGGACTCGTTCCCTGCCGAGATCACCCTCACCGATCAGCCTGCCCGATTGGTGGATACCAGCCTGTATATCTTCTCACTTCCCCCGCTTGTCCAGGCATCTGGAGATGTCTGGGTGCTAAGTCCTGGTCTTTTCACCATCAGCTCCTCTGCCGGTAGCGCCGCCTCAGAGATCGCCCCTTATAACATTTATCTGTATGGTGACCAGAACTATGATTGGAAATTCTCCCTGGCATATCCCCTGACATATTCTTCTATCCATCGCCTGGATATCAACTTGACCGCAGCCCAGACTTCACTTTTCCCTGTAGAGTTGGACGTATATCTGTGGGATTATCTTGAATCCCGCTGGGTCCAGCAGGATATTGGCGTTTGGGGTACCTACTCGGTCCCCGAACCTGACCGTTATATCAATGCTGCCGCTGAAGTACAGTTGCGCTTATACTATGTTGGCGTCGACTCCATCTACCTCTCAACCGCGGATATCATTCTCCAGGTCATCCCATAGGAAACCATGGCTGCGATCATCCAGATCAAACAGCTCACCAAGCGCTATCACGGCCGTCTCGCCGTGGACCAGCTCGACCTCTCAGTTGAAGAGGGCGAAATCTTTGGCTTTGTTGGTCCCAACGGCGCTGGTAAAACCACCACCATCCGCGTCATGACGACCCTCCTGGAGCCCACACAGGGAGACATTTTGATCGCTGGGCATTCTGTGCACCGTGACCCCCGCCAGGTTCGCCGGTTAGTTGGCTACATGCCCGATGTCTTTGGTGTCTACAACGATATGTTGGTTTGGGAATATCTTGACTTCTTTGCTGCCTGCTACCACATTCCAAATACCCAGCGCACTGGGATTATCACCGATTTGCTTGAATTGGTCGATCTCTCTCACCGCCGGGATGATCCCGTTGAGAGCCTCTCCCGCGGCATGAAACAGCGCCTCAGCCTGGCGCGCGCCCTCATCCACGACCCCCAGGTTTTGGTACTGGACGAGCCGGCCTCCGGTCTCGACCCCCGTGCCCGGATCGAGATCCGTGAGCTGCTGGTCGAACTATCCCGCATGGGCAAAACCGTCTTTTTCTCCACCCACATCCTGGCAGATGTGGCTGAGATCTGCACCCGGGTGGGAATTATCGAAGCCGGTCGCCTGGTCGCCGTTGGCAGTCTGGATGAGCTCCAGCGCCACCTCATCCCTCATCGCCAGGTTTTCATCACCGTTCTGGGTCAGGTTCAGGCCGCCCTCGCCTTGCTGCAGCAGCTCCCCGGTGTGATCTCAGCTGTCGATCTGCCAGCAAACAATCATCCTGTCTCTCACCGCATCCAGCTCAATTTCCAGGGTGATGATTTATCTCTCGGTAACCTCTTATCTGCTCTGGTTCGATCAGACATTCCGGTGGTCGAATTCTCTGAAGAGCGCCGTGACCTGGAAGAAGTGTTCATGCGCACCACACAGGGCATCGTTACCTGATATGGATAGCCCCCTCAGCCCTTCCCCAATTAACCGCCCTCGTCGTTCTCTGACCTCGTTCCTGCGCCACAACCCCGTGATTATCAAAGAGCTGCGCGGCCGGATGCGCGGCGCGCGCGCCTTTCTGCTGATCACTATTTATATTTTCTTGCTCAGCGGATTGGTTGGTGCGATCTACCTGGGCATTACTTCCCTCAACAACGCTCCAACCACTGCGTTGGATCTCAATCAGTCCCTTGGAAAAACCATCTTCTGGGTGGTAGCTGGTCTGGAATTATGTATGATCTGCTTCATCGCGCCTGCTCTCACCGCGGGCGCTGTCTCCGGTGAGCGCGAACGCCAGACCTTTGATATCCTTCGTACGACCTTACTATCTGAACGCGCCTTGATCTTTGGCAAATTGAGCTCATCCCTTGTTTTTCTGGTCCTACTCCTCACCGTCACTTTCCCCCTCCAGGCTCTTGCCTTTTTCTTTGGTGGCATCACCCTGGAAGAGCTCCTGATATCTTTCGCCATGTTGCTGGTTACCGCCCTGGCATTCTGCTCCATCGGTATTTTTATCTCCACTATCTCCCACCGTGTGGTCGGTTCGACCGTGATCAGCTATATCGCCACCAGCTTGTTCATTTTCGCCATCCCAATTTTTATTTATGTGGTGATATTCTACATCGCTAATGCGAGCCCTAACTTTAATAACGTATCCGCCGCGCAGAAAGAATTTCTCGAAATACTGATCATTGTCGTCGGCTGGATTTTCGTAACCCTCAATCCAATTGCCACCACCATTGCCACCGAATTTATCCTGATCGAAGAGCAAAGCTTTCTGTCATTCAGCCTACCCCTCTCTAATGGAGCTAATTTTTTCATCCTTTCTCCCTGGATTGGGTATCTCATTTTTTACCTCCTCCTCAGCATCCTCCTTCTCTGGTGGAGTACCCTGCTGGTCAAACGCAGAGAACGCTGATCTGCTTCATACACAGCATTTCCCATGGATAACACCGACCTTTCCGATCTCAAGCAATTGCTTTCTCGCTGGCTGCTCTGGTACCGACTGCGCCGCGGGCTAGATTGGGCCGTTGCTGGTTTGCTTGCTGGTTTATTCCTTGGTCTTACCGCTGGCTTTCTGGCTGCATCTCAGCACTGGCTGCTTCGTTCCGAGTTTTTCCTGCTTGTAGCCTGTACTGCTCTGGCAAGTGTCCTTCTCGCCTTCGCCAGTGGCGTTACCTGGCCTACCCCAACCCCTCAGGCAGCCCGGGTGTTCGACCGTTCTTTCAACCTCCAAGAACGCCTCAGCACGGCACTTGAGTTTTCCCAATCCGTGCCTCGATCTCTTGCCAGCCCTGACCTGGTCTCCTTGCAGCTCTCCGATACCTTGCGCTATGCCCACCAGGTTGACCTTCACCGTGCTTTACCCCTCCGCCTTCGGCGCACCTATCTTCTCCTTTCCTCCCTGTTGGTTCTGGGTATTCTGCTCATCGGCTGGCGTGGCGCACCGCTGTTCACCTTGACTGCCCATCAGCGCCAGGTGGAGCAAGCGATTGGCGAACAGATCGCCCAAATTGAGACCCTCCAATCCAATATTTTGAATAATGAACACCTCACCCCTCAAGCCCAGCAGGAATTGCTGCAGATTTTGGAAGATGCTTCTCTCCGGCTTGATCAGGCTGATACTGCGGAAGAAGCGGTTTCGATTCTTGCCGAGACTCAACACACTCTCCTCGATATTAGCGACCCCCAGGCACAATCACTCTCCCAGGCTCTACAATCCGTTGGCACCAGTTTATCTCAACAGGCCAATAGCCCCCTCGCCGCTGTCGGGCAGCAGCTCGCTGCCGGTGAGTTTGCCTCTGCTGTAGAATCCCTGGCATCGTTTGATCCCTCAAACCTTTCTTCTGATCAGCGCCAGGCTCTATCAGAACAGCTCAGTGAAGCGGCCCAGGCGCTCCAGTCCACCGCCCCTGAGCTGTCCGCCAACCTGAGCCAGGCTGTCGAAGCCATTCAGGCAGGTGACGACCAGGCTGCTCAACAAGCACTCGCTCAGGCCTCCCAATCGCTGCAGCAGTCAGCACAACAAATCGCCCAATCCCAGGCTGCCGCACAGGCTGCCAGCCAGCTGTCCAGCAGCCAACAGCAGATGCTCCAGGCCGCTCAGGGCGACGGTTCACTCTCGACTCAATCTGGACCGGGTTCTTCGAGTCAGGCTGCCCAGGGTGCTGCCTCTAGTGGAGCAGGCCACGGAGACAGCGAGAACGGGGATGTGGTTGGGCTCGAGGCAGGCGACGATCCCATCAGCCAGAACAACGCACCCGGCGATGGCGGTGAAAGCCCTTACCAGCCGCTCTATCCACCCGATCGCCTGGGTGACAGCAGCGATAATATGGTCACCCTCCCGACCAGCGCGGAAACCGGCGAGCTGATCCTCGGTCAGGGTGATTTTGCCCCTGGCGCACAAAGCCGTACCACCGTTCCCTATACCCAGGTTTATGCCTATTACACCCAGGTCTATCGCCAGGCCATCGAGAACGGGGATATTCCCTCTTCCCTGCGTATCCTGGTGCGTGATTATTTCACCTCCCTAGAGCCATGAACATTTGGAGTAAAACTTGAACTGGAGGCGTATGTCCCAGCCAATCTCTGCTGAACGTTTTTGCACCCTGGTCAACGATATCGAAACCCAGGTCAGCCGCGTCATTGTCGGTCAGAAGGATGTCATTCGCCACGTGTTGGTCAGCATCATTGCGGGCGGGCATGTGCTCCTGGAAGGTGTCCCCGGCCTGGGAAAAACCATGCTGATCCGCACCCTCGGTCAGGTGTTGGATTTGAAATTCTCCCGCATCCAATTCACCCCAGATTTGATGCCCGCCGACATCACCGGCACCGAAATCCTCACCGATCGCGACGGTGTGCGTGAATTTCGCTTCCAGCCTGGTCCAATCTTCGCCAATCTGGTGCTGGCTGACGAGATCAATCGTGCCACCCCAAAAACCCAATCCGCCATGCTCGAAGCTATGCAGGAGCACTCGGTAACCATTGCCGACCAAACCCGCCTTTTGGATGAGCCTTTCTTTGTCCTTGCCACCCAAAATCCCATCGAAATGGAAGGCACCTACCCGCTTCCTGAAGCTCAGTTGGACCGCTTCTTTTTCAAGGTAAATCTTCCCTTCCCCGATACCGCAGATTTGGTTGAGATTCTTTCCCGCACTACCGGCGCCCCCGCACTCGCCCCCGGTCAGGCAGCCACCGGGGCTGATATCCTCGCCATGCGCGATCTGGCTCGCGCCGTACCCATCGCCTCCCATGTCAGCCAGTATGTCGCCCGCCTGAATCTGGCAAGCCATCCCAACGCGCTGGAAGCCCCACAACTGGTAAAAAAATTTGTCCGTTATGGTGCCTCGCCCCGCGGCGGTCAGGCATTGATCCTGGGCGCTAAGGTCATGGCGCTTATCGCCGGACGCTACAATGTAGCCTTCGAGGATATCCAGACGATACTGCCCGCTGCCCTGCGTCACCGCATCCTGCTCAACTTTGAGGGACTGGCTGAAGGCATTCAGCCGGATGATATTCTCTCCGAACTGCTTGCTGCCATCCCAACCTGATATTATGATCATTGATGAAGTCACCCTGCGCAAGCTCAACCAGCTTGCCCTGGTTGCCAGCCGTATCCGCGCTGGTGCCATCAAGGGTGAGCGCCGTTCAACCCGCCGCGGAATCAGTGTAGAATTTGCTGATTACCGTAACTATGCCCCTGGCGACGATTTACGCCGCCTGGACTGGAATTTATTTGCTCGCTTGGAACGTCCCTTCATCAAACTCTTAGAGGAGGAGGAAGACCTGGCTGTTCACATCCTGGTTGATGCGTCTAAATCAATGGATTGGGGTGCACAGGATGCGCAAAAGTTTCGCTATGCGCTTCGCCTGGCCGCCGCCATTGCTGCCATCGCTTTAGCCAGTGGCGATCACCTCACCCTTTCCTTGCTCTCCGACCAACCAACCCAACAGCAATACGGCCCCGTGCGTGGCCAGCAGCACCTGCTTCCCCTGTTCAGCTTCCTTGAGGCTCGTTCTCCCTCAGGGAAAACAGTCCTCACCTCTGGAATAACCGCCTACCACCGCTCCAACCATCGACCAGGCCTGGTTTTCTTGATCTCCGATCTGCTCACCCCTGAAAATTGGCCTGCCGCCTTGCTCCACCTGCTTTCCCGCGGCCACGAGTGCATCCTGCTCCATTTGCTTGCTCCCGATGAAATCAATCCTCCCCTTGCTGGTGACCTGCGCCTGGTTGACAGCGAAACCGGTCAGGGTCAGGATGTGTCATTGGATGCAAGCTTACGCCAGCTTTACCAACGCCGACTGCTCACCTGGCGGGAGGAAATCCGTCAGGCATGTCATAATAAGGGTGTGCAGTACCTGTTTATTAGCACCGCACACCCTTGGGATCAATTCGTACTGCTGAACCTTCGCCAGGCCGGGATTGTCCGGTGACCAGGGGGTCTACCCCAATCCCTCCAGTTGAGACTTTAGCTTGCCTGCAGTTTCCCTGAATCCTGCCAGTTTTTCGCGCTCCTTCTGCACTACTTCAGCTGGTGCTTTTTCGGCAAAAGGACTGGCTAGCAAATTCTCCAGGCGGGCGATCTGTCCTTCCGCCTCCGCCAGGGCTTTACCCAACCGGTTACGCTCTTCGCCCAGATCAACCAATCCGGATAGCGGCAAATAGATTTCTACCGGGCCAACCACCAAAGCCACATGCCCGGCTGGTTTTTCTGGCAGGTTCTCACACACCCCCAGCTTTCCCGGGTCAAGTTGGGCCAGCGTGGCTAAAATTGTCGCCTGCGCCCGGATCAGTTCCATCTTCTCTCCGGCTGCCAATGTTGCGGGCAGCAGCCGGCTCGGCGGCACATTCTTTTCTGCCCGCAGGTTCCGTATGGCTCTCACTACATCCTGCACCAGGGTGAAATCTGCCACCCGCTGTGCTTCCCAATCTTCCTCATCCCTGGGCATCGGCCAGCTGGCGATGATCAGTGCCTCAGGCCAATCGGCAGCTTCTGCTGCCAGTGGGCTGTCCAATACAGCCTGTCTCAGGGCACCCCATAACTCCTCGGTGATAAATGGGGTAAAGGGGTGTAGCATGCGCAGACTCAAATCCAACACTCGGACGAGGGTGCTGGCTGTGGTATAAGCCCGTTCGCCCCCGGACGCCATCTGGTTTTTGGCAATTTCCAGGTACCAGTCCGCAAACTCACTCCAGAAGAACTCGTATAGCTGCCTTCCAGCTTCCCCATATTGGTAGTTCTGGAACAATCGCTCCACATCCCGGATCAATCCTTGCAGCCGAGCCCAAATCCACCCATCTGCCATCGTCCATTCCGGCTTGTCGGCGGCTGACTCCTTCACCTGTCCCAGGCACCCAATGACAAATCGGCCGGCATTCCAGATTTTGTTGGCGAAGTTGCGATTAGCCTCCACCCGCTTCACATCCAGGTTCATATCATTGCCTGGGCTTGAACCAACCAGCAGGGTAAATCGTAGTGCGTCTGTGCCCAGCTCATCCATTGTGATCAAAGGATCGATCGCATTGTTGTACGACTTGCTCATCTTCCGCCCATGCTCATCCCGGATCAAACCATGCAGATAAACCGTGTTGAACGGTACTTCCCCGGTAAACTCCAATCCCATCATGATCATCCGCGCTACCCAGAAGAATAAAATATCATATGCGGTCTCCATCATAGTCGTCGGATAAAAATATGCTAGGTCTGGTGTGTTGTCCGGCCATCCCAAAGTCGAGAAAGGCCACAGACCTGATGAGAACCAAGTGTCGAGAACATCCGGGTCCTGCTCGATCTGCCTGCTGCCGCAGTGGATGCACTGGTGGGGATCCTCTCTGGTCACGGTCATCTGCCCGCAATCCCCACAGTACCACACCGGGATGCGATGTCCCCACCAAAGCTGCCGGGAAATGCACCAATCCTGGATATTCTCCAGCCAGTTATAGTACACCTTGGTGAACCGCTCCGGTACGATGCGGATGCGCCCATCCCGCACCGCCTCCAATGCCTGATCCGCAAGCGGCTGGATATGCACGAACCATTGCGTCGACACCATCGGTTCCACGATCTCACCACCGCGTTGGGTGCGCGGTACGTTAAGCGTATACGCCTCTTCCTTTATCACCAGGTCAGCCCGGCGCATATCCTCCCAGATATTTTTCCGGCACTCAAAACGATCCTGCCCTTGATATGGCCCGCCATGGGCATTGATCCGTGCCGCTTCATCCAGCACCGAGATGATCGGTAAATTGTGCCGTTGACCTATTTCGTAGTCATTCGGATCATGTCCTGGAGTGATCTTCAACGCACCGCTGCCAAATTCCCGTGTCACATAATCATCCGCGATCACCGGGATCTTGCGTCCTAACACCGGTACCACCACCTGGCGCCCAACGAATTTCTGGTAGCGCGGGTCCTCCGGGTGTACCGCCACTGCCGTATCCCCCAGGATTGTCTCCGGGCGCGTGGTCGCCACCGCGATGAACTCATCCGGGTTGTCAGCCAGGCGGTACTTGAAGTAATACAATGTGCCCGGTTCTTCCGCATATTCAACCTCCAGGTCTGAGACAGCCGTCTTTAATCCAGGCGACCAGTTGATCAGGCGCGGGCCGCGGTAGATTAAGCCCTTCTCGTACAGCCGTACAAATGCTTCGCGTACTGCCCGGGATAATCCTTCATCCAGGGTAAAACGCTCACGTTCCCAATCACAGGATGCGCCTAGCCGCCGGATCTGTTGGGTAATAATGCCGCCATATTTATTCTTCCAGGTCCAGGTGCGGCGTAAAAATTCTTCCCGCCCGATTGCCTCGCGCGTCAGTCCCTCTCGCGCCAGCAGCTTCTCCACCTGGAGTTGTGTGGCGATCCCGGCATGATCTGAGCCAGGCACCCACAATGTTGGGATTCCCTTCATCCTGTGATACCGGATCATCAAATCCTCGACCGAGACGAACATGGCGTGACCCAGATGCAGCTCCCCGGTAACATTCGGTGGTGGAATAGAAATAACATACGGTTTCCGAGCCGGGTCGAAACCGGGTTTCCCCGGATCATTGACCGGTCTGAAATAACCAGATTGTTCCCACCAGGTGTAAATTCTCTGCTCGGTGGCTCGAAAGTCATAGGTTTTGGGTAGCTCATGTATCGCCATCTTGTTTCTCCAGTTAAAATAAAATCCTTCCGTCCCACTGAGGACGAAAGGAAAGGCCTTCCGCGTGTACCACCTCATTTCAAGCAGCCGGGCTGCTTGCTCTCATCCCCTAACCATCATCAGGGTTCCGCGCTAACGGGCGTTCCCGTGCCGTTCTACTCAGGCCTTACTTAGCCCTTTCTTCGGCCCAAATTCCGGGCGACATTCGGCAGGGACAACCGAGGGAGGCTTTCAGCCTTTGGCCTCTCCTTCTCTGGCAGCTTGCCCGCTGCTTACTCCTCCCGGATCGTTTGAGGAGTATATATTGGTGGCGATTATACGTGCATTTCGCCTCATTGTCAATTGAACGGATTATTATTCATCCAATCTGAAATTGGCCTTGACTTTTAGGTTTCATTTGTGCTATCCTACAGCCTGTTGGCCGCGTCAAGAGATACGGTCTTAGATTTTTTTGTGAGAAGGTTATCTATGCAACGTGAACGAATTGCTGAAAATGTTTATTACTTCCAAAGCGACCTCTACGCCCAGGTTACTGCCGGGGCTATCGTAGGGCCGAATTGGGCGGTTGTGATTGATACCCTGGCTATGCCAGAGGAAACTATCCAGATCCGTGATTTCATCGAACAGGAACTTAATCTACCGGTGCGTTACGTGATTAATACCCACTACCACGCGGATCACTGTTGGGGTAGCTGCTTCTTCCCCAACGCCACTGTCATCGCTCATACCCTCTGTCGCAGCAAGCTGGCTACCCAGGGTCAGGCATCCTTGTTCGAAGCCCGTAAGCAAAATCCCGTTTTCCGGCGGGTGCGTATTGTTCCCCCGCACCTTACCTTTGATGAGAGCTACTTGCTATTACGGGTTGGCAAGAAGACCCTCTCCATGTTTCCTTTGCCCGGCCCATGCGATGATAACATCGGCATTTTGGTGGAAGAAGACCGTGTGCTCTTTGCCGGTGATGCTTTTATGCCGCTGCCTTATATCGTTGGTGGCAATATTGATGATCTCACCAACTCTTTGAAGAAGATCAGCAAGATGGGTCTGGAAAATGTGGTTCCCGGTCATGGGGATATCGTGCTGCGCGGTGAGATCGATGGCAGTATCAAAGATAATCAGGCCTACCTCAGCGCCATCCGCAAAGCGGTTCGCAAAGCCGCTCGTCGGAAATACCCTATGGATATCCTTAACGAAATTGGCGTTGAGGAATGCGGCAAATCCCGTGTCTTGATTGGCGGCTTAGCCAGCGAATTACACCACCGCAATCTGAAAGCTCTGTATTTTCAATTATACGGAGAAATCCCAAAATCGAACCCCGGGGATGATGACGAAGATTACTGGGAAGAAGACGAAGAAGTCGAGTGATCATCTTTCCTGGCTTTGATCCGGGCTCGTAGCCCAACCAGGCGCTCATTCCCCTGGGTCAAGCGGCGGATATTCGGCCGCAATGCCCACGCTAATAGCAGTAAAGACAAGAACCCGTAGAGTACATACTCCCACGGTGCTGTCGGTGAGTTGATTATCCAGGCTCGGAAGGCAAAAATAAACATCGATGTGAGCGCAAAACTCAAGGTGGTCAGGGAAGCATAACCAACAAAATACCACACCGCCAATCCAAGGGGGAGGATGATGAATACACTCGGCCACCATAATCCAATCGCACCCCCCAGACATGGTGCTCCTCCGGCTCCTCCCCGCAGCCGTAGCTTACCTTTTTCGTTTTTCTCCGGAATAAAAATGGAATAATTGTGTCCTAATATTGCGGCTATCGGCGCAAGGATCTCTACCCAGACGTGATTTCCCGGTATAAATGCTTTAGCCAGCCAGACCGCGCTGGCGCCCTTCAATACATCAAAAATGCCGCTCACCAACCCCGCCCATGCTCCTGCTGCCCGCATAACATTTGTCCCCCCCGTTCGTCCACTTGCCACCGAGCGAACATCTTTCCCCGTTACAAGTTTGACAATGATCAAACCAAACGGTATGGATCCAATCAGATATGCCAGTAATATGATTCCAAATCCAGCCATTACATTCATCATCCTCACCTGCCTGCTGTAATGCCTCCCAGCTATTTAAAACCCATTTCATCTCGATAAGTTACTCATCCTCGATCAGCAGCAGGCTTGCCTCAAGTACCATCGCATCATTGATCCAATATGCCCGGCAATCCCATATATCATTTTTGGGGAACCATATCAGCGTCAGCACCCCCGGGTAGGCGAACTCAGCTTTGTCTGTTTCAGATGGAATTTCTGGACCGGTCGGGTGGGAGTGGTAAATCGCCAGCATCTCCTGGTTGTCCTTCTCCATTTCCAGAAATGCTTCGATTTGTTCTTGGGCATCCATTCGGAAAGCCGTCGGACTGCGCAGCGCGTTGGTTACCACATATACCCGGTCGGCGCGCCCATTTTGCCCTGCGATAATCCCACATGCTTCTTCAGGCGCACGCCGGATCACATCTGCCAGCATCATTTCATAGTGCAACCTTCCAATCGAGATTGTGTTCCAGGTGCTCGCCGTTCATGCCAGTAATATTGCTCCCAGCCAGGATAATCCCAACACAATCGCCGGCTCGACGAGAAGTTTTCTGGTTGGTTTCTCCTCGATCAAACCACTGAATAAACTTGTCAACGCATATGCCGGTCCGAGTAAGAATAACCCAAACCGGATCGGAGCCAATGGCCAATAATGGATCGCTGCCGCCAGTTGCCCTACCACCAGGGCTATGATCGCCGACTCATACACCACCCACAGTCCATGTAATCTCAGGTTGAGCGAGCGCAAGCTGACCAGCCATGTGACCACGACCAACGCCGGCAAGATGAAAAACAATCGTATCCCTGCTCCTCTCATCGTGGTCGCCAGTACCAGGTAAATGGCAAATGCCACTGCCGATAGGCTCGCAGCCGCCAATGGGTGGCGTACATCTTGGGTATCGATGGCAATGTACTCGGCTATAAATACCAATACCAGCAAGACCACGCCCGCCAGCAAGCCTGCCCACCAGGCTATCCCAAAATCCATTTGATTTAAAAGGTAGCCCAATTACCAGGGCTGTCACCGCGGGTAAAAGCATGTGCGGGAATAGCAGTTGATTGTTTCGCCCAGGGTGGTCGCGCAATAACCAGTCTGCTCCAGTCGCTGCCAGTCCTGCCACCAACAGAGCAGTGAGGATGCTGTCATTTACTTCAAATTCCAGGAATAAACCTGGAATTTGGAATCTATCGTCCATGCCGGAATTTCTATAAAACGGTTCAGTGCATATGCCAACATGATTACAGCAGCAACTACGCTTAACCGTTCTGTGTTGGGGAATCTTCCACGCATCGTAGTTTCTCTCACCAGCGCATTGTACACTGCATCCTCTGAAAAGTTAAGTCGGTTATTCCCTGCTTGACGATTTATGCTCCATCGCTTAGGATTCATTCCATAGCGAGGTTAAAATGCGTATTGGGATGATGGCAGATGCTTATAAGCCGAAAGTTTCTGGTGTTACCAGTTACATTGATCTAAGTAAACGCTGGCTGGAAAAAGCCGGACATGAGGTTTACGTCTTCACCTTCGGAGAGAAAGATTACATAGATGAAGAAGCAAATATCATCCGTTCCCCAGGACTTCCTTTAGTGGACACCGGTTTTTACCTCAGTCTGCGCTACAATCGCCCGGCGAGACAACTATTATATACCATGGATCTGCTCCATGTTCATCACCCGTTTATCAGTGGTTCCCTCGCTTTATCTTATGCCATCCCCCACAATATCCCCATCGTTTTTACAAACCACAGCCGTTATGATCTGATGACCAGTGCCTACCTTCCAATATTGCCTGACTCATTCGGAGAGACAGCCATCCGCGCCTATCTCCCGCCATTCTGTCAGGCTTGTGATTTGGTGATCGCCCCTTCAGCCAGCATGCGTACCATTCTCCAGGAGTTTGGTGTCGATGCGCCAATTGAAGTGATTCCCAATGGCGTTGAATTGGACGCCATCTTGTCTTGTTCATCCAATATCAATCGCCAGCTTTTCGGATTCTCTGCACAGGATATTGTTCTTGCCTACGTAGGTAGATTGGCACCGGAGAAAAACTTACCTTTTCTCTTACGTGCCTTTAAGGGAGTGGCTTCAGCCTACGATAATGCCCGCCTGATGCTCATCGGGGATGGTCCCGAGAGAGACAACCTGGAGGACAGCGCCATCAATATGGGAATCGCCGATAAAGTTCATTTCACTGGCATGGTACCCCATTCAGAAGTTCCTTGTTATATGACCACCGCAGACGCTTTTGTGATTTCTTCCATCTCTGAAACCTTCGGCATATCTGTTGTTGAAGCGATGGCTGCAGGTTTACCAGTTTTGGGTATCGATTCCCCGGGCATCCGCGATATCATTGAAGATGGCAAGACGGGATTTTTATCCTCGGATGACCTTGCCAGTTTCACTGCCAAAATGGCTCGCCTTGTTTCAGAGCATGAGCTGCGCCGCCAGATGAGTGTCGCTGCCATAACCGCCTCCAAAACCTATGATATCCGCACCACGACGCAGAGCATCATCCAACAATATCAAAAACTGGTGGCTGGCAGCCGTCCCCGAAAGAATGGCTTGCGCAGCCGCATTAACCGTGTCCTTGACAATTGGCGATGACACCTGCTTCGCGCCTCAAACTCGGCCACTGGGGAGAGCAATTTGCTGCCACTTACTTGACTGAGCAGGGTTACACCATCCTGGGCAGCAATATCCGCACTCCATACGGTGAAATCGACCTGCTGGCTCGCCAGGCTGATACCCTGGTATTTGTCGAAGTCAAGACCCGCAGCTCTACTTCTCTTGGATTTCCCGAAATATCCATTACCCCTAAAAAGTTTTCCCATATGGTCTCTGCCGCTCAGGCTTACTTGCTTGACCATCCAGATTTGAATCTGGCATGGAGAATTGATGTGGTTTCTATCCAACGCGGTTCCCCCGGACAGCCCCCTGAGATTGTCCAGTTTGAGAACGTGAACGATGTATCCTGAATCCCAGGTATCATCTTCAATGCTCGGACGTTCCCGCCCCCTGGTGGTTATCCTGGGTCCAACCGCGGTCGGGAAAAGCCAGATTGCCCTCCAAATAGCTAAAAGCCTGTCTGCCGAGATCGTCTCCGCTGACTCACGCCTGTTGTACCTTGGCATGGATATTGGCACCGCTAAGCCCACCCTTGCGGAACGTGACCAGGTTCCTCACCACTTGATCGATGTCACCCCGCCAGATCAGATCTGGAGTTTGTCTCAATTCCAATCTGCTGCCACCCAGGCGATTACTTCTATCCACCAGCGGTACCGCATCCCCATTTTGGTGGGTGGCACCGGTCAATATGTTCATGCTATCACTCAGGGTTGGGAGATCCCTCCTGCTGCACCAGATCCATCTCTCCGTCAGGCGCTCGAAAATTGGACCGCTCAGATCGGCTACCTTGCCCTCCACGATCGTCTCGCCCATCTTGATCCCCTGGCTGCTGCTGCCATCGACCCTCCCAATTCAAGGCGCACCATCCGTGCGCTTGAAGTGATCTTCTTAACCGGCTGGCTTTTCTCTGACCAAAAACGACGCATTGCTCCCCCATACAATATCATCCAGCTGGGTATCATCCGCCCCCGCCCTGAACTATACCAGCGTATCGATGAACGTATCCACCAGATGCTACAGGATGGCCTTGTCAATGAAGTGCAGCGCCTTCTCGACCAGGGATATTCTCCCGACCTGCCAACCCTATCAGCCATTGGGTATGGTGAGATTGCATCCTACCTTCGCGGTGCGTGTTCTCTCGAAGAAGCCATCGGAAATATGAAACGCCGCACCCGTATATTTGTCCGCCGGCAAGCGAACTGGTTCAAGCTGGATGACCCTTCAATCCACTGGTTCACGGCAAATGATGATACTGCTGCCCAGATCGAGCGGGCAATCCGTCAATGGCTGTTTATGCTATCCAGCACAGTCAGTCCCTAATATTTATTGGAGATTCCCATGCAAGAACGCCCCTGGCTCAACCATTACGATACCGGTGTTCCTTATTCAATTGATTACCCGCATATCTCGGTACCCCAGATGCTTACTGAATTTGCCGTAAGAAATCCCCATCAGCCTTGTACCATCTTCAAAGCCAAAGCTGTCACGTACCAGAGCATGAATTTACTGACCGACCGCCTGGCAGTCGCTCTTATCGATCAAGGAGTTAAACCAGGAGATCGTGTCGGTATCCTGCTCCCCAATATTCCTCAATTTGTGCTGGCTTATTTTGCCATCCTCAAAGCTGGTGCTGTCGTCGTAGCCATCAACCACCAGTATAAAGCCAAGGAGATGGAATTTCAGATAATTGATTTTGGTATTATGGTTATGATCGCGCTGGCTGACAGCTATCCCCTGCTCAAAGGGTTGCAGTCTACTACATCACTTATGTCGATTATTCTGACGGACATCAACGAGTGCTTTTCTCAAGACTTATCTTCCCAGGATCGGATTAATAAAGCGGAGTACCAACCCGAAACGAAACCCTATGCATCACGCGATGGTTGGCTCAAAGATCTGATTGACCAAACGCCAGCCAGTGCCAAACCCAAAGTGTTAATAAATCCGGATGATAGTGCCTTATTTCAGTATAGTGGGGGTACCACTGGCATTGCTAAAGCTGCCATTGCCACTCATCGTAATCTGGTTGCTAATGCCTGCCAGATGCGCCATTGGCTGGTGAATACTTATGCTGGTGAAGAAACTGTATTGATGGCAATCCCATTATTCCATGTCTACGGTATGGTGTGCGGCATGTTATATGCCATTCAGCTTGGTGCTGCGATGGTGCTGATCCATGATCCGCGGAATATTCCTGAACATCATGCGCTCGATCCAGGAATATAAAGCCACCGTATTTCACGGTGTACCCAATTTATTTAATGCCCTCAACGGACACCCCGATGCCCAGGCAGGAAAATACGATCTCACCTCGATCAAAGCCTGTATCTCCGGTTCTGCGCCGCTGATGCGTGAAACCAAAGAACGTTTTGAAGCCTTGACCGGTGGTAAAGTATGCGAGGGCTATGGTCTATCAGAGGCACCCACTGCTACCCACTGCAACCCCATGCTGGGCGAAAACCGTACCGGCTCTATCGGTTTACCCCTCCCCGATGTAGATTGCTGCATCGTCAGCCTGGAGGATGGCATCTCGCCACTGCCGGTCGGAGAAATCGGTGAGCTCATCTTGCGCGGACCACAGGTGATGAAAGGCTATCACCAGCTTCCGGAAGAGACACGTATCGCCTTACGTGATGGTTGGTTATACACCGGCGATATTGCTCGTATGGATGCGGATGGTTATTTCTATCTTGTGGATCGAAAAAAGGAAGTGATCAAGCCTGGTGGTTTTCAGGTTTGGCCGCGCGAAGTAGAGCAGGCTATCTCCGCCCACCCAAAGGTTAAGGAGGTGGGTGTCGCCGGGGTAATGGATGACCAGGGCAGTGAATTAGTTAAAGCCTGGGTGGTAGTGAGACCCGGTGAGACAATCTCCGCTGAAGAGATCCAGGAATTTTGCCGTCAGCAGTTGGTTAATTATAAAGTTCCCACCCTGGTCGAATTCCGTGATGAATTGCCCCGTACCACGGTTGGTAAGATTTTACGTCGCGAATTGGTCCGCCAGCATAAGGAAGGGACTAAGGATTAACCCAATCCACCCTCGCGCTCGATTTTCCGCACTTTTTCGATCCGTCGGATATGCCGTTCATCCGGCATAAACTCAGCTCCTAAGAACGCTAATACCAGTTCGCGTGCTAGCTCCGCTCCGATGATGCGCGCCCCTAAACACAGCACATTCATTCGGTCATGTTCTACACCCTGGTGCGCTGAATAGGTGTCATGGCACACGCCGGCGTAAATACCGCGCATCTTATTGGCAGCAATACACGCCCCTACCCCTGACCCGCATAACAAGATTCCCCGATCTGCCTCACCGTTTTGCAGAACCCGTCCTAATTTAAACGCAAAATCTGGGTAATCCACACTGTTTGTGCTATCCGTGCCAAGATCAAGCGCCTCATATCCTGACCCTGCAATCACGTCAAGCACAGTTTGCTTCAACGGATATCCACCATGATCACATGCTACGCCAATGCGCAATACTTTCCCGTCTTCTCTCATCGCAGTCTTCCTCACACCTTGGTTTGCCTGCTAATCTCCACTTCATCTCGTATTCGCTTGACTGAATATCCCTATCCCTTATATAATCCTTACCAACATGGCCTTGCTCATCCCTTACTCCCATCCTCTTCCTTCTCACCTACCCCGCTCTTCCTGTTCTTCGCTGTTCGTTTGTTTCTTCCCATCCCATCATTCGTTTCGTTCGTTTCTCTTTAATTCGAATATTTTGCTTTTCCCATCCAGCCTTTGATGAATATTTTACTCCATATGGGAGGTTACTCAACCAATTTTTCAGTGTCTTCTTTACCTGACAATTATCACTTTTTATGCATGTTATTTTCCACTAGTATGGTTGTGAACCATCGCACATAATATAACAATTGGCATTCGTTTAATGGTACTTTCCTCCTATATACAGGTAATCATCGGTCATGACGAGATCTGTCTTTCCAGGTATCATATACATGCACAACCGGTCAACCCGGCAATCCCAATTCAGTTAGGAGGTTTCTATGACGACAGCCACCACCAAAGCACGCGTGCCAACATTCTTTGATGAGGTCGTCGCGTCCACCCCAGGCGAAGAAAACATGGCAGTGTGTATCCAGTGTGGTACCTGTGGAGGATCATGCCCCTCTGCCCCAGACATGG
Source organism: uncultured Chloroflexia bacterium (assembly GCA_963849335.1). GTDB lineage: Bacteria > Chloroflexota > Anaerolineae > Anaerolineales > UBA4823 > FEB-25. The sequence continues at coordinate 72,601 of CAWKGZ010000010.1, forward strand.
ATCACACACCCCGCGCCCTGTTTGCCATGATCTCGGCTGGCATGAAAGAACAGGTATTGCGCAGCAATACGCCCTGGTTCTGCGTCTCATGCTACTACTGCATGGTGCGCTGCCCCCAGGAAATTCATATCACCGATATCATGTACACCCTCAAGCGGAAATCAGTCGCAGCAGGACTTTATCGCGATTCCGCAGCAAAAGACGCACCAGGTTTTTCCCAGGATTTTATCAATTTTGTGGAAAATTATGGACGCAGCTTTGAGCTCGGGTTGGCCACCTGGTATCACCTCAAGCATCACTTCTGGAATATGCCCAGTATGGCTCCGATGGGTCTAGGCTTGATGAGTAAGCGCCGCATGGATCTAACTCCCAAGCGGATTAAAGACATTGACCAGCTCAAAGCCATCCTTGCCAAAGCCAAAGAATTGGAAGGTGCGGCATGAAATACGGTTATTACCCCGGCTGCTCATTAGAGAAGAACGCCATTGCATACCACCAGTCTGCCATGGCCGCCACCAAACCCTTTGGGGTTGAGTTTGTGGAGATCGACGATTGGAATTGCTGCGGTGCCACCGAATATATCGCCCTCAATCTGACCGCTGCCTATTCCCTGGTTGCACGCAATCTAGCTATCGCTGAGAAGCAGGACAACAACGGTCAGGTAGTAGCTCCTTGCAGCGCCTGTTTCCTAAATCTCAGCAAGGCAGCCCAGTACCTTGCCGATTCTCCCGCCTTGAACCAGAAAGTGAACACCGCTCTGGCTGCTGGCGGTATGCACTATGATGCCGGTCACTTGCGCGTCCGCCATCTGATTAGATATCGTCGTCAACGATATTGGCTACGATGCCATCGCCGAGAAAGTCACGAAACCGCTCAAAGGTCTGCGCATCGCCCCGTACTACGGCTGTCTTATTGTCCGTCCGGCTTTCCAGGGCGTCTTTGATGATGCCGAATACCCCACCACCCTGGATAAGTTGATGAAAACCTTGGGCGCAACCGTCGTTGATTACCCGATGAAGGCTCACTGCTGCGGTGGTCACATGACCCAGATCTCCCAATCCACCGGCCTGGAGTTGATCCGACAGCTGTTGCAAAACGCCGCCGACAACCAGGCAGATGCCATCGTCACGCTGTGCCCGATGTGCCAGCTTAACCTGGATGCGTATCAAAACGACGTCAATAAATTCTTTAAGACCAATTATCACATCCCGATTCTGTATTTCACCCAGATGATGGGCCTGGCTTTTGACATTCCAGCAGCCGAGTTGGGGATTGGCAAAGAATTTATTGATGCCCGCCCGGCATTGGCCAAGATCGGTGTAGAAGTCCCCGAACCCGAGACGCCGAAAAAGAAACCTGCCAAAGAGGCCTTACCCATGCCCCACATGCAGGAGGAGAAGTAGCCATGAGCCAGGAAAAAATTGGTGTATATGTCTGTCACTGCGGCACCAATATCGCCGGAACTGTCGATGTTGAAGATGTTGCCAAGTGGGCCGCCTCCCAATTGGAACACCGCGGCGTGGTTGTTGGCCGCGATTACAAATTCATGTGTTCCAGTCTTGGGCAAGAGCTGATCGAGAAAGATATCAAAGAGCTGGGCCTCACCCGGGTTGTTGTAGCTGCCTGCTCTCCCCACCTCCACGAGAAGACCTTCCGCAACGCCTGCAAGAATGCCGGCCTGAATCCCTACTTATGCGAGCTGGTCTCCATCCGCGAGCAAGTCTCTTGGGTGCACACCGATAAAGCTGTTGCTACTGAAAAATCGAAAGCCATCGTCTCCGGCGGCGTCGAGCGCGTCATCTGGAACGAAGCCCTCGAACCGCTCAGGGTCCCGATCAACCCTGCCACATTGATCGTCGGTGGGGGTATCGCCGGCATCCAGGCTGCCCTGGAAATCGCCGATGCCGGGTGCCCGGTTATCCTGGTCGAGCGCGAACCCTCCATCGGCGGGCACATGGCCCAATTCGACAAGACCTTCCCCACCCTGGATTGCTCTGCCTGCATCCTCACCCCAAAAATGGTCGATGCTGGCAACCATCCCAATATAAAGCTCTTAACCTGGGCTGAAGTCATTCGCGTGGATGGGTATGTGGGTAGCTTCCAGGTAGCCATCCGGCAAAAACCTCGCTATGTTAATACCGACTTGTGCACGGGCTGTGGCATCTGCCAGGAAAAATGCCCCAAGAAGGTGATCGACGACATTTTCGAGGCCGGCCTCGGCACTCGTAAGGCAGTCTATACACCCTTCCCCCAGGCTGTGCCCAATTATCCGGTGATCGACCGCGAGAACTGCACTTACTTCCAAAAGGGCACCTGCCGGGCCTGTGAGAAGTTCTGCCCCACCAACGCCATCGACTTCACCCAGGAAGAAGAGATCATCCAGGTGGACGTCGGTCAGATCATCCTTGCCACTGGCTATGACCTGTTCGATGCTCGCCGCATCCCACAGTATGGCTACGGGCGCCTGGCCAATGTCTTCACCAGCCTGGAATTTGAGCGGCTTTCTAACGCTGCTGGTCCAACGGGTGGCAAGATCGTCCTGCGCGATGGGGTTACTGTTCCCAAGGCCGTTGGGGTTGTGCACTGTGTGGGCAGCCGTGACAAGAACTATAACAACTACTGCTCCAGCATCTGCTGTATGCAGAGCCTCAAGTTCGCCCATCTGGTTGAAGAACGCACCGGCGCAGAAGTGTACAACTTCTACATCGACATGCGCACGCCGGCCAAATCTTACGACGAGTTCTACCAGCGCGTGCTGCAGGAAGGCACCCACTTCATCCGTGGCCGGGTTGCAGAGATCACCGATGCTGCCCGCAACCCAGGCGAAGAAGGCAAGCTCATCGTCCAGGTCGAAGACACCCTGGTGGGTAAGCAAGTGCGTATCCCCCTGGACATGGTCATCCTCTCTGCAGGTCTAGAGCCTCGGGCAGGGCACAAAGATACTGCCCGCTTGTTCGGTCTTTCCTGCAGCGCCGACGGCTGGTTGATCGAGCGCCACCCCAAGCTGGATCCCGTCGCCACCATGACTGAAGGCGTCTATATTGCCGGTTGTGCCCAGGGCCCCAAGGATATCCCTGCTAGCGTTTCCCAGGGTGCTGCCGCTGCTGCTCGCATTTTAGGTAAGATCCAGCAGAAAGAGATTGCCATGGAACCGGTGCGCGCCACCGTCAACCAGGAAATCTGCTCCGGCTGCCGTATCTGTAACAACCTGTGTCCCTTCAATGCCATCCTCTTCCACGAAGACCGTATGGTGTCTGAAGTCAACCCCGCCCTTTGCCAGGGTTGCGGCACCTGTGTTGCCGCCTGCCCGGCTGGCGCCATCAGCGGCACAGGCTTCAGCGATGCACAAATCCTGGCCCAGCTGGACGGCTTGCTGTTTGCCAATGTCAAGCGCATTGAAGCTGTTCCAGCGTAAACGGAGAAAACTATGAGCGAGCAATTTGAACCCGTCATCATTGGTTTCACCTGTAACTGGTGCAGCTACCGCGCCGCGGATATGGCTGGCACGGCCAGGATGAAATACGCCCCCAACATCCGTCTTATCCGCCTGATGTGTTCAGGCCGCCTGGATCCCACCTTCGTCATCAAAGCCTTAGCCGGCGGCGCAGACGGTGTGATGATCACTGGCTGCCACCCGGGCGACTGCCACTACGTCGAACAGAACTACAAAGCCCTTCGCCGCTTCATTCTGCTGCGCAAGACCCTTGCTCAGCTGGGTATCGAGCCCGAACGGCTCAAACTGGTCTGGGCCAGCGCCGCTGAAGGCGCGCTCTTCACCGAACATGTCAACTCCTTCGTTGAACAGGTACGCGCTCTTGGACCGCTGAACTGGCCCACCAGCGGGGATGGCATTGAGAACATGTTTGCCATTCCGGAACACATGGTCGTGGAGGAGGTGTCTGCATGACCACCAATGGAAAACCAAAATTCGCCATGTACTGGGCTGCCTCATGCGGTGGCTGCGAGATTGCCGTTCTCAATATCCATGAGAAGATCCTGGATGTGGACGCCAACTTCGAGGTCGTCTTCTGGCCCGTTGCCATGGACGCCAAGTACAAGGATGTGGAAGCCATGGAAGATGGCTCCATCCTGCTCACCTTGTTCAATGGCGCCATCCGCAACGACGAGAACGAGCACATCGCCAAGTTACTGCGCCGCAAGTCCAAGCTCCTGGTGGCATTCGGCTCCTGCGCCAACGAAGGCTGTATGCCCGCCCTGGCAAACCTGTCCAGCGTAAAAGAGATCGATGGATACCGCCTTACACTACGATCAGCACCGAAAATCCGGATAACATCCGCCCGCAGACTACCTGGCAGGCTCCCGAAGGCGAATTGCACATCCCCACCATCTACCCGGCAGTCCGCACTCTCGACCAGGTGGTCCCGGTAGATTACTACATGCCAGGCTGCCCGCCCGAATCCCACCAGATTGCCGCCGTGATTGACCTGGTTATCCAGGTGCTGCAAGGCAATGCCCAGCTCCCGCCCTCTGGCTCGGTCATCGGCGCTGGTCATTCGACCGTGTGTGATGAGTGTGAACGTAAGCGCGATGTCAAGAAGATCAAGAAGTTCGATCGCATTCAAAACATCATGATCGATGCTGAAATCTGCATCCTCGAGCAGGGCGTGCTCTGCAGTGGGCCTGCCACCCGCGACGGTTGCGGAGCCCTCTGCCCCAAGGCTGGCTCACCTTGCATCGGCTGTTATGGCCCCGCAGAGGGCGCATTGGATTACGGCGCCCGGCTGATGACCGCCGTCGCCTCGGTGATTGACAGCAACGATCCGGATGAGATTGAGCGCATCCTGGAGGGCATCCCCGACCCCGCCGGGCAGTTCTACCGCTTCAACATGGCTGGCTCGCTTCTGCGATTCAGCAAACAAGCCTGGTCAGGCTAGGCCGCGGAGGATTTAGGAGGTATCACATGCAAAGAATATCTATCGATCCCATTACCCGGTTGGAAGGACACGGTAAAATCGACATCTTCCTTGATGACCAAGGCAATGTCGCCAACAGCTACTTCCAGATCCCCGAGCTGCGCGGGTTCGAGCGCTTCTGCGTTGGTCGCCAGGTAGAAGAAATCCCCATCCTCACCAACCGCATCTGCGGCGTCTGCCCTGAGGCACACCACATGGCTGGCGCCAAGGCTGTCGATGCTGTCTACCACGTCGATCCGCCCCGCACCGCCAAGATGCTGCGCGAGCTGCTCTACAGCGCTTTCTACTGCACCGATCACACCACCCACTTCTACGCCCTGGCTGGTCCTGACTTCGTCATCGGCCCCACTGCACCGATTGCCGAGCGTAATATCCTCGGCATCATCCACAAAGTCGGCCTCGAAATCGGTGGTCAGGTGATCCAGATGCGCAAGTTCGGTCATGCCACCGTCGAAATGATCGGCGGGCGTAAGGTTCACCCCTGCACCTCCATCCCCGGTGGTCTCACCAAGGGCATCACCGCAGAGCAACGCGATGAAATCGAAAAAATGGGCCGTTGGGCAATCGAATTCGCCCAGTTCTCCCTGAAGCTCTTCGGCGATATTGTCCTCGGCAATAAAACCTATCTGGATTTGATCCTCGGCGATATCTACACCCACCGCACCCACTATATCGGCATGGTGGATGACAATAATAAGGTCAACTTCTACGATGGCAAGGTCAGTGTGGTCGATCCGGATGGTAAGCGCCTGGGTAAATACGCCCCCAACGAATACACCGAGTGGATTGCTGAACGTGTCGAACCTTGGACCTATCTCAAGTTCCCCTACCTCAAAAAGGTCGGCTGGAAAGGCTTTGTGGACGGCAATGACTCCGGCGTTTACATGGCGACACCGCTCTCCCGCCTGAATGCCGCTGATGGTATGGCAACCCCACTGGCTCAGGCTGAGTACGAGAAGTTCTACAGCACCCTTGGCGGTAAACCCGTCCACCAGCGCCTGGCAATCCACTGGGCGCGCCTGATCGAGCTCCTTTACGCTGCCGAACGTTGGGTCGAACTGGTTACCGATCCCGAGATCACCAGTGACAACTACCGCACCATCCCCACCGATAAACCAACCGAAGGCGTCGGCATCGTTGAGGCCCCCCGCGGCACCCTCACCCACCATTACTGGACGGATGAGCGTGGCGTCTCCACCCGCGTCAATTTGATCGTTGGCACCACCAACAACTATGCTGCCCTACAGATGTCCACCAATAAGGCCGCCCGTGCCCTGATCAAAAATGGTGTGGTCAATGAAGGTTTACTAAACATGGTTGAGATGGCCTTCCGTGCTTATGACCCCTGCTTCGGGTGCGCTACCCACAGCTTACCCGGTCAAATGCCGCTTGAAGTGACCATCCACAACGCTGCCGGTAAATTGGTTGAAGTACTCAAACAGCAGTGCTAGATCCAAAGGGTGAAGGTTCCAGGATATCTGGAACCTTCACCTGCTTATAACGAAGGCTGATTGGTGAATATACTCGTTATTGGACTGGGAAATCCTATTCTGGGTGATGATGGTGTCGGTTGGCGGATTGCTGAGTCAGTGCAAAACCATCCTGACTTGCCTGCCGGGGTAGAAATTGATTTCCTTGCTATTGGTGGGATCAGCTTAATGGAACGCCTGGTCGGCTACGATCGGGCGCTCCTGATTGATGCCATTGTCACCCATCAACACCCAATCGGCACGGTTCTATCCTTGAATATAGAGCATCTACCCGATCGGGACATCGGGCATTTGGGATCACCCCACGATTTTACCATCCAGGACGCCCTGAAAATGGGGCGCCGATTGGGGGCACATTTGCCATCAATTATCGAACTGGTTGTCATTGAATCCCAAAATATCTTTGATTTCTCTGAAGAGCTTTCCCCGCCCGTTTCAGCTGCAGTGCCCATTGCAGTCCAACGGGTTCTGGAGCTCATCCAAACTCAACCCGTTGATTCTGCAGTATTGACCCGTCCGGCAAACTAAGGAGGCATTCCATGAGCTCTACCGAAATCTTAAGACGCTATCCTTTCTTCGCAGGCCTGACTGATAGCCAGCTTAAAGCTGTCGCCATGTCTGCCCAAGAAACTGCATACCAGAAAGACGCCACAATCTTTGAAGAGTGCGACCAGGCTAACCGCGTGTTCCTTCTCCTTGAAGGTAGTGTCGATTTATATTATCGCTCCCAGGAAGAGTATCACCCGACCACAACCAAAAACTTTTTTGTCGGCGAAATCAATCCCGGAGAAGTGTTTGGCACTAGCTCAATCATCGAGCCCTACGAAATGAACGCATCCGCTCGCACTCCAGTCAACTGCCGCCTGATCGAAATTGATGCAGGTGAGCTGCGCAAGCTCATGGCCGAAGATATTGACCTGTCCAACAAACTGCTCCTGGCAGTTATTAAAACGCTGAAGGAACGGATTATGGCTATGCGGGTGCAGCTAGCCTCCGCTCAATCCTGAAATTACAAAACACGAAAACTAAGCCGTCTCCCTGGGTAGAAAGGAGCGTATAGCATGGTGACAAAAGAAGACCTGATCTATCGCCAGGTATTCACCCTGAAAGACGGGGCCAGGATCCTCCTTCGCCCCCTCACTCCAGAAGACCGTCAGGCATTGCTGGACCTTTACGCTCCAGTCTCCGCAGATGATCTGCGCTACATGCGCGACAATGTAAAAGATCCGCAGCTCATCCATGATTGGATTGACCACCTTGACTACGCCAAAGTATTCCCCCTGGTAGCGGTCTTTGGCAGCCGCATCGTCGGTTCCGCCACACTGCATTTCCATTCTGGCCCAGACCGCCACCGCGGAGAAGTGCGCATATTCCTATCGAAAGATTTCCGCCGGCGTGGTGTTGGCAGCCGGCTTTTACAGGGACTGACCGAGCTCGCCAAACGACATAACCTGTTTATACTCGAAGCAGAGATCGTCAGTGACCAAAATCACATCATTCGCGCTTTCCAAAGCCTGGGCTTTGAAACCCGCTGCATCTATGCTGATTACTTCATGCTGCCCGATGGTGACCTTCGGGATGTTGCCCATTTGATCCTTAGGCTGCGCGATTCCGAAGAACAATTCTAAGCAGCCAGCGAGATGATATTCACAGGAGGCAAATCCCGCATTGTCTAAGAATCTGACCATATTCACAGGCGTATCTCGTTAGAACGAGTCTAAAAATTGCCAAAGGAGGCACCATGAAATCAGTCTCATTCGATACACCCGCCTTGTATGGAGACCATCATGTTATCGAAGTCCGGCGGATTTTACTTGCACTACCTGGTGTGATCAATGTCGATGCCAGTAGCGCATTCCAGGTTGTAGATGTTACCTATGACCCCGAACAGATTAATGATCTGGAAATCGCCATGAAGTTAGACCAGGCCGGCTACCTGGGCGAATGGACCTTGCCCATTGAATCCGGTGCCACTGCTTATCATGCCGCGGCTGGATTAAAGCCATATTTCCGGCACACGGCTGCCTACGAACAAACCCGCTTACAGGTCAGTTTTGCACAAAATGTGTCATATTTGGGCCGTCCTTTATGGCCCTGTCCTGGTATGGGTGTGATTTCTAAACCGATGGAGGAATGAGATGGCTGGTAAACGTACACAAGAAGAACGTAGTTCTGATCCCGCAGCACAAGAAATGCTTATCCGCGCCGATGAAATGGGCATCAGCACAGCTTTTAAACGCGCCGAGGATATGGCCCCCTGTAACATCGGCGGTGCGGGTATGTGCTGCAAACAATGCGGCATGGGCCCTTGTCGCCTGACCAAAGATGGGCAAGTTGGTGTTTGCGGTGCCACAATAGACACCATCCAAGCCCGCAACCTGGTGCGCGCCATCTCTGCTGGCGCTGCCGCCCATTCGGACCACGGTCGAGATATGGCTTTCACCCTCAAAGCCGTAGCGAATGATGAAACAGAAGGCTATGTGATTCGGGATGTCGCTAAGCTGCGCAACATTGCTGCAATATACGACATTCCCATCGAAGGACGCTCCCCCAAAGAGATTGCTAACGATTTGGGAGATCTATACATATCCCAATTTGGCCAGCAAAAAGGGGAGATTGTGTGTACCAAACGCGCCCCGGCGAAGCGTCAAAAGCTATGGCGTGATACAGGTGTTATGCCCCGTGGCGTTGACCGCGAAGTGGTCGAATCCATGCATCGAACGCACATCGGCGACGATCAAGATGCCACACACATCCTCCAACATGCTGTTCGTACTGCCCTCTCTGATGGCTGGGGTGGTAGTTTGATTGCTACTGATGTTTCCGATATCCTCTTTGGTACTCCAGCCCCCATCCTCGGGCAGGCCAACCTGGGCGTTCTCAAGGATGACATGGTCAATGTGGTTGTCCACGGCCATGAACCCACCCTCAGCCAGATGATCGTGGCAGCGTCTCAGATGCCGGATATCATCGAATACGCCCGTGCTGCCGGCGCCAAAGGCATCAACCTCTCTGGCATCTGCTGCACCGCTAACGAGATCCTCATGCGCCAGGGCATTCCCGCAGCCGGCAATTTCCTCCATCAAGAACTGGCTATCCTTACCGGTGCAGTTGAGGCCATGGTCGTCGACGTTCAATGCATCATGCAGGCGCTGGTTGATCTGGCAACCAATTTCCACACCATGATCATCACCACCTCTCCCAAGGTGCGCATCAAGGGCGCTACCCACATTGAATTCGACGAGCACAAAGCGATGACCATCGCCAAGCAGATCCTGCGCACGGCGATCGATAACTACAAAAATCGCGGTAAAATCCAAATCCCCGATATTCGCGAAGAACTGATCCCTGGCTTCTCCCACGAGTATATCAACTACATGCTTGGCGGCAGCTACCGTGCCTCCTTCCGCCCTCTCAATGACGCCATCATGTCTGGTCGTATCCGTGGTGTTGCCGCCATCGTAGGCTGCAACAATCCCCGCAGCAAACAGGATTATCTCCACAACCATGTTGCTATGGAATTGCTCAAACAAGATGTGTTGATTGTAGAGACCGGCTGCGGTGCCATCGCTGCAGCCAAGCTTGGGCTCATGTTGGGTGAAGCAGGTCTGGAAAAAGTCGGCCCGGGTTTACGCGAAATCTGTGAAACCATTGGTATTCCACCCATCCTGCACATGGGCTCCTGTGTAGATAACACCCGCATCCTTACCGTCCTTACCCAGATGGTGGAAGAAGGCGGTCTGGGCGATGATATCGATCAAATCCCAGCGGTTGGGTTGGCTCCAGAATGGATGAGTGAGAAGGCCTTATCCATCGCCACCTATTGTGTGGCCTCAGGCGCCTATGTCATCTTTGGCGGTGCTTCCCCTGTCGGTGGCATGCCTGACCGGGTTTCCGATAGTGATATCGTCCTTCGTTATATCGGCTCGGGAGGTTGGGAAAAATTATACGGCGGCAAGCTGGAATTCATCCCTGATCCCGCTGAGATGATCCGCCTCACCCTCGAGCACATCGATAAGAAGCGCGCTGCCCTTGGTCTGCCCGTTTACGAATCCACCCGCTTCGGCCGCAGTGGTGATGCCCGCATGCTGGAGCTGGAAAGCCAGCCTCTGGCCGAGCGCCGCAAGAAGATCTACGGCGTAGCAGCCGACTAGACCGCAAAGAAGATCGAGAGGTCAAACTATGTCACGTTATATCGCTACCCGCGCCATCCGTGGCGCCAACGCCCTGGTCACCGAAGCCGAGCTGATGCTGCACAAAGCGCTAACTGAAAAAGGCCCGGAAACCCTGGTTACTTTCCCCAATACCGCTTACTTCCTCCCGCTTATTAATGGCATGACCGGCATACAGATCGAAAAGCTAGGCCAACTCCCCATTGTGCTTGACCATGCCCGAGAACTGCTTCACCCGGTTCCATCCCAGAGACGCTGGACACCCTATCTTGGAGAAACTCTTGACAGCGGCATGGCCACCCTGCTTGCTGCGGAGACGATTGAGGCTGTCCGTTTCGTCTACGGGTTGCAGCCAGAGCCAATGGAGGGGATTTCCCTTGCCGGCAGCACAGCCTATGGAGGAGCCAATGGTCATGGTCACCTCAACGGCCCCATTGATGATATCCGTCTGCGCGCCTGGGGCATTCAGTTGGTCGACGGGCGCATGCCCGGCTTTGCAGCCATCGTCGGTGCAGCCAAAAACAATCAAGTCGCCGTCCAAATCGTCCGTGAGCTGCAAAAACGCAACATCCTTACCTTCCTATCCGGCAATGTCAACGGGCGCAGCATCATCCACCAGCTTCAGGAAGAAGGTGTGGAGCTGGGATACGATACCTATACCGTCCCCTTTGGCACCGATACGATCTCAGCCATCTACGCCCTGGGCTTTGCTACTCGCTCCGCCCTCACCTTTGGTGGCTTGAAAGCCGGCCAGGCGCGGGAAATCCTGTTGTACAACCGCGAGCGCGTCTTTGCCTTCGTCCTGGCGCTCGGCGAAGTAGATGATCTCAAGTACGCTGCTGCTGCTGGCGCGATCAACTTTGGCTTCCCCGTTATTGCTGATACCGTCATCCCCGAGATTCTCCCCACCGGCGTCACCACTTACGAACACGTGGTCAGCCTGCCGTTTGAAGAAATCGATGGCAAGGATGATCTGGAAAAAGCCGAGCGTCTTGTGCAAAAGTGCATCGAGGTACGCGGGGTTAAGATCAAGATGACCGAAGTACCGGTCCCTGTTCCTTACGGCTCCGCCTTCGAAGGTGAGGTTGTCCGTCGCAATGACATGCGCATCGAATTTGGCGGTAAGCATGCCCGCTGCTTTGAATACCTCTCTATGGCTCCACTCGAAGATGTTGTCGACGGCAAAGTTGAAGTGGTAGGCCCCGGCCTTGATACCATCCCGTCCCAGGGCTACATGGATATGGCCATCGTAGTCAAGGTTGCTGGTCGCCAGATGCAGCAAGACTTCGAACCCGTCCTCGAGCGCCAGATCCACTACTTCGTCAACGGCGCTTCAGGCATCCAGCACATAGGCCAACGTGATATCGCCTGGATTCGCATTTCAAACGCCGCCGCCGACAAAGGTTTCAACCTAGAGCACTTTGGTAAGATCCTGCATGCCCGCTTCCACGCCGATTTCGGCGCCATCGTAGACAAAGTCCAGGTTACCATCTACACTGATCTACCACAGGTCGAAGAATGGCTGACCAAGGCTCGAACCGCGTACGATTTCCGCAACAAACGCCTGGCTGACTTGACTGATGACAAGGTAGAAGAGTTCTATTCCTGTACCTTATGCCAATCCTTTGCCCCTAACCATGTCTGCGTCGTTAGCCCCGAGCGCCTCGGCCTATGCGGTGCTTACAACTGGCTGGACTGCAAAGCTTCCTTTAGCATCAACCCTACCGGTCCCAATCAGCCCATCAAGCTAGGCAAGGTCATTGATCCTGCCAAGGGGTATTGGACCGGCACCAATGATTACGCCAAAGTAGGCTCACATGGACAGGTCAACGATGTCTCCATGTACTCCATCATGGAAAATCCCATGACCGCCTGTGGCTGCTTCGAGTGCATTGTCATGCTTATCCCTGAAGCCAACGGAGTGATGGTTGTTTCCCGCGAAGATCCCAGCATGACCCCGGCGGGCATGACCTTCAGCACCCTGGCTGGCATCGCCGGTGGTGGTTTACAGACCCCAGGCGTTATGGGTGTTGGGAAATATTACCTCACCAGCCCCAAGTTCATCTCTGCCGATGGTGGCTTCAAGCGAGTCGTCTGGATGAGCAGCGTGCTTAAAGATATGATGGCTGAAGAATTCAAAGCCGTCGCAATTCGTGAAGGCGACCCCGACCTGATCGAAAAAATTGCTGACGAACGCAACGTGACCGCTGTCGACGAGCTGTTAGTTTGGATGGAAGAACATGCTCACCCGGTGCTCGTCGATGGAATCTATGTTCTAACCCTAAGGAGAGCGAATATGCCTGTAGAGATACCAAAAGACACCTGGCCTGGTACTGTCCGAGCCGTTACCCTGGGCGCTACGGTTGCCCAAGGGGGGACGCGGAAAACCACCGTTACCGTGGGTGGTGAAAAAGCGTTACCCTTCCTCAATTTCGAACAGCCAATGCCTAATAAACCGGTTGTTGCCATCGAAATTCGCGATCGCCGCCCCGAAGACTGGTCGTCCCTGCTCTTGCAAACCTGGGGCGAGGCTACAAAGGATCCAGCTCAATGGGCGAAAGCAGCCGAGGATGCTGGGGCTGACCTGATCCAGCTTGGTCTTAGCCTGAATGACAGCACGGGCACTCCAACCTCCCCCGAGGCAGCCGTCCAAACCGTCAAGGCAGTCCTGGCTGCCACTGGATTGCCCCTCATTGTTTTCGGCCCCGGTCAAACAGAGGCGGATAATAACTTGCTCGTTCCGATTGCTGAAGCCACCAAGGGTGAGCGGCTTGTCCTAGGCATCTGCGAGGATAAGAACTACCGTACCATTGTCGCTGCCTCCATGGCCAATGGCCACCTGGTCAATGCCCGCACTCCGATGGATGTGAACCTGGCAAAACAGCTCAACATCCTGATCAGTGATATGGGTATGCCCCTTGATCGCATCCTGATGGATCCAACCACCGGCGCTTTGGGCTATGGCATTGAGTATGGATACTCCGCCATGGAACGCCTGCGTCTGGCTGCCTTGCAAGGCGATAGCATGACCCAATTACCCATGTTGGTAACCCCTGGCTTCGAAGCCTGGAAGACCAAAGAAGCCAAGGTTGAGCTGGGCGTGCCTGCCGCCTGGGGAGACTGGGCTGAACGCTCCATCCATTGGGAAACCCTCACCGCCCTCGCATTGATCGAAGCCGGTGCGGATATCATTGTACTCCGCCACCCCGAAAGCCTGCGGCGGGTCAAGCTTGCCATTGCGGATCTGGCCAACACGCCAGCCGCTTGATACGCAGACATTCAGGAGATCATCCTATGGCTCTTAGTGGCATTCAAATCTACAAGTTACTTCCGCAAACCAACTGTAAAGAGTGTGGTTTCCCCACCTGCCTGGCCTTTGCCATGAAACTGGCTGCAAAGCAGGTCGAACTGTCTGCCTGCCCCTACGTCAGCGAGACATCCAAAACTCAGCTGGCCGAGTCGGCTGCCCCGCCCATCCGCCTTGTCACCCTCAAGGCAAATGGCTTTGAAGTCAAAGCGGGCAATGAAGTGGTACTCTTTAGGCATGACAAGACATTTTATAACAAACCGGGCATGTTCATCCGCATCTACGATGATACACCGCTCGACGATGTCCAGGCGAAGGTCAAAGCCGCCGATAGCTATGCAGTTAACTATGTCGGTATGGATCTGACCCTGGATGGTTTCGGTGTGGCTTCCCGCGCCGGCAATCCTCAAGCCTTTGCTGCAGCTGTCTCGGCAGTCCGTTCAGTTAGTAAACGCCCTCTCATATTGATGAGCCGTGATCCCGCCATCATGGCTGCCGGACTCAGTGTTCTCTCCAACGAAATCCCACTGATCTATGGCGCAGATGCATCGAATCTGGATGCATTTATCGATCTGGCTGTAAAATATAAGGCTCCCCTGGGCGTTCTGGCGTCTGATCTGGATACCATGGCCGACCTGACCGAAAAGATCAAGGCCAAAGGGGTGGAAGACTTGGTTCTCGATCCTGGTGGACGCGAACTTGGCACTGGCCTGGCTCTTGGGACTCAAATCCGTCGCCTTGCTGTGAAAAAGAACTTCCGCTCTCTCGGGTATCCGGTTATCGCCTTCCCCGGTGATGCAGCCGAATCAGGGTTGGAAGCTATTGCCGCCGCGCAGGCACTCGCCAAGTATGCCGGATTTATCGTACTGGATACGTTCACGCCATCCATGGCTTACCCCCTGTTGGTGCTGCGCCAGAACATCTACACCGACCCCCAAAAACCGATCCAGGTTCAGCCGGGGATTTACGAGATCAATGCTCCCAAGCCGACAGATCCGGTATTGGTCACTACCAACTTCAGCATCACCTACTTCAGCGTTGCGAATGAAGTTGAAGGTTCGGGGCTTCCTGCCTGGCTGCTGGTTACGGATGCCGAGGGCATGAGTGTTCTCACCGCCTGGGCGGCAGGGAAGTTTGACGCCGAAAGGATTGCCAAGGCAGTCAAGGCCTTCAACGTCGCCGATAAAGTCAGCCGTAAACGCCTGGTTCTGCCTGGTCATGTGGCCGTCCTCTCCGGTGAGTTGGAAGCAGAATTACCCGATTGGGAAATCCGGGTTGGCCCACGCGAAGCTGTCGATCTGCCCGGTTTCATGAAACAAGCTCTGTAACCATTAATTCGCTGGATTGGATGACCGAACATACGGTTACATTCGATATTGCCCGCCAGGCAGTGTGTGTCCCCACCGGCACGCTGCTGAGTGAAGCCGCGCGCCTGGCGGGCGTTGAGATTGCCCAACCGTGTGGCGGTCAAGGTCGCTGTGGGCGCTGTGCTGTTCAGGTCACATCCGGGGAGGTCCGCAGGCGCAGCTCACTCCGGCTTTCCCCGGACGACATTGCCAGGGGATTTGCCCTCGCCTGTCAGTCAGTGGTTGAAGGCGACCTGTGGGTCTCTGTTCCTCCTCAGGAAAAGATCGAGCGCCGCCTCACATCTGATCGTACTGCCCTGGAGATCCCGGTCCCCACAGATTATGACCCTGGGTATCACCAATCCCTTCGTCGCTGGTTGCTCACCCTGTCCCCACCCCGCCTGGATGACCAGACGGATGACTTGAGTCGTCTCCAAACTGCTTTACGCCAGCAGACCAGGGTTGAGAATCTCCAAATCTCTCTACCCCTGCTCCAAAAACTTGGATCCATCCTCCGCCAGGGTGACTGGCTGGTCACAGCCATCCTCGATGCCCAGATTGAGCTGGATGGCAATCGCAAGTCCGAACGCCTGATAGCTCTCCTGCCTGGTCACCAGGCTGAATATGATCCTCTGTGGGGTGTTGCTATTGATATTGGCACCACCACGGTCACCTGTTGGTTGACTGACCTTGCTACCGGCGAAGTGAAAGCGCAGGTTGCCGAGTATAATGATCAGATTGCCCGCGGTGAAGATGTCATCTCCCGCATCATATTTGCTTCCAATGATACCGGTCGCCAGGAGCTTCAACAGCGTGTGTTAGGCACCATCAACTCATTGATTGAACGAGCCTGCCAACGCATTCAGGTAGATCCCAACGAGATATATAAAGCCACCATCGCTGGCAACAGTACCATGACCCATTTGTTGTTGGGCATCCCTGCCACCAGTATCCGCCTGTCGCCTTTTGTTACTGGTCTAAACCAGGCGCCGCTCCTGACCGCCCATCAGGTGGATTTGGCCATCCATCCCGATGCCACTGTCGACTGCTTGCCAGGGGTCGCCAGCTATGTAGGGTCAGACATCAGTGCCGGAGTGCTTGCTTGCCGTATGGATGAAACGGACAAGCTGACCCTATTCTTAGATGTAGGCACCAACGGTGAAACCGTACTCGGCAGCCGTGAATGGCTGGTTACCTGCGCATGCTCCGCTGGACCTGCCTTTGAAGGTGCTGGTGTGCAATTCGGTATGCGCGCCACGAAAGGCGCCATTGAGGAAGTTTGGGTCTCTGGTCCCGACGCAGCGAATCCTTATCAGCCTTCCTATCGTGTCATTGGTGGTTCAAAACCGCGCGGTATTTGCGGCAGTGGATTAATCTCCCTGCTCGCCGAGATGTTCCTTACTGGCCTGGTAGATAAAAGCGGCAACATCAATCTTACTTTGGCTTCCACCAACCCTCGGATTCGCTCTGGAGAGCACGGCCCAGAATACGTAGTCGTCTGGGGCAGCGACACTGAGCACGGTAAAGATATCGCCGTTACAGTCGTGGATATCGACAATCTCAAACGAGCCAAAGCCGCCATATATGCCGGCTTTACAGTATTAGCCCAAAGCGTCGGCGTACCTCTTGAATTGGTCGATCAGGTTCTGATCGGTGGTTCATTTGGCAAATACATAAATGTTGAAAAGGCTGTCCAGATCGGCCTGTTGCCGGATATGCCCTGGGAACGTTTCCAGTTCTTGGGCAATACCTCCGTCCAGGGTGCATACTATGCTTTGCTGGATTGGCGTAACCGCCAGCGGGTCAGTGATATCGCCGCCTCGATGACTTACATCGAGCTTTCAGCCGATAACACCTTCTATGAAGCCTTTATGTCAGCCATGTTCTTACCTCACACCGACCTGGAGAGTTTTCCTAGCGTGGCAGCCGCCATGCTCAAGCCTCCATTGCTTGAAACAAGTCCACCAGTATGATCTAACTACCACCAATTACGGTTCTTAATCAGACAATTAAATCTAAGGAGATCCTATGTATATTATTGGCGAAAACATCCATATACTTTCAGACAAAGTCAAGGAAGCCCTCAAGAACAGGGATGGTCGTTTCTTTCAGGAGCTGGCTGTCATGCAAGTCGAAGCCGGCGCTCAAGCGGTAGACCTCAACATGGGCCCTCGTAAAGCTGACTGGGCAGAAATTTTCCCCTGGATGACCGAGCTCGTTGAGGCTGTTGTGGACGTCCCCCTTTGCTTTGACAGCACCAACCTCCTCGGTATTGAGGCTGGGCTGAAGAAGATCACCAAAGCCCAGCCAATCATCAACTCCACCTCCGCTGAACCGGAGCGCCTGGAGAAAGTCCCCCTGATTGCCAAGCAGTACAACGCACGGCTCGTCGCCCTGACCCTCACCCCCAGTGGCATCCCCATTGCCGCTGATGAGCGTGTGAACATCGCCGTTGAAAAACTGATCCCGCGTATGGACGAAATCGGCTTCCCCATGCAAGATCTGATCATCGATCCCCTTGTGTTGACCGTATCCGGCTGTCAGCAATACTGCCCACACCTGATCGACGCCGTTCGAACCCTCCCCTACGCCTGGGATCCTGCGCCTGCGATTTCTGTCGGTCTTTCCAATGTATCCAATGCCGTGCCTCGCGAAGACCGCCCCCTGATCAACCGCGTTTACTGCGCCATGCTGATGGGTGCAGGTCTTCAAATGATGATTGCAGATCCATTAGACGAAGACCTTAAAACCACGATCCGGGTTATTGAGCAGCGCGATCAAACTACCCCTCTCGCCCGCCTTTACTTGAAGATTGCCGACCGGATCGCTGCGATGGAAGAACCCATGCTCGAAGATATTGATCTGTCGGATCCAGAGCAGGCTGCAATCTGGAAAACCGTTCAAATTCTTCTCAACAAAGTCATCTATGCGGATGGCTATTTACAGCAATAAGGAGATGCGTTATGACCATACAAAGCCCCATCAACATTGACGCTTTGCTCGCCAAAGCCAAGAAACCTTCAGCAGATGCGATGGTGCTGCACCCCTTCTACCGGGGTAAAGTTGAGACTGCCCTCAAGTGTTGCGTTCGCGATTTCAACGACTTTGCCATCTGGTACACCCCGGGGGTAGCCGCACCGTGCCGCGCCATTGCTGAGGATCCCGAAAAAGTGTACGAATATACCAACAAATGGAACACGGTGGCTGTTATCAGTGATGGCACCCGCGTGCTCGGTTTGGGCGATATTGGCCCCAAGGCGGGCTTACCGGTTATGGAGGGGAAAGCGCTGCTCTATAAATACCTGGGCGGCGTGGATGGTGTCGCCATCATGCTTGATACTAAAGACCCCGATGCGATCATTAATACCACCCTGCTGCTCCAACCGGGCATTGGCGGTGTTAACCTGGAAGATATTTCCAACCCCAAGTGCTTTTACATCCTTGACACCCTGCGCGAGAAAGCTGAAATCCCCATCTGGCACGATGACCAGCAAGGCACCGCTACGGTCACCCTGGCTGGCTTTATCAATGCCCTAAAAGTGGTGAACAAGAAGATCAACGATGTCAAGATCACCTTCATTGGTGCTGGCGCCTCTAATGTTGCTATCTCCCGCCTGATCTTCAGCGCCGGTGCAGATCCGGCGAAATGTTTTGTCGTCGATAGCAAGGGTATCATGGGCAAGCATCGCAGAGATATCGAAATGCGTAAAGCAGAATATGTGGACAAATGGAAATTGTGCAACATCACCAACGCTGAAGGTCGCGAAGGCAACATTCCCGATGCCATCAAGGGCGCGGATGTTGTCATTGCCCTTTCTAAGTCTGGTCCAGGCGTCATCCTGCCCGAATGGATCGAGACCATGGCCAAGGATTCCATTGTCTTTGCTTGCGCCAACCCGGTTCCTGAGATTTGGCCCTGGGAGGCCAAAGCTGCCGGAGCTACAGTTGTCGCCACGGGGCGCTCGGACTTTGACAACCAGGTGAACAATTCCCTGGGTTTCCCCGGCATCTTTCGCGGTACGCTGGATGTGCGTGCTCGCACCATTACCGATGAGATGTGCTTCGCGGCGGCCAAAGCCCTGGCCGATCACATCGGTAGTAACCTGAGTGAGAATCAAATCCTGCCGACCATGGATGACTGGGAAATCTTCCCCCGCGAAGCTGCCGCAGTCGCAGTCAAAGCCCAGGAACAGGGCCTCGCACGCATTTCGATTTCCTATGAGGATGAGTTCAAGCAAGCCATGGATATCATTTCACGGTCGCGCAATCTGACCCAGATGATGATGAAAGATGGCTTCATCGCTGAAGCTCCCGTCTAAACCTGCCCAATATCAGAAAATGTCGAGGTGAATTATGTATGATCTAATTGTAGTCGGTGGTGGTCCTGCAGGATTAACCGCAGCCATTTATGCCATTCGAAAACGCTTGAATATCCTTCTGGTCACACGCGACCTGGGTGGGAAAACGAATTTCCGCCTGGCCTTACCCTGGGTCGAAGATTACCAGGTGATCCGCGGTTTAGAAATTGTCAACAAATTCAAGAGTGAATTAGAATATCTGGAATTTGCCCGCCACATGGAACCGGTAGACAAGATCTCCCGCCGCCCGGATGGTTTCGCAGTTCAAACCCGCGGTGGTGGCGAATTATCTACCAAAGCTGTGATCATCGCTACCGGCACCAAACAGCAGCGCTTGAACGTCCCCGGTGAAAAAGAATTCATGATGCGCGGCCTGTGTTACTCTGCCCTCAGCTATGCGCCTCTCTTTATTGATCGTGAAGTGGCGGTGATTGGGGATGGAGAATTGGCCCAGCGCTCCACCGCTGAGCTTGCGACTGTCGCTAAAAAAGCCACTTTGATCTGCCCATGCGACACCCTGCCGTTTACCTCAGTCACAAAACGATTGGAATCCTCCGCCAATGTCACCATCCTCACCGGGCACCAGGTAGTCGATATCAAGGGTGATGACTACGCCAAATCCCTGGTGGTGCGTGACAGGCAGGGGAAAACTACAGAGCTGCCCGCCGAAGGCACCTTCGTTGAAATGGCTCTGGTTCCCAACTCCCAGATTGTAGCTGACTTTGTCGCCCTGGACGAGCAGAAGCGTATCATCATCGATTGCGGCAACCATACCAGTGTTCCCGGTATCTTTGCTGCCGGGGATGTAACCAACACGTACGCTGAACAGGTCTTGGTTGCTGTCGGCGAAGGCGCCAAAGCGGCTCTCAGCGCGTACGATTATCTGCTTACCTTACCATAAATAGTTTCCAAACCAGGAGTTTGGCATTCTCACCCCCGTGTGCAAAGTTCCCGCCAGGTCAGCTTTGGCGAGCCCGTTCACCCCTGGTAGAAGGCCAAACTCCTTTATTAATCCGGAATATTACTTTTCTCTAAATTTCTTTGTACATCCATCACTTGAATTGCTGTCTGTCATCCGGTTTAATCAGATAATTAATACCTGATTTGTTCCAGTCCTATCAAAGGCTCCCAATCCTTGGGCGCTTCCATGAAGCTTATGCATCTTGATCCACATTGTAGGATAGGGTATGCCAACCGAGATTACACGCAATGGAAAAACCACCTCTGCCGAAGCCCTCATTGTTGGAGGTGGAATTGGCGGCATGCGCGCCGCTCTAGACCTGGCAGATGCCGGCCTTAAAGTCTACCTGGTAGAACAGACACCTTGCCTTGGAGGCCGAGTCGCCCAGCTGGGTTACATGTTCCCCCAACACGACTGTGTATTATGTCGTGGTACACCGGATCATGGCTATGGTTGCACCCGTCCATCCATCTCGCCTGCTTATATCCAAAATAATCAGCACCCCAACATTGAAATCCTCACCAATACTGTGGTGTTAGATATTGAAGGCCAGGCTGGCGATTTTACCATCGCCCTACGCCAGGAACCGCGCTATGTAGATACCATCAGATGTATCAACTGCGGTTACTGCACCCAGGTTTGCCCGGTTGAGCTGCCCAATGAATACCAGTTCGGCATGGTCACCCGTAAAGCCGCTTATAAAGTCGCTACCCGTGCTGCCCCCGACTCATATGTGATTGATAAAGGCCCTTATTGCGATCCTTGCGGAAAATGTGTTGAGATATGTCCTACCAAAGCCATTAACCTGAATGAACAACCCCGGCTGTATTCCATTGAAGTCGGCGCCATCATCCTGGCCCTTGGTTTTAAGATTTATGATGCCCACCACCTGGAAGAGCTGGGGTATGGGCGCTATGCCAATGTGGTTGAGTCAATGCAATACGAACGGCTTGCCAGCCGTTCTGGTCCAACCGAAGGCATCGTAACCCGACCATCCGACGGCAAAAAACCCCGCTCGATTGCCTGGCTGCAGTGCATTGGCTCGCGCGACCAGGAAAACCAATTTTGCTCATCCATCTGCTGCATGTATGGCACAAAAGAAGCCATGCTGGCCAAACAGCGTCTTGGTGAACAAATACAATGCAGCGTGTTCATCATGGATGAGCGCGCATTTAACAAAGAATATACCGCCTATTTCGAACAAGCACGTAATGAGCATAATATCCAATACCTCCGCTGCCGTGTCTCAGCCATCCGCGAAGATCCGATCACCCAGGATCTCATCCTGCAGTATGCCGACCCGAATGGAGTTATGCACCATGAGCGCTATGACATGGTGGTACTGGCAACCGGACTGCAGCCACCTGATTCAGCCCATCATTTTACCGAGATGCTTGATCTGGAGTTGAACGAATACGGCTTCTGTAAAACCGAAAAGTTTACCCCCCTCACCAC
Organism: uncultured Chloroflexia bacterium; assembly: GCA_963849335.1. Lineage (GTDB taxonomy): Bacteria > Chloroflexota > Anaerolineae > Anaerolineales > UBA4823 > FEB-25. Next base: position 94,624 of record CAWKGZ010000010.1, read on the forward strand.
CACACACTCTGGTGTGTTTGTCTGTGGTGCCTTCTCCACTCCCAAGGAAATATCCGAGACAATTATCGATGCCAGTGGAGCAGCCGGTGAGGTGATGCGTCTGCTCAACGAGCGCATGAATGCCCATCCCTACAACAGAGAGAATCCATTTCTCGCCCCGGCAGATCTGCCCCCCGAGCGGGATATTAGTGCTGAGCCAGTCCGCGCCGGAGTATTCTTCTGCACCTGTGCAGGCACGATGGGTGAAACCCTTAATTCTTCAATGTTAATTGAGCAGGTGTCCCGCTGGCCAGGCGTTGCCACAGTACAGTTGTTAGACGTTGCCTGCTTCCCTGATACCCTGGAGAAAATTCAGCAGACAATCCATGAAAAGCAACTTAATCGCGTGGTTGTAGCTGCGTGCAGCAACCGTACCCATGAGTCGCTCTTTCAACGCGCAGCTCGTATGGCTGGTTTGAATTCCTACCTGCTGGAGTTAGTCAACCTGCGCGATCAATGTAGTGTTGTCCACCACAACCAACCTGGGATGGCTAACCGTAAAGCCCTGGAGTTGGTTCGCCTGGCTCTTGGCCGGTTAATGTCCGCACAGGCGGTACATAAACAGGCTTACATCTGTACTCCAACCGCCCTGATTATTGGTGGAGGCCTCTCAGGCATGACCGCTGCCCTCTCCATCGGTGATAGTGGTTACGATGTTATTCTGGTTGAACGCAATGAGTACCTGGGTGGCAACCTACAAAACCTTTACTATGTCGCTGAAGGTTACAATCCGCGTCGCTTAGGCCGTGACCTGATCAACCGCGTCCGCGCTCACCGCCACATTACCACCTATGCTCGCACCGAAGTGATCCAACACACAGGTCATGTTGGGAATTTCACCTCTCTGCTGCGAACCACCCATCCTGACGGCGCATCGGATACCTTCCGGGTGGATCATGGCGTGACGATTGTTGCGACCGGCGGTCGTGAAACCCATGATCACCCATGGTTGGCTCACTCTAAAGTACTTACCCAATCCGAACTTGAAGAGAAGATTATTCACAAACCGCAGGAAATCGCCACCCTGAAAAATGTGGTTATGCTCCAATGTGCGATACAGCCTGGCGAAACCATTTACTGCTCCCGGATTTGCTGCACCAATGCCCTCAAGAATGCCATCCGCCTCAAGCTGTTCAACCCCGGCTGTAATGTATATGTGCTCTTCAAGAATATCGTCACTTATGGTTTTCGCGAAGAATACTACACTGAAGCCCGACGGTTGGGTGTTATCTTCATCCGCTATACGGATGAAGCCCCCCCTGACCTGTTTGAGCAGAATGGCCAGTTGTTTGTTCGTGTTCGCGACTTATCCCTCGATCGTTGGCTGACTCTGCCGGCTGACCTGGTGCCATTAAGCACAGCAATCGCCCCCAATCCTGGTGCCAAGGAACTGGCGCACACCTTGCGCGTGCCAATTTCCAGTGAAGGTTTCTTTGAGGAGGCTCAAATAAAGCTTCGCCCCATGGATTTCATGCGCGAGGGTATTTTCCTGGCTGGTATGGCGCACTACCCCAAGTTTATTGAAGAAAGCATAGCGCACGCTTCTGCCGCTGCCGCCCGCGCCCTCACGCTGCTCTCCCAGGGTACCCTCTACCTGGGCGGTATTGTTGCCGTTGTAGACCCCGATAAATGCGTTGGCTGTCTCACCTGCACCCGTACCTGCCCCTTCTCCATCCCACAGGTCATTCAGCAGGAGGGACGCAACGGGGTTGGCGGTCTGGGCGGAGCCGCCTTCATTGATCCGGCTCAATGTCAGGGTTGTGGCACCTGCACCGGTGAATGTCCAGCCAATGCTATCCAACTGATCAACTATACCGACACTCAAATGCTGATGCGCGACATCGGCGGTCTTGGCAGCTGGCTTCCTCAGCCCCAGGTAGCCTTTAACCATAGCCCAGGTAACCATATATGAGTAATTCATTCAATTCCTTTGAGCCTGAAATCACTGCCTTTTATTGCATTTACTGCGGTTATATGGCTGCGGACACGGCTGGTGCACTTAACCTACAATATCCAGCCAATGTCAAGTTCGTCCGCATGCCCTGTACCGGAAAAACCGACATACGCTACCTGCTTGAAGCCTTTGAGCAGGGTGCCGACGGTGTCTACGTGGTTGCCTGTCCCATTGGCAACTGTCACCACGTGCGTGGCAATGAGCGCGGGTTGGCCCGCCTCCAACGCGCCAAAAAGATCCTAGACGATATTGGCATTGGCGGAGACCGTTTGGATATGTTCTTCATGTCCGGCAGCCAGGCAAACATCTACGCTCAGGCAGCTATAACCATGACCGAGCGAATCAGGCGGTTAGGTCCCAATCCCCTCAAGCTGGCTGAGCTCCGTGCCAACCAGCCGCCTGGCGCTGATGAAGTCGAGGAAGAGTCGAACTATCGGCGGCGCAAATAAGAACCTATATGCTAAGCAATGTTCCCGCATCACAACTTAGGTTGTCACAAGGATGAGTAATTTGGTTGGTAAACCTGAAAATCCGATCGGTGCGGTGATGGTCCTGGGCGGTGGTATTGCCGGCATGCAGGCATCCCTTGACCTGGCTGATCAAGGTTTCAAGGTTTTCCTGGTTGAGAAACAGTCCGCGATTGGCGGCAAAATGGCCCAGTTGGATAAGACTTTCCCCACCAATGACTGCGCCATGTGCACCATCTCTCCCAAGCTGGTGGAGACCGGTCGCCACCCCAACATCCATCTCATGACCAATTCTGAGCTGGTCTCCGTTTCCGGACAGGCTGGAAATTTCACCGTCGATATACACCACCAGCCGCGTTATATTGACCTGAGCAAATGCATTGCTTGCGGCGATTGTGCCAAAGTTTGTCCGGTGATCCGCCCTGATCAATTTAACCAATCGCTGAACGATTGCCGGGCCGCCTACAAACTCTACCCGCAAGCTGTCCCCAATGCCTATGCCATTGAAAAACGAGGTATTGCCCCCTGTCGCGACGCCTGCCCCGCCGGGCAGCGTGCCCAGGGCTACATCGCCTTGATCCGTGAAGGGCGCTGGCAGGATGCCATGCGCGTCATCAAGATGGACAATCCCTTCCCGGGCATCTGCGGGCGCATTTGCAACCATCGCTGCGAGACAGCCTGTAATCGCGGCCTGGTGGATGAGCCAATCAACATCCGGGCACTAAAACGATTCGTCACCGACCAGGTTTATGCTGAGCCCCGCCCGGAAATTCAACCGCTCCCCATCACCCATCCTGAGCAGCGTGTCGCCATAATCGGTGCCGGCCCTTGTGGGCTGACAGCCGCCCAGGATATCATCCAGAACGGCTTTCCGGTAACTGTTTTTGAAGCCATGCCCGTTGCCGGTGGCATGCTCCGCCTCGGTGTGCCTGAATTCCGCCTGCCTGCCGAGATTATCGAACGAGAAGTACAGGATGTCATTGATCTGGGTGTAGAACTGCGTCTCAATACCCAGGTAAACAATCTGGATGATTTGTTCGCTGCCGGCTTCTCTGCGGTTCTGATTGCCGTCGGTGCCCACGAGGGCATTCGCTTACCCATCCCGGGTGCCAATCTGGATGGTGTTCTGATCAATACCCGCTTCCTCCGTGATGTACGCCTGGGCAAGTACCAGGTTACCAATTGTTGGCCTGCAAACTGATCCCGCTGCCCCGCTTCTTGGCAAGCATGTCCTGGTGTTAGGCGGAGGAAATGTAGCCATTGATGTCGCTCGCAGTGCCGTGCGCCTTGGTTGCCAGGTATCGATGGCCTGCCTTGAAGGCCAGGATCAAATGCCGGCCCACCCCTGGGAGGTTGAAGCCGCCCGGGCAGAAGGGATCACTCTGTATCCCAAACGCTCCTTCGAGCGCGTCCTCGGCGACCAAAATGGTCTTGTCACGGGCGTTGAGTGTATGCATGTCAGCACTTTTTCCTTCGATGAAACCGGTCGCCTCAACGTAGAGAAGGTCAACGACTCAAACCATGTTCTCCCTTGCGACACAGTCATCTTTTCTGTCGGTCAGAGAGCCGGTCTGGCTTTCATCCCCGATGACGCCGGTGTCGGTCTGACCACCCGTAAAACCATCGCCGTCAATCCCAACACCTTTGCCGCCACCCGTCCGGGTGTTTTCGCTGCTGGCGACAGCGTTTCGGGCACTGCTTTTGTGATTGAGTCGGTAGACAGCGGTCATAAATCCGCCCAGGCAATTATCCGCTACCTGCAGGGCGATCATATGGAGCCGCCTCTCAAGCCCGAGCTTCCGGTGGTCCACCTTGAACCTGCAGAAATCCAGGACCGTTTGCTCAAGGGCGAGATTAAGCTCCAGCCGCGTATTCCTCTCCCCGAGCTGCCTGTGGAACGGCGCATGAACAACTTCGTCGAGGTGGAATCAGGCTACGATGAAGCCTCTGCCCAGGCCGAAGCCGCCCGCTGTCTTGCCTGCGGGATCTGTTCGGAGTGTATGTCCTGTGTCTTCGCTTGCGGTGTCAATGCAATCAACCATGACATGCCCGCAGAACAGGAACGTGTTCAGGTCGGCGCCATCATCCTCACCCCTGGATATGAGGCATATCCTGCCGAGCTCTCCGCAGAGTATGGTTTTGGGCGCTACCCGAATGTGCTCACCTCCTTACAATTCGAGCGTATGCTCTCTGCATCTGGGCCAACCATGGGCCACATTCAACGGCCCTCTGACCACAAGACGCCTGACCGGATAGCTTTCTTGCAGTGTGTCGGTTCGCGTGATAAGGATCATGATTATTGCTCTTCCGTTTGCTGCATGGTTTCCACCAAAGAAGCCATCATGGCCAAAGAGCACGAACGTCACTTGAACATCCAAATCTTCATGATGGATATGCGTGCCTTCTCAAAAGGCTATTCGGCTTATTACGAACGCGCCAGCCAGGCATACGGTATCCAATACACCCGCTGCCGGATCAGCGCCCTGCGCCAGGACCCATCTTCACAAGATTTGATCGTCACCTACCAGGACGAGTCTGGGCAACGCAACAGCGAAACATTTGACATGGTTGTACTCTCTGTGGGTATGCAGATCCCCGCATCTACCCGTGCCCTGGGTGGATTGTTGGATATTGAGCTTGATCAATATGGATTCTGTCACACCCCAGGGTTGAATCCGCTTGAAACCATCCGCCCGGGTGTCTTTGCCGCTGGCCCCTTCCGCGAGCCAAAAGATATCCCTGAATCTGTGATTGAAGCCAGCGCCGCAGCAGCCTCTGCCGCCTGCCTGGTAAGTCCAGCTCGCTTCTCGCTGACCACCCAAATTGAATTTCCCCCCGAGCGAGATGTGCACAATGAACAGCCCCGCATTGGAATATTTGTCTGCCACTGCGGCTCGAATATTGGGGGTTACCTGGATGTCCCAACCGTCACCGAATACGCCGCTACATTACCCAATGTGGTTCATGCTGAGAATAATCTCTACACCTGTTCACAGGATAGCATCCGCCATATCACCGAACAGATCCGGGAATATGACCTGAACCGGGTTGTAGTGGCCTCCTGTACTCCTCGTACCCACGAGCCACTATTCCAGGACAGCCTGCGCGCCGCAGGATTGAACCCCTACCTGTTCGAGATGGCCAATATACGTAATCACTGTTCCTGGGTTCACTCCTCGGATCGCCCCGCAGCCACACAAAAAGCTCGTGAATTGGTTCGCATGGCCGCCGCCCGGGCTGCCTTGCTCGAGCCTCAACAAACGATTCAGGTACCAGTCGAACACACCGCTTTGGTGATTGGCGCCGGCGCTGCTGGCATGACAACTGCCATCTCGCTCAGTCAGCAGGGCTTTCCTGTCCATCTGGTGGAGCGGTCATCAGAACCGGGTGGGAACCTGCACCATCTCTTCACCGCACCACCCCACATTCATCTGGATCATCCACGCCACCCCCAGATGGTTCTCCAATCCCTTATCCAGCAGGTGCACGCTGACCCTGGGATCACCCTACATCTAAACAGCGAGGTCCTTTCCACACGTGGCTTCACTGGCAATTTCGTCAGTACACTGCGTTCTGCGGATGGCTCACGCACCGAACTATCTCATGGAGCTACCATCCTCGCCACCGGCGCGGTCGAGTACCGTGGCAACGATTATGGGTACGGTTCAGACCCCCGCATCTTGACCCAGCAAGAATTTGAAGCCTGCTATTTTGCCAACCCATCCAATGTGACCAATGCCTCGCTGCCCTCATCGGTGGTGATGATCCAATGCATCGGTCCTGCCGAAACCACCTGCACCCGCATCTGTTGTACTTCTGCAATAAAAAATGCGCTTGCCCTCAAAGATAAAAATCCGTCCGCTGAGGTGGTAATCCTATATAAAGATATCCGCACCTACGGATTGCAGGAACAGCTCTACACCGAGGCTCGCCGTAGAGGTGTGCTCTTCATCCGCTACGATACCGCCTCCCGTCCCCAGGTATCCGGTCACGGAATCTCAGACCAACCCCTCAGTGTGCAGGTATGGGAACCTCACCTTAATCGCACTATCCTCCTCAACCCTGATCTATTGATCCTCTCCATGCCGGCCATTCCTCAGCCCGATGCCCACGAGTTGGCCGCCCGCTTCAAGGTTCCTGCGGATGCCAGCGGGTTCCTGCTTGAAGCCCATGTAAAACTCCGCCCGGTGGATTTTTCCAGCGATGGCATCTTCATGGCTGGGATGGCCCATTATCCCAAATCCCTTGATGAAAGTCTTGTCCAGGCTCAGGCAGCCGCCGCCAGAGCCGCCCGCATCCTTTCCCGTCAAACCATTTCTGCCGGTGGGAGGGTAGCGGTAGTGAACCCCGCCTTGTGCACAGGCTGCCTCACCTGCGTCCGCATCTGCCCATTCCATGTGCCCGTCATTTCACCCGACTTGGTTGGAGTCGGTGGTATCCGCGGTGCCGCGCAAATCGAAGCTGCCATCTGCCAGGGCTGTGGCTCCTGCGCAGCCGAATGCCCTGCGCGTGCCATCCAGTTGATGCATTACACTGATTCTCAAATGATTGCCAAAGTAGGAGCCTTATTAGAACTAGATACATCCCTGATCCCCCTGGCTGAGATTGCTGTCGCAGAACCGGACACCATGCCGTTTGGAGGTGTGTTATGACCCCCACCCTTCAAATCGTCGCCTATGCCTGTGAACATTGTGCCTATAATGCTGCCGATCTGGCTGGGGGGCTGCGCATGCAATACCCCCCAACGATAAAGATCGTCCTTTTACCTTGTACGGGTCGCCTGGATGTGATCATGGTATTACACGCCCTGGAAGAAGGTGCCGACGGGATCATGGTCGCAGGTTGACTGCCCGGCGACTGTCATTACCTGGAAGGTAATGTAAATGCAAAAAGGCGAATTATATACATTAAATCATTACTCAAAGATATCGGGCTGGAACCGGATCGGGTCCAAATGTACCATATATCATCTGCCCAGGCAGCCCAGTTTGCCCAGGCTGCTACTGAGATGAACGACCGCATCACATCGCTTGGTCCTAATCCGCTGCGTATGCCCAGAACACCCATCGGAAACACTGAACCGCCCAATGAATAAGATCACAATTACCCCGTCAAGGGAATTGGAACCCTAAATAGGAGGTGGAATATGATTGTAGCAGAGCAAAAATCCCTGGAAGAGCTAAAAACCCTGATCGGTGATGCCCGGAAAGTGCTGGTCGTCGGCTGCGGTACCTGCGTGACCGTCTGCTTTGCCGGCGGCGAGCGGGAGGCAGCCATCGTTTCATCATCGTTGCGCATGGCCAGCACCCTCGAAGGCCGGCCCAGGCAGATCCACGATGTTACGGTTCAACGCCAGTGTGAATGGGAATATCTGGATCAAATCGCTGAACAGATCAGCGATGCAGATCTGGTTCTTTCCCTGGCTTGCGGAATTGGGGTCCAGGCGATCGCTGAACACTTCCCCAAGACCTGGGTTGTTCCAGGTTTGAACACCAGCTTTCTCGGTTTACCCAGTGAGCAGGGTGTTTGGGTAGAGCGCTGTGCGGCCTGCGGCGACTGCATCCTCGGCCTTACCGGTGGTATCTGCCCGATCGCCCGCTGCTCGAAATCCTTGCTGAATGGTCCTTGCGGTGGCTCCGAAAATGGGCATTGTGAAATTGACCCCGAAGTCGATTGCGCCTGGCAGCTCATCTATGATCGCCTCACCGCCATGGGAAAAACGCAGGTACTTTTCAACATCCAACCCATCAAAAATTGGCGTACTTCGCGGGATGGTGGTCCGCGCAAAATCGTCCGTCCAGATTTGCGCCTTGCTGCGGAACAGGAGGAATAATCCATGTCTGCTGATGTTTCTACCAACGGTTATTTAAGCGGTTCCAACCTCGAAAAAGTCCTGCGTTCCGGCGTCTTTGCCGTCACCGGCGAGGTCGGTCCACCGCAATCTGCGGATGCAAAGGTGGTTCGTGACAAAGCTTCTCTGTTGATTGGCAACTGCGACGCGGTCAACATCACCGATAACCAAACGGCTATTGTGCGCATGTCCAGCATCGGTGCTGGAACTCTGGTCTTGAACCAGGGTTTGGAACCAATTATCCAGATGGTATGCCGTGACCGCAACCGTTTAGCCATGCAAAGCGACTTGCTCGGTGCTTACGCCCTTGGTATCCGCAATTTGCTTTGCCTTTCTGGGGATCATCAAACCTTCGGAAATCATCCCAATTCCAAGAATGTTTATGATTTGGATTCTGTCCAAATGATCCAGATGGTAGCCGAGATGCGCGACAAGCATGTCTTCCAATGCGGTGATCCGATCAAAGGTGTGGAACCCCGTTTCTTTGTCGGTGCGGCAGCTGCACCCTTTGCTGGTCCGGTCGAATATCGACCCTACCGCCTGGCTAAAAAAGTTCAGGCTGGAGCGAACTTCATCCAGACCCAATTGATCTATGATATGGATGCCTTCAAAGTTTTTATGGAAAAGGTACGCCAGTTGGGATTGCACGAGAAAACTTATATCCTGGCCGGTGTTGGTCCGATTAAGAGCCCTGCCATGGCAAAGTATATGAAAGACAGCGTCCCCGGCATCCTGGTTCCCGATGTCCTGATCGACCGCATGACTGCCGCCGGCAAACCCTGGGCTCACATTGGTAAAGACCAGCTCACCAAGGAAGACAAGAAAGCTCGCTCCGAAGCCTGGAAGGCAGAAGGTATCAAAATTTGCATCGAGCTGGTCCAACAGCTCCGGGAAATCGAAGGCGTCGCTGGCGCGCACATCATGTCCATCGAATGGGAAGAAGCCATCCAACCTATCGTCGCAGGCGCCGGGTTGCTGCCCCGCCCTGTGATCCAGGATAGGCTGCCCCAACCGGTGCCTTAGGAGTTAGACTATGACCGATCCCCAAATGCCTTCACCGAAACCCTTTACCATCAACCAAAACCTCGCTAGACGAATCCAGGATGAGCTTGGGCAGAACGTCTTCCTGTGCTACCAATGCATCAAGTGCACCAGTGGTTGTCCTGTAGCCGAATTCTTTGACTGGCAGCCAAATCAGATCATGCGCGCGCTTCAATTAGGCGATGAGCAGATTGCGCTCCATGCAGAGACCCCCTGGTTGTGCGCTTCCTGCCAGACCTGCACCACTCGCTGCCCACAAGATTTGAACATCGCTGGCATTATGGATTTTCTTACCCGTGAATCGGTCAGGGTTGGTGTACAGCCTCCCATCCCGCAGGTGAATACCTTCAACCAGGCCTTCTTACGCGAGGTGCGCCTGTGGGGTCGTTCCTACGAACCAGGCTTGATGATTGAAATGGCGCTGCATGGTCCCCGGGCATTGCTGGAGGATACAAAGCTGTATATCAGCATGCTCAAAAAGGGAAAGGTTAGCTTCTTCCCAGAGCTAACCCGTCCGCATCACAATGTAAAACCAATCCCTGGTGCCAACCATGCCGTCGCATATTATCCTGGCTGTTCTCTCCACTCCAGCGCAACAGAATTCGATCATTCCACCCGGACAGTGTGTGAGGCTCTTGGTCTCAACCTGGTCGAGCCGGAAGGTTGGCTGTGCTGCGGTGCCAGTGCGGCCCATCGCGCCGATCCACATGAAGCGCTCCGCCTGCCCATGGAAAACCTGGCATTGATTGAGCAGAGCGGTTTCAATGAGGTTTCGATGCCCTGCGCAGCGTGCTTCAACCGTCACAAAGCTGCTCAGTATGAGATCCGCCACAGCGCGCAGCATAAAGCTGCCATCGATGAGCAAATTGGCTATGTTTATCAAGATCAGGTAGCTGTCACCACCATGGTCCAATCGCTGCTGAAGCACATCGGGACGGATAAAATAAGCCGGGCAGTGAAAAAACCACTCAAAGATCTCAATGTGGTCTGTTATTATGGCTGTCTGATAACCCGTCCACCTCAGATAACGCAGTATGAACATCCCGAAAATCCCACCGATATGGATGAGTTGGTCCAGGCGCTGGGAGCCGAGGTTCATGACTGGTCATATAAAACATGCTGCTGTGGTGCCGCACACTCGTTGACCCGCCCAGATATTGTGGTCAATCTCAGTACCTCTCTGATCTTGAACGCACACGCTGCCGGTGCGGAAGCCATCGTTGTATCCTGCCCGCTCTGTCACATGAACCTGGATGCCCGTCAAATGCAGATGGATATTGCTGAACCGATGCCCATCCTGTATTTCTCCCAGCTGATGGCAGTGGCACTCGACCTGCCTCTCAAGGCTGCTGCCCTGAACAAGAACCTGGTCAACCCAATGCCGCTTCTGCGCCAGAAAGGATTCATCGACTGATTTAATCGTATGCCTGACTCTAGCACACTGACTCGGAACTTATCCCTGCGTAAAATCGTGTTGCTAAAGACTGGCCAGGATGTGAGACGCTGCATGGCCTGTCAGTTTTGCGATGTCATACCCAGCCATGAATTGGACATCCCGCTTACCAGTATGATCCAATTGATCAACCTGAATGATGAAGAGGTTCTTACCAGTAAAACCCTCTGGTCCGCGGAAGTTCTGACCCATGCGAGGGAGGCGTGCTCTCGCCAATTAAATTTAGAAGCTATCATCCTCGCCCTGCGCAGCGAAGCCGTGCTTCGCGGGCTGGTGCCAGAGGAGATAGCCAAAAAGGATGAACTATGAAACTAGCCATCAGTGGAAAAGGTGGGGTCGGCAAGACTACTCTCGCTGCATTACTATCGCAGGTTTACGCCGATGCGGGACGCCAGGTCTTGGCCGTTGACGCAGACCCATCTCCCTGCCTGGCGGGTGCCCTCGGCTTTCCAACGGAGCTGCGCCAGCGCTTGCACCCGATTGCCGAGATGGATGCCCTGATCGAAGAACGCACCGGGGCAAAACCTGGCACCATCGGTGGCTTCTTCACTATCAATCCCCGAGTGGATGATATCCCCGAACGCTTCAGTGTGATGTACAAAGGTGTCCGTTTGCTCGAAATGGGCTCCGTAGATCTTGGCGGTTCCGGCTGCATTTGTCCCGAAGCTGCCATGCTTAAAACTCTCTTCACCCACCTGCTTTTCCGTCCCGATGATATCCTGATCCTGGATATGTACGCCGGCGTCGAACACCTCGGGCGTGCCACGGTTGATTTCGTCGACGCCATGCTGATCGTTGTGGAACCTACCCGCCGCAGTATCGGCACCGCCACCCAGATCGTGAAACTTGCGCAGGATATCGGTTTGAAACGTCTCTGGTTGGTCGGCAATAAAGTCCGTAACCCTGACGAAGGCAATTTCCTCCTTGAGAATACACCCGGAATCCCTGTTCTCGGTTGGCTGCCTGCTGATCTTGGCGTACAGGAAGCAGACCGGCTCGGAATCCCCGTCTATGACCATGTCCCTGCCCTGCGCCAGATTGCCAGCCAGCTTGCTGATCTTCTATCTCAACAAATCGCAGCCACAAGCCAGGAGAACACCGCCGCATGACCACCACTATCGCATTAGCCGGTAAAGGCGGTGTGGGGAAAACCACCGTCTCAGGCATGATTATAAAATACCTGGTTCAAAATCAATCCGGCCCCATCCTCGCCATTGATGCTGACCCAAGCAGCAATCTGAACATGGTTCTTGGCCTTGATTTGGATGTCACCGTCGGTGACATCCGTGAAGACATGCTTGCCCAGGTAAAGCACTCGCTTCTTGGGACTGGCGCTGCCATGGGCGGGCTGCCCGGTGGTATTTCGAAACACGACTATCTCGACCACCAGATCCGTTCCTCCCTGTCTGAAGGAAAGGCTTTTGATCTCATCGCCATGGGTCGTGGCGAGGGGACCGGTTGCTACTGCGCTGTCAATCACAACCTGCGTGAAGTTATCGATGCCATCAGCAAAAATTATCGCTATGTTGTCATTGACAATGAAGCCGGCATGGAACACCTCAGCCGGCGTACCACTCGCGATGTCCAGCACCTGATCATTGTCAGCGATCCTACGCAGCGTGGGATAATTGCCGCCAGCCGGATCGCCGAAATAAGTAAAGAGTTGGATATCCGCATCGAAAATGCATATTTAGTCATCAACCGTCTGGCAGGGGATATCCCACCTGCACTGGACACTTATATTAAAACCAACCTGGATGTACCTCTCCTGGGAACCATCCCTAGCGATTCAATGCTGATGGATTTTGAGTACAGCGGGCGCCCACTGGTCGAGTTAGGCGATCAATCCCCGGTCTACCAATCCGTTGCCCGCATGCTGGACCAGATTTTATCGTAAAGTGGCAGTTATTTACGCCCCAACCCCCGAAAGAATACCTCTAAGCCTCGAAAACAGCTGGCATTTAACTTGTGCCCCACATCGTGCTCGCAGTATGTAACCTCTGCCCCGGCCAGATCGAAGGTTTCAACCGCCTTCCGCGCCCGATCAACCGGTACCAGAACGTCCTTCGTTCCATGCGTGATGAACACCGGCAATCCGGTTAATCGGCGCGAGGAGCGCTCGAGGAGGATCCCTTCAGGCAGGAAGCCGGAAAGCGCTGACAAGCTGGCAACACGCTCTGGATGACTCAGGGTGAAGGCGTAAGCCAATGCTGCTCCCTGGCTGAATCCGACCAGATGCAGCTCCGAGAAATCCGCCGCCGGAAATCTCGCTTGAGTCAGCCACTCATCCAGTGCTTCCACTGCTGGATAAAAATGCTCCAGGCGCGGCCATCCGTTGAGCACCGCATGCCAGGCATATCCTCCCTGAGGTGCTGGGTATAGCCCACGTGGTGCGATCAGCAGCCGCTTGTCCGGCAGCCTGGAAGTGAATACCCACATCGAGTTCTCATCACCCGTCCACCCATGGAGCAGCAAGATCACCGCATACGGCCCGCTGCCTTCAGGTTGTGTGGTTCGATATACCCAATCCACCTTACCAGGGATTGCGTCCACGAACACTACCTCCCATCTCCATTATTCTTACGCACAAACCACTCGATCCCCCACAAGATCAATCCCGTCAGCCCCAACGGAGCCAGCCCCGCCAGGATGCACACCATCCCCATAACAGCAGCACCTTGTCCCCAAATAGCATAGATCAGCCCATCGCCCACCAGGAACAGGATTAACAGGAAACCCACTAGCAGACGTATATTCGTTTGCTGGGCATATCGTCTCAAATCGCGCATTCATCCATTGTACTCAGTCCCCCCAATACGGTCAAGAATGGTAAAATTCTCTAATGCCACCAAGACCCATTTGGAAAGAAGATTACCTGGCGGAGATTTCACAGGCTAGAATTGCGCGCCTATCCGGTAATGAAGGCATGGCCCGCGTCTGCGCCCGCCGTGCTGTGGGCATCCTGCTCGGAGAATATTTATCCCGCCAGGGGATAACCAATCCAGGATCGAGCGCCTACGATCGCCTCCGCCTTTTTCAAAGCTTACCTCACCTCGCTCCCCCTTTACCCCAGGTCATTGATCACTTCTTAGTACATGTTTCCCCAGATCACACCCTACCCGGCAATATTGATTTAATCGCCGAGGCAGAATGGCTTGCATCCCACATCCTCGGAGATGAGCAATTATCATGACTATGCGCATCCTGGCTGTTTTTACCGGCGATTACGGAGTTCGCCATATTGCCAATCTCAGAATGCATGCCCCCCCTTCGTGGCAGATCAACGAGTGGCGTTCCCCAACCAATTTCCCCATCGTCATTGATGACCCCGCAGACTTCATCCCTGCGCACCTGCCTCCCACCGATTTGCTGCTCTCTTTTGCTGAGCACAAAGGTGTTGTCGAGCTCCTTCCTGACCTTGCCCGCATCTCAGCCGCCAAGGCGGTACTTGCTCCTGTGGACAGCGAGGCCTGGCTGCCGCGCGGGCTTGCTCGCCAGTTGCATGGTTGGCTGGAAAATATTGGCGTTGCCTGCGCCACCCCCAAGCCGCTCTGCTCCCTCACCGAAACCGATTACCTCGTTACCCGTCGCCAGCGGCGCCCATACTCTGACCCTTTCATCTCCGCATTCGCCCAACACTTCGGACAACCCAACTTGATCCTGACAATTGACCCCCACACACACCAGATTATCGCTGCGCAGGTGCACAGGGACGCCGTCTGTGGCTGCGCTCGATATGTAGCCCAACAACTGATTGGTGTTTCCGTCGCCGAGGCAGAATATACCGCTGGTATGGCACATCACCATTATCCCTGCCTGGCAAGCATGGGTATCGATTCCGATTTCGGGGATACCCTCATGCATATTTCAGGGAATTTGACCAAAGATAATATTGCGGATCAGATCCTACCCTATAAACAAGTTCGATACATCGCACCAGGGTTTCGTGCCGCTGAAACTGACTTAAAAAAAGACTGATGCAGAGCAATGTCTGCATCAGTCAATAAATCAGTTATTCTATTATAGTTTTAGGCTGCCGAATGGGCTGGGATGATCCGGCGTCTTCGGGATCTACGATTTTGATTGTTGTTTATACCGATCATCTTGAACAAGGAGATCACCACCCGGATCCACACGCCCAGGATGATGGTTACGCCCATCAAACTCAACACGAGCACTGTAATATTTTTCTTGGCCTGGTTCTCAATTATCACGGCCTCCGGGAAAGCGTTGGTTATCACTCGCTCCCGTAATGAATGCACAAATTCCTGGCGCGGTGTTACCGGATGCATCACGGCCCCTAAAATGGTTTCAACGTTCATAATTTCCTCCCCGCATGGTTTGCGTTTGAAATTAAATATCCTACCCATTCTTACCTCTTAATTTCTCTACCTTTTCTTCCTTTGTTATTTCTCCCACACTCTATGTCAAATCTGCGCTTTGACTGAATTCCTCAACCAACTTTTCTTGCATATCATTCCGCAGCGAAAGCAGTGTCCGGTGGTAAAGGCTTTTCACTGCTCCCTCAGTTCGCCCCATGATCTGCCCAATCTCCGCATTCGAGAGATGTTCTACAAATTTAAGGATCAATAACTGCTGCCGTTCTGCGGGCAGCTTGCGAATGATCCGCAGCAATGCATCATGTTCCTCGGTTTGCAACATGGTCGATTCAGGATGCTCCGGGTGAGCCACAAATGATGTGCTCTCATCCAGTGGTATCTCCGGGCGACGACCTCGATCGCGGTGCCAGTTGGCTACCAGGTTATGTGCAATCCGGTATAGCCAGGCTGAGACAGGCAAGCCGCGGTTCTGGTAATCAGAGATCCGCCGCATAGCCCGAAAGAAAACCCGTGCCGTAAGATCTTCCGCCTCATGCATATTGCCGATTCGATAGTATATATAGTTGTAAATTCGGCCTACGTACTGCTCATACAGCAGTCCAAAAGCCTCCCGATCTCCCTGGATTGCCCGGTTGAGCGCCAGATCATCAGTCAGGTCTGGCATATTCGGAATCCTTGGCAATTGGAATCTCTACCATCTTAACCCCACCAGTCAACGATAGTTGCTTATAGATACACAATTCATTCAGCATCAAGTCTATTAGAAGGTAATTACACAGCCAGCTACCCGGCATAGTATCTCCAAACACTGATCACACTCCAAATATCCAGCACAAGAATTGCCAACCCCAATCCTGCCACCAGATAATCAGCTTTCAGCCTCAATCTTTTCCAGATGATGCTCAAGATTGACCACAAACCATAGCACAGCACCCCCATGGTTGGTCTCCCAATCACTGAATATGCGTATCGCGCCCCCGGAATGAAAGATTTCACTGGTCGCCCGTCCGTTGATCTGGTTAGGATCATCGACTTGTAAAAGAAAGATCGGCTCCCCGATAGGTGCTTCTCACACCTGCAATTGGGTAGCTGCGGCTTGATCGATTGAGCGATACCATAAGACTGCATCCCCCGAAGCATACCGTTGCTGGCCTGTCATAAAATCCGTGATCGATCATCGACTAGGCAACTTCCCGGCGCATTTCTGCATCATTCCCCGGGTTGGGGAATGCAGCGCCAGTTGGCACCCAGTCAGGCGTATTCGAAATGTATCGGCTCGTCATAATGCTGCCAGGGTGGGAGTAAAACCAGATTGCTCATTCCAGGTACCAACCCGATGACCAAGACAACCATCAAAGTCAACGGGGATTTTTTCTGCCCCATCATTGGCCGAGATTTTCCTTCCGTTCAATGACCAGCGCCTCGATCCGGGGGAGAGCATCCGTTAACAGCTGCTCCAGCTCGGCTGCGGTATCCTCATAATCAGCAGCACTCCCCCCAATCGGATCCAAGATATCGTGGCTCATCCCGATCATCTCCGAAAGCAGGTAGATCTTGGTGGCGAACTTCGGGTAGGCTGCCTGTAAAGCCTCCTTATGGTTACGCTCCATGACTAAGATCAGATCATTATCAAGTAACATATCGTTGCTAGTGCATTGGGAGCGATGGTTGCTCAGATCGATACCTTTGCGCCGCAGTGCTTTGACCGCACCTTCTGAGGCACGGTTGCCATCATAAGCCCATACCCCCGCCGATGAGACATGCCACTCACCATCAGCTGCCCGCTGCTTTAGCAGGTTCTGATATAACGCTTCTGCCATTGGTGACCGGCACATATTTGCCGAACATACGAATAAAACACTATGCATTTCTCACCTTCGTTTCAGCCATTGTCCGATAACTCGACCCACAAAGCGGGGGATTCCGATCGCATAGCGCCTCCATTTTCCCTTCGGATCCTCTTTCAATCGCCAGGCCCATTCCATTCCGATCCGCTCCAGCCACTTGGGCACCGGTTTCTCCCACCCGGCTAAATAATCAAACAGTGCGCCCGCAGACCAGCAAATTTCGGCTGGGATTTTTTACCTCTCGGGATACCTCCCACAGCGACACTTCGCGCAGCGCCAGGTAGAGGGTCAATCGACTCAGCAGCAAGCCCAGGATCACCCAGATTTATTTAGAGGCTAATAGGTTTCGTATTTCAATTTATCGGGGTTAACTACAAGCGCACAAATCCAAATGTATGCTTATGTATTTATCCAGCAGCCGCAATACTCAAAGCTCCGCCCTTCCGACATTGATCTGACGGATTCGGATTCGCCTGATGACAGCATCCTCAGGGAGATCAGCTTACCGGCTGGCTCTCAGGAACGCTTTTTTTGTTGGATATGCGCCGCATTCAACTCGACTGGAACATGGCGGTCGCTGAGAAACTGCAGCAAAACACGCACCCGCTCCGTACCGGGCAGGCGGGCATCAAAGATGGCTTCGTAGCCTGAAAAAGGACCGTAATTGATCAACACCAGATCGCCTGGATTCAGGCCGTCAAATACCTCACCACCGGAGGCTGCGATCTCAGCCACCTTTTTCTGGATGGCGTAGATCAGGTGGTCAGGCACCGGCGACGGTTCACCGCCAAAAGAGACCAGTCCGGTTGAATGCGGTAGCCATTTAAATGTAGAGAGACCAACGGCATCGATATCGGCGCGCACAAACAGGTACCCAGGGAAATAAGGCTTTACCTTACGGGCACGCGGATTCACCGGGTTAACCCGCAGGCGGGGTAAAAACACCTCAAACCCACGCTCGCGCACCTGCTTCCAGACTACGTCTTCTTTGCGCGGTTTGCTGCGCAGCGCATACCACTGCAATGGCATATCCGTAATACCCCCGCTAGCGTAATTTACTCTGGATTGTCCCTGGCGTCCATTTGGACACATCGAAGCTTTTATGGGTAACCACAAATCGCAGGCGACCTTTTTCCACCACCAGGCGCAGCTCACCGTATTCACCCAGCGAGCTCAATGCTTCATCGATCATTGCAACCTGGGGAGGGGTTAAAAATGACCGTCTGTCACCAGCCGTGGTCATAGAGCTGGTATCGTCATCTACCATAGCTTTGCTCATGATTATTCCTCAACCTTGGGGAACAAAAATTCCTTTTCGTGGGATTTTTCACCTCTGCGAAAAGCAAGGATAAGAACTCATTAATAATATGGCCAATTTTATCACAATCTAATAAGGGCAGAAAAGACGAAGATTTATACTACCTGAAGCCGGGTCACTTTGGAGATCAGCTTACGCACAGCCCACACCGGGATCAAGATCAGGGCATGCACCACAACGCTGATGCCAAATACGGCGGCAAGGGCACGCAGACCTGAATTTAGCGGTGGGGCAAGATGCTCCACCAACCAGGGGCCGGCACCGGCTAAGAGTACTACGCCAAGCAAAATGCTGAAGACCAGCAACAGGGGCAGCCATGCCCGCCGGTCTGAGGCGCTGGGCAGCATGGTGCTGCTGATAACAAAGGTCAAATAAAACCAGAGCCAAAAATCGGGCCGCTCTGCAACCGTCCCCATGGCTCCACCTAGGGATTCGCCTTGACCCGAGACGATGGCGGTCCACATACTATCCAGCCCCAGCCCGCGCATTCCGGTCAATGCCACACATATCCCCCCAGTGATCAGCGGTGCCATACCGATCAGGGCATCTCGGAAGATATCGGCGCGTCCTGTTTCTACATAACCCAGCTGCAGGCGACCATTCTCCATTGGGCGGGGCAGCAGGGAAACTCTTCCCGTCGGCACTCCTAACACCCGCGACATTAGAAAGTGACTGGCTTCGTGCAGCAGAACACCGGGGAAGAATAATAAGGAAAACAGCGCCAGAGAGATGTCTGGACGGCGAGTAATTAATAGGAAAACCCCTTGAATCTCCCGGTGCAAGCTGTGCTGCAAAAACAGCAGAGGGCCCAACAGCAGCAACAGCCAGACGAATCCGTCGATATTTTCGAGCAGCATTTACCCGGCAGCCGCCTGTACGATGGCAATGAATTCGGAGGCTTTCAGACTTGCTCCACCGACCAGCGCGCCGTCGATTTCCGGTTGGTTGAAGAATTCAACGGCATTGCTCGCTTTCACCGAACCACCATACAACACCCGGACAGCCTGCGCCGCGGCAGCGCCGTATAATTCGGCAACCGCGGGTCGGATGATATTCGCAATAACTACATTGGCACCTTCCGCCGTGGAGGCACGGCCGGTGCCAATCGCCCAGACTGGCTCATAGGCAATCACCAGCGGAAAATCCGCAAAAGGCTCAAGACCTGCCAATCCCAGACGCACCTGCCGCTCGACGACCTCACCGGTCTCCCCAGCTTCGTATTCGACCAGGGTCTCTCCGACACACACAATCGGGATCAGGTCATGTACGAGGGCAGCTTTTGTTTTAAGGTTGACGGATGCGTCTGTCTCCCCAAAGTATGTGCGTCGTTCAGAATGTCCCAGGATGACATACTTGCACAGTTCTGCCACCATCGCCGGCGAAACCTCACCGGTAAAGGCGCCATCCACCTCCCAATGCATATTTTGGGCGCCCAGGCCGAGGTCGGTGCCTTCCAGCAATGCCCGCACAGCGAGTAAGGACGTGAAGGGAGGGCAGAACACTTTTTCCACCCCCTGGATGCCGTTCAGGCCCGCCCCCAACTCGATCACCAACTGGCGCGCTTCTGCCACAGTTTTATACATTTTCCAATTTCCAGCTACAAATGGTTGGCGCATGCTTCACCTCTAAAAGAATCGGGAGGTAGCGCTGAGACCGATCGCTGCCTCCAGGAATTTGGATTACTTATCCAACAGAGCTGCCAGGCCGGGCAGTTCAAGACCTTCAAGCATCTCGAGCGAAGCCCCACCACCCGTGGAGATATGGGTGATCTTCTCAGCCAACCCAGCCTGATTGATGGCGGCGACCGAATCACCACCCCCAATGATGGAGATGGCGTCACTCTCGGCTACCGATTTGGCAACCCCAAAGGTTCCCTGTGCGAAGCGGGGGAATTCAAACACGCCCATTGGACCATTCCATACGATAGTACCCGCGCTGCTGATTACTTTACCAAAGGCAGTCACCGTTTCGGGTCCAATATCCAGGATGCGCCATCCTGCGGGAATCTGCCCCATCGGCATGCCCTTCATTTCTGCCTCGGCATCAAAGCGGTCGGCAATGATCACATCCACGGGCAGACGGAGGGTGGTCCCGCCCTTCTGCAGGAGCTCGCGGGCAGTTTCCAGGGCTTCATCTTCTACCAGGGAATCACTGATTTGATAGCCTTGAGCCTTGAAGAAGGTATTCGCCATACCTCCACCGATCAACACCTGGTCGGCTTTGGTGAGCAGGTTGCGGATCACGCCGATCTTATCGCTGATCTTGGCACCGCCCAAGATGGCGACAAACGGCCGCTTGGGCTGATCGATTGCCTGACCCAGGTAGCGGATCTCGTCTTCCATCAGGAAGCCAGCGACAGCAGGCAGGATGTGTGCCACACCTTCCGTTGAAGCATGGGCGCGATGCGCAGAACCAAAGGCATCATTGACGTAGATATCTGCCAGTGCGGCCAACTGCTGCGCCATTTCTGATTTATTTTTCGTCTCCTCGGGATGGAAGCGGGTGTTTTCCAACACCAACACATCGCCCGGTTTTAACGCCCTGGCAGCGGCTTCAGCCAGAGGACCGATGCAATCTTCAGAAAAAGCTACCGGCTGTCCTAAGAGCTCGCTGAGGTGAGCTGCGACCGGGCGCATCGAATATTTCGGATCGGGGCCATCTTTGGGACGGCCAAGATGCGAGCACAAGATCAGAGCCGCACCGTGCTGCAGCAGGTACTCCACCGTCGGCATAGCAGCCCGAATGCGGGTATCATCGGTAACTTTGCCTTCGGCAATGGGAACGTTATAATCCACGCGCACCAGCACCCGCTTGCCACGCACATCAATATCTCGGATAGATTTTTTATTGAACATAGCTGCTCCAAGTAAAGACAGCGGATTGCCCTCTTTTACAGAGCAATCCGCTGATATATTGTGAGATTTAGAGGCTCTTAGCCATCAAAGCAGCCAGATCAGCTGTCCGGACGGAGTAGCCCCATTCGTTGTCATACCAGGCAACGACCTTGGCGAAGTTATTCTTCTCTTTCCCTAGCACCAGGGTGAATGGCAGGTCGATCGATGAGCTGTGGGGATCGCCCTTATAATCGATGCTCACCAGCGGTTCATCAACTGCCTGTAGGATGCCCTTCAGCGGGCCGGCAGCAGCATCGCGGAAAGCCTGGCGTAGTTCTTCGGTCGTGGTAGCAGTTTCGAGCTCAACAGTCAGATCGATCACCGACACGGTGGAGGTAGGAACGCGCAGTGCATACCCGTCCAGTTTCCCAGCCAGGTCAGGAATGACCAGCTTGATCGCCTTGGCAGCCCCGGTGGTGGTGGGGATAATGCTCATGGCAGCGGCGCGCGCCCGGCGCAGGTCGCTATGCGGCAGGTCGAGGATTTTCTGATCATTGGTATACGCATGGATCGTGGTCATGAAACCGCGCACAATGCGATACTTATCATGGACGACTTTGACTGCCGGGGCGAGGCCATTGGTAGTACAGGAAGCGTTGGATACAACGTGGTGCTGCATAGGATCGTATTTATCATCATTAACCCCAAGAACGATCGTCAGGTCTTCCCCTTCTGCCGGGGCGGAAATGATGACCTTTTTGGCGCCGCCTTTGGTAATGTGGTTCTCAGCGCCTTTGACGGTCTTACCTTTCTTATTGACGCCATCTTTCTTGACGGTGAATATCCCGGTGCTCTCGACTACAATGGACACACCCAGATCACCCCAGGGAATATTGGCAGGGTCAGTCTCTTTGAAAGCTTTCACTGGTTTGCCATCGACGAGCAAGGCGTCCTCGGCGACTTCCACCTTGCCTTCAAAACGGCCATAATTGCTGTCATACCTCAGCAAGTGCGCCATGGTGGGCAGGTCGCCAATATCGTTGAATGCTACCACTTCCAGCGTATCAGTGTGGTAATCGCGGATTGCTTTCAACACCTGCCGTCCGATGCGTCCGAAGCCATTGATACCTACTTTGATTGTCATATTTACCTCCGTACTAGTATATATTTTGCAGTGCATGCGCATACCACTCATGCACTGATAGGCACTAGATAAATTCTGGGCCTCCAAAACCTCTATTCTACCAGAGGACCTGTGCGTTCTTGATACAAATCGATCAAAACTTCAGCCAATTTTGCAGAATCATGCCGCCAGGGTGTACCACTGTCAACGAGATTGGCAATATATAGAGCATAGTCAGCATCCTGCTCAGGATCTGCCTTCACCCATTGGACTCCCTCAGGCAGAGTCCCTTCGTAATTATTATTATGCACAACAATATCATATAACGGGCCAGTGACATGTTCTTCCATCACCCGGACATAATCCCCGCAAGTAAAACCCTCCGTTTCCCCGGTTTCACTGGCAACATTGCTCACATAGATCTTCAAGGCGCGGCTGGCGCGGATCGCAGCGGCTACGTCCGGGACGAGCAAATTGGGTAAAATACTGGTATAAAGGCTGCCGGGACCGACGACAATCATCTCAGCCGCCAGGATTGCCTGGATGGCTTGAGGATATGCCGGGGGGTTATTGGGCTCTAACCACACTCGCTTGACACTACCAGGAAACTTGGTGATCGAGCTCTCGCCTTCCACCCGCACCTCACCAGGTGAATGCTGCATACTCACATCCGCGACCAGGCGAACATCATGCAAAGTCGCTGGCAACACCTGACCTTGCACAGCCAGCACCCGCCCGGATTCAGCGACGGCATCCTCGAAACCTCCGGTGATCTCGGCCATTGCGCTGATAAACAAATTACCAAAGGCGTGTCCTCCCAGCCCTGCATCCCCGGCAGCAAAACGGTATTGAAACAACTGGGTGAGCAGGGCTTCGTCTTTCGACAAAGCAGCCAGGCAATTGCGGATATCCCCGGGCGGTGGGATGCCGAGGGTGCGGCGCAGCCGGCCGCTTGAGCCGCCATCGTCTGCCACGCTGACTACCGCGGTGAGGTTATTTGTATAGTTCTTTAGTCCCCGCAGCAATGTCGAGAGGCCATGCCCTCCCCCAATTGCCACAATCCGGGGGCCGCGATCACGGCGCCGGTGATCCGCAAGTTCCTCCACCACCGGGTGGCCTGGTTGCCGGTATGGTGCCAGGATGGAACGGTACAACCCCCACATGCCGCCAAGCACCAACCCGAACCCTAAACCGCCAAAGATCAGCGCCCGCAGTGGTCGACTCAGGGCTCGCAGAGAAGCCGCCGACAGTAATGGCAGCCACCAGGTTTCAGGCGCATTGCGATACACATCCAGGATGAGAATACCCAGCCCCACCCCGATCATAGTGGTGCCCAGTAATATGGGAACAAACCAGCGTTTTACCCCCAGTCCGGGGACCAACCATCTTAATATTCGAAGAACCCCAGCCCACAATCGATTAATAATAGGGAATTCTACTTCTCTCCATCTCAATTATGGATGATAGCAGGCTTTACCCAACTCGTCAACTCAAGATTTATGCTATACTTTGCCTCATGACAGATACCTACCTGGTTGCCGATGTCGGTGGTACTCAGATTCGAGCTGCTCTCTTCCCCACCGATCAATCTATTCCATTGAAAATTGTTCGCACATCCACTCAAGGGGAAGGAATACCTCCCCTGGATCGCTTATTAGATCTGATGGCTTCAATATGGCCTTCTTTTGGGCGGGTGTCTGCTCTTGCCGTGGCAGCCCCCGGTCCATCCGATCCATATGAGGGAATTGTATTCGAAGCCCCGAACATTCCCGGCTGGAAGAATATTCCGCTTAAAAAACACTTGCAAGAACGCTTCAAAATACCCGCCGCGGTAGGAAATGATGCCAATCTGGCCGCCCTTGGGGAATGGCGTTTCGGTGCCGGGAGAGGTCACAACCACCTGGTTTATATTACCGTCAGCACTGGCATTGGTGGGGGTGTAATTAACGATGGCAAGTTATTGCTTGGTGTACGCGGGCTGGCTGGTGAAATGGGGCATATAACCGTCATGCCTGACGGCCCAATGTGCGGCTGTGGTCAACGCGGCCATCTGGAAGCACTGGCTTCTGGTCCGGCAATTGTCAAATGGGTAGAAGAGCAGCTGGCACAGGGTGTGCAATCCATTCTATCGGAACAGACGCGCCTGACTGCCCAAGATATCTCCCGGGCAGCCAATGAAAACGATGTACTAGCGATTGCAGCCCTAAACCGAGCCGGCACGTACCTGGGAATCGCCTTGGCTGATTACCTGCATATCTTCAATCCTTCAGCAATCATCATCGGTGGGGGTGTTTCGCGAAGCGGGGATCACTTTTGGTCTCCAATGAAGACCGCGCTGCGCGAACATGTGCTATCGGAAGCATACCTCAACGATTTAGTGCTGACTACCGCGTCTTTGGGTGATGAAGTTGGCCTGATGGGGGCATTGGCTCTAGCCCAATCTCTCGGACAATCCTGATTATGCAGCCACCGACCAAACGCTGGGTCATAGCCGACCGCCTGACAGATCAAGCGGATGGCGAATTGAAGAAATACCATCCGGTGCTCCGCCAGATTCTTTACAACCGGGGGTATGGTACAGCCGCAGCAGCTCACCAATATGTAGAAGCTTTACCACCAACGGGTACAGAGGCAGAAAACTTGTCTAACATGGCTGCAGCTGTTGACCGCATCTCTTACGCCATCAAACATCAAGAGCCCATCGCAGTTTATGGGGATTATGATGCGGATGGCGTCACCGCATCTGCATTATTGGTTCAGGCGCTGCAAAAACTGAATGCACTCGTACGAGGATATATTCCCGATCGCTTCAGCGAAGGCTATGGGTTGAACATTGATGCTCTGACTGCACTGCATCAGGAAGGTGTACGGCTGGTAATTACCGTGGATTGCGGGATCCGATCCATTCAAGAAGCCGAGCATGCCCGCTCCATCGGATTAGATCTGATAATCACTGATCACCACCATCCTGGAAGCATAATCCCACCAGCCACAGCAGTGATCAATCCCAAGCTTCCCTTTGATACCTATCCCGAAAAGAACCTGGCAGGTGTGGGCTTGGCGTACAAGCTGGCTGAGGCTTTGTTCCGCCAGGAGCATCAGCCTGAGACCTTGATCGAAGAATTTTTAGACCTGGTTGCATTGGGAACTGTTACTGACTTGGTTCCTTTGGTGGGTGAAAATCGCTCTCTCGTTCGAGCAGGGTTAGAGCATATCCGCCAACCCCAACGACAGGGAATCCTTTCCTTGATCGGTGTATCCGGCTTGAATCCCCGCACTATAAGTGCTGGAGATATCGCCTTCATGCTAGGTCCCCGGCTCAACGCAGCCGGGCGGCTGGACTCCGCGCTGGCTGCATTCAACCTGTTGGTCACCTCAGATGTGGCTCAGGCATCTCGCTATGCCCAGCTGTTGAACAACCAAAATAACGAGCGCCAACGGATCACTCGAGAGATACAAGCCCAGGCTGAGGAAATAGCTTTTTCAATTGAGCCAGACCCAATATTGCTATTTGCCGCTGATCCGGATTTCAACCCTGGCGTGGTGGGGCTGGCGGCTTCTCGCCTTACAGAGCTGTATTATCGTCCCGCAATTGTCGCGACAAAGGGAGAGGAATTCACCCGCGGCTCCTGCCGCAGCATCCCAGAATTTCACATCACAGAAGCGTTGGATCAATGCGCTGATCTACTCCACCATTATGGCGGTCATGCTGCAGCCGCCGGATTTACGCTATACACCCATTTGCTGCCCGAATTTATCCACCGGCTGCAGCAGATCACCATCCAACAGATCGGCTCTATGGATCTCCACCCTGTGCTTGAGATTGATGCGGATTTGGATCTTACCGACCTGCGGGCGGATCTGCTCCATGCTTTGAATGTGATGCAACCTACCGGAATGGGCAACCGTTCGGCGCTCTTCTTGACCCGAAATGCGTTGATTAAATACCAACGCACCCTCGGCAAGGATAACGCACACTTAAAACTGATTCTGGAGGATGCCCAGCGGGTTTCCCATGACGCGATTGCGTTTCGATTGGGTCACCTTGCCGGGAACCTGTCGAACCGCATTGATCTGATCTTCGCTTTCGAGAAAAATGAGTATAACGGGCAATCGTACCTGCAGCTAAATGTTCGCGATATCCGCCCGGCTGGAATTGGTTAATTCACAAAACGATATTTCAGCAGCGTCCACATCGCAATCACGGCATCTTTGGCTTTGATCTTCTTCCCCTCCGAATATTCACGCGGATTGAATGTGATCGGGACTTCAAAGACTCTTACCTTCTTCTTTAAAATTTTGGCGGTGAATTCCGGTTCAAATTCGAAACCCCGGGCATGCAAGGGTATGTCCACCACTACCTCACGCCGGAACAGTTTATAGCCTGTCTCCATATCGGTTAATATATTATTGTAAAGAATATTGGTCGTGAGTGTAAGGATTTTATTCGCTACCATATTCCAGAATAAAATTGGACGGCGGGCCGCACCTAAAAACCGTGATCCATATACCACATCGGCAATGTCTTCCTGGATTGGCCTGAGCAGGGCTGGATAATCGCGCGGGTCATACTCCAGGTCGGCATCCTGGATCAAGATCAAATCGCTGCTCGCCTGGGCAATTCCCGTCCGTACTGCCGCACCCTTTCCTTGATTACGTTCATGCAAGATCACCTTGAGCCTGGGAGTATCTACGAGACTTGCCAGTAGCTCCCGAGTACCATCTCGGGAGCCATCATCAACCACTAAAATTTCATCCACCAATCCGGTAACCTGCACCCGGCGGAGAATTTCTTGAATGGTTTTCACTTCGTTATATACGGGTATGATCACAGTCAGTTTCATGGGTAAAATTATACCTCAGACAAAACTTGCACTCTTGGAATCAATATTTCGTAATAGGCCGTGCTATAATCATAAAGCAATTAGAGTTGATCAAGTACCAGGAGGCTTTCCCATGGATGCGACACCGCGTGGCAGACCAATTATAACTCCCAGCGGAGCGGGTTCATTTACACCGCCTAACCTGACCAAAATCGAAGATACCGGTCTTTCCCAGTTGTGGCTGCAAGACCTGGCATTGAAAATACTGTATTTTCAGGGCTACCTGAGCGGCTTTAAAATGGCGGAAGAAATGACCCTGCCATTTACGGGTCTCGTGGATCAGATCCTGGAAGCGCTCAAACGGGAAAAATATGTCGAAGTCAAATCATCCCAGATCGGCCTGGGAGAAGGTGCTTATCTGTACGCCATTACCGGGGCAGGGATCGCCAGGGCACGCGAGGCGCTGGAACGCAGCCAATATGCTGGCCCTGCCCCGGTGCCAATCCAGGTATACAATGAATTAGTACTCCGCCAGGCACAAAGCCGACCGACCATTATCAATCGGACAATGCGCCAGGCACTTTCTCATCTTGTTTTATCTGAAGCGACTTTCCAACGCATCGGGCCAGCGGTAAACTCTGGTACGTCCATCTTTTTATATGGCCCCCCGGGAAATGGGAAAACCAGTGTGGCGCGCTCCATCGGTAATATGATCCTGCGCGAAAGCATCTACATCCCCTTTGCAATTTTTGTCGATGGGCAGGTGATCAAGTTATACGACTCGGTCAACCACCAGCTTGCTGCAGAAGATACGGGATCAAATTCAGGTACGGGGGCTCTGCGGGCGAATGTACGCCGCGATCCGCGCTGGGTGCATATTCGCCGCCCCTTCATCATTGTCGGTGGGGAACTGACCCTGGCAGGCCTGGACCTAGTTTTTGATGATGTGCACAAATTCTACGAGGCTCCTTTCCAGGTAAAAGCCAATGGAGGCATTTTACTGATCGACGACTTTGGCCGCCAGCTGGTTCGCCCGCGCGACCTGTTGAACCGCTGGATCGTTCCGCTCGAAAACCGGCTAGATTTCCTGACACTGCACACAGGGCGTAAAATCGAAGTCCCGTTTGATGTGCTGGTTGTCTTCTCAACTAACTTGCCTCCACGTGACCTGGTGGACGAGGCATTCCTGCGCCGGTTGCGACACAAGATCGAAATTGGCGATCCCGATTATGGTGAATACCGCGAGATCTTTCGCCGGGTGGCTGCTGCCAAGGGTGTACAGTACAGCGATCCGGGGTTGGCTTATTTACTCCAAGAATGGTATATCAAGCGCGGCCGGAAATTACGCGCATCACACCCCCGCGATCTGTGCGACCAAATCCTGGACATCAGCCGCTACCTGTCGGTAGAAGCAGCCATGACGCGCGACCTGATCGACCGGGCAGGTGCCGCATACTTCGTTGAGCTTTAGCTGATTCAAGATAATCCACCATGTATCAGGAATTACCCCGACCAACTATTTTCGCCCACCGGGGGTCTAAAGCTCACGCCCCTGAAAATACCCTGGCAGCGTTTACACTGGCTGTTAACCAGGGTGCACCTGCCATTGAGCTGGATGCTAAACTAACTGCTGATGGTGAGATCGTTGTATTTCATGACCAGAAACTCGACCGCACCACAGATGGCAGCGGTAAGCTGTTAAGTCAACCTCTAGCTGCGCTGAAGGAACTGGATGCTGGCTCGCATTTCTCAAGCGCTTTCAAAGGTGAAAAAATCCCCACCCTGGCTGAGGTCTTCGAAGCGGTGGGGCGTCAGGTCTTCATCAATATTGAACTGACCAACTATGCTTCTCCAAGAGACCAACTCCCCAATATAACAGCGGCATTGGTACGCAAGTTTAGCCTGCAGGAACGAATAATGTTTTCCTCCTTCAACCACTTCGCCTTGCAGCGTGTCAGCCAGCTTCTACCCGAGGTACCACTTGGTCTCCTGGCATCGCCCGGTATCCTCGGTGTTCCTGCTCGTTCATGGATTGGCAGAACATGGGTGGCTTACCAGGCATTGCATCCTGCAGTAAGGGACGCAAAGCCCAAGCTGATCCAACAAGCTCACCAACGCGGGCACCGGGTGCATGTGTACACTGTAAACCAGCGCCAGGATATGCTGCGCCTCTTCAAGCATGGTGTGGATGGCATCTTTACCGATGACCCGCCCCTGGCTTTCGATGTTCTAAAACAAATGGATAAATGAGCCTCATCCCTCTTCAATGGATCGAACAGGCTGCCGACCGGATTGCCCCACATATCAAGCACACACCGCTCAGTTATGATCCTGAGCTGAATATTTATATTAAATGGGAAAATCACCAGGTAACTGGGTCTTTTAAGGCACGTGGGGCGCTGAATAAAGTGCTGTGCCTGCAGGAATGGGAACGTCAACGAGGCTTAGTGACTGCTTCGGCAGGCAATCATGGCCAGGGTGTTGCCCTGGCAGGCAGCCTGTGCGGTGTACCGGTGATCGTTTTCGCTTCTGATCATGCAGTGCCCGATAAAATTCGGGCAATGCAGAAATTGGGTGCAGAAGTACGGCAAGTAACCGGGGGTTATGCACAAGCGGAGGCAACGGGCATTGCTTATGCACATGGATCCGGCATAACCTGGATATCTCCATACAATGATGGACAGGTCATTGCCGGGCAGGGAACAATTGCATTAGAGCTGCTGCAAGACCTAGCCCAAAAATCCAATCTCAATTGGATAGTTCCTGCCGGTGGTGGAGGCCTGGTGTGTGGCATTGGGTCCGCAATCAGCGCCTATGAACCGCGCCCCCGTTTGACTGCGGTTCAGTCAGAAGCGTCTTCTTTCCTGTATGCCATCTTCCACCGCGGTACACAGGACGACGTGGTAGAGTTAGACAGCCTGGCTGATGGCTTGGCGGGACCGGTTGAAGCCGGCTCAGTCACCATTCCGATGGTCAAACGTTATGTGGATGATTTTCTCCTGGTCAACGAGCATGAAATCGCTGAAGCAATCGCTTTCGCCTGGAGTCATTACCATGAACGGATTGAAGGTTCGGGCGCCGTATCACTGGCAGCAATCCTCACCGGAAAAGTAGCTGAGCGCCCGGCTGTTGTTGTAATTACTGGTGGAAACATCCAGCCGGAGGTTCATTCTCAGATCATCACTCAATTCTGAGCAACTGGCTATGGATATCACTCCTGATGAAATGATGGTGGTATGCATCTCTCGCCAATTACACGATGGAGATGTGGTTGCCCAGGGTCTGGCGACACCATTGGTAGCAGCAGGTTATTTGCTCGCCCGCCATACGCATGCACCACATTTGTATTTCGCCTCTGCGATCGGTCAAGGTATTTGTCGACACCCGGCTCCGCTCAGTCTCAGTCAGGTCGAATCGCTCTGGCTTGACCGGGCGCTGTCAAATATCGGCTTTGCGCGGGCGGCAGCAGAAATCCTGCCATCCCTACGACCGAAAGAGTTCTTCCGCCCAGGCCAGGTTGATGCCCATGGAAATATCAACAATATCGCCTTCGGAAAAGATTATCAACACCCCCGGCTGCGTATGCCCGGTACCGGCGGCATCCCCGACGTAACCACCTTTTTAAATGATATCTACCTGTATGTTCCCCGGCATTCCAGAGTTACCTTCGTTTCCCGGCTTGACTTCTGTGCTGGCCTCGGGCATAATGAGGCTCGAATCCAGGGGAAAGGTCCCGCGTATCTGATTTCCGACCTGGGTCAGTTCGATTTTGAAAACGGTGAAATGCGCCTGGTCAGCTATCACCCCGGCTGCAACATCGCTGAGATACAAAACCATACCGGGTTCCCATTGACAATAGCGCCACATGTTATGGAAACCCAGGCTCCCACAGCCGAAGAAATCGCTATCCTGCGCAATGAGATCGATCCAGCTGGGATACGCAGGTTGGAAACCCTGAGTGGAGCTGCTCGGCGGGAATTAATCCACACAATCCTGGCTACTGGTGGTTAAGTACGATTAAAGATTATGCGAACCAATCGCTTCTACCGCCCCATCATCCTCTTTCTGGTTATCGGCCTGCTTTTCCCAATGACCCTTGGGGAGGCTGCACCAATAAAGCCAGTACATACCTCCGCTGGCCTTGCGCAGGCACTGCTTGAACGCTTAACCCCGGAAGAGAAGGTGGGGCAGCTCTTTCTGATCACCTTCACCGGACCGGAGGCAGGAGCCAGTTCGTCTGCCAGCGGCTTGATATATGATCTGATTGTCAATCATCATATCGGCGGGGTGGTGCTGGAAGCAGATAACAACAATTTCATGGGGCAAGACCAAACGATCCCTACCCTGGTCAGTCTGACAGATCAGATCCAGCGTAATGAATACAATGCATCCCTGCTGCCTCAAGAGAATCCGGTTACCAATGAGCAATTCACTCCCGCCTTTATCCCTTTATTCATTGCTATCAGCCAGGATGGAGATGGCTATCCATATGATCAATTGCTCAGCGGTCTGACCCCGCTGCCCAGCCAGATGGCACTGGGGGCCACCTGGAATCCCGAATTAGCGCGCCAGGTAGGCAATGTCCTTGGCAGTGAACTGTCAACCCTCGGAATCAATATGCTGCTGGGTCCTTCGTTGGACGTGTTGGAGTCGTCCTATTCGGAAAGGGGTGGTGATCTGAGTATTCGCTCCTTCGGTGGCGATCCATTCTGGGTCGGTGAGATGGGTCAGGCATTTATCACCGGTCTACACCAGGGCAGCAACGAGTTGGCAGTCATCGCCAAACACTTTCCTGGTTTCGGCGGATCGGACCGGTTACCGGAGGATGAAGTTGCAACGGTCCGCAGCTCTTTGGAACAATTAAAACAGATAGAACTGGCACCATTTTTTGCCGTTACCGGCAATGCCCCATCTTCTGAAGCGACAACCGATGGTTTATTGGTCTCTCACATCCGCTACCAGGGTTTCCAGGGGAATATCCGCGCCACCACCCGCCCCGTCAGTTTCGATACCCAGGCACTCACTCAATTATTAGCACTGCCCCAGTTTACCAGTTGGCGCCAGGCAGGAGGAATCACAGTCAGTGACGACCTGGGTAGCCGGGCAGTGCGGCGATTTTATGATCCTACCGGCCAAACATTCAATGGATTGTTCGTCGCCAGGGATGCTTTCCTGGCTGGCAATGATATGCTCTATCTGGGCAACTTCCTCTCAAGTAGCGATGAAGATAGCTACACATCCATCATTCGGACCCTGGCCTTTTTTGCCCAGAAATACCGGGAAGATGCTGCCTTTGCAGAACGGGTCGACAATTCTGTGGGGCGAATTCTCACCTTAAAATATCGGTTATATGATGATGCTTTCTCCGTTACCGAGACCTTACCCAATTATAATGCTCTCAATACCCTCGGACAGGCAGAGGAGGTTACCTTCGAAGTTGCCCGCCAGGCAGCGACCCTGATCAGTCCTCCGGTTGAAGAACTAAATGACACTCTACCCTCACCACCCGAAAGAAATGATAATATCGTCTTTGTCACCGATACCCGTCTTTATCAGCAGTGTAGTACCTATTGCCGCCAAGAGTACACCATAGAAATTGACAGTCTCGCCAATGCTGTAATCCGTTTTTACAGCGGCAGTGGTCAGGTGCTACCCGGCAATCTGACATCCTATGCATTTGAAGACCTCACCGAGATGCTGAACGTTGGCAGCGGTGTGGTGCAAATTGAAAACGATTTACGTCAGGCTGAATGGATTGTGTTCTTAATGAGTGATGTAAATCCTGGTTTGCCCTCATCTCAGGCATTAAGAATATTTCTGGATCAACGTCCTGATCTTCAGCAAAATAAAAATATCATCGTTTTCGCATTGGCTGCGCCATATTATCTGGACACCACGGATATTTCTAAACTTACCGCTTATTATGCACTTTATAGTCGCTCAAACACATTTATCGAGGTGGCTGCCCGATTGCTTTTTCGCGAGATTCAACCAAGCGGGGAACTGCCTGTGACGGTTCAGGGGATCAGTTATGATTTGATTGAAATCACCTCCCCGGATCCGGACCAGATCATACCTCTATCCCTGGACCTGGCTCCCCCAATTCAAACCGCCGCCACACCGGAAACCCCCACCCCGCCGGTTGCTTTCCGCATTGGTGACGCAATACCTCTCGTTACTGGATTGATTATAGATCATAATGGGCACCAGGTGCCTGATGGCACACCAGTAAGATTTATGTTATACAACGAAGGGGAAAGCAATCCGGCCCAAACCTATGAAACTCAGACCATGGATGGCATTGCCCATGGTCAATTGCGGGTCAGCCAGGACGGTGAATTGACCATCAAGGCTGAGAGTGAGCCTGCGGAACTATCTGAGATCATCACCATCGAGATTGCACCCGAGCAAGGGACGGCAACCGAAATTCCGGTAACGCCTGAACCTACCTCAACCGCCAGTCCTACCCTCACCCCCACTGATATCCCTACACTGACGCCCACAATGATCTCGACACCTATCGTACCTGTTCAGCCGGCTTCTGTTCACTTTGGCGATTGGCTATTAGCCCTATTTCTGACCAGTGGAGTCGGGGGTATAAATCTTGGACTGGCGAAGCGAAAACATGGTCTTCGCTGGAGTATCCGCGCCACCTTCTTGACCATCATCGGAGGTTTTCTGGCTTATTCATACCTGGCAGTCGGATTGCCGGGCAGCCAGGAATTGATTGAGTCGAGAGGATCCTGGGGTGTTTTGGGAACGACCTTCTTAGGAGCGCTGGTCGGCGCGGGATCACTATGGGTGTGGCAACTCTACACTACCCATCCGAAAAAGCAACCTTAATCCGCCCACTGCAAGATCGTAGTGAAAAAACTAAATAACAGCAATGCTACGGTCACCCACAGCAGGATTTGCTCATGCTGACCTTGTAAAATTGAGCGAATAGAAACGGTTGGTTTACGCCGAGATCCGGCAGTTGGAGGCGTCCAGTTCCCCAACAGCGCCTGTCGAAAACTATCCATATCTTGCGGTCTCTCATCCGGGTGCAGATTCATCGCCCATAAGATCGCACGCTCAATTCGTGAGCTCAGGTTGGGATTTATCTGACGCGGCGGCAGCAGGTGTTCTGGGTGCAAAAAACGTTCGCGCGCGTCTACTGGCGGTTGGTTGGTCAATAAGTGATAAAGTGTTGCCCCAAAGGCATAAATATCACTGCGGCCATCCGTGTGACCGGCATCGCCGCCATATTGTTCCAGAGGGGTATATAAAGCAGTACCGCGTCCCTGAAGGATAGTGATTGTCATTTCATCCGAAGCAAGGATCTTCACCAGACCGAAATCCACCAATTTGAGTAAACCCGAAGGGGTCAACTTTAAATTGCTCGGTTTTATATCCCGGTGTAAAATCGGCGGTTTTTGGCTATGCAAATAGCTGAGCGCATCAGCAAGCTGTTTAGCCCACGCCATTACTTCATTTTCTGCCAGAAAAGCACCGCTCTGCCGCGCCTCAAGCATCAGGGTACGCAAATCTTTACCCGGGACATAATCCATCACCAGGTAGTCTCGTCCACCGATCGAGAAGAAATCGGAGACTTTCGGGAGATTGGGATGATCCAGGCGCGCGCTAATACCGTTGCTTCGCGGAAGAATTGGTCACGAGCTTGCCGGGCCATATCTGTCGGCAGGGTGCGATCATGCTCCACTTCCTTAAGAGCACATTCCCGACCTTCGAGCCGAAGGTCATCTGCCAGATAAATACTGCCCATGCCCCCTTGCCCAATAATCCGGCGAATCTTATAGCGACTCCTCAGGACTTCTCCTGCTTTCAAGGGCGTTGGCATAGGTTAAAACCGCTGGCGTATGCGGACAGTGATATTATACCGTTTAAGAGCCAGTTGATGGGTTGCAAGTTGTGGTATAGTTGCATCAGCCAAATGTTGGAGGAAATCTATGGTACGCATTCATGATGATATGCCTACATTGGTTGCCCAGACAGGTCCACTCAATGGACAGCGGTGGAGTTTACAAAAGAGCATCATGATTGGCCGCGACGAGAGCTGTGACCTGATCATTCCCAGCCGGCAAGTGTCCCGATATCATGCTCGTCTGAACATTTCTGCTGATGGGGTTCAACTGGAAGATTTAGCCAGTAAAAATGGGACACATTGCAACGGTCAGGTAATAACAGAGCCGCTGATTTTACAAGATGGCGATATCATCCAAATCGCACTGGCACAGCAGTTTATTTTCTTAAGCTCTGACGCAACACTCCCTTTGGATATCCCGATTGAGGATATAGCCGAGCCATCACTTGGTAAAAATCTTCTTCGCCTGGATAAACGCTCCAGGCGGGTATGGATTGGTAAGGTTGAGCTATTACCCCCATTGTCTGTTTCGCAGTTTCAATTATTGGAATTATTATATGATAATCCCGGCAAGGTTGTGACCCGCGATCAAATGATCCAGGTGATTTGGGGACAGGAAGAAGCAGTAGGTGTTTCTGAACAAGCCCTGGATGCATTGATCCGCCGGCTGCGCGACCGTCTGGCGGCAGGGAATGCCAAACACCCGTTGCTTATCACCGTCCGAGGTCATGGGCTGAGACTGGATAACCCACTGCAACACGAATGATTCAATTGGTAAAATTATAAAGACCTCCCGGCATACCGGGAGGTCCTGCAATTATTTTACAGCTTAATAAACGAAGCGGATTATAAATTCGCCTGCATGCTTACTTGTAATGCCAATCGATACAGCATCTGGATGCGATCATGCAGTTCGACATCTTCACCATCTTGGGTGCGGGTGACCAACGAAGAAAGTAGCTCCATAAAATCCGGCGTGACCTCAGATTGGTGATCTTGGAGCATCCTTTTCATACGCTCTTCGTCCGGAGCGTCCAACAGATCCTCGATCAAGGAGATTTCTTTCGGGGGCGTACTTGCCTGATTTAAAACCTCTTCGATCTGGTTCAAGCGAGCGATTTTATCCAGATCTGCGTTCTTACGCGCCTGCTCACGTGCTTCGTTAAACACCTGGATAAAATATTCATCCACTGCCGGTAAGTTGTTCAGGGTGTTTTCCTTAATGTTGGGTGACTGAAGGATCGTGTTCAGCAATGTCCGAGCGCGGTTGGTGTTGGCTTCAACTTGCTGATCGATCATTTGCGTCATTTCAAGGATCTTCGCCCGCAGCTCAATTAATCGTCCTTGCTCTGCCCCTTGAGCCTGTTCTATCTTCTGGCTTAACAACTGAAAGAAATTGTAATCCATCCCAGGACGGGTTAAACTGACCATTACACTTAACTGGATATCATTGGGGGCCTGGAGCACCAGATCCAACAGCTTCTCTCGGGTTAACTCCTTACCAATTTTTTGTATTGCCTGAATCGCCGCTTCAACCTCTTTGCCCTGTTCCTGAATTTTTCGCCCGTAAGTGGTGATAGGCAGTAATTTTTTCTGCAATGCACTTAACGTCCCCGTTGAGGCCTGGTCGCCACTGGCGAGGGAGGTCTCGATGAGCCGGTTCAACAGGTTATAAAACTCACCATCTAGTTGGGCATCCTCAGCCCTGGCAAGCTCAACAATTTGATCATCAGAGCTGTTCACCAGTCTCTGCAATAACTCCATGCGGTGCTGCTGGGCCTGGATCATCTCTTTGGTGATGCCATCTGCTTCCAAAATCCGCTCGATCATGGTCTGCATGGTGAACATGGTCTGTGGTCGCAGTAAATATGCTTTTCGCTTTTCTTGAGGCAGGCTGTTGCTTGCTTTGGTGATTAATGGACCGATGATGCGCTCCTGCTCATTGACGGAAACACCCATTTCTGGGGGAAAATAAGTCAACAACATTTCCTTATTGGGATCGTGGTAAACAATGGGCGTTGCTACTGAGCCTTGAAAACCACATGCGGGACAGGCAATCACATTGATCGCCCCAGACAAGAAGCGCTGTTTGATCGTTGGATCGCTGCCAACATCAAATAATTGTTCAATATCGGCAATAACCGGCTGGTGGCAATTGGGACAATTGATTCGAGTTTTAGACATTTATATCTCCTGAAAAGGGTATGTATAGAAGTAACTGCATCTTATTGGCGGGGTAACGAGAAACAAAGACGTGCGCCTTCCCCTGCATGTGGCTCAACCCATATCCTCCCCCCATGGGCCTCAATCACCGCTCGCGCAAGGTATAAACCCAAACCAGCACCTTTGGTGGTACGGGTTGCATCCTGGGAACGATAAAAACGATCAAAGATATGAGGCATATCCTCTGGCGCAACCCCCATTCCCTGGTCGGTGATACACACGATCACATGGTCCGCCCGTACCTGTCCATTTATACGAATCTCACCACCGGATGGGGAATACTTTATGGCATTGGATATTAAATTTGAGAATACTTGAATCAAGCGCTCTTCATCACCTACGATAATTGGAAAATCAGCAGTAAATTCTACTAGAATTTTATGCTGAGTTGTCTGGGTCAGAAGTCGCTCCGCCGCCCGCTCAGCCAAAGTTTTAAGATCAACATCCGATAAGTTGATCTTAATGCCCCCAGCCTGCAAGCGTGATGCATCGAGCAAATTCTCGATTAGGATGGTCAAACGATCTGCTTCTTCCTCTATAACCTTCAGGCTGTCCTCAACGATCTCACGATCCCAGCTGGCATCCTCTCGGCGCAGTGTGCCTACATATCCTTTGATCAAAGCAACTGGCGTCTTCAATTCATGGCTGATGACAGAAATGAAGGTGCTTTTAATTTCTTCTGCCTCGCGGAAACGGGTGATATCGCGCACAGAGGCAATAATATTCAATAAGCCTCCTTCTGCAGAGATCAGCGGCGCATATGTGATCCCAACAGGTAAGGGGATTCCTCCCGGTCGGTTCAGATCTCCCTCCACGTACAAGGTGGCATTGGGTGTAAGCGGCCAACCGCCTGCCTCGGCCTGCTCCAGGGTCATATTATCGCCATGTCGCAGCAATACGACCACCTCTTCATGTGTCTGGCCGATCAACTTTTGAGGGGATACACCCAGATAATGGGCAAATGCCGGATTACAGCGTGTGATCACATGTTCAGGAGACAAGATTAATATTCCATCGGCAGCCGAGTCAAGCAGTGCATCCAGACGTTGTTTTTCCTGGGATATCTGAGTGTATAACCGTGCATTATTCACCGCGACTGCAGCCTGGTCAGCAAAACTCTGCAGCAATGCTCGATCATTGGCTGAGAAAACCCCGCGATAATTCCGAAAGATAAAGATCACCCCAATTACATGATCCAGTACGATCAAAGGCAGCCCAACCCCAGTGAGCAAACCGGAGCTGACCGTGCGGATAACATCCTGGAGGATTCGATTAATTTCCGGAAGCTCAAACTGCCGCGGGTCAGCATGATCGGGTACATTGGCTAACTGCGGCTCTAAATAACTGGTTAGAGCAGACGGGATTCCGTATGTAGACGCTACCGTCCACCTCCCCCCCTCGGATCGCAAGGCAATCAGCCCTGCCTGGCCAGCCAGCATCTCCACTGAAATAACCAGAATGCGTTCGAGGAGCTTTTCCAAATCAAGCTCCTGGGTAAGCGCGCGACTTATTTCAAGCAGATAATCGCGTTGACGAACGCGATAATCAGGTAACATTAGTGATTGAATATTCTCTCTCCGCGATGGTTATCGCCTCTTCAAATATGTCCATACCTTCATCCACCTCGCCACGGGTAATACTGAGCGGGGGAGAAAACCGGATGGTAGATCTGCCGCAGCCCAGGGTCAGTAATCCACGCCGAAAGGCATTATCAACCACCCTGTCGCGCAAATCGTGAGCTGGCTCCCGCGTATTTTTATCCATGACAAATTCTACCCCAATCATCAATCCAATGCCGCGCACCTGACCAATGCTCAGGTGCCGGGTAGCAATCTCATTGAGTGCATCGATCGCATAATCCCCAACTTCATGTGCATTCTGCAAATACTCGTCACGGATCAAATCCAGGGTGGCTAGAGCAGCCGCACAGGCGATCGGATTGCCTCCATAAGTATTGCCATGCGAGCCTAAAGGCCAGGTGGCAACGCTTTTACGGGCAATGATCGCACCCAGTGGTATGCCTGAAGCAACACCTTTCCCAACACAGACAATATCCGGCTCAACCCCAAACTGTTCGATTGCCCACCACTTGCCAGTTCGCCCCATACCAGATTGAACCTCGTCCACGATCAGGAGGATGTCATGCCGGTCGCAGAGCGCTCTCAGAGCAGGGAAGAATCCCGGTGTGGGTACAAGGTATCCACCCTCCCCCTGGATCGACTCGACCAAAACGCCAGCGACATCTTCAGATGGCAGTAATTTATCCAGCACCTGATCCTCGATGTAGCGCACGACAGTTTCCCCACAATCCTCTCCTGGTTTCACAGCTAATATCGGTCGATACGGATTTGGATATGGCACATGCACCACACCACTCATCAGCGGATAAAATCCCTCATGATACAACGGTTTGCTGGCGGTAAAACTCAATGATCCCAGGGTGCGTCCATGGAAAGCGCCAAGGAAACCAATAAACTGCGACGCGCCGGTATGGTAACGAGCCAGCTTGATCGCTGCTTCCACACTCTCTGTGCCTGAGTTGGTCATGAAAGATACCGCATCTTCTTTGAAAGGCGCAATATGGTCCAGACGCTCTCCCAATTCAACCCAGGATTGATGATAAAAATCGGATGAAATGTGCAGGAATTTTTCTGCCTGCTCCTGAATCGCCTTAACCACTTTCGGGTGGCTGTGTCCGGTTGCGGTAACCGCGATCCCGGCTGCAAAATCAAGGAACCGGTTTCCATCCACATCCCACACTTCGGTACCCTTGCCATGATCCATGGCAAATGGATATGCCCTGGCATAAGATGGTGAGATCACAGCCTGATCACGTGCGATCAGCGCCTTCGCCTTCGGCCCTGGAAGATCATATATCTGCATACTCTAACTCCTGCTATATTCCTGCATCTGGCCCGTGGTTTTAACCTGAAGTAAATAGAACCACTGGCTGAGACCCGGTGTTTCCCAATGTGCTGCAGGATGGTCTAGATGTTTTCTATTCGAGTGCTGATTATAACACTTCCCCCCAGCCTTCTGCAGCCATGCCCGAGAGGCGATGCCGGTGGTTTTTATCATCGGTTATAATCAGATACCGTTATGAATCCAATGTTCCATTTCGATCTCACTGCAACCCAAAAACGTGCCCGTGCAGGAATCTTTCACACCCCCCATGGAGATATTCACACTCCAATTTTTGCCCCGGTGGGCACCCAGGCGACGGTAAAATCGGTAACCCCGGCCCATCTGGATGAGCTAGGCGCTTCGCTGGTTCTGGCGAATACCTATCACCTCTACTTGCGCCCCGGCGCTGAGCTGGTTGCCAGCCTGGGCGGATTACATACCTTCATGCAATGGCCTCATCCAATCCTTACCGACTCGGGCGGTTTTCAAGTGTTCTCTCTTGCTGAAAATCGGAAGATCGATGAGGATGGTGTCAGCTTTTAAAAGCCATATTGATGGATCATTACACCGCCTGACTCCTGAAAATTCCATTGCCATCCAGGAGCATCTTGGCGCCGATATTGTGATGGCTTTTGACGAGTGCGCCCCTCCTGACGACCGCCCATATAACGAGCGCGCCCTGGCGCGCACCCATGCCTGGGCTGAGCGATGTTTACATGCTCACGGACGATCAGACCAGGCGTTGTTCGGTATTGTTCAGGGTGGCGTTTTCCCAGATTTACGCGAACAATCGGCTGCGTTTATTGCTTCGCTCAGATTTCCCGGAAATGCCATCGGAGGATTATCGGTTGGGGAAACAAAAGCCGAGATGCACGCCATGTTAGAGGTGGTAGATGCTGCTCTCCCCGAGGATAGACCACGCTACTTGATGGGTGTGGGTGCCCCAGAAGATCTGGTGAATGGGGTTCTACGGGGCGTAGATATCTTTGATTGCGTACTGCCTACCCGCCTGGCCCGTCACCACGCAGCAATTACCCGCACCGGGCGGATCAACCTGGTCAACGCGATCCACCAGGATGATCCCCGACCGATCATGGAGTCCTGTACCTGTTACACCTGCCAGCATTTCTCGCGCGCCTATCTGCGCCACCTGATCATCGCCAAAGAAATGCTGGCTGCTACCCTGCTCACCCTGCACAACCTACACACTTTGTTACAGTTGATGAGAGACTTACGCCAATCCATCATTGATCGGACGCTGGAGACTTTCACCGCCCAATTCTTCGCCGACCAGGAGCACACCCCTTGACTCTCTTTCAATCCATCCTACTCGGAATAATTCAGGGCCTGACCGAATTCTTGCCCATCTCCAGCTCAGCACACCTGGTGCTCACGCCCTACCTCCTGGGATGGAATATTCCTGATGAGGCTGAGTTTACCTTCGATGTACTGGTTCAACTGGGCACATTGGTAGCAGTTATTGCATATTTTTGGCGTGACCTGGTTGGTATTGTAAAATCGTTCTTGCTGGGAATCTGGCACAAGAAACCATTTGAGGAGGCACAGGCAAGATTGGGTTGGCTGCTGATCTTAGCCACCATCCCGGCGGTGCTGGCGGGCTTGTTATTCAAAGAACTGGTTGAGCAAGCATTTTCCAGCCCAATTGCAACTGCCCTTTTCTTGATTGTGACCGCGATATTTCTGGTATCTGCCGAGCGGTATGGGCGAAAAGTTCGAGGTTTAGAACAGCTTAATTGGCTGGATTCCCTTTTGGTGGGTCTTTTCCAGGCTGCGTCCTTATTTCCCGGTGTTTCCCGTTCAGGTTCCACAATCACTGGTGGCATGTTGCGCGGTATTGACCGGCGATCCGCAGCCCGTTTCTCCTTCCTGATGTCAGTACCGGTCATGCTTGGAGCTGGGGGATTGGCAGTTGTTGATCTATTTCAGCTGCCTGATTTCACAGCCCAACTGCCCACCTTGCTGGCGGGATTCGTGGCAGCACTGGTTATGGGCTACCTCTCCATCCGCTGGCTGCTGGGATATCTCTCTCGGCACTCGTTTTACGGATTCGCTGTTTACTGCTTGATAGTAGCCGCAATCACCTTTATCGTGGCATTGATCCGAGGATGAATGAGAACCATCCTGCTGGTCATCCTTTCCTTATGCCTGGTCTCTTGTGGAACACCTCTGCGGAGTGAACCTTTGCCAGCCCCAGTCAGTGTTTCCGTAGCATATCCGTTTATTTTGCAACCCTCGGCAGACCGCGTTATTGAGTGTGCCATCCAGCAACGCCCTATGTCACTATTTCTAACCTCCTTACCCGCAGTCCAAGTGAGCCTTCCGGGACCGCTTTTACAGCTTCAGCTTGGCGGGGCGATCCCGGGTGGATCAAATGCCTATCAAATCGGGGAAGAAGAAATCTCCTTTATCGTTAATCCTGAAAATCCTACCACCCAACTATCCACAGACCAACTGTTAGCGATCTACACAGGGAAACAGCTTCACTGGGACTTTGGGAAGCATCCATTTATTGAGTTCGTATCTTATCCTGCGGAAGACACCCTGCGTACACTCGTTGAGTCAACTCTGCCCGGTATGCCTCGAATATCTTTCCACGCTGAAATTGTCTCCTCACCCAGAGTAATCCTCGAAACAGTTATATATCACATAGAAGCGATTGGCTATCTGCCCAGTAGTTGGCTGGGCAGCCTGGATGATGAAATAGAAGGCTCGGTGAAGGTGTTGACCCTTGATCCTGCACTCACCGAAAGCCTGATCCAGCCAGTATTGGCGATCGTCGATGAGCCACTTTCACCAGAGCTGCAGGCTTTATTGGGTTGTTTACAACAGCCTGAGGATTAATCTACCTGGTCGTTGGGGTAAATCTTCACCAGATCTCGTCCTGCAGCCTTAGCCATATACAAAGCCTTATCCGCTCTCTCGACGAGTCGTTCAAGCGAGAATTCTTCTCCAGGGACTGTGCTGGCAGCGCCCAAACTGGCTCTCACCGAGACCACTCTTTCATCTTTCAGTGGGATGGCAAGTAATCTAATAGCTATGCGCATCCGTTCGGCGATATACCCGGCTTCCTGTACATTTGCCCCCGGCAAGACCAATAAAAATTCCTCCCCTCCCCAACGACCAGCATGATCCGACGAACGCTTACGCTCCATGATCGTTTTAGCGACCTGGCATAATACTTCATCACCAACCAAATGCCCATATTGATCGTTGATCAATTTGAAGTGATCCAGATCAATCATGACCACACTCAGGGGGATGCCAGCATTCCGAGTGCAGGCTTGTTCTTTTTCAATGATCTCATAAAGCGCCCGCCGGTTTAATAGACCGGTCAGGCTGTCATGCGATGCAAGAGAGGCTAATTGTTGCAGCGATTCCCGCAAGCGTGCTTCCAGGTTAAGGATTCGCTCTCCAATCCCAACGTGGGCTCTGAATTCACTGATGTCAAAAGGCTTGGTCAGGTAATCATCAGCCCCTGCCTCTAAACCATCAACAATATCATTGAGAGCCTTCTTGGCAGTTAGCAAGATGAGATAGGTGTAATAAGGGAAATTTGCCTTCCGGATGCGCCTGGTCAACTCTACTCCATCCAACTCTGGAAGCATCCAATCTGTGATCACAAAGGATATCGCCTCAGTTTGCAATCGGTTCCAGGCCTGGAGACCATTCGCTGCCTCATAGACCAAATGCCCCTGGCGCTCCAAGATAATGCGCAGGAGATGAAGGTAATCTTCGTCATCATCAACGATCAGGATTTGCATGGTACCCCCTTAGCTTATTCCCATCCGAAGGAGTGATCTTGAAATAAGCGAGGTAGGTTACCATAAAGATACCAATAATCCTCTTCCGGAAAACTGGATTTAATCTCATCTCCCCAAATGAAATTTCCCGGAGTGAGTACTGCCCTCAAGAAATTATCCAAAGCAAGTAAGGATTCACCAGCATCTGTATCAATCTTCCCCCTATCTTTTTCTATGAGGGTAAGAAAAGCCCTCAATCTTACTTCGTAAGGATACCGGTCTGCATGTGTCTCTGGCAACTCCTGATATTCTTCCAGGAAAATGCGCCACATATTAAGCCGGGCTTGATATGCCCGCTTTGCTTTCTTCTCCCAAGCCACCCTCCAATGGCTGTGGATTGTATCCATCGCTAGCGATAGTTTCGCGGCTTGACTCTCATCGGTCAGGCGACCACGATAAGCCAGCAGCCGTTGCCTGGAGAGCAGCAAACCCTCCAGGGTCAATACGGGGTAAGGTGGTTCCCCGGAGGGGGGTTGTAATTCCACCGGCCAATAGGCTGCATCGGCGAGGAGATAGCTCTCCAATAGCTCTAAACCTATTTCAATATACCGCCGGTCATACTCAAAGGTCGGCATCATGTATCCGAATGGTTAGCGGGAACTCTCTAAGACGGATCTGACCGCCTCCAATAATTTATCCGGTGTGGTTGGTTTTACCAGGTACTTGGCGGCGCCCAAATCGGATGCCAGGAGCACATCTTCCATGGAGTACTTTGCAGATAGAAAAATAACTGGAGGCATCCGATCCAGTGTAGACTGTAAGGAACGG
Organism: uncultured Chloroflexia bacterium; assembly: GCA_963849335.1. Lineage (GTDB taxonomy): Bacteria > Chloroflexota > Anaerolineae > Anaerolineales > UBA4823 > FEB-25. The sequence goes on from CAWKGZ010000010.1 coordinate 139,294, forward strand.
AAAATGTCGAATCCCGACCGATCGGGCATCATAACATCCAGGATAATCAGATCATAAGGTTGTCGATTATCCTTCGCCTGGGTGATCCGTTCTTGAACCTCCTCCCAGCGTGAGGCTGTCGATACCTCAAAACCTGCTCTTTTTAAAACCATTCGAATTAATCCAAGCGTATCCAGATCATCATCGATGGATAAGATCCGTGTAACACGATAACGGGAGATCATCAGCCGCCCTTTCTCATATCCTATATTTTATACCAAAAGTCGCAAAGGTGCCTGGAAATATTCATCCAAAGCCTGCAAGAAACGCGCACCCTCAGCTCCATCACTGACCCGGTGATCCACACTCAAGGTTGCTTTCAATTGTGTTCCAGGCTGGATTTCTCCGTCTACCACCACTGGAACCTGTCGAGCAGAGCCCACCGCAAGGATAGCTGCTTCGGGAGGATTAATGATCGCAGTGAACTGGTAAACATCAAACATCCCCAGGTTACTCACCGTGAAGGTTGAGCCCTCTATGTCGTCGGGACGTACTTTTCCATCGCGCGCGCGGCTAACCAACCCTCGTACTTCGCCGGCAATCTGGCGCAGGCTTTTATGAACGGCATCCCGGCAAACCACGGTCAATAAACCATTCGGCACCGCCACAGCTACACCAATATTCACCTGCGCATGCTGAATCAGCCGCTCATTCACCAGATCGATCGAGGCATTCAAGTTTGGAAACTCAAGAAGCGAGAGCGCCGCTGCCTTAATGATAAAGTCATTCACTGACAACTTCTCGTCCTCTAGCAGCAAGGCATTAAGCTGTTTGCGTAGTTCCATTACTGCTTTCACATCATAATCGTGGGTGACATAGAAATGGGGCACTTGCTGAGTTGCATCAACCATCCGCCGGGCAATTGCAGCGCGCAGCCGGGTCAAAGCGATTATTCTCGGACCAATGTCTGTACTCCCGGCAGCTTCTGTGAACGACGCGGGTGCCGCCGGAGCAATTACAACCGGGATCATCTTTTCGATTGGTTGTTTGCGATAGTTTTCAACATCCTTGCGGGTGACCCTGCCTCCCGGACCACTACCTTTTACCCGAGTTAAATCAATTCCAAGCTCTTCTGCCATCCTGCGGGCCAATGGAGACGCCCGCAATCCGCCGGGTAGCTGGGTATCCAGGGCTGTCTCTGCTGCCGTACTTACTTCCTGTTTCTCAGGCTCCACAGCCGCTTCTGTAATTGGGGTAGGCTTAACCGCTGGAGCACCGGCGGCCGATTCCACTAAATTAACGGCTTCACCTGGCGCACCAATCACCGCAATAGGTGCATTTACCGGTACGATCGTTCCTTTAGTTACCAGGTGTCGCAGGACTACCCCGTCATACACCGACTTAACTTCAACCGTTGCCTTGTCGGTTTCAATCTCAGCCAACACAGCACCTTTCTGTACCGATTCTCCTTCCGCAATCACCCAGCGCACTAATGTGCCCTCAGCCATATCAAAACCCAGCTTAGGCATCGTGACAATTTCAGCCATTAGAGCACCTCCTTGACCGCCCGGATCACATCCTCAACTTGCGGTAAGGCCATTTGCTCCAGGGAACGGTTGTATGGCAGAGGAACCTCTTTTTGAGCGACCCGCTGGATGGGTGCATCCACATAATCGAATGCCTGTTCGTAAATGCGAGAGGCAACTTCAGAGCCGACCCCATAAGAGCGCCATCCCTCTTCAACGATCACCGCCCGGTTGGTTTTCTTGAACGACTCCAACACCGGATCCATATCCAATGGGCGGAGCGAGCGCAAATCAACGATCTCTGCTTCAATTCCTTCCCGGGCAAGCTGATCTGCTGCTTTGGTGGAAATCTCCAGCATCTTGCTGTATGTAACGATGGTGACATCTTTTCCAGGTCGCTGGATTTTCGACTTCCCAATGGGAATATCGTAATCCCCTTCAGGTACTTCTCCACGCACCTGATATAGAGTCGCATGCTCTATAAATAAAACCGGGTCATCCGACCGGATGGCGGCCTTCAGCAAGCCTTTGGCATCTTCTGGGGTGCCTGGGGCAACAACTTTTAACCCTGGGAAATGGGCGAAGACGGCATCCGGGGTTTGTGAGTGCGTGGCGCCCAGCTGGCGGCCTCCACCACCAACCGCTCGAATGACCAGGGGTAAAACGAATTGGCCTCCGAACATATAATGCAGCTTTGCTGCCTCATTGACAATATGATCCATGGCTGAAAAGGCAAAATTGATCGTCATTAGTTCGGCTACCGGGCGCAGACCGGTCAGCGCGGCACCAATGGCACCGCCGATTATAGCCGCCTCAGCAATTGGAGTATCGCGTACCCGCTCACCGCCAAAATGATCAAAGAATCCTTTGGTGACCGCATAGGTTCCACCCCACACTCCGACCTCCTCGCCCATGATAAAGACATGAGGGTCGTGTTCCATTTCTTCCCACAATGCCTGGGAAATTGCTTCGCGCATTGTTATTCTAGCCATCGATCACCTCGACTCTTACTCTGCATCAACGTAGATGTGCTTATACAGCGCCTCTGGCGGTGGTTCAGGGCTTTTTTCAGCGAATTGCACTGCGGTCAGTGTCTCCAATTCTATCCGTTTATCTCGCGGTCTGTCAAATCTTCATCACTGGCAACTCCCGATTCGACCAGGTGCTTCCGGTAGATCCCGATGGGATCATTCTCCTGCCAACAGCGGACTTCATCTGCCTGGCGGTACCGCTCAGGGTCGCCCATTGAATGGCCGCGGAAGCGATAGGTGAGCACCTCCAGGAAATATGGCCCATTTCCTGCCCGGATGGTAGCCAGCGCATCCTCTGCGGCTTTGTAGACCTCCAAAACATTCATGCCATCCACCCGGCTGTTCACAATTCCGTAACCTTCTGCTTTCTGCCGGATCTCGGAAACCGCTGAGGCACGCTCAACCGCAGTCCCCATGCCATATTGGTTGTTTTCACACACCCATAATACCGGCAGTTTCCACACCTTGGACAGGTTGACTGCTTCATGGAAATAACCGATATTGGTAGCCCCGTCGCCGAACATGCAAATGGTCACCCCGTCATTGCCCTGGTAAAGATCTCCCAGAGCCAGGCCGGCTGCCAGCGGTAAGTGTGCGCCGACGATGGCATGTCCACCCCAGAAGTTCTTATTAACATCCGCCATATGCATCGAGCCGCCCTTACCTTTCGAGCAACCGGTCTCCTTACCCAACAGCTCAGCGATCACCTCATTGGCAGATAGACCACAATTGATGGCAACGCCATGATCCCGGTATGCGGTGATCACCCGGTCCTGTGGTTTGCGCGCGGCGATTAAACCGGTGCTGACTGCTTCTTGACCAATATACAGGTGGAGGAAACCCCCGATTTTTCCCTGCTGGTACAACTGGGCAGCCTGCTCTTCAACCATCCTGATCAGCACCATCTGTCCATATATTTCCAATGACTGCTCGTTATTCATCGTGTGAAAACCTCCTACCCATCATTAACAATATTTTACCCCATCCCCGACTGGAAATGGCAATTCGTCTGGATTGTTGTATAATCTGCTCTTGTATGAGCTACCTTACCATCACCCACCCCCTCAATGGGATTCTTAGCATCGCGCTGGGAGTCGGCCTGGGGATATTTCTCACCCTGCGCTTCAAAATTAATTGGCGGCTGTGGTGGGTAGGTGTATTTACCTTCATCCTCTCCCAGGTAGGCCACCTGCCCTTCAATATCGTCATATTAAATCCGTGGATGGCTGACATGCTGGAGACCATCCCTGATGCATGGCGTATCCCCCTCACCGCGGTAGTATTGGGATTAAGCGCCGGTATATTTGAAGAATTCGCCCGCTACGCTGCCTATCGCTGGTGGATCAAGGATGCTCGCACCTGGTCTCAAGGTCTACTGTTTGGAGCCGGTCATGGCGGCCTGGAAGCTATCATCGTTGGTGCGTTATCTCTTTACACTTATGCTCAGTTGGTGGCGCTCAAAGGAGCCGATCTGAGCACCATCCTTCCCGTCGACCAGATCAGCCTGGCGCAAGAACAAATAGCATTGTATTGGTCAATGCCCTGGTACGACAGTTTACTGGGTGCAATCGAGCGTGCTTTTACCATGCCGCTACACTTGGCAGGGGCAATCCTTGTGCTGCAGGCCTTCACCCGCCAACAATTCCGCTGGGTGTGGCTGGCAGTAGGCCTGCATACGCTGGTGGATGCGCTGGCAGTCTATCTCTCCCAAACCGTCAATGTTTATGTGGCGGAGTTAGCCATCGGCATCCTGGCAGTGCTGGAGATTGGTCTGATCTTGCTGCTGCGCCGGTCAACACCCATTTCACCTACCCCACCTCCCCTAAATCCACCGTCGTCGTGGCCTGTTATTCCCATCCACGCAGTGCCAGAAACACCGGATAAGTTGGAAGATACCCGTTACCAATAGAGCTGCGAGTACCTATGATTCATACTGAAAACCTGACCAAAAGATTCAAAACCACCCTGGCTGTAGACGGCCTTAACCTGGATATCCAGGAAGGCGAAGTGTTCGGCTTCCTGGGGCCAAATGGCGCCGGGAAGACGACCACCGTGCGCCTGCTGACCTGTTTGATCGGCCCCACCAGTGGCAGCGCAATTGTCAATGGCTTTCGGGTGGGCCAACAAGATACTCAGATCCGCCGCAGTGTGGGTATCCTCACCGAAACCCCCGGCATGTACGATAACCTGTCAGCTGAATTCAACCTGGAGATCTATGCCAATCTTTATGAAGTCAAAGGATCCCAAAGGGCAGGTTGAAAAGTATCTGCGCATGCTGGGTTTGTGGGATCGGCGCATGGATGAAGCTGGCACATTCTCCAAAGGGATGAAACAAAAACTGGCCATCGCCCGCGCCTCTGCTGCATGAGCCGCGCATTCTCTTCCTGGATGAGCCCACCTCCGCACTGGATCCAGAAGCAGCGCTCCTGGTGCGCGAATTTATCGCCGAGCTGCGCAAAGAAGGGCGCACCATCTTCCTTTGCACGCATAATCTTGATGAAGCCGACCGGTTATGCGACCGGGTTGGCGTATTCAAGACCGCAATTGCTCGCGTGTGGACACACCTGCCAGGCTGCGATCACAGCTATTTGGTCGGAAAGTGGTCTTTCACCTGCGCCGAGGCGACGAAGCCCTGGCAGCGCTGGTTCGCTCGCTCTCCTATGTGAAAGACAGTCGCCTTGTGGACAATAAGCTGCTGGTTACCCTGGATGATCCTGACTTGCACAACCCCGAGATCATTCGCGCCCTGGTCGGCGCCGGGGCAGAGATCCAGTTCGTTGGGGAGCTGCGTCATTCGTTAGAAGATGTCTACATGCAGCTGATGGGAAGCGCCCGCTAACAGGACAGATGCTATGCATAAGATAAAAACCATTATCCGCAAAGAGTGGGCCGAAGTGTTCAAGAACCGCATGGTTCTCTTCACCATCATCTTCATGCCGCTGCTGCTGACCGCCTTGCCATTGATCATCCTGTATGCCACCCGCGATTCAGGAGTTGGCGATATCGGTTCTGAGCTGCCCGGCACAATTCGCCCAATTTTGCAACGACGATCTGACCATGGGCGAGTGTTTCCAGGTCTACATGGTCAGCCAGTTCATGATCATGTTCATGATGATCCCGCTTTTCATCCCGGTCAATATTGCCTCCTACTCGGTGGTCGGCGAAAAAACCACCCGCAGCCTGGAGCCTCTGCTGGCTACCCCTATCACCACGGCAGAGCTGCTGGCGGGGAAAAACCTGGCCTCGTCGATCCCCGCTGTGGTAGCCTCCTGGATTGGATTTGGTATTTTTGCGCTGGGCACATTCATTATTGCTGGCAGCCAGCGGCTCACTGCTGCCCTGCTTGATCCTATGTGGCTGCTGGCAATTTTCCTGGTTGGGCCGCTGCTGGCATTGTTATCGGTTAACTTCAGCATCATGGTCTCGTCCCGGGTCAACGATCCCCGCGTCGCCGAGCAACTCTCCGCTGTGGTGATCCTGCCGCTGTTGGCACTTTTCTTTGGGCAAATCTCAGGCCTGGTCATTCTGAACAGCAGCCTCATCCTGGGAATAGCTGCCTTCTTGATCGTGCTCGATGCTATCCTGATCTACTTGGCAATCCGTCTCTTCGAGCGGGAAAACATTCTCACCCGGTGGAAATAACCCCATCGGAATCAAAGATAAGGTACAAAAAATGAAACTTCGCCTCTATCCAATCTTAGCATGCTTGCTTATCGCCCTGATGGTGACCAGTCCCGCCTACGGGCAGAATGAAGAGCAGTTGGTATTACGTTTAAATCGCGATTTTGGCTACGGAGGCATGGGCAATGATATCCAGGGGCTTTTCAGCCTGGAAATTCGCAATCCGCCTGCTGACCTGGCGCGGGTTGAATTTACCATTGACGGCGAGCTGCTCGCCGAGGATAGCGAAGCGCCTTTCAAGATCCAGTTCTCAACCGATAGTTATGCCCTCGGTGAGCATGTATTGGCCGCCACCGGCTACACAACCGATGGTAAAAGCTTGGTCATCCAATAACTTCAACATGGAATTCGTCAGTGCAGATGCAAGTTGGCAGGGTGTGTTGAAGATCATTGGCCCCATCTTTGCTATCATTCTCGTGGTGCTGGTAATATCCTTCCTGATTTCCTTGAAAACTGGTCGCAAACAAGCCAGCCTTCCCCTCGGAACGCCGCGCAGCTATGGCTTTAAAGGCGGTGCCATCTGCCCAAGATGTTCACGACCATTTGCTTTTCAGCTCATGGCGCTCAACATGGGGCCGTTCCATAAGGTAGACCGCTGCCCGAATTGTGGACGATGGGGTTTCGTGCGCCGGCGATCGATTGACGAATTGCGCGCTGCCGAAGCTGCTGAGTTGGAAGGTGTGCAGCAATTTGAGCCCGAGATATCTGAAGAAGAGAAGCTGCGTAAGGAAATAGACGACTCGCGCTACCAGAACACATAGCCTTATTTTTCCACCGGACGGCGCGGATCAGTGATCCATTCACTCCACGAGCCAGCATACAGCCGCGCCCTCCCCCAGTCCGGCGTGCAGCATCGCCAGGATGTTGTGGATCGAGGTGACGCCTGAGCCGCAATAGACGGCTACTTGCTCAAGTGGCACGTCACCGATCAGTCTTTTGTAGCGGGCGCGCAGTTGTTCTACCGTCCGGAAAGTGCCATCCGGATTCAAGTTTCCCATGTACGGAGCCGAGATAGCCCCAGGGATATGCCCCGCCACCGGATCGATGGTTTCGTTTTCCCCGTGGAAGCGGTCCGCGGCACGCGCATCTAACAGCTGCCAGTCGGGATCCAGCCGTAACCGCGCCACCTGCTCAGTGCTGACAACCAACCCGGCGCGCGGCTTTGCCAGGAAGGGTTTCGCAGCCCGGCTCTCTACACCGCCCTGCACCGGCAGATTTTGCTTTATCCAATGCTGCCAACCCCCATCCAATACGGCGACATTCTCATAACCCAACCAGCGCAGCATCCACCAAACGCGCACCGCGGCCAATGCGCCGCCCATATCATCGTATACTACCACCTGCCCGTTCTCCGGTAACCCCCACCGGGTGAAGACCTCTGCCGCCCGTGCTGCATCAGGCAGCGGGTGCCGCCCGGTGATCCCCGGGAGCACTGCCGATGATAGGTCCTCATCCAAATGGGCATAGATCGCCCCGGGGATATGCGCTTCCTGGTAATTCCGCCGTCCCAACGACGGGTCAGCCAACGAAAATCGAGCGTCAATGATTAGCCATGTCGGATCTCCGAGATGAGCAGCCAGTTCTGAATTTAAGGTCAGGGTTGTGTTCGTCATAGGCATAGTATAACCGAATAAACTTGTCGTTCTGAAAGCTCTGTAGAATGATCCCAGAAGGCATCCCAGCACCATGCCCAGGTACCCTGCAAGGCTGATATAATTGATTCGTCCAGGAGGCCACATGTCAGCTCAACCCGTTATGGAATTTCATATTTCACGCCAGTCGCGCGACCGCTACCAATTTGACCAGTCCCTATTTTCGTTAAGCGGTAATGTTATTCTGGCTAACTTCCACGCTGCCCGGCAATTTGCTCAAAAAATGAACCTGCAGCGCGACCTGGTCAACTATCCCGAACGGGCAGTGCGCGCCGGGCAGATCAATGCCATGGGCCTGTTGGATGAAATCATGCATCTGGTGATCGGCTTATTTCGTCAGCAGCATAATCCCCAGGCTTTTGCAGAGGCACTCACCTGGTTGGATGGCATGCTGGGGGAAAAGGAACTAAATCAAACCTTACAACTTTTCATCGACGAGTTTCCTCCCCTGGCTGTTTACACCAAAAAAATCAGCCCCGAGACATACCTGACCGAATCGAGTGGTGGCGTTCCCAACCGCCAGCTTGTGCTCGAGGAGCTGCTGGTGCTCTGGCTGGCAAACAAAAACCCGGCTCTGGCGCCTTATCTGGAATTATTTGATGACAGCCATTTAAATAAAGAGACTGCTTACGATCATGTGCTTTCGCTGCTGCACGCATTCTTCGAAACCCAGCCACCATACGGCCCAGATCAGCAGAATCTGATCGACATGCTACGCAGCCCTGCCATCGCTGTGCCCCATTCATTAGAGGGTCAGTTGGAATTCATCCGCCAGCGCTGGGGACTGCTGCTGGGCAAATATCTCTACCGGCTATTGAGCAGCCTGGATCTGATCAAAGAAGAGCAGAAATCCATTTTCTTCGGGCCTGGTCCGGCGCGCGTATACGATTTCAGTGGTGCAGCAGTTGAACCCGAACGCTTCAGCCCGGATAAGGATTGGATGCCCAGCCTGGTCCTGATAGCAAAAAATGCCTATGTCTGGCTCGACCAATTATCCAAGCGATACCAACACCCCATCACCCGCCTGGACCAAATCCCCGATGAAGAGTTGGATAACCTGGCCCGCTGGGGTTTCACCGGCCTCTGGTTGATCGGCCTGTGGGAACGCAGCAATGCATCCAAGACAATCAAACAACTGCGCGGCAATCCCGATGCGGTTGCCTCCGCTTATTCCCTCTCTGATTATCAGATCGCTGCGGACCTGGGAGGGGATGAAGCATATCAGAGTCTGCACGATCGAGCCTGGCAGCGCGGTATACGGCTGGCATCAGACATGGTTCCCAATCACATGGGGATTGATTCGCGCTGGGTCATCGAGCACCCGGATTGGTTTGTCGCCCTGGATTACAGCCCATTCCCCTCATACTCCTTCAATGGCCCGAACCTTTCCGGGGATAACCGGGTGGGCCTGTACATCGAGGATCATTATTTCGATAACACCGATGCAGCCGTGGTTTTCAAACGCGTAGATTTCTGGGGCGGCCGGGAACAATACATCTACCACGGCAACGATGGCACCTCCATGCCCTGGAACGACACCGCACAGATCAACTTCCTCAAACCCGAAGTGCGCGAAGCGGTGATCCAGACCATCTTACACGTGGCGCGGAAATTCCCGGTAATCCGCTTCGATGCGGCGATGACCCTGGCGAAAAAGCACTACCAGCGGCTGTGGTTCCCAGAACCCGGCACCGGCGGCGCCATTCCCTCCCGGGCGGAACACGGTCTGACCAAAGACCAGTTCGACGCGGCCATACCGATCGAGTTTTGGCGGGAGGTCGTCGACCGAGTGGCTCAGGAGGTGCCCGACACCCTCCTGCTCGCCGAGGCCTTCTGGCTGATGGAAGGCTACTTCGTGCGCACCCTCGGCATGCACCGCGTTTATAACAGCGCCTTCATGAACATGCTGCGCGACGAGAAAAATGCCGAATACCGCCTGGTGATCAAGAACACGCTCGAATTCGAACCGGAAATCCTCAAGCGCTATGTCAATTTCATGAACAACCCCGACGAGCGCACCGCAGTGGAGCAGTTTGGCAAGGGCGACAAATACTTCGGCATCTGCACCCTGATGGCAACACTGCCCGGCTTGCCCATGTTCGGTCACGGGCAGATCGAGGGCTTCACCGAGAAATACGGCATGGAATACCACCGTGCTTACTGGGATGAGCAGCCCGACGGCCACCTGCTTGAGCGTCACCAGCGCGAGATCTTCCCCATCCTGCGCAAACGCTATCTCTTTGCTGAAGTCAACAACTTCTTGTTATATGATGTCTACAGCCCAGATGGGCATGTCAACGAAGATGTCTTCGCTTATTCCAACCAGGCGGGTTCCGAGAAAACCCTTGTGGTGTATCACAATAAATTCGCCAGCGCGCAAGGATGGATTCGCACCTCAGCCGCCTATTCGATGAAAACCGAGAGCGGTGAACGCATGCTGGTGCAGAAACGGCTCGGTGAAGGGATGAGTCTGGCAGATGACCCCCAGGCCTTTTCAATTTTCACCGACCTTACCAGCGGATTGGAATATATTCGCAACAATCACGAGCTGCATGAAAAAGGCCTGTTTATTGAGTTAGAAGCCTATAAGTGCCGCGTATTCGCCAATTTCCGCCAGGTGCAAGATAATGAGTGGCACCAGTATGCACAATTGGCATCCTACCTGAATAGCCGCGGCGTACCCAATATTGACGAGGCGATGAAAGAGCTGTTCCTCCAGCCGATCCATCACGCCTTCCGTGAGTGCGTCAATGCTGGCTTCTTCCGCTGGATTATCACCAACCGTCAGCTACCCGGCGCTGCCCGGTCCACCATCGCCACAGAAACCACCAGCCGCTCGGATGTGCTGGAAGAAGCGGAAGATAAATTTACCCGTTTGCTCAGCGAGATCAATCACATCACCCTGAGCAGCAGCAATACCCTGGAAATTGCATCCTTGATCAAGGGTGAGCTGGCTGCCATCATGGCGCTGCCAGCCCTTGCAGAGCAATTCCCGCTTGAACGGTCGCGCAAATACCAGCTGGCCTTGAAGTTGCTCAATCCGGGCAAACCGGCGCTTTCCCCCTGGTCAGACAGCAATCCCCGCGCCTGGGGAGTGCTGCTTGGTTGGCTGGCTGTTCATCGCCTGGGCATGGTCATTTCTGCTGAGGAATATAAAGAGATCAGCCGCAGTTGGGTCGACGAATGGCTGCTTAACAAGATCATTGCCACTGCTCTGGGTGACTTAGGGCTGGACGAACGCAGTGCCTGGCAATCGATCCACCTGGTGAAGCTGCTCGTCAGTCAATCCAGCTGGTGGGAAGAGGCAGGTGTGGGTCAGGCATACAGGCTTATGCTTTCGGTTTTCTCAGACACGGAAGCGCAGCTTTCTCTCGGCGTCAACCGCTATCAAGACATCCTCTGGTACAACCGGGAAGCATTTGACGATCTGATCTGGTGGCTGTATGTCATCGCGGTGGTAAACTGTGTGGCAGCCCAACCGGCTGAGCAAGTTGCCCAGGCGATCCTGAAATGCCATGCGATCATCCAACAGATTCAGAAAGCCTCGGCAAACTCTAACTACCAGGTTGAGAAGCTGCTCGCTGCACTCAAAGGGAAATAGCCGACTAAGGGTTCTACGGATCACTCACAGGGAAGTAGCATAACCCGGCTGTCCCCGGTCCGGTATGCACTGCCAAAGCCGGTGAAAGCTCCGCGATCAAAGACTCCACCACCTGGATGCGCTCTTCCATCAGTTGCTTTATCTTTCAGTACCTCAGGCAGAGCAGCTGCATGCACATAAGCTACTTTAATTTTTCCGCCCACCCCCACAGTGGATTCAATCAGCTCAACCATCTTCTGGTAGGCTTTGCTGCGGCTGCGTGCCTGTCCTAGCGGTACCACAACGCCGTTTTCCACCCCAATCAGCGGCTTAATATTCAACAGCGTACCCGCAAGGGATTTCGCCAGACCAATCCGCCCACCCATGTACAGGTATCTGAGCGTATCCGCAGTTTGAATCATCCGCGTCACTGGAATCATCAACTTTACCAGGGCAACAATCTCTTCCAGTTTTTTTCCGACCAACGCAGCCCGGGCAGCTTCGATCACCATCCATCCCTGGCAGAGGGATGCATTCAAACTATCAATTACTTCGATCTTTAAATGCGGCAGGCGTTCCTTGATCATCGCTTTCGCCACCACTGCCGCCTGATATGCGCCGCTCGTTTTCGAAGAGATGTGAATGCTTGCGATTTCTTCCACCCCTGTTTCCTCGACTAATTGCTCATACAGGCTCAAGTAATCTCCAGGACCGGGGCTGGCAGTGGTAGGTAATGTCCGGGCAGTTGCCAACCATTTAAAAAATTCCTCACGTTGAATAGTAACCAGATCCCTGAGGACTTCTGCTCCCCGGTGAATATAATACGCCCCCGTATGGATATTTAATTCCTCCATCAGCTTCTCTGGGATACTTGCCACGCTATCTGTAACTATAGCCACATTTGACATCGCCACAAACTCCTTCGAGTTGGCTGAGGCCAACAGATATATTGTACCAACTATGCGTGAGCCAGAGAAGATATCGAGGGGTGTTCACTAGCTGCGGCCCTATGTAAATGGTCGATAAACACTGTGTCTCCCCTTATTCCGCTTGATTGGCTGAGGACATAACGAAGATCCGCCATCACATGAGCGGTCAGGTCGATCCCGGTCGCCTTACGCATCAAGTTGACCGCCTGTGCCGCATAAGCCACATTATTCCGCGGTTCAATCCGCGAGAAATCCTCAAAAAACCATCCGCAAGACATGAACATTTGCTGGCGGTAGCGCTGCGCTTCTAACAATAATTTCAACAGATCCAATTGGTCGGGCATGAACTGCTTTCCACCCACTTCACCTGCCAATTCACTCAAGCTGGTATTATCCAACATCACCTGGATATATTTATTGCGTATTTCCCAGGGATTGATCTTCAGTAAGAAAAGCTGCTCTGCATACAGTGTATCCACTGCCGCGGCGAGCCGATTCAAGCCCTGGCGAAGATATCCTTTCCAGCGCCCATCCCCTGGTGTACAGCCACATTCACCCATCCAGCGGGTAACCCCATGATGGCAGGACCAGGAGGTGCGTTCATAAATGCTAATTGTTCGCCGGGGTTGATATTTTTGCAGCCATGCTGCCGGGTAAGAAGTAAAATAACCAGCGTGCTGGCTGGCTCCATTCACCAGGTGCGCCAGAAATCGATCCCGGAAATGCTGATGGTGCCCATATAATTCGCCATCCGTAGCAATCATCAGCAGCTGTGGCTCGCCCCGCTGTGTTTTCTCATGGTTAAACCGCTCCTGCACTTCTAGCCGGGCAAACGAATCAGCGTTTGAGGTAAGTGCGGGGTTGAAACTTACCCCACCACTCAGCTCCTGGTGATAAAAGAAAACGGTGATACTACGTCCCCCAGGGAGGTTTACTCGATAGGGCTCAGTCGGATCAAGGGAGGGTGTATCTGCCTGCCATGGTGCCAGGATGGTGAACTCAATTCCCTGCTCTGCCAATATTTCCAGGGTCTCCACATCGACAGCCGTCTCGGGCAGCCACATCCCCTGTGGATGGCGTCCAAAGCGATGAGAGAAATCCTCAATTCCCCAGATGATTTGGGTTTCTTTATCCTGTCGTGTTGCCAGCGGCAGAATGGTGTGGTGGTAGGCTTGAGCCATCGCATTGCCTACCCCATGGCGGTTCAGGTTTGCCTTATCCTGCGCTACGATCAGCCGGCAGCTTTCCGGATCAAAAGCGTTCATCCAGGCAAACAGTGTCGGCCCGATATTGAAACTTATCCGTTCAAAATTTCCCAATTCTGCATTGGGACGATAACATTCGGAATGAATCCGTTCATTCCAATTTTGATATGGGGTCGCGCCGGTTTCGGGAGGGATTAATCCAGTGAACGGATCCTCGCGCAGGGGTTGGTAAAAATGCGCATGGACGCATAAAGCACGCTCGGTCATGCCCAATCACTCACCCCGTCTTCTTTTTGCCAGAACCATCGCATAAACCAAGTTTCTCCGAAATGATTGGTTTTGACAAGTGACATCTATCACGAATTCCTGAAAATTGCCCGATTGTTGTCATTCCCCTTCCGATTAATCGGTTAAAATAGCCATATCCTGCCACTTTATCCCATCAGCTGTTGTAGTTATCACGAGGTGTATATGAAAACACGAGCTGTTATCCTGGCTGGAGGCGAGGGATCTCGCCTGGGAACTCTGACTGCAAAACGAACCAAACCCGCCGTACCTTTTGCCGGGAAATACCGTATCATCGATTTCACCTTATCAAACTGTGTTAACTCAGGCATCTTCGATGTCATGATCCTGGCACAGTACCGGCCTCATTCGCTCATTGAGCATATCGGTGCTGGCGGTCCCTGGGATTTAAACCGCGACTTCACCGGTGGGGTGCGCATTTATTCTCCTTACAAAGCGCGCGGAGTCTCCGACTGGTACCTGGGTACCGCAGATGCTGTACAGCAAAACTTTCGCTTCATTAAAAATTCATCCCCCGACATGGTGCTTATCCTCTCAGGGGATCACATCTACGAGATGAATTATGCTGTCATGATCGAGGATCACCTGCGCAACCATGCTGTGTTGACCATGGCAACCATCGATGTGCCGATCGAGGAAGCCCCGCGCTTTGGGATTGTCGGTGTCGATCGAGAGAATCGGGTGACCTCCTTTGTGGAGAAGCCGGCTCAACCTCCCTCCACCCTGGCGAACATGGGTGTTTATCTCTTCAACATGGATGTGCTCAGCGCAGCCTTGCTTGAAGACCACGACAAGCCCAACTCCTCCCACGACTTTGGCAAGGATATCCTCCCCGGACTGATCCACGCTGGGGAGCGAGTTTTTGCTTATCCTTACACCGGCTATTGGATGGACGTGGGCACTGCGCTCTCCTACTGGCAAGCTCACATGGATCAGCTGGCAGATACACCGCCCTTTGATCTGAACGATCGCTCCTGGATCATCCACACCCGCACAGAAGAGCGCCCGCCAGTCTGGGTGGCGCGTGGGGCACTAGTGGAAAACAGTATGATCTGCGATGGCTGCGAAATTGGCCCTCAGGCGACAGTCCTGCGCAGTATCCTATCACCTGGCGTACTGGTCAAGCCGGGAGCCGTGATCAAAGAATCAATCATCTTGACCGATACTGTGATCGAAGAGGGTGCGGTCATCGAACGCGCCATCCTGGATAAGAAGGTGCGCATTGGCAAAGATGTCCGCGTTGGTGCCATAACCCAAGAAGGTGAGCCAGTATTAACCATGGTTGGGAAAAATAGCACAGTGCCATCAGGATTTATCGTTGAACCAGGCGCGGTCATCAGCACCGATGTCATCGAGGGTGACTACACCTCGAATATTGTTCACAGTGATGCCTATATTATGACGAAGAGGTCTGCTCATGAAGTTTAACCGTTCCTCCGGGATACTCCTCCATCCCACCAGCCTGCCCGGTTCTTATGGGATTGGAGATCTGGGTCCACAAGCGTTGCGCTGGATCGATTTCCTCTCGGATACAGGCTGCCGGCTCTGGCAGGTACTGCCCCTCGGCCCAACCGGTTATGGCGATTCACCCTACCAGTGTTTCTCCGCTTTTGCCGGGAATCCCTATCTGATCAGCCCCGAATCCCTATTAAAAGAAGATTTACTACACCCAGATGATTTATACGACCGGCCGCGCTTCCCGGAAGCGCAAGTTGATTTCGGTGCTGTCATTTATTGGAAGTTAGGCCTGCTTGACCGCTCATTTCACCGCTTCAAGAACACCAATTCCCCAAAGCTTAAAGCTGAATACGCGCAATTCTGCTCCCAGCATGCTGCCTGGTTGAATGATTTTGCCCTGTTTATGGCGCTTAAAGAAGCCCACGGTGGCTTACCCTGGCCCACCTGGGAAGCACCCCTCCGCCAGCGCGACCCACAGGCACTGGCTGCTGCCCGCCAGAAATTCGATGTCGCCATTCAACGCCAGCTCTACCAGCAGTTCATATTTTCCCGCCAATGGAAGCGCCTTCACAACTATGCGCTTGAAAAAGGTGTCCAGATCATTGGGGATATCCCCATCTTTGTCGCTCATGACAGTTCCGATGTATGGGCCAACCCCGAGCTGTTCTACCTGGATGAGAGCGGGAAGCCCACCGTCGTTGCTGGCGTGCCCCCGGATTACTTCTCACCCACGGGTCAGTTATGGGGCA
The DNA here is from genome assembly GCA_963849335.1 of uncultured Chloroflexia bacterium. Taxonomy (GTDB): domain Bacteria; phylum Chloroflexota; class Anaerolineae; order Anaerolineales; family UBA4823; genus FEB-25. The sequence continues at coordinate 155,390 of CAWKGZ010000010.1, forward strand.
ACCCACTCTATCGGTGGGAACTGCACACTGCCACCGGATATGCCTGGTGGTTAGCCCGCATCAACGCCGTGCTTCAGATGGTGGATATTATCCGCATCGATCACTTCCGCGGTTTTGCCGGCTATTACGAGGTTCCTGGGGATGCACGAACCGCGGAACACGGTCGCTGGGTGCCTGCCCCAGGAAACGAATTTTTCACCACCATTCGCAAAGCCTTAGGCGATCTGCCCATCCTGGCCGAGGATCTCGGCGTGATCACCCCGGATGTGGAAGAGCTGCGTGATACCTTTGAACTGCCCGGTATGCGAATATTCCAGTTTGCCTTTGGCAGCGGGCCACAGTATTCGTTCCTGCCCCACCATTACCCTGTACAGTGCGTGGTTTATACCGGCACGCATGACAATGACACCGCCTTGGGCTGGTATCAGCGGGTTACCGGCAAGGAGAAGGATTTTTATCACCGCTACATGGACCGAGATGGAAGCAAAGTTTCCTGGGAGATGATCCGTGGGGCTTGGTCTTCCGTAGCCATGTTCGCCCTGGCTCCTATTCAGGATTTCCTCGAGCTGGATAACTCAGCCAGGATGAACTACCCCGGCAACCCAAGCGGTAACTGGACCTGGCGTATGCCCGCCGACGCGCTGACCGATAAGCTGAAAATCAGAATCAAAGAGCTCAACTACCTGTACAGCCGCGACAAGGACGAACCCGAAGAATAGATCAAGGCCGGTAGAGCAGCAGGTCTCCCCAGGTGGTCGGATCCGCCAGAATGCGGGTTGCCAGATTCGATATCATCGACTGCTGGGCGATACCGCCGTCAATATCATTGTCAGATACCGAAAAACCAAATCCGTAGTGCTGCCCGGCCTGGGGTGTCATCTCGAACACGCTCCATGGGATCGCCACCTCGACATTGTAGCCATCATCGGTGCGAACCGCGGCAATATCTACCTGTGACCGGCCTCCGTCTATCGATGTGGGAAACCACAAATATGCTTCCGGGTCTTCGTCTGGCGCCGGGGACCCAGGGGAAATACCCAATTGGAAGTCATCTGGAGTCAGATAATCCACGTAAAAATCGGCAGCGATGTTGGTATCCAGCAAGATTTCCAGGCTGTCGCCTCGAAAGAGATTCACACCACTGGTGTTCTGCTCATAATCCTCATCGATCACTTCCACCCCCAGGTACAGGTTGGCAGTATCCCAACCTACCATGACCCGGGCAGAGAGATCGTCCGCATTATCCCAAAGATTACTCCCATAAACCACCGATGTGACCGCATACTTGGTCAAATTCCATTCACCCAGCAATCCGTTGATGTCCGGTCTCACACCCAAATACGTTGCAGTGATGCTTGCCCCGCTGCGGATCAATGGCCGCGGTGTGTTGGTCGGTAGAACGCGGGTGGGGGTCGCACTGGGCGGTACGCTTGTCAGCGTTGGGAGCAAGGTTGCCGTCGGTGTCAGTGGGATTGGGGTAAAAGTCCCGGTCGGAAAAGGGGTTATTGTGGGTGCCAGGGTCTCCGTCACTGCCACGGGCGTCCAGGTAGGAGTTTCCTGAGTTTCATATAAAACAGCATAAATCGCCGTCATTGTCAGATCAGGGGTGGGGAACAATTCGGTTTCAGGCGTGGCGCCCGGCAGCTGACAGGCAGCAGCAATGAACATTAGGGCACTGGCGATGAGCATCCAGCGGTGTTTCATAGTTACCTCCTTTGCTTATCCATGACAATTATAACTTGTCACTATTCCATGATGGGAGTATAGTTGCGTGAGTTCCACGTAGAATTGTTGCCTCCCGCGGTATATAGACGACCAAACATCCCATTGAGTTCCAGGTAATCATCTTGGTAACCCCCACCAAAACCTCAAAAACCTCCCGTCTCCACCCGAACATCTGGTTCCTCTCCATCACATCGCTATTGACCGATGTCTCTTCTGAAATGTTGGCCAACGTTCTACCCTTGTTCCTTTACAATGTACTCGGTGTGCAAACCACAATCATCGGATCTGATCGATGGTGTCGCTGAAACCACCGCCAGCCTGGTAAAGGTTTTCTCCGGCCGGCTCTCCGATCGACTAGGCAAACGGAAGACGCTTGCTGTGATCGGCTATGGTCTCTCTACCATTGCCAAGCCGTTCTTGTTTTTTGCCAATACCTGGCTCTGGGTGTTGGGCGTGCGTTTCACCGACCGGGTGGGCAAAGGGATTCGCACCGCCCCGCGCGACGCCTTGCTAGCGGGCAGCGCCAAACCGGAACAGCGCGGCCTGGCATTTGGCCTGCATCGCGCTGGCGATACCGCCGGGGCATTCCTGGGTCTGGCTATCGCCGCCTTGATCATCTGGCTGACCCAGTCCGGCACCGCATTGTTGAGCAAGCATACCTTCCAACTGATTGTATTGGCCAGCATCATCCCGGCTGTCCTGGCGGTGCTTATCCTGGCGTTGGGCGCCAGGGATGTGGAGACTGCAGCAAGCAAGAAGGTTGACGCCCCCATACTGGGATGGAAAGCCCTGGATCGCCGCTTCCACATGTTTCTGTTGGTGATTGTGCTCTTCACCCTGGGTAATTCCTCCGACTCATTTATTATCTTACGTGGGCAGGAACGCAGCCTGTCGGTATTGCAGATCATGGGCATGTTGATGACCTTTAATGCCGTATACTCAATCCTCTCTGGTCCCGCCGGTTTGCTTTCAGACCGCATTGGACGGCGTAAGTTAATGCTGGCAGGCTGGTTGGTCTATGGCTTGACCTATCTTGGTTTTGCGATTGCCCGTACCGGGGTCCAGGTGTGGGTGCTGTATGCACTATACGGTATTTATTACGCACTTACCGAAGGCACGGCTAAAGCGCTGGTTGCTGATCTGGTCCCCCAGGAACAACGTGGTACTGCCTATGGCTATTTCAACGCTGCCATTGGCCTTACTGCCCTGCCCGCCTCATTGATCGCTGGGGCATTGTGGCAGTGGGTCAATCCTGCAGCGCCTTTCTTTTTCGGCGCGGCCATGGCTTTATTCGCCGGAATTCTGCTCAAGACATCGATCCAATAGACTATTATATTAAACTGACACCTCTCGAACACAGAAGTTTCGAGAGGTGTCATGTACGTGGGGGAAAATATACCCCACCGTGTCGTGTGCAGCGAAGTTCTGAACCTGCCTTCGCAGGATGGGATCCTCCCCGAGAGCTCCGCCTTGGCTCTAGCCTATCGCGTTACTCTCGTAAGATCGGATCCCCTTTTATGAGTGTTGGCTCAGGACCGTAAAGCGGCAACACGTGCACAGTAGGGTATATATCTTATACCACAAAAGGGAATGGGTGAGAGGGTGATTATAATTAGAATTCTCCCACCCCTCACAATCATGGGTAAACTCGTTTGATCGTGCGCGGGAAGGGAATTGCTTCGCGGATATGCTCGATCCCGCACAGCCATGCCACCACGCGTTCCGTACCCATCCCAAATCCGGAATGCGGTACGCTCCCATAACGGCGCAGCTCTAGATACCACTTGAATGCTTCCTGAGGTAAATTGTGCTGCTTCAACCGCTCGATCAGCAAATCATAGCTGGAGATGCGCTCGCTGCCTCCGATGATCTCGCCATACCCTTCAGGCGCCAATAGATCCACGCTCTTGCATATCTCAGGCCGGCCGGGCCAGGGCTCCATATAGAAGGCTTTCACCTGGGTAGGATAGCCATAGACGAACACTGGCTTGTCAAAACGAGAGGTCAGTTCCGTCTCGTGTGGCGAGCCAAAATCCATACCCCATTCGATGTTAAGCAGTTCTTTCTTCTCTACATCCTCAGTTTCATCGCGCATCTGCAAGATCATCTTGACCGCATCATCGTAGGAAATGCGCGGGAAGGGTGGCGCTATCTTCTCCAACCGGGTGACATCTCGCCCCAGGGATTTCAATTCAGGCCCGCATTGTGCCAGTACCTGCTGCACAATGTAGCTGGTAAATTGCTCCTCCACTTCCATCATCTGATCCAGGTCGCAGAAAGCTATTTCTGGCTCCACCATCCAGAATTCGGTCAGGTGGCGGCGGGTCTTGGATTTCTCTGCCCGGAAGGTCGGCCCAAAACAGTAAACTTTGCTAAAGGCGAAGATATTAGCCTCGTTATAGAGCTGTCCAGACTGGGCCAGGTACGCATTGCCTTCATCAAAATAGGCGGTTTCAAAGAGTGTGGTCGTCCCTTCGCAGGCTGCCGGAGTCAGGATTGGCGTATCCATGTTCAAGTAGCCGTGCCCATCCAACCAATCCCGGATAGCGCGGATCACCACCGCCCGCACGCGCAGGATCGCCCACTGGCTGGGCATGCGCATCCACAGGTGACGGTGATCGAGGGCAAAGTCTACCCCGTGTTCCTTCAGAGCCATGGGGTAATCCTCGCCGGCAATCTGTACAATCGCTACATCCTTGATACCCAGCTCATAGCCTCCGGGGATTCCCGGAGCGCGCTGGTCAGCCCGAACCATCCCGGTGATTGTCAGGGATGATTCCTGCGGTATGCGTACCAATTGGTCGAACACTTCTGGTTCCAAATCATTTTTGAAAGCCACACACTGGATAAAGCCTGAGCCATCCCGTACCAGCAAGAAAACCAGTTTACCCTTATCCGTACGGTTGTAAACCCAACCCTGGATGGCAACCTCCTGACCAACATATTCTGAAACTTGGGATACACGAATTACAGGCGCCATAGCACACCTCCAGAATTAAAGATCCAACTTAATATGCAGCTCTTTGAGCTGGTGCGGTTCGGCAGGGGACGGCGCGCCAGCCATCAGGTCACGGGCGGTCTGGCTCTTTGGGAAAGCGATCACCTCGCGAATATTCGCCTCGTCCGCCAACAGCATACAAATCCGGTCGATACCAGGTGCAATGCCTCCATGTGGCGGTGTTCCATACTCAAATGCCTCCAGCATGTGACCGAAACGTTCCTGTGCTACTTCCGGGTCCAGGCCGATCAACTTGAAAACTTTTTCCTGCAAAGGTCGCTGGTGGATACGGATCGACCCTCCGCCGACCTCATAATTGTTCAGTACCAGGTCATACTGCTGGCCGCGCGCCCGGGCTGGGTCCGTATCCAACCAGGGGATATCCTCGGGGATCGGCGCGGTAAATAGGTGGTGGCTGGGGTCCCAGCGTTTTTCTTCCGCATTCCACACCACGTAAGGGAAATCGATCACCCAACAAAACGCCAGGATATTCTTGTCCAGCAGACCAAGCCGCTCCCCCAGGAACACCCGCAGCCGCCCCAGCACATCAAACACCACCGCCGGCTGGTCAGCCACAAACAACACCAGGTCGCCCGGCTCAGCCTGCATCCGCTCAATCATTGCCTGCAATACCTCAGGCTTGACAAACTTCGCAAAGGATGAACGCTGTTCTCCCGCCGCGGTGATAGCCAGGTACGCCAGGCCTTTGGCGCCATATTTCTTCGCCAGCTCGGCGAGTTCATCGATCTGCTTACGGCTGTACTCGCCCAGACCGGCAGCCTTGATCCCGCGCACATGACCGCCGCTGCTGACGGTGCTCTCGAACACCTGAAAGCCGGATGCTCCCACCAGGTCGGTCACATCCTGGAGCTCCATCCCAAAACGGATGTCGGGGTTATCCTTCCCGAAACGCTCCATAGCTTCCGTGTAGGTAAGCCGCGGCCAGGGACTGGCTAATAATCGTTTCTGCGGCACCACATCTGCCACCATCTGGGTGAACATCTCCTCGATCAGTCGCATCACATCCTCGCGCTCCACAAAGGACATCTCCAGATCCAGCTGGGTAAATTCAGGCTGGCGATCCCCGCGCTGGTCTTCATCCCGGAAGCAGCGGGCAATCTGGAAGTACCGCTCAACGCCAGCTACCATCAGTAGCTGCTTGAGTTGTTGTGGTGACTGCGGCAGGGCATAAAATTCACCTGGGTGCACCCGCGAAGGCACCAGGTAGTCGCGCGCCCCCTCGGGAGTAGTTTTAAACAGGATCGGAGTCTCTACCTCCAGAAAGCCGCGCTCATCCAGAAAATCGCGGATGAACTTGATCACCCGGTGACGTAGGGTCATGTTGCGGCGCATCCGCTCCCGGCGCAGATCCAGGTAACGGTAGTGTAACCTCAATGCCTCGTCTTCATCCTCTTCTTTATAGATCGTAATGGGTGTTGTCTTGGCAGGATTGAGCACCTTCACCTGCTGCGCCAACACTTCCACCTCACCCGTAGGCATGTTCGGGTTTGCCAACCCCTCCGGTCGTAAGCGCACCAGGCCTACAACCTGGATGACCCATTCTGGTCGGACTTCTTCGATGCCCACGTGTCCTTCTGGATGCTGATCGGGATCGGTGACGACCTGGATCAATCCAAAACGGTCACGCAGGTCAACAAAATTGATCCCACCGTGCACTCTCCGCCGGTTAACCCACCCTGCCAGGGTCACCACCTGACCTGCATGGGCCGCACGAATTTCTCCGCATGTGTGTGTTTTATACATTCAAAAACCTCCGCAAACTTAGGGTACCAGAAAAATGAAATCGCCCTCCGCAGTTGCGTCGGGCGATCCAGTCTTCACGCATTCAGCTTAGCGCTGAGCAAGCCTGAAGCCTCCCGCCCGAGGCGAGCAATCATTATCAGTGTTATTCAGGGGGGAGAGCAGCCAATCAATCATGATCTATCCAGAGAATGGTTCGCATTATACCCGAGAACAAGGCCTTGGGGAAGGATATCCCGGCGATATTCTTTAATCTCCATCTCATTATAAGGTAAAATAATGTCGCCATGGTTCGTTGACTATCCCGGCTGCTTGCCCAGGTATATTATTTCCAATTTCCAACGAGGGATATGCTATGCGCTTAGATAAAATTTCCTATACCGGTCTGCTGTTATTGGTGCTGACTCTCTGCCTGGTTGCCTGCCAATCAGCCGAACCTTGTCCCGATTGTCCGGAACCGGGACTGGTGCCTTGTCCATCCGTGGAACCCTGCCCCGTATGCGAAAATTGCCCGGATCCACTGGTTGCAGAAGTGCCTTATGAAGCACAGTGGGCTGCCTCCGCTCATGCGGATGGAGAAGCTGAGGCTTTCCGTCACTGGGACGAGGATGGCATAGTCAAATCTGGTTGCGCCACCTGCCACTCCGCGAGTGGGTATCAAGATTTTTTAGGCGCCGACTCCTCTGCAGCAGGCACAATCGAAAACACCCATCCAGTGGCTAACGGGCTGACTTGTGTCACCTGTCATACCGAAACAGCCACATCACTGGCGAATGTCGTCTTCCCCTCCGGAGTAGAAATCACTGATATCGGCGAATCTGCTCGCTGCATGGTATGTCACCAGGGCCGCTCAGCGGGCAACCGGCTGGAGGCAGCCATCACCGCAGCGGGCCTGGCGGAAACCAGAGATACCGTCAGCACCGATATCCGCTTCTATAACATTCACTATTATGCCGCCGCGGCCACGCTCTATGGCGGCCTGGTGAATGGCGGATACCAATACCCCGGGATGAACTACGAAGCACAGAACCAGCACGTGGAGGGGTATTCTACCTGCGCCGATTGTCACGACCCGCACACCCTTGATGTCAAGATTGACCAATGCAGCGAGTGTCATACCGGTGTAATCTCACCCGAAAGCCTGGCTGATATTCGCATGAGTGGATCCCTGGTAGATTACGACGGTGATGGCAATACTGCTGAGGGGATTGCCAGTGAAATCGACGACTTACAGGAAATGCTGTATATCGCCATGCAAACCTATAGCGCAGAAATTACCGGCACCACAATCGGATATAACCCTTCTGCCTATCCCTACTTCTTCAACGATTTAAATACCAATGGCGTTGTGGACGAAGATGAAGCCAATACAGACAATGCCTTTACCTCCTGGACAGCGCGTCTGCTAGAAGCTGCATATAATTATCAAACCTCGCTAAAAGATCCTGGCGCGTATGCCCACAATCCCAAATATGTGATCCAGCTATTATTCAATTCAATCGCCGACCTGAATACAATGCTGACTGCTCCTGTTGATCTGAGCGCTGCCCGTCGTGATGATGCTGGGCACTTCAACCGCGCTTCTAAATCTTTCCGTCACTGGGACACATTTGGATCCATTGAGGCTCGCTGCGCCCGCTGCCACACTACAGATGGCTTACCCACTTTCCTGTACAATGGGGTAAATATCGCTACCAATGTATCTGACGGATTTACCTGCACTACCTGCCATGAACTCAAGGACTTTCCTGATCTCTATACCGTGAATCAGGTTGCCTTCCCCAGTGGAAATGTGGTTAGCTTCGGCGACGGCAACGACTCTAACATTTGCCTGACCTGCCACCAGGGAGTGGAATCGACGGTCAGTGTGGACAATGCTATTGGCGGCTTAGGAGCTGATACGGTCTCGAGTGATCTACGCTTCACTAACCCGCACTATCTCCCCGCCGGCGCTACTCTGTTTGGCACAAGGGCTCAGGGGGCATACGAATACGAAGGTCAGACCTACCTGGGTCGCTCTCCACACGTGGACGTTGGCGGCACCTGTGTGTTTTGCCATGATGCCCACGCACTTGAACTGAAACACGATCGTTGTGCGATCTGCCATCCGGGCTTTGCAAAGACTACCGATATCCGCTCGACCCAAGTTGACTTTGATGGTGACACAAATATATCCGAAGGCCTGGCGGCAGAAATTACAACGCTTGAACATGCCTTGTTATCCGCCATCCAGTTATATGCCGTCAACACTGCCGGCACCCCAATCGGTTACGATGCACAAGAATACCCCTACTTCTTTGGGGATACGAATGAAAATGGCGTCTATGACAGTGATGAAAGCGCATATGAATTTTGGACACCCCGCCTGGTACGGGCTGCCTACAATTACCAATGGGTTCAAATTGACGCCGGAGCGTATGCGCATAACGGCTTGTATATCATCCAGGTCCTATATGACAGCCTGGTCGATCTCGGTGCCGATGTAACCTTGTATTCTCGGCCTTAACCGATCGGCGTCCCACCGTCCCAAAGACCGGATGCGACACCGCCTCCGGTCTTCTGTTTTTTACTCTATGTTAGAATAAGTCACAGGGAAATTGTGTTTGAGATGACTGATATTTTCGCCGAGAATATCATAATCGTTTACTTTTTCTACGGATTGTCATTCTTTTGCATGGGTTTCGCCACCCTGCTTGAGATTAGACACTCTCCGGAGTTGGATTTTGCTCGAGCCTTACTCCCTCTGGCAGGTTTTGGTCTGGTACATGGCAGTCATGAATGGTTCGAGATGATCTTGTTGATCCAGGGTCATTCAGATGCATCCTGGATCGATTGGCTGCGGCTGTTCCTGCTGGCTGCCTCCTTCATCCTGCTGGTCATGTTCGGCGCTCATCTGATCGCTGGAACCACCAATCGCCGGCTGTACCTGGGGATGATCTTAGGCATCCCTGTTCTTTGGGCGGTTGGCTTGTTCATCGTAGTCAACACCCATCCCGCAGATGGTGACCGGATGGTCGCCGCCGATGTTTTCACCCGATACGCTTTAGCCATCCCAGGCTCCTTTTTGACTTTTGCCGGGCTGCTCAAACAACGGCAGAAATTCAACCGGTCAAAAATGTTGCCTTGTGGGCGCGATGTGATGCTGGCGGCACTGGCTTTTGGTTTATATGGCGGCATTGGGCAGCTCTTTGCCTCCCGAAGTGTGGTTTTCCCCTCCCCGTACCTCAATGCCGATGTTTTTCTCCACTGGTTTGGGTTTCCCATCCAGGTTTTCCGCGCCATCCTTGCCTGCATGGCAGCCATCTTCATCATCCGCTCATTACGCTCCTTTAAGGTAGAAGCCAGGCGTCAGCTCGATTCCCTCCGCTCTGCCCAGGTTGCTGAACAGACACGCTTGGAAGATCTCCGCGCAGAGCTGCTGCATCGCACCGTTCAGACCCAGGAAAGCGAACGCCACCGGATTGCCCGCGAGTTGCATGATGAAACGGGCCAAACCCTGACTGCATTAGGCATGGGTTTACGCGGTCTTACGGAAACTATTCCGCACAATCCGCAGCGGGCAATTGAACAAGCCAAGCAGTTAGAATCCCTCGCCACCAATGGGGTGAAAGAATTACAACGACTGGTCACGGGTCTCCATCCTCCCCACCTGGATGACCTGGGATTATTAGCTGCCGTGCGCTGGTATGCCGGGGAAATCAGCCAGCGGTATAACATACCCGTGGACATCCACAGCCAGGGAGAAAAACCTATCCTGACTTCCGAAATGCGGAGTAGCTATCTTTCAGGATCACTCAAGAAGCTATCACCAACATCATCCGCCATGCCAATGCCAGCCAGATAACCCTTATTCTCGATTACCAGGCCGAGCAAATCCTTCTCCAAATAATTGATGATGGGCAGGGATTCGATGTTGACCATGTGCTCGCACAGAAAATGAATGGACAGCCCGCCTGGGGTTTGTTAGGCATCATGGAACGGGCAGCGTTGATCAACGGATCATGTTCCATTTTTTCTCATCCCGGCCAAGGAACCACCCTGGAATTATCCGTGCCGATTGACAGGAACATCTCACATGAATGAAATTCGCCTGCTTCTGGTTGATGACCATGATGTTGTCCGCACGGGGATCAAGATGCTATTAGAGAGTCAAACCGATCTGGTGATCGTCGGTGAAGCCAATAGCGGCTCTCAAGCGCTCACCATGAGCAGGGCATTGATCCCTGACGTTGTGGTCATGGATATCACTTTACCCGATATCTCAGGGATAGAAGTCACCCGTCAGTTGAAAGTCGAAAATCCTGAGATCGCCATTGTCGCCCTGACCATACATGAAGATGAGCAGTATTTCTTCGAGATGCTCCAGGCTGGGGCATCTGGCTATGTACCCAAGCGAGCAGCTTCTGATGATCTGATCTCAGCCATCCATACCGCATATCACGGTGAAATTTACATCTACCCTTCCCTGACCAAAACGCTGGTCACCGATTTTCTCGGCCGCACCAGTCAAGAACCGGGGAACAATTCCATCGAAGGGTTGACCTCCCGGGAGGCCGTTGTCCTGGCATTGCTGGCAGAAGGTCTGAGCAATGAGAAGATTGGCGATCATCTTACGATCAGCAAACATACCGTCGCTCGCCATCGCGAGCATATCATGCGCAAATTGGGACTTCACAGCAGGAGTGAATTGGTAAAATTTGCCATCCGTAAGGGCCTGATCAACCCATAAGAACTAGTTTGGGGGAAAGTTTTCGAACTCTGTATTTTCTTTAACTAATCTAACACTAATATTATGGTAGAATTATATAGGGTGTTCATCCTATATTAATAGTGCGTTCACCCCCGTAATTCTTAGGATTTTGTTCATACGCAGGTATGAGTAGATCTATCCTATAACCCCAGGAGGTATTTATCGACAAATTCTCACTATCCTATGCTCATTTCTGTTTTTGAACGATTTGTTATCATCTTACGAGGAGAATATTATGTGGTCTAAAAAAATTATCGTGTTTGGTTTACTCTTGGTGCTCCTGGCTTTGGGTTTGACCGCCTGCCAGGCAAGCGAACCTTGCCCCGATTGCCCAGAAGCTGAACCTTGTCCCGAGCTGCCGGCAGCCGAACCCTGCCCGGAATGTGAAGTATGCCCCGATCCATTGGTCGCAGAAGTGCCGTTTGAGGCTCAATGGGCTGCCTCCGGTCATGCGGATGCCACCGCCGAAGCCTTCCGCCATTGGGATGAGGATGGTACCGTGGAAGCTGGTTGTGCTACCTGCCATTCCCCCACCGGCTACCAGGATTTTCTGGGCGCGGATGGATCTGCGGCTGGCACTATCGACAATACCCATGCTGTCAGCAATGGTCTCACCTGTGTAACCTGCCACAATGACGCCGCGGCATCCCTTGCCAGCGTACTCTTCCCCTCCGGGGTTGAGGTCACCAACGTTGGGGAGACAGGCCGCTGTATGGTCTGCCATCAAGGTCGCGCATCTGGGTTGGGGGTAGAAACCGCCATCAGCGATGCGGGCCTGGCTGATAGCCTGGATACGGTCAGCACTGACCTCCGTTTCATCAACATCCACTACTATTCTGCGGCGGCAACGCTTTACGGCAGCGTGGTCAATGGTGGCTACCAGTACGCTGGGATGACTTACGAAGGTAAGAACCAGCATGTGGCAGGTTTCGAAAGCTGCACTGACTGCCACAATTCCCATACCCTCGAAGTCAAGGTTGAGCTATGCGCGGAATGCCACACCGGTGTAAACTCGCTGGAAAGCCTGCAGGACATCCGCATGAGTGGATCGATGGTTGATTACGATGGCGATGGAAATATTGGGGAAGGCATCGCCAACGAAATCAGCGGACTTCAGAACTTATTGATGGTAGCCATGCAATCCTACAGCAGCGAAGTCTCCGGGGCACCCATAGCCTATCTCGAGACTGCCTATCCCTATTTCTTCAACGACTTGAACGCAAATGGCGGAGTGGACGATGACGAAGCAAACTCTGACAACGCCTTCGCCTCCTGGACTGCCCGCCTGTTGCAGGCAGCATACAACTACCAGACTTCGCTCAAGGATACGGGAGCTTTTGCCCATAATGCGAAGTACATCATCCAGCTATTACATGACTCCATCGCTGACCTGAACACCATGCTGGCTACCCCGGTCGATCTGATCGCTGTTGTCCGCAACGATGCCGGACACTTCAATGGCAGCTCTGAAGCGTTCCGCCATTGGGATGAGAACGGTGAGGTGGAAGTTGACTGCGCCCGCTGCCACTCGGCTGACGGGCTGCCCACCTACCTGGCCAACGAGGTCAACGTGGCAACCGAGATCTCCAACGGGTTCGCCTGCTCCACCTGCCATGATGTGGGAAACTTCCCCGCCCTATATGCAGTCAATGAAGCTACTTTCCCCAGCGGTGCAAAGATATCCTTCGGTGAGGGCAATCCTGCAAACCTGTGCATCTCCTGCCACCAGGGTCGCGCTTCGACCGCGAGCGTCAACAACGCCATTGGTGAGCTTGGTGATGATGAGGTATCTGCAGACTTGCGTTTCAACAACCCGCACTACTTCGCTGCCGGCGCCACCATGTTCGGTACCGAAGCCCGCGGGGCATATGAATATGAAGGTGAGACATACATCGGCGTCTCCCCCCACGTGCAGTTAGGGGCTACCTGTGCCACCTGTCACGATACCCATGCCCTCACTGTGAATATTGAATACTGCAGTGTCTGTCACCCAGGTGTGGAAGACGTGACTGCCATCCGCATCACCGAAGGCGACTTTGACGGTGACACCGATGTCACGGAAGGATTGGCTGGTGAGATTGCCACCCTCGAAGACGCACTGTTGGTCGCTATCCAGGATTATGCGCTGAACACCGCTGGCGCGCCCCTGGGTTACGATGCCCACGCCTATCCCTACTTCTTCGGCGATGCCAATTCAAATGGTGTCGTTGATGAGGGCGAAGGGAATTTCACCTCCTGGACACCGAACTTGATCCGCGCCGCCTACAACTATCAGTGGGTGCAAAAAGATCCTGGTGCGTATGCACACAACGGCCTGTACATCATCCAGGTGTTATACGACAGCCTGGCAAATGTGGGTGCAGATGTAAGCGCATACACTCGTCCATAGGTATTTCATAATCACCGGTGAGGCGGCCACCTCACCCCCTTCCCCTCCCCTGATTTAGGGGAGGGGATTTTTCAATCTATTTACTCTATGTTAGAATCTAGCTCAGTGGAACCCTCTGATAAGTTACCAAATCAAAATCATCCATCCCCGGCCAATCGTTTCCAGGATCTGCGCCAATTCCAGCGTCCCCAAAGGGTTTCGCGGTCGTCCCGGATGGTATGTCCAGCTTTGGTGGCTGGTGCAGTGGTTTCTTTTCCGCCCCTCTCCCCAGGTATTGTATGGCTGGCGCCGGTTTCTTCTTCGGGTATTTGGCGCTCAAATCAGTCGCAATGTGCTGATCCGGCCTACCGTAATGGTCACCTACCCCTGGAAGCTGCGCATTGGCGATTACTCCTGGATCGGGGATGATGTGGTTTTGTATTCCTTGGGAGAGATTACCATCGGTGCCGCATACCGTCATCTCCCAACGCTCCTATCTCTGCGCTGGGACGCACGACTACACCGCACCTGGTTTCGACATCGCCAGTCTCCCCATCTGCATCGGTGACCAGGCCTGGATTGCCACCGATGTCTTTGTCGCTCCAGGCGTAAAATTGGTGCCGGTACAGTAGTCGGGGCACGCAGTTCCGTCTTTACCGCCCTTCCTGAGGGGCATGATTTGTTATGGCAATCCCGCCACAGCTATCCGGCCACGCCCGCCAATCCACAGTGTAAACGGCTAGTACGCCTATGCGCATCCTGATCCTCGGCATTAACTTCACCCCTGAGCTGACCGGCATTGGGAAATATACCGGTGAATTGGCACAATATTTGACCGGACAAGGCCATCAGGTTCACGTGGTAACCGCACCGCCCTATTACCCTCACTGGCGTATCGCCCATGGTTATCGCGCCTGGGCTTACCGGCAGGAAGACCATTGCCGCTGCCTCGGTCTATCGCTGCCCGCTGTGGGTGCCGCGCCATCCCGGGGGATTCAACCGCCTGGTTCACCTGGCTTCTTTTGCCCTCTCCAGCTTCCCCATCATGCTTGCCCAGTCCCGCTGGAAGCCTCACCTGGTATTGTGCATTGCTCCCGCTATTGCCAGCGCACCGACAGCCTGGCTGACTGCTCGCCTGGTTGGCTGCAAAGCCTGGCTGCACATCCAGGATTTCGAGCTGGATGCTGCCTTAAACCTCAAAATGCTGCCCGGCTTGGGTTGGGCAGGAAGAATCCTGCTGACGAGGAAAGTCAGCCTTGCTCAACGGTTTTGACCATATTTCCACCATTTCCAGGCGCATGCTTGCCCGCCTGGCACACAAGGGTGTGCCGGCTGCTAAAACCTCACTGTTAGCCAACTGGGTAGATTGTGATGTGATTTCCCCCACCAACAGGCTCACCTCAATACGCTCGAGTTGGCAGTTCACGGAAGACACATTGATCATCCTCTACGCCGGCAACATGGGCCAAAAACAAGGGCTGGAGACGCTTATCGAATGCGCCAGATTGTTGAACACCCAACCAGCCATCCAATTTGTGCTCTGTGGTGAAGGAGCCGCCCGCGACAGCTTGCAGCAGCAGGCATCCGACCTTCCCAATGTGCACTTCCACCCATTGCTTCCCGCCGATCAGCTCAACGAGCTGCTGAATACCGCCGATATTCATGTTCTCATCCAACGCCAGAAAGCAGCAGATCTGGTCATGCCTTCCAAGTTAAGCGGTATGCTTGCCAGTGGACGCCCGGTGATCGCCACAGCTTTGCCGGGAACCGAACTGGCAGAGGTGATTGAGCAGGTGGGTGTGCTTGTTCCGCCCGGAGACCCGGCTGAATTGGTCAAGGCAATCCTATATCTTGCCCCACAACCCGCTCTACGCCAGGAGCTTGGTCAGCGCGGTCGAACCTTTGCGCTTACCCATTGGAACAAGGAAACCATACTGAATCTCTGGATCAAAGAGGTAGAATTGCTTTGCCTATGAGCCATCCAACCACACCTGCATCTTCCTCCACCCCCCCAATCCGGCTGGATATTCTACGTTGGCGCGGCATTCCCGGTGATCCTGGTCTTGCTGCTTGGGGATATTCTCAGTTTTGGACTGGCATTCTGGTTAGCGACCACCATCCGCAGCGAGCTAATCCCGATTATCGGTGGCGTTCTGCAGTGGAACGAGTTTTTACCACTGTTGCAGCTTAACCTGATTAGTATCCTGGTAGTTTATGTGCTGACCGGGTTGTATCCCGGGTTTGGGCGCACTTCGGTTGAAGAAATGCGCCAGATTTTCAACTCACTTACCCTGGGATATGGAGTCTTGGGTTTAGCCGTCTATCTCCAGAAAGTTGGGCCTGAATTTCCCCGCTCTGTCTTTGTGGCGGGCTGGTTATTCGCCTTCTTATTCAACATGATTATCCGCTTCACTATTCGGAACCGGGCATCCTTGTGCAAATGGTGGGGAATGCCGGTCATGCTGGTCGGCCCGATGAGTGAAGCACGTGATGTGATTTACAGGCTTCAGCGCAGCCGCCGCCTGGGCTTACGACCCGTGCTCCTATTAGATGAAAGCGAAAATAATCCGAAAAAATCTTTCTCTGGGATACCGGTAGTTCAATCTCGCATTGATTTTTTACGAACGGCTCAATTCTATCGTGTTCACTATGCGGTGTATGTGGAAATGCGGGAACCGGAAGTAGTTGCTCCGCAGCAGCAGGCAATCCGCTGGTTGAGCAACAATTTCCGTACTGTACTGGTAGTGCCGGCTGATTCACCTCTCGGCTCCTTGTGGGTTCAAACGATGGATCTGGAGGGCAGGTTGACTCTTCAAACCCATTATCACCTGTTGGATCGCAAATCAACATTCCTGAAGCGGGTGTTCGATCTTGTCCTGGGGACAGTATTGTCCATTTTGCTGTCACCCTTTCTGTTGCTAATTGCCTTGATCATTAAAATAAGTTCGCCCGGCTCGATCGTCTATGCTCAAGAAAGACTGGGGATTAACGGCAAACCATTTCGGTACCTTAAGTTCCGCACGATGGTGAAAGATGCGGACCGACAACTTGATGCGCTCTTAGAGAGTAATCCCCTCGCCTGGCAGGAATATCAGCAGCACCACAAGTTGCAATATGACCCGCGGGTTACTCGCATTGGGCGATTCCTGCGTAAGTTCAGCCTGGATGAGCTGCCCCAGCTCTGGCATGTTCTGACCGGCGAGATGAGTTTGGTTGGCCCGCGGGCATATTTATCCAGCGAATACACCGACATGGGAAGCTATGCCGATTTGATCTTTCAAATCCGTCCTGGCATCACGGGATGGTGGCAGGTCATGGGCCGCCATTCGACCACCTTCCAACATCGATTACAATTGGATGAATATTATCTCAGCAATTGGTCACTCTGGCTGGATATCTACATCCTGATTAAAACCGGTTGGGTGATTCTGAGTGGTCACGGAGTATGAATGGAAGAATTTTTCCCTCTTGATGAGTTTTCACGCCTGTTCCGCTATTGGTGGCTGATCGCTATATGCATGCTGCTGGGCGGTGTGGCTGCTTTTTCGTTCCATCAAGCCAACCCTCCGCTCTATGAAGCCACGGCTACAATCATGGCAACCATTGACCTCCAGACCTTCCCTCTCCAGGATGTCAGGGAAGATCTAATCCAATATAACGAGGATATGGCTCTGGCAGCCATCGGGGGTGTTTTGAAGTCCCCCGAAGTGACTCAGGCACTCTTTGCCGCAGCCCAATCCCGGGAAATCTCCTTGGATGCCGTTACACTTGCTCAAGCAAGTACCATTGAACGGAAACATGCCATCTGGGAGGTGCGTTATCGCAGCTCTAACCCGGTCATTGCCCAGACTGTGGTCAACCTGTGGATGGAGATCGGTTATGAGGCCATGCAAACATGGCAGTCTGATGGACGGATTGCCCCATTCATTATCCTTGAAGCCCCCATCGCAGCTTACCTACCCGCCGCACCTATCGCCTACCAGCTAAGCAACCTGCTTCTGGCTGGCAGTTCTGCCGGCATTATCCTGGGTTTGATGATCACCTTCCTGGTTTCCAGGCGCAAAAACCGCCCCTATCCCCCTGCAGCATGATTAAACTGCGCATCCAATCTGACCATACCCGCCTGTACCAGCGCCTCCTCGATTTGCTCTGGGCAGCCGCGTTGATCAGTTTACCCTTTACCAGCTTCCCGCTGCTGGTAAACTTGACCGGCGCCATCGTGGCACCCTTCGCGGCAATCCCCGTGTTTTTCCTGATCCTGCTCTGGTTCATTCCCTACCTGCTCAAGCGAGGTTCTCTACCCCGCGAGAGCGTTCCTCTGGTCATCTTTGGTCTGGTAGCACTGCTGGCATGCGCCATGGCGTTCTTTCTCAGCATCCCCGGCTTTAAGGGCCGTTCAATCCCCGGTCAGGAGCTGCGCGCCCTGGTTACCTTGGTTATAGGGCTGGCTTTTTACCTGGCCTTTTCCGCCTGGCCTCAAAATGAGGTCCGCCTGCAAAAAACCTGCCAATGGCTGACCATCGGTGGGATTATCGCCGTGGTCTGGACCCTGATGCAGGCCTATTTCATCTTCATGCAAGAGTACCAATACCCGGACTGGATGCTCAAGATCCAGGAATGGCTGGTACTGCAGTCCCCATACTTCACCGCCCGCGGCCGCCGGGTGACCGGCTTCACCTATGAGGCGTCCTGGTTTGCCCATCAAATGGTTATGCTGTACATCCCGCTGTGGCTGGCGGCCACTTACTTGCACACCTCTGCCTTTAAATTCCGTCTCTTACGCCTATCGCTGGAGAATATCCTGCTCGTTCTGGGTGTGGGACTTTTCTTTCTCACCTCTCCCCGCATCGGGTTGATCTCCTTCTTTTTGATTGGGGTGTTCATCTTCCTTAAGATAAACCTGGCAATCCTGCGTCGCCTGGTGGCTTTCATCTCACTGCGTCGCTGGTTTCAGCGCAGCGGCGGCCAGACTCCATTACGAATTGCAGTAACCTTACTAACCAGTGGTCTGATGTTGGCAATCTATGCGCTGACCCTGAAAGGAGTGATCTACTTTGCCAGCCAACGCGATTGGCGACTGGAGCTCCTGGTCACCAATCCACCTACCTGGAGTGAGATTAAAGCTATTCTAACGCTTCAGGAGTTTGTTCTTCTTTACCTGGCACACCGGTTGGCTTTTTTGGAGCGGATGGTATATTGGTTCACAGGCCTGCACATCTTCAACGATCACCCCTGGCTGGGAGTCGGGCTGGGGAATGCCGGTTTTTTTGCCTTAGACCAAACCCCCTCCATAGGGTGGGCATCTTTTGAAGTCCGGGCGCTTCTCTTTCGCCTGCCACAGCTGCCCAATATTAAAAGCTTTTGGGTACGTTTATTCGCTGAAACCGGCCTGGTGGGATTCTCGGTTTTTGTGACCTGGCTGGTGACACTCTTTCAATCTGCCCGCCTGACTATGCGCAGCCAACAACCTAACTTACAGATGATAGCCTTTGCCGGACAACTCGGCTTGATTGCCTTCATCGGAGAAGGTTTTAGCATCGACTCGTTTGCAATGCCTTATTTTTGGGTTGCTGCCGGCCTCATCGCCGCGGCTGGGTGGACTTACCGACAACAACTGGTGGGTAAAGAATCATCTGCTGCTGAGCCTGCCGATAGCGAGGCTCACTAAACAGTTGTCATCTTGCGGGATTCATCCTATAATGGGAGTGTGCCCATCATAGCGGCGTTTTTTCTAAGGAGGTGCATAGAATACCCTTGTAAACCAATTGTTACACAAAGTAATATCCATAGTCACCAAAAATCTAACAAATCCCAATAACGAAAATTAATTTCACAAATTAACTCAAGGAGAGAAGTTATGAACCGAAAATCAACACTGTGGACCTTGATCACCGTCCTGGTCATCCTTTCATTTGTCATGACCGGCTGCAAGAAAGCAGAAGATGATCAGGTAGAAGTATTTTCCTGGTGGACCGGCGGCGGCGAAGCTGCCGGCCTCGATGCGATGATCAAGATCTTCCAGGAAAAGTATCCTGACACAGAGTTCATCAACGCAGCTGTTGCTGGTGGCGCTGGCACCAACGCCCGCGCCGTTCTGGCCACCCGCCTGCAGGCTGGCGACCCGCCGGATAGCTGGCAGGGCCATGCTGGTCAGGAGCTGATCGGCACGTACGTAGCTGCCGAGCAGCTAGAGCCCTTGAACTTCCTGTACGAGCAGGAAGGCTGGCTGGATGTCATGCCCGAGACCCTCATCCCGCTGATCTCTGCGGATGGCAATATTTACTCCGTGCCGGTGAACATCCACCGCGCCAATGTGCTGTGGTACAACCCGGGGATCCTGACCGCCAACAATATCGCCGTACCCACCACCCTGGACGAGTGGTTCGCCGCCATGGATACCCTGCAGGCTGCTGGCATCATCCCGCTGGCGCTGGGTGAGCAGTGGACCGTCATGCACCTGATGGAAACCGTCCTCCTGGCCTCCCTGGGCGCAGACGCCTACAACGGCCTGTGGGATGGCTCGACTGATTGGGGCAGTGCTGAAGTTACCCAGGCTTTGAACGACTTCGTCAAAGTGCTGAGCTACACCAACACTGACTCTGCTTCGCTGAGCTGGCAGGATGCCGCACAGTTGGTTGTCAACGGCAGCGCCGCCTTCAACGTGATGGGCGACTGGGCAGAAGGCTACTTCCGTGAATTGGGCAAGGCACCCGAGACCGATTATGGTTGGGCACCGGTTCCCGGCACGGGTGGCAACTTCCAGTTCCTCTCCGACAGCTTCGTTCTGCCGGTTGGGGCACCCCACCGTGATGCTGCCATCAACTGGCTGATCATCTGCGGCTCCAAGGAAGGCCAAGATGCCTTCAACCCGGTCAAGGGCTCCATCCCCGCCCGCAGTGACGGTGATCGCAGCCTGTACGGCGTGTATCTCCAATCCGCAATGGACGATTGGGCCTCCAATACCGTGGTCGGCAGCTTGACCCACGGTGTGGTTGCCAATGACTCCTGGAAGACCGAGATCGACACTGGGCTCGGCCTCTTCCTGACCACTCTCGACGTGGCTACCTTCCAGACAGTCCTGGTAGATGCCTGCGTGGCCTCTGGGCCTTGCGGCGACTAATCTAGCACCAAAAAAGGGACGGATCCTCACCAGGGTCCGTCCCATTCTTTTCAAGCTCATAGTACCTCGGTGGAGTATCAAAGAATTCTGACAGAGGTAGCACATGTTGCGAAAAGCGTTCAAGAATAAAGATACGGTGCTTTCTATCGCTCTGGTCACTCCTTCTATCCTGGCGATCGCCATTTTTATCTATGGTTTCATCGCCTGGTCAGTCCGCGTATCCCTGAGCGAGTGGAAAGGACTGCTCCCGAACTATACCTGGGCGGGGTTTAAAAATTACCTGGACCTATTCCAGGACCCCCGTTTCCAAATCGATATTCGCAATACCCTGATCTTCACCATCATCTTCGTAGGCGGTTCCTTGATCCTGGGGCTCGTACTGGCGGTTCTCCTGGATCAAAACTTGCCCGGGGAAGCTCTGTTCCGCGGCCTGTTTCTCTTTCCGATGGCTATTTCCTTCATCGTGACCGGCGTGGTTTGGCGCTGGTTGATGAACCCGGCCATGGGGGACCGGATGAGCGGGTTTAATCTGTTGTTTACGAAGCTTGGTTTGGATTTCCTGGTCAATGCCTGGCACACCACCCCCAATTGGGGGATCGCCGCCATCGCCCTGGCAGCCATCTGGCAGATGTCGGGCTACACCATGGCGCTTTACCTGGGCGGTCTGCGCGCTGTACCGGATGAAATCCGCGAAGCAGCCCGGGTGGATGGCGCCAGCGAAGTCCGCATCTACCTGGATATCATCCTCCCGCTGCTCCGGCCAATCACCCTCAGTGCCATGATCATCCTGGGTCACATCTCGCTGAAAGTATTCGACCTGATCATGGCGGTCGCCGGCAAGCAGTTGCCCCTCGATGTACCTGCAATTTACATGTACCAGACGACTTTCGATGGCTATTTCTACTGGCGTGGTGCTGCAATCAGTATCATCCTGTTGGTAAGCGTGGCTACCTTGATCATTCCATACCTGTGGTTTACCCTGCGCGGCGAGGCCGAAATATGAGCAGCATTCAGAACACCTCAAAGCAGCGTCCGGTCAATATCGGCCTCAAGTGGCGCTATTTGCTGCTCATCCCGCTCATCTTAATGGCCATCTTTTACCTGATCCCATTGTATGTCATGCTGATCACCGGCTTCAAAAGCTTTGAGGAAGTCAGCCTGGTCACCATGTGGGATTTGCCCAAGAGCCTCGGCTTTGATAACTTTACCGAAGCCTTTGATAAATTAGGACCGTACCTGTTGAACAGCTTTAAGATGGTGATCCCTGCCGCGATCATCTCTTCCTTCCTGGGCTCGATTAACGGCTTCGTCCTGGCCAAGTGGAAATTTCGCGGCGCAGACATCATCTTCCCCTTGATCTTATTTGGGATGTTCATCCCCTACCAGAGCATCCTGATCCCCCTGGTGCTGTTTATGCGCACCATTGGCTTATATGGCAGCATCCCCGGCCTGATTTTGGTGCACGTAATTTATGGCATTCCAATTACTACCCTGACCTTCCGCAATTACTACGCTGGCATACCCAAAGAACTGGTGGAGGCGTCCCGCATGGACGGCGCCGGGCTGTTAGGTACTTATTGGCATATTTTGCTTCCCTTATCCCTGCCCAGCTTTGTGGTGGTGATCATCTGGCAGTTTACCTCTGCCTGGAATGATTTCCTCTTTGCTGTGGCTTTAACCAACACACAAAGCTGGCCGATCACCGTGGCACTGAACAACATGGCCGGCAGCCAGATCATCTCCTGGAACGTGCAGATGGCTGGCTCGCTCTTAGCCGCGCTGCCGACCCTGCTGGTCTATATTTTCCTTGGGCGCTACTTCCTGCGCGGTTTGATGGCTGGCTCACTTAAAGGCTGATCATCAAATATACCCCTTCCCGGCAGGGAAGGGAGGCATGGGGGATATATAAAAGCCGTTCATTCCAAGCTGCCAACCGTCTTTTCTACCTCGTCGAGGATCTCTCCCGACTTGACCAGAGCTTTCATTTGATTGTGGTCAGGATAGAGCGGGCGATCCACATCTAGATGCTCCACATATTTCCGAATAACACTTCGGGCAGTCTGCACACCCGTGCCCGGCATAAATTCGCGGAAATCCAGCGCCTGGGCCGCCGCCATAAACTCGATCCCCAGGATCCCATAGGCATTATCCAGGATCTGAGCGTTCTTCAACGCTGTGTTCATCCCCATTGAGACAAAATCTTCCTGGTCTGCAGCAGCCGGGATGGATTGGATGCTTGCCGGTGTGGATAGAATACGTTGCTCCACGATCATCATGTCGGCGGTGTATTGACTGAGCATCAGCCCCGAGAACATCCCAGCACCCTTGGTCAGGAATGCGGGTAAACCCACGCTCAACGCTGGATTGGTCAGGCGGTTCAGCCGGCGCTCAGAGAGCACACACACCATGGTAATGGCAGCGCCAGCCATGTCCATCGGCAGCGATACCGGCGAGCCCTGGAAATTGGCTCCGGTCAATGTCAGGCGATATTCCGGCAGGAAGATAGGATTATCACCGACTCCATTCAGCTCGATCTCCACCTGCTGGCGGGCATAAGCAATGGCATCGTGCGCCGCGCCAATCACTTGCGGTGAAGACCGCATCGAATAGGCGTCCTGCACCTTGGTCTTCATTTTCCCCGTTGCCAGGTCGCTGCCCGCGATACATTTCATGATCGCTTTGGTTGAGCGGATCGCGCCCTTGAAGCCGCGCGCCTCATGCAGGCGAATATCGTATGGTTTCAGATTCGCCAACAGCGCTTCCAGGCTCATGGCGCAGGCAATCTCCGCCTGTTTTAACCAGCGATTCATATCATACAGGTGAATGGCGCTCATCGCGGTGAGTAAATTGGAGCCATTGATCGCCGCCAGCCCATCGCGCGCCTGCAAGCCAGGGATTGGGATTCCCGCCCGCTCCATTGCCGTTTTACCCGGCAGGCGCTCGCCCTGGTAAAACGCCTCGCCTTCTCCCATTAATAATAGCGCGATCTGTGACATCGGTGCCAGGTCGCCGCACGCGCCCACCGACCCTTTCTGGCAGACCACCGGGATTACACCCCGGTTCAGCATTTCCACATAAGTTTGGGTGATCTCAGGCCGGCAGCCTGAATTTCCATGGGCATGCACATTGATCCGTCCCGCCATCGCCGCTCGCACATTCTCGATCGCTACGGGCTCGCCAATCCCAGCGGCATGGTTGTAGATCAGATAGCGCTGAAATTGCTGCACCTGGTCGTCATCTAGCACCCGCTCTGAGAATTCACCAATCCCGGTGTTTACCCCGTACATGATCTCATGGGCTTGGACCTTCTGCTCAACCATCGCCCGGCACGCCTGGATGCGCGTCAGTGCTCCAGGAGAGAGCTCCACCCGTTCCTCGTAGCGACCAATGCGCACCAGCTTCTCAAGTGTCAATCCCGATCCATCCAGTACAATGGTCATAAATCTCTCCTTAGAGTATCATTTTTCATCCGTACCCCTGTTATACCGGAGGGTGTTATCCTAGACAAGTGATATATGTCAGAAGAATGAGAGGTCAAACGCGAAAGATGCACCTAATCTCGGAGTAAAGCCAGCACTTGGGGCAACAGGGCTTGTGTTGTCGCCAGTGCCTCACCAGCATGGATGGTAATCTTACCCTGCCAGTCACCGAAATATCCACCTGCTTCGGCAAGGATAGGCGGGAAGGGACCACAATCCCAATCGTTCATCACCGGATCGATGGTGATCTCAGCCCGTCCTGTCGCCACCAATAAGTACCCGTAAGCATCACTCCAACCTGCCCGGTGATAACACGCCTGCTGGATCCGCTCCCAGGCGGCTTGCTTGCCCTGCCGGGTAAAACCTGCCGGGTCAGTAAAGGTCACAACCGCCCGATCTAACGCTTGAACTTCCGATACCCTTGCCCGGCGTCCATTCCACCAGCAGCCCAATCCACTTGCCGCCGCCACCATCTCGCCTAAAGCCGGATAGTATGCCGCTCCGACCTCTACCTTACCCTCGATCTCCAGCCCGATCAGAACAGCATACAGCGGAACGCCATGCACAAAGGATTTCGTCCCATCGATCGGGTCAACATACCAGCGCTGCGCTGCTCCTTCGGACCCTTGCGGCCCATATTCCTCTCCCACGATTGCCGCTTCTGGGTATGCCTTTTCGATCCGCCGGCGGATGATTTCCTCCGCCAGGCGATCTGCTGCTGTAACCGGGGTATCATCTTCCTTGTAATCAGCTTGCACTCCTGCCTGGAAGTATCCCAGTGTTGCCCGTCCAGCCAGGTAAGCTGTCTCGGTGGCAAACTCCAGATATTTGCTCAGATCCATAGTAGTTGATCCACTTATCAGGTACTGCGTCCACAAAACTGATTGACCACTTGCCATAGAACTGGCAAACCAAACTCGATATACGCGATAGGAATACGTTCATCATGACCATGTGCCATGGACATGATTGGCATATCCGCGGGCAGGATGCCCGGGGTAAAACCATAGATTGTCATTCCGCTGCGCCGGTACTGGCTGGCATCGGTCGCCCCAGGCATCAGCATTGGGATCACGATCCCTCCGGGGTCCATCATTTGGGTGGCGTTTACCATGATCTTATACAGCGGTGTCTCGGTGGAGAATTCTGCCCCGCCGGAGGTATACATCACCTCTAATTCGACCCCTTCTCCAACAATCGCCTTGATTTCCCGCATCACACCCTCCGCGGTCTGTCCCGGCACCAGGCGGCAATCCAGAGCCACCTCAGCCGAAGATGGGATCACATTTACCTTGCTTCCCGCCTCCAGCATGGTGGCAGATACGGTGTTGGTTGTCAGGGCGTTGAGGAAATTGCCGCGCCGGACCCTTCATCCGGTTGATTGCCAGGGAAACCAATCCTGGGGATTGAAGCGCCTTGGTAGCCACCCGGCCGGCGAAAGAAATTTGCGCTCCCGCCGAAGACATCATCGCCTGGAAGGTGGGGGTGATGTGCACTGGGAGGTGCCCGGCGCGATATATCTTCGCCAGAGCCTCAGCCAGGTGAAATACGGCATTATCCGCATGCGGAACGGAGCCATGCCCCGGCTTCCCCCGCGTCCGCATCCGCAGCCAGCACACGCTCTTTTCCGCCACCTGGATCGGATACAGGCGGGTTTTACCCAGGTGCAGGGTCATTGCGCCGCCCTCCGTCAGCGCATATTCCGCATCGATCAAATCGCGGTGCTTCTCTACCAGAAATTGAGATCCGTGGGTGAATCCCGCCTCCTCATCTGCAATCGCTGCCAGGATGACATCTCTTTTCAATGGTGTCTTTTGGCGGAACAGCATCAGGAAGATTTGCAGGTACATCGCCAGGAAGCCTTTCATATCCAGGGCTCCCCGTCCCCAGACCACCCCATCGATCACCTCACCCCCAAATGGATCGTGGCTCCAATGTTCTCTCTCCACCGGAACCACATCCACGTGACCACTGAGCATAAGTGGTCGCTCTGAGCCATCCCCGCGCAAGCGCGCCACCAGGTTTACCCGGTTGGGCGCCGACTCGACGATGGTGAACATCTCTGCTGGTACGCCTGCTCGTTCCAGGATTTCCTTGACCAACAGGATTGCCGGCAGCTCATTTCCAGGTGGATTGACCGTCTCGGTTTGGATCAACCGGCTCAGGTTTCTTACGGTTTCTTCTACTTCAGCAGACCATTCGATTGGTGTGTTCATCTGTGCCTCTCCTCAATTAATTTTAGCACTTCCCGGCCGATCCACCCGGATTTGTGCCAACAAGATCGCGCCCAGGATCAATCCACAGCCAAATATTTGTACTGCTGCCAGGCCTTCGCCCAGGAAGATGTACCCGGTCAGCGCAGCAAAAACCGATTCCATGCTTAATAAGATGGCTGCATCTGCTGGTGGAGCTGTTCTCTGACTAAACACCTGTAAGGTGTACCCAATTGCTGTGGAGAGCATTCCAATATAGATCACTGTCCACCAGGCTTCTGAAAGCCCTGCCCAGGATTGGTGTGTAAGCAGGCTGATACCCAGGTTCAGTACCCCTGCCACCAGGTACTGTCCGGTAGCAAACGACAGTACCTCCAGTCTCTGCATCGCCCGTCCGACAAGAATGACATGCAATGCCCACAAGAATGCCCCCATCAGTTCCAGTGCATCACCGGCTCCCAGCTGCAGCACTCCGCCGGTGCTCAATAGCATGCTGCCAAGCACCGCTAGTCCCGCGGCTACCCAGGCTGACCAGCGCACCCGCTGCTTCCAGATCAGCGCCAACAACAAAGGTACCATCACCACATACAGGCTGGTGATGAAGCCGGCATTTCCTGCCGTGGTAGTCTCCAGGCCTGCCTGCTGCAATCCTCCGGCGCCAAATAACAACAGGCCTGCCAATGTTACATAAATAAACCAATAATTTCTCTGCTTAGAGGGTTTATCCCGGACTATAAGCTGTTTTCTTCTAAATAGGCTGGTAAACGGCAGGATCAGCAGCCCTCCCAGTAAGAAGCGCAATCCATTGAAGGTGAACGGATCCATCGTGCGCCCTGCCATGCGTTGCACCGCAAACGCGCTGCCCCAGATCATAGCTACCACGAGCAAGATCACGTCCGCACGCCAGCGTTTCATTCGGATGAATTCTTTACCTACGAGATTGTTGAATTTCCTCTGGCATTCAACCAGGCAACCAACGCTCCAGGTTCCCAGGTGTTCAAAACATGCCTGGCTTCTACCCAACCGCGCCGGGCCGTGGCAACACCAAAATGCAGCAGCTCTAGATCTGATTGGCTATGCGCATCCGTGTTGATTGCCAGCCGGATGCCCATCTCCACTGCCCGCCGGGCATACACATCATCCAGATCCAACCGCGCCGGATGGGCATTGATCTCCAGCGCCACTCCTGATTCACAGGCTGCCTTCAGCACGGCGTCCATATCTAGGTCAGCTCCCTCTCGGTCCGGCAGCAGCCGACCAGTGGGATGTCCAATGACGTCTACATTCGGATTTCGGATCGCCATAAGCAAGCGCTCTGTGATCTTTTCTCTCGGCTGGCGCAGGCTAGAATGCAGCGAGGCGGTGACGATATCCAACTCCGCCAGCACCTCATCCGGGTAATCCAGGCTGCCATCCGCCAGGATTTCCACCTCAACGCCCTGCAGCAGCTGAATTGAATCACCCAGTTTCTCTTGCGCAGCTCGAATTTCCTCTCGTTGGCGGCGCATATCTTCCGGGGTCATCCCACGCACTACCCCCAGGCTGTGGGTGTGATCGGAGATTGCCAGCATCTTCAATCCCCGCACCGCGGCTGCCTGAGCCAGCTCGTAAATCGTCAGTTTTCCATCGCTCCACGTGGTATGAGAGTGCAGTTCTGCCTGGATGTCGCTTAATTCAATCAACCGCGGCAGCGTCCCCGCCAATGCCGCCTGTACCTCGCCCCGGTCCTCCCGCAGCTCCGGGGGTATCCACGGGATCCCCAACGCAGCATATACCGCTTCTTCGGTGTCACAGAAGATTTCGCTGCCATCCCTACGGGTCAGGGCGTGCTCTGAGAGCGATAGCCCTTTCTTCAGTGCCAGTTCGCGCAAGCGCACATTATGATCTTTGGAACCGGTCGCATACTGCAGAGCTGTACCCCAATGAGCCAGTGGGTGTACCCACAGCTGTGCCTGGATCCCGTGCTCGAATTCCACGCTGGCTTTTGTCTCTCCTTGCCCCAACACCCGGGCGACATCAGGCCGTTCAATAAATGCAGACACCACCTTCTGGGAATCATCTGTTGCTGCCAGGATATCCAGATCGCCAACCGTGGCGCGCATCCGCCGCAGGCTGCCTCCCAATTCAACCGCCTGGACGTCAGGTATATCTCTTAGAAAAGCCATTAACTCCTGGGCGAAAGGCCACGCCCGTCCGATCGGAATACGCGTACTGCGCCGGGCCAATGCCTCGATTCCGGCGATGATGCGAAACTCGGATTTTTCCCCCATCCCCGGCAGATCGCGCAGCTTGCCTGCCCGCGCTGCTGCTTCAAGTTCAGCCAGGTTGGTGATCCCCAGTTGCTTCCAGAATAAGGCCACCTTTTTCGGTCCCAGGTCCGGTACTTGCAGCATATTCACCAGGCTGGGTGGTACCTCCGCCGAAAGGCGCTCCAGAAATCCCAACTTACCGGTCGAGAGCAATTCATCGATCTTCTCGGCGATAGCCTTGCCCACCCCATCCACCTTGATCAACCTTCCTCCTGCCAGATAGTGTGAATATTCTGCCCCAGGCTGTCCAGGCTGTCAGCCGCCTTGCGGTAGGCCAGGATTTTATAAATCACCTCGCCTTTGATCTCCAGCAGATCGGCGATCAGGCGAAAAGTTGCGGCTAGTTGTTGGTTGGTCATCTCGCTCATAATTGAAATCATACCAAAAGGTGCCGAAAAAACAAGGAAGAAACGGCGTTATCCACCGTTTCTTCCTTGTATATTTGCTATTGAATTGCCCTTATGCCTTGGCGGCAATCGCTTCCAACATCGCTGTGGTAAGCGATTTGGCTCGCTCAATCGGCTGACCTAATGCCCGGTCCCACACCACATTGGCCGATACGCCCAGGATGCGGCTGACGCCAAACATCACGGTGTAGAAATCGAATTCGGTCACGCCATAATGATACTGCAGCGCCCCACTGATGGCATCCACATTCGGCCAGGGATCCTTGGCCTTGCCCTGTTCAAGCAACACCCCAGGAACCACATCATACACCATCGCCGCAAGTTTGAAGATATCATCCTGCGGGAAGTGCTTCATCCCAAATTCATACTGCGCCGAAAAGCGGGGATCGGTCTTACGCAGCACCGCGTGTCCGTAACCCGGGATGACCTGTCCGCTGTTCAATGTATTCCAGGCATAATCGTGCAATTCATCTCGACTGGGGACACCCTCATATTGCTTGTACACGCCCAACAGCCAGCCCAGGCATTCTTGATTAGCTAAACCATGCAGCGGCCCAGCCAACCCGTTCATCCCCGCTGATGCAGCATAATAGATATCCGAGAGTGATGAAGCAACCAGATGGGTGGTGTGCGCGCTGACATTTCCACTCTCATGGTCTGAGTGCAGCAAGAAATACAGCCGGGATAGATCGCCATATTTCGGGTCTAGTACGCCCATCATGTGGGCGAAATTGCTGCCCCAATCTAGGTCAGGATTTGAAGGGATCAGTTCCCCACCTTTGTATTTAAGCCGGTAAATGAATGCAGCTATCTCGGGTAGCCTGGCGATCAGATTCATGCTGTCCTCTAGCATCGGCTCCCAATAGGCATCTTTCTTCATGCCGGCGTGGTACTGGCGAGCGAATAGTGACTCACGCTGCATCACCAGGACAGCAGTCGAGAACATGGTGATCGGGTGGACATCATCGGGCAATGCCCGCAGAACATCAAACACATACTGCGGCACCGCGCTGCGGGCTTTCCATTCTTCTTCCACCGTTAGAGCTTCTTCCAGGGTTGGAACGCTGCCCACCAAGAGCAAATAATACAACCCTCCCACATACGGGCTTTCTGAGCCTTCTGGTTTGGGCAGCTTCTCCAACAGCTCCGGGATTGTGTATCCCCGGAAGCGGATCCCCTCAGCCGGGTCCACATAAGAAATATCCGTCACCAGGCCGCGCACATCCCGCATCCCGCCATAAATCTGCCCGATCGTCACCTCACCGACTTTAACCTCACCTTTTTCCTTTACCAACTTCCGGACCCGTTCCCGCCATTCCGGCAGCTGTCTTGCGATTTTATCCTTGAGTAACATTAAACGTCTCCCTTTAGAATTTAACCAGGCTGTGCAACGCCTCGGTCGTCTGCCACACCGCATCTGCAGAATTCCGCATTGCAGCTTCTTCGGCATCATCCAGGCGATACTCGATGATCTTCTCAATACCCTGGCGGCCCAATTGCACCGGTACGCCAAAGTACATATTTTTCAACCCATACTCACCGTTCATGTAAGCCGAAGCGGGCACGATCAGGTGCTTATCCTTCAAAATCGCGTCCACCATCTGCGCTATCGCCACCGCCGGCGCATAATAGGCGCTGCCGGTCTTCAACAGGCTGATGATCTCACCGCCGCCTTTACGGGTGCGATTGACAATTGCTTCCAGCCGTTCCGGGGATAAGATTTCACGCAGCGGTGTCCCCGCCACATTCGAATGCCGGGTTAGTGGCACCATCTCGTCGCCATGCCCACCCAGTACATAGCAGTGGATGTTCTCCACGCTGACGCCCAATTCCATCGCCACGAACGCCCGCATGCGCGCTGAATCCAGGATGCCCGCCTGGCCGATCACCCGCGCCGGGGGCAGTTTGCTTAACTTCATTGTAAGATAAGCCATCACATCCAGCGGATTGGTCAGCACCACGTAGATGGCATCCGGGGAGCGGCGAATTGTCTCTTCGGTTGCCTTGCGCACAATTTCCGCATTGGCTGTCAGCAGATCATCCCGGCTCATGCCGGGCTTTCGCGGCAGGCCAGCTGTGATCACCACAATATCCGATCCGGTAGTGGCATCATAATCATTTGCGCCGACAATACTGACATCCTTACCGATAACAGGAAGCGCCTGCTGCAAATCCAATGCCTTGCCCTGCGGCATGCCTTCAACTACATCCACCAGCACCAGGTCAGCCAGCTCGCGCTCTGCCAGCCAGTGTGCCGTGGTCGAACCAGTCATCCCTGCCCCAATGATCGATACCTTATTCTTCATCCTGTAGCCTCCCATCGTTAAAGTTGAATTTCTTCGGTTATAAATAGTTATTCCTGAACTGCATGTTCTTCGACAAAACGGATCGCCTGCATGGCAGCCGCCGCCCCCATTCCCGCCGAGGTGATCACCTGGCGGTAGTTCGGATCGCCAGCCTCCCCGGCTACGAACACTCCAGGAACGCTGGTTTGCATGGTCACACCGGTGAGCAGGTATCCCCGCGCATCCATATCTACTTGCCCGGCGAAAAGCTCGGTGTTCGGATGGTGACCAATAAATACGAATAAACCATTGGTAGGCAATTCTGTCTCGGCGCCGGTCTTGAGATTCTTGATCCGCAGTGCCTTCACCGCCTCATCCCCCAAAACCTCGCTGACAACGCTGTCCCAGATGAATTTGATCTTTGGTTCCTCCATAGCTCTCTTCTGCAGGATTGCCCCGGCGCGCAAGGCATCCCGGCGGTGCACAATGGTGATCGATTTGGCATAA
This sequence comes from uncultured Chloroflexia bacterium, assembly GCA_963849335.1. GTDB lineage: Bacteria > Chloroflexota > Anaerolineae > Anaerolineales > UBA4823 > FEB-25. The sequence continues at coordinate 187,312 of CAWKGZ010000010.1, forward strand.
CGGGTCAGGAATAGCCCCTCCTCCAAAGCGCTGTCGCCACCACCTACCACCACAACATCCTTATCCTTGAAGAACCAGCCATCGCAGGTCGCGCAGTACGACACACCCCGCCCGGTAAACTCCTTCTCACCCGGCACACCCAGGTGGATGGGAGTGGCTCCGGTGCTGATGATCAGTGATTCCGCCAGGTACTCTGTGTTATAGGTGCGTACCCGAAACGGTCGGTGGGAAAAATCAATCTCTGTAGCGGTATCAAACTCGACCCGCGCTCCAAAGCGCTCCGCCTGCTTTTGAAACAGGTCTACCAGCTCTTGGCCTCCAATCCCAGATGGAAAACCGGGATAATTCTCTACTGTGAATGTCAGGGAGACTTGCCCGCCTAGAGCCATGCCGGTTAGAACGACCGGCGCTAGATCCGCCCGTGCCGCATATAACGCCGCAGCCAATCCAGCCGGACCGGATCCCAGGATCAAAACTTTTACCTGCTGCGTCTCCCCGGCTGGTTTGCTTGTCAGATTGGTGAAATTGAAATCCATACTTGACCTCGCCTACTAACAACTGGAATTTATTTACCTGCCTTCACTGGCAGGCTGCAATTATTCAGATGCATCATTCCCCCAAACGTTGCATCGAACCAGCCTAATCAGGATAATCCAACCAGGCTGCCGATCGTTTGCCGTTGCCGTGCACCGTCTCGGCGAAGGTTTGCGACAGGCTGCGGGTCATCGGGCCAACCTGCCCATCTTTCACCAGGCGGTGATCGACCTTGACGATACCCACCATCTCCGCCGCCGTGCCGGTGATGAATACCTCATCGGCAATGTAAAGCTGGTCGCGGGTGAACAATCGTTCTTCCACGCGAATACTGGCATCCAGGGCAAAGTTGATCACCGAATCGCGCGTCAGCCCCTCCAACACCGTCGCCAATGGCGGGGTATAAAGTACGCCCTTCCGTACCATAAATATGTTTTCCCCGGTGCATTCTGCCACGTAGCCTTGCGGATCCAGGATGACCGCTTCATCGTACCCCGAGCGCAGCGCCAGCGTCTTGACCAGCATGGAGTTGACGTAGTTCCCCGACACCTTGGACTTGGTCATGTTGATGTTTGGATGCAAGCGGGTGAACGAGGAAACCATCATATGGGCGCCCTTCTCGCTTGCCTCCCGTCCGAGATACGGGCCCCACTCCCAGGCAGCGATACCCACCCGCGGGCGAGACTGATCCATATTCAGGCCCATCGGACCTTGCAGATACATCAGCGGGCGGATGTAGCACTCTGTGTACCCATTTGCCTTAATCGTCTGGTGCACGGCCTGCCGTAAATCCTCCACACTATAGGGGAAATCTTGTACCCCCAGGATGTGGATCGATTCCCGGAATCGGGTCATATGCTCCCGCAGCCGGAATACCGCCGGGCCGTTGGGCGTCTGGTAACAGCGAATGCCTTCGAACACGCCAACGCCATAATGCAGGGTCGGGGTAATAAAATGGACGGTGGCCTGGTCATAAGGTACCAATTCACCGTCCATCCAGATAAAATCAGATTTCATGGATCGCTCCTTTTGTGATTTAGATATGGCAGAGATTAATTATATCAACGACCAGGCAATCCATGGTCATCTGGATCAGTTCCGCCTCCAGACTACACCCAATAAAGTCAGACCAGCCCCAAACCCCAGGCCGGCCGCCAGCACAAGCTGTCCAGCCAGGTAACTTTGAACCGCACCGATCAGCAAGGCAGCCAAAATGATGCTCCACGCCACTTTTTTAACCGCCCCTTCTAACCGTTCTACCTGGTGAACAAGCTGTGGGTCGCGGGTGATCAGTTCGCCGTTTTCCAGCTTACCCAATAGCGTTTCGGCTCGGGATGGCAGCGCAAGCAGCCGCCGGGCATATTTACCAATCTCCTCCAACAACTTGTCCAGGGAGCCCAAACCTTCAGCCGCAACCAGTTTCTTTGCATATGGAGCCAGCGCCTCCCAGACATTAAAATCAGTGTACAGGCCGGTAGACATTCCTGAAAGGATGCCAACTGCCCGCCCTAAGAAGATGATATCCTGTGGAATTTGGAATGGCAGATCATACAGTAAGTCGCGGAACTGGTAAGCAAACTCAACCATCTCACCCATATCGGTTTGTTGCAGCTCAGTCATGCTCTTCCCCCAAAAACGGTCGAACAATTCCTGTTCTGCCTTTTTCAGCAGCTCCAGGTCTGCCCCAGGTAACAGAAAACCTAGTTTCTGATAGGAAACCAGTACCCGATCCACATCGCGGGTGGCAATCCCGATCAGCATGTCACGCATTCCTTCGCGTGCCTGCGTAGAGATATGCCCAACCATGCCAAAATCCACAAAGGTGAGCTGCCACCCGGGCCCTCCTGGCTGCTCCTGACCGCCATCCGCTGCCAGCCGGACGAAAAGATTCCCCGGGTGGGGGTCGGCATGGAAAAAGCCATCCTCAAATATTTGTTTGAGATAGGTAGAGATCAACCGGTTGGCAACTTCCTTCCGTTCTATTCCCGCTTCGGTGATCTGATCATAATCCGTGATCTTGATCCCCCCCACATCCTCTAATGTCAGCACCCGCCGGGTGGTGTGTGTCCAGACCACCCGAGGCACCAGAATCCCCGGGTCATCCTTGAAATTGGCGGCAAAAGTTTCCGCATTCCGTCCTTCTGCCAGGTAATCGATTTCCTCGTACAGAGTGCGCGAGAATTCAGCCAGGAGTGCCGGGATGTTCGCCCGTTTGCTGATCGGTTTGTACAACCGCAGCCATTTTCCTACCCGGCGCAGCGCAGCCAGATCGGTAGCAATGATCTGCTCGATGTTTGGGCGTTGAATTTTGACCACCACATCCACCAAGCCATCCCGATGATCCTTGTCTCTCCCAAATGAATCGCTCGCATGCAGTTGGGCTGAGTGCACCTGTCCCAATGACGCCGCTGCCAGCGGTTCTGAATTGAAAAAGGAATACTTATCCTCCAGCGCTGCCCCTAATTCGGCCTCCGCAATTTGGCGAATGTCTGTAAAAGACTCCGCTGCTACCTCATCTTGCAAACCCTCTAACTCGCGGGTGATTTCAGGCGGCATCACATCCACCCTGGATGAGAGGAACTGCCCAACTTTGATCAGTACACCCCCCATCTTAACTGCCATCACCCTGAAACGCGCCGCAATACGGCGCAGGCGTTCAGACCTGTTGCGCCTGGCTATTGTCCGCAATCCAAAGCGGGGCAAGAACAACTCCCACCATACCAGACCAACCAGGACGCGAAAAAAATACCAGGTGATCCGGCGATACCGAGCATGCAGCATGAGTTCGCCGCTTAAACGATCAACACAGAACAGGGCGCCTGGTTGATAAGTTGATCCGTCACATCATCCAGTAGGATGCCCAACCAGCGGTTTTGTCCCGGCTGATAGTGCGCTCCAACCACCATTAAGTCATATCTGCCCTGGCGGACTTCTGCAAGCACTTCGTCCACCACCAAACCATGCCGCAGGCGCGGCACGATTGGCCCTGGGATGCCTGCCTGGGTCAGCTGTTGGATTGCCCGCTGCAGGTGCTGCCCTTCCCGAGTATTCTTGACAATCGCAATCTCAGCCGTTGCCACCAGCTCTTCTGGGATGCTGCCAGGTTTCAACGATATTTGCGACATGACGTGCAGCACAGATACTTCTGCCGCTAAGCCTGAAAGCATCTGCCCCCCAACCCGCATCGTATCCACTGCTGGTGCCTCTGCTCCGGTGCATACCAGTACCTTTTTGATCTGCCTGGGAACATTGCGCGCTACCAGAAAGTGAGTGTGAAGCTTGCGGGCCAGTTTGCTGGTGGTTGAGCCTACCTTGAAGTGAAGCAGCCCGTGGTGTTGGCCTCCGCCTCCTACGATAACTAGGTCATACGAATGCTGCACAGCCTCTTCCAGGATTTGCTCATAAGAGTCTCCCCGGCGAATCAGCCGTTTAAGATTGAGCTGTGTTCCATCCAGCATCTTGATCATTCGTTCAAATGAGGTATCCAGAGCTGCAGGATCTCCATGCTCATCGACCACCCCCAACAAGGTAAGTTCGACATCCCTGGATAGACCTAGTCGGCTCACCAACAGGGCTGATTGTTCAGCAGCAGGCGAACCATCCGTACATATCAATAGTTTCATAGTACACTCCTTATCCTAATATCACTAACAAAAATGGGACTACCATAATCACACTGACATAAACCACAAGGCTCAAATGGCGTCTGCCAATGAACTCAGCCATCCGTTCCACAAAACGCTGATAAAACCGATAGCTTGTCACCAGGATTACCAGGGATACAATCCCCACACTGATCATCTGGATTAAGACCACAGTAACTGCGGTAGGGTTCGCCAGCAGCGCTGCGGCAATCAAGGTATCTATGAATGTAGTAATATTTGCCCCCAGGATATAAGGGATCAAGTTTTCTCGGCGAACGTAACCCCTGACTGAGAGGGGTACCAACAGACCCAACGAGACCGATACAGACATGGTCAATACTGTGATTGCCGCCCCGATTAAAAACGTCACCACAGGTCGATATAACAAATGCTGCACCATCCCTGCCCCCGACTCTTTCAGGTGGATATTGGGAATCGTCCGATCAAACAACCACAATGAAAATAATACCAGAAGAAAACCGATTGGTAAGATCACCCACTCGGGCAAGGTACGTTGTAAACCAAGTATAAATGGATCGAAAAATAACTGTAAGGGAGATTGAACATCATGGGCAGCGTTGATCTGCCAAGAGTCAAACCAACCATTTGAGAGCAAATAAAACCCCAAAATAAGCACCGGGGGATAAATGGTTTGCGTAACCAATAAGGATAACAATCCTACATTCAAGCTGAGGTCACGCTGCTTACCTCGCAGAACATAAACAAATCCTACCAGCAGCACCAACATCGCCGCACCCAATCGCGATCCAGCGATCATGGCAAAGGTTTCTTGTACAGACAAAACATGAGCATCTAAAAATGTTAACGCCGTGGCAGCCACCGGCGAGCCTGAAAGTGCTAAATTAGCCGACAACCAGCCAAAACCAAGGGCACTGGCAGGTGAATCAACCGAAAGACTGCTCCGTATCCAGGGCGCCAATGGCCCTGCCCCCGCTTTCATCACCATCAACGAGAAAACAAATACACTAATACTGATTAAAAATAATGCGATCCTCCCCAGAATACTTCCAGCTCTTGTCCAGCCTGAACGTTCAGGAATACTTGGCGAATCAGCTGTGTGCATCGTTCAATCTCCGTAATCATCTATTTTACCTGATGTATTCCCCATCTGGAATCTTGATTTAGGAATAATAACCAACAGGTATGAAAGCTGTGGTATCCTATCTGAAATGACCATCCAGAGCATGATTGATTTTTCGGTCTTATATGCAAATTTCCACCAACCCATCACAGGTGTGGATTGCGGTCAAAAATGCGCCTCCTACAACCAGCATGCCGTACCATTTTGCTGTGATACCCGTCATGCAGTTCCGAGTGCTTATCACCTGGAATGGGAATATTTATCTAGCCATACCGATCTATGGCACCTCTGGCATGCTCCCCAGGAACATGAGACAGCCCGCCTGCATGCCCAGACTCCGCAGGGACAGATCTTAATTGAATGCAAAGGCCACATCTATTGCCAACGATGCTATCGCTCACTCACCTGCCGGGCTTTTCCATTCTTCCCTTATATCACTCGTAAAGGAGAGTTCATTGGTATCTCCTATTATTGGGAATATGAAGATCGTTGTTGGGTGATCAGCCACCTTGATCAAGTGTCTCATCGTTATGTGAGTGAATTTATAGCTGCCTATGAGACAATCTTCCAGGCTTATCCTGAAGAAAAAGAAGCATTTCGTTATCATTCGGGCATGATGCGCCGGCTGTTCGGCAAGCGTAAGCGTGCCATCCCCTTACTGCACCGTAACGGGTGGGCCTATAAAATCTCCCCCAAGAATGGTCGCCTGCGCAAGATTCCAGTTCAATCCCTACCAAAGTTTGACCCTTACCAGATTGCTTCCAGGCTGCTTTTCCCGGATGAGGCAGCCTGATTCAATACGATTCAACCATCACACCCGCTCATCCTCAGTGCACAGAGGGCACATGAATACAGCTTACTTTCGTCCCAACAGCCCAGATTTCCAAGATCTACCCTGGGAACACCTGTTTACTGAATGGCCGCGGCTGTGCCAGCGTCTGGAAGAGGTGCAGCGTGGGCCCTCTCGCCATCCGGTTGTCTTCGTGAATTATTCCGGCATCCTGTACGCAATCAAGGAATTGCCTCCCTTCCTGGCCCAAAAAGAATATGACCTTCTCTCCAAAATCGAAGAGCAACGCCTGCCGTGTGTAACTCCAATAGGTCACTCGGAATTATTTACCCCACATGGGCACTCCAGCTTCCTCTTCACCCGTTATCTCGAGGGTTCACTGCCTTATCGTTCCTTGTTCATGCGCAGCAATCTCGACCGGTATCGCGACTATTTATTAGATGCTATGGCAGGTCTGCTCGTTCAGCTGCACTTGGCTGGTATCTTTTGGGGAGATTGCTCCCTGGCTAATACTCTCTTTCGCCGGGATGCCGGCACATTGCAAGCATATCTCGTCGATGCCGAGACAGCAGAGATACATCCTGCCCGCCTTTCGCCCGTCCTGCGACACCATGATCTGGAAATTATGGTCGAGAATATTGATGGCGACCTCGTTGATCTGGAAGCCCTGAGACTTCTACCCCCAAATTTCCCAGTTTACGAGACTGGAATCAACATCATGGAGCGGTATCGCCGCCTGTGGGATGAGATTACACGCGAGCAATTGATCCATCCAGATGAACGCTACCACATCCAGGAGCGCATTCGCGCCCTGAATGCATTGGGGTTCTCGGTTGGAGACGTGGAGATCCAGAACAGTGAACAAGGTGGAATGCTGCGGCTTCGTTTTTTCATCACTGACCGCAGCTTCCACCGCAACCAACTCATCGGTCTAACCGGCATCTCTGCTGGTGAGATGCAGGCGCGCCAGATGATGAATGAGATCAATGAATTAAAAGCTTATTTATCACAGATGAATAACCGCAGCGTTCCTCTTAGCGCCGCCGCGTATTATTGGCTGGAAAACTTCTACCAGCCTATGATTGCCCAATTAAACAACCTTACCAATCGCAAAGGAGACAAAACCACCAGCGATCCGGCGGAATTGTATTGTCAGGTATTAGAGCATAAATGGTTTCTCTCAGAACGCGCCCGCCGGGATGTCGGTCATCAGGCGGCTGCTGAAGATTATCTACGCCAGTTCAGCGGATTCGGGGAATAGAGTTGGGTCATTGACGGATTGACCCGGAATAACATACAATATAGGTATGTCCCACAATCTGGAAACCCAAACCGGTCGCACAAGTATTGATGATCGGTTATCGCGCCTGAATTCACCAGTCAGCCGCATCGTGAGAAATACCATCCTGAAGATCCTATCTGCATGTGGATATGCGCTGCTGGTCACCGGGATCATGCTGATCCTGGGAAAAGAAACGCTCACCCGCAGCCCATGGGTACTTGGCCTGGTAATTTTTATCACCGCCCTGGCTTTTCTACCTTTACATAACAGCTTACAACGCATTGTCGGTCACAACCTCGCCAAGCGCCGTTCTGCTCGCCCTGAACAGCTTCAAACATTCAATCGCGAAATAATGCGAGCCACGAATGTTAACACGACCCTACGCTTACTCCGGCAGGCGATATATGACAACCTGGTACCAACCCATCTCCACATCTTTACCTATGACCCCCTGACGGATACATACAACGCTGCTCCTGACCACTCCGTTACGCCAGCAAATCCTACCAGCGATTTGCGTTTCCAGACCAACAGCTCTTTAGTCCAATTACTATCCAACCGGCATAAAGCCATTTTCATCGGTGAACCAGAAACACAGCCAGCCACGCTAAAACCTGATCAAGCCCGCATTGCCATATTGGGCACACCTCTTTTTGTGCCGCTGCCGGGTCGCCAGCAATTGCTGGGATGGATAGCCCTGGGATCTCGGCATTCCAGGGGCGCGTATCAAAGGCAGGATGTTGAATATTTGGAGGCGCTTTGCGAACAGGCTGCTCTCGCCCTGGAACGCTCGCAGGTAATAGCCGATCTGGAATATCGCATCCACACCCTGAACGTTCTTACCCGTGTGTCTCAAGGAATAAACATTACCCTTTCCTTCGATGACACCCTGGAATTGATCTATACCCAAACCAACAATGTTCTACCCACAAAGGACTTAAATATCTGCTTATATGATCGGCAGAGCGACCACCTCTATGCTGTGTTCTACCTGGCTAATGATGAACGTCTGGCAGAACTTGAAAACCAACCCATTCCAATAGAGCAGGGATTAGAACGCGATGTTCTCAACGCCCGGCGTGGATTGATTACCGACGATTACGAACGAGAATGCCGCAGCCGGGGCAAGTTGCCCGTTGGATTAGGCCTGATCTCGTGGATTGGTGTTCCGCTCAATACCGGTGCTGAGACGATTGGCGTGCTTAGCCTTGCCAGCCGCGATCCTTCAGTCTTCTATACCGAAGTACAAGTCAATCTACTGCAAGCCATCGCAGACCAGGCCGCTGGAGCAATTGTAAAAGCGCGCTTGCTTCAAGAAGCTGAGCGCCGCACCCGTCAGCTTACCAGCCTGAACGAAGTAGCCCGCAGTCTGACTTCCACACTGGAACTTGATCCCTTGCTCAATCAAATCCTTACCAGCGCAGTCGAAATTTTAGATTGCGAGGCAGGTAGCCTGTTGCTCCTTGATCAGGAAACCGGTGAATTGATCTTCGAGGTCACAGTAGGTTCCGTCGCAGAAGATATCCTGGGCAAACGGTTACCTTCCGGGGTCGGTTTAGCTGGTAGATCAGTAGAATTGCGCCAACCAATCATCCAAAATGACGCCCATCGCAGCCAAGAATGGTATGCCGATATCGAAGATAAGACCGGCTTTATCACCCGAGACATCCAGGTTGTACCCATGCTGGTGAAAGATCAATGCCTGGGGGCTATCGAAGTGATCAACCGCAAAGATGGACTGCCCTTTACCCAGGACGACCAGGAATTATTGATGGCTTTTGCCAGCCAGGCTGGTGTCGCTCTGGAAAATGCCCGCCTATACACCCAGACCGATCAAACACTGGCGGCCAGGGTTGATGAGTTGTCCGTCATGCAGCGCATCGACCGGGACTTAAACGCCAGCCTGGATGTCGCCCGCGCCATGCGGATCACATTAGATTGGGCGATGCGCCAATCAAAAGCCGATGCCGGGCTGGTAGGCATCATCCATACCGATGGTATCCGCATTATGGCAGACCAGGGCTATGCGGGAGAATTGAATGCATTTCCAAATCAAGTGCTCCCTGCAGGGATGCCATCGATTCAGGAATCGATTGATGCCGGTGAACCAAAGATATTGCTGCTCAGCAATCCTGCCAGCGAAAAGAACAGCCAAAATCCCATTCTCCTGGAGTCAGGTCTTGCTCAAGCAGTAATCCCAATCACCCGCGAAGTTGAGGTGATCGGTGTCATCATTCTGGAAAGTAAAAATCCCATCGCTTATCCAGCGGAGACCATCTCTTTTCTCTCTCGCTTGAGCGATCATGCTGCCATTGCGATTTCAAACGCCCAGCTTTATGCCGCCGTTCAGGCTGCCAATCTGGCTAAAAGCGACTTTGTCTCTTTTGTTTCGCATGAGCTGAAAACCCCCATGACATCGATCCGCGGCTTTACCGATCTCTTAGCTGCGGGTGTCGTTGGACAGGTGACTGAGGCGCAGGGTAACTTTTTGAGCACCATCCGTTCCAATGTCGATCGGATGGCGACATTGGTCTCAGATCTCGCCGATGTATCGCGTATCGAGGCCAACCGCCTGCGGCTCGACTTTCAAGCGGTGGATCTGGTTGACATTTTGGATGAGGTAAAGCGCTCATCCCGCACCCAGATCGAGGCGAAAGGCCAGATCCTGGAATTGACCATTCCATCTGATTTGCCCAGCATGTGGGGTGATCGCGTTCGCCTGATCCAGGTGCTTACCAATCTGATAACCAACGCTCATAAATATACACCACCGGGAGGCACGATCCATGTGTCTGCCCAGTTCGGAGAAAATCAATGGGATCCGGCTGGCGCGTCGAAGGTCGTGCACATCATTGTTCAGGATAATGGCTTTGGCATCAGCCCGGAAAATCAAAAGAAAATTTTCCAAAAATTTTTCCGGGCTGATGACCAAAAAGTTCGCGATATTGCCGGCACTGGCCTGGGATTGAACATCACCAAAACCCTGGTCGAAATGCAAGGTGGCAAGATCTGGTTCGAAAGCATGCTCGACCAGGGCACGACTTTCCACTTTACCGTCCCAACCGTAGAAAATACCTAGCTACGCCATTTGATTCACTTTTGGCAATGTCTTCAATGCAGCCTGGATAGCTTCATCGGGGTATGCATAATCGACCAGGTAGAAAAAAAGTCTGTTAGAAAAGCAGTAAATACCCGACTGCACGTTCGTAAATAAAGAAGCTGTGAGCCGGAATATTTATATCGGTTTGCGGCTGATCTTCCTGTTGAATGAGCCGCCAATGTGCGTTATCCCAACTGGGGAAATACACATCTACCTCCCCTTCAGTATGTACCCTGGTAAGGTAGATGCGGTCGGTGTATGGCATCGCCTGAGCATAGATCATACCACCGCCTGCAATGAACGCCTCCGTCTCCCCGCGTTCTTCCGCCAGGCGCAAAGCCTCTTGCAGTGATGCAGCCACCAAACAGCCCTCAGCCCGGTAATCCTTGCTGCGGGTTACTATGATCATTGTTCTTCCCGGCAATACCCTGCCAATCGATTCGTACGTTTTTCGGCCAACGATCAAATGATGGCCCATGGTCAGCGATTTGAATCGTTTTAAATCCGCGGGGATATGCCACGGTATCTGGTTTCTTAGGCCAATTCCACCCTGCTCATCCATAGCCACGATTATCGATATGATCATACTGCAATCTCAGCCTTGATATGCGGGTGAGCCTGGTAGCCCTCCAACTTAAAGTCTGAGTAATCAAATGCGAAGATCGATTTTACCTCGGGATTGATCACCATTTGCGGCAGCGGGAAGGGTTTGCGCGTAAGTTGCAGGCGGGCTTGCTCCAAGTGATTGAGATACAGGTGCGTATCCCCCAGGGTGTGGACAAAATCCCCCGCCTGCAATCCACATACCTGGGCAATCATCATTAGCAGCAATGAATAGGAGGCGATATTAAATGGCACCCCCAAAAAAACATCTGCCGACCGTTGATACATCTGGCAAGAAAGTCTCCCATTGGCTACATAGAACTGGAAAAGTACATGGCATGGTGGCAATGCCATTTTATCCAGCTCACCCACATTCCAGGCGCTGATCACCAACCGCCGAGAGTTAGGCTCCTGTCTGATCCGTTCGATTAACTGTGTGATTTGGTCAATCGTTCGCCCATCCGCCGATTGCCAGGAGCGCCACTGAACCCCATAGACCGGACCCAGCTCCCCTGACGCATCCGCCCAATCATCCCAAATGCTGACCCCATGCTCCTTGAGATAGCGTATGTTGCTCTCCCCACGCAGAAACCATAGCAGCTCATAAATGATCGACCGCATGTGCAGTTTTTTGGTTGTCAGCAGCGGAAAACCCTGACTGAGGTCAAAACGCATCTGGTAGCCAAACACCGATAGTGTACCGGTACCCGTCCGGTCTTCCTTTTGCACCCCGTGATCCAAGATATACTGAAGTAGATCCAGATACTGCTGCATAGCACCTCACAGGTAGGGTTTACTTGGTTATACCGCCAACTGGGATATTTTTACCAATTCACGAGTTTGTCTTATGTCCAGTTGGATTTGCTCAATCAACGCCTGAATGCTGGGAAATCCCTTCTCACCCCGCAGCCGGTCAATAAAGTATAATGATACCTGCTGACCATACAGAGTGCCTTGAAAATCTAGTATATGCGCTTCTATCTGAGTGGCAACCGATGAGCCGTCAAAGGTTGGGCGAATACCAATGTTCACCGCTGCAGGGCGGCTCAACCCCTCCATTTGCGCGATGCAGGCATACACGCCAGACTCTGGGATAAATTTTTCTGCAGGCACCACTAAATTTGCGGTTGGGAAACCCAGCGTATGGCCACGCCCATCGCCTTTTACCACTTCACCGGATAATTTGTACCAGCGACCCAAAGCTTGAGCAGCATGGGTTACCTGGCCCTCCCGCAGCATCCCCCGGATACGGCTGGAGGAGACGATCTGTCCATTTAAATGCACAGCTGGAATGACCTTAAGCTGATAATCAAGTTGCTGCTCGAGCTCATGCAGGCGATGAATATCCCCTCCTCGCTTATGGCCGAAAGCAAAATCATACCCTACCCATAGATGGCGGAAGCCAAGGTGCTTCTTCAATAAAACCAGGAAATCCTCCGCAGCTGTTCCGGCAACCTTGTGGTCAAATGGTTGTGTAATGATCACGTCTGCGCCGGCTTCTTGCAGATATTCAGCACGCTCATCAGGCATCGTCAACAAGTGAGGCCCACCCTGCGGGCGGATTACTGCAGCCGGGTGAGGGTGAAAGGTAAGTACAGCCGCCGGTGCGCCGTCTGCCCTTGCTCCGGCAGCCAATCCGCGCACAATCTCCTGATGACCAATATGCACACCGTCATAGGTCCCAATAGTCAGCCAGGCATCTTGTAAGGATGCCTGTTGGATCGACACTAATAGCTGTGCCATAGAGCCTACCTGTATATCATTACGATGTGAAGAAAACTTTCCTCGGTTGCCACTCGTTGGCAGCTTCATCCAGTTCCATTAAAGCCACCAGATCGCCTTGCTGGCTCACCCCGCGCACCCAGCCTTTCGCTCCAGCCTCCGCAGGAACACGATGCCCATGGCGGATCAGCTCAACTTGATCACCATCCAGCTCAACCATCGGCCAATCACCCAACGCTTCAGCGGCAGGAATCAGGTACCGGTACCAATCTCCAGAATTAAAAGATTCTTGCAGGCGGCGTAAAGGTACTGCATCCCGCAAGGTAAATCGTCCGCTCTTCGTACGGCGTAAGCCAACCAGATACGCCCCACAACCCAGGGCAGCGCCTAGATCATTGGCTAATGAACGAACATAGGTGCCTGATGAACAAAAAACATCAATCACTGCCTCAGGAGGTGCCCACTCTAACAATTCCAGGCTGTAGACATTGATCGTGCGCGGCGCTAGTTCTACTTCTTCACCTTCGCGCGCCATTTCATAAGCTTTCCGCCCCTGAACTTTGATCGCCGAGTATGGTGGCGGAACCTGTTGAATTTCACCGATGAACTGTGTCAGAGCATCCTCGAACCGCTGCTCAGTGATACTGTCTGGCGAGGCAGATGCGGTGATCCGGCCTTCAGAATCAAAAGTATCGGTGGATGTGCCCAAACGAATGGTCGCCTGGTAGCGCTTATCAGATGCGGAGACGTATTCACTCAACCGTACAGCCGGTCCGATTAGCACAACCAACACACCCGAAGCCCGCGGGTCTAATGTGCCTGTATGTCCTGCTCTTCGGATGCCCGTTCCACGCCGAATGATTTGCACAACATCGTGGGATGTCAGGCCGATCGGCTTGTCCACCACGAGCACACCGGATACTGCATTTGCTGATTGATCTTCTCGATTTGTATTCATAGATATCTCAACCCTCAATCTCTATAATGAATGTTAATTACGCCGCGGAAACAATCCGCTCGTTTCGAGCCTTGTCTAAGTACAACACGGTAGCAGTAAGCACTTTTTGGCAGACAACCTCAAGTGTACCATCCACATCTGCGCCAGCTGCTGCCCGGTGCCCCCCACCCCCAAATTGCTGTGCAATCGCAGCTACGTCTGCATCGATCTCAGCCTGTCCACACAGACGCCAACTTATTTTAACACGCCCTGCGGATTGCTCAACAAAGATTACCGCAATATCTACACCCTCAACTGCAGAAAGTACATTGATTAGATCAGCATCATCCCGGCCGGGATAGCCGGTTGCGCTGCGATCCGCCAGAGACAATGAAGTCCAGACAATTCCATCTTCTATTTGGATCCGGTTTAACCCTTTACCCCAAAAACGGGCAGCTGCAAACGAGCGCGATACCAATCCCGAATAATACACATCTGCCAGACTTGCTCCAAGGTCCATTAAACCAGCCGCGACTCGTAATACATTTGGCGTAACATTTCTCGTTCGGAATCCAATCGTATCTGTTACCATCCCGGTCAGTAGTGCATTGGCTGCTTCTGAAGAGATGCTCATACCAAGTGTTGGTAAATACCTCGCCAAAATCTCTGCCGTTGCTGCTGAATCACTCAAAACCAGATTTCGTCTACCAAAGTATTCATTTGTGATATGGTGATCAATATTCAAATCGGGGATCGGGTGTCCATCCAAGGCCCGCCCCACACGTCCCAGTTCGGATGCATCCACCACGATGCGATAATCAAAGCTGCCCTCGGCGCGTTTTCCGATTAGCTCACTACCGGCAAGAAAGCGGAAGTTAGCCGGTACACCATCACTCAACACCATTTCTACCTGTTTACCCATCGCGATTAAGCACAGTCCCAGTCCTAAAAGTGATCCGACTGCATCACCATCAGGGCGGATGTGTGATACCACCAAAATCCGCCTTGCAGCTTGGATTTCCTCCCGTATGTTTCCCAACGAGTTATTGTCGGCTTCCATCCTGATCTTCTGTTCCAGATAATCTCTTTTTATTCACTGCCTATATTGTCATCGTCGTGATGTAGTGAACTGATTATTTCCTCTATGATCTCTGCCCTCTCAAGGGTCGGGTCCCAATGAAAACGTAGTCGCGGAAAAACCCGTAGCTCGATCCGCCGGGCCAACTCACTCCGGAGGTATCCTTGAGCATGTTCCAAGGCAGCCAGGTAGGCTTCCGCTTGTTTTACTCCATCCAATGCACAAACATATACCTCTGCAAATGCCAGCTCACGATCTACCGTGACATCAGTAACCGAAAGCCCGGCCAGGCGCGGATCCATGCTTTTCATGATCAGGATTGCCGATAGCTCTTCCCGAACACGCTCGGCTATGCGTACAGCTCTGGATTTCGATACCATATCTCCTCCATAATCCTCAAGCCGGCATACCAGTGGCTTATGCCACCTGGACCTTCTCACGGATATACGCTTCGATCTGATCACCAACCGCATAATCCGTAAAATTCTTTATCCCCAGTCCGCATTCGAACCCCTGGCGAACTTCTCGTACATCTTCCTGCAAGTGTTTCAGCGATTGCGGTTCACCCTCTGCAATAATTAGCCCGGCGCGCAGAACCCGGACACGCGCATTACGCCGTAACTCACCCTCGGTCACATAACAACCGGCGATATTACCCAGCTTTGAGATCCTGAAAACCGCCCGTACTTCGGCATGTCCAATCACCGTTTCTATCACTTCCGGTTCCAGCATACCCTTCAAAGCTTTTTCGATATCTTCAACCATGCGGTAGATGATGTCATACAAGCGTATCGAGACCCCCTCGGCCTCTGCCAATCGTCTTGCGGCTGCATCAGCCTGAACGCTGAAACCGATCACGATTGCCTTCGAAGCTGCCGCCAGCATTACATCATTCTCGGTGATATTCCCGGTTTCGGCATGCAGCACCTGGGTGGTGATTTCCTCGCTGCTGAGTTCCTTCAACGAGGATACGATCGGCTCAAGCGAACCCTGTACATCGACTTTAAGGATCAAGCGCAGCTCACGCACCTCACCTGCCTGGTAAGCATCAAACAATTGCTCCAGTGTGATGTGGGCTCTCCTCTCATTCTCTGTGCCTTCAGCCATTTGGGCTGCTGCAGACACTGCCAAACGGGCTTCTTTCTCCGAAGGAACTACCCGGAACACATCCCCCGCCTGTGGTACCTCATTCAAACCCATGACAGAGACCGGGGTGGATGGGCCAGCTTTACGTACCCGGCGCCCGCGATGATCAAACAGTGCTTTCAAACGACCGTGCGCCCGGCCAACGACCACCACGTCTCCAGTTTCCAGGGTGCCATTTTGCACCAATAGGGTAGCCATTGTGCCCTTCGCCCGGTCCAGCTCAGCCTCGATCACAGTTCCGATCACCTCGCCTTCCGGATTGGCCTTGATATCATTACTGTCAGCTACCAGCAAGATTGCTTCGAGTAAATCTTCCAGGCCTTGGCGTTTCTTTGCTGAAATCGGCACCACCATTGTGTCGCCATCCCAGTCATCAGGAACCAGATCAATTTCGGCCAGCTGCTGCCTGAGCCGGTCTGGATCAGCATTTGACTTATCGATTTTATTCATTGCCACAATGATTGGAACCTTGGCTGCCTTGGCATGCGCCACTGCTTCTCTGGTTTGCGGCATCACACCATCGTCCGCTGCAACCACCAGCACCACAATATCAGCACCCTGCGCCCCTCGAGCGCGCATGGCTGTAAAGGCGGCATGACCGGGGGTATCTAGAAAAGTAATCAAACGCCCATTATGTTCCACCTGATAGGCACCAATATGTTGGGTAATTCCCCCAACCTCACCCTCAGCCACATTGGTATTCCGAATGGCATCCAACAACGTGGTCTTCCCATGGTCAACATGGCCCAGAATAGTTACCACTGGTGCCCTGTTCACCAAGGCGTCTTTGGTTTCGTGAGCGATTACTTTACGCCAAAGTGGAACTTCACCCAAATCTTGTTCAACATCAACCGGCGTATCTGCTGCGGCCTCATAGCCCATTTCAGCTGCAACAATCGCAGCAGTATCAAAATCGATCTGCTGGTTTATGCTGGCCATTACCCCATTACTCATCAGGGCCTTGATAACATCAATTGGGCTTGTCTGCATTACCTGCGCCAGTTCTCGCACCGTGATAACGACTGGCAAGATTATTTTCTTTAGTTGCCCGCTCTCGCTCATATGGCACCTCCACAACAAAATTTTTAGCCCCTATGAGCGGGATTGGTGATTTGCATCACGCCTTCATGCTTGATCCTCATCTGGTAAAGACGCTGAAAAAGCTATCAATCGTTCCCGCTCTTCAATCGTTAATTCAGTTTTAAGGGCTCCGACAAGTTCACCCTTCAAACCGCGCTCCCAACAGGAACGCAGGCTATGAAGGTAAGCTCCCCTGCCAGCCATTTTCCCCGTCGGGTCAATTTGCACACCCATCGGACCACGTACTATCCTTATCAGGCTTCTTTTTGGAAGCACATTTCTGCAGCCAACACATGTGCGTTGCGGAATATGCTTCCTTTTTCCAGTTTTCTGGGGCACTCTACCTTCTTTTTGGACTAGACTTCCCATTCATCTCCCCAGGCACCGTCGCGCTTCCGTTTTCTCTTTACTAGCGTGACATCACGGTCTGGATCGTATACGACTTCCACAAAACGTTTCTTCTTCTTCTTTCCCTTCTTCGCTCCAGGTTTCTGGTCTGCGTCGTCTTCCTCTTCCTCATCCTCGCCAGTGACGTTATACCCGATCTCACCCGGTTTCAAAGAGAACAGCTCATCAAAATCACTGGTCTTCACCTGGGTATCTAACTCACCTGGTTGTGGGTGTACCCCATCTGCACCTGTGGGTTCATCGCCAGGCACTTCAACAGGCGTCTTTTCTACCACAGGAGCGCCCAAGTCGCTTAGGACAGTTGGTTCACTTACCTCTGTCTCAACGGAGGGCACTAGGACAATATCCGCTACCGGTGATTCGGGCTCTACCGTTTTCACCATCTCTTCAACTGTAGCAATCTCAACCGCTGCCTTGGCAGGCTTCTTCCGCCGTAGGAACTGCCTCACCAGGTTCACCGACTTTATCTTCAGCGAACGCTAAATTGTCCAGGCGCTGGTGGATATCTTCCATAGCCTTGGGGCCAATTCCGCTGATGCCCAGCACTGCGTCTTCGTCCAGCTCAATCTGCATCATCAGATCGCCCACAGTCTCGTATCCCGTGCTGCTGAGCAGATCGTATACCCGTTCTCCCAGCCCCAAACCTTCTAAAGTCATAGCAAATGCGGGTTCAGGCACATGAGAACGAGCAGTTTTCCGCCGTTCTTCCTCCTGGCGCTTCGCAGCAGTCCGGCGGTAGATCAAACCGCGTTCAATCCGGTCAACGAACTGGCTGATTACTGTAAATTCTTCCGGTGTAATTGGGCGACCTTCAGCTTTCTTTGCTAGAACCGCTTCAACCCGGGGCAGGTTGTCTGCTTCACTAGCCGCCAGGAAGCTGTAATCTGCATCGGTCTGCAGGCGGTGCAGCGCATCTGCGGCTGCCTCCACCAGAGACTTTATATCTATTCGCCAACCAGTCAGTTTCGCTGCCAATCGGGCATTCTGCCCATCTCGGCCAATTGCCAGGCTTAGTTGATCTTCCATCACTACGACGGTGGCAGTTTTGGTACCCTTGGCATGCTCATTAAGATAGACACCGGTAACCCGCGCCGGGCTGAGTGCCTTGGCAATATAAGCTGCCGGGTCCGGGTCGAATTCAATGACATCAATTTTTTCGTCGTGCAGCTCGCGCACGATCGCCTGGATCCGCACCCCGCGGATGCCAACACATGCCCCCACCGGGTCTACCGCCGGCTGTAAAGCCGCCACCGCAACTTTAGAGCGTTGGCCGGGTTCCCGGGCTATCGATCTGATTTCCACAAGCCCATGGTAAATTTCTGGCACTTCATTTTCCAGCAAACGACGCAAGAAATTCCGATGTGCCCGAGATAAGATGATCTGCGGCCCACGGGGAGATTGCTTGACCTCTAATAGCAGCGATTGAACGCGATCATGCACGTGGAAACGTTCACCTTTGATCTGCTGGGTATATGGCAGTATCCCTTCGGCCTTCATATCCAGGCCCAGGGTCACCTGCTGCGGTGCTACCGCTTGAACGACACCGCTGACTATATCTCCAACCTGCTTGGCATAGTGGCGCATCTGTGTGTCACGTTCAGCCTCGCGGATGCGCTGTTGAATGACTTGGCGGGCTGTTTGGGCAGCTACCCGACCAAAATCCTTCGGGGTAAACTCGACCACCACCATACCGCCAAGTTCAGCCTCAGGATCAATTTTGCGGGCATCTTCGAGCGCGACTTCGGTTCGCTCATCTTGAACGTCGTCAACCACTTCCTTCTCAGCAAAAATGGTGACTCGTCCGGTCTCAGAATCGATTTTTGCATCAACCTGTTGCGCTGTTGATGCATTTACCGCCTTGCGATACGCCGAAACCATTGCAGTTGACAGGGCCTCCAATACAACCTCGCGCGGCAGACCCTTATCTTCAAGCACCTCATTGAAGGCTAAAACAAACTCGTTTTTCATCCGTTCATTATCTCCGAACTTATTTACAGTGCTATAAATTGGCATTATACGCAAGAAAAGTGGGGGTTGCCCACTTTTCAACGATACCACTATTCAACACCCTGTACAGCGCCATATTGTAGCATGGATTTGTTGTCACGGCAAGACCTGAACTGATAATTTTATTTCATATAGGAAAGTCACTCGGAAATAGGACACAAGGTATAATTTTGTTTAACCATTAACCATATGCTTTTCCTGACCCCATATGCCTTGTTATTGGGCCTTTTGGCCTTACCCGTCCTGTTGCTGTACATGCTCAGGCTTCGCCGCCGCGAGGTTTTGGTATCTTCCAATATGCTCTGGGAGCAGTTGCTACGAGACCGGCAAGCCAATACACCCTGGCAGCGCTTGAAGCGCAATCTCCTCCTGCTCATTCAACTGCTTATCCTGGGATTATTGGTGCTTGCCCTCAGCCGCCCAGCCATCCCGATCCCTGCCGTAGCTTCTGGTCCGGTAATTATCCTATTAGATGCCTCTGCATCGATGAATGCAGGCGATCTGTCACCATCGCGCTTTGAAGCGGCAAAGGATTACACCCGCACCCTGATCACAAATCTTGATGACCAGGATAACATGACCTTGATCCTCGTCGGGGACCAGCCCGTTGTGCTGGCGTCTGCAGAAACTGATAAAGGTCGCCTCCAGGTCGCATTGGACACCGCCGCAGTCACTCAGGGAATGGGCGCCTGGGAAGAAGCCTTCTCTTTAGCTGCTGGAGCGCATTCCTCGGCAGTTGACTCTGCCAGCCGTCTTCCCACGACCATCATCCTCTCCGATGGAGGGCTGCCCGATGAGCAGCTCCCTGCCTTGCCTGGCGTAGTACGCTATGTTCCATTTGGCCATTCCAGGAACAACCTGGGCTTCTCCGCCCTTTCCATCCGCTCAACCGGCAATGGGGCAGAGTTATTTGCCCGCCTATCCAATTACAGCGCTGTCGAGCGCACAGTGTTGCTCTCGATCTATCGCCTTGGAGACCTGCTCCACGCTGAACTGGTGACCATTCCAGCCGGTGACCAGACATCCCTTACCATCACCGATATACCGAATGCACCAGCGACCTTCCTTGCCAGTCTCAGCGATCCCGAAAATACTGATCAGCCAATGGATGCCTTCCAGTTGGACGACAATGCACATGCCGTCTTCCAGCCCGCCTCGCCTGGTCGTACATTGCTGGTCACCCCGGGAAATCTATTCCTGGAACAAGTGTTGGCGGTGCTTCCTGATCTGACTCCATTCCGCATGGTGCCAGATGAACCGACAAACTTTACCCTACCCCCAGGCACATTCGATCTGCTGGCTTTTGATAGCGTATTCCCTTCGGATATTGCGCTTCCACCGGGCAACCTCCTCTTGATCAATCCGCCCTCCAATCCTCTGTTTGAAGTCACCGGCACCTACACGGTTACAGCCAGCTTGCACGCCGCTTCTGATCCTCTGCTAAATAACATTGATCCTGACACCATACATATCGCCCAGGCTGATCAGATTGACCTGCCCGTCTGGGCCAAACTGCTGCTCTATACCGACCAGGGACCCTTACTTTTTACCGGTGAGGCCTTTGAGCGCCGCATCGTTGTATTCTGCTTCGATCTGCACCATTCAGATTTACCTCTCCAAGTAGCTTTTCCTGTTCTGATGGCACAACTGACCAGCTATCTTGTCCCCCCACAAGGCATTCAAATCTCAAACAGCCTCAAACCCGGGGATAACCTGGAAATCATGCCACCTCTCCAGGCCGATCAGGTTGTTGTAATCACGCCATCGGGATCATCATATTCGCTCATCCCAGAAGGGGTCAGTCTGATTTTCACCCAAACCTCTGAATTAGGACTATACACGGTCAATTACCTGTCAGAGGAGTTTTCCACGACCGAATACTTTGCTGTCAATCTATTCTCTGAGCAGGAGTCTGACATCCAACCGGCAGCAAGTATAACCATCGGGCGTGCTCCGCTAACTGCTTCTTCTCGTGATGAGCTAAGCTTGCGCCAATTGTGGCCCTGGTTTACCACTGCTGCGCTGGCTTTCCTGCTTCTTGAGTGGTGGCTTTACCACGGCAGATCACGGATGCCAGGTCCAAACCGTTCCTGAGTGCATTATGCGTTTTACCTCTCCGTTGGCCCTGATTATCTTACTGCTCATCCCTGCCGCAGCCTGGGTAGGATGGCCAGGACGCGGCTTTGGACGCCAGCGTGAAACAACCTCACTCGTGTTGCGTATCCTGATCATATTTTTTTTGGTGTGTTCCTTAGCCGGATTTAATTGGGTCCAGCCAGGGAATAAATTAGCAGTGGTGTTCCTGTCTGGATCGTTCGGATTCAATGCCTGAAGCAGCTCGACTGGCAGCAATAAACTACATTCAGCAGGCTATGGAGGCCATGCAGCCAGATGATCAGGCTGCTTTGATTGTGTTTGGCGCAGATGCACTGGTAGAACGTAGTATGAGCTCGCTTCCTAAGCTTGATCCCATCCTCTCCATCCCTGCCACCCACCAGACTGATCTGGAGGGAGCTGTCCGCCTGGCAATGGCATTATTTCCAGCTGATGCTGCGCGCCGCCTGGTCATTCTATCGGATGGCATCGAAACCACCGGCAATGGCGCCTATGCTGCCCGGCTGGCGGCTTCAGCTGGGATTGAGATTGTGATAATGCCCTTCCAGCTCCGGCCTGGCATGGAAGCATTACTCAGCCGGGTAGAACTTCCCACCCATCTCTCTGAAGGTGAACGCTTTTACATTGATATAACCATCCAGTCTACCTCTCCAATGCCAGCTACTATTCAGGTCGCGGGCCTCGGGGAGGTGCTTTTCCAGAGCCGGTTGGAACTCCGGCGTGGTGAGCAAACATTTAGCCTGCCTCTCCTTGCTGGCAGTCCTGGTTTTACCGATTATCAGGTCCTACTCATCCCTGATGATGATACCTACTACCAGAATAATGGATTATCCGCCTTTTCGGAAGTGACAGGTTCACCCCGCATCCTGGTTGTCGCCCCTCCGGTGGGTGAGGGCATGGGATATGCTGCCGAATCACGCCCAGATGAATACAGCAATCTTGTTCTCGCCCTCCAATCAGCCAATTACATGGTAGAAACGGTTACCCCAAGCCGCTTGCCTTTGGAACTATCTGAATTGGCCGGTTATGCCTCGGTTGTATTAGTAGATGTACCGGCACGCCAGCTTAACCAACGCCAGATGGAAACGCTGCAGAGTTATGTCCGCGATCTGGGTGGAGGCCTGGTCACGGTTGGCGGACCGACTAGCTACGGTGTGGGAGGTTATTTCCGCACCCCGCTCGAAGAAATGCTCCCCGTGGATATTCAAATCCACGACCAACAACGCCGCCCATCCCTGGCTATTGTATTCATAATTGACCACTCCGGCAGCATGTCAGAAACATTTAGCAATGTGACCAAGCTAGAATTGGCCCAGGAAGCTGCTGCCCGTTCGGTGGAGCTGCTATTTCCAATGGACCGGGTGGGGGTGATTGCTTTTGATGATACCGCCAGCTGGGTTGTACCCATGACAGATCTAACTGATCCCCAACCAGTCATGGATGCCATTGGTTCCATTCGTATCGGTGGAGGCACAGATATCCTGGCTGGCATTCAGGCAATGGCAGCCGTTCTTCCGGATGATCCCACGCTGGTTAAACATGTCATCCTCCTGACCGATGGGGGTGCAGATCCAACTGGCATTCCTGAGCTGGTATCCCGTTTGTATAACGATTACGGTATTACCCTGACCACGATTGGAGTGGGGCGTGATGCTGCCCCATACCTGGCAGACCTGGCTACCCTGGGAGGTGGGCGCTACAGCTTTGCATCCGATCCCAGTACGATCCCGGCTATATTTACCGAGGAAACCATCTTAGCTACCCGCGCGTACATTGTCGAGGAGACCACCTACCCGGAGCTACAAAGCTCATCTTCTATTCTCGCAGGAATTGACTCGTTTCCACCACTAGCCGGCTATATCGGCACCAGCCCAAGGGAAACCGCCCAAACTATCCTGGTGTCGCACCTGGGCGATCCGATTTTAGCTGCCTGGCAGTATGGCTTAGGGCGAGTTGTTTCTTTTACATCGGATGCGACCAGCCGCTGGGCTCATACATGGGTCACTTGGGAAGGCTTTCCGGTTTTTTGGTCCCAGGCTGTCGAATATACCCTCAGCCGGCAGATGGTTTCTCCATTACAAATCCAGGTTACCAGATCGGGCGAGGATTCCATTCTAATGGTAGAAGCCTTGGAGACCTCTCTTTCTGGCAGTGAAACCATTAACCGCTACTGGAACGATTATCACATGCAGGCCAACCTCGTCAGTCCTTCTGGTGATGTATCTGTCCTGGATCTTGATCAGGTCGCTCCCGGGCAATACCAGGCGATCTTCCAGCCTTCCGAACAGGGCGTCTATCTAATTCAGGTGAACGGGGAACCACCGGACCCTGAGAGCCCACCCTTATCCGGAAAAACAGGCTGGGTGCTGGATTACTCCCCCGAATACCAAACAAACAATGTAGCTTCTGATGCCTTGTATCGCATTGCAGCAGGTGCGGGGGGAAGAATGGCATCCGATGATCCTGCGGATATCTTCGAGCACAGCTTAACATCACCCCGCATGCAAAAGCCAGTTTGGCCCTGGCTGCTGATGGCGGCTGCTTTCTTGCTCCCGATTGATATTGCCATACGCCGTCTGGTGCTTGGCAAGGAAGATGTACGCCGATTCGGGGGCAAACTCCGCCAGCTCTTCACCGCAAATCGGCCCGATGCCAAACCAACGCCCGAATACCAGCGTCCGGTGATGCAGGGACTACTTACAAGCAAAGCACGTGTCCACGATCGGCATACACCGGAGGCAGATGAGAAAGCAAAACGAACTGCCGCTGAACAAGCTGCTCAATCGGATGCCAACATCCCAGTTCAGTCCCTATCAAGTCCGGCAGTCAAGCTAGAGCCAGCGCCGCAGAATATTGATCAAGTGCTGCCTGATCACCCCAACCAGTCTACCGCATCCAGGCTTCTCGCGCGTAAAAGATCCCAACACGACAGGAAAGATCCAGGAAATAATATTAATTAATCCCCCAAAATTACCACAGCAACATTAGCCCTGATGTTCACACTCTCCATATCGACCGGGCTTCCTTCACCATGTGCTGCCAGGTCTGTGACTCAGCATACGGTGCCTTTCCCAATGGATCGGAAAAAGGTTTCCCCAGCAAAGCTGCGGTCACACCCAGGGTGCAAGCCGCAGCTGCCTCCAGGTTGTATCCCCCTTCCAGGAACACTGCCAGTTTACCCTGACAATAGGTATCTGCCAGGTTTACGATACGACGCACACCCTCACTGATCCCATGAGCAGATAGCAGCAAATGTCCCAACGGATCGCTCCAATGAGGGTCAAATCCATAGCTGATCAGGATCATTTCGGGCTGGTAGCGAGCCAACAGCGGAAGAATAAAATCATCCAATACTGTGTATAATGCCTGGTCCCCTGAACCAGGCGGGAGAGGAAAGTTAGCGTTACAGCCCATCCCATCGCCCACCCCAATTTCGTCAAGGTAGCCGGTTCCAGGGTAAAACGGAGATTGGTGTGTGGAGAAATAAAAAACATCTCCCCGCTGCCAAAAGATCTCCTGCGTGCCATTACCATGGTGCAGATCCAGATCCACGATCCCCAGCCGTCGTGCACCATGATCTTGGATCAAAGCATCGGCAGCCAGAGCAATGTTATTTAACAGGCAGAATCCCATTCCCTGCCCGTGACATGCATGGTGACCGGGTGGGCGGGTGAGGGCAAATCCTCGCCGGGCTTCCCCATTCCACACAGCTGCTCCTACTGCCAGTCCACCCCCCGCTGCTTGATGCGCCAAATTCCACGAAGACGGGGTTACATACGTGTCGGCATCTAAATGCCCACCCCGCCGCGAGGTCATTTCCAATAGATTTAAATAAGCGGGTGAGTGGATCCGCTGCAAAACCTGATCAGGCACCATCACCGGAGCGAGTTTTTGGTAACCCTCCCACCATCCCACCTGCTTCAATGCCGTCCGAATTGCCTCAACCCGCTCAGGGCGTTCCGGATGACCGTATTCCTGATGCGCTTCGTGCCCCTGCGGATAAAACCAGACCAATTCATCCATCTCTCAGTCTCCTTCTGCTGTGATCATCCTTGGATGCGGCTGCGCAGGAAATTCCGTACCTGCTCCCAAGCTGCGCGGACTGCCTTGATCTGGCCTTCGGCGACACTGTGTTGGCTGTAACGAGCTTCACAAAATATTTCAGTTATATCCGAAAGCTCTTCTTCAACCTCCGGTAATTGCCTGCGCAGGTAATTTTCATATTCCCCAGGAGTTTGCCAGCCAGCGCGCGGTAACTTCGCCTCATCCATCCGCCTCAGTAAAGCCAGGTAATAGAAAACCACTTTCTGCCTGGGATTTAAGCGACGCAGGCTAAGATACCCGCCTGGTTCTGCCCTGGGTCGATGGCGGAGTGAGTCTCTCCATCGGCGCAGACCATCCAAAACCATTCCGTGTCCATGCACGACTCCCACCCTGAAACGGCTCACCAGCCATTCCCAGGCTTTTGAAAGCCACCGAAAGCCTCGCACCTGGCGCAATTTGGTCACCAAGCCTTTATTTTGGTTGAAATATATATAGACCGAATAACCAACCACTCCCAGTAACGCAACCCAAAACAGGATGGATTTAAGCAGTTCAAGCCAGTCTGGTGCTGCTGTCGGGGTGAGTGATTCAGGTGCGATTAACTCCTGGGGCTGGATCATTTCACTTATCGGGTTGGATATCTGTATCCGAAATAAGCTCATCAACCAGCCAAAAAGATAAAAAATTGGGGCCAAGATGAGCAGTGCCAGGCCGTATAATAAATACAATATCACACCCAGGATATAACTTAGCGTTGGTAGAAAGCCGATAGTATATCCTGTGGGCAGGGCAAAAGCCACCAGTACGACCACCATCAAATAAATCACACTGGTTGAAATCCACCGGCTGGCAATATCCTCTTTGACCGGGATTCGTTCCCATGCCCAGGCCAACCGCCGGTTTGCCAATTGTGACAGGCTGAGCAGGATTAGGCCGGCCACAAAATATGCGACCACATGCCAGGCATCCTGTTTTGGCGCGGCAGACTCTCCAAATATATGGATGGTCTCCTGACGAAGCAGGCCGTTAATGAACACCAACACCCCTCCCACAGCAAATACACGCCCTGCGAGCCTCCGCTGTGCCGCCGCCCGGTCTGATACCAGCCCCTCAAGGTTTGCAGGATCCAAGGCCAGCTCATCCCCTTCCTGATCCACCAGGTCCTGAGCAAACATGGCACTTAAACCCCAAATAACAATTACCACCAATAAACTGAGTGAAAACTGTGCATCAAAGAAATTCTCAAGCAGGCGCGCTTGCCAGCTTAAGAAAATCTGCCCGAAATCCATTCCTGCTTGCCATGGTAGGCTTGCCAGGCGGGTTACGATAAATATAAACAGCAATTCGACCAATCGATAAATACCGGCGCTGGTAGTCAATTCGCTTGTTCTCTGGATTTGGCGCTGACTTATCAGTGCCTCGACTGCAACCAATCCTGACAACCACGTCAGATAACCGAGGTTCCAATTTGGAACTAAGCGGGTGAGTCAGATTCTGTGTGGTGAGGCTGCTGCAAACCATCAACACGATCACGCAAATTGCTGAATAAACCGTAGTAGCTCTTTCAATGCTGCGCATATCCTGTATCAGGCGTAGCATCCTACTGCCTCCATTGATCCAGGTCAAATTCATTGCGAATGTGAAAGATTGGGATGTGAAAATGCTCACCGCGTTCCTTAATTGAGCGGATGCTGCTTATCTGACCCACCAGCACCAGCATCGTATTCAACCCATACCTGTGGCATCGGAACACCTCTTCAAAAAACCTGTCATCCGCCTGCCCGCATATCAGCACTAAAGTCGTTCCCCACGGCAACTGCTGCATCTCGAGCTGCATCACTTCAATCAGGGGTTGGGTTTCATCTGCTTGTACCCGTGCCAGTACCTCCAGAATACGTACCATTTGAGCCTGGCCTTTGCGCGGTGAGATAGTGGTAAACATTTTTTGATCGCTCAAGGGATCCAGACCATTGGTTGCCAGACCGGCGTTCTGCTTATTTCGGATTACCCAATCCGCCATGGAGGCTGCTACGATGATCGCCAATTCTGTGGCATCCGCCCAACTGTGCGGATCATACTCATTAACATTCAACCCCAGAATGATTTCGGTTGTCAATGATATAGAAGGGTCGTACAGTTTGACCTGAATTTGACCTATTGCTGCTGTCGCTTTCCAATCCACCCTGCGCAGAGAGTCTCCATAGACATATTCCCGCTTGCCTAATACACGGCTGGGATCTTCATAAATAGGCTGAGTATGCCGCAATATACCTAAGGGCGAACTGGAAGGCAGCCTCAGGCTGCTCAGACGGATGATTCGGGGGTATACGATCAACCCGTCCCGGCTGCTTTCCCACCGCTGCTCACCGGTAAGCCCTAACAGATCCCCAGTGGATGCGAACAAAGGCCCAACCTTATAATAACCTCGCTTCCGTGCCCGGAGGATATAATCAAATTTTATCTGGCTGCGTGGTCCTAGGCTGAGCACTTGCCTCAACGGTACAACTGGGGCTATTTCGGTTGGTAAACTTTCATTCAACCGCAACCAGATCATTGGCAGCCAACCCCGATTTGATACTGTGAGTTGGACCGGGACCTCTTCTCCACAGAACGCCTTGTTAGTAAAACTGCGCTCATGTGCTAGGCTACGTAGCACTTGTGAACTCCATATCCGCCCGAGGATATATACGCCTGCCAGAAGGTAAACAATGGTGAAAATAAAATCATCGCGCACCAGCAGCGCAATGATAAACAAAATCAACATGAAAATCAGGTGGTTATCTAACACGGCCGCGGCTCAACCCGGCAACCCCAGCTCCACAGGCAAACTCTTTAGCAATTCTTCCAACACCTGATTAGCACTCCGACCGCGCAACTCTGACTCAGGTTTTATGATGATGCGGTGGGAGAGAGTCACCGGAGCCAGGTATTTGACATCGTCTGGGAGCACATAATCCCGGCCGCGTAGTGCTGCCAGGGCCTGGCTGGTTTTATAAAGCGCCAGGCTGGCGCGTGGGCTGCCGCCCAGCACCAAATCCGGGTGTGATCTTGTCGCAGTTACCAAGCGGACAATATAGTCCAGGATGCTGTTATCTACATTTACTTCCCATACTTCCCGTTGAAAACCAAGCAATCTATCTTCCGTAACAACTGCCATTAGTTGGTTGATTGGGTGCTCGCGACGGAGATGGTTGAGAATAATCTTCTCATCATCAGCTGATGGGTAGCCAACCGGTAGGCGCATCAAGAACCGGTCCAACTGAGCCTCAGGCAAAGGAAAAGTTCCCTCATACTCAATCGGATTCTGGGTTGCCATCACCAGAAATGGTCGGGGAAGCTTACGAGTGATCCCGTCGACTGTAACTTGTTGTTCCTGCATTGCTTCCAGCAGCGCTGATTGAGTGCGTGGCGTGGCCCGATTGATCTCATCCACCAGCAGTACGTTGACAAAGACCGGGCCGGGTCGAAAATCAAATTGCCCGGTTTGTTGGTTGAACACAGATATGCCGGTGACATCATTTGGCAACAGGTCTGGAGTACATTGTAAACGCTTGAAACTACCACCCAAGCTGACTGCCAGCGCCCGCGCCATCATAGTTTTTCCAACGCCCGGTACATCTTCAAGCAGTACATGCCCCTCACACAGCATTGCAACCATTAAGAGTTCGAGGGTCGAATGCTTACCCAGGATAACCCGCTCTATGTTCTCGATTATTTTGGCTGAGAATGATTGGATCTCTTGCACAGTTACTTCCTATGATAAATCGCAGTACTTAAGATAAGCCTGGGCGACATGTGGTTGATTGCCATACACACCGCGATACTGTTCAGGCATCAAATCCGCAAGTTGATACATCACTTCATCCAGCATCTGAGTACGTACCTGCCGGTCGACTTTCACACCCCCTGGTTCCAGGTGAAAAGGACGACCCACACTGATATAAAAATCCGTTCGGCGGAAATGGCGCATATTTTCCTTCAAATGCTCCCCACCATAATACGCCAAAGGCAGCAAGGGTGCACCACTGCGCAACCCCATGAACACCACACCGGCATATGCTTGTTTTAGTTTGCCGTCCCAACTGCGGGTACCTTCTGGCGCAATGACCACAATCTTACCTTCCGCCAGGGCGTCAAGGCCGCGTTCTCAGAGCATCCACGTCCGCCTCCCCCCGTTTTATTGGGATTGCTCCCCATAAGTTAAACAGCATTGCCATCACCGAATTATCCCATGTCTCCGATTTGGCAAAACCGGTAACCGACCGTGGCTGCAAATGAGTATACATCAATGGCACATCAAGCGAATTGACGTGGTTGCAAACGAGGATCAGCGGACCATGTTTAGGCACTCGCGTCAGGTGATCGTCATGCACCCGGCAGACAATTCTTAGCAGCCCCCTGACCGAGTAAGTCACAGCCCAATGCACCAAGTTCATACAGATTCCGTTATGGGACGCACAATTTCTATTGCCCCAGGTAGTAACTCCAGGGAGAGTGTCTCTCCTTCGGTGCACAAGGTCTCGCCGTCTGCATGCGCAGGCAAACTGCCATGTTCAGCAGTGACTTTCACCAGCCGGGATTGGCGCATGCTGACCTTGGGGTGACCGGCCTGGGTTCCTTTGGTAAATTGCGGGATCAACCCCAGGATACCCATCCGGCTGACCTGACCGACAATGCATAGATCAAAGAGACCATCCGCTATCTTGGATTGCGGTGCCATCATAAAGCCGCCGCCCATTCGCCGTCCGTTCATGATCGACACCATCAAGGCAGGTAGTTTCACCATATCGTTATCCAGCTCAATACGTACCAGCGGTGCCCGGTAGTACAAGAACATGGTGCGTAGAGCAGCGACCAGGTAATTCGCAAATCCATGTAGTTTTTTCAATTTCGCTGCCTCAAACCCAACCACCGCATCAAAACCGATGCCTACCCCATTCCCAAAGAAGCGCCCCCCAGGGTAAAGCCCTCCCCTGACAAATCCCACATCCATGGATTGCTTTTTGCCCTGGGTCAGGATTTGATAACCAATCTCCAATCCAGCAGGTACACCCACACCAAAGGCAAAATCATTTCCCCGCCCTACCCCGATTACACCCATCGCCGGGCTGCCCAATCCAGCCTGACGTGCCAGCATCAGGCCGTTCAAAACCTCATTTGCTGTACCATCACCACCCACAGCTACAACCACTTCTGCCCCATCAGCCGCGTTTTCTTGTGCCAGCCGGATTGCATGGCCAATCTCAGTCGTCATAACGAGCTTGTAATCCAGCTCGGCGTTCTCCGCCAGCGTTTTCAGCTCATTCGTCGCGATCAACCCCGCGCCGCGACCGGCGATGGGATTTACAATAAATACAGTTTTCTTAGGCATTTTTATGGACACTCCATTGGTAGATTATTATATCCAAACACGATTACCGGACTACTGAGCAACCGCTGTATCTCGCCGGTTACCTGGTAACAGGTACCTTCTGTACCATCCGGCCATGCTACATCATATGTCACCAGGTACATTGCTCCAGCTTCAACACCAAATATGATCAATGTGTTGGCGGAATTCTGGATCACCTCGATCACCGTTCCTTGCACACACATCTCTTGTCCTACATCTTCCAGGGTAACTGTCGAGAAATCCCGGCAAGTCGACTCAGGTGTCTCAGTGGGAGCGACCGTTGGGGTTTCTGTTGGCAATGCTGGGGTAGCGCTTGCCGTTGGTCGCAGCGTTGCTGTTAAAGTGGAGGTTGTACTCGGAAGAGGCGGGATGGGTGTATCAGTCGGCAGTGGCGTGGCTGTTGGCATGCCAATCTGGCGGGCCAGGCGTACAAGGCTCACCAACCCCTTTTCCAGCCCTGGTCTCCCAGGACCAATCCCAAAATACCACCCCAATCCAGCCAGCGCTAAGACCACCAGCAGGGTGAGTCCACGTCGCAGGGTGAACCGTTGCCGGTAGGCTTTAAATCTTGGCGATGCCTGGCTGGCTGGCAGCATTTCCGCTCGCAGCCGGACTCCCAGGTCCCCTTCAGGGATCGGACGCTTCTGGGATGGTGCAGGAGGCGTTTGTCTGGTTTCCCAGGGATCTGCTTCTGCTTCCACTCTCTTATTGCGCCGAATACACATGGAATGCCCTCTGCAAAGCCGAAATGTATACCTCAGACGCTAAGTATAGCATATCTATACTCGCCAGTCTGACTTTTCTACTCAGTAAGATTTATAATCCCAGCTTCCTGATATGGAAAATGCTATAATCATATAAGTATGAATCGATCAGCGAAACAGATTACCCCAGCAGAAAAACAGCTCAAAGAAGCCTGTCATATGACGGGTGCCCGTTGGGCACTCTGGGTTGGACGCGAGGCGATCGAGTGGTGTGTTGGTTCTGGGTATGGGTTATGCAAATCTCGACTAAAAATATTACAATCTCACTTAACAGACAGAAAAACCACCGTCTGGCTCGCAGGTTCCTTAAGTAGCAGCCGCCCTCGTTGGCAGACACTCAACGAGCTTACCCCTCTGTTGCGCGCCGCGCGGCTATATATTTACCCCAAACCTGAAGCGCACCAACTGCTGCTGGTGGGTGCTGACCAAATGAACCACATAGCGGACAGGTTATTCCGCTTTCTGGCAGCTTACGTACCTTTTGACTTATCTACCCAGGCGCACCTGCTCCAATCCCCATCAGAAGCACCTCTCTGGCCCTTCGCTGGGAACTTGGAAGCCTCCTATGATCCTCAACAAGCCCTTCAAAGCATCCTCGAACACCTTGCCAGCCGAATTCCCTGTGATGCCGCATATTTGGCTATTCGCTATGGAGATACTTTCCAGATCCAGGCAGTCTGGAAATATGCACCGGGAGTCCGGGGATTTGATATCCCTGTTGAGGGAAATGCACCCCTGCAAAAGATCATCGCAACTGGTCAAGGCCTGATCCTAAACGAACTGACCAAATCATCATATTCCCCCCTGCCAGATGCACTAGAAACGGCTATCCAATCCTGGCTCGGGTTGCCAGTCACAATCGGACGCCAGGTGATTGGACTGGCAGCATTTGTTTCTGCACAACCACAAAGGTACACGCCTGAAAACCTGCTACAAGCCAGCCAATATGTCAGCCATCTTGCAAACAATGTCGAATCTGCAATTATCTTCGGTGAAGCCACTCGGTACCTTCAGCAGCTTGCCCTTTTAAATGAACTTGCCTCAACCGCTGCACTGGGAGTTGAAGTGGATAGCGCCCATCCCGGTGACGATTTTGCCCGGCGGGTTATGTTGCGCCTAAGGCGGGAATTTAATACGGATTGGGCTGCTGTTCTATTGTTGTCAGCAGACGGTCACACCCTTCAAGAAACAGGTGGAGGCACACAGAGCAGCCCTCCCTGGATTGTCCCCGTTAAGGGAAGTCTGATGGGCCAGGCTGTGGAAAGCGGCTTGCCCATGCGAGTAAACGATCTTCGAATGGTCCCGCACTTCTACCCCATCCGCGAAAATCTACGCTCCGAGCTGGCTGTTCCCCTAAAATATCGCGGCAAAGTGATCGGCGCCCTGGTGCTGGTCAGCGAACAAACGAACGCATTCTCTATCCACGACGAGCAGCTGTTGGTGGTGATTGCCAGCCAGCTGGCTGGATTGCTTGAAAATGTCCGCCTTAACGAAGAAACCCGTGAGCGTGCCCGTAATCTTGCCGACAGCGTTCGCCAGTTACAAGCGGTGCGCGATACTTCACTGGACCTGGCTGGTGACTTAGATTTGAACACCCTGCTCAAACGCGTCGCTCAACGCGCCAGAGATTTAGTTGGTGCCCGTGGTGCAGAACTAGGACTCCATAATGAAGCAGAGCAGGTCGTTGAGATCGTCGTCTCCGTGACACCATGGGA
The DNA here is from genome assembly GCA_963849335.1 of uncultured Chloroflexia bacterium. Lineage (GTDB taxonomy): Bacteria > Chloroflexota > Anaerolineae > Anaerolineales > UBA4823 > FEB-25. The sequence continues at coordinate 220,775 of CAWKGZ010000010.1, forward strand.
AAATGTCCAGGGAGTTAAAAATCCCAATCATGGCTGGAGTTGCTGGGCAAATAGCCGCCTTTGGCGAACCACTTGTGGTTGGTAATTATGATCGCTGGCCTGGTCGCCTCCATCCAGAACGTTTTACGCCGTATCATACAGTGGCAGGGGTACCGCTAAAATTCAAAGGCCAGGTGATCGGTACGCTTACAGTAGTAGATGATCGTCCTGAGAAATCCTTTGTCGCTTCAGATGTGCAGCTGCTTGAGTTATTAGCCCCCCAGGCAGCCATCTCGATTCGCAATGCCCGCCTCTACCAGGAACTGGAACGGCGTATCCAGGCTCAGCTGCTGGCTGAATTGCGCCTAATCCGCTCCGCCCGACTGGCTGCCGTGGGGGAAATGGCTGCCGGGGTAGCCCACGAGTTGAACAATCCCCTCACTACCGTCACCGGATTCGTTGAACTCACCCTCAATGAACTACCCATGGATTCTCCGCTACGATCAGACCTGGAGCTGGTACTGCAGGAAGCACATCGTGCGCGCGGTGTGGTACGCCGCTTGCTTGATTTCTCCCGTCCAGTTGAGGATCAACGCATCCAAGCCAATGTGAATGAACTGATAAATCAGGTTTTGCCCTTGTTCCATCACCTTGCCCGCACCAGCGGTATCAGCTTGGTCCCGGATCTTACGTCAGACCTGCCACGGATATCCATCGACTCCAACCAGATCAAACAAGTATTGATCAATCTGATCCACAATGCTATTCAAGCCATGCCTCAGGGTGGATGCCTGACCATCTGTTCCACCCGCGAGCAGCGCCAGGCAAGCGAGCGAGTTGCACTCTCTGATCCTGATGAATCCCCAGCTGGCGATGATTGGGTGTGCATCCGGATTACAGACACTGGGGTAGGTATCCCAGCAGATATTCTCGAGCGTATTTTCGAACCCTTCTTTTCCACTCGTCCGGCTGGCAAAGGAACCGGTTTGGGTCTGTCGGTCAGTTATGGCATCATCGCCAGCCATGGTGGCTGGATTGAAGTAGACAGCCTGACTGGGCAAGGCAGCAGTTTCCGTATCTTCTTACCCATCGGTTAACAGTTATGGAATTATCCAGCACACCCCATCCTCTGGTTTTTGTCTTGGACGATGAGCCCGGGATCATCCTCTTATGTAAACGTTTACTGCAGCGAGCTGGTTTTCAGGTAGAAAGCTTTTCTGCCCCCACCGATGCACTGACTGCGTTGGAGGATAATCCCGCTGATTTGCTTCTAGTAGATATCCGCATGCCAGTGCTGGATGGTTTTCAGGTGATCGACCATGCCCGGCAGCTGCATCCAGACCTGGCAGTGGTAATCATGACTGGCTTTGGTACCGTAGAAACAGCTATTGAAGCTCTCCGCCGCGGAGCAGATGGACTGATCCTCAAACCCTTTAGCGGTAGTGAACTAGTGCAAAGTGTGCAGCGTGCACTGGAACAGAGTCGGCACAAACAAGACCAAATCCGCCTGCAAGCACTTCGACCGCTCTTTGATGTCACCGAGGCGCTCTTCACTGAAACCAACCCCAAACGCTTGCAGACCCTGATCCTCAATGCCGTCTGCGGGCATCTCCACTGCAGCCATGCTGAATACTACCAGCGCAGCCCATCAGAGATCGCCGATCCATCGTCCGAAAAATCCCATCGTATGCGCTTGGTAGGCAGCCTGCACTATCCCGGACGAAAGATCCAACCAGAGGTGCGTTCCTCAACCGCAATCTCCATCGAACCACTTGCCCGACGCACCAGCATGCTGCGCATCCCGTTTCTTATCCAGGTGGATGGGCCTGGCGAGTCCCAATTACAGCAGGTCCTTGCCAACCGTGGCTTAGGTTCTGCGCTTTGTGCCCAGGTGAGCCTGAAGACTGGGGCGGGCGTAGGCGGCGTTCTCATCGCCACGCGCGACCAGGACGAGCCGCGTTTTCGCCTCGCCGACCTGGATATGTTTGTCATTTTTGCCCGTCAGGCTGCCGTTGCCTTTGAAAATTCCCGCCTCCATACAGAACTGCGCGCCTACATTCGCCAGCTGGAAGACTCCCAGCGAGCACTCATCCAGGCTGAGAAAATGGCCATCGCCGGGCGCTTAACCACCTCCATCGCCCATGAGATAAACAATCCCCTGCAGGCAGTTCAGAATTGCCTCCACCTGGCAGAACGCAGCCAGCTCACTGCCGAACAACGCCAGAATTACCTGCAGCTGGCTCGTACAGAGCTGGATCGCCTCATGGCGACCGTACAACGCATGCTCGACTTCTACCGCCCAGCTGCGTTGGATCGAAAACCGGTTGACATAAACCAATTAATCCTAAAAGTGCTGTCACTGCTTGAACAACAACTTACCGATCATCAGGTGACCGCTCACAGTAGTTTAAGTCCCCAACTTCCTCTTGTCATGGCGGTAAGCGACCAGCTCCAACAGGTGATCCTGAACCTCCTCCTCAATGCGGTGGAGGCGATGCCTGATGGGGGCTCCATCCAAATTGAGACATCAACCAATCCCACCAACCCCGGTGAAGTTGAAGCACTCTTTCAGGATACCGGCCCTGGCATTCCTCCCTCCCAGAGGAAACATCTCTTCGAGCCATTTGTCAGTACCAAAGAGCATGGCACCGGCCTTGGCCTTACCGTTAGCTATGGTATTATCACTGCCCATGGTGGCAGCTTAGACCTTGTCGACAGGCCTAAATTCAACACACATCGGGGAGCTTGTTTTCGCGTAACCCTACCTATTGCGGAGCACACATGACCCAAGAATCATTTCGATTGCTGATTGTGGATGATGAGGACACCGCACGATGTTCACTGGCAGACATCTTGCGCCTGGAAGGATACCAGGTAGAAACAGCCAGCGGAGGTGAGAGCGCAATACAGATGCTCTCGAAGCAAGACTATGATTTGATCCTGTTAGATTTAAAAATGCCCGGAGTCGATGGCCTGGAAGTACTCCGTCACCTGGCTAAGATGGAGCCTGGATCATCAACACAACCCCCTTTACAGCTTCCACCCACAGTGATCATGCTCACCGCCCATGGTTCGCTTGAATCCGCCATCGAAGCACTGCGCCATGGTGCCCACGACTACCTTCTCAAACCATCTTCTCCAGAACATATCCTGAACAGTGTGTCGCAAGGGCTCCGTACCCGCGCGGACCAAATCCAACTAGAAACCCGTCTCTTCCAACTCGAGCAAGCCAAAAAACGATCGGAAGAACTCACCTCAGAAAGGGTAAGCCAGAATCACTCCGCCTTGTACCGGTTGCCTTTCACTATCACCTATGATCCTGCACGGCGGGAAATTAAATATCAGGCTGAGATCATCCCACTGACCCCCACCGAGGGTAAATTGATGAGAGTTTTGCTGGATCATCCCGGTCGCGTCTTCAACCACCGCGAGTTGGTTTTGCAGGTTCAAGGCTATGATACCAAAGAATGGGAAGCCCCTGAAGTTCTCCGGCCTCTCATCAGTCGTCTGCGGCGCAAATTAAACCGCCTACCTGGTGGCTCTACCTGGATCACCAGTGTGCGAGGAACCGGCTATGTATTCGAAACACATGTCAATCCTGCTGAAGTCTTAATCAGGCGGCCAGGATAAATCCTCTGGCAATCCGGGAGGTCGCAGCCAGCTCAACCAGCTTTCTTTTCCGCCTTTTCGTTGCATAGGTTTCTCAAAAATGATCAGCGCCAGGCTAACAACCAACATCATTGCGCCAACCCATTGGTACCCATTGAGCCGTTCACCAAGCCAAACAAACGAAACGATCAGGGTGATTACCAGTTCGCCCAGCCCCAGGATCGCAGTTTGCATTCCACCCAGGTGTTTTACGCCCAGGAATAATGTCAGCCTGGAAAGAAATGTCACCAGGGTCAATCCCAGCACAACGGGCCATGCAATCTGTATGGCAGGTGCCATCCTTTCCCCGGAAAGTAACAAAGCGGGGATTACGATTATGCTCATGGAGAGCAGTGTGTAGAGCGTCACTGTTGGCGCCGGCATATCATATAAAACACGCTGGTTGATCGGAAGATGTAGCGCATATAATCCCGCCGCTGCCAGCATCATAATAACCCCCCAGATATCAACCTCAAAATAAGGTCCGCGGGTCAATAAAAACACGGCCGGAACTACCAGGCATAACCGAAGCAGTGTCAGACGTGTCGGGCGTAGTTGGTCAATCCACAACCATCCTACCAAAAACCACGGATATAAGGAATATAAAAGCTGGCCCAGGCTGGCATCGATCCTGCCCAGGGCTGCATAATAAAATAATGACCCTATCCCGTTGATACCCCCCGCCAGGGCACAGCCCAGCAACCCAGCAGGATAGATATAGAAATAGCTTCGCTTGAAAATCAATACCGCTACCAGAAGCAGCAGCGCTGCCAGAGTGGTGCGGATAGCGACCACTCCTTGCCATGGCAAGCCTAAAAGGATAGCTTGTTTGCCAAATACCGGCGCCATCCCCAGGAAGATTGCTGAAGCCAGCGCAGCAGCAATGCCTTTTTTGCGCATATCCTCTGTGTAGTGATTGCTCCAAAATTATCTGACGCTGGTTAGGTCATTTTAACAATGCGGTTACTTCATCGAGTAAATCATCATTCAGGAATTCACCTTTCTGCATCAAGGTATGAATCCGTCCCTGCAGACGTGCTTTTTCCTCCTGGGTTAATTCTTTTGCCGTAACCACAATAACCGGAATAGATGCAGTCTGGTTATCATTTTTCAAAGCATCAAGCACCGAGAAGCCATCTAATTCCGGCATCATTAAAATCTAATATGATCAAATCTGGCAGCTCTCGCTGTGCCAGATCGATGGCTTCCCGCCCATTAGCGGCCTCATAAAAGATGAATTCTCCTTGTGATTGTAAGATTCTGCGAATCAACCGCCGGGCATCTGGCATATCGTCCACGATCGCAATCCTTGAGAAGCGTTCTGCGGTGACCCGGCTCAAAGCAGAGAACAAGCCCTCCTCAGGGGTGTCTCGCAGCACCTCGGGGGCAACCTCGATATCGCGTCCCCAATTATCACCCAATATCATTTTCTCGATAGGCATGGTATGCCCCGAACAGTTCACCACGACAACATCGGTTGATTTTATTTGCCCGGCTCGTACTATTTTGATCAAACCGGCAAATGCCACGGCAGCCGCCGGTTCAATGGACAATCCTTCCATTTTTGCCACAATATGGATGGCGCGGAAAGCCTCTTCATCACTAACACTATCAAAAAGCCCTCCCCCTCCCTCCAACATACGCTGCCGCAGCAAGGTATACGTCCTGCCTGGATCACCCGTTGCCAGCGTGGTGATCAATGTGCGCGGCGAGCGGATAGCGTCAGCTTCCTCTCGACCTTGCAGCCAGGCATGCACCATAGGCGAACAGCCTTCCGCTTGGATGTGCGCCATTGCCGGCAGGTGGTCGATCAACCCCATCTGCCATAACTCCCAAAATCCCTTCTGCACACCATGGGGACCTAAACCACCGCTAACTGCTTGAATATACCAATCTGGTGAGCGCCACTCCGCTCTTGCCTGGGCGTGATTATTGGCCGCCGCTGGGGGACCCAGGATCTCAGTCAATTGCTCGACCACTTCAAAAGCAATGGTCTTCATACCCTCCACAGATGGGATAGAGCGCGAGCCGCGCTCCAGGTAAAGCCCTCGCTGCCGGGCAAATTCTGCCGCGACTTGCTTGACCTGGTCATAGGAAGCAGTTACCTTTACCACCTGCGAGCCATAGATCGCCACTTCTCGCATCTTTTCAGCCGGCACCAGGCTGGTGAGAAATGTCCACAATTTAATCCCCGCTCGGGCTGCAAATGCAGAGTAAGCAATGGCTACATTTCCTGTCGATGCCAATACAGCCTCGGTTATTCCTGCATCCTTCAATGCGGTAATTGTGACCGCTGCCTGGCGGTCTTTGAATGATGCCGTCGGTCCCTGCCTCTCGTCCTTAATATGTATATTGGGACAGCCCAACATTATACCCAGGTTGGCAGCGTGAATTAACGGCGTTCCACCTTCACCCATCATCAGGGCAGGATTCGGCCCCGGTACAGGCAGTAACTCCCGATAGCGCCATAGATTAAAGGATCGATTTTTCACCACGTCCGGAAGCGTGTGCTTTACCGTTTCCAGGTCATAGCGCGCCTCACGCCACTGACTGTTACAGTTTGGGCACACGACAGCTGTGATGGAAAAAGGAGCCATATGTCCACAATCTAGGCACTCAGCCATTACACGGCTCGATTCTTGATACGTTTTATTGTTCATTCAACTGCCTTCCATGTTGATCCGCAAATTAATCAGCCTTCATTTTGCTTAACAGGCTATCCAGGTTGCCAAATAACTCATCTTCTTTAAAACTACTCTTATGCAGCATCATCTTCGAAAATTCTGCCAAGCGGGTGTGCTGTTCTTCTGTTAGATCGCCAGCGGTAAAGATAATTCTGGAATCTTCGCCAGTGTTGAATCGCTCCTCATGGTCTCAAGAAGTGCAAACCCATCCATATCGGGCATAAATAGATCCAGAATAACAGCTTGTGGCGGATGTTCCTGGATAGCCACCAACCCTTCCAGTCCACCAGTCGCTAACCGCACTTTGTACTTGCTCCTTTGTTCCAGGATGCGCTGAACCAGTCTTAGATCATTTAGGTCGTCATCAACGATAAGTACTTCTTGAATATCCCCATCCCCATTTAAGCGATTTAACGCTTTGACCAAATCTTCTTCTAACAATGGTTTGGTTAGATACCCGACGGCGCCTAAACTAAAGCCTTTTTCCAGGTGCTCAACAATACTGCAAATGATTACCGGAATATCACGCGTGTCTGGGTCTTGTTTAACGCCTCGAGTACTTTCCAACCATCAATAGTAGGCATCATAATGTCTAAGGTAATCGCGAATGGGTGGGTTTGCCGGGCAAGCTGAACAGCCTGTGATGGATCAGTCAATGGTATAACTCGGTAGCCATGAGCGACCAGGTATCTTTCATATAGGTTCAAGACTGCTCGGTCATCATCGATCGTCAGAATCACTTTATCATTTCCCAACCTATCCATTATATTTTCATCAAATGATTGGGACGCATCCATATGGATCAACGGCAGCGTAAAGTAAAACGTGCTGCCCTGACCTAGGTCACTCTCCACCCCTATCCGTCCTTTATGGAGATCGATCAATAATCGTGAGATCGATAATCCTAATCCTGACCCACCCACCTTACGTGTTGGCGAGGCATCCACCTGCGAGAAAGGTTGGAACAGCCGCTCCTGATCCACCTTTGCTATCCCTGTCCCCGTATCGATTACCTTCACCATGATTTCCGGCAAGCCCATCTCATCGGTGACAGTCTCCGCACTGATTGTAATCATGCCTTGATCGGTAAATTTAGCCGCGTTGGAAAGAAAATTGATCAATACCTGGCGGATACGGGTTGGATCAGCTCGTACCAAGGGCAAGGAATCTGGAATTTGCTTGACCAATTTTATCTGTTTATCTCTCGTCAAGCCAATGGCTGTCGACATGGCGCTGGTAATCAGGTCTGCCAAATTTACATGTTCATCGAATGCCAGTTCCATCTTACCGGCCTCGATTTTGGAGATATCGAGCACATCATTAATCAGTTGAAGTAGGTGCTGCCCCGCGCTGTTGATAGCCGCTAAATCCTGCTTTTGCAGCTCGGACACAGGTCCATCAATGCCTTTTAATATCACACGTGAGAAGCCGATGATCGAGTTTAGTGGTGTCCGCAACTCATGCGACATGTTTGCCAAAAATTGTGATTTTAGCTTGTCCAATTCGCGCAGCTGTTCAGCAGTTTCCCTCTGTCCTTCGTACAAGCGGGCATTTTCCAGCGCAGTCGCTGCAGAGTTTGCCAGCGTCATCGCCAGGTTAAGTTGGTCAGCTGAGAATTCACGTTCCCGGTCCCAGGAATTCAACAAGATCATACCCAACACCAACCCCTTTACAGCCAACGGCAGAGCCACCTGCGACTTTAATCCATTCTCAACCAGATATTTTCGCTCCCTGGGATCGAGGGTTTTATCGCTTTGCCTGACCACCAACGGTTTCATCGTTTGTACTACCTTTACTGCCGCGGGGATATCGGTGATATTAAGCACGGTCTCAATCCTTTCAGAGCGCATCGGTTCATGCGTCATTTCATCCAGGACCAATTTTTCCAGGTGTTGCAGTTCTCCTTTCTCAACATCAAACAATGAAACCGATACCTCCGGGTATTCCATAATCCGGATAAAGTATTGACCGATGATATAGGCAATTTCATGGGAGGAGAGCGCAACCCCTGCCAGTGATTGTGAAAGCTCAAACAACACGCTTAATTCTTGTACCCGGCGGCGGGTTTCATCTAGCAGGCTAATGTTCTGTTCGTACAGATTTGCGTTTTGAATCGATGTAGAAATTTGTCCTACCAGAGTCTCTAGCCAGGGTCATCTCTTGGGGAGTGAATGCTCTCCCTTTTTCATTAGAATCCAGGCTAATTGTCCCAATCACATCACCACCCGCAATGATCGGGAAAAAGGCAATCGTCTGGATACCCCGCTCGTGAAGCCGCACCTGCATAGGCGCCACCATTGAGCTGGTTTGTGCTCCGGTGATCATCACCGATTGACGGTTTCTCAAGACCTGCTCTACCGCCTGGTTCCCCTGAGTTGGGATCTTAACCCCGAGGGCAGCTTCATCCCCCACCGATGTGCTTTCTGCCACGATCGTCAAATAATTACCTTCCAGTGTTAACAAAGCAATACTGGCATGGGCTAGCCTGAATGCTACAACAAGCTCACCTGCCACTGCATTCAACACCTGGCGCAAGTCAGCGGACGACACCATTGCGGAGACAACCCGGTTGATCAGAGCCAGTTCCTGGCTGCGTCGTTGTGCTTCCTGGGCCTGATCCTCTGCAATAGCCACACTGCGCAGGTTTTGAATCGCGACGGCTGCCTGACCAGCCAACACCATTAACCGCCGTACTTCCTCATCAGAGAAAGTTATCTTTTCCGGGTAGTTCGCATTGATAAACCCCACCCACTGGAAACCAACCACCACCGGCACGAAGATTGCACTGACTGCCTTGAATAAACGGCTATAAAGCTCACGCGTAGTTTCATCCAGGCGTGGATCGGCGGAAATATCTTCTACGATTAACGTTGTATCCGACTTGATCAACTGAGCAATCGAAGGATATGCCTCGAGAGGGTAGCGCTGCATGAACTCCTGATCTGTGGAATCTGTCCACCGCGCCAAGACATCCACCCATTCTGGGGTTTCCTCAGCCGTCCAGGGACGATCAAAATAACTTAAATTGACATGGTGTGCCTGCTTACCGGCGATAGAATTTCGGCGCAGCACATTTAAGATCTCATTATAGCTTTGTGCAGTGTTCAGCTCAGCACTAGCCTGGTACAAAGCTGCCGTCTCACCCAGGGCAGCTTGAGTTTGTTCAAACAAACGCGCATTTTGAATCGCAATCGCTGCCTGGCTGGCTACCGCGATCAACAATCTTCGATGTGACTCTACATAAAGGAAGGGCTTATCTACCGACTGTACAACCACTGCTCCCAGGATTTGATTGCCATATAGTAATGGCACACCCAGCCATGATTTCGCTGGCTTGGCATCCCCCAATCCCACAAAGCGCACACCAAGTTTTTCCTGCTGTTCGGTGATGTCTTCCCCGTTCAATAATAATGAGACCTTGTTGCGAATTACATAATCTGATAAAGCTCCACCCAATTTACGCTTGGATGGGAAGATGCGCGTACCACTGGTAAACACCACTGGCAGCTCCATCTCTTCCTTCTCCTCGTCATATAAACCCACAAAAAAACTGTATGTGTTCATCAATCGAGAGACATAAGAGTACAGCGCTTCGGTAACCTCGTGCACATCCAGAGAGGCGGCTAGTGTGCGCCCCATTTCATTCAAAATAGTCAGCTCTTCAGCACGCAGCTCAGTTTCCTGAAACAGGCGAGCATTTTGAATAGCGATTGCGCCCTGACTGGCTAACGCATTCAACAAATCTAGATGTCTTTTGGTATATACATTCGCCCTGGTAAAACTCTGCACCGAGATAACGCCGATCACTTGGGTGCCGATCATCATTGGGACACCCAGCCAGGAGAATGCCACCCGCCCAATCGCTTCAATCCCAAGGTGCTGCTCAATCCATTCAGCTACCTGGTTAGGGATTAACAGCGCTTGTCGATTGCGAATGATATACTCGGTCAGGCCATTGCCCCCTTTTCGTGGTTCATACCTTGTTGGTTGATCATCCTCAATCACCAGGGGAAAACTTACTTCATCGATCAAGGGATCGAATAGTGCGATGAATAAATTGGTCGCATCGATCAATCGGGACGTGTAGTGGTAAATATTTTGAATAACTTCCTGGGTATTCAGCCGGCTGGATAAAACACCTGCCATTTCATTCAAGACGGCGAGCTCATCCGCCCGGGCTTGAGTTTCCCGGAAGAGCTGCGCATTCTCGATCGCAATACCAATTTGCTGACCAGCTACCTGCATCAATGAAATACCCGCCTCCTGCCCTGAGCGGGGGTGCTTACCGAATGTACACAGTGTCCCCAGGATCCGATCTTTTGAAACCAGAGTCACACCCAGGTAGGATCGAATGCCAAACGTCCGTAAACTACTCAAGTCTGGAACGAAATCAGGAATTTTTTCTCTATCTTCAAAATCCGGGATATTAACCGCTTCTTTACGTCGATAAACCAGATCACACAGGGTTCCATGTAAACCATTGGTCGTTAAACTGCGATCCATCGCTTCCGGTAAATCCTGTTTGACTACCAGCTCTAACTCATCAGTTGCCTGGTCAACCATGCTAATCAAACCCGATTCCATCCCTATAGCAGCCAACACCTGATCCAGCAATCCCACTAAAGTTTCGCGCAATTCCAACGTCCGTGTGGTAGCGCTGGTGATTGCATATAGAGTGCGGGTTTCAGTCAGGGCAGCCTGGGTTTCCTGGAACAAATGGGCATTCTCCAAGGCCAGGGAAAGCTGATCGGCGACCTGTTCCACCAGGCGGCGTTCATCCTCACTCCAGATACGTCCTGGAGTATCGTCCATGATTTCCAATAAACCGATTTCATGCTCCTGAACCTGAAATGGAATGGCTAAAGAAGATTTTTCGCTTGAATAAAGTTCTCGCGGTTTTGTAAGAGCTTTTATCCGCTCTGGTTTCCTGGTTGGAGCGTTTCTTGCCCTTCGAGGGTGGACAACTTCCTCCACATGTTGGCTTGCTGCTGCCTCAGCTGATGTGACAGCAGAAATATCCATTGTACGCGGTTTGGCTATTGGCTTCTGCACCTCGGCGGATAACTGCTGGGCATACCCGTGCCAACCCTCATCTTCACTCTTACCCATCCCAGGCGCCGAGATGATATATATCCGAACTGGTATGACCTGCCCATCCCTGTCCAGATACTCAACGTCCAATTCTTGGGGCATGTCAGGCTTTGCCATCGCATCCCGCATCGCCCGGCTTGAATTCGCAGTCAGCCCAAATTTGCTTAAAGGCTGTCCAATGAACTCAGCTTCAGATCGTTGTAATCCCGTTACCACCTCCGCACTGAGCTCCGTGAAGTTGCCCTGGGAATCACACGCCCACTTCCAGCCCACCAGAGCTGGTTTTACCGAACCACGAATGGGTTCCAGCGCCTTCTCCGTTTTCGATTTCGGAAAATGCCGCTGCTTCCTGTCCCAGGTCGGCAAATAAACGATCAATTCGGTTGCTAACTGCTTGCGGTCGTAGCTTTTTGTTCAACATTCTCTACCAGCTCCTGAGCCAGCGCACCATACTGGACTGCGCTGCGGCTTTTTGGATAATAATGGCTGATCGGTAACCCTGCAACAGTACTCTCGCGTAGCTTTGTATCCACTTCGATAACAGTCTTTAGCAAACCCTCACCAAATGTAGCCAGGAGCTGCTCATACATGGTGCGGTGGATACGGTTGCGACGGTCCATCATGGTGATCAAAATGTAATAGGCCAGGTCAGGATTGGTTTGCCCGCGTACCCGGCGGATGGTTGCCATTAAACTGCGCAATCCATAAGCAGAAAAGTACTCGGGCTGGGTCGGAGCAATGACAAAGTCTGCTGCGCTGAGCGCATTCGTAGTGACGGCTCCTAAGGAAGGTGGGCAGTCAAGCAAGATGAACTGGTAGGTTGAGATCGCAGGATGATTGCGCAGCGCATTTTTTAATATCGCCTCATAATTCTGCCGTACAGGTAAGAAACGTTCTGCCAGACCCATATCTGCATTCGCTGGAACCAGATCTAACCCTGGAATCGACGTTTCTCGACTGACACTAAGCAACGAGCCCGAATTCAACAGTACATCCGCGATCGAGCGCCGCACCCGGGATGGATCTACACCCAATCCCAGGCTTAAGTTCGCCTGTGCATCCAAATCGATAAGCAATACTTCCTGACCAGTTTGAGCCAACGCACCCCCCAGCGAGATTACCGTGGTCGTTTTGGCCACCCCGCCCTTTTCATTCGCCACAGCAATAATCTGCTGTTTCATTTCTCACCTCCCTGCTCCAGGTTTACATCACTGGTGCCACTGACTGACCGAGAATTCTCACTTTGAGGAGATTCAATAGTCTGAAGGCGTACTTGAACACTTTTTACTCGCAGTGCCTTGCGCAGCTCAGCCGCCGCAGTTTCCAATATTGCCTGGGGGTCGTTAATAGCCCGCATCTTGGTCGTAATATCCGCCACTAACCGTTCGCGCTCGGCCCGGCGTTGAGTCTCCACAAGCAGGCGGGCATTCTCTAGGGCGAGACCGACCTGATCTGCTACCGCCCGTGCCAGCTCCAAATCTTCCTGGCTCCATTCCCGACTAGGGTCCGCCTCTTGAAGATCAAGCACTCCAATCACCTGGCCGCGTAAACCAATGGGGACGATCAATTTCCTGCTGCCATCGCTGCTTACCATCGGAGCAGCCAGGTTCTCGATTCCCTGGACTTCTGCACCTGGGTCGCTTTCTTTGATCGGTTTGATCCGGCCAAAACTGTACTCAAAACCACTTGACGCTCGTTCAGAAATCAATTTGCTCCAGGCGTCCTGAACATACTGCTGTTGTACAACCCGCAGTTCACGAAGGGTACGGCGCATCTCGTCGTACAAACGGGTATTTTGAATGGCTGTTGCAACCTGATCTGCCAGGGCAGATAACAATGCGATGTCATCCTGGGAAAATGCACCAGGTTCAGTACTTTGCACATCCAACACCCCGATGACTTCCGGGCCAACCTTTAATGGCAGCGCTATCTCAGAACGTGTTTCAGGTAAGTCAGGATTATCAAAAAAGACAGCGTCCTTGCCCACATCCAAAGCAATCCGGGCTTCACCCGTCCCCGCGGTATAACCTACAATACCTACTTCTCCAATCCGTAAACGGTGGTGTCGGGCAAGCATCCTCTGGCCACCTTCTGAGTTGGAAGCGTGGAGCACGGCATACATCTTCTCAGTATCTATCAGAAATACCCCCACATGATAATAGCTATAACGGGTGCTGATTTCAGTCGTCACCCGAGGAAGTAGTTCCTCTGGGTCTTGTACAGCTGCGATCGCATGCGCAACCTCCGTAACTATCTGCAAACGGTTGGCCCGGTACTCCATCTGCTCTGAGGTTTGGGTAAGCTCAGCTGTACGCTCAGCAATACGCGCTTCCAATCCCTCCAGGGTATTGCGCAACTGGTTGATCATACTGTTAAACGCCGTACCGAGGGTTCCTATTTCATCTGGGCTCTGCGTAGATGCCTGCAAGTATAAATTCCCGCCTGCAGCCCGCTCGGCAATGGAAGTCAACCGTACGATAGGGTCAGCTACCAGACGAGCCAGGAGGGCTGCCGTCAGAATGGTTAAACCGGACACAACGACTGCCAAGAGGATATTGGTTCTGGTCTGTGCTGCCACAGGAGCGAGGATTACCGACTGCGGTTGCAAAAATACTAACACCCACGGGCGGCTATCAAGGCGGATTGCTGCCACCGAGTTCACCTCACCCGGTGTGGCGCTGTCTTCGCTGGAAAAATAAGCACTCTCACCAAGGTTTGACAGCCCATCATTGAAATCAGGATAATTGGTCGCCACTTCCTCGAAATCTACATTTGGTAATCGCATTGAGCTCACCAGCTCTTCATACACTCTCGGGGTTGGCGGTACTAAAAGTCTGTATTGGGTACTTGGGTCGGTTCCATGAGCTATCCGCAGGTGATTTTCATCCAATAGAACTGCATATGAATCAGTTCCAGCAGTTTCATTACCTGCGCGAATAAGTTCTTGCACCCTATCAAGCAGAAAAGCTGCTACCAAGATTCCCACCGGTTCATCGGCATAATTGCGGATTTGTGCAGCCACTAAAAAATATGGCCCCTCCCCTGCCGGGGGGAAGATCACCGGAGAGATATACACTGCCCCGGAAGACATCGTTTGCAGTAAAGAACCGCGCACACTGCCGGATAGACCCAGATAAGGTTCTATCATAACCGTATCGTACGTTGTATGTAATATCACGTTACCTTCGCGATCTAACAATGCGTAATACAGGGCACCGGTCAGGAGCTTTTGGGTAACTAGAAATGTCGGTGTTGTTGTATTGGCGGCTTGCTGCTCAGGTTGGAGTGCAAGGAATATACTCCAGGTAGGTGTCCCAGCTTGATTAGCCACCCGCTCCGCCAACCCTCGAAAATATCCGTCGACATCCCTGCCTGTTTCACGAGCTGCCAGAGTCAATGTTTGATTTACCGCATTTATCAACGCCCTCTGCGTAGATATGCTGTTGACAATTGATAAAGCCCCGATCGACAAAATTGCCGCACTGAACACTGTGATGGTGATCTTTGCCCGTAAGCTGTATGTAGGAAAAAAACCGATCAGAATAAACAAATAGATGACGGCTAAGATCGCTACCCCTGTGATTACAAATGTCTCTAAAATCTGTCCAGGTGCGGTCTGCAACTGGGTTAAAAATCCATCGATCACCAGCGCAGTTAGACTGGCAACTATGCCAAGTAGATTCGCCAAGGCAGTCCGCTGAGGTCGCATGCACAATGAAGTTATACTTAAGGTACCTAACAAGATTCCAATTGCATACCATAGCCCTAAACCAGAAACAAATAGTGGGCTGATGGCGATCGCCACCTGCAGGATTATCAAAACCATCCAGACCGTTGCCCTCGGTCTCCCGCGCTTTACCAACCAAAATCCTGACAGGCTGACAACCATCACTATACCGTAAGTTCCAGCTAAACTGAAGATTTGCCACTCCCATCGCGTTAGAGCTAAGTAGAGGGTAAAAGCCAATCCAATCAGCATTACCCCTGCCAGAATTAGGTATGCCCAGGTTGCGTTCCGGTCAGGATCAGCCAGCCGGTGCAGCAACCTCAGGCGTAAATCCAGGTCGCTGGCTACCGGTTTGGTCTCTTCAGTTCGAGATTCACTGCTCATCTGCCGCTCCTCCCTCTGATTCACTTCGTGGGGCAATCTTATGGAGACGGATTGCCCCGTATGGCACTCGTAACGCTGTTGCCAACTCAAGGATAGCTGTCTGCATGATCGTATTGACATCCGCTGTGGCGCGCACTTTGGTCGTGATATCTGCAAGCACCCGTTCACGTTCAGCCCGGTATTGCGAATCTTCATACAGGCGAGCATTTTCCAGTGCCACGGATAGCTGGTCAACCAGATTTGTAATCAAGGCTAGTTCATCCTGGCTCCAGCCACCGGTTTGCTCAGGCTTGCGCGCTTCGATATAACCCATGACCACGTCTCGCAATCGTATTGGCACTTTCACTAAGCTCTCATCTTGCCCAGAGGCCAATGATGGCTCACCTTCCTGTATCGGACGAACACCTTGCTGATCCAGGCGATAACCGTGTGTATGATGTGTGCGCGACACCTCGGCCCAGGATTTCCGGCTCACTTCACCAAATGACCGTTGCAAGGCGTCCAACGCTTCTTCACTTTCACTGAACAAGCGAGCATTATCCATTGCCAGCGCAACCTGGTCGGCCATGGTTTGCAGAACTGCAATCGTATCACCGGTAAATATTCCCGGCTTATCACTCTGCACTGTCAAAGCTCCCAGCACACGACCACGAGAGATCAACGGCAGCGCTGCCTCCGAGCGGGTCAAAGGTAGCAAATCGGTTACCAACCGAACCACATCTTCTCCGGCCTCCAGGGCAATCCGTGGCCGTTTATTCGCAATCGACCAGCCGATCATGCCTTGCCCCACACGGATGCGGTGTCCGCGCGCCAACATAGCAGATCCGGCTTCACCGGTGCCTGCCTGCAGCACCGCATATTCCCCCAGCGTGTCCACCATAAACAAACCGACATAATACAGATCAAAACGCGAGCGGATCACATCCACCACATGCTCGATCAGCTGTCTAGTTTCTAGGATTGAAGCCGCTTCTCGGCCAACCTCAGCCACTGCCTGTAAATAATTGGAACGCTGCTCAACATCCTTCGTTCGGTCTGCCACTATTTGTTCCAAGCCGGCAATCAAATCCCTTAGACGCTTGGTCATTAAATTGAACGCCTGTGCCAGGCGAAAAGTTTCATCCCGGCTGGTAAGTTTCACCTCATGGTCAAGGTCACCCGCGGTAATTTTTTCTGCGCCTTCCGTCAATAAAACAATCGGTGCTGTAATTCTTTTACCCAGCTGCCAACCAGCCACCACCACGAACGGGATCAACGCACCCAAAACCCCAAGTGAGATCCATAATACCCGGTTGGTCTGCGCGCGTACCACCGATGCCCCCACATCCATCGCCAGTACCGCGTCCAATCGGCCATCGGAAGTATAAATAGGCGCGTAACCGGTCAACCATTCTCCCCATTGATCGGTATAAAAATTCGGTTCGACATACGGTTCACTTAAGGTCGCAATGGTATCGGTAGTTCCTTGATCCAAATCATCATACCAGTCCATCAGGTGCGATACATCCTCCTCGCTTTCCTCTGCATCGACAATAAAATACGATTTACCATCGATAACTCGCAGTGTGTAAACAAAACGGTATTTCACACCTGCATCTCGGATTTTCTGCAGAAGCTGCTTAAGCTCGATATATGCCTCGCTCTCTTCCTGCCTCCGATCAACCAGTGTTGCATGGACATCCCCGTCCACCTGTAATGCACCAATTGAGACTGCATCCCGCACCCTGGCACGTACATCCTGTAGTAGTTGGGCACGCATTGTTAAGTACACCACCAGGGTTAATACCGCAGCAGATAGCACTGCCAAGATGGCAAAACTCGCCGCTAAACGTGTCTGCAACCGGACAGTCCTGGCAGCAGGGCGGGCTGTTTCTGAACTTGGAACTTGACTATTCATGCTCGTCTCCCAAACGGATGGTGATATCCTTCAATCCTAGAGCGCGTTGAAGTTCAATCACTGCAGTTTGCATCACGGTGTCCACATCCAGGCTTTCCCGGATGCGGCTGGACACATCCGCAACGATCCGTTCATTTTCTGCCCGGCGTTGAGTGTCTTCGTAAAGCCGAGCGTTCTCTAATGTCATACCGACAATATTCGCCACATCCTTCATAAATTCAATTTCGTCCGTTCGCCACTCACCCCCATCGACCGGCTTATATCCCTGGATCACTCCTATGATTTGATTACGTACCATAACCGGCACACCAAGGAATCTTTCGCCTGGTTGCGACACTAACTCAGCAGTGGATCCCGATTTCGCTGGGACACTGCCAAGTACCACCTCGCCCTTCTCATATACTAGAGCCATCTCAGGCAGCCACTCCTCTTCCCGGACAACCTTCCCGCTGACATCACTGCGATAACCCAGGGTCTGACCAGAAAGCAATCGATTTGCCCAACCCGTTTGAGTTTGTTCACCATAAGCCCGGGTGAGGGATTCATAAGCCGCCTGGCTCTCAGCAAACAGTCGCGCATTATCGATGGCTATACCAACCTGGTCAGCCATTGTTTCAAAAACCGCCACCGTGGCCTCATCGAATGCATTTAGCTGATCACTTTGGACAGTAAGAGCACCGATCACCTTACCTCGCGAACGCAGAGGAATAGCAGCTTCTGAGCGAGTATTAGGAAGCAAGGGATTCACCAATCGGGCATCATCTAACTCCGCCCGTAAGGCAATACGCGGCTGTTGGTTTGCAATACTCCATCCAATCATACCGCTCCCGATTTTTAATCCGGTGGTTACGCTCCAACATCATCTTCCCCGCCTCGCCTGTCCCAGCTCGTAGCACAGCCCACTCTTCAGGTTCGTCCAGCGTGAATAAACCAACATAGTACAGGTTGAAACGGTCGCGGATCAACTCTACCACCAGGCGGATAAGCTGATCGGGCTCCAACACCGAAGCCGCTGCCCGGCCGACCTCCGCAGCAGCTTGTAAATACGTGGTGCGCAGGCTTAGTACCGCAGTTCGTTCGGCGACCTGGTGCTCCAGTCCAGTCAGAGTTTCCCGCAGATGAGAGGTCATCAAGTTAAATGAACCAGCTAGCGCACCAATCTCATCCTCTAGGGGAATCGTGGCTTCTAACTGTAAATCACCACCCGCAATCTTCTCTGCTGTGCGCGCCAGATTCGCGATGGGTGTTGTGATCCGATTGGTAACAAACAATGCCCCCAAAATGGCGACAAGAACAACCATCATGGTGGCTGCCACATTAAAATATCACCGAGCGCGTGATCGCTGCCAGTGCCTCCGCTCGGCCTTGTTCAGCTAATAAAATCATATCGATGTTATCAATGTATATATAAGCTCCAAACACCGGTACACCTGCATAGTTTATATATTCACCTCGATCACTTATTTCGATTGCACCTTGTTGGATCCCTTCAGAAAATAATGGGTAAGACTCTCCTGCGATATATTCCTCATACCGTGAAGGGGTCAACAGGCGAAGGTCTCGCCTCCCAACCAGATATGCCTCACCAGTCTCTCCCAATCCAACCCGTAATGACATGATCTCCTCAAGCCGGTTAAGGTTCACCCGACCAGCTAGCAAGCCAATCACCCTACCTTCTGGATCCGATACCGGCGCAGCAACGGTAATAATGCGGCGATTGGTTTGCTGAGAAAGGTATTGCGGTGAAACAAATGGTTTTCGTAATCCTTCTTCAAAATATGGATAGCCATATTCATTCAAGCCTTCCCTTATGGGATCGGTGGATAATACGATCACGCCACTGGGATCCACCAGGAAGAGCTCATCAAAAACCCGTCCCCGAGTGATGATTAACTCAAACCGATTCAACTCCTTCTCATACGCTGTATAGTAATCACTGGCTTCTGCTAAATCTTGTCCCGTCAGAATCGTCTGAGTAGCTGCAAGCTGATCTACCGATGGCATTGCCAGTAGCAAGTTTGAGATCAGGTCATCCGCCCATCCTTGAACTTCAGCCTGCTTGAGGGTCGCTACTGATTCGAGATGGTCCAATACTTGTTCCCGCGCTGCTTGTGCATAAAGCAAACTAGAAATGGTACCGACTGCCAGGGCTGGCAGCAGCACCAAAATGATAAATGTCACCAGCAGTCGTGTCCGAATAGTACCAAACCGTAAGATACGGAAGAACTGCCAGATGATCAACCCGACCAACGACACCACTACAGTTATGATCACCCCCTGGAAAGGCACAACATTGGTAATGTCATAGCGCGGAAGCGGCTCGAATGCGTTCACCAACCAGAAAAAGCCCGCATATACCCCGCCGCAAACTCCCCAAACCAACCATCGATTGGGAAGTGTCATTGCACCCGCCAATAAGATCGCTATACCCCCACCGATCCCCAGGAAGGGAGTCAAACCACCATGAACCAGCTCTCCAACCCCCAGCCCGAGCATCACCCCAGCTAAGGTCAGGTAACCCGCCAAGTCAAGGCGTTCTTTTCTGGCTTGACGGTAAGCAAGGATCAACAAAGCCCACGCCCCGACAATTCCACCCGCTACAACCAGCATCTGCCAGGCGTTTTCTCGAATGAAGAACCAGATATTAGCAGCAATAGCGATACTCCCCCCCACCAGACCAAGGAGCATAATGATCGCAACTGCCCGGATGCGATCTTCTTTCGCTGAGGAAATTAACGTTTTGGAAACCTTCGCAGCTCTGGGTTCCCTGTTTATATCACTCATGGCTGCCTCCCTGGCTGCGTGTACCTGCCTCATCTCCAACTTGCTCTTCTGGCAGGTTTCCTCCCTCAAGCCCATTTGGCTTTGGCCCATTCTGGAGAGATGGATTTATTCTTTCTGGCACTCCCAATTGGATAACAACTTTGGGCACGCCTAATGCCCGGCGCACTTCCTGGCTGGCTGCTCGTAAAATCGCATCAACGTCCAAAGTTTCGCGCACCCGGGTGCTGATTTCAGCCAGCACCTTATCCCGCTGAGCACTGACTTGCGTTGTCTGGTAGGATCGCGCACTTTCCAGCGCCACACCCAACTGCTCTGCAAGTTTCTCGGTTAACTTCAAATCGTCACTCGACCAGCTGCCCCCCTGCTCCAATCTGGTCAGCTTCAAAATACCGATCACCACCCCGCGTACTTTCACCGGCATGTATAAAACAGCAGCATTGTCCCGATCGATCGCCGCATCCCCGCGCGCGATGATATTCCTCACTGCCACATCCTTGATCTCCCGGATTGGGATAACCCCACCCTGGGTTCGGCTGAATCCCATATATTCCTGACCTCGGATCTGTTCTCGCCAGGCTCGCTGGCTGATCTCACCATATGCCTGGCGTTCTTCTTCCAACACTTGCTCAAGCTGTTGTACCAACCGGGCGCTGTGAATGGCGATCGCCACCTGATCTGCGAGCACCTGTAATGTGCGCACATCCTGATCGGTAAAGGCTGATTGTTCAGTGCTTTGCACATCCAACACTCCCAGCAGCTCCGAGCCAACCACCAATGGCAATGCCATTTCCGACTGTGTCTGTGGCAGGTCTGGGTTGCTGAAGAATACCGCATCTTCACCTACGTTCAACGCAATACGGGGTTCCCTGTATTGGCTTACAAACCCTACGATACCTTGCTGCCCTATACGAAGCTTGTGCCCGCGTCCCAACATCCGTTGCCCACCTTCGCTGTTTGCTGCCCTTAAAACTGCATATTCTAGATTCTCATCAAGCAGAAAGATACCGACATGATAAAAACCAAAGCGCTCACTGACCAGGCGGGTTACCAAAGGCAGCAGTTCACCCAGATTACGGATATTTGCAGTTGCCCTGCCCACCTCAGCTGCAGCCTGCAGCTGCGCTGAACGGTGTTCCAGATCCAGGGTGCGCTCAGCCACCCGCCGTTCTAGATCATCGACTAAATTCCGTACTTGCAATGTCATGCTATTAAAGGCTTTCGCCAGGGTTCCGAACTCATCATCGCTTTCAATCGGTGCAACTCGATTCAAATCCCCTGTAGCAATCTCTTTGACTGTCTGGGTCAGGCTGTTAATGGGGTGTACGGTTTGCCGGATGGTAACGGCAACCAGCCCCAGCAGCAGAAGGCTCCCAACCAGGGCAATCCCCACGGTGATCTGCTGCAGGATCCTCACCGTACCTAAAAGCTCTTTCGTTTGCTGCTGCACAACGACGCCCCACCCATTTTCCATCGGTTGGAAATATGCCAACCATTCAACCCCAAACTCGTCCATGTAGATAATCGGCGGAGTTCTACCAGCCCGCAATGCTGCCACGGGAGCAACCGCAGAAAAATCCACCAGTTCAGCGCTTCCAGGTACGATATCCGGGTGTGCCACCAGCTGATCTTGATCATCCACAACATAGGCATAACCAGTCTCACCGACATCAGCCGTTAGCACCTGATTACTTATCTCTGTAAGCAGGCTCGCACACATGCACACACCAACAATCTGTTCATTACCATCCACAATTGGAACCGCAACAACCAGGGCAGGCTGACCGGTTGTGCGCCCAATAAGTGATTGTAGGGAATATTCTGCTCCGTTGATTACCTGCTGATACCATTCCCGGTCACGATAATCAGCCAGATCGTTATCATCACTGCGCGCCACATTCATCCCAGACAAATTGATCGTCGATATCAGGTACATTGAGGAATAGGTGTCAGCCATCGAATCAAGTACCGGTTTCTGCCGGATAGAATCCATGCTTAGGATTTCCGGCTGTCTGGCCAGATTTTGCAATGCAGTAACATATCCTATAATTACTCGATCTACGGTGAAATTCAACGATACCGTTTGATTTTCAATTAAGGCGCTGGATTTCTCTTCTAACAAATCCTCAGCCTGACCTAAGAGAAACCATGCCACAAAAATTACTAACGGAATAGTAATGGTAGCAATTAAAGTCGTCAGCCGGGCTTGGACCCGGCCAGATTGTAGGCTGCGGGTGAGTACCATATGACGGTATGCAGCATATACATACCCAAACGTGATCAATGCACCCGATAATAATTTCGTCAAGCCATTCGGAATGATGCTTTCGAGGAAAATATCCAACAACCAGCTTAATGCCAATAGCACTAATAAGTACCTGGCAATGCCCCGGATCGTTGGTTTCCTGGGTTTTTCAAAATATGCCAGGTAAATACATAAGATAAACAAAACAATCTTGGTATAGTGCAGGTCTGCCTGGCCGATTACCTGACCAACAATCCCTCGAACGATTTGTGCTGGTTCTAAGTACCCGCCTGTGTAGTGAACAGGATCGGGCATCGCCAGGTATATTCCCGAACCCGAAAGCCGGTCAATTGCCGTTAGTACTACCGGAACCAGGGTCAGGATCATGATTACGAACCATAACCAACCCATCCGTCCTTTGATCCATTGCGGCTTCAGCATGCCTAATGTGGCTAGGATCAAAGCCGGCCCGGTTGCAGGAACAACCGCAGCCAGGATAACCAGTGCTGGAATACCCTCCGCAAATGTATTCGCCCGAATAGCAAGGATAATACCCACACTGGTGAGCGCCAATAAAGCTGTTGCCAGGCTGACCAACCGATTCGCTTGCCTGCGGGGATTGAGCACAAAAATATATAATGTCAGGATGATGTCGATTAATGTAAGAAAACCACCCGCCAGCTGCCAGGGAAATGGGACCGTGGTCTCAATCATTACATCGCCTCCCAAATAACTGCACCCATTTCATGATCGCGTCGATAGTAAAGGAGCATCATGTCAATCACCTTAGTGCTCAATACCTTCTTCTGCCACCAGATATACGGATACCTCAGCGAAATCCCCGGTGTGAAAAATCTCTTCAACCGCTGTTCGCAGAACCGTTTCCACATCCAACGTAGCGCGCATGCGCGCCGTGATATTGCCAAGTATCCGTTCACGTTCTGCCCGCGTTGTGGACTGCTCAATGCTACGCGCAACCTCCACAGCAGTAGATATTTGCATGCTTAATTGATCAAATAGTTGCAAATCTTCATCACTGAAACGGCGCAGCGGGTCAGTAATTTCTAACACGATCAGCCCAATCACCACATCTCGAGCTACCAGCGGAATCGCGACTGCCGAATAAATTCGAGGCTGAGAAGGAATTCGTGTTCCGGATGGTGAGAACTGCAGCCCATATTCCTCATACTGCACCACCGATTTTTTCTCGCTTAATGCTTCCTGGAATAAACTGTTATGCGTAAGGGCAACCTTGATTCCCAATGTCATTGATTCTGGAGGCAGAGGATGCGCCAGGGCGAGGGCTGCTTTGGTAGCTACCATGCCGTCCGCATCCACCAGCGCGATCATGCAGCGTTCCACATCCAATCCCGCGCGTAGTTTCTGACTGACATCATTCAACAGCTCCTTCAGGCTGTTATGTGCAGCAGCTGTCGCAGTAACATCCTGAAGCAAGCGCAGCTGGTCGGTCCTGAGTTGTGTTTCATCCAATAATCTGGCATTGTCCAGGGCTAAGATCACCTGGTTTGAAACTGCTTCAATGATCACGATCTCATCATCTGACCATTGATGATTGGGATTATCTTGATCAAAACCAAGCACTCCTATCATCTGGTCATAGAGCATTAGCGGGGCAAACAATCTGGATTTAATTACTCCTTGGACCTCTTCTTTAACCACAACCTTTTGACCAGAGTGCAGCTTCGCTAGTACATCCGCTGGTAATTTTTGCCGTCCCGTTTGCAGTGACAATAAATCGTATTGGTATCCTAACTGTTGACTGCCATGAGTTACCCGAGCCAGGCTGTCCTGGGTATAGCGCCGGTAAAGCGTGTTAATTTCCACTAACCGGTCTTCTAATTCACCCACCAGCCGCATATTCTTGATCGCGACAGCCAGCTGATCTGCCAGGATCTGCAACGCCGCCAGGTCATCTTCGCCAAAAGCATTTAGCTTACTACTTTGCACATCCAGCACACCAATCACTACTTTACCGACCTTGAGAGGCAATGTCATCTCCGAATGAGTTTCAGGCAGCTTGGCATCTCTGCGAAAAATAAAATCAGCATCCACATCGTTAACAATGCGAGCCGCACCAGTCCCAGTGGTATAACCAATTATGCCCACTTCGCCCACGCGGCAGCTTATATTCCCGTTGTAAAAGTGAATGCCCCGCATCCCCTGTGGCAGCTCTAAGTACCGCAAATTTTCCCAAATCATCGATTAAAAAGATGCCTACGTGGTAAAAATCAAATCTGTCTCGGATCAAATTAACCGCTCGGAATAACAGACTATCTAATTCACTCGCTGAAGCTGCATCCCGAGCCACCTCAGCCGCCACTTGCAATTGTAAGGCGTGGGACTCAGCAGCCCGGGTACGATCCGCAACTCGGTTTTCCAGATCCGTATAGGATTGCGCGATCTGTGCTGTCATCTGGTTAAACGTTCGCGCCAGCCAACTCAACTCATCTTGCCCAATAATCGGGATTAAGGTGTCTAAATGGCCAGAGCGCAATGCTTCTGCCCCTTCCCTCAGCTCGCTGATCGGCCGGTTTATGCTTCGCTCAACAAGTATCACCGAAACAGTAGCCAGGATCAAAACGGTAGCGCTTCCTAGCATCAAGTAGATCATTTGTCGCTGAGCTTTGGCGATCTCAACATCATTTTCGAAATCAATCCGTTGCGCATTTTCAGCCACAATCGATTCAATCCGCTGTTCAATATCCAGTTCCTTTTGGTAGGCATCGGATAACAGAGCATTCACATCGGCCATTCCTGCACTGCGGGCTGTTTGCA
The DNA here is from genome assembly GCA_963849335.1 of uncultured Chloroflexia bacterium. Lineage (GTDB taxonomy): Bacteria > Chloroflexota > Anaerolineae > Anaerolineales > UBA4823 > FEB-25. Next base: position 246,007 of record CAWKGZ010000010.1, read on the forward strand.
CCCTGCCAATCAGAGTCTGATACTCTTCAATCTCTGCCAGGGCCGCCTCAATCGCCGTGGTTTGCTCAGGAACTGTCAGCAATGATAAAGCCTGGTTAAGTAAATCCTTTGCCTGGTCAATATCCCCCAGGGCTTCGCTTGCATTGGGGACAGTGTCCGCAGTGTAACGCATCAAATTGATCCGGGCTGACAGTACCCGCCCAGAAGCCAACAACAAGGAGCGTTCTATCCGGGCATTAACATTGGTAATTTGCTGCAGTGTATCGGTAAGCGCCGCCTGATGATTGATCATCAAGATGAATAATCCAGCAAAAATGATCAGCAGCAGTACAAACAGGCTGATAACTCTGCCTCGGATCGTCAGTCGGCGGAGAAGACGGTTGATCATGAGTCCTCCAATGGTTCCTCCGCATCGGGGTTCACGCCAAATTGAATGAAGGTGCGTGAAACACCCAGTGCTTTGCCCAGTTCCCGAACAGTATTCTGTAAGATTGCCTGGATCCCAGCTGAATTGCGTACCTGGGTTGCGATCACATTAACTGTTTGCTCGCGCGAGGCACGAGTTTGCGCTTCTTCAAGCAGTCGTGCATTTTCCAGAGCCGGCCCAATTTGTGAGATAGCCTGCTCGACCACACGCAGTTCCTCTTCTGACCAGGGGTATTCACCTTTCTCCCTGTGCAAACGGATGCCCCCCAACACCTGCCCATGGACCACAATTGGCGCAACCAGATGGGAACCACCATCCTCTTCCAGGCTCACACCCAATTTTGGCACATCATTACCAAGATCCATTTGAGATTGCTCAGTAGGGATAACACCAAGACGGGTAAAAGTAAACCCTGCTGGCCGGTCTTGTAAGCGCTCGCTCCAGGCAAGCAGACTCTGCTGTGTATAAGTTCGGTTTAATTCCGCAATCGCCTGGCGCGTCTCTGTGATCAGCCTTGCATTATCAACCGCCAGTGCCACCTGGTCGGCCAGCACTTGCAGAATTTCGACATCATCCCTTGTGAATGCTGATGCCTCCACAGATTGGACATCCAACACGCCAATTACCCGCTCCTGGCTCTTCAAGGGAATAGCCATTTCAGAACGAGTTTGCGGAAGGTCAGGGTTATGGAAGTAGACCGCATCCTCGCCAACATCAAAGGCGATACGCGGTCGCGTCCTACCAGCCACGTAACCCACGATCCCCACCTCTCCCACTTTCAACCGGTGTCCCCGTGCCACCATTATACGACCGCCATCGCTGCTGGCTGCCCGTAACACAGCATATTCTCTGGCTTCGTCTAGCAAGAAGATGCCTGCATGATAAAACCCAAATTTTTCCGAGATTAAATGCGTTACGCGTTCCAGCAATTGATCCAGGTCGCGAATTGCAGCTGCTTCCCGGGCTACCTGTGAGGCCGCTTCTAGCTGTGCAGTTTTCCGACTCAGGTCACGAGTTCGGCTCTCTACCCGGTTTTCCAGCTCTTCGAATTGTGTCTGGAGTTGCCTCGTCATCGAAGCGAACGCTCGACCCAGCAGACCGATCTCATCGTTCCTTGTTTGGGGGATTTCCGCATTCCACTGACCTCCCGCCACTTCCTGGGCTGCACCAGCCAATTTCCGGATTGGGTTTACCAGACGCCAGGATACGATTAGCCCTAATAGAACTACCATAACAAAAATCAATGCTGAGATAGGTAATATCCGATTTCTCACCAGCTCTTGACTAGTACCTTCCACCTGGTTCTGTAAATTCATCACAGCCGCCAGTACCTCAGCCTCCCGAGTGACTGTGCCCAGGCTCCAACCAGAGTTCTCGAGGGGGGCATAAGCCACATATAAAACCTCGCCATCCAAATCCACTTTCTGAAAACCACTTCTCCCTGCCAGCATCTCAGAGATAACCGCAGCAAACGGTGTGGATGTATCGCTGAGCACGGCGATTGCCTCATCCACAGCCGAAAACCGTCCCAGGATATCCCGGTATCCCTGCTCAGGCAGCGCCACAGACTGCCCATCCTGATCCATTAAAAAGGTGTATCCGCTTTCCAGCACTCGGGTTGCTTCTACGTTAGCCGCCATATCGGTGAGTGTCACATCCAAACCCACCACACCGACCAGTTCACCGGAGCCATTGTATGCCGGTGAGGAGGCAGTGGTTACCAGACCTAAACCGGTTGCATCCACATAAACCGGACTCCACAATGCCTGGCCTTGAGGATTATTCTCAGGGATAACACGGGTATACCAAACCCGTTGGGTAGCCTGGAAATCTGGCGCTACCAGCAATCCCAAACGGACATTCGGATAATAACGGGTAACTTCATTCGGTGTAGCGAAGTAGACCGCTGTGATGTTCTCGTTGCTCTCGTAAAGGGATTGCATCGGGAATTCCAGGTATGCACCCAACGCGACATCCAGTCTCACCCATTCGTCAATTGGTTTGAAGAACGGCACAAAAACACTGGTCAAATCATCTTCACCATTCAAATACTGTCCTTCTGCTCCCCGGGTCATCTGGTCCGAAAATTGCCAATTTCCCGGCACACTAAAGGTTTGCGGATTGTCAAATACCGCTGCGGCATATTTCGCCAGTTGCTGTGCGCTCAATCGCAGATGCTCAAGGATCAGATCATTCTCGTTCGCATTCCTTTGAGTAATCTGTATTAGTGATGTTTCAAATTGGTCCTGGAGTGCTTCAATACTCATCTGGCTGGCTAACCGGCCTTGCTCCTGGGTTGTCTGTACCGCGATCACTGTAATAACCAGGGTTACTACCGCTCCAATCAAAAGCATGATAAAAAGCAAGCGATAACGAATACTACCTCTGAGGGTTGTGTCTCTACGCTCATTCATCGCAGCCAAATGCTCCTATGCATTCTCGTCAGACGAGTCGTTCCTACCATTACCCGAAGTTGATGGTGCTGTCGGGGTGGGTTCCAGGAACTTAGGAGTTCAGATAGATTACCCCATCTGTCGCTCCCAAAGCCTTTCCCAATTCGCTGACCGTCGACCGTAAGATCATCTCCAGGTCGGTCTGGGAACGTACATTCTGCACCACGTTGCCCAGTAAGTGCTCCAGGCTGGATCGCCTTTGTGATTCCTCCAAGAGGCGAATATTTTCCATTGCCAGGGCTGCCTGCGTAGTTACTTCCTGGATCAATGTTTGCTCATCCGGGTTCAGCATTTGCTTGTCAGTGTCTATCGCCAGCTGGCCAATAATTTGATCGCGTAAAAGGATGGGGAAACGTTGGGTGATTAAAATATTTTCTATTCCATCGTATGCAGAATTCTCATAGCTCGCTCGCTGTAAACTGGGAGTTTCCCCTTCTTTTTTCCAGGCCTGAACAACATACTGGCAATTCAAGGCTTGAATTTCTTGCAGGCTTTTTTTACTTTCATCGAACAAATGCACATTCTGTATGGATGTAGCCAATGAATCGGCAATCCCTTGCATCACAATAATGTCGTCCTGGTCAAATGCATCTGGAAATTCGGATTGCACTGTTAATGCGCCGAACACATCCTCCCCACTGACCAATGGAAGCGCCATCTCGGAGCGTGTCTTCAGCAATAGTGGATTGTTGAAGCGTGTGGGCTCTCGCCCTACATCTAAAGCTATGCGTGGTTTGCGATTGGAAATTGCCCAACCAACCATCGAATCATCACCCACTGGCGCCTGGTACCTGGTTGCGACCATCTCCTCCCCGGCTTCCCCGGTTCCGGCGCGTAAAATTGCATTCTCTCCTTTTTCATCCTGTAAGAAGACACCTACATAATACAATCCGAACCTGCTTTGCATTAAATCTACAACCTGCTGTAACAGCGTATCAAGATCCATTAAACCACTCAGGCTGCGTGACACCTCAGCAGCAGTTCGAATCTGAATTAAACGTCGGTCTAACTCCCGTGTCCGCCGGTCCTTATGCTCACGATCCAATTCGAGTAGCTTACTTAAGGAGCGCTCTTTCTCGAGCGAGCTGGTTAATCCCTGGATTAGCATTGTGGAAGTAATGGTCACAACTGCAGCGATGACAAGCCATACACTACCTACAGATAACCAATCCAGGATATTGGCTGTTGCTGGAGTCAACGCTGGTTCAGGTGTCCGAATAATTTGCTGATTGACCAGAATAATGCTCCCAAAAAGGGTAATAAGACTGAGAATAATCGCGCCGATACCAGCCTTCAACCCCAATATAATTGCGGTGAGAGCAGAAAAGCCTAACAACCAGACCCGGCTGTTGCCCGCAATACCATATTGCAGTTGAGCAGCCACCCCCAGCATGAAAGGTAAAACTACAAAACCAATCGCTCGCACCAAATAGGGCAGTTTTCGATCAATTGTGATCCATAATATCCACAGATAAGAAGAGGCCGATACGATCACCACCCCCCAATTCCTCAGCGGTATATTTACAATCAAGTTAGCGCCTAAAATCACCAGCCCGACAATCGCCGCCCCCGTCAGCATGGTGTTCAATATGCGCACCCGTAAATCCTGCATGCTGCTTGGCGCCTCGCGGTCCCTTTTGGGTCCGGTTGTATCCATCTTTCTATAGTACGGTCGCCTCATAATTGCGTTCCTCACTCCATCGGTTGATCGTCATGGAAGGTTAGCTTGACCAGCAGGGTCTGCTGTTGTATCAGCCTGATCTGCTTCAGCTTCAATGTGGGCGTATCCCAGTTCGACTGCCGCCCGCCTCGCTCCCAATATCTGGGCCAGTTCCTGGGCAGTCATTTGCATAATGCCAGCAATATCTGGCGCGCTGCGGATTTTCTTGGTGATTTCATAAAGGCGACGTTCTCGGGCTGCCTGGCGATAAGTTGCCTCCAACATGCGCGCATTACGAATGGCTACTGCAACCTGGGATGCCAGTGTAGTCAGTAGCCGCTGATCATCCTCATCGAAACGACCTTCATGTTCCAAATCCTGCAGCACGATCGCCCCAATTGCATCCCCTGCGATTAGCAGTGGTACACCCAACCAGGATTTCGCAGGTTTACCTACCAATTTTGCACCCAGCTCGCGTGTCTTGCGCTCTGTGTCCTCCACCAGCATCATCGGTTGCCGTGTGCGGATCAAGATCGATGTCAGACCTTCACCTGCCGGGAAACGCTCTAAGGACCTGACATCTATACCATCAAACAAGTATGGCACTTCGATCGTGTCCGTTTGAGCATCGTAAGTAGCGATGGCAATGTTAACGTTTCCGATCACACTGATGACCTCACGATGGACCACCTGATAGAGCGCCATCAGGTCGGTCTCTACCGACACAGCCTGGCTGATAGCATTCAAACTTTGCAAAGCCGTCAAACGTTTTTCCATCCTCTGCGAGGTGTATACCTTATCCAGTGATGCGGAAGTAATTTCTGCCAGGCTGGCATATGACTGAAGTGTGTTTTGCCCAAACGTGGCAGGGTCACGCACGGCTAGTAAAAATATGATCTCCAACCGCCCCGCCCGGCGGCTTTGGATCAATGCCAATCGCTTATACCCCGCCTTGCGCAGTGGTCTGATCAATACCTCAGGAAGCTCAGACTTTCCATCCCCCTCCGGGATTTCCCGCACCAGATATGCCTCCCCATGACTATAGAGTTTATTTAATTCTGCTGCAGAAACAGCCACGCGGTCCGGGAATATTACCGGTTTTCCGGTTTTACCCCAGCCTCCCAATCCGGGTTCATGTACGATCACTCGGCGTAGGCTATTTTGTTCTGGCACAAAGAATACCGCCAGGTGATTGGTCTGTTTGAGCGCTGCCGTTGAGATCCGCACTACCTCATCCGGTGTGACCGCCCGAGCCATTTGATAACTCGCCTGGTAGAGCGCTGAAACTTCATTCAAGTAATTCTGAGTTGACTCAAGCAAGTAATAGTTCTCGATCACTGCGGCAATATGATTGGCGATAATCTGCAGCACAGCAACAGTGTCGGGCTCAAATGTGTTAACCGATTGATGCTGAATATCCAATACCCCCAGTATCTGATTGCCGACCATGATCGGCAAGCATGCTTGTGATCGAGTCCCTTCCAGTAGTTCGTCGGCAGGCTGCACCCCCTCTTGGGAGATATCGCCTGTGACGCGCGATTGTTTGTTTTCCAGCACCCACCCGATCAGCGAATTAGAACCTGCTGATATTGTAAGCCCTTTGATCTTCAATTCTTTTTCCCACCGCTGGGTTGCTTCTCGCAGGCTGGCAATTTGCCCGGCTTCATCCGCAATGTAGACCGCCGCGTGTGTATATCCAAATCGTTCTTCCAACAGCTCCACCGTCCGCCGCAGCAGGTCACTCAAGTTCCCGGCAGAAAGCGCCACCTGCGTTATTTCAAATGCTGTGCGGATTTGGAGTAACTGCTTTTCTACCTCCTGCGTTCGCTGCTGTACACGTTGTTCTAATTGGCGGTTGGCTTGCAGCAGGGCTGTCTGTAATCCCACCAATTTCCGGGTGATCGCCCGATCCAACGTGTCACGATCCAGGATACCCAACTCCAACAAAGCTTGTCCAAGAAGAATATGTCGATTACCAGCTTCTTTTTGTTGGAATGCCAGTGCCCGGTCCAAATCATCCTGCTGGATTAATTTGCTATCCAGCAAATACTCTCCAAAACGCTGAACCAACATCTCCGGGACGACCGGACTCTCAGCCAAAGCTGGCTCGAAAGAAAAATTGCATACCGGGCAGCTCGTTGTCCCGGTGAGGATCTCATTGCCACAAGAAGGACAGAGCCTCGGGGTTTCCATAGTCATCAGCTCAATTCCCAAACCGCCTCGCCCGCCAGAATGCGCCGAATTTGGTCAGGAAAGCGGTCCATATCTAAGGGCTTACCTAAAAAGCCGTCAAAACCAGCCGAGCGGGCTTTATTCATTTGTTCAAAACTGGCCTCTGCAGTGACCGCCACAACCCGCGTCTCCTTCAACGCCGTCGAAGCGCGTATTTTCCGCAGCGCTCCAAAGCCATCCTCATACGGCAGCCGGATATCCATCAAGATCAGGTCCAGGCGCGGCAGGGTATCTGCATACTCTACCACCTCATATCCGGATGTCTTCCACTCGCAGTGAATGCCCATATAGCCTAGCATCCGGGCAATCAGCACAAAGTTGGAGACGTTATCTTCCACCACCAGGACGGTTGTATCTTTGGGAAAAGCTACCTTCCCTGCTGCCTCCCCCGTGCTTTTCCGCGTGCCAGAGTCATCCATCATTGCCCACCTCATTGATAAATCGCTTGAGCTGCTCAGAAAGTAGATCCACATCGATCGGCTTTTGGATATAGCCGTCACATCCCGCTTCCAGTGTGCGCTCCCGATCGCCTTTCATCACATTGGCTGTCATGGCAATAATGGGCACTCCCCGGATTTTGGGATTCTGACGGAGCCGGCTGGTCAAAGCATACCCATCAATTTCGGGCATGTTGATATCCATCAAGATCAGGTGTGGCACTTTCTTTGCGATAGATCTCAATGCCTGGGTGGCCGATTCCGCCTCGTTGACGTCAAATCCCTCCGCCTCCAACACCCGCCTTACCAACAGGCGGTTCTCGCGATTATCTTCTACATACAAAATTGTTATTTTTTCAGCCATAGACTCACCCTTTTTTCTGCTATAACTTAATATTCTAACCTTTTTGGGCAAGCCTCACGTGACATAACCATTGCAAATCATCTCTCTGCAGATAAGTATGCATGGTTCATACCAACCTCGGAACAGTGGAAACAAAAAGAACCACTCCTTAGTAGAGCAGTTCTCATTATAGGGTTCAACCCATCACAATCTTCCTGAGCGGGTGATGGAACTCGAACCCACGAATAGTAGCTTGGGAAGCTACTGCCTTACCACTTGGCAACACCCGCAATGTGACGCAGATTATAGCCACGCTGGGGATTGCTGTCAAGGAAAGGTTCTTGGAAATGATATAATTTCTCCCGTATGAACACCCCCCCACCCTCAGAGCTAAGCGATCGAGAGCTGGAAATCTTGCGCCTGGTTGCTACCGGAGCCAGCAACAAAGAGATTGCCTCGAAGCTCTTCATTAGCTCTAACACGGTGAAAGTCCACCTGCGCAACATCTTCTCCAAGATCGGCGCCGCCTCTCGCACCGAAGCTGCCATGCACGCCGTTCACATCGGGCTGGTAAAGGGTGGACCAGGTCAGCTTCCTGCCAAATACGCCTCGCCCGCTTCCGCGCCAGCCGCTGATCAGGCTGCCGCTACCGCCGAGCCGCTCCCACCCGCCCGGATTTGGCCGCGCTGGTTCACTGTACTCGCCGCTCTGTTTCTGGTCAGCATCGGCGGTCTCGCCTTTGCCCTGGGCAGAAGTTCCACACCGCAGCCTACTATCACACCCCCCACACCTCCTCCCGCAACCGCCACTGCCTTTCCCCGCTGGCAAACACGAGCACCACTGCCCACTGCCCGCCGTGGCCTGGCCCTGGCAGCCCTTGAGAATCAGCTTTTCGCTATCGGCGGCGAAACTTCCCAGGGCATTACCGGCACCATTGAAGTATACAATGTGGATGCCAACTCCTGGGCTGCTCTGACATCCAAACCCACCCCGGTAACCGATGTGGTTGCTGCCTTGATCAATGGACTCATTTATATTCCCGGTGGACGCATTGGTCCGGCAGCAAGTGAAATCACCGGCCAGCTGGAAATATACGATCCCGCTGTTGACCAATGGCACACCGGTTCCTCACTCCCCTATCCCATTAGCGCTTATGCATTGCAGGCCTTTGAAGGCCGCCTGTACCTGTTTGGCGGTTGGGATGGCAATACAGATTTATCCAGTGTATTCATGTACGATCCGGTTATGGATAGCTGGCAAGAACGCACCCCCATGCCTACCGCTCGCTCCTTCAGTGGGGCAGCTGCCGCTGGCGGGAAGATTTATGTGATTGGTGGTATGGCGGGAGAGACACTCCTGAATGCCAACGAAATTTATACCCCCGCCCACGATACCGCAGAGGGCGCTTCTCCCTGGGAGAACGGCTTCCCCATCCCTGATGCCCGTCAGGGGTTGCAGGTTACAACCATTGCAGATACGGTTTATGTGTTAGGGGGTGCTGGTCAATCTGTCAGCCGTTTTGGCCTGATCTACTTTCCCCCTACCAACTCCTGGCAATCACTGGAAGCCTCCCCGCAGCCCCTGGGAGCATACTTTGGGCTTAGCTCGATCGGTCCTCAGCTTTACATCGTCGGCGGCGATGTGGATACCATATTGAGTGACCAAAACCTCGCTTACCAGGCTCTCATCACCTTTTCGATCCCCATCATAATCAAATAGGGTTTCCCGCCTTGTCCCGGGCAGTGTCTATCACCAGCGCACCATCCACCAACCTGGTTTGGAATTGGCTCAACCATCCAGCATCCTGGAAGGCGCGCTGGGAACCTTCCCAATCTGAGTAATCGTCCACCTGGATGATTGCCCCTGGTAAAAGACGTTCCCTCAGGTGATTATAGACAACCAGAGAGCTTTCATACCAGTCGCAATCGATGTGTACCTGGCTGTATAAGTAAGGTTCTATCAACCGGGGCAGGGTATCCTCGTAGCGCCCCTGAACAATCACAATTCGCCCCGGGTCACACACTTTCCACAGGTCTCGCCTCACAACTTCCAACAGGTCGGGAATATTGCCATAGTAATCCTGACTCTCTTGGGTCAGGATACCAACGTAGCGCTGTTGAGCACGCTTGCCATCCATCTCGGTGGGCGCCGGAATGCGACCAAAGACATCGAATAAGGTCAGCTTGCCGCCGTGGCGCTCCACCAGCCAGGCCAACAAAAGCGCACTGCCCCCGCGCCCTACCCCAAATTCCGCAACCTGGACCGGTTGGGCATGTCTGGTCTTAACCTGCAAAAAACTTCTTGCCAGGCTGTATAACGTGGCATAACTCAGATAGGTCCGTTTCGTACGTTTCAAGTTCCAGGCGAAAAACATCAGGCTGGGGTTTATCAGCCCCAGCCTGGCAAGGCTCAGATACCTGGTAAATATTGGCATAGATCAACCCTCATAGAGAACAAAGTAAGGGAGACCCAGAGGGGTCTCCCTACCTTGTTTGTTGCTACCCAATCCAGTTCCAGAACTACCGTATCGGTTGGCTGTTGTAGTCCTCACCAACGTAGAGGCCCGTGCTCACAACATAAGTTTGCACACGACCTATCGCGGCCAACTCGCTGCCCGCGGGGCCGCGGATAATCACTGCACCGCCGTAAATTGAACCGTAGTACCCAAACTCGGCCAAACCCGCCAGGGCTGCTGTGGAGTTGAACTTTGCGCCAGTCGCCAGGCCGCCAGCAGGAACAACATACGTGTGGGTTGCTGCCAGGGTGCCAGCGTAGTCATAATACTCGACATCAATTGTTTCGGTTTCGACCAGTGGGGCACCAACGTTCTGAATGGTAATAAAGGTGCGCTGCCCAAGCCCACCTGCATAGTTTGCATCGGTCGCCCAGCGGACGTACGGCAGGCCCATCACCTCGGACCCCATCGCAACACCCAGGAAAGCGGTCGAGAAGCCACCGCCGTAAACCTTACCAATCGCAACCACCGGGGTAACAGTGCTGGTGACTACTGCTGCACCGTAGGTATTGGTCGGAGCGGCATTGCAGGCGATGAAGGATGCCTTGGCGCCAGGTCCAATCGGCAGGGTCTGGGAGTAGGTGTTGTTAAGGGTGTCGGTGTAGGTTACGGTTACACTGGTGGCGGTCGTCAGGCTGGTATTTTGCACCGCGTAGGATGAGCTGGCATTATACTTTGCACACAGGTAGGAGGGCATATACAGCTGCGTCGCGCCTACTTCCACACCTTCGAAGGAATATACGCCCGTGCCGGTCAGGGCAAGTTCCATCGAACTGGCAACGACTTTACCAGCAGAGTTATCTGCACGCTTAGCCGTTATAACCACCGAGCCATTGAAGGTAGTCAATGCGCCCAGTAGGCCCATATCTACATAATACGCAGCACCCGGGGCAACTGGGGTTGTGATCGAGTGAACGATCGCTGCGGACGTATTGACAAAGTCGATCGTCACGTTGTTCGACACCGTATCGGCATTCTGCACCGAGAAGATGGTGCTGTAATCATAGGTGCTCTTCAACACAGTGGCAATCAGAGCAGTCGGGCCACCGGTGATGAAACCGTTGGAGAGAGCCCGGTTCTTGACATCGGTTGAGTTCTGCGGGATCTGCACCAGCGTGACCTGCATCATCTGGTCCGATTCCAAATAAGCTGAACCCTGGAAGCCATCCGCAACGATGAGGTCATCCAGGTTGCCCATGAAGACAGAACCCGCTGCATTTACCGCCAGCGGAGCCAGCGTGTAAGATGTGGGGGTGGTGGATGACGGGGTTGCATAGAAATACAGCTTCAGGGTGGTGGTGGTTGCGGTGCCTACGTTCATGTAAGTCACCGAGGTGGTGAATTGTGTAGCATAGGCGCCAGCGCGTGCGCTGTCAACACCAAATGCTGAGAACAGCATCGCTACGATAACCATTAGTGCAAAAATTCGAGCTTTCATTGTTGTCTCCTCCATATGAAGGTTTTGGATTGGATTTCCTGTTTTTCAGGTTAGCCACATTATATAGGATGCACGCATATGACACAATAATGCTTTCGGATTATTTTGTTACTATTTGCAATTTCACCATAATAGAGTAAACTCCAGCATATTTACCCGCTATATGGAGTGTCCAATAAGTCGCAAAACTGTCCTGCTAATCCTGATCATCGCTCTTCTCCTTGCCGCTTGCAGTGAGTCTTCAACCACAATGCAAACCCCGGCCTCAACGCCTACCCATCCTTCTCCTCCCGACCCTGGGTTGGCGACCGTGATCGGTCAGATCGTCAATCCAGAGGGTGTATCAATGCCCCGAATCATCGTTCGCCTGGCAGAAGTCGTGCGCGGTGTTGAGGGACGCGGTGGTGCTTTTATCCTTGATGTTGCTCACAGCCCATCTACATTCACCGATGACGCCGGCTATTTCATCATCCCCAACATAAAGGGTACCGAATATGTCATCGTGATCGGTGATGTCGAAATCACCGGTGTTTACGAAATCATCCCACAGGAGGATGGTAAAGCCCGCGTCTTCAACATGCCCGCAGATCAGATTACTGATATTGGCGAGATCACCACAACCATCAACCCACCGCAGCTGCTCCCCGGTCTCAGCCTCACACCCTCGCCCACCTCAAATGGTGGGGTTTACCCAGAACCGGTATTTCTCCCCACTACACTGCCTCCCCAAACTTATCCATAATAGCCGATCAAAGCTCCCTTGAGACTGCCCCAACCCCTCTTCATCAGCAGAGGGGTTTTTTCGCCAACCCTATCAATTAAGCTGGGCGGTTAGCAAGCTTATGCATAAACAAATCCTGGTACAACTTCTCGTGCTGGACAGCAACTGCCTCAATGCCAAATGCCAGCACATCGGATTGCGCCTGGCGAGAAAAGTCCTTGCACAGATTGGGACTTTGCTTGGCCCTGAGTATCGCCTCAGCCAGCGCTTTCGCGTTCTCAACGGGAACCAACCAGGCATTTTCTCCATCCCGCAGCAGCTCGCGATTTCCCGGGATGTCGGTTGCCACGATCGGAACCCCGGCTGCCATGGCCTCCATCAGCACCGTTGACAATCCTTCCCACCTGGAAGAGCAGGCGAATAGATCCATTGCTGAAATAAGCGCTTCCACATCTTTGCGCTGACCGGTGAAAATCACCTGTGATGCCAGGCCTAAATCACTTGCTTGCTGCCTGAGCACCTGCGCGTCGACTCCATCACCAACAATTACGAAATGCACCTCAGGGTCAGTTTTCACAACTTCGCCTGCCGCCTCCACTAGCAAATCAAATCCCTTCTGCTCGGATAGACGTCCTACCGATCCCACTACATAAGCCTCGTCCGGGATGCCCAGCTCACGCCGGACTTTTAAACCTGCTTCCTTCCCCCTTCCAAACCGCTGAATATCCAGCGCATTGGGTATGGTGCGCGCCCGGCGCCCTAACCGCTTCGCCAACCACCGCCCATCCAGGTTATCCTTGATAAAAAAGCTGACGCCCAGCTCTACATCGAAGAGCAGTGGTTCCAGTATTTGGGAAAACAGCAGCCGCCGCAGCGGTCTACGCTTCCATATCGCCCGTAGCTCATTGTGCATCGTACGCACCAGGAGGGGTGCCCTCCCCTCAAGTTTGAGCAGCACGACTGCCATATCCGAGAATTCAGAATGACTGTGCAGAATGTCCGCCCGTTGCTGCTGCAGCGATGTACGCAGCCCCCGGTAAGCACGAAAAAAGGAGCGGTAAGGATGCTGCTCATCCCACCGTGCACAACAGAAAGCTTCGATCCCATTTGCATTCAAATCCTTGATATGCCATCTTTCTACCTCACTGCCCCGGTCCCACAGCGCACACACCACCGGTTGGAACCGCTCAGGATTTAAATGCCGGCTTAACGTTATAGCGAAACGGGTCAGCCCACCCCCGCCCCCCTCGACATCAAAGCTCGAGACGATCTCAAACACGCAGATGCGTTTGGTCATGCTCTACGCTCCTGCCTCAGCCTGGTGTAATCCTGGCGCACCATAACCCCGGCTTGCTGTGATTGGTGGATGATTTCTGGGATCGTTTGGCGCAGTTGATTCCTCACCCCTGCCCGCTTCTCCCATAAAGCTGCCAGCCGCTCTACCAATACTTTCTCATCCACTCCTTGAATATCAATGACCCATTCACCAATCCCTGCCATGGTGGCAATCCCCATGGTTTTGTGCTGGTAGCCAATGGCGATCACTGGGACAGCCTCGCTCAACGCAAAAATGTTCGAGTGCATGCGGGTGCCGATGAACACATCCATCTTTCCATAGACTGTCTTGAGCAAAGTCGTTGGCAGCGGTTCCCTTACATAATGGATCGCCCCTGCTAGGTCCTCCAACTGTTCGGCCACCCGGCGGGAAGGGATGCGATCATCCTGGTCCTGAGTCGGTCCCCATACCTGGGGGAAAAATATCACCCTGCCGTGGATCTGCTCAACAAACCAGCGGGCAGCCGCCGCGCACGACTGTTCATAAATATCCTGCCGGGTAAAGTTCTTGTTCTGCGCCCCCCAATTGACCATGGTGATGCCCAAACGCGGTCGCTCTTCCCGAGCATCGATTCCCTGTTCGCCCAGCCATGCTTCCGCCTCTTCCAGTGCTGTCCCGGGCAGCGTAAATGCCATATCCGGGATCAGCTGAACTCGCGGATTTCGCACCTTGCATGCCTGCACCAACTGTAAAGATACCCCTTCCCGCACCATCACTATGCGCACCTGCTCCAACAGCCGGCGCAAGCACCATCTTTCCCAGCCATGTTTGATAGGTCCAATCGATTGCGGCAAAAGATACACCGGTTTCCCTGCCAACAGTGCCATTAGAATGGTATACATCACCAGTAATAAATTTACGCCCCGACCAGAGCTGTATAAATATCCTCCCGGTGTTCCAGCAACCAGATCAGCTTCCAGATACGCGTTAAGGATTGGTCTCAATGCAAGTGGAGTTACCCAAAATATCGCCCGCTTGAACCAGAGCATACTTAATATTGGGATTAATGAAGCCGGTAGCAACCAAATCAACCGGCCAAACTTCCAACCAGTTTCTCCCTGCGCGCTAATTGGATGCACCCAGGAATAGATCGATGGCAATGCTGTCTCCGGACCAGAGTAGCTGGCAGACTCGTTCATGCTTATTGTGATGTTGCTCCCCGGAAAATTGAGTCTCAGCTGCCCCAATGCACTTTGCAGCAAAGCCTCATCCCCCACATTCATCGAAGAATGAACATTCAACAGCAGAATTTTTATCACCATTTCCGCCATACGATCCAGCCATACCCAACCAGAAGGATTACTTCAGTCAACACGTAGACCCATGCCACGCCCTTGATCCCAATCCAGGATGCTACCAATAAATTGAATAGGATATTGAATCCTGCTGCGACAGCCTGCACCATGGTCCGTTTAGCCTGTTGGTTAGTCGCCAGGATGCTCGCCGCCATGGCAAAGCTTCCGCTCTTGAAGATAAGGACCAGGCTTAAGATACGCAGGATGTCCACAGAACCCTGGAAAGATGATCCTAATAGATAGACCACCACCGGCGCCGCGGTCCAAAAGGCAAAAGTAAGTATGATCCCCAGTCCCAGGGATAACAGTATAAAGCGAGCCGACGTTCTGCGTGCCTGATCAGGATGATTCCGATAAAGGTTGCTCAATACCGGCACTGCCACCAGGTACACCGCCAGGGGAGCAAGGAATGCCATATTGATCAACCCAACTGCGGGAGAATACAATCCCGTGGCAACTGTCCCCAGTGTCAGACCTACAATAACCACATCCGCCCGCATGGTCACCATCCCCAAGAACTCGGAAGCCGCGAATGGAAATGAGCCACGTAATGCCCCTCGGGCAACCCCCATATCAAAACGTAAACCAAAGATGCGGTATAACAGCACCCAACCCAGGCTCAAAGCGGCGGCGGACACAATCATCCGGCTGATAAGATATGCGGCTGGCTGCCGCACCCCGAATAAAATCAGGCCAACGGTTATTGCACACCACAGCGCATCCGCGCTGGCTTCTAGTGCCGCTGGTACTCGATTGCGCAGCCCTGCTTTGAAAGCGGTCAAAGTTGTTGCCAGCAGCGTATCCAACCAGATTAGCAGTACGCTCCAGCGCAGCAGGCTGGCTGGATAGGTCTCTTGCTTCATCAGCGGTGCCAGTAGATACAAACCGGCAATCCATACCAATCCAAAAGCCCCCTTGATCGCCAGTACACAGCCTGCATTTACCGCCAGCTGCCGTGGTTCACGCCCCCCTTCCCGCAGCAGCCACAGGTCCAGCCCCAGGCTGAACAGGATCGAAGCCATGCTGGAGATTGATACACAGGCAGCATATTGCCCGTAGCCGTCCACGCTGAGCTGGCGGGCGGTGAGCAGTAATGCCAGCGCTGTCATCCCCTGGGCAACGATCGAACCCGAGAATAAGGTGGTAATATTCTGGACAATCGTCCGGCGATTGGGGCTAACCCTTGTGTTCATCAGCTGCCTTCAGTGCTGCCTGGTAAACGCTTTCAATCTGTTTTGCCAGCTCGTCCCACGTATACTCTTTCACCTGCCAGGTTCCCCTTTGACGCAACTCCTCAGCCAGCTCATCCGATTTCAGGATCCTTTGGATAGCATCAGCTTAATGCCCGTGCATTCCCCGCTGGCTCAGCCATCATGCAGGCAGGTGGGTCTCCTGCCAGGCGACTCCTTTCCCCCACCGGGCTTGTGACAAATGGCACTCCCATCACCCAACTCTCGAACATTTTCAAAGGCGAGCGCCCTTGCGCCGCCTCATCATCATGCACCGCATCGACTGTGACCTCAGCCAGGCCATAATACGCTGGCACCTCACCGGGAGGCACTCGGCCGGTGAACCGCACCACCTGGGCAATCCCCAGCTTATTGGTCAGTGTTTCCAGATTTTCAAGGTCTTCCCCGCCCCCCACCAGCAGCAGAGCCGCTTCGGGAATATTCACCAAGACATGTTGAAAGGCTGTCACCAGCAAGTCGACCGGGTGGCTTGGCTGGCTCAGACTGCCAAGGTACGCCACCACCCGCTTCCCCTGGAGGTCAAGTCGTTCTCGCAGCGCAGCCACCTCCCGCGAATCTGGTCTGGTGAACCGCCCGCGATCTACCCCATTGGATAGATAGTGAATCCTCTCCTTGGGACATCCCCAGCTCACCAGTTTATCGTACATGAATTGGGTATGGGTTGTCACAACCTGCGCCATGCGCGGCAGGGCGCGCTCAAAAAATGCCACCACCTTCCGCTGCCATCCAGAACCAAAACGATTGATCTGGGCTTCATAATCATCACAATCCACGCACAGAATCCCCCCCTTGAGCCGCCTCGCCAGAAGTCCGGCCAGACCGTTCATCGGGTGCGGCTTCCCTACCTGGATCATATCCACCGGAGCTGACAGTGCTGCTCGACTCAACGCCCAGGTCGCCCGAAGTACCACCCCCATCAGCTTCCAGGTTGGGTAATAGCGCTTCTGGCTGCCAATCTTCTCCACATGCATCGGTGCCACGTACTCGATCCGAACACCGTCTTTTTCAAAACAGCGTTCCGCCAGACCCTCCCAATTCGCGTGCAGCGCAGCAATTCGCACCAAATGGCCGCGTCTTGACAGCTCGCTGGCCAGCGGCCAGTAGCGACCAAGCCCGGATGGGCTTTCCAGGTCCTGTGTCAGCAAAAACAATATCCGCATTCGAGCCAGCTCTTCATTTGCCAAATGAATTGACCAATCGCAACAGGAGCTCTCGATAGGACTCACCAATATGCCGTACGGTAAAATGGTCGCGCAGAAGCTGCCGTCCATTCTCTCCGATCCGCTGCCGCAGCCCCGGGTCCGCACATAAAGTCAGGATTGCCTGTGCAAGACCCTGTGCATCTGCCTGCGGGCACAAGAACACATCCCGCCCGTGGTGGAAATACTGGCGCATCACCGGTGAGTCACCCGTCAGCACGGCTTTACCCATTGCCAGACCTTCGTAGGTTTTATTGTGGATAGTCACGCGCGAATGCAGGGTGTTGCCGAAGGCCCCCAGGATGATATCCGCCTGGCGAATGCGCTGTACCAGCTCGGGCTTATCCAACCAATCCACAAAGGTCATATTACCCAATCCCCACTGCTCCGCCAGCTGGCGCGCCAACCCTTGGTCGATGCCCTTGCCGACCATCTCAAACCGGATGCAGGGTTGGTCTTCCAGTAGTTGGATCGCCTCCAGGATTGTGCGGATGCCATGATTGGGCAGATAAGAGCCATAATAGAGTACTCGGCACACCTTCCCAGGCTGGGCATGTCCCGTAGCCTCATCGGCGCCAGTCGGGTTCGATTCTGTCTCGGGCAGGGAAAAATATCGCTCATCTGCCCCGATCAGTACATGCTCCAGCGGCGTGCGTACATGTGGATACTGCTTACGGAACCAGGCAGCATAATAAGGCGTGTCCAGCAGCCCTAAGTGCGGCATGCGCAGGGCGATTGCCTCCACCCAATTTAACAACCTGACCGAGGTAGGCTTGGTGCGCTGCCAGCTGCGCTCGATTGCGACCTCATACACAGACAAGAACACATCCCACACCAGCGGTTTGTGCCGTATGCTGGCAAGCAAGCGTGCCAGGAACACATCCAGGATGCCGGGGTAGCCTACCACCAGCACATCATACGCGCCCACCTGCCGGTAACGGCGCAGCAAGCGCAGGTAAGCCTTTACCAGACGGACCCAGAATGCTGGCGCCAGCCAGCCACCCGTTGCCGCCCAGGAGCGGTCCTCAATCCCGCGCCACAGAGCCTCGTGGCATTCCACCACCTCCACCCCAACCTGCCGCAACCCAGCGATCATGATCTGGTTGCGATTGTAGTTCGCCCGGTAGGTGCCAAAATAACACACCTTGAGTGGCTTGGTTGGCGCCTCACTCATCGCACGCATCTCCCCGCAGTGCAAAGATATACACCCGGTCGTGTTGGTACACCAGTTGATACGCCGGCTGGTCCAGCAGCTCCTGCGGCGTATAAAGTTGATTAAGCCAGGTCAGCCCCACCAGCCCCTGCAATTGCCCTATATAGATATGGCTGACCCCCAGCTCGCACAGCAGCGTGAGCCCTTCGTTGGTATCCAAGGTAGTTGTCTCCAATGCCGCCACTGTTTCCACGATTTTTGAAGAGTAGCTTGAATCCAGAGGTATCTCGCTGCCCAGGGCATACAACGGAGGCATGGTATTGTCGCGCCCAGCTAGCAAGGGAATCCACCACCCGGCATCCGAACCAACCGCTGTGGTATTGTAATAGGAGCGGAAACCTTCAACCAGGAAGAGTGATTCCGGTTCGGTTTCCTCCTGGATCCACGCCATAGCTCGTGTATCTGGCCGTGTCACCATGGCAAATGTCTGTGGTTCAGCAATCGTCCGCTGTTCCCAGGCGTACCATAACCCGGCGCCTGAAATGATCAGCACCAGCAGCGTCTCTACTACTTTCCACCGGCTGACGGCTCCCCCAATCTGCCCCACCAGCCAGCCGAAGAGCAGGCTCCCTGGCATGTAGAGACCGATCAGCACAGCAAAGGATGATACTTGTTGCGCACCCGGCACTCCAATAAGATTCCATGAATATATAGAAGCCAGCCAGGCAGCCCACCACGTCAGGGAAAAAACCAACCATTCCCGCCTCAGCAGGCTCCACAAACAGGCTACCAGTGCTACTCCTGCCAGAGGCGCAGGTATGTATTTTAATACTTCCCGCCAGGTCTGGTAATCCATGCGGATGTTCTCCCAGATTACCGTCTGAGAAGCTTCCGAGATCGCCAGATCACCAACCTGCGTGGTTAAGATGCGCAGTCCCCAGGGTAAGAAGATGATAACGCCGGTTATAATTACAAGCCCGACCTTAACAACTGCACCCAACCAGCGTTGAGCATCGAATCTACAGACTGGTAGCCACCACCCAACGACCCAGGCCATAATAAAAGTTAGATAAAAGAACGGCGTTCGGTATTGGTACATCACCATACCACCCAACACTGTTCCCGCCAGGATGATTTTTCGCCATGCAAGTGCTTTAACACCGCCCACCTGCCGCAATGCAGTTGGGGGCTCGACCACATCCCACAGCATCCACAGCGCGGCTGGCAGGATAACTTGCCCGGCTAACTGAGCATAGCGACCCCAATTGAAATAAAAAGCCGGCATCGTTGAAACCAAACCGGCGGCCATAACAGCCCCTACACCCGCCCAATGCTGCCCTTTCGCCAATCTTACCGCCAGCGGGTACAATGCCAATACTGCCAGCACATTCAGTATTTGCCCCGTCCATAAGACGGCCTGGCTGGCATCCACACCGCTGACCCAGGCGAGCAGCGCCGCCGCGGCAGGAAAACCAAACTGGTTGCCAAAGCTGCCATACGGCGCATAAGGCTCCCACGATTCAAACAGCCCCCCATGGTCCATGATCAGCTGGGTGATAAACGTATGCTGCACCGAATCCCCCCACATCGGTGCTTCGATACTGCGCACAGCCCACCAGCGGGTCGCGAGGATCAAACCCAAGATCATCACCAGGACAATCCCCGAAAGTCTTGTCGACTGGGGTTGATCGGCCCTCAGGCACGGTCCAGCATCCTTTTGATCTCTGCGGCGCAGTCGTCGCCGGATGATGGTTTGCCAGGCTAGGCTCCCTAACGCATAAATCATCAGCCCCCACGCGTACCATGCGCCCAGGTGCACACCCAGCAGGTCAGTAAACACCAGAAAAACCGCATATGCTGCCAGGCTGAATCCACTTGCCAGCCCCACTCTTCCCGGCACAGATAAATCGTTCCATCCCCGCCACAGCCAGCCAAGAACCGCCCACCCTGGGGCTACGAAAATCAAACTTGACAGGGCAAGGACTCCTGCCCAAATGACTAGCTCTTCCACCAATCCAGCTGCCAGTTTGCCAGCCTCGTATTCCAGGGAAAAGGTTATCTGACCATCTTGCGGCGTACCTTGCTGGTACATTGCCCCATCCTGGTACGTGCTGCCCGCCGAAGCCCCCACGCCCAGGCTGCCTTCACCCTCCACTTCCCACCAGGCATAATAATATTTCTGGTTTGAGTTGCTCAGGGACGGGAAATCAAAACGATAATACTTCGCCTGTGTCACCTGGTTGAGCGGCATCACCACCGTCGCCAGATCCTCTTCTGCTCCTGGTTCAGAACGCAGGTGCAGCGCCACCCTGCCATCTCCAACCTGGTTTGGGCTTAGATACACCTGGATACCGCTCAATCCAGCGTAGCGCGCTACGAACGTCTGCCCAACAGGATGTTGCGCATCTAATTCCACCAGGTCGGTCTGCGAAGATTGCACAGGCTGTACCCGCGGGGTGCAGCCTGTTAATCCAATCCATAGCATACCAAGCAGGAGTATGATTCGATATTTCATTCAGGGTTAAGTCTGGGTGTCGTCTGAATTTTCAGCCCGTTCAGATCGACTTTCCATCAATCGGGTGCGGTACAGGAGCTCTTCAAGGATTTTTCGATTGAAACCGATCAGGTCAGCCACCAGGCCGATCAAAAATACCTGGAATCCTACAATGGACAGGACAGCTGCCAGGATCACCGATTGAATATGACCGTTGCCCTGGCCTAACACCCAATAGTAGACGAATCGCAGCCCCAATGCCAACCCACCCAGCAGCAGCGATCCGCCCAGGACCGAAAACACCCTCAACGGGCGATACATGGTATAAGCCCGAATGATGGTCGCGCTTGAATTTGCCAGGTACTGCGGGATGCTGCGCATCAAACGCGACGGACGCGTTTCCGGATTGGTGCGGATTTTGACAAACTCCACCGGCAGGTGTCTCGAACCGGCCTGGATCAAGGTTTCCAGGGTATAAGAATAATCGCTCAGCACCAGCGTACGCAGTGCGGCTTCCCGGCTCAATGCCCGGAATCCACTGGTGGCATCGGGAATATTCATCCCCGACACCTTACCCACCACCCAGCTGCCCAGGCGTTGCAACCAGCGCTTTACCGGGGTGAAAGCCGCCAGTGTTGCTACCCCCCGGTCACCCACCACAACCTGTGCCCGGCCTGCCAGGATTGGTTCGACCAGCAGCAGGATATCCTCTGCCCGGTATTGATTGTCAGCATCCGTGTTGACGATCACATCCGCCCCCAATTTCACACATGCATCCAGGCCGGCCGCAAAAGCCGCCGCCAGTCCTAAATGTCCCGGTAATTGAACAATATGCTCGACCCCCGCCTGTCTGGCAGCTTCCACCGTTCCATCCAGGCTGCCATCATCGACTACCAGGATCTCAACACTGGTAAACCCGGTCAATCTTCGCGGCAAAGCCTCAATGGTCGCCGGCAGTACAGGCGCTTCGTTGTGGCATGGAATTTGGATGATCAGTTTCATCATGGCGATCGCGACAATATACGCCAGAGTAATCTGGCAGTCTTAAGAAAGTATACCATGTACTTGTATTTTTCATTTTACTTGCTATACTACCAGTAGGGAATCATCCCATGAGCGACGCCTACTTGCCCGGTGTTTTTCCTCCTGCACCTGAGCCTCTCAGCCGGTTCCTACCTCCTATTCCGGATGGAGCTGCTTCCGCCTGGCTTACTGCCAAAGTGCCTCCTGGCACCTGGGTACTAGACCCTTTCGGCACTTCTCCCCGCCTGGCAGTCGAAATTGCCCGCCACGGCTACCGGGTGTTGGTTGCGGCCAATAATCCCATTATCCGCTTCCTGCTTGAGATGGCCGCCCAGCCGCCTCCCCGTTCAGAGCTGCAGACTTCACTTGCCGAGCTGGCCTCAGCCTACCGCGGCAATGAGCGCGTTGAGCCCCACATCCGCGCACTCTATCAAACCGAGTGCTCCCACTGCGCCTCACCCGTTATGGCCGAAGCCTTCCTGTGGGAGCACGCTGACGGTGGCAAAGCCACTGCTCCCGCTCCATATGCCCGCATCTATACCTGCCCCGTCTGTCGCACCAGTGGTGAATTTCCCTGTACAGCAGGCGATATCAACCGGGCCAGTCAATTCAGCGCCAACACCCTTCACCGTGCCCGCGCCCTGGAACGGGTTGCCCCGCATAATGACCCCGACCGTCCCTATGCCGAGCAGGCGCTCAATATCTACCTTCCTCGTGCGGTCTACGCCCTGTTCACCCTGATCAATAAATTAGAGGGCTTGGATCTTCCCCTTGTACGCCGGCAGCACCTCACGGCACTGCTGCTGCATGCCTGTGAACAGGCCCATGCCATGTGGAAACACCCGCCTGAGCGAGAGCGACGTTATCAGTTGAACATCCCGCCCCGTTTTCGCGAACAAAATGTCTGGCTGGCGCTTGAGCAAGGACTGGATATCTGGAGTGCAGAAGGCAACCCTGGGCGCGCAGAGCCAGTTCCCCTCTTCACCTGGCCGCTCATCAGGGGCGAGAGCCTGCCATCAGCAGGCATCTGGTTGTTTGAAGGCCGCCTCAAATCCCTGGCTGAATCCCTTTCCGGGTTAGAGATTCGGGCCGTGTGTACCGCTCTGCCCCGGCCAAACCGCGCCTTTTGGACCCTGTCTGCCTTATGGGCTGGCTGGTTATGGGGTCATGATTCCGTCGGAGCTTTTCGCAGTGTGCTGCGTCGCCAACGCTACGATTGGGGCTGGCACACTACCGCACTTGCTGCCTCCCTCGGTCACCTCTACGATATTCTCGCCCCAGATACCCCATTCTTTGGGTTAATGGGTGAATTCGAACCCAATTACCTGGCTGCCGCGTTAGTAGCCGCCGACATCGCTGGTTTTCACCTTGATTCTTTAGCTATCCGCCCTGAGATCAACACTGCCCAACTTACCTGGCGCCGGCAGCGTAGTGCTGGATCACCACCGGATGTACCATCAGAGCGTATTGCTGCTCAGGCTGCCACCCGCTATCTCGAAGAGCGCGGCGAACCGGCCAGTTTTGCCCATTCCTTCAGTGCGGCCCTTGCTGGCTTGGCTCAGGCGCACTGCAGTCAAATTCTGATCTCCAAATCCATCCCCGCCGAAGATGCCCCTGCGGAAGCCTATGCGCAAGCCACTGCAATCGGCAAGGAAAGCCTCTCCTTCCGCCACGGATTCCTGCGTTATACCCTTTCCATCAAAGGTAAAAGCGAGCTTGTCGCCGCCCAATTGCCCCTGGAAGCAGCCGTCCAACCTGAAAGCAGTGAACCAGGACCAGCTGAGTCGATCCCTGAAACCATGCCCTCGGTTGTTGATAAGTTACCCACCGAGCTGTCCGAATCAGGCCTGGTCTGGATGCGAGATGCCAGTCATGCCACCTTGGCTCCTCTGGCAGACCGCATTGAAATTGCCCTGGTGAATTATCTGCTCAAACACACGGAGTGCAACCTGCCGGATATCGATTCGGCTTTGTGTTCCGCCTTTCCTGCCCTGTTCACCCCCGATACCGAGTATCTCCAAATCTGCCTGGAATCATATGCCGAGCCCCAGCCCGATATCCCTGGCAGCTGGAGATTGCACCCCCAGGATTCCCCAACAGCCCGGCGCCAGGATTTGGCTGATGCAGAGATGCTGATTCATCGCCTTGGGGACCGGCTTGGTTTCACTACCCAGGTGCGCCCTTCCGCCACGACGCCGGATGGACGCCCTATCCAGCACACCTTCTGCTGGGTAGACCGCCATCAGCTGCCTCAATTTTGGCTCTATCCGATTGTCTCTGCAGTCATCGGCGAGATCATCTTGCAGAGCACAGTCCCACCTGCACAAAGCCTGATCATTCTCCCTGGTGGTCGCGCCAACCTGGTCGCTTATAAACTCCGCCGAGATCCGCGGCTGGGACGCCTCTGCGATGCAACTCAGAACGGATGGCGCTTCATTAAATTTCGCCATCTCCGCTGGTTAGTGGGTAACCCGTTGCTCTCCCGCGAGAACTTGGACGAGCAGCTTGCCCTCGATCCGCTCACCTACTCAACCTCCCAGCTTCGCCTGCTCTAAGACCCCGGCTCGTCTGGTGGCGTTGGCGATGGTGTTGCTGGAAGCCCATCAATTGGAGTTGGAGTGCTGCTTGGCACCACCACCATTGTCGGTGTAGGTGTGACCGTTGCCGTCGCCGTCGGTGTTGGAGTAATCGTCGTTGTAGCCGTTGGTGTGGGTGTTTGCGTCGGCACCTGCATATTCAGGTGCAGCAATTTTTCTGCGCTGGTGTTGCGAATGCTGCGCATGGTTAAGCGCAGCGTAATCACACCGCTCGGTATTTCCGCCAGATCCCACTTATAGATCATGGCTGCCTGAGTCACCGGCTGGTTGCTTTCCGTCAGGCGGATCCACTCAACCGGATTCTCTCCGATCCCGTAATCCAACTGGAAATTCAAAAAATCTGCACTGGCAAAAGCCACTGCATAGATATCTACCGGCGAGGTTGTCAGTGTCTGACCTTCGCTCAAGGAGGCAAAATTCAGGTTCGGGCGGGGGTCATCTGCCCGGCACTCGCGTGCGGGGGCAACCAAAATTGGATCGCTGAATCCATTCTGTTCTGCCCAGACCCTTCCTTGGGGATCATTCTGGATCCACGCAACCGCCCAGACATCAGTTACATTCAGGGCAAATTCCTCATCGGTGTAATCTGCGCAGGCGGGAGAGGCGCGTAATCCAGTCCAGGTATCAAACAACACCCGCGACCACAGATCCTGTGAACTGGGCAGCGGCGGCTGATCGGCTGCAAAGATCTCCGAACGCTGGCTGGTGCACCACTGGGATGGTTCTGTGCCTGATACGGAGCAAATTATCCGGTCAACGATACCAGCCGGGCGGAAAAACGGCGTCGGTGAGCCGCCCATCAGCTGCTGAACTGCCCGCTGCATAAATTCCGCCCAGATCGGCGCCGCCCCGGTCAAACCGGTTGTGTTCACCATCGGCGTATAGTCCGGATTACCTACCCAGACGCCTACAGCCACATCCGGCGTGTACCCGAGGGTCCAATTATCCCGGAAATCATTGGTCGTGCCGGTTTTCGCCGCTGCCTGGAAAGGCAGCGCCAGCACCGAGTTGGGACCAAACATAGGCGTGCGCGCCTCATTATCCGACAGGATCGATGAGATGATGTAGGCATGTTCAGGTCGAATTACTTGCTCTCCTGCCGGCGGTTCATATTGAAAGATGATGTTTCCATCGTGGTCTATGATCCGTGTGATTGCCACCGGCGCTACCCGGCGCCCACCGTTCGCCATCACGCTGTATGCTCCGGTCAGCTCTAACAAACTGACTTCGCCCCCGCCCAGTGTCAAACTCAAGCCATAATCCGGGCGGGTCAGCGACGTAATGCCCAACTTCAGAGCCATGGCGATCATCCCATCTTCATCTGAGGTCTCGTTGCGGTCATACACTCCCACGAACTGCAGCGTTTTTACAGCCGGAATATTGTAAGAATTCGCCAGGGCAGAGCGCACGGTCACCGGCCCGTGAAAACGACCATCATAGTTCACCGGCACGTAGGGTGGGCGGGGATCATTGGGATCGCCGGACGGCGGGAACTCGCTGGGCACATCCCAGATCAGCGTTGAAGCCGTCCAGCCGCGCTCAAATGCTGCCAGGTATGTGATCGGTTTGATTGCCGAACCCGGCTGGCGGGTTGGGCTGGTCGCCATATTGACCTGCCCGTCGATCTCTTCGTTATAAAAATCGGCTGACCCGACCATCGCCAGGATTTCTCCGGTTGCCGGACGGATCGCTACCAGAGCCCCACTGTTGGCATTGTTCGCTGCCAGCGCGGCTACCTGATTTTCCACGATCTCTTCGGCAGCATCTTGCAAGCCAGGGTCCAACGTTGTATAGATCGAAAAACCTGAGCGATAGATCGTTTGCGCATCATACTGCGCTTCCAATAATCCCCGCACATAAGTAACCCAGTGTGGGTAGCGGATCTCCACATAAGACGGCTCAAAGACATAATCCTCTAGATCCACATAAGCCGCCACCGCGCTATCCGAATCGACACAGATTCGCTGCGGGTTGTTGCTGACATAGATGCAGGACTGCTCCTGTGAGGCTTCATACATCAGGGTTAGCACCGCCTGGTGCCGCAGCCTGGTAGCCTCCCGGTTGTTATACACATCATATACTGCTGGTGCCTGGGGTAACCCAGCTAAAAATGAAGCCTGGCTCAGTGTCAGCACATCTGCGCTGGTGTTGAAATACGTCTCCGCGGCGGCCTCAATCCCATAAGCCAGGTTGCCATAAAAAATCTCATTGAGATACAGCTCAAGGATCTCATCTTTGCTGTAGCGACGCGTGATTTCCGCCGCCAGCAATGCCTCGCGCACCTTGCGCATATAGGTTTGCTCATAGCGCTCTTCCGGCTGAAGCACTAAGATGCGCGCCAGCTGCTGTGTGATTGTCGATGCCCCAGAAGCCACGCCCCCTTCTTTTGTGTTCTGCCAGAATGCCCGCACGATCGCCATCCAATCAAACCCTGGGTGGCTATAGAATGATTTGTCCTCGGTCGCGATCGTTGCTGCCACCAGGTATGGTGAAATTTCATCCAGGTTAACATAAGTGCGTCGTCCTGCATTCGGATCCAGGATCTCGTACAGAACGTTGTTATTGCGATCATAGATGCGCGTCGTCTCAAATGTGGACGCCCGTAGGCGCAAATCCTCCACGCTGGGTAGCGTTGCCGCAATGGTATAGTATTCATACAGCATGAAAGAGCCGCCAAGGATTGCCAGCAGCACGATCACCAGCAGACTTATCAGACCCATCCGCAGCAGACAGCCCATCGTCTGGCGATAATTACTCTTACCGTTGGCAGCTCGCACCTGTCCGCTTATCTGAGCCGCAGGCTGAACGGGCGGAATGGCTCTCTGCGGTTGGATTGGTTTCGTGCGCTGTCTATCCGCTGAAAAAGCTGATGGCGAGACCCTGGTCGCGTGCACATCAATTTCATCCACCCGCCGTGGCAAAGGCATCCCCTGAGTTCCCAGCGCTGGTGGCGGGCGTTGTGGCGTGTTTCCCAGCGGATGAGGTGGTGGCACAGCAGTTTTTACTTCTGGTGGCGCAGCAGGTTGCGTTTCTTCCGGCTCTGGCACCTGTTCACCAAAAACGGCTGCCTCATCGGGCTCAGGTTTGCGCTCATCTTCTTCAGCGAACCACCCACCTATCGGTACCGGTGCCCAGTCTTTCTCTCGCTCTGCGGCTTCTGCCCCAGGTTCCTCCGTTGGAGTTTGGGAGTTAATATCCTCCACGGGTTCACCTTCGCCTTGATCTTCCATCAGCGGGTCGCTAAGATGCCCGGCTAGTGGCTCCAAAGGTTCTTCTTGCTCAGATTCAGGTCGATCTGTCATTTCTTTAACCAGGCTGGTTGGCGACTAATGCCGTCCAGCTGCCTTTCATCGTAGTTTCATTCCGTTGGTTCTTCACGACCAACTCGATCACCACTGCACCACCGCCTAGGCGGGGCAGTGGCTTGGTTTCAATTACATCCAGCTCTACCCGGA
Source organism: uncultured Chloroflexia bacterium (assembly GCA_963849335.1). Classification (GTDB taxonomy): domain Bacteria; phylum Chloroflexota; class Anaerolineae; order Anaerolineales; family UBA4823; genus FEB-25. The sequence continues at coordinate 274,035 of CAWKGZ010000010.1, forward strand.
TGGTGTCACCAATAAATACCGGATTGGAGAACTTCCAATGATTGATCTCCCGAAACGCAATCACAGTTCCTTCCAGAACTCCACTGCGCATGGCTAACCCGGATGCGATCGATAAAACCAGCAGACCGTGGGCTACCCGTTGCCCAAAGGGTGTTCCTTTGCTGAATTCCGCATCGGTATGGATCTGGTTGTAATCTCCCGACAATCCCGCAAAGGTGACAATATCCCCTTCGGTGATCGTCCGAGCCGCAGTCATAAAGTGTAAGCTAGGCGCAAATTGCTCAAAATATAGCCCTCGCTGTGCAGATAAATTGGTCATTCCTTCTCCTTGCGCAGTTGATTATGCGCTGCAGGTATGTCTTTTCACACCCACATCCCGGCCTATTTCAGAGTTCCTTGTTCAAGCCATACACTCGCAACACAGGCATCACAACCAGGAAGCCCGTCTCAGGCTGTTTCAGGTCTCCCACCACACTTTCCGTCGCTTCAACCAGCCGGTCTACCATGCTCTCAGAATCCACAACAGTGAAGATCGTGCGGCTAAAATATTCTTCATGTTCAGTAAACGCCTCCAGGCTGGGAAAAAGTGGTACATCATCCATCCACCCGCTGCCGCGCAGCCTTCCCAATCCCGTGCTGTGCAGCATGGTCGCCCCACGCACTCCGACCTTCTCCCACGCGGTTAGCAACGGATCACATTCCTCTGCATTGTGTAAGACAAGTAATATTAAATACATTAGCCAGCCTCCTCACCAATTTGAGCAGTCCGTCCTATCTTCGGTCCACCCCTCGTGAACAACATCCGCAGCAGGGGTGGTGTGATCAGGGTGGTGATCAAAACCATCCCAACGATCGCCGAGAACATGCTTCCATCCACCAGCCCATTGCTGATTCCAACCGTTGCAAGGATCAGTCCAACCTCACCCCGCGAGATCATCCCCGCTCCCAATTGAGCTGAACTCGAGCCAGGTGAAACCCGCCAATCGTGCCCCTCCACCCGCCCCCAGAAACTTCCCCAATACCGCCACCAGGATCACTGCCACCAGCAGCCAAATCGCCTGTAGATCAAGCAGGCGCAGATTGACTGATAGGCCAATGTGCACGAAAAATATGGGCACAAACAGCCCGTAGGCAAGTACGCTCATCCCCCGCTCCAGTCGTTCCTTCTCCGGGCTGCGGGCGAACATTAAACCCGCTAGAAAAGCGCCAGTGATCGCCGCGATGCTTCCCACCAATTCAGCCGCCAGCCCATATCCGAACATTACCACTAATCCAAGTGACAACACACCCTGGCTGATTGGAATCCGGCTGACCCGCCGGACAAACCACGGCAGCACCCATATGCCAATCACGACTGAACCTGTTATAAAGAGCACCATGCGCAGGAAAATCCATGCCACCGCCAGGAATCCCCCCCCACCATCCCCCACTGCCAGGAACACCGACAGCAGCAAGATGACCAAAATATCGTCAAATACGGCTGCTCCCAATAATCCTAATCCAACCCGGCTGCGTAAGGCCTTCATTTCCATCAATGTTTGTGCAGAGATGCTGACACTCGTTGCCCCCAGAGTTCAATCCAAGAAAAATGGCATGGTTTACCTCCAAACTAAAAGCCATACCCACACCAATCCCGGCACTAATTGGTACAAGCACCCCACAAATACCCGCCAACACCGACACCTTACTGTTCCGCACCAATTCAGATAAGTGCAGTTCCAACCCTGCCACAAACATCAGCAGCAGCACCCCAACCTCAGACAGCAAGGTAATTGTCTCTTTCACCTCCTCACCATCGAGTATCGCCCAATGCTGCATATCTAGCAGCGAAGGGCCTAAGATCAAACCCACCAACAGCTCTCCCAGCACCGAGGGCTGACGCGCCAATATGCTCAGGTAGCCCGCAGCTTTCGCAGCCACCAGGATGATCGTCAGGGATAGAAGCAATTCCAGGAAGGGTGTCATGTTTTATCTCGCAATAATCGCGCTTTTCTCTTAGTCGAAACATTATAACATGCCAAATTATTCCTCCAAACCTTTGACCTCTCAGCCATCTGCCCGTACAATATACCCATGCCATTAACCAACCTCAAACCTGGCGACCCACTTGTACTCACCCTGGCTGCTGACCCGCGCCTTGGCCCCACCAGTTACGTAGACGATCAAATCTGGGAGCTGAACCTGGGTAGTGGCGAACCACCCTCGCTTGCCATCCAGACCACCTTCGGGATGCGCGCTCGCAGCTTTCGCATCTTTCCTCGTTTTATCCTTAAGGACACTGTTCACACCGATCCGTCCACTTTCATTGGCCCTGTCCACTTCAAATATCTGGCTCCAAACTACATTCGTCTTGCATGCACGCCTTTTCCAGGCATTAACGTAGAAATCGGATACTGGGTTCCCGCGTCTCAAAACCTTGCCGGGCGTACAAAGCTGACCAACACAAGGACCGAACCAGTTTCGTTGTGCCTGGACTGGGTCGCTCTGTTGATTCCAGATCCCACCGGTCAACGAATGGCTCCGATGGATATCGGACTCGCCCATCTTCTCGCCGGTAAGACTGGCGACATCGCGCCCATCTTCTTTGTCATCGGCCTGATCCAACCGGGTGCCGGGCCGTACACCTCATTAGCCACCCAGTTGGAGCTGGACCCCCATGAACCGCGTGCAGTGACCTGGGTAGAATCTGCCCTGCCCACCCCAGAAGCTTCTTTTGCCCAGGCGCAGCAGATTGCCTCACTTAATTGGGATGCTGAAACCGCCCGTATCGAGCTGGTCAATGCAAACCAGCTAGAAATCCATACTGGCAACCCCGACTGGGATGCAGCCTTCTTTCTATCACAGAAAACTGCCCGCGGCTTGATCTTAACCAATACCAGCGGCTGCCCCTATCCATCAACAGTCTCCACTCGCCTGCCCGACCAGGGTTACTCACTGCGTGGGGATGGCAGCGATTATACCCACCTGTGGGATGGACAGACTCTTTTTGATCTCTACTATCTCTTCGACCTGCTCATGCCAGGTGAACCAGGTTTAGTCCGCGGTTTCTTCGACAATTTCCTGGATTCCCAGGCTGCTGATGGGAGTATTCCCCGGAAACGGGGCCTTTCTGGTCAGCTTGGGAAGCAGATTGCACCACCCTTATTAGCAACATTGGTGTGGCGCTATGTTCAACTTACTGGAGATGAGCAGTTTTTGCAGCACTCATTCCCCCGCCTGTTATCCCATCTACAATCCTGGTTCTCACCGCAGCACGATCGAGATGGAGATGGCATTCCCGAATGGGATCACCCCATGCAAACCGGGTTTGACGATCATCCCGTCTTTGCCCACTGGCATCCCTGGTCCCAGGGTTGGGATATCTCGACGGTAGAAAGCCCCGATTTATGCGCCTACCTGCATTCCGAAATCCAGACGTTGATCCAGATAGCATCGTTGGTCAACCGGCCTGAGACCCTCCCCGCATTGACATCCCTGTCTGAACACCTGGTGGCTGTCGTTGAAGCATCCTGGGATGAACCGACGTCAACCTACCAGGTATGGGATCGCGAATCGCATCACAGCGCCTCCGTTGCAGTCCTCGCAGAACGTCAGGGTCCAGGCATCATCCCGGTCAGCACCCCTTTAGAACCTCCCGTGCGCCTGCTCATCCGCTTGCGCAGTAAAGATGAAACCACCCGGCCTGCACAGGGATTCATTCACGGCACCGGTCCCTCTGGCGGGCATCGCGTGGAGCGTATTTCACCAGAGCGCTTCCGCTGGCATCTTGGCGTAGGCCGCTTCACCAGTGAACGCATCTATTCTCACTTGGAGCATATCGAAATCCAGGGCATCCTGAATAGCGATCAGGTAACCATTGAAACCCCAAACCTGAATTGCCGCGAGCAATCGACCCTGCTCCCACTGTGGGCAGGGATCCCATCCCCTGAACGGGCTAAAAACTTGATCAAAAATACAATAACCAACCGGCAGCTGTTCTGGGGCAAATATGGGCTGCGCGCCTGTGCTGAAAAGCCAGCGGTAGAAGCAGCTGCCAGCCACTATCAGTGCGTTCACCCTTTATGGAACACCTTGGTTGGCGAAGGACTGCTACGCTATGGAAAACAACCGCGCGCTGCCGAGCTGGTGACGCACATGATGGAAGCCATCATTGCCAACTTGAAGCAAAAACGTTCCTTCTTCAGCGGGTATCTTGCCACCAATGGACAGGGCATGGGGGAGAGAAATTCCGTCCTGGGGTTGGCGCCCCTGGGGTTGTTCTTGCATGTGCTGGGTGTCCAAATCATCACTCCCTATCAGGTAAAAATCACCGCATCGAACCCCTTTCCCTGGCTTGTTACAGTAAAATATAAAGGTTTGACCGTCATCCAGCAAAAGAAAAAAACTATGATCATCTTCCCAGACGGTCAAAACATCACCGTCCGTAATGATAAACCCCAGATGGTAAATTTGAAGTAACACCTGCCTGATGAATAACACCAATCCCTGCACGAAATCGTTCTTGAAACCATGCTGGCTCTCCTTGGCAGGATTATTGGCCTATCTATTGACCGCGTGCGCTGCTCAAAATTCTTCTGTTGGGTTGGATGAAGAGTTTATCCATGTTGAGGAACTGATCATCGGGCTGCTATTTATAGCCGCGGTAGTCGGAATAATTGCCAAGCGGCTGCGCCTTCCTTACACGGTCGGCCTGGTCTTAATGGGTTTGGCCTTAGCGTTTCGCGGCCAGTTGGATATCAATATAACCCCCAATATTATCCTGGCCATCCTGGTGCCCCCTTTGATTTTTGAAGCGGCCTATCATCTCAATATCCTGGAGCTTCGCCGCAACCTGACCCAAATCCTGATCCTGGCTGTTCCGGGGGTGCTGTTCACCACCTTGTTGGTTGGTTGGATCGTTTCCCAGGGCACCGGCATGGAATTGCCCTTAGCGCTGGTATTTGGTGCCTTGATCTCCGCCACCGATCCCGTCTCAGTGGTCGCCCTCTTCCGCTCCATGGGAGTACCTAAAAGGCTGCAGGTGCTGCTGGAGGGCGAAAGCCTGTTCAATGACGGTACCGCGATTGTGCTCTATACCCTCATACTGGCCAGTGTCCTGGCAGGCGCTCAATCCTTCAGTTTCTTTGGCGGCTTTCTTGATTTTCTGGTCGTCTCCGGCGGTGGTGTGGTCATCGGGCTTATTCTGGGGACAGTTATCTCCCAAGTGATCAGCCGGGTTGATGATCACCTGATTGAAACCGCCCTCACCAGCGTTTTAGCCTATGGTGCATACCTGATCGCTGAAACTGCCGGGGTCAGCGGCGTACTGGCGGTAGTCGCTGCCGGCCTGGTAAATGGCAACATCGGCCCGCGCGGCATGTCCCCCACAACCCGCATCGTCGTATTCAACTTTTGGGAATATGCAGCTTTCATTGCAAACTCGTTTGTCTTCCTCTTGATTGGATTAAGGATTGATCTGTCCTTGTTGGTCGCCAACTGGCAGCTGATCTTGTGGGCCATTCTTGGTGTTTTGGCAGCCCGCGCCCTGACCATCTATGGACTCACCTGGTTAAATCGTGGTATCCCAACCCCATGGCGCCATGCACTTTTTTGGGGTGGCTTGCGGGGGGCGATCTCGCTGGCATTGGCACTCAGTTTGCCCGTTTCGCTTGGCGATGCTCGCCAACAGATTCAAGCAATGGCATTTGGTGTGGTAATATTTACACTGATCATTCAAGGATTTACTATGGGACCACTGGCAAAATTACTAAAACTGATCAGGCAAGATGAGCGGAAAAGCGAGTATGAGCGTCGCCATGCTCGGGCGGTTGCCAGCCAGGTAGCTTATCAGCATCTGGACAAAATGCGCAGCCAGGGTCTTATCTCCGAGCATACCTGGGGCATCCTCGCCCGACCGTTGCGCGAACACACCCACTCTCTGGCAGACAGTGTGCGCGAGATCATGATCTCCGACGAAAACCTTCAGAATGAAGAGCTGGCTACTGCGCGCACCGAATACCTGCGCGCCCAGCGTAATGCTTTAACGGATCTACTGAAAGATGGGGTAATTTCTGAAGCATCCTATTCCCAGCTTACCAATGAAGTGGATACCGCATTGGCGGAGGATCGTTCGCTCTGGCCTGATATGGTAGCTCATTCCGGGGCTGCGCGTCGTAAGGTCAACCGCTTGATCACCGCTGTGGTTCAGGAACAGGATATCGACAACGCGATCAATAGTTTGGGTAAACTTGGATTTTACACCACTCGTTTGCCCAGTTCTGGCGGATTTCTTGGTCGCCGCAACGCCACCCTGCTGGTCGGGTTGCTGAAAGGCCAGGAAGAAGAGGTCTCCCACGCCCTCTACCAGAGCTGCCGTTCTCGGGTCGAGTATGTCACCCTACCGTTGGAAGGCTCTCCAATGCCGCTGCCCACCCCCACCCCGGTCACCGTGGGAGGGGCTACCATCTTCGCCTTTGACATTGAACGATATGAGGAAATTTGACCATGAAAATGATCCTTGCCATACTGCGTGATGAAGACAGTGAAAGCGTATCTCATGACCTGGTAAAATCTGAATTCCGTGTTACCCGCATCGCCTCCACCGGTGGTTTTTTCCGCCGCGGTTCCACGACACTGATGATCGGCGTTGCCGATGATAAAGTAGACGATGCTATCCAGGTCATTCGCTTGGCCTGCGCCCCTGCCATTGAACCGGGCATGAAACGCGCCACCCTTTTTGTGCTCGATGTAGCCCATTTCGAGCAAATTTAAAAAGTAGAAACGGATGTTCATCACCAGGGATACCTGACAACCGTCACAAGCGGCTCTGGTAAAATAACATCGGAGGAAATAGCATGGACGGAAATTTAAACCCCGATGATGTCCGTTTCTTCAGTGGTCGTTCCCATCCAGAGCTCAGTGCTTCCATTGCCCAACTATTGGGGGTTCCTTTAGAGCCAGCCCATTTTGCTCGTTTTAGCAATGACAACCTCTTTATCCAACTGGGCGCCAGCGTTCGCTCGCGTGCCGTGTATATCGTACAATCTCTGATTCCTCCCGTCAGCGAACACTTGCTGGAGTTATTTATGATGCTGGATATCGCCCGCGGCGCTGCCGCCCGTGAAATCCATGCCATTATTCCCTATTTCTCCTATGCCCGCTCAGACAAGAAAAATGCTCCTAGAATCTCAATTACCGCTCGCCTGATCGCAGACTTGCTTCAGACCTCCGGCGCAACGCATGTCATGACCATGACCTTGCACTCTCCCCAGGTGCACGGATTCTTCAGCGTTCCCACTGACCCGCTCACTGCCCGCTACCTGTTCGTCAATTATCTCCGTGAATTAAAAGCCTCCATCGATTTTGACGCCGATGATACCGTGATCGTCGCTCCAGACTATGGGCGGGCTGGCTCCGCCGCGCGCCTGGCAGAGCTGCTAAACCTGCCTTCGATCTCAGCAGAGAAAACTCGCCTCTCAGATACTGAAGTGCACATTGGAGATATGATCAGCAAACAGGTTCAGGGTTTTCGTCGGGCGATCATTTACGATGATGAAATTGCTACCGGTGGCTCTGTCATCCGTCTCAGCGAACAGCTCATTGCCAGCCAGATTGAAGAAATATATCTTGTCTGCACCCATGGCTTGTTCTTTGGCAACGCGCTCGAACGCCTTCACGCCCTCCCCCAGGTCAAAAAGATCATCACCACCGATACCGTACCTATCCCCCCCGAAAAACGTTCCCCCGAAATGGTTATTCTCTCGGTAGCTCCCCTTATCGCGGAAGCCATCCACCATAACTATTGCCGGAAATCCATCGGTACGTTGTTTGATTATGGTGAGGCAGAAGACGACGAGTAGTCCCACCTTATACAGCTATTCGTGGAATTCTTCTACCTGGTACACCAATACCTCGAGCTTTATCCGCTTCCACAGCTCAGGATCGGCGCCCATCTTAGCACATAAATGTTCCAGAAACTCAACCGGATCAGGCAACTTTTCCCAAACCTGAGGTAAAAACGTCGCCCGGCGCATCCCATCGCGCAGCACCACCCCATCAATCCCTGGACGCAGGCTATCAACCAGGGATTCTGGCGTTATATAGGGGAGCAACTGTGGGATGGTGAGGCGCGAAACCTCAATCTCTATCTGGTTCAATTCTTCTGGTCTGACCGGGTGAAAGCGAAAATCCTGCAGCGCCGCTGCGACCGCGTGTTCACAAACGTCATCCACCAGGCTCTGGTATGGCTCCAGGGTGCCCACGCACCCTCTCAACACTCCCCGGATGGTCAGGGTGACAAAGGATGCTCCCGGCTCTTGCAGCCGGCTGGTCATTTCTTGCCCATTTAACTGCGGCTCTGGTTGCCTGCGTACAGCCGCCTCTAAAGCTTGCCGAGCCACCCTCAACAGGATCTTTCGTTCCTCATCGCTTAAGTTCTGCTCTGGCATCATATTTGCACCTTTCTCCATATTGTCCATCATACAGTTCGTTCTTTCAGGTGTCAACCCTCTTTACGGGATTTTTCTAAATTTATCATCAGTGTAGGATAATATACTTCTTCTACTAAACTCTTGTCATCTACAAACAATTAAGGTAGTATCATCACCAATGAACTTAAAAAACTATCCTCCCGCTGTTGATCCGGATGTGCCAGAACCTGGCTCCAACGGAACCTCCCCAGGCAGCATATTCCGCCCGTTCCTCATCGTCGTCGGCGTGGGTATTCTCATCGCCACGCTGTTTACTGCCTGGACAGAACCCGGATTGCTACCCAATGCTCTCTCTGCCCGCCTTTCCAATGTAATGCAAACACCCACCCTTCCTGCTGGATTCCCAACACCCACAACCCGCGCCAACCCGCGGATTGGCATCGTCGCCGGTCACTCCGGGAACGATTCCGGAGCTGTCTGTCCCGAAGCCTTGGGGGGTATTCGCGAGGTAGATATCAACCTGAGCATTGCCACACTGGTGCGTAAAAATCTGCTCGATCTGGGTTATGATGTCGATTTATTAGCAGAATTTGACAGCCGCCTGAATGGCTACCAGGCTACTGCTCTGGTCTCGATCCATGCTGATTCCTGTGATTATTATGAAGGCGCGACAGGTTTCAAAGTTGCTGCTGCTGCTTCCACCCTTTACCCGGAGCAGGCCTCCCGGCTGACCAACTGTATACAAACCCGCTATGTACAGATTACCAACTTACAGCTGCATCCTGGCAGTGTTACGCTTGACATGACGGACTATCATGCCTTTAGTGAGATTGACAGCTTCACCCCGGCTGCCATTATCGAAGTTGGCTTCATGAATCTTGACCGTCAGATCCTGACCCAACAGCCCGAGCTTCTAGCTCAGGGGGTCACCTCTGGCATCTTATGTTACATTCGTAACGAAGACGTGAACACCCTGCCCACACAGATACCATGACCGGTTTGCTCGCCCCATACCAGGAAGCTCTCCAGAAAGCACGCCAGGCTTTTCGCCAGGGAGACCACGTCTCAACCCGTTATTGGGCTCAACAGGCTGCCCGTCTTGCACCGGACCAGGAAGAGCCCTGGCTGTGGTTAGCTTACGTAGCTACCCCGCGTGCCAGCATTGATTATATCCAACGTGCTATACGTATCTATCCGGACAGCCAGCGCGCTCGCCAGGCGATGCATTGGGCAGTCAAACGGCTGCGTGCGCAGCCAGGCGATCACTGACATCCACCTGTCGACTACACAGCCGCTCAAACCCGCCATCTTCATTTCCGCAACCCCCACCCGGCCTGTTCCCCGGCGCGTACCTTCCACGCACAGAAGCGTACCCTGGCTGGCTGCCGTCGTGATCATCCTGGTTGTCGCAGGCACCTGGCTGGGTTATCCCTGGTTGGTATCTCTGAGTGCCTGGGCTTTCACCAGCCCGGCGCCCCTCGTCGTCGCCGGTGGGGTGGACAAAGCCACCTATACCCCCTCCCCCACATACACACCAACCGCTACCTTCACCCCAACCCCCACGCCCACCGAGACGCCAACGCCCACACCCACAGATACCCCCACACCTCAGCCCACCGACACACCCGAACCAACCGACCCACCCGAGCCGACACAGCCACCTTCCTATGGTGACTCGCCCCCCGTCAATGGGGATGAACGCTGGATTGATGTCGATCTGTCCGAGCAACGCACCTATGCCTATGAAGGCGATGTTCTGGTGAACAGTTTCATTGTCTCCACAGGCACGTACTGGTATCCCACGGTTACCGGGCAGTACTATATTTATGTTAAATACGTCTCTGCACCCATGGCAGGTCCTGGGTATTATTTACCCGGTGTTCCATACATCATGTATTTCTATCAAGGCTATGCACTGCATGGCACCTACTGGCACGACAACTTCGGCGTCCCCATGAGTCACGGCTGTGTAAATCTGCGCACTCCCGATGCTGAATGGCTTTTTTATTGGGCTGATGTCGGCACGCTGGTGAATGTCCACCAATGAAGGCATCTGCCACCGGTCCTGTCTTCTCTGGGAATCTCTCTCGCCGAGATTTTCTCCGCCTGGGGCTGCTTGGGTTGGGGTTCTTCATCCCATTCACCCGCAGCTCCGCCCGCTATTGGCCCTGGTCCCTGCCTGGTAACCTTACTCCCCGTACCGCCGTCCAACAAGCGATCGAAGCCCAGATCATCGATCCCGGGCAGCAAGGCCGGGTGCTGAACAGCTATATCAATGTCCATGACCGGCCCTCGTTCAGCGCCTCTGTGGTAAATACTTATTGGCGCGACCGGGTGGTCCCCATTACTCAAGCCACTATTGGCAGCTTAGAAGAATCGCACAACATCGTCTGGTACCGGATCGGTGATGAAGGCTATGCCCATTCTGGAGCCATCCAACCGGTTCTCACCTTACCCAATCCGGTTGTGTCCAACCTGCCTGAGGGAGGTGCAATCGCAGAAGTGACCGTGCCGTTTACCGATGCGCGCCTGGAGCCCGGCTATGACCAACGTGTGGCTTATCGTTATTATTATGGAACCACCCATTGGGTGATCGGTCTCCAGACTGACCCCAATGGTGAATCCTGGTATCGGGTTCTGGATGACAAATGGGAGTACATTTACACAGTACCAGCCGCTCACTTACACATCCTTTCTCTGGATGAGTTAGCCCCCCTATCCCCCGAGGTACCGCCCGTTTACAAACGACTTGAGGTGCACATCCCGGATCAGGTACTGATCGCCTATGAGTATAATGATCCGGTCTTCGTCACCCGGGTGGCTTCCGGGGCAGTCTTCAGCAATGGCAATTTCACAACACCACTGGGTCGCTTCCTCACCTTTCACAAACGCGGCTCCCGCCATATGGCAGCTGGCAACCTGGCTGCCAATGGGTATGATTTGCCTGGTGTCCCCTGGAATTGCTATATCACCGAAGGAGGCATTGCCTTCCATGGCACATACTGGCACAATAACTTTGGCCGCCCCCGCAGTCACGGCTGTATAAATCTGACCACCCAGGCTGCCAATTGGTTGTACCGCTGGACGATGCCTTCCGTAGCCCCCTCAGATCAATACAGCTACGAAAATTTTGGTACACCGGTGGATATTATCGGTTAAAATAGGCTAAAATCAAATATTAATAGGAGTTTATATGGACAGCGCCTTCCAAAGTGATCATTTTTTGTTAAAACGGCAAGTCTTTGCCCTAACCGGCAAATTTCGCCTGTATAATCCGCAAGGCCTGCTGGTGATGTTCTCCCAGCAAAAGATGTTCAAATTAAGAGAAGATATCCGCATATATTCTGATGAAGCAAAAACCCGCGAACTGCTGTATATCCAGGCGCGGCAGATCCTGGATTTTGCCGCGGCATATGATGTCATCGACAGCCAGTCGGGAATGAAAGTAGGGGTATTACGCCGCCAGGGTATTAAGTCGCTCATTCAGGATGAATGGCAGGTTCTGGATCCGGCTGACCAGCCAATTGGCATCCTCCACGAAGATTCCCTGGCGTTGTCACTGTTGCGCCGCTTTCTATTGGGTACTTTCCTGCCCCAAAACTACGATCTGCTGCTTGGTGATACCCGTGTCGCTGACCTGCGCCAGCGTTTCAATCTATTCCGCTATGAGCTGGATATCGATTGCTCCATGGATACAGCCCGGCGGTTAGACCGGCGCCTGGCTGTTGCCGCTGGTATCCTCCTCGCCACCGTAGAGGGCAAACAGTCGTAAGGTAAGCACGTATGTCCTCTCAACCTCTTTTTTCCGGCTTGGTAGTCGATGAGTTCGACCAGCCCGTACCCGTTGTCTATGTTGGCGATGAGCCCTGCTATGTGGTCGATGACGCCGGTTTTCGCCGCCACATCCCTTGTGAACAGGTCGACCGCCAGGTACTCCGGGTCATGGGCGAGATGATTCAAGGGCACGAAGATCTGCTTGCCGAACAAACCGCCAAAATGCTCGGTCAGGATGATATCTTCTCCCGGGCATTGATCGAAAATCAGCTGAAAAATCTCGACCAGCAGTTCGAAGCTGTACTAAAAACCGGGATCCCAGAAGAAGGTCGAGCCTACATGGGTATGATGGGCTTTCGAGTTCGCATCAATGTCCATGGTGATGTGCTCGAGGTCAACCAACCCGGGGCGATTGCCCCGGATGATGAAAGCTGATCCACTATCTACTTATGACCTCGGATTTCATTCGCTCCGTGACAGAGGCCGACTTCGAGTATGAAGTCATTGCCTTCTCGCGCCAGACCCCGGTACTGGTAGATTTTTGGGCTGAATGGTGCAACCCTTGCCGTTCACTTGGCCCAATGTTAGAGCGTTTGACCGAAGAAGCCCAGGGATCATTTAGATTGGCCAAAGTGGATGTGGATGCCAACCCCAATCTTGCCATCCAATTTGGCGTCCGCAGCATCCCTGTCGTAAAAGCTTTTCGTGATGGGCAGGTTGTATCTGAGTTTTTGGGCGCACTGCCAGAGCCACGCGTACGGGAGTTTATCCGCGCCCTGGCTCCCAGCCAGACCGATTTGATGTTAGAGAAAGCCCAAAGCCTACTTGATGAGCGCAAATGGGCTTCGGCAGAAGGACTCTTTCGCCAATTCCTGGCTAAGACCCCCCACCACCCGGCTGCCACGTTGGGCTTACTGAAATCCGCCATCATGCAAACCCGCTTCAGTGAAGCCGCCTCACTGCTGCAAGATTTTCCATCCAGCAAGGAATTTGCCGCTGCACAAACCATCCGCCCGTTGCTGGATGCCCTTAACGCACTGCAGCGCAGCCCGGCTTACAGCGAAGACTCCCTCGAAGCTGCCTACCTGAATGCTCTCTGGTTGCTCCTGCGCGGCAACATTCCCGCTGCCCTCGATGGGCTGCTGGATATCCTGCGCCAGGATAAACACTACCGGAATAATGAAGTTCGCAAAGTTGTTCTGGGAATCTTTGAAATTCTCGGGGATAACAGCCCCCTCACACAGCAATATCGCCGCGAGCTGGCCCTGGTCCTCTTTTAGCTGGAAAAAAGCACAGTCCCGATCTTCCTGTCCGGGACTGTGCAAATAATCCGCCCACATCCACGCACCCGTGGCATTTGGTACTTAATACTGATTACTGGTCACTGCCTACTGACTACTGCTCCCTGGGTGTTCTCGCACCCATTCTGGAGCTGCTCGTTGTAATTCTACCCGCGACACCCGCGTTGTTTTACCACAGTGCGGGCAGTTGACATTATAATGCCCTAGATCCTCAGCCACTAGGAGGTCAAGCGCATTATGAATGGTTTCTTTGCCCAATCCAAATGGACGGTGACAATGTTGACATCGGATTTGCATAACATCTCTCCTTTCGTTATAATCCTGTTATGACTAAATTTTACACCAAAACTGGCGATGATGGTTATACCGGTTTGTTAGGCGAAGGGCGTCTTGCCAAACATGCCCCCCGCATGGAAGCTATCGGGGATCTGGATGAAACGACTGCTGCGCTGGGAATGGCTCGCGCTGCCTGCAAGCTTCCCCAAACCGCAGAGCTTCTGCTGGCGATTCAACGTGACTTATACCAGCTCACGGCTGAAGTTGCTGCCACCCCGGAGAACGCTGCCCGTTTCCGCAGGATTACTGCCGAGCGGGTAACCTGGCTGGAAGAATGGACCGATGGGATCAGCGCCCAGGTACCCTTACCCAAAGATTTTATCCTCCCCGGTGACTCGCTGTCAGGCGCTTCGTTAGCCCTGGCGCGAACCATTGTGCGCCGCGCCGAGCGCCGGGTAGCAAAGTTAATCCATAGTGCCGAGTTGGAGAATCTCCAGCTTCTCCGCTACCTCAACCGCCTGTCTTCCCTGTGCTTTGTTCTCGAGCTCCAGGAAAACCAGGCATCCGGTAAAAGCTCCCCTACCCTGGCGAAGTTGGATTGAGCTTTAATAACCAACGAGAGGCAGCGTGGTGGCGCTGCCTCTCGTTCGTGTTCGCATATCAGGGGGAAGCTGCTTTCTCCCTACTCAGTAATTGGCAGCACCGCCTCGATCGCGCTGACCAGGTCTGAAAAAGCAGGGACATACCCTGGTGTAATCCGCTGCCCGTTGACAAACACACTGGGCGTGCCGTTCACCCCATATTCGTTTGCGCGGTCGATATCTGCCTGGATCTCAGTAACGAACGCATTATCCTTGAAGCAAGACCTGAATTGACCCATCTCCAAATCCAGTGCCTCCGCAAAGGCGATCAACCGCCGGTCACTGTAAGCCGTCGCGCTCGAGGTGTCCTGGTTGGCATATAACATTGCGTGGTAATCCCAAAAGCGACCTTGCTCATTGGCACACATGCTGGCATTCGCAGCCTGGTCAGAGGCTTTGATCGAGGAGGAATTATCCTCAAAAGGGAAGTTTCGGAAGATGTAATACACCTGACCATTGTTGATGTAATCGCTTGCCAACAGCTCCACCTCAGTGCTTTCGGTGAAGACTTTGCATGCCGAGCATTGGAAATCTTCAAATACCTCGATCACCACTGGTGCGTTCGGATTGCCGATCGCTCGACCATCCGCCAATGGATACGCCACCGGGGTAATGGTGATATATTCTCCCGCTGGGCGGTATCGATCGATCACCGAAGGCAACCCAATCAATAATACAACCACCAATATCACAACCCCTGTTCCAACCATAGCCGTCATGCGCTGCTTGCGTTTCTTCTGAAGCCGTTGAGCTCTAATCTCTTCTCGTTTACTCACGCTCATGGATTTAAATCTCCAGGGTTCATAGAATGAACACAGATTTTGCCATGATTGACAGTCTTTGTCCAGGATTAAAATGATAATCTTATCAGTTACTTATGTGACTGTCTAACCAGCCCAGCGCATACGCCAGCACCTGCTCTTTTTCCGGCTCATTGTGGGTCTCATGCCACAATTCGGGCCATATCTTAAGCGTACAATCCTGTTTGATCAGGCGGGCAAACTCCTCCGAACCAGAGACGAATGCGATCGCATCCGCATCTCCGTGCATGATCAACACCGGCAGCGCCCACTCGCTGGCATGCGCATAAGCCCAGGGAATTGCCTCAATGGTATATTTTGCCATTGCCAGGGATGCCACGCCGTGCACCAGGGGATCATTGACATAACGCTCTACCACTTCGGGATCACGCGAGATCAGTTTTGCATCCAAACCAGTCGCCATGCTCATCTCGGGCATGATCTTGCCAGCGATTTTGGCAAATTGGATTTTCAGTTTCTGTTCTGATATCGAGGTCCGTAAACCGGGTGAGGTAATGATCACCCCGGTCAGTTGCGGCTTCCGGCGCAGCACATAATTTGCCACCAGCACACCACCCAGGCTATGTCCCCACAGAAAACATGGCAGGTCCGGATAACGCTGAGCAGCTTCATCAAGCAACACCGCCATATCATCCATGAACGCATCGAAGGATGGTGAGTGACCGCGCTTGCCCCCCGTTTTTCCATGCCCGCGCAGGTCTGAGGCGATCACTGCATACCCTCCCAGGTTCATTGTTTCTGCCATGTGCGCATAACGCCCGCTGTGCTCACCCAGCCCATGCACCAGGCAGATCACCGCCTTGGGTGCCGCCTCTGGTTCCCAGGCCTGTGCATAGATTTTTAGCCCATCTCCTGCTTTCCATTCAAACTCTATCGAACTCATGCTGCCTCCATTTCCTGAACAAGATTATCGTGAGACCCTGACTATGTTACGATCTATGGTCGGATGCGAAACTTACAACTCTCGGCTCCTGAAGCCATGCAGGTGATTTCCTCAACATCAAATTCCGCTCCCGTACCCCAGCTCAATGCCCCCTGAATCAAGCCTACTGTAACTGCACAGATCGGCTCCTCAGTGGTCTGTCCGTACGTCGCATCGCTGATGCTGTCAACCAGGTAGTATTCCGTATCCCCTGAGTGCACCGCGATCTGTCCGCTGTTTCCACCAAGCTGCCCGGCTAACACGCCTAAAGTCAGGTGAGTCACCCGTTTCCGCAGCAATGCCCTTCCCACCAGACCCTTACTTCCGATACCAATGCCTAACATTTGAACCAACCCATCCCAAGTCGTTCTTCCAACCCGGGTAAGCACGCCGCGTGCACCTTTCCCATAATAGCTCCTCACCTCTGCCAACAGTCGGGCGTATTCTTCGGAGCTCATTCCCACACCGCCATCCCTGCGTGCCGCCAGTTCACCTAACGAGCAATTGCCTGCCTGGCGCATCATCGACATCAACATCGGTTCGCCGAACTCTTTTTGTAATGCCATCAACAATTGCCAGCTTAATTTCGCTGGCAGGTACCGGCCAACCCGTCCTGTAGGGGTTTGCACTTGCATACCTTCTTCAATCACCCTTGATCCATCCATCTCTCGATCCCCTGGTTAATCTTGAAAATATTGGTAGACATGGTATTGTTCCTCTATCTGTTTAAAACCTGCGCGGGCATACAAAGCCAGAGAGGCGAATATTATCCTCCTGAGTATTTACAGTAACCTGGTCAATTCCCCGCTGCTGCAGCTCCTGCAATAGACGGTATACCAATGCGTAGCCAATCCCCTGGTTGCGCGCTTCCGGGTGCACCGCCAGGCGAGCCAGATGCCCACCAGCTATGCTCGTAGTGCTGATCTGATACCCGATCAGCTTGTCTCCATCCTCAACCACCGTAGCTGCTGTAGATTGTTGGTATGCCAGCGCTAACGCGTTCGCAGAGTTGCGCCATTCAAACTCGAATGCCATGTTGTCTAATTGAAACACCGTTTCCAGGTCTTCAGGCACCATCGTGCGGATCGAAATAGTATTTTTGGGAGCGGGCAGCGGCTTATTTCCCCGTTCCCACAACAGCACCACAATGTTATCGGTATGATCAAACCCACTCTCTTCAAGTAAAAGCCTAAACCACCCCTGCATGACAATGGCAGCAGCATGCTTATAACCTGATCCTGCCAGCTCAGCCCAACCTGCCTCCCACAATGCCTGCCATACTTTTTTTAAAACCTGATCTGATCTTGCAGCAAACAGCCTGATCCAGGCAATTTCGGGTTCATCATGTGGGCACGCCAGTGTGCCGATTATCTCCTCTTGGTCTTCCGCCACCAGGAAGGGCTTGTGACCAAGCCAGTCAAGAGCCGAGCGCCAGTCCAGATGCCGGTGAACGTATACCTCAAAGTGAATCAGGTTCGCCAACCGTTGCCGGTCGGCCTGGGTGGCATCCCGAAGAGAGAGCGGCATTATATTTTCTCCCCTATTCCTGATTATTGCAGCCGCAGCAGGATCTTCCCACGCGACCAGAGTTCTTCCAGTCGGTAATAATTCCGCCGGTCAGGAGAGAATAAATGCACGATAACATCGCCCAGGTCCACTAACATCCAACCATCCTGAGCCCTGCCTTCGGTACGAGTTGCTAATCCATAAACCTGATGGACATGTTCACGTACTGCATCTGCCAGCGCTTGCAGCATGCGGTCGCTCGTTCCCGAGCAGATCACGAAGTAATCAGCAAATGCAGCCAATTCTCGGATGTCCATCAGTATGATATTCTCCCCCTTCTTATCTTCCAGGGTATTGACAATCGATCGGGCTAATTCCATTGTATCCAGAGGTCACCTCATTATTAATTTATCGATGATCTCCACCCAACGGCGCAGAGAAAATATTGGTATATACCGCTCCAGATGGGTGTAGATCACTCTTATATAACTCTACAGATTGCACACACAATGCCCCTAAAAATCCAACTTTCTCTTTATCTAAGACTGCAGATATCGCTCGATAATCCTGCGGGGTCGTGTTGCGTGAGACACGTCCCAGAGTTAAGTGCGGCGAAAATGGCCTTTCTTCAGGTGGGTACCCCAACCGCGCTGCCATGCCTTCTATACTCGCTTGCACCGCTGTCAGATCCGGTGGTGCTTCCACACCTACCCAGATCACCCGCGGCCGGTGAACAGTTGGGAATGCTCCTGCGCCTCCCACGCTGATCTCGAAAGGACCGGTAATTTGAAATCTCAGTCCGCATCAGCTTTTTCAACAGGTCAAGATTAGCCAGTGAGACATCCCCTAAAAACTTTAAGGTCAGGTGGATATTATTTGCTGCCACCCAGCGCACCGCTGATTTTTCCAGCTTTTGCTTGAATGCAGAAATGAGCTCATCCAGCCGGCGCTGGATTTCAGGGGTTAGATTGACGGCAATAAATGCTCGAATTACAGACATCTTGGTTTCCTGCCCCCAATCACGTCGATCAGTGAGGTTTGCCCGTTCGACATTCCTGGATACTCACCGGAGTTGGCGATCGCCTGGTCTACTGTTTTCCGGAGCTCTAAAAATGCCACCGGCTTGGTCAAATATATTCGTAGCGCCAGCTTCCAACCCGGCGATGATATCCGCAGTGGTGCCCTTGGCGGAGATAACGATCACCGGGAGATCCTCAAACTGCGGCTCGCGGCGCAAGAAACGCAGCACTTCCAATCCCGAGATATCGCTCATCATGATATCAAGCAGCAGAACATCTGGCTTTTCATGCAGCATCTGTTTCATCCCAGAAATCCCGCCGTAGGTCTTGATCACCCGGTATCCAGTCAAGCGCAACATTTGGGCAAATAACTCTGCAGTGTCAGGCTCATCTTCCACGATCAAGATGGTCTTTGGATTCGACGATGGCATCTATGAGTACTCCTTACGCATTTTTCTGATTTTGATTACGATAGCATAAGTTATAAAAGAGCGCAAGGGGGAAGCTTTACTCCTTAGCTACCTCGGTCGCTGTCGTTCATACTCTTCCGGCGTATCCAGGTCTTGCAGGATGCTGTCATTCTCTACCGCCAGGTAGTCCAAGTTTTCCCTGCTCGCATTCAGAAAGTCACGCAGGGTTTGCCCCGCTGGCAGTTCCATGACTTCCTGCCACAGGCTGCGTGCCAACAACCAGGGGTGCCCCCGGCGCATCTGGTAGCTTGGGATGACGATTGCAGATCGAGTTTCTCGCCAGCGGCGAAGCAAGTGGCGAACTACTTCAGCTTGAATTTGCGGCTGGTCGCCCAACACGATCAATGCCGCCTGTGCTGTCCCAGACATGGCTGCCGCCAGCCCGGTTTGAATTCGAAGAAAGCATCTCCCCGGTGGCATAGCGCTCATTGGGCACCACCTGCACCGCCTCGCCCTGCAGAGCATCACGAACCGCTGTCTGTGCTCCCCCGGTCACCACGATGATCGTACCTAACCCTGCTTCTTGGATCACAGACACCACCTGTCCAATCACCGTCCGCTGACCCCACGGCAAGACCATCTTGGGAGCACCCATACGTCTTGATTCGCCTGCCGCGAGAACCACCGCCACGACCTCATCCATCACGGTGTCTGCTCCTCCCCGATCAACCGGGCATAATCCTGCGGCTCATCCACATCCAGCAGCACCGCCCGGTCATGCCAGGGCACATAACGCAGCGGGTATTTGGCGAAGATCTGCCTGCCACCAGTGTCTCCAGTGACCTGCATTAAGTCATCGAAGGTGAGCGGATCAAATAAGACCGGGTTACCGCGCTGCCCATCCACCAATGGGGCAATGATGGGTGCCAGGCTCTGGCTGTGCGCTTCTACCAGCGCCTGGATCAATCCAGGCGGGATATTCGGCTGGTCCGCCAGCAAGAACATCGCCCCCCCATTGGTCGCAGGCAGCACCCGCAATCCTGCCTGCATCGAGGTGCTTTGCCCACGCTGCCATTCCTCGTTATATACCTGCCTGACCGGCAACCCAGCCACCGCCTGCCCTACCAGGTCTGCATCAGCCCCGGTCACCACCAGCACCGGCGACAGTCCCGCCTGGAGCGCGGTCAGCACTGCATGCCGCACCAGAGGCTGGTCCTGCCACTCCAGCAGCTGCTTGAGCCGGCCGATAACGAGAAGCCCCTCCCGCCGCCAGGATAACGCCGGCGAATTGGCTCGTGCACGGCGTGGATCTGCAGGCAAAGAAGGCGGAACACTTGCCTGTTACTGCCCTCAACAGGCAGCCGCGGCAGCGCAGCAATGATCACACCATGGAACGCTTGCTGCACTTGCATGGCGATCGCGTGCGCTGGGCTTGCTTTTCAGCAGAGTCAGCCTGGTTAGGAGTAGAATCCGCCGGGCTTCCGGTGGGATGTTCTTCAAGCCGCCATGTGGGTGCATCAGCACGCGGCTCACCGCCTCTGGTGTGACCAGCTCCCCCAGCTCAAGCCGGAAAGCCGGGCAAACTGCTCCGGGCGGTGCACCCATTCGCCGGTCAAGGGTTTCCCCAATCCTTCCATCCCTGCGCTTACGATGACAGTATTGATAAATGCAGGGATGGCCGGCTCATGCTCTGCTGGCGCCTTCAATGGCAGCAGGCGGGCTCCATCGGCCTCGAATCAGCAGCGGCAGCTGCTGCTGATTGGCCAAGTCGTGCAGGTCGGATAAGCTGTCGCCTTCCAAACCCGCAAAGCGCCTGGCATCGACCTGCAGCCCGGTCACAACAACGATCCCGGTGGGAAAATCACGCCTGCATGGGGGATGTCCTGAGCTTTTTTGATCACCAGGTGCACATCCCCGGCATTCACTTGCCAGGCGCCCAAATGGGTAGTCGTGCTGATGAGTACTGGCTGACCTGACTCCACCAGCTCTCTTGCCAGCCAGAACAATGCGCTACTCTTGCCGCCTGCTCCAACCAAAGCCAGGGCGGGGTAGATCAGCAAGGCGGAACGCTGCCGATAATTTCATTACTTCCAGAGATTTTCTCGGCGCACTTCTGCGCCGGGATAAGATCGCCTCCAGCACACCGCCGCCAATCGCCAGCGATTTCTCCGATACCAGGCTGCAAATAGCCGGATCAGCGTGGGTGGGTTTAATCCCCATTTTTATTCCCGACTTGACCGGACACTCCGGGTGGATGATCCCCCGCAGCACACCTGAGAATGGTGCTAACACGCTGATGCCTGCTACCTCCGCTACCGCCTGACCTTCGTGCACCCGGTCGCCAATTCGAACCGATCCGGTGACCTTGCCCTCGGCTGGCGCGGTGCAGCACCCGGTCGCGGCTGTGCCCGTTACCGCTGCCGGGCTGGCAGTATCCTCCTGCGCGGCACCATCCCAGATCACTCGACCCAGCCGGTGTCCGCGTTGGTCTCGATGACTGCATGGCAAGACTTGCCAGCGATGAAGCCGGGCCTAATCCGATATACAGGCGAGCGGAATGGCGCAGCGGCTCCGGAAGGCAGCTTGGTCAGCGCGCGTATCGACGATCACCATTGGGTGCAGAAGCTGAGCCGATTGAGCCTGCGGGTCGATCAGCACCGGGATGCGTCCCTTCGACAACAGCTGCAGCACTTTCAGGCTGTCGCCAGGATCACTGACCCGCTTACCTGTCACCCCCTCAATCGTCGTCTCCCCCGCATATACCGCCTCAGCGAAGCTGACCAGCCGCCGGACCGCCAAAGGCTGCGCCAGCTCGGCGATCACCACGCTGAAACCAACGCGGTAAAGCCGCATGGCTACCCCACTGGCAAGGTCGCCGCCTCCCCGGATCAGAATGATTGCTGGCATAAGCTGCGTTCCCGAAATTTTTCCTAACCCGCGCAGTACTTTTTCAGGCGTCAGGGAAATCGTGGAACCATATCCCGGTGGCATTGTGCACCGCCGCCACCACTGCCGGCGCCAGCGGCAGGAACGGCATCTCGCCCATCCCGCTGTGCCCGATACGGCCCTGATCGGTCGGCTATTCCAGGATCAGCGAATGCACCGTATCCGGCACATCCAACACAGTGGGGATCAGGTAATTGGATAGCTTATCCGTCAGCACATAGCCATCTTTCTGAATGAAATTCTCAGTCACCGCATACCCTGCCGCCTGGACCACTGCCCCTTCGATCTGACCGCGCACCTGCTGGGGATTGATCGCTTGTCCGACATCGTTGGCTGAGATTACCTCCACCAGGTGCACCTCGCCGTTCGGTATCCACATCCACGGCGACCGCCTGGGCGACATACCCATAGGCAAAATTTGGCTCGCACTTGCCCGTTTGTGGGTCATATGGGGTGGTTTTTGGCGGGCGGTATGGTAGTTACGATTGCCGGGCGTTCTTCGTCGCTGCCACTTTATCAGCGCCTGTTCACACGCTCCCTCTATCGAGTTGCCCGCCATGAAAGTCATCCGGCTCGCCGAGACGCTGCCGGAATTCTGGTCGACCGCCGTGTCCGAGACCACCAGCTCCACCATGTTCAGCGGAATGCCGAGCGTCTCAGCAGCGAACTGGCGCATCACGCTGTGTGTTCTGCCCATTCCGCCCCGGCGTGGTGCAGGATCGCCCGTTCAATGCTCCGCACCTACCGTGCAGCTCCACGGTTGCCGTGCACTGCTCCGGCGCTCCAAATGAAAAACCTACATTCTTGACGCAGACGCAGTCCCGTCCCTCCCGTAGCAGGCCACGGGTTGCGCCTGCATTCGATGCAGCCGGCGACTTTCCTGCATCATCTCCGCACACTTCTCCACCACCGCCTGCCGATACTCACCCCCTTGGCAGCGGCGTTCCCACCGATAAACAGCGCCCCCTCGCTCAGCAGGTTACGCCGCCGCATCTCTACCTGGTCTATCCCCAGCGCCTCCGCCAGGCGATTATCTGCATCTCGGCCTGGAAGCGGCCTGCGGTCCGCCAAACCCGCGAAAAGCTCCATTGGGCAGGTTGTTGGTATACACGGCGTAAGTAATCCACACTGACGTTGGGGATCTCATACGGCCCGCTGCACATCAAGGTAGCATTGCCCATCACCTTGGTCGTGGTATAGGCATATGCCCCACCATCGGCAAACATCTCCACCCTGGCTGCCACCAGTTTCCCATCTTTGGTTGCACCCCACTTTGCCCGCAACAGATAGGGATGCCGTTTGTGATGCCCGATGATCGACTCCTCCCGGCTCCAGATGATCTTGACCGGGCGCGGATGCCGTGCTGGTGCAGCCGCCAGGCTGCCAGCGCCAGCACGATCTGCACCGACATATCTTCCCGCCCGCCAAACGCCCCGCCGATGGCTGGATAGATCACCCGCACCTGCTCAAGCGGCAAGTCGAGCGCGTGAAGCAATCTGCTCCTGATCTTCGTGCGTCCACTGCCCTGCCACCTGCACCGTCACCCGCCCGGACTCATCCATATAAGCAATCCCCGCCTCCGGCTGGAGAAAAGCATGCTCCTGAGCCGGCGTGTGGTATTCACCTTCCACCACCACATCTGCCTGGGCAAATGCCGCATCCACCTCCCCCTTGCGGATGCGGTAATGACCAAATATATTCGACCCTTTATCCGGATGAAGGAGGGGTGCATGGGATGCGCCCCCATCTCCTGCCTCCATTGCCTCCAGCACATCCGTCACCACCGGCAGGCCCTCATATTCCACCCGGATCAAATCCCGCCCTCGGGCGGCGATCTGCTCGCTCTCCGCCACCACCAGCGCCACCTGGTCGCCCACGAATTGCACCCGGTCGGCATACGGCTTGCTCGAACCCGGACCGCAAAGCACCGGTTGGTCGTTCATGATCAAGCCATACTCGTTCACCGGGACATCTCGCGTGGTGAAGACCGCCAGCACGCCTGGCAGCGCTTCGGCTGCAGAGATATCGACCGCTTTTACGATCGCATGCGGACGGTTGGCAAACAGGATTTTCATAAGGTTGATTGGGAAGATCGATGTCGCCGGACAGACCGACCGGTCACCTTCGCCCGGCATCCACAATGTCCACACTCTTCCCAATCACCGCAAAATTCTTTCCAGAAGATTGCTTTCCTGTTCATCCTGTACTTGATTTGAACTACTTGGGAAATTATATCCTATTCAGCCGCCAGCGCGCTCCGCCCTCAAATCTATCTCTAGACAAAACAAAGGAA
>CAWKGZ010000011.1:0-178539 GCA_963849335.1 uncultured Chloroflexia bacterium
ATGGTGATGATATCCTCATAAGGCGTGGCATACGACAAAGCCTGGCGCACCAATGGGTTGTCCAGCGGGGGGCGCAGCGTGTTGAAAAAGCCTACAAAGTTGAAGAAGGAGGCTTCATCGTAGAAGGTATAATCCGGGTTATCTCGGAATGTGGCGTAGTTTTCGATCGGGATACGCGTCACCAGGTCTACGTCTCCAGCTTCCAGCATCTGCTGTTGGGTGATGGCTTCGGGCACGATCTGGACCAGCACCTTGTCATATTGACTCTCTGCCCAACCGCCCCAGTAATCGTCAAAGCGGGTAAACAGCAGCTCTTGATCGGGGGTGTAAAATTCCAGCATGTATGGACCGGTGCCAGCCTCGATGCCGGCCTCAAAATAATTCTCATCGGCTTCGGCAGCCGCCAGTGCTTGCGGGCTGATGATCCAGGCGCCATACAGGGAGGAGGCGATCAAATCCAGGGGGGCTGACCACTTCAGGTTGAACTGAACGGTCAGGTCATCGACCACGGTGATGGTGTCCAGCGGGAGCCAGATGAAGGAGGCGCCGCCGCGGGCTGCAGCCGCTTCGATGGACATCTTCACCGCTTCAGCGGTGAGCGGCTCACCATCGTGGAAGAATACATCCGGGCGCAGATAGAAGGTCCAGACCAGGCCGTCCACGCTCGATTCCCAACTTTCTGCCAGCAGCGGGGTGAAGCGTTCTTCTGCGCCTGGGGGATTGATGCGCAGCAATTGTTCATACATGTTCCCCATGTATGCCGCTTCGGTCGAGAACGACTTTACCGGATCCCAAGTGGTAATATTGGCGGTGTTGGCAATGCGCAGCACTTTCAACTCTGCTACCGGTTCCGGAATGGCGGTTGGCTCTTCTGTGGCTACCTGCTCGGTTTCGGCGGGTTCCTCGGCCTCCGTGGTGGTTTGTGCCTCTTCCACCGCCTCGATCGCTTCGGTTGGCTGTGCTGTCTCGACAGCCTGCTCGTTGCAGGCAGTGAAGAGCAGCACAAAAATGATCAACAGTGAAAAAATCAAGCTTTTCTTATTCATCTTTTTTCTCCTCTTTGGCTCATATGGGACACTTATGGATGGTACATACCAATTGTAGCAAATTGTGTTTTCAAAATATTTGCAAATCGCTTCCAGAGGGTGTATATTTCTAGCGATGACTGCCTCATTACTGCTGCGAACCAAATTCATCGTCCCCTCGCCGAAGGAAGACCATCTTCCTCGCCCCCAGTTAACCACCTGGATGGCTGATCAGGTCGATAAGCGGTTGATATTGATCTCTGCGCCGCCGGGGTACGGAAAAACCACTTTGCTGGCTGATTTTATCTCGACCACGACGCTGCCCTTCGCCTGGTATCAGCTCGATGCAGGCGACAGCGACCCAACGGTCTTTCTGACTGGCGTCATTGAGGCTATTCGGCGCATGCCCCCGGTGTCAGAATTTCTGCCTACCACACTCGGGCAGACCGCCCAATCCTTGCTTGAAAACCCGGAACCGGTCATCTCCCACCAGCGGGTTCTCAATGTGTTGATCAACGAGCTGACCGAAGCTTATACTGCGCCTTGGCTGATCGTGCTGGAAGATTATCACTACATCACCGGTCCTGCCGTTCACCGGTTGATCAATTCCTTGCTAGAAAACGGTCCACCAGGCATGGCAGTGGTGATCTCTTCTCGGGCTGAGCCACCGCTGAAGCTGGCGCGCTTACGTGCCCGCGGCCTGCTTGCCGAGCTGAGGGCAAACGATCTGCGCTTTCGGGATGATGAGGTATCCGCTTATATCAGCCACGAGAGGTCAGCAATTTCCGCTGAGAGCCTCAGCCTGCTGATCGAAAAAACAGAAGGCTGGGCTGCAGTATTACAGATCGTGCGTTCATCTCTGACAGGCCGTGATGTCGAGTCCGCCCGCCAGGTGATCGCCGGTCTAAGCGGATCACACCGTTTTGTTTTTGACTACCTGGCTGATGAGGTTTTCCACCGCCAGCCGGAGGTCTGGCAGGAGTTCCTACTCCGTACCTCAGTGCTCAACCAGATGGATTCTGCTGCGTGCAGTGCAGTAGCCGGCATTCACCAGGCACAAACGATCCTGGAAGAAATCGAGAAACAGAATCTCTTCCTCACCAGCATTGACCCTCAACGCCGCTGGTTTCGCTACCACACGCTGTTCCGTGAGTTCCTGCTCAGCAAGTTTCACGCCGAGCGAGCAGAAGAGTACCAGCAGGTTGAAAATATCGCCGGGCATTACTTTGAATCCTTATGCGAGTGGGAGGCGGCGTTTTTGCACTATGCCAATGCCGGCTATTATGCGGAGGCAGCCAAGGTGATGCTGGCTTTTGCCTCGGATTATGTCGAGCGTGGTCGAGTCGAAGTGCTGCATCGTTATATCAGTATGCTGCCTGGCGAGGTTTTGCATGATCACCCTGAACTGCTGCTTCAGCATGGCAACGCTCACCGCCGGCTGGGCATGGCTGGATTGGCTATCTCAGCCTACGAGGATGCACGTGCAGCCTTCACTATTCAGGGCAACCTCTCTGGGATCAGCCGTACTCAGACCCGCCTGGCCGAAGTAAATCGCGCCCAGGGCAACTACCGCCAGGCCGAGAGGTTGGCAACCCAAGCCCTGGAATCTGCTCCGGCCAATGATCACCCCGCCCGAGCCGATGCTTTAATGGCACTCGCCAAAAGCACGGGTTTTCTCATGGGTATGGATCAAGGACGCTTCCTGGCTGAACAAGCGGTTGAAGAAACCCGCCTGGCAGGTGAGACAGTTTCACCCCTCGCCCGGGCAGGATTCTTACAGTCGCTTGGCCAGATCTGCTGGTGGCATGGCGATCCGCAAGCTGCCGTGAACTACTGCCAGGAGGCTCTATATCTTGTGCATGACGACCTCTCTCCAATTGCCGCCCAAATCTATATCTTGTTGGTCACTCCCCACCTCTACTGGCGTGAGTTCGAGACCGCCCTGCGCTACGCCGAACGCGGGTTGGAAATTTCGCAAACCCTGCACCTTGCCGAGCTTCTGCCCGCCGCCTATACTGCTTTAGGGAATGTGCTTACGCGCTTAGGTGAAACCGCCCGCGCCGAAGCTGCTTTACGCCAGTCGGTAGAGTTAGCTCAACGACTTGGGATTGCCGCCCATGAGCAGCTGATGGCTACCAGCTATCTAACCTACAACCTCTCCAGCCAGGGGCGGGTGGATGAGGCCTGGCAGCTCATCGAAGGAGCTCTATGGGCATTTACTGGAAACCCTGATACCTATGAGGCTTTTCAATGCCAGAGTGTTATGGCGGATGTGGCCTTAGAGAAATATCAGTTAAGCCGTGCGGAAAAACTGTTCGACACGCTGCTCCAGACAGGTAAACGCCGTCAGTTCAACATTCCGCTTGGGATGGTACATTTTGGCCTGGCTTATATTCATCTTGTAACCGGTCGCGTAGAAACAGGGCTGATGCACGCCCGGGCGGCACATACCTTGCTTGAACACACGCGCGCGATCCAATTATTCCTGGACCAGGGCGAGCGCACGAAGGTAGTTTGTAATGCCCTTGCTGCTGCAGGAGAGTACTCCCCTTTCCTGGAACGGGTGCGCGAGCTCATCCCTGGTAAACGGCATAAGGCAACCACTGTGTCTGTGGCTCAATCAACGATTGTTGTGAAATGCCTGGGTAATCTGCGTGTGCTGGTGAATGGTGCTGACATCCCACAGGAGCGCTGGGTTTCCACCAAAGCGCGCGACCTGTTAGCTTACTTTGTCACCTTTCGCAGCGATCGCATTCCGGCCGAAAGAATATTCGATGGTGTCTGGGTTGAGAAACCGGGGCGTGGGCTGACTGCCTTTCACACTGCCCTCTCCCGCCTGCGCAGTGCGCTTAAAACTGGTAATTCAACGCTGCGTTTTGTCTTTGTTGAGGCAGGGGAGTACTGGCTTGATCGCCCCCGTTTTAATATTGACGTGGATGAGTTTGATGCCGCGCTTGCCAAAGCCCATGCCGCCAATGAGGATGAAATGGCTGCCCACTGGTATGAACACACGATCAACCTGTATCAGGGTGAATACCTGCAAAATTTGTATTACGATTGGCTGCTGCCCGAACGCCGGCGCCTGAGCCGTGCTTATCTGGAATCCCTGCGCGTCCTTTCAGATTTTCATTTCACCCATGCGCGCTATACACATTCCTTAGAATTGCTGCAACGGGCTTTACGGGTGGACAATCTGGTTGAGGATTTACACTGCCAGGCAATGTGCGCCTATGCTGCACTGGGCGATCGGGCTGGACTGGCGCGCCAATATCAAGAATTAAAAGAACTGCTCGCCAGTGAGATCGGCATAGAGCCACTCACTTCAACAAACAACCTGTACCACCGGTTGTTG
Organism: uncultured Chloroflexia bacterium; assembly: GCA_963849335.1. Lineage (GTDB taxonomy): Bacteria > Chloroflexota > Anaerolineae > Anaerolineales > UBA4823 > FEB-25. The sequence continues at coordinate 4,378 of CAWKGZ010000011.1, forward strand.
GAGGGATTGAAAGCTTAACTTGAACTCAGCAGATGCGGATATCCTGGATCTCCAGCACTATTGGCTCGAGCAGGCTGCGCAGCGCGTCCTGCTCAATGCCCTCGATTTTCATCGTCACCAGCACATTGGACGGGCTCTCCCCGGCAAAGGTGCCCAAAGACAGGATGTTCCCACCGCTCTTATACACCAGCTTGCTAACCTTTGCCAGCTCGCCCGCCTGGTTGGGCACCAGGAAGCTCGCCCGCAGCCCCACCTGCCGCGCCCCCATCATCTCGAGGAAGATCTTGAACAGGTCGGTTTCGGTGATCATACCGACGATTTCCTTGCCGCGCATTACCGGCAGCCCGCCGATCTTGGTGTCGGCCATCAGGCGGGCAGCATCTTCGATGGGCATATCTTCTGGCACGGTGACCACATCCTTGGTCATGACATCATTCACGGTGATCTTCGATACCAGGTAGTTGACCTCCCAGATGCTGAGCGAGGTCGCCTGGGAAGGCGAGGCGTTCATAATATCGGCGATGGTAACGATCCCAACCAGCTTGCCACGCTTGACCACCGGGGCGCGACGGATGTTGTCCCGCTTGAGCAGGGATAACGCTTCGGTGATGGGCAGATCGGGAGAGATGGAAATAACCGGACGAGACATTCTTTGACCAACGAGCATAAAAGGCCTCCTTTTTGGATATGCAGTATTTTACTATGAATTTAGCGACAGGCGGGCGGGTTTTGCTCGAAAGGCGCAGGTTGCCTGCAGGGTTTGATGCATAAGCCTGGCGGTCAGATGCAAGAGGGCGGGTCTTTGCTCTAATTGACACAGGTACGGGGCCAGAGAAGGCGTTTTCAGGCAAATAGGCCCTGCTGGTACAGACCCGCCCCTACGAATTCCGGGTCTGGTCAATTTTTTTCATGCTTTTCGGGTTAGAATTGCTATATTCTCTCTGTGGTGCAGGCTCTCAAACGAAAGGAACAGCATATGACAGATATCAATTGGAAGCGCTACCTGGTCAAACCAGACCAGTCCATCAACCTGTCCGAGTGGGACCCGGCTGAAACCCCCTCCTGGAAAGGCGACAAAGAGGCGGCGCTGGCGCGCGTGCAGCAGATCAACGCCGAGCTGGAAACGCTGCAGGAGCTGCTCTTTGCCGAGGGCAAGCACAAGCTGCTGATCGTGCTGCAGGGCATGGACACCAGCGGCAAAGACGGCGTGATCCGCCGGGTATTCGAGGGGGTCAACCCGCAGGGGGTGCGCGTCGCCGCTTTCAAGGTGCCCACTGCCCCCGAGCTGGCGCACGATTACCTGTGGCGCGTCCACCAGCAGGTACCGGCGCGCGGGCGAGATGGTCATCTTCAACCGCAGCCACTACGAGGATGTGCTGGTGGTGCGAGTGCACAACCTGGTGCCCGACGAGCAGTGGAAGCGGCGCTACGAGCAGATCAACGCTTTCGAGCGGCTGCTGGCGGAGGAAGGTACCACCATTTTGAAGTTTTTCCTGCACATCGACGCGGAGGAGCAGCGCGAGCGCCTGCTGGCGCGGCTGGATGAGCCTGACAAGCGCTGGAAGTTCAACCCCGGCGATCTGAAGGAGCGGGAGCTGTGGGGAAAGTACGAGAAGGCGTATGAGGATGTGCTGAGCAAGACCAGCCAGGCATGGGCACCCTGGATCATCGTGCCGGCGAATAAAAAGTGGTACCGCGACCTGGTCATCGCGGCGGCGCTGGTGGATACGCTGAAGGAGCTGAAGATGGAGTATCCCCAGCCGGCCGAAGACCTGGAGACTTACCGGGCGCAGCTGGCCGGTTAGACTGTCCGAGGATAAAACTATTTTTTCACTCTTAAAAAATTTGCGCTTCGCAGATGTCCCCTTTTTGCGAAGCGCGCTTTGATTGGATGAACCCCGGTTCAGACTTGCGACCAGCCGGGCGGTTGAGTCCAATGGCCGGGGCCATCATAGCGGGCGACGCCATTGTGCTGGCTCCAGCCTGGTGGTTGGGTCCAGTGACCGGGGCCGTCGTAACGGGCAACGCCATTGTGCTGGCTCCAGCCGGGCGGTTGGGTCCAATGACCCGGGCCGTCATAGCGGGCGACACCATTGTGTTGGCTCCAGCCGGGCGGTTGGGTCCAATGACCCGGGCCGTCATAGCGGGCGACGCCATTGTGCTGGCTCCAGCCGGGCGGTTGGGTCCAATGACCGGGGCCGTCGTAGCGGGCAACGCCATTGTGCTGGCTCCAGCCGGGCGGTTGGGTCCAATGACCCGGGCCGTCATAGCGGGCGACGCCATTGTGCTGGCTCCATCCAGGCGGTTGGGTCCAATGCCCGGGGCCGTCATAGCGGGCGACGCCATTGTGCTGGCTCCATCCGGGCGGGTGGGGGAAGCTCCACATGCCGGGTCCATCGTGCCGGGCAAGCGCTCGCGCTGCCGGGGCATCGATTGCCATCACGCTGATCAGGATGGCTGCGATCAGGATCACTACTGTTATGCGGAACGAATGACGAATGTTCATAATTACCCTTCTCTTTCTGGCCCTCCTATTAGGCCCTATTTGATTTTTACCAGTTTTGAGTATCGTGATGGTTCACGATACTCCCCCACGCTCTCCTGGAGGTTTTCGCCATGCAAGTGTTTATCGTGTTCCTGTTTCCTCCTTCCTTGCCCTCCCCAGAATCTGATTTGTATATGAATGTATTATAGAAAAAGCACGTGACCACAGCGTGAATTTTGCGTGAATTAATTGCATAAATATGTATTATTACAAATTCCAACCTATTTCTAATGTTTCCAATTTGCATTCACACATGGCAAGGCAGGGGGGGCGTGCCGGCACAGTAAGGGCGGGTCTTGGTATTGGTTGGGATAGGCATGGGGGCAGAGGTGGTGCGGGCGAGCAGGTGGATACTGGTGACACAAACCCGCCCCTACGAAGGGGGAATTGGAAAATTGCCTCTTGACTCGTGCGATATTTTCTGTATAATATAAATAACTTTGTGGCGCAAAGTAATATATATAACAAAGGAGATACCTATGTCTACCTCACTCAACCTGAAAGAAATCGAACGGAAAGCCTTCCGCGCTACCCACCAGGATGGCTTGTGGGATATCTATATCGGCGGGATCGTGATGAGTATGACCGTGTTTGCAAATGCTGATGATGGAGAGAACTTCACCCCACAGCGCCTGGTGCTTTACATGCTCGGCATGTTGGTTTTCGGCACGATCTTCTGGGTCGGGAAGAAATACCTGACAACGCCGCGGCTGGGGCAGGTCAAGTTCGGGGCGCAGCGCCGGCGGCGCTCGCTGACCATGGCGATAATTCTCGCGGGCATCGTTCTGCTCCAGGTCTTATTCGTCGCCGGCACGGCACTCTCGAGGAGCCACCCGGATTGGGCCAGACAGTTGGGTTTGGAACTCTCCGATCCTGATTATGGGCGCTTGTTGGTGGCAGCTATCGCAGCGCTGTTCGTTGGTCCCAGCATGCTCCTGATCGCCTTCTTCACCGACTTCCACCGCGGCTATTACATCGCCTTCATGCTATCGCTGGCAGTGTTTGCGCTGGTCTGGTTTGGGGAGGCGGTCTACCTGATCGCCGCCTCGCTGCTGATCCTGATCCCCGGCGTGGTGCTGTTCATCCGCTTTCTGCGCCAGCACCCGCTGCCCCCGGCGGAGGTGCGCCATGACTGAGAGCAGCGCTCACCAGGACATGTCATCCCTGGGTGGGATCGACCGGATGGTGCACGAGCCTGGGCGCCTGATGCTGATGGCGGTGCTGTACGTGGTCGATAGCGCCGACTTCACCTTCCTGATGAACCAGACCGGGCTGACCTGGGGCAACCTGTCGGCGCATATGAGCAAGCTGGAGGAGGCGGGCTACATCGAAGTGGAGAAATCCTTCAAGGGCAAGCGGCCCAACACCATGCTGCGGCTGACGGCGCAGGGGCGGGCGGCCTTCCAGGCATACCGCCAGACGATGAGGGCGGTGCTGGATGGGGTGCCGGAGTAAAGCAGACCTACCCCCGACCCCTCCCGGAGGGGGGCGACCTACCCCGGCCTCCCTGCAGGGAGGGGGGAGAGGTTAAAACCTGGAAACACAAAGGACACTAAGGACACGAAGGAGCACAAAGGTTTTTAAGGCAACTTGTGAAATGCGAAGTGGATAGAAGATGGAGATAGATTGGTAAACGGATAAGTAGCGGATTAGCGGATATACCGGGAAACATGTAGGACACAGCAGGAAAGTTAGTGGGCGGGACGCCAGAGGAACCAGGCCGGGAGGCCGATGATCTCTTTTTGTGCAGTTACCTGGAAGCCAAAACGCTGGTAGAGCGGCAGGTTGCGCTCCGTGGCGGTTTCCAGGTAACAACCTGCACCAGCCCGGTCAGCCCGGCGGGTCAGCTCAGCCAACAGGTGAGAACCCAGCCCTTGCCCCTGGAAGGCAGGCTCCACGCCGAGGTATTCCAGGTAATAATGGGGGGTATGGGGGTGATGTTTCCCCACCTCAGCCAACCAATCCTGCCAGGCGCGCCGGTCGTAACGGGAGTGTCCAACTACCGAGGTGAGCGTGACCTGCAATTCATCAAACCAGGGCAGTGGGTAGGCGCCGGGCGGGTAGAGCACCGCCGCGGCAGCAATGGCGCCATCCTGGCGCAGCTCAAGGGGTTCCCCCCGCCGCAGGCACACTGCCAGCTCACCGGTGAAGTCGAGGGTCAGGTTTTTGAGCAGTTTGGCCGATGTCAGGCGGCGATCAGACGCGCTGGCTGACCGGCTCAGCGAGGAAGGCGCGCGCCAGCACCCGGGCAGCCTGGCGATAGGATTGGCGGGTGGTCGCCTGGATGTGCACCGCTCAGATCCAGCCCTTGTGCTGGTATAACACATAGCCGGCCTGCAGGGCGGCGTCGATCTGGGAGAGCAGCTCGGCATCCAGCTTCTTGATGTGGAAGCAGGATTTGCCCTTCAGGCAGCTTAACAGCTCCGGTTTGAAGAAAACCTTCATCTCAGCATCCGAGTAGACGGGCATGAAGTAGAAGCCGACGTAGCTTTTCTGGATGATCAGCGCGGCGAAGGCGACCTCTTTGCGCCTGCGGCCTTCGATGACAAGGTCCTTGAACGACCAGAGATCAAAATAGCGGGCGTCGTCGTGTTTGGAGGCCAGGGGGGGCTGGTAGCGGGCGAGCAGGGGGCGGAGGGTGGTGAAGATGGTTTGAAGATCAGTGTGGGGCATATGGGAGGCTCCTGTATTTGGAGATATTTTACCGTATTATTCGGCAAAGATCATGTGAGACGGTAGTGAAGGATTAGTACGAATTTAACGAATGGACGAATTTTACGAATTGTTATAAGGGAGGCAGGCAGGTTGGTGGACGGATGGATAACGGATTAGCGGATGAGAACGGGCTGTTCATGCTATACTCGTTATGTGATCTTGATGCAAGGAAAATGCCTGGATTGAGGAGGAGGCTTATGTCTGACGACCGTTTTGAGAATGTAACCCTGATCAAGAAGGCGAACGTGTATTTTGAGGGCAAAGTCACCAGCCGGACGGTGCTCTTCGCGGATGGGACGCGCAAGACGCTGGGCTTCATGCTGCCCGGCAATTACGAATTCGGCACCGGGGCGGCGGAGATGATGGAGCTGCTGAACGGGGAGATGGAGGTGCTGCTGCCGGGGAGCGATGCCTGGCAAACCTTCCGGGCGGGGGAGTCGTTCGCGGTGCCGGGGAATGCGTCGTTCAAGCTGCGGCTGAAAGGCGTGGTGGATTATTGCTGTTCGTATGGGTGACCCTCACCCCCGGCCCCTCCCCCAAAATGGGGGAGGGGGGCGGACCCTCACCCCAGCCCCTTCCTTCGTTCCTCAGGACAGGCTCCCTTGCGGGGAGAGGGGGGCGACCGGAAGTCGCCGGGCATAAATGCCCGGGCTAGGGGCGGCGCCGGGTAAACCCGGCTTAGGTGCGGGGGAGGGCGGGGGCGGATGCCATGCGCCACTACGGCGGATGGCGGGAGGTTGGGTTTCGGGCGGGGTAATAATTGGTGATGTAGAATAAAGGTTCGCCCTCAATCCAACCTCTACGAACTATGAAACAATGATATCCAAACCCCCATACCTGACCGACATGTCGCTACGAACCAGAGAAAACTCTTATTCAAAACGGAGCGTGTTCTATGGGAAAAGCCATTTTCCGAGGCGTTCAAGGTTTATTTCTTGGTTATTTACTGTATTTGTTGTTTTGTTTCGTGTTTCGGATATGGGCAGATAACGGCACAGGCGGATGTATTGCAATAATCACAGGTATAGTCTTTTTTTCCGTATCATTGGCAAGAGGAAAGACGCCCGGTGTTCCTGAGAAAGCGGTAGAGGAACCAAAACAGGTGGAAAGCGAACGAAAGGATCCTGAAGGCAGTTTTGCCTACCGGCTAGGACGCTTCATCCGCAAAATGCTCGGTGGGGAGTAGGGGAGTCTATCAACAATGAGGCCAGCCAACAAAGCGTGGTGTGTTCTGAAAGGTCATCGTTTGCTAGCTGGTGGAAGTCCAGTCCTGGTAAGGGTCAGGCCGCCAGGTAGCAGGAGACCGATGGGGGAGACGAAGTGAACCGGGCTTCAGCATGGACCCTGATCGCCACATCAATCCTTAAATCGTTGGGCAGTTGTGCCGTATGAATGATTGGATTAATAATTTGCAATGAGATCCTGTATTTTCTGTGGTGAAGTAGTTAATAGCAAAGAAGATGCTTGGCCACTTTGGCTTGTTAAGCATCTTGGAAATGACAAAACAGGCATTATAGAAGGTCAGCGTGGGAAGCTCAAACTCAACAATTGGCGAGCCGGTAAATATCCACTTAGAATTGGTTGTGTGTGCCAAAAGTGCAATAATGGCTGGATGAGTGATTTAGAGAATCGTGCTAAGCCAATAATAGAACGCTTTTTCCTTGAAAATAAAGTAGCACTCGCTCATAATGATCAAACGACGCTAGCAACTTGGATATGTAAGAGTGCTATGGTCTATGAAGCACTTCGTTTTAAATCGCATTGCTTTTTCACGTCTGATGAACGAAAATCTTTCCGAGAATCATTTCAATTGCCCATCTACACATCGATATGGATTGCCAAGAGTGTTGATTGGACAGGCCTATTCTGTTCTGCACACGACCTAAGTGATAATACGGCGGAGACAAATGACCAAGTGAAGTCTTATGTAACCACTCTGGGTTTTGGACCTCTTGCCATACAAATATTTAGTGGTAAATTAGATAAGTCCAATTACGAAGATCTGACCTTGATTGGAGATTTTCAGCTAGGTCCTTGGGAAAAAATTACGCTTCAAATATGGCCTGTGGTTCTTGATGAAGTTTTGTGGCCAAACGAGATCGGACTGAATGGTGAATTTGGACTTGATTGTTTTAGCCAACGTTGGAAAATTAGCCAGCAGTAGAGTTTTGTTTGGTCTTAAACCGCCCAACAAAACGTGCACCTGACGTGTGGGATTCTGCGGTATTTTCGAGCATTTTCTACGCCCAAGCGGAATCCTGCTCCCAAACCTTGTCCACGCCCGCCCACACGCAGGTAACGCAAACCGTTGTGTGGCTGAACCAATAATCTTAGGAAACATATGTTTTACGAAAGGGAAAGAAAAAATGAACTTCATTCGTAATCTTTTTGGCGGAAAAGAATCCATACCGCCTACAACTTCTAAGAAAAGCCCACCTGGAGAAGATCTGATTATCACTGGCACCAAGGCTGCTTCAGTCGTAAATAAGCTCATCTTACAGGCACGGAAAGAAAAATGGAGCCCTACCTACAGTATAAAACTTATTTGTACCAACTGTGAAGCACCAGTAACATTGAAAAAGACATCTGCAACCGAATTCGCGTTTCTAAGCGCCAAAGGTTCATATAGACCTGGGGGGCTAGAAGATTCGATTGAGTGCAGTAAGTGCGAAGGAGCAAACTTTAGGGTGAGCATTCAGCCGAAGACTTTAGAAGAGTGCCTGAAGGAGGCATTGTCGGAATTAACTCCAACAGATCAAAATCCTGAAGTTGGATTTCGAGAGGATATAACAGGAAATCTAATCCGTGATCGAACTTTACGGAAAGTATCTGGTTTTAAATCTTTGTGGATTCGCATACTGTCCGTTGTAGATCAAGAAGACCAAATAAATACTGAGTTCACATTTGACATGGTAAACGGTAAATATCTGGATAGAACCATTCCTGGTCTTCTCCTCTATAATTACCAATATCAAAAAACCATAACAATACTCAAAGATCAAAGCGGCAATTATTGGTACTCAATAGAACCATAAAAACATCTACAAAGAAGCTACCCAACACAGCTTGGTGTGTCCTGAAAAGCCATCGTCTGCTTGCTGGTGAAAGTCCAGTCCTGGTAAGGGTCAGGCGGACAGGCAGCAGGGGGCCGATGGGGGCGGGTAACTGGCTATGTCGAGCTGGAGGAGTTGTAGGGTTTGGTTCCAGACGGCGAGGATGTTGCGGTTGTTGATGACGGTGAGGAGGGAGGGGTCGGGGGGGTGTAGGTCAGCAGGCCGATGGCTTCGAGGGAGGTGAGTTGGGAATAAATCTTGCAACCTGATAGCCGAGGAGACCGAGCCTATGACCGCCTTTCGAAGTGTATGGAGCACATTGACATCCTTGCGCGCGGGGCGCAAGATCAGCGCGCCGGGGGCTGAGCGGGGGGAGGCGACCACCATTGTGAGCGTGGAGGCGGAGGCGATCACGGTGGCGCCGCCGCGGGCGAAGGGGTTCGTGCGCATCCCGAAGGATGATTTCGAGGCGGTGTGGAAGCATTGGGGGGATTTCAAAGAGGGGAAGATCAGCCGGGGAGAGCTGCGGCAATTGACGACGCGGTCGAGTTATATTATTGCGATTTTTCAGTGGTTTGAGGGGTAAGGTAACAACTGAAGTCGTTACTACAATGGGGTGGCTCTTCATGAGCGAGAAGGGGGCGGGTCTCAGACCCGCCCCTACCAGAATTTTATTTTTTTCCTATCAAATATCTGTGTTCATCCGCTCCTATCTGTGTTTATCTGTGTGAAGGCTCTTCCCTACTGCTCAAACCTGAACCTCCACACCGCGATGCCGAAGAACACAACCGAAAAGGCCAGCAGGATGCCGACCTGGGGCAGGACGTCGAGCACGCCGGCGCCTTCGTTGAGCAGCTTGCCGTAGGCGATCAGGGCGTGGGCGTGGGGGGTGAGGCGGGAGATGAGCTGCACCGTGCCACCCTGGTTGTACAATGGCACCGGTGAGCCAATCACCATGCACCCGCCCACCGCAGCCAGGACAAAGCCCAGCAGCATGCCGATCGAAGTCAGCCTGCTTGTCCGTGCGCGCCAAGGCGGCTACCATCACGCCCAGCGAGGTGGAGGTCAGTCCCAGCACCACGCTCACCAGCAGCAGCCCAAGCATTGAATTACCCAGCGGCATCTGGAAGAACAGGCTGGCGACGCCGAAGATGATCAGCACCTGCACCAGCACCAGCCCGATGTAAGCCATCATTTTGGCGATGATGATCGTCCAGCGGGGGATGGGCGCGGCCATCAAGCGGCGCAGCGAACCCTGCTGGCGCTCCTGGAGCAGCTCTGCACCCATGGCGCCGACGATGAAGAAGGCAAACATGACCACGAAGCCGGGCACGAACAAGGCGAACATGTTATCCGGGAGGATCACCACATCCTCGCCCTGCAAGGTGCGGGATTCGATGCTCACCCAGGGATCGTCCGCCAACTGCTGCACCTGGGCCATCTGCACACCAAAGCTCTGCATGGCTACTGCGTTCTGGGTGGCAGCATCCGCCTGCTGGTAGGCCGGGATCTCGCTCAACAAGGTGCGGATGGCATAAGAAATCTCACCCTGCACCGCCACCGGGCCTACCACCTCGTTCATGATGGCGGTGATGATGCTGGCAAACTCCTGCTGGGTCGGGTCGATCACCACCTCGACCTCCGCCTGGGTATAGCTGTTCACCGCTTCGGTCAGATTCGGAAGGAAGGATGATCGCTGCCAGCACCTTGCTGTTGCGCACCTGATCTTCCGCTTCTGCGGGTGAATCCAGGAAGGTGATATCCAGCACATCAATGCTTTTAAGGATGGTCTCGATCTGCTTGCCGTAGAGATCATTGTCCTGGTTCACCAGGATGACCGGGAAGGTAACTCCCTCACTGGAGGCGGACATCTGCTGGTTGACATAGCTGTTCATCACCGACATGACCAGGGGTAAGCCGATGATGATCGCCAACAGCCCACGGTCTCTGAAGAGCACCTGCATGTCTTTCCAGGCCGTTGAAAGGGCAACACGAATTGGGTTTGGTTTCATCGTCTCACCTCACTCGAACTTGAAGCGGCGCACCCCGATCGCGAAGAAGACGACCGAGAAGCCCAGCAGCACCAACAGATTAGGCCAGATATCCACCAGCCCCTTGCCCCTGGTCAGCACGTCATAATAGGCGGTGATGGCCCAGGATTGGGGTACCAGTTTCATCACGATATTCATCAGGGGTATCTGCTGCAAGAAGACGGCGGGGAAAATCGCCCCACCCAGGAAGCCCGCCACCCACAGCAGCGCATTGCTGATCCCGCTGACCTGTGCTTCGGTGCGCGCCAGGGTGGAGATGAGCACGCCCAGGCAGGTGGAGCACAAGGCGATGATGATCGAAGTGACCGCCCAGGCGAATGGATTTTCGCCGATCGGCAGGGTGCCCCAACCGAGCAGGGGCAGCAAGAAGGCGCCGGCGGCGAAGATGACGATGATCTGGATCAGGGTGAGCAGGAAGATGGGCACCATCTTGCCGGCCATCAAGGTAGCCCGGCTGAGCGGCGCGCTCATCAGGCGGCGCAGGGTGCCCGATTTGCGCTCTTCGAACAGGCTGCGCGCCACGGCGGTGGAAGAGAGAAAGACAAACAGCACACAGATGCCCGGCACGAAGGTGTAGCTGAGGTCAATTTCCGGGGATGCTTCTTCGACTACATCTGGGGGCCGCTCGTTTATGGCAACCAGGGGCCGGGTACGCGCCAGCTCAAACTGATCGCTGGCCTGGCGGGCGACCCGCTCGGCATTGAAGGTGTTCTGCACGTCGGGGTTATCCGCCTGCATCTCGCCCATCTTGTAGATGCCATCCAGAATCTGTAGTTCCAATGAAAGGTCGTCGGCGACACCACTGATAATATCGATCAGGGTTTGCGTGGAGCTGGAATCGGCATCCGGGTGAACGATCACCGTCAGGGTGACCCGTTCGCCCTGGGAGAGTTTGGCGGTGAAATCTGCGGGGATGAGCAGGTAGCGGTTGATCTTGATGCGCTCGATTGCCTGCTCGGCAGCATCCGCTTCATAAAGCTCTACCCGGAAACCCTGCACCTCGTCCAGTCGGCTCGATGAGATCCCCCGCCAGCAGTCGCCTCGGTGTCCAGGTTGACCACCGGGATGGGGGTGCGGGTCTCCTGCTCTTCTTCACCGCTCGAAGCCGCCCAGGGACATGCCGCGCCAGCCCGGCGAAAATGGCGATGAAGACCAGGGGCAGGATGAACAGCCAGAGCATCGCCCCACGATCGCGGAAGAAGATCGCCCAATCCTTTTTGATGAAATTCCAGATGTTCATCGCACTCACTCCCTCAGCTTCTTCCCGGTCAGGTGCAGGAAGACGCTTTCCAGGTTGGGCTCGAGGATCTCCATCGAGGCGATGGCCAGATCCTTATCGTTGATGTAGCGGATCAGGTTGACCAGCGCTTCCTGGCTTTGCAGCGCTTCCACCTTGACCATGGTCACTGCTTCCGCGGCCTCGCCAACCGGTTTTTCAACCCCTGCCGCTTCTTTGCCATCCGGACGGCGCGGGCAGGATCGTAGCGCTCTTGACCGCCCTCAGCTTGGCGATCTCCGCCAGCAGCTTCACATCGAACTGGCGCAGCCCGACGTGGATCACCCCGCCGCCGAGCATATTGATCAGGTTCTTGATCGTGTCCATGGCGATGATCACGCCCTGATCGATGATCGCCACCCGGTTGCAGAGCAGCTCGACCTCTTCCATGTAGTGGCTGGTATAGATGATGCTCATGCCCCTTTCGCGGTTGAGCTTGAGCACGCTCTCGAAAATGTGGTTGCGGGACTGCGGGTCGACGCCGACGGTGGGCTCATCCAGGAAGAGCAGGCGGGGGTGGTGCACCAGCCCGGCGGCGATGTTCACCCGGCGCTTCATGCCGCCGGAGAACTTTTCGACGGCATCTTTTTGGCGGTCGGTGAGGGCAACGATATCGAGCACATCGTCGACGCGCTCTTCCAGCGCCTTGCCGCGCAGCCCGTAGATGCTGCCGAAGAAGTTGAGGTTGGTGCGGGCGCTCAGCGTGGGGTAGAGCGCCAGGTCTTGCGGCACCAGCCCGATGGTGTCTTTGACCTTCATCGGGTCCTGGAGGATGTCGTAGCCGCCGATGCGGGCGGTGCCGGAGGTGGGTTTCAAAACGGTGGTCAGCATGGAGATGGTGGTGGTCTTGCCGGCGCCGTTGGGGCCGAGCAGGCCGAAGACTTCCCCTTCTTCGACGGTAAAGCTGACCCCTTTGACAGCCTCAAAATTGCCGAACTTTTTGGTGAGGTTATACGCTTCGAGGATTGCGGACATCGGGTCTCTCCTTTCCTGTCCTTGGTGAGATATACGCCCGGCTTGTGCGGGAAACAGCTATACTTTAGCAATTTTTGAGGGGTGAGTTCAACTATCAAAGGGTGTATTGGAGGGTGTATTTGTGCCGCGGGGCGCCGACCAACCCACGCGTGCGCGGGATGCGCGCCTCGCCAGGACAGGGCGGGTCTGGGTCATAATCGATTGGAATGCCTGGCCAGACGTGTCCATGGAGGGCTATACCCCTTGAGCAGAGAGACCCGCCCCGGTGGCGGTTGAAACCTGGGCGCGGGATGCGCGCCTCGCCGGGACAGGGCGGGTCTGGGTCATAATCGATTGGAATACCTTGCCAGACGTGTCCATGGAGGCTATCCCCCTTGGCAGAAAGACCCGCCCCTACGCCGCCGTTTCAATCCCATTGCCTCCCCCCGTGCGCGTCCCCCGGTGCCCCCCAACCCACGCGCGCGCGTTGCACGCCAACCAACGCGGTCGGGGTGTGGCGGGTATGGAAACCCTCCGTACAGAATTGTCAGGGCTTGAGGTGGAAAATAAATCAGGCTGAGGCGGCGCGTTGCGCTGCTTCAGCCTGGGTTTTAGCTACCCTTGCGGGAGGAATGTATGTCTAGCGACCCGGGATGTACGAGCGACGGCGGGAGGGGGCGATGCCGTTGCGGGTGTAGGAGCGGGGGGTCGATGGGGCGGAGGGGCGGGAGGAGGTGCGGGAGGACACGCCGCGAGCGGGGAAGATGGGGGTGCTCAGCTCATGTTCAAAGCCGGCTACCTGGCGGCGCTCGATATCGTAGCCCAAGGCGCGCTCGATGGTGCGCAGCATGGGGACGTCGCTTTGCGTGACCAGGGTCAGGGCAGTGCCTTCGTCGGCCATGCGGCCGGTGCGCCCGATGCGGTGCGTATAGGCGTCGGCGGTGTCGGGCATGTCGAAGTTGATCACATGCGAGATCTGGCGCACGTCGATGCCGCGAGCGGCGATGTCGGTCGCGACCAGCACCTTGCACCTTACCCCGCCGGAAGTCGTCCATCGCCTCCTGGCGGCGGTTCTGCGACAGGTTGCCCTGCAGCGAGGTGGCGGCCAGGCCGGATTTCTCCAGCGATTGGGCCAGGCGCTTGGCGCGGGACTTGGTGCGGGTGAAGACCAGCACCTGCCCGCTGCCCGCCTGGGGCAGCAGCCGCATGAGCAGCTCGGTCTTGCGCTCTGCCTCGACGGGGTAGATGGCGTGGCTGATCGTCTCGAGCGGGCGGGATGAGCCGACATCGACGACCACCGGGTTGCGCAGCATCTCATCGGCCAGGCCGCGGATCTCCGGCGGCATGGTTGCCGAGAAGAGCATGGTCTGGCGAGGGGCGGGCAGCGCGGCGAGGATGCGGCGGATGTCGGGCAGGAAGCCCATGTCGAACATGCGGTCGGCCTCGTCGATGACGAGCATCTCGATCGAGTTCAGGTTGAGCGCTTTCTGGTTGTACAGGTCGAGCAGGCGACCGGGGCAGGCGACGGCGATCTCCAGCGCCGGCGCGCAGGCCTTTGACCTGCGGCACGGCGCTGACGCCGCCGTAGATGGTCAAGCTGCGGAAGCCGGTCTGCTTGCCCAGCTGCTTGAATGTGGTATGGGTTTGTTCAGCCAGCTCGCGGGTGGGCGAGAGGACGAGCACGCGCAGTTTGCCGCGCGGGCCGTTCTGCAGCCGCTGCAGGATGGGCAGCGCAAAGGCTGCCGTCTTGCCGGTGCCGGTCTGGGCGAGCCCCAGCAGGTCGCGGCCCTCAAGGAGGGGTGCGATTGCCTGGCTCTGGATGGGTGTGGGGGTGGTATAACCCGCAGCGGTGATTCCCGCCTTGATCTGCGGGGAAAAATTAAATTGTTCGAAACTCACTTCTAATCCTTATTGCATAAATTAAGCCGGGGTGTTACCCCGGCTCAGCGTTGTAAACAGAGGAATTTTATCTGTTTTCAGATATTAAGGAATAGTATACCATAGTTTCGCCGCCGCAATGGTGGCAATTCTTGGTACACAAGACATTGACGGACTGCTATCCAGACAATCCTATGCCCTGGTTTGCCTACCCGCGCTCCCGGCTTAGAAAGCTATGGCGTAAAATTACTAAAGAGAAGAAATGTGCTTGCCAAGCCCTCATAGGAGCAGACCTGAACATAGTACCGCCCGCCTGGGTTGCTGATGTACACACTTTCATCACCAGTTCCATAAGCATTGGATTCCCACATACCGTGATCAGCGAAAGCAAGCACGGTCAGATCCATATCCACATAGATATCCAGGTCGACATCAAAGTCGGATATTCCAATGGTAAGACTGGAGCCATCATCGGGAACCCACAGGCAATATATCCGGCAGCAAGCCGGGTAATTCCCTGCATTGACACTTCGTTCTGTCTCAGTGTTCATCTCAAAGCGGATCGTGCTACTGTCACATGAGCCGCCAACAAACGGGGTTGGTGTAATCGTAGCTGTCGGAGTCAATGTAGGGGTGAAAGTCTGTGTTGGAGTGGGCGTCTGCGTGGGAGTGGGCGTCACAGTGGGGGTGGGTGTCTGCGTAGGAGTGGGTGTCAGAGTGGGAGTGAGTGTCAGCGTCGGAGTAGGGGTTAGCGTAATCGTGGGGGTGATCGTTGGGAGAGGAGTGGGCGTAGGTTTCGGGCTAAAGACGCTACAACTGAGTAAGAAAAACATCACAAGAGCAAGCGTGATTTTCGCTCTCATATTAATTTTCTCCTGATTTCATTATATACTCCTGGGAGTGAAAGTCAATAGGTTATCGTGATCGTGTCAATTTGGAACGGTCACGGATATTAATGAAGTATCCGCTAATTCGCCAATTACCGCGAATAAATCGTTTTCGCAGGTTGGTATGATGAAGTATCGCCATCGGTTATCATCACACCCGTCTGCCCTCTTCCACCACCCCAGCTTTCTGCCGCCTCACCAGTCCAGACCGTCGCCATACCGGTCCTGGCGCAGCCGGGTGCGTTCTGCGGACGTACCGTGACCTGAGGTTAATTCAGGCGCATGATATAATCCTCAGAGCGTTGGCTGGGCACAGCTTGTCTCCTCCCAGCCTACCCTTACCCTGCGTGGAACAGACCCTGGATCCCAACCCCGTGATTGCCGCCGCCGATGTGCATAAGCACTTCGGCGCGATCCGTGCCGTGGATGGCATGAGCCTCTCTATCCGCCAGGGCGAGATCTACGGGCTGCTTGGCCCAAATGGTTCCGGTAAAACGACCCTGATCCGCTTGATCATCGGCCTGCTGCGCTGCACCTCGGGCAGCATCCGCCTGCTGGGTAAGACGATGCCCGACAAGGCGGTGCTCGACCAGGTCGGCTACATGACGCAGGTCAGCGCGCTCTACGAAGAGCTGTCCGTGCGCGAGAACGTGGCCTTCTTCGCCGAGATCAGCGGGCGATGCGAGCGGGCCGGCATCAGCGAGGTGATCGAGCTGGTCGACCTGAGCGAGCGGGCGGGGAGTGTGGTGCGCACCCTATCCGGCGGGATGCGCCAGCGGGCTTCGCTGGCCTGCGCGCTGGCCCACCGCCCTCAGCTGCTGCTGCTCGACGAGCCGACGGTGGGCGTCGACCCGCAACTGCGCGCCACCTTCTGGTCTTACTTCCGCCAGCTTGCCAATAGCGGCGTGACGCTGGTCGTCTCCAGCCACGTGATGGACGAAGCTGAACGCTGCGACCGGCTGGGCTTCCTGCGCCAGGGGCGGCTGCTGGCCGAAGGCTCAGCCGCCGATCTGCGCCGCGCGGCGGGTACGGCGACGCTGGAAGAAGCCTTTCTACAGTTTTCATCAGCAGGTGCGGCAGGAGGCCTGCCGTGAACGGTAAACGTGTGCTGACCATTGCCCGGCGCGTGATCCGCCAGCTCACGCGTGACCGGCGCACCATCGCCCTGCTGTTCGTGGCGCCGATGTTCGTGCTCACCCTGGGCGCCATTCTGTTTCGCTCCGAGCCAGCCAGGGTGCCCCTGGGGGTGGTCAACCAGGACCAGGGCATCAGCTCCCCGCTGAGCGGGTCAGTCAACCTGGGGCAGCGCATCATGGACGAGCTTGCGGCGAGCGACACCCTGGAGGTCATCGATCTGACAGCGGAGGTGGTCGAGGATAGTTTGCGCGATGGCAGCGTGCAGGCGGTGATCGTCCTACCCTCCGATTTCAGCGCCAATTTTGCCGCCACGCGCCAGGCGGTTCTCGATCTGCGCCTGGAAGGCTCAGACCCGTCGCGCAGCATGGCGATCACTGCTCAGGTTGTCCAGGCTGCCACACGGGCGCTGGCCGGACTGGCGGGCGCCGGTCTCAACGGGGGTGCGGCGGCTGGCGGTGATACACCGCAGCCGGTCACCGTGCAGGCGAGCTACATGTTCGGCGGGCAGGAGTACGATACGATGGATTACGTCGCCCCGGTGTATATCGCTGTGCTGGCGATGTTCTTCGTCTTTCTGCTGGCCTGCGTGGCCTTCTTGCGCGAACGCTCCCAGGGGACGATGGAACGCCTGGCAGCCACGCCGGCGACGCGGGCGGAGATCGTGCTGGGGTATATGTCTGGGCTGGGCATTTTCGCTCTCATCCAGGTGGCGGTGATCCTGTTTTTCACCGTGTGGGTGCTGAATATTCACTACCGCGGCAGCCTGGCGCTGCTGTTTGTGATCATCGCCCTGCTGGCGATCGTGGGCGTCAATATGGGCATCCTGGCCTCGGCCTTTGCCCGCAACGAGTTCCAGGTTTTGCAGTTCATCCCGCTGGTGATCCTGCCACAGGTGTTTCTCGGGGGTACATTCTGGTCAGTTGCCGATATGCCGGCCTACCTGGGACCGTTCGCCTATGTCATGCCGCTGTACTACGCCAACAACGCCATGCGCGATGTGATGCTCAAGGGTTGGGGCCTGGCGGAGATCTGGCCCAACCTGGCGGTGCTGGTGGGGATCAGCGCGGTGCTGATCGTGATCAGCGCGGCGATGATGCGGCGCGAGGTGGCGTGAGGGGGGCTGCCCTCACCCCCAGCCCCTCTCCCTGGCAGGGAGAGGGGAGAAACCCTACATAAAATCCGAAAAATATACTATACTTAGCGCATCCTTAAGGCAGTAGAGCCAGGAGAAAGGAAGAGAAACGATGGGCGAAAAATCAAAGCAAGGTAGAGAAAAAAGAAAGCCGAAGAAGAATAAGAAAGGCGCGCAGAAGCCCCTTGCCCCTGCGCCGCTGAAATCGATAGTCACAACGACAACCACCACCACAACGACCCCCCCAACGACCACCACCACCCCTAAATAACCATCCGATTCACGCCTCCATTCTCCTGCTGGTTGGCCGGCCAGCAGGAGAATGTTTTTAATTTGCGGTTTTTTCCCCCGCCAGGCGGTCATACAGCCCGGTATAGACGCCGCCACGTTGCAGCAGCTCGTCGTGCTGCCCTTGCTCGACGATGCGACCGTCCTGGATGACGCAGATCAGGTCGGCGCGGCGGATGGTGCTCAGGCGGTGGGCGATGACGACGGCGGTGCGCCCCTGGAGCAGGGTCTGCAGCGCTTCCTGGATCAGGGTTTCGGTGAGGCTGTCCACGTTGGAGGTGGCTTCGTCGAGGATGAGGATGCGCGGGTCGGTGAGCAGGGCGCGGGCGATGCAGACCAGCTGGCGCTGTCCGATGGACAGGTTGGCGGCGCCCTCCTGCACGCGGGTCTGGTAGCCATCCGGCTTGCCGGCGATGAACTCGTGGGCATTGGCCAGGCGGGCGGCGCGTTCGACCAGCTCCATGGAAGCGTCCGGGTCACCGAAGCGGATGTTATCGGCGAGGGTGCCGGAGAAGAGGAAGGAGTCCTGGGGCACCAGGCCGATCTGGCGGTGCAGCGAGCTTTGGGTGACACTGCGCACGTCTACGCCGTCGATGCACACCGCGCCGGTGGTGACGTCGTAAAAGCGGGCGATCAGGTTGCCGATGGAGGTCTTGCCGGCGCCGGTCGGGCCGACCAGCGCCACCGTCTGCCCCTCGGGGATGGTCAGGCACAGGTCGTGCAGCACCTCGGGCAGGTCGGGGCGGTACTGGAAGCAGACATGGTCGAGGGTGATCTCGCCATGGATCGGGGGCATGGCGGCTGCGCCGGGCGCGTCCTGCACTTCGGGGGGCGTGTCCAGCAGCCGGAGCACCTGCTCGCCGCCCGCCATGGCAGACTGCAGGGTGGTGTAAAGACGGCTGAGCTCCTGCACCGGCTGGAAGAAGCGGGTGACATAGGAGAGGAAGGCGACCAGCACGCCCAGGGTGACCGGCAGCTCGGCTGCGCCGACCATGCGCCCGCCAAACCACAGCACGATGGCAGTCGCCAGCACCCCCAGGAATTCGATCGACGGCAGGAAGATGAAGGACAGCGACATGGCGTTGATGTTGGCCATGCGGTTGGCTTCGTTCACCTGGCTGAAGCGCTCCTGGGTGGAGGACTTCCTGCCCGAAGGCCTGGATGACGCGCACCCCGGCGATATCCTCCGCCAGGTCGCCCACCACTCTCGCCACCCGGGTGCGCGTCTCGCGGAAGGCGGTGCGCGCCCGGCGGGAGAACCAGATGGTCACCAGGATCATCAAGGGTAACACGGTGAAGGTGAGCAGCGCCAGGCGCGGGCTCATGTTGAGCATGATGACGATGATGCCGACCAGCACCAGGGCGTCGCCGAACAGGGTGATGATGCCCTGGGAGAGCAGCTCGTTGATCGTGGCGACATCGTTCATCACGCGTGAGACGGTCACACCGACGATGTGGGTGTCGTGGTAGCCGAGCGAGAGGCGCTGCAGGTGGTGGAACAGGTCGCTGCGCAGGTTGGCCAGCACGCGCTGCCCGACCCAGGAGAGGTAGTACTGCTGGACGGCGGTGGAGATATACAGCCCGATGAAGGCGGCGGCGGTATAGATGGCAATGCGCAGCAGGCCGGCAGGGTCGCCCTGCGTGATCGGCCCGTCAATGGCGACTTTGAGCAGGTAGGGGGTCAGCAGGGTCAGCCCGGAGACGACCAGCATGGCGCTGAAGGCGAGCAGCATCTGGCGGGCGTAGGGGCGCAGGTATCCGAGCAGGCGCACCACCACCCGCCGGTTGAACACCTGCCCGCGACTGTCTTCGCCGCCGGAGAATTTGTCCAGCGCACCCCGAGGTCCCATGCCAAGTCCGCCGGTGCCGATACCGAAGCCCATATTTTAGCCTTTCTTCTCCGCTTTCGGCTTGAGCTGCTGGTTGTAGATGGTAAGGTACAGCGGCGAAGTCTTGAGCAGGTCGGCGTGCACCCCCTGCGCGGCGATGCGGCCCTTGTCCAGCACCAGGATCAGGTCCGCCTGCTGGACGGTGCTCAGGCGGTGGGCGATGACGAAGGTGGTGCGCCCCTGCATCACCCGCTCCAGCGCTAGCTGGATCAGGTGCTCGGTCTCGCTGTCCACGCTGGAGGTGGCGTCGTCGAGGATGAGGATGCGCGGGTCGGTGAGCAGGGCGCGGGCGATGGCCAGGCGCTGCTTCTGCCCGCCGGAAAGGGTGATCCCACGTTCGCCGACCCGGGTGTCGTAGCCCTGGGCGGTTGCCAGGATGAAGTCGTGCGCCTGGGCAGCCTTTGCGGCAGCCTCGATCTCCGCCTGGGTGGCGTCCGGGCGGCCAAAGGTGATGTTCTCGCGGATCGAGGCGGCGAAGAGGGTGGTCTCTTGCAGCACCATGCCGATCTGGCTGCGCAGCGAGTTGAGCGTCACGCCGCGGATGTCTGCCCCGTCGATGGTGATGCGCCCGGCGGTGGGGTCGTAAAAACGGGGGATCAGGTTGACCACGGTGGATTTGCCCGAGCCGGTCAGCCCGAGCAGCGCCACCACCTGGTTGGGCTGTGCGGTGAAGATGATATCCTTGAGCACCGAGGCATGCCGCCCGTAGGAGAAGGAGACGTGTTCGAAACACACCTCGCCCTGCTTGACCACCAGCTCGACGGCTGCGGGGTCTTCGGCGACCTCGGGTATCTGGTCGAGGATCTCGAACACGCGCTCAGCGGAGGCGCTGGCCATGGAGATGGCGGGCAGGATCATGCCCAGGTAGCGCACCGGCGAGACGAGCTGGGCCATGTAGGCGGTGAAGGCGACCAGCTCGCCGAGGGTAAGCTGGTTGTTCATCACCAGCGTGCCGCCGTACCACAGGATGCCCACGCTGCTCAGGTTGGCGATCAGGTGCAGCAGCGGCATATTGAACGACTGCAGGCGGGCCGACATGGCTGAAAGGTCGAACCACTCCCGGTTTTCCTGCTCGAAGCGCTCGATCTCGGCATCACCCTGGGCGAAGGTTTTCACCACGCGTGCCCCGCGCAGATTCTGCTCGACACGCGTGGTCAACGCCCCGAGCTGCTTCTGGATCTTGAACGAGAGCGGGCGGAAGTGGCGCCCGAAGCGGATGGACTGCATCGCCAGGAAGGGCATGAAAGCCACCGAGAGCAGGCCCAGGCGTGGGTTCATGCCGATCATGACGATGGCGGTGAACAGCATCAGCACCACGCCTTCGATGACGCGGAAGGAGGCGCGCCCGGTGAGGAAGCGGATGCGTTCGACATCCTGGATGGCGCGCGAGAGCAGGTCGCCGGCTTCGGATTGGTCGTGGAAGGAGAAGGAGAGCAGGGTGATCTTGCGCTGCAGCTCGTTGCGCAGGTCGTAGGCCACGCTTTGCGAGGCGATCTCGGTCCATAATCCCTGGAAATAGGTGAAGAAGCCCCGAATGACGACCATGCCCAGCAGCCCCAGCACTGCCAGTGTTAGCAGGGAGAAATCACCCAGGCGGATGCCCTTGTCGATCGCCCAGCGGATGAGCTGCGGGCTGAGCATGCTGAAGACATCGATCAGCAGCATGCTCAGGTATGCGCCGGCGGTCAATTTCCAATGAAGGCGCAGGTAGCTGAAACTGCGCAGGAGGACTTTGGCCTGGGAGGGGTGAGGCAGCGAGGCGGCGGGGACGGGCGAGGTTTTCATGGACGGGAGGGGTTATTATAGCCCGTTTCGGGGGTTAAGAGAAAAAGATATTCACCGCGGAGCACGCAGAGAACGCGGAGATATTTAGAACAAAGAGAAAAGGATTTCCACCGCGGAGCACGCAGAGAACGCGGAGAATAAAAACAGAAAGAAAAAGATATTCACCGCGGAGCACGCAGAGAACGCGGAGATATTTAGAACAAGAGAAAGGGATTCCACCGCGGAGACGCTGAGATTTTAAGTAAATACTCTGCGATCTCAGCGTTCTCGGCGGTAAAAAGCTTTTAGATCTCTCTGCGATCTCAGCGCTCTCCGCGGTGAAATGGTCTGCGATTGTCTATGGAATTAACCCCGGAGGTACCCAGAAAGCGCCATAGCCGAGGATCACTGCCAGCAGGGAGAGCGCCAGCAGGGCAAGGCCAAAGTATTTCAGGGCATGGTCGCGCGTGTGGTAGTGCAGCTCGATCAGCCAGGAGCGCGGGCCGATGCCGAAGGCGCGCAGGTCCATGGCGTCGATGATGTCCTCGCTGCCGATGATGGCGTGGATGGTGACCGGCACGATGATCGGGCCCAGCTTGCGCACCTGGGCGATGAGGCCGCCGCTGAGCTTGTCCAGCTCGTAGCCGCGGGCGCGCTGGGCGTCCATGGTGAGCTGGAAGTCGCGCCCGAAGGTGGGGATGAAGCGCATGGTCAGGTCCATGGCGTAGGCGATCTTGTCGGGCAGGCCCAGCCCCTTGAAGGTGATGCCGTACAGCGCCGGGTTGAGCGAGTAGGGGATGAGGATGGTCATGATCGAGATGCTGAAGACGCGGGCGAACTGGCTGATGGCGAAGAAGATGCGCTCGATGGTGATCTTCAGCTCGGGCTGCCAGCCGAAGATGGTGAAGGAGGCTTTCAGGCTGCGCAGCGTGTGCTCTTCTGTGTATACCTCGGTACCGCCGCGCCCGGTGAGGAAGGTGAGCACGGCAAAAATGGTGACAAAACCGCCAATGAACAGCAGGGGACGGCGGAACTCTTTCCAGGTCAGCCCGGAGGTCAGCAGAGTGACCAGGGCGATGAGCAGGAAGGGGGACAGGAAACGCACGTCCCAGAAGAACAGCGTCGACACCAGGAAGCAGGCGTAGAAGATGAGCCAGGCACGCGGGTCAAACTTCTGGATCAGCGAGTTGCGTTGGCGGTAGCGCCAGGTGACGAGCATGTCCGTTCCTTTCCGTTCCACTTTCCCCGGAGGGGAGAGGGGTTAGGGGTTAGGGGTGAGGGGTGGGTGCGGTCAGGCCCCTATCCCTTATCCCCTTTCCCCTTTCTTCCAAGGGAGAGGGGCAGGGGTTAGGGGAGAGGGCTGGGTGCATGCACGCCCCTATCCCTTTTCCCTATCCCCTTTCTTCCCAGGAAAAGGTTATCCAAATACTTCTTACCGTACCCGACTGCTTACGGACGGAGGCGTAGGCGACGACCAGCAGGGGCACCAGGATGGCGGCGAAGATCATGTTGGGGCCGGCGGCGGGGAGGAATTCGCCGACGATGGCGGCAGCCGGGGAGAAACCGTTGATCCAGATGTCGGAGATGGCAGCAAAACCGATGCCGAGGATGTTGCCTAACATGCTCCAGGTGACCGCGGTGGCGATGTCCTCATTCTTGCCCCAAACGAAGCGCACGATCACTACCAGGAGGAAGCCGACGAGCAGTGAAATGGCGGCAAAGGGGCTGATCTGTGCATCGCCGAAGATGCCGTTATCGACATCGTAGAAGAGCATATTGGCTTCGGCGCGGTTGAGGAAATAGATGAGGCTGGCAATCAGGGTCAGAGCGCCGCCAAGATACAGCACGGTATCCAGGCTCTTCTTGCGGCTAGCGAAGAGCAGCGGCAGACCGGCAATGAAGCCGACCAGACCGTTGCCGATGCTCCACTGCGGCGAGAGGCCGAAGCCGGTCAGGGCATCGCCGAACATGTTGCCCACCGCGCCGGAGAAGAAGCCGACCACCGGCCCGAAGGCATAGCCGAAGAACATCGGTATGGCGATCGCCGGGCGCAGAGAGACCTGACTGAGCGAAGGCACCACGAAAACCGTGCCGTTGAACAGCCAGGAGAAGACGGCGTACAGGGCGGCGCCGATGGCCATCCAGACCACTTCACGCGTACCGATGTCCCAGGCTTTGTTGGCGCGGGTGGCGAAGTATACGGCGAAGGCGATCAGCAGGCCGATGGCGACGAAGAGCGAAGCGCAGCGGTACGGAGGCCGCGATCCAGGCGGGAAATCCAGGTTGGGGTCGATGAAGTACACACCCAGGACGATGATCGCCGGCGACGACGAGCAGGGCAACCAGAACACCTACGATTTTGTTCATATTCTCTCTCCTTTAGAATGGTTCGATCAGGTATGCGCCAGTGCTTCGGCGCGCAAGAACGAATTGGTGCGCGGCCAGTATTTCAGATTTGCTGCCAGCAGCGAGGTGGGCACCAGGCGGCAGTCGTGCAGCCGCTGCTGGTCGCTGAGCACCTGCTGGGGGGTGCCATCCGCCACCAGCCGCCCGTCGGCGATCAGCAGCACCCGGTTGGCGTAAATGACCGCCAGGTCGACGTCGTGGGTGATGAACAGGATGGCCTCAAAGCCGGGCATCTGGATGATGGCATCCATGAAGTTCATGTAGTTGAAGTAGTCCTGACCGGCGGTCGGCTCATCCATGATCAGGATGCGCGAGCGCATCGCCAGGATGGCGGCGATGCTGACCCGCTTTTGCTGCCCGAACGAAAGGGCCAGAGGGGGGTTCTTTTTCTTGGTCCGAAAGGTTGACGGTATCGAGGGCCTGCTTTCACCTCCTGCGCGATCTGATCTTTGGGGTGTTTCAAGATTGGTCGGTCCGAAGGCCAGTTCTTCATGCACCGTGGGGGCAAAGAGCATGTGGCTGGGGCTCTGGAAGACATAGCCCAGCGTGCTGGCAATCTGCGCCACGGTGATGTCGCGCGTGTCGCGCTCATCCACCAGCACCCGCCCGTGGCGAGGCTTGAGCAGACCAATGGCATGCTTGACGAAGGTGGTCTTACCGGCGCCGTTCGGCCCAAGCACGGCGATCACATCGCCGCGCTGGATCTCCAGGTTGATGCCGTGCAGCACTTCCTGCTCGCTGCCGTATCCAAAGGCCACGTTCTCGAAACGCACCAGCGGATGGGCAGCCGGAGCAGCAAAGGTGACCGAGGGCAGGGGGCGCAGGGGCGGGGGTGGGGGCTCGGCAGCGGCGCGGCGGATGATCACCTCGGCGGGCAGCTTGATCTCGTGGTAGTTGACCGCGGCGTTCAGGCCGTCCAGGTCGCCCAGGTAGCGGATGCGCCCGTCCGCCATGAAGAGCACCCGGTCGGGGCGGATGTTGAGCACATCTTCGACGCGGTGCTCGACCAGCAGCACCGCCATGCCCTGGTCGGCCAGCATGCGCACCATGGCGAGGGTCTCCTGGGCGCTGGCAGGGTCGAGGCTGGCGAGGGGCTCATCCAGCAGCAGGATGCTGGGGCGCATGGCAAGCACGCCGGCGAGGGCCAATTTTTGCTTTTCACCGCCGGACAGGGTGAAGGTATCCCGCTCGCGCAGGTGAACTGATCTTCAAGAGGGCTAAGGCTGCTTCGGCGCGCTCCAGGATCTCGGCACGCGGCAGGCCCAGGTTTTCCAGCCCGAAGGCGACTTCATGCAGCACCTTCGAGCCCAGGATCTGCCGCTCGGGGTCCTGCAGCACGGTGCCGACCTGCTGGGAGACGCGCGCCAGGCTCCAGCTGGTGGTCTCTTCCCCGTGGATAAGGGTGCGCCCGCCACGCTCGCCTTTGTAGCTGCGCGGGATCAGGCCATTGACACAGCGGATCAGGGTGGTCTTGCCGCAGCCGCTGGCTCCGGCAATCAGCAGGATCTCCCCCGGCTGGATAGAAAATGAAATGTCCTGGATCGCCGGCGTGGCGCGGTCACGGTAGCGGAAAGACAGGTCTTCGACTGCGAGTGGAAACGGCTGCATGCTAAACCTAAAACACCCACCCAACCCAGGAGTTGCTTTGATTATAATCTCATTCCGTGAAAATTCGCTCAATTCATGATAGACTATGGGAGATAGCTTCGGTAACGATTGAAATCGTTACTACGATTGGTGTTCGTTGAGTGTCTCGAATGAGATGTGGCGCTTACAGGCGTAGAAATCATGATGGTACAGACCCGCCCCTACACGCAATGATATGTGAGGTTAAGCAGGTACAGGTCAGAGAGGTCTTTGATGAACTCAACCTACGAATCGGTGACGGTGCAAGAAAAATTTATCCAGGCGAACGGGCTGCGCATGTTCTACCGGGAGTGCGGGATGGGGGCACCGCTGATCCTGCTGCACAGCGGGACCGCCGCCAGTGATGAATGGGGCTCTTTGATCCCATTCTTCGGGCGCTATTTTCACGTGCTGGCGCCTGACTGCCGCGGCCACGGGAACACAGAAAACCCGGATGGCAGGTTGAGCTATCGTTTAATGGCCGAAGATACGCTGGCGTTCAGCCGGGCGGTCGACCTGGAGCGACCGGTAGTGTGCGGCTGGTCGGATGGAGGGCATATTGCGCTGGAGATGGGTATCCGCTACCGGGATGCTGTCCAGGCGTTGGTGGTGGGTGCTGCCGGCTATCGCCTGTCCGTAGAATCGCTGGCTGAATACCGCGAGATCGGCATTGAAGGCGCCGGGCAGGTGAACTTTGCGAAGATCGAGCAGGAGATGCCCAAAGCAGTGAAATACTGGCGGGCTACCCATGGGAAAGAGCAGTGGAAGACCTTGCTTACGCAGCTCTCGCACCTATGGTTCAGCCCGCTGGAATACAAGGCCAGGAATGTGCGCGGCATCGAAGCGCCGGTGCTGCTGGTGGCGGGTGACCGCGATCACAGCTTTGCGGTGGAAGATGCGCTGGATATGTACACCTACCTGTGCCAGGGCGAGCTGGCGATCCTGCCGAACGCCGATCATGCGCTGCGCGAGACGCACACCGACCTGTTCGGGCAGATCGTGCTGGATTATTTGTTGAGGCATTCGCCGGATATTTTGTCGTATCCGTAGGAGATTGACTTCGCTATCGCGTTCCTACGCAGTCTCGAGGATATCCAAAGAGGAATTAATCGTAGAGCGAAACCCCCACAAGGGGGGGGTTCGCTCTACGATTAATCTTTTCTGTGGCGGTGGGGCTGCCCGAAGCTTTTTTTTCGGACAGCCCCACCTTATAGGGATGGAACCCTGATCTTATAACTGACTTACGATTGAGGCAATCGACTAGGAGTTATCGTCGGAGCTGTCATCGTTGCTGTCATCGAAGCTGTCATCGAAGCTGTCATCATCCATGTCATCGTTGCTGTCGTCTGAGCTATCATCATCGCTGTCGTCATCCATGTCATCGTCCATATCGTCGTCCATGTCATCATCCATGTCGTCGTCTTCAGATGAGCCATCATCCTGGCAGTCATCATCCAGGACAATCGTTCCGTTCACAGAATTCGATGCTGCAGGCTTCCAATTCAAACTCGAAGCTGCTGCTCGAGTTCATCGACCTTCGCCAGCAGTGTCAGGCTCAGTCCGTCCAGGGCTGCAAAATCGACCAGCTCTTCCTTGACCTCTACCAGGACCTGACCCGTGCCATCGTTGATCAGGATCTTGCCATCGTTCAGGCTGGTGGCGATACCCCTCAGGATCAGAACCTGGTGGCGATACTGTTCCGGGTTGGCAAGCAGTTCGGCAACCGTGATCTCGACACCGGTGGTCGCTGAGGTGATCGAAGAGACTGAGAAGCTCTGCCAACCCTGGTATTCACTTGAATCTTCAAACTCGCTTACGGAGGATGAAGAAACCTCAAGCCCTGATTCCGAGCTGCTGAAATCTTCTACCTGTTGAGCTTCTTCCGCTGTGACGACCCTGGCGGGTGATACCTGCGCTTGTGTTTCTACGACCAGCGCTTCCAGGGGGGCTGCCAGTGCGGGCGAGAATTTTTGCATCAGGGCGAAGCCCAAGGAAAGCATGGCGGCGCTGATGATGCTGGCGCTTAACAATAGGGTGAATGTTCTTTTGATCATTTTGATTATCCTTTTTTTTATTTGATTTTCTTGAACCGTTAATTCTTATTTGTAATTCTTACCTGTGATAAGGATAATCGATCCAACTGAAGAATGGCTGAAAGTTGACTGAACGTTTGCTGAATAATCACGCCCTGGGGCTAGGTGAGCGGCGCCACCGGCTTGAACATCAGCCGGAAGCGGGTACCGCGGTTCACCTCGCTCTCAACCTGTATTTCCCCCCCATGAACCTCCACGATTGCCGCAACGATTGCCAGCCCCAACCCGGTTCCGGCGATCATGCGGTTGCGCAATTCATCACCGCGATAAAATCGTTCCAGAATTTTGGGTAACTGGTCTGAAGAAATGCCGATCCCCTGATCCTCTACGACAAAACAGCAGTAGTCATCCTGTATTTCCAGGCTCAAGGTGATCTGCTTCCCGGCGGGCGTGTAGATGATGGCATTCTGGACCACGTTATTAAGCGCCCGCCGGATCATTTCACGATCAGCCCAGATCGGTCGGACTTCGCACCTGGGCCAGAGCAGCTCAATGTGCTGACCTTCTGCCAGCAGCTGGGCGCGTTCGTAAACTTCTTCCAGAAGTGGGAATGGATCGATCTCTTCGGGATTAAGCGAGGCCTCAACCGCTTCTTCAGTCTGGTCCAAACGAGCCAGAAAAAGCAGGTTCTCGACCAGGGCGGTCATCGAATCGACCTCTTTCCGCAGCATCGCCAGGATGCCAGGGATTTGATTCTGGTCGTTCTGGTGATAGGCTTTGTCCAGAATCTCCACGCTGTTTCGGAAAACCGACAGCGGCGAGCGCAATTCATGGGAGGCATCCGCAGCAAACCGGCGCATGTTTTCCGTCTGGCGAGCCTGGTTTCGCAGATCCTCGGAGATGCGATCGAGCATCTGGTTATACGAGACAGCCAGCTGTCCTACCTCGTAAACTTCCGACACAGGGGCGCGTATCTCAAGATCACCCTGCCTGACACGCTCAACTGCTGCCACCAGGCTCTGGATAGGTCGGGTGATGATCCCCGAAACGAGCAGAGCGACGAGCACGGACAGGACAGATGCCAGGGTAATGATCAGCGTCAACCACCGTCGCAGAGCGTTTAGCTGGTCGGTGATTTCAGCCATGGAGAGGCTGGCTTCCACGCTCCCGATGACAACACCGTTTTGATCGACCACGGGCGCCAGGTAAACAATCCGCGCAGGGGCACCACTCCCGATCATCTGCATACTACTCTGGCGCGCATCTCGCGCCGCCTGGTGCTCAGCAGTATTCAGCCAGGGACCCAAGCCAAGCGACGGTGGAACTGGCTTTCCACTGGCATCCTGGATAAACATATCCGCGCCCAACACCCGGAGATCCTCGGCTAAATGGTAAGCCAGAAATGTGAGATCAGAGCTGCTGCCAAATTGCTCGTCTACGCCTGCCTTGACAAAATCAACCAGGCTTTTTTGCGCCTGGTTGAGCAGATAAGATTGCTGCAATCGAAAGACCAGCAGACCTACCATGACCAGCAAGAGCACCAGACCGCCGGTAAATAAAATGATGATCAGTCCACGAAACGAAAGCCTGAGTTTCATTCTGCACCCTCACGAAGCACATAACCCATGCCGCGCAGTGTCTGGATGAGCGGCGGTTGGCCCAATTTTTTACGCAGCGAACGGATATATTGTTCCACAATATTCGCATCCCCTAGAAAGTCATATCCCCATACTTCCTGCAGGATTTGTTCTTTCGATAATACCTGGCGTGGATGGCGCAGCATATAATTTAATAATTTGAACTCGGTGCTGGTTAATCCAATCGGGTGGCGGCTGCGGTACACTTCATGGGTCTTCGCATCCAGGCTTAGGTCCTGGAAGGTCAGCGCCGTATCCCCGGGATGGTCGCGACGGAGGCGGGCGTGCACCCGGGCGATTAACTCATCGATGTGAAAAGGTTTGACAATGTAATCGTCTGCGCCAGTTTCCAACCCATTGACCCGGTCACGGATCGCGTCGCGCGCGGTGACCATGATAATGGGGACATCGGATTGAGCGCGAATCAGGCGGCACAGCTGGATCCCTTCCATGCCGGGCAGCAGCCAGTCCAGGATCACCAGGTCCGGCTTGGTCTGCTCAAATAGCTGCAGGCCCTTCAGGCCGTTATCGGTCGAAATCACGTGATAATGCTCGTACCGTAAACCAAGCGAGACCAGCGACATGATCGCCGGGTCATCCTCGACCACCAGGATGCTCAATTCTTTTTCACTCATTGGAGGTACCTCATGATTGCAGCATGAAAAGAAGATCTTTTTTTATATCATACACGATATTTGACCGATTTTGCTGAATTTTACCTGAATGTGATTCAATAGGGGGTAAGAGAAGAAAACCAGCCGCCCCCGTATTTAAACCATACACTATGCATTTCCGCAGGTTTCAGCTTAAGGGGGTTGGAAAAGGTGAAAACCGAGTGGGGTTTGGTCTGTATTGCTCAGCATATGCGAAAACTGCCGGCTAGTTGACTGCCAGTTTTTTGTCTTTCTCTAAATCCGCCCCTTTGGGCTGCTTTTAGGGCTGGCAAGTGGTTGTTTCTAGACGGTCCCGCTGTTTTCGAGGTTCCGACGGCGGGTGAATGAATTCGCTGCTACGAGAGTGCAAAGACCGGCAAATGAATTCGCTGCCACAAGGGCTCAAAGCCCGCCTGCGCGGGCTAGAAGGCGCTGCCTTGCCGGGCGCGGATCGCCAATCCCGCGGTGACGCTGCTGAAGGGGTTGGAGGCGATCACCCGCTTGGGGTCGAAGAGGCGCCCGAGCATCTCGGTGAAGGCGGGGATGGAGGATGAGCCGCCGGTCTTGACCACGGCGTCGATCTGGGCGGGCTCCAGCCCGGAGGCAGCCACGGTGTCCAATACTACCTGTTCAATTTGCTGGGCGTGGAGTCTGGATATCGTGCTCGAACTGCAGGCGGGTATACAGCTCCCACAGGTCCAGGCCGTGTTCGGCCAGGCGGATCACGGTGGCGCCCTGATCCGAGAGGGCGATCTTGGCGGCTTCCACCTGGTTGTAGAAATTGAAGGCCAGGTCGTTGAAGATGAGCGCCTTGAGGGTGTTGAGGCGGGCGGGGGCAGTGCCGGATAGGATCGCCTGCTCCAGGCTGTGCTTGACCTGCGGGGTGCTCAGCTCGGGCAGCGCCATCCAGTCGGGGACGGCTTCGATCAGCTCGGTGACCTCCCTGGGGTAGTGCACCTGACCGGCGCCGAAGTGGGGCAGCAGGCGGGACTCGATGATGGCGCGGTCGAAGTCGCTGCCGGCGATGCCGATGCCGCCGTTGGCGTACACCTGGCGGCGCTTGTCGCCCAGGCGCATGATGGCGATGTCCAGCGTGCCGCCGCCGAAGTCGAAGATGAGCACATTCTGGGGGTGGGTGAGGGTCTGTTCGTAGTACAGGGCGGCGGCGACCGGTTCCAGCTCGAAGTCAATTTGCTCGAAACCAGCCAGTTCCGCTGCCTGGCGCAGGATGGCCTCGGCCTGGCGGTCGTACTCGGGCACGGGCGAGAATTCCACCGGGCGGCCCAGGGTGACGCCGGTGACCGGCTCGCCCAGCTGGGCTTCGGCGCGCTTTTTCAGCTCACGGAGATAGGTGCTACCAGGTCAGCCGTGGCGTAGTAGCGCTCGAAGATGTGCGTGCCGGTGTAGCTGCCGGGGCCGCCGACCTTGCGCAGGGCGGTCTTGAGGTACTGCAGCAGGCGCCCGGGCTTGAGCTCATCGACCATGACGAAGATGTCGCGCACGTAGTGCATGTCGGCGCCGCGGTAGTCGATCTCGCCCGCCCACTTGGGGACGAAATGGCGCAGGCGGCCGACGTTGTGCTGGTAGTACAGCTCGACCGCCTGCTGCCCGATGTAGGGGCGGTAGTCGCGGGTGATGTAGAGGATGGTCTTGACCACCTCGGGCAGGGGGCTTTGGGGGTCGAGGGGGAGCAGGTGCACCTGCTTGCCGTCGTGGATGGCGACGCCGGAGTTGGAGGTGCCGAAGTCGAGGCCGATTTTGAGGGACATTGAGTTATCCACTAATCTACACTAATCTTAAGAACAAAAACATTTTACCGCAGAGAGCGCAGAGAACGCGGAGAATACTTGGACCGGAGAGAAAGAGCATTTTACCGCAGAGAGCGCAGAGAACGCGGAGATTGCTTGAACCACAGAGAAAGAGCATTTTACCGCAGAGAGCGCAGAGAACGCGGAGTTTTATTAAAGCTATCATTAAAATCTGTGTAATCTGTGGATAAAAAGGTTTTTCTCCGCGATCTCAGCGGGCTCTGCGGTGGGGATGTTTATGGGCTGTAGACCACCACGTCAACCAGCTCGGAGGCGGTGGGGATGACGCCGGAGCCGAAGAGGTCTTTGACGGCGTGCAGGGTGAGTTGGCCGTCCAGGTGGAGGGCGGCGGCCCAATCGCCGTCCGCGGCGGGGGTCGCGGCGACGATGCGAACACCCTTCTCGCGGCGGGCTGGTGAGAGCAGCGACAGGCCTCTGGTCTTGAAGGAGGTGGCGGTCTCCAGGCTGTCCGCAGTGCGGTGGATCAGCTTGCCGACCTGGGTGGCGATCAGGATGGAGCTTTTGGGCTGTGGGACGAAGGCTGCTACCAGGTGGTCGCTGACGCCCAGGCGGATGACCTCTTCGATGGCGGTGGGCAGGCTGGGCACCTCCAGAATCTGCATATAGCCTTCGGCGCTGACCAGCGCCAGGCGGTCGTCTTTCTTGCTCAGCGCGATGGCAAAGGTGCGGTCGGCGGGCAGGTGGATGCCGGTGCCGATGAAGTGGTTGGCGAGAATGGACGGCGCCAACGAGGTGTTGATCTTTTTGGCATAGCCGCGGCGGCTGGTCTGCAGGAAGACATCCGCCAGCGCCAGGCGCGAGATGGGCACCAGGCAGGCGAGCTGCTCGGCGGCGCGCGGCTCGTCCGGGATGGCAGCTTGCGACCAGTCCAGGGCCGGGCCGGGGGTGGTGAGAGGCAGGCTGGAGAGGGGCAGGGTGGCGGCGCGCCCGGAGGTGAAGACCAGGAGCAGCTCCTCGGTGGCGGGGACGGCGAGCAGGCGGGGAGGCTCGAGATCAGGGGTGAGGGGTGAGGCAATGGTAAACCAGGGGTTCGAGGGGTCAGGGGATAGGGGGATTTCCAGGCGGAGGATCTGGCCAAGGGCATTGTAGACCAATAGACTGGGAGGCTGGAGGGGGGCTGGCTTACCGGAGGTGAGCGGCAGGCTGGCGAGGTCGGCTTCGCTCAGCTCGCCTTTGAGCTGGCGCTTGAGCAGCTCGATCTGGTATTCCAGGTGGGCGAGGCGCTGCTGGTATTCTTCGACGCGCTTGCCGGTGAGCAGGGCGATGTTCTCCGCCAACAGCTCTTCGTTGCGCCCCGCCAGGTCGCGCAAGCGGTTGGCGATGAATTGGATGATCAGCGGGGCGGAAGACGGGCGCTGCTCGGCTTCTTTGATCCATTCTTCGATCTTTTCGGGGGTGATCATGGTGCCTTCCTCAGGGGCTGGTGGAGGGCTGGACTAAGTATTATACCAAATCAGGTATTTCTGGCGATTGATGGATCAGGAGATTCAATCCACTAATCTCCACCAATTGACACCAATCGACGCAAATAGTTTTACCGCCACCATGTGCCGTAGGGGCGGGTCTGTCTGGCGATAAACTTTGCCAACCATGGGTATGTCTGTCACGGTACCCCCACCGGATATTGCCCAGACCCGCCCCGGTCACCGGGTATAGCGCGCGCTGTTTGCAATGCACCGGGGCGGGTCATTGTATTAATAGATCCGGGTTATGGGACTGACAATGTAATATATGGTATGCCTATCAGCTTGCACAGACCCGCCCCTACGCTTGGGTGGCGGGGATGGAAGGCCGGGCGGGTTGGGAGGCCCACCCGGCGGGGTCAGCGGTTCTGCTGGATGCTTATATTGACCTGTGAACCCTCGATCTCGTGGGTCTCCTGGTACGCGCCTTCAGGCCCCGCACCTGCCTGCAATTGGGTGGTGAGGGTCTCGCTGGCGATGTAGCTGCCCCAGGTGTTGAAGACCTGCACCAGCTCGCCTTCGGCCTGGTACCAGGTGGTGATGCGGTCTTCGATGTTGAAACCGGCTTTTTTGCGCATGTCCTGGATGCGGCGCACCAGCTCGCGCGCCAGGCCTTCCAGGCGCAGCTCGGGGGTGAGGTTGGCATCGATGGCGACGGTGGTGTATTTGTCGGAGGCGACCGCCAGACCGGGAGCCGGCTCGGTGCTGACCAGCACCTCGGCGGGGGAGAGCTCGACGGTCTCGCCGTCCAGCTCGAGCGGGTAGGGGATACCGGCGCGGGCGGCGGCGGCGACCTTGGCCGGGTCGGCGGATGCCAGCGCCTGGCGCAGCTGCGGGAAGCGGGCGCCGAAGCGCGGCCCGAGCAGCTTGTTATCTGGCAGCACTTTGTATTTGACCAGCCGGCCTTCTTCAGCCACGAACTCGAATTCTTTGACGTTCAGCTCGTCCTCGACGATCTCGACCAGCGCGGGGCACAGGGCAGATTGCCTTGCGGATTGCCCGGCGGCCTGCCCGGTGTAGACCAGCACCTTGCTGAGCGGCTGGCGCACTTTGAGATTGGCGCCGGAGCGGGCGCTGAGGCCCAGTGAGGCCACCCGGCGGGCGAGGGCCATCTGCTCGAGCAGGAAGTCGTCCTGCAGGGCGGCATCCGTGCGCGGCCACAGGGTGTGGTGGACGCTCTCGTGGGCGCTGGGATAGACGCCGCGCACCAGGTTCTGGTACATCACCTCGCTGACGAAGGGGGTGAAGGGCGCCAGCGTGCGGGAGAGCTTGACCAGCACGTAGTACAGCGTGGCATAGGCGGCGCCCTTGTCGGCGTCGGCCTCGCTCTTCCAGAAGCGGCGGCGGCTGCGGCGCACATACCAGTTGGTCAGGTCGTCCAGGAAGGCGTTGACCGCCAGGGCGGCGCTGGCGAAATCGGAGGCGTCGACGCCCTTCTCGACCAGGGCGACCACCTGATTCAGGCGGCCCAACACCCACTGGTCGAGCAGGTTGTCGCTCTGCGGGGCGGCACCCTCGGGGTAGTCGGGGTCGAAGCCCACGGCGGGGGGCGTCCAGCCGTCCAGGCGGGCGTAGGTGACGAAGAAGGAGTAGACGTTCCACAGCGGGATGAGGAACTCACGGCGCACCTCGTCGCCGCGGTGGTAGCCGAAGAGCAGGTCATTTTCGGGGCGGTGGGTGACGTACAGCCAGCGCATCACATCCACGCCGATGCGGTCGGCTGCTTCGTTGAACTCGATCAGTTGCCCGAGCTCTTGTGCATCGGGCGCCCGTCCTCAGCCAGCAGGGAGGCATAGCCGAAAGTTCTGCAGGAAGGGCGGCGTGCCGTCGACCACGGTCGCCATGGCAAGCAGGCTGTAGAACCAGTTGCGGAACTGACCGGGGAAGGACTCGCTGATCCAGTCGGCGGGGTACCACTTGCGCCAGAACTCGGGGTCCTTGCGGTAGCTGATGGTGCTGAAGGGGACGATGCCGGCGTCCAGCCAGGGATTGCCCACGTCGGGGATGCGGCTCATGGTCGCACCGCAGTGCGGACAGGCGATCTTGACCGCGTCGATGTAGGGGCGGTGGGGGGTGTGGTCGTCGAGCACGTCCAGCCCGCTGGTGGCCCGTTCTTGCAGCTCGGTATCCGAGCCGATCACCTCGAAATGACCGCAGGCGGTGCACTCCCAGATGGGCAGCGCCAGCCCCCAGTAGCGCTTCTTGCTGATCATCCAGTCGTGCATGTTGCGCAGCCAGTCCATCTCACGCGCATAGCCGAACTCGGGGATCCACTTGATCTGGTCGACCACGTCCATGATCTGGTAGCGCAGCGAGCGGGCTTTCTCCTCGGCGGTGACGGCTTCACGCGGTTTGTCATACAGCTCGCCCATGCTGATGAACCACTCGTCCACCAGGCGGAAGACCAGCTCGGTATCGCAGCGCCAGCAGACCGGATAGCGGTGGGTGTACTTGGCGACCTGGTAAAGCACGCCCTTCTGCTCCAGGTTCTCGAAGATGGGCGTGGCGACATCGGAGACGTGCATGCCGCTGAGCCAGCCGAAGCCGGGCAGGAAGACGCCTTCGTCGTCCAGCGGGGCGATGAGCGGGAAGCCCTGCTGCTTGCCAATCTCGAAATCCTCCTGACCGCAGCCAGGGGCCATGTGCACGATGCCGGTGCCCTCTTCCTCGCCGACGGCATCCCAGGCGACGACCTGGTGGGCCTGGACTGCATTGAGCTTGACGTCGCGGATCAGCTGCGCCAGGTCGGTCAAGCCGCCTGGGCGTTGGGCAGCATCCAGCTCGTCGAAGGGACCAGCGTAAGTCCAGCCGACCATCTCGGCACCTTTCAGCTCGCCGAGCAACTCGTAGCTGCCCTTCAGCATGTGCAGCGTGCCCTTGGAGAGGTAGAGCACTTCGTCGCCCTGGCGGACTTTGGCGTAGGTCAGGTCGGGACCGACGGCAGCAGCGACGTTGGAGGTCAGCGTCCAGGGGGTGGTGGTCCAGACGAGCAGGGATTCTTTCTCCCGGCCGCGCAGCGGGAAGCGCAGGGTGACGGCGCGGTGGGTCAGCTCTTTGTAGCCTTCGGTGGCAATCTCGTGGTGGGAGATGGCGGTGGCGCAGCGCGGGCACCAGGGCATGACATCGTCGCCGCGGTAGACCCAGCCGTTCTGCCAGCACTTCTTGAGGAAGGCCCAGATCATGTAATTGTTCTCGTTGGAGAAGGTGAAGTAGCTGCCGCCCAGCTCGGGCAGCCCCAGGTGGGCGACAACTTGCTCGACGGTGCCGGTAAAGGGACCTTGGGGGCCATCCACGGTGATCACCTGGGATGGGTCTGCCATCAGCTTCTCAGCCAACCCGAGCAGGTGCTCGGGCTCGTTCCAATCGCACCAGTAACCCAGGCGGATGGACTGGTCGGTCTGTACGGCGGCGAATTTGAGCACCCGTTCCTTGCACTTGCGCACGAAGCGCGCCAGGCCGTATGCCTCGATATCCTTTTTGGATTTGAAGCCCAGCTCGCGCTCGACGTTGACCTCCACCCACAGGCCCTGGCAGTCGAAGCCGTTCTGGTAGCGCAGCGCGTGACCCTGCATGGTGCGGAAGCGCAGCATGACATCCTTGTAGGTGCGTCCCCAGCCGTGGTGCACGCCCATGGGGTTGTTGGCGGTGATGGGGCCATCGATGAACGACCACTTGGCCCCCCCCTGGCGCAGGGCGACCATCTTCTGGAAGGAGCGGTTCTCCTTCCAGAACTGGAGCACCTCCCGCTCCTGGGCAGGGAAATCGATCTTGTTGGGGACTTCGGTAAAGGGCATGACGGCCTCCGGTATGGTGGCTTCCAAACCCTAAGGGTCTCCGAGACCCTTAGGGTTTGGAAGGGATATTAAACAAAAAACACTCATCCCTCCAGGGACGAGTGCAAGCCTCGCGGTACCACCCTGGTTCCCGTGGTGAACGGGCACCTCGGTCAGGGGCGGCTGGTGAACAGCGATCCCTGCGCCTGGGGTAACGGAGGGCGGGTCCGGTTCGCTTACTGACTGCGCCGTAAGGCACGGCGAGAGCGTTCAGGTCACAGCTCCGGAAGGATTTTCGGCCTGGCGGTCAGCCCCGGCTTGCACCGTGTCCGGGGTCGCTGGCAGTCCGCGCGGGGCGTACTCGTTTCCATCGTCGCTTTTGTGGAACAGATTGGTGGGTATTATGCCATAAAGTGGGGAGGGGCGCAAGGCGTTGGCTTTAAAGAGATTCACCGCAGAGATCGCAGAGAACGCTGAGATTTTAAAAATATCTCTGCGGTCTCAGCGTTCTATATGGTGAATAAGGGTTGAGATACCCAAAAATGGGGATAGATGGGGGTTAAGGATTAGTACGAATGGGACGAATGGACGAATTTAACGAATTTTTTTGGGGAAGGGAAA
Organism: uncultured Chloroflexia bacterium; assembly: GCA_963849335.1. Lineage (GTDB taxonomy): Bacteria > Chloroflexota > Anaerolineae > Anaerolineales > UBA4823 > FEB-25. The sequence goes on from CAWKGZ010000011.1 coordinate 41,988, forward strand.
AAACCTGTGAGGTTTTTAAAACCTCACAGGTTTTCGGGTGGTTGATTTACGCCGTGTTGACGCCGAGCCAGAAGTGGTTGGGCAGGACGGAGCGGGTGGTGCGCACTTCGATGCCGCTGCCATTCGTGTTGACGGGTGTGGCGCCGAGCATGGAGGGGTGGACGAAGCACAGGTTGGGGGCGCGGCCGTATTTATCCTGGTAGTAGCTGGCGGCGCGCTGGATGCGGGTGGGGAGATCGATTTTGCTGTCGTTGTCGAACCATAACATGCCTACGTTCATGGCGGCACCTCCTGGGGATGTGTGTGGATTATACTAGAACATGTGTTCTATGTCAAGGAGGAAAAGCGCACACAAAGGGCACAAAGGAGGCACAAAGAACACAATTTTTTCGGGGGGGGGGGAGGGCGACCCGATTTAGGCAGAGGATCGGTGTGTTTGGGGAAGGCGCCAGGCAAGAAGGTGTGATGATGGAGATGGGTGGGTCGCCCGTACGGGGAGAGAGAAGATGTAGGGGCGACCCAGGCAGGTCAGGTGGGGCGAGGGATTGGAATGGATGGTGGAAATATCAATGGGCTGGATTGCGAGGGACGGGTCACCCCGGCGCGGGCGGGGATAGATCGGTCAACGGATGGGTAACGGATTAGCGGATGGGATGGATGGTTGTAATGGGGAGGAGATGGTTATAGAGGGTGTGGGGTTAAGGATTAGTACGAATGGGACGAATGGACGAATTTAACGAATTTTTTTGGGGAGGAAATATTGGCGCAGGGCGGCTATGAAAGCCGCCCTGCGAATGGTAGAAAGCTAATATTGGATGGTTATGGTGTTCGAGCAGTGGGCGGTTGAGTTTGCATCGCACAGGCGGTAGGTGTGGGTGCCCCGGCCTTTGATGCCAATGGCGTCGGTGTAGAAGCCGTCGTTCAGCGTGTTGACGATCAGCGCGCCGTCGCGGTAGATATCGACGGTGGCGGTGCTGGCTCCGCTCCAGGTCAGGTCGGTATATTGGTAGGCGGAAACCAGGTAGCCGCGCCCGGTGAGGGTGATGGGCAGCAGGGTGGGCAGCATGACAGGAGCGAAGACGGTCGTGTTGCTTACATCCAGCAGGGGTTCCTGGATGCCATCCGGCGAATCGTCGATCCAATTAAAGTTGCCGTTGGCGGTGAGCACGGCTTTGATCTGCGCGGGGGAGTAAAGGTTGGTGGAGGCGAGCAGCGCAGCGGCGCCGGTGACATAAGGCGCAGACATGCTGGTGCCGTTCATCGTGGCGTAGCCACCGTCCATGTAGGTCGAGTAGATGCACACACCCGGGGCAGCGATGTCCACACCGGTGCCGTAGTTGCTGAAGTTGGCACGCGTATCATCGATATCGGTGTAGCAGGTGGGGGCAGCCAGGCCGCCGGGAAGGCCATCGAAATCGGCCAGGGCGGAGACGGTGATGGCATCCGGGTTGCCGGCGGGATGGTAGTTGTTCACGTCGATGTTGTTGTTCCCGGCAGAGAGCACGAAGGTCACGCCCTCGTCAACTGCGTTGCTGATCGCCAGGTCCATGGCGACGCTCTCACCGGTGCCGCCCAGGCTCATGTTGGCGACTTCGATGGCGTCGGCATGCGCAGCGACGTAATCGATGCCAGCGATGATCTGGGCAGTGGTGCCGGTGCCGTAGTTGGTCAGCACCTTGACTGCCCATAAGCGCACGCCGGGGGCAATGCCCACCACGCCGATATTGTTATCCAACGCGCCGATGATGCCGGCGACGTGCGAACCATGCCCGTGACCGTCGTCCTTGACGCCACTGCAGGTGCCTTCATAAGGCCCGGAGAGGGTGCAGTTGATGGCGGAAACCACGTTCAGGTCGGGGTGGTCAAGGTCGATGCCGGTATCCAGCACCGCCACATCGGCATCCACGGTGAAGTCGTGGACGTCGTTGATGGACAGGTTGGGGTTGGTGGGGGCAAATGCCCGGCTCAGGCCGGTGGCGATGGTCTGCGCGCCAATGCTCCACTCCTGGTTGGTTTCGACAAAGGCCACGTTGGGATCGCTGGCGATCTGCTCGATTTGCCGCTCGTTGGCCCTGACGAAGGAGCCGCGCAGCGCATAGCGGTAGACGGTGACGACATCCGCAGAATAGTTGCTGGCTAATTCTCCCGAGGCGAGATCCGGGTCGATGCCGGCGTGGTAGACGACGATGTAATCCTTTTTGCCGCTCGAGGCGGCAGCCGGACTGACCAGCAGGGGTAACAGCAGAGCGATGATTAATAACAGGACTGCAACCTTCCGATACTTGTTCATTTTTATCCTCCGATAACGTTGTGGGTTTGGGTAGCGCTTTATTTTTAGGTGCTGCTTACGCCTGTGCAGGGACAGGCGGGTAGCTTAAGACGGCATTGGCCGGAGGGGAGGCTGCATCCCTGCTTGGCAGGCGGCTGTGCTTGCAGGGATAGGGCATAAGGCGCGCGCGGATAGCTCTGGCCGCGATCAGTGCTGCGTTGTGGAAGGAAGCACACGCAGAGGGATCGTGAAAATCACAGGCTTTCGGTTGCAGTGGCTACGCTAGCCTCTCCCCAGGTAGCGTGATGAATGATTATTTGGTTGGCTTAAAAGTGCCTGCTTATTTATACCAAAGAATCGGGAAAATATCTAGTAAAAAATTGCAATATTGCAAGCTGTGTTTCGATACAATGATAATTGACAATATATATTAATGATCATGTGCACAGGGTTGAGGTGGGAGATATAGCGTCTCCAGGGGAGAGGGGAAAAGATGAATGAACGAATTTGACGAATGGTTAAAGAGGGAGGAACTGGTAAACGGGTGGGTCAGGGGATGCTGAAGAGCTTGTAGGCGCAGTCGCCTTTGCGCTTGGATTGCTGCAGGGCTTCGTCGGCGTTCTTGAGCACCGCGTCGACGCCATCCCCGCCGCCGGTGGACATGACCAAACCGATGTGCACCGACAGGTTGATGCTGTGCCCGCCCAGGTCGAGCGGCTCGCTGAGCGTGTCGATCACCTTGAGGGCGACGCGCTCGGCGGATTCGACCTCCGCCAGGCCATCCAGCAGCATGGCGAAATCCTGGGTGCTGAAGCGGGCGACGGTGTCGCCGGTGCGGGTGCGGCGGCGCAGGCGCTGGGCGCTTTCCAGCACCACTTTGTCGCCTAATTCTTTGCCGAACAGCTCGTTGACCGTGCGGATACCGCCCATCTCGATGAGGAACACGGTGAAGGGGCGCAGCTCGCGTGAGGCGCGGCTGAGGTACTGCATCAGGTTGGTGCGGAACCAGTCGCGGTTGGGCAGGTTGGTCAGCGGGTCGAAGCCGGCCATGGGCAGGCCTTCGATCTGGCGGGCGCCCTCGCCGCGGCGCTGCAAAATGAGCAGGCTGAAGCGCTCGCCGCAGGCGGTGACCAGGCTGCGGGTGACCTGCAGGCTGATCTTGATCCCGTCGGGGCGGGTGAGGTCGACCGGCAGGCTGATCTCGGGGTTGTTGTTGTTGTCCAACACGCCGGGCGCCCAACTGGTGATGCTCATGCCTACCAGCTCGCCGCGCGGCGCGCCCAGGATCTGCGAAGCCTGGTAATTGGCCTCGATGATGTTATGCTCTTCATCTACCATCAGGAAGCCGGTGTCGGCATCGGACAGGCAGCCCAGGCGCCCACAGCAGCTGTCATCGCGGGTCAGGTGCTGCTGCAGCATGGGCAGGTGAACCAGGCCGGGGTTTTCCTCGTTCAGCGCCAGCTCAATTTTCCAGAAGATGCAGTCTTTCTGCTTGACCACCATGCAGGTCTCGAAGTAGCAGCTTGAGCATCGCCTGCCCTTCGGCGGCTTCCAGGCTGCGGCCGCGCAGCGAAGCCCAGTTGAGCGCCTGGTGCAGATCATCCATCACCAGACGCAGCGCATCGACGGCGCTTTCCGAGTACGCGCGCAGCGCCGGCTGGTACCGGTGGAGATATTCCAGGTAATAGGCGCAGTGCGCTTCCTGGTATTGGGCTGCCTGGGTGGGTTCGGATTGCAGGCGCTGGAAGGCATACTGGCGCACCAGGGGGTGCAGGCCAAAGGTGTAGGGTGTGGGGCGGTCGATCAGGGATTGGTCAGCCAGGTTGGATAGGGCGCGCAGGTCCAACCCGGTGACTGCCTGGGCGGCATCGGCGTTGAAGCTATTGTGAAAGACGGACAGGTGGCTCAGGGCAGCCTGGTCGGCGGGGCTCAGCTGGCGCCAGAAATCTTCCATCATCGTCCACAGGCTGCGCTGGCGGTCGGGCACATCTTTGAGGCCAACGGCGAGGCTGGAGGGGGATTTTTCCATCAGGTCGGCGATCTGGCCCAGGGTGTAGTCGCGCAAGGCAGCGGCAGCCACCTCCAGGCCGAGGGGCAGGCCATCGACCAGGCGGCAGATGCGGATCAGCTGGGTCAGCTGGGGGGCTTCCAGCCGGAAGCCGGGCTGGCTGCGGGTGGCGCGGCTGAAGAAGAGCTGCACGGCGGGGAACTGCTCTGGCTCTTCGACTTTTTCGTGGGGCGGATACTGCAGGCCGCCCAGCTCAATCATGCACACGGACTGATAGTCCAGACGGCGGCGGGAGGTGACCAGGATCTTGAGCTGTTCGGCGCTGCGCAGCAGGGAGAGCAGCATCTCGGTGGCGCCAAGCAGATGCTCAAAACCATCCAGGATGATCAGGGCATTGAGCGGGCTGAGCAGGTTGCCCAGCGCCTGCAACGGGTCCAGGCTGGCGGGCAGCTCGACGCCCAGGCCGCGGGCCAGGTAGCCGGGCAGCAGGGCGGGATCTTTCACCGCCTCCACCCGGTAGAACTTGACCCCATCGGGGAAGAATTGGCTGTAGCGGGTGGCGGCTTCCATCGCCAGGCGGCTCTTGCCCGAGCCGGGCATGCCGACCAGGGTAATCAGGCGGCAGGTGGCATTGGACAGGCAGCCCTCGAACCAGTCCAGCTCAGTCTGGCGGCCGATGAAAGAGGTGATGGGCACCGGCACCTGCACCGGCACGGCGGCGGAGAACGGCTGGGTAGGCGGCGCCATGGTGCCGGCTTTGATCAAGTTGTAGAGGGCAGTGGTCTCGGTGGAGGGCTCCACGCCCAGCTCCTCCTGCAGGATGCGTTTGCAGGTCTGGTACTGCTCCAGGGCGGCGCTGCGCCGCCCGATGTTGCTGAACATCTGCATCAGGGTGCGGTGGGCGGATTCTTCGTATGGGGCGAGGGAGACGAACTGCTGGGCGAATTTGAGCGCCTGCTCGTGATCCCCCTGCAGGGTGTAATAGGCGATCAGGTTCTGCACCGCGGTGAGCACCTGGGTGTAAAGCTGCTCCCGCTCAAAGGTGATCCACTCCTGGCCGCGCTGGCTGTCATCCAGGTAGATGCCTTCCATGAACTCGCCGCGGTAGATGCCGACGGCTTTTTCCAGGTGGCGAACGCACACCGGGCAGGTTTCGAGGCTGGCATGCGGGTGGGCCTGCACAGCCTGGATCTGTTCTTTGAAGGAGACCACATCCAGGGTGAAAGTGGCGTGCGGGTTGAACTGGATGGTTTCGTCGTCGGAGATGATGAAGGGTGGGTTGTTTTTGCGATCGTCTAAGGCGCGGCGGATGCCGGACAGGGCCTGGCGCAGGTTGGTGCGCGCCACGCCGGCAGGGCGGTCGGGCCAGAACAGCTCGCCGATGACGTCGCGCATGTGCGAGCGGTCAGACTCGACGACCAGGAAGGCGAGCAGGGCGCGCTCTTTTTCGGTGCGGAATTCACGCGTGATCTCGCGCTGGTCAAGTTTGGCTTCGATGCGACCGGTTAAGTAGAGTTCGAGATGGCTCATCCCCAGGTTCCTGTGATTGGTGTGCGGGTGGTTTCGTGATAATGGTTGTTCAGAGCATATTATAACCGGAATTGGGGGGAGAGAGAGCAGGGGAGAGGGGAAAACCTTTAGGGTCTGGTGGGGCGAAAGGATGGGAAGCTTTCACGGGGTTATTCCGGGTTATTAACCCATTTGAAGTATGTTTTTCATGGTTTTAGCACGGGAAAGGGGGATTTCTTAATCTTCTATTAATCATTTCATGTACTTATCACGCCCATTTGCGCTTAATTTCACGTCTTTATCACAATAGAATCACAGGCATTTGGGATAATGATGTCAAATAGCGCAGAGTGGGATGCGCAGGTTAATTTATCAGGCACTGATGGATAGGGAGCAAGCAATGAGCAACAAGCGCAGCGAACAGCAGGAGCAGCAGGAGAACCAGGTGGCCACCTGGTCTGAGCTGCTGATTGCTGTTTATGCGGCGCAACCGCAAGGCATTAACTGGGCGCAGGTTCAAGCCCAGAGCACGGCCGGGTCTGCCCACACCCGGGTAACAGAAACACAATCCAACCCAATCCAGTTCCACAAGTTCTCACCAATTCCTTAAGGAGGAATAACAAAACCATGAACGCACGACGCACGACTTGACCATTTTGTCCGTACTAATCGTCTTCACCATGATCTTCGGATCAGCAGTGGCTGAAGACGGCTTACTGTTCCGGCGCAACATCTCCAAGACCCCGCCGCTGGAGACCGCCAAGGCCGGCATCTTCATGATGGACTTCTACGTCCCGGCGCAGGCCTCGACCGGCCTGGTCGGCCCGGTCGATCAACTACCTCCTGGCCGATGGACAACCGATCGCCTATGATGCCCGCGCCTACGCCAAGCCGTTGATCTCGGTCTACATCGACGGGACATCGCGCACACCATCAGACGAAGAAGCCGCCGCATCTGCGATCGAGGGCGGCATCAGCTTCGGGCCATCGATGCCTTCGTGGGCGTCTCGCTGGACGATGGCACGAGCTGGAAGACGACCAACCTCTCCCGCTCGGCCGACCTGAGCTCCTTCAACCTGGCCAACGGCATGCCTACCCCGGCGACGTGCACCAGGTGGTGCACCAGGTCTTCGCCGACAATATCTTCGTTGCCTGGGTCTCCAAGTACTGCGAAGGCGGCATCCCCGCTCTATTCGCTGGATGCAGCCGAGTATGCAACTTACTTCGCTGACCTGGAAGCCACCTACGGCAAGGACGCGGTCTACCTGTATGACCTGTTCGGCGTAGGCGGCACCCAGGACTCGGTGGACTACACCGCCCAGGGCTATCCCGAAGTGGGCGAGATCCCCTACTCCTGCGTGTGGACCGCGCGCGGCAAGCTGCTGGCCGGCGATGATCCCGCCACGACCGAGAGCCGAGGCCACCTACGTGATGTGGCAGAAGCCCGAGCGGCTGACCTCCGGTACCCGCGATGCCAACCTGCCCGCCGTCGACTGCGCGGCCGGCGCCGGCTGCATGCTCACCTGGCAGGAAGACCCCGATGGCCTGCGCCCCGGTTTGGGCCTTGGCCCAGGCGAGGGCTGGTCCGGTGCGGTGGCCTGGCAGCAGACCGACATCTGGTACTCGCACATCAGCCAGGCTGAGTTCGACCTGGTCTTCTCCGCGGAAGATGTTGGGATCGGCGCCATCCCCATGTCCGAGTATGCCCTGCTGACCGATGCCACCATGCCCAAGCCGTACGTGCCGATGGCCATGCCCGTGCGCCTGACCGACAATGCCATGTGCAAGGCCGACAAACAGCGATCCCTACTGCTACATCGACTTCGACAACATCGACGCCATCGATCCGCTGGCGCTGCCCACCGCCCCCACCGGCAGATTCTGACTTCTGCGCCACCCAGGTATCCTGGACTCAACCCCGGCGGCACCACGCTCAACCTGTGCGTGACCGAGGACAACCGCCTGCTGAACGGGCGTGTGGCTTCCACCCGCGTGCGCATGAACCTCAAGCCCTACACCCCTGGCGGACGGCACGGGACAAGAGCGCCTGGATCGTCATGGCGGCCGAAGAGTCCAAGGCGTCTGGGCGACACCGCTGAAGATGAAGATGCCGACCCGATCGACATCGGCAAGGACATGTGGTACTACTCCTTCGACCCGTTCAAGACCGGCGCCGATGAGTTCATGGTCAACGCAGGGCGGCTTGCTCAACCAGCCCGCCGTCTGCAAGGACGAGACGGATGCGTTCTGCACCGTGGTGTGGACGAGTTCTATGACATCCAGGTGGACGATCGCGGCTTCGAATACTACCTGACCGAGATCGCCCGCCGCTTCGCCCTGACCACCAACTCGGTCAACGGCAGCTGTCAACTCCGAGAGCGGCCTGTCTGCCATGCTGATCTACAAGCAGGGCATCATCAACCAGGGCGGCCCGGCCGACATCATGCTGCGCCGCACGCTGATCGATGACACCGATGCTTCGATCCGACGGTGGACAACCCCTACGCCTTCGAGAACATGGACTGCGCCGAGTGGGTCTACACCGACGGCAGCAACCCCAACTATCTGCAGGGCGTGTGCCTGAGCCCGGCGATCAACATCACCAGCAACACCGTCGTCCGCTGCGATGCCGGCACTGACAACGACACCTGCGCGCATGCCTTCCCGATCGACGATGACGGCAGCAACCCCGACCGGCACCGCCGTCCCCAAGGTCTACGAATGGCGGCAGTGCGATCGGCACGCCGGTATCGATGGCTGCGAAGGACGACAACGACCTGGACGACCAGACCTGGGAGAACCCCTACGACGTGGCCAAGGGTCACCGCGGCTTCCTGGACGGCGACTTCGTGATGATGATGTACGCCTGGGCGCCCAACTGGAACTCCAACACGGTCGGTAACGACCACTACAACCTGTACGTGCGCCGCTCGTTCGACGGCGGCGCTACCTGGACCACCACCCCGGCGAGCCCTGGACGGCGATGGCGTCGACCTACATCGAGTACTACTACGGCACGACGCATCGGCGAGCCAGTACCCGTGGAATGGACCTACGCAGCCGGTGAATTCGAGCAGGGACGCAACGTCTCGCTGCTGACCGGCAACCAGGTCACCATCCTGGACCCGCGCTACTCCCCCACCGGCGGCATGAAGCTCTACCCGACCATCAGCACCTGGTTCATCGACCTGTATGGCCTGAACACCTACGGCGATACGCTGCCCTACGAAGATGATGCAGTCCGCGCTCCCGACAAGTTCTTCATGGTCTACGAGACGGGCGACAACACCACCGTGAGCTGAAGGCGAAGCCATACCGCTCGACCTGTTCTACAGCCGGGCGACCGTCTACGGCGACGTCTGGGAGATCATGGATTACATCACCGATACCGATGACCTGCTGCTGGACCGCTGGCCGTGGGTGGAGAACAAGGCTGAGATCCTGTCCGGTGAGGCCGGTATGGTTGCCAACCCCGGCGGCACCTTCATGTACATCGTGTGGAACCAGTGGGAAGAGGAAATCTACCATCGACGAGTTCGGTGTCGAGCACGAGCTGATGTTCAATGCGACATGCCCTTCCGCCGCCACATGTACCTGATGGATGAAGTAACCACAATCACCACCGCCCCCGTGGCTGAAATCCTGAGCGCCACGACCGCTGCCCTGGCCGCTGACCAACTGACCTTCATCGGCACCGGCCTGGATGCGGATAACCCCGATGGTGCAGATGGCATCGTAGCCTACAACTGGTACTCGAGCATCGATGGCTTCATCGGCTCGGGCCAAATCCTGAGCAAGGTTGGCGACCAGCTGAGCATCGGGACCCATATCATCAGCCTGATCGTGACCGATGACGAGGGTGTAAACTCCGAAGCAGCGCACTCAGTCCTGGTGATCGCTGGTGGAGCATTCCACACCAGCATGCCCATGCTGCGCAAGTAACCTCAATGTGAGCATCCTCCCTGGAGCGGGGCATCTTACCCCTCCCTGTGACATCACCCCAGATGCCCTGCTCCAGTGAGACCTCTAATGTGAAGGGGGGTGCCTCCCCCACCCCCCTTCACCCCTTGATAGGAAAAGAAAAACCCGGAACCCTGAGATGAAAAACCACCAAGCCCACACCCTGATCGCCCTCGCTCTGCTGCTGGTCACCGCAGCAGGTTCTGCGCGGGCTGAGCAGTTGAAGCTGCAGATCATGCCGGCGTGGGAGCTGTACCCCGGCATCGACGAGCAGGGCATCCGGCTGGGCTGGGCAGTAGCAGGGGCGGGGCGGGTGAATGGCGACAGCTATGCTGACACCCTGGTGGGAGCGGACAAGGGTGGGACCGACAAGCAGGGATGGGCGGGGCTGTTCTTGGGCAGCAACGGCGGCCCGCAGAGCATGGCGATCTGGTCGGTGAGCGGGGAGCGGAAAGGCGATCTGTTCGGCGGCGCACTGGACGGCGCCGGGGACGTGAACTCTGACGGATACATGGATATCATCGTCGGGGCGTCCAATTACGAAGGCCTGGCGCCTTCGGACGAGGCGGGTGAAGGTGCGGCGTACGTGTACATGGATCGGCGAACTGGTCCGGGAGCTACCTGGGACTGGAAGGTGGAAGGCGACCTGCAGGCGGCTAAGTTTGGCGCAGCGGTGGCGGGGGCAGGGTATGTCAATGGGGATGACTATGCCGATGTGATCGTGGGCATGCCCGGCTTCACCAATGGTGATTTCATCAACGCCGGAGCAGCCTTCGTCTATTTTGGCTCGGAAGATGGTTTGGACACTGCCTACGGCTGGCTTGATTACGGCGAGCAGGCGGGGTCCCAGTTCGGGTTGGAAGTCAACCTGGCGGGCGATGTGAACGGCGACGGCTACGGTGATGTGCTGGTGGGCCAGCCGTACTATGATAACGACATCTACCTGGATGCGGGTGCAGTATACCTGTACCTGGGCAATCAATCCAGTCTGTCAAACGTGCACGCCTGGTCGTACATCGGCTACCGCGGCGATGACCGCCTGGGCACCTCGGCGGCGGGGGTGGGGGATCTGAATGGCGATGGCTGTGATGATATCGCCATTGGCGCACCGGGATATAACAATGGCGGGCTGCTGAACACCGGCATCGCCTACGTGTTCTACGGCTGCCAGAATAACATCAACGCCAGCACGCTGAACGACATTCCTGATTGGGAGTTCACCCTCGACCAGACGGGCGCCAACGTGGGCATCGACGTGAGTGGGGCGGGCGATACCAATGCTGACGGGTATGACGAATTACTGGTGGGCGCGCACATGTACGACGATGAGCAGGCCAACGAAGGCACGGTGTACGCCTTCTTCGGCGGAGCAGACGGGATCCTCTCCCAGCCGGTGTGGCAGGTGGACGGCAATAAGAACGATACATATTTTGGCTATGCGGTGGATGGCGCGGGTGACACCAATGGCGATGGTTTTACGGATGTACTGATCGGCGCACCGACATTCCGCGTGAATGAGGTCATCAAGGGTGCGGCGTTTGTGTATTTTGGCTCGACTGAAGCAATCATCATTCATACTCATTTACCTTTCATTAGGAAGTAACCAGACAACCATTTGCGCGGGGAGACTCCAAACCAGGAGTGCAAAAACTATGAAAAACTTCATCCTCAAACTCATGAAATACCTACCTCGACCGAGCGTGCTGCGCAGCCTGGTCTTCGTGCTCGGCTTCGGCTACGTCGGCTTCGCTTATGCGAGCTTGTTCCCCGGACCGCTGACCGGACACCAGGTGGACGGCGACCCGATCGGCGGCTATGTGTCGCACGCCCAGTTCGAGCGGGGCTGCACGCATTGCCATGCACCGCTGCACTGCGTGACCGAGGACCGCTGCCAGGATTGCCATGTGGAAGTGGCTCAAGAGAAGGCGGAGATGAGCGGGATGCACGGCTTGCTGCCGGGCACCAACCGCTGCCAGAACTGCCACGTGGAGCACCAGGGACGGGAAGCGGACATCACCACACTGGCCTTCAAGCGCATCGACCACGCTGCGCTGGCCAATTTCTCATTGGATTACCACCAGGCAGATTACAACGGCGAAGCGATGGGCTGCCAGTCGTGCCACTCGCAGGATGACTACCGCCAGGCGTCGCTGGACTGTGTGACCTGCCACGCCGAGAACGATCACGACCTGATGGCGGCGCACATCGACGAGCACGGCACGCAGTGCCTGAGCTGCCACGATGGCGAGACGAAACTGGCGGAGTTCGAGCACAACGTGCAGGCATTCAACCTGACCGGTGCGCATACCGAGGTGGAGTGCAAGGAATGCCACGTGGACCCGGAGCTGCAGTACGGCGAGACACCGAAGGCATGCGTGAACTGCCACACGGAAGAGGAACGCCCGGAGAGCCACCCGCAGTTCGGCTCGGACTGCCAGCGCTGCCACTCGACGACGGCGTTTGCGCCGGCGCGGCTGACGCAGCACACGTTTGACCTGAACCATGCGCTGACGGCGGAAGGCGAGATCGACTGCCAGGGGTGCCACAAGACGAGCTATGCGGCGGTGGATTGCACGGGGTGCCACACGGAGAGCGGGCGGGTGGAAGCGGAGCACCAGGTGATGGGCATTGCGGACAGCGCCAACTGCGCAGGGTGCCATGTGACCGGGCTGCCGGGCGAGACGCGCCAGGCGCGCAACTTCCCGGCGAAGTTGGGCACGCCTCCGAGCAGCAGCGCCCAGGGTGCGATTGGACAGGGACAGCAGCCGGCGCAGGAAGCGACGCTGCCATCGGCGGACCCGACGTTCGGAGCGAAGGATGCGGGGCACGGGCCCAACAAAGAACAAGAAGGGGCTCAATCGGAGCCATAGCATGGAACACACCGCCTGGCAGTGCCCTGGAATGATGGCTGTTGAGAAGACCCAAAAGGTTATCCCGGCAGGAGAGGGCGCGGGACAGGATTACCAGACATGGTATTATCAGGCCCAGGAAACCTTAAGGGTCTGTCAAGCGACAAATCGATCCATGGTGTCGGGGAGGATGCCAAGATGAAGACAAGAGCGATCATAATCATCATAAGCAGTATCATCATATTAGTAGCAGGGATCACCCTGCTGGCGTTTATCGGAGAGACGCACCCGTATGCGGCGGACGATTGGCGCTACGGGGTGCAGACATTGTCAGAACGCGTGCGCATGGGGCTGATCAAGGAACCGGCGCAGCGCTTCGAATACGTGATGCGCATAGCGGATTACAACCTGGCGGACCTGGCAGTGGCGGAGACCCCGCGGGGGGTGGATGCGGCGGCGCGGGCATTGGCGCATGCGCTGGATGTAGCGTCGCAGATCACCAGTGCGGCGGTCTCTGGGGAGCGTGAGGCGATGCTGGGAGCATTGCAGATCCTGTTCATTCGCTCGGACCTGGTGCTGCAGGCATTGGAGGGGGAGCTGGCGACGGCGATGGTGGTGCAGCTGAGGAATGAGATCAGTGCGGCGCTGACGGGGGGCGTGGTGGTGAGGGGAAGCGATGGAGGAGAAGCGACCACATTGATGCTGGAAGTGCCGGTGCCGTTCCTGGTGGCGGCGTATGACCACACGCAGATCGCGTTGAGCGGGGCGCACACCGAGCTGGAGTGTTTGCAGTGCCACCTAGGGGGAGTGTATTCTGGGACGCAGGCGGACTGCCGGGCGTGCCATGCGGCGCCCACGGCGGAGTCACGGGCGACGGGACTGGCGGCGCTGCGGGCATACCCGGACAACCTGAACCTGGGCAGCCTGTACCCGAACCATTTTGAGGGCGACTGCCAGGATTGTCACGGACTGGAGAACTGGGAGCCGGTGGCGTTCAACCATGTGGGGGTGGTGGAGTGCATGTCGTGCCATACGGATGACGCGCCGGTGGATGCGGCGGATCCGGAGAAGGTGGCACACTATGCGGGAGACTGCATGTTGTGCCATACGGACACGGAAGACTGGACGCTGGCGAGCTATTCTCACATGCGCTCGGCGGACTGCGAGAGCTGCCATGATTGGGAGACGCCGGTGCTGCATTATGAGGAATATGAGAAGGAATGCCAGACGTGCCACGTGCACACGGATGCGTGGGAAAATACGAGCCACCACGATGGGTACACCGATTGCGTGAGCTGCCACGATGGGGTGACGCCGGAAGAGCATTATGACGGGCAGTGCTACGGCTGCCACAAGACGGACGATTGGCAGAACATCCTGTTCGACCACAGCGACTACATGGAAGTGAACTGCCTGAACTGCCACGAGAAGCCGGAAGTGCACTTCCCGGGTGAATGCCAGACGTGTCACAACACGGCGTACTGGACGCCGGCGAACACGGTGCACAGCACGCTGGCGAACTGCAACTACTGCCACATGTCGATCGTGCCTTTGTACCACTACGTGGGAGCGTGCGAGCAGTGCCACCGCTCGTTTGAGAGCTGGTACGATGTGACGTTCACCCACACCAACTATACGTCGACGGATTGTGCGCAGTGCCACCTGAAGGATATGCCGTCTGACCACTACTGCTCGGACTGCTGCCGGTGCCACGACGTGACCAGCTGGGACGATGTCTACTTTGACCATTCTGGCGCGGAGAACTGCCTGGAATGTCACACCAAAGACACCCCTGCGGACCACTACCTGGGGATGTGCTCGGACTGCCACTTCGAGGGGACGAGCTGGGACAACTTTGACTTCGACCACACGCTGTATACGGACTGCCTGAGCTGCCACATCGCGGATGCGCCGCGGCTGCACTACGACGGGCAGTGCTCGCTGTGCCACTTTGTGGACGACTGGGCGAATGTTGAGTTCTACCACGGGACGACGTACACGGATTGCGTGTACTGCCACGTGGACGATGCGCCGGACCAGCACTACACCTTGCAGTGCTCGTCGTGCCACATCACGGACAACTGGGTGGTGGTGGACTACCTGCATAACGAGGCGCCGTTCGAGTGCACCAACTGCCACAGCACACCGGAAGAGGAACACTACATCAACGACTGCGTGGTGTGCCACAATGTGGTCAACTGGCTGCAGATCAGCTTCGTGCACACGGATGAGTACACCAACTGCTCGGGGTGCCACACTGCACCGACAGGACACTGGCCTGGGCAGTGCTCGTACTGCCATATCAGCACCAGCGACTGGATGATGATCACCTTCGATCACACGACCTACACGGACTGCAAGGCGTGTCACTCGGATGAGCGTCCGGCGGATCACCCGAGGGGGCAGTGCTCGATGTGCCACACGACGGATACCTGGGACATCCCAGACACGCCGACGCCGTGGCCGACCGCCACCCCGCTGCCGACGCAGACCCCGACCCCGACGCCGGTGTATACGCCGACCGTCACCCCGGTACCGACAGATATCTTGCCGGAAGAGCCCACCCCGACATCGACGCAGGAATCACTCATCGTTGTCCCCACAGACGTCCTGCCCGCTCCATAGCCGCCTGCTCTCCCCGGCATGATTATGCGCCTGGTCTTAGCGACCAGGCGCATTTTTTATTCACTGTGTCCTTCGCGTGAAAACTTTAACCATTATTTTGGTTAATTGATCGTATATTCACCTATTTTTTACGATAATTTCACGTATTAATCACAGTCAAATCACGCCGATATGCGATAATGCTGCAAGATGGCACAGAGATCACGGTAACAATTGAATATTTTCATAAATAGAAAAAAAGGGAGCAAGGGAGCAATGAGCAACGAGCGCAGCGAAGAGCAGAAGCAGCAGGAGAACCAGGTGGCAACCTGGTCTGAGCTGCTGATTGCTGTTTATGCGGCGCAACCGCAAGGCATTAACTGGGCGCAGGTTCAAGCCCAGAGCACGGCCGGGTCTGCCCACACCCGGGTAACAGAAACACAATCCAACCCAATCCAGTTCCACAAGTTCTCACCAATTCCTTAAGGAGGAATAACCATGAACGCAAGACGCACGACATTAACAATTTTGTCCGTACTAATCGTCTTCACCATGATCTTCGGATCCGCAGCGGCTGAAGACGGCAACCTGTTCCGGCGCAATGTCTCCAAGACGCCGGCCCTCCAGACCGACCAGGCTGGCATTTATATGATGGACTTCTACGTCCCGGCGCAGGCCTCAACTGGTCTGGTCGGTCCTGTCACCGACTATGTGCTGGATGATGACGCTGACACCGTTGCTTACGAAGACCGTGCATACGCCAAGCCGCTGGTTACAGTTTATGACGACGGCCCGTCTGAGCACCAGTTCATCTCGGAAGACGCGTCGGCGATCGCCATCGACGGCGGCGTCATCTTTGGCGCCTTTGATGGTTTTATCGGCGTCTCGCTGGATGACGGCAACAGCTGGAAGACAACCAACGTCTCCCGCTCGGCTGACCTGAGCTCCTTCACCCTGGCCAACGGCACCGAGTACCCCGGCCACGTGCACAAGATTGTGCACCAGGTGGCGGGCGACCAGATCTTCGTCGCCTGGATTTCCAAGTACTGCGAGGGCGGCACCCCGCTCTATACGCTGGATTTGGCTGATACAGCGGTTGCAGATTACCTTAATGACCTTGAAGATAATTACTCCAAGGACGCGGTCTATCTGTATGACCTGTTTGGCGTAAGCGGTTCCCAGGGCTCGGTGGATTACACCGACCAGGGCTGGCCCGAAGTGGGCGAGATCCCCTACTCCTGCGTGTGGACGGCGCGTGGCAAACTATTAGTTGGCGATGATCCTGCTACCACCGAAGCTGAAGCAACTTACGTGATGTGGGCCAAGGCTGAGCGGCTGACCTCTGGCGCACGCGATGCCAACCTGCCCGCAGTCGACTGCGCCATCGGCGCCGGCTGCATCCTGACCTGGCAGGAAGACCCCGAAGGGCTGCGCCCTGGTACGGGTCTTGGACCTGGTGAAGGCTGGTCCGGTGCGGTTGCCAATGGCAAGACCGACATCTGGTACTCCTTCATCAGCTACGCTGACTTCGACCTGGTGTTCGCCACCGAAGATACCGTTGGCGCGATCCCCATGGCTGAGTATGCCCTGCTGACGGATGCCACCATGCCTAAGTCCTACGTCCCGATGGCGATGCCTACCCGCCTGACCGACAACAATATGTGCAAGGCGACCAACACTGCCTTGGAACCTTCTGATCCGTACTGCTATATTGACTTCGACACGATTGATGATCTCGATCATACCAATATCGATGCCTTCCTGGATGGACTGGATGCCCCTGAAGCAGATGCTGACTTCTGCGCTTCTGAGGTCGCCTGGACCACCCCTGGTGGCTCGATCATCAATATCTGTGTGACCGATGATGGGCGTGTGATGAATGGCCGCGTGGCTGCCACTCGCGTGCGCCTCAACCTGAAACCCTACACTCCGACCGATGCTGTGGATGTGGACGAAGATGGCGTGATTGACCGGAGCGCCTGGGTGATCATGGCGGCAGAAGAGACCAAAGCCATGGGTGACCTGCTGGTCGATTATTTGGGCAACGTGACCGAGGACCCGCTCGATATCGGCAAGGACGTGTGGTTCTACTCCTTCGATATGTTCGCCCACCCGATCGTGGACCAGGGCGGCATCCTCAACCAGCCGGCCTCCTGCAGCCCGTGGACAGTCGGCGACTCGGTTGACTGCACAGATTACGAGCTCTTCCCGGTGCAGACCGATCCGTTGAACGAAGGCGAATTCTACCTGACCGAGATCGCCCGCCGCTTCGCCCTGACCACCAACTCGGTGCAGGCAGCGGTTGACTCTGAGAGCGGCCTTTCCGCCATGCTGATCTACAAGCAGGGCATCATCAACCAGGGCGGCCCCGCCGACATCATGCTGCGGCGCGTGGTCATCCCCGTTGACTTCGACCCGGCAGTGGACAACCCCTACGCCTTCGAGAACATGGAATGCGCTGAGTGGGCCTACACTGATGGCACCAACCCCAACTACCTGAAGGGCATCTGCCTGAGCCCGGCGATCAACATCTCCGGCACCACCATCGTGGAATGCGACGGCGCGACGGGCAATGACGCCTGCGCGGCGACCTTCCCGGTGGCCGATGATGGCAGCATCCCCGATGCGGAAGCAGCCTTCCCCAAGCTGCTCGAATGGCGGCAGTGCGACGGAGTTGCAGGGATTGATGGCTGCGAGGATGACGGCGACCTGGATGACCAGTCCTGGGAAAGCCCGTTCGACATCGCCAAGGGTCACCGCGGCTTCCTGGATGGCGACTATGTGATGATGATGTATGCCTGGTCGCCCAACTGGAAGTCTAACAGTGTCGGTAACGACCACTACAACCTGTATGTGCGCCGCTCGTTCGACGGCGGCCTGACCTGGACGACCACCCCTGGTGTCCTGGGCGGGTTGGGTGTGACCACAATCGAGAACTACTGCGTTGAGACTGCGGCGGCTGACTGCGTCGGCACCGAGTTCACCTACGCGGCGGGTGATTTCGAGCAAGGCCGCAACGTCTCGCAGCTAATCGGCAACAAGATCACCATCCTGGATCCTCGCTACAGCCCCACCGGCGGCCTGAAGATGTACCCGACCATCCGGACGGACTGGCTGACCCTCAATGACATCGCCTTCACAGACGAGATCCCCTACGAAGATGACGCAGTCCGCGATCCTTCCAAGTTCTTCATGATCTACGAGACCGGCGATAACACCACCTCGGCAGAGGGCGAAGCCACCCCGTTGGACCTGTTCTACTCCCGGGCGACCATCTATGGCGACGTGTGGGAGCTGGATCCGGACTATCTGCTGCTGGATGCAGACGGTAGCATTCTGAGCGTCGAAGACTACCGCTGGAACTGGGACGAGCACGACCAGGAAATGCTCTCGGGCGAGGCCGGTATGCTAGCCAACCCCGGCGGCACCTTCATGTACGCGGTGTGGAACCAGTGGGAAGAGGAGATCATTCTGGACGAGTTCGGTAACGAACACGAGAATCTGTTCAACTCTGACATGCCCTTCCGCCGCCACCTGTACCTGCCGGATGATAGCACGATCGAAGTTGCCCCAACCGCTGAGATCATGGCAGCCCCAATCTCTGCCCTGGCGACCGACCAACTGACCTTCATCGGCTCCGGTTTCGATGCAGATGACCTGGATGGCGAGAACAACATCGTATCCTACGACTGGTTCTCCAGCATCGATGGCTTCATCGGCTCTGGCCAGATCTTGGAGAAGGTTGCGGATCAACTGAGCATCGGACGGCACGTGATCACCCTGGTGGTTACCGATGACGAAGGTGCGACTGGCTCGACCACCTCGATCCTGGTGATCTCGGGCGGTGCCTTCCACACCAGCATGCCCATGATGCGCAAGTAATTTCAATGTGAGCTAACTCCTGGAGCGGGGCATCCTACCCCTCCCTGTGACATCATCCCAGATGCCCTGCTCCACGGAGACCTCTAAATGTGAAGGGGGGTGCCTCCCCCACCCCCCTTCACATTCTTTATAAAGGATGAGCGGGGAGGAGCAAGAGAGCAAGACCAGCAGGATAGTAAGAGCGAGCAGGATAGCGGGAGCAAGCAGGACCAGTAGGACCAGATCGTTGACAAAGCAAGCAGCAATTATCGGGCGATCATGCGCCCAAAAAAAAATTATCGAAACACTTGCGTGGGAGACTCCAAATGGAGGAGTGCAAAAAATGAAAACCTTCTTATTCAACCTGATGAAACGAATACCCCACTTCAGCATGCTGCGCAGCCTGGTCTTCGTGCTCGGCTTCGGCTATATTGGCTTCGCCTATGCATCGATGATCCCCGGGCCGGTGACTGGCAGCCAGGACGGCGACCCGATCGGCGGGTATGTGTCGCATGCCCAGTTCGAGGATGGCTGCACGCACTGCCATGCACCGCTGCACTGCGTGACCGAGGACCGCTGCCAGGATTGCCATGTGGAAGTGGCTCAGGAGAAGGCGGAGATGAGCGGGATGCACGGCTTGCTGCCTGGCACCAACCGCTGCCAGAACTGCCACGTGGAGCACCAGGGACGGGAAGCGGACATCACCACACTGGCCTTCAAGCGCATCGACCACGCTGCGCTGGCCAATTTCTCATTGGATTACCACCAGCAAGATTACAACGGCGAAGCGATGGGCTGCCAGTCGTGCCACTCGCAGGATGACTACCGCCAGGCGTCGCTGGACTGTGTAACCTGCCACGCCGAGAACGATCACGACCTGATGGCGGCGCACATCGACGAGCACGGCACGCAGTGCCTGTCGTGCCACGATGGCGAGACGAAACTGGCGGAGTTCGAGCACAACGTGCAGGCATTCAACCTGACCGGTGCGCATACCGAGGTGGAGTGCAAGGAATGCCACGTGGATCCGGAGCTGCAGTACGGCGAGACGCCCAAGGCATGCGTGAACTGCCACACGGAAGAGGAACGCCCGGACAGCCACCCGCAGTTTGGCTCGGACTGCCAGCGCTGCCACTCGACGACGGCCTTTGCGCCGGCGCGGCTGACGCAGCACACGTTTGACCTGAACCATGCGCTGAATGCGGAAGGCGAGATCGACTGCCAGGGGTGCCACAAGACGAGCTATGCGGCGGTGGATTGCACGGGGTGCCACACGGAGAGCGGGCGGGTGGAAGCGGAGCACCAGGTGATGGGCATTGCGGACAGCGCCAACTGCGCAGGGTGCCATGTGACCGGGCTGCCGGGCGAGACGCGCCAGGCGCGCAACTTCCCGGCGAAGTTGGGCACGCCTCCGAGCAGCAGCGCCCAGGGTGCGATTGGACAGGGACAGCAGCCGGCGCAGGAAGCGACGCTGCCATCGGCGGACCCGACGTTCGGAGCGAAGGATGCGGGGCACGGGCCCAACAAAGAGCAAGAAGGAACATCTTCCCAGCCGTAAGGCTGCGAGGATGAGATATCCACGGTGTCGGGGAGGATGCCAAGATGAAGACAAGAGCGATCATAATCATCATAAGCAGTATCATCATATTAGTAGCAGGGATCACCCTGCTGGCGTTTATCGGAGAGACGCACCCGTATGCGGCGGACGACTGGCGCTACGGGGTGCAGACATTGTCAGAACGCGTGCGCATGGGACTGATCAAAGAACCGGCGCAGCGCTTCGAATACGTGATGCGCATAGCGGATTACAACCTGGCGGACCTGGCAGTGGCGGAGACCCCGCGGGGGGTGGGTGCGGCGGCGCGGGCATTGGCGCATGCGCTGGATGTAGCGTCGCAGATCACCAGTGCGGCGGTCTCTGGGGAGCGTGAGGCGATGCTGGGAGCATTGCAGATCCTGTTCATTCGCTCGGACCTGGTGCTGCAGGCATTGGAGGGGGAGCTGGCGACGGCGATGGTGGTGCAGCTGAGGAATGAGATCAGTGCGGCGCTGACGGGGGGCGTGGTGGTGAGGGGAAGCGATGGAGGAGAAGCGACCACATTGATGCTGGAAGTGCCGGTGCCGTTCCTGGTGGCGGCGTATGACCACACGCAGATCGCGTTGAGCGGGGCGCACACCGAGCTGGAGTGTTTGCAGTGCCACCTAGGGGGAGTGTATTCTGGGACGCAGGCGGACTGCCGGGCGTGCCATGCGGCGCCCACGGCGGAGTCACGGGCGACGGGACTGGCGGCGCTGCGGGCATACCCGGACAACCTGAACCTGGGCAGCCTGTACCCGAACCATTTTGAGGGCGACTGCCAGGATTGTCACGGACTGGAGAACTGGGAGCCGGTGGCGTTCAACCATGTGGGGGTGGTGGAGTGCATGTCGTGCCATACGGATGACGCGCCGGTGGATGCGGCGGATCCGGAGAAGGTGGCACACTATGCGGGAGACTGCATGTTGTGCCATACGGACACGGAGGACTGGACGCTGGCGAGCTATTCTCACATGCGCTCGGCGGACTGCGAGAGCTGCCATGATTGGGAGACGCCAGTGCTGCATTATGAGGAATATGAGAAGGAATGCCAGACGTGCCACGTGCACACGGATGCGTGGGAAAATACGAGCCACCACGATGGGTACACCGATTGCGTGAGCTGCCACGATGGGGTGACGCCGGAAGAGCATTATGACGGGCAGTGCTACGGCTGCCACAAGACGGACGATTGGCAGAACATCCTGTTCGACCACAGCGACTACATGGAAGTGAACTGCCTGAACTGCCACGAGAAGCCGGAAGTGCACTTCCCGGGTGAATGCCAGACGTGTCACAACACGGCGTACTGGACGCCGGCGAACACGGTGCACAGCACGCTGGCGAACTGCAACTACTGCCACATGTCGATCGTGCCTTTGTACCACTACGTGGGAGCGTGCGAGCAGTGCCACCGCTCGTTTGAGAGCTGGTACGATGTGACGTTCACCCACACCAACTATACGTCGACGGATTGTGCGCAGTGCCACCTGAAGGATATGCCGTCTGACCACTACTGCTCGGACTGCTGCCGGTGCCACGACGTGACCAGCTGGGACGATGTCTACTTTGACCATTCTGGCGCGGAGAACTGCCTGGAATGTCACACCAAAGACACCCCTGCGGACCACTACCTGGGGATGTGCTCGGACTGCCACTTCGAGGGGACGAGCTGGGACAACTTTGACTTCGACCACACGCTGTATACAGACTGCCTGAGCTGCCACATCGCGGATGCGCCGCGGCTGCACTACGACGGGCAGTGCTCGCTGTGCCACTTTGTGGACGACTGGGCGAATGTTGAGTTCTACCACGGGACGACGTACACGGATTGCGTGTACTGCCACGTGGACGATGCGCCGGCACAGCACTACACCTTGCAGTGCTCGTCGTGCCACATCACGGACAACTGGGTGGTGGTGGACTACCTGCATAACGAGGCGCCGTTCGAGTGCACCAACTGCCACAGCACACCGGAAGAGGAACACTACATCAACGACTGCGTGGTGTGCCACAATGTGGTCAACTGGCTGCAGATCTCTTTCAACCACACCGGGTATACGAACTGCTCGGGGTGCCACGTTGCTCCCGAAGGACACTGGCCTGGGCAGTGCTCGTACTGCCATGTCAGCACCAGCGACTGGACGATGATCACCTTCGATCACACGACCTACACGGACTGCAAGGCGTGTCACTCGGATGAGCGTCCGGCGGATCACCCGAGGGGGCAGTGCTCGATGTGCCACACGACGGACACCTGGGACATCCCAGACACGCCGACGCCGTGGCCGACCGCCACCCCGCTGCCGACGCAGACCCCGACCCCGACGCCGGTGTATACGCCGACCGTCACCCCGGTACCGACAGATATCTTGCCGGAAGAGCCCACCCCGACATCGACGCAGGAATCACTCATCGTTGTCCCCACAGACGTCCTGCCCGCTCCATAGCCGCCTGCTCTCCCCGGCATGATTATGCGCCTGGTCTTAGCGACCAGGCGCATAATATTTTGGTTAAATTTCACAGAAATTTCACATTAACTTGGTTGTTAATTCACACTTGACTCACATTTGTATCACGAGGCTATGCAATAATGTATATGATTTCATTAATCCTTTCTAATCATTAATCATCCTTGCAACCCTGGAATAGGAGTAAAGCAGCCGGACAATTCAAGTGTAGCAAAGATATGCGAAGAAGCACAACGGGAGATTGGCGCTTCTACGAAGATCTGAAAATCTAACCCTGCATTGCAAGCTCAGCTCCGTTGGATGGATTGGCGGGAGTTGAGCAGCCTGGAACCAACAAACCCAGCCTGGATCGCGTTTGACCAGGTCATTCTGACCACGCGCCTCACTGGATAGAGTTGATTCCCATCAAGCACAGCCAATCACAATCGATTTGCAGATAGTTCATTGATTCCTTCGGAGGGATGACCCATGAATGTGACAAAGAAAATTATCATTATTATTTCCCTATTTGTGATCCTTGGCATAGCCTTTGGAAGCGTACTGGCTGAGGATGGTCTTTTATTCCGGCGCAATGTTTCCATGACGCCGGATCTTGAAACGGCGAGCGCTTTCCTCTACATGATGGACTTCTACGTCCCGGCGCAGAAATCGACCGGTGAAACTTATGTAGAAGGCTCATTGGAGGGCGGCATTGAATATCTCCTGGCCGATGGCGTGACCGAAGCCTACCCGGATCGCTATTACGCCAAGCCGATGATATCGGTCTACATTGATGGGCGGTCGGATTTCTCGCTGGGGGAAGATGAGGATAGTGCGATTTACGCCGTTGAGGGTGGCATTGTGTTGGGCGCCATGGATGCCTACGCGGCAGTCTCGCTGGATGACGGCAGCACCTGGAAGCGCACCAACCTTTCCATGTCGGCTGATATCTCATCATTCATACTGGCGAACGGCACGGAGGCCCCGGGCCACGTGCACAGCGTGGTGAACCAGGTGTTTGGCGATAACGTTCTGGTGGCCTGGGTGTCCAAGTACTGCGAGGGCGGTACGCCGCTGTTCTCGTTCATCCCGGAAAGTGAAACCAATCCCTTCCTGCTTACCTACCTGGCAGATCTGGAAACTACTTATGATAAAGACGCGGTCTACCTGTACGACCTGTTTGGGGTGGGGGGGCCGCAGGAATCGGTGAATTACACCGAGCTGGGCTTCCCGGAAGTGGGTGAGATCCCCTACTCGTGCGTGTGGACGGCGCGGGGTAAGCTGCTGGTTGGCGATGACCTGGCTACAGCGACAGTGGTCGAAACCACCCATGTGGCGTGGGCCAGGCCTGAGCGGTTGACCTCGGCCACGCGGGATGCCAACCTGCCGGTGATCGACTGCGCGGCTGGCGCTGGCTGCGTGCTGACCTGGCAGGAAGACCCGGAGGGGCTGCGACCTGGCACGGCCATGGGCCCTGGGGAGGGCTGGTCTGGTGCAATTGCCAATTCCCAGACGGATATCTGGTACTCGCACATCAGCCAGGAAGATTTCGATAAGGTTTTCCAGTATACCGCGGATGGTGTACCTGTTCTCGGCGCCATCAGCATGGAGGAGTATGAAAACTATGCGGTTCTCGACATGCCCCGGCCATATGTACCGATGTCGATGCCGGTGCGCCTGACCGATAATGCCAAGTGCCGGCCGCTCAGTACGGAAGCTAAACCAACCCCTCCGTACTGCTTCATCGACTTTGATACCATTTCTGATATCAATGTAACCAACATATCTCTTTTGTTGGATCTGGTCGCTCCTGAAGCGAGCGCTGACTACTGCGCCAGCGTTGTCTGGTGGGAAACCCCTGGCGGCGTGATCCAGGAGATATGTGTTGCGGACGATGGGCGGGTGATGGTGGGGCGCGTTGCCGCCACCCGGGTGAGGCTGAACCTTAAGCCATACACGCGAGCAGATGGCAGCAAGAGCGCCTGGCTGGTGATGGCGGCGGAAGAGACCAAGGCGATGGGCGACGTGCTGGTCGATCCATACGGCAACCCGACGGAAGACCCGATCGACATTGGTAAGGAAATGTGGTATCACGCCTTTGATCCGTTCAAAAGCGGTGCGGATGAATATATGGTGGCGCAAGGCGGGCTGCTCAACCAGCCATCTAGCTGCAGCCCATGGACGGTCTATCCCGATGATACGGTTGCCACCTGCACCCCCTATGAGTTCTTCCCGCTGCAGACCGACCCGCTGAACAATGCTCCATACTACCTGACCGAGATCTCGCGGCGCTTCGCGCTGGCTACCAACTCGGTCAGCCAGGCGATGAGCTCCGCCAGTGGCCTGTCGGCGGTGCTGATCTACAAGCAAAGTATTATCAACTCGGGGGGACCCGCCGACATTGTCATCCGCCGTGTGATCATCCCGGATGATTTCGATCCGGCGATGGACAACCCCTATGCCTTCGAGAACATGGAATGCGCCGGATGGCCGCGGATCGATGGGCTGGGTGGCATGAGTGGACGGTACCAATAACACCCCGGAAGACCCCAGTGATGATACGGTCAAGCCGGTCAACCCCAACTACCTGCAGGGGGTGTGCCTGAGCCCGGCAACCAATCTTAGCGGTACCACCATCGTATCCTGCGAGGGAGTGAGCGGCGATATGGTATATGGCAATGATGCCTGCGCCGATACCTTCCCGGTGGCGGATGACGGCAGCATCCCCGAAGACCCGCTCGTGTTCCCGAGGGTGGCGGAATGGCGTAGCTGCTCTGATGGCGCCGAGAGCTTCCTGGGCTGCGAAGCGGATGGCGACCTGGATGACCAGATCTGGGAGAATCCATACGACATCTCCAAGGGCCACCGCGGTTTCATCGACGGCGACTTTGTGATGATGATGTATGCCTGGTCGCCCAACTGGAAGGCGAACAGCGTGGGCAATGACCACTATAACTTTTATGTGCGGCGCTCGTTCGACGGCGGCCTGACCTGGACGACCACCCCGGCGGAGCTGGGCGGCGTGGGTACATCTTATACTGAAAACTACTGTGTACTGGACCCAACCGAGTGCGTCGGCACGCTGTTCACCTACGCGCCTGGTGTCTTCGAGCAGGCGCGCAATGCCTCGCAGCTGATCGGCAACAAGACCACCATCCTGGATCCACGCTACGGCCCAACCGGCGGCCTGAAGGAGTATGCGACCATCCGCACCAGCTGGCTGACTGAACATGGTTTCACCTTTTCAGGGCTGCCCTATACCGATGATGTGGGGCGCGACCGCTCCAAGTACTTCCTGATCTACGAGACGGGGGACAACACGACCGTGACTGTGGGCGAAGCGGTGCCGCTGGACCTGTTCTACTCTCGAGCGACGGTGTGGGGTGACATATACGAATTGATGGAGTACGTCAGCGGGGAGGTGATCATGGCAGGCTGGCCGTGGGTGGAGATGGATCGTGGAGCCCTGTCTGGTGAAGCGTCTATGCTGGTCAACCCGGGCGGCACCTTCATGTACGCGGTGTGGAACCAGTGGGAGGAAAGTACCTGGGTGGATGAGTATGGGATCGAGCACGAGGTTGTATCTAACAGCGACATGCCCTTCCGCCGCTTCCTGTACCTGCCGGACAACTCCCCGATCAGTTCTGCCCCGCTGGCGACGATCCTATCTGCCCCGTCGACCGCCTTCTTAGGCGACCCGGTTACCTTCATCGGTTCGGGTTATGATGCGGATGACCCGGATGGCGAGAACAATATCACCGGCTACCAATGGAGCTCCAGCCTGGACGGGATTCTGAGCAACCAGGCGGTGTTCAGCACCAGCACGTTGAGCGCCGGGCTGCACACCATCAGCCTGGTGGTGATCGATGACGAGGCTGAAATCCTCGGCCCCGGCGCATGCCATGCTGTACGTGGCGGACGGGATCTTCTATACCAATATACCTATGGTGCGCAAGTAGTGCTTTACATGCATCCCTCCGCGAAGGGGACATGCAGCCACCTTATTGTTATCCCAAGCTGGATGCTGCCTTTGCTGGAGACCTTGACCGAAGGGGGGTGCCTCCCCCACCCCCCTTCACCCTTTATTGAAGCATGCTGAACGTTGGAGGTCTGAGATGAAAACTTATCACCCCCTGGTTCTGATGGCCCTGATCCTGCTGCTGGCGAGCAGCGCAGCAGGCTCCGGGCGGGCATCAGCCTTGCCGGCGCAGCCCGAGCTGCAAACCCTGCCGGCATGGGAGTACCATGGGGCTGAGCAGGGGGAGTGGCTGGGCATCGCCGTAGCCGGGGCGGGCAAGGTGGACGGCGATGTCTTCTCGGACCTGCTGGTAGGGGCGTATAAGGGCGGGGCAAACCGGGAGGGCTGGGTGGGGCTGTTCCTGGGCAGCGCGGCTGGCCCACAAACTCTGCCCGCCTGGCAGGTTTTTGGGGAACACAAGGGCGGCGAGTTCGGGGGGGCAGTGGATATCGCCGGGGATGTGGACCACGATGGCTACGATGATATCCTGGTCGGCGCGCCGAACTATTCCGGCGAGGCGCCGAGCGACCAGGCAGGCGAGGGGGCGGCTTACCTGTACTACGGGGCAGAGGACGGCCCGGAGCTGACCGCCAGTTGGAAGGTGGAGGGCGAGCTGCAGGCAGTGCGGATGGGCGCGGCGGTAGCCGGGGCGGGGTATATCAACGGGGATGAGTATGCGGATGTGATCGTGGGCATGCCTGGCTTCACCAATGGCGACTTCGAAAACGCAGGTGCGGTATTTGTGTACTTTGGCTCGGAAGATGGTTTGAGCCCTTCCTACGACTGGCTGGATGCAGGAGGGCAGGCCAGCGCCCAGTTCGGGCTGGAAGTCAACGCGGCGGGGGATGTGAACGGGGATGGCTATGGGGACGTGCTGGTGGGGGAGCCGTATTATAACAACGACATCTACATGGATGCCGGCGCGGTGCACCTGTACCTGGGCAACCAATTCAGCCTATCCAACGTGCCTGCCTGGACCTACGTCGGCTACCGGGGAGGCGACCGGCTGGGCATGTCGGCTTCCACGGTGGGGGACTTGAACGGGGATGGCTGCGATGACATCGCCATCGGCGCGCCGGGGTTCAATGCAGAGGGGATGCTGGACACGGGGCGGGTGTATGTATTTTATGGCTGTCGAGGGACTGCCAGCGGGTTGAATCCCACAGCCGATTGGGAGTATTCCTACCTGCAAGCCGATGCCAACACGGGCATCGATGCCAGTGGCGGCGGCGATACCAACCAGGACGGTTTTGGTGAGTTGCTGGTGGGGGTGCACCTGTTCGACGATGAGCAGGCGAATGAAGGGGCGGTGCTGGCTTTCTTTGGGGGCGAGGACGGGCTGGCGCTGCAGCCGGGATGGCAGGTGGAAGGCAACAAGAACGAAACCTTTTTTGGCTTTGCCGTGGACGGCGCCGGTGACACCAACGGAGACGGCTTTGACGATGCGCTGATCGGCGCGCCGCTGTATCGCCATGAGGAGGTGATTACAGGGGCAGCTTTTGTGTATTTTGGAACACCGCAATCAACCCTTTATTTCAATTTTCTGCCATTTATCCGGCGCTGATGCGCCCAACGAGTTCATCCGATACTTTGCGTGGGAGACTCCAAACCAGGAGTGCAAACTATGAAAATCATTTTACTCAAACTCAGAAGATATATCCCTCGGCTAAGCGTGATCCGCAGCCTGGTCTTCGTGCTGGGCTTTGGCTACGTAGGGTTTGCTTATGCCAGCCTGTTCCCCGGTCCCTTGACCGGACACCAGGCAGGAGATCCGATCGGGGGCTATGTGTCGCACGCTCAATTCGAGCGGGGCTGTACACACTGCCATGTGCCGCTGCACTGCATCGGCGAGGACCGCTGCCAGGAATGTCATGTGGAAGTGGCTCAAGAGAAGGCGGAGATGAGCGGGATGCACGGCTTGCTGCCGGGTACCAACCGCTGCCAGAACTGCCACGTAGAGCACCAGGGGCGCGAAGCGGACATCACCACGCTGGCCTTCAAGCGCATCGACCATGCTTCGCTGGCCCATTTCAGCCTGGGTTACCACCAGGAGGGGTATGACGGGGAGGCGATGGACTGCCAATCCTGCCACTCGCAGGATGACTACCGCCAGGCGTCGCTGGACTGTGTGACCTGCCATGCGGAAGAAGACCACGACCTGATGGCGACGCACATCGACGAGCACGGCACGGAATGCCTGTCGTGCCACGATGGCGCCACCCGCCTGAAGGACTTCGAGCACAACGTGCAGGCGTTCAACCTGACCGGGGCGCACACCGAGCTGGAGTGCAAGGAATGCCATGTAGATCCAGAGCTGCAGTATGGTGAAGCGCCGAAGGCGTGTGTGAACTGCCATACGGAGGAAGAGCGCCCGGACAGCCACCCGCAGTTTGGGAACGACTGCCAGCGCTGCCACGAAACTACCGCCTTTGCCCCGGCGCGGCTGGCGCAGCACACCTTTGACCTGAACCATGTGAACGGCGGTGAAGACGAGATCGTCTGCCAGGATTGCCACAAGATCACCTATGCCGCGGTGGACTGCAGCGGCTGCCACACGGAGAGCGGGCGGGTGGAAGCGGAGCATGCGGTGCTGGGCATTGTGGACAGCGCCAACTGCGCATCCTGTCACCCCACCGGCATGCCGGGGGATATCCGCCTGGCGCGCAACTTTCCGGCCAAGGTAGGCAGCCTGCCGGGCAGCAATGGAAACCAGGCTGCGCAGGGAGGTACGGGGGGAGCCAGCACTGGGCCTGTCGCAGGAGGCCAGCCGCAGGGTACGACACAGCCTTCTGTTCCCCAGCCCACCTTCAGTGCGAAGGATGCGGGGCAGGTGCCGCATAAAGAGCAAGAGGGAGTTGGCTTACAGCCATAAGGCGGATGGATGAAGGCACTGGGCAAGGAAAAGGACAGTATGTTAGCCGAACTACATGAGGCACATGATTGGATAAATGTAAATGTCACTGCGAGCGGAGCGAAGCAGTCTCCCCATTGGTCGGGGGATTGCTTCGGCGGAAGAACACCGCCTCGCCATGACAAGAATGCTCAACCATCATGCATGGCTGCGCACAGTTGTTCAACGGTGTCGGGGAGGATGCCATGAAGAAACGTGTAATCATTATCATTATAAGCAGCTTCACCATCCTGGTAGCGGGGTTGAGTTTGCTGGCGCTGATGGCGGAGACGCACCCGTATGGGCCGGAGGACTGGCGCTATGGGGTGCAGAGCTGGACGGAAACGGTGCGCATGGGGCTGATCAAGGACCCGGCGGTGCGTTTCGAGTATGTGCTGAGTGTGGCGAACTACTGCCTGGCGGACCTGGCGGCGGCGGAAACGCCTACGGGTGTGGATGCGGCGGCGCGTGCGCTGGCGCATGCGCTGGATGTGGCATCCCAGCTGACCAGTGCGGGGGTATCGGAGCAGCGCGAGACGATGTTGGCGGCGCTGCAGATCCTGTTCATCCGCACCGACCTGGTGCTGCAGGCGCTGGATGGGGAGCTGGCGACGCCGAGCGTGGTGCAGCTGCGGAACGAGATCAGTGCAGCGCTGAGCGGGGGGATTGTGGCGGGAGAGGCGGAAACCGCGACGGCACTGATGTTGCATGTGCCGGTACCGTTCCTGGTGGCGACCTACGACCACACCCAGATACCCATCAGCGGGGCGCATGCCGGGCTGGATTGTTTGGAGTGCCACCTGGGAGGGGAGTACGCCGGGACGCAGGCGGACTGCCGGGCGTGCCACGAGATGCCCACCGCAGAGTCGCGCGCCACGGGACTGGCGGCGCTGCGGGAATACCCGGACAACCTGAACCTGACCAATCTCTACCCGGATCACTTTGAGGGTGACTGCCAGGACTGCCACGGGTTGGAGAACTGGGAGCCGACGGCATTCGACCACGTGGGTGTGGTGGAGTGCACATCCTGCCACCAGGGGGATGTACCGCTGAACGAGGCGGACCCGGAGCAGATTGCGCATTACCCGGGGGACTGCATGCTGTGTCATGAGGATACGGGAGACTGGCTGATTGCCAGCTACAACCACATGCGCTCGGCGGACTGCGCCAGCTGCCATGAATGGGAGAAACCGGCGGCGCACTACGTGGACTATGACTTTGAGTGCCAGGTGTGTCACGGGCACACCGACGCCTGGGAGAATACCAGCCACCATGAGGGGTACACCGACTGTGCAGGCTGCCATGAGGCAGTGACGCCTGAGGAACACTATGAGGGGCAGTGCTATGGCTGTCACGTACCTGAGAACTGGGATTGGGATATCAACTTTGACCACACCAACTACATGGAGCAGAGCTGCACGACCTGCCACGAGAAGCCGGAAGTGCACTTCCCTGGTGAGTGTGATGCCTGCCACAATACGGCTTACTGGATCCCGGCAGGGACGGCGCACAGTACGTTGGCGAACTGCAACTACTGCCATCGCATGATCGTGCCGCTGTATCACTATGAGGGCGCCTGCGAGGGGTGCCACCGCTCCTTCGATAGCTGGTTTGCGGTCACCTTCACCCACAGCAACTATAGCGCTACCGAATGCGCCGGCTGCCACCTGAAGGATGCGCCGCGCGATCACTACTGCTACGACTGCTGCCGCTGCCACAATGTGACCGGCTGGAGTGACATCTATTTTGACCATGCCGGGGCGGAGAACTGCCTGGAATGTCACACCAAAGACGCCCCGCCGAACCACTACATCGGCATGTGCTCGGACTGCCACTTCGAGGGGACGAGCTGGGACAACTTTGACTTTGACCACACGCTGTACACGGACTGCCTGAGCTGTCATATCGACGAAGCGCCGCGGCTGCACTACGACGGGCAGTGCTCGCTGTGTCACTTTGTCGATACGTGGACGCACATCGACTTCTACCACGGGACGACGTACACGGACTGTGTGTTCTGCCACGCCGGCGATGCGCCGGCGCAGCACTACGACCTGCAGTGCTCGTCGTGCCATATCACGACAACTGGGTGGTGGTGGACTACCTGCACAACGAGGCGCCGTTCAGCTGCCTGGAGTGCCATGAGCCGCCAGACGATGCTCACTACCTGGACAACTGCATCGTGTGCCACAACGTGACCGACTGGTCGGAGATCGAATTTGTGCACAACAGCGAATACCTGAGCTGCTCGAGCTGCCATGTTCCCCCGCTTGGACACTGGCCTGGGCAGTGCTGGTACTGCCACACGAGCACCAGCGACTGGACGGTGATCGTGTTCGACCACAGCACTTATACGGACTGCAAGTCTTGCCATGCAGCTGACCGTCCGGCGGATCACCCGCGCGGGCAGTGCTCGATGTGCCATACGACGGATACCTGGGACATCCCGGACACCCCGACGCCCTATCCAACGTCGACTTCGCTGCCGACGAGCACCCCGACCCCGACGCCGGAGCCTACATCTACCCCTACCCCGATTCCGACGGATATCTTACCGGAGGAACCTACGCCGACCGAGACGACGGTGCCGTAGAGGGGGAGGGCTTTACCTAACCCCCCTGCCCCCCTTCCCTGCATGGGAAGGGGGGTGTTGGTTTTAACTGGCTTGCCTGTCCAACAGGGATGGGGGGTGCTGGTCTAACTAACACCTGGCCGATTGGTCAGGTGCATCCTTTATTAATATATTTCATGCGAATTTCATGCTGATTTGTGCATCATTTCACACTTGACTCACATTTGAATCACGTGCAAGTGGGATAATGGGGTTGATTAGTGAAGCACAACGGGAGATTGGCGCTTCTATGCAAGGCTCAATAATTTGTCTAGTATCCTATCCTTACCCAACCATCCTCATCGATTCCCTAAGGAGGAGTTAAGCATGAACGCAAGAACGAAAACATTGATCATTTTTTCCCTGTTCGTCATTCTCAGCATGGTATTTGGAAGCGCAGTGGCTGAGGATGGTTTGATCTTCCGGCGGAATGTTTCCATGACGCCGAACCTGGAAACAGAGAAAGCCGCCCTCTTTATGATGGATTTCTACGTTCCAGCACAAAAATCAACCGGTGAACTGTATGCCACCGACACCATCGAGGGTGGAATCGAGTATCTATTAGCCGATGGGGTAACCAAAGCCTATGAGGATCGCTACTACGCCAAGCCGTTAGTAACCGTCTACATCGATGGCGAAACCGATCACACCCTCGGAGAGGGTGAAGACAGCGCGGTATACACCATTGATGGCGGGATTACCTTAGGCAAAATGGATGCCTTTGCGGCGGTGTCGTTGGATGATGGCGTCACCTGGTTAAGATCGAATGCCTCTCAAACCGCTGAAATATCGTCCTTCAACCTGGCGAATGGCACAGCCTACCCGGGTCACGTGCATCATGTGGTGCACCAGGTGTTTGGGGATAACATTCTCTTAGCCTGGAATTCCAAGTACTGCGAGGGTGGCATGCCGCTGTTCTCGGTGACGCCGACCGGGGTGGACGATGATCCCTTCACCATTTCATGGCTGGCAGACCTTGAAACCACCTACAACAAGGATGCGGTCTACCTGTACGACCTGTTTGGGGTTGGGGGACCGCAGAAGTCGATCAATTACACCGAGGCTGGCT
Organism: uncultured Chloroflexia bacterium; assembly: GCA_963849335.1. Classification (GTDB taxonomy): domain Bacteria; phylum Chloroflexota; class Anaerolineae; order Anaerolineales; family UBA4823; genus FEB-25. The sequence continues at coordinate 75,662 of CAWKGZ010000011.1, forward strand.
TCCCCGAGGTGGGCGAGATCCCCTTCTCCTGCGTCTGGATCCAACGCGGCAAGCTGGTGGCTGGGGATGACCTGGCAACCACGACCGTCGTCGAGGCCACCCATGTATTGTGGGCTTTGCCTGAGCGGCTGACATCCGGAACACGCGATTCGAACCTGGCCGCGGTTGATTGCGCTTCTGCTGGCTGCATGGTGACCTGGCAGGAAGATCCGGAGGGCTTACGCCCCGGCACCGGCCTCGGTTCTGGTGAAGGCTGGTCGGGCGCGGTAACTAACGCTCAAACCGACATCTGGTACTCGCATATCAGCGCGGCGGATTTCGATAAGGTGTTCCAGCCCACGGATGTTCCCGTCCTGGGGGCGATCACCATGACCCAATATCGCGACCTGCAGCTTCTGGAGATGCCCAGATCCTATGTGCCTATGTCCATGCCGGTGCGCCTGACCGACAATGCCAAGTGCCGCCCGGCGGCGACATTATTGACCCCGTCTGCACCGTACTGCTACATTGACTTCGACACCATTGATGATATCAATGTATTCAACGTAACCACTTTAACCGCGCTGACCGCACCCGAAGTGGGTGCTGATTTCTGCGCCAGCACTGTCGCCTGGGAAAACCCTGGCGGGGTGACCATGGAGGTTTGCGTGACGGACAATGGGCGGGTGCTGGTCGGGCGCGTTGCCGCCTCCCGTGTGCGCATGAATCTCAAACCGTACACGCGCGTGGATAACAGCAAGGGCTCCTGGATCGTGATGGCGGCTGAAGAAACCAAGGCAATGGGAGATGTGCTGATCGATCCCTACGGCAACCCGACCGACAGCCCGCTCGATATTGGCAAGGATGTCTGGTACTACTCCTTTGACCCGTTTTTGGCCGGCGCGGATGAATTCATGCTCGAGCAGGGTGGGATGATCAACCAGCCATCCTCGTGCAGCCCGTGGACAATATATCCAGATCCAGAGTCAGCGACCTGCGAACCGTATGAGTTCTACCCGATGCAGACCGATCCGCTCAACGGGGCGCCGTTCTACCTGACCGAGATCGCCCGCCGCTTCGCTCTGACCACCAACTCTGTCAGTGCGACAGCCGCCTCTACCAGCAACCTGTCTGCGGTGCTGATCTTCAAGCAAGGCATCATCAACCAGGGCGGCCCTGCGGATATCATGATCCGGCGCGTGGTCGCTCCGGAAGGCTTCAATCCGGCGGTGGATAATCCCTACGCCTTTGAATATATGGCCTGTGATGAGTGGGCAGATATGACCTGGGTGGATAGCCTGGGTGTGGTACACACGGTCAATCCAAACTATTTGCAAGGCGTGTGTATGAGTCCTGCCATCAACCTGACATCCAACACCATCGTGTCCTGCCAGGATGGATCCACCACGCTCACCGGCAACGATACCTGTGCGGACGAATTCCCGGTCGCAGATGATGGCAGCATCCCCGATGATGTCACCGCTTTCCCGAGGGTGTTCGAATGGCGGCAGTGCTTTGACGGCGCTGAGAGCTTCACCGGCTGCGAAGCGGATGGCGATCTGGATGACCAGGTATGGGAAAACCCGTACGATATCTCCAAGGGTCACCGCGGCTTCCTGGATGGAGACTATGTGCTGCTGAACTACGCCTGGTCTCCCAACTGGAAGTCCAACAGCGTAGGGAATGACCACTATAACTTTTACGTGCGGCGCTCGTTCGACGGTGGGCTGACCTGGACCACCACGCCAGCAGATAAGGGTGGCGTGGGTATTACCGTTCCCGAGTACTACTGCGTGGAAGATCCGACCAATTGTGTACCAACCTTGTTCACCTACGCGCCGGGTGTTTACGAGCAGGCTCGCAACGCTTCGGAGCTGATTGGCAACAAAGTCACCGTTTTGGATCCTCGCTACTCCCCGACCGGTGGTATGAAGCTGTATCCCACCATCCGCACCGACTGGCTGACCGCCAACGGCTTCACCTTTGAGGGTCTGCCCTATGCGGATGATGCAGCCCGCGACCCGTCCAAGTGCTTCCTGGTCTACGAAACCGGAGACAACACGACTGCCTCTGAGTCTGAACCGACACCGATGGACCTGCTCTATTCACGGGTGACGGTGTGGGGTGATGTGTATGAAAAGATGGAATACGACATCGGTGGCGAGATCGTGCTGCGCTGGCCGTGGGTCGAGATCGATAAAGAAGCTCTATCTGGTGAGGCATCCATGCTGTCTAGCCTGAGCGGCAACTTCATGTACATCGTGTGGAACGAGTGGGAAGAAGATATCTACATCGACGAGTTCGGCTACGAGTACACGATTATCTTCAACGCCGACATGCCCTTCCGCCGCTTCATGTACCTGCCGGACGACTCGCCAATTGACTCAGCCCCGGTGGCAACCATCCTCAGCGCCCCGGCGACCGCTTTCGTGGGCGACACGGTCACCTTCATCGGCTCAGGATTCGACGCGGATGACCCGGATGGTTATACCAACATCACCGCCTACCTGTGGTACTCCAGCATCAATGGCTTGCTGAGCAACCAGCAAACCTTCAGCACCAATACGCTGAGCGCCGGGCAGCACATCATCAGCCTGGTGGTGACCGATGACGAGGGTGAAACCTCGGCGCCGGCGCATGCCATCCTGTATGTGGCGGATGGAGCCTACTATATCAATATACCTTTGGTACGCAAGTAACCTGCATGCCTGCTCCGGGAGCGGGCGAGCCAGCTATCATCATTATCCCGGCTGGCTCCCCGCCTCTGCGGAGAGAACAATCGAAGGGGGGTGTCTCCCCCACCCCCCTTCCCCCTTTTTAGAATAAGCGATTTTTGGAGGTTTGCAATGAAATCTTCTCATCCCCTGGTTCTGATGGCCTTGATCGTGCTGCTGGCGAGCAGTGCAGCAGGATCAGGGCAGGCATCAGCCTTGCCGGCGCAGCCCGAGCTGCAAACCCTGCCGGTATGGGAAACCCATGGGGCCGTGCAGGGGGAGTGGTTGGGCATCGCCGTCGCCGGGGCGGGGAAGGTGAACGGCGATGCCTTCGCGGATATCGTGGTGGGGGCAAATAAGGGCGGCGCAAACCGGGAAGGCTGGGTTGGGCTGTTCCTGGGCAGCGCTTCCGGCCCGCAGGAGCTGCCTGCCTGGGAGGTATATGGGGAGCAGAAAGGCGGCGAGTTTGGCGGGGCAGTGGATATCGTTGGGGATGTGGACAACGACGGCTATGATGATATCGTGGTGGGTGAGGCTAACTACACCGGTATTGCCCCATCCGATGAGCCTGGGGAGGGGGCCGTCTACCTGTACTATGGCGGTGAAGACGGGCCTGGATCGACCGCCGGCTGGAAAACCGAGGGTGACCTGCAAGGTGTGCGCATGGGCGCCGCGGTTGCCGGTGGCTATATCAACGGCGACGATTATGCGGATGTGATCGTGGGCGTGCCCGCCTTTACCAATGGCGACTTTGAAAACGCCGGGGCGGCGTTTGTCTATTTTGGAACAGCAGATGGCTTGAACACCGCCTATGGCTGGCTGGATTATGGCGGGCAGTCCAGCGCCCAGTTCGGGCTGGAGGTCAACACGGCGGGGGATGTGAACGGGGATGGCTACGGGGATGTGCTGGTGGGCGAGCCTTACCGGAACAATGACATCTACATCGATTCCGGCACGGTCTACCTGTACCTGGGCAACCAGTTCAGCTTATCCAACGTGCCTGCCTGGTCCTACGTCGGCTACCGGGGCGGCGACCGGCTGGGCACTACCGCAAGCGGGGTGGGCGACCTGAACGGGGATGGCTGCGATGATATCGCCATTGGCGCTCCCGGCTATAACGCAGAGGGGATGCTGGATACGGGACGGGTTTATGTGTTCTACGGCTGCTACAGTGTGAGCGCCAGCACGCTGAACAGCGTCCCGGATTGGGAGTACTCCTTCCCGCAGGCGAATGCCAACACGGGCATCGATGTCAGCAGCGGCGGCGACACCAACAATGACGGCTATGCCGAGCTGCTGGTGGGGGTGCACCTGTTCGACGATGAGCAGGCGAACGAGGGTGCGGTGCTGGCTTTCTTCGGGGGAGCGGGCGGGCTGGCACTGCAGCCGGGCTGGCAGGTGGAAGGCAACAAGAACGACACCTTTTTTGGCTTTGCAGTGGATACCGCCGGCGACACCAATCACGACGGATTTGACGATGTGCTCATCGGTTCACCCCAGTTCCGCTATGAGGAGCTGATCAAAGGGGCAGCTTTTGTCTATTATGGTACACCGCAAACAACCTTTTATTTCAATTTTCTGCCATTTATCCGGCGCTGATACGGCCGCTAAAGCGGGCGCTAAAGCGCTTATCATCCAATCATTTGCGTGGGAAGACTCCACACCAGGAGTGCAAAATATGAAGAACTTCATTCTCAAATATAAAAAATATATCCCCAGGATGAGCGTGATCCGCAGCCTGGTCTTTGTGCTAGGTTTCGGCTACATCGGCTTTGCCTATGCCAGCCTATTTCCCGGCCCGCTGACCGGGCACCAGGTGGATGAAGACCCGATCGGGGGGTATGTGTCGCACGCCCAGTTCGAGCGGGGGTGCAGTCACTGCCATGCGCCGCTGCACTGCATCGGCGAGGATCGCTGCCAGGAATGTCATGTGGACATAGCCCAACAAAAATCCGAGGCGAACGGGCTGCATGGCTTGCTGCCGGGCACCAACCGCTGCCAGAACTGTCACGTGGAGCACCAGGGGCGTGAGGCGGATATCACCACGCTGGCTTTCCGGCGCATCGACCATGCTTCGCTGGCCCATTTCAGCCTGGATTACCACCAGGAGGGGTATAATGGGGATGCACTTAACTGCCAATCCTGCCACTCGCAGGATGACTACCGCCAGGCGTCGCTGGACTGTGTGACCTGCCATGCGGAAGAAGACCACGACCTGATGGCGACGCACATCGACGAGCACGGCACGGAATGCCTGTCGTGCCACGATGGCACTACCCGCCTGAAGGACTTCGAGCACAACGTGCAGGCGTTCAACCTGACCGGGGCGCACACCGAGCTGGAGTGCAAGGAATGCCATGTAGATCCAGAGCTGCAGTATGGTGAAGCGCCGACAGCGTGCGTCAACTGCCATACGGAGGAAGAGCGCCCGGACAGCCACCCGCAGTTTGGGAATGACTGCCAGCGCTGCCACGAAACTACCGCCTTTGCCCCGGCGCGGCTGACGCAGCACACCTTTGACCTGAACCATGTGAACGGCGGTGAAGGCGAGATCGTCTGCCAGGATTGTCACAAGATCACCTATGCCGCGGTGGACTGCAGCGGCTGCCACACGGAGAGCGGGCGGGTGGAAGCGGAGCATGCGGTGCTGGGCATTGTGGACAGCACCAACTGCGCTTCCTGCCATCCAACCGGCATGCCGGGGGATATCCGCCTGGCGCGCAACTTCCCGGCCAAGGTAGGCAGCCTGCCGGGCAGCAATGGAAACCAGGCCGCGCAGGGAGGTACGGGGGGAGCCGGCACTGGGCCTGTCGCAGGAGGCCAGCCGCAGGGTACGACACAGCCTTCTGTTCCCCAGCCGACCTTCAGTGCGAAGGATGCGGGGCAGGTGCCGCATAAAGAGCAAGAGGGAAGCAATGCTCAACCGTGACCAAGGCTCAAAGACCCTAAAGGATTTCTCGGCTGGAACGGGCGCCTGGATGGCCAGGCAGGCACGCCAGACATGGCTTATTATGGCCCAGGAAACCTTTGGGGTCTGGCAGCCAGGAATGAAGATTGAAATATCCACGGTGTCGGGGAGGATGCCATGAAGAAACGTGTAATCATTATCATTATAAGCAGCTTCACCATCCTGGTAGCGGGGTTGAGTTTGCTGGCGCTGATGGCGGAGACGCACCCGTATGGGCCGGAGGACTGGCGCTATGGGGTGCAGAGCTGGACGGAAACGGTGCGCATGGGGCTGATCAAGGACCCGGCGGTGCGTTTCGAGTATGTGCTGAGTGTGGCGAACTACTGCCTGGCGGACCTGGCGGCGGCGGAAACGCCTACGGGTGTGGATGCGGCGGCGCGTGCGCTGGCGCATGCGCTGGATGTGGCATCCCAGCTGACCAGTGCGGGGGTATCGGAGCAGCGCGAGACGATGTTGGCGGCGCTGCAGATCCTGTTCATCCGCACCGACCTGGTGCTGCAGGCGCTGGATGGGGAGCTGGCGACGCCGAGCGTGGTGCAGCTGCGCAACGAGATCAGTGCAGCGCTGAGCGGGGGGATCGTGGCGGGAGAGGCGGAAACCGCGACGGCACTGATGTTGCATGTGCCGGTACCGTTCCTGGTGGCGACCTACGACCACACCCAGATACCCATCAGCGGGGCGCATGCCGGGCTGGATTGTTTGGAGTGCCACCTGGGAGGGGAGTACGCCGGGACGCAGGCGGACTGCCGGGCGTGCCACGAGATGCCCACCGCAAAGTTGCGCGCCACGGGACTGGCGGCGCTGCGGGAATACCCGGACAACCTGAACCTGACCAATCTGTACCCGGATCACTTCGAGGGTGACTGCCAGGACTGCCACGGGTTGGAGAACTGGGAGCCGACGGCATTCGACCACGTGGGGGTGGTGGAGTGCACTTCATGCCACCAGGGGGATGTGCCGCTGAACGAGGCGGACCCGGAGCAGATTGCGCATTACCCGGGGGACTGCATGCTGTGTCATGAGGATACGGGAGACTGGCTGATAGCGAGCTACAACCACATGCGCTCGGCGGACTGCGCCAGCTGCCATGAATGGGAGAAACCGGCGGCGCACTACGTGGACTATGACTTTGAGTGCCAGGTGTGTCACGGGCACACCGACGCCTGGGAGAATACCAGCCACCATGAGGGGTACACCGACTGTGCAGGCTGCCATGAGGCAGTGACGCCTGAGGAACACTATGAAGGGCAGTGCTATGGCTGTCACGTACCTGAGAACTGGGATTGGGATATCAACTTTGACCACACCAACTACATGGAGCAGAGCTGCACGACCTGCCACGAGAAGCCGGAAGTGCACTTCCCTGGTGAGTGTGATGCCTGCCACAATACGGCTTACTGGATCCCGGCAGGGACGGCGCACAGTACGTTGGCGAACTGCAACTACTGCCATCGCATGATCGTGCCGCTGTATCACTATGAGGGCGCCTGCGAGGGGTGCCACCGCTCCTTCGATAGCTGGTTTGCGGTCACCTTCACCCACAGCAACTATAGCGCTACCGAATGCGCCGGCTGCCACCTGAAGGATGCGCCGCGCGATCACTACTGCTATGATTGCTGTCGCTGCCACAATGTGACCGGCTGGAGTGACATCTATTTTGACCATGCCGGGGCGGAGAACTGCCTGGAATGTCACACCAAAGACGCCCCGCCGAACCACTACATCGGCATGTGCTCGGACTGCCACTTCGAGGGGACGAGCTGGGACAACTTTGACTTCGACCACACGCTGTACACGGACTGCCTGAGCTGCCACATCGACGAAGCGCCGCGGCTGCACTACGACGGGCAGTGCTCGCTGTGTCACTTTGTCGATACGTGGACGCACATCGACTTCTACCACGGGACGACGTACACGGACTGTGTGTTCTGCCACGCCGGCGATGCGCCGGCGCAGCACTACGACCTGCAGTGCTCGTCGTGCCATATCACGGACAACTGGGTGGTGGTGGACTACCTGCACAACGAGGCGCCGTTCAGCTGCCTGGAGTGCCATGAGCCGCCAGACGATGCTCACTACCTGGACAACTGCATCGTGTGCCACAACGTGACCGACTGGCTGGAGATCATCTTTGAGCACACCGCCGATTACCTGAACTGTGGGGGCTGCCATGTCCCGCCTCCGGGTCACTGGCCTGGGCAGTGCTGGTACTGCCACACGAGCACCAGTGACTGGACGGTGATCGTGTTCGACCACAGCACTTATACGGACTGCAAATCTTGCCATGCAGCTGACCGTCCGGCGGATCACCCGCGCGGGCAGTGCTCGATGTGCCATACGACGGATACCTGGGACATCCCGGACACCCCGACGCCCTATCCAACGTCGACTTCGCTGCCGACGAGCACCCCGACCCCGACGCCGGAGCCTACGTCTACCCCCACCCCGATTCCGACGGATATCTTACCGGAGGAACCTACGCCGACCGAGACGACGGTGCCGTAGAGCACTATCCGTTATAAAATAAATTCTCCTCCCCCGTGTTTCGGGGGAGGAGGTGTATATACTTGCTATTTCCGGCAGGCCGGGTTCGGGTGAGCTTCAGGAAGTGGCAGTGAAGAACTGGTAGATGCCCGTAATGAGCTGGACCGCTCCATAGGCGATGGCGCCCCAGGCGATGAAATAGGTACCGCTGCCCGAAGATGTTGCCCCGAGGCCCGTGATCAGTAGCCCTGCCCCACACCACAGCACCCCGGAGATGATATTCTTACGGGCGAGCGCCTTGGATTTTTCGGGGATCACGCGGAGGCGCGTCTGCCCGGAGATATAGCCTTCGACGCCGGTCATATCCCGTACTTTGACCCAATCCTGGTCCTGGGAGCGGGTGACGCCGGTCAAATATATTTTGGTATTGCGCTTCAGGGTAAGGCGCACCAGCGAATGTGAGGTAGGCTGGTTGTATACGGGGACATTGTTCTGCAGCGGGGTAGCCAGCCGGAAGGGATATACCCGTGTCCCATCGGGAACATAGCCTTTCTGCCCTCCGGTCATGATCACTTCGGTCCACTTTTTGCCGCCGGCTTTGATCGTCTTGCCGAACTCGATCTCCATCCCCTCCGTCAGGGTGGCGAGGGACAGGGCGTTTGGCTCCGGGCTGCTGTACAATTTGACCTGCTGGTCGAGGATTTTGGCGCGGATAAATGTCTCCTTGATAGATGGGTGGGTGACTATACTATAGCATTGATTGGGTTGGGATGCAACCATGATTTCCCAACGGGCATGGGTGCAATAATGCTATAATCCAGCATCATTTATTTCACGAGGTGACAGCATGGATCCCAAGATCATAGATTTTGTCCAACAGAAGAAGCTGGCCCTGGTCGGCGCCTCCCGGGATGGCAAATCGTTCGGCAGTATGGCTGCCAAAGAGCTGAAACAGCGCGGTTATGAGGTGCTGCTGGTGCACCCGCTCGCAAAGGAGATCAATGGGCAGGTGTGCTACCCTGACCTGAAAGCGGTGGCGGGTCAGGTGGGCGGCGTGGTGGTGTGCGTGCCGCCGGCCCAGGCGGAGGGTGTGCTGCGCCAGGCAAGCGAGGTGGGCTTGCAGCGGGTCTGGCTGCAGCAGGGCGCGGAGACGCCGCAGCTGGTGGAACTGGGGCAGCAGCTTGGACTGAGCCTGGTGAGCGGGAAGTGCATCCTGATGTATGCCGAGCCGGTGAGATCGATCCATAAATTTCACCGGGGATTCATGAAATTGATCGGGAGATTGTGATTCTCTACGCAGGGGCACCGGGGGCTCAAGCAGCGCGGCGAGGATGGTGCGCATGCTGACCAGGATGATCAGCACACCGACCAGGATCATCAACACCCGTACGGGAAGGCGGCGAGTGATCAGGGCAGCCAGTGGAGCGGCAAGCACGCCGCCCAGCAGCAGCCCCAGGATGACCTGCCAGTGGGTCAAGCCGATGGTCAGGATGAAGACGACCGATTCGGTCACCGTAACGAAGAACTCGGAGGCGTTGACCGAGCCGATCGTCTGGCGGGGGTGGTTGCCGCTGGCGACCAGGGTAGTGGTGACCAGCGGGCCCCATCCGCCGCCGCCCAGGGCATCCAGCAGACCGCCGGCGAGTGCCAGCGGCTCGATGCCGCGTTTTACCTCGTGGGGGGTCGGGTTTTTACGCAGGCCTTTGATCAGGATGACCAGTCCCATCAGCACCAGGTAGCCGCTGATATACGGCTTGATCACGCTGCCGTCAAATTGGGTCAGGGCATAGGCGCCGATGCCGCCGCCGAGGATGCCCGGGATGAGTAAGCGCAGGAACAGGTCTTTGCGTACGTTGCCGAGTTTGAAGTGAGCTAGGCCGGAGATGCCGGTGGTGAACACCTCGGCGGCGTGGACGCTGGCGCTGCCGATCGCCGGGGGGAAGCCCATAGCAAGCAGGAAGGTGTTGCAGCTGACCCCATACGCCATGCCCAGGCTGCCGTCGATCATCTGGCCGACGAAACCGACCAGGACGCATGCGAGGAACATCAACGGATTTTCCATACCGGATCCTTCCTCTCCAGCCGCACGCTGCGCTGTGGGTATCATTGTAACAGAAATGATAGGGGATAGGGGGTAAGGGTGAGGGGATAAGATTGTTGATAGAAAAGAACCTTGACACACTGGGCCTGCTGAAGGAGATGGGGGCGGTGTTGGAGAGCCCTGCAGGCGATTGACCAGCCCCCGGTGGAGTTCACCACCCCGCTGGCTATCTTCGAGAAGGTGCAGGCGCACGAGCATCAGGTCACCGCACTGATCCACAAGCTGTATGCCCTGGCGGTCAAAGAGGGCGACTACGCCAGCCAGATTTTCCTGGGCTGGTTCTGAAATGCTGGCATTACTGTTCGGATACCGGTATGGCAAACCAATCTTGCTCCTCTGGGGGATGAGTTGGAGGATTTGTCAACAATTTGTCAAGACGGGAGAAATATTTTATGCTAATTTATGTGTGTGAAGCAGGATGTAGGGCGGCTTGCCAGTAGCCGCCGGGAGGAGACCCTAAAGGATTTCTGGGTATCCCCGCTCCTCTTTATGCAGCGCATCCGGGCTTACTAAGGTCCTATTTTGCCAGAAAATCCTTTAGGGTCTGGGTACTTTATGCCTGGGTGCTGGTAAAATGTTAAAAAGGATTTTTAAGAGAGGAGATCGCTATGTACGCTCGTATTAATCGAATCCTTTATTCTTTCCTGGTGATATTTGTGGTCGCATCCTGCGCCGCCGCGCCGGCAAGCCCCACCCGCGTCGAGACGCAAGATATAGCGGTAGAGACGCAAGATCTTGCGTCTCTGCATCCCACACCGTCGGTGGCGCCGGTGGTGACCGAGCCGCCGGTTACTGAGCCAGGCGACCTGGCGAGCAGCCTGGCGCCGCCCGGCATTGACCTGGACGTGACCTTCATCAGCCGCGATCCGATGTACTATATGTACTGCGTGGAGTACCCGGACGACCTGCCGCAGCTTTGCGCCGGGCACGAGGATGATCAGCACTGGCCTGAAGAGGGCGAGCTGGTCACCTTCACCGCCCACGTAGTCAACAAAGGTACCTCAACCAGCCCGGCGTTCGATTATGCCTGGACGATCGACGACACCACGGTGATGACCGGCACGCTGCCTGGACTGGCCTCCGGGGCTGAGCTAACCACCAGCTACCAGTGGGCCTGGGCGCACGAGATGGACGGTGAGAAGGTGCTGGATGACCATGACGTGGGCTTCAGTGCTGACCCGGGGAACCTGATCGCTGAAAATTACGAGAACAACAACAGTCTTGAAGACCGCACCAACGCGCTGAGCTTCATCCTGTACATCACGGCTGAGATGTACCAGGCATACAACGTGCCGGTCGATGCGCTTTACCCGTATTCGGCGGAGGACTGGCTGCAGAAGCAGATTGCGACAATCAACACCAACCTGGCGGCGGCAGTCTACCCCGCCACGCCCGAGGGGGCGACCGTGCGCGTGCGCATCGATACTATCGCAATCCGCGAGACGAACCCGGAGCCGGACTTCCATCACGACGGCGGCTGGTTCATCAACGTAGACCTGCGCAAGGGCGCCAGCGCCTACTACGACCCGGCGACCGACATCGATTGGGGCCTGGTGCACGAGCTGGCGCACCAGATGGGGCTGATCGACCTGTACGCCAGCAACATCTACCAGACCAGCGTCTTCGTGCTTAACCAGTTTGGGGGGCAGACCAACTTCGGCTTCGAGTGGCCGCGCGGCGGGATCATGGGCGGTGGAGACATCTACCCGTATACCGACTGGAACATGTACGACAGCCACACCGCCGGCGGGCTGAGCTCCAACTATGGCTACCGCAACGGTTACTATGGCGTCTACCAGTACGACATCCCCTGCAGAACAACTTCCTCGTGCTGGACAACCAGGGCAACCCCGCGCCGGGCGTGGAGGTGACGCTCTACCAACGCACGCCTGGCCTGTGGGACTGGACCGGACATACCGGGCTGGACAACGTGCCGGAGATCAGCGGCGCGTACGGACAGCGCTGGCCTCTTCCCGCTGCCCAATCGCTCGGCAGAGGGCGGCGCCGTCACCCGCATCGGGCATGTGCTGCAGGACAATCCCTTCGGCGTGGTCGATTTCATCGGCGGGAACAACCGCTTCCTGGTGCAGCTCAGCAAAGGGACGCACGAGGAGTTCTTCTGGCTGGATATCACCGCCTTCAACCTGGCGTACTGGCTGGGGGATACGGACGAGCATACCTTCGTGATCAACTCGCATATACCGCAAACGGGCGCTCCAGTCGCCCCTATGCTGGAGCCGGTCAAGGTGCAAGGGTATGCCAGTCGAGCTGTGCTGGCAGCCCAGCGCCTCAGCGGGGGTGACGCAGACCCTCCTCTACCACGCCAATCCCGCCGGATTACCTGTATACCCGGGTCGCCGAGCTGCCTGCCAGCCAACCCTGCTTCAGCGAAACGCTGCCGGGCGGCTGGTATGGCGGCTTCGTCTATGCTGCCACGGCAGTGAACGCCAGCGGGGTGGAGAGCGGCTTCAGCAACTCCGCCTGGGCGCCGCGGCTGATCAACCCGACGGCGGTGACCATCCTGCCGGATGGCAGGAGCCTGATCCTGGATGCGCAGAACGGCTTTGCCATGCTGGAGCAGGATGCGGCGGGCCATTACCTGGGCAACCTGGGCTCGGTGCATTACCACCTGGAGCAAAGTCAGGTTCATGGCGCTGGACGCCAACCAGCACCTGCTGTTCAGCCACCCTGGGGATTGGTATGTGCCGCGCCAATCGGTGCGCATAGCCGACCTTGATCTAACCCCGCTGCTGGAGTTCGGCGAAGCAGGTTCCAATCCGGGGCAGTTCAGCAACCCGGCGGGCGTGGCCTCATGGGGGCCGGCCTGCACCATCGACAGCCCGTACAGTGATGACCCGGAATCCCTGCTGCTGCTGCACTTCGACGGATCGTTCGACCGGCGCGCAGGGCGAGACCGGCACCCCCAGCGGGGTGGATTTCGTCGCCGGGCGCTTCGACCAGGGCATTCACGTTGAGTACGGTGACCGGCTCTCGTACCCCACCCTCGGCAACCTGGACATGGCGGAAGGCACGGTCGAATTCTGGCTGAAGCCGGACTGGGACGGCGATGACGAGCAGTCGTACACCTTTTTCGAGATGGGCTATGATTGGTTCAACCGCATGCGCATCATGAAAGACGGCGCCAACAACCTGCGCATCATGGTGTGGGACGGTGACACCGAGTACGGCGTGGCGTATAACGTGGGCTACTGGCAGGCTGGGGAGTGGCATCACATCGCCGCCACCTGGCAGGGCGATACCATTGCGTTGTATGCGGACGGCGTGCAGGTCGGTACGAGCGACGGCGTTACCATGCCGTCCTCGATGGTCGACGCCCTGTTTGTCGGCTCCGCAGCCCTGGATCCGCAGTACGCCCAGGGCGTGATCGACGAGTTCCGCATCAGCAGCGTGGCAAGGCTGGGCAACAGCCAGCAGTGCAACCGCATCCTGGTCGCCGACAGCGGCAACCACCGCCTGCAGGCCTTCGACAGCCTGGGCGGCTTCCTGAGCGAGTTTGGCGAGCCGGGCAGCGGGGAGGGGCAGTTCAATAACCCACAGGGGTTGGCCGTCGACTCAAGCGGGCGGGTGCTGGTGGCGGACAGCGGCAACAACCGCATCGTCGTGCTGGGCTTCGATGGAGACAGCTTCAGCTACCTGGATGCCTACACCGCGGAGCTGAATGGGCCGACCGGGCTGGCGCTGGATGGGGAGGATAACCTCTATATCGCCGATACGGGCAATAACCGCATTGTGGTGCTGTCGCCGGATGGAACCTTTCTGAGCGAGTACTTCGCGCCGAACGATGGCTCGGGCGGGAATTTCTACCTGCCCAGGGGCGTGGCGGTACGGGCGGACGGACTGATCATCGTCGCCGATACCGGCAACGCCCGCGTGGTGCGCATTTACCCCGAGGGCATGCTGCAGGTAGTGCTGCTGCCGCTGGTGGAGAGGTAGGGGTATTAAATATAAGCCAGGTGCAACGCACTTCCAAAGTGCGTTGCACCTGGATCAATAAAGTTTATTATCGCCGTTGTTTACCCAGCGCCTCAAGAAGTTTCTCCCCTCTTACCTGCTGCCAGGCTACCACCGTAAAATACGGGACCATATTCGCAGCGTTTTGCTCAACAATTGCCCGGTATGCAGCTTTGGTATTGATGTCGCTTAGCGATACGGTGAGAAAATGAGCCTCCTTTTGGTACGCTGCGCTGGCAAGATGAGCTGATTTTTTACATTTAGGGCAATATTTTGCACTTAGAACAGCGCTGCCAGAAGTTAAGGAGTAACGACTCGTCGTGTCGGGAATAGTATTTATGGGGAAAATTTTAATATTTTCAGATAACAGATCACTTTTTTCTCCACATTGAAGACATACTTCCGGGATATTTATCTTCGATAGGCAGGACTGGATATGCTCAAGTCCAACATCCCAGAAGATAAAACTCACATGCGTTGCGTGGGTGCGATAATCCGTGAGCATCGTCTGGGTATTCATGGCTATTTTTTCCACACCCAGGTTACCCCCCCAACAAAGGATAAAATTGGGAAATTTTACCCCCGTTGCATGAACCGCATCGATTATATGATATTGGGGAGTATTATCGAACCATGCTTAAATCCGGTCACGATTGGCTTCAATGAGCTTAACCTGGGACCCAGGTATCCCGCTTGAAAATAGCTGAACCATAATTAACCATCCTTTCACTGCATCTCACTGCTTCGCAGATGACAACACTGCGGCTTATTGACCGGCTTCCTCCCTGAACAAGTAGATAACCTTTTCTCCTCCTTCCCGCCCTCCATCCTCTGCAACAGAACTAGGTGTGATTGAGGATCATTGAAGAAAGTTGAAATGTCACCTGGAGGTCTGGTTGACTTAGTCTTGACTGGGTGGGCTTTTATCGAATTTTCTATCGAATTGTATCCTTTGTATCTACCAGGAAGCTGCATTTCCCTTTGGGCGATGGCTGTTTTTATCAACCTTCTCGAGACACCATATATTTCCAATTCACAATGACCGCTGGAATCAATGCCAGGAATAACGCTGCATCCCAGCCCTCAGTAGAAAGCAGGATAAGTGTTAATAGCACTACCGATAAAACGTATACAGCCATTGGTAAGATGAATTTCCACTTAACATAGCAGCTTTTGCATACTTCATAGTGGTGCTCTTCAAATTCCCCATAGGCGGTTGTAGTCGTAGTTACTAGAGCGTCTCTCGAACTTTTTTCAGCAAGAACCCGCCCTGTGAATACTGTGTAGTTATGAGGTGTTTCCTTTATTCCTTCGCATACGCCACATATGTTCATTTGCCTTCTCCTCCTTGCCATGCTATTGCCATCAAATTCTGATTGAGGCGGTCATACTTGAAATCCGCACCACATTATGCTTGGACCTTGCAGGAATAAGTGATTGTCGCTTAAATTGCCTGGTTTGTCAATCGACTGTCTGCCCGTGAACCTTTTTCCTCTTAGCCGAGTGTATTAGAATCCTTCCCCACCATTACATCAAGGTAATCTGCGCCAGCTCAGTGAGTTTCATGTGCAACGCACTTTCAAAGTGCGTTGCACCTGGCAGTATCCGGCGCTGCGCTGTCAGTTGAATTGACGAACACGCGGCGGGCTGAAGCCCTGGCTCAGGGATGGAGCGCCCGGCGGGCAGGGGGATGCGGTGACTTCAGTCGGCGGTAATGACTGCCGCGACTATCTCATTCACCGGAAATTGCCAGCCGCCATACATCGTTAAGTTTGGCGCCATCAAATCCACCGATCAGCACGACACTGCCGTCTGTCAGCAAACCGGTGGTATGGTATCTCCTGGCTGACCATTCCGCGCTGGCGGTCATCTCCGTCCAGGTGGCGCCCATGTCGGTTGATAGCCAGACATCATTCTCGTAGCTGCTTGAATAGCCGCCCATTAGCATGATGCTGCCACCGCGCAGCGCCAGGCTATTGGTGCTGGTTCTTGCCGCCCAACCCGCCGCGGCGGTCATCTGCGTCCAGGTAGCACCCCGGTCCGTTGAGCGCCACACATCATTCTTTGACGTGCTGCCGGTAAAGCCGGCCATCAGCACGATGCTGCCATCCGGCAGCGCCAGGCTCGTGGCGCTGGTCCTGCCCGCCCATTCGGCGGCGGCAGTCATCTGCGTCCAGGTGGCGCCCAGGTCGGTCGAGCGCCACACATCATTTCTATATGAGCTGCCGGTATAACCAGCCATCAGGACGATGCTGCCATCCGGCAGCGCCACGCTGGTGTGGGCGTTCCTTGCCGCCCAGGGTGCGTCATCCGTCATCTCCACCCAGGTAGCGCCCTGGTCGGTCGAGCGCCACACATCATCTTCACGTGAGCTGCCATCATACCCGCCCATCAGTACGATGCTGCCATCCGGTAGCGCCACGCTGGTATGCGCGCTCCTGGCCGACCACGCTGCCGCGGCGGTCATCAGCGCCCAGATGGCACCCTGGTTCGTCGAGCGCCAGACATCGTTTAATTTTTCGTTGTCGATCCCCGTCCCGCCCATCACCACGATGCTGCCATCGGGCAGCGTCACACTGGTGTGGCCATCCCTGGTAGACCAGTCTGCCGCGGCGGTCATCTCCGTCCAGGTGTCTGCCAGTGGCTCCCCGGTGGTGAATGACCAATAAGCCGACTCCCCCCCGTTGGCGTGGGTGGTGCCGAGGCTGTTTGTAGCCCGCACCTGCCAGTAGTACGTGGTAGATTCGCTCAGCCCTTCCAGGTTTGCCAGGCTGGTTGTGCCGGTCTCCACCCAGTTCGAGCAGGCATTATCCTCGCTGGTGTCGTAGCAGTACGCGTACGCCGTTGTTCCACGACTGTTTTCCCAATCCAGCATCAGGCTGTATGGCGACAGGGCATCCATGCCGTTGGTCGGGAACAGTTTGTCGAACGCGGCTGGCGCTTCATCCCATGCATCTCTCATCAGCATCGGCAAATACAAATTTGATGTAGGAGGGACCGAAGAAGCGATTGAAAAGTATCCGGTATATTCCCCGCCCACCTCCACCCGGTACGAGCCAGGCTCGCGGTTGCAGGGGCTGATATAAAAGTGGTCGATCACCTGGAACAAGGAGCCTGAGATGTAGACATATTCGCGGACTATGTTTGGCGATCCAGAACAGGTCTGACTGACCGGACCGCTGGGTCCATACCAGGAAGAAGAAGGGGGCGCGACCCCCATACAATTGCTGATGGTTAACTTAACCTCAAACGTGGAGGTTGTGGCGCTGGTAGGCGAAAGTGAGTAAGAATATGTGGGTGTGTTTGGCGCCGCGTGAACCGTGTTGGGCCTATTGAGCACAAAAGTGCTGCCCGGGTGAGTAAATGCAGTCAGGGCTGCCCCTGCAACCAGGCTGGCAATCAACCAGATGCTCAGGTAGCGGGTAAGGGATCGTGGAGTCCGTTGGGTTAGCATAGGTTTTCTCCTTGACGCGGAAAACGATCGTTTTAGGCTAATCACTTATGAATAACTTGCTTATCTGCTGCGATTGAAGCAGTTATTCCCCGCACGGCAGCTGTAACGTTCTCCCCCAGGTAGCGATGAAACCGTCGCCGAGGTCCATATTGGCAGTTGCGTCGTCTGATGAGATTTCCTGTATTTTAGCACAGGTTGGCTGAGTAGAAATTGCTTTCATCAACTGGGGAGTGGCACTTAAAAAAATAAAAAAAATCAAGACAAAATTGCCCCCGAATGGGGTACAATTGGGGCAATTCCGGGTAACCATCGTATTGGGCTGAGAATACAGGTTGCCGGCATGATTATCTTTCATCGTTCGAAAGGCTATCGCCCACTTACTTTGGTATCCCACCAAACCCGATCGTAATTTTGCGAAAGGAGGTGATGACGCACCTTCCTGTATATCATTCTTGTATCCCCGTTCTCCCATTTTAACTTAAAATCATTCGGAGGAAACTATGTACAAGAAATCTATTTATTCGCTCGTGACCATCATCATGCTTATCATCCTGGGCGTCTCGCCCGTCCTGGCAGGCAGTGTCGTCCAGATTGAGCCGCTGACGCCCGCCCCATCCGCCGAAACCGGCGTGATCACCGATGAAACTCCCCAACTGTGGTTTGTCGAATTGACCAGCAATCCCACCGCCGATGGCACCTCCCTGACCACCGTGCGTGCCGAGAAGGCTGCCTTCCGCCAGAACGCCCGGCGCGCCTGGCCTGGTGTATACCGAGCGCTATGCCTTCGACACCCTGTTCAACGGTTTCTCGATCCGCATCGACCCCAGCCAGTTGGGCAAGCTGTCCCGCATCCCCGGGGTGAAGAACATCTACCCGGTGGAGACCATCCCCATGCCCACCGGCGAAATTGGCGATCCTGACCTGTTCACCGCCCTGAACATGACCGGCGCAGCCACGGCGCAGTCTGAGCTGGGCTTCACCGGCGAGGGCATCAAAGTCGCGGTGATGGACACCGGTATCGATGTCAACCATCCAGCCTTTGGCGGGGATGGCGTGGCAGAGCTGAACAGCGCGTTCTTCTACGACAGCCCCCGGGTGCTTTATGGCTACGACCTGGTTGGGGATGCCTTCAACGCTGATCCAGCCTCAGCATCCTACAACCCGGTGCCCTTGCCCGACCCGATCCCGGATGACTGCAATGGGCACGGCACGCATGTCTCCGGCATCATCGGCGCCAACGACGCCGACCAACGGCCTGAAGGGTGTGGCGCCGGAGGTGACCTTCGGTGTCTACCGCGTCTTTGGCTGCGAGGGTTCCACCACCTCCGATATCATGATCGCCGCCATGGAGCTTGCCCTGGCGGATGGCATGCAGGTGCTTAACATGAGCATCGGCTCTGCCTACCAGTGGCCGCAGTACCCGACTGCCAAGGCTGCCAGCCGGCTGGTGAACAGCGGTATGGTGGTGGTGGCCTCGATCGGCAACAGCGGCGCCAATGGTCTGTACTCGGCTGGCGCCCCTGGCCTGGGTGATAAGGTGATCGGCGTGGCTTCGTACGATAACACCCATGTCTTCCTGCCTTATTTCACGGTCAATGGGACGAATATCGGCTACATCACCATGACCTTCTCGCCCAACCCGCCCACCTCTGGCACGGGTGAGATCGTCGATATTGGGCTGGCTTGCGCCGCTCTCACGCCGGGCTGACCCTGACTGGTAAGGTGGCTCTGGCTGCCCGGGGTACCTGCGCTTTTGGAGTGAAAGCTGCCAATGCCATCAATGCTGGTGCGGTGGCTGTGCTCATCTCCAATAATGTTCCTGGCGTCTTTAATGGCACACTGGGTGCTGCAATTGATGGTGTGACCCCGGTGGTTGGCATCTCACAAGCGGATGGCGTCTTCATCCGCGCCCAGGCAGCGCCGATCATCCTCACCTGGACCGACCAGTTGGCTTCCTTCCCCAGCCCCACCGGCGGTTTGATCTCCTCCTTCAGCTCCTATGGGCTGTCGCCTGACCTGGCGCTCAAGCCGGATATCGGCGCGCCCGGCGGCAATATCTACTCCAGCTACCCGCTCGAGCTGGGCGGTTATGCCACCCTGGGCGGCACCTCGATGGCCTCGCCGCACGTGGCGGGCGCGGTCGCACTGCTGCTGCAGGCCCGCCCCAACACACCTGTCCCAGGTTGTACGCGGCATCCTGCAGAACAGCGCCGATCCCCAGCTGTGGTGGGGCAACCCTGCACTTGGCTTCCTGGATAATGTCCACCGCCAGGGCGCCGGCATGCTGGATATCGATGATGCCATCCTGGCGACCACCAAGATCACACCGGCTAAGATTTCGACCGGTGAAAGCCAGGCTGGTTCGTACACACAGAAGCTGACCCTCGAGAACAGCTCCTCGGCGGCGGTGACCTATGACCTGTCCTATGTCAACGCGCTTTCGACCGGTGGGGTGATTACACCCGCTTTTTACTCGTCAGACGCAAGTGTAACTTTCAATAGAGCGAGCGTGATGGTTGCCGGCGGGTGGAAAAGCAAGCGTGATGGCAACGATCCATCCGGCTACTGGCCCAGATCAAGCACAATACGGTGGTTACATCGTCTTCACCCCGCGGGGTGGCGGGCAGGTGTACCGCGTGCCGTTTGCTGGTTTCGTCGGTGACTACCAGAGCATCCAGGTGCTCACCCCCACCGCCTACGGCTTCCCGTG
This sequence comes from uncultured Chloroflexia bacterium, assembly GCA_963849335.1. Lineage (GTDB taxonomy): Bacteria > Chloroflexota > Anaerolineae > Anaerolineales > UBA4823 > FEB-25. The sequence goes on from CAWKGZ010000011.1 coordinate 96,044, forward strand.
GTTGGCCGTCAGCATCGGGGGCGCGTTCTATGGCCCGGTAACGCGGTCCAGCGGATTGGACCTATACCATGGTCGGGGAAGATATCCCCTACTTCCTGGTGCACTTCGACCACCAATCGGCGCTCTTCCGGGTGGAGATCTTCTCTGCCACCGGTCGAGCCTGGCACAAGGCGTACAATGAAACCTGGATGCCGCGCAACAGCACCAGCACCAGCTTCTTCGCCTTCCCGTTCGATGGCTATACCTTTGCCGGCAACCGCACCTACCAGGTGCCGGACGGCACCTACTATGCGCTGATCTCGGTGCTCAAAGCCAACGGCAATTCCAATGTCCCCTCCGACTGGGAGACCTGGACCTCACCGCTGTTCGTCATCGATCGACCGTAAAGATAGTCCGCAATAGATCGTGAGATAATCTAACTCCCCACCCCTGCCCATGTCCGGGCAGGGGTGGGGTCTTTTTTAACCTTAAAATATTCATTTTGGACTTGTAGATTTAGAACATCTGTGCTATAAAGTTATCACACTGGCGTGGGAAAAAAACAGCGCCAGTGTTTTTTAACCCCCACGCCAGTCACCTTATGACTGACGAAAACCCAACCCCCTCCAAACGCCGCCGCGGCGCTCCACCCGGCAATCTCAACGCCCTCAAACACGGCTTCTACTCGCGCAACTTCGGCACGATGGAGCTGAAGGACCTGGATGCCATGTTGGACAGCGGGCTTGACTCGGAGATCAACCTGCTGCGCGTGGCGATGCGACGCCTGCTGACCCTTACCGCGGAGAATACGGATGTCGATACCGGCATTCACCTGCTGACCGTGCTGGGCAGCACTGCTACCCGGCTGGCAAACCTGCTGCGCACCGAAGTGCTGCTGGGCGGTGACCGTAAGCAGAGCCTCTATAACCAGTTGGTTGACGCCATCGATGCCATGGCAAAGGAGAAGTATGGCGAACCATGAGCCTGCCTGTCCCGTGATTGCCGCGGCGTTGAAAGTGCAGGGCGACCTGGACGAACTGGCGGCCTCGATGCAGCGGCTGCGCCGGGCGCTGCGAAAGTGCGCCAACTGCCCACAGAAAGATTGCCCTTTGTTGTTGGAATTGTCCACAGCGATCAGCAATGCACTGATGGAGCTGACCGAAGGCATGGGATGTATGAGCAGAACACTGGAGAGCTTACGCAGTGGAATTGCCGAATTTCAAAGATTTAATTATCCTGGCTTACAGCAACATGGCGAATTTCACCGAAGCTGCCAGCGACCTGCACCTGCGCGGCTACCAGCTACCCGTGGCGGAGGCAATCATCGACTTCGGTCATCCACAAGCGGGGATTGTCGTTTGTGGTGATCTTTCCACGGCAGTCGGGGAAAAACGAGCTGCAGGCTCAGATAGAATGCTACCTGCTGACCAGTTTAAGTGGGCGGCATTGCGAGATGGTCAAGGTCAGCCCAACGGGAAAGCCGCAAAACCGGAATGCGATGCGCCGGTTGGAAACGGGTTCTATCCCAGAACCTGGTGGCTATCACTTTGGGGTGGGGAAAAGAAGTCGGGTACATCTATAAAGTGAGGAACGCCAGGATGGTTTTCTTATCCGGTGCACCGGAATCCAATATCGTTGGGCGCTACCGCCAGCCCACTTGCTCGAAGTCGACGAAGCCCAGGACGTCTCGATCGACAAGTACGACAAAGAGATCGCCCCCATGGCCGCCTCCACCAACGCCACCCGTGTATTTTGGGGCACCGCCTGGACCAGCCGCACGCTGCTCGCCCGTGAGCTGGCAGCAGCCCAGGAAGCCCAACGCCTTGACGGTCAGCAGCGTGCCTTCATCATGACCGCAGATGATGTCGCTCGGGAAGTACCCGCCTACGGCGCATTCGTCCAGGAACAGATCGCCAAGCTGGGACGCAATAACCCCATGGTGCGCACTCAGTTTTTCAGCGAGACCATTGACGCAGAAGGCGGCATGTTCAACAAGCAGCGCCAGGCGCTTATGCAGGGACACCACCGCCAGCAGGCTGCGCCGCTGGCAGGCCACATCTACGCCATCACCATTGACGTGGCCGGTGAAGATGAGTCCGCCCGCGATGAACTCAGCACCAGCCTGGTCAAACCCAGGCCGGGACAGCACCGCCCTCACCATCTTTGACGTGGATACCAGCACCCTGGATGATCCCTCTCATCGGCCGCCCCACCTACCAGGTGGTAGCCCGCCACCAGTGGACAGGCATCAAGCATTCCAGTTTATTCGCCAGGTTGACCGCCATCATAGATCATTGGTCGCCAGCCTGGCTTGTCATTGACTCCACCGGTGTTGGTCAGACCTTGACCAGCTTCCTGCTGGACAGGTACCCCACCATTACCCTGCCTTTCGTCTTCACCAGCAGCAGCAAATCCACCCTGGGCTGGAACTTCATCGCCCTGGTTGAAACCGGGCGCTACAAGGAGTATGTATCCACCGGTGATGACCAGCTGCATTCAGAATTCTGGAGCCAGGTGGAGAACTGCCAGTACCACATCCTGGACGGCCCCGGCCAGATGATGCGCTGGAGCGTGCCAGACGGCACCCGTGACCAGCGCACCGGTGAGCTGGTCCATGATGACCTGGTTATCTCCGCCGCCCTGGTCAGTGAGCTAGACGCCCAGCCCTTCGGGCCTGGCCATCTCCAAAGTAATCCAATCCCCAAACCTGTTTGAAAACAAGGACTTCTAAAATGTTTCCCCTAAAAAATCCTTTGTGTTCCTTCGTGTATCCTTCGTGTCCTTTGTGTGAAACGGTCTGCGTCCCATGCTAAAACGCCTCTTCTCCCGCAAGTCCTTCACCTCCCCCGTCTCCGTCCGCATAGATGACGACCACGCCGGCTGGACATCCACCACCGGCCGTCCGCACGACCGGGACTATGGAGAAATCCAGGAGCAGTACACAGACACCTTGCTCGCCTGGCGCAAGAACCCCATCGCCTGGCGCATCATCAGCATCACCACGGACTATGTGATCGGCAAGGACTTCTCTCTCACCTCCCCCTTCAAACCCCTGGATACCTTCATCAAGGAATTTTGGAACCATCCTAAGAACCGGATGGATCTTCGCCTCACCGGCATGTGTGATGAGCTGAGCCGATCAGGTGATCTGTTTGTGCTGCTCTGGCGCAATCCCATTGACGGTATGTCCTACCTGCGCTTCCTCACCAAAGACCAGATCCGTGGTATCCGTTCGGCACCCACAGATTGGGAGACAGAGATCAGCTATGAGGTACCGGGCTAACCCATGTGTCAGCCCATAGACCCCATTGTCTATCTCTCCCCGGATGCAGAAGATTCCATAGAGAGCCAGGCCGTTTGTTTGCACTACGCCGTCAACCGTCCCATCGGTGCCCTGATGGGTGAGTCTGACCTGACCACCATGATCCCCTGGTTGCTGCGCTACATCCGCATGCTGGAAGATCGGGTGCGCCTGCATTGGGCAGCCCGCGCCTTCCTGTACCTGGTGACCGTCCCTTCCAACAAGATTGAAGCCAAGAGCGGGCAGTACCAAACCCAACCAGAAATCGGCAGCATCATCGTCAAGGATGAGTCTGAAAAATGGGAGACGCTAACGCCCTCCCTTCGGGGGGCGGATGCCAGCCATGACATGAAGTCGGTGCGTAACATGATTGACGCCGGAGTCGGCTACCCACCCCACTGGAGGGGTGAGGGTGGTGATGTCAACGTAGCCACCGCAGAAGCCATGCAAGGCCCACCAGAGAAGCACCTTGCCCGCCGTCAGCAGTACTTCTGCTTTATCATGCAGGATATCCTCTTCAACGCCTACAACCGGGCGGCCAGCTTGCGCAAGCTGCCGCCCTTGCCCACCACCAACTATGAGAAGCTCTTCAAGATCAACGCCCCGGACGTCTCGGCGCGTGACAATGGCATGCTGGCCAACAGCGCCACCGGTATCGCTCACGCCATGCAGCAGCTGGAGTCAATGCTCCAGGGCAACACCAATGATGAATTCAAACGCCTGGCCGCAGACCTGGTCCTTACCTTCGCCGGTGAGATCCCGGAAGAGCGCGACATAGCCAAGCTCATCAAACAGCCCCCACCCCCAGCCCCGGTCATCACCCCCAAACCAACGCAACCCGAGACCCGAGAATCACTAGGGCAGACCATTGCTACCTAAGGAACCCAAATGACCCAACAAGACCAAAGTAAGTTCTCACCAAGGACACCAAGGAAACACCAAGATCACAAAGAAACCTTAAATTCTTCGTGTCCTTTGTGTGTACTTTGTGTCCTTTGTGTGAACCGCTCTTAAGCCCTAAAGGAGTAACCCATGGAAAGATTCCGCTCATTCTCCACCCCATCCAATCATGACCAGGTTGACCCCACAGCCGGCGTCATCCACGCCTGCAGCGTCGCCGTAGCCGGTGAAGCCGCAGGCCACCAACTCATCTTTGACCAGACCACCCTGCGCCAGCTGCTGGACATCGGCAACAGCCGCCAGGGCGGCATCAAGAGCCGCTTCACTCACCCAGGGCTGAGTGAGGACGGCCTGGGTAAATTCCTCGGCCGCATGCGTAACTTCCGCTTCGCCGGTGATCGCCTGGTCGGAGACCTGTACCTCTCCAAGAGCAGCGCCAACACACCCCATGGCAATCTCAAGGACTACATCTTGAACCTTGCCGCAGAAGACCCGGCAGCGTTCGGCATCAGTGTCGTGGTTGACCTGGAGAAGTTTTGGGTAGACCAGGACGGCAAGGAGATCATCCGACCAAAGAACCGCCCACACAACCCCATGTACAAATACCCGGTCGCACGGATCCTTTCTTTCGTGGCAGCAGACGCCGTTGACGAGCCAGCCCTCAACCCCCAAGGCCTGTTCAATGCCCATGGCAGCCTGGTCGCCAGCAACCAGGTCGCTGATGAAGTTTTCCAGGAGCTGGACAACTATATCCAATACCTGGGCTTTGACACCCCCAAAGCCTATCAATTCGCCTTGCGTTACTTCCAATCTCGCGGCGTTGACCCCAACGCTACGGGACGGACGTCGGGCGGCCTAGGTGCCGTGGCATGACCAACCCGCTAATCCGTTATCCATCCGTTTACCAATTTCAACCAAAGGAGAACCATGCAATGTCAGAATCAGCAAGGAACCTACATCAATGACCAGCCGGCACAGCCGGCGCCGGCCGCCGTAGGGGCTGACCCACGTGCTGAGCCCTCCGCAACCGGATCAAACCTCCCTCCAGATCAAAGCCATGCAGGAAGAAATCTTCGGCCTCAAGATCGCCCTCACCCACGCCGCAGAGCAGAACGTCATCAAGATGAGCCCCACGCCCCCCCGTGAGTCCCGTCTCACCATGGGACTCTCCGGCCTGGATCACTTCCAATCCGCCTTTGATTGGGTCTTCGGTGTGGACGGCGCACGCCTGCCCCCGCCCGACCTGCGCCGCACGGATGGCCTGTACCGCATCCTCACCGGCGATCTCAACTGGCACGGTGTCTTTGACCCCGCCTATGCCTTCGCCGGTGCCACCACCACCACCCTGGCCGACCTGGCCGCCAACGCCATGAACAAGGTCATCGTGGAGCTGTACAACCGTCTCATGCACTACCGCTGGTATGAGATGATCACCAGCGTGCAGCCCACGGACGGCACCCTGCAGGACATGGCCTGGATCCAGTTCGGCGGTATCGCCAACCTGCCCACGGTGGCAGAAGGCGCAGCCTACACTGAGCTGGACGTGGCGGACAGCAAAGAGTCGGATGCCTTCGTCAAGTACGGTGGCTACGTCGGGATCACCGACAAGATGATCCGCAATTCGGAGATCGCCAAGATGCAAGCCATCCCCCGCGCTCTCACCATCTCCGCCATCCAGACCCGCTCCGCTGCCATCGCCGCCATCTTCACCAGCAACAGCGGTGTAGGCCCCACGCTTGACCAGGACACCACCGCCCTGTTCCACACCAACCACGCCAACCTCGCCACCACTGCATACTCGTGGTCAGCCTGGAAAGCCGCCCGCCTGGAATGCGCCAAGCAAACTGAGCTTGGCAGCAGCAAGCGCCAGATGCTCTTCCCCAAGTTCCTCTTGCTGCCGGCTGATCTGTATGACCAGGCGCTGATTGACTTCGGTTACGGCGCCGGTCCCGGCGGTCGCCCCGGTGAAGGTACCACCACCAGCTTCCAGGACGTCAACCCCTACGCCATGGATCGCCCCGGTGATCCTCGCCCCATCCCGGTCGCAGTTCCTGAGTTCACGGACACCGGGGATTGGGCCTACCTGGTTGACCCCAAGATCGCCCCGGTCATCTGCATGGCCTACGCCTCCAACCCCGGCGGACGTGCCCACCCGGCCCCCGAGCTGTTCACCGTCACCAGCCCGCTCGCCGGCCTGATCTTCACCAATGACACCATCCCCATCAAGATCCGGGATTGGTTCGCCTACGGTGTCGCCACCTACCGCGGCATCGGCAAGCGGAATGTTGCGTAGCCTCCCCCCTCCCTGCAGGGAGGGGCCGGGGGTAGGTGCTCTTCTGGTTATCCAGCGCGCCCCCCTCGCGCTTGATAATATTTACCGGTTACAGCCTGGCGGAGGCCGCTCCCTTCCGCCAGGCCAACCATAAGGATCAATTCAAGAAATCTGTGTTCATCTTTCTTTTATCGCGTTCATCTGTGTAAAAGGTATTTACCCATGGACTTACAAAACTTTGTCGTCACCCCAGCCGTCATGCTCGTGCTCGTCTTTGGCATCGTGGAATTCATCAAAGCCTTTGGCGTCACGGGCAACAAGCTGCGCCTGATCGCCCTCTTCGTCGGCCTGATCATCGCCACCGTCTACAAGCTGCGCGAGATCTTCCCAGCCGCCCAGGTCTATATTGACCTGGTCTTCTTCACCCTCGCCTCCGGCCTCTCCGCCTCCGGCCTCTATGACTTCCTCAAGAAATTCCGCCTCTCAGACGTCTCCCCCACCGAGCCACCCTATCTAACCCTGATCACTGATCACTGACTACTGTATCCCACTGATCACTGACTACTGATCACTTTCCAACAAGGAGAACCCAACCATGCAAGGCACCCTCTTCACCCAATCTTTCCACATCCCCGGCACCCTCACCGCCAACCTCAACATCCGCTGGACAGTCCCCAAAGATTGCCAGCTCCTGCATGTCAGCGCCAGCAACAGCGCCGCCACCAGTGGCACGTTCATCCTGGGCACCAGCACGAATGATGACGCCTACCTCACCACCGCGGACATTGGAGACAGCAACGTCCCCAATGAGTTTGACAAGGATAACTTCGTTGATACGGAATACCCCCACATCGTGGATGGCACCATCTTCGTCATCACCGTGGACTATGACGGCGCTGCCGGCACCGCCGCCGCCAACCTCACCCTGGTCCTCACCTTCGCAGAAGGATAGAGGTAGGGGCGAACCTATGTGTTCGCCCACTCCTCTCCTCGGGCCATGCCTGGCGGGTGCACCTCCCACCCGCCAGGCAAACCCAAAAAAGGATGTAATCCTGAATGGCTAAACAACTCATGCCTATACAAACCCTACTTGGATGCCATCAAAGCCCTCGCCATTGACGTGCCCATCATGCGCACAGAGCAGGATGAAAATGGAGCCGTCACCATCTACCTGTACGGGGGTGCAGTCCACCACTGGCCCCCGGAAGGCGAGCTCACCATTCAGAAGATCACAGATCCTTTCCCCTATGACAAAGCCCCCCGTGACCCGCACCGCCCTGCAAAAGTCGCAGCGTGCCAAAAAGTCGCAGACAAAAGCTTAAGCACTATCCGTGTCCATCCGCTTTTATCTGTGTCCATCTGTGTTATTCCCTGCCTCCCTCTCCCAAGGAGTTAATCCATGAACCCATCCGCATCCTACTACAACAACAACGTTGACGCCCTTGTCCACACCGGCCCCTGTGAGCTGATCGGCGTCATCCTCACGGACGCAGACGCCGGAACACTCAGCATCCACAACTGCGTCAGCGGCCCGGTCGCTGGCAACAAGGTGCTGGAAGTCAACGTAGCCACCACCGTACCCACCCAGGTCGTCATGCTTGCCGCCCCCATCACCCTCTCAGCCGGCCTGTACGTGGACGTGGGCACCGCCATCGCCGGATCGTACTGCATCATCTGGCGCTAAACACAGGTTTAAATTAAAAACATCTGTGTTCATCCGCCCTTATCTGTGTCCATCTGTGTCAATCTCTGCCTTCCTCTCTCAAGGAGTTCCCCATGAACAAAAAACTTAAAGCCGTCAAGATCAAGTTCTTCCCCTGGTACTGGGGCTACCCCACCAAGCCCCCTATCCCCGCCATGAAGATCCTCAACCGGGATCAGCAGGTGCGGGATGGTGCCAGCATCAAGGGCAAGGTGATCGCCACCCTCAAGAAAGACTCCATTGTCACCGTGGATACCGCGGAGCATGACCTGGCCTGGACCCGGGTGATCAGCGTCAATAACTATGACCCGGTGCCCCCGCTCTGGATCAGCGCCCAGGCGGATAAGCCAGAAGCAGATCGGGAAGGCTGGCTGGATGACACAGCGCTTGACCCCTTCGGGGAGCAGCCGCCCGCCACCCGCCCCCACCGGCAAGGTCAAGTGGATCATCACCGCCACCATTGAAAAGGTTGAGGAGTAACCCATGGCATCTTTCACCAAGTTCTATTGCCTCGTTGAAGACCTGGCTGAGAAGAAACACAACCTCGGCAGTGACACGCTGACCGTCGCCCTGTGCGCAGCCGCCAACGCTCCGGTGCTCACCAACACCGTCCTGGCCAACCTCACCCAGATCAGCTATACCAATCTTTCCAGCCGGGTGCTGTCAACCGTCTCATCCAGTCAAACCACCGGCACTTACAAATTGGTGGTCAGTGACCTGACCCTCACCGCCAGCGGGGGTGCGGTCGCCGCCTTCCGCTACATTTGCATCTACAACGAGACCGCCACCAATGATGAGTTGATCGGCTACTATGACTACGGCAGTGACCTGACCCTGGCAGATGGGGAGAGTCTCACCCTGGACTTCAACCTCACCAACGGCCTGCTGCAGATCAGCTAGTCTCAGTATCCCGCGCCCAATAGCGCATTAATAGCGCATTGGATAACGCCTGGCTGCCAGTGCATCTGGCAGCCAGGCAACACAGATAAAAACCATCTGTGTTCATCCGCTCTTATCTGTGTTCATCCGTGTTAAGGTCTGCGTATGTCCTCAGTCACGCGCTACCCCACCACCAACGCCGTAGGCACCACCGGCTTCACCAACGCCGGCAATGCCTACTCGTCTAATGACTCTTATGCCACCGCAGCTCCTGGCACCCTCAACACCATCTCTTCTTACTTTGGCGGCTTTGATTTCGCTTCCTACATCCCCTCAGGCGCAACCATCAACAGCGTCACCGTGTATTGTGAACGCAAATTCAGCACAACGGCTTCTAACGCCAGCTCAACACTCCGCCCGTACAATCTCACCACCGCCTTAGCCGCAGAGAACGAGAACACCACAGAGCCAACCAGTGACACAGAGTATTCGGTCAACTTCGGTGCCCTGGGTGTCACGGATGTAAGGTCGGCAGACTTCCGCATCCTGGTCGGCGCTAAGCGTGGATCAGGTTCCACCGGCTACACCTACTCCCTGGATGTGGTCTACGTCACCGTAGACTACACCAGCGGCGCATATTCGTTGACCTGTGATTACGCCAGCCTTGCCCTCAGCGGCCAGGCCGCTTCACTCTTCCGCAGCCTCAAGCTGTCCTGTGGAAATGCCAGTCTTACCCTCACCGGGCAGATCGCTGCGCTCCTGCGCTCCAGGATCGTCGCTTGTGCCGTGGGTTCTCTTTATCTCGTCGGTCAATCAGCCACCCTCACCTATACCCCGGTCGGTACAAATTACCCGCTCACCTGTGACCATGCAACCTTAACTCTCTCCGGTCAAGCAGCTGCGCTCAACCGGGGCAGGTATATCCTTTGCGGCGCGGTTTATCTTTCTGCCACCGGGCAGATCGCTGCGCTCCTGCGGTCCAAGATCGTCGCTTGTGCCGTGGGTTCTCTTTATCTCGTCGGTCAATCAGCCACCCTCACCTATACCCCAGGCTCAACTTATTCGCTCACCTGTGACCATGCCAGCCTGAACCTCACCGGCCAGGCATCAACGTTAATCCACACAGCGTTCCTGGTTTGTAATGTTGCATCCATCACCATTGCCCCTCAAAGTGTAACGTTCAGCGTCAATCAACCGCTGACCTGTGACCATGCCAGCCTGGTCATCACCGGTCAATCGGCAGACTTGATCAACACACTTATCCTGGTATGTAACGTTGCATCCATCACCGTCGCCCCTCAAAGTGCAACCCTCGCGGTCAATCATCCGCTCGCCTGCACGTATGCCGGTATTACCATCTCCGGCCAGGACATCACTTTTGAGATCGGTCATGTGCTGATCTGCACGTATGCCGGTGTCACTCTCACCGGCCAGAACATCACTCTTTTCTACCTTTCAGAAACCATTATCTTCCCCTGCCTGTACGGCAGTTATAATGTTTCTGGCCAATCCGTTCAATTCTTTGTGGAATTATGGGAGCCATCAGGTGACATGATCACATTAGGCACTCTCCTCACTCGTATCCAGTCCGCTCTCGGTGACACGTCCGGCGCCATCTGGAACCGGACAGAAGTTATCTGGCCGTTCGCTTGTGACGCTATCCGTGATTTCCCCATCCTGCGCCCCAAGACAAACGCCTACACGCTCACAGAAGCCGGGCACAGCTTCACCCTGCCCTCTGATTTCCGCAAGCTGATCTACGTGGAGTTCCCGCCCTATCAAGACCCACCAGAATACTTGCAGCGCAAGGCCCATCTCGGGACTGACTTCTTTGGTGAAGATGGTTTTTGTGATGTGGACCGGGACTATGACTCCGGGGGTGATTACATCCTTTGGATCTCAAATAGCCTGATCGTGGGTGACATCGTTATTGTGCGCTACCTGGCCACCCACACCACAGAGTTCGCCAATGAGTATTCTTACATCACCATTGAAAATCAGTACGTCCAGGTGATCATCAATCACGTGGTGCTGATGTGCTACCAGGAGCGCTTGGCGCACCCAGCTGCAGGATCCCACCGCCCACACTTCCACCATCCAGCAAATGTCTGACGCGGTCAAGACCGCAGAGATCAATTACCTTGATCATCTCAAGCGCGCCCAGGAAGATATCGCCAACTCCCAGCGTGTGTCAGGTTGGAAGGTGGATAAGCATGATCGGATCTATTAACTTTCAAACTTGTAAACGGTCAAACGTTTAATGCCATGACAGACATTCAGCAGGTAAAAACTTCTAGTGCCAGCATCGTTACCGGTCGGGGTGTGTTATTCGGTATCATCGCCAGCGTATCCGCTGCCAGCAGCCAGGCCACCTTGACCTGCTATGACAATACTTCCGCCAGTGGAACTGTTTTGTTTCAAATTGAATTATTTAGTGAAGCAGATCCACTGGTGTTGTTCTTCAGTGATCAATACGCTCCACGCTTCTCCACCGGTCTTTATCTGGCGTTAGACGCCAATCTGATTGTCAATATCTGGGCCAGCGAGCGTTAATTCATCACAAAGCATCGCTTATTTGTGAAATAGGCAAAGTCAGGGTAAAATAAATCACAATCAGGAGAGAACTATGACAGAGCCATTGAAACCAATAACTGAACAACAAAAGAGAAATAGAAAGGCTTTCTTCGTTGGGGGTGTGATCATGCTCCTCTGCGGTATTTTTATCCTTATAAAGGTTTTAATAGGTAATCTCGCTGATAATTATTTTTTTGCTTACATATCCTGTATTGGCGCAGGAGCATTCTTCATTTTTATCGCCGTCGCAGGCTGGATCGGGGATAGAAAAAATAAAAATAAATAAAATTCCTATCCCCACTTTTTCACCCCCCACTCCCTTTGGCTGCACAGCAATTCCCTTACTTGCCGCCCCCGCTTACCCGTTCCCAAGCGTTCTCAGCATCCCCCTAAAAACCCAAGCATTTTCCCCTTAATAGCCAATCGGCTGCCCATGCAATGCCGGACAGACCAGCCCCAGGCTTGCGCTCCGGAGGGTTTTTCAATTCCACGCAAACTGGGTGAAGTCCACCGGGTTATACGGCTCGCCACGGGCCATGCGCGCCATGCGCCCATCCATGAACCATGCTACCCACGGGTCGGTCAGGTTATGCACATCAAAGCTGCGATGGATCACCGCTGCCAACTCTATCTCGCGCAGCTTGAGGAAATGGGGGATCTCGCTCAGCCAGGCCGGGTCCAGGTGGTTTTCGCTCCGGTAGCCGCGGAAAAACGGAACACAGAACTCGGGCGTGCGGCGCTCAAAGTCGCTCATCACCGCGTAAAAGATCACCATGGCAATATCATAGATGTACCAGCCATATACGCAGTCGTCGAAGTCAAACAGGGTGATGGTCCCGTCTTCATCCACGAAGAAATTGCCGGCGTGGGCGTCCTGGTGGATCAGCCCGTACGACTCACGGTCGCGCGGCAGGCGCTGCAGGGTCGCAACCAATTCACGGTAGCAGTGCAGGATGCTCGCTTCGCTGGGCGGCAAGAATTGGATCATATCATTATTGATCGGATCATCCCACTCCGGGCGGCGCCAGGCGAGGTTCGGCGGGACGTAATCCTTGCTCAACCGGTGCATTCTGCCGATGAGCTGTCCCCAGCGCTCGAACAGCACGGCATTGCGGATCTCACTTTTTGGCGGACCTCCACGTGCTTTGACGAAGGCTGTTGCCAGGAAGTGCTCGCCCAGCCCGTCCGGGAGCAGCTCGACCAGCTCGCCGCCCGCGGAGAGCACCGCCCGCGCCACGCCCGCCCCGCCGCGCGCCAGGTAGTTCAGCCAGTCGACTTCGCCGTGGATCAGCTCGGGGGTGCGGCGGAACGAGTGCCCGATGCGCAGGATGTACTCGCCGTCCGGGCGGTCGAACTCGTACATAAAGGATTCGAAGCCGTCCAGCAGGTGGATGTGCCCCGGGGCGATGTCATAGCGCTGGCAGGCCTCGGATAGGATGGAGTCGTTGAAGCGGTCTTTGATGCGCGGTTCCATGGGAATTCCTTTTTCGGAGATGGGATGCAGGGGGGAGTATACCCGATTTGTCACCTTTGCTGGATCACTCCTTCGCCTCGATTAGGGATATAATATTTATGCAAGGCAACCCTGCTGCCTGCTCTGTTGGATCACTCTTCTCTCACAGGAGACTATGAGCACCCTGCTCAATCCGTACATCGCTGGTGCGCCTGTCGTCGAGCCGAGCATGTTCTTCGGCAGACACGACGTGTTCCAGTGGATCGAGCACAGCCTGGAGGGGAAATATGTCAATCACATCCTGGTGATCCACGGGCAGCGCCGGGTGGGCAAGACCTCGGTGCTCAAGCAGATCCCCAATTACCTGCCCAAATCGTATATCCAGGTATTCTTTGACTTGCAGGGACGCACCAGCACGACGCTGGATCGATTTTTATGGTGGCTGGCGCGCGAGATCAGCCGGGTGCTCAAGCAGGAGCATGGGCTGGTAGTTCCGGTGCCCGAGCGGGAGGCGTTCACCAGCGATCCGGAAATCCTGCTGACTCAATTCCTGCCCGCATTGCAGCCCTTGCTCGGCGAGCGCAAGCTGCTGCTGACCTTCGACGAGTTCGATACCCTGGAGCAGACTGAGATCCGCGAGACGCTGGCGCGCCCGTTGGTTCAATACCTGCGCCGCATGTTCGAGCTGGAGGGCCTGAGCTTCATCTTCTCCATCGGCTCTTCGGGGCACAAGCTGGAGAACATGCAGGCCTCCTACACCGATTTCTTCAAGACAGCGCTGTACCGCAAGATCAGTTTTTTGGACCGCGATGACTGCTTCCAACTGATCACCCACCCGGTGTCCGAAATCCTCGAATACGAGCCCAAAGCTCGCCAGCGCATTTACGAGGTCACCGCCGGTCACCCCTATTTCACCCAGCTGGTGTGCCACGAGCTGTTTTCGCTGTGCCAGAAGACGGGCAAGCGCAGCCTATCTGCCGAGGATGTGGACGGCATCCTGGATGATGTCATCGAGCGCGGCACGGTCAACCTGAAGTTCACCTGGGATGAGGCTTCCAGCCTGGAGAAATGGGTCATGGCTTGCCTGGCGCAGGCTGGTGGCAGTTCCAGCCTGGTCGAGCTGCAGGAAATGCTGCACCAGCAGCGGGTGCGCTACAGCGACCCCGACCTGAACGCGGCGCTGCTCCACGTGCGCGATAAGGATATCCTCACAGAAGAGAACCGCTTCGTGGTCTACCTGCTGCAGCGCTGGCTGCGCAAGAACCGCCCGCTCGATCGTGTGCGTGAAGAGCTGGTGGAGGTCAACCCGATCGCCAATCGCTATATCGAGATCGGCGAGGAGTTCCGCAGCCTGGGGCAGGCAGTCCGAGCGATCGAATCCTTCCGGCAGGCGCTGGCGGTCGATCCCCTGAACCTGAAAGCCCAGGTGGGCATTGCCCACGTGCACCTGGAGCAGCGCGATCACCTGGCTGCCATGCAGGCCTTCGAGCAGGCGCTGAGCCTCGACGACGAGGATGTCACCGCCCGCACCGGGCTGTGTGATACCTGCCTGGCGTTGGGCGACGCCGCCAGCCAGGCGCGGGATTGGGAAAGCGCCCGGGGCTATTACCAGCGCATCCTGGCGGTCAACCCGGAACACAGCGAAGCGCGCCAGCACCTGGTGCAGGTCTACAGCCAGCAGGCCGAGATTGCCCTCAAGCAGCAGCAGGATGAGCCTGCGCTGGGCTTCTACCTGGAAGCGCTGAAGATCACCCCCGAGGATGACGCCCTGCAGCAGCGCTGCCAGCAGCTGCAAACGCTGCTGCGCGACAAAGCCATCGCCGCGCGGCTCGATTCCAGCCGCAGTGAGGCCTCCGCCGGCCAGTGGGAAGCGGCGATCGACCGCCTGCAGGCTGGATTGCAGGATTATCCCGGCGAGCCCCGCCTGCAGGAAGCCCTGGCAGGCATCCTGGCTGCCCAACGCGAGGCAAAATTGGCCTCGCTGCGCAAGCAGGCGGATCGCCTGGCAGCCGCCGAAAAGTGGGCGGGCGCGCTGGAAGTGTGGCAGGAGTACCTGTCGCTAGAGCCGCAAGATACCGCCCAGGTGCAGGATGAGATGCAGCGTTTGGAGGCACGGCACAGCCTGGCTGAGGCCTATGTCCAAGGACAGCAGGCGCTGGAAGCCAAAGATTTCTCGCGCGCCGCCAACCTGCTCAAGAAGGTCATCCTGGTGGATGAAAATTACAAGGACAGCGCCCGCCTGCTGGCGCAGGCTATCGAGGGGAAGAGGCAGCAAAAGCCTGCCGTGCGCCTGCCGGTCATCCGTCTGCCGGAGCTGCACCGGCGGGTATGGAAACCCGCCCTACTGGGCCTGGCGGGCGTGCTGCTGCTGGCGGGGCTGGCTTTTGTGGGGGTGAGATATGCCCCCGCTTGGGTCAGCAGCCTGCGCTCCAGTGCGACGTTCACCCCCGACGCCATGCCAACCAAGGTGCCTACCGCTGTGCCCAACCTGAACATTTCCTACCTGCTCGAAACCCAGGAACCGGCGTTCAGCGATGATTTTACGAGCTGGAACACCGCCTGGGGCGAGCCGCTGCCGGGGGTGGTGGATGTCTGGAGCGAAGGCGGGCAGATGGTGCTCACCCCCCCGGAAGGGGAGAGCGCCATCTTAGAGTCTGCCGCCATCAACGCCTACCACTTCGCCCTGCAGTACACGCTGATATTCGATATCCCCCAGGGGCTGCAGGAGGTGGATAAATATGCCGTGTTCATGCATACCTTCCGCGCTTACCCGGGGACCGAGGGATATACCCTGTACCTGGAGCTGAACCAGGCGGCGAACGACCAGTACAACTGGAAGGTGGTGGGTGGGGCAAACGACGTCACCGGGAAGACTTCCTTATTGAACCTGGGCGAAGCCAACCTGGTCACCGTGGCTTACCTGGAGGATGAGTGTGTTATCTGGATCAATCACCAGGTGCTGGCGCATTTCTTTGACCAGCAGCACAACGGCACGATCAACCGCCTCAGCGCCCATACCGACCAGGGATCGATCAAGATTGGGATCGACGACCTGAAATTCTGGATCCTGCAGGAAGGCAACCAGGCGGCGATGCCTACCCCGGCGCCCACCCAGCAGGCTGCCCAACCCTGGGTGGCTGATTTCGCCAATCCTATCCTGGAGAGCATCGCAATCGCCGATCCCAACTTCCAGGATGATTTCTCGTACCAGCGCGCCGAATGGCAGCCGCAGGGCGACTTTACGCTTGACCAGGGCATGGCGGTATTCAGCGCGGAGAATGATACAGCGCATCCCTATTTGGGAGGCTCACCGCTCCAGGCCGGCGCATTCGCGCTGCAGTTCGACCTGCGGGTCGAATTTCCGCAGGGGGAAGGTCAAGATGACATCGGCGAAGGGGAGACTATGCTGGCGCTGGATCTCGCTTTCTCCGCTGATGAATGGTATACCTTCTACCTGGGGTTTGATGACCTGCCTGGGGAGATCACGGCGCGTATCTGGTCGGTGTACCAATTCCCGGAGAATATCCTGGTAGCGCATGGTGAGACCCTCCCCCTCGATCCCGCCGGTTGGACGCAGCTAAAGGTGTTGTTTAAAGATGGCACCTGGGGATTCTATATCGCTGGGCAGCCGCTTGGCTATGTGGATGGGCTCCCCGCCACCAGCCAGAACATTGCGATCAGCGCTGGCACCAAGGAAAGCCCGTTCGTGATGTATATCGATAACCTGCAGTTCTGGGACCTGGAAAACCTCAGCAGCGGGGAGTTGCCGGATTTCCTGCAAGGCAGAGCGCCGGACTTCAGCGACGATTTTGAAACCCTGAATGCGGAGTGGCTCGTGGAAAACGGCGAGAGCTCACTGGAAAATGGCCGGCTGCTCCTGGCTATGGGCCCTGACGGGTTTGCCAGAATGGGGGCAGCGCCGCTCGCCGCCCGGGATTTCCAGCTCCAGTATGACTTCCAGGTGCTTGCGCAAGGTGAAGGCGGGGCGACCATCAGCCTGGAATTGCGCATCATCGAACAGTCAAAATATGTCTTTACTGTTAGTTACCAATCCGACGTGGTGGTGAATTGGAGTTTTGCCGCAATTGACCAGGCAGATCTCAGAACCGAGCTGTCATCTGGCGCGCTGCCCGGGTGGGATTCCCTGGCTTCTCACCAGCTTGGCGTGCTTGCAGTGGGCAGCCAATTCTGGCTCACCCTGGACGGCAGCCTGCTGACCAATCTGCAGGACAGCCGCCTGGCTGAGGGTAAGATCGCCCTGGTGGTGAAGAGCGGCATGGGCCCTAACGCCTCCTTCGCGATAGATAATTTCAGCTTCTGGAACCTGGACTCCGCCTGGGCAGGGGACCTGCCAGCCGTGGTTCAGCAGGCTATCCTGGAAAGCCCGCCCGATTTCGAGGATGACTTTTCAACCGAAAAAGCGGAATGGCAGGCAGAAAAAATCTATGAATGGGGCCCTCTCCAATGGGTCGATGGCGTCCTGCAAATTCCTGACGCACCCATTGTCACCGGGGATGTTTTGTTGAGGGGAACCGACTATGCCTTCCAAACTGATCTGCGCTTTCGTGAGGTCTCAGAAAATCTAGCGTTTGTGTATGCCACACGCCTGACAGAAACCGGCGAAGGAATCGGCACCGAATATCTCTGGATTTTAGATATCCTGACGAGGGAATGGTCCTTGTCTGTCAACCGCTCTCCCGCCGGGGACCAGTATCAAACCCTCCTGAGCGGTCAACTCAGCAGACTGGAGGCCGGTCAATGGGCGAATTTCACCGTCATTGTTTACGAAGATACCCTGTGGATCTTTTGGGATAGAGAATTAACGGTTCATTATCAAGGCTTAGAGCTTTGGGGGGACCTAAACCACTTTGTTACTGGTGCCGGACTTGGGACCTATCTTGAGCTGGACAATTGGAAATTCTGGGATCTGAGCAGCAGCAGCGGATTACATATACCATCATCATCAACTTATCTTTTATCCTAGGACTTATCATGGAAAATCCTTTCACCTTCGGCAATCCGGTGCGCGACCCCGAGCGCTTTTTTGGGCGTAAGGAAGAAGTACGCCAGGTGGTCAACCGGCTGCTCTCCAGCGCCCATGAGAGCACCTCCATCGTCGGTGAGCGGCGCATCGGCAAGACCTCCCTGTTGAAGTACATCGCCCACCCGCAGGTCGCCCCCAGCCTGGGGCTCGACCCGGCGCGCTACTGCCTGATCTACATCGACTTCCAGGGGTTGACCGACATCACCCCGCAGCGCTTCTGGCAGCGCGTGCTGGCGAAGATGAAGCGCGCCCTGTGCTCTGACAGCCTGTATCCCGAGATCGACCGCCTGCTGGGGATGGAAAGCTTCGACCTGTTCGACCTGGAGGACCTGTGCGAGGCAATCGCCGCCGAAAACCTGACCACCGTGCTGCTGCTGGATGAGTTCGAGTATGTCACCCAGAACCCGAACTTCGGGCGCGGATTTCTTCGGCGGGCTGCGCGCCCTGGCGATCCATCACAACCTGCCGCTGGTCACCGCCACCCGCCGCGAGCTGGTCGACCTGTGCCACTCGGAAGAGCTGAAAGGCTCGCCGTTCTTCAATATTTTTGCTAATGTCGTCCTGCGCCCCTTCCACAAGGAGGAGGTGCTGGCGATGGCGGCGGCTTACCTGGACGAGATCGAGCTGCCTTTTACCCCGGAGGACCAGGAGCAGATCTACCGGCTGGCAGGCGGCTACCCCTTCTTCGTGCAGATTGCCGGATACTACCTGGTGGAAGCGCAGGCAAGCGGCTTGAGCGGGGAGAAGGCGCTGAGCAAGATGGCAGAGCAGTACCAGCAGCAGGCCGACCCGCACTACTCGTACATGTGGTCGCACTGTTCGGAAAGTGAGAAGATCGCCCTGCTGGCAGCCCTCTCGCTGGGGCGGCAGAATCCGGCTGTAAAGAACACAGCTTCTGGAAAACACAGCTTCAAGAAAAGCCTGCCCACGCTCGAAAACCTGGTCAAGATCTACCCCCACGCCCAGATCGACGTGCCCGAGCTGCTCAAACGCGGCCTGCTGTATGAAGACCCGGTGGCGGCGCCCTACTGGGCGGGTATGGAACCCCGCCCTACATACCGGCTGCTGTCCGAGAGCCTGGAGCGCTGGATTGGGCAGGAGATCGCCGCCGGCGAGGGCAGCCAGGAGTCGCCGGAAAGCGTGGAGTCGTGGCTGCAATCGGGCGGCAAGGAGGTGGTCGAGCCGGTCAAAGGCGCTCTGCCGCGTTTCAAGAAGAAGTACTGGCCCCTGGTCAGCACCGTGCTGCAGGAGGTGTCCATCGAGCTGGCCAGCTCGGCGGCGTTCGAGCTTATGTTGAGGGCGATGGTGTGATGCGCCCTGGCGGGTACGGAAACCCGCCCTTCTAATAGATCAATTCTTCCGCCTTGCTGCTCACCCGTTTCCTGAACACCCAATACGTCCAGCCCTGGTAAGCCAGCACCACCGGCACGAAGATCAGCGCTACGATGGTCATCACCTTCAGCGTGTAAGGTCCCGATGCCGCGTTGTAGATATCCAGGCTATTCGCCGCTTCGGTCGAGGAGATGATCACGCGGGGGAACATAATAGCGAAGCAGGAGATCACCGCCAGGGCGATGGTCAGGCCGGTGAAGACGAACGCCCAACCGGGGCGGCGCTGCACCAGGAAGTAGCCAGCCACCCACACGGCGACAAAGGACAAAATGGGCAGCGCCACCACAAAGCGCGCGGCGTGGGTGGTCAGGTCGGTATAGATAAAGGTCGTCGCCAGCAGCGCCAGCAGGATGACTGCCACCGGAGGCCATAACTTGCGCGCCAGCGTCAGGGCACGGTCGGCTAATTTGCCGCTGGTCTTCAGGCTGAGGAAGATCGCCCCGCTCAGGGCGAAGGCGCCGATCGCGGACAGTCCGCCGAGCAGCCCGTAGGGGTTGAGCAGCGTCCACAGCGTGCCGGTGTAGGCCATATCTGCGTTCACCGGCACGCCCTTCGCCAGGTTGGCGAAAGCCACCCCCAGCAGCAGCGCAGCAACAAAGCTGCCGGTGAACGTCGCCCAATCCCACAGCGCCCGCCATTTGAGATTGGCATCTTTGCTGCGGAACTCGAGCGCCACGCCGCGCAGGATGAGGGCGAACAGCAGCAGGAAGAAGGCCGGGTAAAAGCCGCTGAATAGCGTGGCATACCAGTGGGGGAAAGCGGCAAAGGTGGCGCCGCCGGCGGTGATCAGCCAGACTTCGTTGCCGTCCCAGTGCGGGCCGATGGTGTTGATCACCGCCCGTCGCTCGGTGTCGCTCTTGCCCAGGAACGGCAGCAGGATGCCGACGCCGAAATCAAAACCTTCCAGGAAGAAGTAGCCGACATACAGGATAACGATCAGGATGAACCAGAGCAGGTTGAGGTCCATGGCTAGCCTCCGGCGCTAAGATTGGATAGTTCTGTGTCTTTGGATGCGGCCTCAGCAGCAGGAACGCCGCTTGTCGGCAGACCGGCTTTGGCAAATTTCGCCAGCAGATAGACATCCGCGCCCATCAGCAGCGCATAGATCAGCACAAAACCGACCAGGGACATCACCACGAGGCCTGGGCTGAGCGGCGAGACGCCGTTCTTGGTCAGCAGCAAACCGTGCACGATCCACGGCTGGCGACCGGTCTCGGTCAGGATCCAGCCGGCGGTGTTGGCCAGGTAGGGCAGGGCGATCAGCCAGACGCCCCATTTGAGCCAGCGCGTCCACTTCTCGGGCCACTTCTTCCACGGCAGATACAGCGCCGCCAGCGCGACGCCAACCATCAGCGTGCCGATGCCGACCATGATGCGGAAAGTCCAATAGGTGAGCGCCACCAGGGGCACGTAATCGCCCGGGCCATATTGCTGCTCATACTGCGCCTGGATGTTGTCGATCCCCTCCACCTCGCCTGAAAAGCGGAAGTAATACAGCCAGCTGAGCATCTTGGGGATGCGCAGGCTCCAGCACCTCGTTCTTGCCGGTCGAGTCGAACCACGCCACCAGCGAGAAATCCGCCGGGTCGGCGGTTTCGTAATGCGCTTCGGAGGCGGCGGCTGCCATCGGTTGGACCTCACGCAGGTAGACGCCCTGGGCGTGACCGGCGACGCCGGACATGATCGCCATTACCAGCCCCACAATTGCCGCCAGCTTGAACGAGGCTCTGAATGCTTCCACCTGCTGTTTGCGCACCAGGTGATAGGCGCTGATACCGAGCATGAAGAAGGCGGCGGTGACCAGCCCGGAAGAAAGCGTGTGCCAGATGAGGAACCAGCCGCGCGGGTTGCCCAGCAGCGCCCAAAAATTGACCAGCACGGCGCGCCCACTCTCCAACTCGTAGCCGACCGGGTGCTGCATGAAGCCGTTGGCGAGCAGGATCCACACCGCCGACAGGTTCGACCCAAACGCCACCAGCCAGATCGAGGCCAGGTGCAGCTTCTTGGGCAGGCGGTCCCAGCCGAAGATCCACACGCCCAGGAAGGTCGAACTCGAGGAAGAAGGCCGACAGCCCCTCGATCGCCAGCGGCGCGCCGAAGATATCGCCCACGTAGCGGGAATACTCCGACCAGTTCATGCCGAACTGGAATTCCTGCACGATGCCGGTGACCACACCCATGGTATAGTTGATCACGAAAAGCTTGCCCCAGAACTTGGCCAGGCGTTTGTAGGTCTCATCGCCGCTGCGCACGTACTTTGTTTGCAGGTAGGCGACCAACCAGCCCAGCCCCAAGGTCAGGGGGACAAAAAAGAAGTGATAGATGGTGGTAAGTGCAAACTGCCAGCGTGAGAGCAATACCAGGTCCATAGTCTATTCCTCCAAACGGGTATCTCGAGCTTACCGCAGCGGCCAAAAACCGCTGGCAAAGACGCGCAGCAGCGTGTCGGCGATCAAGCCCAGGATGAGCAGCCCGCCGAACATGCGGTTGTGATAGAAGCACACCGCGGCAAACCAGGTGGGCCAGTAAGTGTAGCCCTCGGGCGCCTGTGCCGGGCGGGGCTTGCTCAGCGTTTTCAGCGCCAGCAGCAGGCGCTTGCCCGCCAGCAGCACGATCAGCATCACCGGGGTGAAGTAGTGCGGCACGAAGACCAGGTAGATGATCACCAGGTAGATCAGCACCAGCGAAGCCATGTTCACGTAGCGGGAAGCCTTCTCGCCGATCCTCACCGGCATGGTACCCACCCCCTTGAGCTTATCGGCGTCCATCTTATCGATGTGCTTACCGATGTTGATGCTCACCACGCTCAGCCCGAAGGGCACCGCCGCCAGCGCCACCAGCCAGGTATTGATCCGTCCAGCCCTTTGCCAGCACGGTGTACACCCCGGCGATCAGCACCGGCCCCCAGATCAGGAAGATGGACAGCTCGCCCACCCCCAGGTATTTCAAGGGCCAGGTGTAGAACAGCAGCATCAGCGCCCCAAAGGCGAACAGCCCGATCACCACCGGGTCGAAACCGGTGTAGAACAGGGCATACACCCCCGAAGCGAAGGCGATCACGCCGCTGACCAGGAACCAGCGCATCTGCTGCGGCTTGGTCCAGAACTTCTGCACCAGCGGGTGCACCCCGTACTGGGTGCGGAAGTAGTAATCCACGTCCACGCCGCGGCTGAAATCGGTGTAATCGTTGAGCAGGTTGTTCGTCCCGTGGGCGATGAACAGCCCCAGCGTGACGATCAGCCAGGGTATCCAGGCGAAATAGCCATCCCGCCACGCCAGCAGCCCGGCGATGATGCCCGAGTAGATGGTCACCACCGTCACCGCCGAGCGTGTGGCGATCAGCCACTTGGACACCACGTCCAGCGCGTCCCACTCCTCTTTGCTGTCCATCTTGACCAGCGTCCAGCTTGCTTTTTTCCACATGGCGAAGTTGATCTTCATTGGCCTCTCCTTAGCCCAGCACCAGCTAACAAAACCCCATCCCACCCACAGACCCCAGGGTATATCGCTACCGCTGAATTGTAACTTAAATTACAAAAAAGCTTAACCGCAGATTTAGCGGATAAGCGGATGGCTCGCAATGCCTTATCCACTTTTCTTCGTGAGTTGCTTGTACACGAGCTGCCCGTCCGCCCACGCTCTCAGGTTTTCCAGCCGTTCGCCATTGTCCCCATGTTCTGGGTCGTCGAAGTACCCTTGGAGCGTTGCGCAGGGCACATCTGGGCAGAAACCGCAGTGCTGGTAGCCTTTGCCAATTGCACAGCGGGCAACTTGACACACGCCCCAGAACATCTCGCTCCTGGCTGCCTGGCAGCCGGGACAATTGGTCTTTACCTTCCATTCGCAAGCACCGCAATATGCGCCACACATGCCAATCAGTTGTGCGTCCATAAGGATTGTCCTCTCTCGATCAAGTTGCAACCAGTCATTCGGTTGGGTTAAGCAGCAGCTTAATTTTACATTATTTTGAATTGCCCGCCAGAAATCCGGTTTAGCCCAGTAGATTCGTAGGGTGCGTGCGGAGGACACAACGTTTTGCGCAGGACGACTTAGCCGGCGGGCTGAAGCCCTGCCTCAGGACCCTGCTATAATTATTTCTATTAGATACCCATCATATCCTGAAAAATTAAATAAGAGGATAACACATGCCGCTTTTCCAACCAAACGTAAGAAAGCTGAAAGAACAGCGCAACGTTAAAGAATTGATCAAGGCGTTGAATTATCAGAAGGATGACAATATCCGTAACGAAGCCGCGGTGGCGCTCGGTGAGATAGGTGATCCCCTGGCGATCGAGCCGCTGCGCGCCATGCTCGATACATATTTATACGAATCCGCCGCGGTCAGCCTGTCAAAACTGGGGGATATGCAAGGCATCGAAGCCATGTTCGCCAAAGCCATGGATGACAGCGATTGGAGAAACGATCGTTCGAAACCCATTTATGTCCTGGAGTGCTGCGGTGCCGCGGCGGTACCCTACCTCTCCAAGCTTCTCAAGGTCGAGCCGTATGCCTTGCGAGCACAGGCAGCGAAGAGCCTGGGGAATTTAGCTGACCCGCGGGCTGCCGAGGCGCTCATCTACTGCCTGGATGATAAGTACGAAGTTGCCCAGGATGTGCACAATGCACTGCTGAAAATCGGCGCACCTGCCATCGCCTCCTTTGCCAAAGTCCTCGCCGGGATGGAGAAGTGCTCGGATACATGGTTACAACATGAATGTTTAATAACCCTGGCTGAATTTGGGGCGAAAGCCGTCGAGCCTTTGATCGATTTTCTCGCCTACAGCGAATCTCATAAAGATCTGGCTTGTACTCTGCTGGGTAAGATTGGCGATGCCCGGGCAATCGAACCGCTGCTGCAGGCGCTCAATGATCCCAACAAGAAGGTGCAAAAGGCGGCCAGGCAAGCCCTGGTAGCCAATGGCTGGGTGAAGGCTCGGGGTGGTAAACCAGCACCTGCCCGTTTGACCGCACCCATCGATGAGATCGAGTTCGTCTCCCTGTCCGCCCGGTCGCAGGGCGCCGGTCCTGGGGAGAGCGAATTCGAAAACGCCTTATCTTGCTGGAATGCCGGGGATACTGCCTCTGCACAGCGCGCTTACAAAAAGGCGCTCAAAACGGGCTTAACCACGCTGTATGAGGCTGCTGCCAGGATGAACCTGGGCAAAATTTACTTCCAACAGCGGGATATCGCCGCGGCCGTGAATGAATTTCAGAAAGTGATCCACCTCAACCCCCAGCGTGCCTCCACCGCCTATGACAGCTCAACCTACCTGGCCCTGATTTACCAGGCATTGGGATATGAAAGAGGATATGCAGGCAGCCATCGAGCTTGCCAGCAAGGCGATGCAGCATGTGGATTACCAGATTTCCGCAAAGGCAGCCAATGAGATCCAGGCTGCCGTGAGACAGGTATATGGGAGCCGGTAAAGCCACCCGCGGCGTGCGGTGACCGTGAGCGCCAGGCCCTGCCAGGAGCACTTCCTGGACCTGTGCCACCTGGTGGATGCACCCTGCGCCTGCGCACAAGAAGCTGGACACGGCGGTGTTTGCGGCGTATGGCGGGCCGGATGCGCTGGGTGAGGAGGAGATATTGGAGCGGCTGCTGCGGCTGAACCTGGAGAGGGCGGGGGAGGTGGGGGAGGGTGAGGATACACAAGCTATCAGAATCCACCACCGCAGCCTATCCGCTAATCCGTTACCGATCCGTTGACCAGTCGCCCCCGTCCCCTCCCGCCTCCCGCAAATCCCAAACCGTAATTTGGGCGAGTGGAAACCGTTAGCCCGCGCACAGGGGCTATGTTCTTCCTGGTGATTACCAACCGCCAGGTGGTCAGTAAAATGATCATATCCAATCAAAATGGCTGTAAAAACGATCCTTTCCTGATAATCTCCTGATACTTGTGGGCTATAATGATAAGAAGAATGCGTGGTGAAGGGTGTTTCTCTACTGCGCCCATCGCGACGGGTTGTTGAATAACAAGCAAAAGGAATTGCACTCAATTCAAATCAGGAGGATGACAATGAAACCCAAAACTCTGTTCAATGGACTGATGGTGGCTGTGCTCGTGCTCGGGGTGCTGAACGCCTGCGCGCACAACGCCTGCCGCTCCCGTGGCAACCGATGTGCAGGAGCCGGCCTCGTCACCATCCTCAGTTCCAGAGCCGACCACTGAGCCGACGGCAGAACCGGCACCCGAGCTGCCCTCTGAACCGCCTGATTACGTGGCGCTGTTCAGCGAGCTGACGGCAGATTACCGCCGACCAGGATTATCTCCATATCGATCCCTTCATCTGGGCAGGGCGATCACGGGTAACGGGGCTGTTGTGCTCGATTTGCGTGAGGCTGCAGAAATCGAGGCGGTCGGCACCATCGAAGGAGCGGTGCATATCCCGGTGCGCGACCTGATGAAGCACCTGGACAAGCTGATCGCAGCGGATACGTCGATTGTGATCCTCAGCGCATCCAGTCACCTGAGTGGTTCTGCGCAGGCGGCGCCAGGATGATGCGCCATGCCAACAGTGCGCATCCAGGATCGGTAGATCGCCGTCTGGGTCGACCTAAAAAACCCGTGGTGACCGGGGCCCTGAGGCGCCTGCGCCAATCAGCACGCCGGTCATTGCCAACCAGCAGTTTTTGACTGAGCTGGCAACCGGTTCAGCAGCCTTCCGATGACCTGTACGCCATCAGCGGGATCGACAACGAAGACCTGCTTGGCGGCAATGTCGCGATGCTCTCGGGCTGACTACGCATTTGCAGAAGCGGAGGGCAATGGCCGGCAAATCCAAGCGATGCCATTCGCAGTCCGTGCGCTCATCGAGCTGCGAACGTCTCGATAAGCTGGCAGCCAGTCTTGGATCACTGATGGTCGTATATTGCACATCTGGATCCAGCGACACGGTAGCCGCGATTGCGTGCGTTCATATGCTTCTGCCAGATTGGTCACTGGCGGGCAGGATGACTGCCTGGAAAGCTGCCCAGCCGCCGCTCGAATTTTATGTGGGCTGGCTGCCTGGCACTTCATTGCCCGAGCCGGTGGGAGGCAACGTAGTGCGGTGCGCCAAAGAGCTGGCAGCATCTACCCAGGCGGTTTAATCAGCAAAACGTCTTTGCTGAGCAGTTCTATCGCTACGTTCCCACGGCGAGTGTGACGCTTGGCGAAGCCAATGAGGCGACCTGGCTTCAGCCCAGGCTCCAGGCGATCTGAACCTCCGCCAGGCGCAGCCTGGTTTTTCCTGGCCGGGATCGAGATGGTATGTTCACTGCCTGCTACTGCGGGCAGCCAACGGGCATAATCGATCAGTTTGTGGGCGACATCTTCTTCTTGCTCTCGCACCCAGCGGTTTTGCGCAACCCGAATCAAAAAATGCTTGTTGTGCGCCCGGCAGGTGGCCCAATAGGGGAAAAAGTTGCTGCCCGCATCCGATACTTCCACCCACGTAACCCCCTCCGGCGCACTCCCAATCTCCTCGGCTGCCATCTCCACACACCTGCCCCTCCATCGAACGGGTCCATTTTGGCTTGGGTCAGGCGTGGGTACGCAAATACCTTCACTTGCCCTAACCCAAGAAAACATCGCGTTCCCCAGGCCCCACTGCGATCGTCGTATGCATCAGCAGCCCGCCCCTGCCATCTCCGATAGGCCCCAACCCTTCCACACGCTTGTGAAAAGTGTAATCCAACTCGGTCAGGTCATTCACCCACAAAACCACTTCCATCTTTTCCGCTGCTGCACGCGTCTGCGCATAGCTGGGAGCTAGTAGTTTCTCGAGTGTTACCCAAGTGTTATTCAACAAACGGTACGCCCCTTCCAAAGCGCTGGCATCCTTTACTTGCCTGGGCAACGATGCTTCAGGGTTACGCGCCATGCATGCCCCCAGCTTCACCGCTCGCCTCGTCAACCTCCGGTCACCTAATTCTACTTTACCCCATGCCTGCTCTGCAAACCCTTCCGCACTTTGTTCCATTTCCTTCTCTCCTTCCTGCTCAAGTTTAGCCTATCTAGAACAAAGTTGCGATAAAAGATGAGCCCTCAACACCAACCTACGAATCTTCGTTTGCCCCTGCTAAAAAAATTCGTTAAATTCGTCCATTCGTACTATTCGTACTAATTCTTTCTCCTCCCCCATTCACCCTCCCTGCCTCCCCAATCCGCCTGATCAATCCACCAAACACCACCCGGTGCACCGGCGCCAGCAGATACCAATACGCAAAACCCGCCAGCCCCTTCGGCGCAAAATACGCCGTCTGCACCAGCGTCACCCCACCTTCCTCCCGAGGTCTTACCCGCCATTCCATCCAGCCCAGCCCGGGCGCTTTCAGCTCGGCGCGCAGGCGCAGGTACCTGCCCGGATCGAGCGCATCGACGGTGTAAAAGTCGACGATCGAACCCAGGCGCAGGTCGTCACCGTCCGGGCGGCCGCGCATCCCCGGGCCGCCCAGCAGCCGGTCGATCCAGCCACGCAGCGTCCACAGCCAGTCCAGGTAGGGCCAGCCGTTCTTCCCGCCCAGCCCGGCAATCGCCTGGTAGACCGGCTCGGCGGGCTCGCCCGTAGGGCGGTCGAGGGGGAGTTGGCGGTGGTCGATCAGAAAGCCGGCAGCCTTGATCCGCACGGCTGAACGCGTGCCTTCAAAGGCCACCGGATCGATATGGTCCGGGGTCAGGTGACCCAGGGCAGCCTGCACCATCGCCGGATAGGTGACCAGGCGGATGTGGGGGAAATCTCGTTGGGCGGCAGCGTTTTGCACGATGCTGTCGGCGCGCATGCCATCGATCAACGGGCGGGCCATGCTGGCTGGGACCGGGGTCAGCTTAGCGGCAAAAAAGGCTATCAAGGGCAGCGGAAGGATGGGCAGCACCAACAGCCGGCGTTTAAGGCCGCGCAGGCGGGCATAGGTGCGCATGGTCTCGGCAAAGGTCATCACGTCGGGTCCGCCAATTTCATAGATGGCACTGTGGTCGGGGCGCGACGCCAGCGCCGCCAGCAGGGTATCGATCACATTCTCGATAGCGATCGGCTGGACGAGGTTGGCAACCCAGCGCGGACCCGGCAGGAGGGGGAGCTGCTCGGTCAGGAACCGGATCAGTTCAAAGGCGGTCGCTCCAGGGCCGATGACGATACTGGCACGCAGCTCTGTCACCGGCACATTCCCCTGGCGCAGGGTATCCCCGGTCTGGAGGCGCGAGCGCAGATGCTGCCCGATCCGGGCATCGGGGTCAGCCAACCCACCCAGGTAAATGATGTGCTCCACCCCAGCCTGGCTGGCAGCCTGGGAAAAATTTTGAGCGGAAACCAGGTCCCGCTCAGCATACTGGTGCCCGCTGACCATATTGTGCACCAGGTAATATGCGGTCGAAACACCTGCCAGCGCCCGGTCGAGGGACTGGCGTTGAAATACATCCCCCTGGACGACTTCAACCTGAGAAAACCAGGGCTGGCTGGCCAGGCGCTGCGGCTCACGCGCCAGGCAGCGCAAGCGATAGCCGCGCGCCAGCAGGGCAGGCACCAGGTGCCTGCCGACATAGCCAGTAGAACCGGCTATCAGGAGAAGTTCAGTCAGCGCTCATGATCGCTATCCACTTCCGCTGGGCGTGGCAGGCTGCCCGGCAGCGAGCGCCTTGGCGCGTTCGCCGATCTTGCGGATCATGCCGCTGAAAATGAAGCCGTGGATCGGGTAAAGCAGCATACCAGTACAGGAAACCCGCCACGCCGCGCGGAGCAAAATAGGCGGTCTGGGTGAGCAGCGTGCCCCCGTCCGGCTGGCGCAGCGATTGGAACTCCAGCCAGGCCCTGCCCGGCACCTTCATCTCCGCTCTCAGGCGGAGCAGGCGATCTGGCTCAACCGCCTCCACCCGCCAGAAGTCCAATGCCTCGCCCACGCGAATGTCGTCCGGGTGGCGGCGGCCGCGGCGCAGGCCCACGCCGCCGATCAGCTTGTCAAACCAGCCGCGGATCTCCCAGCTCCAGTTCAGATACAGCCAGCCGCGCTCGCCGCCCAGCCCGGTGAAGGCGCGAAAGACGGGCGCCGGCGGCAGGCTGAGGGACAGGCTGCGCCGCTCGATCAGCATGCCTTCTACGACGGTCAGCTTGACCGGTTTGATATCGCCCTGCACGGTGACCAGGGCATCGCTCCAGGATGTCTCGACCGCCTCGCCCTGGATCAGGTCGAGGGCGGAATGGACGGCAGCGGGGTAATCGAGCGGCTGGATGCCTGGGGAAAGAGCCGCCGGGCGAGGTCGTCCTGCACCAGGCTCTCGGCGTGCAGCCCTTCGATGAGGGGGAGGATGATGCGCCAATGGATCGGCGTGACCATGTGCACCCAGTAGGCGGAGAGGCGCGGGGCGTAGACCGGGGCGGGGATGCGCCAGCGCTTGAGGCCGCGAGCCTGCGCATAGCCGACCAACATATCGGCGTAGGTAAGGCAAGTTGCGCCGCCGATTTCGATCAGTTTGCCCGCGCTCTCTGGAACCTGCAGCGCGCCGACCAGGTAAGCCAGCACGTCGCGGATGGCGATGGGCTGAGCCTGGGTGTAGAACCACCGCGGGCAGATGAGCAGCTGCTGGCGCTCGACCAGGTTGCGGATCATCTCGAACAGTGCGCTGCCCGCGCCGACGATCATGCCGGCGCGAAATTCGGTGACCGGCACGCCTTGCTGGCGCAGGATGTGCCCGGTCTCGTGGCGGGCGCGCAGGTAAGGGGAGAGGCGGCTGGATGGGTCGACCAGCTCGCCCAGGTAGATGATGCGCCCCACGCCGGCCTCGCCGGCCGCGGCGGCAAAGTTGCGCGCCGCCTGCAGGTCGCGCTCGGCGTCGTCCTGCCCTCCCTGCCTGCCGTGGATCAGATAGTAGGCGGCGGTCACGCCGCGCATAGCCTCGGCGAGGGAGGAACGGTCGAGCGCGTCGCCTTTGACCACCTCGACCTGCTCCAGCCAATGATAGCCGGACAGCCGGTCAGGGTCGCGGACGAAGCAGCGCACCGGATAGCCCGCCTCGAGCAGCTTTGGCACCAGGCGACCGCCGACGTAGCCGGTGGCACCGCTTACCAGGATGCGTTCAGGCATGATCCAATGATTTCCTAACCGGGTTTCACACCGCCGATGATCGCCACCGCGCCCACCGCGGAGATGAGCAGCCAGACGGCGAACAGCGCCCAGGCTATGCTGCGCTGGTTTTTGGGATTGTGCACATAATCGAACAGCACCTGGCGCAGACCGTTGATGCCATGCGCGAAGGCGAACGCCAGCAGCAGGAAATCATAGATGCGCCAGCCGACCATCGACCAGCGCAGGGCGACGTAGTCCAGGTTGATGCCGTGCCCGCCGACCAGCACGTCCTGGATCAGCACGTGCCCCCAGGCCAGCGGGATGAGCAGAAAGGCGCTGTAGCGCATCCATTTCCAGGGGGTGCTTTCGTAGCGGGGAACGCCGGAGGTGTTTTGCGAGTTGGTCGTCATCACTGCCTCCTAGTCGCCGCCGAACAGGCCGAAGCCGTGTTTGAGCAGGTTGTAGCCCATCACCGCCGCGGTGGGCAGCCACAAGACGATGGCAACGATCAGCGTGGTGCACCATCGCCCTGGTCGACGACCTTTCCTGCAGCAGGTGCGGCTTGAACAGGTCGATATAGGCGATGCGCAGGCCGTTGGCGCCGTGGAAGATGACGCAGAAGACCAGGATGATCTCCGCCAGCATGACCGGGGGCCATTGAAAGATCGACACCAGCCGGCTGTACAGGGGCGGGTAGATGTAGACCATGGAAGTCATGGTGATATGCACGGTCAGGAACAGCAGGGTGCCCAGCCCGGTGATGCGGTGGAGCAAGAAAGCAGTAAAACCTCTTGCCACCCTTATACTTCGCATACCCCGATAAAGTAGCGATAAATTTCGAATCCATGGACGGCTCCTGAGAGTGAGGATTGCTGGTGATGGATTTTACCATTCGTTTCGTTGTTTCCTCAGTTTTCCTCAGTCCTATCTTTAAAAATCAGGCATAATATGCCTGGAGGATCCGAACATGCTACCCATCAGCGAGCTCAGTGCACTCTCTTTGACCTGGCAGCAGCCCAGCGCCTGGCGCCGGGAGTACCGGCTGGTCTCCGACTCCGGCACGCATGGCCGGCTGGCTTTTACCTCCTTCTGGAAGGAGATCGTCGAAGCCGAATGCGGCGGCGAGGCGTGGATCTTCCAGCGCACCGGCTTCTTCAAGCGCCAGGTGTTGATCACCCGGGCGGGCGAGAACGAGCCGTTTGCGGCTTACTACCCGGATACCTGGGGCTCGGGCGGCAGGCTGGAGCTGGGTGGGGCAAGCTACCAGTTTCACAGCAACTTCTGGCATACGCATTACGAGTTCAGCGGGCCAGACGGACAGGCGGCAGTTTCCTTCGATAAAAGCGGCCTGTTTCGCACCAGCGTGGCGGTGCAGGTAGCCCCCGAGGCGCTGCGCTGGAGCGAGCTGCCCCTGCTGGTCACCCTGGGTATGGTTGCCCTGCTGCTGCATCACCAGGATGCCGCTGCTGCCAGTGCCGCCATCACGGCGACCTCTTAATTTGACTCCCCCGCTAATCCGGTAGACAGCCGTAGAGCAACCTACTCCCGACACCTTTCCCCGTTCCTCGGAACATGCCCTGCAGGCAGGTAGCACCACGCCCTCCGCCAGGGGCCTGGCGCCGTGCGTAGCCCGGGCGTTCACGCCCGGCGCCCCCCTGGAAAACTGATTGATTTTAACTTGACACGCTCAATTTAATGTGCATAATAGTATATAACCAAGGGAGGTGTACCCGGAGATTACTCAATGGGTGGGATTTCAATCATTAAACAGGTCTAAATGGCGGGGCAGGCGCCACAATTAAATATCTCAAGGAGGCAAGGCAATGAAACACGCACTGAGGCTTTTCATCGGTACCCTGGTGGTCATGGCCCTATTACTGTTCGCGCCCGGAGGAAAGGTCACGCAGGCCGCGGGGCTGATCCTTTATGTGGATGCGAATGCCAGCGGGGCGAACAACGGCGCTTCCTGGGCAGATGCCTTTACCGGCTTGCAGCCGGCGCTGGATACAGCGACGGCTGGCGATCAGATCTGGGTCGCCGTGGGGACTTATCTGCCCACCCTGGAGGTAACGCCGGGCGACCCGCGTTCGGTGGCTTTCCAGATGGAAAACGGGGTCGCCATCTATGGCGGGTTTGCCGGCACGGAAAGCAGCCTGGGCGAACGCGATTGGGTGGTCAATGAGACCATCCTCAGCGGCGACCTGAACGGTGATGATGGACCTGATTTCAGCAATAACACCGAAAACGTCTACAATGTCTTCAACCACAATGCTGGCACGGTGCTGGATCGCAGCGCCATCCTGGATGGCTTCACCATCCGCGGCGGCAGGGGGACAACCGGTGGGGGCATGAACAATGGATACAACGACTCGCCAACCCTGACCAACCTCACCTTCACCGCCAACCAGGCTTACCAGGGTGGCGGGATGTACAATTACTTCTCCACACCGGTTCTAACCAACTGCACCTTCTCAGGCAACCTGGCAACAGCCTCCGGTGGGGGGATATACAACAGCGCCTCATCGCCGGTGCTAACCAACAGCCGCTTTACCGGCAACAGGGCCATAATGGGCGGAGGAATAAATAATAATGGTTCCAGCCCAACCATGACCGGATGTACTTTCACCGGCAACATGGCCGATAAGGGCGGCGGTATGTACAACCAGACTGGCTACCCAAAACTGACCGATTGTACCTTTAGCGGCAATTCGGCCACCTTTGAGGGCGGGGGCATCGCGAACTATGGTTCTTCACCCGAGCTGAGCAATTGTGCCTTCGCAGGCAACTCGGCTGACCAGGGCGG
The DNA here is from genome assembly GCA_963849335.1 of uncultured Chloroflexia bacterium. GTDB lineage: Bacteria > Chloroflexota > Anaerolineae > Anaerolineales > UBA4823 > FEB-25. The sequence goes on from CAWKGZ010000011.1 coordinate 129,384, forward strand.
TGGGATTTTCAACGCGGGCTCGCAACAAACGATGGATGACGTCACCTTCATCGGCAATTCCGCCTCTGAAGGCGGTGGCATGTTCAGTCATTTGCAGTCCGTGGTTGTGCTAACCAATGCCACCTTCGCCGGCAATTCGGCCGAGCTGGGCGGCGGAATTTATGCTGCTTCCGACGCGGTTCCCGTGCTCACCAACTGCACCTTCTGGGGCAACCAGGCTGACCAGGGTGGGGCGCTGTACACCATGAAGACCACTTACTATCAGCCATACCCTGGGCCGGTGGTGAGCAACTCCATATTGTGGGGCAACACCTCGGATGAGATTACCAGCTCGGAAACAAGCATCACCCCGATCGTGACTTACAGCGATGTACAGGGCGGTTTTACCGGCGTGGGTAATATTGATGCCAATCCCTTGTTCGTCGACCCCGAAAGTGGCGATTTCCACCTTCTACCCGCCTCACCCTGCATCGATGCCGGGGACAACCAAGCCTTGCACCTGCCGGCGTTGGATTTTGAGGGCGATGATCGCATTCTGGATGGGAACGCGGATTGGAGCGCTCTCGTAGATATGGGGGTGGACGAGGTCGTCTGTAATGACCCGCTGCCGGTCGAGGTTGAGATCGATATCAAACCCGCAACGCTGCATAACAACATCAGTCTCTCCTCGCGGGGCACGCTGCCCGTGGCAATCTTGAGCAGCGACACGTTTGACGCCGGCACGGTCGACCTACAAACGGTGCTGTTTGCCCAGGCTGCCCCGCTTCGTACGGTACTTGAAGACGTTGATCAGGATGGCGACCTGGATTTGCTGCTCTACTTCAGGATAGCAGACCTGGTGCTTGACCCCGACAGCACCGCCGTCACACTGACCGGCGCAACTTTTGCCGGTGAGTTGATCCAGGGGACGGACTCGATCCATATCGTTCCATAAAGTAATCTATCGCGTTCCGGCACTGCAGGCGCAGTGCCGGAACGCTTCTGGTGCAGGAAACCCTGCTGGTCACCCTGGGCATGATCGCCCTGCTGCTGCATCACCAGCATGCCGCTGCTGCGTTCAGCCCGGGCATTGATGCCCGGCGCGCTGCCCGGCGGGATTGAATCCCGCCCTACAACTTCGCCAACAGCCCTCGCACATCATCCAGATGGTGTATCTCCGCGTCTGTGGTTGGAGGGGGGGTACGGTCAAGAATCGCCTGCAGCGCCAGGGAATAGGCGATTTCCAACACCCTGTCTGACGGGACGGCGATGTCTGGCGTGATACCCTTGCCCTCCCAATCATCGCCGGTGTGCGGGTCGATGGTGCGCCCGATGGGAATGAAGACCTCATAATGCGGCGCCAGCCGGTAGGAAGCGCCGGGGTGCGCCCCGCCATCCGTATGCTCGCCGATCAGCGTCGCCCGCCCCTGGCTGCCCAGCACGTGTGCGAGCATCTCGCCGGCGGAGAAAGTGTCCTTGCCGATCATGATGAAGACGGGCTTATTGTCGAAGCGCCGTCCCGGCAGCTCCGTCTGCGTCCAATACTGCTGGGTGAGATCGTCGTCCCGCCAGTAGATGCTGGCGAGCAGGCGCGGCTGTTCGTCGAACAGGTAGCTACAGATCAGCGCTACCATGCCGGGATAGCCACCCGTGCAGTGGCGCAGGTCGAGGATCAGCGCGCTGGTATTGGCGATAGTGTTCAGCGCCGCCGCCACAGTCTCGCCGCCCCACTCCGGGCGGTGCAGGTAGTGCAGGTCGAGATAGCCGACATTGCCCGCCAGTCGCTCAATTTTGTACACACCGTGATTGTCCAGCGCTGCTTCCAGCTGGCGTTCCTCTTGCCACTGCGGATTGAGACGTAGTTGACCGTCGTCTTCGGGTAGGGCTTCGGCATGCCAGCGCACCCACAGGTGCTCGTCGTGGTTCACCTCCTGCAGATGCAGGGTCAGCGCCAGGGCGAGAAACTCTCCCTCGTCGATACCCGCGTACTCGCCCGCCTGGTGGTGTTTTTCCAGGTTGGCGCAGATCTGTTCAGCCAGTTCGGGGAAAATATAGTTGGGGACGCAGCCTGGTGCACAACGTGGCGACGAGTTCGGCAGCATCGGGCGTCGTGGATGGATCGTGCATGGCAGATTCCTGAGCAAAGGGATGAGGGAGACGGCATCAGTGGTTCAGACGAGGCTGCCTGCGCCGCATTCCGGGACCTGGCAACAGGTATGCGTCCCGACCGGCATATGCGCCGGGGCGCCCGGCCCGCCGCAGGCTTCCCAGGGGATGCCCTCGCCTGGGTGAGTCCGCAGCTCTCTCATGTCCGTCTGTTGGCGCCGCCTCCCTGCAATATAAGTACGCCTGACCGCCCTAAAGGTTCAAAGAACGAATGGGCATGTAAACAATCCCACCTAATGTATAATATTCAGCAGGGCGGTAATTTTACCGGCTCTCGGATGAGTAGTCTGACAAATGAAAAGTTTCTGGCAGCGCTTCTTTGAACATACTTGGTAATTTAAACCGGGTAAGGAGGGTCCTCATGAAAACATTTCCTGCACTCAGAATCTCTCTGGTTTCAGTGCTTGTGCTTATTCCGCTCTTCCCATTGGGTCAATTTACAGCAAAATTGAATATCCCAGCTCCGGCAGTCGACCACGAATTCGAGCACATCATCGTCAACACCACCTCGGATACTGTCGACCTGCTGGCAGACGATTTCTGCGCCGATCAGACCGGCTACTGCTCCCTGCGCGCGGCGGTGCAGTGTGCCAACCTGTGGCCGGGCGAGCAAACGATCGAGCTGGCTGATGAGAATTACATCCTGACCCGGGCGGGCGCCAACGAGAACGCCGCTGCGACCGGCGACCTGGATGTAAGCGGCGCGCTGATCATCACCGGCACGGGGCTGAGCTTCACGGTGATCGATGGAAGCAGCCTCGACCGGGTGCTGGAGGTGCTCCCCGAAGCGGTGGTGCAGATCTACAGCCTTACACTGACCAACGGCCGGGCTCCCTCAACGACCAGCGAACTTCGCGGCCGGGATGGCGGCGGTATCTTGAATCATGCCTCACTGAGCATGGAAAATGTAAGGGTGAGCGGCAACCAGGCGGGTGCAGCCAGCTTATCAAGTGAATTCTCAGGGGATGGCGGGGGCATTTTCAACAACGAGGGTTCGCTGGTTCTGAACCTGGTGGAAATAATGGGCAATGAGACCGCCAATGGGCCGGATGGGATCTACAATGGGGTAGACGGAGGCCATGGCGCGGGGATCTATGCCCGCGGGGGGACGGTCAGCCTGACCGACAGCCAGGTGACGGGCAACAGCACCGGCAATGGCGGTGATGGCGGGACGGGGTCGAACTCATACGGCGGTGACGGTGGGTCTGGCGGTGGGATCTACCTGAGCACTGGAGCGGCTATCACCGCCACCCGTACGCTGATCGATCTGAACATTACCGGCGCGGGCGGTTTCGGCAACCGCTACCCTAGCGGTTACGGCGGTGCGGGTGGGGCGGGGGCGGGGATCTATGTGGCGGATGGTACGCTGACGCTTAGCGACAGCGTCGTACAGCAGAACACCACCGGCGCCGGCGGTACAGGCTGCGGGGACATCTCCTCCCCGATGGGATGCATGGCAGGTGTCGGTGCCGGTATTGCGGTTATTGGGAATGAACAGAATGCCCAACTGGACCTGATCGGCACGATTGTGCAGTCTAACGGTATCGGGCTGCCTGGGAGCCTGGCAGTGAATGGCGGTCACGGCGGTGGGATTTACTGCGAAGACGCCATCCTGAACCTGACTGATTCCTCGCTGGAAGCCAACCTGGCTGGGAACGCCGGCGCCGGCACCACCTACAGCGGGAGCGGCGGTCGGGCGGGGGGTTTATACGCCCTGGATTGTACAACGGAGATTACCGGCGGCGCCATCCGGAACAACCATGCAGGTAACGGTGCTCTTGCGACTTACTCCGGCTTGGGCGGAAATGGCGGCGGCCTGTTCGCCACCGGGAGCGGGGCGCTGACCATTACCGATGCAGCCATCGCAGATAATCATGCCGGGGATGGCGGCGGTACCGGGCGAGGCGGTTCAGGCGGTGGCATGGCTTTGGGTTTGGTGGCGACTTTGAGCGGGGTGACGATCAGCGGGAACCGCGTTGGCACCGACAGCAGCGGGACAGGTGGGTGGGGGAATGGTGGCGGTATCTACACCGGCTACTCGCTGACCATGCTCAGCAGCACGCTCAGTGGCAATATTGGCGGTTATGGCGGCGGTATTTACACCCAGACGACACTCTATTTACAAAGCGACACAATCACACTCAACTCATCTCTGGATCCCTCGGGCGGCTGGGGCGGGGTGGCGGGCCTCGGAAGCACCTACACGCGCAACACGATCATCGCCAACAACACGGCGAACTCATTCCCCAACTGCTATTCCCTGATCTCACAAGGCTACAACCTGGTGGGGGACCTGACCTGCACGATAACCGGGGATCTTACCAGCAACCTGACCGGCGTGGACGCGCAGCTCGGACCGCTGCAGGATAACGGCGGGCCGACTTTCACGCATATGCTTGGCGCAATCAGCCCGGCGATCGACGGGGCGAACCCGGCAGAGCCAGGCAGCGGAGGCAACGCCTGCCCGGCTCTCGACCAGCGCGGCCTGCCGCGGAATATCCTGGCCTGCGACATCGGCGCGGTCGAGGCGCAGATTGGGGATATCCCGGAGCCGATCGTGCGCCTGTTGATCAGCGGCGTCCCGGCTTCTTTCGGACCCTCCCTGGCGTTAGCCACGCTCACCGAGGGCGACAGCTTCTACCTGGGCATCCTGCGCAGTGCCACGCCCCCCAACGGGGTGACTGACCCGGAGATTAATTTGCCGGTTTTCTGGGAGCTTACCCAGGAGGAGATCACGCAGACGCTTCGACTTCAATCACCCCTGCTGCCAGCCAGCTTCAGCTTAGACCTCACGCTGTGCTATACGGATGCCGAACTGGGCTCGATCTCTGAAGACAATCTATTCCTGATGCGCTGGGACGGTGCGAATTGGATCGGAGAAGACAGCGTGGTGGACAGCACGAATAACTGCCTGACCACGACCGGTGTCTCGACCCTTGGGGTGTGGAGCGTGGGAATCGCGGAATGGATTGTTCCTGCCGTTGATCGTGCGCTAAGGCGATAAATCGCCGGGCTGCGCAGCTATGCAGACTCAAGCCACAACGAATATCATATTTAGAGTAGCTGTCTCAGGCAGCAATGCTTATGTGGTGAATAATGATGCGTACGATCAAGATGAGCCCGGCCTGTGGGTGATGGACATCTCGAACCCAGCCAGTCCAGTTGTAACTGGCTTTTATAATACTCCCGAGTATGTTATTGATGTGGCTGTCTCTGGGAACTATGCCTATGTAGTGGATGGGTGGGGTTTGCGGGTGGTGGACTTCTCAATCCCGAGCAGTCCAGTGGAAATCGGCGTCTATGATAGTCCTGGGGATGTCAGCGATTTGGCTATCTCTGGATCCTATGCCTATTTGGCGAGTGACTTCGCAGGCCTGCGGGTGGTGGATATCTCAAATCCAGCCAATCCGGTGGAAATCGGTTTTTATGATACACCTTGGCCTCGTAGTGTGGCTGTCTCTGGGGATTATGCCTATGTGAGAGATCTGTCTAGCGGCCTGCGGGTAGTGGATATCTCCACACCAGCCAATCCGTTGGAGGTGGGCTATCTTGATACACCTGACGTGGAAAACCTCGATTATCCCCCTGACATCGCTTATAACGTGGTTGTCTATGGATCCTATGCTTATGTGGCGGACGGATTAGCCGGTCTGCGGGTGGTGGATATCTCCGACCCACGCAGCCCATTCGAAGTTGACATTTATCATATGAGGGGGCTTGCTTATGACGTGGTTATCTCAGGATCCCATGCCTATGTGGCGTCTGGGGAAGCCGGTCTGCGGGTGGTGAACATCTCGGATCCAACCAATCCGGTCGACCTTAGCTTCCTTGTTCCACCAACATTTATTACTCATGTGATTGTCTCGGGCAGCTATGCCTATGTGATAGATAGGCATGCTGGCTTTTGGGTGGTGGATATCTCGGATCCGGCCAATCCGGTCAAAGTTGGCTTTTATGATGTCCAGAGTTCCAATGATATCCATAGGATCAATGATAGCTATCCTATGTTTTCCCAAGGGATATCTGATATGGTGGTCTCGGGCGGCTATGCCTATGTGGGAAATATATGCGCTGGGCTGAGTGTGGTGGACATCTCGGATCCAGCCAACCCGGTGGAGGTTGGCTACTGGGATTACTATTTGTCTTTTCCAAGCGTGGCTGTCTCGGGGGGCTATGCTTATGTGGCGGATGCCATGCAAGCTCGCCTGTATGTGTTGGATATCTCGGATTCAGCCGACCCTGTCGCAGTTGGTTTCGCTGATATCTCATTGCCCACCCAACCCCACATTGTTGTCTTGGACAGCTATGTCTATCTGGAAGGTTTCCGCTGCGCCACTGGCAGATGGAGGACGGGCGATGGATCACTGCTGGTAGTGGATGTCTCGATATCAGCCAGTCCCACCCTTGTAGGCGCCTATGATATCCCAGGCGAGATTATGGCTATCTCTGGGAACTATGCCTATACCGGAGGCTACGATACCAATCTCCATGTGTTGGATATCTCAGATCTTACCAAACTGGTGGAGGTTGGTTTCTATAAGTCACCAGTCTATGCGATAGCAGTCGCAGGAAATTATGCCTATGTTGCAGGGGATTGGGGTCGCCTGGGGGTGCTGGACATCTCGAAACCAACCTATCCCGTCGAAGTTGGCTTCTATGAAATCCCAGGGGAGAATGCTTGGGGCGTTGCTGCCTCGGATAGCTATATCTATGTGGCGAAAGGCGATGGAGGGTTGATTATTCTTCGCTTTACCGGCGAGGATTCATAATTTGTTACGCAGGGTGGGTTTTCCATACCTGCCTGCCTCCAATCCCGTGGTTGGGTTGAGGGCAGTTCACCCTGCTGCTGCCCTCAAAGACCATGCCTGAAACCCAACATCTCACCCCGGCCACGCCTGCCCCTTCCCCCATTTTCGGTTTATGATAATGGGGGAAGGCGGGGGATGGGGGTCGGTTTTTTCGGGAAGGCAGCGATAGGGGTATAATTCTGCCGCGAAAGCCAATTTAACCCGTTCCCACAGGTTCCCCCTATGCCCGATCCTATCATCAGTACCCTCGGTCTCTCCCGCCATTTCCGCGTCCCCGAGCGCGAAGCCGGGCTGAAAGCCTCCATCGTCAGTCTGTTCCACCGCAAGTACCGCACGGTCAAAGCGGTCGAGCAGGTCAGCTTCCACATCGATCCTGGCGAGGTGGTCGGCTTCCTCGGGCCCAACGGCGCCGGCAAGACCACCACGCTCAAGATGCTCGCCGGGCTGCTGCACCCCACGGCGGGCAAGCTGAGCGTGCTGGGCTATGAGCCTTACCGCCGCCAGCGCGACTTCCTGCAGCAGATCACGCTGGTGATGGGCAACCGCAACCAGCTTGCCTGGGATCTGCCCGCCCTCGACTCGTTCGACCTGATGCGCGCCATCTACGGCCTGCCGTCTGAGCAGTTCAAGCAGACACGGGACGAGTTCATCGAGCTGCTCGAGCTGGGCGAGCTGGTCAATAAGCCGGTGCGCAACCTGTCGCTGGGTGAGCGCATGAAGATGGAGATCGTCGGCGCGCTGCTGCACCGCCCGCAGGTGCTCTTCCTGGACGAGCCGACTATCGGGCTGGACGTGACCATGCAGCGGCGCATCCGCACCTTCATCGCCGAGTATAACCGCCGCACCGGCGCTACCGTGCTGTTGACCAGCCACTACATGGCGGATGTCGAGGCGCTGTGCCGCCGCGTGATCGTCATCCACCACGGGCAGATCCTGTTCGACGGCGCGCTGAGCAGCCTGGTGGACGATTTCTCCGCCTTCAAGACCGTCGGGGTGACGCTGAAGAACGGCAGCACAGACTTGAGCCGCTATGGCGAGGTGCTCTCCCAGGAGGGTAGCCGCGTCTCGCTGCGCATCCCCAAGGCGGACGCCAGCCGCGTCACCGCCCAGCTGCTCTCCGAGCAGGCGGTGGACGACCTGACCGTGGAAGACCCGCCGATCGAGGAAGTGATCGAGCACGTCTTCGCCCAGCCCGGCCTCGGCGATACCCAGCCCACCCGGGCATCGCGAACGCCATGAACCTGACCCGCTACCTGCGCCGCATGATCGATTTCTACTGGACGTGCATGAAGCAGGCGATCATGCTCGAGTTTCAGTACCGCGTGGCCAACTACTTCTATATGATCGGCATGGTCTTCGAGCCGGTCATCTACCTGGTGGTGTGGTCGACCATCGCCCGCGCCCAGGGCGGGACGGTGGGCGGCTACACACCCGGCGCATTCGCTGCCTATTACATCGTCTGGACGCTGGTACGCAACATGAACATCGTGCTCACCCCCTACGCCTGGGAGGGGCGCATCCGCCGCGGGCAGCTCTCCATGGAGCTGGTACGCCCGCTGCACCCGCTGCACTGGGATGTCGCCTTCTTCGCCGGCTGGAAGATCGTGGCGATCATCCTGTGGCTGCCGCTGGCAGCGGGGCTGTCGCTGGTGTTCAAGCCCGAGCTGCACCCGACCTGGTACCAGGCGGCCGGCTTCTTCGTTGCCATCTGGGGCGCCTACCTGATCCGCACCATGCTGCTCACCCTGCTGGGACTGATCACCTTCTGGACGACGCGGGTGGGCGCCATCTTCGAGCTGTTCTTCGCCGTCGAGCTGGTCATCTCCGGGCGGCTGGTGCCCATGTCGCTGATGCCCGAGTGGGTGCAGCGCGTGGCGGCCTTCTTCCCCTTCCAGTGGACGTTTGGCTTCCCCATCGAAGCGCTGACCGGCGGCTACACCCCCGCCGAGCTGTTGCGCGGCCTGGGCATGCAGGCGCTGTGGATCGCCTTGGGCTTCGTCGGGGTGAAGGTACTGTGGCGCTTCGCCGTGAAGCAGTTCTCCGCGGTGGGTGGGTAGAGCATTACACAGATGAACACAGATAGTGCGGTGGAAAAGAATTTAACACAGATAAACACAGATAAGAGCGGATGAACACAGATAAACCAAAAAGGAAAATACAGATGGGAGGGGAACGATGGAGATAAATCAGCTTACGGAGATCGTGATTGGAAAGGCGTTTGTGGTTAGCAATTCGCTGGGAGTTGGTTATTTGGAGAAGGTGTACGAGAACGCTCTTGCTTTTGAGTTGCGGGATGCAGGGTTGCGAGTTGAGCAGCAAAAATCCATCCCAGTGGTTTATCGCGGGGTAATCGTGGGTGACTATATTGCAGACATTCTGGTTGATGCTCAATTGATCTTGGAGATCAAAGCCACTAAGGCCATCGATATAGCTCATGAAGCTCAATTATTGAATTATTTGAAAACCACAGGGATTCATACCGGTTTACTCCTGAACTTCGGCACATCTCATCTTGGCATCAAACGCAAAGTTTTATAAATAGGACTTACGCAAGACAGAACAGTTGACGATTGAGGCAAAAGCCGTTATTGTTACGGCATGAAACCGAAAAAAGAACGAATAACACGCTTGGATTATTGTCAGTATCTGCTGGTGAGCCAAATCAACTACACGCTCACGAATTATGCTGAGCATACCGAGAAGTTCAGTCATGACATGGCCAACCGATACTTGGCCGGAGATGAAATCCGACCACGGCTGGTGTGGGAGAATGTGCAAAGCCAGGTGGTTCAAACGCCCTACGGATTTCTCGTTTTTGATGACACAGTCATGGACAAGAATTATTCGCACAACATCGAGTTGGTCAGAAGGCAGTATAGTGGGAATGAGCATGGCGTCATCAAAGGGATTGGTGTGGTGACTTGTGTGTATGTCAATCCAGAGTTAGACCAGTTTTGGATCATTGATTACCGCATTTACGACCCGGATGGAGATGGCAAAACGAAATTGGATCATGTGCAGGATATGTTGCTCAATGTTGTCTATCAAAAAGGGCTGGCCTTTTGGGCGGTTTTGATGGATACCTGGTATGCGACCAAAGACCTCATGCTCCAGATTGAGAAGTTTAACAAAATCTACTACTGTCCACTCAAGGACAACCGCCAGGTGGATGATTCAGGTGGCTCACAGCCCTATCGGCGAGTGGACAGCCTGGAATGGACGGAAGCCGAACTGCAACAGGGTAAAGTGATCAAAATCAAAGGCTTTCCGGCGGAACACAAGGTGAAAGTTTTCCGAGTAGTGCTGTCTACCCAGCGCACGGACTATGTCGTGACCAACGAGATAGCGCAAGACCACCTGGAGGTCGTACGAGACGTGTGCGGCTTTCGCTGGAAGGTCGAGCAATTTCATCGCGAAACCAAGCAGTTGACCGGCGTCGAAGGGTGCCAGTGTCGCAAAGCTAGAATAGTGAGAAATCATATCGGTTGCGCCATTTTGGTTTGGGTTCGTCTCAAACAATTCGCTCACGAAACCCAACAAACGATTTATCAGGTGAAACATGGCTTGTTGGATGATTATCTACGCCAGCAACTTAAATCTCCTGCCATTCTTATGCGTCTTGCGTAAGTCCTAATAAATAAAAAGGTTTATCTGTGTCCATCCGCCCTTATCTGTGTTCATCTGTGTTAAATTCTTTGCTCTTTTCCAGGAGTAACCCATGCTTTATTTAGCCCTCAACTACCTGCGCATCGGCATCCTCAACGAGCTGCAGTACCGCGTCAACTTCTTCGTCCAGATGGGGCAGTCGCTGGTCTCCCTCGCCACCGGGCTGATCGGGCTGTGGCTGGTGTTCAGCCACACCGCCGAGCTGAACGGCTGGACGCGCCCCGAGCTGCTCGCCGTGATGGGCATCCACATCCTGATGGGCGGGGTGATCCAGGCGGCGATCCAGCCCAACATGGGCCGGCTGATGGAGGAGATCCAGATGGGCACACTAGACTACGCCCTGACCAAGCCCGGCGATGCGCAGGCGCTGGTCAGCATCCGTGAGTTCCGCCTGTGGCAGCTCAGCGATGTGTTGGTGGGTTTTATTGTATTGTTCGTGGCAGTGTACCAATACCAGGGCGCGGTCGGCGTGTGGCAGTCATTGGCGTTCATCGCCGCGCTGGCAATGGGCGCAGTGCTGGTGTACTGCTTCTGGCTGATGCTCACCACCACCGCTTTCTGGATCGTGCGCGTCGACGAGATGGTCAACCTGTTCCAGGGCATCTACGCCGCCGGGCGCTACCCGGTGGGCATCTACCCGCGCTGGCTGCAAACCGGGCTCACCTTCCTGGTGCCGGTGGTGTTTGCCGTCACCGTCCCGGCCTCGGCCCTCACCTCCCGCCTCACCCCCCTCACCCTGCTGGGCACGCTGGGGCTGACCCTGCTGTTCGTGGTGCTGGCGCGGGTGGTGTGGAGGCTGGGGCTGAGGAATTATTCGGGCGCCTCGGCATAAAGCACAGGTGCAACGCACTTTAGATGTGCGTTGCACCTGTCTAAGTATTATTGGTTCAGCTCTTCTTAGAATATTCTTAGCGACTGCTGCCTATCTCAAGCTTATTCGGATTTTTGCCCGATAATCATCTCAACCTCAGCAATAATCTGGCTTATGCTGGGCTGGTCAGCCGGCGCAAGCCGATCTTTTAGGCCAATGTGCTTGTGATGTGGATGAGTTACAATTTCTGGGTGGTGAGGGGCATTGTCGTAGCGGAAGATTAATTGATCACCGGATAGATATGTGTACGAATAATTTATCCTCACTGGATAACCTAATTCGGTGCTGACAACCTCGTAAATGTTCAGAGTAGAGCCATCCCAAAACGTGACCCGGCAGCGGATCAATCCGTTGTAATCATCCGATGTTAGGAGTAGGGGGTCATGGATTTTACTGATCTGAGGGTTGTTACTCAATCCCCGTTCTATCGCAGCAAAGTAATCGTCTATCTTCACGCCGAAGCGACCTCATTTTGCATGAATTGGCGGATTGGTAGGGAGGTCAGGTACAGGTGATACAGGCCGCTCCACATCATCATATTTTCATCGTCTCCCAGCTCCCCATTTTGGAAACGACGATAAAACTCAATGGTGGAATAACCATACTTGCGCTCATATTCGCGCAGGCGTTCACTGAGCTCTTCAAAAGTGAGATGTTTTGACTTAAATTTCATTTTGACACTCCGATCTGATACCTGTGGAACAATTCAGTAGGCCGGGCAGTGATTATATTGTACACCAGTTAATCGTTACCCTCACAACATCACACCGATCATCACCTCCGGCACCCACGCCTTCACCCCCGGTCTCACCCTCTCCACCCACGCCTTCACCTTCCATGGATCATAGCGCTCGGGCAGCGGGTGCCCAGGGCATGGTGGCCTGAAGAACGGCTTCAGCGACTTGCTCAGCGGGCGCAGGAAGTTGTCCCAATGGGTGGGGATGAGCAGGCTCGGCTGCACCGCATCCAACAGCTCGGGCAGGTCCGCCAGGCGGATATCCGCCCCGATCACCAGCACATCCGCCCGCGGGGCTGGGCCGGGCCGCCAATGGTGCCAGGACAGCAGGCTGGTTCCCCCCGCTTGGATGAGAAAACTGAAGTCCTCGTCCATCACGAAATCGCGCAGGCGCAGCGGGTAGTGCAACCGCTTCGGCAGCTTTCCCGGCCCAAAGACCGGCACCGGAGGGTGCTCCCCCGCCAGCACCTTGACCTGGAAGGCAGGCTGCCCCCCACCTCTCCCTATATCCCTCCCCTGCAGGGAAGGGACTTTAACCCCCCTCCCTGCAGGGAGGGGCTGGGGGTAGGTAGGTTCTCCGCTCCCTGGAGGGAAGGGCCGGGGGAGGTCGTCGCCCCCCTCTCCCTGCAAGGGAGAGGGGCCGGGGGTGAGGGTCAGCCCCTCCCCCGCCCGCACCCTCACTACCTGCGCCTGCGCCAGGCCACACACTTCCACAATCCGGCAGGTGTTCTCCGAGCCATACACCCGCGCCCCGCTGTACCCGGCGATCTCCGCCGCATCCAGCAGGTGATCGTAATGCGCGTGGCTGATCAGGATATGGTCGGCGTGGGGGATATGCCGCCGCAGTAACGCTCCATCCGGGCGGGTGCGTCCGAACAGCAGCTTGTAAGCCGGCGGGCGCGTCAGGACCGGGTCGACCAGCAGAGTCGCACCAGGGGTTTTTAGCTCAAACCCGGCCACGCCTAACCAGCGGAACTCAAGGGATGTTCCCATAAATCAATACCCAAACGGGCAGAGCTCCTCTGGTGTATATTGGTTGCTCTGTAATCCATGATTAGGGCTGCCGAGATAAGTTAGAGTTTGAGGATGGGTTCTGGCATAAGCTACAGCCATATTGCAGGCTGAGCCAATATTTTGCGAAGACTGGTACTCATTCCAAAATAGGGTTGCCATGTACGCATAATCCGATCCTGGTTGACCTGCCGGGAAGTTTTCGACTAGCGCTTTATAAACCGCCTGCGCCTCGGGGAACAAGTCGAGAAAAACATTCAATACCATAATTCGGAAGTGAGCATATCCTGCCAGGTAATAATATTCGTTCAGATCCGGGGCGATTAAAGTCGGGGTGGCTCCATCTGACGAGAATTGGGCGTCATAGCGAGATAATTCATTCCATCCACGCTGTTCTGACCACCACTCAAGTTCGTCGCTTATGATTACCGCTTGATAGAGCTCTAATGCCCGATTGTAATCACCATCCAATACTGCATAATCAGCATCTTGGACCGCCTGGAAGCGGTAATCAGGAGGCTCAATTTCCGTACGATAAAGTCGGAAACCTGATCCATCCCACATATAGGTGTGTGTTTCTGCCCGAAAGGGACCTTCCGCGATGGATAATCTTGTAGCGGGTAATCCACCAGAAACCACAAATTCAAGCGTTCCATTACTATCAATATCCTCAACCCACCAGCTTGAAAAACGACCAGCATTATCCATCCACACCCAATGATTTCCGGCTCCGCCACTTCCATACCGACTCTGAAATGTTGGTTCAGTGATTAAATTATCGAATTGCTGACCATTCCACCCTATGATTCTGTAGGGGGTTCTTGTAAAAGAGCCTGAAAATTCATATAAACCAAATATAAGTTCTGGTAAGCCATCCAAATTCATATCTCCGACGCTCAAAATCCGATAGAATGAACCAGTATACCTTGGGATCTGGAGATATGGTCGATACCCACCGTCATCACAACCGATGATCAAGAGATCGCCGAACACAAAGAACAATTCAGGGACACCATCCCCGGTAAGATCACTTACACCCAATTCCCCGGAAGAGTGCTGCCGGACAGAATCAACCACCGACGATAATGTACCACCGCTATTCAAGTACTCCAGAATGCGGGGAGCGATTTGGGGACAGCTTTCTAATGGCTGGCAATCGTTCTCCCAGGCATCAAGATCTGGCACCAAATCAGGGTTAGCCGGGGGGCAGGTTTCTGGGGAAGCCGGTGTAAGGGTAAGCGCTGTGGTAGCATCAAATGTCGGAAATAACACTGGTTTTCCGATGATCGTGCCAGAGAAATCAGGAAAAAAGGGCGTTTGCGTTGCTGGGAATGTTACTGTCGATATCTGAGTAGGAAATGACGATCCAGGTGGTGTTTTGGATAGATTTAGATCAGGAGAAGCTGTGGCAGCTGCTTGCGTTGCTGTATTGATATCACTCCGGGTTGGTTGAGTATTAGGTGATTCGCTTGCGCCAGGATATGTGGGCACTGAATTACAGGCCGCGACAAATACCAGCAGATATGGTAAGAGCAGCCAATATAATTGGCAGCTTCTAATCATGGATCGATTCGTCATCTTCACACCCTCATACATTAACCTAGCACAAATTTCAAGCGGTGTCAAATAATATCGGTAGCAAGGGTGCATTTCAATTTTTAGGCGAGTTTCGGTAAATAGCTTTCCAGCGCTGGTCAAATCGTTTGCTCAAGATTGCTGTTCTCAGAGGAAGCAAGTGTTCCGCCCCTTTGCGGCTCCAACGCATACCAGAGCCAGCAAAGCGGGCCTTGTATTGCTTTCCGCCGCTCTCGACCATGCCGCTCCCAATGACCCAACCTTCTTCTCGCATGGCCATATAGTTCATGCGGTGCTTGTTTTTGTCAAAATAGCCAGCTTCCGACAACAGTTCTTCTTGGATAGCTGCTTTCTGGTCAGCCCAATGAACCAACTCAGCTGCGATTGCTTCGGCTTGTCCCTGGAACAAAACGGTTTCTCTGTCCTTCAGCCAGCGTTTAGCGGCTGGGGTTCCTTCTCCATACAATAAATGAGCGGCTTTCGCCAGGTGCTCAGTGCCATGATACCAATCAACCAATTGATGGCTGTCGTAGAAGTAATCTCCCACCAGGTTCCATATCCACGCAGCTCCATCGGCAACCACTTCGCTCTCGAAGGCTTGCCGAAAATGCCGCCTCTGCGCTTCAGCCCACAGCTTTTTCCCGAATGGCTCTGGCCCACCCAAGTGGCAGGTGTAGCTGTTATGCACCGCATGCCCTTGCTCAACCCACTCGCCTGTCTTAGCGTCCAAAACAGGCCGGGGTATGACATCGAAAACACAGCCCACTTTGAGTTCTTTCCACTCTTCCTCCCGGATATAGATCATCACTCCATCCATCGAAAGCCCCATCGGACGTTCATCTCGGATCTCACCAGGCAGAATTTCCTTCCCATCTGGGGTAGCATTGGCCCGTTCTTGCTCCTTGGCTTCTAACGCTTCCAGTTCCTTTCCCCATTTTTGCGCCAGCCGCCAAACACTGCTGGACGAGATATTGGCCTGTCCCACTTCTTGCATGATCTCTGTGGCCTGCTCAAAAGGCACCAGCCCACTTAGCCAGACCGCTTGCTTGACCAAACCTTCACTCCAGCGCTGATCCTTCAGCCCCAGTTGTTCATCCAGGGGGAAAAAAGACCCTCGTCACATTCAGGGCAGAAGTAGTAGCTGCGCTCGAACTCCGTTCCCCCGATGCGGCTCTCGATCCGTTTCTGGTATTCTCCTTTCAACCGCATCTCTTTTCCACAGTTCGGGCATATCGGCCCAGGCACCGGCGTCTTACCATCAAGCCGGGATAACACCTCTTCGGTCATCTCTTCCCCGATATCCTTGCGTAGCTTCAAGACGATATCTTCAATTTGGGTAAAGTCCGGTCTTTCGGCGCGCTCTTCCCAGTCTAATAGCTCATCAATCGCCTTCTCCAGCCGCACCATCATTTGTGCTTTCTTCTCTTCTCGGCTCAGTTTCTTGGGGGCTTCCTTTTGTCTGCTCATGCCCCCATTTTCCCACCTTTTCCTTAAAACTGAAATACGCCCGGTAGCAAAGAATGAACCACCCGTTCAGCTTGGTCGCTGACCGGGTGGTTCATTGTTACATCGGGTGATACCCGGCAGGTATGGAAACCTGCCCTATTCCTTCACCAGCGATACCAGGTTGACCTTCTGGAAGATCAAGCGGAACGCCTGCTTGATCAGGTCGAAAGAGCCGGCGATCACCGCAATGATCAGCCCCCACTTGACCGCCTGGGTGAGCATCTCCACCAGCAGCTTCGCAGTATCCATGCCCATGCTGCTGTTGGCTGCCAGCGTCGCCGCGGTCAGGGCGATCAGCGAGGGTCCGGTCAGCATCGCCAGGTTGATCACCACCGACATGCCCTTGATGGCGACGTAGAACCAGCCGCTGCCCGTCTCCCAACGCCCGCGCCCGATGACGATCGAATCCAGCACGATCTGCAGCACCCAAACGATGTTCAGCCAGGGCAGGTAGCGGTCGAAGAACACATCCGCCAGCACCGGGATGGAGACCCACCGGTCGCCAGAGAAGCCGATGCCGATCAACTGCGGGTAGAAGTTGAAGATGACGATCGCCACCACGGTGAAGGCGATCTCCACCGACAGCCCTACCACACCCACCGCCTGCGGGGCGGGCGCCGGCTTGGGCAGGCTGCGCGGATCCCATTCCTTGTCCAGGGATCTCAAATCCACGCCCTTGGGCAGCGTCCTGGCTTTCAGGTCAG
The DNA here is from genome assembly GCA_963849335.1 of uncultured Chloroflexia bacterium. Taxonomy (GTDB): domain Bacteria; phylum Chloroflexota; class Anaerolineae; order Anaerolineales; family UBA4823; genus FEB-25. The sequence continues at coordinate 146,406 of CAWKGZ010000011.1, forward strand.
GGACAAAGTACTCCAGCAGGGCGAACACCAGCACGATTGTACCCAGCACCTGCAGCACGGTATTGAACAAGTCGGCAAATCCTTCGGCGAAGGCTTCGATGACAAACTTTGGCTGCAGGTCGGAGTTTCCCAGCCGCACTGCCATACCCAACGCCGCCAGGATGAGCACGATCGGCAGGGCGATCTTGACCACGTTGATAAATGCCGGGAACAGCCGCGGCCCGATCAGGTAGCGCTCCGGCAGGTAGGAGGCTGCCATCTTGTCCGGCGGGCCGAACTCCTTGAGCACTTCCACGATGCTGTCTTCATCTACCGGACGACCGGTCTTGCGGGCGCGGTCATCCAGGGCGGCCTCGATCAGCGAGCGGATCTCTTTTTCCAGGTCTGCCCGGGTTTTCTCCGGCAGGTGGCGACCGACTTCAGATACATAGCGAGTTACCAGTTCCTTGCTCATTCTTGCTCCTTGATTTTGCTATTAGCTTTTAGTAAAAATACTTTGTGATCCTTTGTGTACTTCGTGTCCTTTGTGGTTAGCGCTCTTCGCCGTCACCCAACAGTCCACTCATTACCTCACCCAAGCGGCGCCACTCCTCCCGCAGCCGGGGGAGGGCCTGCCGTCCCTGTGGGCTGAGCTTGTAGTAACGCCGCGGGCGGGCCTCTTCGATGCGCCAGGCCGACTCGAGCAGTCCCTGCGTCTCCAGCCGGCGCATCAGCGGGTAGAGCGTCCCCTGGTCAATATCCAGCCCGCCCTCCGACAGCCGGGTGAGCAGCGAGTAACCGTACTCCTCATGCTCCAGCTGGCTGAGCACTGCCAGGATCAGCATCCCCCGCCGTAGTTCTAATAATATGGTGTCTATCGTGGTATTGGTCATCGTCTTATAACCTTTATTGTATTATATTGTATATAATACAGTATAATACGACGTATGTCAAGAGGCAATTTTCAACTCTGCGCCGGTTTTCACCGTGCCGTTCTGAAAATGGCCATTGTAGGAACGACTTCAGTCGTTGCTTTTCATCAACTGGGGTGAAGTTTATTCATGAGAACTTTCTGTTACATAGGCGCGAAATTTATCCTGCTCTCAAATATTTAATGCTCTATCTGTGTTTATCCGCCCTTATCTGTGTTGATCTGTGTCATTCCCTGCATCCACACAATAAATCCCCTCTCCCCTATCCCCTGCTCTTCTTAAACACATACCTGTACACATTGGTATTCCGCTGCTCAAACCCCATCTTGCGGTACATCACATTCGCCGCCATCCGCCCCGGGTGTGAGGTCAGGCCGACTTGCGGCGCGCCGGCTTTCTTTGCCGCATTCAGGCAGGCATGGGTCAACGATTCGCCGATGCCCTGCCCGCGCGCCGCGCTATCTACCACCACATCCTCGATATAGCCGCGCAGCCCGGTCGCCACGCGGTAGAGCACCAGCGTCGCCATGCCTACAATCCCTCCTGAAGCGGCATCCCGGGCGATGAACAGCGTCGAAGACTCCGAGTGCACCAGCGCATCCACCTCCTCTGGTGTGGGCGGCGGGCTGCTGTTGGTCAGCTGCGGCACCAACCGCAACATGGCTTCCAGCAGCTCCAGGGTAACCTGATTGACCTTTTCAATTGTGATCATGGCACCCTCCCTTGCAGATCTGCACCACAGAGCACACAGCTCATGGGATTGACCAGGTACCGTTCATAAACTGGGCGATATAAGCCCGGAGCAGCTCAAAATCTGCATCGTCGATATACGTGTTTACGTGCCGGTTTGGGTCGAAGATATGACTGGGGGTGAACAGTTCCTCCGGAAAGGATACGATCTGGATATTTTCATCCGTTACCATTCTGGCGACGCAGACAAGCTGATTGATTTCATTGAGGCTTAAGTCTGTTTGGGTATCTCCAATGAAGCTGAGTGCCAAACCGGGCATCTTGGGCAGCATCTCGGGGGCCAGCAGCTTATCGCGCAGGGCGAAGATGAGCATATTCTGATATCGCGTGCGTTGAAAGGTGCTTGGCTTGCGATTGGTGACCAGATGGACTGCCAGCTCACCATTAAAATGATAGGTTCCTGCTGAAAACAGCAGATGCGGATATGTGGGTCCTACCACCGCATTTAGATCGACCGCTGTATCGAAAGTGATCTCCACACCCCCCACCGCGTCGACGGCTTCAGCCAAAGTCTTCATCTGAAGGGTCAGGTAATGATCCACCTGGGCATTAAAGTTCAGGTCAAGGGTGCGCGCCAATAAACCTGCCCCTTCCCCGGGACCATCATAATACCCCATGCCCGGGGTGCCGTAGAAATACGCCTGGTTCAGCTTTCCATGAGTAATCCCATAATGATCGGCGATACCCGGAATTTCCACCCACAGGTCGCGCGGAAAATCCAGGACCGACACGGCAGGGGTGATGAAATCGACCCGCACGATCCGAATTGCATCCGCCAATCCGTATAAAAACCCATCCCCGCGATAATCGGAACCGGTGAGCAGGATGGTCATGCGCGCTGGTCCGCCGCAAAATGGCTCTGTATCGGGATTGAGTTGCGCCTTGGACTGAGCTACTGTCTCCCCGGATGAATCCTGCCAGGAACTATTTGCCGATTCTTCTGCTGGTTCCTCCGGCAGGGAAAGAGAGCTGTCTTCTGGTGTTTCAACTGCTGTATGCGTCGGCAGCTGCAGTCTGGGGCCAAGCGGCATATTCCACAGGTAAAGCAGGATGATCCCAAGCAGAACCGCAATGATCAGAAAAATGCTTAACCGGCGAGAGGTACTTCTTTGTTGGCTCAATCTTGATTTCATCATGCACCTGATTATAAACCCATTGCATCGCCGATGAAGCGATCCAGCTCCGCCTTCAGCTTCGCCAGCGACGGCATGTGGATATACATCATATGCCCCGCCTCGAAGTAGCCCATGCGCAGGTTGGCGCGCAGGCTCTCGTCCAGCCCCAGGTGGTTGAAAGTGTACTCGGTGGCAAAATACGGCGTGGCAAAGTCGTAATAGCCATTGGCTACGTACACCTTCAGGGATGGATTGGTGCACATCGCCTGGCGCAGAGTCTCGGCGACGTTGAGGTAGTGGTTCTCGAACTCAGCGTAGCTCCACGGCCACACCCGGTTGGTGAGGATCTCGTAAGGCAGGTCGGACTCGAAGTTCAACTCGCCGCGCACGTAGGCGTTGAAGGCGGCGGTGTACGGTCCCTGGATATTGGCGTAGCTGGGGTCGAACTCGAAATGCTCGCCCGCCGCATCACGGTCGATGCCCTTGAAGCGGCTGTCCAGGCGGCCTACCGTGCGGCGCTCGTGACGCAGCAGCTCCTTGGTGAAGCGGAATATCTCGATGCGCAGGTTGGTGCGGTCGATGTAGTCCTCGCTCAAGCCGGTGAAGTAGGCTAGCTTTTGGACGATCGCCGCGCGTTCTTCGGCGGGCAGGGAGGCGCCTTTCATCAACGCCAGGGTGTACTCGCCACGGGCAAACTCTTCCACCTGGCGCAGGGTGGATTGCAGGTCGGCCTGCAGCTCGGGCGCCAGGCGCTTGTGGTACCAGGCGGTGGAGCTGTAAGTCGGCAGGAACAGGATGTAGGGCAGATCATTGCCCGGCTCGAAGCGCGCCGTCTGGAAGTTGAGGATGGTGGAGATGAGCATGATCCCGCTCAGGTACATGCCGTGGCGCTCCTGCAGGTAGCCGGACAGCCCCGCCGCCCGGGTGGTGCCGTATGAACTCGCCGATGAGGAACTTGGGCGATTGCCCAGCGCTGGTAGCGCGAGGTGTACAGGCGGATGAAATCCCCCACCGAACTCGATATCCTTCTTGAAGCCGTGGAACTGGCGCGGTTTTTCGCCCGGCACGGCGCGTGCAGTAGCCCGTGCTGACCGGGTCGATGAACACCAGGTCGGTCCTGTCCAGCAGGGAGAAGTCGTTGTCTACCAGCTTGCCGGGGGGAGGCAGTGGGCTGCCAATCTCATCCATCAGCACCCGCCGCGGCCCAAGCAGCCCCAGGTGCAGCCACACCGACGAAGAGCCCGGTCCGCCGTTGAACGAGAAGGTCAGCGGGCGCTTCCCCTCTCTTTCTCTCCCCCCGTTCGGGGGGGAGCCGGAGGGGGGTAGGCTCTCATCCAACGTATACGCGGTGAAGAAGATGGTTGCCTTGGGCTTCTCGCCCTCCGCCTGGCCCTCTTTTTCGCCCTGCTTCACCGTTTCTTCTTCTTTGAACACCATCGTCCCACAGGTGACCGTGTAGTTCAGCGTCTGCCCGTTGATCGCGATGCTGTGCTTGCTCTCCACGATCACATCCTTGGGCTGCTCTTTTACCCCCTTCTCCTCCCCGTTATTCGTTTTCTTTGTCTCGTCTGTCATGATCCTTTCTCCTGATATGATTTACTCTAAAAACCTGACACAGATAAACACATGTGTCCTTTGTGGTTTATGCACTTCCTACTCGCGCCGGTCACGTTCCAATCTCTCCACTGCATTGCGCACCAGGGTGTAGCGATCCGCCTCTGGCGCCAGCCGCCGCTCGTACTCGATCAGCCGCTCGGCTGTGTCGCGGTTGAAGCGCACCCGGGTCAGCAGGTCGCGATAAATCAAATCTTCCCAGGACATGCCTTTAACTGCCTTTGCGGGTGGCTGGGTCGCCCCTGCCAGGTAGGCAGCCCCGGATTCGCCACTCAGCCAGCCGCCCAGCGCCCCCAGCAGCAGGCACATGGCGTACTGCGCCAGCATGCCTGGCTCCAGCATCACCTGCAGCGTCACTAATCTCCAGCGGGTCTCGAACAGCACCGCCAGCGCGGCGCTGCCCAGACCCACCAGCGCGCCCAATCCCGCCGCGGGCAGGCGCTCCCGTTTCCCCACCATGCTGGTGCTGTAGCTGCCGATTGCCGCCCCCAGTGGGCCAGCCAGGAACAAGATCACCCGCCAGCCGGTGGAGATGCCCTCTGCCGTCTCCGCCCGGCTGGCAAACATGTGAAGCACAAAACTTACCGCCCCCGCCAGGATCAAACCCAGCAGCACCGCCCACAGCGCCTCGCCGATCCCCGCCTCGGCAGGTATGGAAACCTGCCCTACTGACTCTCCCCCCTGCAGGGGGGAGTTGGAGGGGGGTTGGGAGTAGTCGTGCAGGGCTTCCTCGTCCTCCGGATACATGTTCAGCCCGCATTTCGGACAGCGGGTCAGCTCCAGCGAAAAAACATCCCCGCAGTGCGGGCATTCAATGGTCTGGTCTTCCAAATCATCATCTCCACAAGCTAAGGGAAGGTGTGTGCGCAGTTTCCCGGCTGAATTATAGCCTGATTTACCAATCTGCAATGATGATACAAGGAAGTGACCGGGGACGATATGCTACAATAAAACGACAATCTGGCCACCGGTGGGTACGCACCGGCATCATCTGAGCTGGAGGGGAATGATGAAACGCCTGCATCTTGTTCTGCCAACCCTGTGTATCCTGACACTGGGGCTCACGGCCTGCGGAGGGGAAAAGCTAAGCGCTGAAGAGATCGCTGCTACCATGGTAATTGAGACATTCGCCGCAGTGAGTCCGGTGGTCTCGCCGACCCTGGAACCCACAGATACTCTCACGCCTATCCCCACGGATACCCCCACCCTTACCGGAGTCCCTACTAACACACCTGTCCCTACCAAGACACCAATCCCAACCGATACACCCACGCCTACACCCACCCCCGGACCCTTCACCCTGTTCGAGGATTTCGGCAAGGATTCTGGCGCCTGGGAAAACTGCCAGTACTGCACCTGGGGGAATGATGCCCTGACCATGGGCCCTTTCCCGCCCTCTTCGGAAGACGTGCACGTCAATCTTTGCACGGGGTGTGGTGAGTACGCCACCTACCACATGTCTGTAGATGGCACCTTTCTAGACGGGCAGGTCGATCGCTTCTTTGGCATCGTCTTTGGCGTGACGGAGTCCAGCGGGTATTACCTGGGCATTTCACCCTGGCAGCTGTATATCATCCTGGAATATCACCGCGATGGCGATTGGTGGGAAGTCATCGATGCCCAATGGAGCGGGGCAGTCAATCCCAGCTACGCCACCAATACCTTCGCGGTGCGGGTGCAACCCGGGGCGCAAACCGGGACGGTTGACACCTTCCTCTATTTGAATGACACCTTGATCTTCACCCGCTACAACCAGCCAGCGCGCAGTGCCCAGGTAGGCCTGGCGATGAATTTCCATGATGTGACCGTTCGTTATGATAATTTTATCTTCGAAGAGATCGAGGCAGAGGCGGAAACGCCTTGAGCCAGGTGGCATTATAGATCGCTAACCACAATCCGCAACACCAATACACCATGGAGGGATGATTATGCTGCGCGTATGCACCTGCCTGTTCCTTTTTTGTGCCCTTGCTTTATGTTGTGCTGCCTGCGATAGCGGTCCCAGCCCCGAAGAGCTGGCTGCCACCTATGCCGTCGAAACCGGGGATGCGGCTCAAGCCCAGACGGAGACTGCCATTGCCCAGGCCACGGACACCCCAACGATCACACCCACCCACACGTCCACCCCTACGGATACACCGACCCCAAGCCCTACCCTCACACCCACGCGCACGCGCCGCCCGACCAATACGCCGACCATTACCAACACCCCCGGCCCATTTTCCTTTTTCGACAGCTTTACTTCTGATACTGGCGATTGGTTATTTTGCGAGGCCTGTGAGTGGCAGACTGGAACGCTCGTCGTGGGTCCTTTTGATCCATCCTCATTCTTCCACGTCAATCGCTGTTTTGCTTGCGGGCAAAACATATTCTACCGGGTGGCGGTGGATGTGACCTTCATCGACGGCGAAGTAGACCGCACCTATGGCATCGTGTTTGCTGAAAGCGAAGACTCGGCTTACTATCTGGGCGTATCCCCCTGGGGCGGGTATATCATCGAACGCTACGATTTCGGTCCCGGATCCTGGACGACGCTTGCCGGGCAATGGAGCGGGTCGGTGGTTGGCGGTTACGGCACCAATCATTTCGAGGTGTTCGTCCAACCCAGCGCAAACGGCAACCTGGCGGAGTATTGGATCTATCTGAATGGGGATCTGTTGTATACCATTTACAACCGCCCGCTGGTCGAAACCAGGGCAGGCATCGCCATGGCCTACCATGCCCAGGTAGCCGCCTATGACAATTGGGAGTATGTGGTTATTGAGCCTTAGGACCTACATCGCCGTCCCCGCCACCATCCACCACACCGCCAGGCTGGCGATCACCAGTGCCCCCAGGTATACCTTGCCCGTACGCCGGTAGAACCAGGTGAGGAAGAACAACAGCACGGCGAATTCGGGCAGGTAGACGAACAGCAGCAGCGGGATCATCCCGCTCAGCAGCGGCAGGCTGATCAGCTCAAAGCCCGGCGCGGAGCCCAGGAAGAAGGGGATGTACTGGAAAGCCCATACGACTGCCAGCCCGCTCAGCGCCGCCAGGCAGTTCTTCAGCCACCAGCGCCACTGTGTTTCCGCACCCGTCTCGCGCTGCCGCTGGCGGGCCTGCCCGAAGAGGAACACCCCACCGTTGAGCAGGAAGAAGAGCAGCGCCGGGGGCAGGTAGATCCAGAAATAGCCGAAGCGCTCAGTTGAGAACTGGCGCATGAACGGCCACAGGAAGCGAAATTCGATGCCATAGAAGCGCTGGGATAAAAAGACCAGCAGGTACAGCCAGCCCAGCAGCACCGCCCCCAGCAGCGCGGTCTTGCCCAGTACCCGCCAGTCGAGGACCAACCGCTCGGGGTGGAATGAAACACCCATGTTGAACAGGGTCACATTGCGCTTGCGCCGGTTGCGCCGGTACCAGATGGTGAAGATTAGCAGGTAGATCAGCGCGTTGCCCAGGAACCAGGTCGCCACGCCGTTGGCGATGATCATCGACAGCCCGGGGATGGCGTAAGCCAGCAGGTAGCCGCCCAGCCCGGTCAGGATGGGATAGGTCAGCCCGGCGATCAGGTTGTTCAGCCAGGCATACTTGCGCCAGGCGCGATCCGGGGCGACGTAGGAACGGTTCTCCGGCAGGGTATCGGGCAGGGGCTGCGCCACCCCGGCAAAGCGGCGACTGCCCAGCAGCAGCTCGGTCAGCGGGATCAGCGACGCCAGGGAGGCGAGCAGCGCCAGCAGGGTGAGCACTTCCTTCCACATGAAGATTTGCTTCTCGGCGGGAATCCAGCCATCATCCGTCCGCCCGTCGTTCAACGCCAGGTTCATCCAGGTCACCGCCTCGGCGACCGCCTTGCGGTTGTGTGTCACCCCGGGGTGCACCGTGTTGATCAAAGTTTGCCGCCGCGCCGAGCCGTTGCCAATGCTGCCGTAGGTGGTATCCCACGCTGCTTCCCCGCTCAAACCCAGGGCCTCCAGGCGCTCCGGGTTGGTGGTCAGTCCCTCTACGGTGGGCTGGTTCTCGCGGAAGTTCAAGAATTCCTCGAAGCGCGCCTGGGTGAGCAGCACGTTGTTCAGCTCGGGGCTGCCGGGAATGCCGCACTGCGGGTTGAGCGCCCGGTGGTCGGGGTTGGCTTCCGCCACTGCGAGGGTAGTCCCCGCGCCCATCGAGTGCCCCATCACCCCCAGGTTGGCCCGGTCCACGTATGGCAGCGTCTTCAGATACTGGTAGGCGGCGTTCCCGCCCAGGGTGGGATCTTCTTCCGTCAGCGCCAGGCGCCCGCCGCTGCTGCCGTGCCCGTACTGGTCGAGCGCCAGCACCACGAAGCCGCGGCGCGATAGCTCGATGGCGAAAGCATCCATCGTTTCTTTATCGTTTTGGAAGCCGTGCAGGGCTAATACCGCCGGGCGGGGATTCTCGGCGCTGGCGCTCTCGGGCACGTACAGCTTCCCCACCAGCTCCACTCCCAGCTCGCCGGGGAAGCGCACCTCACTCACCTGCACCTTGCCGAAATCGGTCTCGATCTCCCGCGCCAGCAGCACGCAGAAGACGATCAGTGTCACCCAACCTAGCAGCGCGAACAAAATCAAACGATAATTGCGCGGCATAAAGACCTCCGGAGAGAGAAGCTATTAGCGGTTAGCTATTCGCTGTAAGATAATTGACCTGCGATGAATACCCTTAAATATACCTCATTTTTTGGGATTGAAGTGTTATTGATACATGCAGTGCCTGACACAGATAAACACAGATGGACACAGATAAACACAGATAAATTATTGAATTTAAATTCAATCTGTGTTCATCCGCTCTTATCCGAGTTCATCTGTGTTATGTTTTTTGAAATTGTGATCCTTCGTGTCCTTAGTGTCCTTTGTGGTTGAAGCTCTAGTTCATCCACCTTAAGCCGCCTCCATGATAAAATCTCCCCATGCCCAAGATCCTGCGCCTCGCTGAGGTGCTGCGCTTCATCCTCAACCACCCGCTCAACCGGCAGCACAAACTGCGCGCCCTGGGACGCTTCCTGCGCTGGCAGGTGGGCAGCCGCCTGGCTCCCGGCCCGGTGATCATCCCCTTCGTGGACCAGACCCGCCTGGTCGCCCGTCCCGGGCTGATGGGCGCCACGGGCATCTACTACACCGGGCTGTACGAGTTTGAGGAGATGGCTTTTGTGCTCCATGCCCTGCGCCCCGGCGACCGCTTGGTCGATGTCGGCGCGCACATTGGCGCCTTCAGCGTGCTCGCCGCGGGGGCGGTTGGCGCCGACTGCCTGGCAATCGAGCCGGTGCCCGCCTCATTCGCCTATTTGCAGGAGAACCTCAACCTGAACGGGTTGGGCAACAAGGTGCGTGTCCTGAACGCCGGCATCGCCGCCCAGCCCGGTCGCCTGCGCTTCACCACCGGCAAAGGCGCCGCCAACGGCGTGGTCCCCCCCAGCCGCGTAGGGCAGGTTTCCATACCTGCCGTCGAGGTCGACGTGCTGCCCCTGGATGACGTGACCGTTGACTTTGCCCCTACAATGCTCAAAATCGACGTGGAAGGTTACGAACACGCGGTGATCGCCGGCGCCGTCAAAACGCTGGCGGACGAGCGCCTGATCGCCATCCTGATCGAGCTGCGCGGTCACGGCACCCGCTACGGCTTCGACGAGGACGCCATCCACCAACGCCTGCTTGACTCCGGCTTCCAACCCTACACCTACACCCCCCTCTCCCTGCAAGGGAGAGGGGCCGGGGGTGAGGGTCCCAACTCTCCCCCCTATAGGGGGGAGCCGGAGGGGGGTGGTATCGTGCTGCCTGGGGCGCGCCATCTCACTCCTCTTCCCGGCATCAACCGCGCCGCCGGCACCACGCTCTACCTGCGCAGAATCGACCTCATCCAAAATCGTCTTGCCACCGCCCCGCGCTTCTCCGTCTTAGGGCAGGAAATATGATTAATTTCATTCCCGCTGCTCGCCAACTGCTAACAGCTAACAGCTTAAAAAAGGACTGCCCCTCATGAACCTGCTCACCCTGTGCCTGATCTGTTTTGGTGCCTCTCTGGTGATCTTCGTCATTGCCCTGATCATGGGGCAGCAGCGCATGCGCCAGATCGAAACCGTCATGCGCCAGCTCGCCGAGAAATATGGCGCCAGCTTCACGCCCGGCAACATCATTTATAATCCCTATATCACCTTTCAAGACCAGGGACTGGAGGTGCGCCTCTACGCCGCCCTGGGCGGGCGCAGCGACCCCTCGCACACCGAGCTGCGGGCCATCTTACCCGATACCCTCTCCCTGGATGCTGAATCTCACCTGCGCCTGCGCCTGCACTCCTTCCTTACCCGCCTGACCATCACCCTGGGCGCCAAACCCTACCTGACCGGTGAGAAGGTGTTCGATGATGCCTTTGACCTGCGCGGCGCCCCCGACATCCTGCTGCGCCGCACCTTCACTCCCCAGGTTCGCCGCAGCCTGTTGGCGATCAAAGTCGACCGCCCGGCGCTTCACCTGGGACGCAAGCGCAGCCTGCTTCCCCAACGCCTCGTAGAGACGCAAAATCTTGCGTCTCAACCGCAAGACCTTGCCTCTTCCCTCACGCGGTTGGGGTGGGCGCCGCCGCGACTCTATTACTATTTCTACACCGCCGGGCTTCCCTCCGAGCTGGCGGAGTGGGAGCCGCGCATCGCAGCCGGGCGCCTGCTGTTGGACAACCTGCTCAACCGCCCCGCGGCGCGGGAGGTGGCGGAGGCTGTAGAGTAAGGCAGGTTTCTTACCTGCCGGGTCTGCGATGGGTTTGGAAACCCGCCCTACTTGTAGTAATCACCCAAGGAGTCCCCCATGACTGACGCTAGTGGCTATGAAGATTTTCCCTTTACCGCCGAATTCTACGACCGCATCGTCCCGTATAAGGAACGCACCGACGTGGCCTTCTTCGTCCAGGCAGCGCAGGAGAGCGGCGGACCGGTGCTCGAGGTCGGCTGCGGCACCGGGCGCATCCTGATCCCCACCGCCCGGGCGGGCATTGCGATCACCGGCCTCGACCTGGCGGAGTCGATGTTAGCTGTCTGCCGGGAGCAGCTGCAGAAGGAAGCAGAAGACGTTCGCGCCAGGGTTCAGCTCGTCCAGGCCGATATGCGTAATTTTGACCTCGCCCAAACCTTCCGCCTGGTCACCCTGCCCTTCCGCCCCTTCCAGCACCTGACCACCGTCGATGACCAGCTCGCCTGCCTGAGCTGCATTCACCGCCACCTGGCGCCGCAGGGCCGGCTGGTGCTCGACCTGTTCAACCCGTCGCTCAACTACCTGACCAGCGACACGCTGGGCCTGGAAATGAGCGAAGAGCCTGAATTCAGCATGCCGGATGGGCGGCGGGTGACCCGCTGCAGCAAGATCGTCGCGCGCGATTATTTCAACCAGATCAACCAGGTGGAGCTGATCTACTATGTCACCCACCCGGACGGGCGCACGGAGCGCCTCGTCCACCCCTTCCCCATGCGCTACCTGTTCCGCTTCGAAGCCGAGCACCTGCTCGCCCGCAGCGGCTTCGCGGTCGAGCAGGTGTATGCCGGCTATGACCGCAGCCCGTATGGCTCGGAGTACCCGGGAGAGCTGATCTTCGTCGCCAAAAAAGTACTATAATGGGCTGTGATTGGGGCTCATCCCGCTGACCACTGGGGTGAGCGGCGGTGTTTGTTCGTTGTGGGGAAAAAGGAGGTCGCCATGAAAAGCATTTTCCATTTCGTTTTCGCACTGCTGTTGGTGTTGGTCAGCGTCGTGCCTGGTTATGCCGGCGCTGAATTCTCCTGCGCTGATATTACCGATGTACCCGTGGAAGAATGCGAAGCGCTAGTGGCGCTCTACAACAGTACCAACGGCTCTGGCTGGGTGGATAGCTTCAATTGGCTGACCGGCACAGCCGTCGACGATTGGTTTGGAGTCGCCGTCGCAGATGGGCATGTGAAGAACCTGAGTTTATTTGAAAACAACCTGAGCGGTAGCCTCCCGGCCGAATTGGGGGACCTTTGGGGGTTGGAATATTTAATCCTCTGGAACAACCAGCTTACCGGGGTCATCCCGCCTGAGCTGGGCAGCCTGACCCATTTGATCTATTTGAGTCTTTACCTGAACCAGTTGAGCGGGAATATTCCCGCCGAGTTGGGCAGTCTGACCAACCTGACTGAACTGCATCTATCCTACAACCAGCTGAGCGGTAACATCCCGATTGAGTTGGGGAAACTGACCAACCTGCAGGTATTAAGCCTTGATCACAACCAGTTGAGCGGGGGCATCCCGATCGAGCTGGGCGATTTTGCCAATCTGACTGACTTAAGCCTGAGCAGCAATCCCCTGGGCGGGGTCATCCCGCCAGAATTGGCCAATCTGACCAACCTGACCGATTTGTATCTTTACCGCTGCCAGCTGAGTGGCCCGATCCCTGCCTGGTTGGGCAATCTCACCCAGCTGAACCGGCTAAACCTGCGCGAAAACCAGTTGAGCGGAGAAATTCCCCCCGAGCTGGGGAATCTAACGGATCTGCTCAGCCTGTCGTTATCCATCAACCAGTTAACCGGCAGTATCCCGGTCGAGCTGAGCCATCAATCCAACCTGCTGTACCTCTACCTCAACAACAACCAGCTTACCGGGGGCATCCCGCCGGAGCTGGGCAGCCTGACCAGCCTGATGTACCTGGATTTATCGGGCAACCAGCTAAGCGGACAAATCCCGAGCGAGATTAGCCAGATGACCTATCTGCACTTCCTGCTTTTATCTGGCAACCAGCTGAGTGGAGAGATTCCCCCCGAGTTGGGAAATCTGACCTATCTGTATAGATTAAGCCTCAACAGCAACCAACTGAACGGGGCAATCCCGCCTGAATTAGGCAATCTTACCTCCCTGGTATTTTTGTGGTTGGATGACAATTTTTTAACCGGTGATATTCCGCCCACATTCATCAACCTGACCAATTTATCCTATCTCAACCAGGGCGGGGAATATGGATTGAACCTGGATTACAACCTGCTCCACGTGCCGGCAGATTACCTGCAAATGGGCGACCCGCTGTACACCCTCCTGTACCTGAAGGACCCCGACTGGCACCTGCGCCAGGGGTTCACGGTGGAGCTTAACCAGGCTGGCGGCGACTTCACCTCCCTGGATGGCAGCACCACGTTTGTCATTCCCCCCGGCGCGCTGGATGGTGAGACCACCTTCACCTTCCTTCCCCGGCCCTCACCCAACCATGACCCGGGCCGGCTGGTATTTGCCTTTAACAGCTTCCTGCTCAGCGCCGCAGACTCCCAGGGCGAACCGGTGACTGCCTTCGACAAGCCGGTCGCCGTGATGCTCACCTACCCGGGTTGGGGTATCACCGGCATCCCCGAAGCCTCCCTGGCCTTGTATGTTTGGTCTGGCGACGCCACCGGTTGGCTGGATGCCATAACCACCTGCCCCGGCGGCGAATATACCCGCGACCTGTACACCAACACCCTCTCCCTTCCGCTGTGCCATTTGAGCGAGTTTGGGCTGTTCGGCTCCAACTGGCACACCTTCCTGCCGCTGGTGGGCCGGCACTAGGGGTATATTCAGCTTAGCAGTACTGCGCTTACACTTTCAGGTTGATCCCCAGGTACGCGTATGCCGCCGCCACCGCCAGGCCCAACCAGGCCTGGGCGATATCCGTCCTCGTACGATGGTAAAATGGGTGGATTGACGGAGGTAACCCATGAAACCTGGCCTGATCACCCCACAAGATTACCAGCCATTGTTGGATACCCATGATACCGAGGTGGCTATCCGGCAAATCAAGACCTACTTCCAGGAGAACCTGGCCTTTGAGCTAAACCTGCTGCGCGTCACTGCGCCGCTCTTTGTGCGCAGTGGAACGGGCATCAACGATAACCTGAACGGCGTGGAGCTGCCCGTCACCTTCAGCACCAAAGACCTGGAAGCGGACGTCGAGATCGTCCAGTCGCTGGCCAAGTGGAAGCGCCTGCACCTCGCCGACTTCAACTATGCGCCGGGGCAGGGCATCTACACGGATATGAACGCCATCCGTCCCGCTGAGACCCTGGACAACCTCCATTCGCTGTATGTCGACCAATGGGACTGGGAACGCGTGATGGCTCCCGGCGAGCGCAACCTGGATTTCCTCAAGGATATCGTCCGCCGCATCTACAGTGTCATCCAGCGCACCGAGCGCTATGTGGGCTACCTGTTCCCGGCGATCAAACCGGCCCTGCCGGAGAGCATCAGCTTCATCCACAGCGAAGAGCTGGAGGCGCAGTATCCTGATCTGGAGCCGGGCGAGCGTGAGCTGGCGGTCTGCCGCAAACATGGCGCCGTGTTCGTCATCGGCATTGGCGGGGCATTGCGCAGCGGTCAGCCCCACGATGGTCGCGCCCCGGACTACGACGACTGGTCCACCCCCACCGGTGACGGCACCCGGGGGTTGAATGGCGACATCCTGGTGTATTACCCGCTGTTGGATTGTGCCTATGAGCTGAGCTCGATGGGGATACGAGTAGATGAGGCAGCCCTGCTGCGGCAGCTGGAGATACGCGGGGATCAGGAGCGGTCGAGCCTGCTGTTCCACCGGCGGCTGCTTAATGGCGAGCTGCCGCAGTGCATTGGCGGCGGTATCGGGCAGTCACGGCTGTGTATGTTCTACATGCGTAAGGCACATATCGGCGAAGTCCAGTCCAGCCTGTGGCCTGAGGCGATGATCCAGACCTGCCGGGCGCACAACATCACGTTGCTCTGACCAGGGCAGGCAGGTAAGAAACCTGCCCTACAATGACTTCTCTAAAATATGTTAGAATACCTGTTCTGTTATTCTTCCTCTCCCCATACATCCCCCACGAGGTCACGCGATGAAGTTCAACCTCCAGGCTCCCTTTCATCCCACCGGCGACCAGCCCGAGGCCATCCGCAAGCTGGTGGCGGGCGTGCAGGCTGGCATGCGCAACCAGGTGCTGCTCGGCGCCACCGCCACCGGTAAGACCTACACCATGGCGCAGGTCATCCAGCAGATGGACATGCCCGCGCTGATCATGGCGCACAACAAGACGCTCGCCGCCCAGCTCTACGCCGAGTTCAAGGAGTTCTTCCCCGATAACGCTGTCGAGTACTTTGTCTCCTACTACGACTACTACCAGCCCGAGGCGTATGTGCCGCGGCATGACCTGTACATCGAGAAGGAGACCGATATCAACGCGGAGATCGAGCGGCTGCGCCTGGCGGCGACCACCTCCCTGATGTCCCGCCGCGACGTGATCATCGTCGCTTCCGTCTCCTGCATCTACGGGCTGGGCAACCCGGTCGAGTACGGGCGCTCGATGATCAGCCTGGAAGCGGGCAAGATCTACCGCCGCAATGCCCTGCTGCGCGACCTGATCGAGGCGCAGTACCAGCGCAACGACCTGGAGCTGAAACCGGCGACCTTCCGCGTGCGCGGCGACACCCTGGAGGTGATCCCCGCCTACCAGGATCGCCAGGGCTACCGCGCTACCTTCTTCGGCGACGAGATCGAGCGGCTGGTCGAGTTCGACACGCTGACCGGCGAGCTGCGCCACGAGCTGGAGACGGTCGCCATCTACCCCGCCAAGCATTACATCGCCGCGGACGACAAGCTCAAGCAGGCGATCAGCGATATCGAAACGGAGCTGCAGGAGCGCATCGCTTTCTACCGGGGATCCGAGAAATACCTGGAGGCGCAGCGCATCGAGCAGCGCACGCTGTACGACCTGGAGATGCTGCGCGAGGTGGGCGGCTGCTCCGGCATCGAGAACTACTCCCGCCACCTGGATCAGCGCGCCGCCGGCACCGCCCCCTGGACGCTGGTCGACTACCTGCCCAGCGAGTACCTGCTCATCCTGGACGAGTCGCACATGACCGTGCCGCAGATCCGTGGCATGTACAACGGCGACCGCTCGCGCAAGGAGACGCTGGTCGAATACGGCTTCCGCCTGCCCTCGGCGATGGACAACCGCCCGCTCAAGTTCAAAGAGTTCGAAGAAAAGATGGGTTACACCATCTACACCAGCGCCACGCCCGGGCCGTACGAGATGGAACGCGCCGACCAGGTGGTCGAGCAGATCATCCGCCCCACCGGGCTGGTCGACCCCGAGGTCGAGGTGCGCCCGGTGATCGGGCAGGTGGATGACCTGATCGGCGAGATCCGCAAGCGGACAGAAGCGGGGCAGCGCACGCTGGTCACCACGCTCACCAAGCGCATGGCGGAGAAGCTGGCGGATTATATGCTGGAGCTGGGCATCAAGGTGCACTACCTGCACTCCGAGGTCGAGACGCTGGAGCGGGTCGGCATCCTGCGCGACCTGCGCCTGGGCGTGTTCGACGTGGTGGTGGGCATCAACCTGCTGCGTGAGGGGCTCGATCTGCCCGAGGTCTCCTTGGTCGCCATCCTCGACGCCGACAAGGAAGGCTTCCTGCGTTCCGGCACCGCCCTGATCCAGACCATCGGGCGCGCCGCCCGCCACGTGCAGGGCAAGGTGATCATGTACGCCGACCGCATGACCGACTCGATGAAGAAAGCCATCGACGAGACCAACCGCCGCCGGGCGGTGCAGGTAGCGTTCAACGTGGCCCACGGCATCGAGCCGTTGAGCATCGTCAAGGCGGTTAGAGATTTAACCGACTCGCTCAGCGCCCGCGGGGTGGCAGAGTCGCGCGGCGAGTACAAAGCCGGCAAGCCCGAAAGCATGCCCCGCGGCGAGCTCAAACGCCTGATCACCGAGCTGGAAGCCCAGATGAAAGCAGCCGCCAAGAACCTGGAGTTCGAGAAAGCTGCCATCCTGCGCGACCAGATCTACGAGCTGCGCGGCGTGCTGGCGGAGGAGACCCACGCCCCGCCGTGGGAGCGGATCAAGTATCTGACGGGGGAAGAGTAATTCGTCCGGCGCGGCGGTACCGCCGGGCTACACATGGCGCTCCCTGAAGGGAGCTTACGAGCAGCCTCCTAGGGCGGGTTTCCATACCCGCCACCCTGCGCACGCCGCCCCCGGAAGCGACCCTCTGAATATTGTTCCTAAGCCGGGTTCACCCGGCGCGCGCGCAGCCCGGGCATTTATGCCCGGGCGCCGACCAGGCAGGCAAACACCCTGCCCACCGTGTGTCTTGGTATAATACCCTCAGGAGGATATAAATATGAACACTAAAACTTATCGCACCATTGTATTCCTGATTATTATTGCTGTAATTTTCTCCACGAGTGGCCTGGCCTCGGCCCAACCCCCACAGCGGCTCACCACCAGCTCAGTTCAGGCGATCACCGAAACCGACACCACCCTGGATCTGTGCATGTACAACGAGCCATCCACAATGTATAAATATGAGGAAGCCGCGTGTCTCTCACAGTACAGTACGTTGTGCAATATATATTGTAACGCCACTCAGATTAGAAAACATAATTTTCTTCCACAGCCTGAAAATTCACGCATTAAATCACGCTTGTATAACGCCGGGCTGTTATAGTAATACCATTATTCTTATCATTATTTCTTTATTTGGGGGAGGTTAATCTATTGGTAGAGCAGGGGTGTGAGAGAGGAGCGGTACAGACCGCCAGGCTGCCTGGGGATTCGCAGCCTGGCTCTGTTTTAAACCCGGCGGGGCATTGTCCGCTTATTTGTTGGGGTAGAACTGCTGCTTGACTTGAAATTCGCTTAACCTGCACACCTTCTTCACAACTTCTACATATCCCTGCGCTATACTTGGAATAATTCAACCGGGAGCTGGAACTGCTTTTCCCGGATCAAACAAACCAATACACTTAAAGGAGTGTGTAACATGAAGAAAATTTTGATTATCGGTACTTTGGCAATTGCAGCCGTGTTGGTGTTTGGCGCCGTAGGCGTAGCTTATGCGCAGACCGCGACCCCCAACCAGACGGGCACCGGCATGATGGCTGGTGGACGTGGCGGTATGAGTGGCCAGTCCGGCAGCGGCTTGCTGCATGATTATATGCTCGCCGGGCTTTGCCGATGCCTTTGGCATCAGCGTGGAAGACCTGCAGGCCCGCATTGACGCTGGCGAGACCATGCACGACGTGGCGCTCAGCCTGGGCATAACCCAGGACGAGTTCAACGCCCTGTGGATCACCGTGCGCACCGACGCCATCAACCAGGCATTGGCTGACGGCGTGATCACCCAGGACCAGGCGGATTGGATGCTCAGTCGCATCTCCATGCGCCAGGGCGCTGGTAGCGCCACCATGAGCGGCCGCGGTGGTATGGGCGGCGGCATGAGCGGTGGGCGCGGCGCCGGCACCGGCACCTGCATTCAGCCGTAATCTATCCACACATAACATTCAAAACCATGGGAAGCGGTGTGTTTGCACCGCTTCCTTTGTTTATCCCGGACCAAAATTTCGCTTACCCAGACCCTAAAGGTTTCTTCGGCAGTTCGTAGGTTGGGGTTGAGGGCGTCCCCTTCTTCTACCCCACCCTATAATACCCAGCCCGAAACCCAACATCGGCCAGTCCGCCAAAAGCGCGCCAGCCGCCCAACCTCTCGCGGCTTTCGTATTTTTCGTGATTTTCGTGTTCCAGATGTTTTCTGCCCCACCCCTACCCCCTACCTCCGCGACCGTCTCACCTCCCGCCTCACCGCCACCCTCTCCCGGCTCCTCTGCGGCATCCTCGCCTAGCCAGTATCTTTGCTATTCGAATGTGCATTATAAGAAGTCCCTCTCGGTGAAATGGAGAGGGGCTAGGTTTATGGTAAACCAACAGCCACCTCAGTGGGATTTCGTGCTCTTGTTTATTTTCTACGGTAAGATAGCTGATTAAATCATAGAGAAATATGAGCTACCATATCTCCGATTTGTTCATTTGCTGAAAATGATTTATCAATACCTAGTAGTTTGTAAATCATGGATTGATGGGTAGCAATTCTTTAACATTCTCTTCGCAATGGATGACAGGGTAAAGCTTCTTCAACTTGATACGTGCATCAGCGGTTGTGAAACGCCAATCGACCGTGGACTTTCTGGTGTTGCGCTCAGTTTCCCATGCCAGCACTTCGTCAGCCAAGATTTCTCGGCTGGGGATATGGCCACTCAAACACTGGCGGCTGAGGACGCTGAATTCGATCTCGGCCATGTTCAGCCAGCTGCCGTGCTTGGGAGTGAAGTGCAGTTCCAGACGATCCAAAATGCTGCGGGCTTTGGCTGGCTCGAAGGCCTGGTACAAAGCAGCTGGGTTATGGGTGTTCAACTGGTCTTCCACCAGAACACATCGTTCAGCATGGGGGAAATGCTGATGAACCAACTCATCGATGCAAGTAGCCCAATCCATTTTTGTGCGTTGCTCGGTAACCTTGACATGACGCCAATTCAACAACGGAGCAAAGAACATGAACAGATTGGCAGTTCCTTCTCGGCGATATTCGTAATCATAGCGCTCTCGTCGACCTTTTTTGGCCGGAATGCCTTGGCGCGTCTCGCTGATCAACTGAACTGGGGTCTCGTCGAAGCAAATCAACGGGAAACGGGCATCTTCAGGGCGTTGATACACTTCCAAAACATCTTCCATGTGGTAAACAAAATCGGCATTCTGTTTGGGCGGAATACACCACTCTTCTTTGAGCCACGGTTTGAGCTCGTTGGCTTGCATGACATTACCGATGGTGGCATGAGATACTTCCGCAATGTACTCCAATCGGACCATCTCGCTGGCCAGCAAACGCAGGCTCCAGCGCCGATATCCTTTAGGCGGTTGACTACATGCCAGGGCCACCAGGTGAGCTTCTTGATGACCATCCATCAGGTGCTGATACTTCCGTCGGGTCTTACGTGGCACCAAAGCCCACTGCAAGCCCTCTTCCACAAAGCGCTGGCGCACTCGTTCAATGGTCGGTACACTCACATCCAGAGATTCCTGGATTTGTTGATCTGTCCAGCCACCCGCCGCCTTCAGAAGAATGCGCGCATGATTGACTTTGCGCACACGTTGCGTTCCGGAGGCGATCAAACCAGTCAACATTTCCTGTTCCTCTGCCTTCAAATCGACGATGTACTTCTTTGCCATGTCTGCCTCCTCTTCGGAGACAGATCATACCAATTCACCCATCAAAGCATGTTTTACAAACTACTAGTTTTCCTAAGAAAACCTCGGCAAAATCATCTTTATGGTTTTGTTTAGTACCAGAATAATTTCAATATTTCTCCTTCGCACTTCCTGTGAAGAGGTTAGCAATTTGCATAAATATATTACTCCTTGAATTTACACATTGAATATGATAATATATAGCTGGTTATTAAACCGAGATACGGGCTGCTTGCTTTAAGCGGTCGTCCAGGTCAGCAAGCAACAAGCGATCAGCACCTTCTTCTTCGGCATCTTTCCATACCTGCAACATTCGAGGTAAGACAGCCCTTTTTGCTGATCATCATTTTTATGCCTCTAATTGGTAGATGATAAATAGCTCTTGTAAAGCTTTTTCTTTGTTCTGTATGCCTATTGTAGGAACACTAACAAGTTTAAAGCTTACTGCTGATGCTTCATTCAAGAATAAGGTGATCAGACCTTTATATATATCTAATTCATTACGCCCCATTTCAGAAAAGTGAAATTCCTTATAAAATTTTTCTGATTTTTTATACTCTGATAATATTTTTTGCAAGTGAATAATTTCACGTCCGATGCCTAGGAGCCGAGACTGCTACGATCAGTTGATTGGAATTCTTTCCACTTTCATCCATAAAAACGGTTAGTACAGGCCAGCCTACAGGTTTATCATCCGCAGATTTTTCTCGTTCTTCTTCTGAAAGTGTTCCCCGTCTTTTCCTAATTTTTAGGTTAGCCAAAAATAATTTGTATATGTTCTGAGATTCGCGCACGTTCACGTGCAATTGATGTTAGTCTTGTCAATCGGTATAAATCATTAGGTTGAATAGAATAACCATTATAATCATCCGATTCAAATATTTCCCAATATTTGATTTGTAATGCAATATCAAATCTCTCGTCTCAGGATAATGGTTTGAGACACCGATGCCACTCTATCCCTGAAGTATTTGTTATTGCGGACGAGATATGTTCTTAAAGAAATTTGTCTCTCTTTTTCTAAATTTATAGCTTTTTGTTGGTCGACTTCTTGTATATTATTACCAGGTTCCTTATCATCCAGTAGATCAAATAAAGAAGTTTGCATATTTTTCCTTCCCCTATCGGCAGATTATAATCTTCAATTAAGGTTTTCTGAATATTTTACACCATCCTATAGTACCCAAGCCCGAAACCCAACATCCCCAGCTGCTGTAGAGCGGCTTCGCAGCCAGCGGGCGACTTAGTCACCCATGGCCCACCTCCCGCCTCACCGCCACCTCTCCGGCCTCCTCTTCGGCATCTTGGCCCAGCCAATATCTATCCTATTTGAAGATTTACACTCACCACGTGCCATAGGTATATACCTAATATTTGATTTACTCTCAATTATGCCGTTAATTTACCTCACATAGATGACTATCACCCCCCCCCCCATTTATCCATCGCTTATAATATTATAAATATTGTGTTATCATGAAATGTGGGTATTTATAATTTGATTCTTTAGGTTAGCAGTGGAGGATATGATATCAAAATATGGTTAGTTTACAAACCCAGGTTAAATTACGGATAAGATATGAACGAATTAAAAATTGGTTATTCCTAGTCTCATGATATTGTCTATCTTTATTATTGTAAAACTGAATGATTATCTAGTAATAATCTTTCCTAGTAATAAAAATATGACCATAGATCCAATTATTGCCACTCTAATTGGTGCTTTTATTGGAGGGGTGATCGCCTTCTATGGATCTGTATATGTACAACAAGCACAGATAAAAGCACAAGCTGCGCTTCATCGTAGAGACATTGTATATATTCCATTATATAATGAACTAAAATCCTTAAAGGATAAATTAGAAATAGTTATATGCCCATATTCAATTGCTCTTGATAGAACGACTTCTGATAGACAACCATCATTTATTATTTGGTCTCAAATTCAACAAGATAGTAGACTACTCCAGGTGCCTGTAGGATTACAGAAATCTTTAAACGAATTTATTCAGACTGTGAAGAATTATATTGAAAACAAAGATATTGTTAATAGTGATGATAGCGTGAAGTTGGCAATTAGAAATGTGGTAGTTTCAAACTTGGGTGAAAAGCATTCAAGAAGATCTGATTTAGTAGAATATTTTTTACCTTGTAATTCTAATCTTCAAGAAATCGTCCAGCGACTTTATCTCACAATCAGGAGTTCCTGATTCTAATAATCGGATTATTAATGGGATAGAAGATGAGGATCAAGCGAAAGATATAGCATAGAATTATTTGAAGTAAGTAAAAGATTATCCAATCGTTGTAGCACTTCGTAAGTCCCGTCAAGAATTAGAAAACAAACTTAAATGATTAATTATTGTATTAGAAATGATTATTAGATTTGTAAACGAGAAATTTGATCAACAGCAAAAATGGTTTTAATCATGTAAGTATTCTAATTAGTTCAGACAGTAATAGTTTGTAGGTTGTGTTGAATGGTTACTACTTGATCTAGCCCTCAACCCAACATCCTCCAGATGCCGTAGGCCGGCTTTGCAATCTAGGCGTTCATTCATTCGTCATTCTCATGACATAAGATACAATTAACCTCATTCCATCAGGATATCCCCCATGCCTGAACAAATAAGCCATAGCCATATCAGGTAATTACTCCAGAGGTTATTTATGGATACACCAATAAATTGGGGTGATATTGCAACCTGGTTTACCGGAATAATTACATTTGGATTATTCATAATCGGAGCCATTCAAATTCGTCATGAGCGAATACTGAGAAAGAAGCGTGAAGTAGAACAAGGATTACAAGCTATCCGCTCCCAAGCGGAACTTATTTCCTGTTGGATTGCAAAAGAAAGTGAATATTTATGGATAGCTGTTTCCAATCAATCACTGCTACCTGTTTACCAAGTAATTGTCAATATAATAATTATTGGCCAAGATGGTACACCAAGAGGGAATATATCTGCAGGTCAAGTTTGTGTGGCTGTAGCACCTCCAGGAGTAGGCTATACCAATGTAGTATCTGATTATCATGGTATGCATCGTCGACCAGGAGTCAGAGATCGCTTTTAAAGATGCTGCTGGTAGAAATTGGGTTCGCAAGTCTGATGGTAATCTCATCGGAATTGAAAAATCAACTGTGGAGTATTACGAAGTAACTCTTCCGACAGAATGGAGAACCCTTTCAGAATCAATCATTGATTATTCAAAGCTAGGTTAAGATTTTTTATCTTAACCACCAATGATTTAATTGAAACACAAAATATCTCTATCCTTGCGCCCTCCCCTAAACAAGGCTATACTTTACTCAACTCTCACCTCAAGGGGCCTTCATGTCCATCCAATCCATCCAGGTCTACCGCTCCAAGGTCGAAAAGATCATCCAATACGGCGGCTCGCACAACGAGAGCGCCCTGCGCAAGCCTTTCCAGGAGCTGCTGGACATCTACGCCCAATCCAAAGGGCTGCTCCTGGTGCCCGAGGTGGAGTACACCACCCCCTCCGGCAAGAAAGTCTACCCGGACGGTACGCTAAAAGATGCTCTGCGCCAGGATTGGGGCTATTGGGAGAGCAAGGACGAGAAGGACGACCTGGAAGCCGAGATCATCGCCAAGTTCAACAAGGGCTATCCCAGCTTCAACATCCTCTTCGAAGATACTCACACCGCCATTCTGTATCAAAGTGGGGTGCGGGTGCAGACCGCCTCCTTTACTGACGCCCCCGCCCTGGATGCGCTGTTATCCAGCTTCGTCGGCTACGAACCGCCCGAGGTGCGTGAGTTCCACAAAGCCATCGAGCTGTTCAGCGCTGAGGTCGGCGGGCTGGCGGGTGCGCTGCGCGAGATCATCGACGAGCAGGCGGCAGTAAACGAGGCTTTCAAAGCCGCCATGTTAGAGTTCCTCGAGCTGGCGCGCAAGGCCATCAATCCCAAGATCGAGATGGCGGATATGCGCGAGATGATCATCCAGCACCTGCTCACCGAGGATATCTTCATGCGCGTCTTCGACGAGGCCGAGTTCCACCGCGACAATGTCATCGCCCGCAAGCTGCAGGAGGTGGCCGGCACTTTCTACAAAGGTGCGGTCAAGCACAACATCATCGCCCGCATCGCCCCCTATTACGAGACGATCAACGCCCGAGCCTCGCAAATCTCCGACCATCACGAGAAGCAGAAGTTCCTCAAGGCGCTGTACGAGAAGTTCTACCAGGCCTACAACCCCAAGGCTGCCGACCGCCTGGGCATCGTCTACACCCCGGACGAGATCGTGCGCTTCATGATCGAGAGCGCCGATTACCTGACCTTCCAGCACTTTGGCAAGACCCTGGGCGATAAGGGTGTGGAAATCCTCGACCCGGCCACCGGCACCGGCACCTTCATCACCGAGCTGATCGAGTATCTGCCGAATACCCAGCTGCCCTACAAGTACAAGCACGAGATCCACTGCAACGAAGTCGCCATCCTGCCCTATTACATCGCCAATCTCAACATCGAATACACCTACAAGCAGAAGATGGGCGAGTACCAGGAGTTTGAGAATATCTGCTTTGTGGATACGCTGGACAACATGGGCTTTGCCCACACCGGCCCGCAGATGAACTTCTTTGGCATCACCGACGAGAACGCCGAGCGCATCACCCGCCAGAACAGCCGTCCAATTATGGTGGTGATTGGCAATCCGCCTTACAATGCCAACCAGATGAATGAGAACGAGAATAATAAAAACCGCGAGTATCCGGATATTGATAAGCGCATTAAGGAAACCTATATAAAATATAGCACTGCTCAGAAAACCAAAGCTATATGATATGTACGCTCGATTTATCCGCTGGGCCAGTGACCGCTTAGATAAGAATGGGGTGATTGCTTTTGTTTCAAATAACTCTTTCTTGAATGCCCGAAGTTATGATGGTTTTCGCAAGGTTGTTGCCAATGAGTTTAATTACATCTACATTATTGATTTAAAAGGTGATGCCCGCACTAGCGGCGAACGCCGACGGAGAGAAGGCGGTAATGTATTTAGCGATCAGATACGAGTAGGGGTGGCAATTTATTTCATGGTTCGGAAACAAGGTGAAAAAGGCTGTCACATTCATTACAATGCCATAAACGACAATGCTAATTTCTGAAGAAAAGAAATCATATATTAAGAGATAACAAATTCTCCGAATTAGTGTTTAATCAAATCCTTCCAGATCAAACACATCATTGGCTTAATCTTAACAGAGAACGATTGGGATGAGTTGTTACCTATTGCATGAAGGATATTAAGTTAAGTAAAATTAAAAGATGAAAGCGTAATGTTCTTGATTTATTCCGTTGGGGTAGTGACTGCTAGAGATGAGTGGGTGTATGGAAATTGTGTAGAGTGATTTAGAGCATAAAATCCAATTCTTGATCAATATATATAATCAAGATTTAAGTCGTTTACAAGGAATCACTTCAGATGAATGTAAAGAATTTAGTTAATTACTCAATTAAATGGTCGCGTGCAGTCAAGAATAGATTTAACGAATGGTAAAAAGTACATTTATCAAAAGACAAATTATATCGATTGCATTTTATCGACCATTTGTTAAGTCAAAATTATGTTTCTGTAAAGCACTTAACGAGATGCAAAATTTAATGGCAGAATTCTTTCGTGTGAGATAATCAAGCGAATCATTGTTATCTGGCCCTAACTCGACTCAAAACCATTTACATGCTTTGTTACCAGCCTGGTTCCTGACTTTACATTCTTAATGGTGCAGCAGCAGATGGTTCAGAGTTATGCCTCTTTATTGATTATACACATGATGGCGAGAAGGTAGATAATATTCCGATTTGGTTCTTATGAAATTCCGGAGAAATCACTAGCACTAAAAAAAATTTAATCAACCAAAACGAATCACCGAAGCTGGACATCTTCCACTACGTCTACGCCGTCCTGCACCACCCCGCATACCGCCGCAAGTACGAGATCAACCTCAAGCGCGAATTCCCGCGCATCCCCTTCTACCCGGATTTCTGGCAGTGGGCCGGCTGGGGCGAGCGCCTGATGCACCTGCACCTGAACTACGAAACCATTGAGCCCTATCCTCTTGAAAGAGAAAATCGTTCCGTCCCCGAGACCTTCAAAGTCACTCCCCGTCTGATCGCCCGTAAAGATCAGGGCTTGATCGAAGTTGACACCATCACCACCCTGCGCGGTGTGCCACCCGCAGCCTGGGATTACCGCCTGGGTACCTACACCGCCCTCGAATGGATCCTCGAGCGCTACAAAGAGAAAACCCCCAAAGACCCCACCATCCGGGAGAAATTCAACACCTATAAATTCGCCGACTATAAAGAGCAGGTGATTGATCTGCTGCGCCGGGTGTGTACGGTGAGCGTGGAGACGATGAAGATCGTGGTGGAGATGCCAGAAGGGGAATAGAAAAGGGGGCAACAGGATGCCATATAAAAGCTGGGAAAAACCACTGCGACATTCCTCAAGGTCTTCGAATAGCTCTAGACGAGGAAAAAAGGATGATGGTTGTATTATTCCAATATTGATCGGAATAATCTCAATTAGTTGTAGATCTACCATCGTGCTTGGCCTTATTTTTTAATTCTATCTATGTACATATCCCCCCAAGGTCTTGGATTAGCAGAGTGTATTCACCCGTTAGGTGCCGTCAACCTCGACCGTCTCACCGCCACCGCCAACGTCTACCTGACCAACCTCTGCGACCCCACCCGCGACTACACCGGCGCCCACCTCGCCACCGGCGACATCACCATCCGCTCCCTCGACGGCCTCACCTACCACGTCACCTACATCCAATACGTCCACCTCCCCGTCATCCTCAAACCCTAACAAACTCCCCTCCGTTCAGGGCTTTCCCCAAGTCTGTAATCATCCCTCTCCCCAATTATCCTGTAAAACCCCCGTTTGTACCTCAATTCATGCTATACTCAATCATCTCACACCCTCGGGGGTCCTCATGACCAACCAAACCTTCGCAGCACAAGTCACCGCCGCCCTTGCCAGCGAGCTGGTCAAGCGCCTGATTGATGCCGGCTCAACCCTTTTCAAGCGCACATTCGCCGCCCCCGCCCGCGCCACCGCCCTCGAAAAAGCCACCGCCCTCGCCCTCGATACCGCCCTCTCCTCCTTCGACCTCGATCAGGTCGAATTCGACCACTTCCAGACCATCTTCACCGACTTCCTTTATCGCCCTCGGGTGATCGCGGAACTTACCCAAGTTGTCGACGCCCAACCGGGAGCAGAAATCAACCATGCCATCCTGGAAGAAGAGTTCAGGGCAGCAGGGTATGAACCCGGTGAGTTTGGAGCATTTGAATTCAATATCTTTATCACCGTATTCCTCCGCGCCTTCTACAATCATGCCGCCGCCGACCCACAGCTTTCAACTTCCATTGAAATCGGGCTCCTGCGCATCCTGGTTGACAACTTTCAGGTGTCTGTTATAGTTTCCCTGCAAACCGCCAGTAATACCAGCCGCACTGCAATTTCGGCGCAAGAAGCTGTCACCTTGCTCAAGCAGATCCTGGATAGGCTGGCAGCGCCGACTACCCCCACTGCCTGGCTTCCCACTTTCGTCAAACATAAATTCCTCACCACCCTACCCCAATCTGCAGAACACTTCACCGGTCGAAAAAGAGAGATTAGGAAATTGTTAACCCTGGTACAACCCGGTCAAGTCGTCACTCTGGTCGGGCCTGGAGGCATTGGAAAAACCGCGCTTGTGCTGGAGGTACTGCATAAATTACCAGAAGATCAATTCCCAGATGGAATATTCTTCCATACATTCTATAACCAACCTCAGTCTGCCTTATGCCTGGAGCAGATCTGCCGCGCTTTGGTCAAGAACCTAAACCTAATCCTTCGCAGGCTGCCAGCCTGCTGCTCGCCAAT
Source organism: uncultured Chloroflexia bacterium (assembly GCA_963849335.1). Taxonomy (GTDB): domain Bacteria; phylum Chloroflexota; class Anaerolineae; order Anaerolineales; family UBA4823; genus FEB-25. Next base: position 174,724 of record CAWKGZ010000011.1, read on the forward strand.
CGCAAGCCGGTGCTGGTTTTGGATGGAGCGGAACAGGCAGATGATCTGCACGCTATCCTGGATGTGTGCGGTGAATGTGCGGTGCTGATTACCAGCCGCCGCCGCTCTGACGCTCCAAACTTTCAATATTTTCTGGAAGTCAAGCCGCTTCAACATACTGAATCGCTTGCGTTACTGCGGAAATGGGGGGGTGATTGTGCCGCTGACGAGCAAGCGGGTCAAGCAATCATCCAATTGATCGGTGGATTGCCGCTTGCCATCCGCCTGGTTGGTCGCTATCTGAGGCAGCAAAACCAGCTTGCCCTCAGAATATCTGCAGTGGTTGCAGTCGACGCCATTGGAAGCGCTTGATCAGGGCAAACGCCACTTGGAAAACGTGCCGCTCCTGCTGGAGCGCTCACTGCAGGTGTTGCCCGAAAATACCGGTCTATTATTAGCGTTGATGGGCGTGTTGGCTTTTGCGCCATTCCCCAAGGCTTTGTTTCAGCCTGCACTAATTCTGCCGCCTGCTAAGGAACAGCACGTCTTGACGGATTTGGTGAATTACGGGTTGGTCATTCGCCGAAAAGCCCAGGTACCTCTCTTTGAGCTCGCTCACCCGCTGGTACATGCCTATGCCCGCCTGCGCTTATCGGCCTCGCCGGATGCGCTTACCCGCCTTGCAGCGTATTTCATTGAACTAATGGAAACAGAAACCCCTCAAGGACCGCAGGGATCAAGCACCTGGATGTTTATCGCCCGCACATTCTTGCCTTACAGCAAGCGCTGCTTACCCACGAAAACTGGTCAACGGTGATTGATTTAGCTGGGGTTGGTGATGATTACTTAGATTTGAGTGGTCATTGGATTGAGCGGTTAGGAGCACTCCAAGCAGGGTTACAGGCTGCCGAGGAGATAAAAGACCGCGGTTACAGAGTCAGTTCCTGGACAACCTGGGAATGACCTATGCCTTCCTCGGCCAGGTAGAGGAAGCCATTGCGGACTTCCAGCAGGCGCTGCTCATCGCCCGTGAGATCGGCGACCGCCGCGGCGAAGGCAGCCGACCTGGGCAATCTGGGCCTGGCCTATACTCCCTCGGCCAGGTGGATAAGGCCATCGCTCACTACCAGCAGGCGCTGGCTCATCGCCCGTGAGATCGGCGACCGCCGCGGCGAAGGTGTCTCGCCTGGGCAATCTGGGCGTGGCGTATGCATGCCCTTGGGCAGGTGGAGCAAGCCATCGACTGCACTACCAGCAGGCGCTGGCCATCGCCCGTGAGATCGGCGACCGCCGCGGCGAAGGCGCCCGACCTGGGCAATCTGGGCCTGGCTATTACTCCCTCGGCCAGGTGGAGAAAGCCATCGCGCACTACCAGCAGGCGCTGGCTCATCGCCCGTGAGATCGGCGACCGCCGCGACGAAGGCGCCTGCCTGGGCAATCTGGGCCTTGCCTATACTCCCTCGGCCAGGTGGAGAAAGCCATCGCAGCACTACCAGCAGGCGCTGGCCATCGCCCGTGAGATCGGCGACCGCCGCGGCGAGGGCACCCACCTGGGCAACCTGGGGCGTGTCTATGCCTATCTCGGCCAGGTTGACAGCGCCATCGACTACGACCAGCAGGCGTTGATTATCGCTCGTGAGATTGGCGATCCCAGCCTCGAATGTGGTCTTCTGTGTAATATAGGTGAGGCTTATTCTTATAAGGGCCAATCAGATCAATCGATCCAATATTATCAGCAAGTATTGATGATTTCTAGGGAGCTAGGGTATCGCCCTATTGAAGGGTACGTTTTAGCGCAACTTGGTCTCGATAATGCTATATTGGGAAGAATGGATGATGCTATTAATTACCTCAAACAAGCGATTTTATTTTTTGGGGAATATGGTGCCCAGTTTCAAGAAATTCTCTGTTCGTCTAACTTGGCTCTTGTTTATGAGCATCGGGGTGATTTTACCCATGCTGCTTCACTTGCAGTTAATGCCTTGCCATTCCTAATTGAGGCCAAATTGCCTGAAGAAATAGGAAAGATAAAAAATCTAATTGCCCGCCTCCGCGAAAACATGGGCGACACCGCCTTCAACGCCGCCCTCTCCCTTCCCCCAGACCCCTGATCACCATCCCTTATCCATTTCTTCACTGCACTTTCCAAAAATGTTCCTAAAAATTAGCGTAAATTTGCAAAAAAACTCTGTGCTCTCCGTGTTCTCTGTGGTTCAATCTTTCCTTGCATTCCCAGAACCTTTGTGCTAAAATAAACCCGAACCGGCGAGGGTGTTACTAGACCTCGCCGGTTTTTTAACACCCGCGCCGGGCAGGATCACGGCGCGGGTGTTTCGTTTTACTGATTACTGATTACTGATCACTGACTACGATGCCTACTCCCAAGCGCCCTCGTGGCGCCCCTCCCGGCAACCTCAATGCCCTCAACCATGGCTTCTACTCTCGCGCCTTTCGTGTTCCAAATGTCGTGTGCTTTTGTTCGCTCCGCCGGTCTGCACCCTGCTATGGAAGCGCCTATCTGCCATACGCCATCCGCTAATCCGTTACCCATCCGTTGGCCAATCTCCCCCGTACCCTCCCGCCCTCCCGCGCCTCCCAACCGTAACGATTGAAATCGTTACTCCGATCGCACCAGTCGGTTTTAGCCCCCATTCGCGTCCATTGGCGTCATTCGCGGATAACTCCCTGCCCCCCCGCTCATTATTCCTCCCGCCAACCCTCAGCCAACTCCAATTCGTGCAAATTAGCGGGGATTAGCGGATAAATCCTACCGCCCTCCGCCTCTCTGCGCTGAAAGGTTTTTCCCCTCCAAAAAAACCTTCGTGCCCTTCGTGTTGTCCCTTGTGTAAAAAAGGTTTTTCCTTCCCCATCTGTGCTCCACGCTTCTTCCCTCAATCTTAAATCCCCCATTTTGGACTTGTGAAACCAGAACATTTGTGCTATAATACCCTCACACTGGCGTGGATCCCTCAACCTCGCCAGTCCTTTCTTTAACCCCTGACCCCTGCCCACTGATTACCGCCCACTGATTACCGCCCACTGATTACTGCCCACTGATCACTGATACACCGATCCCTCCCCATTGCCAGAAGAACCCCCACCCCATGACCCCTCCTCCCCTCCCCCCCCAAAAAACGCCGCCGCGGCGCCCAGCCCGGCAACACCAACGCCCGCAAGCACGGCCTCACCCCCCGCCCCAAACCGCCCGAGTACAACATCGATCGCCTCAACAACGTCGACCTCACCGCCGAGATCGCCGTCCTCCGCCGCCAGGTTCAGCGCCTCGAAGCAGCCGTCATCCAGGCCTCCTCCTCGCCGAATCGGTCGAGTTCTCCCGTGTCCTCGCCCAAACCGCCTCCGCCCTCGCCCGCCTCATCCGCGCCCAGGTCATCGTCTTCTCTGCCGATACACCTGAGCAAGATGCTGAATACGATATCATCTCCGAGGGCCTCAGCCAGGTGCATGACGAGCTGTTCCTTAAAGTTCCGCCCTCAGCGAGTACTATCGCGCCAACCCCTCCTTACGCCCCACCCAGCCGCCCTCCCCCCAACCCGATGGCTGATCCTCAACCCTCCCCCACCCTGCTTCGTGTTGATTCGATTTTTACACCAATACCAATCCTCAACAAACAGGTTTCTCTATGCACTCCGTGTGCTCTATGGTAAGTGGGTTTTCCTCCAAAAGGTTTTCTCCGCGTTCTCAGCGCTCTCCGCGGTAAATATGTTTTTCTCTGTGCACTCCGTGTGCTCTATGGTAAGTGGGTTTTTCCTCCAAAAGGTTTTCTCCGCGTTCTCTGCGCTCTCCGCGGTAAATATGTTTTTCTCTGTACACTCCGTA
>CAWKGZ010000012.1:0-734483 GCA_963849335.1 uncultured Chloroflexia bacterium
CGCCCCCATGGTAGCCAGCAAGTTCATGCGATAGACGCGATCCATCAATAGCAGACCCGCTGCCACCGAGATAATGGTCACCAGCGCCCCCGCCAGTAAAAGCTGCCAGCCCTCCGCCTGCAGCACGCCGACGAATTGTGCCCCGGCATTGGTACCAGCTCCGGCAAGGAAGAGCATCAAGCCCAGCTCGCGGGAGAGGTTCTTGGCGGCTGCAGGAACATACATGTGGAAGGGGCCGATCTTACCAAAATGACCGATCAGCAAGCTGACGATGAACGCTCCGCCGGCCATGCCAAGCTTGATGGTGATGCCGTTGGGCAGGTTCACCGGAATGCTTCCCACCACAACCCCCAACACCAGCCCGATCATGAAAGGCACCATACTGGTCTCTTCCGCCCGCCGCGGCGCGCCATGCACCAGCTTGACAAAAACCTCGACGGCATCCCGGTCGCCGACCACGCGGATCTGGTCGCCCATCTCCAGGGTGGCATTGCCTGTGGGGGCAATTTCCAGCCCCTGGCGGCGGATGCGGGTGATCACCAGGGTATATTGTTCCCACAGGCGCATGGAGGCCAGGGTTTTTCCGGTGAGCGATTCCTCGACTACCTCCACATCCATGGAGAGCACGTTGGTGTTGACATCCATACGCTCCTGGGTCTCTTCTCCCAGCAGTAACTGCAGTTTCTCCAGCTCCTCCGGCGGGCCAACCACCATCACCACATCCCCCAACTCCAGCGTCACATCCGGGCCAGCGGCAAAAACCTTATCCCCCCGTTTCACCCGCGATATATTTGCCCGCGCCATGCGGTGCGGATTGATCTCAGCCACCCGCTTCCCGGCGCAGTTGGGATTGGTCAATCGGTAGGTTTTGACCTGCAGCTCTGGTGTTTCGGCGCTGCGTTCCGCCTCCCAGGCGGCTTCTTCGTTACGCAGGTTGCGGCGCAGCAGCCGCGGCAGAAACTGCACCAGCAGCACAACCGCGATCATACTGAAGGGATAAGCTACTCCATAGCCCACCGAAACGGTTGCCCCAGCGGAGGGAAGGGAGCGCTCAACAACATCCACGGCTGCTGCCAGGGCGGGCGTGCAGGTCAGCGCGCCGGTGTACAATCCCGCGGCCAGGTCACCGGGCAGGTTGAAGAGCAATGCCACGCCCACCGTTGCCAGTGCTCCAGCAGTGACCGTTACCAGAGCAATGAGCACATAGCGCATGCCGTGGCGCCGGAAAGCACGGAAGAAGCGTGGTCCGGCTGAGATTCCGACGGCATAGACGAACAGCAAAAGGCCCAGGTCTTGTACCGCTTTGGGAACCCCCAGGCCGAAGTGACCGAAGACCATGGCGGTGAACAGCACACCCGCCGCACCCAGCGACAGCCCACGCCACGAGAGTTGTCCCAGCCAGGAGCCAATCGCCAGGATAGCAAATAGCACCAGCATCTGCTCAGCCAATAGATCTTGCATGGAATTGATTATAGCATCTGCCACCCCGGTGTGTTTGCGACTGCGACTCAACGTGTTAGAATTCAGCAGAAAACATGTCGAAACTCACCCGTCTGAAGGATTGGAGTACTCGATGCCGCTGCGCACATACCTGCAGACTTTAGCCGAACACAAAGCACTTACCCAAATCGGCACGCCTGTATCGACACAGCTCGAGGCTGCTGGGCTGCTCAAGGAGCTTGAGCCTCAGCCGGTGCTGTTTGAGCAGGTAACTGGTTCAAATTTCCGCGTGGCAGGCAACCTGTTCTGTTCTAAGGCTGCCTTTGCCTCTTATTTTGGTCTAACCACAGCGGAGGTCATCCCGGCGCTGGTAAGCGCCATTGAGCGGCGCGCACCCTGCCCGCGGGTAGCCACTGCTCCCTGTCACGAGGTAGTAAACCTGAACCCGGACCTGGATGCACTGCCCATCTTGAGGCACTGCGCCGGGGATGGTGGCAATTACATAAGCGCCGGGGTGTTCATTGCCCGCCACCCACAGCACGGTCAAAACCTGGACTTTCACCGCGCCATGCAGCTCTCGCAGAACGAGCTGGCGGTGCGGGTGGTGCGCGGGCGGCATTTTGACGCCTTCCTGAATGAGCTGGGGGAGGTGGAGGTTGCCATCTGCATTGGCCTACCGCCCAATGTGTTGGCCGCAGCGGCCACCTCGGTGACATTGGGCATCGATGAGCTGGAGATTGCCAATGCCCTCGAGCCGGTGCCGGTTGTCCAGGCCAGAACAGTAGATCTGTTCGTCCCAGCCGAGGCCGAGTTCGTGCTGGAAGGCACGGTGTACCGCGACCGCCGCCATGCTGAGGGCCCTTTCGTTGACCTTACCGAGACCTATGATGTGGTGCGGGAGGAGCCGGTGATGGTCGTCAAGGCGATCACCCACCGGCGGGATGCTATCTGGCAGGCGCTGCTGCCCGGTGGGCTGGAGCACAAGCTGTTGATGGGCATGCCGCGCGAACCGACCATCTTTCAGCAGGTCAACCAGGTGGTGCACTGCCTGGATGTGCATATCGACCCTGGCGGCTGTTCCTGGCTGCATGCCATTGTGCAAATCGACAAGCAGGCTGAGGAAGATGGCAGAAAAGCCATCACCGCGGCGTTTGCCGGGCATCGTTCGTGCAAACACGTGTTTGTGGTGGATAAGGATATCGATATCTATGATCCGCAACAGGTGGAATGGGCTATGGCGACGCGCTTCCAGGGTGATATCGACCTGGTGATGCTACCCAAAGAGCCTGGTTCCAGCCTGGACCCCTCCGCAGAACCTGGCACCCACCGCACCACCAAGATAGGTTTTGACCTGACCAAGCCAATGGAGGCGAAGGGTAAGGATTTCAGCCGGGCTGTGTTTCCGGAGGTGGATGTGAAGAGATTTATCTGCTAATCTACACAAATCTTCACTAATTTATTTTAATTAATTCAGGGAACTTATATTAATGGTTATTCGTGAAGATTAGTGAAAAAATGGTTTTATTATGAACCTGACCGATGAAGAACAAGCCATGCTGGACGGCGTCCGGGGGCGGGCGACGCAAAAGGCTATGCAGATCCTGGCCGCCCTGGGCACTATCTATGCTGCTCCGTGTCTGATCCCAGTGACATCGGTGCAAATTGCCGGGGTCAGCTACGATAACCTAGGCGAGGCAGGCTTACAGTTCCTGGCCGAGATGGCGGATGGCGGCGGCCGGGCACAGGTATTGGCTACGCTCAACCCGGCGGGGATGGATATCGAGAGCTGGCCAACCCTGGGCATCCCGCCCGATTTTGCTGAAAAACAGCTGCGGGTGATCGACGCCTATGCCCGCATGGGCGTCCAGACCACCTGTACCTGCACCCCTTACCTGGTGGGCAATCTGCCGGGGATGGGGGAGCATATTGCCTGGTCGGAAAGCTCTGCCGTGTGCTACGCCAACGCGGTGCTGGGGGCGCGCAGCAATCGCGAAGGTGGACCCAGCGCCCTGGCTGCCGCGCTTACCGGGCGTACTCCTGATTACGGGCTGCACCGGGATGAAAATCGCCGTCCAGGGCTGACCGTGCATGTGGAAGCCTGTCTGGTGGAAAACACAGATTTTGGGGCGCTGGGCAAGGCGATTGGCGAGCAGATCCAGGCGACGAAAGCAGTGCCGTACATCACCGGCATCGACTCGGTCAGCCTGGAGCAGCTCAAATCCTTCTGCGCCAGCCTGGCAACCTATGGCGGGGCGGCGCTGTTCCACATGCCGGGCATTACCCCCGAAGCCGTCCAGCACCAGATGCCAGGTGAATCTATGATCATTACCCAGGCAGACCTGGATGCAGCGAAGCGCTCGCTGAGCGACGCGGCTGAGAAAGAGGTGGATTTCGTCAGCCTGGGCTGCCCCCACCTGACCCTGGCAGAGATCGCCCGCATCGCCGTGCTGCTGGAGGGAAAGCAGGTGACCCGGGAATTCTGGATCACGACCGCTCGCCCGGTCAAGCAGATGGCTGACCGTCTGGGGTATACGCAAACCATCACCGCTGCCGGGGCAAAAATCGCCGCCGACACCTGCTGTGTGGTTGCCCCGATTAAAGGTCGTTTTACCGCCCTGGCCGCCGACAGCGCCAAGGCGTGTTACTACGCCGCCGGGAAGAATAAATTCAAAACGCTCTTCCTGCCTTTTGACGAGGTGGTCAAGCTGGCCCTCGGCGAGCGGCGGTGATCTTCCTGAAGGGGTTTACTCCTCTTTCTTGCTGGGCAGGAAGCGGGTCACCTTTGTTTTACACACCGGGCAGGTCCCCTGAGCCATCTTGCGGCCATTGGCTGCCACTTTGATGGTACCACCCTTGACCTGTACTTTTTTACGGCACTTGACACAATAAGCTTCAAAGTCCATGATGTTTTCTCCTTTTGGCTTTAGCGATGCGGATGAATGTCCACATCTGAGATAGTTATAGTATAAATTTGGCTTTTTGGCAATAGCTGAAGGCCTGATTCTATTACTGCCCTTTCCACCGGTCGATATACTCACGGGTGATTTCCAGGTACAGATCTCCGTAAGACTCACCGGGCTCGATCTGGGTGTTTTCCCACCACTCATTCCAGGAGGTGATGAAGATCCAATCGGGGTCAGAGGCCAGAGCCGCCTCCCAGGTGTTGCGGTAGAAGTCACCGTCCAGGCGCGCCTGCACCTGTCCCCCGCCCCGGTCAGGAAGCAGGTGATCGTCATAACCGGGCTGCACCGTGGCAGCAAATATCTTCGGTTCTGGATTGTCCATCAGCAGCGGGTAGTAGCGTGCCAGACGTTCCGCCTGGGCATCCATTTGGACCAGGTCAGGGTAGGTGAAGACACCATAGTCATGGAAACCGTCAAACAATTCCAGGTTGATAGGGTTATACCCCATCCCGATCAAGTAGGCATCCAACCCCTCGAGGTACAAGGCATTGGAGACAATTGTCCAACCTCGGGCGCGACCGCCTCTGTCGCCCACAGAACTACCAGCGGCCTGCCATCCACCCGCATGTAAGCCGGGTGGCTGCCATAAGTTCGGATGGCATGTGCCACCCAGGCGAAGATCTCATCATCATCCCGTGCAGCGCCATTATCAATCGTTTCAAAGTAAATGGCTATTATAAAATTTCGCTCTTCCGCCAGATCCAGCAGTGTGATCAGGTTGTAATCGGTTTCCGTTCCCGGTCCCCACCAGGAGGTGATAAAACCATCGATACCGGCTGCCTGCGCCTGTTCAATATGGCGGGCAATGGCTTGCGGGTCGGATGAGGCATAGCGCTCCGCGGGACGCTCTACCAACTGGTCGCTCTCCCAATCGTCCATGGAGTACCAGGGATAGTAAAATGCCCACACCATGGGGGGCACATCGGCGCGACCCGCTGACTGCTTGCTGCGGGGGAACAGCCCTCAGCCTGCTCAGGTCCAGCGAAAAAGCGAGCGGGTTGGTATCAGTGTTCCCGCTCACTTCCGATTGATGCTCAACTTCTAACAACAGGCCGGTTGTCTCCCCAATCAGGTTGTAGATGCGCACCGTGCTGCCATTGAGTGCGCCCTTTTGCAGTAAAAAGTTGAGCGGTTGGTCAAGCGCCTCCGTTGCAACCGCGTAATCAACTGTCATGCCGATACGATTGCTCGCCTGAGCTGCACTGAGCGGCTGACCCAGGCTCAGCATGGAAAATTCCGCGGTTGCAGTAGTCGGGGGCCCACAAGCTGTTTATCTGGCGCACTGCCAGAACATTCTCCGTGTTTAGCAGCTCCAGCGTGGTCCAGTCTGAGCTGGTAGTCAATTCGACACGCAAGCGGTAGAAGGATACCCATTCGTCCAGTGTGGGTGATAGGGTGGGGGTCGCTGCTGCCGTCGCAGTCGCTGGTGGGAGGGTTGGCTGGCTGGTATCTGTGGGTAGAGATGTAGCGGTTGCTGATGGCAGAGGCAAGCTGGTGGGGGGATTGCCTGCCAAACAGGAAGAAAGTATGATGCTAAAAACCAAGCAAATAATATGCTGCCGTCTCATCTTGGAAGCATCTCCCTCGTGACCAATCCGTGACGCATAGATTACTTGATGGATATATTATCGCACAAAAAAGGTGAATGTGTGCATGTACCCAATCGGTCGGAGATGGAAAATATCCCGATGTCTTTGGGGTAATTGGACCTTAGATCAGGCATGCTTCCGGCAGACGATCAACATGTGTTCGCTGATCCCCACCACTGCTGGGTGCGTACAGGTGCGGTAATGCGTGTCCAGCCAGATTGGCCAACGGATCTCATCTTTGGCCAGTTGGTTAAGCTGTTTCTGATGGTGGGAGCTGATCCCTTCCAGACCCGCCATTTCCAGGGTGGTCACACCTTTGCCTCGGAAGGCATCGCGCAGCTCTTCGGGTAGGAAAAAGTGACAGGCGGTGAAGCCGGAGCCACCCTCATAGTCGCCCGTGTCACGGATCTGGGTGAAAAGAGGCTTTTCAATCTCATCCTGGAACATGGTCAGCTCGATGATCAATAAACTAAAACGCCCCATCACGGAGACAAAGAGCGGGGCGCCATTCTTGGCGACGCGGACCAGCTCTGTGATGGCGCGATCCCTTTTCCCAGCACCTAAAACATGTGACAGAGGACCGCCCAGGCAGATGACCGCATCGAACATGCCATCAGCGAATTGGGATAGGTCGACAATCGAGCCTTCCACCAGGCCGATTGCCCCCTTGGTTAATCTGGCGCGTTTTAGCTGCCGCCGGGCAAATTCCAGGTTGGCGGGGGTCATGTCCAGTAAAACGACCTGGTATCCCCGGCGTGCCAGCTCAAAGGTGTAGCGACCCGGTCCGCCGCCAGCATCCAGGATCAGTCCATTGGGCGGCAGGTATTTTTCCAGGAAATGCAGCGTGGTATCAAATTCCAGCCGGTGGTAGGCATCGCGCACCAGGCGGCGCCATTCTTTATGCACCTGCCCGGTGTAATATTCTTTGACGAGGGATTCGGTCATGGGAACTCTTTTAGAAGGTTGACGGAATGGCGATAATAGGCAGCCCACGAGTCACTGGAGTGACTCGTGGGCTGCCTTGCTCTGCGATCCTATGTTGTTTTGGATTCGAGCATTTCCTTGACACTGCCCAAAGCGCCCAATATGCCGGTGGCCTCAAAGGGCACGAAAATCTTAGTGGCAGTTCCATTTGAAATCGCCTGCAACGACTCCAGGTACTTAAGGGTGATCAAATACTCCGCAGCTTTTTGCTTACCCAGCCTTGCTTCAACCGAGGCCAATGCCTGTGCTTCGGATTCGGCAATGGTTAAGCGAGCCTGGGCAATCCCCTCTGCCTCCAATATACGCGCCATTTTATTCGCTTCTGCTCTCCTGATCTCAGCGGTTGCTTCTCCCTCAGCTTCCAGCACTGCGGATTGTTTTTTCCCCTCGGCGCGGAGAATCTCGGCTCGTTTCTCACGTTCGGCGGTCATTTGCAGCTCCATCCGCTGGCGGATCTCTGCCGGCGGAGAAATCTCCTGCAGTTCGACCCGGGTCACCTGAACCCCCCACGGGTCTGTCGCCTCGTCGAGAATGGAGCGCAGGCTGATGTTGATTGTTTCGCGCGAAGAAAGCGTCTGATCCAGAGATAACTGCCCTACCACATTCCTCAAGCTGGTCTGGACCACTTTTTCGATGCCATCCACCAGGTTGGCAATCCCGTAGACAGCTTTTTCAGGATATGTAATCCTGTAGTAAATTACGGTATCGATCTCCATGGTCACGTTATCGCCGGTAATGACACTCTGCTTGGGAAAATCCAGAATTTGTTCGCGCAGGTCAATTTTTTCGGTGTATTTGGTCATCACTCGGCGAGACCCGTCGACATCGATATCCATTGCCCGATAAAAAATCGAGCGTTTTTTCTCCACAAAAGGGGCGATGAATCGCAAACCACTGTGGACGACCCGGTTGAACTTGCCCAGTCTTTCTACAACAATTGCATGGGCTTGAGGAATAATAATAAAACCGAACATGGTGACCTCCTATCAGGTGTGTGTTATCCGATGTTTATATAGCCAATGTGAAGGGTTCTCCAGGGAGCAGATGCATTTATTATCGCGCAATTCCAAATTCTTGCATCAGTCTGCTTACCATGATGTGGATATGATAGAATGAATCCGCCTATGAATTTCACCGCCCGGATCATCTTTTCTGGCCGCGCAAGTGGCAAGGCTCTGGTCACCAGCCAGGCGATCTCCTTCTTTGGTGGCGTGGATCCTGATACCGGTATCGTCGTCGAGCGGGATCATGAACTAGAGGGGCAATCCATCGCCGGAAGAGTGCTGATCTTCCCTACCGGTAAGGGGTCAACGGTTGGCTCGTATACCCTGTACCGGTTGAAACACAACGGCTTGGCCCCGGCCGCCATTTTGAACGCCGCCTGCGAGACGATCACCGCCGTTGGCTGCATCATCGCCGAGATCCCCTGTGTAGATCAGCTTGATCTCACCCAATTCCATACCGGCGATGAAGTTCATGTGGATGGGGGTGTGGTCACGATCAATGGCTGATGTTAGCCGCCTGCCCGGATGCGCTCCTGCACCACCTGCCAGGAATGGGTGATCAGGAAGGATTCATCCATGTTGGCGACCATTTCCAGGAAGCGCGATAGGGGGACGGTGAAGGTCAGCGTGTGGGCGGGCACATGGGGGCGGGCGGAGACATCAAACATGCCCAGCACGGCACGCGGTTTGGGGCGCTCCGCTTCGCGCAGTGCGTTGGCCAGAATCGATGAACACCCCGAGCCCATCGGCGCAATGACTCCATCCGGCTCGGAGGTGTCATAATTTGCCAGGGTGAACAAGCCGGCTAACACGTCCCCGCTGGCGAAGAAGATCACCGCCAGCGGCTGATCCTTTACTTCCAGCCTGTCCCAGCGCTTGAATACCAGGTATTTACCCGGCGCCTTGAAGTCATGCCAGTGGGCCATGGTCTGTCGCACCAGCTCAGGCGACTGCTTATAGCGCTCGCCTTCCATCTGCCCCGGGATGCCGCAGGACAGGAAATATTCAAAGTTGGGCCGTAGGGATTGGGAAAAACCTGAGTAGCGTTTGCCGCCCGAGCAGCCGGGCGTGTCCCCGCTATAAACATAGGTTTGCCCCAGGCGGACGCGGTTCAGGTTGCCGATCAGGCAGCGGTGCTCTTGAATCGAGTCTGCTATCTCTTCTGCGGTCACCTGGTCGGTGTAAAAATACGTAATCGGCAGTTCTGTGTTGGGGAAATATTTGTTCCACTGTTGGATAAAGCCTACCCTGGTTGCCTCTTCCATTTTTCCTCCGCTGATAAATGGCTGGGTGCCACGATCGCCATTCATCTTTTCCGCTATAATCATATACCCCCTTTAGGGCTGCGTCAAATGCATGGTGTGTTTCCACTTTCTACCATGCCGTGATAGACTCAGGGTTAGATTATAGTTGGCAGATACTTCCCTACAGAAAGGCTGACCTATGAAAAACCGCTCCCTGTTGATGATCCCCGGTCCGATTGAATTTGATCCGGCAGTATTGGCGGCGCTTGGTGCGCCCACTACCAGCCACCTGGCTCCCAACTTTATCGAGGCCTTCGGGCAGGCGCTGGAGCGCATGCGGGAGGTTTTCCAGTGCCGGGAGGGGCAACCCTTTGTGCTGGCGGGTTCCGGCACCCTGGCGATGGACTGCGCTGGCGCCAACCTGGTCGAACCGGGTGATAAGGTGCTGGTGGTCAATACCGGTTATTTCAGTGAGCGTTATGCTACATTACTGACGCGTTATGGTGCCCAGGTTACCCAGGTAAACGCGCCGGTGGGTGGGCGACCAGCGCTGGCAGAGATTCAAGCCGCGCTGGAGCGGGACACTTACAAGCTGATCACTATCACCCATGTGGATACTTCCACGGCGGTGATCGCCGATGTGCGGGGCATTGCTGCGCTGGGGCGTGCGCATGGAGTGCTGGTGGTGGTGGATGGGGTTTGCTCGGTGGCGGGTGAAGAGCTGCGCATGGACGAGTGGGGCGTGGACCTGGCATTGACCGCCTCGCAAAAGGCCATCGGGGTACCGCCGGGGCTGGCATTGCTGGTGGCTGGACCGCGGGCGATGGAAGCCTTTGTGTGGCGCAAGACGCCGGTGTTGAATTACTATTCGGACTGGACGAACTGGCTGCCGGTGATGCAGGCGTATGCCGCCCGCCGCCCGAGTTATTTTGGGACGCCGGCGGTGAACCTGGTCTTTGCGCTCAATGTCGCCCTGGGGCAGATTCTGGCTGAAGGGCTGGAGAGGCGCTTTGCCCGCCACCACCTGCTGAGCCGGATGTGCCAGGCGGGGATTGCCGCGCTGGGATTGGGGCAGGTGCCCTTGCAAGCGGAGTTCGCCGCCCACACGCTGACTGCCCCGCGCTACCCGGCTGGCGTAGAAGGCGCTGCCTTCCTGGCGCGTGCCTCCCAGGCGGGGGTGGTGTTAGCCGGCGGGCTGCACCCGGCGATCAAGGCGGAGTACTTCCGCATCGGGCACATGGGCGCCCATACGCCGGGTGATGTACTGGCAACGATTGGGGCGGTCGAGACCGCCCTGGCGGGGTGCGGGTATGCGTTTAACGCAGGAGTGGGGGTAAGTGCGGCTCAGGCGGCGGGGATGTAGCCGCTAAGCAAAATCATAGATCAAGATTTCGTCGCTGCCATGGGGTGATTCGGCCAGCAGCTCCCCTTGCGCATTGACCACCAGCGCACCGCCAAACAAGGATGCTGCCGGGCCGCTTTCCAGGGTGTTGACAATGGCGGTGGGCACTCCTGCCTCCCGCACTGCATCCAGATAGACCTGGCGTTCTTCCTTCTCCCAGCGAAGAAGGTCGGGCGATTGTCCATCAAAACTGCGTGCCGTCGGTACGAGCAGTAATTTCAGCGCAGGATTCAGCTGGGCAACTACTTCTGCCTCGAATAGGTCAGCGCAGACCAGCATGCCCAGCTTGCCAAGCTCAGTCTCTACGCTGGTTACCGCAGTGCCATTCACAAAGGGCGGTTTCTCTGAGAGCTTGCGGTGTATGCTGGCGATGGCACCACTCTTGTCCAGCAGGATGGCTGTGTCATACACCCCCTGCGGGGTGGATTCGAGCAGCCCAAAGCAAAGATAGACAGCATGCAAGCGTGCCAGGCGGGACATCTCTGCGGTGGTCGGACCCGGAATTGGCTCGGCAAAACGGGTCAGGTCTGCCTCTTCATACATATAGCCGGTAAAGCTGCACTCGGGTAAACAGACCAGGTCAGGGTGTTGCTCCCTGACCTGGTCCAGGATGGTGTTGAAGCGCTGGGTATTATCAGTGGGGCTGCCTGGCTCAATACAGAGGGGAATCAGGCAGAGTCTCATACGGTTAATACGGCAGCTTGATATTCAACGCGGCGGCTAATTTGCGCTCGTCGAAGCCGATCAGGATGGTGCCGTCGATTTCGAAGGTGGGGGTGGTGCGCGTGCCGTTGGCCCAACGCTTCACCTGGTCGGCTGCGCCAGGGGTAGCAGTCGATATCCACCTCGGTATATTTCAGGTTGTGGGACTCGAACCACAGGCGCGCACGGCGGCAGGCGGGGCACCAGCGCGTGCAGTACATGACAATGCCGCCGTGCGGCAGGGTAGGTGCCTCGAGCGCTTGAGCAGGCAGGGGATTGCGCGCGGCAGCCTCGGGGTCGATGCGGCGTAATACGTCCAGCACCACGTCATTATCGGGCTGGTGGTCGATGTCGTGGATGTCGATGTAGCGGATGATGCCGCGCTTGTCAATGACGAAGATGGCGCGTTCTGAGCGCCCTTCCGCCTCGCGGAACACGCCATACTGCTCGCAGACTGCGCCGTGGGGCCAGAAATCGCTGAGCAGGGGATAGGTGATGCCGCCCAGGCTTTCCGCCCAGGCTACCAAACAGGGTACATGGTCAATGCTTACGCCCAGAACCTGGGCGTCCAATCCCGCGAACTTGCCGGTGTCGGCTTCGTACGACGGGATCTGGCCCGTTCAGACGGGTGTCCAGGCCATCGGGTAGAACACCAGCACAACGTTTTTGCCGCGGTAATCGCTTAGCGTGACCTTGGTGTCTAGGTGCGATGGCAGGGTGAAGTCAGGGGCTTTCAGCCCGATATATTGCCGCATGGTTGGTTCCTCCTTGAAGTCTAATTTTACCCTATTCGGGGAGTGGTCTGGTAAACGGATAGATAGCGGATCAGCGGAATGTTGGGAGCAGGAGGGGGATTTGTTTTGGTGTTAAAAACGAATCAACACGAATCGTTAGAGGGCAGGTTTGGAAACCTGCCCTCTAACTGATATCGTGTCAGCGATTTATTTGATATCTTTGGCCCAAAACGGCGCTTTGAACAACGGGGCAGCCAGGCAGAAGTTCAACAGGCCAGCGAGCAGCATGACCAGACCCACAACTGCCAGGATGATGCCGCCAGCACCTTCCACGACGAACAAGCCTACCAATATCATTACGACGCCTGCCACGATGCGGATGGCGCGACCTGCCATTGATGCCATAAACTTGATGAAACCCATAAGAATACCAGCCTCCGTTGCTTGGATTAGATTACAGTGTACGCGGCGATGTTTAACCTATTAGACGCAGCATGGGCCAAAAGGTTACATTGGGTGCGCTGCCCCGGGCGCGCAGGCGCAATTCGTCCTCCTGGATGCCGAAGGGCTGCATTACCGCTCCCACGGCGCGGATGAGCAGCTCCTGGTAGCGGGCCAGGTCCAGCGAGCGGCGGTCGGGCGGGGTTGGCAGGTCCCAGGCATACACGCCGGGCTCGCCCAGGGTGTACAGGAAGCGCACGCGCTGGCCGGGGCGCAGGTGCTTGCCCACGGCGGCGAGCTGGGTGGCGGCGCGGGCGGCGGGGGAGGGGGTGCGGTATTCGTCCAGCTCGCGGCTCAGCTTCTGCGAGACGAGCAGCTGCTCGAGGGGGATGGCCCGCGGCGCAGCTCAGCCAGGGCGTTGCGCAGCCGGCGCTCCACCAGGGCAGGCAGGCGGGCCAGGCATCTGCATCCGGCAGAGCTGCAAGGGCTTCGATCAGGCTCATCTGCAGGCGGGCGATCCAGGGCGGGGTGTCGCCCCGGCGCGCTTCGAGACCGCGGCAGCTTGAGGCTGCCGTCCTGAAAGCAGCCAAAGTAGCGGTTGGCGACCGGGACGCGGGCATCCACGCGGGAGGGCAGGAATGCCACCCAGCGGTAGATGCCGTCCAGCGCGATGGGCAGCCCGGTGCGCTCGGTGATCTCGTGCAGCAGCGGCTGGATATCCTGGGGGTGGGAGGCGCCGGGCCGTGCGCACCCACAGCCCGTCCACGTACATGTGCAGCACGGTGTAGCCCAGGTCTTCGGCGGCCTCCTTGGCCTGCAGCAGCGCCTCGCGCCCGTAGGCGGTCACCGCCTGGTGGGCCTCGATGCGCCCAAAGCGGGCATTCTTGTAGCCCAGGTAGCCGAAACAGGTCACCAGCAGCCACTTGTGCGCGGTGGCGTGGGCCTTGCACGTCTGGCGGCGCGGGTCCCAGGCGGGCAGCTCGGCCAGGCGCAGCTTGAGCGCCAGGCGCTTGTCCAGCAGGGGCGCCAGTGTCAGCGGCATCAGGCCAACTTTTTCCTGGTTGATGTGAGGCCGAGCTCGGGGACGAGGCGGCAGGAGGAGGAATCACCTCTCACCCCTGCCCCTCTCCCACTGGGGGGAGAGGGGTTCTCGGTCACTCTGCTCCTTCGCTGTGCTCAGGGTGGGTTCCCCTAACCCCATCCCCTCCCCCCTGGCTGTGTTGCCCCTCTGCTCTTGGGCCTCGGCAGCCGGGTGCGTCACCGTCTCGGGCGAGATGTTGAAGTGGCGCATGATGCTGGGGTACATGGAGATGAAATCGATCTCGGCCACGTCGCGGTGCAGCCCCTGGCTGGCTGGTAGACCAGCCCGCCCTGGTCGAAACGCATCAGTTCGAGCGGCGCTCTTGGGCAGCTCGGCCTGCTGCTTGCGCCAGGGCACCAGGACCCCCTGGCGCAGGGCGGTGACCATCTGCATGGCAGAGATGCCGCTGCCGGGAGAGAGGCGGGCAGCGCTCTGCACAGGCAGGGAGGTGACACGCGCCAGCTCGTAGACGCCGTCCAGGCCGTACTCGTGGAAGAGCATGGCGTTGCAGCCGTCGATGTGCCAGCGCCCGAACAGGTAGACCTGCCGCCCGCGGTAGATCACCTGCCCGTAGGCAAAATAGGTGCGCTCGGGGCGGTGCTCCACGCCCATGCCGGGGTCGCGGTTGAGCGGCAGCGGGAGGCGCCAGCGTTGGCCAGCTCGAGCAGGCGCGGCAGCAGCCAGGTGTCGCCCCACAGTGGTCAGCAGCAGGTCGGGGTCGTGCTGGCGCAGGATGGCGGACAGGTTGAGCAGCAGCGGGCGGGGGTGCGCCAGGCTGAGGCGGCAGGAGAGACGCTTGCCGTTCACCAGCACATATTTGGGCGGGGCGTGGGCCGGGTCCACATCGGGCTCCAGGCGCAGCAGGCGCAGCGGGGGAGGAATGGGTTCCAGATCCCAGGGCGAGTCCAGCACCTGCAGGGCGTGGATCTTGCCTTCTCATCCGCCTCGACCCGGCAGTGCGCCAGCGGGAAGGTGCCGTGGGCGGCGGCGTGGTGCAGCGGCAGGGAAAGGTCGGCGTCGTAGAAGGTCAGGTCGGGGAAGCGTTGCGGCGCGGCGGAAGAGCGCGGGCTGCTGGGCGGGGTGGGCCACCCGGACCGCCAGCACGGGCAGCGGCTGGGGCGGAACAGGTCGCGGCGCTCGGTGCGCGGAGAGTGCCACCGCTTCGGGCTGGCGCCTGCAGGAAGCTGCCACAACTGGCGCAGGTGTTCGCCGGCCCGGCGGCGTAGAAGGTGAGCGGGAAATCCTGCTGCAGGCGGTGGCGCGTGCCGTCCTCGCCCAGCAGCCACAGGGCAGCCCCGGCTTGCGGATCGGGGTAAATATCCAACAGCCAGCCGGTCAGCTCGGGCATGTTCAGCCGGTTTTGCCGGGCGCGGGGCCGGCGGGCGGGTTTGGGGTGAGCTTTCCTCCGACCAGGCCGGCCTCACCGGGGTCGTCTTGAGCTTCCGCCGCCCAATCCCCGGCGGGCAGGTCTGCGGCCCAGCCTCCATCCGCAGGATCAGCCGCCTCGGAAGGTGGGGGTAGAGACGCAAAATCTTGCGTCTCTACGCGGATGGGGATGAATTCGTCCCACTGATCGCCCAGGCCGCTGCTGCGGTAGAGGTGCTCCAGGCGGGTTTGCAAGCGCAGCACCTGCTTGTGCTCTTCCAGCAGCATGGCGAGCAGAAAGATCTCGAACGGCAGGGCGTGGGCGGCGTAGGCGGCGGCAGCCAGGTGCTGGTGGGCGGCGGCGAACAGGTCGTCCAGGGCGTGCTGGTCGCTGCGGCGCAGGGCGCGGCGGAAGCGGCCGAACAATTCCTGCTCGCGCAGGAAAACCTGGGTGACGGAAGGCAGGGTGCGGCCCATGCTGCGCTCCTAGAACAGCCTCGGCGGGGGTTGGGGAGCGGCAGTGGCAAAGCTCCATACCTCGCCGTCCGCCTGCACTACGGCGGCGGTCAGGCGGTCAAGAAGCTGCTCTGCCTGGGGGGAGGCGGGCGGCAGGCGGATACTGACCGCCACCTGCGCCGGCCGGCACAGCCGCTGCAGGTGCACCAGGCACTGCTCCAACAAGCGCCGCCGGTCGGAAAAGGGGGTGTTTTCGTCGGAGAAGGTGTCCAGCAGGTCGAGCACCAGGGTGGGGCGGGGGAGGGCATCGGTCTGGGCCAGCAGCGTCGCCATCTGATAGCAGGTAAAGGCACGGGCTACCGAGATGCGCTCCAGCGCGGCCCGCCATTGGGGGCCCTGCTGGTGCAGGGCGCGCGCCAGGCCGTAGCCATCGAAGCTGTTGCCGCCATCCAGCAGGCGCACGGCGCCGCGCTGCGCCAGGCGGGCAGTCAGGGCGGTCATCACCTGGCGACGGATGTGGCGTTCAGCCAGCACCAGGTGCAAACGAGCCGAAGAAAGCTGCAGGATATCGTCCATGCCCTTACTGTAGCGCAGATTGGGGCAGGTTGGCAATCCCCCTCAGGGGTGATAAAAGGGGTGAAGGAGGGGTTAACCCCAGCCGTTGAAGTCCCAATCAGCCAGCAGGGCGCGCAGCTCGGATTTGTTGGCGACGCCGAATTTGCGCTGGGCGTGGCGCATGTGGGTTTTGATCGTTTCGGGGGAGAGGTACAGCCGGGCGGCGATCTGGCGGTTGGTACGCCCCAGGCAGGCCAGGGCGACTACCTCTTGCTCGCGCGGCGAGAGGCTTTCCCATACCTGAATGCGCGCTTCGTTTGCACCGCGCTGCGCCAGGGCGGCCTCGAGCAGGTCGGCAGCGACTTCATCTTCGCTGCGCTGTTCCGCGCGGCAACCTGGCGCAGCGACTCGAGCAGCGATTCCTCGAATTGGAAAAGCCGCGGCGCCAGCGGCAGGCGGTGCAGCTCTTCGAGCAGACGGGAAAGCAAGGTTTTGGTCATCCCAGGTTAATCGTCCATCCCTGAGTTAATTATAACAGAATATTTGTTCTAATTATTACGAGACGCATGGGTGAGTTTGCTTTTGAACCCACCTGTTTTTTGGTGGTGGCAATAAAAAGGGATTTATCCGCTAATTACGCCAATGGCGCGAATGGATGCGGGGGGATTCATCCGCTAATCTCCACCAATCTCAATGAATTATTTCGTTGGCGTTGAGGGCGTCCCATTCCAGGCGCAAGCCTTATATCGCCCAGCCCGAAACCCAACAGCCGTTGGACAGCCAGCCCTTGTGAGGATGGTGACATTAATCCGCTAATCTTCACGAATGAGACTTGAACAAGGCCTGATGGGCAGGATAAGGTGTGGCGGGGCGAGGCAAAGCGTGATCCGCGAATAACGCCAATGGGCGCGAATGGAACCGGAACATCGCCCGAGCGCCATCGTAGTGACGACTTCAGTCGTGATTTGTGATGGCAGCATTCGTTTTCGATAAAAAATCGAATCAACACGAATAGGGTGATAGGGGAAAGGGGATAAGGGATAGGGGGAGGCGTTCAGATATCAGTCGTAGGTTGTGGTTGAGGGCGTGCCATTCAAGGCATTTGCCATACATCGACCAGCCCGAAACCCAACAGCCGCGCGGCACCTGGCATTGCCCTGTACGCGGAGAAGATAAATTGTTAAGGTACGAGGGGAAAGAGGTCAGGGGGATTGAATGAGGTTCAATGCGTTTTTTAATGGAGGAGCGAAGAAAACGAATGCAGGCAGGGGGAGGCTGAGGTGGGGTGCGCGAGGGAGCGGGGTGGGCGGTGGTCGGTAATCAGTCATCAGTCATCAGTTATCAGTGGGCGTAAAGAAATGGACCGGCAAGGGGGCGCCAGTCCGAGGGTATTGTAGCACAGATGTTCTGGTTTCACAAGTCCAAAATGAAATTGATGTACTTTTTGGGATGCCAGGCATGGGATGCCGTGATTGGTTCACCGACCGCAGTATCCAAAACCTGACAAAACTGAAAGTTGCATTTGCAAATTTTTAGGTGTAAGATATTTATCAGCATGGTCATTATCGGACTGGTGGGGTGCAGCGGCGATCCCTTCTACACCGAAGCGCGCCAGCGCATCGACGGCACGCGCTACTTCACCATCCGTAAATATTACGGCGGGTTGGGGACGCTGCTGGAGACGCAGGTGCTGGGGGCGGAGCTGTCGACCGTAACCCAGGATGTGGTGGTGAGCTCCTGGCAGGGCTACGCCCTGGAGGGCGGGCAGGTGCGGGCAGTGCAGGAGCAGAGCGTGCCCTACGGGGTGAACCGCCGGCAGCGGCTTCCAGGGGTGGAATGAAAGCAAGCGATGCACTCTCACACGGTGCTGGACGAGCTGGGTCGCCCATTGACGGTCAGGGCGCCGGATGGAACCAGCACAAGTTACACCTATGATGATGGCTACAGCGGTTCACTGCCATATTTGAAGACAACGGTCAGAGATGCCGCCAACCATGCCACGATTAACTACACCGACATTTGGGGGCGCAGCGTGATGGTGGATGCGCCGGATGGGCCGAGCGTGGGCTATACCTACGATGTGTCCGACCGGCTGGTGGGGGTGATGTATGGGACGGCCTCAACCGTGCTACAATATGATCTGGCCGGGAGGAAGTCTTAGCATGGATGACCCGGACATGGGCAATTGGTCGTATACTTACGATGCGCTGGGCAACTTGCTCACCCAGGCAGACGCGCGCGGCTGCACGACGACCCTCAGCTACGATCTGATCAACCGGCTGGAAAACAAGAGCTACAGCGGGAGCTGCGGGGCGACCACCGCGGGGTCAGCGTACACATACGACCAGGGGACGAACGGGGTCGGGCAGCGCATGCGCATGGATGATGGCACAGGCTACACGACCTGGAGCTATGATGCCCGTGGGCGGGTGATTGAAACCTACCAATCAGTGACGCAGCGGCAACTTCCGCACCCAGTGGAGCTACAACTCGGCCGACCTGCCGGTGTGGATGAAATATCCTGCCGATAACGCCGGGAACCCAGGCGAGACGGTGAACTACACCTATAACATGCAGATGCTGCTCGACCGGGTGTATGGCACCAGCACTTACGTGGATGACACGTGGTACGATGCTGCCGGGCGGGTTACGCTGCGCGAGCTGGGCGCCAATTACACCCTCGGGCAGAGCTATGCCTACTACCCCTGGACGCAGCAGGGCGGAAGGTTGCAGAACCTGGAAGGTGGGATAGCAGCAGATACTGATTCGCTTCAGGATCTGAGTTACAGTTATAACGCAGTAGGCAATGTGCTGACCATCACCGATTACAAGGCGGGTGGTACCCAAACCCAGACATTCGGATATGACAATCTGGATCGGTTGACCAGTGCGGTTGCCAGCGGTGGAACGGGAGGCACCTACAGCCTGAAGAACTACGCTTACAACCCCGACACCGGCAACCTGTCCAGCAATGCCGGGGTGAGCTACACCTACGGCGATAGCGCCCACAAGCACGCCGTGACCAGCACTTCGAACGGCAACAGCTACGGCTACGACGCCGAACGGCAACCAGACCACGCGCACGGTGGGCGGGATCACCTACACCCTGATCTATGACGCCGAGAACCGGCTGGTGCAGATCAAGCGCGGCAACGACGTCCTGGCTACATATTATTATGATGGGGATGGCAACCGGATAAGGACAGAGGTGGGCAGCACTATCACCACCTATATTGGCAGCTACCTGGAACGGGAATGTATCGATTCAACCTGCACGATGAAAAAGTATTATTCTGCGGCAGGCCAGCGGGTGGCGCTGCGCAAGGGGGATGGCACGCTGTATTTCCTGCTCACCGACCACCTGGGCAGTACCGCCATCACCGCCACCAGCAGCGGAGGAGCGCGATGCCGAGCTGAGGTATTATCCCTGGGGTGGGACGAGGTATACCTATGGGACGACGCCGACATCATACAGATACACCGGGCAGCGGGAAGCCGAGGTGGGGTTGTACTACTACGGGGCGAGATTTTATGACCCTTATCTTAACCGCTGGATACAGCCGGATAGTATTATACCTGAAAAAATGCAGGGTACCCAAGCCTGGGATAGATATGCTTATTCCAATAATAACCCCGTGACCATGATTGACCCTTCTGGGCATTGGGGATTTAACTTTAGTTTTAACCTTTTTTCAGCAGTTACATCAGCCCTTAATTCAATTGGACTCACTAATAATGCTGTATCGACTTTCCTGGATAATACATCCACTGTGCTTGATTCAGCGGCAATGGCTCTAGATGGGATGATTGCAGCAGGAGATATTGCTAGTGCTGCTATAGGTGCGACGTGTGGGGCTGGAATTGCCCTTCCTGAAGGCGGAGCACCAGTGGTTGTTACTGGCCCCGCAGGGGCTGCTTTGGGAATGGGTTTATTTGAACTCAATCCCACTGTTAGAACGGCAATGACTGCAGGGAATATCCTTGCTTCAGTATCAACTTTCGCTACAGGAATATCAGATATAGTATCTGGAGAAACCAATGATAATATTGATATTTCCATATCAGGTGACGGATTTAGATATAGTAGACAAACTACGATCGGGAGAGATACTGGAACCAGTGTCGTTCTGTCTGGCGCTGGATGGTTTTCTCCAATTGGCTTGACATCAGCCCCTTTGCAAGGTGCAGCCTTATTAAACGATATAGATTTCCTATACGTTGGTCCGTTTAGGGAAATTCCTAAAAGTTTACCAATCCAAGATTTCGACATTGATATAAATTGGTGAAAATGGAGATATAGTGGAATATCTTAGATTTATATCATTTGAACAAATTTTAGCATTGTTGGTCGTTAATGCGGCAGGTTTGATACTACTTGGTGTAATTTACAGGCTGTTCGGCTTCAAGACCCTCACGACCACTGAGAAATTAGCTATTTCACTTAAGCTGACTCTGGCTGTGATAGGGATAATGATTGTTCTATTGCTTGACATAGGTATATACTTCTGGATCAGCTCAGGTGATTTTCGCTCTGTAGCAATTATTATACCGATGGCAATTTGTGGGCTACCATTCGTTGTTATCATATTTCTAGGTATTTTTACACAATTGAGTTATAGAGAAAAGATTCAAAGCACGTTGTATTCAATCATCAGGCATGAAGCAGAAAAACGACATAAATCAAAAAACTGACATAGATTCTCACAATATCATTCGAGTTTATCGCCTTATCCCATTGACAGGGGAAAGAGAAGGCAGAGAACGGTGGGTTCTCTGCCCTGTCAACGGGAGCCTGGGCGCTCAGGTCGCTCTCCAGCGGAGCCCTATCCTCCCCGGCACAAAGCGATTGTAACACAGCCGTAGCCGAGAGAAGGCAAAGGCACAGCACCTTACCAATCGAATAGAAGTTCTCAAGCGCTCTTCATGTCAACCAGGATGGGACGATCTGGAGGCGGGATCCAATCGGGAGAAATGGGCCAGGCGGTATCGAGCAGGCTGCGCATCTGGGCGGCGATGTGAAAGCGCACATCATCGCTCAGCTCAGGTTGGAATAGCTGTTCGGCGAGGGAGAGCAATTGGTAGCGCTCGCTTGTCGCAGGCTCGGGGACTAGCTCGAGGCGGGCCTCGATGCGCTGCATAGCGGTGAAGAAATCGGCTTGCACGGTGGCGTCATAGGCACGGGCGTAGACCATCGTGGTGTTGAGCTTCTTGTGACCCAGGAACTGCTGAATGCTGGTAACCGGGCATCCAGCGTTGAGGAGCTGGGTGGCGCAGGTGTGACGCAAACGGTGAGCGTGGACATGGACGCCGATCCGCTCTCCGGCAGCTTTCAACCTGGCATGAATGAGGTCCTTACTGAGCGCCTGGTTGCGGTACAGGAAAACATGATCGCTGGGACCCTGCCCGCGCACAACCAGGTACGCCTGGAGAGAATGGATAACCGTATCGGTGAGAAAAACCGTGCGATCTTTCATGCCCTTGCCGTTCCTCACCGAGAGCTTCCTGCCTTCCAGGTCCAGATCTTCCAGCCTTAGTTCTTCGACTTCGCCTTTGCGCATGCCCCCCTGCCAGAGCAGGTAGAAGGCTGCCCGGGTCAGCAGTGCATCCCGTTTCTGGTAAGGATAGCAGGCTTTCGCCACCCGCTCTTCGAAGTCCGTTCGCAGCAGGCGCACCTGTTCGTCGGTCAGGTGCTGGGGCAGGCGGTCGGGCTGCTTCAAGCAGTGCTGACGGAGCAGGGCTTGGGGCACCAGGAAACCTTCTTCCTGTAGGAAACGCAAGAAGCCATGCAGGGAGCGCATGTCGCCGTTGACGGTAGAGACTGCTTTGCCGAGCTCGATCCGGTAGGCGGCATAATCGGTGATGTGAGTGCGCTTCAAGTCGGCAAGCTCCTGGACCCCTTTTTCCTGACAGAAGTAACGCCAGGTGCGCAGGTGACCGCACCAGAAGCGGCGGATATTCTCCTGCAGGCGAGCGGTGCGCCAGTTGCGCTGCTGCAGGCGCTGCCAGCGTTCCAATTGGGTCACCAGCCACTCGGGCAGGCCTTCGGTACGTTCAGCCACCTGGAAGGGATGGATCTTACTCTCGCTCTGGCCGCGAGTATGCAGCAGGAAGCGGCGGAATCTTGCCAGCGAATACCGGCATATCTTGCTCCAGTCTGTACCGGCTCCTTTGGCGAGGACAAACTCCAAAACGGGTTGTATATCATTATCCAGGTCGAGCTGTGCGTGAGGCTTGAGCGCCAGACCGAGGACGTGCCCGGCCATAGGGATGTAGATATTGCGGATGACTTCGGTGCTGGCTCCCCCACCGGAAAGCCATTCAGCATAGCGGCTGAGCAACTCGACATTTTCAGCAGGCCAGAACGAGGTGGGTTTGGGACGGGGCACACCGGCAGGCAGGTGTTTATCGTGACCGTATGCCAGCGCCTGGTCGTAACGCTCGGACATTATGTCGCAGTGTTTGCGGGCCGGGCTCATGAAACACCCCCTTGAAACCAGTTCGGTTCAACCATCCAGCCTTCCAGTTTCAAGCAGGCGGCGAAATAGTCCGCCTGGACCTTGCGGTCGTTGGCCTGGACGTAGATCTGGGTAGTCTCCAGCCAGCGGTGACCCAGGAGCGCCTGGATGGAGGTGACCGGGGTATCGACCGAGAGCAGATCGTTGGCAAAGGTATGGCGCAGGCGGTGGCAGGTAATGTGAACGCCGGAAGCTTCCCGGTAGCGCATCAGGCGCTTGTGGATGGCGGTGGTGGACATGCCGTCGAGCTGGTAGCTGAGAAACACGAAGTCGCTGGTCGTTTTTGGGCGGACGAGCAGGTAGGCGCGCAGAGCCTGTTTGGCCTGAGATGAGAGGTAGACGGTGCGCTCGCGGGAACCTTTACCGCGCACGATGAGGTGAGGATGGGCATCTTTCAGGTAAATGTCAGTGAGGCGCATGGCGGCCACCTCCGAGATGCGCAGGCCGCAGCGCAGCATAAGGATGAACATGGCCCGGTCGCGCGGGTCAGTGATAACAGCAAAGAACTTCTGCAGGTCTTCTTCCTGGACGGGACGCGGCAGGGGTTGGGGCTCGCGGGCATGGTGCCGGTGAGGCAGGATGGGGCAGACGAGCGAGGTGTCTTCATCCATCCAGTAGGTATAGAAGGCTTGGACGGCAGCCAACCGGCGGTTGCGGGTTGTGGCTTTGCGGCCCTGGTCGGTCTGCTGCTGAATGAAGGCGTCGATGTGACGAATGGTGACGGAAGCCAGCGGAATATCTCCGGTGACCTGGGCGAACTGCTGGAGGTCGTAGGAGTAATCGCGCCAGGTGCGCGCCTGCGGATTGCGCCTGCGCACCCAGTTGACGAACTCGTCGATTTGGGATAGCATGGGATTACCTCCTGTGAGTGAGAATGTGCGACTGGCATCCATATTCTACTCTCAGGAGGATATTTCCTGAGGAGGTGGTTAAGATAAGTGTTCCCAGTTAGGACGTTTTGTCTCGCCGGATACTGTCATCCCGCAGCAGCAAGGCTCACAGGCGTGGGATAGGTATGCCTATGTGAACAATTCACCAGTGAAGTATATCGATCCGTTAGGCCATAATTTAAACTGTGGATTGCAGGGTTCTCATGCAACCCTTGAAGACTGCCAGGAAGCAGATCCAAATGGGGATGGAATTATTCCCCTTCCTGATCCTCCATTAGATGACGATATATCGGATTGGGGAGTCATACCAGATGGGTACACTAATGAAGAATGGCGCGTGGAACGATCCGCTAGAGTCTGGGAATGGATATGTCAAGGTGGTTGGTGGGGATCGGGGTGTCCGGATGTCAGGACTCTGATTACGATATTACTAATCGGAGAGGGAGTAGGCCTGTTAAATGTCACATCAAATCCTGAGGCCGATCGCGTGAATGGTCTTAAAGCTATGATAGGATTAATGGTTTATCTCTTTACAGATGCTGATGGGATTACGGCTCAAGACCTATCCACATTCACAGCGTTCTTTAACCCTAAAAGGGACAGCAGCGGGGCGTGGACACAAGCAGATCGAGATAGGTACCAAGTTGGATTTGATGATTATACATGGAGCATAGCCACCTCCAAAGTGGAGGATTATTGGTACACGGGTCCTCTATATAGAAATGACCATATGGTAAATAAATGGTGGGATAACACAGAAAATTTTAATTATGTTGTTGTTTTTTATGTTAATATTCCAGTGGAAAACAAGGTACTCTTTTTTGGATATTAACTATGCCTGCTTCAGAGAGAGAGGGAGACAATCAAATCATGAAACAATTATTGAGTTTGGTTTTACTTCTCCTTATTATGGTCGCTGGCTGTACATCTTCTCAATCATTCTCCGCCTCACCGATGTTGCCCACCACAGCACTAACAATGACGCCGGTGATCATTCCTTCTATGCCAACAAGTGTAACTACACATCAACCAACAATTACCAGCACTCAACTGCCACCAACTGAACCAGTTCAGTTATATACACCTACGAGTATAGTGACAGCTACACCCGTTCAAGAGATATTTTCTCCAGTTCTAAAAACGATATGTCCGTCTCAACAGGTTGTATCATTCGATGATCTAGAAATACCTCAAGATTTACGTCTCTTACTGTTACAAGGTACCGTTAATAGCTATCCTGCAGTGTCATCACTCCCCTTGATCATTTCACCTGGAGATTTGATACCTCAACCTATTCTAGAAGATGAACTATTAGCGTACCAAGTCAGCCCTGATCATAAGTGGATTTCTTATTATCGCCCTGGCGACGATGAATATCACTTCATGCTCTGGATCAGTTCGCTAGATGGGCAACAGCAATGGCCGGTCATACCGATTGCTAAAAACAACTACGCTGTTTGGGCCTCGGAAAATGAGATGTTCATTGTCGGCTCGCCACTTGCTGAAGAATTAGAGATTTGGGATTACTTCCCCTTTACCAGCATCAATCCTTTCACGCTTGATCAGCAACATCTCACATATCTGGTGGGCAGTCCGATAGAAGGCCGTTATTATTACGGTTCCATGAACATTGGTGGGCGTTCCTATGCAATGTATGGGAGATTAAATCTCGTCGATTACCTTTACGATTACTCGCAAGAAATAGAGATACCTGTATTCCAATGGCTGAATGAGATAGATTATCTGGAATTGCAGAGCATAAAGCCGATATGGATTTACGATGAAAGTAAATTCGCTGTGACAGTGGCTCGCCCTGATGGGATCGATGTCGCGCTTGGGTTGGATATCTTTTTGGCGGGTGAAGAGATGCAGTACGCCGAGGTGATGAAGCGAATCATTTTACCAGAACACCTGTTGCCGCTTTATCTGTTAGGGATTGGTTCAGATGAGGGCTTGCTTGCACTCCAGCGAGCTGGTTACTCGAGCCCTATTGGCGGCCCAAATTGGTTTTATATTTTCAACTACCAAAGCATGGAGGTCCGAGATTACTGCTTAGACTTACCCGATTCAGCAGGCCCAGCGAGATTTTCTCCAGATGGGCGTTTCATTGCGTTGTCACTCAATGATTATTCTGCAACATCTGAGCATGACAGGTATTCTGTTGTAGTAATTGATTTGGAAAAAGGAACTATCGCATACTTAGATGGTTATACTGTTGTTGGTTGGGGTATTGCGAACGATACGAGGTAAATCACACGCGATAACAACGACTTGGGTATCCAGATTGTGGCCTGCTGTTTACAGAGGCAATGCCGGTAGATTGATTCTCGCAAAAAATCGGCTATGGTCAGTATGAAGGATGCATAAAATTGAAAGCGAGGCAGTTCGTATGGTGCGTTCGCTAGAACGCACCGCTCTGCGCAAGTTCTTGTATGATATTCGTATGCCAAACTGCCGCCGTGCATGTCTCGATTTGGGAGTGATCCATGGTAGGGTATGCGGGGTCAAAGGTCAAGGTCGTGCTGCTCAGCATCACCGACTACAATGCTGGCGGCACGCAAACTCAGACCTTCGGATATGACAACCTGGATCGGCTGACCAGTGCGATTGCCAGCGGCGGCGGCACCGGCGGCACCTACAGCTTGCAGAACTACGCCTACAACCCCGACACCGGCAACCTGTCCAGCAACGCCGGGGTGAGCTACACCTACGGCGATAGCGCCCACAAGCACGCTGTGACCAGCACCTCGAACGGCAACAGCTACGGCTACGACCAGAACGGCAACCAGACCACGCGCACGGTGGGCGGGATCACCTACACCCTGATCTATGACGCCGAGAACCGGCTGGTGCAGATCAAGCGCGGCAACGACGTCCTGGCTACATATTATTATGATGGGGATGGCAACCGGATAAGGACAGAGGTGGGCAGCACTATCACCACCTATATTGGCAGCTACCTGGAACGGGAATGTATCGATTCAACCTGCACGATGAAAAAGTATTATGCTGCGGCAGGCCAGCGGGTGGCGCTGCGCAAGGGGGATGGCACGCTGTATTTCCTGCTCACCGACCATCTTGGCAGTACCGCCATTACCGCCACCAGCAGCGGAGGGATCTGCATTTTTTACCGCTACGGAAGCGGAAAGTATCGATCAAGTTAGAGGAGTGAGCATGGTGTTGGGAGGCAGTGTTGAGCTTGATGGATCAGTAGGTTATGAGGGTGTATTTTTTAAGGATCTATCAACAGGGGAAAAGATCAAAGGAGGCACGGTTACTATAGGTCTTGGAATTGCTATACCACCTCCGATACCTGGTGAAGGTCATGTTGGAATAAACTATACGTGGCTCCCTTTAGAATTCAACCTGTATGATGTTTTCAATATGGATCGACCTTAGGCAGGTTCAATTGTGGTATAGAAAACTATCAAAAATTTTTGTAAGTTGTTGAGGTGATTTATGGAATCAAATTTTTCATATTGGTGGTTTATCATTTTTCTTCCTGCCCTGATCATTGGTATAGTTTTTGGGTTCTTTCCTCACAAAGTGGTTCGGTTTCGTGCGAAGATGCAACAGAAAATGTTTAAAGGCTTCAACATGAGCGATGAAGATATTGACCATTCTATATACTCAACCATATTTGGTGAAAATTACTCGAAACGCCTAAAAGCACAGCAAGACAGGCCAGAAGAATTTAGATTATTGATATTTTTGTCTAGAGTAATAGGCTTCTTTACGTTATGTATAGTTTTTGCAGTTATCTTTTTAATCATCATCGCGGCTCGGAATGGTAATGTAATAATACGATAAGAAAACAATTTTTCTGCTCCCTTGTTGATGGTTTTCACTCGTTCTAGGTACGGGGCATGTACTTCGTGCGTTTGAAGCACCTTGTAGAAGCTGATCGAGCAAGAGCCTGGATACCGTCTTAAATGTCAAGGGCAAAAAGCGAATTGCTTGCCATAATCAGGGTTAAAAGAGGTTTGGTTTTTTAGTACTCCAAAAACGATGTGGATCAGCTAGCGCATTGCTGCAACAACAATTGCCATTTCAGGGAGATGCAGGTCTTTTTATGGACCGAAGTTCCTGAGCGGTTTCCTTTTGTGTTGAGGCCAGCATAGGCGACCAACTAGGGGGCGTTATCAAAAGCCGAGATATCTCCAATCTCAGCAATTAATCGAGCTGCGGTGAGCTTGCCACTGCCGGTCTTAGCGCAATTGGGGAATAATCCATATTGGTGTATGAGGGTTCAGGTGTGATGATTGTTCTCGATGCGTTCTGCGAACGCCCCCTGCGAACTCTTCCGCAGGACGATAGGAGGATATTGGATTTCGGGCTGGCAAATGTGATGGCAGGGTGGCGTGGATGGAATGCCCTCAACCAAACCTGCTACCGGCCTTGTGTCCATTGTGGTTGATGATTCCCCCCAGCTTGTAATCTCACATTAACCAAAGCGCGTTATAATTCCCGCGGCGGGGCTTGTCTGCGGGCACGCCCCGTAATTTTACTGTATTATCGAGGTCGAATTATGCGCCGAATCTTTGCCAGCCTGCTGCTGGCGGTCATCATCCTCTCCTTCCCAGCTACCACCAGCGCCCTGGCAGCCGAGCAGCCGCGCGCCGCGCCGGTGATCAACGGCCTGCTCTTCTGGAGCAACGGCTGCCCGCACTGCGAAACCGTGCTGCTCTACACCCTGCCGCCGCTGCAGGAGGCATATCGCAACCAGCTCAATATTCAGATGGTGGAACTGGTCACGCTGGAGGATGTGGATGAGTTCTACGCCATATTCACCGCCTTTGGACTGAGCAAGGACGAAATTGACGTCCCCCTGCTGCTGGTCAATGACATAGCCATGGTTGGCTCAGAGCAGATCGCCGCCGAGCTGCCCGACCTGATCGAGGAGTACCTGGCGGTGGGCGGGATTGAACCGCCGCTGCTGCCCACCGGGCACGAGGCGCTGTTATCACGGGCGGTGCCCTTCACCAGATTTGATCCTGACAGCCTGATTCCCACGGAAGAAGAGACTGTCTTTGATGGCTACTGGCTGGGCTGGGCGGTGATGATTTTACTGGGAATCACAGTAGTACTGGTCATCCTGGCGATACTGCGCGCCTTCCAGGGCAAGCCGCTGGCAGCCTTCAAAGGTTGGCTGGGCCTGGCAATCCCGATCTTGGCGCTCATTGGGCTGGGCGTGGCGCTCTACCTGACCTACGTGGAGACCACCCAGGCGATGGCCATCTGCGGGCCGGTCGGCGACTGCAACACGGTGCAGAGCAGCTCGTATTCCAAGTTGTTCGGTTTTTTCCCGGTCGGCCTGCTGGGTGCGCTGGGCTTTGCCGCCATGCTGGCGGCGTGGGGCTGGCGGCGCTGGCGTTCAGACCGCCTGGCTGCGCTGGCTGGGCCGGCCTTGTTCGGCATGGCGCTCTTTGGGACGGTCTTCTCGATCTACCTGACCTACCTCGAGCTGTTTGTGATCCATGCCGTCTGCATCTGGTGCCTGACCTCGGCGATGATCATGGCGCTGCTAACCCTGCTCACCCTGCCGCCAGCAACGCAGTGGGTGGCAGTCAGCGACGAGGACGAGGAATAAAGGGGTGATCAAAGCCGGAGGCGTTCCCCGCTTCAGCATCCAAGAGACTTTCGCCTCACTCAGGTACCCCAACTACCGGCTGTGGTTCATCGGGCAGTTGATCTCGATGAGCGGCACCTGGATGCAGTCGGCCGCCCAGGGCTTTTTGGTATATGAACTGACGAAGAGCCCGGCCTTCCTGGGTTACGTCGAGCGCGGCCAACGGCCTGCCGTCCTGGATCTTCACCTTGTACGCCGGGGCGATTGCCGATCGCATCCCCCGCCGCACGCTGATGGTGGTCACTCAATCGGCGATGATGCTGCTGGCGTTCATCCTGGCGCTGCTGGCTTTCACCGGGCTGGTGCAGCCCTGGCACATCATCGTCCTGGCTTTTATGTTGGGCATCTGCAACGCTTTCGACGCCCCCGCCCGGCAGGCATTCCTCCTGGAAATGGTGGATCGTGAAGTGCTGACCAATGCCATCGCCCTGAACGCCGCCATGTTCACCTCCGCCATCGTGATTGGTCCCGCGGTGGGCGGGTTGGCATACGCCTGGGTAGGCCCGGAGTGGTGCTTCACATTGAATGGGCTGTCATACCTGGCAGTGATCGCCGCGCTGCTGATGATGAAGCTCAAACCCGTACCCCGTACAGGTCGCAAGATTGCCAGCCTGGGGGATATCAAAGAAGGGCTGGTGTATGTGCTGCGCCATCCATCCGTGCGCATGCTGATCACGAACATCGGCATCACCACCATCTTTGGTATCGGGGTCGCCACGCTGGTCCCCGCCTGGTCGGTCAACGTACTGCACGGCGACTCGACCACCAACGGTTTTCTGCTCTCGGCGCGCGGCATTGGCTCGCTGATTGGCGCCCTGATGATCGCCGCGCTGGGCATGCGCAACATTCGCGGCCGCCTGTGGACTTACGGCAGCTTCGTGATGCCCATCTTCCTGCTCATCTTCTCTGTCGTCCGCGCCCTGCCGCTGGCGCTGCTGGCGATGGTCGGCATCGGCTGGGGCTTTGTAATGATCAACAACGTCACCAATGCCATGGTGCAGACGCAGATCGCCGACGAGATGCGCGGGCGGGTGATGGGCATCTATACCCTGGTGTTCTTCGGCTCGATGCCGGTGGGCTCATTCCTGGCAGGCAACGTGGCTGAAGTGGTGGGCGAGCCCGCCACGGCGGTGATCAGCGCCAGCATCCTGCTGGTCTTTGCCACGCTGGTGCTGTGGCGGACAAAAATCCGGGAAATCAAGTAAAACGAAACAAATAAAACAAATGGGAGGCGATGCGGTGGGCTCGCCTCCCATTCGTTTTGGGGAAACGATCAGTTCAGTCGACGGCGATCATCACGTTGGACGCCTTGATCACCGCGTAGGCGGGCTTGCCTTCTTCCAGGCCGAGCGCCTGGGCTGAGGTATTGGTGATGATCGAGACGATCTCGGTGCCATCGGGCAGGACCAGGATCACTTCGCAGTTGACCGCGCCCAGGGTGACCTTCTTGACGGTTCCCAGAATGACATTGCGCGCACTGAGTTTCATAGCAATTTCCTCCTGACTTTGAGCCGCACAGGGCAAATGGTAGGGTTGACAATCAGGAATTATAGCAGGAAATGCCCCCTAATTTATCCGCTTTTCTGCTGGCAGCAGCCGTTATTCCTGACCCTCCCGCTTTGGGTTGAGCAGCCAGCGCAAAATGCTGAACACGATGAGCACGGTGAGGATCAAGATCACCGCCACCGGCTGGGCAGCTTGCAGACCAAAGCCTTCGAAACGCTCGTAGATCAGCACGGGTATAATCCTGGGATGGTAAGCCAGGATCACCACAGCGCCGAATTCCGAGATGCCGCGCGACCACATCATCATCGCCCCGCTGAGGATGCCGCGCCAGGATTGTGGCAGGGTCACCTGCCAGAACACCTGCCAGGGAGAAGCGCCATCCACCAGGGCGACGGCTTCGAGTTCCTGATCCACCCCGGCAAAGGCGGTGCGGGCCATGTTGACCAGGTAAGGCAGGCTGACGAACAGCATGGCTACCACGATGCCACCCAGGCGGTCGACGAACAGGATGCCCAGGGAAGCAAACGGCCCCCCGAATACGCCCCGGCTGCCAAACACCAGCAGCAGGGCAACGCCAGCCGCGGTATGAGGGATAACAATAGGAAGATCGACGATGCCTTCCACCAGCCCCTTGCCCGGGAACTGGCGCCGCGCTAAGAGGTAAGCCAGGGGAACACCACAAACCAGCGCCAGGACGGTCGCCAGGGCAGCCGCCAGAAAGGTCAAACCAAGCGAGCGCAAGACCTGGCGGTCGACCAGCGTTTCCCCCAGCAGGCGCGGCGATGTGGACAGCACGGTAACAGCCAAAGGCAGGATGACAAAGAGCACCAGCAAGCTGCCCAGCAGGCTGAAGATCAGCGGGATGGAAATACGGCGCGGCTTAGCCATCTGGACTACAGTACGCCTGCAGTGACACAGGTACTAGATCAGGGAAATCACAGGTGAGCGGATCTAACAGCGGCTGGTAGTAGTCAGCCATGATCTGCTGACCTTCCGGCCCCAAAAGGAAAGCAATGAACTGCTGGGCAGCCTGCGGGTGAGGAGCATTGCTGGGGATGGTAATCCCGTAACCAATCTGCTCGCCGCGGAAAAACGGCTGCACGCTGGTAAAGCGTTGGAAATTTAGATTGACCTGCACCTGCTGGTACTGCTCATTGAATTGGGACGAACCCAGGTTAATCGCCTCAGGCAGCGCCACCCATTCCAGCTCATGCTGGCGGATGACGCTCTCATATTCAAAGGCATAGTCCAGGTCGCCGGATTCGAGCAAGGCGATCAACTGGATGCTGGCGCCGCGGATCACCAGCGGGGACTGGGGGATGGTCTCCAGGATTTCGGGGACGGTGATCAAAGCCAGCGAGCCAGCCTGAAACACGTTGATTGGGGTGGTGAACTGGTCCTGGATAATGCTATCCAGGATGCCCGGCTGCTCATAATAACCATCTGCCAGCTTGAGGGCCATCAAAGCCCGGTAGCCCGAGGCATCGAAGCGCGGGTCGGCAATGCCCAGGCTGACGCCGGGACGGGTGATCACCTCGAACCAATTTTCGGCGTTGATCTCACCGGCAAAGTCGCTGTGAGGGCCGTAAGCCAGGGCCAGGTGGTTGGTGGCAAAGCGGATCGCCCAGCTCGCATAAGGCAGGCCGCTGTCCGGGTCGTCCACCGCATACATCAGCATCGGGATGAGGGCGTAGTCAGCAGTGGCGACCACGTCGATTTGCTCGTGCAGCTCGGTGACGTGGCGGATCACCTGGATACTGCCATGACACTCGTTGAGCACGTCCACCGCGGGATGCTGGCTCTCGAAGGCTTGCTCCAGCGCAGCGAAGGGCAGGATCAGGCTGCCGGCGCAGAACACCACCAGGGGCGTCTTCTCTGCCGGCGCCGGGCGGCAGCCTGCCAGCAGGCTGGTGAACAGCAACATAGCTATCAGGCTTGGAACAGCATATCTCCGAAACATGGTGAGTACCTCTACAGTGCACCGCACTTAATTACACAAGAATCTATCATGGCGAGTACCTCCACAGCGTACAGCACCCTTCTTTCTGAAAGAAACTGTCATTGCGAGGAGGGTGCTCTTCCCGACAGCCTGCCCTGAGTGTAGCGAAGGGAAGCTCACAATGACACATGGGGCGGGTCTGAGACCCGCCCTTACTTTTTATATGCGTTTATTTGACTTCAACGCTGACGATTTCCTTCACCCAGGCGCCACCTTCGAACCCGGGCATCACGGTGTACAGGCTGCCCGGTATCTCGGTGAATGCCAGCAGGCAGTCGGCGCAGAGAAGCACATCCGCCAGTGGCAGCTCAACCGCATAGCCATCTGCCGCGGTCAATACCAGCGTGGCAGCCCCCTCCTGGACGCCCGCCAGGGTGAGCAGGGCATTCAGGGTGACCCCGGTGTAAGGCGTCGGGCCGTTGCGCGGGTGCTCGGCAGTGATATCGACCACTTCCATGCCATGCAGATCAGCCTCGCTCAGGTTCTGCTCGGCAGTCACCAGGCCAAAGATGCGGAAGATGGGCTCCGTGCCGTAAGCAGGGGCTTCAGGCAGGTGGAGGATGATCTCGGCAATGGCGCCCACGCGCTCGTTGCGCGCCAGGTCAGCGCCCACCAGGCGCAGGGGGAAGTTATCCTCGTTCAGCGGATTGCCATTGACCTTGTTGGCTACGAAGATATTGTCATTGCGCAGCAGGCGGACAGCATCGAAGGTGACGGTGTAGCCATCGGCGGCGACCACATCCACAGTGTATCCGCCATTTGCCAGGGCATCATTGAATGCTGGGCCTTCGTGTTGGATTTCATCATCGATCCAGCCGACCAACAGCCACAGGGAGACACCGCTCCATTCCTGGGCGCTGTCATCGGTCCAGGTAGCCACATGGCAGCCGGGCGCGCTGCATGATTCGAACGAGGCCCGGTCGATATCTCCGCTGGTGGCGCCTTCCATGTGCAGCAGCCAATCTTCGCCAAAATCGCGCACCTCGACCCCCCGCACCCATTTGACCGACCAGTGACCATCGGTCACCTGGTTGTTCTCGGCGCTGACAATCGCCAGGCGCAGCAGACCATCGCTATCCTCGGGCAACGGCTCACCATCGCGGGCGTAGGCGACGATCAAGGTCAGCTCGGGCGGGCTGGCAAGCTCATTGCCGGTCGCCGGATCGTAAGTGATGAACTCGCCGCTCATGAGCTGGCTATAAGAGAAGGTGATCGAGTAGCCATCATCGGCAACCACATTGATGCCCATGTTCTCGTCGATCCCGCCAACCAGGGCGACCAGGTCGCTGACGGCAACACCGGTATAAAGCGCCGGTGGGGTGATGCGGCCGGTGGAGCTTTTAATGCCTGCATACCCTTCGGTGACCGGGAGCTGTTGAAGCTCGGAGAGGGTGACGGTGCGGGTTTCAGCAGCAGTGACAATCTCAACGGTCACACCTGGCTCGACAGGCGGCAAGGTTGGCTCTAAGGTGGATGCAACAACAACTTCAGGGGTGGCAACGACTGCCTCGGTGACTTCCACAATCGGGGTGGCGGCATCGGCGCAGGCAGCGAGCAAGACGATCAGCACCGCCAGACCCAGCCATTGGAATAACTGCTTGTACATAGTCTCCTCCAAAGGGTTTAAAATCTCAGGGGATGCAGTCGCAGCGCCCCTGAGTGTATACTTGTAGCACATCGATTATACAGTATTGGTGGTAGGCTGGCATATGTAGATTGTCAGGTATCCAGGGTACAACCATCATTGTCTATCCTGGTGATATACTTAATCCACCATGGATGAACCCCACCTGTATCTACAGATCGTCGAGGCTGTGCGCCAGGAAATCCTGAGCGGCAAGGTCAAGCCAGGTGATCGACTGCCCCCGGTAAGGGAAATGAGCCGGCGCTGGCAGTGCACCGCAGGAACAGTACAACACGCATACCAGGAGTTATCCCGCCAGGGCCTGGTGCATACCCGTGCCGGGCAAGGCACCACCGTTGCCGGGGAGCTGTCGTCGGAGCGCGAGACGCCGCTGCGGCGCGCCCGCCTGCTGCATCAGGCGGAGGCTTTTCTGCTGGAAGGGCTGTCGAATGGATTTGCCCCGGACGAGATCGAACAGGCTGTGCGGCAAGCGCTGGATCGCTGGCGCTCCCAGCCGGCTCAGCTGCCCGAGCCTACCCCGGCGTGCCTGCGCTTTACCGGCAGCCACGACCCGGCAGTGGCGATGATGGCGGCGCATGCAGCCGAGATCATGCCCGGCAGCACCTTGCACATCACCTTTACGGGCAGCCTGGGCGGATTGATGGCGCTGGCCCAGGGTAAGGCAGATCTCAGCGGCTGTCACTTATGGGACGCGGAAAGCGACACATACAATATCCCCTTTGTGCGCCGCCTGCTGCCCGGCGTGCCTACCGTGCTGGTCACCATGGCGTACCGGCGGATTGGCCTGATCACGCCTCCGGGAAACCCGGCGAAGGTGGTAACTTTGCAGGACTTGACCCGGTCTGAGCTGTGCTTTGTCAATCGCAACCCTGGCTCGGGGACGCGGGTGTGGCTGGATGCGCAGCTCAAGCGGCTGAGCATTCACCCTGGCGAGATCAACGGCTACACGCTGGAAAAAGCCACCCACTCGGAAGTAGCCCAGGCGGTAGCAGAAGGCGCTGCGCAGGTTGGCCTGGGAATCGAGACCGCGGCGCTGGCTTTTGGCCTGGGCTTTACCAACCTGACCACCGAGGCATACGACCTGGTGATTCCGGGTGACCGGTGGCAAATGCCGGCCGTCCAGGCGCTGGTAAACTGGCTGCAATCACCACAAGCGAAGGCTGCCATCACCAGCCTGGGAGGCTATGACACGGCCGCAACGGGAAAGATCACCCGCTTGAGCTGACCGGCGGGGCGGGTGTATGTCAGTTTTGGGGCGCGGAATGTGAGAAAATAAGGCTGGCAGAAAACCACACAGGAGGCAGCCAAAATGGAGAGCAAAGAAGAGAAACGAGCTCGGCTTCTAGCCAAAGCAGCGCAAGCGATTGATGAATACCTGGAATGGGAAGAACGGAATCCCAAACCAGATTTGACACAAATTGAAGATATCGCATTGGAATTGCGCAAGGAGTTTGGGCAAGAGATTGCGCAGGTAGCGATAGAGAACCAGGCTGAGCGGACACCAGCGCCAGGGCCGAGATGTGCCAAATGTGGGCAAGAAATGCGTTACAAAGGCAAGAAGCGAACACGAGTGGAGAGCCGGACAGGGGAATTGGATGTAGAGCGAGGCTACTACTACTGCCCGAAGTGCAAGGAGCGGCTTTTTCCCCCTGGATAGGCAGCTGCGGTTGCATGACAAGAATTGGAGCGAGGGGGTAGCCCGGTTAGCGGTGAAGTATAGTGCCAAATTGACGTTTAGCGAAGCGCAGGAAGCATTGTTGGAATTGGCGCAGATTGAGATTTCCGAAAACAGTGTTTGGCGGCTGACGCAGCATTGGGGGGAAGCGTTGAAGCGGGTGGAAGCACAGGAAGATGAACGGGCAAACGGGACAGTAGAAAGTCTGGCAACGGGTAAAGTAGAGACAAAATCGGATGTACGCCTGGGCGCTTCGATGGACGGAACCATGATCTACATCCGTGGAGAAGCCTGGAAGGAATTGAAGGTTGGCTGTTTCTTCGAAGTTGAGCAAGCGCCAACCCTGGACCCCGAAACGATGGACTGGATTGATCTGGCCCATGCTCGTAAGATCACCTATGTCAGTTACCTGGGCGGCCCCGAACCTTTTGGGAAGAAAATGTGGACAGAATCCAAGCGGCGAGCCTGGCATCAGGCCAGCGACACGCAGGTCGTGGGAGATGGTGCCGTTTGGATTTGGAACCTGGTTGCAGATTATTTCTACGATGCACATCAGGTGGTGGATTGGTATCATGCCACCGAGCATCTGGCAATTGCCGCTCACCTGGCCTTTGGTGAAGGCACTCCCGAAGCAAGCCGCTGGTTCAAACAACAAGAAACCCCACTGTTTCAAGGGCATGCCGATCGAATTGCTCAAACCATTCTAGCCCTGGCGGATTTGCACCCCGATGCCAAAGAGGAATTACAGCAGCAGGCAGGCTATTTCATCCATTACCACCACCGGATGCAATACATGGATTTGCGTTCTGAAGGCTGGGTGATTGGTAGCGGTACGGTCGAAAGTGGCGGAAGACGTTTCAAAGATCGTTTTGCTCAGGCTGGGATGCGTTGGAGCCGCAGCGGCGCTGAACGGTTGCTACCGGTTCGTTCTGCCTACATGAGCAGGCGTTTTGACGTGCGCTGGCGGACTGCCTACAACTCGCCCCCAAATTGACATACACCCGGCGGGGCAATCTATTTGACGGCAGAATGATGTGATGGTAGAATTCTGACCGCTCCGCCCCCATTGTCTAGTGGCCCAGGACGTGGCCC
This sequence comes from uncultured Chloroflexia bacterium, assembly GCA_963849335.1. GTDB lineage: Bacteria > Chloroflexota > Anaerolineae > Anaerolineales > UBA4823 > FEB-25. The sequence continues at coordinate 36,912 of CAWKGZ010000012.1, forward strand.
TCTCAAGGCCAAAACACGAGTTCGAACCTCGTTGGGGGCACAGGAACACAGAGACTAAATGCTCTATACAATACACCCTACTCGAGGGTGTATTTGTTTTCTGCCCTTCCCAAGCTGCTCATAAGCCAGATCAACCTCAAACGCTAAAAACCGCCCCGGTTTTTGATGTGTATGCTATGATTAACGAAACAATAAGCCTATGGCATACAGCTCCCTGCTTTCTACTAAATTTTTTGTCCCACCCGTTCGCGCCACTCTAATATCTCGCCCACGCCTGCTCGAACGGCTTGCCCGTGGATTGGACGGACCTCTCACGCTGATCTCCGCTCCTGCTGGCTACGGCAAAACAACCCTATTCTCCGAGTGGCGCACAGGACCTGGCGCATCTATCCCCCTGGCCTGGCTTTCGCTCGATGTTGAAGACAACGACCCGCTTCGCTTCTACCTATATCTCCTGGCTTGCCTGGATGCCATCCTGCCTGGCGTGGCGCAGGATCTCTTGCCACTGCTGCAGTCCCCCGAACCACCTCACTATGAAGCTGTCTTGACCCCCCTGGCAAATGCCCTGGCCGAAAACAAGCAGGATTTTTTGCTGGTTCTTGACGACTTCCATGTCATCGAGGCGAGCGCCATCCACGCCGGGCTGACCTTCCTACTTGGTCACCTGCCTCCTTCCATGCACCTGGCTATCCTTTCCCGCACCGATCCGCCTCTGCCGCTCGCTCGCTTGCGGGCTCGCAACCAGATCTTCGAGATCCGCGAGGCCGATTTGCGCTTTACACCGGATGAAGCTACTGTATTCCTGAACGAAGGGATGGGGTTGAGCCTCTCCGCTGAGGAACTTGCTGCCCTCGAGTCACGCACAGAAGGATGGATCGCGGGCTTACAATTGGCAGCCCTTTCAATGCAAAACTGCAAAGATATTCACGGCTTCGTTGCGGCATTCACCGGCAGCCATCACTATGTCATGGACTACCTGGTCGAAGAGGTGCTCAAACTTCAATCCGAGAAGGTGAGCGCCTTCTTACTACAAACCTCGATCCTGGATCGCCTGTGCGGATCGCTGTGTGAGGCGGTTGTAGCCGCGGATACGGCTGGGCCTGTGGATGGGCAAGGCACATTGGAAACTCTGGAAGGAATGAACCTGTTTTTGATCCCGCTTGACGATGAACGACGCTGGTATCGCTATCACCATCTCTTCGCGGATGTATTACGCAAGCGCCTGGAACAAAATTATCCGGGTTCGCTTCCCAGGCTGCATCAGCGTGCTTCTGTGTGGCTCGAGCAAAACGGGCTTGTCCCCGAAGCCATTCGCCATTCGCTGACAGCCGGCGACCAGGACAGGGTAATCCAGTTGATTGAGCGAAACGGCCCTCTCCTCCTGATAAGCGGGGAATTGAATGCTCTATCCAATTGGATCAAGGCAGTTGAATCTCGCTCTCAGATGCATCCCTGGATCCACATTATCAAGGCCTGGTTGTTCATTCTTACCGGGCAGCCTGAACGAGCGGAAGAAGTGTTGCAGATCGCCGAGAAACTGATTTCACCCCTCGAAACGGATATACAAATCAATATCATGCAAGGTGCGATTGCTACCGGTCGATCCTATCGTTCTCACATGATTGGTGACACAGACCGGACTGCAACCTTTGCCCGGCAGGCTATAGAATATTTGCCTGATATTGATATTGTCTCTCGTAGTATCCGCAGTATTGCTACCACTCTCTTAGGGGAAGCTTGCTTGATGAATGGCGAGCTCGAAGAGGCCCGACAAGCCTGTACGGAAGCAAAAGAGCTCGGCCAGGCTGCCGGCGATGTTCACGTGGTCATGGTTGTCAATTGCGCTCTGGGTAGGATATTTATGGAACTGGGTCTGCTCCATCAAGCTGCTGACATATATACTGAGACCTTACAGATAGCGACACGCCCGGATGGTAGAAAGTCGGTAACAGCCGGAGAAGTCTATGCGGAGTTGAGCCAGGTATCCTATGAATGGAACAACCTGGAAGCCGCATTGGAACAAGTCCATAGTTGTATCGCACTCTGTCGACAATGGGGATATCAAGCCTTTCAAGCAACAGGTTCAATGGTGTTGGCGCGCCTGGAGCACGTTCGAGGGAATGCGGTAACTGCTGTAGAACACATGAATATCGCTGAAAAATTAACGAAAGAGCATCATTTTGCGTTCAAGTATATCGTAAGGATTAAATGCGCCTTAGTGTGCTTGTGGATTGCTCAAGGGAATCTGGAGAAAGCTTCCCATATCGTTCACGAGAGTGGTATCACCATCAATGATGAAATTCCCTACCTGCGCGAACCTGAATTCCTGGCTCTGCTACATTTGCTCCTGGCCCAAGGAAATTATGACGCTGCCATGCTCCTTAGTAAGCGCTTGCTTCAGAAAGCTGAAGCTGGCAAGCGATCCCGGCGAGTTATAGAAGTCCTGGTTCTTCAAGCACTTATCTTTCAGGGCAGAAAAGAGACGGAGCAGGCCCTGGTGGTTCTGAAACGGGCTCTATCCCTTGCCAAGCCAGAAAGGTACACTCGCACCTTTGTGGATGAAGGCGAGCCGATGGCCAGATTGCTACACCTGGCCAGATCGCGGCAGATTGAAACGGAGTATGTCACCGACCTGCTGTCTGTAATTGAAAAGGCTGCTGGCAAAACGCAGCCTCTATCTCAACTTCTAATCAAGCCACTGACACTGCGTGAGATAGAAGTACTCAGGCTCATTGAAGCTGGCTGTTCCAACCAGGATATCGCCGATCAATTGTTCATCTCCATCCCCACCGTAAAGCGCCATATCAGCAATATCTATGGCAAGCTGGGGGTAGAAAGCAGGACGCAAGCCCTGGCCATCGGGAAAGAACTGAAAATATTCGATTAAGCGGCTAAAGAGGGATGCCTTGACAGGCTGGCTGTGGACGTGGTCCTCAGCCGGCTTTTTTCATTTTGTGAGTAAGCCAAAACCTATACAGGCGTCCCTTTCTCTTCCTAAAAATACAACCCCATCTACAACCTTGGGACGATGACCCCTGACTGAGAAATTGATATAGTAGGGTCAAGAGATAACATGGCAAATATGAAGAATTCACCCAACATAAAGAAACAAGGCGCACTTTCCACTGGCGCACATGCAGGATGCTTTGAGATCCGCATCAAAGGTCACCTCGATGAAAGCTGGTCGGATTGGTTGGAAGGACTTGAGATGAAGCTGTTGGATAACGGTGAAATGATCCTTTCCGGGTACATCAAAGACCAGGCCGCTCTCATGGGCACCCTGAACAAAATCTATGCTCTGAACCTGACCCTGCTCTCGGTGAGCGAGGTCGGGCAAAAGAAATAATCTTAATAAAAACTAAAAGGAGAATTCAAAATGGAGAAAAAAATAAAGCTCAATCCTGATCTCGGAAACATAGCCATGAGCGCATTCCTCATCGAGAAGGTTCACCGCTGCGCAGATTGCCCCATCCGCCGGTTGGCGATGAAACGGCCGCACTCGATCTTTGCCCGGCTCCACGCCTGGCACACGACCTGGTGGCCGGGCTGGAAAGCCCACCAGGCGCGGGCATGCGCTTTCAGCGCTAAGGCAAGGGCTCAGGCCTAAGAAAGCATTCAAAACCAGACAACATTTGTGGAGGAAAAAATGGAAAACACACGCACGTCTACTCTCGATCTTGAAGCCATCGCCTGGGGTGCCATCTTCATCCTGTTGGGAATCACCGAGATGTTCAAGTTCTTGCCGAATGGCACGGGCGCGATCGGCATCGGCTTGATCCTCATCGGCTTGAATGTGGCCCGGTCATTGACCGGGCGGCCCACCAGCGGCTTCACCACCACGATCGGCATCCTTGTCCTGGTGGCGGGGGGGCTGGAAATTGTGAGCCCGTACCTGCACCTCTCTTTCGAAATGCCCATCTTTGCGATCCTGATGCTCGCCCTGGGAATGATCCTTATGGGCGGTGCGCTGAAGAAGAAGTAGACAGGCCGGCAAACAGGGATGGTTCCCACCCAGGAACATGGATCGGGAACCATCCCTTCCCGGACCGCTGCCAGAGCGATCAGCACCTTTTTTTGATGGAACAGAACAATCTCTTGTGATGGAGATGCAAGCATGGAAAATACACTTGATAGCACTGCACACGGCGCCGCCCGGAACCCCTCCACCAGCTTTTTGAAGGGCCTGGGATGGGGAACGATCGGCGGCCTGGCCGGCACGCTGGTCATGGACCTCCTGCTCATGGGAGTCCTGCTGGTGCTCAGGCAGCCCGCTGTGCTGTGCTTTTCCATCGTCGGAGATACGGTGTCACGCTTCCTGGCGGTGTTCGGCGCCCAGGTTGCCGGTGGCGTTCCAACCGGCGTGATGACGCACTATGTGGTGGGTCCGCTGTTCGGCATCATCTTTGGAGCAGCCGTGACCAGGCTGCCTGCTCTGCGCGGGGGCTCTCTGAAGAAGATCACCATCGCAGCATTTGTGTATGTAGAGCTCCTGAGCCAACCAATCCTTGCAACCACACCTATCTTGCTCAATATGGATGCGCCTTCGACTTTGCAATGGTTCGGTGGATCCTTCGTCATGCACCTGATTCTAAGCATTGTTCTTGGCGTAATCGTGGGGTACGGGCTACGACCCGCACCCCTGGCGACCCAAAGGAGGGCCCAATGAAAGTCCTGACTGTATTTGCTCACCCCAATTCCAAGTCCTTCTGTCATGCCATTCTCAGGCAGTTCACCAGAGGGCTCGAGGATGCCGGCCACACCAGTGAAGTGGTGGACCTGTACGCCATCCGCTTCAACCCGGTTTTTCACACACAGGATTTTGCCAGTTATGTGCACGAAAGTATGCCGCTGGAGATCCTCGATGAGATGAACCTCAAGCAGCACGTGCTCGACTCCGCGGGAGGTCCGCTCCAGCGGTTCGCTGCCTCGCTCTGGCTGAAGAACAAGGATTCCCGGGCAGTCGCCAGGTTCATCCATGCTCACAGACCCAAGGATGTGATCGAGCAATGGGAGAAGGTAGCAGGCGCCCAGGGTCTCGCTTTTATTTCTCCAGTTTTCTGGTGCCACTTTCCTGCGATCATGAAGGGCTGGTTCGAGCGGGTATTCTCCTACGGTGATGCCTATGGGTTGACCATGGAAGGCTGGCGCGGGGAAATGAAAGGCCGGGTCCCGCTGCTGCACCACGACAAGGCTCTCATCATCAACACCACCCTTTTCAGCGAGGAGAATTACACAAACGCCCTCGCAATGCCGATGAAACACATCATCGATGATTGGGGCTTGCGCTACCCCGGGGTCAAAAAGGTTGAGCACGTCTATTTCTATCAAGTGTCCTCGACGGATGATAAGACGAGGCAGGGCTACCTGGAGCGGGCATACGAACTGGGAAAGACCTTTTCCAATGAAAAACTGGGAGGGGAATCATGAAATATAACCTGAGTACGAAAAGAAAACCTGCCTATCGGGCACGCGGCCTGGATAACCTTTTACGCATGGGCCATTGTGCTCCCGCCGTGATGCAAACCGTACTGGATATCAACCATACCCAACGGGAAGACCTCGTCAGGTTGATGGCCGGCATGCCTGGGGGCATAGGCAATACCGGCTTCGAATGTGGCGGCATCACCTCTCCATTGGTCATTCTGGGCTTGCGCCACGGTCTGAGGGGGATGATCGATGGACTGCCGCAGATCTTTGACCTTGGCCATGAATACTATCAGCGTTTTTCCGATGAAAACGCCGCCTCGTTATGCAAGGTTATTCAGAACCCCCGCTTTCCTGTTCGCTGCATCCATGCTGTCCGTCATTCAGCGGAACTTCTGGCCGAAACCATCGAAGGTGATCACCGCTCGGATATTCCTACCGAAGGACGAAAAGCATATTCCTGCCTGTACGGTTACCTGGCACAACACCATTTTCACTGTGCTCATGCTGTATTTCAACACCTGGGCAATATCATTCCGGTCAACCAGGAGCTGCTCGATGCCACATCCGCCTTTATGGGTGGAACATTGTTCAAAGGATTGACCTGCGGCGCCTATACCGCCGGCGTGATGGCCATTGGACTGAAGATCGGCGAAATCGAAAACAGCTACCTGCGCGTGATGCGCATGCTGGCGCTCATGGTCAGCGGTGGAAATGCTTTTCCGGATGGGGTGAACAAATTCAACCGGGCTCTCAATACCGGGCACCGCCTTTCAAAATGGTTTCGCGCGGAATTTGGGAGCACCCAATGCCAGGCCATCACCCAATGTGATTTCTCGTGCATGGCTGGTGTCGGAAAATACATCGACAGTGATGGCGTGACCAACTGCCGCAGGATTGCCAGGATGGTGGCTGAACAGGTGCAAAAAATTCTCGAACAAGAAGAAAATATACGAGAAATTTGAGCGCACGCCGGTTATTGCGTAGCATTATAATAAAGGCGCAAGACGCTCCCACCTGACACAGCTCGAATCCAGCCAGTCGGCATTCAAACCGCTAATGGAGCACTTCATGAAAAAAGAAAAATACCCGATATTGGAATTTGACGATACGCCGGTCGCAAAGATCGAGCCATCTTTCTCCCATAAAAAAACGGAGGGGTATGAGTATTGCGTGATCACATTTTTTCGTGAAGTCCTTGAGGATATGGAAAAGCAGGGGGTGATAAAGGCAATCCAATTCTTGAATTGTGAGACCCTGGACCTTCCAATCTATGAAATGGAGACCATGGGCAAAAAGGTGCATTTATTTCCGGGCTATGTTGGCGCTGCCGGCTCGGCTGCCTTCCTGGATGAGCTGATCGCCCTGGGGTTCACCAAATTCATCGTCTGCGGCGGCGCGGGCGTGCTGCGGAAAGACATCGCCGTCGGGCACCTGGTCATCCCAATATCCGCGGTACGGGATGAGGGCGTTTCCTATCATTATCTCCCCCCGGCGAGGGAGGTCGAATGCAACCCGGAAGTGGTCGCAAAGATCGAGGCAGAGTTTAAGCGATCCGGTATCGATTATATAAAGGCTAAAACCTGGACCAGTGATTCGTTCTACCGGGAGACAGAGAAAAAGATCGAACTGCGAAAATCGGAAGGCTGTGTCACGGTAGAGATGGAAGCGGCGGCTTTTTTTGCCGTGGCCAAATTCAGAAATGTAAAATTGGGCCAGATCCTCTACGGCGGGGATGACCTGAGCGCGGTTACCTGGGACAGCCGGAAGTGGCACAGCCGTGCGGATATCCGCGAGAACCTGGTGGATATCGCCATCAGGACCTGCATATCATTATGATGGGACCGGGAACATCCTCGTCATCCAACCTGGCGCACAAAGGATCTTGATGGATCGATGAAAACGCAAGCTCAAGACATTACAAAGAGAGAATCCCTGACTTTGATCAGGGATTTTCCTTTTAATTTTATTTTCATGGATGAGAGTCCTCTGTCTTTACCTAACAGGTAATATAATCAAGGGGAATTCGGAGCCCGTATGCCCATCCTTACCCCAGACATCCTGCAGAACTTCTCTTTCCAGCGCTATACAGACTATAAAACGATCCAGCGCGGACAGGAATACTTCCGCAGCGGGCATGTGATGGAGATCGAGATTGATGGTGATCTTGCTATTTGCGAAGTCGAGGGGAATTATGACACCTACGAGGTTGAGATCCGCCATAAACGGCAGGGACAACTGCTTTTCTCCTGCACTTGTCCGCAGGCGGAAGTAGCTCAGATATGCAAACACATGGTGGCTGCTACGCTGGCAGTAAGCGAGTATCTCAAAACGGGCGAGCTCCAGGATGACTGGCAATACCGTCTCGATCAGGCGCTCGAACAGGCGCCCCGCAGGCAGGGCAGCGGCAAGACCCAAAAATATGCGGCCTTCTTCCTGCTGTACCAGGCCGATTACTATGGCCGCTCCGCTTTCTACCTGCTCCCCGGCCTGGTCAAGGCCAGTGCGTGGGACGTCCTACACACCATGCGAGGCGCAGAACCGGCCCAATTGAATGACCTGCTCGACCGGGACCGCCAGTGGATCACCTTCTCTGAAACGCCGCAGCAACCGGTCAACCCCAACGGCTGCCTGAACCTGCCACCGGAGGGGTGCGCCTTTTTTAACTTCGTCGTCCACCAGCGGCGGTATTACGGTGAATTTTCAGGCTTTGCAGCCTACCTGCCCATGCTGGCCAAAATGGGAATTCCCATCTTCAGCAGCGCGGCGCGCCGGAAAGCGGGGGCCCGCCTGAACATTGTCACCGAACCGGTGGAAATCCAGGCCATCCTGGCCCGCAGCGGCGACAAAGTAACCCTGGAGGCTGGCCTGCAATTGGAAGACCGGGTCTACGCCTCCGCCAAATCCAACGTGCAACTCGTGACCGATGACCCTGCGTGGGTTCTGCTCGGCAGCACCATTGCACCCGTCCGCAACCCGGAAAGCATTCCCGTGCTGGCTGCCCTGCCAATTGAGATCCCCACCGGCGAAGAAGAAAACTTCCGCCGGAAATACTTCCACCAGATTGCAGCGCGCGTCCCGGTCCATGGTGACATGGTAGACTATGAAGATATCACGTCGGACCCCATCCCGCGCCTGTACCTACGCACCGATGGCGAAACGCTGCGCGCCGAAATGCGATTCGGTTACGACGACCACGAACTTCAGGCGGACCCAAATCCGGCCCCCCTCGCCACGATGAGCCTGCCCGACTCCTGGACCCTGCTGCGCATCCACCGCCAGCCGGAGCGGGAGACGCAGTTCTATGATTTATTAACCGACGCCCGCTACGGCCTGAAGCGCGCCGGTCGCGAATTTCCCTACGGCACGTTCGAGATACGCGCCCGCCTGCACCCCTACGATTTTCTCGTGCACAGCATCCCCGCCCTCACCCAGGCCGGTTTCGAGATCTTCGGCGATACCTCCGCCCTGGGCAAGGTCAACCGCAACACCCCTGTCCTGCGCGTCAACGTCAACTCCGGTCTCGACTGGTTCGAACTGGAAACCATCGTCCAATACGGCGACCAGGAAATCTCCCTGGCGGAGGTTCGCAAGGCGCTCCGCAAAGGTGACCACTACATCAAGCTAGCCGACGGCTCCATCGGCCAGATCCCCGAAGCCTGGTTGGAACGATACAAACACCTCTTCGCCCTGGGGGAAGAGACCGGCTCCGGCTTGCGCTTGAGCAATCTGCAGCTATCCCTGGTAGACGAACTGCTCGCCGATGCGGACAAGAAGGATATCGCCCCGGAGTTCTACCGGCAGCGCGAACGCCTGAAAACGCTGGACGGCATCCAGCCGCAGCCTGTGCCCCGGGGATTTACCGGTGAGCTGCGCCCCTATCAAAAGGCCGGGCTCGACTGGCTGCACTTCCTGTACACCAATGGCTTCGGCGGCATCCTGGCCGACGATATGGGCCTGGGTAAGACGATCCAGGTGCTGGCCTTCCTCCAATCCCTGAAGGAAGCCGGGGCTGGCTCCGGGTCCGCGACGCTACTGGTTGTTCCGAAAAGCCTGCTGGTGAACTGGCAGCGCGAGGCCGCCCAATTCATCCCCGACCTGCGCATCCTGGTGTATTTTGGCACCTCCCGTAATAAAGAGACCGTCGACTTCGGCGCCTACGATGTCATCCTGACCACCTATGGCACCATGCTGCGCGACATCGAACACCTGCGCACCTACCGTTTCCACTACGCCATCCTGGATGAGTCCCAGGCCATCAAAAATCCGCTGGCACAGAGCGCCAAAGCTGTCCGCCTGATCCAAGCCGAGCACCGCCTCGCCATGACCGGTACGCCTGTGGAGAACAATACTTTTGAACTGTGGTCGCAATTCGCCTTTGTAAATCCCGGCCTGCTGGGCAGCATGGAATATTTCAAGCGCGAGTTCGCCACGCCGATCGAGAACCGCCAGAGCGAGGAGACGGCGGCACTGCTCAAGCGCATGATCCACCCCTTCCTGCTGCGCCGCACCAAGGAACAGGTAGCTCCCGAATTGCCCTCGCGCACCGAGCGCGTCATCTATACGGACCTTGAGCCGGCCCAGCGTAAACTGTACCAGCAAACCCGTGATTACTACCGCGGCCTGCTGCTTGGCATGATCGACGAAGCAGGCATGGAAAATGCCCGCATGAAGATCCTGGAAGGCCTGCTGCGCCTGCGCCAACTATGCATCCATCCGGCGCTCATAGAGCCCACCTACAAAGGTGATTCAGCCAAGTTTGAACTGCTGCTAGAAACAATGGATACGCTCCAAGCCGAAGGGCATAAAGCGCTGGTGTTCTCGCAATTCGTCCAAACCTTGAAATTGCTTTCCACACGAATGCAGAACCGCGGTCTTTCCTACGCCTATCTGGACGGCAAGACACGTAACCGTCAGGAAAGAGTGGACCAATTCCAGGGTAACCCGTCGCTCTCATTCTTTCTCATCAGCCTGAAGGCCGGGGGGGTGGGCTTGAACTTGACTGCCGCTGACTACGTTCTGCATATCGACCCGTGGTGGAACCCGGCGGTCGAAATGCAGGCCGCCGACCGCGCCCATCGCATCGGACAGGAGAAACCGGTTTTCATCTACAAATTCATCGCCCGTGACACGGTTGAAGAGAAGATCCTGGAGCTCCAGGCGCGTAAGAAGAAACTCGTGGAACAACTGATTGCCGCCGAGGGCAGTTTCTTCAAATCCATCACCAAGGGTGACGTGCAGGCTTTGTTCAGTTGACCAAAAGGGGCACAGCAATTAACCATCCTGCATCAAGATCAGACCTCCCTGGCAGAGCGCTTTGCCTGGGTCAAAGACGAGTACCGCTTCGCCGAGGGGACCTGGATGACCGCAGCAACATGCGCACCAATCCTGGCGGATGCCCTGGCCTGGTTGGATTGTACGATATCTTCCCGCCACCAGGCTGGGACGCACACCATTTACGTCGCAGAGGTGCAGGCCAGCGGCGTCCCCCGCAGCGATGAACCTCCCCTGATCTACTGGAATCGGGTTTATCGTAGTCTGGCAGTGGAGAAAATATAGGTATAATCGGGCAAGGTTTTTTTTGAAATGTTCCCCCTGGATATCCTGATTAAGGATTTTGTACGAATCGCCTGGCTTCTGCCACTTCCCCTTATCTCCTGCAGCACGCCAAAAGCCCGGTCGACTGGCACTCCTGGGGTGCAGAGGCGCTCGACCTGGCCCGCCGGGAGGACCGGCCGATCTTCCTGAGCATCGGCTACGCCGCCTGTCACTGGTGCCACGTCATGGCGCACGAGTCCTTCGAGGACCCCGATACAGCCGCCCTGATGAATGCCCACTTCGTCAACATCAAGGTCGACCGAGAGGAACGGCCCGATCTGGACAGCATCTATATGACCGCCACCACCGCCCTGAGCGGATCAGGCGGTTGGCCGATGTCGGTTTTCCTGACTCCCGACCTGCAGCCCTTCTTCGCCGGCACCTATTTTCCACCGGTGAGGCGCCACAACCTGCCCGCATTTCTGGATGTGCTCAACGCCATCGCCAGGGCCTGGCGGGAAAAACGCACCGAGATCCTAACCATCAGCAGCCAGGTCCAGGAGCAGCTGCAGGCCCAGGCTAACTGGGAGCACGGAGACGGCGCATTCGACCTGGCTGCCCTCGAAAGCGCGGCGGCAAAACTGATCGAAACCCACGACGCGGTCCATGGCGGGTGGGGCCGGGCGCCGAAATTCCCCCAGCCGATGGCGCTCGAGTTCTTACTCCAGCGCTACCTTTGCGGGGATGACCAGGCCCTCCAGCCGGCGCAGCAAACTTTACAGGCCATGGCGCTCGGCGGTATGTACGATGTCGTTGGCGGCGGATTCGCCCGCTACTCTACCGACGAGCGCTGGCTCGTCCCCCACTTCGAAAAGATGCTCCCCGACCAGGCTTTGCTTGCCCAGGCATATCTGCACGCCTGGCAGGTCACCGGCCAGCCTTTCTACCGGCGGATCGTCCGCGAAATCCTGGCCTTCGTCCAGCGGGAGATGATCGGCCCTGAGGGTGGGTTTTACTCATCCCTGGACGCCGATTCCGAGGGCGAGGAGGGACGTTTCTACGTCTGGACGGCGGACGAATTGCAGGCTGCGCTCAAGACTGACTACCCGCTGTTCCAGGCTGCTTACGGGGTAACCGCACTGGGCAACTGGGAAGGGCGGACTGTGCTGCAGCGTGCCCTGGATGATGCCAGCCTGGCTGCCCGCTTCGAGCTGAGCCCCGACCTGGTGGCGGACACCCTGGCAGTCTGCCAGGCACGTCTGCTGGCGGCGCGGGCCGGGCGCGCCCGCCCGGGCACGGATGACAAAATCCTCACCGGCTGGAACGGGCTGATGCTGATAGCATTCGCCGAAGCCGCGGCAGACCTGGATACTGTCGACGTGGTGTTTGACCAGTTCTACGCCAATGCCCAGGTATACTTCATCAGCAAGTTGGAATAAGGGGCACGTACTGGGGTATTCTTATTTTCATCCCCTCTCAACATTGTATTATCCCTATATACAGTATCCCTTTGGGGGCACTACTTTATCCAGGTGTTTGTAAGGCTGGCACGGTTGAATGGACCTGATAACCATGCAGAACACCCGTTTTGTTTTAACTTGGGAAATTCTACCTGCAACGCGGAATCACCCACAAGAACATCGACCCAGCGGCTCACGAGTGCCTGTTCTTGTTCATAGGGTATGAGCCAGCAATGAAACAAATCCAGGATGGCATGCTGTTGATATGGATAGGATTGTTTTTCTGTTGGATATGGTCTATACTTCAGTCATCATCCAATTAATATCATGATAGATCACATCAAATAGACGGAATCAATCCTTCTTCATTCGACAAACCTGGAATTGTTGCCCCTGGAGAAATGCAATGAGCGCAAAAAAGCAAACTCCAACCACCTCACCCCAATCTTCCCGGAATTCCATATCTGAAGCGGAGCGCAAGCGCGGCGGAGGAGGCGCTACGCGCAAAGCATGAACTATTTCAGAAAACTTTTAATATCAGCCCTCTTTCCTCTGTTCTGACAAAATTAGCCGAAAGAACGATCATTGAAGTAAACCCGGCATTCTGGGACGGCACAGGCTATCCGCGAGGGTTGAAAGGCGAGCAGATCCCGCTATCCGCACGTCTTTTCTCGGTTGTGGATGTTTGGGATGCACTCCGGTCGGACCGTCCGTATCGCGAAGGCTGGCTTGAAGAGCAGGTGCTGGTATACATCCGCGCCCAGGCCGGAACACAATTTGACCCAAAGGCAGTTGGATTATTTTTTCAGATGATGGAAAAATAAGCTCATGTATCAAAACAAAGTGCGGGCCAGTAAATTCAGTTCCACCTGATTGCTTTCGGTGTGGGTTTACCCTCTCGACGAGGAGACTGCTTCGGGCAAAGAACGCCTTCGCAATGACAGGAACAGCATAATTTACAGTAGAATACTGTTCTTCGTGTTCATTCGAATTCGAGGCCGTTATGAAAAATCCCAATATTCGAGTTCCCCTGCGAATCGCCCTGCTATACGCGCTGTTCGGTGGATTATGGATCATCTTCTCCGACAGCCTGGTATCGGCGCTGGTACAAGACCCCTCCCTGCTGACCCGAATCCAGACCTACAAGGGCTGGTTCTTCGTCAGTGCAAGCGCGCTGGCGATCTTCTTCCTGATGGAGCGCGAACTCAAACTCCGCAGCGCAGCGGAAGAAGAAATTCGACAACTCAATGCAGATTTGGAAGAACGCGTGATCGATCGCACCACCCAACTCGAGGCTGCCAACAAGGAACTGGAGGCGTTTTCCTATTCGGTCTCTCACGATCTGCGCGCCCCCCTGAGGGCGGTCAGCGGGTACACCAACATCCTGGTGGAAGATTACGCCGGCGCCCTGGATGCCGAGGGCCAGCGGGTCTGCAATGTCATCATCAGCGAGTCCCAACGGATGGGCAAACTGATCGATGACCTGTTGAGCTTTTCCCGCCTGAGTCGTACAGAGATGCATATATCCCGGATCGATATGCAGACGTTGGTGCAGACGATATTCGATGAATTGACCACGCCCGAAAGCCGCATACGGATCGATCTTCGCATGGGAAAACTTTTGCCTGCCACGGCTGACGTGGCGTTGATCCGTCAGGTTTGGATCAACCTGTTTTCCAACGCGCTCAAGTTTACCTCCGGGAAAGAACGGTCAATCATCGAAGTAGAATGCACTCAAATCAAAAACGAGATCACCTATTCCGTGCGCGATAACGGCGCCGGGTTCGATATGCAGTACGCAGACAAGTTGTTTGGTGTCTTCCAACGTCTGCACAGTGAAAGTGAGTTTGAAGGCACCGGGGTGGGTTTGGCAATTGTCCAAAGAGTGATCAGCCGTCATGGCGGGCGCGTGTGGGCAGACGGAAAAGTCGGGCAGGGCGCAATATTCTACTTTACACTACCAGGAATGGAGGCACAAAATGAGTAAGCCAGGAATTGTTGAGATCCTGCTCGTTGAGGACAACATGCAGGATGCTGAGTTGATGATCCGTGCGTTGAAGAAGCGTAATCTTGCCAACAACCTTATTCACCTGACAGACGGTGCCGAAGCGCTGGACTTTCTGTTCATCCGCGGCAAATATAGTGAGCGCGAAAAAAGTACCCTGCCCAAGATCATGCTGTTGGACCTGAAATTGCCCAAGGTCAACGGGTTGGAAGTGCTGCGCGAGATAAAAAAGAACGACAAGATGCGCACGATGACCGTTGTCGTCGTGACATCCTCGGCAGAAGACCCGGATATAAAACTGGCTTATGAGCTTGGCGCCAACAGCTATGTGGTCAAGCCCGTGAATTTCGATGCGTTTTCAGAGGTGATGACTAATCTTGGCATGTATTGGTTGCTGATCAATAAATACCCGGATTAATCCGCATGATCTTCACGCCGATGATGGTGGGGGGCATCTGGGTCACTATGAGCAGTGTGGCTGCCGAGCGTTTTGGCAGCAAGGTGGGTGGATTGATCGGCGGGCTGCCGTCCACCATCGTCGTCACGCTGCTTTTCATTGGGCAGACCCAAAGCGCTGAGCGGGCGGCTGAGTCTGCCGTTATCGTCCCCCTGGTGATGGGCGTGAATGGCATCTTTGTGATGGTATTTATTTTCCTATCCCGGCGCGGCCTGACACCAGCCCTGACCGGCGCACTGCTGACCTGGTTCTGCCTGGCAAGCCTGCTGATGGTGTTGAACATCCGGGCGCTGTGGATCTCAATTCTCGGCTGGCTGCTGCTGGCAGTGGGCTGCTTCCTGGTTGTCGAAAAGGGGATGAAAATTGTTTCCCAGGGTAGGAAGGCCACTCGCTACACGGCTGCCCAGATTGGCGGCCGGGCCGCGCTCAGCGGGACGGTGGTGGCATTTGCCGTGTTGATGAGCAAAGTGGCTGGCCCGCTGGCGGGCGGGATATTCGCCACCTTCCCGGCGGTGTTCTTATCGAACCTGATCATCTCCTACCGCAGCGGTGGGGCGGTTTTTGCCAGTGCGGTCGCAAAGTCGCTCATGGTCAGTGGGATGATCACCGTCCCGATTTATGCGCTGCTGGTGTGGTATTTTTACCCCAGGGTGGGATTGGGCTTCGGCACCCTGATCGCCTTTCTGGTCACCGCGGGGGCTGGCTTTTTGACCCTGCAGGTAATGAGATCCAGGCTCACCTGACCACATCAGCCCTGGCATTCGACCGCCACTTTCTCCATAAAATCGATGAAGAGGCTGGCAGTTTTGGGAAGGGGTCGATTTTTCAGGTAGGCAAGCACAATATTGCATTCGATGTGTTCTTCCAGGGGGATGGCAACGACCTCGGGAGGCCGGTGGTAGTCGTGGATTTTCGTCGGCATCAATGCCAGTCCAATGTTGGTCCCTACCAGGCCGAAAACGCTCACCTTGCGTTGGCTTGAGTAGAAAACCGTGGGCTCAAACCCGGCTTTGCCACATGCATCCATGATCAAGCTGTACATGCCTGTCACCTTATCAAACACAATGAAATTGTCATTGGAAAGCTCTTTGAGCGAGATGGATGCGCGGTTGGCATGCCGGCTACTCTTGGAGACCACCAACAACAAAGTATCTTTACAAATTTCCAGGCTCGCAAACTGCTCATGATCCAGGTCATTGTGGCGCGTGAAGGCCAGGTCAAAGCGAAGCTCAGCCAAGGCGGGCAGGATGTTCAGACCATCGATCTCCTCCAGGCTGAAGTGGATGTCCGGGTGCAAGTCCCTGAATTGGGAGATCGAAGCTGCGATTCCGTATTGGGTTAGCACCGGTATGGCGGCAATGGAGAAAGTATCCGTTGCGGATCGATAGCCATCCAATTCAACCAGCGTGGCTTGATAAGCAGCATAGAGCTTGCGCGCATGACCCAAGAATGCCTGCCCGCCCTCCGTCAGGGATACTTTGCGTTTACTGCGATCAAAAAGGGGGACGGCTAATTCCTTCTCCAGCGCAATGATCACTTTGGAGAGCGAAGATTGGGAAATATACAGCTCCTCAGCCGCAGCAGAAAAACTGCCTGTTTCAACAATGGAAAGGAAATACTGGATTTGACGGATTTCCATTATCATTCCTTTGAGTCATTCCGTTTTGGAATAGATTGTAACATAAATGAATTGCTATATCATTTCAAACACTGTACACTAATCACAACAACAGATGCAAACAGCAGCTGCCAATCATCCTCTTGAAAGGAAGGAGAAGTGCCATGAAGAAATTGATCACCCTTGTTTTGGTTGTGATGCTGGTCGTGCTAACCGGCTGTAAATCAACGCCAGCTGAAACAACAACGCCAGAGGTAACGACGGCGCCAGCAGAGAAGGCGATCATTGCCGTTTGTCTGCCAGCACTGGATAACCCGCTGATGCTGGCCATCCAGGATACCTTCGTGAACGGCTTTGGCGCCGATTACGATGTCCAGGTTTCCAGTGCGGATGGCAATGCCAACACCCAGGCCACCCAGGTGGAAAACTATACCGCCATGCAAGTGAAGTTATTGGTTGTCATGGCAGTCGAAGCGACCAGCCTGGTGCCCAAGTTGATCGCAGCCCGAGAAGCTGGTGTCCTGGTCATGGTCATCGGTGGGGATCCTGGCAATCCGGATGCTTATGACAGCGTCATGATGATGAACCAGTACCTGTCCGGGTATTACGAAGCCTACATGGCCAAACAGTGGGTGGACCAGACCTATCCCGAGGCGGCTGACGGCTCGATCGAAACTGCCATCTTTGAGTCGACCCTCAACCCTGAGGCAATCGCCCGCTCAAACGGCATCAAGATGATCACCGAGCCGCTGATGAAGAATGTCAACGGCGAGTATACCGATGTGGACGGCAACGTGGTTGACCAGGCTAACGCAGCCCCCAACCCGGCTTATTCTTCAAAGGTGATTGTCGTTCAGACTGTCCAGGCTGAAATGTTCCAGGCCGGGCAGACCGCCATGCAGAATGTGCTGACCACCAACCCGAATGTCAAGCTGGTGCTGGCGTATGCCGGTGACGGTGGCATGGGCGCCTCCCAGGCCATCCTGGATGAATATGCCAAGGGTGCCGGCGTCAGCGTGATCGATGACCTGAACAAAGTGGCGGTCTTCGGGGTTGGCATGATCGGCGCCGAAGGGCCGGCTGTGCTGGATTCGGCGACCAACAAGTCCGTCTTCCGCGGTACGATCCGCTTTGGCGGCGACCTGGTCGGACGGACCAATGAGTTTGTCGGCAAGATGCTGAACGGTGAAGTCACCAAGATCATCTATGATCCTCTCGACATCGTCACCGTCATCGACGGCAAACTGATGTCCACCGCCATCGAGGACACCGAAGTATTCCGCGTGCCTACCGCTGCACCGGTTGAGGTTTTACTCGGCCCACCCCCCGGATAACACTGCACATACTCATCCATTCTACTCTCTAAAATGGGCTGGGGAATGACGCCAGGGGGTCCCCAGCCCATTCGGATATAATTCCCAGGATGGAGTTCATCGATGCCGGAATCAATCCTTACTGTTAAGAACATCACCAAGACTTACCCCGGGGTGGTGGCGCTCGACAATGTTTCGCTGAGCTTTGAGAAAGGGGAGGTGCATGCCCTGCTGGGCGAGAACGGCGCCGGAAAATCGACCCTGATCAAAGTGATCTCGGGTGCTATTGAGCCCGATGGCGGCGTAATTATATTTAACGGTGAAGCGCATAGAAAAATGACCCCCGCCCAGGCACGGGAGAACGGGGTGGCGGTGATATACCAGGAGTTCAGCCTGGTAGAATCCCTGTCCGTTGCCCAGAACATTTTCCTGGGGAAAAAAAGCGGTGCCCTGGTCAATTATAAGGATTTGAAGCAGCGGGCTGCCCAGATCTTTGAGGAAATGAAGGTAAAGCTCGACCCATCCGCCCAGGTGCTGAAACTGAGCCCAGCCCAAAAGCAGCTGGTCGAGATTGCCAAGGCCATCTCCCGCAATGCCCGCCTGCTGATCATGGATGAACCAAGCGCCCCGCTTTCAGCCTCCGAAGTCGAGACCATGTTCGCCATCATCGGTCAGCTGAAGAGCAAGGGCGTGACCATTATCTACATCTCGCACCGCATCGAAGAGCTGTTCCGCATCTCGGATCGCGTGACCGTGATGCGGGATGGCCGCTGTATCGATACGCTGGCTACCAAACAGGCCAACCGGAGAGAGCTGATCAATCTGATGGTCGGGCGGGAGCTAAAAGAATTCTATCCCAAACGGACCGGCACGCCTGGCGAAGTTGTCCTGGAGGTCAAGCATCTATCCGGCCTGGGCGACCGGGACATCTCCTTTACGGTCAGGAAAGGCGAGATCCTGGGTGTGGCAGGATTGGTCGGCTCGGGCCGCACCGAGCTTGCCAGCATCATCTATGGCGTCCGCCCAAAGGAGAGCGGGGAAACCTGGATCGATGGCAAAAAACGGGAGATCCATTCCCCAAATCAAGCGATCGAATACGGCATCGGCCTGATCCCGGAAGACCGCAAGCAGCACGGCTGTATTCTCAATGCCGCCGTGCATTTCAATATTTCGTTGTCGACCTTTAACCAGAATGCCAGATTCCTTGTCATCGACGCAAAAGCTCAAAAGAAGGCTGCAGCTTATTATGTGGAGAAGTTCAATATCAAAACCCCTTCCCTGGAACAGCGGGTGCGCAACCTCTCCGGTGGGAACCAGCAAAAAGTCATCCTGGCCAAGACGTTGGCCGCCAACACCAACATCCTGATCTTCGACGAGCCCACCCGCGGCATCGATGTCGGCTCGAAGCAGGAGATCTACAACCTGATGGTTGACCTGGTCAACCAGGGCAAGACAATCCTGATGATCTCCTCCGACATGGAAGAGCTGCTGGGCATGGCGGACCGCCTGATCGTCCTGTGTGAAGGCCGCTTCATGGGAGAGCTCCCCAAGGAAAAATTTGACCAGCGCACCGTGATAGAGCTGGCTTCTGGTCATTGAACTTAAGAGGAAGCAATGAAAAAAATAAACTTGCGCGGTCTGCAGAAATATGCGGTCATGTTCATCCTGATCATCCTGATGGTGCTCTTTTCCTTTTCCAGCCCCTACTTTCTAACAGTCCGCAACCTGACCAACATTCTGACTCAGAACACTTACTTCATCATCCTGGCGATCGGCCTGTCGTTCGTGATGATCGGAGGCGGAATTGACCTGTCGGTGGGCTGGCAGATGTCGCTGGTGGGCGTGGTCACCGCCATGTGCCTGACGCTTTACCAATTACCCGTCTGGCTGTCGATTGGCATCGGTCTGCTGCTGGGCACCTTCCTGGGATTCTTCAACGGCATGATCGTCGCCAACATCCGGGTCTTCCCCCTTATCGTTACCATTGCCACCAGCACCGTTTTTCAAGGCATCTCTTACATCGTCTCGCATGCCCAGACCTACCGCCAGTACCCGAGTCAATTCCTTTTTATCGCCAGCGGAAAATTACTTGGGGTGCCATTCGATCTTCTCTTGACGCTTGTAATTGTCCTGATTGCCACCTTCATTTACGCCAAGACATCCTACGGCTGGAACGTGCTGGCGATGGGCGGCAATGAGGAGGCCGCCCGGCTGGCGGGCATCAAAACCAAGGCGACCAAGGTCTCGGTGTACACGCTGTGCGGTTTTTTCACTGCCATCGCCACGATGGTGATGATCGCCAAGTCGAACACCACCAATGCCTCGTTTGGACCCGGCTCCGAGTTCACCGCCCTGACGGCAGCCATCGTGGGCGGGATCAGCTTCATGGGCGGGGAAGGCAACATGCTGGGGCTGGTCACCGGCGTGCTCATCCTGGCTGTGCTCGGCAACGGGATGCAGCTTGCGGGATGGGGCACGTACGCCCAGTATATTGTAAAAGGCATTATCCTGCTTGGGGCGGTGACCTTCGACGAATTCCAGAAAACCCCCCGCATCACGAAAAACAAAGGTAACCGCGAACCTGCCAGCCCGGAGAATAAAACGGCATAAGGCAGCCCGCAGAACAGGATCTGTGCATGGAAACAAAAAAGAAATTCCTTCCGCCGCCGGATGGCGCTTTCTTCCAGATACCCATGGCGGACGTATCCCACGTCAAGCGAAAGTGGCTGGATTTGCCCTACGCCAGCCTTTCTCCGACCCAGAAACTCGATATTTACCTGCCCGACGAAGGCGATGGGCCTTTCCCGGTGATCCTTCACATCCACGGGGGAGGTTTTGAAATTGGCGACAAGCGCGATATTCACGTTCTGGCATATCTTAAGGCCTTGAGGCGCGGGTATGCCGTGGTCAGCGTAAACTACCGCCTGAGCGGCGAGGCGATTTTCCCCGCAGGGCTGCAGGACCTCAAAGCCGCCATCCGCTGGTTGCGAGCGCATGGCAATAGCTATCACCTGGATAGCGAGCGGATCGCAACCTGCGGCGGCTCGGCGGGTGGAAATTACGCCGCCATGATCTGCCTGACTGCCAGCGTGACCGAGTTCGATGACCCGCGCCTGGGCAACATAGAGTATCCCTGCCATGTCCAGGCAGCGGTGGATATGTTTGGTCCAACCGATTTCCTGAAAATGGATGCACAGCTAGATGCAATTGGATTTGGTCCAGGCGGTCATGGTGCAGCCAATTCCCCTGAATCGAAGTATTTAGGCGCGAAACTGGCTGATGTGCCGCTGAAGGTTGTGCTTGCTAATCCAATGACGTATATTCACGAGCACATGCCCCCGCTCTTGATCCAACACGGGCGCCTGGATACGATGGTGCCGGTACAACAATCTATGATATTTGTGGAAAAATTAGAAAAATACGTCCGCCCTGATCTCTTCGAGTTCGATATCATTGAAGGCGCCGGTCATGGCGATCCCTTGTTCGAAACCGACGAAAATATGGCGCGTGTGTTTTCGTTTTTGGATAGATACCTGAAATAACCCACAGCACATGGTCTTAGCTTGCGCAGGCATCCCGGATAAAGTCAACAAAGATTTTTGCTGATCTGGTAAGTTTTTTGTTCTTCAGGTGTACCAAAACCATATTGCATTCGATGTCTTCATCCAGGGGGATGGCAAGCACATCCGGATGCTTGTGGTAATCGTAGATTTTAGACGGCATGAGTGCAATGCCAATATTTGCCCCCACCAGACCAAAAACACTGACCTTACGGTGACTCGAATAGAAAATCGTCGGCTCAAAGCCGGCCTTCCCGCATTCATCCAGGATCAGCTTGTGCAGATCCGTCACGCGATCAAACACGATGAAGTTGTCATTAGCCAGCTCTTTTATTGAGATAGATGATCTTGTCACATGGTGATTTTTTTTGGAAACAACGACCAGCAGCTTATCTTTGCTGATTTCTATGCTGGCAAATTTTTCGGGATCCAAATACTGGCGACGGGTAAAAGCCAGGTCAAAACGCCCCTCTTCTAACGCAGGTAGGATATTCAAGCCATCGATTTCATCTAAAGTGAAATCGATATGCGAATATACCTCTCTGAATTGAGCAATGTACGTCGTGATCCCATACTGGGTTATCACCGGTATGGCCGCGATGGAAAAAGAAACCGCTCCCGAGATGTATCCCTTCAGGTCAGCAAACATCGCCCTATTCGCCATATCGATCTTGCGCGCATGCTCCAGGAATACTTTCCCTGCCTCGGTCAGAGATACATAACGTTTACTGCGATCGAAAAGCGAAACTCCTACCTCTTTTTCCAGCGCATTGATGATTTTAGAGAGCGAGGATTGAGAAATATAGTGCTTATCGGCTGCCGCCGAAAAGCTGCCTGTTTCCAGGACGGAAAGAAAATATTCGATTTGGCGAATTTCCATCAGTTCACCCTCGATACATTCCAACTTGGAATGGATTGTATCACAGAATGAATTGCTGTTTCACCACTTGAGATGTATGCTATAGAAGATAGCATTTATCCCTAGAATCGACACTTTCCACCCTCACCCAGGAGGTATTGCATAAGAAAACTATACCAAACCGCCTTTCTGGCGAGTACCTGAACTGGCTTTTGATAAAACCCAGAAACGAACTATATAAAAGGAGAAAAATGAAAAAGAACCTTTCGCTTGTATGGGCAGTCATCCTGATCGCCGGCATCCTGCTCACTGCTTGTGGTGGCGCTGCCACCGAAACGCCCGCCGTTGAGGAACCTGCCGCCACGGAAGCTCCAGACGCTGAGGCAATGGCCGCGGAAGACCTCGCGGGTGAGATTCCCTGGGCTCCGGCTAAAGAAGGCGCCCCATTTGATATCGCTGGCAAGACGGTCTGCTATTTGATCCCCTCCCTGGCAAACACCTTCTTGAACGGTGTCGCAACTTCCGTTGAAGCACAGGCTGCAACAGATGGTGTGGAAGTGATGGTCTATGGCGCTGAGGAAGGCGGCGTAACCACGCAGTTCAACCAGATCGAGAACTGCATTTCCCAGGGCGTAGATTTCATCTACCTGATGGCAGCCGGCTCGGCTGAAAGTCTGATCCCCGCCGTTGAAGAAGCCAAGGCCGCCGGAATTTTGGTCATGGGCGTTCCGCCAGGAGAGCTTGAGCCTTTTGATGCCATCATGCACACCAACCAGTATGTAGATGGTCAGCTGGTGGCAGAAATGGCCTGCGACTTCATCAATGCCAGATACCCGGATGCCGAGTCGGTAGAAGTTGCCGTTGCCGGAAGTGAGAATCAGGAACGGCAAATGTGGCTGCGCTACCAGGGCTATCGCACCATCGAAGACTGCGAAAAAGCCAATGTCGTGCAATACCTCGAAATAACCGGCGATAGTATCCCGGTTGGAGCCAGCACTGCTGAAAATATCCTGGCTGCCCACCCGAATGTCAAAGTCTTCATCATGCAATCCACCGCCCATGCCCAGGGTGCGGCTGAGACCATCAAAGCCCTGCCGGATGTCAATCTCGCCGATTATGCTGTCTTTGCCGGGGATATGGATCCGAGCGTGATCCCGGTCGTTACTAGCTGTGAGGATCCCTATAAAGGTTTTGTGGCCATTGGCGGTACCGATCTTGACAAGGCTACCTATGCCATCATCAAGGCCATGCTGCAGGGCATAGAATACCCCATGATCACCAATGATGCCTTGGAACCGATCCACTGCGACTGGACCACCCTGCCATAATTCCCCTGGCGGGTTTCTAGTGTTATCATCAGTGAGGAGGGCATGGCCCTCCTCACTGAAATTGTGGAGGTGAAACAGGCATGGATTCCAAGATCGTATTATCCCTGAAGAACATCACCAAGAAATATCCCGGCGTTTTAGCCCTGGACAATGTTTCGCTTGACTTCCTGGAAGGGGAGGTGCATGCTTTGTTGGGCGAAAACGGCGCCGGGAAATCCACTTTGATCAAAGCCGTGGCGGGGGCAATTGATCTGGACGGCGGCATTATTCAGGTCGGGGGGCAGGATTATCAGCATATGACCCCTCATCTTTCCAGAAGTATGGGAATCGAAGTTATCTACCAGGAATTCAACCTGGTGCCAACCATGTCTGCTGCTGAAAACATTTTTTTGGGAGACAGGGTCAGCCAAAGTCCCCTGGTCGATTACGGCGCGATGAGAAGCAAAGCCAGGGAGCTATTTGATTTATTCAATGTAGATATCGACCCGAACACCCTGGTACGCGAGCTATCCTCTGCTAAAAAGCAGATTGTCGAAATCGCCAAAGCGGTTTCGAAGAATGTAAAAATTTTGATCATGGACGAGCCCAGTGCCCCGCTATCGGTTACCGAGGTCGAGCACATGTTCGCCATCATCAACCAGTTAAAGCAAAAAGGCGTCACGGTTATTTATATTTCCCACCGGCTGGAAGAAGTCTTCAGGATTTCGGACCGGGTATCAGTCATGCGCGATGGGCAGTATGTCGCCACGAAATTGACCAGGGATACCAACCGCAAAGAGCTGATCAGTTTGATGGTCGGCCGCGAGCTGAAAGAAACTTATCCCTCCCGCGCCAATCCTCCCGGCGAGATCGCCCTGGAAGTAAAAAATCTCACCGGAAACGGGGATCATGATATTTCCTTTTCGGTGCGCAAGGGAGAAATCCTGGGGTTATCCGGCCTGGTAGGGGCTGGCAGGACAGAACTGGCCATGCTGCTTTTTGGGGCCGCGCCAATCGAAAGCGGTGAAATTTGGGTGGATGGCCAATCGGTTAAGCTCCGCTCATCCCTGGATGCGATCCAACATGGCATGGGTCTGCTGACCGAAGACAGAAAGGGCAAAGGCCTTTTCCTCGAAATGGGCGTAGGCTGGAATATCAGCTTTCCGATCGTCCGCAAGCTGTCAAAATTCGGTGTTGTGGATACCAAAACGGAACAGAAGATCACCGAGCACTACCGGCAGCGCATTGATATCAAAACGCCTAACATGGAGCAGCGTGTGATCAACCTCAGCGGCGGCAACCAGCAAAAGGTGGTCCTGGCCAAATCACTGGCCGCGGAATCCGATATTCTGATCTTTGATGAACCCACGCGCGGCATCGATGTTGGCGCCAAGCAGGAGATCTACCACTTGATGTACGAGTTAGCCGATAATGGCCAGGCAATCCTGATGATCTCCTCAGATATGGAAGAATTGTTGGGCATGTCAGACCGCATCATCGTGCTTTGCGAAGGCAAGCTGGCCGGTGAAGTTAAGAGAGAACAATTCAGTCAAGACTTTATTCTCGATCTCGCATCGGGCACGCATTAGGAGAAATACTTATGCATAAGTCAACATCACCCTTCTCGAATATGGGTACCAGGCTTGGGATCGAGATGAGAAAATACGCCCCGCTGATGATTTTGATTGTCCTGGTGATCTTCTTCTCGATCATCTCGCCCAACTTCTTGACCTCCCGCAACCTGATCATCATCATCCGCCAGGTATCCTTCGCCGCCATCAGCGCCATCGGAGTCTTATTTGTGATGATTGCTGGCGGCATTGATCTTTCCATCGGTTCCCAGATCGTGATGACCAATATCGTCTTAGCCATTATGATGGTCGACTGGGGTCTTCCTTTGGGCGTAGCCATCCCGCTTACCCTCCTGTTGGGGACAGTGTTGGGCACCCTCAACGGGCTTCTTTCCGTTATCTTGAAGATCCATCCGCTGATCATCACCCTGGGCACAGCCTCGATCTATAAAGGACTGGGATACATTTTTGCCCAATCAAGGAACATCATGGGGTTCCCCGATGCCTTCCGCTGGTTTGGTCAGGGCTATATTGGCCCAGTCCCGGTACCGATTGTGATCATGATTATCATGGCGTTGATTGGTTCCTTTATTCTGACCAGGACCTACTTCGGCAGGTACGTGTTTGCCTTGGGCGGTAACGAAGAAGCGGCGCGTCTTGCCGGCGTGAACATCAACGGGATGAAGGTGCTCCTCTTCGCCATCTGTGGTTTTGTTTCTGGCATCACCTCTGTGCTGCTGCTCTCGCGGGTTTTTGCCGGTCAGACAGCTACCGGACAGGGCATTGAGTTTGACGCACTGACCGCCGCGCTTCTGGGCGGGGTCAGTTTCAAAGGCGGTGAGGGCACTATTTTCGGTCTCCTGACAGGTATCCTGATCATCGGGGTCTTGAACAATGCCATGCAGTTGGCCAGCTTTCCCGATTTCTCTCAGAATGTGGTCAAGGGCGCGGTATTGCTGATTGCCGTGGGTTTTGACGTTTTCCAAAAAAGCGTCAAAGCAAAAGAGACGGTCAAAAAGGTGGCCGCCTAAGGCCAACCTGGTGTTGACACCAGGCTTGAACATTGCTCACCAAGGACCACCAGCGAGAAACAGGCTATGATGCTCAATAAGACTAACCCCAAACGATTTGATCCAGGTACGCATTACGCCGGGGCAATGCAGGCGCCGCCGGCATACACCCACCACATCAAAAGGCGCTACCAGGAGATTCCCTACGCCAGGCTCTCCTTTTCTCAAGCCCTGGATATTTATCTACCCGATGCAGGGGAAGGCCCTTTCCCGGTCATCCTGTCCATTCACGGCGGTGCTTTCATGGGCTGTGACAAAGCCGACATGCAGGTGCTGCCCATGCTCGAAGGGCTGGCGCGCGGCTATGCGGTCGTGGCGCTGAATTACCGCTTGAGTTGGGAAGCCGCCTTCCCGGCGCTGGTGCAGGACGTAAAAGCTGCGCTGCGCTGGGTGCGCGGCAATGCGCAGTGGTTTTACCTGGATCCCCAGCGGATTGCCGCCTGGGGTGGTTCCGCCGGTGGTTATCTGTCTACCATGTTAGGCGTTTCCGCCGGTATCCCCGCGCTGGAAGACTTGAGCCTGGGCTATTCAGATCAACCCTGCCACGTCCAGGCAGTTGTTGATTGGTACGGCCCCACCGACTTCCTTAAGATGGACGAGCAGCTCACCGCCAGCGGATTAGCCCCCATGGAAGGCGCCGAGCACAGCGGTGAGGAATTCCCCCGAAATCATGGCTGTTGGGCGGAAAACTGGCCGATGTTCCCGGCATGGTCAAAGCGGCTAATCCAGAGACCTACATCCGCCCGAATGCCGCGCCCTTCCTGATCCAGCATGGTATGGCTGACCCTGTCGTACCGGTGCAGCAGTCCATCGGCCTAGCAGAGAACTTGAAGCGCATCTGCGGTGAGGACAGGGTAACCCTCGAGCTGTTCGAGGGATTTGAACATGTCGACCGCCGGTTTGACTCGCCCGTGAACGTCAAAAGGGTGCTTGATTTCCTCGACGGGCATTTGAAGGGCAGCTAGCGATGAATGACCAATCTTTTGATGCCCCCATAGCAGACGTCTCTCATATCCGCCGCAAGTGGTTGGATCTGCCCTATGCCAGCTTATCACCGGCACAGAAGCTGGATATTTATTTACCAGATGAAGGGCATGGCCCCTTCTCGGTGATTTTGTATATCCATGGGGGCGGTTTTGCTTATGAAGACAAGCGCAGAATTCACCTCTTACCTTTTCTAAAAGGCATAGAGCGCGGCTACGCTGTGGTTGGCGTAGATTACCGCCTGAGCGGCGAAGCGGTCTTTCCCGCCGGGCTGCAGGATGTCAAAGCCGCCATCCGCTGGCTGCGGGCGAACAGCGAGCAGTACCATCTTGACGGGGACAGGATCGCCGCTTGCGGCGGCTCGTCCGGCGGGAATTATGCCGCCATGATCTGTTTGACCGATCGCGTGACCGAGCTCGATGATCTCAGCCTGGGCAACCCGGGGTACCCGTGCCATGTTCAGGCAGCCATAGACTGGTTTGGACCGACTGATTTCTTGAAAATGGACGCGCAATTGGATGAAAATGGCTACGGGCCTGGCAATCATGCTGAAGCCGGTTCCCCGGAATCAATGTATTTAGGCGCTAAACTTGCCGATGTGCCGCTGAAAGTCGAGCTTGCCAATCCAATGACCTATGTCCATGGTCACATGCCCCCCCTCTTGATCCAGCATGGCCACCTGGATATCCTGGTGCCGTTGCAGCAATCCATCATCTTCGCCGAAAAATTAGTAAAATACGTCAGCCCGGATCGCTTCGAGTTCGACATCATCGAGGGGGCCGGTCACGCCGACCCCTTGTTCGAAACCGCCGAAAACATGGCCCGCGTGTTCTCCTTTTTAGATCGCCACCTGAAGTAGTCCTGACCGAACGCCATATGTCATTGCGAACCTTATATCTCCGTCCGGGTGATCTTCACCACGATCCCTGAAGCCGGGTCGATACAGCGCACATACTCGGTGGTCACCCCGTTCTTATTGATCACCTTCTCGTAAGGGGTGCCTTTATACCGCCAACCCAGGGTGCCGCCAAAGCGCAGCACCTGGATGACGGCATCCATGCTGCTGAGCAGCCAGGGACAGATCTTCCCGATGTCTTCCGGGTAGCGGAACTTCTGCCCGACCTGGTAGCTTTTCTCGCCGTCGCCGCGGTACATCCAGGCGCAGATGCCCAGCGTCTCGAAATTCCGCGGGTAGATCACCTCGTCGTTCTCTTTGCGCAGCTCCCCGCCTTTGCCTTCGAATATCTCGATCTCGATCTGATACGCCATGCTCCTATCCTGCCTTTCGATCTCTAAACTCCCAGCCCGCCGGTCACTCATCCCACCCCCCCCGCTGCCTTCGGAGAACCCACTCTCCCCACCCTCCGCCCCGCCGGGCAAGGAACCCATCCTATGCATTAAAATTTCAGAGCCATCTGTGTTCATCCGCTCTTATCTGTGTTTATCTTTGTTCCGTTTTTCCTCCCTGTATAACCACCGCCGCCAGCTTCACCGGCGGGTAGATCTGCCCCGGCACCGGCGGCATGGGGTTGTAAACCCAATCCACCTCTACCACGCCGGCTTTGACCCCGGCGATACGGCGCACCCCCTGGTATTCCCCGCGCAGCAGCACATCTTCCATGGTCAGCGCCATGCCGAAGACTGCCACCTCGGCTCCAGCCGGGATGGCGCTCAACTCGTCCGTATACACAGAGGTCGAAAACAGGATGCGCTGCTTATCCAGGCACTGCACTTGAATGGCAGGGATAATGTTTGGGTAGCCATCGGGACCAACCCAGGCGATGAACTTAAGGTTGTCCAGCTTGTTCAAGAAGGCGCGCGTCCAGGGGTTGATCACCGCTTCTTTGCCGGGCGTGAGGTTGAGCGAGCGCGCCAGCATGCTCTGCACCGCGGCAAAGATGATGCGCGGCATGGGCAGGGGTGCCTTGCCCGTGTGGGCCAGCAGGTCAAGGTAGTACACCGTATGCACGCCAAAATAAGCGTTGTAGCGGAACATGGGCACATTGTTGTAGTAGTCGTACTCCGCGCCTTCCCTGGCGGTGTGGGTAAAGGTCGCCTTGCCGCGCCACAGGTTTTTATCCAGCCCCATGATGAGAAAGCCGGCTTTGGGATTAGCCCGGATATACTGTTTGGAAAAGCCCTCGGTGAACTGCCCAAAAGCCAGCTGTTGCGGGGCGCACGCCATCAAGGATGAGATCAGGCTGACGTGCGGCAGCCCCTTCGGCGAAACCGTCGCCAGCAAGCCGATTTTCAGCGCCGGTTGGGTGCTTTGGATATCGGTGGGAGAAAAGGTGGTGTGGGGCAAGTTCATTTTTGACTCCTACAATGGCGCCACCAGGCGGGTGGCGCCTGTGGCAATGACAATTTCGGGGTGGCTGCAGGCAGCTTTGGCAGCCTGCTCGAAGGCGGATAATTCAGAGGCGGTCATCAGGGGCGTGCGGGCATAGGTCCAATCCAGCCCGAGCCGGGTGTACTGGTCGCGGCACAGGTTGTTGAAGGCGCACAGCTCCCAGCGCTCCACGCACCCATCGAGCTGCTCGCTGAGATAACCGCCCAGGGCTGCCAGGTTTTCGGATGTGGCGGTTGCATCGGGGATGAGCGGCGTGCGAATCCACAGGCGGAACGGCCGCGGCAGGCTGGATTGCAACTCACGCAGATGGCGCAGGTTATCCAGGATCTGCCGGTTGGTGCTGCCGGTATGCTGGCGGTGCAAGCCCGGATCGAACAGCTTCAGGTCGTAAAGCACCAGGTCGGTGAAAGGCAGCAGGCGCTCCAGGGTCTCCATTGAACACAAGCCGCAGGTATCCAGGGCGGTTGAGATGCCTTCAGCTTTCAAGCCACGCAGCAGCGCCTCGACGAACTCAGCCTGCAGGGTTGGCTCGCCGCCCGAAAGGGTCACCCCGCCGCCCGAGGCATCGTAATACGCCCGGTCCTTGCGCAGCTCGCCCAGCAGCTCGTCCACCGTAACGGTTTTGCCCAACAGCTCGATCGCCCCCGCCGGGCAGGCTTCGGCGCACCGCCCGCAGCCCTGGCAATGCTCCCGGTCGATGATCAGCCCGGCATCAGTGCGCTGCAGCAGGTGATCCGGGCAAGCTGAAAGACAGGTACCACAACCGAGGCAGCGCACCGCAAACCATTGGATCTGCGGCTTGGTGGAGAGGCTTTCCGGGTTGTGGCACCAGGCACAGCGCAGCGGACAGCCTTTGAAGAAGACTGTGGTGCGAATGCCCGGGCCATCCTCGGTGGACAGGCGCTGCAGGTGCAAGATGCGGCCGGTCAACGGGCTCATCGCATCTGGTGGCTTTCGCGGGCGATGATCTCGTTCTGCAATTCACGGCCGATCGAGGTGAAATAGGCGTTGTAGCCGGTGACGCGCACCAGCAGGTGGCGGTAGTTCTCAGGGTGCAATTGGGCGTCACGCAGCAAATCGGCATTGATCAGGTTGATCTGCAAGGCAGAGCCGCCATTTTCAATGTAGCCGCGCAGGAAGGCTTTGAATTTCTCGCGGTGCTCCGGGTCGCGCAGGATGGAGGGGTTGAAGGTCATGGTGTGGCTGCCACCGTTGGGCAGCAGGTTCAGGTACTCACCCCAATCCCCTTTGCCGTCCGCCGCCTTCCCGCCCAATACTTTGCCCACCGAGTTGACGTTGGCGGTCGGGCCGTTGGTGTCGGCGCCATTGGAGGGGCACAGCGCATTCGAGAGGAATTTGCCCTGTGGGCGCCCGTCCGGGCTGGCGGGCAGGATGAACGAATCGGCTACCCAGTAGTTCCAGCTCAGCATGCCAGGACGGAACTGGCGACCGGTGGATTGGGTGCGGTACTGCCAGGTTTCCTCGGTCCAGAGGGTCATCACCTGGTGGGCCAGGTCGTCGGCGGCGTCATCGTCGCGGCCGTACTTGGGCGCTTTGTGCAGGGCGCGCGCCTGCAAGACTTCATGCCCCGCCCAGTTATCGCGTAGCGCCTGGACCAGCTCAGCCATCGTGCAGACCTTTTGGTCATACACCAGGTACTTCACCGCCAGCAGCGAATCCACCGTGGTGGCGTAGGTAACCGCCTCGATGGTCACATAGCCCAGCTCGGCGCCGCCCTGGGTGATATCCAGCCCCTTCTCCGCGCAGCCACGCACCAGGCAGGAAACGTACGGCGTGGGGGCATAGCGCGCCCGGATGGATTCGCTCTGCTCATACTGCGTCACGATGCGGCGGATGATCGCCCGTGTCTGGGCGGCGTAGGCCTGCCAGAACTCTTCCCAGGTGGCAAATTGGGTTGCATCGCCGGTGGCCTCACCCCAGCGTTTGGCCTCTTCCACCTTGCCGGTCATCGGGTCGGTGAAAGGCAGCAAGTCATACCCGCCGGTCAGCGCCAGCTCGACTGCTTTGAGCAGGTTCAGGTTGGCGTCCACCGTCCCGGAGCGGTCATTGCCGACCATGGTATTTTCCAGGCAGCCCACCGGGGCGTACTCGAAAACGTTGTGCTCATTGATCAGATGGGTTGTGCCCGAGCGCTTCGCCTGCAGCATCATCCCCGCCATCGAACGCTCGTCAAAATTGAGCAGGAAGGGCGAACCCTGGCTGGAAGCGATCATTTCCACCACGCGATCCAGCAATTTATCCGGCGTGTGGCGGTGCAGGCGCACGTTGGGCTTCGGCTCCAGGATGGGCGACATCTCGTCGATCACATCCAGCAGGACATAGGTCAGGTCGTTGGACATGTCCTGCCCGCCCGGCCCCATGCCCGAGATGGTAAAAAGCTGGCCATAACCAGCCGTGATGCCCTGGTTGCCGCCGGTGCGGATCATGCCATCGTAGGCGGTGTTGCAGTGGATCCAGAAGCATTTCAGGATCTCTTTGCCAGATTCTACGTCCATGCCTTCACGGACGGATTTCTCCCAATAAGGATACAGGTATTGGTCCAGCCGCCCAAACGAATCGCCGGGACCAGGATAGTTTTCATCCGCCATCACCAGCATATGGGTCAGCCACAGGGACTGCACCGCCTCCCAGAACGTCTGCGCCGGCTCCCACGGCACGCGGGTCAGGTTGTCTGCCATCTGCAGCAACTCGGCACGGCGGCCCGCATCCGGCTCCATTGCCGCCAGGCGGATGCACTCGCGGCTGTACTGCGCCGCCAGGTCACGCGGCATGGTCGCCGCGGTGCTCATCGCCCGCAGCTGTCCACCTTTCTTGCCCTTTTGCTCGGCAGGCGATAGGGCCGCGTATGCCTGCTCCAATTCAGCGTAGATCGCTTTCCAACCCAGGCGGATGGCCCGCTCATAATCCGGAACCAGGTGCCCGGAGGTTGCCCCCGTATTGCCATAGCCATGGTTGTGGAACCACAGCATGGCTGCCCGGCTGCCGTTCGGCCCGTACACCAGGTTGTCGCGCTCCCGGGTTTCCTTTTCCGTCAGGCAGGCGGAGGTCTGGATGTTGAAGCGCCCCCCGGCCAGCAAATCACCGGGCAGGACCTCCTTTGGCAGGTAGCTGACCATCACTTCCCGGTTGAACCAGGCGCGGCGCTCGGGCAGCGACCAGCGCCAGAAATCGGGGTGCAGCGTCACCGGACGGGCCACCTGCTTGAAAGAAGAGCGGAAAGTCTGCAGAAAGGCATAGGTTTCCGGGACGATATAAAAGCTCAGCTCGTTATACTGGAAATCCCAGGGTGTGCCGGTCGTCCAGGATGTGTATTCATTGTTCCACAGGCGCTGGACGCCCTGGAAATAATACTCACGCAGCCACTGGATGCGCGGGGAAAGATTGGTAGGGGCCTTGATGGCGTAGCGAGGCGGGGCGCAAGTTACCGTATCCATAGTCCATTCCTTTCAGAAAGCAAAGAGGGGCGCCTTCAGCGCCCCATTGACGGGTGATGCATAGTATAGCATGGATAGAATGCGCGAGCAAATTGGGCTCATAGTCAGGGCTTCCCTTCGCTTTGCTCCGGGCAGGCTGCTCCGCTCTTAGTGACCCCCCACCGAGCAGGCATCGTAGTTTCGATCTCAATCCTTCCCTGCCCGGCGCCGATGATGTAGGGGCGGGTCTGTGCAACCTGGAACGCCAGCCTTACACCACCATTTCAGTCCCGTAGCCTGGGCCTGCCAATGCGAAGACCCGCCCCGGTGCCGGTCAACGCGCCGTTGCCGATGATGTAGGGGCGGGTCTGCCGGCCTGGTGATCGAGCCTTGCGCTGCCCTGTCTGGCATGCCACCCTTGCCCTCCGCTGCCCTGACCAGCCCGCTCTGCGGCTATTCCGTTCACTTCCCCCGTACGGGCGACCCACCAATCCCTGACATGCCCCCTTCTGCCTGGTCACCCCTCTCAAACGCCGCCTCCTCTACCCCAAGCGGGTCGCCCTGCCCTGCGGTTCACCTCCCCCGTACGGGCGGACCTGCGTGTCCGCCTCCGCTGCCCCTCTAAGCTCCTGATCTCCCCCTCCAAACATTCACAATACCTTCACAATATTTGCACACCGCCGCCAGGTCTCTGGCGTCTTATTAGTAGTGGTCAAATCAACCACTGAAATAGTTGATTAAGGAGACTATAAAAATGAAAAAATTCGTGGTACTTACCCTTGTGTTCGCCCTGTTAGCTTTGGCTGTTACCCCTGTGTTCGCTCAGGATGGCTCCGGTAAAGGCAAGAACGGCACTGGCGGCGGCGATCAGCTGCAGTATAACTATGCTTATGCAGGCGAGGAAATCTTCTCCGTAGCCGGCGTTGTGACTGCAGTGGCAGCCACCACTGACCCGCTCACCGGTGTCACCACCGGCAGCGTCACCCTGGACGTAGTTGCTGGCAACCATCTGCTGCACGATACCGTGCTGGCAATGGACCTGCCGTCGATCACCGTCGTGATCACCGAGACTACCCGCATCGTGCAGGCATGCAATTCGGCTGAGGTCGATTGCAAGCTGGCTGCCACCCTGGCGGTTGGTCAAAACGTGACCATCAAAGGCCTCACGGACGGCACTACCTACACCGCTCAGCACATCACCATCGGTGCTGCGCTGACCGGCACCCTGCTGCAGTCACCCCAACTCCAGAATCACACCGGTCAACCGGAAGATGCTGGTGCTGGCGCTGGCGCAGTTCGCCCGTAAGCGCTAACCCTGCCAGTGAACCTGGCCTAAAACAAGACTTCCGAGATCCTGGTGATCTCGGAAGTCTTGTTTTTAACTGTATAATTAATCGTTCACGGCCTCGGTTTAATCTCATTAGATACCCTTCAATAAGGACACAAAATGGAAATCGTTCCAGCGACATCTGATCATTATCAGGGGATTGCCGACATCATTAATTCTCTTGACCCGGAGAGAAACGCCTCAGCTTTGGAAATCGCCGCAGGAGACCAACGACGCGACCCGAATTTCAAATTCCAGCGCTGGATCGCCATCGAGAAGGATCAGATTGTTGGCATAGGTTCTTATAACCAGTCAATTTGGTTCGCCCACCCTCAAAAATTCGTGCTTTGGATTGGAGTGCGACCCGAGTATCAGCGCCGCGGCATTGGCTCTGCACTTTACGCAACGATCATGCACGGGCTGCTGCCTTTTGACCCTCTCGCCTTGCGCGCCACTGCCTCCGAAGATCGCCCCGCAAGCGTGTGCTTTTTAGAGAAGCGCAACTTTCAAGAGGTCATCCGAGACGTTCCTTCAGAACTGGACGTTCAATCCTTTGACCTAACTCGCTTCATCGGGCTGGAGAACCGTTTTCGAGGCAGCGGCATCGCAATCAAGACTCTCCCAGAATTGGAAAACGACCCTGAGCGCAATCGCAAATTGTACGATTTGGATTGGGAGCTAAGTCTCTCTGTACCAGGAGATTTAGCGGCTGGTATCGGGCGCAGGGGACTTGAAAAGTATGTCGAGTATGCCATTACCGGCCCTTCTGCTCTTCCACAGGGATTTTTTATTGCCGTAAAGGGGGAAGAATTCATTGGGTTGAGCCATGTTCTATCATCCGAAAAAGGTATTTCCCTTTACCAGGGTTTGACCGGCGTCAAACCTCAATATCGGCATCAGGGCATTGGGCTGGCAATGAAAATAAGGTGCATTGCCTATGCCAGGGCCACCGGGCATATCATTATCCGGGCAGAGAATGACGCCAAAAACATCCCCATGCTGACGATGAATGAAAAGTTGGGTTTCGTACGCAAGCCCGATTCCATTACCTTTGAAAAGCAATGCCTACCCTTGTAGGTGCAGCCAAAGCTCTAACCATGACTGCAGCGGAAAACGTTAGCCTCTTCCCCACCCGTTCCCACAGCCAATCCATAGGTGACTATCATCTCAAAGATTACAGTCACCTATCTACGGTTCTATTTCAACCGTTCCCTCCCCGTCGCATACAATGTAGGGGCGGGTCTGTGCAAGCTAGAACGCCGCCTCACATCACCATTTCAGTCCCATTACCTGGCTCTGCTATTACAAAGACCCGCCCCGGGTCTGTGCAAGCTAGAACGCCGCCTCACACCACCATTTCAGTCCCATTACCTGGCTCTGCTAATCCAGAGACCCGCCCCGGTGCCGGTCAACGCGCCGTCGCCGATGATGTAGGGGCGGGTCTCTCGGCCTGGTGATCGAGCCTTGCGCAGCCCTGTCTGGCACACCCCCCTTGCCCTCCGCTGCCCTGACCCGCCCGCCCTGCGGCCGGCTGGGCAGGGCGTGGGCTGTTTTTCATGCCTGGGAATTGATGAGGAAATACCCGTCCTCCAGGTGCGCACCTGCCTTGCGAAAAGTATACTCAGAATCGGCCGGCACGCAAGGTACATCGGTTGCCTGCTACCTGACGGCCTGACCCTTACCAGGACTGGGCTTTCACCAGTGAGCAGACGATGACTTTTCAGGACACACCAAGCAGTATTAGCCCGTTTCTTGCATACCTTTAAGTGGATAAGATAATGGGCGTTTGTCTGTGACAGCAGTTCTAATTTTCGACTTAAAAAAGTCTCTCAAACTCATTTGAGACTCAAACAATAAAACTATCTCCTTTAGTTCGCATAAAACGATAATCTTTTGCGTTAGTGCTTCTTTACAAATTTCTATAGCAGGATGAGTATAGCCAGAATTTGAAATGATGATTCCGCCAGCATGACCACGATTAAAAATGTTTACAAGATGGGGCGAAATCTCTTTTTTCCCAAGAGGTTCTTTCCACCACTTCATTTCGACGAGGTAAATATAACCATCAATTTCTACAACGCCATCAATTTGTTCGGTAACGCCTTCACCAGGTTCTTTGATAAGTTCAAAGGCTTCACGAATTAAGATTTCGCTCTGCTCAAAAAGCCGATTTAACACCCCTTCCAAAAGCTTTCCGCGTTTTTGGCTTTGACTATCCGGAATTGAAAACAGAGAAAATAATTCATTTTTCAATTTTTCTAATTCAGCTTGTTTTTTCTGTAATTCCTGAACCTGCGCTAAGTGTGCGGCCTGATGTTTATGGCGTTCTTTCTCCAATTCTTGTTTCATTTTTGTAAAAGAATCTTTAACATCCACTACACGCCTGATATCAGCCACAACTCCTTTGGCTTTGTACTCATCACCTGGCCAACAAACCGAAAAATCTTCGAACTCTGTAACTCGCTTTAAAATTTCTCGTCGTTCTCGTAAGGTTGCTTCGCCTTGTTGGTTTATGCGCATCAATATAGTCCGAACAATTTCACTCTTGTGGATACTATCTCTATCTTGCTCAACCTTTTGACTTAAATCATCAAAATATTTTTTCTGAACACCAGCCCCTTCAAAAAACAAAAGAACAGCCTTTTTTGAACGGCATAATAAAGGTACGAACCCCGGATATATGCGCCCGACTTTAGTAAATAATTTTTGACAGTGTAAACTAAAGCGATAATTGAAATAATCAACGCAACGAAGGATGTAAGTATCGGAGAAACGCTATCAAGTGCCTCTATATGCGAAGTGCCCATGTTTGTTTTATTTATTCATCTTCACGGAAGGGGCTAAGGGTTTGCATTACTGGAGGCGTGGTGGCGTCAGATCAGCTTGGAAGCAGGAAAAACTCGAAGCCAGAAAAATGCTCGAAAACGGCGGCGAATCCCCACTTGGCGGCCTGACCCTTACCAGGACTGGCTTTTCCCCAGCATGCAAATGATGACTTCTAAGGACACACCACGCTGTGTGACTTACCGCTGTAAAAATGGTGGCGTTGGATTTGTGCTTATTAAGTATGATCATAAGCATAATATGGCGGTCAACATATCTTTCATATAAACTTCAAGGTTTGCTGCCAACGTCCCAACATTGTATTTTGTTTCCTCTACTTTCCCTGAATGCACCAACTTACTTCTAGCGTTATAACATCTTTGGATAAATACTTCTGATGATATACCATCATAACTTTTCTCTGGCAAATACTGTGTTGCCATCTTCTGAAGGCTCTTTGAAATTGAGTCCTTATATAACCAGTTCAAAGATCCCAATATAGAATTCTTTTCACTCTCTGTGATTTCAGAATCTTTTGTATATCTTTTTAATTCATCTACAAGTGCTTGTACATCAGCTGGACGATCATGAGGAGTCAAAATGGATTCCGCTGCTAAGATTAGGGTTAAAAACCGTGATCGAGGGTAAGCATCGAAGAAAGACGAAGTCATCAACTCCATTGCAAGCTTTATTTGATCATTTATTTTGATGTCATTTCCCAATAATGTAATGATTTGGTCAGCAAAAAAGTCTGAAGCCCTTGCATTTATTAGTCCGGTAGCAGATACAGACATAGAGGATGTTGGATGTTCTTCGCTGTATGCAGTTACACCGTGAACATCATCAATCATCCTTACTCCTTGTTCTTCAAATATCTTATTTTTTATAAATTGTGATAAAAACCCGCTTGCTTTATCATTTCCCACATCGACACCAACTCTGAATTTCACACCATAACAAAGTACTGCATCTTTTACCCTAAATCCATACTCAAGTGCTTCCTCTTCCGTTGAGTATCCTCCCGACAGAATCACAAACTTGGTTGCCTCACTAAATATAGCAGCATCGATGGAGTGAAAGGATGCAACACGACCATTTGGTAAAGAAAACTCGATATCTTTATATTCTCCGGTTATCAACCCCTTGTGAGCAATATGAAACCGGAGTCTAAATTTAAATGTGGTCATATCCTTCAATCAATTGTCCCATAAAAACCCTTATATCCTGTTGCATCTCTTACTATGCCACCTACAAGTAGTATACGGAAATATTCATTATATACGGACCAGTTACCTATCTATCCACAATAACAACCAAATTTCCTCCTCAAACCTGTAACCCGCCCGTCAAAATGATTATACATCATCCATTCCTGCCCACCACGAAAATCGCACACAAGAAATGGAAAACCTTCCTGACCAGGCTCCCAACCCCCTCCCCTTTCGCGCCTTTCGCGTTTCTTTTGCGTCCTTTCGCGTTCCAAACCCCTTTCGTGCTCCAAACTCCCCTCCCAGCCCGCCGGTCACTCATCCCGCGCCGCCCGCTGCGTTCGGAGAACCAGCCCTACGCATTAAAATTTCAGAGCCATCTGTGTTCATCCGCTCTTATCTGTGTTTATCTGTGTTCCGTTTTTCCGCTCTGCATCATCAACGTAATCAGCTAAATCAAAGTCCGATTTTGGACTTGTGGAATTAGCACATCTGTGCTATAATATCCTCGGACTGGCGCTCCCTCGCCGGTCCTTTTCTTAACCCTTGACACTCGATATCCCCTTCACCTCGATTTCTGGCGCCAGCTCCCCGCCGTGTCCCAGCTCCTCCGTCCCGATCAGACCCTCTCCTGGGGTGTCCCCCCTGGCGTCACCGACCCCCTCACCCACGCCCCCCTCCACGACGATTGGGTCCTCAGCGCCTCCCTCTGTGCCGTCCTCGACAAGCACGTCTCCCTCAGCCAGGGCATGTCCGTCATTATCCCTGCGCCAGACCCCCTGGCAAACATCCGCTGGTGAAGTTCACCTGGTGAACCCCCTCCCCTAGTCGTTCCTCGTCGTTTTAGTCGTTCCTCTTTTTCCCCTCAAATTTTCTGCATCGCCCCTCACCTGGTCGTTCCTCGTCGTTTTCGTCGTTCCTCTTTTTTGGCCCTGCCCACCCGGCGGGATGGCTGTACGCATTCATCCCAAATAACGGTACAATAAGAAAGGTAATCGAAAATGTGAACCCTGACGGCTGCTGCAAAGGAGGCTCCCTGTATGAAACCCCGGCACTCACAGCTCATCCAACTCGTTCTCATCTTTCTGCTCGTTTCGGCCTGCAAGCCTGCTCTGCCCACAGCCACAAACACAGGTCTTCCCGCGACCGCCTCACCAATTGCCACCACCGCGCCAAAGGCGACGGAAACGCCTACACCAACAGCAACACCTGATCTGGCCTCGCCCGAATCCGTCATCCTACGCGTTCGCTTCACCACCTCCTCCGACTGGACCGCCCTGTTCCTGGTCTCGGGAGCAACCTGGGTGAGCGAGGAGCTGGTATCCTCCGGGGGCGAAGGAGTCGCCATCGAGATCCTCGATGACCAGCTCTTTCTGAACCAGCCCATCCAGCGTGCCGAGGCGGGTGAGATGGCAGAAATGACCGTCGATATCCTCTTTTCCGTTCCGCTGAGTGAGCAGCCGGTGATGTTCAGGCTCGAGCGGGGCAACATAGGCTTCAGCCAGGTGGAGTTCTCCAGGCTGGTGGGGGAGACGTGGGTAGTGATCAAGAATGTCCATTGGGAAGAGATCACCGGCGATGGGATCAACACCCATGCCGTGCAAATTACACCCGCCGAGCTCATTGGCGAGCTTGCCGCCGTGGTCACTCCCACCCAAGATGCCGGAGAGACTGCCACCACGCTCATGCCGCAGGGTACGGACGGCTACCCCTGGTGGAACGACACCGTTTTCTACGAGATCTTTGTGCGCTCCTTCTATGACAGCAATGGGGATGGCATTGGCGACTTGAACGGCATCACCGAGAAGCTGGATTACCTGAATGATGGGAACCCGGATACCACCACCGACCTGGGCATCACCGGCCTCTGGCTGATGCCCATCTATCCTTCTCCCAGCTACCACGGCTACAACGCCACCGACTTCTATGCGGTCAACCCTGAGTTCGGCACGCTGGACGATCTCCATAACCTGCTCAATGCAGCCCACGCCCGCGGCATCCGGGTGATCCTGGATATCACCCTCAACCACACCTCGAGCCAGCACCCCTGGTTCCTCGAGGCCGGCAATCCGGACTCGCCCTACCATGACTGGTATATCTGGTCAGACATCGATCCCGGTTACACCGGCTATTGGGGACAGCAGGTGTGGTTCCCCTTCAATGATATCTATTTTTACTCCACCTTCTCAGCCAACTTTGCCGACCTGAATTACACCAATCCCGAGGTGATGGCAGAAATGCAGAACGTGGTGCGCTTCTGGCTGGAAGAGGTCGGTGTGGATGGCTTCCGCCTGGACGCCGCCAAGCATATGATCGAAGAGGGTACCAACCAGGGCAATACCCCCGCCACCCACGCATTTTGGGAAGATTTCCGCACCTTCTATAAGGGGATCAATCCCCAATCGATCACTGTCGGAGAGATATGGGACACGCCCGAGATCACCGGCGGAATATCTGCAGGGAGACGAGTTTGACCTGTCTTTCGATTTCTACCTGGCGTACAACTTCATCCAGCCACTGATTGATGGCAACCTGGCCCCGCTCAACGAGCAGATCGAGCTCTCCTACACCTCGGTGCCCCCCAGCCAGTTCGCCACCTTCCTGAGCAACCACGACCAGAACCGCGTGATGAGCCAGCTGGGGGGTAACCCGCAAAAGGCCATGGTCGCGGCATCACTCATGCTGACCGCCCCTGGGGTGCCATTTTTATACTACGGCGAGGAGATTGGCATGCTCGGTCAAAAACCGGACGAGCAGATCCGCAGCCCGATGCAGTGGTCAACCGGCCCCTTCGCCGGCTTTTCG
The DNA here is from genome assembly GCA_963849335.1 of uncultured Chloroflexia bacterium. Taxonomy (GTDB): domain Bacteria; phylum Chloroflexota; class Anaerolineae; order Anaerolineales; family UBA4823; genus FEB-25. Next base: position 78,025 of record CAWKGZ010000012.1, read on the forward strand.
ACCGTCGCCCCCTGGCAGCCGCTCCAGACCAACTGGGGCAGCTTCAATGTGGAAAATGAAACCAGCGACCCGGCCTCCATCCTGTCGTATTACCGGGACCTGATCATGATCCGCAACCAGCATGCCGCGCTGCGCGTGGGCGACCTGAGCGTGCTGACCACCGGCAGCAACGCCCTGTATGCCATCCTACGCGTCAGCCAGCAGGAGGCGCTGTTGGTGCTGGTCAACCTGAGCGAGAACCCGGTCAGCAGCTACGCCCTGAGCGCGGCGCAAAGCAGCCTGGCAGAAGGGAGCTATACGCCCTACCCCATCCTGGGAGCTGGCGAACTCTCACCGCTCACAGTTGCCGCCAGCGGCAGTTTCTCCCAATACATTCCCCTCCCCCAGATACCGCCTTATGCCACGATCATCCTGCAGCTGCAGGTGAGTGCTCCCTGACCCCAATCAACATTTACTACATTGTGAAAATCCGCCTCTCCTGGCGGATTTTTCTTTAGAGCAATAAAATATGACATCTATCACTTCCATCCTTATGCCAGATACTCTATACTGGCAGCATGAAATGGTTCCGGCCAAGAGAAACCAAGCCGCCTGCAGCCACCCCAATTGAGAACGACACAGTTCCGGGCAACCCCCAGGTCGCCCGCATTCGCGTCGGGTGCCCGGCGCATAACTGCGGTGGGCGCTGCCTGCTGATCGCCCACGTCGAGAACGGCAAGATCACCCGGCTGGATACGGACGACCGCCCCGACAGCCTGGCCGCGCCGCAGCTGCGCGCCTGCGTGCGCGGGCGGGCCTACCTGCGGCGCCAGTACCACCCTGACCGCCTGCTGCACCCGCTCAAACGGGTCGGGCGAGCGCGGCGAGGGCAAATTCGAGCGCATCTCCTGGGAGGAAGCCCTCGACCTGGTCGCCGGGCAGATGCAACGGGTCAAAGCGCAATACGGCAACGATGCGCTCTTCGTGCCCTACGGCACGGGCAGCTACAACCAGCTCAACGGCTCGCACACCGCCCGCCGCCTGATGAACCTGTTCGGCGGGTGCCTGGGCATCTACAATTCCTACTCCTGGGGGGCAATCAACATCGCCACGCCCACCGTCTACGGCACGCTGGTCACCGGCAACCAGCGCCAGGATTGGCTGAACAGCCGCTACATCCTGATGTGGGGCTGGAACCCGGCCGAAATGCGGGACGGCACCAACAGCGATTACTTCCTCAGGCTGGCGCGCGAGAACGGGGCGCGGGTGGTGTGCATCGACCCGCGCCATTCGCTCTCGGCCGCCGCCCTGGCCGACGAGTGGATCCCCATCCGCCCGGGCACCGATGCCGCCATGATGAGCGCCATGGCGTACGTGATGCTCAGCGAGGGGCTGTACGATACCGATTTCGTGCGCACGCACTGTGTGGGGTGGGATGCGGCGCAGATGCCGCCGGGCGCGGAAAGCGCCGAATCGTACTGCGATTACCTGCTGGGGGTGCGTGATGGCATCCCCAAGACCCCCGAGTGGGCGGAGGCCATCACCGCCGTGCCCGCGGCGACCATCGCCCGCATCGCCCGCGAGTACGCCACGATCAAGCCGGGGGTGCTCTACCAGGGCTACGGCATGCAGCGCCGCGCTTACGGCGAGCAGGTGGTGCGCGCCGGCTGCGTGCTGGCTGCGATCACCGGCAACGTGGGCATTCCCGGCGGCTGGGCCAGCGGGTTGGGCAACCAGGCGCCGGATGGCGGCCCGTTCTGGACGCTCTTCCCGGTGGGGACAACCCGGTCAAGGCCAAGATCCCGGTCTTCCTGTGGAGCGAGGCCGTCCTGCGCGGGCATGAGATGACCGCCGCCGATGGCATCACCGGCGCGGCCAAATTGGACAACGACATCAAGCTGATCTATGCAGTGGCAACCAACTGCCTGGTCAACCAGCACGCCGATATCAACCGCTCGGCAGCCATCCTCAAAGATGAATCGAAAGTCGAGTTCCTGGTCGTGCAGGACAACTTCCTGACGCCCACCGGCATGTTCGCCGACGTGGTGCTGCCGGCGTGCACGCAGTTCGAGACCTGGGGGGTGGAGGACGGCTGGAAGTATGGCGACGAGGTGATCCTGCAGCCCAAGCTGGTCGAACCGCCCGGCGAGTGCAAGAGCGATTACCGCATCTGCGCTGAGCTGGCGGAGCGCCTCGGCTTTGGCGAGGTGTATACGGAGGGCCGGGATGAAAAAGGCTGGGTGGAATGGTGCCTGGAGCGCTTCCGGGAAACGCGCTTCCCCGAGCTGCCGACGCTGGAAGCATTCATCGAGCAGAACCTGGGCGCCTATACCCAGCCCGTCACCCAGCCGGCCATCGCCTTCGCCGACTTCCGCCGCGACCCGCAGAAATACCCCTCAACACCCCCAGCGGGAAGATCGAGATTTTCTCCAAGGCGCTGTACGACATGGGGCGACCCGGACGAGATTCCCGCCGTGCCCAAGTACATCCCCGAGTGGGAAAACCCCTTCCCCGAGCAGGGCCAGGCAAAAAAATACCCCCTGCAGGCCATCGGGCACCACAGCCTGGCGCGGGTGCATTCCACCCACGCCAACAACGACCGGCTGCAGGAAGCCTTCCCCCAGCGCGTGTTCATCAACCCGCTCGACGCCGCCGCCCGCGGCATCCGGGATGGCGACCTGGTGCGCGCCTGGAACGACCGCGGCGCGCTGGTGCTGCCCGCCCGCGTCACCCCGCGCATCCTGCCCGGCGTGGTCGATATCCCCCAGGGCGCCTGGTGGCAGCCCGGACGCAGACGGCCTGGATTGGGGCGGCAACGTCAATGTGCTCACCTCCCACCGCTGGACACCGCTCGCCTTTGCCACGGCGCAGCATACCATCATGGTTGAGGTGGAGAAGTACAGTCCATGACCTACGCCTTCACCTTCGATGCCAGCGCCTGCACGGGCTGCAAAGCCTGCCAGGAGGCCTGCAGGGACAAGAACAATTTACCTGGCGGGGTGCTGTGGCGCTGGGTGATCGAGGTCGCCGGCGGGGAGTGGCAGCGCATGGGCAGCGCCTGGGAGCACAGCGTCTTCGCCTACAACCTGTCGCTGGCGTGCAACCACTGCGTGCATCCCAAGTGCGCCGGGGTCTGCCCGGTGGATGCCTTCCACGTGCGCCCGGATGGCATCGTGCTGATCGACCAGGGCAAATGCATGGGCTGCGGCTACTGCGCCTGGGCCTGCCCCTACGGCGCGCCGCAGTACCTCGCCGGGCAAGGGGTGATGGGCAAGTGCAACTTCTGCTACGACAGCCTGGACGCCGGGCTGCCGCCCTCCTGCGTGGCCGCCTGCCCGCTGCGCGTGCTGAACTTCGTCGCCGTCGGCGAGGCAGCAGCGGCACCGGGCATCCAGGCGCTATGGCAATTGCCCGCCAGCGCCCATCCCTTCCCCCTGCCGCCTTACTCGCGCACCGAGCCGCACCTGGCGCTCAAGCCCCACCCGGCGATGAGCAACCCGCTCGAAAAGCAAGTTGCCAACCGGGAGGAGATTCCCCCAGGCATCTTCGGGCAGCCGCGCCGGGGTTTTGCCGAGCTGCCGCTGGTCGCCTTCACCCTGCTGGCTCAGATGGCCGCGGGGCTGGCGGTGTTGCAGCCTGGTTCTCCCGGCTCTCCCCCTGCCACTGCTGCTGAGCATCGGCATCTTGCTTGGGGCCGGCGGCCTGATCTCCTTCCTGCACCTGGGTCGCAAGCGCAACGCCTGGCGCTCGGTGCTGCATCTCAAAAAATCCTGGCTCAGCCGGGAGATCCTGGTGGCGGGGCTGTTTGGCTTCGCCTGGGTATGCAACGTTGGCCTGGCACGGCATGCGGAGTCCGGCCTGGCTCGCGGGCTGATGGCGCTGCTGGGTCTCGGGCTGGTGTTCAGCATGTCCCAGGTCTACCGCTTGCGCGCCGTGCCGGTCTGGAACACCTGGCGCACGGCGGCGGCGTTCTTCCTCAGTGCGGCCGTGTTGGGCGCGCTGGGTGTCAACCTCGCCGCCCCGGCGCCGGGCTGGGCGCTGCTTGCTGGCTTCGCCCTGTCCGCCGGATTGGGCCTGGCTCTGGTCGCACACCCCTCGCCGGCTGGCTGGGCGGACCAGCTGCACCTCGCCTTGTTGGGGCTGGCGCTGGCGGGGACGCTGCTGCTGCTACTGGGCGCGGCGCTGTCAATTCCCGTTTTCGTGCTCGCCCTGGCGGGCGAACTTCTCGGCAGGTGGCAGTTCTACGCCGGGCGGGTGGAGAGCCGCCAGTACTCGTAGGACGGATTTCTTACCCGCCAGGTTTTACGGAGGGGGCAGGGATTCATCCACTAATCTCCACCAATCACCTCAATAAACCCCGCTTGTCTCGCTCTCCGTTAGGGCGGACCCGTTGGGGCAGACCTGCGCCTCCGCCCAACCTGCGCCCGCCCGACCTGCGCGCCTGCCCAAGGGGAGATATCCTCCAAAAACCGAACCAATCCCGGCAAGTTCGGGTTATACTATTCGTAGCCTGGCGGAAAAAACATCTACTGGTAGGCGATTATGGACACAAACCACCCGCAAGACGACGAGCAAACCTCCATCCTGGAGCCGCTGACCGCGGAGCGCCTGCGCGAGCTGTGGTCGCGCACCTACAACCGGGAAGGCAAACCCGACTGGTCGCACATTTTCCCTTACTATCACGAAGACATCATCTTCGAAGACAGCATCCAGCGCGTCGAGGGCATGGCGGCATTTACCGCGCTGTGTGAGCGCCTGGCAGGGCGCTGCGAGCAGCTTAACATGGACATCCTCGCCATCGCCATAAACGGGCAGGATGTCTTCTTCCAGTGGACGATGGTGATGAGCTTCAAAAAATACCCCCCCACGCCGCTTCACGGCGCCACCAAGCTCACCCTGGGCGACGATAACCGCATCAGGATGCAGCGGGATTATTTCGACCTGTGGGGCACCATCCTCAACGGCATCCCCCTGCTGCGCAAGGGGTACTGGAAGTTCATGCACCGCTACTTCGGCTAGACAGGTAATATGAAACTGCCCGAGGAGCTGCAATTCATCGCCAACGCTCGTATGATCCAGAAGACCACTGACGCCCGCCTGGATGGGCGCCTTTGCATCCTCACCGGGGCGACCTCCGGCGTGGGCTACCAGGCTGCCAGGCGCCTGGCGCAGGGCGGAGCGCACCTGGTGCTGGTTTGCCGCAGCGCCACCAGAGCTGCCCATGTGCAGGGCGAATTACAGCGCGATCACGCCACCCAGGTGGATGTGGTCATTGCCGACTTTGCCCAGCTTGCCGAAGTCCGTCAGGCAGCCCAAACCATCCTGGCAAAATATCCGCGCATCGATGTGCTGATCAACAACGCCGGGCTGCACAACACCCACCGGGTGCTGAACCAGGATGGTCTCGAGATGGTTTTCTGCGTCAACCACCTGGCCTCCTTCCTGCTCACCCGCCTGCTGCTCGGGCGGCTGCTCGCCAGCGCCCCGGCGCGCATCATCCAGGTCAATTCCCAGGGGCACCGCTTCGGCGGGCTGGACCTGGACGACCTCAACTGGGAGAAGCGCCGCTACAAAGGGCTGCAGGGCTATGGGGCTTCGAAAGTGGCCCAGCTGCTCACCGTGTGGGAGATAGCAGAAGAGCTCGCCGGCAGCGGCGTCACCATCAACGCCATGCATCCGGGCGAGGTGCGCACCAACATCGGCATGAATAACAACCGGCTCTACCGCTGGTATAAGCGCTATGTGTTGTGGTGGCTCTTGAAGGAACCCGAGGTTTCCGGGCAAGCCATTTACTACCTGTCAGCCGCGCCGGAGATGCAGACCGTGAGCGGGCGGTTCTTCAACCAGACCATCGATGAGAAACCGGCGCCGCATGCCCTGGACCGAGCGCTGGGGAAACGTGTCTTTCAGATCAGCGAGGCACTGACCGGCCTGGCAGCAAGTCAAGCATTCAAGGAGCAGCTATGAAGTATGATGCGATCGTCGTTGGTGGCGGAATCGCGGGACTAACCGCCGCAGCTTATCTTGCCAAGGCTGGTCATTCCACCTTGCTGTGCGAGAAGGAAAATGCCTGCGGGGGGCTGGTGAATTCCTTCGAGCGGGATGGCTTTGTGTATGATGGCGGTATCCGGGCGATGGAGAACTCGGGGGTGCTCTTCCCCATGCTCCGGCACCTGGGGCTGGAGGTCGAATTCGTGCCCAATCGCATCTCCATTGGCATCGAGCAGCAGGTCATCCGCGTGGACGGCGAGGAAAACATCGCCGATTACCAGGCGCTGCTCAGCGAGCTGTACCCGGGCTGCAGGGACGAGATCGGCGCGATCATCGCCCAGATGCGGTTAATAATGCACTACATGAAGGTGCAGTACGGGATCAACAACCCGGTCTTCTTAGACATGAAGAAGGACCGGGATTACATGCTCAAGGCGGTGCTGCCCTGGATGGTGGCGTATGCCCTGACCGCCCCCAAGATCAGCGCCTTGAATGAACCGGTGGTGGATTTCCTGAAACGCTATACCCTAAATCAGAGCTTGCTGGATATCATCACCCAGCATTTCTTCCAGCAAACCCCGGCCTTCTTTGCCCTCAGCTATCTGAAGCTGTACCTGGATTACCATTACCCGCTGGGGGGCACGGGGAAGTTCGTAGAGAAGCTGGCGGCTTTCATCGCCGCCCACCAGGGCAGCATCCGCACGAACACCGAGATCAAGCGCATCGACCCACAGCGAAGGGTGCTGAGCGATGCACAGGGCAACACATACGGCTACCAGCGGCTGATCTGGGCGGCGGACCTGAACACCTTCTACCGTTATATCGATACGGAGACCATCGCCGAAGAGAAAGTAAAAAAGGCGATTGCGCAGCGACGGCTGGCGATGGAGGGTAAAACCGGCAACGACTCTGTGTTCACCCTGTACCTGGGCGTGGACCTGGACAAGCAATACTTCGCCAGCAAGCACAGCGAGCACTTCTTCTACACGCCAAGCCGGTTGGGACAATCGCAGGCAGGACCGATTCCGCTTCACGCCGGGCGGGAGACGATCGAAAAATGGCTGGCGCAGTTCTTTGCCCTGACGACCTACGAAATCGCTATCCCGGTGCTGCGCGACAGCACGCTGGTGCCGGTAGGGAAGACGGGCTTGATCGTGAGTGTGTTGTTCGACTACACACTCACCCACCACATCGAGGCGGAGGGGTGGTACGAGGCATTCAAAACCCTGTGCGAAGACGCCATCATCGACACCCTCGAGGCCGCCATCTACCCCGACCTCAGGCAAGCCATCCGGCACAGGTTTAGCTCAACGCCGCTGACCATGGCAAAGCTCACCGGCAACACACAAGGCGCCATCACTGGCTGGGCTTTCAGTAACCAGCCGATGCCAGCCGAAAACAGGCTGCCCAAGATCATGAACGCCATCAAGACGCCGGTTCCAGGCGTATACCAGGCCGGGCAGTGGACCTACAGCCCGTCCGGGCTGCCGATATCTCTGCTGACGGGCAAGCTGGCGGCGGACCGGGTGATAAAGGAATTGGGGAAGGGAAGATTGGTCAGCGGATAGGTAACGGATTAACAGATGGGGGTGGAGCAAATGCGCCCCACGCCATGGTCAATATTGCGCCTACCCGCACCTATGCCTCGGCTATGCCGGCCAAATCTTTCGACCACCGCTGGGTGGAACCAGGGCATCGAGCTGCTGCATGAACGCATCTCCAATCGGTGGCAGGAAGCCAGCCTGGATATTTTTATCAGCCTGGGTTACATTTTTTATTCCGGGGATGACGGTGGTGATCGCAGGGTGCTGCAAGGCAAATTTCAATGCCAGTTGCTCCAGGGACATATTTTGGCTCTCAGCCAGGGGGCGCAGTTTTTCCACAATCGCCAGATCGTTTAAGAAGATTTTGTTCTCCGCTTCGTTTTCGTGCCAACGTGAGCGGAAATCACCCTGCGGAAAACGCGTATCAGGGGTGAACTTGCCAACCAGGATCCCCATCGCCAGGGCGCCGCGGACAATCACCCCGATGTTATTTTTCAGGCAATAGGGCAGGATTTCTTTTTCTGCTGTCCGATTCAAGATGCTGTAATCGATCTGCAGGGTGGCGCATTTTCCATCCTGATTAAATGCTTTCAGATAACCAAAATCACTGGTGCTCACGCCATATGCTTTGACTTTCCCAGCTTGCTGTAAGTGCTGAAAACCTTCGATAAAGACTTCCATCGTTGGGTCGCGGAAATCGATATGGCTTTGGATAATATCAATATAGTCGGTATTCAACCTGTGTAGATTACTCTCCACACCCTTAACTAATTTTTCTACGCTTGTGTAGGCCGATTGGCCGCGCTCTCCATCGAAGTCTCTCCAGCCGATTTTTGTCGCAACGATGAATTTCTCGCGGCGGTTTTGCATGGCCTTTCCAAGCAATTCTTCACTATGACCTGCCCCATATACATCAGAAGTGTCGTAAAAGTTGAGGCCTCGCTCAAGTGTATAATCAATTGCATCCAATATTGCCTGGTCATTGGTGGGCCCCCAGGCATCTCCGCCGGCTGCCCACAGCCCAAATCCGATCTCAGAAATTTTCAAGCCGCTCTTCCCAAGAACTCTTTGTTTAAGCGGTCCCATGGTAGTGTTCATATCGTTACTCCTTTTTGAATATTTTTACACGCCGTCGTTTTAACACAGAGGATATACAAAGGCACATATTTTTTTATTTATAAACTCAGGTGAACACATACATGGTGAACCAGCCCATCCCGTTGGAAGATGTGCTGGCTATAGGCTGAGTCCAATACATTCCCTTTATACGAGACAACCACACCATCCACTGTATGCACTTCGATGTAAGTTTCACTGGCTGTCTGTAGCAGGATAGGCACCTGGCAGCAGGTGTACGCAAGCGCCCCCGCCGGCAGCTCCATTGACCGGGTCTCTCCCGCCAGGTCGATCCAGGTAAAGGTGGCGGGCGACGCCAGGAACTCGTCCGGGTTGAGCAAGAATGGGTCAAAGGTCAGCCTGCCGTCCTGGATACGCAGCCCCAGCTCGGCCGGGCGGGTCAGGATCTCTTCCTTCACCTGCCCGGTCATCCCGGGTTGCTTGGCTCCCTGGCCTTTGGGGGTGTGGGAGTAAGGATCGGTGGGAAACGCCCCATAGACCTGCGGGGATTTATTGAAGCCCAGGCCGCGGCGGATATCGAAGTATTTTTCGCGCAGCGCGCGGCTCAGCGCTTCCCCGTCCAGCTCGCCTCGGGCTTTGAGCGCCGTCTCCTGCACCGCCAGCAGCAGCTTGGCGACCATGTGCCAGTAGATGCTGCCCAGCCCCTCATAGGCGAAGAAGGTGCCGGAACGCCCGGTGAATTGCTGGTGGTTGAACAGCGCCTCGAACAGCGCACGGATCTCTCCCGCCTCGGCGCGCACCAGGGGTGAATAAACCGGGTCCGCTTCCAGCTCAGCAAGCACCTTGTTCACATCCTTGATATTGCGGATGCTGCCATTAAAGTGATAAGCGCCGTCCACATCGGCGTGCAGCAGCCGTTTGTCCTGGGCGGCGTCCAGGGCGCACACCAGGTCCAGTCCCTGAAACTGTTCTGGGGCAATGCAGTTCTTCTCCAGAAAACCTGGCAGATCGCGGTCGGGGTAGAGAATATAGCTGTGCTGGTCAGCCCGGTAAAGCCGTCCCGCCCGCAGGCTGTTCAGAAGCGCCAGCGCTTCCTGGGCGGATAATAATCCCGAGGATAGGATGGATACCTGCCCTTCCAACATCTCATCCAGGTAGCTGACGGTCGCGCTATCCTGACTGAGCTGCAGGGTGTTGTAGGCATGGTACAGATCGTCGGGGCGGCAGTTGGCGCGCAGGGATCCGTCCACGTAGGCTTGCGCCAGCTCAAAGAAGCGGCTTATCTGTTCACCCGGCAGGGTAGTCACTTCTCCCGAGAGGCCATGGTGGTAGAACTCCCAACGGTAATTGCTGCCGGCCTGCCCGAGGACATCCATCATCGCCCTGCGCTGCTGATCATTAAAGCCGGTGCTCAATAGCGATTGATAACGGCTGAGCACCTCCGCCGCCTGGGAATAGAAACTAGCTACTTCCTTACTGACGGGTAGCTCTTGCCCCGCACTGCCATCAAAGAGCGCCCGGCAAAAGACCAAGAAGCGGCGCAGATAGCCCAGCGTCACCACCGACAGCCCCTTGCCCGCCAGGGCATTGTTGGCATCGTTCCATTCGGGGCGCTGTGTGTTCATCCAGATACCGCCTTCGGGGACAAAATTGGCCAGCTTGGCCAGCAGCAGGGTTAGCAGTTTCTCCGCCAGGCTGGCGTGGAACACCTGCCCATACGGTCCGGCGACCAGCCTGCCGTCCATGCCGGCTTCCCGTACCCGACCCTCAATAACCTTCTGCAGCTCCCAATCAAATTCGATCGTGCTGTATGGATCCTGGAGCAGGGCCTGGTAAGGTTTGAGACGGTAGGGCACATTGGCGTAGCTGAAAAGCGGCTGCGCCAGGTACCCCTGCAGCCTGCCGGGGTGTACCGCGGCGCTGATCTCCATCAGCTTCTGCAGGTAAATGATCTGGTGATCGCCCCAATAGCCGATATTGGCCCACGGGTTGTGCGGCTCAGGGATCTCCCAGTCCACGCCATCCCGGCTGAGGCGGTATGGGTTGTACCCGTCGACGGTGGTGGCGTTCAGGAAGATGCCGAGCATCGCTTCGATGAACTCGGGATACGACCAGGCCAGCGCTTCCCAGTTCTGGAAGATGTCGCGCCAGTTGCCTTCATAGCTCAGACGCAGTGAGCCATCCGGATTCTTGACGTTGATGTTGAAGCGGTTCCAGGGCCGGCTGGGGTCTCCATGCCGCCGGCTGAAGGTCAGCGGCAGGTAGCTGGCGCAAAGGCGCCGCAGGTCAGGGGAAGGCGACTCTCCCACCCGCGCCTGTAAGTCGTGCAGGGTGAGGCGCTCGGGCAGGCAAGAGAAGAATTCCGCCTGCTCGCCCAGCAGCGCCGGGTGGTGTGTGGCGATGAAATCCCGCAAGTCCGCTGCCTGGATCCAATAAGCATCGGCAAAAACCCCGCCCCGCAAAACATTAAAAAGCACGTTGGCAAAGTGATGGCTGGTGGTGAGGGCATCCTGGGAGGTTTGCAGCCCATCGGCGTTGGCGACCAGCTTCACCAGGTTGGCCTGATTGGCTGCCGCATCCTGCTCGACCCGAGCAAATAGCTGCTCTGGCTTGCTCCGCAGCAGCTTTCTCAGGCGGGCGATGGCGGCGTGATCCTGGGTGACATCCGCCACAAGGTGCCAGGCACGCGCCTCTCCCGGCGCCAGGTGCAGCGTGGTATGCACCAGGTAGGCGCCGCGCTGCCCGCGCACATCGACTTCGGGGCGGATATCCCCGCCGTTGCGGAAGGCATCCAGCTGCCGGGTGGAGAGCATATAGGCTGCCCCCGCCAGGCCCACCTGGGCGACGGTCGTCGCCAGCAGGGCTTCACTGGGCTCCGCCAGGTCGGTCAGGTTGGAGCTCAGGGCGAAGATGCCCAGGCCGGTTTCGGGGTCCAGCTCACTGCGTTTATAGGCATCGAGCAAGACGCTGAAGGTGTTCTGGGTTAGGGTGGAGACATTCGCCGGGAGCAGGTTCTGCAGGCCGTCTACCAGCTCCACCTGGCAGAGGTCGGATTTCCCGTTGAACAGCCAGGTGGTCTTGATAAAGCCGAACTTCTCGCCGCTGCGCCAGGCATAGCGGTAGACCAGGTCCAGATCCAGATTGGCTTCTTCAAAGATCAGCATTGTCCCGGCGAGGTTCTTGTACAGGCTGCGCTCCACCCGGTAAATCCCCCGCTGCCGTTCCGAAAAGGGCTCCCACAAATAGCACTTGCCCTGCCTGGTTGCCCTTAATACAGCTACGTTGCCAGTGTTTACGTAATTTTCGGTGATCCTGTCCGAAGTGTAATATGGGAACAGCGCCTGCTCTGCACTGACCCTACCGGCCGTAAGACCGCCCGTAGAGGCGATGAACAGCCAGTGATCTGAGCTACTGACCAGGCTGATGAAAAAGGGTTCCAGGGCGTCCAGGTTACTGATCTTGTAGAACCGTTCCCCGTTCAAGGTCACGAACGCCCCACTGGGCAGTGCGGCTGGCGGTTTTTGTGCCCCATCACCGATGAATATTTGATTCTTTTGCGCGTCGTTGTTCATGGCAATCCTTTCTCCCAGGCTGACCTGACTTTGCCCGCCACCACCGCCGTGTCCCTGACCCCGCTAAATGCATCTGCACAGTTCTGCTGCTTTGATTATAACCCTGGTAGCAAAACACTGTTGAGCCTGCCCCACCGGTTCTATGCTTCTCTGCCTGACCCCCGCATATAAAACCTGGATCCGCAAGAAATGGATCCTTGAGCCAGGCATGATGATCTATGATCTGTCTATAAATAAGCAAACCGTTGTCTTGTGACATCCGGTTGGATATAGTATACTTATTGATAGTAAGTATCTATAAAGATTAACTATCGACAATAGCCGCTATGACAGATGCCGAAACTCGTTTCAACGAACTGATCACCACCCTGAAAAATTGCAATTTCCGGCTGACACCCCAGCGGGTCGAGCTGGTGCGTTTAATTGCCGCCAGCGAAGGCCATCCCAGTGCAGTGCAGCTCTACGAAACTATCAAAACCCGGTTCCCCACCATGAGCCAGGCTACGGTGTATAAGACTCTGGCACTGCTTAAGGATATGAATCAGGTGCTTGAGATTGACCTGCGCGATGACAGCCATTACGATGGCAACCGACCTGAGCCTCACTCCCATTTGATTTGTATACACTGCAAAAAGATTGTGGATGGTGAATATGACATCGACCTGGTCTCGGTCGGTAAGCTTGAGGAGGCTTCGGGCTACCAGATCATTCGGTCTCAAATTGTATTCTATGGGCTATGTGCGGATTGTAAGAAAATGAGTGGTTAGCAATTTTATAGGATAACAATTTTTCACCGATGATACCCTTTAAGGAGGTGCAACAAGAAAATAGGGGCATTTTAAAACAGCAGATTAACCAACCGAAAACCTATCCATACTTGAAAGGAGCTTTATATGGCAAAAAGAAAGAAACTGACCACCGCAGCGGGTGCACCTGTATCCGATAATCAAAATGCGATGACCGCTGGTCCACGCGGGCCGATGATGCTGCAAGATGTCTGGTACCTGGAAAAGCTGGCCCATTTTGACCGTGAGGTGATCCCGGAGCGGCGCATGCATGCCAAGGGATCAGGAGCTTTCGGCAAGTTTACCGTCACGCATGACATTACCCAATACACCAAAGCCAAGATCTTTTCCGCGATCGGTAAAGAAACCGAAATATTCATGCGCTTCTCCACCGTGGCCGGGGAACGCGGCGCTGCCGATGCAGAGCGCGATATCCGCGGCTTTGCGATGAAGTTCTACACCGAAGAAGGAAACTGGGATCTGGTGGGCAACAACACCCCCGTTTTCTTCCTGCGCGACCCGCACAAATTCCCCGATCTTAACCGGGCGGTCAAACGCGATCCGCAGACCAACCTGCGCTCTGCCACCAATAACTGGGATTTTTGGACAAATCTCCCCGAAGCGCTGCATCAGGTCACCATCACGATGAGCGATCGCGGGATTCCGTATTCCTACCGTCACATGCACGGCTTTGGCAGTCACACTTTCAGTATGATCAACGCCAGGAATGAGCGGGTGTGGGTAAAATTCCACCTGCGTACCCAGCAAGGAATTAAAAACCTGAGCGATGCGGAAGCGGAAGCGATCGTCGCCAAGGACCGCGAAAGCAACCAGCGCGACCTGTTCGACAGCATCGCCAAGGGAGATTTCCCGCGCTGGACGATGTACATCCAGGTGATGAGCGAAGAACAGGCCAGAAGTATGCCCTACAATCCCTTTGATCTGACCAAGGTCTGGTACCATAAGGAATTCCCATTGATCGAGGTGGGCGTGCTGGAACTGAACCGCAACCCGGAGAACTATTTCCAGGATGTGGAACAGGCCGCCTTCAATCCCGCCGCCATCGTGCCTGGCATCGGCTTTTCACCGGATAAAATGCTGCAGGGGCGGCTGTTCTCCTATGGCGATGCCCACCGATACCGCCTGGGTGTCAACCATCACCAGATCCCGGTCAACAGCCCCAAGAATGCTCCCGCACATGCGTCCCATCGGGATGGTCAGATGCGTGTGGATGGTAATCATGGTGCGACCCTCGGCTACGAACCAAACAGCTTTGGCGAGTGGCAGGAGCAGCCCGAATACAAGGAACCCCCATTAGATCTGTTTGGCGCAGCGGACAATTGGAACTTCCGCGAGGATGATTCTGATTACTACACCCAGCCGGGAAAACTATTCCGCTTGATGAGCAAGGCTCAACAGCAGGTTCTGTTCGAGAACACCGCCCGGGCAATGGGCGATGCACTTGAATTCATCAAGATCCGCCACATCGGGAACTGCCTGAAAGCCGATCCGGCTTATGGTAAGGGCGTGGCAGAGGCGCTGGGTATCCCGTTTGATAAAGTCAAGTAGGCCCAAGCGCCTGGATGAATTGGTGACCTCCATTTTGTCGCCTTGAAATTCGAACGAAAGCTTGACTCGTCCATTAAAAAAGCCTCACACCCGGCAATCGTACTGCCGGGTGTGATTTTAGTTCTGGGCGACCTAGGCGGCTTTCCTGCGTCTGGACAGGAGCGGCAGGCGCCAGCTGCCTTCCCCGCTCAGGCGGATGTCGCGGCGCAGGAAACGCAGCCAGGCGAGCAGGGTCATGAGCAGGCTGGCGCCCAGCAGGGCAAACAGCCAGGCCAGGTTAAGTTCCTGGAAGGACAGAACGGTCTGGAAGTAGTGGTAGGGCATCAGCTTCGCCAGGGCTTCCATGCGTGAGTCCATGAAGGAGAGGGAGGAGACAAAGTAGCTGGTGACCAGGATCAATCCGGTGGCCATGGCGGACAGGCTGCGCGAGGGCAGGAACATGCTGAGCAGCAGCCCCAGGGCCACATAGACCAGAGTTTGGGCGAACAGGGACAGGAAGGGGACGAGCATCTGACCCCAGGTGAAGCCCAGAGTGGAGCTGCCCAACATCACTGCCATAGTTCTTCTCCATCAGGAATTTTTCGAGCTATGGACTAACCTGTTTTTTAGACTTTTTTAGCCACCAGAAAGGTAGGGAAAGAAACAAAGCCGGCAATCAAACGGGACGGGATCGTCCAGTTCACGTTGAACACCATCGATGACAATGAGCCCAACTTCTTCCGGGTTAATCCCCAGCATATTTATCACCTCACGGGCGGTCATACTCCGTTCCAGGCTCAGGCTAAACAGCCGCTGTACATGAGGAGAAATATTTCCAAACAGCTCAATCTCCACAGTCATAGATAAGCTAGAGCTTTTCGAACACAGAATCGAGATCGGAGTCGGGCACGTCGAAGACCACGTTGTGCGGTGGCAAGGGTTCCTCTCGCATATACTCGGGGATGCGATAATCAGCAGCAGTGATGCCGGCGCGGCGGTTGAATTCAAGCTCGGTGCGCAGCACATCCCGGTTGAAGCGGTCAAAATCTTCTTTGGTCCATCCCCAGCCATAGATTCCGTTGAGCATATCCACCATCAGCTGTGGGTCAGCGATCACCGGTGGGCGGGCAAACAAGCATAGACCGGTGCTATCGAGCATGGCGGCAATGATCTGGAGTTTGAGGGAAAGCTCCTTTTGGCCCTGGACGCCTAACGGATTGACCTCATTGCGGGCGCCAAAAGCATTCCCGGCAGTGTGATCTGCGCCCTGGGGTGAGGTAGCATAGGTGACGCCATTCCCCTTCAGACTGCGCGGATCGTAACCGGGCATCGCCTGCCCCAAACAGGCTGGCACGCGCCGCACCCCAAGCACACGACCGGTTGTCACCACACCATTGCCGATCACGCGTCCCAGGGCAGTGCCTTCAGCAACTTGCTCCAACAATGAAAGGATGCTGTCAAGATCGTCGAATTTTGCCAGCCCGGCCTCGATAGCGACACCCAGCGCGGCGCCGGTTTCGATGGTGTCGAGGCCATAATCATTGCACATATAGTTGAGGCGGGCGACGGCATCCAGGTTATCCAGACCCAGGTTCGATCCGACCAGGGATATCGTCTCATACTGGAGCGTGCCGACAATTGTCTTGCCTTCTTCGTCTGCATACACATTACGGCAGGCGATCACACAACCATGCATGCAGCGGGTGCCGGCTTCCCCACCGCGAGCCAGGGTGACTTCACGTAAGACAGTGCCCCTTAACTGCGGCGAGGCTTCAAAGCTGCCGCTGCTGAAATTGCGAGTAGGCAGCGAGCCAATCTCGTTGACCGCGGCGACAATCGAGGCCGTGCCATACAGGTGCTGCGAGCCGCTGCGCCCCAATTTTGGGTCGTTGATCAGCTTTTGGGCATAGGTGCGGGCAGCGTTGCGGAAAAGCTGCTCATCCGCCAGGGGAAGCGCTTTGGCTTGCGGTTTGTCGATGACAATGGCTTTCAAGCCTTTGCTGCCCATGACCGCGCCCAGTCCGCCGCGAGCGGCGTGGTTGCTGCGCTGCTTGCCCTCACCGGTAACACAGACCCCGGCACCGCCCATCAGACCTTCCCCCGCCTGACCGATGGAGATGACCGAGCTGTCGGGGCCAAAGCGCTCTTGCAGCCGGTCGGAAGTGGCGTATGTGCCCAGACCCTGCACGTCCCCGGCGGGCAGCAGCTCGGCTGAATCACCATGGAGGTAAAGAATGTACCAGCTATCCCTGGCAGGTTGCCCTTCGACGACAACAGCTTTGATATCCAACTTGCCCAGGGCATCACCGGCGGTGCCACCTGCGTTAGCTTCCTTGACACCACCAGTCAGCGGGCTTTTTCCGCCCACGGATAAGCGGCCGGCAGCCGACACGCTCCAGCCGCCGAGCAATCCGGGGGCAACGATCAATTTGTTATGCGGGCCAAGGGCATCACAGGTGGCAGGCACTTCTTCGAGCAGCAGCTTCGCGATCAACGCCCGCCCACCCAGGCGTTCGTAGACCGCCGGAACAGGTTGCCACTTCACCAGGAGTTGATCCATATCCACACGGAGCAGCTTCATGTTTGTTTTCCTTGACAAAAGAGAAATTTTTTATGGAGGGTAAGCCACCGTATAGATATGCTTACCGCCATTCAAAGGCCCTTTAAGCAGTGCTTCTATCTCTTCCCGGTCGCGCTGGGTCACTTTCTCGATGGGCGGCAGCTCGCCAGCCGGGAAGCGCTTGAGGATATCGCCGATCAAGCGCACCATGAAATCCAACAAGGCTTCCAGGCCGGGTTTGGCTTTTTCAGGGTCGGCCAGGGTCGGCCGGCCGATGACACCTTCGGGATAGACCAACACCTCAGCTCCACCCAGCCCGACATGTTCATGGCCTTTGATCGGGGCGTGGTACACCTCGCCGCCTTTATCCACATAGCCGGGGGGCAGAAATCCTTCTGGTTTCGTATCCACTACCAATTCCATGTGCATGAACTCGGGGAACAAGGCCAATGAATAGGACCCTTCGACTTCGCAGGCATGCTGGAAAGGCGTCTCAAAGGGGCCGCCATGGGCTTTATCCTTGAGGTAATCATGGATCACGGTCGGCCAGTGCAGGGAGATGAGCACACAGGGTACCTGATATTTCTTAGCAAACTGGTGCAACGCCAGGGGGATGACCTCTTCCTGTCCATGTCCATTCAAGAAGATCTGCTTACGGAACCCCATGTTCCATAGCCCAGCAATAATGGCTCGCAGATTGGCCAGGAAGGCATCTTCGGGCACGACTATGGTGCCTGGCATTCCCAAATGGTTGTAAGGATGAGAGCCATACCACACTGGCTCGGCAACCGTACAGCCGGTCGCCAACGCCACTTGCTCGGCCATGCGGGACACCAGAAAAGTATCTTCGCCAAGCGGCTGGCCGGCGCCATGACATTCCGTGCTGCCGACTGGGATGATGATTAAATCATTCTTTTTCAGCCGTGCATTGATTTCGGTCATATTCATGGTTTGGAGATACACCCCATCGGGGCGCTCCATGTGACCGCTATCGGGGGGAAACTGCCAGGTACCCATAATACGCTCCCTTCCCTGTATCATGAACCGGATTTACATATTTGGCTAAACCGCCGGCAGGCGTAGATCGCTCGATCCCTTCGGGGATTGGGTAAGTTCAGGGTAGTATTTATTGTTCATTTCAACCACAATGGCTGCCTGATCTGCCATTCGCTTGCCATCAACAGCAGAGGTCATCTCGCCATGCCCGCTAACCACCGAGTTGCCCGTCTTGCAGTGCACCGGCGCAGCGACGCGAACGATCTCCGGCGCTTCGTAGACGCGGATGAAACCGCCCGAGCCAGGGGGATTATCGGTATGTACATCCAGCGGCACCTGGACAGCTGCCCGCAGCGCAGCGATCATCGGGATCTGCAGGTCGCGCACCGGATTGATGCTGTCGGCGCCCAGGCTTTCCAACAGCTTGAAAGAGCAAGGATTGCATTGCCCGAGATGGGCTGAGGTTTTGAAGATGATATCCGCCGGCAGGGCGCCGTCTTTGCGCATTTGGCCGACCAACCACAACATACCCTCATCGTAGATCAGGAAGCCGCGCACGCCCAGATCATAGCCACGCTTTACATCCTCGACGGCGCGCAGCATCTGCTCCATGCCACGCAGGCGATAGCTGATGCGCACACCCTGCGGAGAGAGGACGGTTGCGCCGGTATCATAGGTTGCGCGCGGACCGGTGGACATGAGCAATTCAGCGCCATATTGATTACACAGGCGGCAGTATTCCTTGATTTCCTCGCGCGTGTGGCGGAACATGCCGTAAGTTTCGGTGACGCGATTGATGGTGATGCCGTTTTTGGTGGCAGTGTCCAACAGCGCCGCCACCGCATCAGCCGAGTTGACCGTCGGCACTTCAATGCGGAAAGCGCCGCCATCCGGGAAGCGCAAGGGTGAGGACGGCATGTCAAACAAGTCACCAGACGGTAAACCAAGCTTTTTTACATATTCACGGGTTTCTTCGAACATCAGGTTATCTCCTTATTAGATTTTCATTCGCGATGGGCTGGCAAGGGCGGGCAATATACCCAAACGATGCGCAGCGGCTCATCGCCAATATTTTCTACACGGTGGGTTTTGCCAAGCGGGGAATAAAAGGCGGTCTCAGGGCCAATCTCCCATTCACCTTCCCCCTCGATGACGATTTTGGCGCGACCACTGATGAGGAACAATACCTCTTCGGATTCATCATGCTTGTGATCGGGAATCATGCTGCCGACTTCGGTGATATTCATCCCCATCGAGACATTCTTGACCCCGCCGAATTTCGGAGCCAATAACAGCTTGGAGACCCGGGGAGGAATGCGATAATCCCCTTCCACATCTGCAGCTTTTACGAACGGTAGGATTGGCATGCTTTTCACCTTTTTGTGCAAGTTATGGCTACAAACCAAATCTGGGTTAGAATATTAACCAAAAGAGAGTACAATGTATCATTGAGTGAGACGGTGTTTCATAATTTAGTATAGCACCAGTTTCATCTGTCGTCAACTGCTTTCATTATGCGGAACCGCTAGCAATGTCACGATTTCCCCACTGAATCGGGGTGATGTTTGTAACTTGACCAACTTAACCAAAAATGGTATTCTATTGTGTAAAACTGATTTTCGCTAGACAAAACTACCACCCATTCCTACCAACCTTATGATGAAATCTTTCCGAATTCCTTACAGCATGAGCTCCATCGAATTCTGCCTGCCCTCTGGGATGCAGGGAGATTTGGCGGTATCCCATCCGGTTGAACCATTGGCAAACGTGCCCGCAGCAATACAGCAAGCGCTTGCCGCCCCCACTGGGACATCCCCGCTGGCAAAACTTACAAGACCCGGAGACAGGGTATGTATCGTATTCACGGATATCACCCGCGCCAGCCCAGACCACTTATTGGTGCCCGCCTTGCTGAGAGAGCTGGAGAAAGCTGGCGTACGAGACCAAAATATCACTTTGCTGTGCGGGATCGGAATGCACCGCCCATCCACACAGGCTGAGAAGAGCATCAAGCTTGGCGCGGCTGTCGCCGACCGCTATCGGGTCATCGACAACGAACCGCAGAATCCGGAAGCATTGATAGACCTGGGAGTCACCCCCGGCGGGGTGCCGGTACTGCTGCACCGGGCTGCGGTCGAAACGGACTTATTGATCGCCACCGGGATCGTCGAACCTCACCAGTATGCCGGTTATTCCGGTGGGCGCAAGACGGTCGCCGTAGGTGCGGCTGGTGAAGCACTGATCGCACACACACACGGGCCAGCTTTCGTCGATCACCCTGGCACCCGCCTGGGGCGCATCGAAGGCAATCCCTTCCACGAGGCGGTGAGCGAGGCAGCCCGGCGCGCCAACCTGCGCTTCATCGTGAATGTGGTCCTGGACGACGACAAGCGCATTCTGCGCGTGGCGGCCGGCGATCCGGAGCAGGCTTTTGGCGCCCTGGTCGATTTTGCCCGCTCAGTGTACGAAGTGCCTATTCCTCACCAATACGACATTGCGATCGGCGGGGTGGGCTATCCCAAGGACAGCAACCTGTACCAGGCCAGCCGGGCGCCGTCGTACCTCTTTTTCGCACCTACCTCCGTGGTGCGTCCAGGCGGATTTTTCATCATTCCCGCCCGCTGCGAGGAGGGCGCGGGTGCAGGCGTGGGTGAACAGCGCTTCCTTAAGGCGCTGAGTGAGACAGTGGATGTGCAATCCATCCTGGAGGATGCCCGCCGCAACGGCTACCCGCCCGGACAACAGCGAGCCTTCGTGATGGCCAAAGTGCTGGAGCAGACGCAGGTGGTCATCGTGGGCAGCGAGTGCCCCGACCTGGTAGCGGCATGCAAGATGATCCCGGCGAAAAATATGGCTGAGGCGCTGGGGTTGGCAGCGCAAACGGTTGGCAACTCCGCCCAAGTGCTGGTGGTGCCGCATGCCATGCTGACCCTGCCGATTGTCACGCCTGGGTAGGAAAGGTCGCTTATGAAAGCATACCAAGTCCGCCACCCCAACGCCTTTGAAATGGTAGAGCTGCCCATACCCAGCTTACAAAATGCTCCCCCCGAGCGCATCCTGGTCAAGACTTCCTGGGTCTCGTTATGCGGCAGTGATATCCCTTTTTTTACCGGCAACAAACGGCATGTCAAATATCCATTGCCCCCCGGCGCCCCGATACACGAAAGTGTCGGGCAGGTGGTTGAGAGTCAATCCAATCAATTTCGACCGGGGGATGCGGTGCTGGCCATCCCGGAGGGCGACCAGGGGTTGGCGGAATATTTTATCGCCCAGGCAGGTAAAGCAATCCGATTGCCGCCCGAGCTGGCGGGGTGCGATGACAGCTGCCTGATCCAACCGTTTTCAACGGTCTTGAATGCAGTGGACCAGTTGGGAGATATCCGGGGAAAGTCTGTAGCCGTGGTGGGATTGGGTTCAATCGGGTTATTTTTTTGCTGGCTGCTTAAACAGCGGGGGGCGGGACAAATCCTGGGCATCGATTCCAATCCCTACCGTTGTCAGGTGGCAGAAAGCCTGGGAGCCAGCCAGACCGTCCAGCTGCGCAGTGTCGAGGCGATCCATGCCGCCCGGCAGAATCCGGGTCAATGGCAGCCGCTGGACATTTGCATCGAGGCAGTCGGGCACCAGGCCGAAACGATCAATGATTGCCTGGAGCTGGTGCGCCAGCAAGGGAAGGTGCTGGCGTTTGGCGTGCCAGACCAGTATGTATACGCCATCGAGTACGAAAAGTTTTTCCGTAAGAATGCCATTCTAATTGCCGTGGTCACACCCGATTGGAGCGATTACCTGGCGCGAGCTGCCAAGCTCTACCTCACCCACCGAGCGGAACTGAGCAAGCTGGTCACCCACCGCCTGCCAATTCTGGAAGCCGACAAGGCATTTACTTTATACGCCCGCCATGAAGACAACATTCTCAAGGTTATTTTGGATGCTTCGGCCTGGGAATAAATTTACCGGTATGCTTATAAAACATTATGGATACACTGCTCAACATTGAAAAACCGGACGAAAGCGAATATTTAAACTGCATCCGCTGTGGTTTGTGCCTGGCAGTCTGCCCTACCTACCAGGTATCCTTGAAGGAGGCTGCCGGGCCGCGCGGCCGGGTAGCCCTGGCGCGCAAAGGCCTGGAGGGCCAGCTCGAGCTCAGCCCAAATCTGGTGGAACAAATGAATGCCTGCTTTGCCTGCCTGGCATGCAATGAGATCTGCCCGGTGGGCATCCATCCGGCTGAGCTGACCCTGGCGATGCGGCATGTCCAGGAGCAAATCAAACCTGCGGGTTGGAAGCAGCTGCTGTTTGGCAGCCTGATCCCCAACCCAGGACGGATGGAAGCATCCACACTGCCGCTGCGCATTTATGAGCGCTCCGGCATGCGCAAGCTGGTTTACCGTCTAGGAGCAATCCGCTGGCTACCGCGCAAACTGCGCGACCTGGAAGCCATGCTGCCGCATCTACCCCAACGGCCTCTGCGCCAGGCATTGCCCGAAAAGGTTGAGGCAAGCGGGCACGAGCGCTACCGGGTGGGCTTCTTCCTGGGATGCGCACAGAACCTGCTGTTCGCTGAAGAAAGTGCGGCTACCGTGCGCGTGCTGAGGCGTAACGGTTGTACGGTCATCACCCCCAAGGAGGCCCAGTGCTGCGGCATGCCTGCCCGGGGATACGGGCGGCTTGACCTGGTGCGAGCGCAAGCCAGGCACAACATTGCCCTGTTCGAGAAAGCCGGGGTAGAGGTGATCGTCACGGATTGCGCTACCTGCGGCTCGACCTTGAAAGATTACGGCTCGTTTTTCAAAGGGGATGCGGAATGGGAAGCCCGAGCTGAAGCGTTCAGCGCTCGGGTGAGGGATGTGAGTGAATTCCTGGCTGAAATCCCGCTCGAAAAGCCAACAGGGCGGGTCGAGGGCGCGGGTCACCTATCACGACCCATGCCATCTGCGCCGGGGACAAAAAGTCTGGCAGCAACCGCGCCAGCTGCTGGCGTTGATCGACGGACTGGATTTCGTGGAGCTGCCCGAGGCGGACTGGTGCTGCGGCTCGGCGGGCAGTCAGCTAATCACCCATTACGAAACATCGGTGAAAGTTATGCAACGAAAAATGGACAACCTGGCGAGCACCGGGGCACGAATCATCGCCTCGGGTTGTCCAGGCTGCCAGATGCAATTAAACACTGCTATCCATCGGCGAGGGATGGAGGTTAAGGTGGTGCACCCAATCACACTGCTGGATCAGGCATACGAGGCAGAAAATGCAAAATAAACTGGTCGCGGAGCTGATTAAAATCCTGGGAAAAGCAAATGTGCTCGTCACGCCAGAAGACCTGGCGGTGTACGGCTACGATGGCACTTTTCAAGAATCGCGTCCAGAGGTAGTTGTGCTGCCCGAATCCACCCCGCAAGTCAGTGAGGTGGTGAAACTGGCCGCGGCAACGCGGACACCGGTCGTGCCGCGCGGCATGGGATCCGGTCTGGCGGCCGGTTCTGTGCCCCTGCCACCGGGTGGGATTGTCCTATCCCTGACGCGGATGAACCGGATCTTAGAGATAGACGAAGAGAATGCAACCGTGTATGCAGAAGCAGGTGTGGTTACGGCAGAGTTGCAGTCTGCGGTCGAGAAACGGGACCTGTTTTACCCGCCAGACCCTTCCAGCATCCGGCATTCAACCATCGGTGGAAATGTAGCCTGCAACGCAGGCGGGCCGCGCTGCCTCAAGTATGGCGTGACGGGAGATTATGTCCTGGGCCTGACGGTCGTACTGGCGGATGGCAGGGTGCTGAAAACCGGTGGAAAACCGATCAAGGATGTCACCGGCTACGATCTGAACGGTCTGTTCACCGGGTCAGAAGGAACTTTGGGCATAGTCAGCGAAGTACTGCTGCGCCTGATCGCTAAACCCCGCTTCGCCAAAACCGCGCTGGCTGAGTTTGCGTCATTGGATGGCGCCTCGCGCACGGTAACCGCTATCCTGCAAGCGGGTATTGTCCCTGCCAGCCTGGAGCTGATGGACCAGACCGCCATCGTATGCATCGAAGAAGCCATGCACCTGGGGCTTAATACTCAAGTTGAAGCTGCGCTAATCATTGAAACCGATGGCACCGATGAACAAACCGTGCAGCGGGAGATCGATGCCTGCGTGAGGATCTGCCAGGCAAGCAGCGGGGTTACTGTGAAGATGGCAAAGAATGAGGCAGAGCGTGGCGCTTTGTGGAAGGCGCGCCGCTCGATGGCTCCGGCGCTAGCACGCAAAGCACCCAACAAGCTGGGCGAGGATATCACCGTACCGCGCAGCGCCATCCCAGAGGTCGTCCAGCGCCTGCGCCAGATCAGTGCCAAATACGGCCTGCCGGTGGTGATCTTCGGTCATGCCGGGGATGGAAATCTGCATCCCAATATCCTGTTCGACAAACGGCAGGCGGATCAATGGGCCAGGGTGGAGCAGATGGTCGGTGAGATCTTCGAGGCCTCCCTGGCACTGGGAGGAACGCTGTCCGGCGAACACGGCGTGGGAGTGCTGAAACGCCCATATCTAGAGCGTGCGCTCGGGGCAACCTCCATCGAGATCCAGCGGAATATCAAACAGGCGCTGGATCCCTTAAACGTTTTAAATCCCGGGAAAATATTCCGGGTCTAAAACCATCTAAGGAGCAAACCATGTCAGAACAAACCATGCGAGTCCCGGTTGCCAAACTGGTGGAATTTATGATCGCGGCGCTACTAAAAATGGGGGTTCCCCCTGAGGATGCCAGAATAATTGCTGATGTCTTGATCACAGCTGACCTATGGGGAGTACGGTCGCACGGGGTGGCTCACCTAAAAATGTATCACGAGCGGATGAAAACAGGCATCCAACTGCCAGTTACAAGATGGAACGTGGTCAAAGAAACACCCACCACGGCGGTCATCGATGGCGGCAACGGGATGGGCATGGTGGTGGGAACCCATGCCATGGCGCTGGCGATCCAGAAGGCACAAAAATTCGGGCTGGGGGCGGTAGCGGTGCGCAATTCCAGTCATTATGGTGTCGCTGGTTACTATCCACTGATGGCAGTCAAGGCAGGCATGGTGGGGTTGAGCGTTACCAATGCCCACCCATCCATCGCACCGACCTTTGGGACGGAACCCATGCTGGGCACCAACCCGATTGCCGTTGCGGCTCCCACGGATGAAGATTTCCCCTACATGTACGATGCGGCTACCTCGGTCGTGCCGCGCGGCAAGATCGAGGTAGCCGCGCGGGCCAATAAACCCATCCCGGAAGGATGGGTGATCAGCCAGGATGGCACCGCAGCGACGGATACCAGCCAGATGATCGCAGAAATGAACCAGGGAAATGTGGCGCTGCTGCCCCTGGGTGGGATGGGCGAGCTGATGGGCGGGCACAAAGGCTATGGATTGGCAACCATGGTGGAGATCTTTTCTGCTGCCTTCCAGAACGGTGCCTATCTATCCATGCTGCACGATACCGACCACGAAGGGAACCCGCAATTCTTGAGCATCGGGCATTTCTTCCTGGCGATCAACGTGGAGCATTTCATTCCGCTGGAGGAATTCAAACACATCACCGGGAATATGATGCGCGAACTGCGCGCGCCTCGCGCAAGGGAACAGAGCAAGCCCGCATCTATACCGCCGGGGAAAAGGAATACTGGAATACCCGGCGGGCACAGGCTGAGGGGGTGGAGATTGCACCGGGTGTGCAAAGAAATTTAAACACCCTGATGAAGGAATTGGAACTCCCCGACCAAAATCTGGGCTTTTAGCGCGGTACAGACCACCGGCTGTTGAAACTTACCGGGAGTGCTTGATTGTAGAAAATAGAGTCAACGGGTATGCTACCCATTCCACCCCATCCGGCGGGAAACCGCCTGGGCCGCTTCAGCAAGCGCCCGAGCGATTTCTGGAACCCGCTCCAAGGTCATGCGGCTGGCAGGGCTGGGGATGCTCATGGCGGCAACGACCTTGCCTGTCCGATCAAAGATCGGGCAGGCGATGGCGCGGATGCCCGTCTCAAACTCCTCATCGTCAATAGCATATCCCTGCTGGCGAATGAGCTCAAGCTGCTGACGTAAGCCAGGTGCCGAGGAGATTGTTTTCCCGGTATAGGTGGTCAGCGGTTTTCCCAAGATGCCTTCCAGTTCCTGTGCTGGCAGGTGAGCCAGGAACAGCTTGCCGCTGGCGGTGCAGTGCGCCGGCAGCCGCTGCCCAACCGCGGCGGCGATGGTAAGGGCATAGCTGCCGGGGATCATCTCGATATAGAAAACCTCTCCGTGGTCGAAGATGCTAAGATCACAGGCTTCGCCCCATTTTTGGGACAATTGATTCATGTGCCAGAGCGCGTCGCGACGGAGGTCCATGCGGCGGATAGCTCTAAAGCCCAATTCGGTCAACCGGAGCCCCAGCCGGTATCTTTGCCCCTCGACGGCTCTTTCCAGGTAGCCAAAATTGAGCAGGGTGGTCATGATGCGGTGCGTGGTTGCTTTGTGCAGATCGACTGCCAGGGCAATTTCAGACACTCCCATTTCCGGGTGCTCATCGTCAAAACACTCAAGGATCTGTAAAGCGCGCTCTACGGCACGCACGTTATACCCAAGCGGATCTTTGGTTGCTTTTGTCTCTCTCATGGCTGCGCCTTGCCTTCAAACTGTATTCCCGCTGATTATACAACAAGATGAGGGCGGGAAACCCGCCCTCATCAAAGAGGAGAGAAGCCGCCGAATGATTACTGCTCGCCTTTTGCCCGCGCGTCAGGTTGAACAGGGGTGTCTATTTCATCCACCCAGATAATCGCTTCAGACGGACAATTCAACTTACAATTTCCACACTCGATGCAGATGGTCACATCGATATGGGACTGGGTATCGCCTTCGGTAATGGCTCCGGTCTCGCAGCCGGCCACGCAGGCACCGCACAAAATACATTCACTGGTCACAACATATGGCATACCAATCTCTCCTACATGCCGGATAAAACACACTAGCCCATATACATGCGCTGGGGATCAATCACCTCACGGATCAGGCGCAGCTGCTCACTGGCAGGCGGCTCGGTGAATGGCACCTGGGGTGGAACCAGCGGGGAAAAGCCCATGGTTCCCAATACATCTTCAAGTGTATTGCCCGGATGAATGGAAACCAACATCATTTGTTTTGTTTCCGGGTGGAAGCCAAAAATTGCCTTGTCGGTGATCACCCGGCCCGGTCCGCCGCGCAGCCCCATCTGAACACGGCTATCTCCGCCGGTGATGTATCCCGGGCTGGTAATAAAAGAGATTGCCTGCTTAAGTTTGCGCGCTTCATGGCGCATGATAATAATGGTCCGCTGAGCGCAGGAGGCAATGTCGTTAGCGCCACCACTGCCGATCATGTGGCGGAATTTTCCTTTCGGGTCACCCAGCAGGCTGGTGTTCAGGTTACCAAATTGGTCCACTTCCAGGCCACCCAGGAAACCCACATCTACCCTGCCAGTATGCAAGACGGCGCCGAGGATATCCACAAAGCTGCTGAACACATTGGCGCGGTACCAAACACGGGGATCAGCCAGCCCGACGCCGCAGTCTACGGGTTGGGGGTCAATCACGCCCAACTCAAACAGGATGGTCATATTGGGGGCATGCGTCTGCTTGGCGAGGAAGGAAGCCACCACCGGCAGCCCCAGACCAACCGCAACGATCTGCCTATCCTGCAGTTCACGGGCGCCGGCAACTGCCATCAACTCAGAGGGAGTGTAATCAAATGTCATGGCGCCTCCTAGTATCCCAGGACCGGGTCTGCCTGGAGACCGGTCAGGTGCTTGATCCCACCCATGCGTTCAAGATATTCCCAATGGTCACGAACACCGAATACTGTCCGGTCGAGATAAGCCCGAAAAGCATCAGGGGTGCAGGTGGCTTCTACATAAGCCTCGATCTGCCCGGCATCATAATCGTAAGCGTGGTATACGGAGGTCGGATGGGCAGCAAAAGGCAGCTCAACGACATGCGAGACAAACAGCCCCGGGATCACGGTTCGCTCTGGATTCTGGCGGATGACTTCGTTCGAGACAATGCGCTCGGCGATCACGATCGTGCGTTGGCTGGCTCTGACCTGCTCGGTGTTATCCCAGCGCGGACCCTTGATCCAGGCATTGCCTTCCTCGTCCGCGACCTGTACCTGGACAACAGCGACATCGGGAAGGAGTGGTTTGAGCACCGGCCATTGTTCGCCGGTAAAGGGATCAATTACGTTTGCCAGATTGGAGCCGCTGCGTTCTTTCAGCTGTGCCATGAGATCAGACCCACGCAACGAGCGAATGGGGATAAAGGGGAGACCGATAGAGCCAGCCAAATAGCGGAAGGTGACGGACAGGCTGCTATATTCCTCGGCTGCCAGCGTCCCATTTTCAATGCCGCGGTTCACGCAAGCCAGGCGTCCAAAGCGATCCAAGGAACCACCGCCATAAATGATGCGCTCGACTGCACCAGCCCCCACCAAAAAATCCGCGTCCATCGCGCCAACGCATTGGGAGACGGTCAAACCCTTGATCCCCTGGCGGACAAGTTCACGCGCGAACGCCATGACACAACGAGTAATCGCAAAGCCGGATAAAGCCAGATGCGATCCGGATGGTATGGAAGCCACGGCTTCGGTCAGAGTCGTCAATTTGGTCATACGCGCCTCTAATCGATGGTAGGCCGGTGGTCGAAGAGCACCAGCAGCAAATGGCAGGCGCCCTCGTCCAGCTTGATCTCAGCCAGCTCCACCGGACGATCCAATTTTTCTTCAATCGCCAGCACAATCAAATTCGCCGGGACACAGGTGAATGGCTCAATGCCGCGGTCGATCATGCGCTGCTCCACCTGGCGGTGGATGCAGCCCTGCATCTGAACGCGCAGCAGCCTGCCATCCTGGTCATACGAGACTTCCCCGACGATGCCCTCACTGAGCAGGACTTCGCGGACGGTTTGCAGGATGTGCTCCAATTCTGACGATTGGATCAGGGGTCGGACCTTGTCCTGGTAATATTCACGCCCCACGGTGGTCATGCGGAAACGAGCGCCGCGGCCGCGTTCATCCCAGAAGGATTTTTCCAGTTCATACATCAGGCTGTTGACATATTCCAGAGGGATCATCTTCGAGTTGCTCATGGCTGGTCCTTATAATAGGGATCTCCCCATTTCTCGGTGAAGACCAATTCTTTGAGGGGCAGGCGAGGGCGTGGGCGGTGAGGCCGGGTGGGGTGACCGATAGAAATAATGCTGATTGCCTTGTAATCTTCTGGCATGCCCAGCAAGTCTTTGACCCGCTCTTCATCCCGGATGTCAATACAGGGGGCAATCACCCAGCAGGCTCCCAGATTCAGCGCGGTGACCATCAGCAAGATGTTCTCAATGGCGGCGGAGGTATCATAGGGCATATCCCAGACGCCTTTCTTGCCACACACCACCAGATCGACCGGGGCGTCTGCAAGGAAGGCAGACACTTTGCCAGAGGTCAGCTTTTCAAAGGCAGCTTTTTTCTTTTCTTCATCCTGCAAACCAGAGAAGCGCTCTTGCATTTGTTTGGTGACAAATTCTGAAGTAAAGCGACGCCCGCTGCCCCCGCCCGCCAGAGCGCCCAGCTTCTTGCGCGTTTCAGCATCTCTAACGATGATAAAACGCCAGGGCTGCGCATTTTCTCCCGACGGAGCCAGGCGTGCCGCCTCCAAAATAAGGTCAAGGTCCTGGTCTGATACCGGTTCCGGCGTATACTCCCGGATGCTCCGGCGATCCTGGATGACTTTCATGGTGGCATCAGCCAAAGTAAATGTTTCTGACATCCTTGGGCCTCCTTATTTCCCGATTTATTGTCTCGCCAGATAATATTGAGTTTTATCTAGCAAGACCAATATAGTATGACACATTTTACATCACTTGTCAATAAGATTATTGGCGATCCATCAGGAACAAAACGGTTCAAAAGTTCATATCCCTACACACTGCACCCCAAGCCGAGAAACGCAGCCTGATTTGAATATCACTGGTAAAATACCAGACAAGATATTATATATACCGGAAGGAACAGTCATTATGAGCGAGTCGATCCACGCGGTAGACCGGGCATTGGATATCCTTTTATGCTTCAGCAATCTGACCCCCCAATTGACCATGACCCAGATAGCCGAACGGGTTGGAATGAACAAAAGCACGGTGCACAGATTGCTGGGGACATTAGAGCGCAGACGCTTTGTGCAGCGCAACTCCACCACGGGCTACTACCAACTGGGGATCCGCCTGCTGCAGATGGCCTATCTCACGCTGGGGCACAATGATATCCGCCGGCATGCCGGACCCTTTCTCCGCCGCCTGTGCGAACAGCACCGGGAGACGATCACCCTTTCCACGTTGGATGACACAGATGTCGTGTTCCTGGATGTGCTCGAAAGCCCACAGCGCGTCAAGCTGGCGGCATCAACCGGGCAGCGCATGCCAGCTTTTTCCACCGCGGCGGGAAAGGCGATCCTGGCCTTTTTACCCGATGTGACCGTGATACGGATCCTTGAGCGCGGCATGCCGCAATTTACGCCCTATACAATTCGCACAAAAGAGGAACTGCTGAGCAACTTAGAACTCATTCGAGAGCAGGGCTTTTCCATTTCGATACAAGAATATGAAGATGGGATCAATGCCGTTGCCGCGCCGGTGCTTAATGAAGAGAACTACCCCATCGCGGCGGTCACGGTTGCGGGGCCCGCCTATCGGCTGACGAGAGAACAAATGCTGGAGATTGGTCCTTCCGTGCGTGAAATAAGCCGGCTCATTGCGCAGGAATTGGAACTCGCAAGCGAGCCTGATGCTACTGCGGAGGAATAGCCAATCATCACTTTCGGATCGGCAATACTATGAGGATGGGGAATTTCCAACCCCACCGAGGAGATATTCCCAATGTTCCTCTATGATCGGATCATCTCCCGCCTGCGCCTCGCCTCCACCTGGCCTTACAACGCCAACATGCTGCGAACCTTGTTCTTCACCATCCTGGCACCGCTGCTAGTGCGGGCGGTATCAGTCTTGCTCTTCGGACGATAAAACCGGACATTTCCCGTCTCGTATCCCAAAAACACATCTTCGCAGAGGCATCCATAAATCAAAAACTGACGCTCGGCAGCAAATTCAAGTACGGATTGGCCGATATGGGCTTTGCCCTGATCACTTCGGCCATGCAGTTCTTCCTGCTGTTCTACTACACCGATGTGGCGGGCATCAATCCGGCTTTGGCCGGGTCGGCCCTGATGGTCGGGAAGCTAACCTGGGATGCGATCAACGATCCGCTCTTTGGCTACCTGTCCGACCGCACGCGCTCGCGCTTCGGCCGGCGGCGGATTTACATGCTGTTGGGGGCAGTGCCGCTGGGCATCGCCGCCTGGATCATGTTCTCACTGCCACAAGGGCTGACCGGCGTCCCGGCATTCCTGGCGGTGCTGCTGTCCTTCTGGCTGGTGGACACGTTCCACACGGTGACCACCACGCCGTACTACGCCCTGACCCCAGAGCTGACCCGCGATTACAACGAGCGCGCCAGCCTGACCTCGATCCGCATGGTTTACAGCGTTTTCGGCTATATCCTGGGTGCGGCGCTGACCACCATCCTGGCGGGCATTTTCCAGGGGGCAGGATTGAACCTGCATCAAGCCTGGAGCGCCACCGGGGCAGTGTTTGGGAGCGTGGCGATACTTACCACGCTGGTTACCACTTTCTCGATCAAAGAACGACCCGAGCTGGCGGGTGAGCCTTCGAAGCTGCCGGCGCTCAAGGCAGTGCTGACCTCGTTCAAGAACAAGCCGTTCATCATCCTGATGATTGCTTTCATCCTGAGCAGCTTCAGCTTTACGGTGCTGACCGCGCTGGTGCCATACTTCATCCAATACCAGCTGGGATGGCGGACCAGGTCTCGTTCGTGCTGCTGGCGATGCTGGCAACGATCGGCATCTTCCTCATCCCGGCCAAGCTGGTCGCCGACAGGATCAACAAAGGTCCCACCTATGCGCTGGGGCTGTTCATCGCCTCGCTGGCGGTGATGGCCAGCTTCTTCTTCCCACAGGAGGCGACCCCGCTGATCTACGTGGTGGCAGTGGTGGCCGGGATAGGCTTCTCGACCCAGTGGGTCTGCCCGTGGAGCATGCTGCCGGATGTGGTGGAGTACGACGAAAAGATGACCGGTGAACGGCGCGAAGGCATCTATTACGGGCTGTGGGCCTTCCTGACCAAGTTCACCGGGGCGTTGGGGGTGGCAGTCAGCGGTTGGGCGCTGGACCTGTTTGGCTACGTGCCGAATGTGGAGCAAACCACCCATGCCTTGTTCGGCATCCGTCTGTTCTTTGCCATCGTCCCGGCGGCAGTCATCCTGGTCAGCCTGCCGTTCCTGATCTGGTATCCCATCACGCGCAAAAAACACGCCGAGCTGGTCAAGGAACTGGAGATGCGGAAAACTGATCGAGTCGAGATAGCTTAACCGGGAGGCGCTCATGAAAGTTGTCATCATCGGCTCAGGCATGGCCGGGTTGACAGCGGGCGCGTACCTGGCTAAGGCCGGGCACGAGGTCACTGTGTTCGAACAATTCCCGACCCCCGGCGGCGTGACCGCCACGGTCACCCAGGACGGCTACGGCTGGGACATCGGCCCGCTGCTGCTGGAGGGCTTCGCCCCCGGCGACAAGGGACGACTCATCCTGGAGGAATTGGGGGTCAGCGAAAAGGTGCCGGTGGTGCACGAGGACCGGGGGCTGTCGATGCCTGAGTTCACCCTGTGGCGACCGGAGGAATATGAAGGCCCCTACTGGCGGCGCGAGCGGCTGAAGCAAATCTTCCCCGAGGAAAGCGCAGCGCTGGACCGTTACTACCGTTTCTATGATCAAATGATCAAGCTGATGTCGCTGGCACGCCGGGCCGAGACCGCCCGCGGCCTGCCTGCTCTGTGGCTCAAGCTGCGCATGCTGCTGGCTTTCCAGCCGGTCAAGGGCAAGGTCAGCTGGAGCGGCGGGCAGTTGATGGATCATTACTTCCAGCTCGCCGGTGCTGAAGACCTTCTTCCTGGGCATCGTGGCGGACTTCGTCACCGCGCCGAGCGAGTTCCCCGGCTTGGGCGTCCCGTCCATCCACCTGGAGACGGCGTTCGACAAGCGCATCCCCACCTACCCGGGCACACAAAGCGCCCAGACCGCCTATACCTACATCCTGGGCGGCTGCCAGACGCTGGTGGATGCGGTCATGGGCGTGATCCTGGCACAGGGTGGAAAAGTGCTGACGAACACGCACGGTCACGCAGCATCGTAATCGAGAACGGGCGGGCAGTGGGGGTGAAGCTGGCCGACGGGCGCATCGAACACGCCGACCTGGTGCTGGCCTCGGGCGGGATGAAGGAGGTCTTCTTCGACCTGGTCGGGCGCGAGCACCTGCCCGAGGAGCTGATCCAGCAGATCGAAGCCAACCGCCTGATGGAATCGGTGCTGATGGTGCAGTTGGGCATCGACTTCGACCCCACACCCTGGCAGCCAGCGGCGCTGTGCTATTACTACAAGACCGACGACCTGGAGGGCGCGGTCCAGCGCCTGCGCAGCGGCGATTACCACGAGGGCAAGGAGGGCTTCCTGATCTATGTGCCTTCGCTGCACTCACCTTCGCTGGCGCCGGCCGGCAAGTATGCCGTGACCATCTACACCGTGGCGCCGGATACGCTGGCGGAGGGAACCTGGTCCGAGCCGCAAGGAGGAACTGGCGGACAAACTGGTGGCGGAGGCGGAAGCCCACATCCCGGGGCTGCGCGAGCATACGC
This sequence comes from uncultured Chloroflexia bacterium, assembly GCA_963849335.1. Classification (GTDB taxonomy): domain Bacteria; phylum Chloroflexota; class Anaerolineae; order Anaerolineales; family UBA4823; genus FEB-25. The sequence continues at coordinate 111,862 of CAWKGZ010000012.1, forward strand.
AAACCCGCCTGATCCTGACCCCGGAAGATTTCCGCCAGCGCACCCACCAGAAACACCACTCGTTCGGCGGGGTGCCGCCGGTGATGGGCAACAAGCCGCCGGCCCACAAGACACCGATCGCAGGGCTTGTGGTTCATCGGTGCGCAGAGCGAGAGCACCGGCGGGGTGCTGAACGTGATGACCGGGGCGGCGAAGGTGGCGAAGAGAATATTGAAGGGTGAGTAATGTTGTTTATTGCTTACGAATAGCAGCCTGCACCTCTGCGTACTGCTTCTGGTTGAGCGGGTAGAAGAACAGCGCCAGGTTGCCGAGCAAGATCAGCACTGCCGGCAGCGGCCCGATCAGCAGGCGGATGCCGAGGATGGAGGAGGCTGACTGGACCACATCGGGAATGTAGCCGAACAAGTCCAGGCTCTGCCCAACCAGGAAGCCGGCGAACGCACCCCCCACAGCAATTACAAACGTCCACACGCTGTAGTAGATCCCCTCGCGGCGCACGCCTGAGCGGGCGTACCCGTATTCAATTGTATCGGGAGCCAGAGCCCAGGGCAGCACATAATGGGATGAGAAGCCGAAACCGGCTAATACCATGTAGACCAGCGCGCCGGTCAAGCCCAACCGGTCGGCGGTGAATGCGAACAGGACCACCGCCAGCAAGGTCAAAGTCATCCCGAGCATGTAGGCGGTGCGCTTGCTGACCTTTTTGGAGAACCAGACCCAAAACGGGATGGTGGCGATGGTGACCACCAGCAGGGTGATCATCGCCAGGGTGACGGCAGCCTTCGTCCTGGAAGATGTATTTGTAGTAATAGATCAGCATGGCTTCCATGACCGCCACGGCGGCGCTGTTGGTGAACCAGGAAGCCAGCAGCAAAAGAAATGGTCGGTTGGTAAACACATCCTTCAGCGACTTGAGGATGTTCTCGCCCTGCGGCTTGGCCACAAAGGCGGGTTCGCGCACGCTGAAGAAGGTAACCAGCAGCGATATCGCTGCCAGGAAGCCGAAAATGGCCGCCATGCCGACATAGCCAGCCGTGCGCGAGGCGAATAGCGCCATGATCGGCATCGCCGCACCGGCGCCAAGCAGGGTGCCGATCACCGCAAAAGCCTGCTTATAGCCGGAGATGTTGGTCCGCTCGTTATAATCCTGGCTGATCTCAGGCAGGATGGCGTTGTAGGGGATGTTGGTGAATGAGTATACGGTGCAGAAAAACACGTAGGTGAGCAGGGTCCAGATGAACTTGCCCGTCTGGGCTTCGATGCCCGGATTGCGGAACATGAGCACAAAGGCAATCCCAAAGGGGATGCTGAAGAAGAGTATATAAGGCCGCCGGCGCCCCCAGCGCGAGCGGGTGTGGTCGGAGAAATGGCCGATGAAGGGATCGATGACGCGCGTCCCAGATCTTGCCGACCAGCAGGGCGGAACCCGCCAGGGCGGCACTGAGACGCACCTCGTCGGTCAGGAAGTTCATCAGCCAGAAGGAGGTGATGGTGAAGAAAATGCTGCTACTGAACTCGCCGGCGCCAAAGCCGATCTTGGTTCTACGTGAGACATTGGGGGTCATGGATAACACCTCTTAGAGCAGGAAATAGGCACAGCTTAGGGCGATCAACAGCTGCCCACCGGCATAGCAGATGGGTCCAAAGAAAAATTTCAGCGGTTTGCGGAAGCGGTGCATGCCGTATTCGATATCTCCCAGGAACAGCATGGTGCACCCGGCGGTCACCAGGACTGCCGAAGCCAGAGAAAAACTGCTGCCGAACAGGGTGGAGATGGCTCGGGTGACCATAAATGGCATCACCAGGCCATAAATCAGGATGGGAATTTTGAAATTACCCAGCCCATTCCAGTAAAGCCGCATCAGGAAGATGTAGATCAAAATAAAGATCCCCGCCACGATCAGGTCCGGTTTTTGGAAGCCGCTGAAACGGGTGAAGGTGACGGCATACTCCAGGTATGCAATCACAAAAACGCCAATCGCCGCATACAGGATCTTGTCGTTGGTCATATCGATGTTGAAGATATCAGCCAGGAAACATAAGCCCATCCCAACCAATATCCAGATTGTATATCCTTGATCAGCATGCGGACTGAAGAAGCTTAACGCAGCGATAACCATGGCAACAAAGGTGGCTACGGGCTGGATGATCGCCGTCTTCTTAAGGTCATTGCGGTTGCGGGCAACCAGGTAAATGGCGATCAGAACCAGGTGGATGGGGACGGGAATGAGGTGATAGTACATACGTCTTACTCCTATGGTTATATGATAGAACCGGTGAAACGATAGGAATTCACGCGAGGCGTGGTCATGCCACCTCATCTGGGCGGACCTCACGCCCACTCGCGGCTGACTGGAGCGCCGCCAGGGTAAACTGCAAGACCGCCTTGCCGGTGGGGCCATCCAGGCGGGGCTGGCCGCCGGTTTTCAGCTTTTCGATGAAATCGACCGTGGTGGCAATGAAGCTATCGTGCCATTCGACGCCTTCCACCGGGATAGGGGTGGTCTTGCCATCCTTGAAAAGCATCAGCTCGGGCAGGTCGACCGTGCGAGCAGTGTAGCGATTGATAAACAGCATGCCCTTGTCGCCAATCACCTCAATGCGGTCGTCATCGGCATAGTAATCCGAGTAGATGCGCATCTTGGGGGTGTACTCGATATCCAACTGACCATAGCAGCGGGTAGCTTTATATTGGAAGATGATCATCGCCGGGGCATCGATCTTGACGATCCCACCCGCCTCCTTGACCGGTGTGTGTTCGATCCAGGCGAAGACCTTCTCAACCGGCCCGCCCAGGTAGTAGCCCACGGAAAACAGGTGGTAGCCATGGTCGAAGACCAGCGGGCCGCCACCGCATAGCTTCTCGTTGAAGCGCCACAGCCAGGCAGACAGAGGCACCTCCCAGGAGGTATCGGCGGTGCCGGTGCTGACATGCATGCGCACGGCGCGCAGCTCGCCGATCTCGCCCGCCTCGATCATCTGTTTTGCCCGCACCGCCGGGGCATAGTAAGCGAAGGTTTCATAGACGCGCAGCACCACACCGGCTTTGTTCGCCGCGGCGATCATCTGGTCGGCCTCGGCGGCGGAGAGGGCCATGGGTTTCTGCACCGAGATGTGCTTGCCAGCCTGCGCCGCCTGGACGGTCATCGGGCAGTGCAGGTGGTGCGGGGTGAGCAGCTCGACCAGGTCTACCTCCTTATCCGCCAGCACGTGCTGGTAATCGGTGTAGACCTTGTCCACGCCCCATTCCTTGGCCTTCTTTTTGGCGTGGGATTTGTTGGTGTCGCACACAGCAACGATCCTGACATCCTCCCGCCCGCGGTAGCCGAGCTGGTGAAGGTCAGAGATGCGCCCACAGCCGACGATGGCAACACGAATTGGGTTCATGATCTCCTCCTTGCTCAGGCAACGGGGGATGTGTCGCTGCGCTGTGCGGCAGCGTCCAGGGCTTCCAGGCGGGCGCGCACTTCAGCGTGCCGCTGGCGGTTGAGCGGATATTTGAACAACAGCGGCAGGGAGGCAAAGATGATCGCCGCCGGAACCAGGCCAAAGAACAGGCGGATGCCGAGCAGGGCCTGGGTGGTCTGTTCCACGTTGGGTACATAGTTGAAGCCGGTCAGGATCCAGCCCACCGCCGCCAGGGCTAAAGCCTCGGAGAATTTGGTTGCCAGCCCCCAAACCCCGTAATACATGCCGCTGCGCTGCTGACCGGTCTCGGCGCGGTCGTAGTCCGCCACGTCAGCCACCATCGCCCAGGGGAAGATCCACTGCGCCGAGAAGCCGAAGCCTGCCAGCACGGCAATGAAATAGATCAGCCCGGTGGATTGGTGCGGCAGGAAGAAGGTGAGAATGATTGCCAGCGCACCGACCGCCATCCCCAGGCCGTAGGCGGGGCCTTTATCCATCTTGCGGCTGACCCACTGCCAGAAGGGCAGCGAGATGGTAACGCAAATCAGCATCAGGCCCATCACCAGGGTGGTCTCGGCTTTCATCAGCAGCTGGTACTCGATGTAATATGCCATCAGGATCTTGATGAAGGCAAACGAGATATTGATCACGAAATACGTCACGCACAGCCAGACGAACGGGCGGTTCTTCAGGGCAACGAACAGGGATTTGAATGGGGAGGCTTCCGGTTTGGATACCGCTACGCCCTGCCGCTCGCGCAAGCCGGCAGCCGAGATGAGCAGGGCAGCCGCCGCCAACACCCCGTAGGCAATGCCGATAAAGGCCCAGCCGGTGCGCTGCAGGGCAAACAGGCCGACGATGGCCGGGGTAAGGGCGGCGCCGACCAGGTAGGCGGGAACAGCCATGACCATGCGGTAGGTGGTCAGGCTGGAACGCTCGTCATAATCGTCGGTCAGCTCGGAGGTCAGGGCATAGTAGGGCACATTGGTCAGCGTCCAGATGGTATCGAACAGGATGAAGGTTGCGCAATCCAGACAAAGGTCCAGATACGGTCCGCGGTGGGAACGAACCAGAGCAGAGCAATGGCAATTGCCAGCGGGATGGCGCCGAAGAGCATGAAGACCCGCCGCTTGCCATGCCGCGATTTGGTGCGGTCGGTGAACCAGCCGAAGAGCGGGTCGTTGACCGCGTCCCAGATCTTGCCGATCAGCAGGGCATTGCCTGCCAGGGCGGGCGAGATCGAGGGCACCATCGGTGTAGAACTTCATCAGGAAGAACTGGATGGCCGAGTTGACCACGGCGTTGCCGAGGTCACCGATGCCGTAGAAGAGCTTTGTTTTGCGGGAGAGTTTGGTGTCGGGCGAAGATCTGGTCATGGCGGTGACTCCTTTTCTTATAGAAAAATCAGGCTTTCAGGATTGCACCCTGGTTTGCCTGGCTGACATGGCGGGTACAGGTCCAAAAAACCGCCACCCACTGCTGGGGTGCAGGGCTGCCAACCGGCCCGGCGGCGGGCAAGTTCTTCTGCGGGCACCAGCAGTTCCAGCCGGCGTCCCGGAATATCGATCTCGATGCGGTCGCCGTCCTCGACCAGGGCAATCATCCCACCCACGAAGGCCTCTGGCGCGACATGCCCAATGCAGGGACCGCGCGTGGCGCCCGAGAAGCGCCCGTCGGTGATCATCGCCACCGAGTCGTTCAAGTCCCATGCCAGTCAGCATGGCAGCCGGGATGGACAGCTCACGCATACCCGGCCCGCCGCGCGGCCCCTCGTTGCGGATGACCAGCACGTCGCCGGGCTGGATCGCCTGGGCGGCAGAGTGAATCTTTCCAGGTCTTCTTCACATTCAAACACCCGCGCCGGTCCGAGTGGCGCAGCATTCCCGGCACCACGCCGCTCTGTTTGACGACCGCGCCATCCGGTGCCAGGTTGCCGTGCAGGATGGCCAGCCCGCCCTCGGGGATAAGGGAGCTTGCAGAGGATGGAGCACCTCAGGGCGCAAGACAGCGGCATCTGCGCCCGTTCGCCGATGGTTTCACCGGTTACGGTCGGCAGGTCGAGATGCAGCAGAGGGGAGAGGATATTCAGCACTGCCGGGATGCCGCCTGCCTCATCCAGGTCGATGACCGTGTATGGGCTGGCAGGGCGGAACTTGCCGATCAGCGGTGTCTGGCGGCTGAGTTTATCGAAAACATCCAAGTCCAGCTCGAAACCGGCCGCATGGGCAATGGCGGGAATGTGCAAGAGCGGCATTGGTGGAACCCCCCAGCGCCAAGCACAACGCGGATGGCATTCTCCAGGCGCAGGGCGGGTGAGCATTTGGCGGGCGGTGAGGTTTTGCTCCACCAGGCGCACAATCTGCCGCCCGCTGGCAAGGCACAGCTCCCGGCGCTCGGGGTGCAGGGCGGGCAGGGTGGCGCAGCGCGGCAGGGTCAGGCCCAGCGTTTCGGTTACGCAGTTCATCGTGCTGGCGGTGCCCATGAAGTTGCAGGCACCCGGACCGGGGCAGGCGTGGCTTTCAATGCTCGTAAAACTCTTCAGCGCTGATCTTTCCAGCGGCGACGCCTGCCCATGCCCTCCTTGACATCGCTGGTCATCACCGTCCCGTTCGCCGATCCGCCCGGAGGCCATCGGACCGCCGGTGACGAAGATGGTCGGCAGGTCCAGGCGGGCGGCTGCCATCAGCATCCCGGGCACGATCTTGTCGCAGTTGCACAGCATCACCAGACCGTCGAAGCGATTGGCGCCGACCATCAGCTCAACCGAAGCGGCGATCACATCCCGCAGGGGCAGGATGTAGTGCATGCCCTCTGCCCTGGGCAATGCCATCACAAGGGGCGACGGTGTTGAACTCAGCCGGCATGCCGCCCGCCTCCCGCACGCCCTGCTTGACCCATTCAGCCAGCTGGCGCAGGTGAAAATGACCCGGGTTGACCTCGCTCCACGAGTTGACGATGCCGATCAACGGCTTGCGAAAGTCTCTATCCTGATAGCCCATCGCCCGGTACAGGGCGCGCGGGTAGGCACCGTGCAGACCTTGAGAAGATGCCGCGTCCGTCCATCGCTCATAGTCCTATCTCGTGACGCAGCGCCTGGACATCGTCGCACCAGTTGCCTACGTTCCAGCGCCCGTAGACGCCCATCCCGCCCAGCGGATCGGGACCGAAATAGACCGGCACGTGGATCAGGGACAAGCCCGGGTGCTTCCCGGCTTGCTTCCAGGGCGGCACGCGAGCGACTGCTGGAGTTCGCCCGCCATCCAGGGCCAGCACACCCGGGACGGCGCGTGCCCAGGCGAGGTAATCGACCTGGAGCGTGTTCCAGGTGGCGAAACCCTGCCCGTACTGGTCATTCTGCAAGCCGGTGATGGCGCCCATGCGCCCGTTGTCGAGCAGCAGGATGCAGCCGCGTGCGCCGTGCTCGGCGCCGTCGATCAGGATTTGCGGGTTCATGGTGAAGGAACCGTCGCCGGTCAGCGCCAGGGCGTAGAAAGGTGCTGCAGGCGACACCGGTTGCCAGCAGGGCGGAGACGGCGAAGCCCATGTAGGATGGCACCGGTCTCGGTGAAGGTCTGGTCCGGGCGCTCGTCCTCCACGATCTGGAAACCGTTGGCCTGCACATCCCCGGCGTCGAAGAAAGCAGACTACGCCCTGCTCCTTCGCCCAGTCGGTGGCGATCTTGATCGCCGCCGGCTGGGTCAGCACCGGGCCGCCCCAGTAGTCGTCCTGCAGAACGGGGTTGAGCCCAGCGTTCCTGCTTGAATGCCTGCCAGGCGGCCTTCTTCTCGGCGCAGGCTCGCCAGCCAGGCGCTGCTTTCTGACCTACGGCGGGCCAAGCGCCTGGTTCAGCTTCTCCAGCGTGCGGCGCACATCACCGACCAGCGCCAGGGTGTGGTTGTAGTGCAGTGGCATCGTCCACGTCGGCGTTGATGTTGATCACCCGCTTCACTTGGGGATATCCGGTGCGGGAGCAGTCCGACTGGCAGACGGCGCGCGTGCCGATGGCGATCAGCAGGTCAGCCTCCTCCATGGCGTAGTTGCCGCACAGCGAGCCTTTCGAGCCGCCGACGCCCATGTTCTGCGGATGGGTATAGGGAATGCAGCCGGTGGCGATGGGCGTATGGACGAGCACCCCGCCGGAGCGCTCGAGCAGGGTGATCAGTTCCTGGCCCGCGCATGCCGCCCGCCGCCGCCGACCTTGATCACCACCCGTTTCGCTTCGCTGGATCCACCTGGCAGCCTGGGCATAGTCGCCTTCCGCCGCACCCAACGCCGAGCTGGCGGGCATTCGGGCAGTTCGTCCAGGTTGAAATCCGGCAGCCAGGCAGCCTGGGTGTTCATGGGCAGGAGCAGGAAGAACGGACCGGGGCGGTAGGGGTGATCGACCGTCGCCGCGCCGCGCTGCAGGGCAGTGGGCAGCGCCAGCGGTGTGTGCAGGCTGTAGGCGTGCCCCATGGCCGAAGCCAGCTGCAGGAACAGTCCCTGCTCGTGCTTGGGCACCTGCTGCATGTTGAAGCCCTCGTCCTCGGTGGTCTCGTCGCCGAACAGGTACCAGACGCCGATGCCATCCGAGGCGGGAACCAGCGAGGCTGCCAGGGCCTGCAGGGCGCCCGGACCGATGGAGGTGACCACGGCGGCTTTCTCACCGGTCACCCAGCGCAGGGCGGCCGCGGCATGCGAGGCTTCGATCTCGCTGCGCAGACCGTAGACCTTGAGCAGCCCGGCCTCCTGGTAGATGCGCAGCACCTCGCCCACCTCGGTGGAGCCGTGCCCGAAGACGGTGAAATAGGTTTTGACGCCCTGGCGCAGCAAGCCGATGCACCAGGGCTTCGGAGAGGGTCAGGTCGAGGCGGTGGGGAAGGTTGCCGTGTGCCAGGGCGGCGGCATGTTCCCGCGCTGACGGGTCAATTCAGTTCGGGAAGGTCTGGGGAAATCAGGCATATCACCTCGATATCACAGCCTTTAGGAATGAAAAACCTGCGCTAAACGGCGCAGGCAGCTCTATGTGGTGAAGCTCATGCGCTCGGAGAGCGCTTTACCAATTTCGAGCACAAGTGGCAGCCAGCTCGGGCAGCCGTTCCGGCGTGAGCGCGGGAGGCAGGGCCGGAGATGCCGATCGAGCCAACCGCCTTGCCGCGGAAATCGAAGACCGGCACGGCGATGCAGCGCACGCCGGGATCGAACTCCTCGTCATCGACGGCGTAGCCCAGGCGGCGGACCTCGTCCAGGGCGCGGCGCAGGGCGTGCCGGGTCGGTGATGGTGCGGGGGGTGTAAGCCTCCAGGCTGGAGGGCAGGTCCAGATCCGCCGAACGCCAGCAGGACTTTGCCGAGGGCGGTGCAGTGCAGCGGGTTCAGCGTGCCCACCTGGGCGTTGACCCGCAGCGTGGCGGGCGATTCCACCTGGTCGATGTAGAGCACCTTGCCCTGGGCGGCGACCGCCAGGTGGGCGCACTCGCCGGTGCGTTCCATCAACTGGCGCAGATAGGGTTTGGCGGCCTCGCGCAGCGGCAGGCGGGTCAGCAGGCTGCGGCTGAGACTGACCACCTGCGGACCGAGGTGAAAGCGCCGGGTGAGCTCATCCTTTTCGGCGTAGCCGTAGCGCGCCAGGGTGGACAACCAGCCGGGAGGCGCTGCCCTTATCCACGCCCAGGGATTCCGCCAGCTCGGTGACGCTGACGCCATCCTGGGATTGCCCCAGCAGGTCCAGGATTTTCAAGCCGCGCGCCAGGGATTGGATTTCGCTCATGGTTGTGTATTATACAACCTTATTGCATAATATGCATAGGATTATCTGGTGCGCCACGGTTATAACAAGAATGCAGATCTCACTGCGGGCCGCCGCATTTTGGCAGCAGCCTGCCCAGAGTTAAGCGAAGGGTGGCAGCCCCCTGGCAATTGAGGGGAAGCCTGATATTGAAGTTGCTGAGCTTTTACATACAACGGCTTGGCTCAGCAGCAGCGGCGGTGCGGGCAGTGGGAGAAGACTAACCAGAACGATTGCTGGCGAGCCACGCACACCCTGAGCGGCGGAAGCCGCTGTCCGCTGTAAGCCGGGGTTGGGCTGGGTATGTTATGGAGATGATTAGCTATTGGTGCACAATTCATCGGTAGGCTGTCAGGATTTGAGCACACCTATTTTTGGGCGATATACACTCTTACTTGTAATTGTCCCAAAGGCTGGCTCAAATCATACTCTAAACCTTTTGGATTCGAAATCCTTTCTTCTGGATCATAAACAAAACAAACCAACGCTTTGCAATCGGGATGAGAACGATACCTAAGAATATCATCTGCCAATTGGCTGCCAATTTCTTTAGCTCCTAGCTTGCTTCGTGTTTTCTTTACTTCAACAACGATTTTTTCGGCTTTGAGCAGAAAATCCATGCGTGTACAGCCACCAGCATAACTTGGCGTCCATTCCTCGGGCGTATATCATCAAAATATATTTTCAGTAAACCGTGCAGCAAATCTTGAACATCATATTCATCGTTGACATCTAATGTTGGTCGATCATCGTATCTCTTGTCGAAGCTGCCGCGCTATAGAATGGAATTTAGCAAGCAATTTTTCAATGCTCTCGATAGGGTTGGCTTGAGCATTTGAGTTTGCCTCCCCACTTTCTGGATATAGTTCAAGCCTGTCATGTATAGAAACCAAGCGTTTTAGATAATGTCCTGTACTTATGTCCTCGCTGCCAAAAATGCTGCTGCGTCCAGTAAATTCATCAGTTATTTCATCTGTGGAGAATATTTGCCGTAATAATTCTGCTGTAAATTCATACCATCGACAAGCTTCATCATTTTTGTTTATAGAAGCATTAGGAACAGGCCTGGCTTTTTCGATTTGTGTCGCAATGCGACGCTTTGCTTCTTCTCGAGAGATGGTCAATACGGGTCTTGTCTTTTCATCTTTCATGATTTTCTCTACTTTACAGCCCACCGGTTTACGTTACTTGCGCTGGGGCAAAGCATGGATTCTGCTTGGGAGCAGGAAAAACTCGAAGCCAAAAAATGCTTGAAAATGCGGCAGAATCCCCAGCGTCCAGCGCACACTTTGTTAGCCTTTATTTTTTAATGTGAGGTCTGAGCCAAACTTCAAACTCTTTAACTGCGGCGTCTATCTGTGGCGTAAACTTATCAAACTCTGAGTTGCCACCGTGGCCATAAAGAATGGAAAACGCCTTTCCCATTGATTCTTTGTCTCGCATAACTCTTTGAGGATTTTTCTTCTCATCAAGCATTCTTTGGATTTCAACCAATAATTCAGCACGACAATTACGAAGTTTTACAATTACGTTTTGAAACTCCGAACCCCATTCAACTTGTGCTTCTAAATGATGTTCTTCCAATTCCTTGAAGGCTTCGGTCACCTTTTCCCATCTTTTTTCGTAAACATAAGCCGTGCCTTCATAATCTTGCTCACGCTTTAGATGCCCAGAATAATCTCTCATTTCTTCTGGATACTCATAAGCAAAAATTGCTAGGTTTCGAACATACTGAAATGCGTCACGAACTTTGTATACAGACTTCAGCACATCTTTCGCTAATTGGTATTCAGACTTCCCTTTGAGTTCTTTTCGCCACGTGTTTAATCCAACGTAAGCGAAAATAGTCGCAGAAACGGCAGATAGCCCAATGATAACTTCTTTAATCGCTGAAATACATTCGTTAATTTCTGTGATTGTCAAGTTATATTCCTTTTGAGAGATAAAGGCCAACGATTTAAGGTTTGATGTGGCGGAAAGGGCGAAAATCTCAACTTCGGTTCATTGCGCCGCCATATCAAACCGAGTTGAACTAAGCCGCCTAGAGCAAGCACCCTGTTGCTTGGAATTTAAGGTACACTACCAAGATTAAACCGGGGTCTTTGCTCGCCTGACCGAATTAATTGTACACCCAAATGTGTTTCCATCTGATCGCTTATCCACCGCGGACCGAAGGCTGTGCGCAGCCCGCTGGATGAGTGATGCTTGATGAGAACCTTAGATATGGAGTAAACTATCATCAGGCAGCAAGGAGGTAATCATGTTAACCAGAACACTCGGCAGAAGCGAAAGGATAGCATATGTCCAACCTCCACTATGAAGAAATGTATCCCTGGGAGATCACCCAGGCCATCAGCCAGGCACCGATCGGCTACCTGCCGCTGGGCACGCTGGAGTGGCACGGCGAGCATAACGTGGTCGGACTGGACGCGCTCAAGGCGCAGGCAATTTGCGTCCGGGCGGCGCAGATTTCCGGCGGGGTGGTGCTGCCGCCCTTCTATTGGGCGGCCGACTGGCGCGAAGACCAGCCGGACGGCAGCTACCTGACCGGGGGGATCGAATACGGTGAGCGCTACCATGTGCCCGGCAGCATGTTCTGGCTGCGCCCAGAGACTTACCTCAACCTGCTGCTGGACGTGTACGAGGCGATGCGGCGGCGCGGCATCCGCGCCATCGTGGTGCTGTGCGGGCACTGGGCCAAGGACACCCTGCCGGTGGTGCGCCGCAGCGGGGAGATGTTCCAGGCTGAACACCCGGAGGTCAAGTGGCTGATGGTCAGCGACCTGGAGCTGGGTCAGGACCTGGGCTACCTGCACGAGCACGCTGCGGCGGGAGAGACCTCGCTGATGCTGGCGATCCGCCCCGAGCTGGTCAGGTTGGATTTGACCTTCGAAACGGATAAGAGCCTGCGCCAGCATTACGCCGGCATGCCGGAGCACCTGCGCCGGCGGCAGGAGACCAGCTACAAGTACATCGGCGTGCTGACCGCGGCAGCGGATGGCTCGAATGATCCGGAGCTGGCAAGCGAGGAGCGCGGGCGGTTCTTGCTGGAGACGATCGCAGCCCGGCTGGCAGAGCGGGCACAGGGCTTGCTGAACATTGGCGCTGGTTTTTTACCCTGAAGTCCCAATCAATCCAGTTCCACCTAAAAATGATAGCTTGCTGGCATGTTTGCTTTCAAAAATTGCCTGTAAAACCTTGTACTGCAGGTATTCGTGGGCGGGGCTTAACATTCTCGTGAAAGGTTATGGCGATAAGACACACAAATGGCCTTCGGTGGCGTGCCCAAAAGGGAAAAAGAGGAAACGACGAGGAACGACTAGGGGAGGGGCTCACCAATTTGTTGCCGGGCTGCCCGCCAGGGAGACGTTTTGGGGGAGGAGGGGGACGGGCGCATAGAGAGTACTCCGCGAGTTACTGCTAAGGGGTGTGAATGGTTTGTATGGGGATAGGGTCAAGTGCCAAGGGTTAAGGAAAAGGACCGACGAGAGAGCGCCAGTCCGAGGGTATTATAGCACGGCTGTTCTGGTTTCACAAGGTCAAAATCGGAGGAGATCAAGGCCAACAAAGTCAGGTGAGAGTGTTAAAACCCTGTGTGCCTGGGCCTTGCCGCTTCTTAAGTTTTGGGGATGTGATGTATACTTGATCTATGTCCGCTCCAATTTTAGCCACGAAACTTTATATTCCCCCTCCTCGGTCTAAAATTGTCCTCCGCCCCCGCCTGGTCGAGCGGCTGAATGAGAACCTCGCTTCGAGTTGTAAACTGACCCTCATCTCTGCCCCCGCCGGCTTTGGTAAAACCACCCTGGTCAGCGAATGGGTCGCAAGTTGCGGGCAACCGGTCGCCTGGCTGTCGCTGGATGAGAGGGATAACGATCCGGCGCGGTTCATCTCTTACCTGGTAAAAGCGTTGCAGACCATCCAGACGGGAATTGGCGAGGGGCTGCTGGCTGCGCTCCAATCCCCCCAACCGCTGCAGATCGAAACCATTTTGACCACCCTGCTCAACGAAATTTCCACCATCCCTGAGAACTTTCTGCTCGTCCTGGATGACTACCACTCGATCGATTCCCAGCCGGTCGATCAATCCCTGGCTTTCCTCATCGAACACCAGCCGCCGCAGATGCACCTGCTCATCGCCACGCGCGAAGATCCAGACCTGCCGCTGGCCCGCATGCGCGCTCGGGGGCAGTGCACCGAACTGCGCGTCGCCGATCTGCGCTTTACCCCCGCCGAAGCCGCCGAGTTCCTCAACCGCGTGATGGGGCTGAATCTCTCTGAGACAGATGTCGCCGCGCTGGAAGCCCGCACCGAGGGCTGGATCGCCGGCCTGCAACTGGCCGCACTTTCCATGCAGGGACATCAAGACGTCACCAGCTTCATCCAATCCTTCACCGGCAGCCACCATTTCGTGCTGGACTATCTGGTGGAAGAGGTCCTGCACCAGCAGTCCGAAAGCATCCAGGCTTTCCTGCTGCGCACATCGATCCTCGACCGCATGTGCGGGCCTCTTTGCGATGCTGTTCTGCTCGACCCATCCATTCCCGGGCAGGCAACCCTGGAATATATCGAGCGCGCCAACCTGTTCATCGTCCCGCAGGACAACGAGCGGCGCTGGTACCGCTATCACCACCTCTTTGGAGATCTGCTTCGCAAACGGCTGGGGCAAAGTCTCACCCCTGGAGGGATCGCCGAACTGCATATCCATGCCAGCCAATGGTATGAAAACAATGACCTGATGCTCGAGGCCTTCCGCCATGCGGCTGCGGCCAATGATATCGAGCGCGCTGTGCGCCTGATGGAAAGCAAGAAAATGCCCATCCACCTTCGTGGCGCAGCGACGGCGATACTGGACTGGCTGGAGTCGCTGCCAAAAACCTTGCTGGATGCCAGGCCCGCGTTGTGGTGGAAGCAAGCTGCGATATTGCTGAGCATCGGCCAGCCAATGGGCGTGGAAGAGAAACTCCAGGCGATTGAAGCAGCTTTGGCTTCAACAACCCTGCCAGGCGCCGAGTTGGACGATACGACTCGACGAGACCTTATCGGAAGAATTGCTGCCGCCAGGGCAAACATTGCGCAATTGCAAGGCCAGACAGAAATCATCCTGGTTCAGGCGCGCCGTGCCCTGGAGTATCTGCACCCGGACAACCTGAATGACCGGCCCATGGCCATCCGGTCGTTGGGATTTGCTTATTTTATCCAGGGGAACATTACCGAGGCCGGCCGGGCTTATACCGAAGCCTTATCTCTCGGCCAGGCCTCAGAGGATATCATCAACATCTTATTGGCTTCAATCCGTTTAGGTCAGATACAGGAAACCGTGAACCAGTATACCCTGGCGGCCGAGACCTACCGGCGTGTTCTGCAACGGATCGATGATTATTCCCCTCCAAGTGCGCCTTTAGCGTATCTTGGCCTGGCAAGGATTTGTTATGAACGGAACGATTTAAACGCCGCCGAGCAGTATGGGGAGCAGAGCCTGCAATTGGCACGGCAATATGATCAGGTCCACGACAGGTTGATCCAGAGCGAGTTGTTCCTTGCCCGCCTGCATTTGGCTCGGAAAGATGCGGTCGGTGCGGCACACACTTTATCGCAGGCGGAACAAACGGCGCGTCAAAAATTCACCGTGGACCTGCCGGATGTTGCTGGCGCCCAGGTGTTGTTCCACCTCCACGAGGGCAACATAGATGCAGCCTTTCAACTGACACGGCAATATGATCTTCCGGTCATGCTGGCACGCGTGCTCATCGCCCAGCACGACCCATCCGCGGCGCTGGCAGTGCTGGAGCCACTGCGCCAGGAAGCAGAAGCAAAAGGATTGGCAAATAGACTGCTCAGGGTGATGGTTGTGCAATCCATTGCTCTTTATGCACACGGCGAAAAGGAAAAGGCAGTGGAACTGCTCGGCGAGGGGTTGGCGCGAGCCGAACCGGAAGGCTTCATCCGTCTCTTTGTGGACGAAGGCGAGCGAATGGCTCAACTATTGTCCGAAGCAGCTTCTCATGGGGTTATGCCGGACTATGTCGCCAAGTTGCTGGCAGCCTTTGAAGCCGAGAAGCGGGATAGTAAAGACAAAACTGATCCACATCCTCACCAGCCTCTTATCGAGCCTTTGAGCCAGCGCGAGTTGGAAATATTGAAGCTGATCGCCCAGGGACTCTCGAATCGAGAGATCGGCGAGCGGCTGTTCCTGGCCCTGGACACGGTCAAAGGGCATAACCGCAAGATCTTTGACAAGCTGCAAGTTCAAAGCCGCACCGAAGCCATCGCCCGCGCCCGCGAGCTGGGTTTGCTGTAAAGTTCAACTTTCCTCATCATTTCCTCTCGATAACAAAAAACAACACCCATAGCCAACACTAAAGTGTCTGTTCGTTAACACTATGTGGGGGGTATTATCCCTGTACATTGAGCAAGTGGCATGGACTGTAATGACCGGCCACAAAAGGTACAGAGGTATGCGAAACAAATTCAACCCAAAAACAGATCCAAATAAACCGACAATCTACAAGATCAGGATCAAGGGCCACCTGGGTCCGGAATGGTCAGACTGGTTCGAAGGCATGACCGTCACGCTGGAAGAGGATGGCACGACGCTTCTCACCGGCCCGGTGGTTGACCAGGCCGCATTGCATGGATTGCTCAAAAAAGTGCGTGACTTGGGCATGCCCCTGGTCTCGGTCTGTCCTGTTGAACACAGGCAGGCAGATGCGCCAGATGTCAAACTGTAAATAGATATAAGCTGCTTGGAAAGGAGGTTTGCCTTTGATAACATTTCCAGCCCATTTCAACCCCCGGTAACCGGGTAGTGACCACAATTTTATGCAAGTCCAATTCAATGAAACTCATCCATATCGTTCAAAAAAGGAGAAAGAAATGAACACAAACAAATCGACTACCGGAATAGATCCAAAAGTAAAACTTTCGTTGTTATGGATATTTGTAGTACTACTTATGGTTTATGCGGATATTGTTTCTTTACTGGATCCCACGTCTCCGATCCGCGAAGTAATGGCGGGAGCTCCATTGCCTGCGGGTGGTTTGCTGGCGGGCGCAATATTAATGATAGCTTCAATTTCCCCGGTTCTGCTGTCCTGGGTATTGAGCTACAAAGTAAATCGCTGGGTAACCATCATCATTGGTGCCTACATGATTGTACATATCGTTATAGGCGGGCACGGTTTGTATTATGTGTTGTTTGCAACAGTGGAAGTTGCATGCATATTGCTAACCATCTGGTTTACTTGGAAGTGGAAGCCAGCCGATGCGCCTAATATCAGTTGATGTTTTTCTGCAAGAATTCCATCGGTCTCGGTTATCGAGACCGATGGAATGAAACTCATCCACATCGTTCAAAAAAGGAGATAAAAAAAATGAATACGACCAAAGTAAGTCACCATGGGTCAGATAGAAAAACCGCAGCAGTTGTAGGCGTGCTATTCATCCTGGGGACGGTTCCGGCCCTGCTGAGCCTTCCCCTTATGCAAAACACTGTCAGTGCTCCGGATCAGCTGACAGCGATCTCCGCCAATGCAGGCCAGATGATCCTCTTCACGGCGATTAAATTCTTCATGGGTGTTTCCTGTGCTGGTATTGGCCTTGCGCTCTATCCGATCCTGAAGAAATACAACGAGGGTCTGGCGATCGGCTCGGCTGGCTTCAGGGTGATCGAGGGAATGACCAGTGTTGTTGGTGCTCTTCTCTATATTCTGCTATTGGCGCTGAGCCAGGAATTCGTGAAAGCCGGGGCTCCGGCGGCATCGTACTTTCAGACCGCAGATGCAGTGATTAATGCAGGAATCGATTGGTTTAGAGATGTGGCCATGCTATTAACTTTCGGCATCGGTGCCCTGATGTACTATATTGTTTTCTATCAATACAGACTTGTGCCTCGCTGGCTAACCGTTTGGGGTCTGGTTGGAATCACATTGACCATCATCAGTGCTGTGTTGGTGATGTTCAATGTCATCGCTCCCTTGTCCACAATCCAGATTATTTTCCAAATGCCGATCCTCCCGCAGGAACTGGTTTTGGCGGTCTGGCTGATCGTGAAGGGATTCAATCCGTCGGCAGTCGTTTCCAGAACTGCGTAAGCAGACGAGAATTAAGGAGAAATAAAATGTTAAAAAAAGGTTCGATGGTTCTTTCAATATGGTGCGTCATCAACTTCATACTCGCCTTTATCATATTGAGCTATGTCATCGTTCTCAAAAAGAACTCGCCGATTTTGCAGGTGGCTTCTTTTTCAGAAGCTGAAATTGCGGGACTTAGTGCCAAGACCATTGCCGCGCTCAATTGCTTTACGATCCTGTACAACTCCTGCTCGCTGATGGTCTCGGTATTGACATGGCCGCTCATCCGCAAAAACCTGGTCGCCGGTCAAAAATCGGCTTTCTGGATGTTGGTGTTTGTGATCGGCTTTATGGAAGTGCATGGCATTTTTCGCTTCCTCATATATCGGGCATGGGCGCTGGCAGGTGAACGTTGTTCAGAGCGTTTTATATCTTGTGGGCATCGGCCTGTCGGGCTGGTCCCTATTCAAATCAAAGGAGAGAAAAAATGAATACGAATAAAAAGACCGCAAGAATCGCAGGGTTGCTGTATCTTATTTACATCGTGGTTTCCATCTTCGCCAATGTGCTTGGTCGTTCCAAGCTGATCATATTGGGAGATGCGGCGACGACCGTCCGGAATATCATCGCCTCGGCATGCCAATTCCGGATCGGCTTCGTGCTCGACCTGGTTTCGGCTGTGCTCTTCCTTATGACAGCCTGGGCTTTGTACGTGTTGCTGAAGCCGGTGAACAAGAACCTCGCTTTGCTGTTCCTGTTATTGAACCTGGGCGGTGTCGCCGTCCATTGTTTCAGCGATCTCTTTCTGATCGTCAGCCAATTGATCTTGAGCGGCGCGGATTACTTGAAAGCATTCCAGGCCGATCAACTGCAAGCCCTGGCGATGTTATCCCTGGATATCTACAAAAACGGGTTCTCGGGGATCGCCCAGATCTTTTTCAGCGCCTGGCTCTTTCCGCTGGGTTACCTGGTTTACAAGTCGGGCACCCTTCCCAGGTTCCTGGGCATCATCTTGATGGTTGAATGTTTTGCCTGGCTCATGTTTCCAGTTCAGTTCTTCTTTTTCCCGGGCAACGTCGTATTAACCTACGTGAGTTCTGCGGCAGGGTTTATTGGGGAATTTTCCCTTACGCTGTGGCTGCTGATCATGGGCGCCAGGGAGCAAAAATAACATGACCCACTCATCTGAGATCTGGAGAAAGACGTTCATCCTGACAGCGGCAGGGGGATTCGCCTTCTGGGTGACCAACTTCGCGATTTCTCGGACTCCCATCGCCGCCGAGTATAGAGCTGCTCTTTCAATTTCATATCTTCCAATGCTTGTTGAAGCTTTGGTTGGTGGTCTGATCATCGGGTTCTGCGTCAGCTATTTCCTGCTTCGTTTCTTTGACAAGATCCCAACAAAGAATCCGATTTTAAAATCCGTAATACTAAGCTTCGTCGTCCTGATCATTGTCACAATCTCTGATCGGAGGTCCCTCAAGTTTTCTCGCAACAAGTGATGTCTTGCGTTACTTCCTCATCGGCACAATATTCAACTTCCTAAGGATTCTCGCTCTTGGAATAGGTATTGGCTATCTATACAAAAGGCTGTTCGGGGCAGTCTAATTTTGCGTACACATTCAAAAGGAGATAAAAATGATTACGACTAACGCAAGTCCACATGGGATGAACAAAGAGACCGCTAAAAATCCACTGGATGTGAGGATCATCCTCGCCGTGCTCTGGGTAGCCGGAATGCTAAGCAGCCTGAATGGGGATACCTACCGCTTAAATGACCCAGTGGTACTAAAGTCTTCCCTTGCAAATACCGGAGCGATTGTAGTCACCCCCGGATTATTGTTTGTCATGGCATTAATATTCGTGGCTCCCATTTTTATGAGCGTCTTGACCCTGACGTTGAATTCTCTCGTGAGTCGAAGGGCAAACCGCATTCTGGGCATATTCTATGCGCTTGCTCATCTCGCTTTTTGGGCGCTAACGCTTGTAAACCTATCCGCTGGCCGGGTGGGAATTTATGAGATCGTCTGGTACACAGCCCAGCTTGTGCTTGCCTTACTGGTTGTTTGGTACGCTTGGAAATGGACTAACCCTGAAGGTTAAACCTGATTTATAGTGCCGGTCAAAAGAATTTGGAGAAAAAAAACATGAAAGCGATTGTATGCACAAAATATGGCACTCCTGACGTTCTTGAACTAAGAGAGGTAGAAAAACCTACTCCCAACGAGGATGAAGCACTGGTAAAAGTTCATGCGGCATCCGTAAATGCGGCTGACCTTGAAATCCTGAGAGGTACATGGAGTGCGCGTTTCACGGGGCCTCTAAAACCAATGCACAAGATACTCGGATCTGATATCGCCGGGCGCATAGAAGCAGTTGGCAGAAACGTAAAGCATTTTCGGCCAGGTGATGAGATTTGGGGGGACTTGTCTTTCCCATTGGGCTTTGGTGCTTTTGCCGAGTATGTATGTGTTCCTGAAAATGCATTAAGGCTGAAACCGGCCAGTATGACATTCGAGGAAGCAGCAGCCGTACCTTCAGCGGCAGTCGTCGCCCTGAATAATCTTCGAGGTGTTGGCTCATCTTCGCCCAGTTTTCTTCTATCGAATAGAGGACAGATTCAGCCAGGACAAAAGGTTTTGATCAATGGTGCGGGTGGTGGTGTGGGTACCTTTGCAGTGCAGATTGCCAAATCGCTTGGGGCTGAAGTGACTGGCGTGGACAGTCCGAGTAAATTGGACATGCTGCGCTCGCTTGGTGCAGACCATGTCATTGATTACACTCAAGAGGATTTCACCAAAAGTGGGCAGCGTTATGATTTTATTCTTGATATTGTGGCATCTCGTTCGATTTTCGATTACAAGCGTGCTTTGAGTCCCTCGGGAGTTTTTGTTCTGGTCGGAGGTTCCCTGGCTGCAATTCTTCAAGCTTTTTTACTAGGACCATTGATTTCAATGACCGGGAATAAGAAAATGGGAATCGTGATGTTGAAACCCAACAATAAAGAAGATTTGGCTTTTTTGGAAGATCTTTTTGAAACCGGCAAAGTGGTCCCTATTATCGATAGACGTTACCCGCTAAGTGAGACGGCTGAAGCTCTCCAGTATCTTGAAGAAGGACACGCCCGAGGAAAAATAGTCATCACTATAGAAAAGAACAACAAAACCTAGCAAATTAAAGGAGAAAAACTATGAAAGCGATTGTATACACAAAATATGGACCGCCAGATGTTCTTCATCTCGAAAAGGTGAAAAAGCCTGCCATCAATGAAGATCAAGTGCTGGTAAAAGTCTATGCAGCATCCATCAATGCGGGGGACTGGCATATGCTGACTGCTGACCCCTTCCCAATGCGCCTGATGGGCGTTGGGCTGTTCAAACCTAAAAACACAATCCTCGGCGCTGACATTGCGGGGTGCGTTGAAGCAGTTGGCAGAAACGTCAAACAGTTTCGGCCAGGGGATGCTGTGTTTGGAGATGTTTTTGGGCTTGGCAGTGGTAGTTTTGCCGAATATGTTTCTGTTCCTGAAAGCGCATTGGCGCTAAAGCCGTCCAATGTTTCATTTGAGGAAGCTGCGGCTGTACCCGTGGCAGCCGTCACAGCCCTGCAAGGCTTGCGCGATCAAGGGCATATTCAGCCCGGCCAAAAAGTTCTGATCAACGGGGCGTCTGGCGGGGTGGGGACATTTGCGGTACAGATTGCCAAGGCGTTTGGAGCGGAAGTGACTGCCGTGTGCAGCACGCGGAATTTGGAGATGGCGCGCTCGATAGGCGCAGACCACGTCATTGACTACACCCAAGAGGATTTCACCAAAAACGGACGTCAGTATGATCTTATCCTTGCCGCAAATGGATATCAACCGCTTTCCGCGTATAAACGGGCCTTAACGCCACATGGCATTTACGTCTTCACAGGTGGTTTGCCAGCGCAAACATTCCAGTCACTGTTCCTGGGACCCATCATGTCAAAAACTGATGGCAGGAAGATGACAAGCGTAATGAAAAAAGCAAATCATAAAGATTTGCTTTTCATAAGAGATCTTTTGGAAGACGGAAAGATCAGGCCGGTTATTGATGAATGCTACCCGTTAAGTAAAACTCCTGAAGCTTTCTGGTATTTTGAGAAAGTGCATCCCAAAGGGAAAGTGGTTATCACGATGGATTAACAGCAAAACCTGATGCTACGCGCCATCCCGCTGTGCCTGGGCCTTGCCGCTGCTTAAATTTTGGGGATGTGATGTATACTTGATCTATGTCCGCTCCAATTTTAGCCACGAAACTTTATATTCCCCCTCCTCGGTCTAAAATTGTCCTCCGCCCCCGCCTGGTCGAGCGGCTGAATGAGAACCTCTCTTCGAGTCGTAAACTGACCCTCATCTCCGCCCCCGCCGGCTTTGGTAAAACCACCCTGGTCAGCGAATGGGTCGCAAGTTGCGAACAACCGGTCGCCTGGCTGTCGCTGGATGAGAGGGATAACGATCCGGCGCGGTTCATCTCTTACCTGGTAAAAGCGTTGCAGACCATCCAGACGGGAATTGGCGAGGGGCTGCTGGCTGCGCTCCAATCCCCCCAACCGCTGCAGATCGAAACCATTTTGATCACCCTGCTCAACGAAATTTCCACCATCCCTGAGAACTTTCTGCTCGTCCTGGATGACTACCACTCGATCGATTCCCAGCCGGTCGATCAATCCCTGGCTTTCCTCATCGAACACCAGCCGCCGCAGATGCACCTGCTTATCGCCACGCGCGAAGATCCAGACCTGCCGCTGGCCCGCATGCGCGCTCGGGGGCAGTGCACCGAACTGCGCGCCGCTGATCTGCGCTTTACCCCGGCTGAAGCCGCCGAATTCCTCAACCGCGTGATGAGGCTAAATCTCTCTGAGACAGATGTCGCCGCGCTGGAAGCCCGCACCGAGGGCTGGATCGCCGGCCTACAGCTGGCCGCACTTTCCATGCAGGGACATCAAGATGTCACCAGCTTCATCCAATCCTTCACCGGCAGCCACCATTTCGTGCTGGACTATCTGGTGGAAGAGGTCCTGCACCAGCAGTCCGAAAGCATCCAGGCTTTCCTGTTGCGCACATCGATCCTCGATCGCCTATGCGGGCCTCTTTGCGATGCTGTTCTGCTCGACCCATCCATTCCCGGGCAGGCAACCCTGGAATATGTCGAGCGCGCCAACCTGTTCATCGTCCCGCAGGACAACGAGCGACGCTGGTACCGCTATCACCACCTCTTTGGAGATCTGCTGCGCAAACGGCTGGGGCAAAGTCTCACCCCTGGAGGGATCGCCGAACTGCATATCCATGCCAGCCAATGGTATGAAAACAATGACCTGATGCTCGAGGCCTTCCGCCATGCGGCTGCGGCCAATGATATCGAGCGCGCGGTGCGCCTGATGGAAAGCAAGAAAATGCCCCTCCACCTTCGCGGCACAGCCACTGCGATACTGGACTGGCTGGAGTCGCTTCCGAAGACCGTGCTGGATGCCCGACCGGCGTTGTGGTGGAAGCAAGCTGCGCTGCTGCTGAGCATCGGCCAGCCAACGGGCGTGGAAGAAAAACTCCAGGCGACCGAAGCGGCTTTGGCATCCACGGCCCTCCCAGGCGCTGACTTGGACGATACGACTCGAGACCTGATCGGAAATATTGCCGCCGCCAGGGCAAACGTAGCGCAGGTGGATGCCCAGACGGAAACCATCCAGTTCCAGACACGCCGTGCCCTGGAATATCTGCATCCCGATAACCTGTCGTTCCGGTCCGTGGCTATCCGGTCGCTGGGATTTGCCTATTACATCCAGGGAGATCTGGCCGAGGCCGGCCGGGCTTATACCGAAGCCTACTCTCTTGCCCAGGCTGCCGGGAATATTGTTGATAGTTCATTGGCTTCGATCCGTTTGGGCCAGGTACAGGAAGCTGAAAACCAGCTTCACCTGGCGGCTGAGACCTACCAGGGTGTTCTGCCATTGATAGATGAATATTCTCCTCATAATGCCCCTTTAGCATATCTTGGCCTGGCCCGCATCTATTATGAATGGAACGATCTGGATGCCGCTGAGCAGTATGGGGAGAAAAGCTTTCAACTGGCGCGGCAATATGATCAAGTCGTTGACAGGTTGATCCAGAGCGAGTTGTTCCTGGCCCGTCTGCATTTGGTTCGGAAAGATGCGGTCGGTGCGGCGCATATTTTATCGCTGGCGGAACAAACCGCACGTCAAAAATTCACCGTGGACCTGCCGGATGTTGCTGCCGCCCAGGTGATGTTCCACCTCCACGAGGGCAACATAGATGCAGCCTTTCAACTGACACGGCAATATGATCTTCCGGTCATGCTGGCACGCGTGCTCATCGCCCAGCACGACCCATCCGCGGCACTGGCAGTGCTGGAGCCACAGCGCCAGCAAGCGGAAGTAAAAAGATTGCCACAAAGGCTGCTCCTGGTGATGGCTGTGCAATCGGTTGTTCTCTTTGCTCAAGGCGAAAAGGACCAGGCCGTGCAAGTGCTGACCGAAGCGCTGGCGTTGGCTGAGCCTGGCGGCTACATCCGCCTCTTTGTGGATGAAGGTGATGCGATGGCGGAACTCTTGTCCGCTGCAGCTGCGCAGGGTATCAGGCCAGACTATGTCGGCAGGCTACTGGCTGCCTTCGAGGGGGAGATGAAAGATGAACAACCGACAGCGTCAGTTCCCGGTTCCTCGTTTTTAATCGAGCCGTTGAGTCAGCGCGAGTTGGAAATATTGAAGCTGATCGCCCAGGGACTCTCGAATCGAGAGATCGGCGAGCGGCTTTTCCTGGCCCTGGACACGATCAAAGGGCATAACCGCAAGATCTTTGACAAACTGCAAGTTCAAAGCCGCACCGAAGCCATCGCCCGCGCCCGCGAACTGGGTTTGTTGTAAGTATCAATTTTCCTCATCATTTCCCCGTAATAACAAAAAAACAACACCCATAACCAACACTAAAGTGTCTGTTCGTTAACACTGTGTGGGGGATATTATCTCTGTACATTCCCGGGCAAGGATCGGAGCCACAAACAAGTGGCACGAACTGTAATGACCGGGCTAAAAGGTACAGAGGTATGCGAAACAAATTCAACCCAAAAACGGATCCAAATAAACCGACAATCTATAAGATCAGGATCAAGGGCCACCTGGGCTCGGAATGGTCAGACTGGTTTGAGGGCCTGACCGTCACGCTGGAAGAAGACGGCACGACGCTCCTGACCGGTCTGGTGATCGACCAGGCCGCGTTGCATGGCTTGCTCAAAAAAGTGCGCGATCTGGGCATGCCATTGCTCTCGGTCTGTCCTCTCGAACCCGGCCAGGCAGATGCGCCAGATGTCAAATAGGAATACTCATTCATATCGATCAAAAAAGGAGATGAAAATGAACACTTATAGAAAGACCGCCGTCATCGTTGGGATTTTGTTCATCATTGGAACAGTCTCGGGTATCTTGAGCGGTGTTGTGAATGCACCAATCATGGCAGGATCGACTTATCCACTCAATATATCTGCAAGCGAAACCCAATGGATCATCGGAACGCTACTAATCCTGTTGATGGGATTTCCTCTTGCCATGATACCGGTATTTTTGTACCCGGTCTTAAAAAAACACAATGAAGTCCTGGCATTCGGGTCAATCTGTCTTCAGGGGAGTGCTTGAAGTGGTTTGTTATCTGATCCCGGTGATCAGTAAGTTTCTGTTGTTGACTGTTAGCCAGGTTTATGAAAAGACCGGTGGCGGAAAGATCCAATACAGACACTGGGTTCTGCACTCATCGCCGCGGACGATTGGACGTCACTGCTGCTGGGTCTCGTTTTCAGTATTGGCGGGATGATGATTTACATTCTGTTTTTTCAAACAAGACTCGTTCCTCGATGGCTGTCAGGTTGGGGTTTCATTGGTGCAATATTGTATTTTGTTGCCCACATCGAAGGCATTTTTGGCTCGCAGCAGATTCTATCATTCGATTCGGGTCTGGGGTTCTTTATGATACCTCTTGCCATTCAGGAAATGGTCTTTGCTATCTGGATGATCGTCAAGGGATTCAATCCATCTGCGATCGCTGCCCTGTCTGCAAAAACAGAATAACACATGGATTTTACGCACTTCAGGGCTGGCAGTCCTGAGAATGACGCTGGATCGCCAGCCCTGCAAAACATGAGCAGCAAAGTAAAGGCAATATTGGAGGAAGAGATGAAAATGAATTCGCCCCAAAAGACCGCAAGAGTGGCAGCGTTCGTGTTTGTGCTCATATTTATTCTGGGGATGTCCACTGAACTTTTTATTCGCCCGGGCATGATTGTGCCGGGAGACGCCGCGGCAACCGTCAAGAATATAGCGGCTTCTGCAGCGCTCTTCCGTCTCTCCCTGGTGAGCGATCTAATCCGCCAGACGCTATTGATGTTATTGCCGTTGATCCTATACAAATTACTCAAACCGGTAAACAAAACCATTGCATCGCTTATGGTTATATTCTATCTGGTCTGTGTCCCTATCTCGCTGCTTAATGAACTTAACCATTTTGCAGTCCTGCTTCTATCGAGCGGCACTGGTTATCTACCAGCTTTCAAAGCAGATCAATTGAATGCCCTGGTAACGTTCTTTCTTGAGCTGCGCAAATATGGAACATTTATCACCCAGTTTTTTTCCTTTTGGGTGCTTCTCCTTGGTTATCTGGTTTTCAAGTCGGGTTTCCTTCCCAGAATTTTGGGCATCTTGTTGATGCTTGGAGGTTTGTGCTATACGGTACTGGCTGTTTTATTCTTTCTTTTTCCCAACTTTGATGCGACGATACTTGGCTTGATTACGTTTATTGCAGAGTCATTATTTTACCTGTGGCTTTTGAGTAAGGGTGTAAACGTCGAAAAGTGGGAAAAACTGGCCATGTCGTTATCACGGTAGGAATAACACACAAAAAACAAGGTGAACTCTCATGAAACAAGATCAAATCGAGAAACATTCAACGGCACAATTGGTCATATTACATTTACTGCCTGGAATCCTGGTCGGGTGTTTTTACTTCCTCGCCCTAAAGCCAGTTGCTAAAATGGGGTATCCCTCATTTTTTGCCCAATTCTTGGCATTCGCCTTTGTTCTTGTTCCCTTAGAACTCGGATTTCTTTTAGTTCAGGGGAAGAAAAAGACCGGCCGCTTTACATTACGGGGAATCATCAGTTATCAAAAATCAATCCCGTGGTGGCAGTACTTCGTGTGGGTAAGCGTTATTTTTTTGTTGTTGGCGCCATTAATTACATTTGTTACACCTGTTGATTCCTTTCTGCAGGAGAAGTTATTTTTCTGGATGCCGGATGTAATTATCGGATTGGATGGTAATTATTCCAAAACAATATTGATTGTCACCTATTCGCTGTTTTTAATAATCAACGTGTTTTGAGCCCCAATGGTTGAAGAATTGTATTTTCGTGGATATTTGTTGCCCAGAATGAAAGGTAAGTACGCCATATTGTTCCATAGCTTTCTATTTGCAGCTAGTCATGTCTTTTCACCATGGATGATTATCGCAAGAACCCTTGGTTTTTTGCCAATAATCTTTGGGGTAAAAAAGAAGAATATCTACGTTGGAATAATTGTTCACATTCTGTGTAATCACAGTAAATGTTGTAACAGGGATTACATTTATCGTTAAGATGACGTGATTTAGCAAAGCCCAAATTCGTCAATTTTCTATGGCATTTCTTGTCAAATAAAAAGGTGATCGATTTGATCATGCACGACAGGTCATCCATCATAGGAGACTAAAGTGAAAAGTACGAAAACAGTGAAGTGAAGCCTATGTCTTTCTGGGATTAACCCTTGCCTTTTCCTGGTTTGTTTTCTGGGGTCCTCTGGCTCTTTTTAAGATCCCAACCGTTAGTTTCGTGAGTGATGTTAAAGGTCCCTCCTGGGCGATCGCATTATTTCTCGTCGGAGGATTTGTACCCTCCCTGTTGGCGATTTTTATGACCTGGAAAAAGGAAGGGGTGTCTGGATTACGTATATTAGGTCAGCGTATCATTCAATTCAGGCTTGGCTGGCATTGGTATGTGTTTGCCTTCCTGATCGTTGTTGCTGGAACGGCTGGGCAGCTAATCATTAACAATCTCATCGGCAAAACTTTTAATGGGACGCCTTTTTTAGCGCAGTTGGGCACCTTTTTATCACTTCTGATCCTTGGTCCGCTGTCAGAAGAAATCGGTTGGCGCGGATATGCACTGGGAAGACTTCAGACGCGGTGGAATGCGTTGACTTCATCCTTGATTGTCGGTTTGGTTTGGGCATTGTGGCATCTACCGCTGTTTATGATGGTGGGCACTTCTCAGCATGAATTGGGTCTCCCTTTCATTGGCTTCCTGGTGGGCTTTATGGCCAATTCGATTTTATATACATGGCTTTACAACAACACCAAACAGAGTATCTGGTCAGCGATCCTGCTTCACTGGTTATATTCGTGTGCTTTCCAAGTGATGTCTACCTGGGTAACTCGGTCTCCTCTTTATAACTGGCTGGAATATTTACCCTATGTGATCATGGCTGGAATCGTGGTCTTGATCTGGAAACCTCAGACGTTGAGCAGGACGCAGATAACATCAGGTGATACCGAGAATAAAAGCAACAAAAGTGATGACGTTAACGAAGTTCGCTAGAATATGGACAATGATTGAGAGATTTGGGTTCGTTGCACTGCATACACAAGAAGCAACATCCCCAACGTATGCTGGACGAATATCCTATGAGGAGTAAAAATGAGAAAGAAGAAGAATAAGCAACTTTCAATTAAACCATTTGTGCGAAAGGTGATAGGTATTATGCTGACCATACCTGCTGTTTTACTTGTATGTGTATTAATTCTTGTGGGCGTACTGCAGGCATGCAGTCCCGGAAAACCTCAACCTTTCTTGGATGAAAACGGAAGTCCGCTGGCGGGCAGCATCTCGGAGAAAGTATTTGTCAACATCAACGGTGTGGAACAAGGGATGTTTATCATGAGCAAAGATGCAACGCATCCAGTGCTGCTTTACCTTCATGGGGGTATGCCTGAGTACTTTCTTACTCAGCAATACCCGACTGGTCTTGAAGACTATTTCACCGTTGTTTGGTGGGAACAGCGTGGCTCAGGACTCTCCTATAGTACCGACATTCCACCAGAGACGATGACGCTGGCGCAAATGATATCTGACACGCTGGAGGTGACGAATTACTTGCGCCACCGCTTTGGTCAGGAAAAGATTTACCTGATGGGACATTCGGGGGGAACCTTCATTGGCATACAAGCGGCTGCACGTGCACCGGAGTTGTACTACGCCTACATTGGTGTGGCTCAGATGTCGTATCAGCTCAAATCTGAAAGATTGGCGTACGAGTATATGCTTCAGCAGTTCCGAGAGAACGGAAACACAGAAATGGTGCGAAAACTTGAAGAAGCACCCGTAACGATGACGAACGGCACGCCGGATGCATACCTTGCCTTGCGTGACGGAGCCATGCACAACCTTGGCATTGGCACGACACATGACATGAATTCGGTTATAACGGGCATCTTTTTACCATCGTTAACAAGCCGAGATTACACGTTAATCGAAAAGGTCAATATGTGGCGCGGCAAATCTCAATCCGGTGTTAGTCCCTTTTGGGATGAAATGATCGCCACGGATCTGTCCATACAAGTGCCAGAGCTTGACATTCCCGTTTATTTCTTTGAAGGCATATACGATTACACTTGCTCCTACACGGAGGCAAAATCCTATTTTGAGATACTAAGGGCACCATTAAAAGGATTTTACACCTTTGAACAATCTGCACACAGTCCATTGTTTGAAGAACCTGAAAAAATGCTGAGGATTTTACTGGAAGACGTACTGGCAGGGGCGAACAGCCTTGCTAACGTAAAGTAAGTGCATGATGTGCTACTGGTTATTGTAGTGGCGCGTTTTCAGCGGAAACGGTTACCTTTTTGGAGCGGAAGGAACTAATTTACTTCTCCATCGTCTATATGTGATATTGTGCACAAAATTAACTGTCCCATAAACCACCAAAACTGGTGGATCTCTCTCTACAAAAGAAAGAAGGAAAAAATGAAAAAAATCTTTACATTCACGATCATATTGATGGCACTGACGGCCTGTACATCACTTCGGGTCCAGACAACTGAACCTGTTGCGACGGACATACCCCAGGTGAATATGCCAAATCCTGCCTCGCTCTATTGCGAGCAGAACGGTAACACCCTCGAAATTCGCACGGCTGACGATGGCAGCCAATCCGGGGTATGCATTTTTTCGGATGGCAGCACCTGTGACGAGTGGGCCTATTACCGGGGAGAGTGTGGTCCCGCAGTACAAACAAATCCGACACCCGCCGCAACCGTTACTGCAACCACAGAAGCAAGTGGTGATGGCACGGGAGAAGATGCTTCGGGTGGTTACATGCCGCCCGGTACCACAGAAGAGATCGTTGACTGGTGGGGCGTCATCAAGAGTACGGAGCCCGGCGCACAGTATGATGACTACTTTGAGCGGCAAGACCTGGGGCAGATCATCTATTTTGGCATTGATTCCATGGATCCGGCGGTACAAGCACAGATCGAGGCGCTGCGCGATAGTGGCAGGATCGTTCATCTCTATGGTACATTATTTAGTAATGTGCCTGACTACAACGGCTCGCAGGTCCAGGTGGATCGCATCGAGGTTGAGGAGTAACGATCCATCATAAACTGATGAATGCTTTTATGGATGAAGGAATACGTACGCAACTAGCTATCTTAGTAGCGATTGCAAGCTGCAAAGGCTCCGAGTTCACCCGCGTGGCGGGTGAACTCGGCTGTTGGGCATACTCAAGAAGATAGTGCGAGCATTTTTCTGTAATATCTGAAAGCATCCTTTACAGTTATTATATAAGTATTGAAGGAAAACCCGAGACCCAAATGTGGAAAATCAAATTTAATAACACTGTCAACTACTACACAATCACTAATGTTACGACTTCTATGACTTATTCCCTTTTATGGGGTTATTCATGCTCTTCAGATATTCTGAGAAGATATTCGATTAAAACCACGGATGGACGGGATATTTGTCCCTATTAACACACGGGACATATGCCCATCGACTTTCGTCATGCGATGATATAGAATTGCATTAAACAATAGAATTTACAAAAGATTAATAACACCCTTCTCCAGACGGAGAAGGGTTAGTTAAGATTACGCTCTGCGGAGGGAGTGGGGTTCGCACCCACGATGGTCACGAAAGGGCAAACGCATCCTATGCTGTTTCTATCGCAGAGTGGCGATGATCTCTGTGCTCACCCAATAGATGTCATGACTATCGGTAAAGAACAGGTACAAGCCATCCGGCGAGATGGAGGCAATCTGGGCGCGTTGGGGGATGCCCTGCCAGGTCAGCTCTTCAGCGGGTCCCCAGCTGCCATCCGGCAGGTGGAAACGGGCCCATAAGTGCTCGCTGCCCTGGCGATCGTATACCAGATAGCTGCCATCGGGGGCAATGCAGGGATGCGCACCGGTGGTGATCCGCTCATAGGCAGTGAAACGACCTTCGCTCAACGTCACCAGGCTTACGGCAGGTGAGGAAGTTGGCAGGTGGGTGACATACAACTGCCCGCTGCGATCGGAGCTGACATACATGCCCTGACCAACGTAGCGCGGCTCTGACCAGCCAACCGCCAGCCGGTCTACCGCCCAGATGCCGTAATCCATGGTGCTGCTTTCGCCTTCTGGTACCGGGCGGAACCAGCCAAAATAGAGCGCCATATTGTCCAGAGTGACATGCGGCTCATGGGCATTGTAACCGGCAGAGAAAGCCACCGGTGCCGGCTCTGACCAGACGCCATCTACCAGATATGTGGCATAAAGATTCTGGTTATCATCTACCCGACGGGTGAAGTACAACTCGGTGCCACCTGGGGAAAAAGAAGTGGCATACTCGACAGAAGAAGAAAGCGAGATGAAACCGGGGGCAAAGAGCTGAGGCGACAGGCCAGGAGGGGTCTGCCCCAGATAGGCACCGCTCAGGGTGAGGGCGGTAGGGGTTGGGGTGACAGATGGAACCGGTGAGGTGGCTGAAACAGTTGGCGCCAGTAGCGTGGCGGTTGGCGGCATGGCAGTGGCAGTGAATGTCGGGCTTGATGCCGGTGGCAGAATGGCTGCCGTTGAGCCAGGGGTGGATGCTGCACCGCATGCGCTGAGCAGGATTACCAGAGTGAGCACAATCAGGATTTGAGGATATTTCAACATGATTCCTCTCATGGCTGCCAGACAGAGTTGAAATTTTCGCCCGGGCTGTCGGTCAGGCGGCGCACGTTGCTGCCGTCGGCTTGCATGACATAGATTTCCAACCCGCCGTCGCGCCAGGCGCTGAAGGTGATCTGGCTGCCATCCAGCGACCAGCGCGGGAACCAGTCGTCGCCGGGGTGATCGGTCAGCCTGACCAGGTTGCTGCCATCGGCGTCCATGACATAGATCTCGGCGTTGCCAGCGCGATCCGAATAAAAGGCAATGCGGGTTCCATCCGGCGCCCAGGCCGGGGCATGATCCTCGGCGGGGTTATCTGTCAAGCGGCGCACGTTGCTGCCATCGGGGGCCATCAGGTAGATCTCGTAGTTGCCGTCCCGGTCCGAGGTGAAGGCAAGTTGGCTCCCGTCGGGCGACCACGCCGCCAGCATATCGTCGGCAGGGTGGTTCGACAGGTTGAGCGGATCGCCGCCTGCGACGGGGATGCGGAAGATGTCCCGCTGGTCGCCAGTGCAGCTGCCCGAGTTATAGGTGATGAAGGCGCCATCCGGCGACCAATGCGGCGCACCGTCGCAGCTCTCGCCGGGGGTCAGCTGGCGCGGCTGGCTGCCATCGGCGTTCATGATCATGATCGCCCAATGCTCGCTGCTCAGGTAGCTGTAGTAGGCGATCTGGTCGCCATCCGGCGACCAATCGGGAAAGCCATCCCACTGGCGCCAGTTCGTCAGCCTTTGGGGATCGCTGCCATCCAGGTTCATCGTATAGATCTCGCCGTCGCCATCGCGGGTGGAGACAAAGGCGATGCGGGAGCCTGGAGGAGTGACAGATGCGCCGACTGAGGCTGGCGCCCACCATTCGGGCCAATAATCCCTGCCGCCATGATCGGTCAGGTTTTGCGGCTGGCTGCCATCGGCGTTCATCACATAGATCTCAAAATTGCGGTCGCGATCGGTTTGGAAGATTATCTGCCTGCCATCCGGCGACCACTTTGGGTCTTCGTCGACCACAGCCGGGGTATTGTTGAGGTTGATCAAGTTGCTGCCATCCAGATTGACGGTAAAGATATCCTGGCGGATGGAAGGCCAATCGGTGGCAAAAAAGGCGAGCCGGGCACCATCGGGCGACCAGTCAGGGAAATAGTCGTCCAGACCGGTGTCGACGACTTTACGCATCCCGCTGCCATCAGCATTGATCACAAAAATATCCCGGCTGCCTTCGCGGTTGGAGGAGAAAGCAAGCTGCGTGCCGTCCGGTGACCAGTCAGCGGCGTCGTTCTCGAAGGCATCCACCAGCAGCGGCTGCGGCTCGCCACCATCCAGGCTGAGGGTGTAGATGCCCATGGATGTATAACCGGCATCGCCGGCGGTGAAAACCAGCGACCTGCCGTCCGGCGACCAGGCGGCGTGCCACTCGGCGCCAGGCAGGGAGGTCAGGCGGCGCTGGTCGCCGCCATCGGCGTTCATTATGTAAAGGTTGTAGTCGCAATTTGGGAAGCAGGCATGCGGGTGGGGATCGTCGCGATCCGGACTCGAAGGCGATGCGCCTGCCGTCGGGCGACCAGGAGGGAGAGGTGTCATCGGCATCATTATCCGTGATCGGGCGCTGCTCGCCCCCATAAGGGTTCATCAGGTAGATCTCCGCGTCGCCATCCCGCTCGGAGTAGAAGACGATCAAGGCCGGTGGAGGTTGGCGCGGGTGTGGCGGTGGGCTGGGGTACAGTCGTCGCGGCTGGAGGCAGGGTGATCGTTGGGGATGATGGCAAGGAGGATGTCCGCTGGGGCGGCGGAGCTGTCGGTGAAAGCGAGATAGGTTCCGCCGCGGGCTGGCAGGCTGCCAGCAGCCAGCCTATCAGAACGACTATGCGAATTAAACGACTGTTGTTCATTTACCTCTCCAGTCAGCGAGGCAGGGTATCCTGCCTGCATGTTTCACCGCTGCTACCCAGGGGATATCTCGGGAAGGATATATTGATTCACATCTAAAACCAGCTCGATTTCATGACCATAGTGATCGCCGGTAGGGGTAAAACCCAGCCGGCGGTAAAAGCCTTCCGGGCTGCCCTCGCCCTGCCCGCAGGAGGTATACAGCAGCGGGATGCCCATGGCTTTCAGATGCTGGATCAGCTTTTCAAGCGCCCGTTTGCCATAGCCCTTACCCTGGTATGGTTCAGCGATCATGAAGCGCCACAAGAACACGCCCGGGCAGTCAATGCCATCTTCGTAGTCCGAGCCGGTGTGGGTCATGATAAAGCCGATGGGGATGTCATCTGCGTAGACGGCGCGCATCCAGGCATCTGGGAGAGAAATGCGCTTCGGCGATGGAACGCACATTATCCGCCACCATGCCTCGATGGGCGGGAGAGAGGGTTTCACTCAGATCGCAGATCTGGTTCATGGTGGTAACCGTGATGCGCATGAAGTGAATATCGGGAGTGGGTGTCATGGGTTCTGTGTCCATTGCTTCTCCTGTTGGAACATTGCCTCAGCCTGCCGGGAGTCACCCTGCTTGAGATAGAGATTCCCCAGCAAGCGATAGGTTTCGGCGCTCTGGGGGAAGGCCTGCAGGTTCAATTTCAAGACCTCGATCGCCAGGTCGAATTTCTTCACCGACATGAGCTGGTAGACCAGGGTCACCAGCTCGTATTCATCAAAGAAATAATCCGGGCTATCTTTGATCGCCGCATAACAATCAGATGCTGCCTGGATGCCGCCTTCCTGCAGCGCCTTGCCGATGGGGATCATCCAGGATACCGTGCCGGCGACCGGTTCCTTGCCCAGCATGGCGTGGATGACGGCGCGGATGAACCGGCTGCGGGCGGAGGATTCCTCGTTGACCAGGATGACCGCGGCCTGGTTGACCTCCGGCAGCACGAAGAAGAAATCCGTCCAGCCAAACCCGCCGCCGCCATGGCTGACCGTTTTCAGCCCGTCAAAGTGTCCCAGCACCCAACCCAGCCCGTGCGATTCGTAAAACGGAGGCGAACCCCTGTCGACAACCGGCGTCCACATCAGGTCGCAGCTATCGGGGGAGAGCAGACGCTGCCCCTGGTAGCTGCCCCGGTTCAGGCAGGTGATGCCCCAGTGGCACATGTCCACCGCGGTGGTATGCAGGAAGCTGGCGGGGGCATCCGCGCGGTGGTAGGGATAGATAGGGTTGACGATCATCTCTGGCGTGCGCAGGTGGGGTAGGGCCAGCCTGTCCAGCGGCACCTCTGGGTAGTAAAAGGTGCTGTCCGGCATGCCCGCCGGGCGCAGGATGTGCTCCTTCATGTAATCTTCAAAGCTCTGCCCTGAGAGTTTGGCGATCAGGTCACCCAGCACATCGTAGGCTATGTTGCTGTAGTAGAAGCGCTCGCCGGGGGCAGCAACCAGCTTAAGGTGGCTCAAGCCGCGCACATAGCGCTCGGCGGCGCCTTCATCCACTTCAGGATGCGCCACCAGCTCATCGTATTCGCTCTCGTCCATATCAGGCATGCCCGCTGTGTGGCTGAGCACCTGACGGATGGTCATTTCCCGGTAGCGATCGTCATCCAGGCGGAAATAGGGCAGGTAGCCGGCCAGAGGGGCGTCCAAATCAATCTTGCCCTGCTCGACCAGCTGCATCACCGCACTGGCGACGAAAATCTTGGTAATCGAGGCGATACAGAATATGGAATTTTCCGTCACAAGCGCCTGGGTATCCAAGCTCTGCACCCCAAAGTAGCGGGTGTAGACGATCTCACCGTCCTGGACGATGCCTACCCCCAGGCCAGGGACACCCCAACGGGAGATGATCTCTTCCAGTACGGCATCGAGCTTCGCAACTTCAATCATCGCACAAGGCTCCCTTCCGCATCAGTCCTGATCAGCAGAATCTCGAAATCGCCTCTATAGTAGGAACTGCCGGCGATCACATATCCCCCCTGTGGGTGTTCGAGCACACCGCGGAGCATGGTGTGAGTGTTGGTATCAAACGTCTGCTGCCAGATTAGCTGTCCTTGTGCATCGAGCTTCACCAGGATGATATCCCCATCCCAGGTGAACATATCCCGGCTTAGGTCGCCCAGGGTGATAAAACCGCCATCCGCGGTCTCGGCAACGGCATAAGCCCAATCATATACTTGCGGATCACCGAAGACACTTTGCCAGAGCTCATTGCCATCCGGATCGACCTTGATGAACAGGAAATCTTTTGGCACCAGATCCGTCTCTGCAGCCAGTGCATACCCACCGGCGATCAGGTAATTGCCATCGGAGGTCGGTATCAATGCATTACCATCCAGGTTGCCCTGCTCCCAGGTGCGCGACCAGACCTGATTCCCGTCCTGATCGACCTTCAGCAGAAGAATATCGTCATCGGATGCCGGGTAGTTCAAGACGTTGGCGAGGATGATGAATCCGCCGTCAGCGGCCATCAGACCAGCAGAGGTCATGACATTTCTTTCGTCACCGATGGTTTGCGACCAGAGCTCGTTGCCCTGCGCATCCAGCCGCGCCAGGTAGATGTTACTGCGCCCGCTGAAGCCGCCATACCCGGCCACCCCGGGATCGTCCACCACGATGTCGTTCGGGTCGACAACAATGCCCCCCACGAAGTAGCCGCCATCTTCCAGAGGCCAGGCTATGCCATACTCATCCAATGGCCCGCCGAAGGTTTGCGACCAGAGCACAGTACCATCCTGATCTACCTGCAGCAGGAAAATATCTGTGTTATCGCCGGCGGGCGAGGCAGTCACCCCCGAGAGCAGCAAGCCGCCGTCGCCGGTCAGGCGCGCAGCCTGGAAACCACTGAAGCCTGGATAGGTCTGCTCCCATAGGATCTCCCCGGTTGAATCGAGGCGCAGCAGATAGGCCTCACCCGGCACCCCGGTGCTGAAGCGGCTATCCGCTTCACCAGCCAGGTAAAAGCCGCCATCCTCGGCAAGCAAGATCGATTCAACCATATCATCGTGGTTGCCGCCATAATACTTCATCCAGGTATCCCCGGTAGGGACCGCCTCCGGGGTGGGCATCTCTGTCGGCAGCGGGGGTGGCAGCGTTGGCGAGGGCAGCACCACCTGGGTGGGCGGCGCGGCGGTATCAGGCAGCGGCGCGACCGGCTCAGGAGTAAAGGTGGGGGTGGTGGCATCACTGCTGCCGCAAGCAGCAAGCAGGAAGGCCAGCAGGATAAGAAGATTTAGGCTGGGTTTGAACATGGTAAGCTCCTTGGCAGCCAGCAAAATGGCCGGGTGATCAGTTTTTTCCTAACAAAGCATACAGCAGCACATCCTGGTAGCTGCCCTTCCAAAAGCCGAACTGGCGGCGCATGCCTTCACAGGTGAAAGCCAGCCTCTCCAGCAGGCGGATGGAGGCGGTATTGCCAGGGGCGACCAGCGCTTCGATGCGGTGAACGGGTAGCGGGTTGTGTGGATCATAGCTGAAGGCAATCATCGCCTGAAGCGCTTCGCTCATGATTCCTTTACCCCAATGGTCGGGATGAAGTTCATAACCGCACTCCATAGTTTGCGTGCCGCGCCGTACACTGAAGAAACCGCACGAGCCGATCACCGTCGCGGGCTGCTGGCGCAGGGTGATCGCCCAGCGAAAGCCCATCCCATCCCTAAACAGCCCCATACGCGAGCGGATGCGGGCTTGCGCCTCTTCGAGCGATTGGAGCGGGGCCGTCTCCAGCCACTGGTTGACCGCTGTGCTGCACAGGGTGTCGAAGACCGCCTGAGTATCGCTAAGCGTGAACTCGCGGAGCAGCAGCCGCTCAGTAGTCAATTGCGGAAACGGTGAACTGAACACCGGCAAGCGCGCCGGGGCGGCAGAGATCAACTGCAAGCCTATATCGCGAATTTTGAGCAGGGTGCCGAACAGCTCGGATTGGTCGCGGATTGGGCCGGTAATCAGAGTTTCCTCCGCCTGGGCACTTATCTCCAAGGGGGCAAACCAGGACGACCAGCGGGATTCCAGCACACCCTTTACCCGAAATTCGTAGCTGATATGATCTGCCATAATGTCCTCACTTCCACCGACTAAAGTCACCGCTGGAAAGGCGCAAGATTTGCATGAATTCCCTTCAACCCAGAGGTGAAAAGAAACGACTGAAGTCGTTACTACAATGCCTTTTTTCAGCCCTGGTCATGAACAATAAGTCTCAATCCAGTCCAGAATGCGATCCATCACATCCAGCAGAAACACCGGGTTGGAAGGCGTATGCCCGGTTTGGGGATAGACCACCATCTGAACCGGGCAGCCGCTGCGGGTCAGGGCGTTGTAGAATTCGTAGCCCTGCCAGATGGGCACACGCTGGTCATCTTCTCCATGCAGGATCAAGGTGGGTGTGGTCACGCGATCCACATGCGCGATGGGCGAGCGTTCGAGCAGTAGATCCGCTACCTGCCACACCTCGCCGCCAAAATGACTGGGTATAAAACCAGGACTGTCGTGACCGTTAGCGTAGCTGACCAGGTCAACCATCCCAGCACCGATCACAGCCGCGCGGAAGCGCCCCGTCTGGGTGAGGGTGGCGGCAGCCAGGTAACCGCCATAGCTCCAGCCAATAATACCCATGCGCTGCGGATCGGCAACGCCCAGGGCGATTACGTGATCCACGCCACTGAGCAAATCCTGGATGTCTTTCCCGCCCCAGTCACGGTAGTTGCCCCGGCGGAATGCTTTGCCGTAGCCGGTGCTGCCGCGCACGTTGACGCGCAAGATAGCATAACCGCGTCCGAGCGAAGGCAGCCGCTGGCCCGTAGAAAGACTGCATACCAAGGAAGAACTGCATCCAGGCATTGGCTGGGCCACCATGCACGCTGACCAGGAGCGGACAGCGCTGCCCGCTTACGTAACCAGGCGGGTATGTAAGCAACCCTTCGATTTCCAGGCCGTCTACCGACTTCCAACGGATGACCTCCGTCCGCCCAACGGGTATCTGCAGGAATTCCGCATTGACCCGGCTCACCTGGCGCGGGGTAGGATCATCCAGGCGCAGACAATATGCCTCCAGCGGCTCTGTCGTAGTCTGGAGGGTGAAGCCGAGCGTGCTGTGGGTATGGTTCAATCGGGCATTTTCGATACAACCAGCGGGCTCGAACAGCACCACCGGATCACTACCATCCACGGGCAGCGCACACAGCCGGAGGCGGGTACCCCACGTCTCCAGGTAATAGAGCCTGGCGCCATCCGCCGACCAACCGAGCAGGTCAGGGCGGCGGTCGGCGGTATCCGCCAGCGGTCGGGCCGGGCCGCCTTCAATCGGAAGGATGTGTATCTGGGATGACCACTCCCACGCCGGGTGGTCATAGATCTTGCAGGCCACCCAACGCCCATCCGGGGAGATGTGCGG
This sequence comes from uncultured Chloroflexia bacterium, assembly GCA_963849335.1. Taxonomy (GTDB): domain Bacteria; phylum Chloroflexota; class Anaerolineae; order Anaerolineales; family UBA4823; genus FEB-25. Next base: position 150,669 of record CAWKGZ010000012.1, read on the forward strand.
GTCCCAGGCAACCTTGTTATCTGGCCCCAGGGGGTGGCTCGAGCCGTCCGCGAGGTCAAGGCGCGCCAGGCGGGTGCTCGGCCAGTCGTTCGGCTGGGGGGATTTTGAATGGGAGAAGACGATCGACTTGCCATCCGGGGACCACTGGTAGGCGCCGGGCACTTCCGGCGAGCCGACGTGGATATCTTCTGCGGTCAGAGGTTGACCGTGAATTGGACCGCCGGAACCGTCTGCCACCGAGACAGCATAGAGGCGCTGCTTCAGACCGCCCTGCCCAATGATGCGCGGGCGGTTTGTCTCACCGGCATCCTGGAAGGTTGGCTCAGCTAATGCGGTGAAGGCAATCCTGCGCCCATCCGGCGACCACTTGTAGCTGCTAACCCCATGCGGGGCAGCGGTCAGCTGCTGCGCAGTGCGGGTGGCGAGGTTCATCAGCCAGATATCCCCCCTGGACAGGAATGCAATCGTCTGCCCGTCCGGGGACCACTGGGGATCAAACGAAGACGTCTCACCCGCGGTCAGCTGCATCGCAGGCTCGCCATCCCCATTGGCAAGGAATATTTGCGCCAGGTAGCCGCTTTTCTCAGGCGTCATCACCGCCTGCACCACGGTGAACAGCGCTGAGCTGCCGTCAGGTGAGGCATCCACACTGCCAATACGCCGGATGGCAATGGTATCTTGGGTGGTCCACTTGCGTTTTATATCAGTCATGGCTCAATCCTGTTTTTTTACTAAAAGCAAGCAAAATGGGCAGAATCTGGTCGACTGCTTCGAAGAGCTGGTCATGATCCAGCCCTTCGACCACCTGAACCTGAAGCAGAGAGCCAGGAATGGATGTTTCGTATTCTATTCATACCTGCACCCCAACTTTCCTTTCGTGGCAACAATGATGATCAATGCCACAATCCAATAAGCTATGGCTTTGAACACGTTGAAATCAAGATCAGCCGATGAAAAGATCACGTTTGTGCGGGGGAAGAAATCAAAAACAATGTTGGTCCCGGCATGCAGCAGCATCACGGGAACGACGCTCTTGCTTGAGCGGAAAAACAACCAGGTCATGATGATGGAAAGGCCGGTGGCATAGATGAAAAACCACAGCAGGGGTTGGTCTTTTCCGCCCCAACTGCCAAAATACAATGGGATATGCCAGATCACCCAAAAAACACCCACAATGAAACTTGCCATGATGGGGTGGAATTTGGCCATCAGGCGGGGTGTGGCAAAGCCGCGCCAGCCTGGCTCTTCATTTCCCCCGCCAACCAGCGCAGTTGAGACCAGCTCAGCAAAATATATTCCCCAGATTTGATCGAAGGAAAAGGCAGATTTTCCACCAGCAAGCAAATACAGCAAGTGATGCAGCAGCCCAATGCCAAAGGGAAGGAAGATGCCACCTGCCAGGTACCAGATAAGGTTGAGGCGGACTCGAAATGTCTGCCGCAGCCACTGCTTAAGTACCGCTTTCCCCTCTTTCACCCCAATGACGATAATTGCCGCCAGAAAAGGACCAAAGCCGCCCAACAACTGCAGCGGAAGCTGTTTGTTTTCTGGGACGATCAACTGCGTCGGAATCCAGACGGTCCAACTAAGCAACAAGGTCAGGGAAAAATAGATCCAAACGGATCGATGGGATACCATGCGGTTCATCATCTAGAACCTTGGCAATAGCCCGCCCGTGCGTTGCATGTATTCGGCATATTTAGCGCCAAATGCCTCTATCAGCATTATCTCCTCCTTGGGGATGCGCAGGGCGAAGACAATAATGGACACGGCGAGCAAGCAGGCGAAGAACCAGTTCGCCGTGAGCAGGGCAATGCCAGTCATGAAGACCAGGTAAGCAGTGTAGATGGGATGGCGGATGCAGGCATAAGGGCCGGAGGTGACCAGGTGGTGCTGCTGGCGCATCTGCAGGTGCGGTGACCAGGCCTTGCCGAGCACAGCCTGCGCCCAGGCGTAGAGGACGAAGCTGCACACACCAAGGATGATGCCCACCCAGCGCAGCCAACCGTTGAATGGCAGTGAGAGCACGCTCAGCCAGGGCGGGTTGATGGCATACAGCACCAGGAAGGCAATCAGCGCCAGGGAGCCGATGATGCACACCACGATGTAGCCCCAGCCCTCGCGCTCGATGGCGCCGCGGTCCGCACCCACCCGCTCCCCGGCGCGCTGAATGCGGGCGGCAAAATCGACCTGCATGACGATTCCTCCCCCGAAAAGGATCCAAAAGGCGATCCGAAAGATAGACTCTGCAGACATGGGATAATCCTCCGATATCAAGGTAATGTTGCGATACCTGAGGAAAGAATACTCCCCCTCATCCGAATTGTCATCACCCACATTGGGTGAAAACAAAACCGGAGCGCAAGCGGTGCGCTCCGGTGTGGTAGGGGCACATGGCATGTGCCCGGGGTATGTAGAGGCACATGGCGTGTGCCCTGCAGGGGCCAAACCTTGCGCCCCTACGGATCATATACGCCAATATTCGCCTTTTTCACGCGCCAACAGCTTGTTGTCCACCATATAGCGGCGCAAGGAGGCGGTATCATCATGGTAGCGGCGCAGCAGCTCGTTGACCTGCTTCTCCGGGTAGCGCTGACCAGGCTCGAAGATCTTCACCAGGTGGCGCAGGATGACCAGCAGCTTTTTCTGCTGGGTGGGCAGCGCTTTGAGAGATCCATCGCGGGCGAAGTAATCCCGGAGCACTTTACGCTCGTAATCATCGCCTTCGAACTCATCTGCCTGGCTGCGCGGCTGGGATTGCGCCAGCACCTGCCGTGACAGGTACTCAAGTGTCTTGCTTTCCAGGGCATATGCTTCACCCTGCAGGCGGACAAGACCGGCAGCTAAAAGCTGCTCCAGGTGCGCCTGGATTTCCGGCAGCGGCTTGTGCAGCCGCTCAGCCAGCTGCGCCGCACTCAGGCTCTCCACGCCCAGCATGCCGGCGATCTTCAGCCGCTCAGCATCCCCCAGCAGGCGCATAAAATTCAGCATAGTTTCCTTGTGTTCGCTTTTTGCGTTCATTTCTTACTCCGTATCAGGTAGCCAATATTCGCCATGTTCACGGCGCAGCAGGTTGTAACCGACCAGCTCGCGCCGCAGGGTGGCGGTATCTTTGTGGAAGCGCTCCAGGATGGCAACGACTTCTTTTTCGGGATAGCGCCGTCCAACCTCGAAGGCTTTGATTACATGGTGCAGCACAGCTTCGCACTTTTTGCGCTGCGCCGGGATGATCTTGAGAGAGCCGTCCGGCAGCAGGAAGTCGTGCAGCACCTTTTGATCATACGCATCCCGGTCCACCATAGCAGCCACGGCCGGCAGCGTCTCACTGGAGAGCAGGCCATGCGCCATGCTTTCCAGGGCAGCCTGCTCCAGCTGGTAGACATTGTAATAAGACTCAGCTCGGGCGCTGACCAGCCCGGCCTCCGAGAGGATCATCAGGTGATGTGAGATGGTCGATGCGCGCAGGTCAAGCAGCGCCGCCAGCTGCTCGACGGTATAAGGTTGTCCGGCGAGCAGGCCGAGGATCTTCAACCGATTGGCGTCCGCCATCGCTTTGAAGAAGGTGAGCAGCTGCTCATCGTTGGGGGGTGAATTGTTCATAGCATTCTCCGTGAGTGGGGCATAGTAATCCGCTCTAATTAATTAGATAATCATAGAATTAATTTTACCATTTTATATAGTGATGTCAAGGGGAAAAAACACAGGTGCGTTGCACTTCTGAAGTGCAACCCACCTAGGATCTGGCACTTGTCCCCCGGGGATAATTATCCCAGCAGCCCCAATTCCCGGGCGCGGTACACAGCGCCGCTGCGGCCATGCACGCCAAGTTTGCCGTAAATATTCTTGATGTGGGTGCGCACCGTGTTGGCAGAGACGACCAACTGCCCGGCAATCTCCGGGGTTGAGAGCGGGCCGTTCAACAAGCGCAGCACTTCCAGCTCACGCTCGCTCAAGGCTTCGAACAAAGGCTCAACCGTGAGAACTACCTGGGGTGTTCGCCGCCTTTCAAAGACAGAGAGCAGCCGGCGAGTAAATTCCGGGCAGATGGATCTTCTCAAAGCCAGGCGCAGCAACCTTTCGACCGGCTCGCCATCGCGCACGAAGGTCATCACCCGATTTTCAGCCTGAGCCTGCTCCAATGTCCATAGGAGCGTGGCCAACGCGCGGTTTTCATCTTTCTTTTGAAAGTAAGCCAGGGCCTGGATCACACCCAGGCGTACAGTCTCAAACGATGGTGTCTGCGTCACCATGGGCAGGGTGCGCTCCAGCAGAGATATGGCCTCGTCCGGGCGATTCTGCTGCAGCAACAGGCGAGCTTGCACAGAAACAGGAAAGGGCCCCGCGGCTTCGTGGGCAGCTCGGGCTGCCTGGGGAGTATCGTTTACGTCAAGCCAAATACGCACTTCATACAGGTCCACGATCTGCACAAACCAGGGCGACACCTGATGGGCTAACTTGCGTGCGCGCTGCAAGCCTTGTACTGCTGCGCTGGTATCACCCGCATAAGACAGCCCTTCAATCAACTGTATCAGGCAAACCATGATCGTATCAGCTTGCCCCCACAGCTCACTCAGGGCCAGCCCTTTACGGGCAGCCTGGATCGCCGCTCCACTATCGCCCCATTCGGCTAAGATGCTGGCGAGCTCGGCATAGAGGCTGGCCGCGGCGGTCAATGGTCGCCCATGCCGCCGCTGGTGCGCCTCTGCCAGCTCAACCGCATCCTGGCAGACTGTGTGGGCTTGATGCAATTTTCCAAGTTGAGCATACGCGTAAGCCAGGGCTGAGGCCGCCAGCATGAACACATGCGACTGGCGCATCTGCCGGGACAGGGCAACTGCCTCTTCCAGCACTGCCACCGCTTCAGGGTCAGCCTGATATTGGGTGAGTGCATTCCCCAGCGTGGTCATGTTGAGCGCGCGTAATGCCACCTCACCAGGCGGCAGAAGGTGCTCGGCAGTTTTGGCTAATGCCACCGCATCCGCCTGGCTGCCTTGAATCCAGGCAAGGTAGGCGCGCATGGCGGCGATGTGCCCCCTGATCCGGTCGCCTTCGTGGAGCGGCAGCGCCTCAAGATGCCTTTCAGCCAGCGTCAGGGAGATGCCGGCCTGCGCCATCTGCCCGGTGTAAGCCAGCGCCCAGGCATACGCCACCCCCAGCCAGGGCAACGGCTCACGCGCCTGGCGCGGCATCGCCTCCAGGCGGGTCAGGACGGGGGTCAGCTCAGCCTGTTCCACCAGCGCCAGCACATTGGCGGAAACCAGCCCAGCCACCAACTGCATATCTCCGCAGGCCAGGGCATAGTGCAAGGCTTGCGGGATATCCCCCTGCGCCTCGTACCAGGTGCAGGCTCGCTGGTTCAATTCAGCCACCAGCCCGGGGTGCGTCTGCGCCAGCACCAGCCGGAGCAGGTCGGCAAACAGGGGGTGGTAGCGATACCAGACGCGCTCATCGTCCAACGGGGTGAGGAACAGGTTGGAGCGCTCCAGGGTGGCAAGCAGCTCACGCGCCACGCCGTTGGTTTCAGCGACGGCATCACATAAGGGGGCAGACAGCCGCTCCAGGATGGAGGTCTTGAGTAAAAACTCGCGCAGCGGCGTATTTTGCTGGTCCAGCACCTGTTCAAGCAGGTAATCAAAGACAAAGCGGTGGCTGCCGGCAAATGCAGCAATGAACGCCGTAACATCCTGCCGCCCGCGTAAGGAGATGGCTGCCATTTGCAGCCCGGCAACCCATCCCTCGGTGCGGGTGTTGAGCGCCGCCGCGTCGCTATCAGACAACTGCACTCCAGCAGTTTTGTGCACAAACGCCGCCGTCTCCGGCGCAGAGAAGCGCAATTGATCCATACGCAGCTCCAGCAACTGACCGGCGGCGCGCAGGCGCGCCAGGCCAAACGGCGGGTCAGAGCGGGTCAGCAGCACCAGGTGCAGATGAGGTGGCATGTGATCCAACAAATATGCCAGCGCAGCATGCACTTCTTTTTCCTGGACCAGGTGGTAATCATCTAGGATGAGTAGCAGCCCACGCTTGAGATTCAACAGGCTGCAAATGATCTCATCCAGAACGGCGTGGCTGTTCGCCGTGTCCACCGGGCTGGAGGCAGGCGAATCCATGGCAATCACCGTGCCGCACTCCTCCAGGCAGGCGACCAGGTATGCCAGGAAGCGCGCCAGGTCATTATCCACGGCGTCCAGCGCATACCAGCCCGCAACAACCCCCTGCTTGCGCCGTGTGCTCGCCCAGGCGCTGACCAGGGTGGTCTTTCCAGCGCCCGCCGGGGCAGACACCAGGGTCAGCCGGCAGTCCAGGGCCTGATCCAAAAATTTGAGCAAATGGGGGCGCGCCACATACCCGGCAGGGACAGAGGGAAGGTAGAACTTGGTGGGAAGCAGTGGAGTCACAAAGATGATTATACATAGAATATCCAAATCGAAGGTCAGTGTATAATCAATACAGTAAAAACCCCGGCGGGGCACCTGAGCCCTGAGTATAATTTAATAAAGATGTCACCCCCTAGGAGGAGCCCATGGAAATCCTGCAATCTGGCATTGGTGAGATCATCCAACCCTACGACCTGGACGAATTCCGCGAGTGGAACCGCACCAAGAAGGCGCACCAGATGGTCGACAAGGTTATGACCGAAACTGAGGCGATCAGCCAGTTCGTCTATGATGGCTGCTACATCGGTACCGAGCTTTACGGTACGGTGCGCTGCCCGATGAGCCTGGCGCGCGAGGTGGTCCGCCAGGGGCGCAAAGACCTGCGCGTCTGCGGGCAGGGGGTGCTGGAGCTGGACCTGTGGCTGGGGGCAGGGATGGTCAAGAAGCTGGATATCACCTACATTGGGCTGGAAGTTTACGGCATTACATCCTGTCTGCGGCGGGCGGTCGAATCGGGGCAGGTGGAGTCGTGCGTCGAATGGTCCAATGCGGCCATCACCTGGCGCATGAAGGCGGCGGCCATGGGGCTGCCCTTTCTGCCGACCCGCTCCATGCTGGGTACGGACATGCTCAAGTACAGCGCCGCCAAGGTGGTCGAGGACCCCTTTACCGGCATCCAGGTTGCCTTACTGCCCGCGCTGATCCTGGATGTGGCGCTGATCCACGTGCACCGGGCGGATAAATACGGCAACTGCCAGTTGGAGGGCATCAGCGGTTTCGCCCTGGAGATGTCACGCGCCTGCAAGCGCCTGATCATTAGCACCGAGGAGATCGTGCCGACCGAGGAGATCCGCAAATACCCCGACCGCACGGTGATACCCTACTACCTGGTCGATGCGGTGGTGCACGCCCCATACGGCTCGCACCCTGGGGAGATGGCATACATCTACGGGCGGGATGAGCCCGGCATCAAGGAATGGGTGGAGATGAGCAAGACCGCCGAGGGCACGCAGCAGTACCTGGACAAGTACGTCTATGGATTGAAAGATCACGCGGCTTACCTGCAGCTGATTGGCGAAGAGCGGCTGCAAGAATGCGTCCGCCTGAGAGAGAAGCGAGAATAAAGCGGGATATCCCACAGCGCTGAGGAGAGATAACGATGAGCGAAAAACCCTACTCCAATACAGAACTGATGATTTGCGTGGCGGCGCGGCTGTTCAAAGACGGCACCACCTGCTTCATCGGCACCGGCATTCCGATGCTGGCGGCTATGTTGGCCTCCAAGACCACGGCGCCCAACCTGGTGCCGGTGTTCGAATTCGGCGGCACGGGAGCGATCATGGAAGAGCTGCCGCTCGCTGTCGGCGAGGCGCGCACATTTCACAAAGGTATCTCCGCCCTGGGCATCTGCGACACGATGGAGACTGCCCAACGCGGCTTTATCGACTATGGCTTCCTGGGCGGGGCGCAGATTGACCCGTATGGCAACCTGAACAGCGTGGTGATCGGCGACCACGACCATCCCAAGGCGCGCCTGCCTGGCTCAGGCGGCGGCAACGACGTGGGCAGTCACTGCTGGCAGACGATCGCTATCATGCAGCACGACGCGCGCCGCTTCATCCCCAAGGTGGACTTCTTGACCACACCGGGCTACCTGAGCGGCCCGGGGTCGCGAGAAAAAGCCGGGCTGCCGCGCGGCACCGGGCCAATGGCAGTTGTCTCCACCCTGGCGCTGATGGACTACGATCCGGATACCTGCTGGATGAGACTCAAGGCTCTGCACCCAGGCGTAAGCATCGAGCAGGTAAAAGAGAACACCGGCTTCGAGCTGATCCTCCCCGCCCAGGTCGGGCAGAACGACCCGCCCAGCGCCGAGGAACTGCGCATCTTGCGGGAGGAGATCGACCCCACAGGGTTCTATATCTAATCAGCCATTTGGGTAGGAGCAATCATGAACCTGCTATCCGTTTTGTTGGCCCTGCTGCCCGTGCTCGTTATCCTCATTCTGCTTGTGTGGCGGCGCACCGCGGCCGACATTGCCGGGATGGTAGGCTGGGTGTGCACCGTGCTGGTAGCCTGGCTGTACTTCCAGACACCGCTGACCAACACCTTGCTGATCAGCCTGGCAGGTGTGGTGGCCTCCTTCCCCATCACGCTGATGGTGGGCGCCTCGCTGCTGCAGATCACGATCATGAAGGAGAGTGGGGCGATTGATCGGGTGGTGGCGCTGATCAAGACGGTCGCGCCGGGGAACAAGGTGGCGCAAATCCTGATCCTCAACATCGGCATCGGCACGCTGCTGGCAGCCATGGGCGCCACCCCGGTCTCGATCCTGCCGCCGATCATGCTGGCGCTTGGCTATTCGTCCTTCGTGGCGATTGCCCTGCCCGCCCTGGGCTACGATGCGCTGTGCACCTACGCCCTGCTGGGCATTCCGGTGGTGGTCTTCTCCAACTTTGTCGGGCTGCCGGTGGATGAAGTAGGCGGCTATTTTGCCCGCTTCATGCCGGTGATCAGCACCTGCATCGCACTGGCGATGCTGTGGATCGTCGGCGGCTGGAAGCTGGTCTGGCGCGGACTAGTTCCCACGCTGTTGGCAGGGCTGACCGCCGGATTCATCGCCATTGGCATGAACGCAATCGGGATGGTGACCCTGACCGGCGTGGCGGCGGGGTTGGGCGTGGTGGTGGTTGTGCTGGCGTACCTCAAACTGAGCGGGCAAAAGCTGGTCGAGCGCGGCCTGCTTAGCGAGGCGGACAAAGCCAGCGAGAAGGAAATGTCCCTGCCTGCTGCCCTCTCCCCCTGGATCTGGCTGATTGGCTTCGCCCTGCTGGTCAACTCGCCCTTTCTGCCCTTGTTCAACCTGACCTTCAACCAGTGGGCGATGCCAGTGACCATCATCCCCGGCGCGCCGGAAAAAGTGCGCCTGTTCTGGCAGGCATACTTCTGGCTCCTGGTCAGCACGCTGGCAGCCCTGCCCTGGCTGAAGCCGGGCAAGGCGGCCCTGACAGGCTCACTACGGCGCTGGCTGAAGCGCGCCCCGCGCCCGATGCTGGCCTCGGCGGTTTTCTTTGCCATTGCCTTCATCATCAACCACTCGGGCAAGAATGCCGACTGGCAGCTGCTTGATCCGGCCAACAACATGGTCTACGTGATCGCCGAGGCCGCCAGCCGCGCCTTTGGCGGCTTCTATGCCATGGTGGCTCCCTTCTTAGGGCTTTTAGCCGGCTTCATCAGCGGGTCAGAGACCTCCGCCATCGCCATGCTGACCGCCATCCACCTGTCCACGGCGGAAAAGATCGGCGCGCTGGGCCTGCTGATCGCTGCGGCAAGCGGGATCGGCGCCGGGTTGGCCAGCGTGATCTCGCCGGCTAAGTTACAAAATGCCGCCGCCAGCATCGACCGCATCGGCGAGGAAGGCCAGGTGCTGCGGGTGACCTTCGTGGTTTCGCTGGTCATCACCGCCGTGGCAGCGATCATGACCATGCTGTGGGCGGGCGGGTAGTACAGCGCCATATTTGAGCGGGGAATATCTTACCGCACGGAGAGAAAGCCAATGAACAGTGATCTTGTCTCCAGCCTGCAATCGCATTTCGGTTTCACCAGCTTCCGTCCAGGCCAGGCAGAGGCCATCCAGAGCCTGCTCCACGGCCAGCACACCCTGGTGGTGATGCCCACCGGGTCAGGAAAATCGTTGGTATTTCAACTGGCAGGTCTGCTCCTTCCCGGTCTCACCCTGGTCATCTCACCGTTGATCGCACTGATGAAGGATCAGGTGGACAGCCTGGAAAGGCATGGAATCGCAGCAACTTTTATTAACAGCACGCTACCTATCAGCGAACAGGACAAACGATTAAAACGATTGACCTCAGGCGGCTATCAGATCGTTTATGTTGCACCGGAACGTCTGCGCAACACGCAATTTCTGGCTTCCTTGCAGCAACAAAAGATCGGGCTGCTGGCGGTCGATGAAGCCCACTGCATCTCTGAATGGGGGCATGATTTTCGCCCGGATTACCTGCACATTGCCCACTTTCGAGCCTCTCTCGACAACCCCCTCACCGCGGCGCTGACCGCTACCGCCACGCCACAGGTACAGGATGATATCGCCAGGCTGCTGAATCTGGCCAATACAGCGCGCGTGGTAACCGGATTCAACCGCCCCAACCTGGCCCTGGAGTTACGCTACACTTCGGATGCGACCAACCGGCTGAGAGCACTTCAAGACCTGCTGGCCAATCACCGCGACGGTGCCGCCATCATCTATACCGGCACCCGCCGGGATGCGGAAGAAGTGGCCGAATTTGTATGTACCGTCGTGCGGGTCAAAGCGGGTTATTATCATGCCGGGCTGCTGGCGGAAGATCGCACGCACATCCAGGATGCCTTCATGGCAGGCGACCTGCCTATCGTGGCGGCGACCAACGCTTTTGGGATGGGCATTGACCGCCCGGATGTGCGCCAGGTGATCCATTATTCGCTGCCCGGCTCCCTGGAAGCCTATTATCAAGAGGCGGGGCGCGCCGGGCGAGATGAGCTGCCCTCCAGGGCAGTACTGTTGTATTCACCCGAGGATCGGGCTTTGCAGGAATGGTTCATTGAAAGCAGCACCATCACCAGCGATGATTTACGAATACTCTTCGATGCTTTGCGCCCGGCAAGCGACCGCCTGGTGGCTATCACGATCAGCGAGCTTTCGCGCCTGTCCAGTATGCAGGAGGTCAAGGTGCGGGTAGGGTTGTCCGCATTGGAGCGCGCCGAGGCACTGGAACATCTGCGAGATGATGGCTTACGCATGCAGGTGAAAGTGCACAACTGGAAGCCGGCAGAGATCCAGGCTGCCACACAAAGCCTTATAGAACATCAAGCCCATCGCCGTAAGCAGTTGGAGCTGATGATCAGCTATGCCGAGAGCAATGCCTGCCGCCGCCGCATAATTCTGAAACATTTTGGCGATAGCGGCCCGGCGAATGCCGAGGTGTGCTGCGACAACTGCAGGGCGCGCCAGGCTGCCGCAATGCCTGCCCAGAAGGTAGAAACACTCACCCAGGCAGACCGCGCACCCTTGATCGTATTAGACATTGTTCGCCGGCTTGAACGAAGCGTTGGGCGTGAAAAAATCATCCAGATACTGCGAGGCTCCAAGGCTCAGGAAATCCTGAAATTCGGTTATGATAAAAATATCTATTACGGCAGGCTGGCTGTCTTCAAACAAGCCGAGATCAAACTGCTGATTGATCAGTTGTGCAAGGCGGGCTACCTGAAAGTAATCGGGGGTGAATATCCGGTGGTGCGATTAACTCCACAGGGGGAGGCAGCCATAAATGTTAAGGCACACATACCGATCAAATTACCACGCCAGGTCAGCTCACAAGCAATTGAGAATAAACGAGCAGAGCACCAGGCAGGAGGCAGCCTGGATTACACCGCCCAACTTTTGGCACAAGGCTTGAGCATAGAACAGGTCGCCACCCAGCGCCGGCTGTCACCGATCACGATCTACAGCCATGCAGCAAAACTGATCACAGCTGGCCGGATCAAGGTTGAGACAATCGTCCCCGAGGCTGTGCGGCTAAAAGTTGAAGCGGCCATCCACAAAGCAGGAACGGTGGAATACCTGTACCCGCTGAAACAGTTGTTACCCGATGAGATCAGCTACGAAGTAATTCGCTGCGTGGTTGAAAGTTGGAAGCAACAGCCAGGCGCTGCCACCGGTGCCGCACCTGGAACAACGCCATCCCAGCCAGCCACGGCAGCCGAGGACGCGGTGGCGGACTTCCTCTCCCGCCCACACCCTCGCCAACTGCCCGGACCGTGGAGCGCCGGCTGGGCGCTGGGCTTCCACAGCCAGTATGCCGGGGCGAATTGGAACCGCAGCGAAACCGGCGAGCTGACCTATCGCTTGAAATACCAGGGCGACCAATCGTTGCTTCCCCTGCTGGTTGAACAGGCCACCGCCCTGATCGCTGACCACCCCGAGCTGGCGCAGGTGGATGCGGTTGTCCCTGTGCCGCCATCCACACTGCGCGCCAACGACCCGGTGAGCAGCTTTGCCAAAGCGCTGGCCCAAAAGTTAGGCCTGCCATACCTGCCGGCGCTGGTCAAGTCCAGGCAGACTGCCCCGCAGAAGGAGATGCACACGCTGGCGCAAAAACAATCCAATGTAGCCGGTGCCTTCAGTGTACAATCTCCAATGAAGGGCAAACGGCTTTTGGTCGTGGATGACCTGTATGACTCCGGAGCCACCCTGGAGGAAATTCACCGCCATCTGCAGCGAGCCGGAGCGGTTAAGGTTAATGTATTGACCCTGACCCGCACGATCCACTCGGACAAATAAGGAAAGGTATAACCATCCATGCTCTCACTTGACGCACAAGTTCTGCTCTTGCTATGCTCACATGTGGCTATCGCCGGAAATTCTGAACTGGCCCCACTCACCTTGCGTGAATGGAATCCACTGGCGCAAAAAATCCAAGCATCAAGATTCAACCGTCCGGAAGGGCTGCTGGGACAAACGGCTGTTGATCTAAAAAACCAGTTGGAGCTCACAGAAACTGAGGCGGAACGACTGAGCCGGCTGCTGGGGCGCGAGGAAGAGCTGAGTGGAGAACTCCAGCGGCTGGCTGGGCTGGGGATCAATGTGGTGACCCGTGCCGATACGGATTATCCCCTGCGCTACCGCCAACGGTTGAAGGATGCCGCGCCAACCGTGTTATTCTATGCCGGAGAGCCGGCCTTGCTGGGCCAGCCTGGGATTGCTGTGGTAGGCTCGCGCCATTTGGACGAAGCCGGGCAGGATTGCGCTACCTTTATTGGAAATGCCTGTGGATTATCTGGGTTGGTGTTGTATTCAGGTGGTGCCAAGGGAGTAGATACGTTGAGCATGAACGCTGCCCTGGAAGTGCGAGGAGCAGCGGTCGCCATTCTGGCCGATAGTTTACAAAAAGCAATACGGAATAACGAAATCCGATCTGCCATCAGCCGCGGCGATCTGTGCCTGGTCACCCCCTACTCACCCGAGGCTGGCTTTTCCGTGGGAGCGGCAATGGGGCGCAACCGGCTGATCTACTGCCTGGCAGATTATGCCATCGTGGTGGCGAGTGATGCCGGGAAAGGGGGCACCTGGGCAGGTGCTACCGAAGCACTCAAGGCCGGCTGGATCCCGGTCTTCGTGCTGGAGCATGCCGCCATGCCAGAGGGGAATCGCCAGCTCTTGCTGAAGGGCGGGGTAGCATTCCCACACCCCTTCCCGGAGCACTACAGCAAGCTGGCGGGCTGGCTGCAGGAGAATGGCGCACCGTCCAAGCCCAAAGCCACCCAGCCACCTTTGTTCTAAGCTTCCATCCACCCCGTGAAATTAACTCGCTGAGTTTTGCCCCCGTCTAACTCCAGAGAATCACAATAGCCTTGTCACCACGAGCGGAGCGAAGTGGTCTCCCTGCCAGCGGGGAGATTGCTTCGGGCTGGAAGAGCACCAGCCCTCGCAATGACAGTTTCCTCCTGAATGAAGTACGCACAGCGCTGTGGAGGCACTCGCAAAATCTCGGAGCCAGCATCTGAGATATTAACCAGGTCAAAAATTCACAAAATAATCACAATTTGTTATTTGATTTTTTCCATTTTTGTACTATAATATTGGTTGACATTGGAGAATCACCCAAACAGGCTGAATTCATATCCCAATTATAGGAGCATAGCATGACAAGCGAATCACAAATCAAAGTAGCAGCCATCACCGACGACGGCGTGACCATCAGCCAGCATTTCGGGCGGGCGGCCTATTACCTGGTGGCGACTATCGAGGATGGGCGGATCGTAGACCGAGAATTACGCAGCAAGCTGGGGCACGCCCACTTTGCCAACCAGCCGCACATCGAGGGCGAGCCCGAGCAGCCGCACGGCATGGACGCCGCCTCACACAATAAGCACCTGCAAATGGCAGAAGCGATCACCGACTGCGAAGCCCTGCTGTGCCGCGGCATGGGTATGGGCGCCTACCAGAGCATGCAAGCGCGCGGCATCCGCCCGGTGGTGACCGATATCGTGGCGATCGACGATGCCGTGCTGGCATATATCGGAGGCAGTATTGTCGATCAGGTCGACAGGCTGCACTAGACGGTTGGCCGTTCAGACGGGCAGCCGAAAGGAGATCAAACGATGTTAATGCGCAACTTACGTGGAAGAGGCGGCCAGGGCGGCCGCGGGAAAGGCGGGGGAGGCCAGGGACGCGGCGGGCAGGGCGGTCGCGGGCAGGGTGGTGGCAACAAACCTGGCTCCGGTCCAGAGGGCAACTGCGTCTGCCCCAGCTGCGGGCATAAAGAGCCGCACGTAGCAGGACAGCGCTGTATTGACCGTACCTGCCCCAAATGCGGCACCAGGATGATCCGCGAGTGAAACGATGAAGATCCTGCTCACGGCATCATCTCCCAACATTGAGTCCGGCATTGACCCGCGCTTTGGGCGTGGGGCCTACCTGATCGTAGTGGACACGGACACCCTGGAATGGCAGTCACATCCAAACCCGGGCGTAAACGCCTCGGGCGGGGCCGGCACGCAGGCGGCGCAGCTTGCAGCCAACCAGCAGGTGAAAGCCGTGATCAGCGGCGACTTTGGACCCAACGCCTACAATGCCCTGCAGGCAGCCGGTATTGCCATGTATCTGTATGGAGCAAGCACCACCGTGAGAGAAGCTATCGAACATTTCAAGGCCGGAAAGCTCGAGAGCGTCGGCGCGCCAACCGGCCCAGGACACCACTCGCGAGCTTGGTAGATGAAAATCACTGTTGCCAGCGGCAAGGGCGGCACCGGTAAGACCATGGTCGCAACAAGCCTGGCGCGCAGCCTGGCAGCGGTCGCTCCTGAACAGCCGCCCTTGTTTCTGGACTGTGATGTCGAAGCGCCCAATGCCCACCTGTTCCTGACCCCCATGTTCACGGAACAGCAAGCGGTGGGCCTGCTCATCCCCGCGGTGGACGAGGCAAAATGCACCCACTGCGGCAAGTGCGCTGAAATTTGCCAGTACCATGCCATCGTCGTGCTGGGGCAAAAGACGCTGGTTTTTCCTCAGTTGTGTCACGGCTGTGGGAGCTGCACCGCCATGTGTCCCGAGGGGGCCATCTCCGAAGTATTGGACCGCATGGGAACGATCGAGCGCGGCCAGGCAGTGCAGGGCATCGACTTTGCCCGCGGCGTGCTCGATGTAGGCGAGCCGATGGCGGTTCCGGTCATTCGCCAGCTAAAAAAATGGGCGACTGCCGGAGCAGGACAGGTGGTGATCCGTGATGCGCCACCGGGAACCTCCTGCCCCGTGGTCGAAACCGTACGCGGAAGTGACTACTTGCTGCTGGTGACCGAACCGACGCCCTTCGGCCTGCACGACTTGCGCCTGGCGGCCCAGGTGGCTGCTGAACTGGGCATCCCGGCGGGCGTGATCATCAACCGGGAGAACGGGCCCTACCCCCCCCTGGATGAGTTCTGCGCTGAACAACGCCTGCCAGTGCTACTGCGCATTCCCTTCGAACGGGCGATTGCTGAGGCTGTAGCCCAGGGGAAAACACTCGTCGAGATTCATCCGGAATATGGCGATCAATTCCGCCAGATGTTCGGGAAAATCGGGGCGTTGCGATGAAACAACTGGTGCTCCTCAGCGGCAAAGGCGGCACCGGCAAGACCAGCCTGGCGGCGGCATTTGCCCACTTGGCGCATGAAGGCCCTACCGCACTCACTGCGGTGATGGCGGATGCCGATGTGGATGCAGCCAACCTGGAGCTGGTGCTGCACCCGACCCGCATAGAAACGCATGACTTCACCGGGGGTGCAGCGGCAGTGATCGATCCCCAGCTCTGCCAGTTATGCAGAACGTGCGAGCAGGTCTGCCGCTTTGATGCCGTGCTTCCCGGGAGTGAGACATTCACCATCGATCCCATTGCCTGCGATGGCTGTGCAGCCTGCGTTTACCAATGCCCCGAAGAGGCCATCCACATGGAGCCGCAAGCAGCCGGGCGCTGGTATCGCTCTGAAACCCGTTATGGGCAGCTTTTCCATGCGGATCTCTACCCGGCGCAAGAAAATTCGGGCAAGCTAGTTACCCTGGTGAAGCAAAACGCCCGCCTGTTGGCGCTGGATACGGATAGCCAGATGGTGATCGTGGATGGACCACCCGGGATCGGCTGCCCGGTGATTGCCGCGGCGGCTGGGGCAGACCTGGCCCTGGTGGTCACAGAACCCTCGGTAGCAGGGATTCACGACCTGGCACGCGCCCTGGAAACCACAGCCCATTTCCGCATCCCGGCATTGGTGTTGATCAACAAAGCGGATATCTATCCGGAAGGCAGCGCACAGATCGAAACAATGTGTGCCGAGATGGGTGTTGAGGTTATCGGGAGCATCCCTTTTGATCCGGCTGTCACTACAGCCATGATCAATGGCGAGCCGGTGACAGCTTACCTCCCACAGGCGCCAGCCAGCCAGGCAATGCGCGCCGCCTGGCAAACGGTTGAATCCCGGTTGAATGGCAATGGAGCGAACACAAGTTGAACCCGGAAGTGCTGCGCCAGGCAATTCTTGATCGCCTCTCCAGAGTGATCGACCCCGAGACCGGTGTGGACGTGGTGCGCATGCGCCTGATTGAAGACCTGGCGGTGAATGAGGCCGGTTTTGCAACCTACAAGTTCCGCCCCTCCTCCCCACTCTGCCCGATCGCGGTACCGCTTTCGCTGGAAATCCAGAAAGCAGTTGCTGAGGTGGAGGGGGTGAGCGGCCAGGACTGCGAAGTGGTTAATTTCGCCCTGGCAGAAGAATTGAACAAATGGCTTAAACAAGCCTTTGAGAAGCGGTGACAGCCAGTTGAAGTGATGATTATTCTTTATCGTATACCTGAAACCATATAATGTAGGAGACATTCATGCTTAGCAAAGACAAGGTCCTCGAAGCACTATCGCAAGTCAACGATCCCGAACTGCACCGCAGCCTGACCGATTTGAAAATGGTGCGCGATGTCAAAATATATGGTGGCAAGGTTGAAGTTACCATCGCCCTGACGGTGCCTAACTGTCCACTTAAGAGTCAGATTGAAGCGGATGTACGCGCGGCTATAGCTGCCTTACCGGAGGTGCAACAGGTATCGGTAAAATTGACTTCCATGAATGACCAGGAGCGAAAAGCGCTCTTCGGTGAGCCCAAAGAGGGGAGCGCTGCCCCATACAACCACATCAAGCGTGTGGTGGCGGTAATGAGCGGCAAAGGTGGTGTCGGGAAATCCCTGGTCACCGGTGTGCTGGCGACTGCCCTGGCACGTGACGGCTACCAGGTAGGCGTGCTGGACGCGGATATTACTGGTCCCAGCATTCCCATGTTGTTCGGACTGCATGGGCCGGTAGAATCCGGACCGGTTGGCTTACGACCTTTACAGAGCGAGGCTGGGATTAAGGTCATGTCGATGAACTTTTTGCTGGAGAGCGAAGACCGGCCTGTGATCTGGCGCGGCCCCCTGATCGGGAGAGCGATCACCCAACTTTGGGGTGATGTGATGTGGGGTGATCTGGATTATCTGCTGGTTGATCTGCCACCAGGCACTTCGGATGCCTCCCTGACGACCATGCAATCGCTGCCGGTCAACGGGATCATCATGGTCACAACACCGCAAAGCCTGGCATCCATGATCGTACGTAAAGCCGTGCACATGGCACAAGCGGTGAACACACCCATTGTGGGTGTGGTGGAGAATATGGCTTATTTCCTTTGCCCGGACACCGGCAAGCAGCATTTCATCTTTGGGCCCAGCCACGCTCGGGAAGTGGCGCTGGCTGCGTCTGCGCCTCTTCTGGCGCGGCTTCCAATTGACCCACAGATAGCCGCGCTGTGTGATCTAGGCGAAGTTGAAGATGTTGTTCTGGATGAACTTCCTGGATTTCTAGATACGTTCAAAAATATCCCTGCCGTTCATATAGAAAATCCGAAATCAGGAACCAGAAGCTTCTCTGCGGAAGCTCATGCGTTGATTGAAAGCCGAGAGAATATGGGGGGACTCGAAAATCCCGATGCGCGTGGATGGATCCGCGGCGAATGCGGTGACAACATGCAAATTGATTTACGCCTGGCAGGAAAAATCATTCGCGAGGCTCGATATACCACAGACGGATGCCATGCAACGATTGCCTGCGGTGGCATGATCACCCGGCTGGTGCGGGAAAATACACTGGACGAAGCACAGCAAATTACTCCAGCAGATTTGATAGCAGCATTAGATGGGCTGCCCAAAGATCATGAACACTGCGCTGAACTAGCAATAAAAACACTCCGCCAAGCGATTAATAACGCAGTGGACAAAGAGTAAAGGCCCTTATTGGACAGCAGGCAATGCCTGGAACGGCTAAACTCCCTGCTTGAAAAATTCTTCAGCGAGAAGAGTTATCTTAGCTGGTCAGGAGAGAAAAATGAGCGAGAAAATAAAAATCGGGATCATCATCTGTGACCGCTACCGTAATTGTGCCGGTGGGAAATGCCTGCGGGCGATGCGAAACAAGGAAGGCGCATTTGCTCAATACGGCGATACCGAGCTTGAGCTGGTGGGCTACACGACCTGCAACGGCTGCCCGGGCAGCAATGTTGAATATACCGGCGAAGAGATGGTGAAGAACGGAGCTCAGGTGATCCACCTGGCTACCGGAATGTTGGTCGGTTATCCTCCCTGCCCATATATCCAAACCTTCATATACTACCTGCAAAAACGATACGGGATCAAGGTGATGGTTGGCACCCACCCTATCCCCAATAAGTATCTGGATTTACACACCAGCCTGGGAACATGGCGCGGACATGAATGGCCGCCGCTGTTGGCGCTGACCATGGCGGATGAAGCAACGCGCAAGGATTACGATTGAACCGGCGATGAAACACGTTTTCGGGCCAGTGCCTTCACGGCGTTTAGGACAATCGTTAGGCATCGACCCGCTCCCTTTGAAAACCTGTAATTGGAACTGCGTCTACTGCCAGTTGGGACGCAGTTTGCCATTAACCAACCAACGGCGCGAATATTTTCCTCGTAAAGAGATCATAGCTGAAGTTGAACAAGCGCTGAAAGCCCACGCCCCGGGTGATATCGATTGGGTTACCTTTGTCGGCTCGGGGGAGACAACATTGCATGCCAGCCTGGGCTGGTTGATCCGGCAAGTCAAAGCGCTTACGCATTTACCGGTCGCCGTCATCACCAACGGATCTTTGCTTTACCAGCCAGAAATGCGCGTTGAATTATCTCCAGCAGACGCAGTATTACCTTCCTTGGATGCGGGAAACGCCAGGCTCTATCGAAAGATCAACCGCCCCCACCCGGAGATGCATTTCAAGCGCCTCACCGAGGGGATGGTTGCCTTTCGAAAAGAATATCAAGGTAAGCTGTGGGTAGAAGTGATGCTGGTGCGGGGTGTCAACGACACAGAAGATGCGCTGCGCGAGATTGCCGCGGCGTTGAAAACTATCCATCCTGACGAAGTCCACATCCTTCAACCGGACCGGCCTCCGGTTGAGCCCTGGGTGCAACCACCAGATGAAGAAGGTCTGTTACGCGCCCGCGCTATCCTCGGCGATATTGCCCGGGTGATCCACCCCGCCAGCGGATCTTTCGACCTCAGCGGGGCAGGATCATTGGTGGATGCGGTGGTTGGCATTATCACCCGCCATCCCATGCGCGAGTCGGAGCTGATCGCAACGCTGCAGCACTATTCGCCAGGAGAAGTATTTGCCACATTGGAAGAGTTAAAAATAAGCGGTAAGGCGCAGGTAGTGGAGCGCCTGGGAATCCGTTTTTGGAGTGCTTCACCCGCCCACTACCCGGCATCGAAACAAAAATGAGAGCGATTCAGGGTTTTCTAATCGTCATTACGGTTTTATCCTTGGGGGCCTGCTACACCGCGAACACCGCCCCGGAACAGCCAATTACACCAGTGGAAACCACCTCTGTGGCTCTCACTGCTTCCGAGGTGAACCTTGTTACCACAATTCCCATGACAGAGGTAGCATTCACTTCCACGCCCACCAGCTTCCCGATCGGGGTGACAGAGACTTCTGAAGAAGTACAAGAATCCCCTATACCAATTATCCATTCTCTAACTATAACCGTTATCTACGATAACAACCCATATGATCAAAGGCTGAATTCAGCCTGGGGCTTTTCCGCTCTGATTGAATATCGTGACCACAGCCTGCTTTTCGACACCGGGGGCGACGGACAATTGCTAATGGAAAATTTGCGCATCTTAGGGATTGATCCGACCCGGATCGACAGTGTGGTGCTAAGCCATGCCCATGAGGACCATACAGGGGGCCTGACCGCTTTATTGGATACAGGCGCCAAACCAGTGGTCTACCTGCTCCCTTCCTTCCCGGTTTCTTTCAAACACCAAATTGAACAGTACACACAGGTTAACGAGGTTTCACCAGGACAATCCTTTGCCGAGGGCTTATGGACCACAGGAGAGATAGGAGCAACGATCCCAGAGCAAGCTTTGGTTATCCAGACAGAGCTAGGATTGGTGGTTATCACGGGGTGTGCCCACCCAGGCATTGTGGCGATCCTGGAACAGGCTCGGGAACTTTTTGCCGAACCGGTGCGCTTAGTTTTAGGCGGCTTCCACCTGGGCAGCAAAAGTGACGCTGAGATCAATGCCATCTTGACAGATTTTAGGCGCCTGGAAGTGGAGCAGGTTGCGCCGTGTCATTGTACCGGGGAGTATGCGATTACGAGGTTTACGGCTGAATATGGTGACGATTTTATCCAGATAGGGGTTGGGAGCGTGATCAGGCTGGATGTGGAAGGCCAATAACGATGAAGTAGTATGAGTAAAAGCGATACTTCTATTACAATCGCACTTGCCGGACAGCCGAACGTAGGCAAGTCTACCGTCTTCAATATGCTCACCGGGCTGAACCAGCACGTGGGCAACTGGCCAGGCAAAACGGTGGAGCAGAAAACGGGCTATTTCACCCACAATGGGCAGGCAATTCGCCTGGTGGATTTGCCCGGTACTTATAGCCTGACAGCCAACTCTGAGGAAGAGCGCATCACGCGTAATTTTCTCCTGCATGAGAAGCCGGATGTGGTGGTAGCGATCGTCAATGCTGCCACCCTGGAGCGCAACCTGTACCTGGTCGCTGAGCTGTTGAACATGCCAGTGCGACTGGTGGTAGGGGTAAACATGCTAGATGTTGCTGAACAAATGGGAATCCATGTTGAGACCCACATACTGCAAGCTGCTTTGGGGCTGCCGGTGGTGCCGCTGGTAGCCTCTCACAACCAGGGTATCAGTGAAACAATCGATGCCGCTTTGCATCTCCTGAAAAACCCCAAAGACTTCACCCCAAATCGCCCGGAAATCCGTGCCCAGCATCGTCCGGTATTGGCTGAGATTCGCACCCTGCTAGGTGGAAAAACTCAACTTTTTCCCGAAGATTGGGTAGCGATCAAATTACTTGAAGGGGATGCAGAAATCACGGCCATGGTTCGCCAAACTGCCCCCGAGGTATGGGAGCCCATCAACACACTGCTGATGCAACACGAAGATGCTTACCTGGATGTTGCCGGTGGACGGTATGAATGGATCGAGCGTATGGTCCGGGCAGCAGTAGCCAAACCCATACCAGGAGCAATCAGCCTCACCGATCGCCTGGACAAGGTCGCTACCCACCCATTCTGGGGACTGGTATTGCTGCTGGCCATTTTCGGGATGGTATTTGGGATCACATATGCTGCAGCCATGCCAGTGGTGAATTGGCTTGATGCGCAGGTCATCTCAGGGTTGGCCGAGAGTACGCGCCAGGCTCTTGCTTCTGCTCCTGCATGGCTAACCAGTTTATTGGTGGATGGTCTGATCGCTGGCGCAGGAGCTGTACTGACGCTCATGCCCGTCCTGATCATCTTTTTCGCTGTCTTAGGCCTGCTGGAAGATGTCGGTTACCTGACGCGGTCAGCTTATGTGATGGACCGGTTCATGCACTGGATGGGGTTGCATGGTCGATCTTTTTTGCCGCTGTTCATCGGGTTTGGCTGCAATGTGCCGGGGATTTTAGGGACGCGCATTATTGATGAACGCCGTGCCCGGTTCCTGACCATCCTGCTTACGCCATTGGTGCCGTGCACAGGACGCATGGCAGTGATCGCCTTCCTGGCGCCGGCTTTTTTCGGCAAGAATGCGGCACTCGCAACGGGGGGATTGGTGGCTGGCAATATTTTGTTGTTATTTTTGATTGGGATAATCATAAACCGGGGGGTGTTTAAGGGGCCCAGCTCCGCCTTTATCATGGAAATGCCACTCTATCACATTCCTAACGCCCGGACGATCGGTCTGTATGTCTGGCAGAACACCTGGGCATTTGTCAAGAAAGCGGGCACGATCATCCTGCTGGCTTCGGCTACAGTGTGGCTGCTGGCATACCTTCCAGATGGTGACATTCAAGAAAGTCTGCTGGCCAGTTTCGGACATTGGCTGGAGCCTGCTGGGCGCTGGCTTGGCCTTGGGGATTGGCGTTTGATTGTTTCACTGCTGTCCAGTTTTGTCGCCAAGGAAAATACTGTTGCGACACTGGGTATTTTATATGGGAGTGGATCGGCCCTAAGTCTGCCTGAACAAATCGCTCAAACCCTGACCCCAGCCGCTGCATTGGCATTCCTGGTAGTGCAAATGACTTTCATTCCCTGTGTGGCAACAATAGCAGCCATCAAACAAGAAACTGGTTCATGGAAATGGCCTGTCATAAGCATAGGCATGTTGCTGATTCTCTCACTGGGAGCAGCAACCATTGTTTACCAGCTCGCCCGAGTGCTGGGTTGGGGAAACTGATGTATCGCACCGATCTAATTTTATTGATTTTTCATACTGATTTCAAATCCAGGATCGGTGTGCCATTGCAAGCATCCAGACCCCGGACACGCAGTACATTCCCATCGATATCAAGGAGGTCAACGACAGTCACCCCAATCGGGTTGGGGCGATTTGGGCTACGCAGGGAAAAAACGCCCCGCTTAGGGCGAGTTGGATCCCCTCGCGGATGTTGAGACAATTCATACCCCGAGGCGCGATGAAAATAAAAGAGCACCATGATCGGCTGACCGGCTTCGAGCCCTTGCAGCCCATCTACCAGAGAAAGGTCAATGACCAGGCGCGACTCCAACGAAGCGAATTCGCTCAGCTCGCCAGGCGCGATAAAATCGTTTTCCACAGTGCCAATGGCGCGAAAATGGACCTCTGGCAAGTTAAATTCCTTACCCGTTACGTCTATATCGCCCTGTTCGCTGGCGCTTCTCAACTCTTCCTCCAGCTCATCCAACTGCGCCATCATGCCCGGCGGGACGGAATGAGACGGCCAGCGGTTTTTGAGATCGGCAATCTGCTTTTCCAAATCCTGGATCCTGTGTTTCATCATTTTACCGGTGCCAATTTGATTGTTCTACCTACTTAATAAATTTTTCTAAACATTGCTATGGGCTGCACAAGCGTGCGCACAGAACAATTTTACTCGAAACAATCTCCACTCCGAAAGGTATGGTAAACTTTCGTGGGAAGGGTTTCAAGATGAGCATCCTTGATGATTTGCTGGACAGCCTGGAAGGGGATGTGCCGATCCGGAATGTGCTGGTGGGTGTGCACTGGACCCTGGTATGCAGCCGCCGCTGTGGATTGGCATCTACAATCATCAACCACGTACCCCACGGTCATGCCGCGGTTCGCGACGTGGGCGCTTTACACCAGAAAAGCGCCCGCCAGTTGGCGGAATATGCCCGTTCGGACAACCCGCTGGAGGCCAGCCTGGGTGTAGCGGCGATCAATTCCCTGTTGCCGGTTGATGAAAGCCGGGCAGTCGAGATCAACGCCCTGCATGTATTGAGCGAACATGGTGCGGGCAAGAACGTTGCGCTGGTGGGACATTTTCCGTTCATCCCCAGGCTGCGCCCCGCGGTTGGGCAGCTGTGGGTCATCGAACAGAATCCGGCGGAGGGCGATCACCCGGCTGAGGCTGCCGCAGAATTAATTCCCCAGGCTGACGTGGTTGCGATCACCAGCAGTGCATTGATCAACCATACTTTAGATGATCTGCTATCTCTTTGCCGCCCCGAGGCGCTGGTGATGATGCTGGGACCGAGCACGCCGCTCTCCCCGCTGCTTTTCAATCACGGGGTAGATATTCTCTCCGGGTCGATCGTGGTGGACGAAAGCGCCGTCATCCGCACGGTCGGACAGGGAGCCAGCTTCCAGCAAGTAGAGGGTGTGCGCTTATTGACTTTTCAAGTCTAATCCAAACAAAAGGAGCATGTCATGGGAACCAAAGGTCGTCAAATCGTAGGAATGGATGTAGATAAATTGCTGGACTTTCTCAATCAGGCTTTTGCAGATGAATGGCTGGCATATTATCAGTATTGGCTGGGGGCAAAAATCGTCAAAGGCCCGATGAAAGATGCTGTGGCCTCTGAGCTGCTCTTACATGCCACAGAAGAGCTGTCGCATGCCGACATGCTGGCGCTGCGCATCATTCAACTGGGCGGGACACCGCTGATCAGCCCCGAGGAATGGCTCAAGCATACCCATTGCGGATATGATGCTCCCACCGATCCATTTGTAAAGGAAATCCTGGCGCAAAACATCAAAGGGGAGCAGTGCGCAATTGAGGTTTACCAGAAGTTATTAAAAGTGGTCCGGGATCCAGACCCAGTAACCTACAACATCATACTGACCATTCTCGAGCAAGAGGTCGAGCATGAAGAAGACCTCCAATCCCTGGATGAGGATCTGGAATCTTTGATGATGCGGAAGTAATAAAATAGATACGGCATTATCCGGTTGGCAGTTGAGGGAAAGGCTGCCAAGCTCATGGCAACCTTAAGCGGGTTGAATTATGCGGCATAACTCTTTTCATCTTCAGGAGAGATCGATGCCCTTATTGATGAAACCGATCGGCGTTATTCATTCACCGTTCAGTGATAAAGCGCAGACGCCCATCCAACCCAACCGTTCGCAGGCAACTGGACAGGTGGAAGTGTTTCCAGAGTACGTCCCAGGCCTCCAGGATCTGGAAGGTTTTTCGCGCATCTACTTGCTTTACACCTTTCACCTGTCGGAGGGCTATGCATTGAAAGTTCGGCCGTTCCTGGATGACGAGGAACACGGGCTTTTTGCCACGCGTCACCCTTGCCGGCCGAATCCGATCGGCCTGTCGGTTGTGCGGCTGCTGGCGCGCCGGGATAATATCCTAGATATTGAGGGGGTGGATGTACTGGACGGCACCCCCCTGCTGGATATTAAGCCCTATGTGCCCGATTTTGATGTGCGCACGGATGTCAAGACGGGATGGTATGCGCAACGGAGTAAAGAGTAACCATGCCTTCTTTAACCAAAATACTGATCGATGGTGGGATTCTCTCATTGCTTGTATCAATATTGCTGATCGTCAGCATGTGCGTGAATCCGCGCATTTTCTTGCATGACTATCCACCCGCGATTCAAGAAAAAGTCCCCAAAAAGACGGGAGCTGAAAAACGCCTTACCTATGTATTCGGTGTGCCCTTCATGCTGCTGCTCCTATTGGGACCATTTTTCTCCACTCTTTCACTCAAAACGCACGGAGAGACGCAATTTTGGGCATTGTGGCTGAATGCTACCGGGGTGGTGCTCGTGTTCAATGTGGTTGATTGGCTGATATTAGATTGGTTCATGTTCTGTACCCTCACACCGCACTTTGTTGTCGTCCCGGGCAGTGAGGGAATGGCAGCATACAAGGATTATGGCTTCCATTTTGACGGCTTTTTACATGGAATGGCTTATTCGATCCTTGGTGGGCTAGTCATTGCTGGGATTGTCTTTCTTTTATGAAATGCAATCGCTGTGGGCAAATGATAAATAAAGGGGATGAGATGAATTATCATGGGCAAACCCTGTGCGAGGACTGCTACATGCGCGCCCTTTCACCCAACCGCGCCTGTGATCCATGGGCTGTGCGGAGTGCACAAACGCTGTCTCAAGTCAATGAATCATATGCGGATTTGAGCGCCACCCAGGTAAGGATTCTGCAAGTATTGCAGGAAAGCGGAGGTTTAGAGGCAGATGCCCTGGCTCAAAAACTTAATTTAAGGCCATCTGAGTTGGAGAGCGAGCTGGCTACACTGCGCCATATGGAAAAAATCCATGCCAGGATGCGAGCAGGCAAAAAGATCATCTGCCTGTGGGAAGTGTGAACATTAGTCGCAACTGATGCAAACAAAAGCGAACAAGACACTGCGCGGCAAGGGATACCTCTGTGACGGGTTGGAGAAATGACCTCGTAAGGCATCCTGGGGGGTGTGTAGCTGGTATTGAGGAATTGCTAAGCTAAACCTGCCAACGAATTGAAATTATCCAGCATGTGTAATCGATGGATACTCAACAAAATGGCGCTTGACCGGCTCCAGCGTGGCCCGGCATGGATCACCTGCCGCTCACCGCTGCTGATCCGAGGAACGATGCGTGCCAGGGAGCTCAAAACGCCTGAATGTGGATGAGACTGCCGATGCTTTCAACAAGCCCTCCTGCGTTTCCATACACACAATACACACAGTAAATAGTATTATTCTTGCGGAAATTAACCTGACATACCCAATATATTTGTTATATAATGGGTTGTATTTAACAGGCAGCGAGGGCGTCATAACGCCTGAACCTTTAACAGCCCGATTGAATCTGGAGGAGGCATGCATGCAACGTAAGAAACTAGTTTTCATGCTGGGTACTGCCAGCCTGCTGCTGGCGTTGAGCACGGGGGTATGGCTGACCACAGCCATCCCTGCCAGCGCCCAGTGCGGCTCGCAGGCATCGTCGTGTAAAAACTGCCATGAGGTGCAGGCGGAAATGCCGGTAAACGGCGATGGCACCGGCTGGCACACCTCGCACGCCTTTGGCGATTTTTGCTATCTCTGCCATGCGGGCAACAACCAATCGCAAGACAAGACCGAAGCCCACACCGGCATGGTGCCACCGCTTTCGGATGTGAAGGCAGCCTGCCTGCAGTGCCACCCGAACGATTACGAGGCGTTGGCCCAGGAGTATGCCACAACATTAGGTGTGGAGATTGGCAACAGCGCAGCATCCTCCTCCGGGGGTGATGCTACTTCAGGGAGCGAAGTTGTCAGCGTGGCAGCCGCAGCCAGCACCTCGTTCACAACCGAGCTGGATGTGGACGATCCCAACCTGGTGGACTATGCCCAACGATATGACGAAATTGTGTTAGGCAAGAAGCCCTTCAACATCGGCAATGCCATTTTGATCGGCATGATTGGCATCGTAGCAGTCGGTGGCGGCGGGTTGGTTGCCACCCGCGAGAAGCTGGTAAAAGTTTCGTTTGGCGATACCCGTAAAGCCGGCGATGAATACCCCGCCGAGGTGGTGGACCTGCTCCCTGCCATTACGGGCCTGAAAGCGAACAGCCGGCAAGCACTGAAAACAGTGCTGGATAACCCCAAAAAGGCAGACAAGGTGCTGGGGCTGATGAGCGCAGTGATTTCAGACGAAGAGAGCGAGGATGTGGTATGAAAAAAATCCTGAAAACCATCTTGCAATACATACACAAGGAAACCTGGTCGCCGTACGTGGCTGGGGCATTTCTTGGGGTGGTAGGGATCGCGGCCGTGTGGCTGAGCGACAACCTGCTGGGGGCTTCGGGGGCGTTTGAAAACCTGGCCGGGCTGATTGGCAAAGCAGTAGCCCCGGCTGCTTTCGACAACATGTACTTCAACTTCATCATGCCACCCGGCTTCACCTACGGCGTGGCGATGCTGATTGGCCTGTTCTTTGGCGGCATGATCGGCGCAGCCACCAGCGGCACATTGAAGTGGGGCAAGAAAGATGCCGCCAACAGCGATGCCCAGTGGAAGCGCATTTTTGGCCCGCAGGTATGGAAGCGCTGGGTGCTGGCCTTTATCGGCGCGATTATCCTGGAATATGCGGCGGGGATTGCCGGCGGCTGTACCAGCGGCCTGGCAATTTCCGGTGGAATGCTGCTGGCGCCGGCAGCTTTCCTGTTCATTGCCGGGATGTTCGCCTCCGGCATCATCACTGCCCTGATCATTTACCGCAGGAGGTATTAATATGACCACCCTGGTGATCGCCCTGGTATTGGGAGCCTTCTTCGGCTTTGCTTTGAATAAAGCCGGGCTGACCAAATACCACAAGATCGTCAATGTATTCCGCTTTACCGACATGGCGGTGCTGCAGTTCATGATGACCGCACTGGTCGTCGCCATGATTGGCCTGTTTGGCCTGCGTGCCCTGGGTTTGCTCGAATTCCCAAATATCCCTGCCACTTATATTGTGGGCAATGTCGTCGGCGGGCTGGTATTTGGGATCGGAATGGCTCTGACCGGGTACTGACCGGGCACCTGCGCCGCCGGTGGCGGCGAAGGCAAGCTCGATTATTTGATCCCCGGTTTGTTAGGCTTCCTGGTGGGTGCGGTGATCTATGGCCTGACCTACCAGCAGGTGTTCCCGGTGATTTCAGGCCTTGCCAACCTCGGCAATGTGGTCATCCCTGACCTGTGGAATATAAGCGCTTTCCTGTTCATCACCCTATTCACACTCATCTCGCTGCTGCTGTTTTACCTGATCGACCGGGCAGGATTGAAGCGAAAAGAAAAAGAAGAGTGATCAGTGATCAGTAAGCAGGGATCAAAGAGAACTGGATAACTGTTCTTGGAGTAAAACTATGGCAAAAACACTCTCAAGGCGCGACTTTCTCAAGCTGGGCGGGGTAGGCGCAGCGGCGCTGGCGGCGGGGCAATTCATCCCGCCGCAGGTAGCCCAGGCAGCGCGCGCAGCCGGAGCCCTCAACGCTGCAGGCGATGGCTATATCGCCAGTATGTGCGAAATGTGCGTCTGGCGCTGCGGCCTGATTGCCAAGGTCAGAGACGGGCGCGTGGTCAAATTGGAAGGCAACCCGGAGCATCCTCATTCGCGGGGCAAGCTCTGCCCGCGCGGGCAATCTGGCCTGATGAACACGTATGACCCTGACCGGGTGCTGACCCCGCTCATCCGGGTGGGCGAGCGCGGCGAGGGGAAATTCCGCCGGGCATCCTGGGAGGAAGCCCTGGACCTGACCGCCAGCCAGATGCTGGCAATCAAAAACAAATACGGCCCGGAGGCGATGGTGTTCTCGTCGACGCACAACCTGTCCCAGATGCAGTTCGAGAACCTGCTGTATGCCTTCGGATCGCCCAATTATGGTACGCAGCGCAGCCTGTGCTTCAATGCCATGATCACGGCTTTTTTGCTGACTTATGGCATCGAGGAACCTTCGCGCAACTACGACGATGTTGAGTTCATCCTGATGGTCGGGCGGAACTTGATGGAAGCCATTTCCACCTCCGAGACAGGGGAGCTATCTCATGCTATTGACCGGGGGGCAAAACTGGTCTATCTCGACCCACGCTACACCATCACCGCCTCCAAAGCGACCGAATGGATCCCCATCCGCCCCGGCACGGATGCCGCCTTCCTGCTGGCGATGATCAACGTGATCGTCAGCAATGAGCTGGCGGACTGCGACTTCGTCAAACAGTACGTGGTCGGCTGCGATAACATTGTGGAAGCCATGCAGCGCTACACACCGCAGTGGGCTGAGCAGGTCACCGGCGTACCCGCCGCCACCATCGAGCGCATTGCACGCGAGTACGCGGCCTCCAAGCATAATGCCCTGGCACACCCTGGATGGCGGACATCGAATTTCATCAACTCCTTCCAGACGGAGCGGGCAATTGCCACGCTGAACGCACTGAGCGGGAATGTCCTGACTCCCGGCGGGTGTCTTTCGGCGGACGTTAGCGCAGAGGGCGCCGGTTTGGGTGCGCCGCCGCAGCCGCCTTACCCGCGCACTTCGGCGCTGCGCCTGGACGGCACGCCTTGGAAATACCCATTGGTGCCGCTCAAGTTAGGCGTCTTTCAGGAGCTGCGCGACGCGGTACTGAGCGGTGAACCCTATCAGGCTCATGGCTGGTTCATCTCCCGCCAGAATCCGATCATGTCGCTTCCCGACCGGGGTAAAACACTGCAGGCATTCGGTAAGATGGATTTCATCGCTACCGTGGACATCATCATGAACGACACGGCCTGGTACTCGGACGTTGTGCTTCCTGAGGCATCGTACCTGGAGCGCTACGACCCGCTGCTGCCGGTGGGCGAAAAAGCATTTATCCGCCAGCCGGTGGTCGAGCCACAAGGTGAAGCCAGATCGGCGCTGTGGATCTACAAGCAGTTGGGCGAGCGGCTTGGATTGGGCGATTACTTCCAGTACACGGATGAGGAAGATTACATCCGCCAGCAGCTCGTCCCGTTGGGCACCAGTCTGGCTGAAGTGAAAGCCAAAGGCTATGCTGATATGCCACCCAAGGAAGAAACCGAAGAAATCGTGTTCAATACGCCCTCCGGTAAGATCGAAGTCTACTCAGAAACGCTGGCCAACGCCGGCTTCTCCCCCTGGCCAACCTGGGAGGAGCCGCCCGTGCCCGCCGAAAATGAGTTCTACCTGCTGACGGGGAAAGTGGCGCAGCAAACCCAGTTTGGTACCCAGAACAACCAACTGCTACACAAGTATTCTAATGAACCCCGCCTGTGGATGAATGCCAAAACTGCATCCAACCTGGGATTGACCAATGGCGAATGGGTGGAAGTGACCAGCAAAGTAGGCCAGGCACACTGTATTCTGCTAGCCACCGAGGCTATCCGTCCCGATTGTGTCTACCTGACGCCCGGGTATGGTCACCTTTCCAAAGGCCTCACCACTGCCTTCGGGATCGGGGCAAGCGACTCGGCCCTGCACGAGACCTACACGGATCCCATCAGCGGCGGCCAGGCGCTCACCCAGACATTTGTAACAGTAAGAAAGGCATAAGGGAGCCGCTATGTCTCAAATCACACATCATGCCTATCTCTTTGATGCCACCCGCTGTATTGACTGCCGTGCCTGCATGGTAGCTTGCAGTGTGGAAAACAACATTGCAATGAACAAGACCCGCATCTGGGTTGCCGGCGTGGGACTGAAAGGCCAATTCCCCAACCTGTCCCGGGCTACGATGGTCTATCACTGCATGCACTGCGAGCATCCCGACTGCATGTCGGCCTGCCCGGTAGGGGCTTATTCCAAACGACTCGACGGGCCGGTGGTTTACAACCCGGACCTTTGCATCGGCTGCCGGTACTGCATGAACGCCTGCCCGTTCGGCGTGCCGCACTTCGACTTCGATAAGGGCCTCGTGGACGGCGCGTTCATCGACAAGTGCACGCTGTGTCCCCAACGCATTGATGTTGGGCTGGAGCCGGCCTGCGTGGCAACCTGCCCAACCGATGCATTGGAATACGGCGAGCGCACAGAATTGCTGCAAAAAGCCCATGCCCGCATCGCCGACCATCCTGACCGTTATGTCAACCATGTGTACGGTGAGTTCGAGAACGGCGGGACAACCTATCTCATTCTCTCGCACGTACCCTTCAGCGAGTTGGGACTGCCGGACCTGCCTGAAACGCCTATCAATGAGGTCAGTGAAAAAGTGATGGAAATAACCATCCCGTTCGCCTTGAGCTGGGGTGCGGTGCTGACCGGCGTGGCCGTTGGTGCGGCACTGCGCAACAAAAACAAGCCAGCCAAAGAAGGAACCAAAGCAGAGACTAAGGCGGAGGCAGACGAATGAAACTTAATATGACCCTTCACCCCCGCATGCGCTTGAACTTCAGCCCACTGGTTTGGGTTTTGCTGGCCCTGATGGGCATCGCTGTTGTGGTGGCAATGGTTCGCTATCTGTTTGGCATCGGCCCGATCAGCGATCTGAGCAATTCATACCCGTGGGGTTTCTGGATCAGTTTCGATCTATTCACGGGGGTCGCTATCAGCAGCGGCGGTTTCCTGATGGCGGGGACGGTCTACATCCTCCAAATCAAAGAATTCCAGCCCTTGCTGCGCCCATCTGTGCTCACTGCCTTCCTGGGCTACATCATGGTTGCGGTGGCCTTGCTGGTTGACCTGGGTCATCCCGAGCGTATCTGGTACATGATGATCCACTGGAACCCCACCTCGGTGCTGCTGGAAATCGGAATCTGCGTGATGGCCTATCTCACCGTGCTGGCTATCGAGTTCGCCCCGGTTGCTTTTGAAGGACTTAAATGGCAGAAGCTAGCCCATTTCGTGCATAAGTTCATCATGCCATTTGTCATCCTCGGTGTGGTGCTCTCTACCCTGCACCAGTCCTCGCTTGGCTCCCTCTTACTGATTGAGCCCGGCAAACTGCACCCGCTGTGGTGGACGCCCATCCTGCCTATCCTGTTCTTCACCTCGGCTGTCTCCATCGGGCTGGGAATGATCATCCTGGAGTCTTCGCTCAGCTCGCGCTACTTCAAGCGCGGCCTGGAGACGCATCTGCTCGATAAGCTGGCGAAAGCTATTCCAGTGGTGCTTGCGGTTTACCTAGTGCTGAAGTTCGGTGAACTGGCATGGGCTGGCGAGCTACCAGCCCTGTTCAACAGCGGTGGGATGAGCATCCTGTTCTGGGCGGAGATATTGGTCAGCTCCATCGCACCGATCGTGTGGTTCTCTTTCAAAAAGAACCGCCAAAATTCCAACCGGCTGCTGATCGGGGCGATCATCCTGTTGCTTGGCATGATCCTGAACCGCTTCGATGTCAGCTGGTTTGCCGTGGAGCACTACGACTCGCTGTTTTACATACCGACCTTCATGAGTAACATGCGCTATTTCCCAACCCTGGCCGAAGTTTCGGTATCCCTCGGAATTTTCTCGACCGGCATCCTGGCATTTGGCCTGGCAGCGAAATACCTGCCCGTATTCGATCACGACAGCCACGAGGCTCAACCCTCCAGCGGAGACTAAGCCCACCCTGATGAAAGCGCGCCTGATTTTTCTGGTTGCCTGCGCTACTTTGTGTATCACCGCTGGCCTGGCATGGGGGTTGGAGGCGGATGCGGCACAGCCCACTGCCCTCATTCCCACCCTCACAAGGCAAGTGGAATACTGCCTGACCTGCCATGCCGACCTGCCCGAGATCAGCCCATCTCACCCAATTGAGACCTTCGGCTGCGTGCTCTGCCATGGCGGCGAGCGGTTGGCGTTGCAGGCAGACCTGGCACACAGCAGCATGCGCGGCGGGGCCAACCCTGCTGATCTCGCAGTGGTGGAGCAATCTTGCGGCGGAGAGGCCTGTCACAGCGGGACGGCAGACGCCGGTCGCGACCACATCCAGCGGGTGATGACCAGCATCCAGACAACATACACGGGCGCGATCAGCCAGCCTACGCTACACCTTTGGCGTCCAGGCTGACCAGACACCGCACTTCGGGGTGCAGGCTGTCACAGACACTACCCTACCCTCCCAAACTGGCATCCTGGCCTTGGCAGCCTATGACCCCACAACCGAGAGCAGCCTTTCGCTGCAGCGGTTCGGCGCCAACTGCCTGACCTGCCATATCAATGCAACACCGCTGGAAGGGCAACAGTACAGGCGCTTCACGGGCTGCTCTGCCTGCCATACCCCCATGCTCCCTCTCCCTTCAGGAGAGGGTTGGGGTGAGGTAGGGGTACACACCCTGACCACCGCCACGGCTTACACCCAATGCAACGCCTGCCACAACCGCGGCAACTACGATCTGCGCACAATAACCTTTATCGAACGTAGCGATGATCCGGTTACCCGGCTTGAAGACTATTACCAACCGATCGCCCAGTTCACCCAATGTGAATACACCCTCGATTGCGTGGACTGCCACACCCGGGGCGAGGTGATGGGGGACGGGGATATCCACGCCACCAAGAGCGACATCCAATACATCCAATGTAAGACCTGCCACGGCACACTGAGCGAACTGCCCCTGACCCAAACCATCACCGACCCTGACGATATTGCCTTGCGCCTGGCTTATCTGAATCCCGTTGTAGATCTGCAGACTGGCGACACCATCCTGGTCACCGAGCAAGGGGAGCCGCTGTGGAACACCCGCGTATTACCGGATGGCACGTATCAACTGGTTGGAAAAGCAAACCGCCAGCTGTTCACTTTCCTCCCGGTAATGGGCAGCGGCTGCCAACAGGACCCAACCCAGCAGAAATCTCAATCCTGTCACGAATGTCATGCAGTAGAGCGCTAATATGAATGAATTATCGGGATGTGTCTTCTTGGCAGAGCGCGAGGCATTGCCCTCGACCTGCTGCACCGCATCCAGGGCTGAACAGGGACCGCTGATGGCACCAATCCCGAGGCGACAATCCGACTCTAACGCGCAAGGCGTACACGCATTGCCCAGCGACCTGGTTGCAGGCAACCCGGAATCGTCCTGCAGCAGCGAGGCATTGATCGGCACCCGCCTGCGTCTGCTGCGCCGGAAGCAGAGTTTGAGCATTCGCGCCCTGGCGGCACAATGTGGGATCAGCGCCAACACGCTCAGCCTGATCGAGAATGGGCATACCTCCCCCAGCGTGCACACCCTGGAGCTGCTGGCGCGCGGCCTGGGCGTGCCCCTGGCTACATTTTTCGAGGAAGAAGCTGAGGGACCAACTCTGGTTTACCAGCAGCAAGACCAGCGGCCGCGGATGCAATTTGCCCAGGGCACATTGGAAAATTTAAGCGAAGGCCTGCCGCCGCTGGGGGCAGAGCCAATCCTGGTGACGCTCAATGCCGGTCAGGCAGATGCAGAAAACATCAGCCACGCCGGGCGAGAGTTCATCTTCTGCCTGGAAGGGAACATCACCGTGATCGTTGCCAGCCAGGGATACCCGCTATCCCCTGGTGACAGCCTGCTCTTTGACGCCAGCGCGCCACACCGCTGGTCGAATCCACATGCTGAGGCAGCCAGACTGCTGGTATTGTTTTGCCCGATGGAAGCCCACGACCAGCCCGCCGAGCGCCACCTGGGACGTTGATATAATACCCCCACGGAACCAGCTATGAAAAAACATACCCTGTTACTATTTGTATTGATTTTGCTTTTAACCGCCTGCGCCCCGCAAACCCCGCTGCCAAGCGAGACCGAGGCGCCCACCTCTATTACCATCACCGACGCCCTGGGGCGCCAGGTTATCCTTCCCACCGCGCCGCAGCGCATCGTCATCACCGGCAAAGCCCTGGTGATGATCGCCGACGCGGTCTATACTTTCCCGGAAGCACCTGAGCGCATTGTTGGCATCGGAAACGCCGGGCAGGGCAGCAGCAATTTCATTGCGTTGATCGATCCCGACTATGCTCAGAAAGCAGTCCTTGAGAACAACGCCGGGGCTGAGCAGATCGCAGCCCTGCAGCCCGACCTGGTGCTCCTGAAGAGCTACCTGGCCGAAAG
This sequence comes from uncultured Chloroflexia bacterium, assembly GCA_963849335.1. GTDB lineage: Bacteria > Chloroflexota > Anaerolineae > Anaerolineales > UBA4823 > FEB-25. The sequence goes on from CAWKGZ010000012.1 coordinate 186,385, forward strand.
CGTGGGCAATCCCATCGAGGCCATCGGCATCCCGGTGGTTTATGTGGATTTTGAGACCCCGGAACAGTACAGCCGAGAACCTGGCAATCCTGGGCCAGGTATTTGAGAATGAAACCCGCGCCGCAGAGGTGAGCGCCTATTACCAGGCCCAGGCGGAACAGATCCAGCAGGCCATCCGTGGCGTCGATGCCCGCCACCGCGTCTTGATGTTGTATTACAGCGACAAAGATGGCAGCGTAGCGTTCAACGTGCCGCCCCTGGGCTGGATGCAGACCCAAATGGTGCAGCTGGCTGGCGGTGATCCTGTTTGGGTGGATGCAAATCTATCCAATGGCTGGACACAGGTCTCACTCGAGCAGGTTGCTGCCTGGGATGCTGACCAGATTTTTATCATCTCCTACAATACCAATCCCTCGGACGTGGTCGCAGGGTTGCAAAACAATCCCAACTGGCAGGCGTTGCGAGCGGTACAGGAAAACAAGCTCTACGCATTCCCGGCTGATCTGTACAGCTGGGACCAGCCCGATACACGCTGGATCCTGGGACTGACCTGGCTGGCAAGCCGGCTGCACCCCGATCAGTTCCCCGAATTGGATATGGTCGCCGAAGCACAAAACTTCTACCAGAACCTGTATGGCCTGGAGGCGGCCTTTTTTGAGCAAAACATCCTCCCGACCTTCAAAGGCGACCTGCCTTGATGAGCGTGCCAGAAGGGCTGCCAGCCGTTCAAGCCCGTAATCACCGTACGCAGCGCCTGCTGCTGGCGCTGGCCGCGGCTTTACTGGTTGTGGCTGGCTTTTCCGTGCTGGTTGGGCGCTACCCGGCCCCTGGATTAATCGGATTGGATCAGCTTGGCAGCGATGAGCTGGCCTGGCGGCTGGTGGTGAACCTGCGCCTGCCGCGCCTGATCACCGCCATCCTGCTGGGGATGACACTCTCGGCAGCCGGCACGGTCTTCCAACTGCTGTTCAGCAACCCGCTGGTGGAACCGGGCTTTTTGGGCGTCTCGCAGGGAGCAGCCTTCGGCGCGGCGCTGAGCATCGTCTTCCTGGGCGGTTCGGCTCTGCTCACCCAATCCTCGGCGGCGCTTTTTGCCTTGGCTGGGCTGGGATTCTCGTACCTGCTGGCCCACCGCTTGCGCTACGGCGGCTGGGTGCTGCGCCTGGTGCTGGCGGGTATTGCTGTCTCGGCGCTCTTCTCCGCCGGGCTGGGGCTGCTGAAGTACCTGGCTGACCCGCTGCGCCAGCTGCCCGAGATCACCTTCTGGCTGCTGGGCGGGCTGGCGAGCCTGACCTGGGAGCGGCTGCTGAGCGTGCTGCCGGTCGTGCTGGTCGGGCTGCTGGTCATCTTCCTGTACCGCTGGCGGCTCAACCTGCTGGCGTTGAGCGAGGAGACTGCGTTTTCGCTAGGCGCCGCACCGGGACGGGAGCGCTGGCTGCTGATCTTCGCCGCCGTGCTGCCCACCGCCGCGCTGATCTCCATCACCGGCATGGTCGGCTGGGTTGGGCTGATCATGCCGCACATCGCCCGCCGCCTGTTCGGCGCAGAGGCACGCGTCAGCCTGCCGGCGGCGATGCTGCTGGGAGGGCTGTTCACCCTGCTGTGCGATGACCTGGCGCGCACCCTGCTGGCAGGAGAGATCCCGCTGGGCATCCTGACCTCGCTCTTCGGGGCGCTGATCTTCCTGGCGCTGCTCATGTTCCAGAAAGCGAAGGTGCAGCCATGAAACCGGCTTTGTTATCCTTCCAGGAGGTCAGCTTTGGCTATCAGCGCCGACGCCCCATCCTGCAGAACGTGAGCTTTGCGCTGCAGCCGGGGCGCGTCACCGCCATCCTGGGGCCCAATGGCGCTGGGAAGACCACACTGTTGTACCTGGCACTGGGCTGGCTGTCCCCCTGGAATGGTGACATCCAGCTTGACGGGCAGCCGCTGCGCAGTCACAGCCGCCTGGAGCGAGGACGCTGGCTGGCACTGGTGCCCCAAAGTGAGCACACCCCCTTCGATTACACGGTGCTGGAATATGTGCTGATGGGGCGCGCCCCGCACCTGCCGCCGCTGGGAATGCCTGCCTCAGCCGATTACGCCGCCGCCTGGCAGGCGCTGGAGCAGGTCGGGCTGGCGGCGCTGGCAGAACAGCCCGTGCCGCAGCTCAGCAGCGGGGAGCGGCAGCTGATGCTGCTGGCACGCGCCCTGGCTCAGAGCCCGCGGCTGCTGCTGTTGGACGAACCCACTGCCCACCTGGACCTGCGCAACAAAGCGCGCCTGATCCACATGCTGCGCACATTGCGCGCCCAGGGGGTGACCTTATTGATGACCAACCACGAGCCGGAGGTGGTGCTGGCGCTGGCGGACGATGTGCTGCTGCTGGAGCCGGGCGAAACGGCAACGTTTGGCCCGTTGGATGAGGTTTTCACCGCCGATGCACTCAGCCGGGTCTACCGCCTGCCCATCCGCCTGGTAGAGGTGGACGGGCGCCGACAGGTGCTGTGGACATGAAAGCAGCTCAGATTTGGCTGTTGACCGGCGAACGCGGGGCGGGCAAGACCAGCCTGTGCCGCGCCCTGGCATCACAGGCTCGCAAGAATGGGGTGGGATGCCGCCGGGGTGACCTCCCCCGCAGTGTTTGAAAACGGGGTCAAGACCGGCATCCGGGTCGAAGATGTGCGCCGCGGCGAAAGCCATCCCCTGGCGTCGCTGGAATCCAGGGGCAGGTTCGACCTGCCGGTGGGCAAATGGTTCTTCGATCGTACAACCCTGGCCTGGGGCAATCAGGTAATTGCAAACAGCCTGCCTTGCGACCTTCTGATCCTGGATGAGCTGGGACCACTGGAACTATCCTAGCAGGGCGGCTGGCAGGCCGCGCTGGAGGTGCTGCGTGAGGGTAGCTATCGCCTGGCGCTGGTGGTTGTCCGCCCGGAGCTGCAGGCGCTGGCGCAGGAGATCCTGGATATCTCTGCAACGCTCACGGTTGACCAGACCAGGAGTCCGGAGCAATGGGTACACCTGTATTGGTCCAGGATCGAAGTTTCATTCGGGGGTATAATTCCCTCAGCAAAATAAAGACGCCTTGACCAGGACGAGTACTCCCGGTTGTAATCAGCAGAGAGTGGGAACCCTGCGCTGAAAGTTCCCTTGAAAGACCGGGACGAAAACCACCTGCGAGCGTAACCCGGAAAGGGCGCATGCCCGAGTATGGCGAACGGTTGACCCCGTTACCGGTCTTCAGAGATGACCCAATTTATCGGGTCAATCTGGGTGGAACCGCGTGATCACAAAACTCTCGCCCCAGCAGGGATGAGAGTTTTTTGCTTAATTTGATATGATTAATTTTGGAGGCAGAATGGCAGACAGAAAAGAGCAATACGAGGCATCAGAGTTATATCGCATCCGGCACTCCGCAGCGCATATCATGGCGCAGGCGGTGCTGGAAAAATTCCCGGAGGGCAAAGTCGCCATCGGACCAGCCATTGAAGATGGCTTCTATTACGATTTTGAGCTTCCCCGCGCCCTGACCCCGGAAGATCTCGAAAGCATTGAAAAAAGGATGCGCGGCATCATCCAATCGAAAGTGGCATTCGAGCGCAAAGTGGTCAGCGCCGAGCAGGCCAAAGAAATTTTCCATGACCAGCCGTTCAAGCTCGAGCTGATTGCCGGGCTGGAAGAAGGAAACCTGGATGAAGATGGCAACCCCGTCACCGAAAAACCAGAGATTTCGATCTATTCCCAGGGTGGCTTCGTGGACCTGTGCCGCGGGCCGCACGTGGATATTTCCACGCAGATCAACCCGGCAGCTGTAAAGCTGATGAACTGTTGCCGGCGCTTACTGGCGCGGTGACGAAAAACGCCCCATGCTGCAGCGCATCTATGGCACCGCCTGGAACACCCCGGACGAATTAAAAAACTACCTGTGGCGCCTCGAAGAAGCCAAGAAACGTGATCACCGCAAAATCGGGCATGACCTGGATCTTTTCAGCGTGGTCGATGAAATTGGGGCCGGTTTGATCCTCTGGCATCCGAAGGGCGGCAAGATCCGCAAGATCGTGGAAAACTTCTGGAGCGAGGAACATGAAGCCAACGGCTACGACTTTGTCTATACGCCCCATATCGGCAAGGCGCAGCTGTGGGAGACCAGCGGGCACTTAGGCTTTTACAAAGACAACATGTATTCCCCGGTGGATATCGAAGGGCAGCAGTATTACCTCAAGCCGATGAATTGTCCTTTCCATATTCACATCTATAAAAATTCACTCCGCTCCTACCGCGACCTGCCCATCCGCTACGCCGAAGAAGGCACCGTTTATCGCTACGAGCGCAGCGGCGTGCTCCACGGATTGATGCGCGTGCGCGGCTTCACCCAGGACGATGCACACCATTTCTGCCGTCCAGACCAGATGCCCGCCGAAATCGATTTCGTGCTGAACTTCAGCCTGCACATTCTGCGCAGCTTTGGTTTTTCCGAGATTCAGGCTTACCTGAGCACCATGCCGGAAAAATCAGTGGGCGAACCAGAACACTGGCTCGCCGCCGAAGCCGCCCTGGAGGAATCGCTGAAGCGCACGGGGGTGGAGTACGAAGTGGATCGCGGCGGAGGCGCCTTCTACGGGCCAAAGATTGACCTGAAAATCAAGGACGCCATCGGGCGGGAATGGCAGCTTTCGACCATCCAATTCGACTTCAATCTACCGGAGCGCTTTGACCTGACCTACATTGGCGAAGATGGGCAGCCGCACCGCCCCTACATGGTGCACCGCGCCTTGTTGGGCAGCCTGGAACGTTTCTTTGGGGTGCTGATCGAACACTATGCCGGCGCCTTCCCGGTCTGGCTTTCACCCATGCAGGTGGCGCTGATCCCGATTGCCGACCGCCATATCGACTATGCCAGGGCTGCTGCCGAACAGATTCGCAAGGCAGGGCTGCGGGTGATGGTGGATGACCGCTCAGAACGGATGAATGCCAAGATCCGGGATGCCCAAAACCAGAAAATCCCTTACATGCTGGTGATTGGCGATAAGGAAGTCGAGAACGATCAGGTTGCATTGCGCCTGCGCAGCGGCGAAAATCCCGGTCCGATGGCGGTTGCCACCTTCATCGAGCGGGCCAAAGAGGATATCCGCAAAAAAATCTAAACAAATTTGTGTATAAACTAAAAGATACACCCCGGAATGACTGCCTCCGGGGTGTATCTTTATTAAAAATATATTTTTATTTACGCCACATGCTCGAACTGGCTGTTGTACAGCTCGGCGTAGAAGCCGCCCTTCGCCAGCAGCTTCTCGTGCTTGCCCTGCTCCACGATATCGCCGTCGCTCATCACCAGGATCAAGTCCGCATCGCGGATGGTGGACAGGCGGTGGGCGATGATGAAGCTGGTGCGGTCCTTCATCAGCTCGTCCATCGCCTTCTGGATCAGCACCTCGGTGCGCGTGTCGACCGAGCTGGTGGCCTCATCCAGGATCAGGATGGTGGGATCGGCCAGGATGGCCCGGGCGATGGTCAGGAGCTGCTTCTGACCCTGCGAGACGTTGGAGGCCTCCTCGTTGAGCACCATGTTGTAGCCATCCGGCAGGGTGCGCACGAAGTGATCGACGTGGGCCGCCTTGGCCGCCGCGATCACTTCCTCGTCGGTGGCGTCCTCGCGGCCGTAGCGGATGTTCTCCATGATCGTGCCGTTGAACAGCCAGGTATCCTGCAGCACCATGCCGAACATGCAGCGCAGGTCGCCGCGCGTGAAATCCTGGATATCATGCCCATCCAGCGGATCGCGCCGCTGTTGACATCGTAGAAGCGCATCAGCAGCTTGACCATGGTGGTCTTGCCGGCGCCGGTCGGCCCGACGATGGCGATCTTCTGCCCGGGTTGGCATCGACGGAGAAATCGTTGATGATGATCTTTTCCGGGTCGTAGCCGAAGTGGACGTTCTCGAACTCCACCAGCCCCTGGAAATCTACCGGGCGTAACCGGCTCGACCGGGTCAGGCATTTCTTCCGCCTCGCCCAGGAACTCAAAGACGCGCTCGGCAGCCGCGGCGGTCTGCTGCAGGATATTGGAGATGTTGGCGATCTGGGTGATCGGCTGGGTGAAGGAGCGCACATACTGGATGAAGGCCTGGATATCGCCCACCGTGATGGCCTTGCTGATCGCCAGGTAGCCACCCAGGATACAGACGCCCACATAGCCCAGGTTGCCGATGAAGTTCATCATCGGCATCATCAGCCCGGAGAGGAACTGCGACTTCCAGGCCGAGCCGTACAAGCGTGTCGTTGAGGCCATCGAAACGTGGCAACGCTGTCGTGCCTCGCCGTTGAAGGCCTTCATCACGACGTGACCGCCGTACATCTCTTCGACATGCCCGTTGACATGCCCCAGGTAGTCCTGCTGCTGCTTGAAGTATTTCTGCGACTGCCCGATCACCAGGGCGATCACCACCATCGAGAGCGGCACGATCAGCAGCGCGACCAGGGTCATCTGCCAGCTGATCGTGAGCATCATGATCAGCACGCCGACCACGGTGATCACCGAGGTGATGATCTGCGACAGGCTCTGGTTGAGCGTCTGGCTGACCGTATCGACATCGTTGGTGATACGCGAGAGCACCTCGCCGTGGCTGGTGCCGTCGAAGTAGTTGAGCGGCATGCGGTTGATCTTGGCGGCGATGTCCTGGCGGAAGCGGTAGGTGATGTCCATCGAGACATCGGACATGATCCAGCCCTGGATATAGCTGAACACCGCGGAGATCAGATACAGCCCCAGGGTGATCAGGATGATCCTGCCGATGTAGTCAAAATCGATACCCGCGCCGGTGCCGGCGATCTGCGCCATCACACCTTCGAACAGCTTGGTGGTGGCCTTGCCCAGGATCTTGGGGCCGACGATCGTGAAGACGGTCGAAGCCGATGGCAAAAATCATCACGACCAGGATCGACATCCGGTAAGCGCCCAGATACTGGATCAGCTTGCGCATCGTGCCCTTGAAATCGCGCGCTTTTTCGCCTTTCATCATCGCCATGGGGCCGCTGACTGCCCATCGGGCCGCCGCCCGGGCCGCGCCGGGTCTCTGGTTGTGACTGGTTTGGGGTATTCAGTGCTGTGCATCATGACAGTTCCTCCTCGCTCAACTGCGAGAAGGCAATCTCGCGATAGGTTTCGCAGCTCTCCATCAGTTCGTGGTGTTTGCCCTTGCCAACCACCCGGCCCTCGTCCAGCACGATGATCTGGTCGGCGTTCTTGATCGTCGCCACGCGCTGCGTGACGATGAGCACGGTGCTGTCGCCGGTCTTCTCCTTGAGCGCCCGGCGCAGGGCCGCATCGGTCTTGAAATCCAGCGCCGAGAAACTGTCGTCGAAGATGTAGATCGGCGGTTTCTTGACCAGCGCACGGGCAATCGCCAGGCGCTGCTTCTGCCCGCCGGACACGTTCGTCGCCGCCCTGGGCGATCTCGGCATGCCAAGCCCTTCTGGCTTGGCGAAAATGAACTCGCTCGCCTGGGCGATCTCGACAGCCGAGCGTACAGTCTTCGGCGCTGGCGTTCTCATCGGCATAGCGCAGGTTGCTTTCGATCGTGCCGGAGAAGAGCATGCCCTTTTGCGGGATGTAGCCGATCTTGTCGCGCAGGTCGCGCTGGCGCACCTGGCGGATATCGATGCCGTCGACGAAGATCGCGCCCTCGGTCACATCGTAGAAGCGCGGGATCAGGTTGACCACGGTCGACTTGCCGCAGCCGGTGGAGCCGATGAAGGCCGTGGTCTGCCCGGGTTCGGCGGTGAAGCTGATGTTGCACAGCACATCCTCCTCCGCGCCGGGGTAGCGGAAGGAGACATCGCGGAACTCGACCTGCCCGACGAACGGCTCTGGGAACTGCTGCGGCGCTGGTACGGATCGTTGATCACCGTCTCGGTCTCCAGCACATCGGCGATGCGCCCGCCGGAGACCGACGCCCGCGGCAGGATGATGAACATCATCGACATCATCAGGAAGGCGAAGACGATCTGCATGGCGTACTGCATGAAGGCCATCATGTCGCCCACCTGCATGGTCGACTGCGCCACCTGGTGGGCGCCGACCCAGATGATCAGCAGCGAGAGGCCGTTCATGATCAGCATCATCACCGGCATCATCGTCACCATCACGCGGTTGACGAACAGGCTGTTACCGGTCAGGTCGTGGTTGGCCTTGTCAAAGCGCTGCGTCCTCGAAGTCCTGCTTGTTGAAGGCGCGGATGACCATCATGCCCGACAGGTTCTCGCGCGTCACCAGGTTGAGCCGGTCGATCAGGGTCTGCATGATCTTGAACTTGGGCAGCGCGATCGAGAAGACGATCACGATCAGGCTGAGCAGCACCGCCACCGCCACGGCGATGATCCACCACATGGAGGCGCCCTTGTCGAGGGCCCGGATGACGCCGCCGACGCCGATGATCGGGGCGATAGAAGACCATGCGCATGATCATGAAGATCACCATCTGCACCTGGGTGACGTCGTTGGTGGAGCGCGTGATCAGCGAGGCGGTGGAGAACTTGTCGAACTCGGTGCTGGAGAAGCTCTCCACCTTCTTGAAGACATCCCGGCGGATATCGCGCGCCACGCCGGCCGCGGTGCGCGCCGCCAGGTAGCCCGTGGCGACCGTACACGCGCCGCCCAGCAGCGAGATCAGCAGCATCATGCCGCCGGTGCGCAGGATGTAGTCCGTTTGCAGCTTGCCGATATCCATCCCCAGGGCCTCGTACTCGGCCTTGACCGCCGCCACCGCCATCTGGTTGACCATGCTGTCGCCCAGCGTGGCAAACTGCTCGTCGATGGTCTCTGTCAGCTGGGTAAGCTGCGCGGCGGGCAGTTGGCCAGCAGGGCAAACAGATCCGTCCCGCGCGGGAGCTTGGACAGGTCAAAGGGAGAATTCTGGGATAGCGCCGCGGCTTTGTCCGGGTCCGCCATGGCCTGCTCGAGGGCGGAGACCACCAGCAGCGCCCGCCCCATCACCGGGTTCAGCGTATCGATCTGCTCCTGATCCAGCTCGTTGCGCACATAGACCGGCTCCTCGGCCAGCAGCGGGTATTCGGCAACATATTGGGCGTAATCCGCCGAGTTTTGATCCACCAGGGTATAGCTGCCGGTGACCAATGCCTGGTCTTCGGCACTCACGAAGATGAGCACCTTCTCCATCTGGCTCTGGCGGATCGCCTGGGGAACGGCATTCTCGACCCCGCCCTGCTGGATGCCGTTGTTGACGATGCGTGACAGGTAGTCGGGCAGCGCCAGGTCGGCGTTGGCCTGCACGAACAGCAGTCCAATGGTCAGCAGGATCTGGACGAGATAGGGTTTGGTATAGCGTATCAATCTCAGCATATTACGACTGCCTCCTCAAAGAGAAAACTAGTTTTCTGCACTGGCAGGGTTATCCATCTGCCTGGTCTTATCGATCAATATTTTTAGCGCCGCGGCCACCTGTTCCTTTTCCGCCGCGGAGAGGGTAGCTGACAGGTCATGCAGCCAGCCCTGGCGGGCATGGATGCCTTCCTGCAGCGTTTGGGCGCCCTTCTCGGTCAGGGTGAGCTTCTTGGCGCGCCGGTCTGCCGGATCCTCGTCGCGCAGGATCAGCCCCTGCTGCACCAGGCGCTCTAAAAGCTGGCTGACCGCCGCGTTGGTGATGCCCAGGTGTTCTCCCAGGTCCGTCACACCGCGGCCGCCGGAATGATGGATATGGAACAGCGCGTTGATCTGGGACATCGACAGGCCGCTCTGGCGGGCGTAGCGGATGAAGCTTTGCATCGAGCGGCGCATGAACACTGCCACCCATTCCTGCAAGGCAGCATCGAATGGATCGTCGAAAGACATATTTCACCTCGCTAAATAGTTAAGCGGGGTGAATTTTATAGCTTACTTAATGATCTGTCAAGGGGCTGTTGTTTCCTTCCCAGGGCGTTCATAAAGCTGAGAGTGTCAATGCGAATAAGTTATAATGAAATTCTATGGGAGGAAGATATGTGTAAGTTGGGAAAGTGCTTACGTTTTGCGATACTATTATTGACCGCCATCCTGTGCATTGGCTGCGAACTAACTACAGACTCAAATGATCTTCCAACCGTCACGCCAACGCAAGCCAGCGCCCTGGGCGAACACACGACAAATCCTCACATTCGTGGAACCATTGTTGACGTTTTCACACCAGAAGGGAGTATCAGCGGCATGTATATTGAGGGAATTGTGGAATCGGATACAACGGTTGATAAAGCAAGAGTAGGGATTACCGAGGCAACCCGCATCTACCTGCAAACAGCTTCCGGTTATGAGGTGGCAACTCCTGAACAATTAACCGTGGGCCTAAAGGTGGAGGTTTTGTTCACCGGCACAATTCTGGAAAGCTATCCCCCCCAGGCAAAGGCGGGTGAAATACTGATAATTCCATGACAAGAAGCGATGTAAAGGGGTACGGTCTCCCTGCCAAGCGGGGGATGGCTTCCCTTCACTGTGCTCAGGGCAGGCGCTGCGCTCCTAAGAAGCTGGAAGTCCCTGTCACTGCGAGCGGAGCGAAGCAGTCTCCCCTCCGACCGGGGAGCCTGCCCCGAAGTATGAGGGGATTGCTTCAGGCTGGAAAAGCACCAGCCTTCGCAATGACAGTTTCATCCTGAATGAAGTGCGCGGAGCGCATTTGTGGTACTCGCCATGACAATTATCAGAATAAAAAACTGTCAGACTTCTGGTGAAAATATGGCCCTTACTACGAATGCCCCAACACCGGGTGCGGTTTGTACAGCTCTTCCAACCGCTGGATCTCCTCCGCAGAAAGCTGGATCGAAAGCGCCGCCACAGCATCCTCCAGGTGGCCCAGTTTGGTCGCCCCGATGATCGGGGCGGTGATACCGGGCCTGGACAGCAGCCATGCCAGCGCCACCTGGGCGTCGGGCAGGCCGCGTTCTTTAGATACCTCAGCCAGGCGCTCCACGATGTCAAAATCATGCCGGTGGGCATACAGGTGCCGCGCAAAGCCATCCGTCTGGGCGCGCGGCGTCTCCTTACCGTCTTTCATCCGCCCGCCGGTCAGCAGGCCGCGCGCCAGCGGCGACCAGGGGATGACGCCGATGCCCTGGTCGTGGCACAGCGGCAGCATTTCACGCTCTTCCTCGCGGTAAACCAGGTTGTAATGCGGCTGCATGGAGACAAAGCGCGTCCAGCCGTGCAGGTCGGCGGTGTATAAGGCTTTGGCAAACTGCCAGGCGTACATGGACGAAGCGCCAATGTAGCGCGCTTTGCCCATGCGCACCACATCGTTCAGCGCCTCGCAGGGTTTCCTCGATCGGGGTGTCAGTAATCCCAGCGGTGGATCTGGTACAGGTCGACATAATCGGTGCCCAGGCGCTTCAGGCTGGCATCGATCGAGCTCAGGATGTGCTTGCGCGATTGGCCCTGGTCGTTAGGGCCGGGCCCCATCTCACCGTGCACCTTGGTGGCGATCACCACCTGGTCGCGCGGGGCGAAATCGCGCAGCGCCCGACCCACGACCTCCTCGCTCTTGCCGCGCGAGTAGACATCCGCGGTGTCGAAGAAGTTGATCCCCAGCTCAAGCGCCTTTTGGATGAACGGGCGGCTGGACTCTTCATCCAGCGCCCAGGGCCAGCGCTCGTTAGGCCCGCCGTAGCTCATGCAGCCCAGGCAGAGGCGCGAAACCTTCATCCCGGTGGTACCTAAGCGAATATATTCCATATAAAATCATCTCCATTCGAGGGTGTGATTGTGTTATACCAGAAGCAGCTCATTTTGCGCAGCCATTTCATATCCTGGGCGAAAAGCTAAGCTACGCTCCAGGGAGTGGATCCGGCAATGGCTACCCTCTCGATAGCTCCCACAGCCATGTCAGGTGCGCCCCAAACAGCATCATCAGGAACTGCAAGGCAGGCGAGATGAGGATCATCAGCACCAGCCAGCCGATAAAACTGGGCAGCGGCTCAAACAGGATCTGTGGGTTGCCGTAATTCGCCAGGTCTGCGCCGGAATCGAAGAACATGAGCAGGCTGGACACCCAAACCAGCACCATCAGGATGAAGGTGATGGCTGAGGTAAGGGCGGCATAAGAGAGAATCCTGCGCAACGTATCCCGGGTGCTGGCGGGCACGACGGTGATGCGCTTGACGATGTAGAACCCAACGGGGAAACCGAGAAGGATGCACACTATCGGGACGCCCATGCCCATCCCGACACACAGGATATCAAGTAGAACATAGATGGCGAGCGCCCAGCCGGAGCGGGTTGAATAGAATGAACGCATAGTATTCCTCTTCCAATGCATTATAATCCTTTCGATATGAAGAAGTGGTTCTATCGTCTGCTGGCTATCATCCTTGGGCTGCCGCTGCTGCTGGTGCTGATTGGCGGGGCGGCATTCCTGCTCTCCAACCGCACCAACGGCAAGCTGGAGGTGTCCGGCGAAACGCGCCGCTACTTGCTGTACGTGCCGGAAAGCTACGACCCGTTGGTCCCCACCCCGCTGGTGATCAGCATCCACGGATACGCCGAATGGCCCGCCCACCAGGCACAGATCAGCCGCTGGAATGAGCTGGCAGACCAGCATGGCTTTATCGTCGTCTACCCCATGGGCACCGACTTCCCGCTGCGCTGGCGCGCCTATGGGACTGCCGGCAGCGAGAACGACCCCATGCTGGAGGTAAGCTTCATCTCGGCGCTGATCGATCAACTATCCGCCGAGTACAACATCGATCCCAGGCGCATCTATGCCAACGGGCTGTCCAATGGCGGGGGCATGTCGTTCACCCTGACATGCCTGCTCTCCGAACGCATCGCCGCCATCGGCGGCGTCTCTGGGGCGTACCTGCTGCCCTGGGAGGCGTGCACTCCGGCGCGAGCGGTGCCGGCGGTCATCTTCCACGGCACCGGCGACGAAATAGTGCCTTACCTGGGCGGCCCCTCGCATGCCTTCAACATCCCCTTCCCCAATATCCCGGAATGGGTTGACGCATTGGCGCAGCACAACGCCTGCACGGGAGAAACGATCGAGCTGCCGGCAAACAGGGGCGTGAGCGGGGTTAAATACACCGGCTGCGCGGCCGATGTGATTTTCTACACCATCGCCGGCAGCGGGCACAGTTGGCCCGGCGGCGAGCCCATCCCGGAGTGGATCGTCGGACCGACCAGCCAGGCGATCGATGCTACCCAGGTGATGTGGGGGTTTTTCAGCCTGCACCCGATGGTAGAACCTGGCGAATAAATTCGCCGCTACAAGAGCACAAAGCCCCTGCGGGGGCTAAAAGCTAGGCAGAGGGCAAAATACGCACAGATCACCCTACAAAGGTGTAACTGCTCATCTCAACCCAATACCCGCTCCAGGTTGGTAAGCGTGAGCAGGTTCAAGTCAAAGCCTGGCTCAACAAAGGGGCGCACATCGTCCTGGATAGCTTTCCAGTCCAAGGCGCACAAGCGCTGGTGCACATGTTCGCGCCAGTTGTCCGCGGTTAGCTCGCCTCTAGTCCAGCCGGTCTGCACCAGGGCATGATTGAGCAGAACAAGATTGGGCGGCGGCCAGGCTGGGTTGCTCAGGTACCAGAGCAGGTCGTACATATCGCGCCCTTTGGCAAAGGGACGCTGCAGGACGGCGTGCAGCTTGCCAGACAGCAGCGAAGCCTGGTCATGGTGCTGAAGCTGCAGCACCACAAAGCGATTCACCACGCTGGTTGCCAGCCCGGCGCCGGCGGGCGGGTTGGTATCCACTTCAAGCTTGATTGCCAGCACTTCACCCCGCTGAGCGGTTAACCCCAGCTCGTACAGCAGACCAGGGAAGCGCACAAACGCACTGTGGACGGTTTTACTGTCGCTGACCTTCAGCTCAACCGGATAACCCTGGGGGGCCAACTCGGCGCGGATCTCTTTCAGGTAGCGGCGAAAATCATATTTCTTCCGGTCACCCTCAAGAGCAAAATCCAGGTCTTCCGAGTAACGCCTATGTGCATATAAAAAGCGCAATGCTGTGCCGCCATGAAATGCCAGCGGGATCATTGCCCCGCTGCGCTGCAGGGCAGCCAGGATCTGCGCCTGCAGGTACTCACGGGCCAGGTTGCGACCCTGCACCGGGGTAGGCGCCCCTCGAACAAGCTCAACCAGGTAGTCTTTCATAAGGTCTCATACTCCTGCGCTTCAGTCTGAACCAGGCTGACGATTGCCTTCACCGCCCGGCGCAGCTTGGGGGTGCCAAAGACTTCCGCCTGGCGGTGCAGCGCATCCACTTCCAGGCGGTCCAAATTTTGCAAGCGCAGCTCGTCAAGGTATTCGCCGGTATCCCCGCCCGGCTGTAAATACACTAGGTCAAGCAGGGCCTTTTCGGGGGAGGCAACCAGCGCATGCTGATCGCCTCCCAGGGTCAGCATGCGGTAGCCACGCAGCAGACGAGGCTGAAGATGCTGGAACTCAAAAACACCCAGGGGTGTTTCCAGGTGTTCCGGGCGCCCCGCGGTCACGCTGAGGGTGACCTGCACGGTATCCGGGATCAGCCCGTAGTACGCCAGCGCGGATTGCCCGCTGACATAAGAAGCCCGCTGCATGCGGTTGGCGACCAGGAAGGGGTGCGGCTTCACCTTCTGGTAAGGTGGGGCAAGTGCATACAGGCCGCGGCGCAGCTGGTACAGCCGCCCGCCCTTTGTCCAGCGTGTGAGCTGCAGGCGCACGATATCCGGGTCCATCTTGCCAGCCAGCAGCAGGGCAGTCTCAAAGACCGGCTCATCCCCGATCAGCTCAAGCAAACGCTCAAATTCCATATCATAATCATAGCATTAATGCTAAATTGTTGCAATGGATACCAATCGATGGACAAGGGCGGGTCTTTACTCGAAACGCAACGAGCGTTGAAGTCCTGCTGGAACAGACCCGCCCTTACGCGGTCACCTGTAGGACTCGCCCCCAGCACGCGGGTACTTCTGGGACCTTCAACCGCCCCTGCTGAACGGCGAAATGCTCGCCGCCATTGAGCAAGTCTATTGCCTGGGTGGCGCCCGCCGGCACAGGAACATCAAACCTCGCCGGCGCGTCCGCTGCGTTGAGCAGCACCACCACGTGCTCATCGGCAGTAAAGCGGGCAAAGGCAAACTGCTGGGGGGACACATACAGCTGGCGGTACTCCCCATAGCGTAGGGCAGGCAGCGAGGCACGCAACGCGACTAACCGGGTAATATCCTCTGCCAGGCGCGGGTGAGGGGCGCCCTGCCGCACCGCCTCCAGATCAAGCTGCGGGCGCAGCATGCGGTCGTTGTGCGGCGTGCGCCGGGCTTCCAGCCCCCATTCGCTGCCATAGTAGATCGACGGCACGCCCGGCATGGTGAACAGCAGGCAGTACAACGGGTACAGGTGCGCTGCTTTCTTCAGGTTACTGGCAACGCGGTTGACATCGTGGTTGTCGACGAAGTTGTACAGCGGTAAATTTTGATACAGCCCGCCTTCACCAAACTGGCGGTTGAGCGCATAGGCGATCTCGAAGTAATTGGCGGCATCCAGGCTGGAATACAGCCCCTTGTAGCATTCGTAATTGGTAGCCGAATCGAGCATCCCCGGGTTGACCAGCCGGCGGTAATCCCCTTGCACGATCTCGCCCAGCAGCCAGAAATCGGGGCGGCGTCCCTTGCAAAAGACCGCCAGGGCGCGCAGGAAATCCGCCTCGATCACATCGGCGGCATCCAGGCGCAGCCCATCGATGGCAAAGGCGTCCATCCAGGATGCCACGGCACCGAACAGGTGCTCGCGCAGCGCTGCGTTGCCCAGGTTGAGCTTGACCAGGTCGTAATGCCCGGCCCACGGCTCGTAGGTGAACGGGTCACCGTGAGGGCTGCGGGCATCGAAGCGCAGGTTGTGGAACCAGTCGCAGTAGGGCGAATCCCGACCGCGCTGCTGCACGTCGCGGAAAGCCCAGAAATCGCGCCCCACGTGGTTGAACACCGCATCCAGCACCAGGCGGATGCCGTTGGCATGCAGGGCGGCACTCAGCTGCGCCAGGGTCTCATCCGTTCCCAGGCGGCGGTCTACATGGTAGTAATCGGCGATATCGTAGCCATGGGCGGTGGACTCGAACAACGGCCCCAGGTAGAGGGCGTTGACCCCCAGCGCTTTCAGGTGGGGAATCCAGGCATAGAGCTGCTCCAGGCGGGCGACCGGCGGCTGTGAGAAATCGCTGTGCTCCGGCGCGCCGGTCAGCCCAAGCGGGTAAATGTGGTAGAAGATGGAGTCATTAGACCAATGGGACATATCACCTCCAAAGAAGTGTTAGTGTACCGACCGGTATTAAAACCGTCAAGGGGTGGAATCCAATGCGACAGGTAACACACCTGGTGAATGTCACTGCGAGTAACGGGCTCGTTTTGGCCTTGTGAAACTAGAATATCTGTGCTATAATACCCGCGGACTGGCGCTCCCTCGCCAGTCTTTTTCTTAACCCCTTGTGTCTACACCCTTGACCCTTGACCCCTGCCCCCTGCCCCCCATATGGAGCCCCCTCATGCACCCTCACCAGTCCTTTTCTATAACACATGTAACGTGACACTTGGCACGTGCACTGACCCCTCTCCTAGTCGTTCCTCGTCGTTTTAGTCGTTCCTCTTTTTTATACCTGAAAGCTTCTTAGGCGCACAACGGGTGCTAAAATTACCGGCGTAATAACTTGAACTTAGTCAGCAGCGTTGGAGTAAGGTTTAGGGAGGGCACGATGAACAGAGAAGAAATCACCCAAATTTGCGAACGCGAGGTACTTGAGCCGGCTGCCCGGCTGTTTGGCACATCCAAAGCCGGTTTGATCAAGATCCCCGACTCGGAAGGCTGCGCCAACCTGGTCTATGAATACCAGCGCAACGGGCAGGCGCGCATCCTGCGCCTCTCATACAACCCTGACCGCCCGGTGGAGCAGATCCAGGCGGAGCTGCACTTCATAAACCACCTGGCGGAGGGCGGCGTGCGCGTCTCCCTCCCCATCCTATCGGAGCATGGCAACCTGATCGAAGTGCTTCCTGCCGCAGGCATACCTTTCATTGCCGTCTCGTTCGTCAAAGGTCGCGGCATGCGCATGCCGGATAATGACTACCGCTACCGGGTTGACGCCCCCATCGAGGAGTATTTTCAGAACTGGGGGCAGGTGCTCGGCCAGATGCACCGCCTGTGCAAAAACCTACCAGCCGTTGAGCAGTGCGATCAAACGACCAGAGTGGTTCAATTGGGAAACACGCCAGCGGCTTCCCTTACCGAGAGCAGCTGCCCGCCATCGGCACAAAATATGACCAGCTCATTGCTGAGCTGCGGGCCCTACCCAAGGATGTAGATTCCTACGGGCTGATCCACAACGACTTCAACGATGGCAACTTCACCGTCGATTACGACAACGGTGACATCACCGTCTTCGATTTCGACGATAGCTGCTACTTCTGGTTCATATACGACATCGCCTGCGCCTGGGAGGGCGGCGTCGGCCGGGTCGATGTTCCGTCCGCTGGCAGAGCGCAAGGCTTTCATGGAGCACTACATGGAACCAGGTGATGGCAGGTTACAGCCGCGAGAACACCCTGAGCGATGAATGGCTGAACCGCTTGCCGCTGTTCCTGCGCCTGATCCAGATGCAGGAGCTGGTGTATTACGCCCAATACCTGGACGAGCCAGACGAAGAGATACAGACCAGGAATCGCTACAAAATCCGCTGTATCGAGGATGACCTTCCCTGCCTGGGCTTCTTCGATCCCATATTCGATCCCAAGAAACCTTTTCGTCTAATCCCATGATGAAATACCTATGAGCATCACCCTGCGTCCTTTCCGGCATCCTGAGGGCTTCCGGCATCATCGGGATGAAATACCTGGCATAAGGTGACCACGATGACAACTGCTGAAATTCGAATGATCTCTCCCGATGAGCACCAGCACTTGCGCTCCATGGCGCAGCTGGGTGCAGATGTCTTCACCGAAGGTAAGTATGTCGATCAGTTCTGTGACAACTACATCGGCAACAGCCATTACGATTGGAACGTCTCGCGCATCGTACTGGAGGGTGACAAGCTGATCCACCATTGGGGGGTGTGGGGCTACCAGATGCGCGTGGAGTCGGTGCAGCTCAAGGTCGCCGGTATCGGCGCGGTAGCGACCCACCCGGATTACCGCAAACAGGGCGTGATGCACCGGGCTGCCAATGCCTCCTTTGCTGCCATGCTGCAGGACGGTTATGACCTGAGCATCCTGCGCGGGCGGCACTACGTCGAGATGGGCTATGCGCGCGCCTGGAACTATGTCACTTACCGGCTGAAGCTGGAGGAGCTGCCCAACGGAGGTCCCGCTAAGCCCTACCAGCCGTTGAAGCCAGAGCAAGTCCTTGAAATGGACGCGCTCTACAACCAGACCCACGCCAGCTTCACCGGCACGGCTATCCGCCCAACCTACCGTAAACGCCATCCGGAAGATATCGGCGTATACGCCTGGTTTAGTGAAACAGGGGACCTGGAGGGATACATCCGCGCCTTCCCGGCGGAAGACAATCCAAAAGTGCTGACCTGCCATGAAGCTGCCGGCGACCCTCAGCAGGGGCGGGCGGTCTTGCGCGAGCTGTTTAAAAGTGGGGAGTACGAAAGCCTGGCATTCTTCACCCTGCCGCATGCCCATCCCATGCTGCAGCTGCTGCGCAAGGGCGCCTGCATCGTCGAAGACCGCTACTTTGACATCTCGGGCTGGCGCGTGCGGCTGGTCAACCTGAGCAGCACCCTGCACAAGCTGGTGCCTCTGTTCAAAGCCCGCTTGGCGCAATCGCACTTCTCCAGCTGGCAGGGCAGCCTGCTATTGGATGCCGGAAATCAACAGGCAACCCTGGAGATCCGGGAGGGAAAAGTAGAGATCGAACCCACATCAGCTGCCCCCAACCGCCTGCACGGCGGTGCAGAGTTCGCCCGCCTGCTGATCGGCTCCGATGAGCCAGAGGAGATCATCCAGCAGGCAGGGATGGAGGCCAGCGGATTAGCCATCCCGCTGGTGCGGGTGCTCTTCCCCAATCTGCACCCCATGCTGAGCCATTGGGACGAGTATTGATCACCCGCATCTACCCCACCCCGGTGTAAACTTTAATTTATTGGGCTGGCCCAAACCCCTCTTTGGCGCGCCAACTGCAACCCAACCGGAGCATCCTTTCTATACTCTACTTTAGCAACATTGAAACGAAAACCACGTAGACTGTTAAAGAATATGTCGTCCGCTAGAGTCCGCACCAGCCCACCAAATCGAGGCAAGATGATGAAAGGAAAAGCTGACCCCCGTCAATCCCTCGCCGCTGCCATCACCAAATCAGCCAGTAAGCAAACCTACTATACGATTCGTTTCTTCGTTGATCGCCAACGGGTTGCCGATGCCTACCGGGCATATGGCTATTTTCGCTGGGTAGATGATATTCTCGATGAGCAACCAGGCACACAGGAAACGAAGCTCGCGTTCCTCCATCGCCAGCAGGCTCTATTGGAGGCTTGTTATCAACGGGAAGCACTACCAGGGTTGTGTGCTGAAGAGCAGATGTTAGCGCACCTGGTCGCACAGGATACCGAAAAAAACAGTGGGCTGCAGGCTTACCTGCGTAATATGATGGCGGTAATGGCCTTTGACGCCGCGCGACATGGGCAGATCATCTCCCAGGACGAGTTGTCCAACTACACGAACAACCTGGCTGTTGCGGTTACAGAGGCAATGTACTATTTCATCGGTCATGATGACCCCGCACCTGACCCCCAGGTCCGTTACCAGGCGGTGACTGCTGCACATATCACGCATATGCTGCGCGATACCATCGAGGACACCCAAGCCGGTTATTTCAACATCCCCCGCGAAGTTCTCCACAGGCGCGCTATCTCCCCGTATGATGTAAAAAGCCGTGCTTACCGGGAATGGGTTTGCGGGCGAGTCCGCCTGGCGCGTAAGAATTTCAAGGCGGGCCGGAAAAGTCTTGCCCAGGTTAAAAGCCTGCGCTGCCGCCTGGCGGGTTATGCCTATACCGCGCGCTTCGAATGGATGTTGCGCGCCATCGAACGAGACAACTATTGCCTTCGTTCAGCATACCCGGAACGGAAGAGCTTGTGGGCCAGCCTGTGGATGGGGTGTACCATCATGCTTTCTATGTTTACGCCCTTATGGAATAAAAACGGAAGGCGCAATTCAGCCAAAATGACCTGTCCAGATTGAAGAGCGATGAAAATAAACAACGTAATCGTTATCGGTGCTGGCATCGGCGGGATGACCGCGGCGATCCATTTAGCGAAACACGGCCTGCAAGTGACCGTGATCGAGAAAAATGCTCGTCCCGGCGGGCGCTGCGACCAGATCAGCCGCGATGGCCACCATTTTGACACCGGCCCTACCCTGCTGGTTATGCCTCTGCTCTACGCATCAGAATTTACGGCGCTGGGTGCTTCCTTGCACGAATCGCTGGACTTGCAGAGAGTCGACCCGAATTACCGCTTGGTTTTTGATGACGGCAGCCAGCTGGCGCTTACTTCGGACCTGCAAGCCATGCAGGAGCAATTGGAAGCCATTGAGCCGGGCAGCTTCCTCGGCTTGCTGCGCTATTTGGACGAAGGGCATCGCCACTACCACCTGGGCATGGAGAAACTGGTGCTCCCTGATTTTCGCCATGCCCGGGACTTTTTCAAGCCGGGTAATATTCCCCTGCTGCATCAGGTGAAGCCGCTGGTGAAACATTATGCCAATATGGCGCGCTACTTCAACAGTCCACGTTTAAAGACCGCCTTCACCTTTCAGGACGTATACATGGGGCTGAGCCCTTTCGACGCGCCGGCGACCTTCTCGCTGATGCCTTATACCGAGCTGGCCCACGGTGTCTGGTATCCGAAAGGCGGCATGTATCGCGTGGTCGCGGCGCTCATGTCTTTGGCTCAGCAGGCGGGTGTGGAATTCTGCTTCAATCAGGCAGTGGATCGCATTGAGGTCAATGGAAAACGTGCCCGCGGGGTAATCGTGGAAGGCCGGTTGTTGGAGGCCGATGCAATCCTGGCGAATGCAGACCTGCCTTATGTGTATCAAAACCTTCTTCCACCGGATGGTCAGGTTGGCAAACTCGCCCGCAAACAGTACTCGTGTTCGGTGATCAGCTTCTTCTGGGGCGTGGACAGACCTTATGCTGCACTTGGCCCGCACACTCTTTTCCTGGCAGATGACTACCGCAACAACTTTGAGAGCATCATCCAGGACTTAAGCCTGCCAGCCAACCCCAGCCTGTATATCCATGCCCCGGCGCGGCTTGATCCAGCTATGGCGCCTGAAGGACAAGACACCTTGATCGCCATCGTACCGGTAGGTCACCTGTCCGAGAATGGAGCCCAGGATTGGGATGCCCTGCGCGACAAAGCCCGCGGGGATGTTTTCCGTCGCCTGCGGACGCTGGGTATCCACGATCTTGAACAGCACATCAAATTCGAAGTCAACTTCACCCCGCTCACCTGGAACAAACGCTATAACCTGGTGAAAGGATCTACCCACGGGCTGTGCCACAATTTGACCCAGTTGGGTTATTTTCGTCCCGACTTCCAGCATTCACACTACCAAAACCTGTTCTTTACTGGCGCCAGCACGCGACCGGGTACAGGGATGCCCACCGCCATGATTTCAGGTCGCCAGTCCGCTCAGCGGATCATTGACCTTCTGTCACCTCACGCGAAAATCTGACCGGCTGGCCCTCGAGCTTGCAGCCATGCCTGAGGGCAATCCCCTTTGGGTTTATTTCAAAGCCTGATTATTCCAGCATTAAGCTCGCGCGCAAAGGTCGCCGAGAACGATTGCTCGGACGAGAGCTCAACGTAGCTCACCTTCCGGGCGACATGGATAGCCCGCTCGCGCACCTGCTGCGAGAGCAGCGCCATGCGCGCCCCGGCGCCGGCGGCGTTGCCCACCTGGAAGAAGCGATCCTTGCCCAGGCGGGGGAACATGCCGATGTCAATCCCGCTCTGCACATCCAGATAGGTGCCAAAAGCCCCGGCAATGAACACCTTATCCACATCCTGCGCGGTGATACCCGCCTTTTTCAGCAGGATCTCCTCGCCCGCCCGCATGGCACCCTTGGCAAGCTGGATCTCGGTGACGTCATCGCGGTCGAAGGTGATCTCCATACCGTTATTCTCAGCGCCGGGCACCAGCACAAACTCCTTGCCGTGCCCGCCACCTCGGATGCGGCTCTCAAAGCCCTGCCCGGTGATGGCGCCGCGATTGTTGAGCATCCCCGCCCTACGCATCTGGGCGATCAGGTCGAGAATGCCCGAGCCGCACAGCCCGACCGGCGGCTGATTGTCGATCGTTTGCAGCTTGATCTGCCCGTCATGGATGAGCACTTTTTCGATCGCGCCGGGCGCGGCGCGCATGCCGTGACGGATGTGGGCGCCTTCAAAGGCCGGGCCGGAGGCGGTCGAGCAGGCAAAATGGCCCTGCGGGGTGATCAGGCTGATCTCGGTATTGGTGCCTATATCCAGCCCGAGCACTATCCCGCCCTGGTCGAGCATCCCCGAGCCTAGCAGCATAGCCACATGGTCGGCGCCGACAAAGCCGGCAATGTTGGGCAGCAGGTGCACCTGCGCACCGGGGGCAAGCGCCAGGTCCAGCTCCCGGGCAGAGATGTCCAGGGCGGCGCTTTCGGCGGGCACGTAGGGAGCCAGGCCTAACTGCGCTACCGGCAGTCCCAAAAACAGGTGGTGCATGGCAGTATTCCCCACCACCACCGCATCGGTAATATCGCCGGTTAAACGCCCGATCTGGGCGCACAGGCGGCGGGCCAGGTCATTCAAGGCCTCAAACGCCGCCCGGCGCAGCTGCTCAGCGCCTTCCGGCTGACCGATGGCGTGGCGGATGCGTGCCATCACGTCTTCGCCATAAGCGATCTGCGGATTCATCGCCCCGGCTGCAGCAAGAGTCTCCCCGCTTTCCAGGTCGACCAGGTAGGCCGCCAGCTTGGTGGTGCCTAAATCCACCGCCAGCCCCAGGGGGATTGTGCCCGGCGGGCGCACGCCTACCACCGTCGAGCCGCGCAAGAAGACGCTTGCCTGGAAATTGTTCTCCCGCAGGTCGCTGGGCAGCGTGCGCAGTACGGCAGCGGGGAAGACCAGTTCTGGCGCGCCCAGCGCATCGCGCAGGCGGGCAGCATCCGAACGCAGATCGTTTAAGCCTGGCGGGGAGAGATGGACATCATGCACGGCGCGCACCGCCGGGTCCAATGCCACCGGCAGGCCCTGGCCTTCGGTCTGGGTGCGCTGGGCTGTGGCGAATGAATCTGGAGGAATATGGACCCGCACCTCCCCCTGAACTTCGGTCTGGCAAGCCAGGCGCCAGCCATGTTCCGTTTGCTCTTCACCCAGTTCGGCGACTTCGGTGAGGTTGGGTGTGGATACCTCGCCAGCGATCACCTTGACGATGCAGCGCCCACAGATACCTTCGCCGCCGCAGGTAGCATTAAGCACGATGCCGGCGCGCTGGGCCGCCTCCAGGAGCGTGTCCCCGGCTTTGCAGGGTACGCGCCGCCCCACTGGCTCAAAATCAACCGTAAAACTCAAGCATCACCATCCTCAAAGTTATAAAAGTGCCGTAAGGCGAAAAACTCCCCCGGCTCGATCACCACAAACTCCTCATCCCAGGGTCCGAGCAGCATTTTTCGCAGCAGGGCATCCGAGCCTTCGATCTCCTCAAAGCGCAGCCCAAACTTCTCTGCGGTGCACCGGGTATAGTCACGGTACTTTTCCAGCTCGTATTGACCGGTGTTGATCAGCGCCAGCCGCCGGTAGTTGCCCATCATCAGCTTATAGATCATTTCGGCGCGCTCTTTCCCGTAGCGCTGGACGGAACGCTCGTAATCAGAAAATGGCGTATCGCCCACCTCGATCCAGCCTTTGGTCAGATAGTAGGTGCCCGGTTCAGCCTGGCATTGGGCCGCGTATGCGCTGCGCGAGCCGAGGAAAATGGCGATGCAATCATCCACCCGCGGCACCACCAACCGGCAGCCGTTGGCCTGAATGCCAACGATGGCTTGCGAACACATGCCGTAGCCCAGGATAATGGTATCAAACTGGCCGTTGACCGCGTCGATTGCTTCTTGCAAGGCGCGGCGAAGACGGTCAGGGTTGATATGCAGGCCAAAATCAAAAACCTGGTGCTGCATACCTTCCGGCATCAGCGGCAGCATCTCTTCGATGACCGTGGCGCAGGCCATCACCAGGGTGCGGGAATGAGGAAGTGAAATTTGCGGCATGCTGTGTACTTTCCAACCTGCTTTTAGATGCTGAATTGTACTTCAGGAGCTCCGCTGCGCAAAGAGTGAAGAAATTATGTGAAGAAATTATATAGATATTGGCATCCGTAGAACTGAAAGCCACTGTTTGGAGTAATTGATAAGGAGGGCTCACCATGAAAATAACATACAGTCTGCTGATTAGCATGCTCCTGGTCGCGCTGCTCACCGCCTGCCAACCAGGCGAGGAAAGTGCACCAGCACCCACAAGCGTACCCGCAACCAGGGTACCAGCCACCCAAACCCCAACCACCATTCCACCCACGGAGACAGCCATGCCTACCGCAACAAACCTCCCACCCATCCCCACCCGACGCAACGTTCTGGCCCTGCGCGAGTTAGCCGACCTGGGCACAGGCAAGGGGCCAGCCTACAGCCAGGACTGGTCACCGGATGGCATCCTGCTGGCCACCGCCGATACGAACAAGATCAGGATATGGAATACCTCCTCGCGGCAGGAGGTGGGGGTGCTGGAAGGGCATGCCGGATTTACCTGGGGTCTGGCGTGGTCACCCATCCTGCCAGATGGCACCAGCCTGCTCGCCTCGGGCAACTCGGATGGCTACGTCAAGGTGTGGGATGCAGCTGCCCAATCCGCAATCGCTACACTGAAAACCGGCTGGGCATTCTGCGTGGGCTGGTCACCCGATGGTCAGCGCCTGGTGGTTGGCACCAACAGCGCCGAGGTGCAGATCTGGGATGTTGCCACGCAGCAAAGGCTGGCAAGCTGGCGCAGCCCATCCTATTCCATGGTGATCAGCATCGGCTGGTCGCCGGACGGCAGCACCATTGCGACAGGCGAGCTTGACGGCAGTATTCACCTGTGGGACGCGGCCACCGGTCAGCTGCGGCAAACCATCCCCGATTACACCGGAGCGCGCTGCGATGTCAACGGGCTGGCCTGGTCGCCGGATGGTAATACGTTAGCCACCGCCCACCAGGATGGGCAAGTGCGCCTGTGGGACCCCACCAGCGGCGAATTAACCCTGACGATTGATGCCCACAGCGGCTTCGCCAGAGGGCTTGCCTGGTCACCGGATGGATCGCTGCTGGCCTCAACCGGGGAAGACCGGCGCATCGTACTGTGGGATCCCATCACCGGGCAGGCCTATGCCGAAGAGCGCCACAATCGCCTGCCGGTGTGGAGTGTCTCCTGGTCGCCTGACGGTACAATGGTCGCCTCGGGCGCCGGCTCATACCTGGAGCGCCATGTCGGCGCTACCATTGTGTGGCAGGTGCCGTGACATCCCTGCACCAGGCGATCCTGGTGCACAGCGATAGCCTTTCATCCACCAGGTTCTTTCACCAGACAAGATCAAAGGTATCAGATGAAGAGAAATTTGTTATCCACCCTGATAATTCTAGTTGTACTTAGCACAGCCTGCACACCATCCGAGCCACCGGCACAAACGCAAGCGCCCCCTGAGACAGTATCAAGCCAGGCGCGCCCCACGGCAAATCCAACCCATACAGCGCCCCCTCCCCCGACGGCGACCTCAGTACCACCGACGCCAACGCCAGAACCAGCCACTGGTACGGTGTTGCTGGTCTTCGGCGACCGCTTCATCGACCTGATCTACACCACAATAAGGCCGGCATTGGAAGATGCCGGATATGACATCGTCGTGGCATCCAGAACTATGGAACCGCTGAACGCCAAAGGCTCGGACCTGGACGTGGAACCAGACCTACTCCTTGAGGATGTACAGGTGGAGAATTACGCCGCGGTGGCATTCCTGTGCGATAACGACCTGACCTTTGGCTCCGCCCACGCTGAGACTAATCGCATCGCCCAGCAAGCTGTTGCGCAGGGTGTGGTGCTGGCTGCCATCTGCAGCGGGCCGCGCATCCTGGCTTATGCTCAGGTGGTGGATGGACTGACGGTCACCGGCGAGCTTAGCCAGACCTGCGAGATGTTAAGAGATGCGGGTGGAACCTGCAGCGGCAGGCGGGTTGAGCGGGATGGCCTGGTTGTCACCGCCCGGGATGGTTATGCCAGCCAGCCCTTTGTGCGCGAGATCCTCGCTGCCATAGAGGAAGCCAAGACGCCGGCCGCGAGCAACACACCGGCGGTGCTGCTGAACCTGGCATACAGCCAACAGGCATTCACCTCCCCCGAAACCTTCCAGGCAGGGTTGGGTGACCTGGACGGGGATGGCGACCTGGATATGGTTTTGGCCAACCCGATGCACAACCCCGCCCAGGTCTGGTTGAACGATGACCACGGCGGTTTTGTGGATACCGGGCAGCAGCTCACCGAATTCGGGCATGGCGTGGCGTTGGCTGATTTCGATGCAGACGGCGACCTGGATGCCTTCATCACTTGCCACCAGTCGAGCTTAACCAGCCTGGTCTACCTGAACGACGGGACGGGCATGTTCTCCGGCAGCGATCAGGCGTTTGATGATGCCCGCTGGAGCGGGGTTGAAGTGCACCTGCTTGACCTGAATGGCGATGGGCACTTGGATGTGCACGTCGCCTACTACAGCGACGCGGGCGTGCCTGACCACATCTACCTGAACGATGGGCAGGCTGTCTTCAGCGATAGCGGGCTACTGTTGGACGAAGATACCCTCGCCTGGGGCGATCTGGATGGGGATGGCGATGTGGACTACTTCGGCAAAAACTGGGGCGAAGGCTACGTGGTGGAACTCAACGATGGGCAGGGCGGGTTCACCGCCGGGTGGCAGATGGCTGATACTCAGGTCACCCTGGGTGGGATCGGGCTGGCGGACTTCGACGGCGACGGGGACCTGGACGCCCTGGTTGCCAATGGCTTTCGCGAGACCGGCAGCCAGCCCGGGCGGCTGTTCTGGAATGACGGTTTCGGGCAGTTCAGCGACAGCGGAGAGCTGTTCAACCACACCATGGGTGCCGACCTGGCAGTGGGCGACCTTGACCTGGATGGCGACCTGGACGCGGTCATCGCCAACATGGACCGCCCCAATGAGGTTTGGCTCTACCAGGATGGCACCTTCATCGACAGCGGTCTGCGCCTGGGTCAGGATGACGAGATGAGCAGCATGCCCATGCTGGGCGACCTGGACGGAGACGGTGATCTGGATATCGTCATTGGCAGGTTCAACGGCGGGGCAGAAATATGGTTTAATCTAACCATCAATCAAGCAAACCCATGACCCTGATCCAAAGAACGCTCCAAGATGAAGCTGATTTCTTTCGCCTGCGCAACTTCCTGCGCGCCGTATTTCTGCTCAACGCCCGCCTGGAACACAGCTGGCACGTGGCCCGGCTGGACTACTGGCGCTGGCATTTTATCGAGAACTGCCGCTTCTGCGAATCGGTAGAAAAAGCCTCAGCCATCTGGGAGACAGAGGATGGGCAGATCGCCGGCGTGCTCAACGCTCTCAGTCGCGATGAGATCCGCCTGCATGTGCATCCAAAATACTGCACGCCAGCACTCGAAGAGGAAATGCTGGCGTATGCCCAGGCGCACTTCTTCGATCTGACCCAAAGCGGGCGGCCCTATCATTACCTGCCGATATTCTCCGATGACACCCGGCGCCAGGAAAGCATGCACCGCCTGG
The DNA here is from genome assembly GCA_963849335.1 of uncultured Chloroflexia bacterium. Lineage (GTDB taxonomy): Bacteria > Chloroflexota > Anaerolineae > Anaerolineales > UBA4823 > FEB-25. The sequence goes on from CAWKGZ010000012.1 coordinate 214,206, forward strand.
GCTATCAAAAAGCTGACGGCTTTGGGCACCACTGGCGGCGCGACCTGGACGCGCCAATCCCGGAGACAGCGATTCCGCCCGGCTATACCATCCGCTCGATGGGGGCACTCGACGAGCACCCGGCGCGCGGCTGGGCTTCCTGGCGCGCCTTCCATTCCGATGAAGGTGATGAGCACTACGATGGAGATTGGTCCTGGTACCAGAACGTCCAATCCATGCCGCTCTACCGCCGCGACCTGGATATCGTCGCTATCGCCCCGTCGGGCGAGATTGCCTCCTTCGCCACCATCGCCTATGACGATTACACCCGCAGCGCGGTGTGTGTGCTGGTGGGAACCGCCGCCGAGCATTGGCGCAAGGGCCTGGGCAAAGTGGTGCTCTTCGAGGGGATGCGCCGCCTGCAGAAACTGGGCTGCACGCGCGTCTTTGCCACCGCCAACGAGCCGCCCGCCGACGCCTTGTACCGCTCGGTGATGCACACCATGCTGGTCACCGATACCTGGCTGTGGGTTGCCGGGCAGGGATAGTTCAGGAGAAAAGCCAGGATGAAAAATTCAAACCAATCTGAACACTTCACCCTCCATCAGCTTGCCGATGGTGTATATGCAGCTATCGCCACCGAGTCAGGGGCAAGTTTCTCGAACGCCGGGCTGATCAACCTGGGTGATCAGGCACTGGTCTTCGACGCCTTTGAAAATCCCCAGGCTGCCGAGGACCTGTTAAAAGCCTGCCGGCAGATAGCCGGGCAGAACCCGGCAGCCGTGATCATCAGCCACTGGCACCCCGATCATTGGGGTGGGCTGCAGGTTTTCGCCGGCAGGGGCATCCTGGCAACGCCTGAGACGCGCCAGGCAATGCTTCCCATTGCCCAGGAAATGCTCGCGGATAAGGCAAACCCCGCCCCCCTGGAGGCAGAATTACATGACACTGAAACCCGGCTGGCGAGCGAGAAGAAAGCCAACCAACGCAAAGCGCTCGAGATTTCTATTGCCCGCCAGCGCCATACCCTGCAGGCGCTGCCCACCCTGCAGCCGACCCTGCCCAACCAGATTTTCGCGGGGAAGATCACCTTTCACGGCGCCCGGCGCACCGCCGAGCTGATCGCCACCGGCAAGGGACACACCCTCAGTGACTGCCTGCTGCGCCTGCCGCAGGAAGGGGTGGCTTTCATTGGCGACCTCGGTTTCTTCCAATCGCAGCCCTTCATGCCCTTTGGCTTCCCGGCTGAGTGGGTGGCGCTGCTCAAAGACATGGCAGACTGGGATATCGAAACCTTCGTCCCAGGCCACGGACCATTAGGAAGCAAAACCGACCTGGCCCTGGAGGCAGAGTACATCCTGGCTTTGGAGGCGCTGGTTGGGCGGGTGGTGCAGGCTGGTGGCAGCGTGGAAGACGCACTGTGCCAGACACTGCCGGAGCCTTTCGCCGCCTGGCAGGCTGTCGGGCACCGCTTTGAAGCCAATGTGCGCGCCTCCTATAAGCGGCAGTCTGGTAATTAACCGGACTTTGAACCATTCTGCTTAGCGCAGAGTAAAGCATTCGTATGAAACCCTTCCGCAGCCTCACCGAGCTTGGACAGGCGCGCCGCCTGCGCCCGCTGGCCTGGAACGCCCTCCAGCAATATGACCTGGAGGTGGCCCGCCTGCGCCTGGTCACCAACGATTTAAACTGCATTTTCCGGATAGATACCGCCCAAGGCGAGAAATACATTCTGCGCGTCACCCTGCCCGAGGGCGGGCACACCCACGATCACGTGGCTGCCGAAATGGACTGGTTGCGGGCTTTGGCCCGCGACACCGACCTGAGCGTGCCGCACCCACTGGCGACGAAGGACGGGAGCCTGGTCGTCCAGGCAGGCGCGCCCGGCGTCCCCCAGCCGCGCCTGTGCGCCATCTTTTCCTGGGTGCCAGGCACCGACCTGGCTGAACATATCACCCCAGCCAACATGGCGAAATTGGGTGAGCTGATGGCCCGCTTGCACCAGCATGCCCTGGCCTACCAGCCGCCGCCGGGTGTTGATCTGCTTTGCTTTGACCGGGTTTTCCCCTTCCCAGAACCGGTTCTCCTGTTCGAGCAACCCTTCGCCGACCTGTTCCCCCCGGAGCGGTGCAGTATCTTTCAAGAGTCCATCGATTGGGTGCAGGCAGCCATTGATCGCTTGCAGGCCAGCGACGAGCCAATGCGCATTTTACACAATGACCTGCACCAGTGGAACGTGCGCATCTGGCGCGGCAGGCTCTCGCCAATCGACTTCGAGGATTTGATGTGGGGTTGGCCGGTGCAGGATATTGCCACCACGCTGTATTACCATCTGGATGACACCTTCTTTGCCAGGCAAGCTGCTTTCCAGGAAGGATACACGCGTATCCTGCCCTGGCCAGAGCGCTGCCCCGGCGAGATCGGCGCCTTCCTGGCCGCGCAGGCCATGATGCTGGCAAACTTCATCCTCACCGACCCCAACCCAAGCTGGAGGATCCAGGCGCCCGAGTTTGTCGCCCGCATCGAAAAGCGGCTGCATTGGCTGAGAGAACAATATGGATGAGGTCAATCAGATCATCGCCAGGGTGCCCGCCTGGAAGGAGGCCAAAGATATCCAGGTGACTCGGATTGCCGGCCTGACCAACGCCAATTACCGGGTGTGCGTGGATGGGGAAGGCTTTGTGCTGCGCATCAGCGGTCAGAACACACAACGCCTTGGTATCAACCGCGAGCATGAGGTAGCAGCCTTGCAGAACGCTGCCGCAGCCGGCCTGGCCCCGCAGGTCGTCGCCTTCATCCAGCCCGAGGGACACCTGGTCACCCGCTGGATCGCTGGACGGCACTTGGATCATCAGGAGTTCCGCACCCCTGAGAACGTGCGCCTGCTGACCGAGACGGTCAAGCGCATCCACGCCCTGCCGCCCAACGGGGCGATCTTTTCGCCTTTCCAACGGGTCACATCTTACCTGGAAACAGCCCACAGTTTCAGCGTGCCGCTGCCGCCTGGTTTTGACGGCTGTCTGCAAACCATGCAGGCGGTGCAGGCCGATCAGCAGCTTGATTCATCGAGCTGGCAGCATTTTTGCCACAATGACCTGGTGTCGGTCAATTATCTCTTCCGTGGAGCAGAACAAAGCATCATCGTGCTGGACTGGGAATTTGCCGGGTTGGGCGACATCTACTACGACCTGGCAACCGTGGTCTACACCCACGACAGTGAAGGCCCCATCCCACCGGAGCTGGAGGATGTGATGCTGTCCTGCTATTTCGGTGAAACCACCGCCTGGCAGCGCCGGCGCCTGCTGGGGATGAAATACATGCTGATGCTGTTCACCGGCATGTGGGGGCTGTCCCAGCACGGCATGCAGCAGGCCGGTTTGATCCCTGCCGTAGAGGGGTTTGACTACCGGGAATTTGCCGAGTACCTTTTCTCACACGATATTCAGGAATTACACACGAGGATACAAAAACGATGAATGCCAATCCGATCTTATACCAACGCTTAGAACCTGTGCAGGTCGCCTGCCTGAAAACCCGCATCGATACCCGTGACCAGATCCCGCCGCTGTTCGACCGCCTGCGCCTCGCCTGTGGGGAGGCCATTTCCGGAGATGCCATGGTCATCTTTCACGGCGGGGCGGTGAAGGATGGCTTCCTGATCGAGGCCGCCTTCCCGGTAGACCAGCCGGTGGAAAGCGCTGAAATCCACACCCGCACGCTGGAAGCTGCCCCCGCACTGACCATGTTCCACCACGGCGCACACAAAACCATGCGCGATACCGTATTGAAGGTATACGAATACATGGAACAGCACGCCTGGACGACCTCGCTCTTCCGCCGCGAAATCTACCGGGTCTTGGATGCTGAACAGCCAGAGAACAACCGCACCGAGGTACAGGTGATCCTGCACGAGTGGGACCGCCTGCTGGCGGAGGGCGCCGAGAAGGTGCTGGGCGCCGAAGCCCGCCGCAGCCTGATGCAGGGCATCGAATCCATCACCCCCGCTTCGTCGTTCGAAGAGTATACCGCCTGGATCCAGGGCGCCATGGCGCGCCTGGACGGGCTGACCGCTGATGATGAGAAAAAATGCCTGGTGGTATCGCACTGCGCCCATGTCTTCCCCCAGGAACGCATCGAAGCTCTGCGCGCCATTTACGAGAACGGCGCCTTTGACGACATCCTGCACGAGATGTACGCAGACGACTTCTGGTATGAGAAGCCGGTGCGGCGCGGCAATGTGCTCTACATGCGCAAGAACCCCTTCAACCCGGAAGGCTACCAGAACGGCGCCACGCCCGCCGAGCGGCGCAAGGCGTACTGTCACTGCCCCTTCGTCCATCCCTACCTGGATGAGATCCCCACTCAGCTCTCACCCACCTTCTGCTTTTGCGGCGCCGGTTGGTACCGGCGGCTGTGGGAGGGCATCCTGGGGCAGCCGGTCGTGATCGAGCACGTCGAAACCCTGCTGCGCGGCCACGACCAGTGCACGCTCACCATCACCCTGCCCTTAGAGCTGAGTGGGGAGTGCGCGCCCGAGCCAGTCAACGCATAATCGCATTTTCAACTGGCTGAACCCATGCACCCATCAATCCAAGGAGGGTGGCATCTACCCCCATCCTGGATTACCCGGTATCCTCGAATTATTGGTAGAAACTAATAAAACAATTGAAGCTTTAGAGCGGAATAATCAATGACTTCACAAAAGACTAAATTGCTGACCCCCCTGCTGCTGCTCTTCATGCTGGCAATGATCCTGGCCAACATGGGCGGCAATATGTATGGGCCATTAGAGGCGCTGTACCTGAAGGAACTGGGCGCCGGTATCGGGCAGATCGGCTTATTCTATACCATCTCGCAGGTCGTTCCGCTGCTGCTGCAGATCCTGGGCGGCTGGGTATCCGACTCGCTGGGGCGCCTGCGCGCCATCGCCATTGGCAGCGTGGTGGGGGTCTTTGTCTACGTTCCGTTGCTCCTGGCTACCCGGTGGGAATGGGTGCTGCTCGCCTCCGCGCTGGGGGCGATGACGCGTTCACTGGTCGGGCCAAGTTTTGATGCCTTCATCGCCGATCATTCCGCACCCGAAAACCGCGCCCGCCTGTTCGGCATCACCCAGACGCTGTTTGGCGTTGTCTCGGTGGTAGGTCCCGTGCTGGGCGGTTATCTGGTTGAGGCAGCCAGCTTCAAAGGCATGCTGGCAGTGGCAGCCGCGCTCTACCTGGCAGCGACTGTGATCCGAGTCGGTATGGCGCGCGAAGCCTCAAGGAGCCAGGCTGTTGCGCCGGTCCCCTGACCTTTGCCAGCCTGAAAACCAACCTGGGAGCAATGATTGGTTTGATCCTGGCGGGCGGGTTGTTCACCTGGATCATGATCACGGACGGAATCCGGGACATCTTCTTCAACATGTCTTTCAGCTTCCTGTCCGTCTACATGCAGGATATCGCCAGCCTATCCATCAGCCAGATCGGTATCATGAGCAGCGTTTTTGGGATTGCCATGATGGCGGTGATGATTCCCGCCGGTTGGTTGGCAGATAAAAAAGGCGAGCGGGTCAATATCGCCATCTCTTTCTTTTTCATGGCCATTTCCATCGGTATGATCGCCACCGTGCCCCCCGCCAGCCCTGCCTGGGTGTATGGCGTGGGTTGGGTGATCGCCGGAACCGGCGTCGGGCTGGCAACACCTGCCTACCAATCCCTGATCAGCAAAGCCGTACCGCAGCGCCTGCATCCCTGATCAGCAAAGCCGTACCGCAGCGCCGCGGGGTGGCGTTCGGCCTGTTCAGCACCAGCCTGGGACTGGTCTCGCTGCCTGCGCCGGTGATCGGCGGCTACTTATGGGAAAACGTCAGCCCACAGTTCCCCTTCCTGCTGACCGCATGCGCCTCCCTGCTGGCGATCATCCCCGCCTGGTTCAAATTCAAAGTTAGCGGCGATATGCTGGATGTTGAGCCCGCGGCTGAAGCTGCTGGAAAACCGGATTGAGATGCTGATCAAACATACAGACCACAAGGGGATAGTGAAAATGAATGCCAAACGTTTCTCTATCAAAGATTGGGCTGAGCACATCCTCCTGTCGCTCTTTTTCAGGCAATACTATCCCTATACTCGGGTATCGCTCGAAGTCAAAGACTTCGCCTCAGATGGACCCATCCTGGATATCGGCGGAGGCGGCGAAGGTGTGATCGGCCGGCTGAAAGGCAACCAGGTAGTTGCCATCGACCTTTACCAGGAAGAGCTGGACGAAGCGCCAAACGGACCACAGAAGATAGTGATGGATGCGCGCCAGCTTACCTTCCCGGAGGACAGTTTTGGCGCCGTAACTGCCTTCTTCTCGCTGATGTATATGAAGACCCGGCAAGACCATCAACAGGTGACGGAGCAGGCCTGGCGGGTGCTGAAACCCGGAGGGCATCTGCTGGTGTGGGAGATCGACCTTGCCAACCGCCCACAAACCAGGCAGGAACGCTACATGGTCCGTTTACGCTACCGGGTGGGCGATTTTGAAAAGGGGACCGCGTACGGCGCCAGATGGCCCACCGAGGTGCGCGGCGAAGACTACTACCGGCAGCTTGCCAGGGAAGCAGGTTTCGAACATCTCACCACCGAGTCTGTCGCTCACCTCATGTTTTTAGAATTCATCAAGCCAGGATAAGGAGTTGCCATGAAAGCGGTCATTCGCCATTTGCAGGGAGAGGAGATGCTCGATGCTCTCTACTCGCTGAACCAATATGCCTTTCATTCCTCTCCACCCTTCCAAAACAAGGAAGAATGGCTGTCTTTTGTGCGTGGGCGCAGGGGAGTCACCTGCCATGCAATTTTTGAAGCAGACACACCGCTTTCCATCACTGCCAGCACCGCCATGACCCAAAACATGCGCGGGGAGCTGTTCCCGGCCAGCGGGGTGTGGGGCGTGGCTACCTCGCCAACGGCAAGGCGCAAAGGCTACTGCCGGGAGGTGATGGGCAGCCTGCTGAATGCCGAGCGGGAATCGGGCAAGATCTTTACCAATCTATATCCCTTCCGCGAGTCGTTTTACGAGCGCTTGGGGTATGTTGCCTTCCCGCTGACCAAGATCGCGCGCTTCACGCCGGACTCGCTCGCCCCGCTACTAAAAATGGACTCTGACGGTCACATCGAGTTAAAACTGATCAGTGATGGCTTTGAGGCCTATCGCGCCTACCTGGTCCAGATGCGCCAGTCCCGCCACGGGATGGGCTTCTTCGATATCCCTGAGCCAGCAGCCATCAACCGCAATACCCTTTGGGCTGCGCTGGCGATGTTCAGCGGGCAAATCGAAGGTGTCATGTTGTATCGCATTCAAGGCGAGGAAGTGGGCAAATTTAACTTGTCGGCGATCCGCTTCTACTACCAGACCAGCCGGGCGCGCTACCTGATGCTCAACTGGATTGCCCGGCACGTCGACCAGGCTGACCGGGCTGAGCTGTGGCTGCCGGCAGATGAATACCCTGAGACCTGGCTGGCGGATATCCAGGTGAAAGTAGAGTCCGCAGTCCGCCCCGGCATGTGCCGCGTCCTGGATATAGCGAAGATCGGTGGGATGCGCGTGGGCGAGGGAAGTTTCTCGGCCCATATCACTGATCCGCTGTGCCCCTGGAACGAGGGAGCCTGGCGTTTCGAAGCTCACGCCGGCGTCCTCCAGGTGTCAAAATCGATACAAGCAGATTGCGAGCTGACCATCCAGGGCTTATCCGCCCTGGTCTCCGGGACCCACGACCCGCAGGACTTCCCCTTGCGCGGCTGGGGGAACCCATCCCCCGAATTGCAAGCCATTCAGCAAAGCATGTTCCCCAGGTTGTGCCCCTTTATGCACGAAATGTTCTAGCAAATGCCTCTTGACAAAGCGACCATCGTTCGCTATAATATAAAGCGAACGATGGTCGCTTTAAGGAGGCGCTATGCCCAAAGGAATCCCCCTCACCCAAGAAGAAATCACCCGCCGCCGCGGCGAGATGCTCAACGCGGCCATGGGCGTCATCGTGCGCAAAGGCTTTCTCGAGACCTCGATGCGCGAGATCGCCGAAGCTGCCGGGGTAGGCAAATCCACCCTGTACGATTATTTTTCCTCCAAGGACGAGATCATGATCGCCTATGTGGTGGACGAAGTCGAGCGCCTGACCGCCCAGGTGCAGGCAATTATCGCCCAGGATATCAGCGTTAGCGAGAAATTTCGCCGCATCTGGCACAATCACCTGCAAAGCATGCTGGCGAACAAACAGATGTACATCAAGATCAGCTTCGAAGCGCAGCGCCTGAGCCTGGAAAGCCAGCAGCGCATCCAGGTGCACCGCCATGCTTACCAGGACATGCTGTGCGAGTTGGTGGAAGAAGGCATCCGCCAGGGCGAGTTCCGCCCGGTCAACCCACTGCTGGCCATTCGCGGCATGTTTTCACTGGTCACCCCGGTGGCGTACACCTCCCGCCCGACCGGCTCGCCCGAGCAGATGCTGGAAGAAGCGCTGGATATCATTTTCAAAGGCCTGGCGGTGAAGGACTGACCGGCTCGGACAGCCAGATACCTGTAAAACTTGAAGTGAAGCAAGGAGCACCAGATGAACATTTACACCCTCCCCTTATCCGATCCACAAGCCGACCTGGCAGCTACTGGAGGCAAAGGCGCCTCGCTGGCGCGGCTCGCCCAGGCTGGCCTGCCCGTGCCCGGCGGCTTCCATATCACCACCGCGGCCTACCGCGAGTTCGTCGCGGCCAACGGCTTGCAGCCGCATATCCTGGCGGCGCTCGAAAAGGTCGACCCGCTGCAGCCCGCCACGCTGGAGGCAGCCTCAGCGGTAATCTACCAGCTTTTCACCTCATCCAGTATCCCCGCCGACCTGGCGGCAGCCATCCTCCCTGCCTACACCACCTTGTCCGCTCAGGATCCCGCCGTCGCCGTGCGTTCCTCTGCCACCGCTGAGGATTTACCCGAGGCTTCCTTCGCAGGGCAGCAGGAGACCTACCTGAACGTGCGCGGGGCATCGGCTTTGCTGGAGGCGGTGCGCAAGTGCTGGGCTTCGCTATGGACGGCGCGCGCCATCGCCTACCGCCTGCGCCAGGGTATCTCCCCCCAGGATGTCGCCCTGGCAGTGGTGGTACAGCTGCTCGTGCCAGCCGAGGCGGCGGGCATCCTGTTCACCGCCAACCCACTGACCGGTAAGCGCAGCGAGGCGGTGATCAACGCCGCCTGGGGGTTGGGCGAAGCGGTGGTCGGTGGGCTGGTCACCCCCGACACGATCAACGTTGACAAGCTCAAGGGGCAGGTGCTCCACCACCAGACCGCCGCCAAACAGGTCATGACCGTGCGCACGGATTCCGGCACACAAGAGCAGCCGGTGCCGGAGGCGCTCAAGAACAAGCCGGTGCTCAGCGATGCCCAGGCCTCCCGGCTGGCAGCCTATGGAACTCAGATCGAAGCACTCTACGGTATGCCGATGGACATCGAATGGGCCTGGACCGCCTCCGGTGGATTTGCCATCCTGCAGGCGCGGCCGATCACCGGGCTGGGCGAGGCGCCGGTCGAATGGATGCCACGCAACCCAAAAGCCACCTACATGCGCACCAGCGTGGCGGACCTGATGCCAGACCCGCTGCGCCCGCTGTACGTTACGCTGGGCATCCCCACCCTGCTGCAGCAGATGAGGGTGATGGGCAAGCGCATCATTGGGGGGACGCCTGAGCTGGGCGATGAATACTACACCACCATCAATTCCTATGCCTACATGTGCGCATCTTTTCCTTTCAAGGGCTGGCTGTGGATATTGTTCCGCATGATGCCGGCTTTTCCGCGCCTGCTGCGCCAGTTAGTACCCATCTGGCGCAGGGAGATGCGCCCAGATTATCAGGCCTTCGTTGCCAGGATGAAAGAAAAGCAACCTATTGAGATGCGCAATGCTGAACTCTGGCAGGCAGCCCAGGAAACTGTGAAGGCTGCGATGTACTATGTAACTGCCCTGTTATTTGCAACCATGGGAGCCTCAGCGGGTGGGGAAATGCTGCTGACAAAAGTTTATGACTCGCTGGTTAAAAAGGAGGGAGATCCGCCAGCACCGGTACTGCTGATGGGCTGGAACAGCATTCCAATCCAGGCTGAGAAATCGCTCTACGACCTGGCAACGGCTTGCCGGGAGAAGCCAGAGCTGGGAGAATACCTGTTGCATACAGGCAGCGGTGAGAGTGCTGATCAAATAAAAAGTGGACAGCCTCCCGCCGGGATCCCAGCGCAGGACTGGGACGAATTCGCACTACGCTTTACCTCCCACCTGGAGCAGTTTGGGCACATCATCTTCCAGATGGATTTCACCGAAGACCTGCCGCTGGACCATCCCGAGCTGCTGCTGGAAAATATCAAGATGTACCTGCGCGGCGAAGGGGTTAACCCACATGAACGGCAGCAGGCGAGCGAAGCCAGGCGCATCCAGGCTGCCCAGGCCACCCTAGATCGGCTGAAAGGCGTGCGCCGATGGGCTTTCAAACTGGCCCTCAGGGCTGGCCAAACTATGGCGGAGGTGCGCGAAGACGCCCTGGCAGATATTGGTCTGGGCTATCCCATCCTGCGCAGCATCTTGCGCGAGCTGGGCAGCCGTTTCGTGGCTTCCGGTGTCATCGAGCAGCCCGACGATATCTTCTGGCTGGAGAAAGCCGAGATCGACGCCCTGGTAGCTGCCGGAGGCGGGAACATGGCTGAGCGTGTCGCCGAGCGCAAGGTCTCGTGGCACAAGTTCAAAGCCGCCGCACCCCCACCCATGCTGCCCATGAAGAAGCGCTATATGGGCATGAAAGTTGACGGATTTCTCGCCCAGTCAGCAGGTGAGAACGGCGGTGAGATGCTCAAAGGTGTAGCTACCAGCCCGGGTGTGGTAACCGCCCCGGCACGCGTGCTGCACGGCCCGCAGGATTTCAACCAGATGCGTTCCGGCGAAGTGTTAGTGGCAGGCGCGACCACCCCGGCCTGGACCCCGCTCTTTGCCATGGCCTGCGCGGTGGTGACCGACATCGGCGGCCCGCTCTCGCACGGCAGCATCGTCGCCCGCGAGTACGGCATCCCGGCGGTGATGGGCACCGGTGTCGCCACCCGGCGTATCCACAGCGGCCAGGTGATCACGGTGGATGGCAGCGCCGGAACGGTATCCCTGGGATAACCTCACCCGCCGGCGCACAACAAACGGAGCCTGTATGAACAGCGCGGCGCGTAAGAACGTCCGCATCCTGGCCTTCACCCTGCTGGTGGTGATGCTCGGTTATGGCATGGTGATGCCGCTGCTGCCCTTCCTGATCGAGCAGCTCGGCGCGGGCGGCACGGAGCTGGGCTGGTTGGTCTCCACCTACTCGCTGATGCAACTGGTTTGCGCCCCGCTGTGGGGTATGCTCTCCGACCGGACGGGGCGCAAGCCGGTCATTGCCATCGGCGTGCTGGGCTATGCCGTGACGCTGTTCCTGTTTGGGCTGGCGACCGAGTTCTGGATGCTCTTCCTCGCCAGGACGCTGGCCGGCATGCTGTCCTCCGCCGCCATGCCCACTGCCATGGCCTACATCAGCGACAATGTCCCAGAGCAAGCGCGCAGCGGCGGCATGGGCCAGCTTGGCGCAGCCATTGGCGCCGGTGTGATCGCCGGTCCGCTGCTGGGCGGGCTGCTCTCCAGCCGTTCATTCTCCCTGCCATTCTTTATTGGGGCGGGATTGGCCGGGCTTTCCTTCCTGCTGGTGCTGCTCCTGCTGCCCGAATCACGCCCCGACCGCACAGCCGCCCCCAAACCGCCCTTACGTTGGTCGGATCTACGCCGGGTATTCGCCAGCCCAGCCGGGTTACTATTGCTGCTCATCTTCATCATGAGCTTCGGGCTGGCTAACTTCCAGGGCATTATCGGGCTGTATGCGGTGGATAAGTTCAGCTTCACCACCGGGCAGGTAGGCGCGCTGTGGATGGTTATCGGCGCGGTGCTCATCCTGGGGCAGGGCGGGCTGACCGGACCGTTAACGCAGCGCTTCGGCGAGCTGCCCCTGATCCGCGCCGGGCTGGCGGGCGGGGCGCTCGGATTCATGCTCATCTCGTGGGCAGTGAATTTCACCTCCTTGCTGCTGGCGCTGGGCTTTTTCACCCTGATGCTGGCGCTCATCGGCCCGGCGCTGAACTCCCACATCTCACGGTTTGCAGGTGAACGGCAAGGGACAGTGATGGGGCTGAACAGCGCCGCCTCCAGCCTGGGGCGGGTGGTAGGCCCGCTGCTGGCTGGGCCTTTGTTTGATCTGCATGTGGAGTATCCGTTATGGAGCGGCGCGGTGACGCTCCTTTTGGGGTCAATCCTGGCTGTCAGCCGGCTGCATAAAGGGACTAGAACCACAGGCAGAGGGAATGGATAAGCAATCTTTCATCTCCCAGGCAACCGTAAACGCCAAAATCTGATATAATAACGTCGATAGACGGATTCTGGGTAGCTTGTGTTATTTTGCCACCATTCTGTTCCGAATGGCGGCTTTTTTTTCAGAGCCGATCCCGGATAATTATCAACGGCTGTTAGAACGCCTGGATGGCATTGGATAGTCGCATACACACACAAAGGAAATGAGAATGGATACTAAGCTATATGTAGGAAACCTGTCTTACACTACTACCGAGCAAAGCTTGCAGGCAGCCTTCGCCAAAGCAGGCACCGTGGTCTCCGTGGAGATGATCAAAGATCGCGAGACCGGGCGGATGAAGGGCTTCGCCTTCGTGACGATGAATACCCAGGAAGAAGCTGAGAACGCGATCAAGCTCATGAATGGGAAAGCATTGGACAACCGGGAAATCAAGGTGAACATCGCCCGCCCGCGCGAAGAGAGGCCGAAACGCAAGTCATACGGCGAACGCTGGTAAATCGTTTACCCAGGCTTTCCAGGCATTAAGGCTGCATCAAAAGCAGGGTGCATTATGCCCTGGGTATCCCAGGAAGCTTTATCCTCCATATTGCACTGACATTTCCGGTTTCCCGCTCCGAAATCGGGAGGTTAAACCCTCCCGATTGCTGGAACCAGATTTAATATTTAAATGAGGTGTGAGATGGGTTATCAGATAGGCGACAAAGTTATTCACTGGACCTATGGTCTGGGTGAGATCGTGCGCATCGAAGAGAAGATCATTCACAATCATCTCACCAACTGCTATGTGGTGCAGATATCCGATCTGACGATCTGGATTCCGATCGATGATCTGGGGCAGAACAGCCTGCGCGTGCCCACCCCGCCCAAGGATTTCGATAAACTATTCGCCATCCTCACCAGCCCAGGCGAGAAACTTTTGGATGACCGGATGCTGCGTAAAACCCAGTTGATGGATCAACTGAAAGATGGACAGCTGGCTTCAATCTGCCGGGTGGTGCGTGACCTGACGCATTTCCAGCGCAGCGCCAAGTTGAACGACCAGGAGAGATCCATCCTGGAACGGGCGATCAAATCGCTGCTTGCTGAATGGACCTATTCGCTGGGGACGCCTTTTAACCAGGCACACCAGGCAATGACAAACATGCTGGGAGGGTAATGCCAGCAAGTACTATCCTTGCTGGCTCTTTTTCCAGGTAACAAGCCACTGTTGAGCTTTTTAATGCAGTGGCTTGTCGTTTTTGCAGACGCAGGTACCAATTGTCAAACCTCAGCTTACTTTCTCCACGATCAAAACAAAATCAACGAGACACTTCCTTTCACCCACTGGGTGGGCTTTCAACCACATCATATTTCTCGAGCAATTGCACCAGGTCGAGCACTTCGAGTGCCAGGGTCTCTTCAACGCCGGCCTTTTGCATAATCTCGGCAACCGACATGGGCTGGGCTTTGGGGAAGGGCAGGTGGTAGAGGAACTTGCCCTGCGGCATGGTTAGCTTGATCTTGTGCTCCTCCCGCTCGCGACCCCGCCAGTCCAGATGGTTACGCTGGTGATATAGTCATCGTTGCGGGCAGCAGAAAAGCGCACCCCGGCGTTCTCCGTCTCCCGGATGCGCACGGACAGGCTCTTATGACTCGGCTCCTGCTTGACCTGCATAAGGTCAATGCAGTTTTCGTGACACAAGCATTTTGCCAATCCGTGCTATCATTAGACACTTTACATGGTATTTGTATTTCCTTTCCTTGCTGAGGACCTATGCCCATCTTTGACCATTTTGATTTCCTGGCGCCGCTCTACGAAAAATTCATCCAGCCAAAGAATTCCCAGGAAATCTGCACGCTGGCCGGTCTGCCCGTCTCCGGGACGCTGCTGGATGCTGGCGGCGGTACAGGCCGGATATCCCAGTTCCTTACCGGCATGGCCGGCTCCATTGTGGTGGCGGACCTATCCTGCAAGATGCTGCTCGAAGCCAGCCGCAAGGATGGCCTGCGCCCGGTGTGCAGCCACATCGAAAAGCTGCCCTTCCCTGACGCCTCCTTCGAGCGCATCATCATGGTGGATGCATTGCACCACGTCTGCAGCCAGCGTGACACGGCAGTGGAGCTGTGGCGGGTGCTCAAGCCAGGCGGCAGGCTGGTGATCGAAGAGCCGGATGTGCGCCGCTGGTCGGTGAAACTGCTCGCCCTGGCCGAGAAGCTGGCGCTGATGCGCAGCCATTTCTACTCCCCGCCGCGCATCGTCAGGCTGTTCCAACCCTACCCGGAATCCTGCACCCGCATCGAGGCAGACCAATTCAACGCCTGGGTAGTGATCGATAAAGTCAGCCAAGATGCTGCATGAAATTCAGCAGCGCTTCACGCCAGTCATCCTGACCGAAGCGCTGCAGCGCTTTGGCTTCGCCCCCACCCCCTTGCTGGAGCTGGAAGGCTCGGCGTTCGTCTATGAGGGTCTGATCGATGGGCGACCGCGCATCCTGAAGATTGCCCCCGGGATATGGAACACAGACCAGCAGGTTACCGGCTCTACCTGCGAACAGTTGCTGGCCGAAGTCGATTTTGTGCGCTACCTGGGCGAGAACGGCCTGCCGGTAGCACTGCCAGTGACCTCCCGGAACGGTGATTGGGTTGAGTTGCTGCCCCTGGACGAACAGGCCTGCTTCCTGGCCTACGCCTTCGAAAAAGCGCCGGGGGAGATGTACCCCGATGCGGACGAAGTTCACTTTCCCAAAGCTGTACTGGTCGAGTGGGGGCGGCTGAGCGGTCGGCTGCATCGTCTTTCAGTCGCTTACCAGCCCCATCCCCAGCGCCGCCGCCTGCCCTGGCACGCCAACGACCTGCTGGACTTTCCGGCGCTCATTCCACCCGAGCAAAAGCTGGTCTACCAGCGCCGGGATGAGCTGCTCAACTGTCTGAATGCCCTGCCCCAGGATCCCGAATCCTACGGGTTGGTGCATGGCGACTTCCACCACGGCAACTTCCTGGTGGAGGGTAATAGAATCACCCTGTTCGACTTCGATGCCGCCGAGTATTTCTGGTACGCCGGAGAGGTGTGCGTGGCGCTGTACAACTGCCTGCCGCTGCCCCGCGCAGAGACTGTCAAACGGCGCAGCTATGCGCTGGACTACCTGCATCATTTTCTGCGCGGCTACCGCCAGGAAAGGGATTTTGGCGCTTACTGGCTGGCGCATATCCCATTGTTTTTAAAATACTGCGAGCTGCTCAATTACGCTTATTTCCACAAGTATTGGGACCTGGCAAATCTATCTCCCCGCCGGGCAGAGGTGCTGGCTGATTTCCGCCGCCGGATTGAAGGGGATATCCCAGTGGTTGCGTTCGAACCAGGCGATGTATAAAAATCCCCCCACCGCATCCCCTCTCTCGTTAGGAGAAAGGGGATAGGGGTGAGGGGATGATTCCCTACTCAGTGATTATATCTTAGGGGGTGACCAGGGGCAGCTCGGCTGCGGTCCAGGCGCCGGTGCCGCCGCCCAGGTTGCGCACGTCGGTCCAACCCATCATGCGCAGCGCCATCATCGCCAGCGCGCCGCGATGACCGGAGGCACAGTAGATGACTACCGGAGCATCCTTGGCGGGCAGCAGGGTCAGGTCAGCCAGGACGGTCGTGATGGGCATGTTCACCGCTCCCTCGATATAGCCAGCAGCATAGTCTTCTGCTGAGCGCACATCGATCATGGTGAGGGCTGCGCCGCCAGCCAGCTCAGTGTTCAGATCGGCGGGCTTGACGGTGTAATAACCATCCGGCAGGTTGGCCAGGAAGTTGTTCAGGTCGCGCAGCAGGGTCGCATCCACCTCGGGAGCGGTACCAGCCACGGGTGCCGCGGGGACGCCGGTTTCCAGCGCCAGCTCAGCTTTGACCCAGGCGCCGGTACCGCCGCCCAGGTTGCGCACGTCGGTCCAGCCCAGGAAGCGCAGCGCAGCCATGACCATGGCGCCCCGGTGACCGGAAGCGCAGTAGACCACGACCGGCTGGTCCTGCGCGGGCAGCTTATCCAGGTTGGCCAGCACTTCGCGCACCGGGATGTTCACTGCACCGGCGATAAAGCCGCCGGCCTCGATTTCGGAGACTTCGCGCACATCCAGCAGGAAGGGCGGGTTCTCAACCAGCGCCGTGTTCAGATCAGCCGCGCCGATGGTGTAGAAACCAGCCGGCAGGTTGGTCAGGAAGTCGGCCCAGGTAGCGGTCCAATCGATCCAACCGACCACCGGCAGGGAGGCCGCTTTCCAGGCACCCAGACCGCCGCCCAGGTTGGTCACATCGGTATAGCCCAGCAGGCGCAGGGCAACCATAACAATCGCGCCGCGGTGACCGGAGCCGCAGTAGATCAGGATGGGGGTAGCAGTGTCAGCAGGAAGCTGGTCCAGGCTGTTCATGAAGTCGGGCAGCGGGATCAGGGTGGCGCCTTCGATGTAGCCGTCCTTGTCCCACTCCGCCTGCGAGCGCACGTCGATGAAGACCGGCGTGGCGCCGCCAGCCAGCGCCTCGTTCAACGGGGCTGCGCCGATGGCATAGAAGCTGTCGGGCATGCTGGTCAGGAAATCATTGAAAGCGGTGAACAGCGCCTGATTCTCGACGATGGGGGTGCTGATGGCAGCCGCTTCGGCGGGCAGGCCAGTCTCTACCGGCAAGCCAGCTTTGGTCCAGCCGCCCAGGCCGCCGCCCAGGTTGCGCACATTGGTGTAGCCCAGGCCCTTGAGCAGCGCCAGGGCAATGCCACCCCGGTGACCGGAGCCGCAGTAGATCACGATCGGTTCATCCAGCCCGGGCAGCTTGTCCAGGTTCTCGAGCAGCTGGCGGATGGGGATGTTGATCGCACCGGCGATGTAGCCATTGGCCTCGATCTCAGAGACCTCGCGTACATCCACCAGGAAAGGCGCAGCGTCGGCGAGCTCTTCGTTCAACGCGGTGGCGCCGACGGCGCCGTAGCCCGCATCAGCCGGGATGCTGGCGATCACCTCGCTGAAGACCGCCACCATATCGGGGGCAGGCTCTTCGGTCGGGGGCACCTCGGTTGCCGGAACTTCGGTGAGTGTTATGACCTCGGCGGTCACAACCTCGGTTGGCTGCACTTCAACTTCTACCTCTGGCGTGGTCGAAGCGCAGGCGCCCAGGATCATACTGGCAACGATCAACAGGGCAAATAATTTATAAAATTTTGCGAACATTTCCTTCCTCCAAACAAGTAAAGTTTTTACATCACACCGGTACATTTAGGTTTCCGGGATGATAGCAAGAATTCTGATTCAGGATCGCGAGCGTTTGGTGTCTTTACCCCGGCAGTTCTAGTTCTCCGGGATGAGCGCCGGGATCTCGGTGACGATCACCGGCAGGTTGGCCTCCAGTTCCGCAGGGTCCACTTTGTCCGCCGTCAGGAACAGGTCCGCGTTGCCGTGGCAAGCGTTGCACGAGCGCGCCTGGGGCGTCATGATCTGGATGTTGTGCGGGGTGGTATACGCCCAGGTGGGCAGCAGGTCGAAGTTCGGCAGCCGGTCCTCACCATAATACTGGAAGCTGGTCTCGTCCACGGGGATATGCCGCACCAGCACGTACTCATACGGCCGGTCAAAGCTGCGCAGCGGGTTGCGCCCGATGTAGAACGTCAGGTAGGTGCCCTGGGTTTCAAAATAAGGGTTGCCAGACGCATTGCTGACCGCCACATGGCAGCCATCGCAGCTCGAGTACGAGACGCTGTGGCACACCTGGCACTGCAGGTCGGCGCCGTGCACGGTGTGCATTTCGGTGTTATCGGTACCCAGGGTGACATCCGGGTGGCAGGAGACACAGGTGGGTGACTGCAAGCCATCGTAGCGGTGCTCGGCGGGCGGAACTTCAGCCGTTTCTACGCCGGGGTGGCACTGGTAGCAATCACTCGGCTGCCCGTGCAGCTCGTGGTTGCTGTGGCAATCCACGCAGTTCATCCGCCCCTCGCGGAAGTGCACATCCCCAGAGATGCCTTCATTCTTACCCAGGTATTCGTTGCCCACCCGGCTGCCGTGACAGGCGGTGCACGAGCGGGTCATCGGGGGCGTGCGCACGAACAAGTGACCATCGAACAAGCCGCCGCCCACGCTGGCCGGCTGGCCCACATGACAGTCACCGCAGGAAGTGTGGCAGGTGTTGCAGTGATTGTTGAACATGGTTTGCAGGGCAGGCATATTCTCAGGCGAGCTGCGTGTTTCCAACACAGTGTGGTAGCCTTGCAGGGTGGCATGCAGGCTGTCGGCAAATACCGCACTTACATCGGCATGGCAGGTGGTGCACACGTTTGGGTCGCCGTCGCTGGGGCGGGCTACCAGCCCGGTATGGGCGGCGTCTTTCTCAGCCGACTGCACCCCCCCGTGACAATCAGTGCAGGCGATGTGCCCGTGCACGGTCTGCGGGAAGGTCTCGGCATTCACCAGTACTTTTTCCCAGGGCTCCAACGGAGCCACTTCGCCCCCTCAGCCAACCCCCGATGACTCGCTCTCGGCCTCCACGACCGGCGCGGCGGTATCGATCAGGCGCTGTTGGTCAGCATGGCAGTTCAGGCACTCGTTGGGTGCCTGGGTTGCCTGGCTGGTGGGGGTAGGGTTCACCGTGATGGGATGGGGCGTCCCCTGAGGAACGACCTCGACTGCAGCGACAACCAGCTCTTCCGGGTTGGCAACCGCTTGATCCTGGCAGCCAGCCAGGATGAGTGTTACCACCAAAAAAACTAAATACAACCAGCGATGTTTGTGCATAGGATGCGCCTTTTGTACTGATTTTCACGGATTATATAAGCAAAACCAGAGAGTAACAAGTGCCATACATAACTTCCGCTTATTGGTATTTCTTATCCAGAATCATAAGTATAACCTATTATAATATGATATTTATCACCTGTATTACTTATAGTTTTGGTGCTATTATTCACAAGAAGAGGAAGCGCCGTGCTCGATATTCACCAACTAAATGTATTTCTGGTCGCCGCCGAGGCGCTGAATTTCACCCAGGCTGGTCAGCGTTTGCATATGACCCAGCCGAGTGTCAGCCAGCACATCCAGGGATTGGAGGCTTACTTTGCCAAGCACCTCTTCCTGCGCAACGGGCGCACCCTGGAGCTGACCGACGCTGGCATGGCTTTGCTGCCCCTGGCGCGCCAGGCGGTCGAATTATCCCAACGCATCGATGAGATCATGGAATCGCTGGATGGCGAGGTGTACGGTCACCTGATGGTCGGCTGCAGCACCACACCCGGCAAGTACATCCTGCCGCAGCTTCTCGCCCAACTGCATCACAACTATCCCCTGGTGCGCGTCACCTGCCATGTCTACCCTCAGGCTGACGCATTGCGGAAGCTAATTGAAGGCGAAGTGCATTTTGCCCTGTACAGTATTAATAAAGAAACCTACGCTGACATCGAATCGCTACCCTTTATGTGCGATCCGATCAACCTGATCGTTCCGCTGGATCACCCGTGGGCGGGGCGCGGCGAGATCGAGCCCCACGAGCTGGTTGAAGCGCACATGATCATGCGCGAGCCGGGTTCCGGAACCTACGAAACGCTGCGCGAATCCCTGGCAAAGTTCAACATCTCGATGAACGACCTGCATATCATGATCACCCTGGGCAACGCTGAGGCCATCGCCATGGCAGTGCAGGAAGGCATTGGCGTAGGATTCATCTCGAAAATGGTGGTTGACCGCTTATGTGCGGACAAAGTAGCCACCGTGCGGGTGCGCGGCATGGATATCTGCCGGGAAATTTTCATCGGGCGCAACAGCCGCCGCCCGGCCACCGCCGCCCAGAGCGCATTTTGGAACTTTTTATGCACCCCGGAAAATAAACTATTAGAGCTGTCCTAAAAATCTCTGCTGAGCTTTGACCGAGGATAAGATATGAAAAAACACTTCCCACGCCATAATCGCAACATCCATCCGGTGTTCGCCGGCCTGCTGGTAGGCCTGATCAGCATGATCCTGGTGGTGACCAGCGTTTGGGCTGCGCCGCAGCAGCAAACGACCGGTGACCCCACCCCACAGCCAGACGATTGCGCCGCCTGCCACCCGGACGTTGAAGCGCAATGGGCCAATAGCCTGCACGCGCATGCCTATGATGACCCACTCTTTTTTGACCGTTGGAAATCATTGGGCGAGCCAGGAGAATGTCTGGTGTGCCACACCACCGGCTACCAGGCGACGACTGGCGAGTATGCTGACCCCGGGGTAACCTGCGCGGCCTGCCATGGTGAGGTTATCGAAAATCACCCCCCCGCGGTGATGCCAATCCGCTCAGATACCGATTACTGCGGCACCTGCCACCCCATCACGCTGGGTGAATGGCGCCTGACGGGACATGCCTCAGCAGATGTGGGCTGCACCGATTGCCACAATCCGCACAGCCAGCACTCGCGTTTTGCTAACCCGGACGAGATGTGCGTCAACTGCCACAAGGAAAGCCTGGGCGAGCACCAGAACGACGCCCATATCCAGAAAGGTATCCGCTGCATCGAGTGCCATGCCCTGGTGATTCCCCCCGATGTTCCGCCCGCTGATGGCCTCTCCCCCACCGGGCACTCCTTCACCATCACCCCGGCTACCTGCGTTGCCTGCCACACGGATATCTTGCATGTCGGCAATCCCATCCCTGGCTATGAGGCAGGAGCAAAGGCGGTAGCAGAGACCCTGCCCCTCAGCCCAACCCTGCCCACCATGGTTGCCGAATACACCGGCGCCGGTGAGGAAACCAATATCGCCCCCGAGCAGCAGATCCAGGCACTGGAAGCCGCCCTTGCCAGCACCCGCCTTTCCACCCTGTTCCAGGGCGGCCTGATCGGTCTGGCCCTGGGCGGCACGACCACCTACCTGGTCGCCCGCAACCAGCTCCAGGCCCGCCGGGAGCATGAGCAAGAAGACGCCGAGACGGATGCTACGGAGCAAAACCATGGCTAAACTTCGCCGCAAGGATAAACAGCCGCCGGTAGAGCTGGGCGCTGTACCCGCCAAACAGAAACCGGCCGCGAAGACAAAAAAGAAGACCCCCGTGATTACTCGCCGGGACGCGCTCACCGTGCTGGGCGTGACTGCCGGCACCGCCCTGGTCAGCCAGGTGTTCATCTCCGGCCCGCTTTCCTCGGACGCGGTGCAGGGTATCGGCGCCGCTACCCATACAGAGGGCGATGTTGGCGAACACCAATGGCACATGGTGATCGATCTCTCGGTATGCATCGGCTGTTCGTATTGTGTGCGCGCCTGCCAGGCGGTCAACGATGTGCCCGAAGACAGCATGCGCTGGAACATCGTCTTTGAAGAACGCACCGAGGCCGGTGATGAATTCTTTATGAATCGCCCCTGCCAGCACTGCCAGGAAGCCCCCTGCACCCGGGTCTGCCCGGTGGGCGCCACCTGGAAGCGCACCGACGGCATTGTCGCCATGGACTATGATCGCTGCATCGGCTGCCGCTACTGCCAGGTCGCCTGCCCCTATGATGTGCGCCGCTTCAACTGGTACGAGGTGACTGCCGAGAACCCCTACATCCCCGCCTGGGGCATTCCCTTACCGGAAGTCAAGCGCCGCCCGCGCGGGGTGGTGGAAAAGTGCACCTTCTGCATGGAGCGTATCGACCGCGGCCTGGCGCTGGGCTTAACCCCAGGGGTGGATAAGAGCATCAGCCCGGCGTGCGTGGAAATTTGCCCGGTGGGGGCGCGCATCTTCGGCAACTCCCTCGACCCCGAAAGCCCGGTCTCAAAATACTTGGCCGAACACGAAACCTTCAAGCTGCGCGAAGATTGGGGCACGCAGCCCAAGGTGCATTACGTCAGCCCGGCCAACAGGAGCAGCTAACATGGCTACCCTTGCAACCAACCTCCGTCATTCGAACCGCTCGCTGCTGATCTGGGTCGGCATCCTGCTGGTGCTGCTGCTCATCGGCCTGTTTTCCATATCACAGGTGCTGCTGCACGGCCTGCAGGTGACCGACTTGAGCGACCAGGTGCCCTGGGGCTTGTGGATCACCGTTGACCTGTCCTCCATTGCCCTGGGCGCCGGCGCCTTCTCATTCTCGGCCGCGGTCTACCTGTTCCGCATCAAGCCGTTGGAGCCGCTGGCCCGCCCGGCAGTCTTCGTCGGCTTTTTGGGCTACACCTCCGCCATGCTGGCGCTGGCGATGGACATTGGCCGCCCGGACCGCTTCTGGCATCCCCTGGTGTACTGGAATGTGCACTCGGTCTTGTGGGAGATCACCTGGTGCGTCATCTTGTACTCCTCCGTGCTGGCATTGGAAGTACTGCCGGTGATCGCAGACAGCCGCCTGGGTCATCACTTCCCCTGGCTCAAGCGCCTGGGGCACGCCGCCCACCGCCTGACCCCCATCCTGGCTGTGGCGGGTATGGGCCTTTCCCTGCTGCACCAGTCCTCGCTGGGCGCCACCTACGGCGTGCTCAGCGGTCGCGCCATCTGGTTCAAGCCATCCCTGCCGGTGATGTTCATCATCTCGGCGATCGCTGGCGGTGTGTCGCTCACCCTGCTTACTACCATGGCAGTCGCCCGCCTGCGCAACATCACCATCATCCCGCCGTCGGTATGCGCCAGCATCACCCGCACCATCGGCTTCATCACCCTGGGTTATCTTTATATCAAAGTGTGGGACTGGGCTGCCACCTCCTATTACAGCCACTCGCCCAGCACCGCCGGCATCCTCCAGCGGCTGCAGGCAACCACCCCCTACACCACCACCTTCTGGGGGGTGGAAATCCTGCTGGGCGGGATCGTCCCTGCCATAATCATGCTGCTGCCCGGGCTGTGTAAGCGCCGGAGTTGGTGATGTGCGCCCTGGCGATGGTCGTCTTGGGCGTGATCGTCAACCGCTGGAACATCACCCTGTCCGGGTTGGTTGCGCCGCCCTGAGTGGTCCCCCGGCGTGCTGGGCAACACTGTCGCCGTGTCTTACTTCCCTTCGCTGATCGAAATCGGCCTGGTGCTGGGCATCATTGCCTATTTCCTGCTCAGCTTCACCCTGGGTGCACGCTACCTGTCCATCTACCACCCCCTCGGCAGCGGCCCCCGGACACAGCGAGCCCACCGCCGAGCCCGTTGCCGAGCACGCCGCCCCACCTGCGCCGGCAGAATAACCCCCTATCCACCCACCCCACCGCCGGGCCCCCGGCGGTTTTCCATTAAAAAACCGCATCCTCGTAGGGGCGGGGCTTTCTGCCTGGACGCTTAACCTACCAGGGATTCATCTACCCACATATCAACACCTGCCATACCCCCGACCCGCCCTGCCCGCCGCCACGAAGGGTATATCTTTCATCCCGGGCATCATACCTGCCAATCTACCTGCCCCGCACCGGCGATAAATCGCCGGGCTGCGCGCAACGCTCCCTGAAGGGAGCTTTCCCTCCCACTGCCCAAGCCGGGTTCACCCGGCGTCGCGCCTAGCCCGGGCATTCATGCCCGGCGGCATCCTCCCTGACCGGACCCGCGCGGCTAAAGCCGCTGCTCAGTTCATGCAAGCCCTTCCAGGGCTGCCGGTTTAGCCCCGCCAGGGGCTTGCATGTCCTCAGGCGGGGATTTATCCCCCGCCGGTGCACTCCTCCCCCCAATCCAGTGCCAACTGTGACCAACTTAATGACTACGTTGATCGGGAGTCACAGCCAATAAGCCAACCTTGCTCCCGGCTTGTGCTAAAATTAACCCATACCCGGAGGGACAGTATGACCACTGCAAAACCAGGTTGGGTGACCCCAAAAATCCTTTCCGATTTACCGCTGCGCGAGGGGGATAAATTCCATTTCCACTTTGACCAATTCGCCGTCACCCTGGCGCGGCTGATCGCCGACCCTGGCACGCGCACCCCGTTGACCATCGGCATCAGCGGCACCTGGGGCTCCGGCAAGACCACCCTGCTGCAGTGCATCCAAGAAAAGCTCGCCTCCAGCAATGGCAAGAAAACACCCTCCTTCGCCAATCCGGTTGAAAGTGCCAAAGACTTCCGTAAATGTAAAACCGTATGGTTCGAAGCCTGGAAGTACAACGACGATGATGAGATCCTCGCCGCCCTGGTGCGCGTGATCCTGGACGCCATTCACAAAGACGGCTTGTTCGCCACCATCCAGGCGGAATGGGAAGACCCCCAGCAGCCCAAATATGATTGGGTGGGCATGTTCCTCAACGCCTTCCAGCTCAAGTTCGGCGGGTTGGGGGCCGAGATTGGCTTCAAGCTCGATCCGAATGCCTACGCACAGGAATCACCCTTTAAAACCCATACCGCCTTCTTCGACCACTTCAGCGAGGCCTTTGTCCGCCTGATGGCTGCCTGGGTGCACCATACCGGTAAACCTTCCAAGATCGATGAGAAAACCGGCGCCCTGGTGGTATTTATCGACGATCTTGATCGCTGCCTGCCCGAGAAGACTATGCAGGTGCTGGAGGCGATCAAGCTCTTTTTAGACAAAGATGGCTGTATCTTCGTGCTGGGTGCCCACACCGAGGTAATCCAGAAGGCGGTCACAAAAATCTACCAGGACGCCGGCCTGAGCGACGAGAACGCCTCCGACTACCTGGAAAAGATCATCCAACTTCGCTTCGAGCTGCCGCCGCTGGACGAAGACCAAATGGAGATATTTGTCACCGAGCAAGGTCTGCCACCCGAATCGTTGGAAAGTTGGGAAACGGTGGTCGCCGGCGCGGAGATCAACCCGCGGAAGGTCAAGACCTTCCTCAATGACCTGAACCTGGCCTGGGCACTGCTGGTCAACACCGGGCAGGCGCAGGATGTCGAGCGGGTAGACTTCACCCGCTGGCAGGTGCTGATGCGCGCCGCGCCCGATCCGTTCAAGAAAACGATCTACGAGATTGACGATCTTGACCTGCGCTTCCAATTCGTCCAGCGCGCCCTGGCCTGGCAAAACGGCGACGCCCAGGCGGGGGAATACTTCCGAGATTATGAAAAGTACAGCCGTTTGAAGCGCACCCTCAAGAAGATCAGTGCTTTTAGCCCGCGCTTCGATGCTAAAACCCTGGATGCATTCATCCACCTGACCGCCCCACCCAAACCGCCTGCGCCTGAAAAGATGCCGGTCGAAGTGAAGCCGGCAAAAGTAGAAGTTGTGCCTGGCGAAGAGACTCTTACTCTTGAACAGAGCGAAGTTTTTCCGGAAAAAGGTCGTCATGAAGAAGCCCTACCCTCCCGCCCAGGGGTGCGCCTCTTTGCCGGCATGGAATTTATCCCCGTGCCAAAAGGTAAGTTCTTGATGGGCTCCGCGAAGATAATTCATTGGCTTACTGATGCGAAAAACCACAACCCACGGTGGACATTCCTCAGGATTACTGGATGGCGCGCTTCCCGATCACCAACGAGCAGTACGCGAGGTTTGTCAAAGCCACCAACCAGGAGCACCAGTGGATAAAGGGATGGGAGAAGAAACTCGAGCCATCCGGTGGTTAACATCTCCTGGCACGCGGCCATGGCTTTCTGCACCTGGTTGAATCAAACCTATGGGGCAGAACTACCAGACAGGCTACACCTTCCGTCTGCCGACTGAGGCCGAATGGGAGAAGGCCGCCCGGGGCGAATTTGGCTTCGAGTGGCCCTGGGGCAACGATTTCGACCCCACCAAATGCAACTCGGAAGAAGGGAAAAAAGGAAGCACAACACCGGTCGGTGCTTATTCACCGCGGGGCGACTCGCCCTATGGCTGTACGGATATGGTCGGTAATGTATGGGAATGGACACAAAGTCTATGGGGAACTGATCCTTCGAAGCCGAATATCGCTACCCCTATAAAGCCAATGATGGTCGTGAGAATATACAGGCCTCAAATAATATCCTTCGTGTGCTGCGGGGCGGCTCGTTCAACTATAATCGCAGGTACGCCCGCTGTGCCTTCCGCCGCGGGGACTATCCGCACGGCAAGTCCGTCAACATCGGTTTTCGGGTTGGGGTTATGTCCCCCACCTCTGGACACTGATTCTCTGCCTTTTGAATCTCCATATCCTATAAGGACCCTCCCATGCTCGAGCTCCCCCCCACCGACTTTCCCCTCGCCCTGCCCCAGCTCTCCCGCATCCCGCAGGCCGTCCTGCCCCATGCCATCTGCCAGGGGATCAACCCCGGGCGCGTCTTCGTCGATAACCGCACCGACCCGCGCACCGCCCTGGGATGGACCACGGTGGGCTATTTCCTGCTGGCGGGCGATCACGGCGCGGTCCCCGACCTGCCCTCCCTCAGCCAGGTGCTGACCGATGTCTTCATCCCCGCCTCGCAGGCCAGCGGCGAGAGCGGCTTCATCCTGATCCCCTCTGAGAGTGGCTGGAAGGAACACCTGCCCATCCTGCTGCCGGGCCGCGAGGTGGTCGAGATCTACCGCCGACCGTTTGCCTTTGAGCAGGCCGGATTCGCCGCCCTGGGCGACTGGCGCGACCGCATCCCACCAGGCTTCCGCCTGCAGGCGCTTGATGCCGCCCTGGCAGAGCAAGCTGGCGTGCGGGCAAGCTGGGTTTCCATCGAAGATTTCCTCGCCCGCGGCCTGGGTTTTACTCTGCTGGATGGGGACGAGATTGCCAGCCTGTGCAGCAGCGTCTTCGCCAGCCATGAAAAGGTGGAGATCGATGTGCACACCAGTGAAAACTACCGCCGCCAGGGACTGGCAACCATCACCGCCGCCGCGCTGATCGAAGCCTGCCTGCAGGCGGGCAAACAGCCCAACTGGGAGTGCTTCTGGGACAACCAGCCTTCCACGGCCCTGGCCCAACACTTCGGCTTCACCCCACTGCCCGACTACCCGGTTTATTACTGGGAGGAAGCCGGACAGGGGTAATCTTACCTCCCCGGCTCGAACGCCTCCCTCGCCCTTGCCCGAAACCCCGCATCCTGCAGCAGGTCCAGCCCGGTCAGCGCCAGGCCCTTGCCGGCGCGGATCAGAGCCTGGTCAGCGTAAGAGGTGCAGGCTGCCCGCGCGAACTCGGATGTATGCGGCGCCAGCTTACCCCCATCGGCAATATCGATCAGAGCATGGATGGCGGGGATCACATGCGAGACGTTGCCCATATCGATCGAGCCAAAGTGCTCCGGCGCGGGCAGGAAGGGGCCCGACCCCAGCTCGTTGACCATGATGTCGCGGAAGCGCTCCGCCATGGGCAGGTTGTTGTTCATATCATCGAAGGAGGTCTCGTACTCTTGCACCTCGAACCGGCAGCCGCTGGCTAACGCACCCGCCTGGGCACAGGCCTGGAAGCGCTCCACCACCCTGTTCAAGGTTGCCCGGCGTGCTGCCCGCAGATAAAAGCGCCCCTGGCTTAAATCTGGGATAATATTGGGCGCTTCGCCGCCTTTGGTAATGATGCCATGCATGCGCACATCTGGGGTTACCTCCAGGCGCATGGCGTTGACATTGCTAAAAGTCAGCAGCAGCGCATCCAGCGCATTGACGCCTTCCCACGGGGCAGCCGCGGCGTGCGAGGTCTTGCCGTAGAAAGACACTTGCAGCGCGGTCAGCGCCAGCGAGACGGTGGTGGTGTAGTTGCCTTCATGGGGGTGCACCATCAAGGCCGCATCGAGGTCATTGAAATAGCCCCCGGCAGCCATCGCACACTTCGCCCCATCGGTTTCCTCCGCCGGGGTGCCGACCACCCACACCTCACCTGGCAGCTCCGCACCCAGGCTGCCCAGCCCAATTCCCGCCCCCAACGCCGACGTTGCAATGATATTGTGCCCGCAGGCATGCCCAATCCCCGGCAGGGCATCGTATTCAGCCAAGAAAGCCACCCGCGGCCGGCCTGGCAAGACCTTTGCGGGCGCAGAAAGCGGTCGGCAAGCCGGCAAAGTCGCGCTCCACCGTAAAGCCAAAGCCCTCCAGCGTCTCGCACAGCAGGTTGGAGGCAAACACCTCGTGCGAGCTTAACTCCGGATTGTCATGGATCTGGCGGGATACGTTCAGTATCGTCTCTCGGGCTGCATCCACCGCCTCCACTACCCGCTGCTGCAATGCATTCAAAGCCATATTGTCCTCCTGAACCAAACTGGGCGGGACGCAAGCGCGCCTCGCCCCTTGATTTTACTCTACATTCCAGGTGCAACGCACTTTAAAAGTGCGTTGCACCTGCCTGAGACCAACAAGAATTTAGAACGGCCCGAACTTGATCACCTGGGCGATGATGGCAAAGATGGCGCCAAGCACCACGAAGATCAGGAAGAGCGGCCAGTACCAGCGCACCCATTTCTCATACGGCACTTTCGCCAGCGCCAGGCCTGCCAGCAGGTAGCCTGAGGTGGGGATGATGATGTTGGTGAACCCATCCGCAAACTGGTAGATCAGCACCGCCGTCTGCTGTGTCATGCCAAGCAACGAGGCCAGCGGTCCCATGATCGGCATGGTCACCGAGGCCATCCCGCCGCCGGAGGGGATGACCACCGAGATCACCAGTTGCACGAGGTACATCCCGATCACCGAGAAAGCAGCCGGTAAACCAGAGACCAGGCTTGCCAGGAAGGACACGATCGTGTGCAGGATGAAGCCGTCGCGCAGCACCACCAGGATCGCCCGGGCGATGCCGACTACCAGCGCTCCAACCGTCAGCGCCATAGCGCCTTCTACAAAGGATTCGGCAATCTTGCTCGGCCACAACCCACCGATGAACCCGCACACAATGCCCATCCCCAGGAACAGCGCGGCCAGCTCGTCAATGTACCAGCCGTATTTAGTCACCCCGTAGATCAGCAGGACGAAGGTCAGCAGCATGACGATCAGCAGGATTTTCTGCCGCAGGGTGAAGGAATGCGTGCCCTCCACTTCGCCTGCTGTGCGCTTTTGATCCTCCGCATACATAATTGAAACTTCCGGGTTCTTCTTCACCTTACGGGCATAGAAGTAAATAAACGCAGTCGCAACAATGGTGGTAATGATGTAGATCACCACCCGGTACTCCAGCCCCGAGAAGATGGGCAAGCCGACGATCCCCTGCGCCACACCCAGGGTGAACGGGTTCATGAAGGCGCCAGTGAACCCGGCACATGGCCCGACCAGCGCCATCGCCACCCCGGTCAGAGAGTTGTAGCCCAACCCGATAGCCAGCATGACCAGCATGGGGATGAAGACCAGCGCCTCTTCCGCCATTCCAAAAGTGGTCCCACCGACACTGAACAGGATCGTCACAACAATCAAAACCAGGCTCTCGCGTCCTTTCAGGCTCGTCGTGGTTGCCCGGATGAATGATTTAACCGCACCGGTGGCGGCGATGATGTTAAACGAGCCGCCCACGATGAAGATGAAGAAGATGATACTGGCGACCTCGCCCATACCTTTGGGGATAGACAGCAAGACCTCCCACGGGTCGATCGGGGCCTGGTCAACCGAGTGGTAAGTATCCGGATCGATCAAGCGGCTGGTTTCGCCATCGATAATCTGAAAATCATATTGGTTGGCGGGGACGATGTAGGTCAGGATCGCCGCAATGATGATCAGCACGAACAGGATCACATACACATGCGGAAAGCGCTGGAAAAATCTCATCTTTGGTGCTGCTTTGGTAGTCATAGGTTCTCCTTGGTTAGAACTGTGAATAGGGTGCTTTGTTTCCAGAACTCAACCACAAATTTCTGCGGCCAACAGCGCATACGCCAGCGTAGCCAGCCGTAGTTCTTCGAGTGAAACTTTTTCCCAGGGTGAGTGGGCGACTGCAAGATCGCCAGGGCCAAACACCAGGGTGGGAATCTTGCCATAGTTGCTGATCAGCGAGGCATCCGTCCAGCCGCCAAACGCCGCAACCTTGGGCGGTTTGCCCTGCAGCTGCTCCAACACAGCTTGAAGCGTGGTCACCAGCGGATCATCCAGCGGAATCTCCACCGCCAGGTGATCCAGCGTAGCCATGTTGCTCTCCATGCGCTTCATTGTGCCGCGGAAGGTCGGATTCTCCGCCGCCAGCGCGTCCAGGATCTGCTGGTACTCGCCCAGCACCTGCGCCAGCGGCTCCTGTGGGATGTAGCGCCGGTCGAGCTGAATAATACACTGGTCAGCCACCGAGCTGGGCTGTGTCCCACCGCGGATGACCCCAAAATTCATCACTGCCGGGCCAATCACCGGGTGCACGCGCGTGCGCAGCTTTGGCATCAGCTCATCCTCCACCCGGCGGATGAAGCGGGCGGCCATGCTGATGGCATTGATGCCCTTCTCCGGCGTCCCCCCGTGTGCCGCCTTGCCCTGGAAGGTGAACTCCAGCCACTCCAGCCCGCGGTGACCGGCGTGGATCTCCAGGCTGGTCGGCTCGCCCACCACACAGCGGTCAGCCGATGGCCCGTGCGTCACCAGGTACTCTGTCCCCTCGGAGCGGTCTTCTTCATTAACCACCCCGGCGAAGAGCAGGTCGCCGCGTAAAGGCACCGCCAGGTCGCGCAGCAGGCGCATGGCCATGATCATGCACGCGATGGGACCTTTCATGTCCACCGCCCCGCGCCCGTACAGGCAGCCCTCCTTTACAAATGGCTCAAAAGGTGGAAAATCCATCTGGTAGGCTGGCACGGTGTCAATGTGCCCGTTCAGCATCAACGAGCGCCCCCCGCCTGACCCAGGCAGCCGGCAATATACATTTGGCCGGTCTTCCAAGACAACTTCCTGGGTTGGATGAAACCCCCATGCAGCCAAACGCCCCGCGATGTAATCAGCGCAGGGGCGTTCTCTCCCGGGAGCATCCCGGTGGCTCTCGATCGCCATCATTCCAGCCGCCAGTTCAACCACTTGGCTGACATCGAGTGCCTGTTCAAGTTTAGTGCGTAATTCTTCTGGCTTTTCCTGCATTGCTCCTCCTCAGATAAGATATCGATACGCCTTTTTAGGGTATAAGGCCAGTGCAACGTGATATAAATCACGAGTATCTGAAAACGGACACTATTCAATTTCGCCAGGATTAAACGGTAAGGGATTCAGCCCAGAACACGGAAGATAGTGATAAAAGGTACAACCCGAGCAAGATTAAGTATACATTAATAAACCCGAATTTGTCAAACGAGATACAGCCTGAATAGATATTGTTTGGCATGAATCAGTTGTAATAATGAAAAAGCACAACACAAAGGTACACAAAGAAATTAAAAACCTTTGTGTACCTTCGTGTCCTTTGTGTCCTTCGTGGTAGATTGGTTTATGTCTTCTTAGTAAATTTGTTTGAGACTATATCACCGGCAACCTCCTCAGCCGTAGTAGCGCCCAGCCGATCAACCCAAGCGCTACAGCCGCACCTCCACCGATCAGCGCCCAAGCCCGCCAGTCGAGTGACTGGTACCAGGACAGCGGCTCGCTGGTCTGCGCCCAGGCAGGCCCGCTGCCCGTGCCCTGCCCACCACCATGCTGCCCACCGCCGGCATTGGCCCCCGGCTGCTGTGCTTGCGCGCTGGGTGTCGCCTCCGGCAGCGGCGCAGACTGTGTGTCACTGGTGGCTGCCGCGTCCGGTATGGCAAGTGGATCGGTGGTAGCCTGGATATCGGGAACAGCGGTCGGCGTTGCCTGCACTACCGGCGTGGGCTGGCTCAGCACCTGCCCACCGCTGGGCAGCGTTCTGCCGCCCGGTGAGGTGCCGCCGTTCACCGCCCACCACGGTCCCCCGCCGCCGTGTGCCGGGGTGGCTACTTCGGGCGCGGTCGCCTCCCAGGAGCGGATGAAGCCGACGATAGCCTGGATCTCAAAATCTGCCAGGCGATCGCCCCAGGCCGGCATAGCAGTGCTGGGCACGCCAAGGGTGACAATCTGCTGGATCGCCAGGTCGTTGGTGTCGGTCAGGAAGCCCTTCACGTTGAGCGCCGGGGCGCGCCCTGTGCCCTGCCCCTCGGGGCCGTGGCAGCGAGCGCAGTTCTGGGAATATAGATCGCCGCCCAGTGCCAACGATTCTTCGGTCACCGGCAGCGGGCGATCGGGCTCGGGGATGGTGCCGCTGGGCACGGTGTCCCAGCCGGTGATCAGCGTCACCAGGGCGGTCACATCCTCCGCCGGAAGGACGAGCTGCCAGGCAGCCATCAGCGTACCCGGCACGCCATTCAAGATCGTCCGCTCGATGTCGGCATCTGGCTTCTCTCGCACCACAGGATCATTCAGCGCCGGGGCAATCGCCGTGCCCAGCCCATCCGCGCCGTGGCAGGCCACGCACTGCTCGGCAAACACGGTGATGCCGCGTGCCAGCACCTCGCCGCCAGGCAGCGCCCCCACCGCTTCCAGCAGCGCCGGGTCGGGCTCAGCACTGAACGGCACCAGCGGAGTCAATCCCAGGTTGACCACCCGGTCCTGGGTAGCCTGCCAGTCGCCGGACTGGATCAGGGAGACCAGCGTGGCAATCTGATAATCGCTCAATGTGCCGCCGTCCTCGACATGCCAGGCGGGCATGGTGGTGCCATACAGCCCGCGCGAGATGATCTTGGTCAGGGCCATGGTATCCGAGCTGCGCAGCACCGGATTGTCCAACGCCGGGGTGGCGCCAATCCCCTCCCCCGCCACGCCGTGGCACACCGTGCAGTTTTGGGCGTACAGGGTCATCGCCTCATCCAGATCGCGCTGCAGCTGCGCTGCCTGCGCCTGGACGATGCGCTGCGGCTCCTGGATGGCATAGATCAGCAGGCCGGTCAGCGCCAGTGCCAGCGCCAGCAGGCCGACCAGGTGTTCGATTACACGGGGAGAAGGTTTTTTCATGGGTACACCACCTGTGCGGGATCAAAGGCCTGGCGGGTGTGCGCCCGCCCGGTATCCACCTTGACCTCGCCATCTTCGATGCTTACGGTGAACAGGTCCAGCGGCCGTGGGGCGGGCGGGTTGTTCACGCTGCCTTCGGGCGTAAATTGGGAGTTGTGACAGGGACAGACGAATGCGCCGGCGGTCTGGTCCCAGGGGACAGTGCAGCCCAGGTGGGTGCAGCGCTGGTATAGCGCGATGAAGCCCCCGTCCAGCAGGCGGGAAAGGTAGAAGCGACCGTTGGAGATGTGCGTCACTGAGCCGGGTGGAAAATCATCCACCTTGCCCACGGTGAGCACCGAGCCGAATTCACCTTCCGCCAGGCGGGGCTGCAAGTAGGCTAAGGTTACGCCGCCCATCTCGAGCGCCGCCAGCCCGCCGAGCCCCAGCCAGGCCAAGTTGATGAAGTTGCGGCGAGATATCTTGGGAGTGATCGTGGTTGCAGTCATCAGGGATCTCCGGGGATCAATGCACAGCCAGCTCCCACGGCCAGACCAGGCTCATGCCCGGGCCGCGGAAGAAGATACCGATGGCGGTCAATACCAGTAAGGCAACAAAAAGAAAGAGGAACAGGGCCAGGATGCGCTCTTCTTTGCTGGCGCGCAAGGCCGTTTTGAACAGCTCATCCAGCGCGACCAGGAACATCACCACCAGCGCCAGCGGCACCACGCCGTTGGAGAGCAGGCTGGGCCAGCTGGGCAGCCAGCCCGCCCAATCGATCACCAGCTCATCCAGCACCACCCACAGCGGGGTGAACAGCAGCGCCAGTCCGGCAGCCATCAGCGAGAAGTACCGCCCGCGCCGCGAGCGGAAGTAGACCCCCACGCTCTCGAAGGTCACATCGTAAAAAGGCAGCGCTGCCAGGCCAAACAGCCCTACCGCCGGGATCAGGATCGCCCCAACCAGCGGGTGGAAGTGCAGCAGCAGCTCCTGGATGCCCAGGAAATACCACGGCGCCTTAGCCGGGTTGGGCGAGATCAGCGGGTTGGCAATGCCCTCCAGCGGCGCCGGCACCGCCATGGCAAAGATAAAAATGATCGCCAGCCAGGCCAGCGCAAAGACGCC
Source organism: uncultured Chloroflexia bacterium (assembly GCA_963849335.1). Lineage (GTDB taxonomy): Bacteria > Chloroflexota > Anaerolineae > Anaerolineales > UBA4823 > FEB-25. The sequence continues at coordinate 248,306 of CAWKGZ010000012.1, forward strand.
CTCCCGGCGCACCAGGTGCGGGATAGTGGTCACCCGTTCCGGCTTGGGCGCCTCAGCTTCCTCCGGCGACTTGGGCACGGTCAGCCCGCCATCTTTACGCACCCGCCAGAAGTGAAAAGACATGATCCCCAGGATGCCCATGGGAATGAAGCTGATGTGCAGCGCATAGAAGTTGAGCAGCGTGGCGGCGCCGACTTCCGGCCCACCCAGCAGCAGCCGGCTCAACGTCGGCCCCACCAGCGGCACATAGGACAGAATGCTGGTGCCCACGGTGATCGCCCAGAAGGCCAGCTGATCCCAGGGTAGCAGGTAGCCGGTGAAGTTGGAGGCGACAACCAGCAGCAGCATGGCGACGCCCAATATCCAGTTCAGCTCACGCGGCGGGCGGTGCCCGCCGGTGAAGAAGACGCGCAGCAGGTGCAGCACCGCCGTCACCACCAGCAGGTTGGCAGACCAGTGGTGGACGTTGCGCAGCAGGTCGCCAAACCAGGTATCAGCGCGCAGCGACAGGATGTCCAGGTAGGCCTGCTCAGGGCGGGGAGTATAATTCATCTCAAGGAACACGCCGGTGACCGCCAGGATGGTCACCAGCAGCGCCGACAAGCCGCCCAGCCCCCAGGTGTAGGTCCATTTCAGCGTGGTGACCGGTACTTTGGATGGGTGCAGGTGCAGTACCAGGCTGTCGACCACCATGCGCATCCGGCTGCGGTCGTCGGTAGGGATGCCGGGCGGGGCCAGCCGGCGCAGTCGCTGGAAGATCGAAACGCCGGGGGTATCGGAGGGTTCTTCGCTCATCAGGTTCTCCAAAAGCAGGATGCTGGCTGTCGGCTTGCGCCGGTGCCAAACGCAGGTGAGGATTTCACCAGCGGACTAATTTTACCAACTATATCGGCAAAATTTGAAGAAGATGCTCACAGGCTGTGAAGAAATGATGAATGTTTTCACCCCTGCCATGTCATTGCGAACGTAGTGAAGCAATCCCCCACCTCATGTGGACATATCCTATCCAATATCTTGACAAATACTGTATTAATTGTATAATATCCTCTTGGCTTCGATCCTCGAAGCTACAGGAACAAAAATGAGCATTCGTATTGTCACCGACAGCACCTGCGATCTGCCCGTCGAGCTTGTGCGGGCAAACAATATCACCGTCATTCCCATGTACATCAACGTGGGCGCCGAGGCGTTTCGCGACGGGGTCGATCTATCCCGCCAGGAGTTCTACGCGCTGCTGCCCTCTTTAAACACCACCCCACCACCGCCGCACCCAGCCCGGGACTGTTCCGTCAGGTTTACGAGCAGTTGGCTGCCGGAGGGGCAACCGAAATCCTGTCTATCCACATCTCGGTCAAGCTCAGCGCCGTGGTGGATATGGCCGCCCAGGGAGCCAAAGAGACCAGCCTCATCCCGGTGACGGTCTTCGATTCGCGAGCAGCTAAGCATGGGCACGGGTTTCCAGGTGCTGGCTGCCGCACAAGCAGCAGCGGAGGGGCGCACCATGAGCGAGATCCTCGCCATGCTGGAGGAGCAGATCGCCCGCACCCGAACCTTCGCCGCCCTGGATACGCTGGATTTCCTGCGCCGCAGTGGGCGGATGAATTTCGCCCTGGCGTTCCTGGGCAGCCTGCTGCACATCAAGCCGTTCCTGAAAATGTATAACGGCAGCCCAACCGCTGAAAGGGTGCGCACGCGCGGCAAGGCAATGAAGCGGCTGATTGAGTTGCTGGAGCAGGCAGCCCCGCTGGAGAAAGTCGCCGTCCTGCACTCGAACGCCGCCGACCGGGCAGAAGCGCTGAAAAAGCAAGTCCAGAACCTGCTGCCCGCCGGGGAGATCATCTTTGAAGAAATCACCCCTGTCCTGGGCGCCCACATCGGCCCGGGCGTGGTCGGTTTCTCGGTCATTTCCAAAAAAGTATAAGGAGTCAATCATGAAACTCGCTAAAACCATCGCCCTGCTGGGGCTGCTTGCTATGACCGCCGTCCTGATCTACGGCTTCACCGCCGGCGACTTCCTCGCCGAAGGCAGCCGCCTGTTGGAGATGCCCTGGGGCATCGTCTCGCTGGTCGACCTGTACGTCGGCTTCAGCCTGTTCTCCGGCTGGATCGTCTACCGGGAGAAAGCGCTGCTGCCCTCGATCATCTGGGTGATCTTGATGATGGTGCTAGGCTTTTGGGCCGGGGCGCTGTACACCTTCCTCGCCCTGCAAAATAGCGGCGGCGATTGGAAGCGCTTCTGGCTGGGCAAGCGGGGTAGTATATGAAAGACTTGCTTCGCCAAATAACTGTTATTGTCTCCATCCTGGCTACCATCGTCATCAACGGGCTGGCCAATGCCCTGCCGCTCAATGGCTGCAGATGGGTATGGTGCTCGCCGCCGTGGCAGCCATTGCCGTGCTAATGAATTTCTCCCGCCGCGACCCGGCTTACACCCTGGTGCTTTTATGGGCACTGGCTGGAATTGCCGTCAAGCACGCCGGGGTGGCTGCGGTAGTCATCACGACCTGGTTCACCTTCGCCATAGTGGCATTGACTCTGCCAGTAGCATTTATCATGTGCCGCCCCAAAAAGGGAAGGAGTCTTGAAGCGTGAAGAAGCGCGCAGGCCGTATCGTACTGTGGGGCTTCGCTTTCCTGCTGTTAGCGCTGCTGGTTGGCCCTTTCCTGGTGCCGGTCCCGCCGCTTCAGGGCACGCTCCCCCCGCAAGCGCTGGCGGACGCTGACAGCCAGTTCATTGAGATCAACGGTCTGGATGTGCACGTTAAAATCGTAGGGCAGGGCGAGCCGGTTTTTGTGCTGCTACACGGCTTCGGCGCCAGCCTGTATTCGTGGCAGCCGGTGATGGAACCACTCAGCCAGCATGGCATGGTGATCGCCTTTGACCGCCCCGCCTTTGGCCTGACCGAGCGCCCGCTGAGCTGGCAGGGTCAGAATCCCTACAGCCCTGAAGCACAGGTTGCGCTGCTGATCGGTCTTTTGGATCATTTTGCCGTCCAGCAAGCCATCCTGGTTGGCAACTCGGCAGGCGGCACGGTCGCCATGCAGGCAGCACTGGCTTATCCCGAGCGGGTATCAGCACTGATCCTGGTCGACCCGGCGGTGTACACCGGCGGCGGTGCACCATCCTGGATTCGCCCGCTGCTGGGAAGCCCCCAGATGCGACACCTGGGACCGCTGCTTGCCCGCCAGATCCAGGTCCGCGGGCCTCAGCTGATCGAGCTGGCCTGGCACGACCCGTCTCGACTGCCGCCGGAAACGATTGCGCTGTACCAGAAACCGCTCCAGGTTGAGAATTGGGATAAAGCACTGTGGGAACTCACCCTCGCCAGCCACGCCTCGGGCCTGGCAGAGAGATTGGCTGAGTTCACTCTGCCAGTGCTGGTCATCACCGGTGATGACGATCGCATCGTACCCACCGAAGACAGCATCCGCCTGGCGGGTGAGATGCCCAATACCAGCCTGGTGGTCATCCCCCAGGCCGGGCATGTGCCCCACGAAGAGCGTCCCGATCTATTCATGCAGGCAGTGAATGAGTTTTTAGCAACGCTGCGCTGACCCAAAGCTTATAAAAACAGAGGTAGATATGCCAAAAGTAACCCTCAACACCCCGGCTCCGGATTTTAGTTTACAAAATTTTCAAGGTAAAACCGTGCGCCTGTCCGATTTTCGCGGCAAATCCCACGTCTTGCTGGTGTTCAACCGCGGCTTTGCCTGACCATTCTGCCAGCGGCACATGGCGCAGTTGCGCCAGGATCAGGCAGAATTTGTCAAACGCCAGACCGAGATCATCATCGTTGGGCCGGAAGGCCCAGCTGCTTTCGCCGCATACTGGCAAGCCAACAACCTGCCCTTCATCGGTCTGCCAGACCTCAAGGCTAGCGTGCTCAAACTGTACGGGCAGGAGGTCAACCTGTTCAAGCTAGGGCGCATGCCCGCCCAGGTGATCATCGACCGAAGTGGTGTGGTGCGTTTTGTCCACTACGGGCACTCGATGTCCGACATTCCGGAGAACGCCGAGCTGCTGGCGCTGCTGGACGAATTAGGATAAAGCCGCACCGGTCAAGTAAGATATAGCCTAAACACTTCACCACAGCGGCGCAAAGTTCACAGAGCTGAGGTTTTTCTCTGTGTTCTTTGCGGCTCTGCGGTGATTTTTTGTTTTAAACAACGCTTGACAACAAGATGTACCAATATATTGTTCGCACTATTGTGTTTTTACCTGTTGCGTACTATAATATTAGTTGAATGCAATAGGAATGACCCAATAGAGGCAGAATGTCGGATTCTAGCCAGCCAGAGACACCCAAGCTCAAAAGTACCCGCAGGCAGCGCCAATCGCGGCGTAGCGGGTGGTTGGACAGCAGCTCCGCCGCAGGCAGTACCCCACCGGCCATTGTTGAAGTTGGGCGCCAACTGCGCCAGCTGCGCGCCGAGCGCGGCATCTCCATCCGCTCGCTTGCCGATCAAAGTGGTTTGAATGTCAACACCCTCAGCCTGATCGAAAACGGCCGCACTTCGCCGAGCGTCGGCACGCTGCAGCAGCTGGCCACTGCCCTGGATGTACCCATCACTGCTTTCTTCGAGCGGGATGCACCCAAAAACGACATCTCTTACCTGAAGGCGGGCCAACGCCGGCGAGTTACCTTTTCCCACGGCACATTAGAAGACCTGGGCACTGGGCTGACCTTACGGGGAGGGCAGCCGTTCCTGGTCACCATGAAGCCCAAGGCCGATAGCGGCCCCACACCTATTGTCCATACCGGTCATGAGTTTGTCTTTTGCCTGGAGGGGCAGCTCACCTACACCATTGAGGGCAGCCTGTACCCGCTTGACCCGGGCGACAGCCTGCTCTTCGCCGCGTACCTGCCTCACTGCTGGTGCAATTCCGGCAAGACTCCCTCACAATCGCTTTTGATTATGTGTCCGGCGGATGATGGTGACGACCCGACCGAACGCCATTTCAAAGCAGAGGGTTGAACAGGTTACAAACCCACCCCCGAGAATGACGACAACTGGGTGGCCTGCCACGGCGGGCGGACCGACAGCATGGCAGAAGAGGAAGCGCACTGCTGCAATTGTAGAGCAGCCTCCAACCTCACCGCTGCAGTGGTTCAGCCAGCCTGAGCCCTGGCGGTTGATCGGCCTGGGTGCCACTGCCATTGCCCTGTGTGCTATAATCATTTTTGGCTATCGCTGTTGGAAGGCTGACTGCTTACTGAAGCCCCGATCATAATGTTGTATTGAGTGTCACACTGATCCTGGCAAATGATCAGTGTGACAATTACTTTTGAAAGGAGAGGCTATGGCAGAAAGTGTAGGATGCGCCCGCGTGACAGGCGCGGTAAAGGGCGATAAGCCCTCTGTACCCGGACCCACTCCCCCAGTACTCAGTGAGCAAAAGGAGACCGTTATGACCGCTCGTGTTGGGCAAAAAGCCCCTGATTTCACCGCTCCATCTTATTACCGGGGCGGATTCGGACCTATCAGTTTGTCCGATTTCGCCGGTAAATGGGTAATGCTATGCTTCTACCCGGGTGATTTCACCTTTGTCTGAGCGACCGAGGTGTCAGCGGTCGCTGACAAATACCCGGTGCTGCAGGGGTTGGGGGTCGAAGTAATTTCAGTCAGTGTTGACAGTCATTTTGTGCATAAGATGTGGAATGACAACGAGCTGTCCAAGATGGTCAAGGGCGGCGTTCCCTTCCACATGGCATCTGACCAGGCCGGTAATGTAGGGCGCGCCTATGGTGTTTGGGACGAAAACCAGGGCATTGAGCTGCGCGGGCGCTTCATTATCGACCCTGACGGGGTCATTCAGGCAATGGAAGTGCTCACCCCGCCCGTTGGGCGGCGCTTTGCTGAAACCGTGCGCCAGTTCCAGGCATTCCAGCTTGTCCGCGCCTCGGGCGGCAAAGAAGCCACTCCCGCCGGCTGGGAACCGGGCAAACTCACCCTCAAACCCGGCCCAGACCTGGTAGGCAAGGTTTGGGAGGTTTGGAAGCCAGATATGGAATAGGCTTTTTACGGCTACTCCTGAAACCTGAGGTAGCCAGCCCCTGCCCCTTAACCCCTGACCCCTCTCCTGTAGGGAGAGGGGCAATTCTGTAAATAGGCCATGAACCGACTTTTTATCTATACTTTGCTGCTGCCCCTATGGGTATCGGTTTTACCCCGCTATTCTGCCCAAACGCCGCCGCCGCAGGCGGTGGTACATGCTGTGCTGTTTTATTCGCCCACCTGCGGACATTGCCAAATGGTGATCAACAACACGCTGCTGCCCCTGCTTGAGCAGTACGGCGACCAGCTTTCAATGGTTGGTATTGATGTTACCAGTTCTTCCGGGCAGATATTATTCACGGCTGCGCTGCAATATTTCAACCTCGAGTCCAGCGGCGTTCCCTTTTTAGTCATCGGGGACACCTTCCTGGTTGGTTCGCTTAATATCCCAGAGAAATTCCCTGGCATGATTGAAGAGTACCTCGCCCAGGGAGGGGTAGATTGGCCCGCCATCCCCGGTCTGGCCGAAACACTGGCAGCCTCTCAATCTGCGGAAGCTACGTCAGCCGCGGGGAGCACACCTGCCGCAGCCAGCGCCCCTGCGCCGTCTGCCACACCAGGCATTCAGCTTACCGAGGAAGAACATGGCGGGCTGGGGACCAGGTTTGCCAGCGACCTGGTAGGCAACAGCCTGGCAGTGATCGTCCTGGCTGGCATGCTCGTTTCGGTCGGTGGAGCAGCACTCACCTGGAAGGCAAAACCCGCCATGCAAAAAGACAATCCTGCACCCGCCAATGCCTGGCGCTGGCTCATCCCGCTGCTGTGCCTGGTTGGCATCGGCGTGGCAGGTTACTTGTCATATGTTGAGACCGCCCAGGTTGAGGCAGTCTGTGGACCGGTTGGTGACTGCAACACCGTACAGCAAAGCAAATACGCTCGCCTGTTTGGCATGCTTCCCATCGGTATTTTAGGTATAATCGGTTATGTCTTGATCTTGCTCGCCTGGGTCGGGGCACGCTTCGGCCAGGTACGGCTGGCTGCCTACGCCCACCTGGCAATGCTGGGGCTGACCGCCTTTGGCGTGCTGTTCTCGATCTACCTGACCTTCCTGGAGCCATTTGTCATTGGCGCCACCTGCGCCTGGTGCCTGACCTCAGCCATCATTATGACCAGCTTGTTATGGCTGAGCCTGGCACCAGCCAAGGCAGCATATCGTTCTCTGCACCAACCAACCTTCAAAGCATTGGTAAAAACATGAAAAACTTCCCCCCCATTATTCACCCCCCCAGCGAAGTAAATGTAGGCCACCGTCTTAGGCAACTGCGCCTCGAGCGCGGCCTATCCATCCGCGTCCTGGCAGAGCAAAGCGGGCTGAACGTGAACACACTGAGCCTGATCGAGAACGGCAAGACCTCACCTAGTGTCAGCACGCTGCAGCAGATTGCCGCCGCCCTCAGAACGCCGATCACCGTGTTCTTTGATGCGCAGGCGATGCCCCAGGCGATAATCTACCAGAAGGCCGGTGAACGCCAGGCAGCAGGCTTTACCCAGGGCACCCTGACCGACCTGGGTGTGGGTTTTACCAGCCAGGCCTTGGAGCCATTTATCGTCACGCTTGAGCCGGAATCGCAACCCAGCGACACCCCCATCGTCCACACCGGATTCGAGTTCGTTTTCTGCCTTGAAGGGCAGATCTGCTATGAGGTGGATGGAGATAAATACACCCTGGATCCCGGTGACAGCCTGCTGTTCGAAGCGCACCTGCCCCACCGCTGGCGCAACTGCGGTAAGTTACCCTCCCGTTCCCTGCTGCTGCTCGCCCCGGCGGATTTGCGCGACCGCCCAGATGAAAGGCACTTCGTGAATGAGACCTGAGCCCCACCGGCGGGTAAACCCACCAACCTTCCTGTTCATTGCCGGTGGGCTGCTGCTGGTCGCTGCCATTGCACTGCTGCTGGTCAACCAATCCCCCAGTGCATCATCGCTTGAGCTGGCGCAGAAGGGCCAACCTCTGAGTGACTTCAGTTTGGACAACCTGGAGGGCAAAACGGTGCGCCTGAGCGATTATGCGGGTCAGGTAGTATTAGTCAACGCCTGGGCTACCTGGTGCCCACCGTGTGTCGCCGAGATGCCCGACTTGCAAGCTTACTACCAAGCACACCACGCTGAGAATTTCATTATCCTGGGTATCAACGCCGGCGACTCACTCAGCACGGCAGCCGCATTTGTCAGTCAGGAAGGGATTACTTTCCCCATCTTACTCGACCCCAACGTCAACCTGCTGACCAACCTGGGGATCCACAGCTTTCCTACCTCCATCCTGGTTGATGCTGACGGCGTGGTCAAGAACATCCATGTCGGCATGTACACTGCGGAGGAGTTGGATGCGGAAATTACCCCTTACCTGAGGTAAGGAGGGAGCCGGCAGCAGCATCACAGCCAGGAATATCTTGCGCCCAAACTTCTTTCACCACCTGCACCCACCTACCATCCCCGCCGCGCAAGCGCGCTGGCGCTATACCCTGGGCGCGGGCGGTACAGCTGTCTTCCTGGTCTTGGTGCTGATCGTCACCGGGGCGCTGGAGATGTTCTTTTACATTCCCACACCCGCCGAGGCGGCGCTTTCGATCCAAACCATCTCTTTTCTCGTACCGTTTGGCGGGCTGGTGCGCAACCTGCACTATTGGGCAGGACAGCTGCTGCTGGTGGTCAGCGGGGTGCACCTGCTGCGCGTCGTATTCACTGGCGCCTATGCCCGTCCAAGACGTTTCAACTACCTGCTGGGGTTGGCGCTCTTCTTATTCATCATCTTACTCGATTTCACCGGTTACATCCTGCGCTGGGACCAGGGCATCCAATGGGCGCTGGTCGTGGGCACCAACCTGGTGAAAGCCATTCCCGGGATAGGCAACCACCTGTACCAGATGCTGGTCGGCGGCACACAGCCCGGCGCGGCCACGCTGATCCGCTTCTATACCTGGCATGTATTCGGGCTGATGCTGCTGGCGGCGCTCCTGACCACCTGGCACGCCTTCCGCGTCCGCCGGGATGGCGGCATCGCCGTGCCTCCACCCAAACAGCGGGCATCATCTGAACGCATCTCCCGCTTTGAGCTGCTGCGCCGGGAAGTCATCGCCATGCTGCTCACCGGAGCCGGGCTGCTGCTGCTTTCAACCCTCTTCCCCGCACCGGTTGCGCCGGCGATCACCGAGATCACTGCCCTGACTGGGGAGACCCATGCACCCTGGTTCTTCCTGTGGGTGCAGCAGCTGCTCAAATGGGGCGACCCATTCTTGCTTGGCGTGCTGGTGCCGGTGCTGGTGCTCGTTCTACTGGCGCTCATCCCTTATATATTCCCCAAGCCGGCTGAAAAGGATCTTGGGCGCTGGTTCCCTAAATCCAACCGGCTGGCGCAGGTCCTGCTCGCGGCGGTCACCCTGCTGATCATCCTGTTCATCCTGCTGGCATCTGGCCCGGTGATCGAATGACCCAACGCCTGCTGCTTGCCGCCTGTGCCGTCTTGTTGGTTGTGACCGGCCTGGTCTGGTGGCTAGAACGCCGTACCCCAGAGCCGGTTGCGCTCACCCCCGCCCTGACCGGTGAGGTGGAGTACTGCCTGACCTGCCACGCTGACCTGGCGGAGATCAGCCCCTCTCACCCGGTGGAGAGCTACGGCTGCGTGCTCTGTCACGGCGGGGAGCGGCTGGCCTTAGACGCCGACCTGGCGCACAGCACCATGCGCGGCGGGAAGAACCCCTCCGACCTGAGCGTGGTAGCACAATCCTGCGGCGGCACAGACTGTCACAGCGGATCAGCCACCGAATGGCGCAATCACATCGAACGGGTGAGCTCCAGCATCATGGCGACCTACGCCGGCGCCATCACCAGCGCCCGCTATACTTTCGGCGCTCAACCCGACCTGACGCCTCAATTCGCCATCCACGCCGTTCAGGACACCACCCTGCCTTCACTCACCAATATTCTATCTTTGGAAGAATTCAACCCAACCGCCGAGATCCAACCCCAAACTGCAAACCTTCGCCGAAAATTGTCTGGATTGCCACCTATGGGCCGAGCCGCGCCCCGGCGAAGCATACACCCGCTTCACCGGCTGCGCCGCCTGCCACACCCCGACGCTCCCTCTCCCCGTGGGAGAGGACCAGGGTGAGGTCGGGGTCCACACCCTCACCACCGCCATCCCCTACACGCAATGCAATACCTGCCACAACCGCGGCCATTATGACGTGCATACGCTCACCTTTACCGAACGCACCACCCACCCCACTTCACGCGCCTTGGACTACTACCCAGCAACCGTCCAGTTCGCCCGCTGCGAGCTGACCCTGGACTGCATCGATTGCCATACCCACATCGAAACGATGGGCTGCAGCGACATCCATGCCGACCAGGCAAGCATCGATCATATGTGCAGCGCCTGTCATGGCACCTTGTACGACCTTCCCCTGACCCGCACCCTGACCGATCCGAATGACATCGCCTTCCGATTTGCTGCGCTCAACCCGGTGCTAAATCTGCAGCTCGGAGATACCATCCTGGTCTCGGAGCACCGTGACCAGCCGCTGTGGAACATCCGCCTGCTGCCCGATGGCAGCTACGAGCTGTTCGGTAAAGCCAACGGCGAGCGCTTCGTTTTCCATGCCGTCAAGGGCAGCGGCTGCCAGCAAAAAAATGACCAGCAAGCCAGCCAGTACTGTCATGAATGCCACTCGGTGGAGCGCTGACATGCCCGCCCTGACCCGCCGCGACTTCCTCAAACTTAGCTCCCACACCCTGCTGTGGGTCAGCGGGCTGCTCGGTATGGGGGCGCTCTGGCGCTTTCTAAGCCACCCAACCGAACCCCCGGTGCAAACGGAATTCGATGTAGGGCCGGCTGCAGATTACCCCCCTGGCTCGCGCACGCTGCGCCCGGAGGTGCCCGCCGTGGTGATCCACAACGAGGCCGGCTTCTCCGCGCTGAGCCTGGTCTGCCCCCACCTGGGCTGTACGGTAGAACAAAACGCGGGGGGCTTCGCCTGCCCTTGCCACGGTTCTACCTTTGACGCGGATGGCGCCATCCTGACCGGCCCAGCCGCTGCCCCCCTGCCAACCCTCCACATCGAACAAAATGCTGAAGGTCACCTGATTTTATCCACGCGCACCTCGTAGGGGCGGGTCTTGCTGCCTAGGCGTTGAGCCCTACCGAACCATCTCTAGCCAGATCATCTCATCTGCTGCAACCCCTGACCCGCCCGGTCTGCCATCACCCCGATCGTCCCGGTCGGCCATAACCTCTGCCCTGCCCCAACCTGCCCTGCCCCAACAGCATAACATGACCTCACCCAACGAAATTGATACTCTCCCCAGGATTATCATCTCAGTCGACCCGCGCCGGGGCGGGTCTGATTGCCAGGGATATGTGCCTGATAAGGCCATTTCCTGCCATAATCTGTTGCCCACCATGCACAAGCCCCGCCCCTACACAACCCCACGCGCATCCGCCATTTCCCCCTGACTTCGGCTAAAATTATCCCTGTAACCCGATCGACAAGGATACCTCCCATGCTCTTGCGCGATTTCCACCCCCAATCTAAACTGGTCACCCGCACCACCCACATCGACAGGCCCCGTTTCCCCGCCATCGATGCCCACAACCACCTGGGGGCAGACTTCGGCGGTGGTTGGGACCAGAAGCCGCTTTCCGAGCTTTTAGATCTGCTGGATAAAGCCGGCATCGTCAAGTACGTAGACCTGGATGGAGGCTGGGGAGAAAATATTCTCAATGCCCACCTTGACCATTTCAAACAGCCCGCCCCAGAGCGCTTCCAGGTGTTCGGCGGGGTTGACTGGACGCAGTGGCCCGAACGGGGTGCAGCCTTCCCGGAGTGGGCGGCAGGCCGACTGAGAATGCAGAAAGAGCGCGGCGCCCAGGGACTCAAGATCTGGAAAGGTCTGGGATTGACCGTGCGCGATACCCAGGGCAGGTTAGTCGATGTGGATGACCCACGCCTGGTTCCTATCTGGGAGACGGCGGGGGAATTGAGGTTGCCGGTACTTATCCACGTCGCCGACCCGGTCGCCTTCTTTGACCCGCTCGATGCGACCAACGAACGCTGGGAGGAGCTTTGCGCCCATCCTGACTGGGCCTTCACCAGCCCGCCTTTCCCACCATTCCTGCATATCATGAATGGCCTGGCGAACCTGGTCGCCCGCCACCCGGACACAACTTTCATCGGGGCGCATGTGGGCTGCTATGCCGAAAACCTGGGCTGGGTTGGGGCACTGCTCGACCGCTGCCCCAACTTTTACGTCGACATCTCTGACCGGATCGGCGAGTTGGGCCGCCAGCCCTACACCGCGCGGCGCTTCTTCCTGCAGTATGCCGACCGCATCCTCTTTGGCTCTGACCTGGGTCCCCAGCCCGAAGTCTACCACCTCATTTACCGCTTCCTGGAGACTGATGACGAATACTTCAACTACAGCCCAGAGCCAATCCCGCCCCAGGGTCGCTGGCACATCTATGGGCTGCACCTGCCGGATGATGTGCTGGAAAAAGTATACTTCCGCAACGCGGCGCGGATCCTTAATCCAGACTAGAGGCGAGTAAATCGCATTCTAATTTATTGAACGCCCGGAGCGACCCTCTCCGAAAACGCCATCGTAGTAACGATTTCAATCGTTACCTGTCATGGCGAGGCGGGCGCTCTTCCCACCGAAGCCATCTCCCCGGCAGCCAGGAGACTGCCGCATTTCGCTAGCAGTGACACTGTTCTATAAGATGCATCGTAAAAAAGGCGTGGTTCCTCTCACAAAAACAATTATATATAATGTATAATATATACACCTCCAGGCCAACCTCACCATGGAAGCCCGTCTCGACACCACCTCCACCACTGCGCTCACCCTGCAGCCGCGCCTGCTCAAAGGCACCATCTTTGAGCTGCTGCATGCCCGCATCATCGCCGGTCAGTATGCCGCCGGCGAGTGGCTGCGCCAGGAGGACATCGCCTCCCAGCTCGGCGTGAGCATGACCCCGGTGCGCGAGGCGCTCGACCTGCTGGTCTCAGCCGGGCTGGCGGAGCGCATCCCCTACCGCGGTGTGCGCGTGCTCGAATTGACCCCCGAGGAGATCGCCGACTCGTACTACCTGCGCCTGCTGCTGGAATGCAGCGCCGCCCGCGCCGCCGCCCAGGCCATCACCCCCGCCCAGGTGGCAGAGCTTTTCAGCCTGCTGGAGCAGATGCGCGGCCCGGTCACGCTCAACGATATCTCCAGCCAGCGCCAGTTGAACCGCCAATTCCACATGGCGGTTGCCGCTGCCGCCGGCATGCCCTTGTTGACCCGTACCTACGAGACCATCCTCAATACCTTCCCCGACTGGATGCTCTACGAGTACATGTTCCGCCACCCTGAGCTGCTCGCCTCCAGCCTGGAGCAAGAGTATGCGGAACACCTGCGGCTGGTGCAGGCGTTGGCTGCCCATGACCCCGACCAGGCTGTTTACCACGCCGCCCACCATATTATCAACCGCGCCGGGGAGCTGGAAACCTATCTCAACATCCCCGCTGAGCTCCTGCGCCGGCGCGAGCAGCAGGTGTGCGCCTTGTTGGGGCTGAAAAACATCCCATAAATCCTGCCGGGGGCTTCCCCGGCACCATCATTCTGAGAGGAGAACTGTATGAACGAAGAATTGTTCGAGAAAATGGCCCAGAGCATCATCGATGGCGATTCCGATGTCTCAGCCGAGCTGGCCCAGCAGGCCATCGCCGCCGGTATCGACCCCCTGGAAGCGATCAACGAGGGCTTTGTCAAAGGCGTCAACAACGTGGGCGAGAGCTTCTCCTGCGGTATGGCTTACCTGCCCGAATTGGTCATGGCTGGCGAAGCCATGAAAGCCGCCGTAGCCGTTTTGGAGCCGGAAATGAAGCGCCTGGGCAGCCATCGTAAGATGTTCGGCAAGGTGGTGCTGGCTACCGTCCAGGGCGATATCCACGAGATCGGCAAGTCGCTGGTCGGCACCATGCTCTCGGCCTCCGGCTTCCAGGTGTTCGACCTGGGCGTGGATGTGCCCACCAGCCGCATCATCGCCAAGGCCAAGGAAGTGGATGCCGATATTATCGGGCTGAGCGCCCTGCTGACCACCACCATGGTCAAGCAGAAAGAGGTGATCGATGAGCTGGATAAGCTGGGCATGCGCGCCAAGATCAAAGTGATGGTCGGCGGCGCCCCCGTGACCCGCGATTGGGTGCAGCGCATCGAAGCCGATGGCTACACCGAAGACGCCATCGGCGCCGTCGCCGTCGCCAAACAATTGGTCGGCGCGGCGTAAGCCAAATTCCCGCACCCGCACCGGCGGGGAGGGGAGATATGATGACCAAAAATATAAAATCCATTACCAATCCCAAGCTGCGCCTGAATATCCTCTCCCCGCAGGAAGTACAGCGCATCCACGCGGCCACGCTGTGGATCATCGAGAATGTCGGCGTGCGCTTTCCCTCCCGCCGGGCTCTGGAAATCTGGGAGGCGCACGGCGCCACGGTCGACCGTGAGCGCCAGGTGGTGCGCGCCCACCCCGAGTTGATCGAAGGCGCACTCAAGCACTGCCCGCCCGCCTACACCCTGTGCGCCCGCCATCCCGACCAGGACCTGCCGCTGGACGGCAACCACGTCTTCCTGGGCACCGATGGCTGCGGCGTGGAAGTGATCGACATACACACCGGCATCCGGCGCAGCTCGGTGCTGCAGGATGTGGTCGATATCTCCCGCCTGGCGGATGGCACCGAAGAAGTGGCTTTCCACTGGGTGCCTGTCTCCGCACAGGACAAGCCCGCCGAGACGCGCGGCCTGCACGAGATCAGCGCCATCTGGGAGAACACCACCAAGCACGTGCAGACCGAGAGCATCTATAACGACCGCGAAGCCCGCGCCGCCATCGAGATGGCCGCCCTGATCGCCGGCGGCACCGAAGCGCTGCGCCAGCGCCCGGTGCTCTCGCTGATGCAGTGCAGCGCCTCGCCGCTGGGGCACGACGGCGGCAGCCTGGACGCCGCCCTGGTCGCCGCCGAATACGGCATCCCGACCGGCTTCATGACCATGGCAGCCAACCTGACCACCGGCCCGGCGACCATGGCGGGCAACCTGGCGGTCGGCAACGCCGAAGTCGATCGCCGCCACCGCCCTGCTGCAATTGGCCTACCCCGGCGCGCCGGTCTTCTACGCCGCCGCCCAGACCGCCTCCGACCTGCGTACCGGCGCCTACACCGGCGGCGGCCCCGAGGACTTCCTCTACGGCGCGGCCACCAACGTGCTGGCTGATTTCTATAACATCCCCCTCTCGATGGGTTCGTTCGCCACCGGCGCCAAAGAACCCAACTGGCAGGCCGGGCTCGAGAACAGCCTGTCCACCTTGATGGCCTCGCTGGTCATGTCCGACATGCTGCTCGGCTGCGGCTTCCTGCACGGCAGCCGCATCTGGTCCTATGCCGAGATGATGCTGGACTGCGAGATCTTTTCCATCATCCACAAGGTGATGCAGGGCATCGTGGTGGACGACGAAACGCTGGCGCTGGACACCATCGCCGCCGTTGGCCCGGGCGGCAACTTCCTCACCCAGAAGCACACCCGCCAGCACATGCGCGATGTCTTCCTGCCGCAGTTCATGGATCGCCGCCCGTATGCCGAGTGGGAAACGCGCAAAGACGATGCCCGCGATTGGGCGCTGGCTAAAGCGCGCACCACGCTGGCGACCCACCAGCCCGAGCCGCTCGACCCGCAGATCGCTGCCGAGCTAGCGCGCATCCTCGAGCTCTCGGAAAGGGAATGACCATGCAGCCCAAACTCGAGCTCATCCCCCAGGAGCTGATCGACCGCATCCTGGACGAAGCCTTCCAGCTGCTGCTCAATCCGGGCATCAAGGTGCAGTCGGACGAGGGCGCGTGCGCTGCTGGCAGCCGCCGGGGCGCAGATCGCTGACGGCATCGCCCACATCCCCGAAAAGCTGGTGCGGGATGCCTTACAGACCGTACCCCACACCTTCTATTTGCACGACCGCGACGGCAACCCCACGGTGACTTACGGCGGCGATGCGGTGCACTTCGATCCCGGTTCCTCCGGCGTGCACATGCTCGACCCCGAGACATTGGAGCACTACCCCTCCCAGTCGGATGACCTGGTGCGCCTGGTCAAGGTAGCCGAGATGCTGCCCCAGTACGACGCCCAGTCCACCGCCGTGGTGTGCAACGAGGTGCCCAAGGCCATCGGCGACCTGTACCGCCTGTACCTGGTGCTGCTGCACTCCAAGAAGCCTATTATCACCGGTTCCTTCTCAGCCGAGACGCTGCCGCGCATGCTCGACATGCTGGCTATTTTCGCCGGCGGGCCGGCTGGCTTGCGCGACAAACCCCAGGCGGTTTTCGATGTCTGTCCCTCCCCGCCGCTCATCTGGAGTCATTTCGGCGCCCAGAACCTGATGGACCTGGCCCGCGCCGGCGTCCCGGCGCAGATGGTCTCCATGCCGCTGGCTGGGGCCGCCTCGCCGGTCACCCTGCTGGGCTCGGTGGTGCAGCACGCCGCCGAAAGCCTCAGCGGTATCGCCATCCACCAGTTAGCCCAGCCCGGCGCACCCATCGTGTGGGGCGGTGCGCCCGCCATCTTTGACATGCGCCGCGGAACCACCCCCATGGGCGCTATCGAGACCGCCATGATCGACGTGAGCTACGCCCAGGTGGGCAAATCGCTCGGCCTGCCCACCCACGGCTACCTGTGCGCCTCGGATGCCAAGCTGATCGACGCCCAGGCCGGGCTGGAAAGCGCCGCCACCGCCATGATCGGCGCGCTGGGCGGCATCAACATGATCTCCGGCGCCGGCATGCTCGATTTCCTCGCCTGCCACTCCGTCGAGAAGCTAGTGCTCGACGCCGAGGTGATCGGCATGGCCAAACGCCTGCTGCAGGGCGTGCAGGTGCGCACCGAGACCCTCGCCACCGCCTTCTTCGAGGGGATCAACTTCAAGGGCGACTTCCTCAAACAGAAAGCCACCCGCCAGCTGTTCAGCCAGGAGCAGTACCTGCCCTCGGCGGTCATCGACCGCGACTCGCACCGCGGCTGGCTTGAATCGGGCGGCCTGGACGCCTTCGCCCGCGCCAAAGCCCGCACCAAGCAGCTCCTGGAGGCCTACCAGCCCCCCGCCCTCGACCCTGCCCAGGTGTCCGAGCTGCGCGCCATGGTTGGCGCCCTGGCTCGGGCTGCGGGGATGGAGAAGTTGTCGTATTGACGATCCTATGACGGGGGAGATGAGTGCGGGTGGTAGAGCCACCCGCACTCACTTTTTATTTCTCTTGATCAGCGATCGATCGTATCAGTGCGTGATTAGATTAGGACTTACGCAAAATAAGCCAAAGGCTTGACGAGAACGGAGGAAAGCGAGTATGTTTGTAAAGTATGGAAAAGGACAAACAAACCGTTACTCGTGTGGATTATTGCCAATATTTGCTGATCAGCCAAATCAATTATACGCTGACCAATTTTGCGGATCACACCGAGAAATTCAGTCATGATACGATCAACCGCTATCTGGCGGGTGAAAAAATCACGCCCCACCTGGTATGGGAAAATGTGAAAGGTCAGGTGGTGCAAATTGCCAACGGTTACTTGGTGTTCGATGACACGGTTGTGGACAAGAATTTCTCGTACAAGATGGATTTGGTGCGGCGGCAGTGGAGCGGAGATGCGCATGGGGTCATCAAGGGGGTTGGGGTAGTAACCTGCGTGTATGTCAACCCTGACCTGGATCAATTTTGGATCATTGACTATCGCATTTATGATCCAGCCGGAGATGGCAAAACCAAGTTGGACCATGTGCATGATATGCTGGCTAATTGTGTGTACCAGAAGGAACTTCTGTTTCGGTTCGTCTTGATGGATAGCTGGTATGCAACCAAGGACATCATGCTGTTCATCGAGAACTTGAAAAAGATCTATTATTGCCCCCTCAAGGACAACCGGCAAGTGGATGATTCGGGTGGGATGGAATCTTATCGCAGAGTGGATGGGTTGGTCTGGTCTGAGACTGAAAGAGCGCATGGCAAAGTGGTGAAGCTCAAAGGCTTTCCGAAGGATCACAAAGTGAAACTGTTCCGGGTGGTGCTGTCTACCCAGCGCACGGATTATGTCGTCACCAACGACTTTGCTCAGGACAACACGCAGGCCGTGCAAGAAGTGTGTGGCTTGCGTTGGAAGATTGAGCAGTTTCACCGAGAGACTAAACAGCTCACTGGACTGGAAGGCTGTCAATGTCGTAAAGCCAGAATCATCCGTAATCATATCGGGTGTGCAATCTTGGTGTGGATCAGACTCAAACAAGTTGCCCAAGAAACTCAACAGACGATTTATCAGGTCAAACATGGCTTGTTATCCGATTATTTACGTCAACAGTTGCAATCACCAGCGATTAAGATGGTTCTTGCGTAAGTCCTATAGATGATACAATCAGGCTCTTGCGTTTGTATAAAATCGTCTGTACGATGTTTATATCCCCGCGTTTCACATGGGGTGGTATCCACCGGGGCGGACCTACTTTATTTCATCAGTCTAATTAACGAATAATGTTCAGGAGGAACATCATGTCATCACGTTCGCACTTTCGCATTTTTTCAAAGGTTGCACTGCTCTTAATAGCAATTCTGTCTACGGCTTGTGGAACCCTGTTTGCTGAACCAACCCCAACTTTAATCCCAACTTCAACCCCTACCCCAACAGCTGTGCCAACACCCGGACCAGGGCCGGCTTTCGAATTGGATACCGTCATGGACATCCCTGGAATCTCAGCGATTGTGGGGGATGGAAGCTGTATATATTCGCTAGCAGATGAGCCTGGGAAAATCACTATTGCAATCGATGGTACTGTTCCAGTAGTCAAGGGGATGACATGCTGGTTCTGTATGAATCAGATAACAATCGGCCCGAACTTACGCGTTGGAATAAGTAACTTTACTGAGGAACCAAACCAGGGTGCGAGTATTTCTCTAGAGAACATGCAGCTGCTAGGGCCGATGGTAGAAGAAACCGAATCACATATCTTGAGTGGTCCGGATGGCGCAGTATTAGAAAAAGTGGGGGCAGGTTTCAGGCTGGTTAGCGGGTTGGCTTATTTTGTGCAGCATTAGCAGCTAGCTAACCCATCAATTAAACTGCTATCTTGTGACTTGGCCAAGCGGCCTGACGAATCAAACGCAATTACTACTCTTAAACTGGATTACGGATTCGCCACCGCCCTCGACCTCGCCCATCTCTCCGAGCTGCGCCTCATAGTCACCTCCCTCGCCCACGCCGCCGGCATGGACAAACTATCGTACTGACCTACCCCGCCCCATCAAAAACCTGTGAGGTTTGGGAAACCTCATAGGTTTTTTTTGGACTGGCTGGGGTTATGGAGGAACATCCGGGGGCGGAGCGCATGTGCCCTCAACCCAAACTGGCCCCGGTAGGGATTAAATGCGGTCAAAAGAGGAACGACTAAAACGACGAGGAACGACTAAGGAGAAGGGGAGAAGGGGACCAGCCGATAGAAAGCAACCTAGCGCAGCTTCTCCATCAAAAACGTCCCCGGCATCTGCACATAACCCAGCTTTTTATCGATGGCGATCATCGGCAGGTTCTTCATGTTGTGGTGGGTGCGCACCTGGTGCACACCCAGCGCCTGGCGGGCAAAGCGCAGCGCGGTCACCTTGACTGCCTGCCCCAGCTTGCGCCCGCGGTAGCGCCCGTCCACCCCGGTGAACAGGTTGTAGGCGTAGTCATTGCCCTCCAGGCGGGTGATGGCGCTCATCGCCGCCCACTCGCCAGTAGCCGTGTCAATCACCACGATCTGCCCGTCCGGCTTATACCAGTCTGACTGGCACACGCTGTGCTGGAAATCCTCGAACGACTCCCAGGAATGCTCGCCCTCCGCGCCGGGGGTAGAGGCAGACGCGCTGTCGTTCAGCGCATACAGCTTGCGCTGCGCCTCTTCCGTGTTACCCAGCGCCGCCATCGAGGTGAACTGGAAGCCCTCCCCCTCCAGCCGGGCGATGATCGCATCATACGGCCGGTCGTCGAAGGCATCCAGGTCCAGCCCCATCATGAAATGGTGGCGCAGCTCGCTGAAGCCGCGCCGCTCGGCGAAGGTCCGGTCTCCCGGGCTGTCATCCCGCACACTGGCACGCAGCTTCGCCGCCTGCGCCACCTCGGGGATGGCGGTCATCTCGGCATACAACCGTCTCCCGATCCCCTGTCCGCGCCGCTCCGGCGGCACGAACAGGAAGAAATCGAAGCGCCCCGCCTCGAATTTATGCCGCGTGACCCAAAAGAACCCCGCCAGCGCCCCCGCCTCATCCACCGCCACCTGCGCCGTGACCCGCTCCTGCACCTTCTGGTAGTACTCTTTCAGGCCCGCCTCAGTGGACGGCTCATCCTCGATGCTGGTGAACCATGCCGCCAGCACCCCAAAATCCTTGTCCGCCTCCGCCGGCCGCAATGTGATCGTCGTCATCGCGTTGCTCCTTCCCATAAAAATTATACACTCGCTCCCCCATTTTCCCCTAACCCCTCACCCCCTTCTTTTCCCTCACGCTTATATTCGCCAAATTCGCCCATTCGCCCCCATTCGCCATAATTTTTTTCCTCCCACCAGATCGAGTACAATACACCTACCCGCTCAGCATAAAAGGAGATCAATAAATATGAAATGGGTCACCCGTTCCCACGTTCACGTCGACCGCGTTGCCTGCCCCTGGCTGATCACGCGCTTCATCGACAACCAGGCTGAATTCTTATTCGTCCCTGCCTCCCAGATCGAACAGGTGGTCACAGAGACCGGCGCCATTCCCTTCGACGCCCCGGGAGTTGAACTGGGGCACCATGAAGGTCGCTGCTCCTTCGAGTCGATCATGCTGAAATATGGGCTGAAAGAACCGGGCCTGCTGCGCCTGGCGAAGATCGTGCATGCCGCCGATGTCAGCCAGGATATCGATACCGACCCCCTCGCCCGCGGCCTGGAAGCCATCGCCAGCGGCTTCAGCCTGCGCTTCCCCAATGACGAAGAGAACCTGTCCTACCAATTCGATGTCTACGACGCCTTATATGCCTGGTGCCGCCTGGATGTCGCCCGCAAACCAGCGTAGAGGGTGTCCAAAAAGGCGAAAACCATTGCGTAACGCCCGTAAGGGCGGGTCTGAGATCCGCCTCTTTGCCACCCGCATTGTGCGCCTGTTCTGTTACGGATTCCTGTCCGTCGTGCTGGCGCTCTACCTCGCTCGAGGCCGGCCTCAGCGAAAAACAAATCGGGCTGCTCTTCACGCTGACCCTGGCCGGTGACGCCGGCATCTCGCTCTGGCTCACCACCTCCGCGGACCGCTTTGGCCGGCGGCGCACCTTGCTGCTTGGCGCCCTGCTTGATGATTGGCGCGGGGGTGGTTTTCATCCTGACCAAAAATCCGCTTCTGTTGATGGCAGCTGCCGTCATCGGCGTCATCAGCCCCAGCGGAAATGAGATCGGCCCGTTTCTCTCCGTTGAGCAGGCCGGGTTGGCGCAGCTGATCCCCGACCAACGCCGCACGCAAATGTTTGCCTGGTACAACCTGTCGGGCTCATTTGCCACCGCCACCGGCGCGCTGGCGGGCGGTTGGCTGTCCCAGGTCCTGCAGGGTAGCGGGATCCCGGCGCTCGAATCATACCGGGTGGTGCTGATGGGCTATGCCCTGGGCGGGGCGGTGCTGCTGATCCTGTTCCTGGGCCTGTCGGCAGCCATCGAAGTGCCCGCCACCTCCCGGCAGAGCGCAACGAAACGGACGCTCGGTTTGCACCGCTCCCGCAACGTGGTCTTCCGCCTGAGCGCCTTGTTCTCCCTGGACGCTTTCGCCGGTGGATTGATCGTCCAGAGCATGATCGCCTACTGGTTCCATGTGCGCTTTGGGATCGAAGCCGGCATCATCGGCAGCATCTTCTTCGGGGCCAACATCCTGGCAGGAGTATCTGCTTTACTGGCTGGAAGCCTGGCAAAAAAGATCGGCCTGATCAACACCATGGTCTTCACCCATATTCCATCCAATATCCTGTTGATACTGGTGCCACTGATGCCATCCCTGCCGCTGGCGATCCTGCTGCTCTTGCTGCGTTTCAGCATCTCGCAGATGGATGTTCCCACGCGCCAATCGTATACCATGGCGGTCGTAGAACCGGATGAGCGCTCGGCGGCCTCCGGCGTGACCGCCATTGCTCGCTCGGTGGGCGCGGCGATCTCGCCTTCCCTGACCGGGGTCTTCTTGAGCATACCGGCGCTGCTCAGCGCGCCGTTCTTCCTTGCCGGCGGGCTGAAAATTATTTACGATATTCTGCTCTACCGCAGCTTTCGCCGCCTCCCGCCCCCCGAAGAACGCTAGTTCAATTTTGCCTGCCATTACGTCCGAATGAACACGATTGCCACCGGGATATACAGCAGGCGCACCAGGATGCCCAGCAGCACACTCAGCCAGACCGGCACCCCAAAATACTTCTTATAAAAATATGCCGTAAGGGCGATCGACCAGGGATCGGCGATCAGCACATGCGCCACGCCCATGAACACAGCGCTGGTATGAAATCCAACCAACACCATCAGCCAAACGGGGACAACGCCGGTCGACTTGCCCTGGACAGTGCGACACAAAGATGTCGTCCGACACCCCGCAGGGTTGTCGCCATGTATGGGCGCATGGCATGCGCCTATAGATTTCAGCGCGCATGCCATGCGTTGCCGGGATTGCCCAAACCCTTGAGGCAACCCCGGCGGCCAACCGAACAGACAGGGATAAAGATTACTTAACCATGATTGGCATGTACGTGATCAGTCGCACATAGATCGTCACCGTCACCGCCGGAGATAAAAGGTCGCCATCGTAAGCGCGATAGGTAAATGAATCCACGCCCATGAAACCCGCCTCCGGCACATACTCGAAGGAACCATCGATATTGAACCACAGCGTACCGTGGTCCACTCCGTGCTGCAGCTGCGCAATGAGAGGAGTGCCGTTCAAATCATAGTCGTTCGCCAGCACACCCGGGGCTTCTACCCACAAAGGATCTTCGACAGACATCAGATAGGAATCCGCCACCGCGAACGGTGCAAGATTATCATCCGTTACATAGATCGTCACCGCGACCGGCACGGAGGCAGCCAGCCCGTCGAAAGCCTGGTAGGTAAAGGTATCCACGCCATCAAAACCCAAATTCGGCATGTACAGGAAAGAACCATCACTATTTAGCGTCAGGGTGCCGTAATCTACGTTATCTACCAATTGAGCTTCGAGAGGATCATTTTCCATATCGCTGTCGTTTACCAGCAAACCGCTGGCAGGCGCCACCACCAGCGGCACATCGAGTGCCACCAGATAAGCATCCGCCACAGCGACTGGTGCAATATTCACCTCTTTCACCGTGATCGTCACGATAACCGGACTGGAGTTATCCAGCCAATCCTCAGCCTGGTAGGTGAAGTTTATGTCGCCGAAAACGCCCGCATTCGGGGTGTAGGTAAAGGAACCATCGCTGTTGAAATTCAGCACGCCGTTGACCAGTGGTATGCCTAACAGCTCGGCGGTGAGTAGATCGCCATCCGCATCGGTGTCGTTTGCCAGCACGCCGTGCGCGGCATCCACGGTCAGCGTAGTCCCCATTAACATGAGATAACTATCCGCCACGGCTACCGGTACGCTGTTGGTTGATTGAACATCGATCGTCACCTGGACCGGGGTCGAGTAATTCGTGCCATCGAAAGCCCGGTAGGTAAAGAAAACGGAGCCATAGTAGTTTGTATCCGGGATGTAGGTAAAGGAACCGTCACTGTAAAAGGTCAGGGTGCCGAATTGGATTGGCGTGCCGGTCAGCTCCGCGGTGAGTGGATCCAGATTGGGATCCGTGTCGTTTATCAGCACCCCCGGCACAGGCACGGTGAGCGTCGTGTTCATCGTCGTTGTATAGGTATCCGCGACAGCTATCGGGGCTGAACTTATTCCACTCACCGTGATGGTTACCATCGCCGGATCAGAGGTTGCCAGCCCATCGAAAGCCCGGTAGGTAAAGTGATCATCGCCGACATAACCCAAATCCGGGGTGTACTCAAAGGAGCCGTCCGCATGGAAGCTCAGGCTGCCATTGACTGTAGAATTTACCAGCTGGGCAGTGAGTGCATCTCCATCCGCATCAAAATCATTTGCCAACACGCCGCTGAGTACATCTACCACCAGGGTGATGTCGACATCGGTTGCATAGGTATCGGCATTCGCTTCCGGCGCGGTATTATCACCCCCGCTCACCCCGATCGTCACCATGACCGGGGTAGAATAAAGCGTTCCATCAAATATCTTGTAGGTGAAGTGGTCGTCGCCAACATAACCCACCGTTGGCGTGTAATCGAAGGAGCCATCCGCCTGAAAGGCCAGGTTGCCGAACGCAGTAGATCCTACCAGGGCCGCAGTGATCGGATCGCCATCCGGATCGGAGTCGTTCAGCATCACCCCTGGAGCGGGCGTCGAAAGCGTCGTTCCGGTTTCCATGGTGTATTCATCCGGCTGGGCAACCGGTTTTACATTCGCGATAACCGAGGGTATCTTGTTTGATCGTCTTGGTGACGGGGGCTTGAGCCATCGTGGCGGCTGGGACGACCAGGCTGCACAGCAGACCAAGGGTAATGAGAATTTTCAGTCCATTGAGAAACAGATTCTTGTTCATCTTTTTTTTCCTTTTGATCGCAAAATAATAGGTGGTTATAAGATGGTAAACGAATGAAACGAATACAGGATCAGCGCCGCGGCCTCCTTTTGAATGGAATTCGAAATCGAATGCAGGTTAAATGTAAACAGGGATTAAACCCTGCTGTGAAAAATGATCACAGGTGATGAGGGTGCTGCCCTGGAGTCATCGGTGCAAAACCCCGCTTGCGGATGATCCAGGATATTGAGAGGCCCTTTTCTGCCCTAGCCGACAGGTGCTGAAAATTGGGCTCTTCGCCGAAGGCGATGGATGTATTGAATTTATTGTACTATTCTACACGAGCTATGTCAATTAGATTCACATGTTTTCTTTTCTCTGCCTCGGATAGGGTACAATTCAGCCATCTACCCGTGCAGACGCACACCCCGAAATAGAGGCCCCCATGCTCCCCCTCGATACCCTCCTCTCCCTCCCCCTGGTCGACTCAGAATACCTCTTCGACATCTCCCCCGACGGGCGGTGGGTGGTCTATGCCGCCAACCCCGGCGGGCGCTGGGAGCTGGTTGAGCTGGCGCTGGGTGTGCAGGGCGCCGTGCCGCGCCCGCTGCAGCCGGGGGTGAGCGGCAGCTTTGCCCCGCGCTATTCGCCGGACGGCGGGCACCTTGCCTGGGCACGCGATACAACCGGCGGGGAGACTTTTCACCTGATGGTGCTCGAGCGGGCAAACGGGAATTTGACCGACCTGACCCCGGAGATTCCCTTTTCGCTGCAGCCGAATTTTAGTTGGTCGCCGGATGGCGCACAGATCGCATTGCTGGCCGACCGGGATGGCTGCTTCGATGCTTACGCTATCCCCTCTCTGGGTGGCCCGCTGACCAAAGTGCTCGCCACCGGGCACCCCTGCTGGGCGGTGGAATGGTCGCCGGACGGGTGCTGGCTGGCGGTGGAGGCACTCGCCAAGGGGCTGGAACGCAATATCTGGCTGGTACCCCTGGAGGGTGGGCAGCCGGTCGCACTGGGCGGGGGGATCAACGCCTGGTATCCCGCCTGGTCGCCGGACGGTAAGTGGCTGGCTTTTTGCTCGGACGCACCGGGGCCATGGCGCATCGGGCTGCTGGAGCTGGCAAGCGGCAAGGTTGAGTGGCTGCCCGGCGGTGAGGGCGAGTATGCCCACCCGGCCTGGTCGCCGGACAGCAGCCGCATCGCTGCCACCTGCGGGCTGGGCACCAGCACTGCGCTCTCGGTGCTGGGCCTGGATGGCGGCGCCTCACCCCGTAACCGGGCTGAAACCCGGCGGGAGCTGCCTGGCGTGCACTCCCTGCCCAGGTTCACCCCGGATGGCAAATCCCTGCTGTTCGTGTTCGATAACCCTGCCTCTCCGCCCGGTTTGTGGCGCATGGAAATTGAGTCGGGCCCAGCGGTCCTGTTGACCGAGCCGCTGCCCGCCGGGCTGGCGGCTGCGCTGCGCCTCCCCGAGACGATCACCTACCCCGGTCTGGATGGCACGCCGGTGCCGGCGCTGCTCTTCCGCCCCCCGCAAACCCCGGCGCCGGGGCTGGTGGTGATCCACGGTGGGCCAGACTGGCATTTCGAGAACTGGTGGTACCCCTTCATGGCGCACTGCGCCAGCCGGGGCTGGGCGGTGCTGGCGCCCAACTACCGCGGCTCGACCGGCTACGGGCGGGACTGGCAAGAAGCCAGCCGCTTCAACTTTGGCGGGGTGGACACAGATGACTGCGCCGCCGGGGCGCACTACCTGGTGCAGCAGGGGTTGGCTGATGCGCAGCGCATCGCGGTCACTGGGCGCAGCCACGGCGGCTTTCTGACCATGAGCTGCCTGACCCGCTACCCGGAGCTGTGGGCAGCCGGCTCGGCAGCAGTGCCCTTCCTGAACTGGTTCAGCAGCCACGAGCGGTCTCGCGGCGACTTGCAAGACTGGAACATCGAGAACATGGGCGATCCGGTGGCGGAGGCCGCGCGCTGGCGGGCCGCCTCGCCGTATTTCTTCCTCGACCAGGTGCGCGCCCCGGTGCAGTTCATCTGCGGCGGGCGCGACCCGCGCTGCCCGGCGGAAGATGCCCTCGAAGCGCGCGACCGCCTGCTCGCCCTGGGCAAGCCGGTCGAGCTGAAGCTGTACCCCGACGAGGGGCACAGCTTCCTGAAACAAGAAAATGTGATCGATTCAGAGCTACGCCGGGTAGAGTTTCTCGCCCGGGCGCTGGAAAGGAAATGATTATGCCGTTTAGCTTACTCTCCAAGCAAGAAGTCGAAGCGCTGCACCAGGCCACGCTGCGCATCCTGGACGAGACGGGAATCACCTTGACCGAACCGCACAGCCGGGCGCTGCTGGCGGAAGCCGGGGCGCGCCTGGCGGAGGGGCGGGTGTTGATCCCGCCGGAGCTGGTGGAAAGCTGTGTTGCCAGAGCCGGCAAACAGGTCTCGATCCGCGGGCGGGGTGGGATGGTCAAGACGCTGGGCGACGGGCGGTTGTACTTCCACAACCTGGGTGGGGCGCGTGACATCTACGATGCAGGTAGCGGGAGGCACCGCCCGGCTGTGGTGCAGGATATATGCGACGCGACCCGCCTGCTGGACGCCCTGGAGAACTGCAACACGATCACGCCCTTCTTCACCCCCACCGACGTGCCGGGGAGCATCATGTCGCTGGCAATGTACCGTCACGCCCTGCCGTATACGGTCAAGCCGCTGGAGGGGCCGGGGGTGCAGTATGCCGCCGAGGCGCGCTACGCCGTGCGCATGGCGGAGGTGATCGGGGCGCCGTCCGAGGTGCTGACCTTGTCGCTCTCGCCGGTCAGCCCGCTGACCATCCCCGAGCACGAGGCGCTGGCGATTCTGGAAATCGCCCGCCTGGGGATCAGTTTCGCGCCGCTGCCCTGCCCGACCGCCGGGACGACCGCCCCCTTCACCATCGCCGGGGCGGTGGCGCAGCAGAACGCCGAGGTGCTTTCGGCGCTGGTGCTGGCTGAGTTGGCCAATCCGGGCCTGCCGATCATCTACTGCGGGCGGCTGGCGATGATGGAGCCACGCACCGGCATTTCGGTGTGGGGCGGCGTGGAGCTTGGGCTGGCCTCGGCAGTCACGGTACAGATCGGACATTATTACGGGCTGCCGGTAAACGTGTATGGCTTTTCGACCAACGCCCACACCCTGGACGCCCAGGATGGCTTCGAGCGGGCGCTGAACGCCGCCCTGCCCGCCCTGGCGGGCGCGGACGAGCTTTCCGGCATCGGCGAGATGGACGCCGGCGTGATGGGCTCCTTCGCCCAGATGGTGGCAGATAATGAGTTTGCCGGCAGCATCCTGCGCCTGCGCCAGGGCGTCGTCGCCGACGAGGAATCATTCGCGGTAGAGGTGGTAGGCGCGGCGATGAACGGGACGCGCAACTTCCTGGGACAGCGCCACACGATGAAGCACCTGAAAGCCGGCGAGCTGCTGCTCACCCATCTGGCGGAGCGCGGCACGTGGGAGAGCTGGGAAGCCGGCGGGCGGCAGGGCATGGTCGAGCGCGCCCAGGCAGAAGCAGAGAAGATCATCCGCGAACACCAGGTGCCGCCATTGGAACCCGCCCAGGAGCGCGAGTTGGATGCGCTGCTATCCGCCGCCGAACAAGAATTGACCCGAGGTTAGTATGACCATACCCGACTCTGAAACCGTGATCCTGATCACCCGCAACGGCATGGGGCAGGCCGACCCGGAGCTGCAGCAGAAGCTGATCAGCACCTATCTCAGGCTACTGGATGAGAATGATATCCTGCCGGCGGTGATCTGCTTCTACACCGAGGGGGTACACCTGGTAGTGACCGGCTCGCCGGTGCTTGAATCGCTGCGCAGCCTGGAAGCCAAAGGGGTGAGGCTGATCCTGTGCAGCACCTGCCTGAACTTCTATCATTTGGCTGACCAGGTGCAGGTGGGCATCCCCGGCGGGATGACCGATATCATCGAAGCCCAGCGCCGGGCGGGGAAGGTAATCAGTATTTAGCCGGGCAGGTATGGAAACCTGCCCACCAAGTACCTTTACCTTTCAAAATCGTTTGTGAAGTTACGCGCAATTCTTGAAAATGTTGCTATAATTAGCCAACTTCGGCTCCGGGGCATTGCCAGGCTGAGCGCTTCCGAGGGGATTCAGGCAAGTGTCAGCCGAAGATAGCCACCGGATCCTATCTCAGCACCCTGGAGGGCTCGTATGAACTACAAAGTTCGCACCTGGTTGAATTCAGTAATCCTCATCTTCCTTTTCACCGGGCTGATCGCCAGTGCACCGCAGCAAGCCATCGCCGCCGAGACACCCGAAGAGACCGCCCTGGGAGGGGCGCTCTATACCCAAACCCTCAGCGCCGGATACGAGACCGGCTGCGCAGTACAAACGGATGGCACCCTGCGCTGCTGGGGAGATGACACCTACGGTCAGACCGACCCGCCGGAGGGCACCTTCCAGCAGGTCAGCGCCGGCGGCGGGCATGCCTGTGGCGTGCGCAGCAACGGCGAATTAGCCTGTTGGGGGCGCAATGACTACGGCCAGGCCACCGCGTCATTGGGGTATTTCACCCAGGTCAGCGTCGGCGATGCCCACACCTGTGCACTGCTGGATGGCGGGACGATCACCTGCTGGGGCTTGAACACCAGCGGGCAGATCGCCGCCCCGGCCGACCTGTTCATCCAGGTCACTTCCGGCGGCGCACATAGCTGCGGCCTGAAAAACGATGGCACACTGGCCTGCTGGGGTAGAAATGATTCTGGTGAAGCCACGCCTCCGGCTGGGATATTCACCTCGGTCAGCGCCGGCGACAGCCACAGCTGCGCGGTGCAAACGGATGGCAGCGCTGCTTGCTGGGGGCTGAACGATTACGGCCAGTCCACACCGCTGGCGGGTTATTACTCCCACGTCAGCGCCGGCGGGCGCCACACCTGCGGCTTGCAAACCAACGGCACGCTTGCCTGCTGGGGGAAGAATGACATGGGGCAGGCCACCCCGCCGGCCGGATTGTATACCGCCGTCAGCGCAGGCTACGAATTCACCTGCGCCTTGCAAGCGGATGGCCAGCTGGCTTGCTGGGGCGAAGATGATGACGACCAGACCCACCCGCCCATGGGCAGCTTCCGCCAGCGCCGGGTCAGCAGCGGCTACAGCCACAGCTGCGGGCTGCGCGCCGATGGCACCCTCCTGTGCTGGGGCGATAACACCTTCGGGCAGACGAATGCCCCTGCCGGAACGTTCAACCAGATCAGCGCCGGCTACTACCACAACTGCGCCCTGGCCACCGATGGAACGGTAACCTGCTGGGGCAGAGATAACTACCAGCAGCTCATCCCACCCATCCACACTGCCGGGGATTTCGTCGGTCTCAGCGCCGGCGGCAATCACACCTGCGGCATTAAAAAGGAAGGCACGGTGGAATGCTGGGGCTATAACAACTTTGACCAATCAGACTGCCCCGAGCTGGAACTTACCGGGATGTAGCCGGCGGCACGAGCCATAGCTGCGCCATCCGCACGAATGGCACCATGGCCTGTTGGGGCTGGGACAGCGCCGGGCAGGCCAGCGCCCCCGCCGGTGTCTTCACCGATGTCAGCGGCGGTGTGCTGCACAGCTGCGGGCTGCGCAGCGACGGCACGCTGGACTGCTGGGGCAGCGATGCCACGGGGCAGACAACCGCGCCCAGCGGGCTGTTCAGCGGGATCACCGCCGGCGGCTACCATGCCTGCGGGATCCGCAGCGTGGGTGTGGCGGCCTGCTGGGGCAGCGATATGCAGGGTCAGGCAACCCCGCCCGACCGCCTGTATGCCGAGATCAGCGGCGGCTTCCAGCACAACTGCGCCATCCACGATGACGGCACCGCCGGATGCTGGGGGCTTAATACGCAGGGGCAGGCGCCGATGATCATCATTAACCCTGCCACCCTGCCGATTGGCGAGGTGGACGAGGCTTACAGCCAGGTGCTGACCGCCAGCGGCGGCATTGCCACCTATACTTACACACTGGTGGAAGGCGAGCTGCCGGACGACCTGATCCTGACCCCCACCGGCACCCTCAGCGGCACGCCGACCACCCGCGGCAGCTACACCTTCAAAGTGCAGGCCACGGACAGCCGCAGCGGATTTCCTTTCAGCACGCAGATTGCTTACACCCTGGAGATCAACGGCCCGCCGGTGGTGGACGCCGGCACTGATCTGATCGGAAACGAAGGCTATGAGGTCTATTTCACCGCCGCATACACGGATGAAGATATCACCAGCACCGATCCGGTGACCATCCTGTGGGATTTCGGCGATGGCATCACGGTTACCGACACGCTGACCCCCACCCACATCTACGGGGACAATGGAACCTTCGATGTCACGGTGACGATCACCAATTCACTGGGCTCGGCGGGAAGCGACGCACTGGTGGTCACCGTAGGCAACCTTGCACCAGTTGTCGATCCCATCTCCAACCACACCGCTGTGGTTGAGACGCTGGTCACCATCCCAGTTACCTTCAGCGACCCCGGCTGGCTGGACACCCACCAGGTGGAGGTCGATTGGGGCGATGGGGATACAGACACAATAAACCTGCTGGCAGGCGTGTACACGGTCGATCTGACACACACCTACCTGAGCGTGGGCGATTACACGGTTCAGGTAATTGTGCGCGATGATGATGGTGGGCAAGGCGCCAGGTTGTTCATCCTTTCGGTGTTGGAATATTACCGGATGCACATGCCACTGATCTTACGCTAAGTCCAGCGAGTAAAAAGGGGGGAAGCAACCTGAACAATAAAGGTGATGCAATGCCATGACATTGCATCACCTTCTTTTTAGCCGGCTAAGTCACCTGCCTTTCAGGGTATACTAGCCGCTGGAGGAGACGTATGACCAGATACCAATTCCCAGCCAATTTCCTGTGGGGCGCAGCGACCGCTGCCTACCAGATCGAGGGCGCCTGGAATGCGGATGGCAAAGGCGAGTCGATTTGGGACCGCTTCAGCCACACCCCCGGCAAGATCGAAGACGGATCGAGCGGCGATGTGGCCTGCGACCACTACCACCGCTACTTGGAAGATATCGCCCTGATGCGCCAGTTGGGCTTGAAGGCTTACCGCTTCAGCAGCTCCTGGCCGCGGGTGCTGCCGGACGGGCAGCGGCAAGGTCAACCCCGCCGGGCTGGATTTCTACGACCGGCTGGTGGATGGACTGTTAGCCGCGGACATCCAGCCGTTCCTGACCCTGTACCATTGGGACCTGCCGCAGGCGCTGCAGGATACTGGCGGCTGGCTGAACCGGGCGACGTGCTATGCCTTTGCCGATTACGCCGCCCTGTTGGTCAAACGCCTCGGCGACCGGGTGCGCTTTTGGACCACCTTCAACGAGCCGGCGGTGGTGATGTATCTCGGCTACGGCATGGGCATCCATGCTCCGGGGCTTCAAGATATGCCCTCCGCCTACCAGGTAGGTCATCACTTGCTGCTGGCCCACGGGCTGGCGGTGCAGGCCATGCGGGCGGTCAATCCCGCCATCCAGGCGGGTATTGTGCTCAATCATTGGGTCGTCGACCCGCCCAGCGACGATCTCGCCGATGTAGCGGCGGCAGAGCAGGTCTGGCAGCAGCGCGAAACCTTCTTCCTGGACGCCTTGTTCGAAGCCCACTATCCGCTCCACCTGTATGCCGGTGACGGCAATGCGCTTCCGAACGTGCAGCCCGGCGACCTGGCGCTGATCGCCCAGCAGCTGGACTTCTTCGGGCTGAACAGCTACTCGCGGCAAGTGATTGGCGCACAAGGGCGCGTGCATCCCGTCCCCGGCTCAGAATACACCGAGATGGATTGGGAAGTATGCGCCCCGGCGCTGCGCCGCCTGCTGAACCGGCTCAACCGTGACTACAAGCTGCCGCCGCTCTATATCACCGAGAACGGCGCCGCCTTCAAGGATGTGCTCAGCCCGGATGGCAAGGTGCACGACGAGCGCCGGCTGGATTACCTGCGCCAGCACTTCATCCAGGCCCGCCTGGCGATGCAGGATGGCGTCGACTTGCGCGGCTACTTCGTCTGGTCGCTGCTGGACAACTTCGAGTGGGGCCACGGCTACACAAAGCGCTTCGGCATCGTGGGCGTGGATTACGCCACCCAGACAGCGCACGATCAAGGACAGCGGCGAGTGGTACAGCCGGGTAATTGCCGATAACGCGGTGGATGGCTGACCGGCTTGGGAGGACGCCTATGACACGCCATTATTTCATTTCCCAGGATATCTTCAACAAATTTCCGGGCTACCTGCGCGGCGTGGTGCTGGCGCACGGCGTGCACAACCCGCCCGCGCCCCCCGAGCTGGTGGCGGTGCTGCGTCAGGCTGAGGCAGATCTGTGCACCCGCCTGACACCCGAGACCATCACCAGCCACCCGCGCATCGAGGCGTGGCGCGAGGCCTACCGCTCGCTGGGGGTCAAGCCGAGCGAGTTCCGCCCTTCGGTGGAAGCACTCGCCCGGCGGGTGCTCAAGGGCGACCCGCTGCCCACCATCAGCACGCTGGTGGATATCGGCACGCTGGCGTCGATCCACAACCTGATGCCAATCGGGGCGCATGCCATCGACCACGTGACCGGGGATATCGGGCTGCGCCTGGCAACCGGCGCCGAGACCTTCGAGCCCTTCGGCGCGGACATCGTCGAGCACCCGCTGCCCGGCGAGGTGGTCTTCGTCGAAGGCGAGGTCGTGCTGACCCGGCGCTGGACCTGGCGCCAGGCCAAGCACACCCTGGTAGTGCCCGAGACAACCGCCGTCGAGGTCAACGTGGACGCCCTGCCGCCCCTGACCCGCCCGGAGGTAGAGCGCATTTGCCAGGAAGTGGCCGCGCTGGTGCAGCGCTACTGCGGCGGGGCGCTGCGCTGGGAGATCATCAGCGCCGACAACCCGGTCATTGCATTGGATTGAGATCAAACATTCACTGTACCTGCCGTCCACGAATTTTTCACGAATACGCGAATAGTCAGGGCAGGACGGATTATTCGAGTATTCGTGGCTCTTTTATTCGTGGACGGCGGCATATCCCCCATTCCAGGATACAATAGCCCCATGCAATCCACCCCTTGGGACCTCTACTGGGAAGTCCGCCTCGAGCGCGCTGGAAGACCTGGGCAAGCGCGAGGCCATCCTGGCGGCCTCCAGGCTGATCCGCACGCTGGCGGAGGTACCGGGCCAATCTGTGCGCATGCTCGAGTTGGGCTGCGGCGAGGGGCAGATCATCGGGGCGCTGCTGGAGGCGCACGCCCAGGCGTCCGGGCATCCAGGCTTCGGTTGGGGTGGATTATCGCCGCGGGGTGATTGAGACCTGCCGCCGGCTTTATCCAGGGATGGCGTTCATCGAGGGCGATTTTACCGACCCGGCGCTGCTGGCAGAGTTGGGGCAGTTCGAGATCGTGCTGCTGGTCAATGCCCTGCACGAGGTTTTTTCGGCAACCTTTTCTCCCGAGCTCGGGGAAGTGGACGTTCCGGCGGCCAAAGAACGCGTGCTCCAGGCGCTGGGGGGTGCGGTTGGATGCCTGGCAGATGGTGGTTGGCTGGTGCTGTTCGATGGGCTGGAGCCGCCGGGGGAGGGACAGGAAATAGTGCGCATCCGCTTCCAGGGCTGGCAGGCACGCCGCCGCTTCGAGACCTTCGCCCGTGAGTTCAAGCCCTTCCGCATCCAGTACCGCGAAACGGGCGAGGCAGGCTGCGTGGAGTTGAACTGGCATGACTTCGCCCGCTACATCGACAAATCCATCTTCCTGGACAAGCCGCTGTGGCAGACCGAGCGCCTGGAGAGCTACCAGTATTTCACGGAAGCGGAGTTCAGGCAGGCGTTGACCGGGCTTGGCTTGAGCATCCACGAGCTGCGCACCCTGACGGTCAACTACGAGAAATGGCAGGCCGAGGTGGAAATCCTGACGCCGGGCGTGGATTTTCCGGCGGAGCACATCTTGATCCTGGCCAGGTTAGATTATTGATTTGCCAACTCCGCCAGCGCAATCGCCCCCAGCACGCCGGCGCGCCCGCCCAGCCCCGGCGGGACGATGTAAGCTTCGATGTGCTCCAGTATGTGCGGCGAGTGGATGTAGCCGTTCAGGATGTCCGGCACCTTCTGGTGGATCAGGGGGAACATCTGAGTTCTGCTGCGCCACCCCACCGCCAATCACGATGCGCTGCGGGGAGAGCACGGTGATATATGCCGCCAGGGCATAGGCGATGTAGGTGGCTTCCAGGTCCCAGGCGGGGTGGTCGGGGGGGAGCGTCTCGGCGGGCTGCCCCCAGCGCTTCAGCAGCGCCGGGCCGTTGGCCAGCCCTTCAAAGCAGTCGCCGTGGAAGGGACACGAGCCGGGGAAGGGATCGCGCTGGCGGTCGTGCGGCATGGGAATGTGCCCCATCTCGGGGTGGATCAGCCCGTGCAGCAGCTTGCCGTTGACCAGCACCCCGCCGCCGATGCCGGTGCCGATGGTCAGGTAGAGCACCGGGTCGCAGCCCTGGGCAGCGCCCCAGCGCGCCTCGGCCAGCGCCGCGCCGTTGACATCGGTATCGAAGCCGACCGGCACGCCGAAGGCATCTTCCAGTGGCGCGACCACGTCCGCGCCGGTCCAGCCGGGTTTGGGCGTTGGCTGGATGCAGCCCGTAGGTCGGCGAGGCGGGGTCGGGGTCGAGCGGGCCGAAGCAGGCCAGCCCAATGGCGTCCAGCCGCCCGTGCACTGCCTGCTGCTGGTGGAAGAAATCGATGGCCTGCCCCAGCGTCTCCGCGGGTGCCGTGGTGGGGATGCGCGTTTCGGCGCGGATATCACCCGGACCGCTGCCCACCACGCAGATGAACTTGGTGCCGCCGCCTTCGATGCCGCCGTAGAGTGGGGTCATTGAGGTTTGTCCTTTATTGGGCTAAAGTATAGCAGAATGTGGGTGTTGGGTTTCGGGCTGGGTGTTTGACAGTCAAAGTTATGATAAGCACCGCCCTCAACCCAACCTACGCGGGGATGATGAGTTGGGGTCCGGGTTGGAGATTGGATGGGCAGGATCATGATAAGGGCCGCCCTCAACCCAACCTGCGCAGGGATAACTCCCCGGCGGGGTCCACATCCACCGGGAGCGGGTCGATCAATTCACCATAGAAATTACCGGCTTCGTCCACGTTGCGGAAGGCCAGGAATACCCACCCGCCGCCCGGCGCCTGCACCAGCTTGCCGGCGTAGAGCGAGCCGTGCGCGTCGCCAGCCAGGAAGCGCGGCGTGCTCAGCCGGTAGGGGCCGAGGGGGTTATCCGCCACCAGGTAGTGCGTGCCCATCACGGGGGCGAGGCCGGTGCGGCTTTGCCAATCCGCGGCGTGGGTGGTGGCCGCGGTGCAGAACAACAGGACATAGCGCCCGCCGATCGCCACCGGCTGCGGCACCTCCAATTGGCCGAAATCGCCGGGGGCGGAGGCTGGCGACAGGGCTTGCCAGTGGATCAAATCAGCAGAACGGGCGTGACCGACCACGCCGCGCCGGTCGCGCGGGCCGTAATTGACCCGGGCGCAGATGAACATGTGGAAGTCGCCGGTCTCGGGGTGCTGGAACACGTATGGGTCGCGCCAGCTTTCCTCCGCCCAGGAGGTCGCCTGCGGGTCATACTGTTCATACCAGGTTGGGTCGGCGGCCAGCAGGGGGTTATTGGGGTGCTTCTCCCAATGCACCAGGTCCTGGGAGGTGGCGAGCCCGACGCGCTGCACACGGCCATTCTCGGCGCGGGACAGCCCGGTATAGAACAGGTACCACAGCCCGGCATGCCCAATCACGCTGCCGGTCCAGGTCTGGGAGTTGTCGAACGCCGGTGTGTCAGCCGGGCTGGGCTCGCCCACAGAGCTAGGCGCCAGCGCATCGGGCAGCACCTGCCAGTGCAGCAGGTCCTGCGAGACGGCATGCCCGATGGAGGTGTTCCAGTGGCGCAGGTCGGGATTGCCCAGCGAGCGCAGGGCTTGCAGGTAGAAGAGGTGGTAGTCGGGGCCATCCTGGGCGAACCAGAAATCCCACAGCCATTGATCGGGTAAGCGCAGGGTCATGAGGGGCGTAATCCTTTCCGGGTGGGCTGCTGAGGTGTGCTTGTATCTGATAATACCATGCTCCGGGCAATCGGGTGAAAATATGGTGGCACAACGGTGGGTTGGGATTTGTTTTTGTGTAAAAATCAAATCAACACGAATAGGGTGATAGGGGAAAGGGGATAAGGGATAGGGGGAGGCGTTCAGATAGCAGTCGTAGGTTGTGGTTGAGGGCGTGCCATTCAAGGCGTCAGCCATACATCGCCCAGCCCGAAACCCAACAGCCGCGCGGCTCCTGGCATTGCCCTGTATGCGGAGAAGATAAATTGTTAAGGTACGAGGGAAAGGGGTCAGGGGGATTGAATGAGGTTCAATGCATTTTAATGGAGGAACAAAACAACGAATGCAGGCGGGGGGGAGGCTGAGGTGGGGTGCGCGAGGGAGCGGGGTGGGCGGTGGTCGGTAGTCAGTCATCAGTCATCAGTTATCAGTCATCAGTGGGCGTTAAGAAATAGACCGGCAAGGGGGTGCCAGTCCGAGGGTATTATAGCACAGATGTTCTGGTTTCACAAGTCCAAAATGGAAATTGGGGGGGTGTATCCGGCGAATAATGGTTATTAACAAATAAATTATGTAACCGGTGAGTCAGGGCGGGGCATTACCGGCAAGGCTTCTATGCCTGAAAGCGCTCAATAAGGCAAAAATCTCGAGCCAGCCGGAGGTCAGACCCGCCCCTACTGCTACGGTAAATATTTATTAATTTTCATAATTCGCAGCTACAAGAGCACTACGGCGCCGGATGGGGCCAGCACAGGTTACACATACGATGATGGCTACAGCGGTTCCCTGCCATATTTGAAGACAACGGTTACCGATGCTGAGGGCCACACCACGGTGAGCTACACCGACATTTGGGGGCGCAGCGTGATGGTGGATGCGCCGGATGGCCCGAGCGTGGGCTATACCTACGATGTGTCCGACCGGTTGGTGGGGGTGATGTATGGGGCGGCCTCAACCGTGCTACAATATGATCTGGCCGGGAGGAAGCTGAGCGATGGATGACCCGGACATGGGCGATTGGTCGTACACTTACGATGCACTGGGTAACTTGCTCACCCAGGCAGACGCCCGCGGCTGCACGACGACCCTGACCTACGACCAGATCAACCGGCTGAGAACCAAGAACTACAGCGGCACCTGCGGCGCGACCACCGCCGGGGTCACGTATACATATGACCAGGGGACGAACGGGGTCGGGCAGCGCACGCGCCTGGATGACGGCACAGGCTACACATTATGGAGCTATGATGGGCGCGGGCGGGTGACTGAGGCTTACCAATGCTAAATGCCTGGAGTAGCGGAGCAAATAGTGCTGTGACTGACCATGCAACTACGATATTAAATGCTAAAGATCAAGACCCATCCAATATAAACTTGAGTTGGACATCAGGTTATGATCTTAATAGACCCTGGCAATGGTATGGGCCTTTTGAATGGGATCCGAGTAATAAACCAGATGTAGGTTATTTGTCAAGTGATGATGCGATCCTCGCAGTAGACTTAGGAAACAATCAAGGTTTTTGGTTGTTTACAGGTGCCCAGACTGAGCATTTCAATAAAGATGCTTGGGGACCTCTGGAGGCGAAACCGCAATGAGCATCTGGCGCATACTTGTCTCCATAGGGTTAGTTTTACTTACGAGCTGTGAACCAGTGACCTCGGCACAGCCTACCTTCACTGCCTCCTCATCACCAATGCTTCCTTCAACTACACCTTCCCCCACAAATACCCAAATCCCCATCACACCAGTACCAACCCGAACATCTGTCCCAACGATAAGATACCAGTTGACATTTGTTCAAGACCACCAAAGTATTGTAGGTATGGATGTCGATTGCCTGGAAAGCGAACAAATCTGCTTTGATGATCCGCAAGTACTGATAACTTTTCCTGAAGAACCAAACCAACCTCGGCTAATAAGCTGGTATCACTGGTCTCCTGAGGGCAATCGGATTGCAATTTCCGCGGTCGGAAATAGTGGATTTGATGACATCTTCTGGTCGTATGTGGATAATGTTGCCTGGGTAAATATTACCAATACACCAATTTACGAGTGCAACCCGATCTGGTCATTGGACGGTCAGCAGTTGATCTATGAAGCAAACTCCTATGAATTGTATGGCGGTCATCGGATCTTCAGCACAACTCTGGATAAGGAAGTATCCTTCCAACTGCTTACCCAGGGATTCCTGGGCGATGAACAAGAATTGGCTTTATCACCTGATGGAAATCGCTTCGCCTTCATCCATAGCGATGAGAATGGTTTTTATCAGCTATTTGTGGCTGATGTGAATGGTTCGAATCGAAGACAGCTCACAGATTTACCCGCCCACCACTTTTTTCCAGCGTTTTCGCCAAACGGAGCATGGCTTGCCTTTATTCGGGTAACGGATCCTTATTCCACTATAATCGTTAATGGCGATCAGGCCATCACGAATATCCGTAGTCATCTTGTGGTTATGAGTATTGAAACGAATGAAGAAATCACACTGTTTTCTGGGAACAGCGAAAATGATGAAATTGGAAATCCAGCATGGGCTCCGTTCGGGAACTGGATTGGCTTTTCTTCTAATATTGGCGGGGATTATGATGTTTATATTGTAAACCCCGACGATGGTGAATTAATCCAGGTAACCTCTTCTCATGGCAGTGAAAGAGGCGCTGAATGGCGTGTATATTTCAGCCCATAATAAGTACGCACGGGAGAAGCCAAGAGTTAATTATATTTCAAAATAAACGATAATACGGATTGCAGATTTATGATCTTTTATAAGGAGGATATCTATTTCCTTACCTACGATGCCGAGAACCGCCTGGTGCAGATCAAACGGGGCACCGACATCCAGGCCACATATTATTATGATGGCGACGGCAACCGGGTGAAGACAGTGGTGGGCAGCACTACCACAACGTACATCGGCAGCTACCTGGAACGGGAATGTATCAATACAACCTGCACGATGAAAAGTTATTATTCTGCGGCGGGTCAGCGGGTGGCGCTGCGCAAGGGGGATGGCACGCTGTATTTCCTACTCACCGACCATCTTGGCAGCACCGCCATCACCGCCACCAGCAGCGGAGGACGCTATAGCGAGTTGAGGTATTACCCCTGGGGAGGGACGAGGTACACCTATGGGACAACGCCGACATCATACAGGTACACCGGTCAGCGTGAGGCCGAGGTGGGGTTATATTTCTACGGGGCGCGCTTCTACGACCCATATCTTCCCTATTATATTCCAACCATTACACCATCGCCCATGCCAATGTGTATGTTGCCACCCGAAGACACATCTATCAGGGATTTACTAGCATATTTACGGGTAGTAACCGGTGAGTTAGATCCAGCAATGCCTGATGAATTCACTGGTACTAATCTCGGGTACTTACAAGCAATTGAAAAAGCAGCGGAATTGGTGAATATGTTTGCTCCTGGGAATCCTTACTCGCAAATTATTACAATCTCATCTCCCTTTATTCCGTTTATAGCAACAGGGTATGATTTCATCTATGATCAAGCTACTAACACTGGTGAATATTCTACAATCTCTTTACCAGCACCCACTCCTTTACAGTTTACTCATACCATCTTTTCGCTCCTAGCAATTCTCCCGCTTTTTATTCCCTAAAATTATAACGATAAGATTATGCTCACGTGAAATCGAGGATGACAATGACCCATAACAATAATTCGAGTCAGAATGAGAAATTCGGATTGATCAAGATGGTAATAACAGAACGTCGCTTTCTAGGCACTCGCATTATGATTGGTCTTCTAGCATCAAGCAGTATGATTATAATTTTTTATAACACCATAACTTTTAGTTGTTGGTTGTCGATAATCCAAAATGTCGTAATCACATTTGTTATTACTGCCTTAACTGTTTCGCATTTTGGAATAGCTGACTTGGGGACTCGATTAAAACGCGGCTGGTGGACAGCGTGTATTATTGGTGCATTTCCGGCAACATCTCTGGTTTTAATCAGTAACATACAGTATTACCTGGGTAAGAGAATAATTGCATATGGGATTAGTGAGGATCCATTGCAACCATTAACAATGTCCATATTGTGGGCAGGTATCGGCAGTCAGTTAATTATTTGGGTATTGTTAGTTACAATAAGTGGTATGGTTGGTCTATTGGCCGCAATATTTAGTTCGAGATGGCAATTTGACGATTAGCAATATTGTCTAAGTAGATGGAAGAGTCATTCGGTCTTTTATCGATACCACGGTGAAAGGAATTCAATCAAATGGTTGGATTGCTGATAGGCAAGCAGCAATAGCCAGATCTCAGATGTAGGGTTCATAGAGATGAAATAGGCAACTTGGAAACGATCTCTGACTATCATGCCACAACCAATCCCAGCGATCCACAGGTGCAGACATTCGGATATGACAATCTGGATCGGCTGACCAGTGCGGCTACCAGTGGTGGCACCAGCGGGCGCTACAGCCCAGCAGAGCTACAACTACAACGACGACCACCGGCAACCTGGCGAGTAACGCCGGGATGGACTATGCGTACACCTACCCGAACGCCCCAGCAGGCGTAGCACCGGCGCACGGCGTCCGGCAGGTGACCGGCGGGATCGTGTACAATGGCACGGTGACGGTACGCGCCAAGGGCGGTACTGGCTGCACCGGCTGGCCGGTGATGAAGCTGTATGTCAACGGGACGCTGCGCCAGCAGTGGACGGTGAATAAAAACTCGTACTTGAATTACAGCGTCACCACCGGCGTGACCACCGATGCCCAGGTGGATGTGGTGTTCAGCAACGCCACCAGTGGGTGCACCTTGCAGGTTGATTACGTGACCATCCCCACGGCCATCGGTCCGCGCACGGTGCAGGCAGAGAGCGGCGGGACGGTCTTCGACCGCGGCGCAGAGACCGGTGCTCCAGGCGCGAACGCCTTCGATGGGGTGAATGTGCTCAACGGCGCAGAGTTGATGACCGAGACCGGCTCATTACGCTTTGTGGTCGGGCTGAAAGCCCTGGCATCTGGTTACGATGCGAATGGGAACATGACCTTGCGCCTGAAAGATGGGGCGCGCTACTTCCTGGCCTACGATGCCGAGAATCGCCTGACAACTGTCAGCGGGACGGTCAGCGCCAGCTTTGTTTATAACGGCGACGGTCAGCGGGTGACCGCCACCATTGGCACAGCACCATCACTACCTACATTGGCGGCTATTTC
Source organism: uncultured Chloroflexia bacterium (assembly GCA_963849335.1). Classification (GTDB taxonomy): domain Bacteria; phylum Chloroflexota; class Anaerolineae; order Anaerolineales; family UBA4823; genus FEB-25. The sequence continues at coordinate 290,306 of CAWKGZ010000012.1, forward strand.
GAGTGGAAGGATGGGACGGGGACAAGCTACTATTTCGCCGGCGCGCAGCGTGTCGCCATGCGCGCCAGTGCGGGAGTAGAATTCCTGCTGGGCGACCATCTAGGCAGCACCAGCCTGACGGTGAATAGCATTGGCGGAAACCCAAGGGAATTGAGGTACTATCCCTGGGGTGAAGTGCGCTGGGCAAGCGGGACTACGCCGACAGATTATCAATTCACCGGGCAAATGGAGGTAGGTTACATTAACTTGTACTGGTATGGCTCAAGGTGGTATGACCAAGCATTGGGCAGATTCATCCAAGCTGACACAGATGTACCAGAAAGTCAAGGGACACAGGCTCTCGATAGATACGCATTCGTGAATAACAATCCCATTCGCTGGGTTGACCCGACAGGTCACAGTATCGATTGTGGTATAGGTGAGACAAACTGCCAAGCTGGAACGATCGTACCACTGATTGCATCAAGAGACACATGGGGAGCGATGGAGCCTGGATACCATGTTGCTTGCGGCCCTCTTGGGGCTTGCGCAAGCACAGGCTATAATGAAGGGTATTATGATCCGGTTTCAAATCCCGGTGGTTATGCTGAATACAGCGGACTTGTTCCCTGGGCAAACACTATCCGAAGTATTGGATACAGCAGTTATACACCACGAAGGTGATTTCCAAGATTACAATGTGCAAGCTATTCAACGTGAACACATGTATGGAAATGGCTGGATGGATATTGGCTATCACTATGTGGTTGCTCCGGATGGAACCATCTATGCCGGACGATCCAATACCGCGCGAGGGGTCGCATGTTGAGGGACAGAATAGCGGAAGTATAGGTATTCTATTGCTAGGGGATTTTGAACCGGGTATGACGGTTGGGCCATTTGATTTGCCTTTTGATAGTATCATCTCAATAAATCGGGGGAATATCAGCTACTGGTCCAGGACCAGCCCAAATTGAGCTGAAGAGCAGCCTTCCCGACCAACTGCGCCAATGGGGCAATCTGCTTTGTCTCAGAAACTCGGTCAACAATATATTGGTAAAAACTGATGCCCAGCTTTTTGGTGGTGGCAGCCAGGGTTGCGAAAGTATCCCAAGCACGGACGCCATCCTGAGTGCGTGGCCCAAAACTGACATCCCGTTTGCGAACTCGCTGGCGAGCGCCCAATTCAGCAGGGTTATTGTGCAGTGGAAGTTCGGGATGTTTCAGAACCAGGAGCAAATTGCTTTTCTTTGCCTGGGATTTGGCAATCCGTTGATCCAACTCATCATATCCGGTGCGGGTGGCAAACAGGCGGTCGAATTCGGATTCCAAGAACCGGCTTTTTTCTGGTGAGGAATGTTGGCGGTAGAGCAATAACTGAGCGTAGAATTCCCAAAAACGCTTCAGGAAGTCAGCCAGCAATTCCCGGTGCAACGGAATGATAGGGATCAGCTTTTTATACGGGCGGCCTTCATGCACCCAGCACAGCAAGCATTCCCTGGTCAACCAGTTGAATTGAGGCGCATCATCACAAATCAGTGCCTGGATCACTGTAAATGCAGTTTCCGCATGATAAGCGGCGATGGCAGCCGCATCAATCAGGGCTTTGCGGTACTGGACGCTCAATTTCGGCAATGCCGCATCCAGTTCAGCCAAAAAGCTCTCTTCTTCCAGGTCTTGTTCTCCCTTTTCCTGCACCCAGTTCAGTAATCTCTGCCTGGCTTTCCTTGACCAATTCAGGCTTTCCACATAGCCCAACGCTTCATCATTCAGCCGAAAGATGCGTGGCCGCCCCTGTCGCAACACATCTAATACGATCAACCGCTCTTTGGTTGGTCGAGTGTGATAGGCGGTGTACACCGGATTGCAGACAACATGACAGTGTTGATTTTCCCCATTCACTCGCGTCAACGTGTCATCTGTATGCTGCCACGGACTGCTGCGCAAACCGGCTGCATATACCTCGGCGCTTTCCTGGTGAAAGTCAGCCTGCTTTTTGATCAACAGGTTGGATACCTGACCTTCCGATATATCCACCCCAACATTCGCAAAAAACTCATGGATCTTTGGCTCGCTCGCCTGCATCCCAAAGTACATCACCAGCGCCAACGCCTGCACCCCTGGCCCAAACTGCCCTGAGTATCCTGGCGGCATTTCCGCTACATAACTCTGGCGCTCTCTGGCTGAGTAGTACTTCTCTTTGTGGAACAACACATTGTCCGTCTTCAGCACAATATCCTGTACCACTACGTCCACGTATCCTTTGAACTCAGCACCTTCGGGCAGTACCTCCGCAGATACCTTGACCACCTCTTCCCGGTCTATCTTAATCTTCGCTTTCTTGCCCTTCTTTCCCCGTTCCAGCGGCCTACTCCGCCGCTCTTTTTCTGATGAGTGATTTTGCGGCGCATCTGGCTTGCGCTTGTTCCCCTTGATGTTTGGCTTCCCTTGCTCCCCCTTCAGCCGGTTGATTCCATCTCGCAATTCCTGGTTCTTGGTTTGCAATTCTCGGATTACTGTCGCCTGTTGCTCAATCAAATTCATCAAACGCACGATTAATTCGCGGGTTTGATCATCCTGGATACGGCTAAGGTCAATTCCGTCAATCATCTTGCGCTAAGTTTAGCCTGTTTCTGCTATACTTGGAAGTATCGAACCGGGGATAATTCCTTTTGATATCTATAATGGTGATGATTTGGGACCTACAGATGCCCAAGTAATGAGTACAATGCTTCTCCTTGAATGGTTAGATGCAGAATATGGGATAGACTTGGTTGTAGGTCACCAATATGTGCCAGGTCAGAATACGGTGTGCCCTGGAATGTACTGCCAGCCTTACGTGGAGAGATTTAATAGCAGCTTTGGGAATTTGGCTAGATGATCAAACGCTATTCCGTGCTAATTATTGTGCTCATATTGTTATTTGGCGTCAGCGGTTGTCAAAATGATGTTAATGACAATAGAGATAATCAAGTTGTTGCTCAACCAATAATCATAGCCTTGAATGAATACCAACAGCAGAACAATGACGAGTATCCGCAGGATCTCAATGATCTAGTACCGGATTATTTAACTGCGCTTCCGAAAACCATCAGGGGTGAAGAATTTCAATACTACCCGGACGAAAATGAGGGGTATTACCTATGCTTTGGAATTGGAACAAAGGGGAAATATGGATGTTGTTATAACCAAAGACTAGCGTCTTGGGATTGCACCAACGGAGATTAGGGAATATTCCTTGGATGCTAACCCAATTAGGTACTGTTCTTAATCGATTTCGTTTGACGTAATAGAAAAAAGAAACCTAAATCGAACCTTACCAATTCAATATCACTCCCTAGCGCGCAACACTGCCACCGTTCGTACGATTGGCGTCAAAAGCATTATTTGAACTAACAGGAAAGATCCCACTGCCATGCGCTTGAGGCGCAAGCGTATTTTCTCAGGCGCTTCTCGGCAAGTTGCTGGGTGGTAAAACGACACATTTGTGGCTATAGGTGAACGAAATCATTTTCTGACCTACACCAGCTTCATCCATCTTGCGACGGATAAACGCTGCTGCTGATTGGCAGCCACCCCAATTGGCCTTGCCGACTGAATAGGCAAACTCGTAGAATTTTCTGGCGAGTCGCTCCAAATCCAGGTGTTTCTCAGCTTGATGCTTGCTCAGGATATGCCAGATGATGACCAGCATTTTGCGGGCAATGGCGACGATGGCTTTGTTACGCCCGATGTGTGGCGAAAGCCGTTCCAGCTCGGCCTTCCAGCGGGGGTCGTGGATTACGCCGATCTGCGCCGCTTCAACCAATACGGCGCGCAGGTCTCTGCGCCCGGCTTTGGTGATGCCACCAGAGCGGCTGGTGAGGCCAGAATCATGTACACGCGCCCCAAGTCCAGAATATCCCACCAGGTGCTCAGCGTCTGGAAAACGGGTAATATCTCCCACCGCGGCTAACACGGTAACGGCAGTTACCAGGCCAACGCCGGTGAGTTGGAAAAGCAGTGCAATTCGCTCGTCATTGACTGCCCAGGCAGACATGCAGCTTTCAACCTTGGCGATTTGCTGCTGCGCAAAACACAGCGTGTCCAGGTCAGATTGGATGCGCACCAGTTCCAGCTTGCTGACGGGTAAAGACAACCACCAGGGGTGTTGGTCTGCATCGTACAATTTACCCTCTGGCGGTAAAATATGGTAACGATGCAAAGTAGCCTGTAAACGGTTCTTTGCCTGGGTTCTCATGGCTATCATTTTCTCGCGTTGAGCCACCAGGGTGCGCAAGTCGCGCACCTCTTGCGGCGGCACCCAGATGCCCGTCAGGAGCCCCTTGGCATGCAGGCGAGCAAGTTGAAAAGCTGCAATTTTGTCGGTCATTACCTGAGCGCGCACGATCAGTGCTACGTGCGGTGGGTGCACAACCGTGACAGAATAAACATGGGGCAGCAGCTCGTCGTACACTTGCCAGGTGTTACCCGTCATTTCGAGTACCACGGCGTCTTCAGGCGTAAGTGCCTTCTCCATCCAGTCCTGAAGCTCGGTCAAATCCACTCGCTTAGGGCCATAGACCTTGTTCAGGTCTTGATCCACAGCGGTAGCGACCAAGTAGTATTTATGCAGATCTAACCCGATGAAACGTTTGGGAGGAGGTTTTCGTACTAACATTTCGGCATACTCCTTTCGAAATGCTCTGGTCAACCTGGCCAGCAAGGCCGGGCACGTTCTTTTTTGGGTAGCTGTTGCAGACACAGATTCGGGCTTGCTCAGGATGAAAACAAGCTTCCCAGTTGAGTTTTCGAACGGGCCGTCAAACACTATCGCGAGCTTGCCTGACGTGGCTTCTCAATCCGGCTCCGACAGAACCCGCTTCGAGAACACCTGTCTGGCTTCTCAATCGGCCTGCGACGGACCCTGATGCAGCGTACCCGGGGTTCGCATCCCCGTTTGCTCAACGATAGAAGCGTACCCCAAAACGTGCCCGGCTGCAACCCGCAAGCGTCCCTGCGGGCCGCATGGGAGCATACTAACACTATTATCCCGAATCCAGGCGATCCTGTAGCATATGATAGGTATGCATATGCTCGGAATTCGCCTGTGAAGTATTCTGATCCAAGTGGGCACGGTTACTGCGATAGCCAGAACTCAGTCGAGGAAGGAACAGATTGTAAAGATACCATGGAGGATTTCTTCAGCGCCTATGGAATAACCCTTGTTGGTGGTTGGACGAATGCTGATAAAAATACGATATTAAGGGAACTTGGGCGACTAAATGCAGCCCTTGCGCCATTTATTGTTGGAGATCCAACAGCAGCCTTCCAGTTGATATTTGGCGAGATAACACTTAGTCTATCTGATAGTGGGGGAGTTGGGTGTGATGCTAGTTCGTCCACAATTGTATGTGGAGCAGGCACAGCCGGCTCTCTATCGCATCATGACAACCACGGATTATTCATCCACGAACTTGGACATAGGTTTAATGCAAGTATTGCCAATAATGGCAGGTTGACACCTTACAACATGTTAAAAAACTCTCAGTTATCAGACTCACAAGGTAGAGGTATAACTTACGATCCCGCAACAGGTGAATACATACGAACATCACTGGGATATCGGCTCGATACGGATGGCGATGTTTACCCGTATCGTCAAAATCCATACACACTCACACCGAATGAGGATTTTGCGGATATGTTTATGAATTGGGCATTTGATTCTTTTGATTACAGCCGAGGGGCATATGGTGCTGGGGAAGTTAGATATGCATGGATGGCGACAAATATGGAGGCATGGGTTCTAAAGACCGATTATTCACCATAATAATTTAACCCAAGTTGCTACCTTACCAGGTAGTTGAGGCTGCAAGCCAGGACAAAAAGAGCAACCTTGATCTCGAAGCCACGTGGCGTAACAGCATGGATATGTTTCGGCAGCAAGCGTTCAATCAAGCTGCCAGTGGTCTCGACCATCTTACGATAGGATGACATCAGGTAATGAACCCAAGGCGGCACTGGACGAGTGGATTCTTCTTGCGCAAAGGCGAGAGATGAACATTGGCTTCGTTCATCACATCTTCAATGACATAGTCAGTGTAGGCTTTGTCGCCAGTGACCTTGGAACCTGCGGGCAGATCAAAGAAGAACACCTTCAGACCATTGGTATCACTGTACGAACCTGGGGACAAGAAGAATTCGACCGGTTGTCCGCTTTGGGTGATCAACAAATGGAGTTTGAGACCGTAAAAGAAGCGCCTTTTACTAGATTGATAGCCACGCCACTGCTCACCACGGTAAAGATGGCAGCGACAAATCCGATAGTTGTCGCAAGCAGCGATGGGAAAGCTATCAATCACATAAATCGAGCTTTCGTTCAACGCTTTCCAGGTCTCGCCCAACAGGCTGAACAAGGTCAAGAACAGATCGGCTACCCGATGAAAGCGACGATTGAAGCGGCTCTTGCCCAGCATCTTGGGCACGTAGCCATATTCCTGCATGTGTGCTCTGGCTTTCTCAATGTTCCCACCAAAATACAGCGCAGCCACAATCGCCGTCGTCATCACTTCGGCGTCGCCGATCTGGCTCTGTGGGTCTTCGCTATGATGCAGTGCTTTCAACATATCGTCACAAAGGCAAAATACTGCTACAATCTGGGTGTCCATGCGATCCTCCGGTTTCGTTTAGGTTTCAGCACCGTAAACTTTACCAGATTTCGCATGGACTTCTTTATCTCACCGCTAGGTGGCAACTTGGGTTAATTTAATAAGTTAGGATGGGAATTTGTGAGGAGAGAAACACAATGAAAATCAATATTGTTGTATTACTCTTTATACCTGTCTTGTTTATGGTAGGGTGTAATCAGTCAGTCATGAACACACCTATACCTTCCTCAACTGAATTGCATTTCTCATACCCTGGAGCTACGGCACCGTTGCCGACGACACCATTGGTTGTTCAGCCATCTCCAACCATGCCACCTTCTGCAACCTCCACGTTCCAGGCTGCACCAACCCTTACACTTTCACCCACCCTTGATCTTGAGCAGAGGACTTCTTATCTATTGGATTGGTTGCATAACACCGAGCGCTGCCCCCTTCCCTGTTGGTTTGGGATCGTTCCGGGAGAAAGCACCTGGAGCGATTTAGAAACTTTATTTCGTCATTTGGGTGCGATTGTAGTTAATGAAACCACGAACACCTATGTATTTCATGGGATTGGCGGATTTAATTCATTCGGTTTATACACCGTTTTCGAGTTATACGAACAGGATGACAGGATTACTGCAATGGATGTGCATTCTGATAGTTGGAATGATGCTACACAGTCTGATTTCAGAGCCATGTGGGAATCTTATGCCCCTGAGGTGATCATAGAAGATTACGGCTGTCCTTCTCAGGTACGGGTATTATCCGAGTCGAGACCTTCTCACGAAATTCCCTATGGCGATCATATCTGGTATACGATTTGGTTTTATTATGAGAACTTAGGGGGAGTTATCTCTTATGAAGGTAGGACGGATTATGAGCCGGTTTACCGAATGTGTCCCAGTTTCACGGATGAAGGAAACCTGGGCCAGCATCTCAGAATCGAGATGCGGTCTTCTGACGGTTCAAATATAATTCAATGGGGTTCCTTAAGTAACTTGTATGGTATGCCAATTGAAGAAGCTTCAAGTTTAAGCCTGGATGAATTTTGTAATCTATACATTCAAGAAAGTGAACCGGTGTGCTTTGATACTCAAAGGGATATCTGGCCTTAATTGACTGCCAAAATTTCATCAGTTCGTAGGTTGGATTAAGGGCTCATCTTTTATCGGAACTATGTTCTATTGTTCAAGATCAAGTGCGCGCCATCCATCAAGTCCGACAGGTAGCGCCAACCCCACCAAACAGTGCGCCATCCAGGATCTAGATCGCCTTTGCGACCCAAAAAACCACCCAGGCGAGCGACCAAACGCCAAAATTCATGCATGGTCATCGTTTTCTCACTCACTTGCAACCGTTGAGCCAACACTTCGACCATCAGGGGATCGACAACGGTGCTTGCCGGCACATCGGAATGCTCTCGGGCTGCCTGACGCATTCTAGAACAAAGTTGCGATAAAAGATGAGCTCTCAACTCAACCTACGGGCTCCGGCACGCCACCCAGATAATATTTCGCGAATACATCTACATAAGAGTATAATCAAACTATGCGAACCAACTTTATTGAACGAAGAGGGAAAATCTCTGAACTAGACCGTTCATTTGATCTGCAGTTCTGGCAAGCTCAAACAGCCAAGCTGCGCTTTTCAGGCACCTGGGAATTAATCCAACACGCCTGGAGAGTCAAAGGACACGATGTTCGTCAACTCCGACTTCAGCGATCTGTTGAGACTTTTCAACGCCAACAAGGCCGCAAGATTTGATCGATGTCGATTTACTTTCTCGTCCCCCAAACGAGGACGAATAATTCCTGCCCATCCCGAAACCTAACCTATCAACCAGGAAGAGGAAAACCTCGGTTGAAACGCCTCACGGTAGCAATGGTAATCATGCTTTTGGGGCTGGCGACAACCTGGCTCAGCCCGCCGCAGCTCGCCCGCGCCCAGAGCGAGAGCGGCTCACGATCTGATCAACACGGTCAATGCGCTGCGCACCAGCCTGGGATTGGCGGCTTACACGGTCGACCCCTGGCTGATGACGTATGCCCAGGAGCACGCCGACTACATCGACTCACTCAACTCCGGTACGCACCTCCACAGCGACGGCACGCTGCCCTGGGACAGCGGGATACAGGAGAATGTGGCTGGCGGGTCTGCGGGCTATGTCACCGCGGCGGTGGCGGTGTACCAGATCTGGGTGGATGAGGGGCACCTGAAGACGATGACCGGCTATCCCGGCGGGGAGATCGGCGCCGGGGTGGCGTATTCGGCGGACAACGATCAGACCTATTTTGTGATCGATGTGCGCCCCGCGGCGGAGGAGGTGGCGGCCTCTGCTCCGGCAGCGACGGCGGTTTTCGTGCCATACACGACCAGCACCCCGCAGGCGGACGGCTGGATCGTGCACACGGTGGCCGAGGGGCAAACGCTGTGGAGTATTGCCATCTCCTACGGTACGACGGTGAATACCATCCGTGAGTTGAACGGCATCCCGGCCGATTCGACAGCGATCTACGTGGGGCAGGCGCTGAAGATCATCCTGGCGGCTGCCGTCATCCCAGCAACCCAGTCCGGTGATGCAACGCCGGCAGGGCAGTACGCCGCGGCGACCAGCATCCCACCCAGCGCCACCCCCTCACCCTCGCCGACCGCCACGCCGCAGCCCAGCCCGACGCCAACCAGTACACCCACCAATTGGTTGGAGCGGCTGCCGCCGGAGCGGGTGACTGGCGCGATCGTGCTGGTCATTATTGGGGTGGTGGGGTTGTTCGTGGTGATCCGGTTTGGGTTTATCGGGGCGCAGAGGGTTGGGAGGTAAAGAGGGGAAAACCAGTTTCTCACAAAGCACACAAAGTACACACGAAGAAACACAAAGGTTTTTAGAACAAGAGCAAAAACCAACAACCACGAAGGAGATTGGTAAACGGATAGGTAACGGATTAGCGGATAAAAGCGGAATGTCATAATACTTTCAGAGAGGACCACAGTATGGAAGCAAACCTGATTTATTACACGACACAAGGGAGCATGTCGGAGGCGGGGGAATATGCCTGGCTGCTTGATGGGCTGCCGGCAAGCCTGCCGGAGGTGGTGCGGGTGGTGCAGGAGAGCACGGTGCATGTCTTCTGGGCAGAGCGCTATGGGCTGAAGCTTTCGCCGGAGCGGGAGGCGGAGGTGCAGCTGCGCAGTATGCCGCGGCGGCTGCAGCGCATGCTGGAGATCGATCCACGCCCGCTCACGCAGCCCCGACCGCTGGAGAAGAAGCTGGTTGGCAACTGCCGCGACTTCACCCTGCTGCTGGTGTCGCTGCTGCGCCACCAGGGCATTCCGGCGCGTGCCCGCTGCGGGTTCGGGGCTTATTTCCTGCCGGGGCACTACGAAGATCACTGGGTCGCCGAGGTATGGGATGCTGAGAAGCAGCGCTGGGCGCTGGTGGATGCCCAGTTAGATGCTTTCCAGTGCGAGGCGCTCAAAATCTCCTTCGACCCGTTGGATGTGCCGCGCGACCAGTTCATTGTGGGCGGCAGGGCCTGGCAGATGTGCCGCGCGGGGCAGGCAGACCCGGAATCGTTCGGCATCTTCGACATGCACGGACTGGGCTTCGTGCGCGGCGACTTCGTGCGCGATGTGGCGGCGCTGAACAAGGTGGAACTGCTGCCGTGGGACTGCTGGGGGATCATTGAGAAGGAGCGGCTGGACGACCCGGATGACCTGGCGCTGCTGGATGAGCTGGCGGCGCTGACCGCCGGGGATGTGCCCGAGCTGGCGCGGGTGCAGGCGCGGTATAACGCAGACGCGCGGCTGCGGATGGATGGCACGGTGACCAGCTACACCGGCAGCGGACCCGAAACGGTTCAAATTGGGGAATGATCGCTAAACCGTACTTAGCAACCATTCTACGGGCTGGAGATAGCTGATATACTTAATTGGTTGAAGGCAACATTGACCTCTTCACCGGGCTACAAAGGAGACGACCATGAAGAAGATGAGAGCGCTGGTGTTTCGGGATGTGGGCAGGATAGAACTGAGCGAGATTCCGGTGCCTAAGGTGACGCAGCCCGATGATGTGCTGGTAAAAGTCAAAACGGCCGGGGTTTGCGGCTCAGATCTCAAAATCCTGGCGGGGAAATTGCCCTACAAACCGAACACAGTGCTGGGTCACGAGCTTTGCGGCGAGGTGGTGGCGGTTGGCGCGTATGTGCGCCATGTTAAAATCGGCGACCGGGTTGCGGTGGACAGCAATATCCGCTGCGGCAACTGCTCGTTCTGTCGGATGGGTTTGACCAGCCAGTGCACGGAGAACAAGAACCGCATGGCGGGGGTGATGTGCGACGGCGGCTATGCGGAATTCTGCCTGGTGACGGAAAGACAGTGCTTTGTGCTTCCCGATGAGATCGATGATGTGGTTGGCACCCAGGTTGAGACGCTGGCAACGGTGATCAACGGCATGAACACCTTGCTGATGCTGCCCTATGAGTATGTGCTGATCCTGGGCTTCGGGCCAATCGGCTACCTGTTCGCCCAGTTCGCCAAGAACATCGCCGCCAAGGTGGCGGTCACCGAAATCGATCCCTTCCGCATCAATGTGGCAAAGGAATGCGGCCTGACGGTGTGGAATCCGAATGAAGTGGATGTGGTCGAAATGGTCAGCGATTTCACCTACGGGCGCAAGGCCGATATTGTGATCGAGACGACCGGCAACGCTTTCGAACAGGCGCTGAAGTGCGTCACCCCGGGGGGCAAGGTGCTGCCCTTTGGGATGGATTCGACCGTGCAGGCGTCTGTGGCACCGACCGAGATCACCCGCTGGGCGACCAAGATCCTGGGAGCCTACCTGGGCGAAAATACCATGCCCGCTGCAATGCGCATCCTGGAGGAAAAACGCCTGAATCTGAAGCCTTACTTCACCAAGGTGATCCCTCTGGATGAAAGCATGCAGGCATTTGACCTGTTGGGGCTTGACCTGAGGACGATGAGCGAGCATGCGAAGAATGCGATGAAGCTGGTGCTGATCCCCTGATCGAAGCCCGAATAAACATTTAACACTCGGGGAAAATCTTCCCATCGGGAACATAAACAGGTGCACCGCGGAGAACGCTGAGAGCGCCGAGACCGCCCTGAGATAAGCCAGGGCGGTTGTGATTCTGGGATGGGAGGCTAGCCCATGACCATGCGAGAACCCACATAATCTCAAAATCACTTCTTAATAATTTCTGAACATGGGCTTGATATGCTTAGTACAGATCCAGGATGGATCATAAACCGATAAAAACATGCCAAAGGAGACATGGAATGAGTAAACGAAAAATCGTAACTGTATCAATCTTAGGTGCACTGGTAATCGCCGCCGCCTTCGGGGCAGTGGCATATGGTTCGGCCCGCGCCGCAGGAATCAGCTCAACCGCAGCAAGCATTGTAGCCGAAGTCCAGGGACGCGGCGGCCGCGGGTATGAAGGCGTGAGCGATGAAGACCTGGCCGAGGCGTTAGGGATCACCGTGGACGAGCTGACCGCAGCACGTGAGGAAGCCAAAACAGCGGTACTCGAGCAGGCGGTAGCTGATGGCCTGATCACCCAGGCCCAGGCGGATGCACTGAACAATGGAGAGAGAGCCTTCCCCTTTGCCCGGCGTGGGATCGACTTCTTGAGCGAGAACGGGATCGACTACGATACATTCCTGGCTGAGGCGTTGGGCATCAGTGTGGAAGAGCTGCAGGCTGCGCGCAGCGAGGCATTCATTGCCAACATCGACCCAGGCGGTTGCGGATGGTACGCCTCACCCAGGAACGGGCTGACCTGATCCTTGGAAGGTATGCACTCGCCCAGGATAGCATTTTCCAGTCGGCCATGCAGACCGCCTTTGAGGCGGCGGTAAACCAGGCAGTAGCCAGCGGTGTGATCACCCAGGCCCAGGCGGACCAGATCTTAGCCAACAGCAGCGGCATTTGGATGGATGGTATGGGCGGTCGTGGGCACGGCCATCGCGGCGGCGACTTTGAAATCCCAGCTTCCCCTGAAACATCAACCACTACCCCATAATCTCTGAAAGGAGGGCGCCATAAGAGCTTAGTATTCTCCGGGAGGCTGCGCCTCCCGGAGAATACTATATGGTAAACGCTTCGCCGGGATCACGAATGGTTATATAATCTAGCTAAACCCATACTCTGGATGGATATTCGATATGGCAAAGAAGATACTGGTCGTCGATGATAAGCCCGAACTGCGCACCCTGCTCAAGTCCTACCTGAGCCAGGAGGGATTTGAGGTGGCAACTGCCAGCGACGGGCAAGAAGCCTTATATGTCGCCCGGCGCGAAAAACCTGACCTGATCATCCTGGACTTGATGATGCCCGAAATGGGCGGCTACGACTTCATGCGCGCCTACAGCCGCGAGGCGGAGACGCCGGTGATCATCCTGACCGCCAGGCTGGACGAGAACGAGAAGGTGCTGGGGCTGGAGCTGGGCGCGGATGATTATGTGACCAAACCCTTCAGCCCGCGCGAGTTGACGGCGCGGGTACGGGCGGTGCTGCGCCGGCTGGAAAAGAAGGGCAGCGGAGCGGAAATTCTGCGCGCCGGTGAGATCCAGCTGGACCGTTCGGGGCGCAGCACGTTGATCGGAGGACAGCCAATCGACCTGACGCCGTCCGAGTTCGAGCTGTTGGCAACGCTGATGGCAGCCCCAGGGCGGGTCTTCTCCCGGCTGGAGCTGCTCGACCGCCTGCAGGGTACTGCATACGAGGGCTATGAGCGCACGATCGATGTGCATATCCGCAACCTGCGCGCCAAGATCGAACCGGACGCCTCCAATCCCCGATATATAGAAACGGTATATGGCGCGGGCTATCGCTTCGCCAGCCGTGAATAGCCAGAAAGAGGTCCGCCGATGCGCTCGCTTGCCACAAAACTAACCCTTGCCTTCCTGCTGGTCGGCCTGACCGGCGCGGTGCTGGTGGCGGTGATCGTCCAACGGCGCACCCGGCTGGCATTCACCGAGTTCATCTTGAACCGCGAGCAGCAAATCCTGGTGAACAACCTGGTGCTGTACTACCAGGCCAACGGGAGCTGGGAGGGGCTGCCGGGCAACTTACCGGCCCTGTTGAGCACCTTACCCCGCGTGGCGACGGGCGAGCGCGACAGTGAGCGCGACTGGGCCGGCCTGACCCTGGTCGGACCGGACAAGGTGGTGATCTTCAGCGTTTTACCCGGCAGGGTGGGCGATACGATCTCAAACAGCGCACTGGAACGGGGGGCAACATTGGAAATGAATGGCGAAATCATCGGCTGGCTGCTGGTCACGGCAAACACCCGTGAGCTGATCCCCAACTCCGCTGAGGATATCTTCTTGCGCACCGTGAACCGCGCCTCGCTGACCAGCGCGCTGGTGGCAGCGCTGCTGGCGCTGACCCTGGGCGGCTTCCTGGCGCTGACACTGACCCGCTCGCTGCGCGAGCTGCGCGAGGCCACGGTGGAGATCGCTCGCGGCCGGTTTGGCAAGCAGGTGAAGGTGCGCTCGAAAGATGAACTGGGGGAGCTGGCGGTGTCCTTCAACCAGATGAGCCTGGATCTGGAACGCGCCACCCAGGCACGGCGCCAGATGACCGCCGATATTGCCCATGACCTGCGCTCGCCCCTGAGCGTGCTCTCGGGTTATGCCGAGGCGCTCAGCGACGGTAAGCTGGCGGGCAATCCCGAGATTTACGATATTTTGCACCAGGAGACCAACCACCTGAGCCGCCTGGTAGAAGACCTGCGCCTGCTCAGCCTGGCAGATGCGGGGGAGCTGCCGCTGCTGCGGCAAGCCATTTCCCCACAGGCGCTGCTGGAGCGCACCGTAGCCCGGCACGTCGTCACAGCCGGGCAGCACGGGATCACCTTACGCGTTCGCGATGGCGCCTGACCTGCAGGAGGTGAACGTGGATGTTGAGCGCATGTCGCAGGTACTGGATAACCTGATCTTGAATGCCTTCCGCTACACACCTACCGGGGGCGAGGTGGTGCTGGCGGGTAGCACAGCCGCGGGGAAGGTGCAGCTGCAGATCCGCGACAACGGCAGCGGGATCGCCCCGGAAGATCTGCCGCACATCTTCGACCGCTTTTACCGGGGGGACAAAGCGCGCCGCGAGAGCGGGGAGTCGGGGTTGGGGCTGGCGATTGCCAAGTCAATTGTCGAAGCACATGGGGGAGAGATATTTGCCGAGAGTGAACCCGGCAAGGGGGCTGTGTTTACTATTTCGCTGTCACCCTAAGTAAGACATATTAATCTAAATATTAACGCTATCAGTTCTTAACAATTTCTGAACATCTCCTTTTTATACTTAACCATGTCCCAACAGGACAATGGTGACCGGCATCCAGAAGCTCTTCTCCTGGATTTCCCGCCGGCGGCAGGCGCGAAGGACGTAGGAGGTTCCTATGAATTGGAAAAGAGTGTTTTACGCAGTATTTGTCTTTGTCATTGCAATCGGCGCGGCGCTGACCGGGGCAGTGGCGGGTGGGATCGCGGTGTACCAGGCAATGGGCAGGGAGCAGTCCAGCAGCTTGCCTGCTGCCGGCCCGGAAGTTGAGGCCTTGACGATCAGCAGCGAGAACCAGGCGCTGGCGGTCAGCAGCACCGATATTGAAACGGCAGTCACCCAGGCGGTGGAGAATACCGGCCCGGCGGTGGTCACCGTGGTAGGCACCATCCCAGGGCAGCGCACCCGCTTTGGGATGACCGGCAAATCGACGGTGAGTGGCAGCGGGGTTTTCATCTCTGCGGACGGCTATATCCTGACTAACAATCACGTGATCGAGGACGCGCAAACGATCATGGTCATCCTGGCAGATGGCAGCGAGCAGGCAGCCACCCTGGTGGGCACCGACCTGTATTCCGACCTGGCAGTGCTGCAGATCACAGGCGACGTGCCGGCAGCGGCAGTAATGGGCAACTCGGATGCTTTGAGCCAGGGGGAGACGGTGATCGCCATCGGCTCACCGCTGGGCGAATTCATGAACACGGTCACGGTGGGCGTGGTCAGCGCCACCGGGCGCTCCATTGATACCGGATTGGGCTACCAGATTGAAGATCTGATCCAGACCGATGCGGCGATCAACTCGGGCAACTCTGGCGGTCCACTGCTAAACCTGGCGGGTGAGGTGATCGGGATCAACACGCTGGTGGTGCGCGACAGCAGCAGCGGTACTGTGGCAGAGGGGCTGGGATTTGCCATCCCAATCAATACCGCCCACGCGGTGGCGGAGCAGATCATCGAAAAGGGATATTTCTCACGACCCTATGTGGGCATCACCTGGCAGTCGATCACCCCGCGCATCGCGGCCGTCTACCGCCTGCCGGCCGAATACGGTGTGTATATCACCCAGGTAGCTGAGAACAGCCCTGCCAGCCAGGCGGGCCTGCAGCCGGGGGACATCATCACCGGGATTGACGAGACGACGCTGGACGCAAGCCATGCCTACATCAACACTTTGTTCCAGTACTCAGCGGGTGACAGGGTGATGCTGACGGTGATGCGGGGCAACGAACAGATCCAGGTGGATGTCACGCTGGGCGAGGCAGAGGCGTAGCCCCCCCAGACCATTCATTGCGCAGCAGCCCGTAGATCAGCGAGTCACTGAAGCTGCCATCCGGCTGGCGTCTGTTCTGGCGCAGACGCCCCTCGCGGGTGAAACCGCAGCGTTCTGCAACTCGCTGGCTGCGCAGGTTGGTAGCGTTACAGCGTAAGCTGACCCGCTGTGCGTGCAGGTGATCAAAGACGAAGCCCAAGGCGGTTTTCACCGCTTCGGTAACATAACCCTGCCCTTCGTGATCCACATCCACGAAATAGCCGATCTCAAACTCGGGTGTGTCCCAGTTGACCACCCCGATGTATACCTGGACAACGAACTCACCCGAGCGCTTATCCCACGCACCCAGGAAGAAGCAGTTACTCGCGGCCCAATCTGCTGCCAGCTCCTGAACCAGGGCTTCCGCCTGCTGCTCGCTTTTGGCGGTCAGGATCACGTTGTCAGATTCGTAGCGCTGCAGGTGTTGGCGGTTTTTCTGACCGACAGCATAAACCATGGGGCCGTCGCCAGCCTGGTAGGGACGCAGGATGAGACGTTCACTTTCAATTTTTGTGGGAAGATCAAGGAGTTTTTTACTCATGACCGCGCACCGAGTTTGTAATGAAAAATACCGGTAGATTTCGCGAAGAAGGGAAATAGGCCCATCCAGCGATATGCATGCATGCGGGGTTCAGGGTGGTCGAAGTAAAACCATTCGTCCAACATTGAGATCCCGGCCCCCCAGCTCTCCACATCTTTGCCGTGCTTTAATCCCCAGTGAAGGCGGGCATCAACTCGGGCAAAGGCCAATTGTAAGTTATCCGCCCAGATGACATATGGCGTATGGGCATCACAGACCAGTTCCGCTCCCGGGAAATGATCGCGAATGGTCAGCACCAGGGATTTGACCTGTGCAGTTTCAAAATAGGGTAAAACCCCTTCGGCTATAAAGAGAAATGGGGGTTGGTGATAAGGGCTCAGGGTCTCCAACCATTCCTTTTCAAATACTGAACCACTCAGGAGATGATAGCGTTCCTTCTCGCCTCCAATGAGGCTTTTACGCAGTGTAATGACGTCGGGCAGATCCAGGTCGAACCATTCGACGGCACCATCATCCACACGCTCAAAGCGCGTATCGAGGCCGCAGCCGATGTGGACAACCACAGCCCCGGGATTACGGATCAGGAACTGCCGTACATGGCGATCGAATTCCCGCATGCGCAGGATCACAGCGACTTCATCGTGACCATGGAGCTTGAACCGAGAAAAATCGCAGTCCATCTGCTTGACCATCGCCACGGCTTTGTCATCTTTGAGCATGGCATCCGGGCGTTGTGATTCAACCGCCCGGGTATACAGGGTGATGAGCAATGTTTCGGATACTCCGTTCAGATTTGGAGGGTTTTTCTCTGGCATATTTGCCTCACTTTTACCATCTTGGAAAAAACCTGCCGGTGCGCTGCATATACGCTTTGTATTCGTCCCCAAAGGCTTCAATCATCATCTGCTCTTCTTTAGGAACGCGCCCCACTACCCCGGCGATGGACAACGCACATACAGCAACGAAAATCCAGTTGGCAGTTAGCAAAGAAACGGAGGCGGCCCAACCAATCATGCCTGAGTACAGCGGGTGGCGTACGCAGGCATAGGGGCCAGTGGTAACAAGGTGATGGCTTTTCTTAAGCTGTAGCTGAGCTGACCACTGCGTATCCAGGTGGATCTGTGCCCAACTCCAGAAACCCACTGCGATCACGCCCAGGGCAAAGCCGGTCCAGCGCAGCCAGGCTGGCAAGGGGAACAAAAACGCGTCAATCCATGCCGTGCCGAGAAAGTACATCACCAGGAATGCCAGCAGTGCAAAAAACAAAATGATACGCAGGATGAAAACAAAACGCCCGCCTTCCCGTTGGACTGCCTGTTCATCAGGCAGGAGCCGTTCGCCAGAGCGGCGCACCTTGACCATGAAATAGACACGCATAGCAAGCAGTGCTAACAGCAAAACCAGAAATGCAATCCGATAAATGGTTTCGGAAGTCATGAATCTCTCTCCTTTCTAAGACGCGGCAGGAAAGCAGGAACACGCTGACAGTATTCCTGCCACTGCGCACCAAACACGGCTGCCAGCACCCGCTCTTCACGGCGGGAGCGCCGCAGCACTAAGGGGGCAAGGAGTGAGAAGACTACCATGGTCCAGGTCTGGTAGATCAGCAGCCCGCCCAGCGCCGCCAGGATCAGTCCCAGGTACATCGGATGGCGAACAATAGCAAACGGCCCGCTGGTGACCAGTTCATGACCGGCAAAGAGCTGCACCGCCTGGCTGGTAGAGACAAAATACATCTTTCCCAGCGCTAACCGTCCCCATAAGACGAAGGCCAAACCGGGAAAATACAGCAGGGCACCGGCTGCCAGCACAATGATGCGTACCTGTGGTGCAAGCTCGAACGGGAGCGGGCACCATAAAAGCAGCCCGGCGCCTAAAAACAGCAGGGTAGCAAACAGGTAAAAAGGCAGCGAGCGCAGCCAGGAGGTATATTTGCCGGCAGCCTGACCTGGAGTCCGGCGTGTGCCTCGCCAAATACCATATAATACTATTCCCAGCGTAGTGTAAGCAAGCACCCCACCCAGCCAGCGAATAAGATTATCAATCCAATCCAGGTTCATGTTTGCACAACTTGTTGACCTGCTCTGACATGATGGATAATCGATCCCATAAATACCTTGGATCTCCTCACCTTACGGCCTGCGGAACTCCAGGCAGTAAAACCAGCCCTTCCAGGCATCAAACAGACGCACTTCGCGCATCTCCGGCGGTACTAACGCTATTGGCGGGGTTACCGCAGCCCTCTGGTCCTTGAAGGATTTCTTGAAACCCGGGATGGTGTGCTCATAACCGCGAGCGCCTCGTTCGCTTTCATCTGCGATCAGGATGCGCGCCCCGGGCCGCACCACGCGGATCATCTCTTCAATAGCCTTCTTTTTATCATTGAAAAAGTTGATCCCGCCAATGTGGATGAGTGAGTCAAACGCGGCATCCTGGAAAGGCAGCTGCTCGGCATTGCCCAGGAAAAGATCGACTGACCAGCCTTTGCGCCGGGCGTAGGAATGGCAGCGGCGCAGCTGCCCCAGCGAGATATCCAGGCCAAACACCTCCCCCACATCTGGGCGCTTGAGCAGATATGGCAGGTTGACCCCTGGCCCAATCGATACCTCTAACACCCTGCCACCGCCTGGTTCCAGGCGATCCAGAATCTCCCGGCGGGCGCTCTCTTCAGACATCCCGATGATGGCAAAGGCAATCTTCATAAAAGCCGGGTAAGCCCAGGCAAAGCGATCATAGAGCATGGCAAAGCGGCGGTTAAGGCCATTCAGTTCATTTGCCTGGATGAAACGGGGGATACCCTGCACAATGGGGTATTCCTTCTGGCAGGAGAGGCAGTACAGGCTGCCGGTCTCAATCAGGTCAACCGGCTCTGCATGCAAAGTGAGTAGAGCATGGCAAGTCGGGCAGGCTAATAAAGCTAACAAACTCCTCTTCATATGCGCTATCCTTAAGAGCTTCACCGCAGAGACGCAGAGTACGCAGAGTTTTTTAGCTCTCACCGCCAAGAACGCAAAGGTAATAAATATGGTTTTCTCCGCGTTCTTTACGTGCTCCGGTAAACGGGTTTTCTCTATCTACCCTATGGTGCCTAATTAGAGTATATACCGTTTTAAAAAATTGTCTACTAACATATAGCGACATTCCCAAAAACGGTATACAATTAGCGATTATTGCAGGTTGTATTTATTAGGGCTGAAAATTAATAGAAGCAACCCGGAGGGATTATTCATGGGCGAAATCCCCAGCCAGCTTGTGAAGCTGGACGATCCGTTTTGGTCGCCGCGGCTCGAGATCAACGCGCGGCGCTCTATCTTCCACCAGTGGGAGCAGCTCGAAGCCAGCGGCTGCATCGATAATTTCCGCATCCTGGCGGGCGACAAGCCCGGGTTCCGGGAGGGCTGGTTCTTTGCCGACTCGGATGCGTACAAGTGGCTGGATGCGGCGGCGCGCATCAGCGCCATGCAACCCTCGCCTGAGCTAACCGCGTTGATGGATGCGTTCATCGCCCTGCTGGGGCGGGCGCAGGCGCCGGATGGCTACCTGTATACCTACAACCAGATCCACTTCCCTACCACGCGCTGGGCCAATCTGCAGATCGAGCACGAACTGTACTGCCACGGGCACCTGATCGAGGCGGGCGTATCGCATCACATTGCCACCGGCAGCGACAGCCTGCTGCACATCGCCCGGCGGGCAGCGGACCGCATCGTACAGGATTTCCGGGAGGCCGGGCCGGAAGGCACGGATGGGCATGAGGAAATCGAGATCGCCCTGATCCGCCTGTACCGCCTGACCGGGGAAGAAGCCTATCTTGCCCAGGCGCAGCGCTTTGTCAGGCAGCGCGGGCGAATACGCCCCTTTGCCTGGACGATCTGGCGCCAGGACAAAGCGGTCAGAGCGCGGCGGGCGCTGGTCAAGGCGCTGCGTCAGAAGTACATCGCCGACCACCCGGAGCACGCGGTATTCAAGCTGCCGCCGGGCAACAAGTCCATCCAGCCGAGGAACAGCCGGTGGCGCTCAAAGTTAAGTGCCATGAGCGGAAAATACCTCCAACAGAACACACCCTTCGAAAGGCAGAAGGTACCGGTGGGGCACGCGGTGCGCTTTGGCTACCTGGAGACGGCGGCGGCGATGCTGGTGCGGGACAAGGCGGCGGTTATGGAAAATCGCCCTACGGATGATGGAAAAAAGGGCGGGGCTGGTGTTGGGGAACATGGCGGGTCTGACTGGGGGGAAAAGGGCGGGTCTGACTGGGGGGGAAAGGGCGGGTCTGAGACCCGCCCCTACATTGCCAGGTACATGGATGCAATGGAGAAGGCATGGGAGCGGATGGTGACGCGGCGGATGTACGTCACCGGGGGATTGGGATCACAGCCTGGGCTGGAAGGCTTCGGCAACGATTACGAGCTGGACCCCGAGTATGCCTACGCCGAAACCTGCGCCGCCCTGGCAAGCATGTTCTGGAACTGGGAAATGGCGCTGCTAAGCGGGCAGGCGAAATACAGCGACCTGTTCGAGTGGCAGCTTTATAACGCGGCGGGGGTGGGCATGGGGCTGAGCGGTGAGAACTACCTGTACAACAACCCGCTCGCCTGCCGGGGCGGGGTGACGCGCAAAGCCTGGTACGCAGTGCCCTGCTGCCCATCCAATTTGTCCCGCACCTGGGCCGACCTGGGAGGCTATGTCTACGCCACCGAGGCGGATAAACTGACCATCCACCAGCTGATCGGAAGTCACCTGACGGTTGAGCTGGCGGGCATGCCGGTGGCAGTCGAGCTGGCCTCCAGGCTGCCGTGGGAGGGGAAGGTCACCATCAGGCTGCAGCCAAAGAGCCCAGCCGAGTTCACCGTTGCTGTGCGCATCCCTTCCTGGGCGGCAGAAACAGCACGGGTAGCAGTCAACCAACAAGCGATTGACCTGCCGGGCCTGCATACCAGATTGGAGCCTACCGCCTGCGGCTATGACCCGCGCCTGAGCCGTTTTGTACACTTGCGCCGCTGCTGGTCGCCGGGCGATGAGGTAACCTTGCAGCTGGAACTGCCAATCACGCTGCAGCGCGCCCATCCGAAAGTCAAGGGGCACGCAGGCAAAGCTGCCCTGACCCGCGGACCGTTGGTGTACTGCATGGAAAACCTCGACAACCCTGGGGTGGATATCTTCAGTGCGCGTCTGCGCGCCGACAGCCTGCGGGCGGAATACGACGCTGAGCTACTGGGCGGGGTCATGGTGCTGCGCGGGGAGACAGATAGCGATGAATTGCTGACCTTCATCCCTTACCAGCTGTGGGCCAACCGGGGTGAGTCGCAGATGAACGTGTGGGTAAACCTTTAACCACAGAATCCTGTTCACCGTGGCGTTCACCATGGTACCGGGACCGCTTTTAGGTGGGTGGCTGTCCAGCACTTATGGCATCCCGACCATCATCGATGGGCAAGCCGGATTCATCCCCACCCCGCTGATCTTCCAGGTGGCAGGGTTTGCCACCCTGGTAGCGGCGCTGCCGCTGCTGCTGATCCCCGAAAAGAGGCGCGGATGAGCGACTGGCAGCCTGTCACCGGGCAGTTGATCACCCGCTGGGGTGCGGATGTCACACCGGAGAATGCCTGGCAGGCGTATCCCCGCCCGCAGCTTGTGCGGCAACAATGGCGCAACTTGAACGGGCTGTGGGACTATACCGTCGCCCCGGTCGAAATGGAAATAGTACGGGAATATTCCGGTCAAATCCTGGTACCTTTTCCGATCGAATCGGCGCTCTCGGGGGTGAAACGGGCGCTGCAGCCTGATGAGCGCCTGTGGTACCGGCGGCGCTTTACCATCCCAGAAGAATGCCACGGACAGCGTGTACTTCTGCACATCGGGGCCTCTGACTGGCAGACCAGCGCCTGGCTCAATGGACAGCGGCTGGGGATGCACCAGGGCGGCTACCTGCCGTTCCAGTTCGAGCTGACAACGCAGCTGCAAACCGGGGAGAATGAGCTGGCTATTGCTGTGTGGGACCCGACTGATACCCACTGGCAGGCGCGTGGCAACCAGGTGCTGCATCCCAGGAGCATCTGGTACACCGCTGTCTCGGGCATCTGGCAGACGGTCTGGCTCGAGGCAGTGCCCGAGACGTACCTCGCCGGGCTGAAGATCATCCCCGAGCTGGATTCGAGCTCCGTTTTGGTGCAGGGGCAGTTAGATGGGCCGGATGCAAATAAGTTACCCATTCGCACCACCGTGCTGGAGCATGGCAAGCCTATCGCAAACGGGCAAGTCTCCACCGGACACGCCCTGCGCCTGGAGATCCCCAATCCTCACCCCTGGAGCCCGGATGACCCGTATCTGTACGATCTGGTTGTGGCGGCGGGCAGCGACCGGGTGGAAAGCTATATTGGGATGCGCAAGTTCAGCCTGGGCAAGGATGCTCAAGGCCGGGTGCGACTGTGCCTGAACAACCAGCCGCTGTTCCAGTACGGACCGCTCGACCAGGGCTACTGGCCCGACGGGCTGTACACCCCGCCATCCGAGCAAGCCATGCGCTTCGATCTGGAGCAGATCAAGGTGCTGGGCTGCAACATGCTGCGCAAGCACGTCAAGGTGGAGCCGGCGCGCTACTACTATGACTGTGACCGGCTGGGGCTGATCGTGTGGCAGGACATGCCCAGCGGGGCTAAAGAAGTTGGGGATCTGCCCTCGGTGCTGATCAATCTATTCGGTGCGCGGCGCAAGGATCACAACTACCGCCGGGCGGGGCGCAGCGACCCGGAATCCCGCCAGGATTTCCGGTGCGAGCTGCAGGAGCTGGTCGACCATTTATGCAACTTCGCCTGCATCGGCATGTGGGTGCCGTTCAACGAGGGCTGGGGGCAGTTCGATGCCAGGGCGATAGCCGAATGGCTGTCCGCCTACGACCCAACCCGCCTGGTGGATCATGCCAGCGGCTGGTTCGACCAAGGCGGGGGGGACGGCAAGAGCCTGCACGTTTATTTCAAGGCGCTGCCGGTTTTGAAGCCAGAGAAAAAACGGGCAGTGGTGCTATCGGAGTTCGGCGGCTATGCGCTCAAGCTGGAGGAACACCTGTGGAACCCGCAGGCTGAGTTTGGCTACCGAAAATTTTCCACAGTCGAGGCGCTGACCGAGGCTTACCTTGAGCTGCTCGATAAGCAGCTCAAACCGTGGATCAACGCCGGACTATCAGCGGCGATCTACACGCAGACGACGGATGTGGAAATCGAGGTGAATGGGTATCTGACTTATGACCGAGCGGTGGAGAAGGTGGATTTTGGGCGGGTGAGGGGGGCGCATGAGGGGCTTTTTTAGGGTGGATCTTAAAACCCCTTAACACAAAGTACACGAAGGAGACACAAAGGGCACGAAGGATTCTTAATTATTCTTTGTGCACTTTGTGGTTAGCGGTTTTTCCTATTCATGCCAGGCATGGTGCACGAAACGGCTCATGCTTCGATGCTTGCGCACCCGGTAGCATGCAACGCGGGCATAACCCGCGTCTAATAGCCAGGGAGTGATGTCCTCCTGAGCCAGGTAGACCGCCTGGGGAGCAAGCTGCGCAGTATGGTGCAGCACCTGGCGCAGCACAGCCTGATCCTGCTCCAGCTGACGGCCATAGGGCAGGTCGGTGACGACGGCATCGGCGGTCTGGATACAATCCTGGGCATTGCCAAGCTCAACCTGCGCAGGGTAGCCGAAATGGGCCAGGTTGCGGCGGGACATGCCGACCATCTTGATGTTATTGTCGCTGCCGTAGGGCTGCAAACCCAGGGCAGCCGCATCCAACAGGATCGAGCCGGTGCCGCAGAAGGGATCCAGGATGGATTGCGCAGGGGGGGAGACCAGGTTGACCAACGCCCGTGCCAGGCGAGCGGAGAGCGAACTTGAGGTGCGGTAGGGTTTGGCATCGTGCCGGCGGTAGTCGCGGGCTGGCTCAGCCAGGATCTCACCGAACCACAAGCGGTCCGCCTGCGCCGCGACCAGGAAGCGGTGCTGCGGGTTCACCAGGTCAGGGTAGGCAGGCAGGGCGTTCGCCACCGCCAGCACGACCTGCGGCTTGGGCAGTGGATTAATGGGCCACAGGCTGAGGGTCTCCACGCGGAAGCGCTCGGCGTCCATCTGCAGGGCGGCAATTTGGGCACATAAATCATCCAGCGCCGGCGCCTCCGCCAGGCAGCGCACACCCAGGGTGAGAAAGGCGGCGCGGGGGAGCAGGTCCAGGCGCTGGCAAACGGCAACCCCCTGGGCATCGGGGATGCCGCCGGTCAGGGCATCGCATTCAGCGGCGACCAACTGGTTGCCCGGCAGGCGGGCGCAGACGACACGGAGTTCATCCATGTCCCCAGTATAACCTGAGGTGGGAAGTTGTGCTACAATCTACCAGATTTACATCCCACCTGGCAAAGGAGCCAGCCCCACATGGAAGAAAAATCTGGTGCACGGATCAGTCGCAAGGCTTTCATTCAGGCCGTTGCGATTATTTTTGTCTTGATGATGGTTGCCGGGGTCCTGACCCGGGCCATCCCTGCCGGGCAGTATGCCCGCACAGAGGTGGATGGGCGCGAGGTGATCGACGCGACGCAGTTCAGCACGGTGGCGCGCCCAGATTACCCGGTGTGGCGCTGGTTCACCGCCCCGTTCGAGGTGCTGGCAGGGAAGGACAGCTTCACCGTGATCGGCATCATCCTGTTCATCCTGCTGGTAGGGGTGGCTTTCGCGGTGATGGATAAGAGCGGCATGCTCAAAGCGGCAATTGCCTGGATCATCCAGGCTTTCGGCGGGCGCAAGTACCCCCTGCTGCTGGTGATCACCTTCTTCTTCATGGCTTTGGGCACCTTCTTCGGCATCTTCGAGGAGGTGATCCCGCTGGTGCCGATCGTGATCGGGCTGGCTTATTCACTGGGCTGGGATTCACTGACCGGGCTGGGTATGTCGGTGCTGGCAACCAACGTGGGTTTCTCGACGGCGGTGTTCAACCCCTTCACCATCGGTGTGGCGCATAAACTCTCGGGGCTGCCGCTGTTCTCCGGGGCGGGACCGCGGGTGGTGCTGTTCGTGGTGGTGTACGCCATCCTGGCACTCTTTCTCACCCGCTATGCGCGCAAGATCGACCGCCGCCCGGAGGCTTCGCCGGTGTACAAGGAAGACCAGGCGGCGCGGGGCAAATATACTTTCAACCTGGAGGCTGCCACAACACAGGACCCACGGATGCGCCGGGCGGGGCTTTTCCTGGCGGTTTTCTTCCTGCTGATCCTGGCGGTGCTGGTAGCTTCGCCGTTCGTAGAGGTACTGTCAGACCTGGCGCTGCCGCTGACCGGCCTGCTGTTTGTCATTGGGGGGATCGGCTCGGGACTGCTGGCAGGGGCGGGCAAGCAGGCCTGGCGGGCAGCCTGGGATGGCTTTGTGGGCATCGCCCCGGCGATCCCGCTGCTGATGATGGCGGCGAGCGTCAAGCACATCGTCGCCTCAGGCGGCATCCTGGATACCATTCTGCACTGGGCGTCCACTATGTTCACCGGTACCAGTCCCTTCCTGGCAGCGCTGATGATCTACGGGCTGACGCTGGTGCTGGAGATGTTCATCACCTCCGGCTCGGCCAAGGCGCTGCTGCTGATCCCCATCCTGATGCCGCTGGCGGATCTGGTGGGGGTCAACCGGCAGATCGCGGTCAGCGCTTACTGCTTTGGGGATGGTTTCTCGAACATGGCTTACCCGACCAACGCGGCGCTGCTGATCACGCTGAGCCTGACGGTGGTGCCCTATGCGAAGTGGGTGAAGTGGCTGCTGGGGCTGTGGTTCTGGGTGTTCCTGGCGACGGTGGCGTTCCTGGCGATTGCGGTGGCAATTAACTATGGGCCATTCTAAACATATTCACCGCGGAGAGCGGTGAGAACGCGGAGAATAACCTTATCCACAGATTACGCAGATTAGAGAGAATAGATATCACCACAGAGCCCACAGAGAACACAGAGAAATACCTTTTTAAAAACTCTCTGTGAGCTCTGTGAGCTCTGTGGTAAGTACTTGTTCTTAACCAGCCCACATATCGAATGTAAACATCGTCGCCATCAGGCCCATCAGCAGCACACTGAGGATGGTCCACAGGCGGTCAAAGGCGGGATTGCGACCGAGACGGCTTAGGAAGAGGAAGAGCGGCGGGGCAGCGAGCACATAGCGGTGCATGCCCTGGGCCGGGCCGCTGGTCCAGGAGAGGAAGACGACAAACAACCCGAACAAGGCCAGATCAGAGCAGCGGCGCAGGCTGTAGACGCAGGCAACCAGCGCCAGGATGATCGCCCCCCACTCCACGGCGTAGTAAGCGGCGGCCTGGGGGTTGCTGCCAAACAGCGCCCGGAAGGCTTCTGACCAGGCAATAAAGGTCGGGCCAAGCGAAAGCATGCCGCGCCCGAAGTAGTGCTCCTCCACGGTGCCAAAGGCCATGCCCAAATACGAAACCCGCCATAACAGGAAGAAGATTGCCGGGGAAAGCGCCACCAGCCCATGCCACAACGCCAGCCTGGGCAGCCCCTTATCATAAATCTGGCGCCACTCCAGGTCCATATCCAGCCACTCCCCCTGCTCCAGCCATGAGCTGAACAGCGGGATAACCAGCACCACACCCACCGCCCGGGTGAAAGTAGCCAAAATTGCCAGCAGCGCCGCCCAGCCACGCTGCCCCCGGCGCAGCAGCACCAGGCTGCTGAAAGCCAGCCCAATGAACAGCCCTTCGGTATATACCTGAGCCAGGAAGAAGCCGCTGGGGAAAATAAGCAGGTAGAATGCGGCGCGCACGCCGCTGGCTGAGTCCAGTTCCTGGCGGGCCAGCTCGTACAGGGCGAGCATGGCAGCCAGCGTGCCCAACATGGAAACGATCACCCCCGCCAGGGTGACGGTGGCGACATCGCTGAGCCCAAGCAGGGTCAATGGCCAAGCAACCAGGCGGGTAACCAGCGGGTAGAATGGGAAGAAGGCATAGCTCAGCGAGATTCCGGCGCGCGGCACGCCGCTGCTGGTTGGAATCACAAAAGGCCAGTAGCTGCCGCCAGAGAGCAGGTCACTGCCCACATTGACGCGCTGGATGGCCGGGTCTTCGTAACCGCCATTGGCGATGGCCAGGTAATACTCTGAGTCCCAGGAGACATGGGCGTTGAGGAAGGGATCGGCCAGGTATTTCTTGTCCTCCTGGCTACCAGCCTGGGTTGAGCCGGGCGTCCAGGAGAGGGCCAGGTCGGGTCGCTCCAGGTTGAGGCGCGCAGGAACCAGCGCCTGGTAAGCAAGCATGATGACCACCCAGCCCAGCCAGATCAAGAAAACGGTGCGCCGCGAAGGGTCACGGAACATGGCGCTCACTTCTCCATCCCGGTGATGACCATATCGCGCATGAAGTAGCGTTGGGAGATGAAGAGCACGATCACGGGGATGATCATCACCAGCAGCGCACTGGCCTGGAGCACATTCTGGATGGGGGCCAGGCTTTGAAAGTTCTGGATGCCGAAGGAGACCGGTGCCAGGTCGGGGCGGATGCCCAGGTAGAGGGATGCCTGGCGGGTCTCATTCCACACGTAGTAGAAGTGGAGCAGCGAGACAGTGATCACCACCGGCCAGGACTGTGGCAGCACGACCGAGAAGAGGATGCGCAGCGGGCCGGCGCCATCCAACATGGCGGCTTCATCCAGGTCTTTGGGGATGCTCTTAAAGTTCTGGCGCAGCAGGAAGATGTAAACCGCGTTGCCGAAGAAGAGAGGCACAAGCAGGGGCAGCCAACTTCCGTTCCAATCCAGCACGCGCACATACATGAAATAGGTGGGAATGAGGGTAACCTTTTCGGGGATCAGGATGGTGGCAATGAGCAAATAAAAAAGCAGGTTGCCGCCCGGCAGCGGGAAGCGCGAGAAGCCGTATGCCACCACGGTGGACGAGACCAGCACGCCGATCTCGCCGATGAGCACCAACCATAAGGAATTTTGAAGCATCTGCGGGAAGCGGGTGGCGCGGAAGAGCAAGCCGAAGTTCTCCAGGGTTGGGGAAAACTCATACACACCGGGCAGGGTGCGCCAGCTGCCCTCCCAGGAAATCAATCCGGCTTCGGGATTCTGGGGGTCGACGAACTGGCTGGCTTTTGGCCCTGGCTTGACCAGCGCCAACTGGCGCGTGCCCTCCTCAAAGGGCACGTTGTACACCCGGTAAACTTTACCTTCGTAGTTGAAACGCACCTGTCGGGCTGGGTAGATCGGGGCATAGCGGTCACCCAACTGATCCGCGGGCACAAAGGCGGTGACGATCATGAACAGGACGGGGAAGAGATAGACCACCAGCAGGGCAAACACAACCAGGCGCAGCAGCCCGGTGCCCAGGGAATCCCACGCTCGTAAGGAAATATAGCCGCTTGGCGTAAGCAGGCGGCGCAATTGGTGAACAAATCCTGACAGCTTGGTTTGTCCAGGCATGGTCAGCGCTCCTGATCCGGGTAATACACCCAGCGCCGGGAGGTTGAGAACAGGACAACGATCACGGCCATCACAATAAGAAAGAAAAGCCACGCCAGGCTGGAGGCATAACCCAGCTCGAAATCCCCGAACATTGCCTCGGAGATAAGGGCATCGAAGGGTGAGTTGCTGCCGCTAAAGACATTGCCGCGATCAAGCAGGATCACCCCGCCGAAAGCTGCCACCAGGTTGATGACCAGCGAGAAGAACACCGCCGGCGAAATCAGCGGCAGGGTGATGGAGAAGAAACGCAGCAGCGGGCCAGCGCCATCGATGCGGGCCGACTCTTCGATCTCCTTGGGAAGGCTTTGCAGGGAGGCCAGGATGATCAGCATGCCGGGACCGATCGACCACAGCGAGTTGATCGCCATCAGCAGGCCGCGCACCCCCTCTGTATAAACATTATTAAAGCCAGTCAGCCCCAGCGGCGCCAGGATGAGGCGGTTCAGCCAACCGGTGGTCGGGTCGATGAAGCCCTGCCACATGAACAAGACAGCCACGCTGGGGATGATGCTGGGCAGGAAAAACAGCGTGCGCAGCAGAGTTTTACTCTTCAAGCGCGGGCTGCTGAGCACAGAGGCCAGTAATATTGATGCGCCCAGCTGCAGTGGAACGGTGAACAATGCCATGCCGAGGGAGGCGAACAGCACATAGCCGACAGCGCGATCCTCGAACAGGCGGACATAGTTCGCCAGCCCAACGAACTGGGTCTCATCGGGGGCGAGCATGTAAAAATCGGTGAAGGAGATGCCCAGCGAGGCCAGGATCGGCAGCAGCTTGAACAGCAGAAATCCCACCAACCAGGGGGCGATCAGCAGCAAACCGAAGAGGCGGTCGTAGCGCAGGCGGGTTTTTGAGGTCTTATCCACAGATTTCACAGATTATTTATTTATGACATGTAAAACCTCTGCACCGCAGAGAGCGCAAAGAACGCGGAGAAAACCTTTTTCTAAAAAACTCTGCGCTCTCTGCGGCTCTGCGGTGAAGCTCTTTAAGCCGGCACAAAATATACGTCGGTCGGTTTGAGCTTGCTGTTGCGCATGAATTGCGGCTGCACCTTCATCCCAATCCAATCCAGCGACGCCTGGAAGGGGTCAACGCCCATCAGGCGGGTGAGTAGCAGGGTATTCACACCCTCGAACTCGATCAGCGCCAGTACATAGGGCGTCTCGGGTAGGAATTCCTCCGAGCCAAAGTAGCACACAGTAAATGCATGCACCTGGGCCGGGCGGTCGGTGATGTCGATCCACTGCGTCTCGCTGCCAGAGGCCATATCGTGGCCGCGCGGGAAAGCATAAGTGTAGCCGCTCTCGGGATCCTGGCTGGCGATCAGGTGGCGATTGGTCAGGGCGGCAAACCAGGGGCTGTCCTGCCCGTAGGAGTGCAGGTAGGTGATCTTGTATTCCTGCTCGATGGACAGTGGCGTCATCTGCTTGAGCATCGCCAGCGCGGCCGGTTCGGTCGAGATGGGGAAGGGAATATTGTGGACGATGAAGCCGCCCAGGGTTTCTTCGCGGCGTGAGGGAAGCTTAGCCATGGGACACCTCGTTCTCAAGAATAGAAACGGTGACATACGTGCCGGTGCCGGCATGCGAGTGGATGGCGCCGCGGTGGGCGCCCATGACCTGCAGGGTATCATCACCAAAGTGCTTGCCGATCGATACCTGCAGCTGCCAGAGGGCAAAGACGGCCTGCATCAGACCGGTAGCCCCGACCGGGTGACCGCAGGCGATCAGCCCGCCCGAGGGATTGACGGCGCATTGGGGCGGGTCGCTCAACTCCAAGCCGTAGTCAATGCCGGGCATGAAGGCCTTGCCAGAGGCGGCAAAGGGACCACCCTCGCCATAGCGGCACAGCCCCATGTCCTCGTAGGTCTGGATCTCGCTGGAGGTATAAGCATCGTGCAGCTCAACGAAGTCCAATTCACGCAGTGGATCCGTGATGCCGGCCTGTTTATAGGCCAGGTTACCGGCGGTGCGCCCGGCGCGGAAGGAGTGCACACCGGGGTAGCGGGTGCCATGATCCCACAGCCGCCGGTAATAGGCGCGGGTCTCATCTGAGCTGCGCTCCTGCTCTGTAGCGTAGTTCTGCATGAAATCATCGTATTCCACGTGCGGGCGGTCGGCCATGCGCATAGCGTCCGTGCCGCGCCCGATGCCGGTAATGCGCACCAGCGGGCGGGCAATGTGCGCTCCGGCGGCTTCCAGCTTGCGCAGTCCCTCTTCGGAGACCAGGATGGTGGCGGCGGCGCCATCCGACATGACGCAGATATCCAGGCGGGTGAGCGGCCAGGCGACCATCGGCGCATTGCGCACATCGGCGATGGTGTAGCGGTTGCGCTTCTGGGCATAGGGGTTGTGGTAGGCGTTGAGGTGATTCTTGACACTCACGGAGGCCATCTGCTCGACGGTGGTGCCGAATTCTTTCATGTGACGGGTGACCATCATGGCGTAGTAGCCGGAGTAGAACCCGCCGACCGGATAGTCGAAGGAGACATCCGAGGCCAGGGCGATGAACTCGTTGCCCTTCCAGGTCTCCACGTGACTCATGGTTTCAAAACCGTAGGCCACGCAGATATCCATCAGGCCGCTGGCAACCGACTTCCAGGCTTCCTGGAAGCAGATGCCACCGGTGGCGCCGCCGCCCTCCACCCGGTGGCCTGGCTTGGGGCACAAGCCGAGGTAATCCTGGGCCATGATGCCGGCCATCAACTGGCGGGCAAAGTGGTCGGAGAAATATGAAGCCACCGAACCATCCACCAGGTGGGTGAAGGTGGCAAAATCCAGGCCAAGGTCATGGATGGCATAATCGTAGGCTTCTTTGACGACCGCCTGGAAGGTTTTGTCCGGCCTGGCTTTGGCAAACTTGGAAACGCCTCCGGATACAACATACACGGGTCTCATTATTCGTTCCTCCTGTACTGGCTAAACATGAATTGAAGGTGCACTGCTTCTACGTGCCGGTTTTCGACCGCCGGAAACCGGTTTCTAGCATAAAGACCTGACAAATCTAGCCTGCGGCGGCTGCGGCACGGGCTAACACCCGAGCGGCAGCTTTGACGATGGGTAAATCTACCATCTTACCATCCAGGGCAAAAGCTCCCCTCCCGGCTTGCTGATGCAACGCATAAGCATCCATCACCCGCCGGGCATGGGCAATTTCATCCTCATTGGGGGTAAAGGCGCACTGAACGGGTTCGATCTGATTGGGGTGAATGATCTGCTTGCCCTCAAAGCCCATCTGGGCACCCTGGCGTGCTTCGGCTTCCAACCCAACCTGGTCATGGAAATCCAGATAGACCATGTCGATTGCGTGCAGGTCAAAGGCAGCAGCGTGGGTGACGACCGCGCTGCGGGCGTAAAAGACCTCCCAGCCGGCGGGGGTGCGTTTAGCGCCCATGCTGGCAGCCAGGTCCTCCGCACCGAAGATGACCGCCTGCAGGCGTGGGTCAGAAGACAGCACTTCCCGGATGTTGACCAGTCCAGCGGCGGTCTCGATCTGGATGATCAAGGCAATCTCCCCGGCGGGCCAGCCAAAGCGCTCTTCGGCGGCACTGATCTGCGCACTGACCCACTGCACCTGCTCAGCGCTCTCAGCTTTGGGCAGCACGACCCCATCCGGGTGGACATGCGTTCCGGCAGATAAGACCGCCTCCAGGTCAGCCGCTTCCAGGCCTGAGCCGACCGCATTGATCCGTACCAAGCGTTCGGAACGGCCGAAATCCAAGGTTTGCAGGGCAGCGATGATCGTTTGGCGGGCTTCAACTTTGTGGTTGACTGCAACGCCATCTTCCATATCCATGCACAGGCAATCAACGCCCAGCGCGGCGGCTTTGGTGATCTTCTTGAGATCATCGCCGGGTGTATACAGCAAGGCTCTGCGAGCGCGCATCTGGGTCTCCTGTAACGGGGGTGGTATAGAAATTATATCAGCAGTCCGGGAATTGGTTGGCTGGTTAGAAAACCATCTATTTCGACGGTTAGCGGATATAATCAACCCGTGATGATCTTATACCCACATCAGCAACTTAAGGGGAAGCATGACACTCCATTCTGAGATCCATGAACAACCGCAGCGGTTAGCCAACCTATTGGGGCAGCGCAAGCAGGTGGAGCAGATCGCGGCAGCCATCCAGCACCAGGCACCGTGCTTTGTGTTCCTGGCGGCACGGGGCACATCCGATAATGCCGGACGCTATGCCAACTACCTATGGGGCGCGGCCAATCAGCTGCCCCTGGCGTTAGCTACGCCATCTTTGTTCACCTTCTACGGGCAGCCGCCGCGGCTCACACAGGCGCTGGTGGTAGCGGTGTCCCAGTCGGGACAGTCGCCTGATATTGTGCGCGTGATCCAGGAAGGGCGGCAGCAGGGCTGCCTGACCCTGGCGATCACCAATGCGCCGGCTTCGCCCCTGGCAAAGACAGCAGACCTGGTGCTGGATATCCAGGCCGGCGAGGAAAAAGCGGTAGCCGCCACCAAGTCGTATACCGCCGAGCTGTTGGCAATCGCTATGCTGTCGGCGGCGCTGGCCGGCTCCGAGGCTGCCTGGCAGGAGTTGGCGGGGGTGCCCGCCTGGGCGGAACAAATGCTCACCCAGGATGAAGCGATTACCCGCATGGCGCAGCGCTACCGCTATATGAACCAGTGTGTGGTACTGGGGCGCGGTTATAACTACGCCACCGCTTTTGAGTGGGCGCTCAAACTCAAGGAGCTGACCTACCTGGTGGCGGAACCGTACTCGTCGGCGGATTTCCAGCACGGGCCAATCGCCATGGTCGAGGGAGGCTTCCCGGTGCTGGCGGTGGCGCCGCAGGGCAAGGTATTTGCAACGATGCTGGAGATGATCGCCACGCTGCGCAACGAGCATGCCGCCGAGCTGGTGGTGATCTCAGATAACGACGAGGCGCTCGGGCTGGCGCAATCGCCTATCTGCCTGCCATCGGACATCCCCGAATGGCTGACGCCATTGATCGCCATCATCGCCGGGCAGCTGTTTGCCTATCACCTGACACTGGCGAAGGGGTATAACACGGAGCGGCCGCGCAGCATCCGCAAGGTGACCGAGACGAATTAAGGTCGGAAAGAAATCATTAACCTCAAAGTACACAAAGTACACGAAGGTTTCTTTGAAATCCTTCGTGTACTTTGTGTCTGCCGAGTCCTATAAACTCATATCACCTGTACTTTAACAAAGTCTCATAAAGTCGTACCGGTCAACTCTTGTCCAAGCATGAGCACCCGCCAGTCTTGACGCGAGAAAGGCAGAGCTAACTGGTAAGCAGGCAAACTAATGAGTGGATCCAGGTCACCCATCAACACTTCTTTGGTAATGCCTTTAGCAGGCAGGCGGAAGACCTGAGTGCCTTTCTCGGGCAAGCAGACCAATTCGCGAGTGTCGGGATCGAAGGTGATTTCCAAGGTTTGTTCCTGGTATTTTGTTCTGGCATTGTAGCGCTGAGCGCCCAAGGAAAACGAGCCTGCGGCAGTAGTTTGACGGAACCAGCGCCCCTGAGCCAGTAAGGCGTAGATACGTTGCAAGTCCAGACACTCCTTTTCCCATTCCAGACGATACGGGCGGTGGGTATGCTGAGCATGTGGAAAAGCCTGGAGAGGCGCTTGCCCATGCAAGGTGCGTGAAGGATAGACCTGGTTGAGAAAGTGAAGACGGTTGGAGAGCATGTTCTGCAGATCAGCCTGACTATGGAAGGTTTGCCCCAGGATCGCCTGTTGGGTCACAATCTGATGGGTCCGTTCAATCAGGGCGTGTTCGAGGGGTGGTGGCTGGTGAATGAAACGAACTGCAATTCCCAAGCCAATCAGCCACAAATGGAAGATAGTTGGGAAAGGCGAAGCCGTTTGATTGTCATAACAGACACTGTCATGATCGAGACTGATCTGCTCTGGCAAGCCATACTGGACGAAGGCCCGGCGGAGAACCAACTGATAATCCCGAGTGCCAACATGTGTGGTGCGCAGACAAGGCAAGCTGTCGATCCTCACCCGGCTGAACACATCCTGAATATTGACGATCGAAGCACTGACTACTCCAGAAACAGGTAAACGTCCTTGTGCATCCACCTGCCACTCTTGATGCGGCCGTACTACCGTCGGGACTGGCGCTTCAGGCATTTCTCCATGGCGCTCATATGGCTTGGCCAGATGCTTCTGTTTCAGATATGCTGCAATCCGCGAGCGACTGGGGAGTGACTTGCCTCGCAGACGCTCATCCTGAGCCAGCTCCAGCAACAATGTGACAGGCCCCCAGCCTGGATGAGCACTTCTCATCTGCAAGAGTGCCGTGGACACTTCCTTCGGAAAGTTCCCCAGCACGCCACTGGCTGGTCGCCCCATCTGGCTGACCAGCCCCGCTCGACCTTGTTGCTGATATCGTCGCCGCCATTTCCGGATCGTCGCAATGGGCCGTTGCATTGCTTGTGCTATTTGAGTGTCGTTTTGGCCTGCTTCCCAGCGCTCACCAATCTCGACCCGTTCTGCCTTACTGGTGGTTTGGCCTATTCTGCTCATCTTCCACTCTCCTGCCAGGTGGTATGTCAATGTTACCCTGTGCCTATGAGAGTGATACGACTTTTTGAGACTCTTGTTAAGGTGCTATCGGTATGACTTTATGAGACTCAGCAGTGTCCTTTGTGGTTGATGGTTTTATAGCTGGGCGAATGAGATAAGCTCAATCCGGCGAGCGTTTATTGCCTGGCGAATGGCTGGGTCGGTGAGGACGGCAAGCTCGGATTCGCGCTGGCGGGCATAGATCGAGCCTGCCAGCAGGATAGGATCGGCATAACCAGGATGGCACATAATCTCAGCGGTGCCCGGCTGCAAGGAGTTGATCAGGCGCAGCAGTTCCTCTTTGGTTGCCATTTCATCGTAGAACGAAGCGTGAAAGATGTCCGGCGTTTTCGGCTTGAATTTTTTCAGCAGGCGCGGGGCGTATTCCTGGATGGGGGTCAGCACCTCGGTTGGCAAACCCGTCATGTTGTCTTCATCCCCCTGGGCAATTACCAGGCGGATGCCGGCGCCATATTCGTGGGCCAATTCCAGCATGGTGCGGAAGAACGGCTCGGTAAAGTAAGACGAATGGTGATGCGAGTCCAGGTGGGTGGGGGCGCGGCCAGCGGTGGCAACAAACCTCTCAATCTGCGCCCGCCATTCCGCTTCAACCTGCCGCGGGTCGATCTGATCCAGGCGCGCCAGGAACTGGTCCAGCTTGAGGAATGAGCCGTCGGGGGCAACCAGCGAGGGAACCTGCTCAGGCGGGAGAAGCGGCTGCCCGGAGGTCAGCACCAGGTGCACCCCCATCCCCAGGCGGGGGGCTTCTTGCATGGCAGTGCGGATATCATCCACCACGGTGGGCATGTTCATCATGCAGGTGGTCGAGGTGACAATACCAAACAGGTGGGCGTTGCGCACCCCCTGCGATACGGCAGCGGTGCGGCCGTAATCATCCGAATTAACGATCAAACGTATGCTCATTGCGAGAACTCCTCTAATCCAGTAATGTATTGCTTGTACAGGCGCACCAGACGCACCGCACGCAGCACATTTGCCAGCGGGTGGCGGTAGTACTTCTGCGGATCGACCCGCAGACGAGCATAGGATGGAATGGGCTGCACCATTGGCTTCGTTGCAGCAAATTCCTGCAGTACGCGGGCGTGCGGTTTCAACGTGCCATCCGGACGCACCAGACCGAAGAAACGCTCGTGGCGCTGCTCTTTACACGGCGGGCGATCCCACAGCTCAGGGATATAGTCGGCATAGCACCAGACCAGCGCTCCCAGCGCTCCAACCTGCACCAGTTTCGGCAGTGTCTGGCGCAGAAACTCGGCCAGGTCTTCCTCGGAGGCCATGAACTGCTTCTTGTGCAGATCATACGACTGCCACTTCCATACCTGTGAAGGCTCGCCAGGGCCGACCGTACAGCCGCCGAACTCCTCCATCAGCACCGGCTTGCCGCATAGCGCGGCGGTCACTGCACAGGTGAAAGGCACAAAGTCCGGGTCCAACGGATGGCGGGCTATGGGGACGTACATCGGGTAAGAGTGCATCACGCCAAAATCAGTCTCGGCAAAGACGCGGTCGATGTGCAGACCATTGTCCTGGAACAGGCTGGCGACATGCAGGCCGCAGGTCACCGGTTGGGTGGCACCACACTCCCGGATGACAGCGACCATGCGCCGCACCCAGGCCTGCCCGGCCTGATAGCTTTCTGGCCAGGCGAACAGGTCAGGCTCGTTGCCCAGGTTCCACACCCAGATGGCGGGGTGATCCTTGAGCGTCCCAACTACCTGGCGCAGGAGCAGCTCCTCAGCAGCCAAAGCAACCGGGTCGTGGAAGGGATTACGGTAGCCACCCTGGACAAGCTTACCATCCGAGACAATCTCGCGCAGCCAGGCCGTCTTGGGACGCGGACCGCCCAGCAGCCAGGGCGGCGCCCAGTTGGGGCCGCTCATGTGACCGGTGAAAAAGGTTACATCCAACTGCAAGCCATTATCCGCGGCAATGTCCGCTACCTGCGCCAGATTCGCCAGCGCCTGCGCTGAAACCTGGTCAGGCGCTGGCTGGAAATCCTCCCAGAGCAAGAACAGGCGTACTTTCTGCAAGCCCAGCCCGGCAATGATGGAAAACTCCTCCCGTACCTCACCAGGGTCAAAATCGCGCCACCAATACATCGCCTTGCGGCGCGGCCAATAATTCACACCCAGGACAAACGGTTGTGCTGTGTTCACTCGCCTCCGTGTACGGTACGGTAGATCGCCGCCAGCAGGGAAAGCTCCCCGGCTACATCGTGTTCCAGGGTCCAGATCATGATGCCTGAACCGCGTTCGAGCGCCAGAGCGGTTTTAGCCTGCATGGTGGGAATGCCATTGTAGTTAAGCAGGGTGCCATAATAATCAAAGCTGTCCAGGTTTGCTGCAGCCGGATCATTCTGGATAATGCGATAGTATGGTGTGCCGTCCGGGCGAGCATAAAAGGGGACACCAAGTACCGCCTTTTCGGGCGGCAGGCCACGGCCCAGCCAGTAATCCAGTGCATCTTGCGCGTACTGCAGGGAGGAATGATTCTCACCCCCACCGTCATAAGCCATGATATTAACGAAATCCAGTAAGACAAAGGCCTCATCGGGAATACCGGCAGCGGTCTGACCCAAAGCCACGGCAGCAATGGTTAACAGTTTCTCTGCTAGCGCCTGGCGCAGCTCGGTCATCAGGGCAAGGAAATTGTGCGCCGACTCACCCGGATCGGGGAATTCCCAATCGATATCCGCCCCATCCAGGTTGTACTGCTGGACAAAGGATGCCAGCTCGCTGACGAAGGTCGCCCGTCGCTCCGGACTGGCTGCCAGGGCTTCAAACTGGTCATCCCAGCCCCAGCCGCCCACCGAGATGAGCACCTGCACACCATTTTCATGGGCGCGGGCTACCAGCTGTTCCAACTTCCAGGCATTGGGCAGGCTGGCGAATGTGCCGTCTTCATTCGGGATCAGAAAAGCGTAATTGATGTGGGTCAGTTTATCAAACTGGATGGTATCCACAATGACAGCCGCCGTGGCGTAACCAACAACACGAAATTCAAGCCCAGGTGCCGGTGCGGTCATCTCAACCTCCACAGAAGGAGTTGCCGGCGTGGGTGCGCAGGCACTGATTAAGATTATCACGATCAGCAGGATCAGAGCATGG
This sequence comes from uncultured Chloroflexia bacterium, assembly GCA_963849335.1. Classification (GTDB taxonomy): domain Bacteria; phylum Chloroflexota; class Anaerolineae; order Anaerolineales; family UBA4823; genus FEB-25. The sequence continues at coordinate 329,231 of CAWKGZ010000012.1, forward strand.
CGCATGGGAAAACTCACGGGGAGGTTGCTCAATATTCCGCGTCGGAACTGAGTCCGGCAGCGCGCAGAGCGGGTAATGTCTTCGCCAGGTGGTCGCGAATGGCATGGTCAGGTTTTAGGCCGCCCTGTTCCATCCCGATCATCACCGAGCCAATCACCGGAGGCACATCCAGGCGTACAAAGCGGGCGCCAGGCGCCTCGTTCAGCACGGTGGCACGCAGCGGCTCGATCAACATCGGACCACCCTCAAACATACTGCCAGACAGCACCACGTCAAACTCCAGGGAGTGAAAATCGAGCTGGCGGATGACACTGTTGACCATCTCGCCTAACTCGCAGCCAGCCCAGCGGATCAGCTCGCGCGCCACAACATCCCCTTCGGCCGCCACCTGGAAGACCAGTGGGGCAGCTTCAGCGCCAACCTGATAATGATTCTCCGTATAGCCTTCCAATAGATCCGTCAGATCACGTGCTCCAGCAGATTTGATGAATGCCTGGGTCAGAGCGGTCGCTGGGCCGCGGCGGGTCCACTCATAACCGACCAGCTGCATGGCGCGCGCCACCAGCTCGCTGGAGCCGGCGTACTCCCCCAGGTAAAAACCGTACCCGGTCACGCGCCCCTCGCGCTTGTGCTGGCGGTCCCAGCCGCGGCAGTTGCAGCCCGTCCCCGAAATCACCACCACGCCCCAGCCATCGCGGGCGCCCGCCACCAGCCCGGGAATGGTATCGTTGACGATCTCCAACGGGCAGGTCACACCCAGCTTGTGCAGTACTTCCAGCATGGGCGGACGCACCGAAGGCCAATCGTAGCCGGCAATGCCGAACCCGGCTCCGGACAAGTCTGCCAGCGTCAGCCTGCTGGAATGGAGCACCTGCTTCAACCCGTGGTGCAGGCTGGCGTACATTCCATCGTACCCTACCGATTGGGGGTTTCCCGGCCCTGAATGACCGAACCCAACCACGCGGCCCTGCTCATCCGCGATGAGCAGGTGCGTCTTCGTCCCTCCTACGTCAACACCCAAAAAGTAACGCATATTGACCTGGCAGGCAGTTATTTCCAAAACTGCGGTAAATGGTCGCGGTGCGTCTCAAGCATATCGTCCAGCACCGCCTGGACCTTGTCGGCGGTGGGGCCCAGCGGGTGGGCCAGCAGCGCCTGGTAGGCCGCATCCCGGTCGCCGTGGACTGCGGCTTCTACGGTAAGCAGCTCAAACGACTTGATCTGGGCGATCAGCCCAAAACAAGCCGGGGGCAGCGGCTGGGTCGGGATAGGCTGGATGCCGCTGCGGCTAACGCTGGCGGGCATTTCAAGCACCCAGTTCGCCGGCCATTCAGACACCGCCCCCTGGTTGGGGATGTTGACCACGTGGGTCTCGCCCAGGTTGTTGTAGTGTGCGGTGAGCAATTGGGTGGCGACAGTGGAATAGTAAGCACCACCGCGCTTCATCAGGTCTGCCGGGGGCTCTTTCAGATCCGGGTCAGCGTACTGGCGCAGCAGGGCCTCCTCCACCACGATCACCTCGTCGGCACGCGAGGGCGGCCAGTTGGCCTGGGAGGCAAGCTTCTTGTCGGTATGGTAGAAGTACTGCAAATAGTAGTTGGGGATCATGCCCAGCACTTCCACGGTGCGCGGATCCCATTCGGGGTGCTCCTGCGAGCGAAGCTCGGCAAGGTAGGAGGCCATCACCTGCGGCCAGACATCCTCCCCATCAATGGTGAAGCCGCGGTGCCAGGAAAGGTGGTTGAGGCCCAGGGTATTCAGCTCAGCACGCTGCGGGTCGATGGGCTTACCCAGCCCCTTCTCCAGCCGGCTGAGCATGCTCATCTTGGTGGTGATGGGCACGTTGCACACCCCTACCGAGGGCACATCCGCGGCATACTGGCTGAGCGCCTGGGTGACCAGCCCGGCGGGGTTGGTGAAGTTGACCAGCATGGCTCCGGGAGCCAGCTCACGCATATCCTGGGCGATCTTGAGCACGACCGGGATAGTGCGCATGGCCTTGGCCATACCGCCCACACCGGTCGTTTCCTGACCGATCAGCCCGTGGCGTTGGCCCAGGTATTCGTCCCGGCGGCGGGCTTCCATCTGCCCGACGCGCAGCTGCGTGGTCACATAAGAGGCGCCGCTGACCGCGGCACGCTGATCGGTGGATAGCACTAGCTTGAACGGTGCACCATGGTTTTCGACAATGCGTTTGGCAAACCCACCGACAATCTCCAGCCGTTGGGGGTCAATATCCATCAGCCACAGCTCGCTCAGCGGGAACTGCTCCATGCGAGTGAGGAATCCGCTGACCAGCTCGGGCGTATACGTCGAACCACCACCAATAACGGTAACTTTCATAATTTTAATCCTTATTTTTCGACGCCGGTGATCACAATACCCTGGATGAAAAAGCGCTGCGCCAGCAGGAAGATGATCAGCGGGATGATCAGGGTCATCAAGGAACCTGCCTGGATCAACTGCGGTTGGCGGCCGTAAATGCCATTGAAGCGGGCCAGCGCCACCGAGATCGGCTGGTCCTCCATGCCGAGATAAATTAGCGGTCCAAAGTAGTCATTCCACGCCCATACCACGTGGAAGATGGTCACTGCCAGGATTGCCGGGTAAGACTGCGGCAGGATGACCGACCACAGGACTTTGAAAGGACCGGCGCCATCGATCATCGCCGCCTCATCCAGCTCACGTGGCAGGGTCATGAAATACTGGCGCAGTAAAAAGATATCGTAGGCATTACCAAAGAACGCCGGCACGATCAACGGCAGCCAGGTGCCCACCCAACCGATCTTGGTAAAGAAGGTGAAGGTGGGGATGATGGTCACTGCCCCGGGCAAGAAGAGGGTTGAGAGCAGCACCACGAACAGGAAATCCCGTCCGGGGAACTGGAAGCGCGAGAAGCCGTACGCCACCAGGATACAGGATATCCATACCCCGATGGTTGTAGTGAATGCATAAAAGGCGGTATTGCCTAGCAGGCGCGGGTAGTCGATCGTGTTCCACACCTCCACGTAATTTTCCCAGGTGGGGGAGAACTTCCAGGCACGATCCAGGGAGCGGTACGAGCCTACCCAGAAGATCGGGTCGGCCTCGGGGTGGTCGGGATCAATAAAGATGCTTTCCTTGGCATAGCCTTTCACCAGCGCCAGGTCTTGGGTGCTGCCATCCGGCAGCGGCACGGTCAGAATATCCAGCGTTTTGCCGGTATAGTCGTTCATATCGATGGTGATATCGTTCACCCGGCTGCCCTGAGTTATCTGAAAGGTGTAGGTGCCGGCATTTTCTCCGTTGTACACCAGCGTGGGCTGTTCGGCTGGCCAGATGGGTGCCCCAAGGGCGGCAAATTGGTTGGGAGACTTCAGCGAGGTAAAGATCATGTAGAGGAACGGCATCAGGAACAACCCCAGCACGATGATCGTGATGAGCGTCACCCCGACCGGATTGAGTACCTGGCGTAGTTTTGTCCAGAAAGATCGCTGATACATATCTGGCCTCCTTTACCTGCGCTCGCTGGCGTAGTAAACCCAATACTTGGCTGACCAGAACAGGAAAACCGTCACGATCAGGATGACCAAAAACAACAACCAGGCCAGGGTCGAGCCGTAAGACATATTCATATTAACAAAGAAGTTTTTGTAGAGATACAGGTTATAGAACATGGTCGCACCCCCGGGGCGGCCGGTTCCTTGATTGATGACCAGAGGTACCAAAAAGTATTGGAACAAGCCCACAATGCTCAGCGTCAGATTATAAAAGATGACCGGTGAGATCATCGGGAAGGTCACATTCCAGAAAGATTTCCAACTGGTGGCGCCGTCCACCTTGGCGGCGTCGTAAAGCTCGGTCGGCACCCCCTGGAGGCCAGCCAGCATGATCAGCATGGCATTGCCAATGCCCCAGATGCCCATCAGCACATAAGTTGGATAAACCCAGTTGATATCATTGGCCCAACCCGGCACGCTTTCAGAGGGAACACCAAGCACCTCAATCAAAAAACGGTTGATCCAACCGCTCTCCGGGTTGACCATCCCACCCCACAGGAAAATACTGGCCACAAATGGGATGATATAAGGCATATAAAACATGGAGCGGAAGAAGTTTTGCCCCTTGAGGTGTTTGTTGTTCATCAAGACGGCCAGCCCTAATGGCAGGAAGATCCCCACCGGTAGGGCGATCAGCCCAAAGCGGATCGTCACCCACAATGCGCCCGGGGTTGAATCTGGCCGTGCATTCCAAACTGCATTGTCTTGAAAGAGGGTCTTATAGTTATCCAGACCGACAAAATTGGGTGGGTTCAATACACCATCGGTGATCTTGATATCCATGAACGAGAAGAGCAGGGTTGCCACCATGGGGATGAGGGTGAAGACCAGAAAACCGAACAACCAGGGTGAAATGAACAACATGCCGTTCTTGAATTCGCGCCGGGCCAGAGGCGGCATGCCCCGCAATGATCCAATGCTAGGTAGTTTGGGTAGATGGGTTAACTCTTGCATCTCTGCCCTCCTTCAATAGAGTATTGGGCGGGCCAGCATATGCCAGCCCGCCCAAAAGTGTATCAGAAAAGTGTTACTTGTTGAAGATGACCGTCAGGTCAGCTTCCAGGGTGGCAATCTCGGTAGCGAGATCCAGACCTGCGGTGGTATTCTCTAAGGAGTAGAAAGTATCCATGCGCGCCCAGGCCTCATTCCAGTTAGGCATATAGCCTTCCGCACTGGGGTTGTCCGCGTAGGCCAGGCCAGCCAGGATGGTGTCCCAGGTGGTCACGTACGGATATTGGGCCGCCTTGGCGTCGATGAAGCGCTGCTGGAATTCGGGTAGGGCGGGGAAGGCGCCATAGGCACCGGGGGTATCGGCGGTGCCGACGATCAATGGCTCAACACCCTCAGGTCCGAGCAAGAAAGCCAGAACTTCGAAGGCCTCCGCCGGGTGGGCGGTACCCTTCCAGATGCGGAAGGTGTCAGCATCGATGCGGCCGTTCACCACACCATTGTAGGTGGGCAGAGCGCCAAACTGGAACTCATAGCCCGCGCCAGCCAGGTCGCCCAGGCAGCAGGTGTACCACAGTTGGGTTACACCCATGCCGATGCGGCCAGAGCCAAAGGTGTTGCCGGTGCCGAATTGTTCGCTGTTGGAAACATCAAAGTTCGGGATGAAAGGCTGGTCACCCCAGATGCCGTTGTACCACCAGTTCCAGGCAGCTTCCCAGTTTGCAGGGATATCGGCAACATAGTTGCCCGGCTCGCCCGAGTAGATGGCTGAGGCACCCCAGAATGAGCCCATGTAAGCCGGGTTCCCGGACCAAACAGGGTGGTAGCCGTACTGCACGATCTGGGTGCGGTCGAAGTCAGGGCTGGTGGCGTCATTGCCATTGATGTCCAGCGTGAGCATCTTGGCGACGGTGGTCAGGGTATCCCAGGTCCAATCAACTTCGCTGCCATCGGGCATGACATACTTCTCGCCATATTCAGCGGGCAGGTAGTTCAGGCCGACTTCGTCGAACATGGTCGTGTTATAGAACACGGCTGCGGGGAACACGGCAAAGGGCAGGCCAACCTGACCTTCTTCGGTCTGATACATCTCAACCAGCGCCGGGTCGAATTGGCCCAGGTCATAGCCAGAAGATTCGATGTAGGGGCCCAGGTCCAGCCACTGGCCGTAGAAGGCATTGGAGCCACCCCAGCCAACAGGCCCGATGATGTCGGGGCCGGCGCCGGCCGAGATTTGGGTGGCCAGAGTATCCTTGGCGCTGTCATAGGGGACAACTTCCAGGATCAGCTCGATGTTGTCATGCGAGGCGTTGAAGGAATCTACCAGCGCTTGCTCGATCTCAACCTGGTTGGGATCCGTGCCGGTGCCCAGGCCGACATACCAGCGGATCTGGACTGCCTCGGCTGGCTCTTCAACAACCGGCTCTTCGACGACCGGTTCTTCAACTACTGGTTCTTCTGTGACGGGTTCTTCTTTTGCGCAGGCAACCAGGACCATCGATGCGATGATCAGGATACTAAAGATATACAGAAGCTTCTTCATAATCAGTTTTCTCCTCTTTTGAAAGTAATCGAATTTTTGGTCAATTGGACAAGCGAATGGGGATTGTTGGAGACGTCTCACCTCCTATCAAAGGTTGTCAGGGATATATTCGCAGCCGCAGGAGCGGCGCAGAATGATTTGGGTGGGCAATAAGGTGACACGTTCGGGGGTTGTGCTTTCTAGGATGCGGAAAAGCTGTTGGGCAGCTACCCGTCCCACCTGTTCAGTCGGCGCGCGCACGGTGGTCAGCGGCGGGGTAAGGAACGATGACAGGCGCATATCATCAAAGCCGACCAGGCTAATCTCGTCAGGCACCCGCCGTCCAGCTTCGTTGAGCGCCTTGAGCGCGCCGATAGCAGAGTCGTCATCGCTGGCAAAGACGGCATCGAAAACAGGCGAATCGGAGAGGAACTCACGCATGGCAATATAGGAGATTTCGCGCTCGAATTCGCCTGAAAGAACCAGCTCTTCGCGGAAAGGCAGCCCGTGGGCTTGCAAGGCCAGCTTGTAGCCTTCCTCGCGCCAGTAGGAGTCTTCCTGCTGAGCCGGCCCGCGCACAAACACGATGTTCCGCTTGCCATGCTGGGTGATCAAATGCTCGACTACATTGCGAGCTGCGGCACGGTTTTCCACGGTGACAAAGGGGATCGGCAGGTTGTCCGGCGGGGTGCGGTGGATCAGCACCAGGGGGAATTTACGGGCGTATAGCCGGGCTAGCTGGGCATCATCCAGGCTGTCAGCAAACACCAGCATGCCATCGGTATTATGAGCGCCGATCGGGGGTTCGTAATTCCTGCGCGTTCCCGCGCGGTAGGTTGCTACCAACAGGTTGTAGCCGTTCTGGCTGACAACCAACTCAATTCCGCTAAGCAGTGGAGCAAAAAAATCGTGAATCATATTGGTCAGCAGCAGACCAATGACACGGGTTTTACGGGTGGCAAGCTGTCGGGCTGTGGCGTGAGGGACGTAATTCAACTCATCCATCACCTTCTGGATGCGCTCAGACACATCGTGCGAGGTGACTGCATTACGGTTAATGTACCGGCTGACCGTTGCCACCGAGACACCAGCCCGGCGGGCTACATCACGCATTGTCACAGAGGATGAGGAGGGTCTGGTCATGAATGTAACCGGTTACAGTAACCGGTTACATTATTGCATAATTAATGCTTCATGTCAAGTGGTTTTAATAATCTATCCTACCCACATGTCAAAACTGAACAGCATGGCCCCCATGCCCATCAGCAGCAGACTGAGCACCGTCCACGCCCGGTCAAAGGCCTGGGAGCGCCCCAGGCGCCCCAGGAAGAGGTAAGTCGCCGGCGCTACCAGCATGTAGCGCGCCATGCTCTGGGCTGAGCCACTGAACACGGACAGCAGGAGCACACCCAGGCTGAACAGTGCCACCCCCGGCGCCCGGCGCAGCAGCCATAACGCGGCAACCAGCGCCAGTAGGATGGTGAATACTTCAATGCCGAAATACACCAATCCCTGTCCACCGATGCCCTGGTTGTGGGTATACTCATAGGCGCTCTTCCAGCTACCGAGCGAGTTTTCCAGGGTCATCAGGCCGCGGCCAAAGTAAAAAGACTGCAGCTCAGCCCAGCCCTGGCCCAAGGTAGAGTAGCGCCAGAGCAGGTAAGCGCCCAATGGCAGAAAGGCGCACAGCAGCTGGGCCCACCATTTCCAATTCAACTGCTTGAACAGCGGCTTTTTCCAATCCAGCGCGGCCAGGCAAGCCACCATCAGGGGCAGGATCAGGGCGGCCCCATGAGCGCGGGTCCAGGCAGCCAGAGCTGCCAGCAGGGAGGCCCACAGCCACTGCTTACGCCGGGTAAGCGCCAACGACCAGAATGCCAGCCCGATGAACAAACCTTCGGTGTATACCTGCGCCAGGAAGAAACCGGTGGGAAAGATCAAGATGTAGAAGACGGCGCGCAGCCGGCCGGATTCATCAAGGGTTTCACGCCCCAAATCCCACAAGGCAATCAACCCGGCTAATGTGCCCAGCAGGGCGACCACCACGCCTGCCAATGAGCTTGTGGCGATGGGGTTCAATCCGAAGATCTGCAGCGGGAACATGAACGCCTTCATGACATAGGGGTAGAGCGGAAAGAAGGAGTAGTTCTTGATCACCGTCTGCCCGCTAGCCGGGTTTACCACCGTGCCAGCCTCGGGGTCATCGTAGCCACCGACGGCAATACCGACATAGTATTCCGAGTCCCAGGCCACCTGGCGATTTAGGAATGGCTCCAGCAGGTAAATCTTGCCGCGGTTGGCAATGATGGTCGTCTCTTTTTCAGTCCAGCTTACCGCATAGTCCGGTCTTTTGAGGATAAGACGTTCGCTAACCAGGTATTGGAAGCCGTACAGTAACAGGAACCATCCCAGCCAGATGAGGGTGATGATGATCAGGGGGCGTTTGTTAGACATATTCTTCTCCTAACTAGAGGGAGTTATGGCAGAACCAGTAAGGTGATGGACTGCCCCGGCAGCGAAAGTGCCTCTGCCTGCAACGGTTGGGTGCCCAGATTTTCAGCATTGTGCTCTGCATCGAATCGCCAGACTTCGGCGCTGTCCGGCGCCTCACCGGCAATCTCCAGAGCGACGGTCTGCTCATCGTCTGCAAGGTTGATCACCATCAGGGTCAGCGCCCCGTCGGCGCGTTGCGCGGCGTAGATGGATACATCCTCTACGCCCGAAGCGGCATATACCTGCTTTTCCCCGAACTGCTGGTAGATCATGAACACGTAATAGGATGGGCGTACTTCGCCGCGGCTGATGATACCCCAGCCGCCCTGGGCGCCAGTGCTGACGATCAGCCAGTGGTTGATCATATACACCCGCTGGTTGATCATGCGACCGAGCACATCCGCCCACCAGATGGCGTTGTAAAACGAATCCGGGGTGGCCTCGCCCTGGATGGTTTTAGACCAATGCGTATTGATCTCGGTCACGGCAATGGGGATGTCGCGCCCGGTAATCTCCTGGATCAGCCCGCGCAGGTAGGGGATGATTTGATCCCATTCCGAGGTATTTTGGCGTAGCTCGTCAATGGTCACCGGCGTTCCGCTGGTGCCGCGCGGGAATGGGTAGCGATGAATGGAGACGATGTCCACCAGGTCGCCGTTGGCGCGCAGGAATTCGGTCATCCAATCCTTGCCTTGCGAATCTCTCGGAGTGGATGCCAGGTCAGCCGCATACTGGTGCAGCTCCGGCCCGATCAGTTGGATCTCCGGGTCAACCGCCAGCATGGCCTCGGCGATGGCGCGCCATTCCTGGTTGAAGCGCTCGGTGTCGTAAGGCTCCTGCAGGAAATCCGCGAACAGGGTGGGCTCATTGCCAATGCTCCAGAAGCGGATGCCGTAGCCCTTTTCCAGGTTGGCATAGCGCACCAGCTCGGCCGCTGCCTCCGGCGTACCCTCCATCAGACGCACGCTGATGCTGGGTTCGGCGCCGATCTGTTGGCAGAAGGTGACAAACTGGTCAATTTGATACCCCTGCAGGTTGTTGCGGTCACCCCAAGAGCCGCCCGGCCAGCGCACCACGGTGATGCCGGCCTGTTCGGTGGCGGGCATCATGTCAAAAGGTACTGCCACCCACGGCCCATAGTTGGAGCCATAGATAAACGGGCTGATCTCGCCCAGCTGGCGCTCAGGGTCAACGTATAAGCTGCCCGGTTGGGCGGTCGGGGCGGGTGCGCTGGAACTATCTCCGCAGGCAGAGGCCAGCAGGGCCAGGAAGATGAAGGCAAACAAGATGCGTTTAGACATGGTTCACCTCACTCATGAAACCGGTTACATTGACGCTACCCCCTGTTATACAACAAAAAGACGTTTTTGGGTACTGGTTCAGGCTGTTTTGCTGACCGCCATTCTTATCTCCAGGGGAGAGGGGTGAGGGGTTAGGGGTGAGGGAATGCAAAGTCTTGGCGAGGCTGATATAATGGGTTTAATGTGCCCGGTTGATCAACCGCTGGTTGGCACATGGTCAGGAGGCAATCATTATGAAGAACCCATTTTCCATCCTGCACTCCTTTTTTACCCCACCGGCGTGGGCTGTTGCTGCGCCGGAAACCATCCCGGCTCAAGAGTTGCGCATGCTCAGCACCAGCGGATCGGGGAAAAAACCGGTCGTGCGCGCCGAACGCAGGCGCCCGGCTGGTCCAGGTGGGGCTAAACCGACCGGGCGCGCCGAAGCGCCGGTGCGCCGCCGGCCCGCCCAGCCGCAGCAGCCCACTTCCAGCGGCTATTCCCAACCGGCAGAGGACAGCAGCTATTCACAGCCATCCTACGGGGACAGCTCCACCGGATCCTCGCTGCCCAGCTTTTCCTCCGGTTCCGGCGGCTTGGGCGGGCTGGGCTCGCTGCTGGGCCTGCTGGGTAAGTTACCGAAGACAGTGCTGATCATCGGCGGCATCTTCCTGTGCATTGCAGTGGCTTGCTTTGCCATCTTCATCTTGCCGCAGCTTTCGGGCGGGCTGAGCGACCTGGTAGGCAGCGGCAGCGTACCAGAAGACCAGACCGGGTATGAGCAGCCCGCCACCGGTGACCAGGGCGAACAACCAGTCTATGACCTACCCACGGCGGAGGCAGCTTACGAGCAGCCCAGCGCGGAACCAGTCACTCTGCCCCAGCCGGGCACTTATGCCAGCGATGACACCTGGCTGGTGATGCTCTACCAGGATGCGGACGATAAGATCCTGGAGCAGGATATCTATGTGGATCTGAACGAGGCCGAAAAGGTTGGCTCGAGCGCCAACGTGCACATTGTGGCGCAGATCGACCGCTACCAGGCCGGCTACCAGGGGGATGGCAACTGGACCTCTGCTCGCCGCTATTATGTCACGCAAGACAACGACCTGAACCAGGTTAGCTCGCAGATGGTGCAAGACCTGGGCGAGGTGAACATGGCCTCCGGGCAGACGCTGGTGGACTTCGTCGCCTGGGCCATGGGAGCCTACCCCGCTGACCACTATGTGCTCATCCTATCCGACCATGGCATGGGTTGGCCGGGCGGCTGGAGCGATCCGACCGCTTCGGGCCGCGGCGGGGCGACCCTGCCACTGGCTTCGGTATTGGGCGATGTACTTTACCTGAATGAGCTGGACCAGGCGTTGGGCACGATCCGCAGCCAGACCGGCCTGGATGCCTTTGAGCTGGTGGGCATGGATGCCTGCCTGATGGGGCATGTCGAGGTGCTGACCATGCTGGCCTCCCACGCCCGCTATGCAGTTGTCTCGCAGGAAACCGAGCCGGCGCTGGGCTGGGCGTATGCCGCCTTCCTGAGCGAGCTGGCTGCCAACCCAGGAGTCAGCGGGGCAGAATTGGGCCGCTTCATCGTGGAGAGCTACATCCAGGAAGACCAACGCATCTTGGATGACGTCGCCCGCGCCGAGCTTGCCGGGGGCGGCTCACCGCTGTTGAGCCTGTTTGGCGGCACGGCAAGGACGCCATCCGCCGAGCAGGTCACTCGCCAGATGATCCAGAACGTCACCCTGACCGCGGCCGATCTGAGCCAGGTACCGGCGCTGGTGAACCAGCTCAACGCACTGGCCTATTCACTGCAGAACATCGACCAGCGCGCCGTGGCCCAGGCGCGCAGCTACAGCCAGTCCTTCACCAGCATCTTTGGGAAGGAAGTGCCGCCATCGTACATCGACCTGGGTCACTTCGCCCAGCAGCTGGCGCAGGCGAACAGCAGCCTGAATCAATATGCTGACGGGCTGGTGACAGCGCTGGACAATGTGGTGATCGCCGAGATGCACGGACCCAAGGTGCCAGGCGCGAACGGCCTCTCCATTTACTTTCCCAACTCACAGCTTTACCGCTCCGCTAACGCCGGGCCGCAATCTTACAATGCGGCTGCCAACCGCTTTGCCGCGGCGTCGCTGTGGGACGACTTCCTGGCTTTCCACTACACCGGGCAGACCTTCACCCAGGCTACCGGCAGCATCGCCCTGCCGCCAGATGCCAGGGATGTGACAGCCCCGGCGGCTGGCAACCTGCAGGCCACTCCAATCCAGCTCTCGGATGATAGCGTCGCCCCAGGCGATGCTATCCTGCTCAGCAGCGACATCCAGGGCACCAATGTGGCCTATGTGCGGCTGCTGGTCGGCTACCTGGATACAGCCAACAACTCGATCCTGGTGATCGACGGCGATTACCTGCAGGCCGCCCAGACGCTCGAACTGGACGGGGTGTATTACCCGGATTGGGGCAGTGACACCTTCACCCTGGAGTTCGAGTGGGAGCCGCTGGTATTTGCCATCAATGACGGCACAAACTATGCCCTGGCATACCTGTACCCGGAGACTTACGGTGCCTCAGCGGAAGAAGCGGTCTACACCGTGGAGGGTATTTACACCTTTGCCGATGGCGGCGAGCAGCGCCAGGCCCGCCTGTACTTCAGCAACGGCATCCTCCAGCAGGTGTTCGGCTTCAGCGGCGATGGCAGCACCGGGGCGCCACGCGAGATCATCCCGCAGACCGGCGACAGCTTCACCATCCTGCAGCAATGGATGGACCTGGACGCGCAGGGCAACGTGGTGGAGACAGTGTGGCAGGAAGGCGATACGCTTACCTTCGGCAGCCAGATGTTCTACTGGGAGCAGCTCTACGCCGCGCCCGGCGATTATATTGTTGGGTTTATGGTGGACGACCTGGACGGAAACTCGACCGCGGTCTACGCCTCGGTGACGGTGCGTTAGCCTTCCTCCAGCCGGCGGGCGATCCCCTGCCCGGCCAGCCAGCCGGTGGTCCAGGCATTCTGGAAGTTGAAGCCACCGGTCAGACCATCGACATCCAGCGCCTCTCCGGCGAAATACAAGCCGGGGAGGCGCTTGCTTTGCATGGTTTTAAAATCTACCTCATCCAGACGCACACCACCGCAAGTAACAAATTCATCCTTGAACAGCCCTTTGCCCTGGATCGTGTAGCCTCCCTGGGTCAGTTCCTCTGCCAGGCGGCGCAGGCTTATTTTAGAAACATCGGCCCAATTCTGCCCAGGGGAGATGCCGGCGGCCTTCACCAGGCGCTGCCACAGGCGCAGCGGCAGTTTACCAAACAGGGCGTGCAGGAACGGCTTCTGGCGAGCGCGCACCGGGTTAGATTTATAGGCCTGAAGGTCACCCAGCACCATGTCCAAATCGCGTGGATACACCCAGTTGATGGCCAACCCGGCATGGTAACCGCGCTGATTAAGCCGAGCGCGCTCCCCAGGCTGACAGGCGCAGCACCACTGGCCCGCTCAGCCCGGTGTGGGTGATCAACAGCGCCCCGCTTTGCTGCCCGCCCGGCAGGCGGGGTGGCTCACCGCTCTCATCCAGCAAGGTCAGCCCGGCAGGCGCAACCGATACGCCCGCCAATTCGGAAAGCCGGGGGTCAGCGATGGTAAAGGTAAACAGGGACGGCACAGGTGGCTCGACAGTATGCCCCAGCTCGGCTGCCAGCCCCAGCGAGGTATAGTCGCCGCCGGAAGCCAGAAGCAAGCAGTGCGCCAGAACTGGCAGGGTTTCAGCCTGCCCCATGGGCCGGACATGCAGCGTGAAAATCGACTCGCTCGCCTCAACAGCAGAAACCGTATGCTGTGTCCACAGCACCACGCCCGCCTGTTGGGCAGCTTGCACCAAGCAGTCAGCCACAGACTGTGCAGAATCCGAGGCAGGGAATATGCGCCCATCCGCTTCGGTTTTCAGCGGTACGCCGTGCGCCTCAAACCAGGCGACAGTATGGCGCGGCTGGAAGCGGCTGAAGGCCGAGCGCAAGGCAGCCGCGCCGCGGGGATAAAATTCCACCAGGCGGGCGGGTTCATAGCAGGCATGGGTCAGGTTGCAGCGCCCGCCACCCGAGATGAGCACCTTGCCCAACGGGCGGCTGGATTTCTCGATGATGAGGATGCGCAGTGGACGGGAGGAATGCTCAGCGCAGGTGATGGCGGCGAAGAAACCCGCCGCCCCGCCGCCTACAATTACCAGGTCCCATACGACAGTTGTCATCTTATCAAGAGTGGCTGAATTTATCCAAAGTTTCCTGCCCCCCGAATTCGGCTGTCACGATCTCAATAATCCTGGCATAGAGAACAGGTACATCTTGCGTGGCCGTTTCCCAAACAATCTGCCACATAATTGCAAAATACTCATGAACAGCGATATTGCGAAAGCCAATAATATCCTGCCACTCAATCTCTGGATGGCATTGCTTAAATTCATCTGGCAGGTGTGCAGCCGCCTCACCAATAACGGTAAGTTTTTGTAAAACACCGCTTTGCCGCAACTCGTCATTCAGGAATCCATTTTGATCAACCGGCTCAATGAAGCGTTGAATTGCTTCTGATGCTTCAAGGATATCAAGCAGGTACAACTTTTCAGGCCGCATAGATTTCTTGGGCACTTGCCATGAACCTCATCACGAATGGCTGGTTTCAATCCCTCCTGAGGAACCAGATCAACTGATCTTCGAAAGATCAGGGATAGTTCGCGTTTCATCCTGCCCAGGGTCATGAAGCTCACCCTGGCGGCAGGGTCAAAGCTGATTAAAACATCTACATCACTATCAGGTCTGAAGTCATCTCTCACCACAGAGCCAAATAATGCCAGCCGCCTCACCTGATAACGGCGGCAAAAACTTTCAAGGCTTTCTTTTGGATAACTTACCTTAGGTTCACTCATTCTGTGCTCCAAGAAATAACTATCAGGCACATAGCAAACTAGTCCTTGATATCTTGAGTACATTTTACCAGAATTGTATTTACCAGGTGATAGGCAACGTTAGAACGTTTACGTTCCAACATGCAACGTTATGTGACTTATGTCACTTGCCAGGCAGGGGATTCGGGGGTATTATTGCTAATGATAATTATTCTCAATAGGCATCAATGAACCATCCTACCCCACTCCAATCTGTAATCCATTCCAGAGGGCTGCGCGCCACCCGCCAGCGGCAGTTGGTGCTGGATGTGCTGCAGCACAACCCCGGACACCTGGATGCCGAAGCCATCCACGACGAGGTGAAAGCCATTGACCCGCGCATCAGCCTGGCGACGGTTTACCGCACCCTGGCACTGTTAAAGAGCCTGGGGCTGGTGGCTGAGCACAGCCTGGGTGAAGACCACGGTCATTTTGAGGCTGCCCCTGCCGCCCCACATTACCACTTCACCTGCCTGCAATGCAAGCGGGTGATCGAATTCGAGGCCCCGGCAGTCATGCAAATCGTGCGCGGGCTGGCTGAAAAGGAAGGGCTGCAGGTCACCGAAACTCACCTGACGCTGAGCGGATACTGCCGGGATTGCCGCCCGGTCGAGGAGACAGGTTAAATGCTGTTCAAACATCACCGCCATCACCATGCCCGGGTCGAGCACAGCAGTTTCAGTCAAGAACTGCCTCTCAGCCAACTACCAGCCGGAGTGGCAGCCCAGGTGGTACAAGTCAGCGGGGGGCATGGGCTGGTCAACCGCATCGCCTGCCTGGGATTCACCCCTGGAGCAGAGGTAACCCTGCTGCAGAATTATGGCCGTGGACCGCTGATCGCCTCGGTGCGCGGTTCGCGCCTGGCACTGGGCCGCGGTGAGGCCGAACAAATCCTGGTAAAGGTGCTCGAAGCATGACCCAACTTGCCCAGGCTGCCCTCAGCCTGCGCGAGCAGCCAGAACCAGCGCTGGTCGTAGCGCTGGTAGGACAACCCAACGTAGGCAAATCAAGTGTATTCAATGACCTGACCGGGCAGGCACAGTATGTCAGCAACTGGCCGGGAAAGACCAGCGAGCTGAAGCGCGGCACCTGTGATGCCGAGGGCAGGCTGGTGCAGGTGGTCGATCTGCCCGGTGCTTACAGCCTGAGTGCCAACTCGACGTGAAGAACGGGTAGTGCGCGACTTTCTGATCCACCAGCGGCCGGATGTGGTGGCGCTGATCGTCAATGCCACCGCGCTGGAGCGCAACCTGTACCTGCTGGCAGAGCTGCTGGCGCTGCCGGTGAAGATCGTGATCGGGCTGAACATGGTGGATGTTGCCGCACAGCAGGGCATCATCGTCGAGCCGCATGTACTGGAGGCAGCCCTGGGCTTACCTGTGATACCGCTGAATGCTGCCCGTTCCCAGGGCGTGGAAGAACTGGTCCAAAGGGCGGTCTGCCTGGCGGCTCAACCCCAGGGCTATACGCCCAACCGGCCTGAGATCCGTGCCGACCACCGCCATGTGCTGCAAGAGCTGCAGTACCTGATCACGCCATACGTACCGGAGCCGTACCCGGTGGATTGGGCGGCACTCAAGCTGCTGGAAGGCGACCGGCAGATCACTGAGATGCTACAGGCACAACTGGATGGGCAGTGGCCGGCCGTGCACGCCATCCTGATGCAGCACGAGGATGCCATCCTGGCGATCGCTGGCGGGCGCTACGAGTGGATCGGGCGCATGATGCGCGCCGCCGTCACCCAGCCGCGCGCCGGGCAGCTGACCCTGACCGACCGCATCGACCGGGTGGCTACCCACCCACTGTGGGGTATGTTGATCCTGCTGGGTATTTTGGGCGTGCTCTTCTGGCTGACCTACGCCCTGGGCACGCCGCTGCAAACGTGGCTGGATGTACACCTGGTACAGGCAGGATCGGTATGGGCGCAGGCACAATTGCAGGAGGCACCACCCTGGCTGACCGGGCTGTTGGTCAACGGGATGATCGCCGGCGTGGGTACGGTGCTGACCTTGCTGCCGGTGCTGCTGATCTTCTTCAGCGTTCTGGGCATCCTGGAAGACCTGGGCTACATGGCGCGGGCGGCCTATGTGATGGACCGCTTTATGCACCTGATGGGATTGCACGGAAAAAGTTTTCTGCCTTTATTCCTGGGTTTTGGCTGCAACGTGCCGGCAGTGATGGGGGCGCGCAGCATTGAATCGCCCAAAGCACGCCTGATCACCATCATGGTTACGCCGCTTGTGCCGTGCACCGCCCGGCTGGCCGTGCTGGCCACGCTGGCGCCGATCTTTTTCAAAGAGCAAGCGCTGTGGGTTACCTGGGGGCTGGTGACGCTCAATCTGGCTGTGCTCACCGGGGTGGGAATCGTCCTGCACGAGGGGTTCCTGGGCGGCGAGCACAAGGCCTTTATCATGGAATTGCCGCTCTACCAGCTCCCCAGCCTGCGCAGCATTGGCATGTCCCTGTGGCAGCGTCTGGTAGACTTCATGAAAATGGCCGGTACGATCATCCTGGTGGTCTCGGTGCTGCTGTGGGCGCTGTCCACATTCCCGGGTGGGACGATCCAGACCAGTTTTCTGGGGCTGGTGGGTCTAAAGCTGGAACCGCTGGGTCGGATCATGGGACTGGACTGGCAAATGCTGGTGGCACTGCTGGCCAGCTTTGTGCGCAAAGAGAATACCATCCCCACGCTGGCGATCCTATATGGAGTGGGGACGCAGGGTGCTGGATTAGCCGATGTGCTGGGCAGCCAGTTGACGCAGCCGGCGGCGCTGGCTTTCCTGGCAGTGCAAATGCTGTTCATCCCGTGCATGGCCACGCTGGCGACCATCCGCCAGGAGACCGGTTCGTGGCGTTGGACGGCGCTCAGCGTGGGGCTGCTGTTGGCGATCTCACTGGCGATGGGGATTGCGATCTACCAGGGGGCAGCGCTGGTGGGATGGGAATGATATTGCAACGACTGAAGTCGTTACTACGATCACATAAGACAGGTTGTTATGCTTGAACAGCTCATGAAACAAATTCAACAAGGGGAAACAACCAGCGTGCCTGCCCTGGCGCGCCAACTCAGCGTGAGTGAGACGCTGGTGGAGCAAATGCTGGCAGAGCTGACCAGGCTGGGCTACTTGCGCCAACTGGAGAGCTGCAGCCATGAGGCGTGCGCCGGCTGCCCACAACATACCAGCTGCGGTACCCGGCGCCCGGTACAAACCTGGGTGGTCGTCAAAGAGATCGCCAAATAGGGCGTCAGCCGCTGCAAAGCAGCGGCGAAAACCCTATTTCACCAGACAATCAAACTACCACTGCGGTTCGGGGGTTGCAATTGAGAGCAAGGTCTGTAGTACCCAGCCTTCCAGGTCGTTGGAGACCACGATCACATGTACCCAGAAGTAGCCTTCCACTTCACGGCTGTCAGGCAGGATCTGCACCAGCGTGCCGTTGGTCAGGGTGGTCAGCGGTGTAGCGTCGAAGCCCGGCTCGGCGCGCAGGAATGCGCCGCCGCTTTCATCGCCGGCGTCAATCCGCGCATAGACCGGCAGCGGCGTGGGCGAAGCAGTGAACGTCGGCGAAGGGGTCAGACTGGGGGTCAGGGTTACCGTCGGGGTAGCGGAAGGCGGCACAGGAGTAGGCGTTTCGGTCGGGGTTGGTGGAACCGGGGTAAGGGTTGGGGTGATCGTAGGAGTTTGGGTAGGCACTGCCAGAGGAGGACCAAAAACGCCCATCACCGCCCCAAAGGCTCCGAAGCCCAGCAGCAGCACCACACCCAGCAAAACTACCGCCCCACCCAGGGTATAGCCAAACAGGGTCATCGGGCGGAAGCCCAGAATGGCCAGGGTCAGGGCACCCAGAGCCACTGCCCAGGCCAGGTAAATGGCAAATACCACCAGGCCATCCGGCCACAGGTGGGGAATCCCGCTGGTCAGGCCGTAGCCGGCGATGGTCAGCGGCAGGTATAAGGAATAAGCCAGGGCAACAGACGGTGCGCCGGGGCTGCGCCCGGTATGCGCCATGGTAGCCGCGGTAAAGACTGCCCCAACTGCCAGAATGATGAAATGGATCCAGGAGATGCGGGCATGCAGGTAAGCCTGCTCCAGCCCCAGCGCAGGCCACCAGTAGGCAAGCATACCGCCCGCCGCCCCCACCCCAAAGACTAGCAAACCACCGACCAGGAATCCCGCCAGGCTGCGCCCAAAGAATTTATATGAGCCAATCACCGTGCCGAAGGCCAGACCCACCACCGGGGCCATCAAGGGGGCAAAGACCGCCCCAAGCAAGAGCAGGGGAGCAGAGTCAAACCACAGCGCAACAAAGAACAGCGCTGCCGAGAGAGCAGAGAAGATAAAGAAGTCAAACGTCGGGGAGCTGCGCCGGGCCAGATGATCAATGGTAGCGGCGCGTTCATCGGCTTCCAGCGGCGCCAGCAGGCGGCGGGCGCGGCGACGACGGGCGGGGGGCATCAGGTCTGGGTCATCAGGGAAGGATTCAGTTTTCGGCAGGCTCATTTGCGTAAAGTTGCCACCAATCGTAAAGGATTCTCTAAAAGGTCCAGTAAGGTATATATATCAGGCATTACCAGGTCAGCCGCCAGCAGCGTTTCTATGGCAGTGCCTTCCATTGAGAGCACAGCAACCCCAACCGCTGCCAGGCGAAGCATTTCGGCGTCGTTTGCACCCTGGCCGACGGCGATCACCGTCTCAGGGCCAAGCTGGCGGACATACTCAGCCTTCTGGGAGGCCTCTGCCCCCGACTGGATACGCACCGCCTGCAGGTTAAGCTGCTGGTCAATGATATGCTGCCTGCCGTGCGTGTCGGCGGTCAAAAGGTGCAGGGTCAGGCGGTCGCGCAGGACGGTCAGCGGGCGGGCAAGCCCTTCTAGCAGCTGTCCATCCACGGCCAGAGTACCGTTCACATCGCAGACCAGGTGGTGCAGCTGCAGCCGCCCACGGCCGGGAATGTTCAGCTCAATCATGATATTATTATACTACCTCGGCGGGAGCGACTCCCGCACAGCGACATTCCCTTTGGAGCGCTTGACTTGAACCACCATCTGATTCGTTGCATGCTTTATGCCATCTTGATCACCGGGTTGCTGGCGGGCTGCGGCCTAACCCCGGCAGCCCCGACCGCCACGCCAGAGCCGGCGATCGTGCCCACCATCACGCCCGAGCCACTTCCTACTGTCACAGCCACCCACACCCCGGCGCCGTTGTTAGCTGTGCTGCTGGCTGGCCCCGGTGCAGATACGGTACAGGCAGGCGTACTGCAAACGACACTCAATGAGATCATCACCGCGGCCGGGCTGCGCTGGCAGGTACGCCAGCAGCTCACCCCGGCAGACCTGACCCCGGCGGTGCACCTGGTCGTGGCGCTGCCGCCTGACCCCGGCCTGGCCGCGCTGGCAGCGGCAGCGCCAGGCACCCAATTCCTGGCAGTGGGCGTGCCAGGGCTGGAACCAGCCGCCAACCTGAGCATCGTCGGCGCCCAGGGGCCGCGGCCCGACCAGCAAGGCTTTATCGCCGGGTACATTGCGGCGATGCTCACCCCGGACTGGCGGGCTGGCGCGATCACCATTTCAGACAGCGTCGAGGGTCGGGCAGCGCGCAGCGGATTTCTTAACGGAGCAGTGTTCTTCTGCGGGTTGTGCAACCAATCCTACCCGCCATTCTACGATTACCCGCGCTATGTCGAGCTGCCCGCCAGCGCTACTGCGGCGGAATGGCAGGCGGCTGCCAACCATATGATTGATTATTACGTTGAGACGGTATACGTGGCGCCAGGGGCAGGCGATGTGGCGATGCTGGCGACACTGTCAGCCGCTGGAGTCAACCTGATTGGCAGCGGCATCCCCGGCGAAGCCATCCAGGCTAACTGGGTGCTTTCGTTCAGCTCGGATCCATTGGCGCAAGTACAGGCGGTGCTGCCGCAGATCCTGGCGGGGCGGGGTGGGCAAAACCTGCCGCTGCCGCTGGAGTTCAGCCAGATCAACCCGGAGCTGCTCAGCCCGGGCAAGCAAGCCCTGGCAGAGCAGGTGCTGGCAGATTTATTGGCAGGGTACATTGATACGGGCGTTGATCTTGCCACAGGTGAGAATCGAGATTAAAGTATCAAACTACACATTGCCAATCCTCACGCTTCTTGCTATACTTGTAGTGTCCAAAATGGGACAAAAAATCTATTCACCATTCTCTTTAGGAGGAGAACTGTATGAATAAAAAGTGGTCACTGCTCTTGGCTGTCGTGATGATAGCCAGCTTGATCCTTTCCGCCTGCGGCGGAGAGGCAACCGAGGCCGATTGCGCTGAGGAAGATGTGCTGTGCGTAGGCCTGGTCACCGACGTGGGTGAAATTGACGACAAGTCGTTCAACCAGTCGGCCTGGGACGGTGTACAGCAGGCACGTGATGATCTTGGCGCCATTGTCAACTATGTCGAAACCAAAGACGCCAAGGACTACGGCGCCAATATGCAGCTGTTCATCGACAAGGATTATGACGTCCTCGTGACCGTGGGCTATGCCATGGGCACGGCCACCGCAGAGGCTGCGGCAGCCAATCCCGACGTGCTGTTCATCGGTGTGGACCAGGGCCAGTGGGGAGACATTCTGCCCAACCTGGTCGGTTTGATCTTCCATGAAGATCAATCTGGTTACCTGGCCGGCGTCCTGGCAGCCAAGATGACCCAAACCAATACGATTGCGGCTGTACTCGGCACCGACCTGATTCCCCCGGTGGTAGCCTTCAAGGAAGGTTATGAAGCTGGCGCCCGCTCGGTCAACCCGGACATCAACATCATCTCCACCTACCACCCCGGCGGGCTGGATGTGGCTTTCACTGATCCCGAGTGGGGTGCCACCACGGCAGCCCAGGCGATTGCCAATGGCGCGGATGTGGTCTTCGGTGCAGGTGGCAAGACCGGCAACGGTGCGTTGATCGAGACCGCCGGCACGGCTGGCCTGTACTGCATCGGTGTGGACTCTGACCAGTGGGAGACCGTTCCCGAGGCACACGCCTGCTTGATCTCCAGCGCAATGAAGCTGATCACCCCGGCAGTCTTCGACCTGATCACGATGGCCAATGAGGGCACCTTCCCCTCCGGCAACTACTACGGCGCGGCTGGCCTGGCCCCATTCCATGACTTTGACAGCGTCATCCCGCAGGACGTGAAGGATCTGATCGACGAGACCAGCGCTGGCTTGTTGGACGGCTCCATTACCACCGGCTACGGCGGGTAATCGATAAACTTAATTGCAACAAAAGCGACGCGCGGCTCCGCGCGTCGCTTTTGTTTTCCCGGTGACACTTGACTTTAAATTTGATCACCTTTTACGCTTTACGGCAAGTACAAACCCATGTAGAATCAAACAATTCACTTTGCACCGGCAGGCTGCTCGAAAGCGGATCAAGGGGCAGCCATCTCTCAATACGGGAAATGGAATGATCTATGGACTCTGAACCTAAAGTTCCCTCCCAATCCAAAGCGCTGCGTACCTTCAAGGATATTCTGCTAAACGAGAGCGCATGGCGCGCCATCGCGGTGCAGTTGGCAGCCGTGCTGCTGGCACTGCTCATTGGGGCAATCTTGCTGCTGGTCTCGGGTGCCAACCCGATTGAGGCCTACGGAGCGCTGCTGCGGGGCTCATTTGGCAGCATGACCGCTTTTGGGCGCACGTTGGAGAAAGCCACACCGATGATCTTTGCCGGTCTGGCAGTGGCATTCGCCTTCAAAGCCGGGCTGTTCAACATTGGCGCCCAGGGACAGCTGCTGTTTGGCGCTATTATGGCGGCTTTTCTGGGCTTTGCTATCCACGGCTTGCCAGCTTTCATTCACATGCCTCTGGCGCTGATCGGCGGGGCGCTGGCGGGCGGGCTGTACGGTATCATTCCCGGTGCATTGAAAGCCTACCGCGGCGCCCATGAGGTGATCACCACCATCATGCTCAACTATATCGCCATCAACATCACCGACCTGCTGGCGGATGGCCCGTGGAAGGACACCTCGCCGGGGAATGTGGTTGCCCGCACACCGCTGATCGATGATGCGGCGGTGATCGGAGAAATTGGCAAGATTCCCATTGGCTTCTTTATCGCCATCGTCGCCGCGGTCATCGTCTGGTGGCTGCTGTGGAAGACCACCACCGGTTTTGAGATCCGCATGGTGGGTCTCAACCCGAGCGCGGCGCGCTATGCAGGCATCAAGGTGGCGCGCACGGTAATCCTGACCATGGTGATCAGCGCCATCCTGGCGGGAATTGGCGGGGCAGTGGAAACGCTGGGGGTGGTCGGACGCTACCAGCCGGGCTTTAACACCGGGCTGGGTTTTGACGGTATCACCATCGCCATGCTGGCCAAGACTCACCCATTCGGCACCATCCCGGCTGCGTTGCTGGTGGGGGCAATGAAGGCCGGCGCCAGCGAGATGCAGTTTACATCCGGTGTGGCAAAAGAGATCACCGATGTGATCCAGGCGCTGATCCTGTTCTTTGTGGCTGCGGATGTGATCATCCGCAGCACTGCTGCGCATGCGCGAGATCGGCGGCGAAGAAGTGAAGCTCAGCACAGGCTGGGGCAAACAGTGAGGTAGCCAGCATGCAGAACTCAATCACCTACGATTCACCCTGGAAACGCTTCTTTAGCCGCTACCAGATCACTATGATCGGTGGGGCGGCAATTCTCATCGCCATTGTAGTACTGTATATCTTCTGGCCAACCTACACCGTGGCAGTGCTCAACGCCACCGTACGGCAGTCGACACCGCTGGTTTTAGGCGCCATCTGCGGCTTGATGGGCGAACGGGCCGGGGTGGTGAACATCGGCATCGAAGGCCAGATGCTGATGGCGGCGTTCATTGCCTTCCTGTTTAACGTATGGACAGGCAACCTGCTACTCTCGATCCTGGCTGGCATTCTGACCGGGGCCATTCTGGGCGCACTGCTGGGCTTCATGGCAGTCACGTTAAAAATTGACCAGATCATCGGCGGCACGGTGATCAACATCCTGGCAGTAGGGCTGACGGGCTACTTTTACACGGCAGGCCTGACAACCCACGGCAAACTGGGCCCGATCGTCATCCCAGTACTCTCAGACATCCCGCTGATCGGGCCAGTGCTGTTCAAGAACCCGCCGATCACCTATGCCACGATCGTGCTGGTCTTCGGCGTGCACTATTTGCTGTTCTACACCAAATGGGGGCTACGCACCCGGGCAGTCGGCGAGCACCCACGGGCGGCGGATACGGTGGGCATCAACGTGTATATGATCCGCTACGTCAATGTGATCATCGGTGGCGCTTTTGCCGGGCTGGCGGGCGCATTCCTGACGCTGGAAGCGGTCGGCTCGTTCGAACGGTCGATGACCAACGGGCGCGGTTTTGTCGCCCTGGCCTGCATGATCTTTGGCCGCTGGACGCCCTTTGGCGCCTGGGGAGCAGCGCTGTTCTTCGCCCTGTTCACTGCCCTGGGTACCCAGATCTCCTTTATGTTTGGAGGGCAGATCAACATTCCGCACCAATTTATCGGCATTATTCCCTACTTCTTCACCGTTCTCGTGCTGGCCATCTCTGGCAAACGCTCTCGCGCCCCGGCGGCGGATGGCGTTCCCTATACGAAGGAATAGCGCTTATGAGCGACGCAATCGCACTGGAAGTCCGCAATATCACCAAACGCTTCCCGGGTGTACTGGCCAATGACCGGGTCAATTTCAACCTGCACAAAGGGGAGATCCACGCCCTGCTGGGAGAGAACGGCGCCGGCAAGAGCACGCTGATGAACATCATCTACGGGCTGTACTCGCCAGATGAGGGCGAGTTCTTCCTGGGCGATGACGATGGCGCCCTGCAACCGGTGCATATCCACAACCCGCACGATGCAATCAAGCTGGGGATTGGCATGGTGCACCAGCACTTCATGCTGGTGCCGGTCTTCTCGGTGACTGAGAATGTCATCCTGGGCTCCGAGGTGACCAAAGGCCCCACGCTGGACCTGGGCGCCGCCCGCAGCCAGATCCACCAGCTCTCAGAGGATTACGGCATGGACGCCAATCCAGATGCGATCGTCGAGGAGCTGCCGGTCGGCGTACAGCAGCGGGTGGAGATCATAAAGGCGCTCTACCGCCACGCCAAAATCCTGGTACTAGATGAACCGACCGCAGTGCTGACCCCGCAGGAAGTGGAAGACCTGTTCCGCATCATGCGCCATTTGACCGAACGCGGCGTTTCGATCATCTTCATCACCCACAAGCTGAAGGAAGTACTGGCGGTGGCAGACCGCATCACGGTGATGCGCCGCGGCCAGGTAGTTGGCACAGCCATTCCCTCCGAAATTGATGAGCACGGGCTGGCGGCCATGATGGTGGGGCGCGAGGTGCTGCTGCAGGTCGAAAAAGGAACAGCGACGCCAGGCGAGGTGGTATTGGATGTGCAGAACTTGACCGTGGTGGACGAGCGAAACATGGAAGTGATCCGCCAGGTTTCCTTCCAGGTGCAGGCGGGCGAGATCTTGGGCATTGCCGGTGTGCAGGGCAACGGGCAGACGGAACTGGTGGAGGCGCTGACCGGGCTGCGGGGCATCAAGTCCGGCAGCATGCGCCTGGGTGACCAGCTGCTGCCATCACTCAACCCGCGCGCCAATGTGAAAGCCGGGCAGGCGCACATCCCAGAAGACCGGCACAAGCACGGGCTGGTGCTGCCCTACTCCATCGCCGACAACTGCGTGCTGTGTACCTACTACCAGCCGCCGTTTGCCAAGGGCATTCAGCGCAACCTGGAAGCGGTACTGGAGAATGCCGAAACATTAATTGACCGCTTTGACGTGCGCACACCCAGCCCTCAGTTGCCGGCGGGCAACCTCTCGGGCGGCAACCAGCAGAAGGTGATCGTGGCGCGCGAGTTGAGCCGCCCTATTCACCTGCTGGTGGCAAACCAACCCACGCGCGGCCTGGATGTGGGTTCGATCGAGTATATCCATAACCAGATCGTGGCGAACCGCGACCAGGGCGTGGCGGTGCTGCTGGTCTCGGCTGAGCTGGACGAGATCATGTCGCTGTCCGACCGCATTGCGGTGATGTACCACGGGCAGATCGTAGCCACGATGGACGCAGAAAAAGCCACCAAATCCGAGCTGGGTTTGTTGATGGCTGGGGCTTCGCCCAACTAAATGATTTCAAAAACGAGCGTGAGGCGGTGGCAAAACACCGCCTCACGCTCGTTTTTGGATATTTTCTCTCTACTTACCCAAATCAGAGGGTCCAAAGGCGCCGGGCAGCAGATCTGCCACGGTCGTCTCTTGCAGCAGGTTGCCAGCAATGTCAGCGATCAGCACAATGGTATCCAAACCAAACTCGGCCAAAACCTGGCGGCACGAACCGCAGGGAGAGCCGCCGTTCTCGGTAACTACGGCGATGGCAGCAAATTGGCGCTGTCCCTCGGACACGGCCTTGTAGATGGCCACCCGTTCGGCGCACATACTGGTGGGATAAGCAGCATTTTCGACATTGGCGCCGCTAAAGATATCCCCGCGGCGGGTAAGCAGCGCCGCACCTACCTGGTAATTCGAATAGGGGGCATAGGCCAGCTGGCGGGCTTGCTGCGCCTGCCCGATCAAACGCTGGCGGATTTCATCATTTATCATCTTGCTCACCATCCTGCCCGCTTTTTGCTGCCTGCGGCAGCTTCCTGGCGCGCACCTTGCGGATGCGGTGCTTGCTGACCTGCTCGACGATCAACTCCAGGTCATCTACCTGCACCGATTCCCCGCTGACCGGTACCCGGCCCATCTGTCCATAGATGAAACCGCCCAGCGTCTCGGCATCTTCCAGGGGCAGATGGCTGCCCATCAGCTCGTTGAAATCTCCCAGGTCAACCCGCCCCATAAAGATGTATTCGCCTTCAGCGACCTGGGTATAGGGCAGCTCTTCGCCCTGGTCATATTCGTCGCGGATCTCGCCGACGATTTCTTCGACAATATCTTCCATCGTGACCAGGCCTGCCACCCCGCCGTACTCATCGACCACCACCGCCATATGCACGCGCCGGGTCTGCATCTCAGCCAGCAGCTCGTCCACCACCTTGGCCTCGGGGACAAAATAGGCCGAGCGCAGCAGGCTATGCAGCGAATTGATTTTACTGCCCTCGCGCCACACCTTGAGCAAGTCTTTGGCAAACAAGAGACCGAGGATGTTATCCACCGAGTCCTCATATACCGGCACGCGCGAGTGGCCTGACTGTAAAAAGACATCCAGCGCCTGCTCCAGCGGTGTGTGCACCTCCAGCGCAGTAATATAGATGCGCGGCAGCATGATCTCACGCACCAGGGTGTCGCCCATTTCGAAGATCGAATAGATCATCTGGCGTTCATCCCGTTCCAACACACCGCCCTCATGCCCGGCGTCGACCATGCTCTTCAATTCTGCCTCGGTCACCGTGCCAACGGGTTCCTGGATTCGCCGCCGGTCGAATAGCAATGGGAGCGCCAACAGCGGCAGTAAAATTATCCCCGCGGCCCGGGCTGCTGGCGCCAGGCGCATCGCCCAGGACTCTGGGCTGCGGCGAATGATCATATACAGCACCCATTCCAGCCAGAAGACCAGCACCGCTACCCCGAAGAGGATACCCGCATCCAGGGCAAGGGAAGCAGTGTCCCATTCAGCCGGGGCAATTAGAACCAGGAGCAAGGCGGCGCCTAAAAAGCGCGTCAACCAGAAGGTGAGGTTGCTGCTGGCCTGCCAGGTTTGCGGCTTCTGCAATAAACTGACGGTGCGGTTCACCTGAGCCTCTCGCTCTTCGCGCAAAGACAGCAGGCGGGCCAGGCTGGCATTCAACAACGCTGCCCGGTATACGGTGGTGAACAGCTCCAGCAGGAGCAAGATGATAAGTATGAAAATCAACCACCCATCCATGAACAGGGTAATCCTTTTCGCCCAGCCAGCCGCCTACTCAGGAGGCTCCAGCTTGCGGATTGTGCGGGCAGGCACACCGACTGCCAGCGAGAATGGCGGCACATCACGGGTTACCACTGCCCCGGCGCCGGTGCGGGCGCCGGCGCCGATCTTGACCGGGGCCACCAGCATGGTGTCACTACCAATAAACGCTCCTTCACCGATCTCGGTGGGGTGCTTGTGCGTCCCATCGAAGTTGCAGGTGATCGTTCCCGCGCCAATGTTCACCTCAGCACCAATGGTGGCATCACCGAGATAGGAGAAATGGCCCATCTTCGTTCCCGGGCCCAGGGTTGAGTTTTTGACCTCGCCAAAATTACCCATGTGCACCCCCGTAGCCAGGTGGGCGCCCTTGCGCAGGCGGGCAAACGGACCAACTTCGACATGGTCTTCCAACGTTGCCCCCTCCAGCACCGAGGCGAGGATGGTGCACGCATCGCCAACCTGGCTGTCGTGGATGATGGTGTTAGGGCCCAGCTCACAACCCGAGCCGATGGTGGTGCTGCCGCGCAGGTAGGTACCGGGCCAGAGCAGGGTATCGGGGCCGATGGATACCCCGGGCTCAATGTAGGTCGCTTCGGGGTTGATCATGGTGACGCCTTGCAGCATCCACTGCTGATTGATGCGGCGGCGAAGCAGCGCCTCGGCTTCGGCCAGGTGGACACGGGTGTTGACTCCGATCATCTCTGCCGGGTCATCAGCCACCAGCGCCTGCACCGGGAGGCGGTCTGCCACCGCCAGCCCCACCAGGTCGGTCAGGTAGTATTCACCTTTGGGCGAAAGCGGGATGCGGTGAAGCGCCGGCCAAAGCCAGCCGGCCGAGAAGCAGTACACGCTGGCGTTCAACTCGCCAATGGCAAGCTGTTCCGGGGTGGCCTGGGCTTCTTCCACGATTGCCTGCACCTGCCCAGAGGCATCGCGCAGGATGCGGCCAAAACCACGCGGGTCAGCGGCAATCACCGTAACCATGGTGATCACGGCGGGATCCATTTGGTGGACCGCCACAAGCTGGCGCAGCGTATCGGGGCTCACCAGCGGCATATCGGCATAGGTGACCAGCACCAGGTCAGACACATCCCGCAGCAACGGTTCAGCCTGCATGACGGCATGACCGGTACCGAGCTGAGGCTCTTGAACCACGTAGCTGGCAGCCTGCGGCCCCAATGCCTGACGGACGGCTCCGGCGCCATGCCCAATGACCATCACGGGCTGGGAGCCGGTCACCTGGCGGGCAGTTTCCAGAGCATGCCAGGCCATTGGCTGCCCAAGCAGTGGGTGCAGTACTTTGGGCAGTTTGGAGCGCATGCGCGTTCCCTGTCCGGCTGCCAGAATAACAGCAGAAATTTTCATACCTTCAAGCTCCACCTTCTACATTAAAAAACAACGAGCGCCACGCTGCCACCAACCCAGCGCGGGGCCCGTTGTCCCCGAAATGACAACTTTTTAGATGAGGATCCTCTTCAGCACAAAACACGTTCAACGTTGTAACCAGCTGGGGCATCCGGATTCGAACCAGAATAGACAGCTCCAAAGGCTGCTGTGCTGCCGTTGCACCATGCCCCAATCAGGCGGTAATTTTATCACAAGGCAATCAAACCGTACAAGCTACCGCTGGCTTTGCTCACCGTTTTCCGGAGTCAGGCCGAGCTTGCGGGCCTGTTCGTAGGAGAGGGCATCCGCGTCGCTGGAGCCATCCGACTCGCTTTTCTCACCAGATGGATCCCAGAAAGCATCCGCGTCACTGGTGTTGATCTTCTTTTTCACTGCCTGTTTAAACAAGGCGTCCACGCTGGCCTGCGTGGCGGCGTCGACCGTCACATCCTGGGGCAGTTCAACCGACTGAGGCGGGACCTGTTGGCGAGGCTCCAGTTCCACGCCCATATTTTCCAGGATTTGCAACAGATCGCCGGCTGCCGGGGAAACCGCCTGGCCAATCTCACTCAGCCTGCCAGGGGTGAAGTTGTCCAGTGAGACGATCAGCAAGGCATACACTCGCCCTACCAGCGCCAGGCAAAGGTGAAAGCGCACACCGCTGAAGCACATCAGGTTATCCGGCGTCTTTTCTCGGCCCAGCCCATGGGCGACCTTGAGGCTGGCGCTAAACACGCCCATCAGAGCAGGAATCAAGGATGCGCTGGCGCTGATCTCCGGCATGATGCCGGCCTCTGCTACTACCCGTCCGCTATCATCCAACAAGGTCACCGAGACAGCATTCAGCTGGCGGCGGAGCATGACCAGCCGGTCGGGCAGGGATACAGGCTGCGGTGCAGCCTGAACAGCCCCTGACCCGCTGGACAGCGGGGTAGTCTTATGCCCTTTGACGGCAACCGGTTCTTCGGCAACCGGAGGGAGGGGAAAAGCCTCACCGGCCAACCCAAGACAGCGCTCGACGGCATCTAAAAAGTCGGCCATTTCTACCGGTTTATAGAAGAAAGCATCCGCACCAGCTTCCGCCACCTGGCGGCGCAGGCGCGGCTCATCCACACCGGTCACCAGGATGATGCGAGTCTGCGGGGTACGTTTCTGCAGCCGGGTGACCAACTCCAAACCGCTCATCCCAGGCAGGCGGACATCGGCCACCACCAGGTCTAGCGGCAGTTGAGAACTGATCAGCAGGGCTTCTTCCCCGGAGGGTACTTCCAGCACATCAAAGTGCTTGCCGAGCGTGCGGAGGCTGGCTGCCAGCATGCGCCGCACCTCATGCTGGTCATCAACAATGAGCACACGAAATTGAGGCATAAGCATGCATTCTATCACAAATAGAAAAAGCAGAAAACAGGTTTCGGACTGGCTGTGCCGGCCCAAAACCTGTTTTCTGGGAAGCTGTGCGGATTACTCGACGCGCCAGCAGGCCACAAAGTGATCCGGGCTGACCTCGCGGAAGGCTGGCTCTTCGATGCCGCAGACATCCAGAGCCACCGGGCAGCGCGGGTGGAAGCGGCAGCCGCCGGGCGGGTTAAGCGGGCTGGGAACGTCACCTTCCAGGATGATGCGATCGCGAATTAAAGTCGGGTCGGGCACGGGGATGGCAGACATCAAGGCCTGGGTGTAAGGATGGAGCGGGTTGCGGAACAGCTCGTAGCGATCTGCCATTTCAACCAGCTTGCCCAGGTACATCACCGCCACGCGGTCAGAGATGTGCTCAACCACGCTCAGGTTGTGGGCAATGAACAGGTAGGTCAGGCCGAAATCGCGCTGCAAATCCTTGAGAATGTTGAGCACCTGGGACTGGATGGATACGTCCAGCGCCGAAACCGGCTCATCAGCAACAATGAATTTGGGGCGCAGGGCAAGGGCGCGGGCAATGCCGATACGCTGGCGCTGTCCGCCGGAGAACTCGTGCGGGTAGCGGCGGGCATGGTAATCTTCCATGCCAACTTTGCGCAGCATCTCAATCACGATCTCAAAGCGCTCGCGGGGGGTGCCCACGTGGTGGATCCTCAGTCCCTCGCCAATCGACTCGCCGATGGGCATGCGCGGGTCCAGCGAGGCATAGGGGTCCTGGAAGATGATCTGCATGTTGCGGCGCATATCTTTCAGCTCTTTGCCGTCCAGCTTGAGAATGTCCGTATCATTGAACATGATCGAGCCGCTGGTCGGTTCGACCAGGCGCAACATGGTGCGGCCAACGGTCGTCTTGCCGCAGCCCGATTCACCCACCAGCCCCAATGTCTCGCCTTCGCGGATGAAAAAGCTGATATCGTCCACTGCTTGCACCCAGGCAACCACGCGCTGCAGCAAGCCGCCGCGCACGGGGAAGTATTTCACCAGCTCCTTGATCTCGATCAGATTCTTCTTTCCGTTTGATTTTACAACTTGATCAGTCATCTCTTACCTCTCTCGGATCGTATTCTCTAATCAGTATGGATCAGGAGCCCTTGAGCGGGGCCTGGTGATTCTCGTAGTCCTGGTATAACCAGCAGCGGACGATGTGCTCCGGCTCAACGGCCACCAGGTCTGGCTCAACCTGGGTGCAAATCTGGAGCTGGTGCTGGATGCGGGAACGGCAGCGGGGGGCAAACTGGCAGCCAGGCGGCAGGTTGACCAGGTTGGGGACCGAGCCGGGGATGACATCTAAACCTCCTTGACCGTCCCCAACACAGGGATTGAATCCATCAGGCCCTGGGTGTAGGGATGCACCGGATGCTCGAACAAGGTGCGTACATCGGTTTGCTCCACGATGCGGCCGGCGTACATCACCGCCACCCGGTCAGCCAACTCAGCAATCACACCCAGATCGTGGGTGATCAGGATGACGGCGGTGTCCATGCGGCTGCGCAGGTCGCGCATCAGGTCAAGGATCTGCGCCTGGATGGTCACATCCAGGGCGGTGGTGGGTTCATCGGCGATGAGCAGCTGCGGGTTGAGCGCCAGGGCCATGGCGATCATCACTCGCTGGGCCTGCCCGCCCGACATTTCGTGGGGGAAGGCATGCGCCTTGGTCTCCGGGTCGGGAATGCCTACCAGGCGGAACAGCTCAACTGCTTTGTTCCAGGATTCCTCCTTCCCCATATTCTGGTGGATCTGCAGCACTTCTGCAACCTGGTCCGCGACCTTGAAGACGGGGTTGAGGCTGGATTGGGGCTGCTGGAAGATCATGGACATGCGGTTGCCGCGCATGTGCACCATCTCACCTTCTGAGAGCTGCAGCAGGTTGCGACCTTCAAAGAAAATCTCACCTTCCACCACCTTACCGGGGATCCCGATCAGGCGCATGATGGATAGCGAGGTGACGCTCTTGCCGCAGCCTGACTCACCCACCAGGCCCAGCACCTCGCCGCGCCCGACGGTAAAGTCAACCCCGTCAACGGCTTTGACCACACCGTCTTCGGTGAAGAAATAGGTTTTCAGGTTGCGCACCTCAAGCAATGGTTCTTTTTTGTCAATCATGGGCATCCTCTTGTTATTCAGTCATCGGCGCTTCGAGCAGCGGGTCAGGGCAGGGGACAGAGCCCCTGCGCCTGCAAGGCTTCTTCGATCGGCGCCATAGTTTTAAAGTGGAAAGAGCCGGCAGCGATGTAATCTCCCATGCGACCAAAGAGGGTATTGTACTGAGCGTGCCGCCCTACCAGGGGGATGACGATCGTGTCAATTCTCTTCATAAACTTGTAAGATGAATGGATCCGCGCTGGCGGATCATAGGCCAGCACCAACACCACTACCTGGTCGCTGTTCTGGTATTCTTCCCAGGTCACGTCCGACAGGCTTAAGTCGTCCCAGCGTTTGCTGCTCGAGATGACATCATTGACCGCGCTGGTCACCCCTTCAAAGGCTGGATCGCCGGGGTGAATTTCCGTGGTTTCTCCATAACAATGCAAGGTTATCCCAACAGGGATCTCGTCAAATACCGGGAAGAACCACAGGATATCGCCGGTGTTGAAAGCAATGATCAACACATACATAATCGCGATCATCGGCAGGGTAATGCCAAGCATCTGGAGCAGCGACGGTGAATGCGGTTTTGGCTCAGCCATAGGTGCGGTTATCTTTTCAGGCGAGGATCCAGGGCATCGCGCAGGGCGTCACCCATATAGTTGAAGGCCAGGTTGACCACAAAGATGGACAGGCCAGGATAAAAAACCTTGGCCGGCTGCGTCCACATGTCACTCTGGTATTCTGCCAGCATGTTGCCCCAGGTGGGGATGGGCGGCTGGATGCCGAAACCCAGGAAGGATAGAGCCGACTCGAGGATGATCACCCCGCCCAGGCTGAGCGTGGCAGAGACAATAATGGGGGCCAGGGCGTTGGGGATCATGTGGCGGATGATGATGCCCAGGTTGCCCAGGCCCATGGCACGCGCTGCCTCGGTGAATTCCTGGTTGCGCAGCGAGAGCACCATACCGCGCATCAGGCGGGAGGAACCCATCCAGCCAAAGATGATCAGGATGGAGGCAATGATAACTGCCGAGCTCCACTCTTGGGGCAGCCCAGAGACGGTGATGCCGCGCAGCAAGGCTGAAAAGGCGAGCAACAGCGGCAGCAAAGGCAGCGTGAGCAGGAACTCTACGGCGCGCTGGATGACCTCATCCACCCATCCGCCATAGAAGCCGGAGATAGCACCGATCAAGGCGCCCATCGTCTCGGCAAGGATGGTGACGACAAACGCCACCAGCAGCGAGATGCGCCCAGCATGGAGCAAACGGCTGAAGACATCGCGGCCGATATTATCCGTGCCCATCAGGAATTGCCCGGAGGGTGTCGCGTTCTTGATGATCGCCCCGTTCTCATCTTTATTGATCGAAATCGGGTTGTAAGGGGCGATGATCGGGGCCAGGGCACAGGCCAGGACGATGATGATCAATACAACCATGCCGCCTACCGCCAGCTTGTGGCGGCGGAAGCGGTTCCACACAACACGGGTAAAACTTGCTTCCTTGACAGCCGATAGAGCTTCCCGATCCAGTTCTGCTACAGCCATAAAGTACTCTCCTGATCAAAATCAGAGATGGCCTGGTGAGAGGTCATCTCTGGGATGTGTTATTTGAAGCGGATGCGCGGGTCGACCAGCGTGTACAGGATGTCACCCAGCAGGGTGGCAAAGACCACCAGGACAGCGGTGATGAACAGAATGGACATCACCACCGGCCAGTCACTGGCATTCAGGGCATCAAAGTACAAACGGCCAATGCCGGGATAGGCGAAGACCGTCTCGGTCAGGGTAGCGCCACCAAAGATCCCCGGGATGGTGAAAACGACAATGGTAATGATGGGGATGAGGGCGTTGCGCAGGGCATGCTTGATGATCACCACGCGCTCGATCAGGCCTTTGGCCCGGGCGGTGCGCACATAATCCTGGCGCAGCACCTCCAGCATGGAGGAGCGCATATAGCGGCTCCATCCCGCCAGGTACGCCAGGCTGAGCATGGTTGCAGGGAGTATGATGTGGACAACACGATCCACCAGACTGCCGGGCGTAGCGTTCATGAGCGCCAGCAGACTGCCATCTGGAGGTGTACGCATCAATTGTGTTCCCCCGGAAGGAAAGAAGGGCAGGTTCATATTCTTGAAACCATACGAGAAAACCAGAATGAGCATCAGGCCAAACCAGAAGACGGGCATGGCGGAGCCAAAGAAGGCAAAGGTCGTTACAGCGTAGTCCGTCTTGCTGTACTGGTGTACGCCGGAATAGATGCCGATGGGGATGGCGATCAGCAGTGAAAAGACGGCGACCGTGGTCATCAGGATGACCGTGTTCCCCAGGCGGGTTTTGATCAGACCGGTCACCGGCTGGCGCGGCGCAAGCCGCCAGGAGGTGCCGAAATCCAGGCGCAGGATACCGGAATTCTCGGCATGGAAGGCGGCGTACTTGGAGAGCAGGCCATCGCCGGCGGTCAGCCCGGCGATATTGATCCAGGTGCCATCCTCAGGACGGGGCAGGCCTTCATTGGCAGAGAAGATCCAGGCGGTCTCGCGTGTGGTGACAATGGTATAAAATTTTTCATTGGGGTCGCGCAGGGTGATGTTCATGCCGACCACCTCGGTGCTGATGCCTTCCTTGAGCACATCCGCGCCGGGGCGAGTCGTCGGCGCCGGTTTGACCTGCACCTGGGTAGCCGCAATGACACCCGGTTCAATCTCCTCGCCCCACACCCACAGCCGATAGCCCGGGTTGACCAGGGTAGCACTAGGCTCTACCCAAAAGCGAGCCTCATCAAACAAATAATTTTTTTCGTTGGTATCGGTATCAATGGTGAACATCTGCTCGCCATTGTTGCCGATGATGGGGCGCTGGTACTTACCAAATCCCACATACATCCAGTCGGCTCCCAGCCAGTCATCGCCGAGCAGCCAGGTCAGATAGCGCAGGAAGAGCGGTTTATCCAGCCCCAGGTACGACTCCAGGCGGGCAATATCGTCTTCGGTGACGCGCGATTTGATATCCGCCCCCAGGCGCAGGCCGGAAAGCGGCCCACCCGGCGCCACATTGAGCAGGATGTAGATGGCCATGGTCGAGAGCAGGATCACCAGGATCATCTGGAAAAAACGACGGATCAGGTAGTTGGTCATTGACACACCTCCAACAAGATTACCAGCCAGCAGCGGCTTGTGAAGAAAAGCTCAAAAAATCATAATAACTACTATCGACAACGGTTTTGGTTCAAAAAAGGTTGGTTTAGAGAGGATGGTGGCAGTCTTGCGACTGCCACCATCGGCTTTGCTACACAGTTACACTACAGGTGAAGAAGCGGAGATTACTCGCCGCAGCTCGCGCCGTAGTCAAACTCTTCGATGTTCCACATTTCGCTGTTGGCGGTCGGGTCCATGAAGAAGTTGCACATGTCGGGCCGGGTCGCAGCCAGTTTCAGGCGCAGGTACAGCGGGACGATGGGCAGTTCTTCACTGAAGATCTGCTGAGCCAACAGGTGGTTGGCATCGTAGGATTCCTGACCAGGCAGGGACTGAATAGCGCCCAAGCAGGCAGCATCATACTCTGGGTTGGAGTAACCCGAGTTGTTCTGCCCACCCCAACCAGACGGGTAGGTAGCAGTTCCGTCTTCATTCGTCAGGGTCGGGTCGCC
Organism: uncultured Chloroflexia bacterium; assembly: GCA_963849335.1. Taxonomy (GTDB): domain Bacteria; phylum Chloroflexota; class Anaerolineae; order Anaerolineales; family UBA4823; genus FEB-25. Next base: position 365,394 of record CAWKGZ010000012.1, read on the forward strand.
GGGGATCTGGGAGGTGATGAACAGATCGCAGGCAGGCTGAACGCCGGTCAACCAGGCGAACTGGCCGAGGTCGTACTTGCGGCCGAAGAGCTTGCCATCGGGGCCGTCAGCAAACCACTCGGAAGCCGGGTAGTAGCCCAGGTCCATCTGGATACCGCAGGCCAGGGCCGAATTCGGCCATGATCTGGGTCGCCTGCATACGCTGGGTAGCGGAGGTGGTCTCATAGTAGAACTGCAGCGGGGTGCCATCGGGCACGCCTTCCACACCGGTGGAAACACGCGGGGTGGCAGGATCGCCATCCGCATCCAGCCAGCCGATCTCGTCTAACAGAGTGCCAGCCGCGGCAGGATCATACGGCCAGCTCACGTTCTCTGGGTTGAAGAGCGGGTGTTCGGGCGGGATGTAGGTATCGATGGTGATGGACTGGCCATAGAACACGGTGTCAACCACAGCCTGGCGGTCCATGCACATGGCGACAGCCTGGCGTAAGCGGATATCACCGAAGGGGCCAACGCCGTTGCCATCGGTATCCAGACCAGCGAAGCCATCATAGCCGGTTTCGACGGGGCGGATGTTGAAGTCAGCGTGCTCGTAGGTGGTGCCGGTGATGAAGGTGGCGTTGATCTGGCCGGCTGCCTGAAGCTCAAGCAGCAGTTCGGACTGGTCTTCCAGACCGGTGGTCTGGTCAACGATGTCGCACTCGCCAGCCAGGATGCCGGCGATGGCAGAGTTGGAGTTCTCATTTCCGAAGCGATAGACCAGGGTTTCGAATTTCGGCAGGCCTTCGCTGGCGCGGAAGTAGTTCGGGTTCTTGGTCATGGTGATGTGATCACCCTTGACCCACTCGGTCATCACATACGGACCCCAACCAAGCCACAGGCTCTGGGCATCAACTTCGGTGACCAGGTCGGCCGGGCTGTACTGACCCCACAGGTGCTCGGGGTAGGGAGTCCAGGTGTTGAGGAAGTAGGTTGCATCCTTGTAGCCGGGGAGGCCGGTCCATACGGTGGTCAGCTCATCCGGGGCTTCGTAGGCCGCGGTGTGCTCGACCAGGTACTTCCCGATGGGGGTATCAGGATCGGCATTCAGGACGAAGGAATACAACTGGTCCGCAGAGGTGAGCGGGGTGCCATCCGACCAGGTCAGGCCGGGCAGCAGCTGGAAGGTAACAGCCATCTGATCCATCTGCAGGGCAGCGGTGCCGTCCCAGGTGATGGCGCAATCAGGGGCATTGCAGCCGGCGGGGCGGACAACCATGTCGGCTGCCAGGGCGCCCACGTTGCCGGCGTCATCGACGACCAAGTCGCCAGCGACCACGTCGACAACATTGATGACGGCATCGCCATCAGCCAGGCTGGGGAGCTTCGCCAGGATGATGGGTTGGTACGCGAAGGTGCGAGCGTCAACTGGTCCATCATAGAGCGCTTCGAGGACATGGCTCATAGCCAGCATCGAGCCGCCGTAAGGATACAGTGTGTCGGGCTGCTGACCCTGGCAGATCACCAGAGTGCGGGGCTCAACCACTACCGGTTCGGGGGTGGCGGTTACAACAACTTCTTCGATGATGGTCTCGCCCTCGGTAATGACTTCCTGGGTGACGACGACAGTCTTGATAATTTCCACGGTCTCGCCATTGCAGGCGGCCAGCGCCAGAGCTGCCACGAGCACGAAGAGGGCCAACAAAATTGATTTACGGGACATTTTCTCCTCCAAAGAGAATTTTATGTTTTGGATTTGGTATTGCTTGGTTTTGATCTAATCTAGCGTTCATAGGCTTGTCTAATTATCCGGCAATCACCACCTTTCAAAGTTTCTTTCTTAGCAGTCTATTATTATATCGGGACTCTCAGAATTTGTTAACCTCTAAACTATACTAAGAATCCCTTCTTTGGTCAACCCCTACCCGATTTCCGATGTCATTGCGAGACCGGCGTTCGTTGCCGGTTGAAGCAATCTTCGTACAAGGCAGGCGGGGGATTGCTTCGCTCGCAGAAAACGCTCGCTCGCAATGACCACCATCATAATGTGGGGCGGTTTTCCTAGCCGCCCAAACAGCCTTCACCAACATCCACCTGCTCCAGATCGGCCAACAAACCGTCGGCCAGGGGAGCAGGACGCATGCCACACAAATCCGGCCGGGTGACGAGCAGGCGAAAATGCCAGTAGAGCGGAAGCGCGGGCAGGTCTTCAGCAAAAAGAGCCTGCGCCTGGGCATGCGCCTGGGCGTGCAAGGGCTGATCCGCCAGCGAGTACAATGCATCGGTGCAGGCCTGGTCATAGGCTGCACTGCTGTACCCGGCGGCGTTCATCCCGCCCCAACCGAGGGGAAAGTCCGGGTAAAGTCCCGGGATTTCATTTGTAATGTACAAATCACACGGCGGTTCGACCGCCGCAGCCCAGCCAAACTGGGCCAGGTCAAACTGGCGACCGAAGACCGGGCCTTCGGGACCGGCAGCCAGGGTGATCTGCGGGTCCTGCGGCACCAGGTTCGCCTGGATGCCGCACGCCGCCAACCAGCCCTGGACACGCTGCGCCGCGGATTGGGACTGCGCATCCGGGGAGACCAGGTAATCCACCACAAAGGCGGTTCCATCGGGCACACCCGCCACACCCTGAGAGGTGCGCGGGGTAGCCGGATTGCCATCCAGGTCAAGCCAGCCGGCGGCCTGCAGGCGGTCGGCCGCGGCCTGCGGGTCATACGGGTACTGCGCTGCCTCCGGGTTGTACAGTGGATGGTCCGGCGGCACATAGCTCTCCGCCACCACCATCTGCCCACCCGAAAGCGACTGAGCCAGCGCTGGGCGATCAATGCACTGGGCAACCGCCCGGCGCACTTCCGACAGCCCAAAGTAATCAGGGCGGTCTGATTCCAGCGAAGTAATGCCAAAAGCCAGCACATCCCAGGCTGCTGCGGTCTGGGTAACCAGCGCCAGACGGCCTTGTGACTGCAGCTCGGTCAATAGATCCACCTGGCTCTCCAGCATAGCGGACTGGTCGATCAGGTCACACTCACCGGCTAACAGCGCCGTAAGCGCCTCTTCGCCGCTGTCCACAATGCGGTAGACCAGGGTATCAAAATGCGGCAGCCCTTCAGCAGCCCGGAAATAGAACGGGTTGCGCTGCAGGGTGATATGATCGCCCGCTACCCACTCCTGAATGCTGTAGGCACCCCACCCCAACGGCTGGCGGGAGGCCAGCTCGGCGGCTGGCAGCTCCTGGGGGCTCAACCCACCCCAGGCATGCTGGGGCAGCGGCAGGTAGAAGCGTGCCTGGTACAGTCCGTCCTGGTCACCGGGCACGCCGGTCCACTCCACGGTGCGCTCATCCACAGCCCGGTAGGACTGCGTGCGCAGCACCCGCTCGGGCCAGGCAGCCGGATACAGGCTGCGGGCGACCTCATATGAGTAGACCGAGTCCGCCGCAGTCAGCGGGGCACCGTCGGACCACTGCAGACCTGCTAACAGGCGAAAACGCAGCACCAACTGGTCCACCTGCACCGGCTGGTCGCCGGTGTAAGCCTGGGCACAGACCTGTTCCACGCAGCCGCTGGGGCGGTAAAAGACACCCTCTGCCAGGGCGCCCAGCTGCCCGTCCGCATCGACCAAGTAATCACCCGGGGCAACCGGCACCGGCTGGAGCAGGGCGTCCCCATCTGCCAGGGCGGGCATTTTTTCCAAAATGACCGCTTGGACGGTGAAAGTGCGCGTCTTAAAAGGGCCGTCATAGATAGCCGCCAGCACGCTCCGCTCTGCGGTGGAGACAGCATCATAATAGAAGAGCGAACACGGTTCCTGCGCCAGGCAGATCGTAAGCAGGCGTGGTGCTTCAGGCAGCGGGGTGGCAGTCGATTCCGGGGGCAGTACGGTGGCGAGCGGGGTGGCAGCGGGGCTTTGACCGGTCGGTTCTGGGGACACGTCCGCGCCCTGCCCGCAGGCAGCCAGTGTTGCCAGCAGCAGAAGCACAGCTAATTTATTAAGGTGCATATCAGATCAAACGCGTCTGCAACCCTGACTGAAAAGAATGCTCGCTGATCCAGAGAAACAGGGTTTGCGACCAATCATCAGAACTGGAAACCTGATGATGATTGAATTGAGGGTGGGGGAAAAGGGGAAGTTTCTGAGAGGTTCCTGGTGCTTGATGAGCCGCATCCCAAAGCAGGCGCGCCCGAGCGTTGGCCGGCGGGCGGTACTGTCCCAGCCAGCTCTTCAGTATTTGACCAATCAAAAAATCGGATGATCTGTTCATAATATCACCGCTCTCTACCCCGGCTGGAACGATCCCAGCCTATCCCTGCCGATAAGCTACGTAAATTCGTACTGCAGCTCAGGCAGTAGCTCACCTTCCAGGAAGCCCAGGGATTTCTTCAGCGCCTGCCGCCCATAATGCAGGCGGGATTTGACGGTGCCCACGGGGATTTCCAGGATTTCCGAGATCTCCTGTAAGGAAAGGTCATTAACATAATAGAGAACCACCACGCCCCGGTGTGAGAGGGGCAGTGACAGGACAGCTTGCTGGACATACTGCCAGGATTTATCGGTTTCAGCCTGGTAGGCTGGCAGGTCTTTCCTGGCTCCACTCAGCCATTCAGCCATGTCCTCCAGCGGGCGCAGCCAGCGCCGGCGCCGTTTGATCCAGGTGTAAGCCTGGTTGGTGGTCATGCGATACAACCAGGGTTCCAGCGGGCGCTGGGAGTCGATGTGGGCAGCAAAGCGGTGCAGCCGCAGGAAAACATCGTGCAGCAAGTCTGCCGCGGCCTCAACGTCACCGGTGATAGCCAGCGCGGTGCGGTACACCAAGTTGCGATGGCGGTCATACAGCACCCCCAATGCTTCCAGGCTGCCAGATTGCAAGCGGCAAACCAACTCAGCATCGGTGCAGGAGTCTACAGGGCTTACACTTGTTATCATACCAGCTTCCCTATCTCTATTACGCACAGTGCTCTCGAAAGGTTCAAAGATAGAAAGCAGTTAAACCAACACTCAGGTCAGCAGCCTTTTACTGACCTGTGTTCTGATCTACCTGTCTCTTGCAGACATGATTATTCTATTCACCAAATGAATTATACCCGTCCCACCCATTCCGAACAATGCCAATTGTAATATTGCAATGATAATTCAATCATCTTCCATTTGCCCCAGGCGCATGCGGGCGTACGAGGCGTAGCGTTCCGGGTGCACCCATCCCTGCTCAACCGCCGCCAGCACAGCGCAGCCGGGCTCGTGCAGGTGGGTGCAGTCACTGAACTGGCACTCTGCTACCAGCGACCTCAACTCGGGGAAATAGCCATCCAGCTCCTCGGGCTGGATGTCCCACAGCGCCAGAGCTTTCAAGCCAGGGGTGTCGGCAACATAGCCGCCGTCCTGGAGAGCGAAAAGCTGGCGCACCACGGTGGTATGCTTGCCTTTCTCGGTCATCTGGCTGACCTCCCGCACGGTAATGCCCAGACCGGGCTGAATAGCATTGAGCAGGCTGGACTTGCCCACCCCGGAAGGGCCGGCAAACACCGAAAGCTTGCCTGCCAGACGCTGGCGCAACTCTTCCACGCCCTCCCCGCGGCGGGCAGAGGCATACACCAGCGGGTATCCCAGGGCAGCATAGCGTTCGAACAGCGCCTGGGCCTGAACCGCGGTCAAGAGATCAGTTTTATTGGCCACGATCAAGACGGGGATACCCTGCTTTTCAGCAATGACCAGGAAGCGATCGAGCATACCCAGATGCGGCTGCGGGCGGGCGCAGGAAAATACCAGCACCGCCTGGTCAGGGTTGGCAATGATGATCTGCTGGTATACGCCGTGCGGGGTGGGCGCCAGGCGAATAAGCATGCGCTGGCGCTCCTCGATTGCCTCGATCGACCCCTGACCATCGGGCAGCGGGCTGACCTGCACCCAATCACCCACCGCCACCAGGTCACCCAGGCGGGGGCCTCTTTTCAGCCGCCCCCGCAGCTGGCAGACCAGGGTGTCGGTATCCGTTTGCACGGTGTAGAAGCCGGATTGGGTGCGGATTATTAAGCCGCGCATTTATCCACCTTCGGGCCAATTGTAGATTCCGTAGGTTGGGTTGAGGGCGTTACCGCCACGGGCATCTGCCATCATATCTCCAAGCCCGAAACCCAACGTTTTTACTCCATCCATTGCTCACCTGCCCAAGTTTTTCCATCACTTCCCCAATCCTCTGGATATGCCCCTTCTCGAACATATTTTGTAAAGCTAGAATATTTCCATTCCGCGGCTGATCTCGCCAGCCCATGTTTTACCGGATTGTAATGAATGTATTCAATATGCCTGGTAAGATCAGCCTCGTCGCGAATCAGATGCTCCCAATATCGTCGCTGCCAGATATCCGCTTCGCCTTTTTCTCGGCGCGATGCATTTACACTGAGCGTTCCTTTGGTTTGCCAATGCCGGGTGAAGTGGCTTTTGATCAATCGCCACCGGGTTGAATAATCGCTGTCATCCTGAGGCAAAGCCCAGATGGAATGGATATGTTCCGGTAAAATGACAATGGCAACGATCGTGAAGGGCATCCTACTCAACATATATTGAAAAGCATTCCTAAGGGTATCAACCGCGTCTGGTGAAGAAAATATCGGGCGGCGTTGAAAGGTTACAAGCGTGAAGAAATATGTTCCTCCAGGGATATATGTACGACGATATTCCATAAGAGGATTATAGCACCACTGTGAATGTTGGGTTTCGGGCTGGGTTTTATGAGGCACATACTCAATAAGCACCGCCCTCAACCCTCATCTTTTATCGCAACTTTGTTCTAGATAGGCTAAACTTGAGCAGGAAGGAGAGAAGGAAATGGAACAAAGTGCGGAAGGGTTTGCAGAGCAGGCATGGGGTAAAGTAGAATTAGGTGACCGGAGGTTGACGAGGCGAGCGGTGAAGCTGGGGGCATGCATGGCGCGTAACCCTGAAGCATCGTTGCCCAGGCAAGTAAAGGATGCCAGCGCTTTGGAAGGGGCGTACCGTTTGTTGAATAACACTTGGGTAACACTCGAGAAACTACTAGCTCCCAGCTATGCGCAGACGCGTGCAGCAGCGGAAAAGATGGAAGTGGTTTTGTGGGTGAATGACCTGACCGAGTTGGATTACACTTTTCACAAGCGTGTGGAAGGGTTGGGGCCTATCGGAGATGGCAGGGGGCGCGGGCTGCTGATGCATACGACGATCGCAGTGGGGCCTGGGGAACGCGATGTTCTTGGGTTAGGGCAAGTGAAGGTATTTTTACGCGAACCCACGCCTGTACCCAAGCCAAAATGGACCCGTTCGATGGAGGGGCGGGTGTGGGAGATGGCAGCCGAGGAGATTGGGAGTGCGCCGGAGGGGGTTACGTGGGTGGAAGTATCGGATGCGGGCAGCAACTTTTTCCCCTATTGGGCCACCTGCCGGGCGCACAACAAGCATTTTTTGATTCGGGTTGCGCAAAACCGCTGGGTGCGAGAGCAAGAAGAAGATGTCGCCCACAAACTGATCGATTATGCCCGTTGGCTGCCCGCAGTAGCAGGCAGTGAACATACCATCTCGATCCCGGCCAGGAAAAACCAGGCTGCGCGCCTGGCGGAGGTTCAGATGGCCTGGGCCGGGGTGCAGGTCGCCTCTTCTTCGCAAGCGTCACCCGCGGAACGTGCACTGCCAGCCTTTTCCGCCTGGGTTCTGCGAGTTTGGGAACCCAATCCTCCCAAGGGCGTGGAGGGCCTTGAGTGGATCTTGCTCTCCTCACTGCCAGTGACCAATCTGGCAGAAGCATATGAACGCACGCAATGGTACTCATGTCGCTGGATATGTGAGGACTTTCATCAGTGTCTCAAGACTGGCTGCCAGATCGAACGTTCGCAGCTAGATGAGCGCACGGACTTGGAGGCACTGCTTGGCTTTGCGGCGCCAATTGCCCTCCGCTTGCTGCAAATGCGTCAGGCAGCCCGAGAGCATTCCGATGTGCCGGCAAGCACCGTTGTCGATCCCCTGATGGTCGAAGTGTTGGCTCAACGGTTGCAAGTGAGTGAGAAAACGATGACCATGCATGAATTTTGGCGTTTGGTCGCTCGCCTGGGTGGTTTTTTAGGTCGCAAAGGCGATCTAGATCCTGGATGGCGCACTGTTTGGTGGGGTTGGCGCTACCTGTCGGACTTGACAGATGGCGCCCGCTTGATCTTGAACAATAGAACATAGTTGCGATAAAAGATGAGCCCTCAACCCAACCTACCCCTACTATAGTTACGGAGCTACAGTCGCGGTTGCAGTCTCGGCCCCTTCCGGCGTGTCGGTCACCAGCGGAGTGGGGGTGGCGACGACACCAACCAGGGCTTCCCAGGGATAACGCACCTGGGGTGCGCCCTGGAAGTAAATCTCCATCACCCGGCGGAAGATGGGTGCGGCGATATCAGAGCCTTCACCGCCGTTTTCCACCAGCACCACCACCGCGATGTCGGGGCGGTTCTCCCGGTTGGCGTCGGAGTAGCCGGCAAACCAGGCATGCGAGTCACCGTAGCCCAATTCAGCCGTGCCCGTCTTGCCATAGATGGGAATGCCGGTGTTGCTGACAAAGCTGTTCAACCCGAATGCGCTGGTGCGATAAGCCGTGCCGCGCGGGTTCATCACCACGCTGTACATTGCCTGCTGGACGATCGCCAGGTTTTCCGGCGAGACGGGCAACGTGCCGCGCACGGTGGGGGTGAATACATAGGTGGGGTCGCCGCTTACCGGGAGGATGCGGTCGATCACCTGCGGCTGGTAGAGCGTGCCGCCGTTGCCCACCGCAGCAACAAAATTGACCACCTGCAGCGGTGTGACCAGCGAATCACCCTGCCCGATGGCCAGGTTGATGGCATCTATGCTATTATATGGCTCGGGCACCGCACCAGCCTGCTCACCAATCTCAATCCCGGTAGGGCTGCCCAGCCCAAAGGCACGCGACATGTCGGCGATGGCGGTGTACATACCGCGGTTATAGAAATCCAATCCGATGTGCCAGAACCAGGGGTTGCAGGAGCGCATCAAGCCCTGCGGTAGGGTCAGCAGGCCGCTGGGCTGCGTGCGCCCGTCCTCCAGGTAGTGATCATAGGTCCAGTCGTGCGGGGTGTGACCGGGGATCTCCTCAAAGAAATAGCCGCACTGGTACTCGCTGTCTTCGGTATACAGGCCGCTCTGCAAGGCAGTCGACATGGTGATGATCTTGAACACCGAACCCAAGGGGTATTGCCCCTGGGTGGCACGGTTGAGCAGCGGTATGGTCGGGGCATATAGATCGTTGATCAGGTAGCTGAAGTTGTAGTTTTGTGGCTCGAACAGGTTGGGGTTGAAGCTGGGCGAGGAAAGCATCGCCAGGATGCGGCCGGTATCTACTTCCATTACCACAATGGCACCCAGCATGCCGTCGCTGAGGGCATTGTTGCGCTGCAGACTGAGCTGCAGGTCATAATCGATGGTGGTGTAGATCGCCTGAGCGGGCTGTGGAGCGCGCTCAGCCAGGGTGGTGAGGATGCTGTCATCCGGCGATACCACATACAATGTCCCCCCGCGCTCGCCAGCCAGGTACTGCTCACCCCAATATTCCAGGCCATCGCGCCCGACGCGCTCATCAACGCGGTAACCCAGGCGGCGGTAGGTATCCACCTCCTCCGGCTGGATCAGGCTCATGTAGCCAATCAAGTGTGGGGAAATGCCCTCATTGAAGTAATAGCGAGTATAAAAAGAGGAAAGGATAACGCCGGAATACCCCGCCAGGCTGGCCTCGTACCGATCCAGCGCGTCAACAGAGATATCCGCCACCGGCAGGTAATAGCCATACGGCCGCCAGGCGTCGATGCGCGCCCCCAGCGAGTCAGCGTTCACACCGGTAATTGTGTGCAGCAGGTTCAGCAGCGATTCCTGATATTCGGAATCCACTGCCCCGGTATCCAGTCCAATCGCCACCGCGTCGGCCTGTGCCACCAGGGCACTGCCGTCGCTGGCGTAGATGTTGGCCCGCGAGGGAATGCTGTAATCCATGAGCAGGTGGTTGCCGCCGCGCAGCTCCGGCAAGATGAGGGTATCATCCCACTGGACGCGCCAGCCGCCGTCTTCCAGGCTGAGGTTCATCGCTGTATCCGCCTGGATATCTCCCACCAGCACGCTGTGCAGCACCACGCGGTAGCCCACCTGGGCGCTGTGCGGATTGACCAGCGAGGACAACACCGTGTACTCCCAACTGCTCAGCGCGGCCTCATTGATAACACTCTGGTAGCGGGCGGTAAAGTCTTCCAGCGTGATGGCGTCCCGGCTGACCTGGGTTAGCAAGGCATACATGGCGCTGTAATCTTCCGCCAGCCAGCTATCCAGGTAGTTCTTCGCTGCCCCCTGGGCATCGGGCACGCTGGTGGTTTGCACCTGGGCATCCCCCAGCGTGGGGGTTGGCTGCGGCGAGGAGGTCAGCCTGGCGGTCGGTTCAGCCGGCCCTGAACAGCCGGCAAGGATCAGCAAGACAAAAAGGGTCATCCACAAACGTTTAAACATAGGCTTCTTTCATCGCAGATCAAAAATCTGCTGATAAACCGGGCAGGGATATCCCAGGGCGGACTGGCAGACATGCGGCAGGTCGGCCCGAACGGGCAGCCCCAGCTTGAACAGCTTGTTAGCCAGATGGCAGAGCGGCAGCCCGACTACATTGGCATAGCAGCCTGTCAGCAATTCGACGGGGTGAAACCCATCATGCTGGATGGCATAGGCGCCGGCTTTATCCAGCGGGTCACCGCTGGCGATGTAAGCATCAATTTCAGCATCGGAGTAGGCGCGCATGGGCACGTCCGTGACGCACAGGTCAGTCAACAAGCGCTCGCCGGAGGCAGGCAGCAGCGCCAGCGCGGTGAAAACCTGGTGGGTGCGGCCGCGCAAGCGGAGCAGCATCTCCCGGGCTTCGGCAGCATGGCGTGGCTTGCCCAGGATGCTGCCTGCATCTACGACGGTGGTATCGGCTGCAAGCACCAGCTCTGCAGTCCAAGACCCGGCAGCCGCCCGCGCTTTGCTTTCGGCCAGGCGCAGCACGTAGGCGGCGGGCAGTTCACCGGGGAGGGGGGTCTCATCTACATCAGCCGGTTGGATACGGTAAGGCCACCCACCCAGCGCCAGCAACTCTCTGCGCCGCGGCGAGTTGGAGGCCAACAAGATCATTTCATTAACCATTATCCGGCGATTCTAACACACTCTTTTGCCCCTGGTTGTTTGGCACAAGGCGTTGTAAAATTGTACAGACATCCGCCCTTTGTAGCCTGTACAATTGAATAATCCAAACCGAGGGCCGGCTACCCTGCTATCTAAGGAGAAACGCATGGAAGAATTGAAACAACGTATCTTGCGCGACGGTAAGTACCTGGGGAATGGTATTCTCAAGGTGGATGGCTTCATCAACCACCAGGTGGACCCGGCTCTGATGGACGCCTGCGGCAAAGAGCTGGCGCGGCGCTTCAAAGATATCGGTGCGACCAAGGTGCTCACGGCCGAGATTTCCGGCATCGCCCCGGCGCTGACCACGGCGCTGCACCTGGGGTTGCCGGTGGTGTATGCCCGCAAGACCAAGCCGATCACCATGCCCGACCAGGTCTTTCTGACCCTGAGCCCATCCCACACCAAGGGGCGGATGGTCGAGCTGATCGTCTCGCCTGAATATCTCGCCAAGGGTGAGCGCGTGCTGATCATTGACGATTTCCTGGCAAGCGGCGCTACAATCCTGGGGCTGGCGCGCCTGGCGCAAACTGCTGGCTCGGCACTGGTAGGGATCGGCGCCCTGGTGGAAAAATCCTTTGAGGGCGGGCGGGAGGCACTGGCCGCGCTGCATGTCCCCATCGAAAGCCTGGCCTGCATCATGTCAATGGAAGGCGATCAGATCATCTTCTGCCCAGATGATTGATACTATCGCCGTTCTCGACTTCGGTTCGCAGTACGCCCAGCTGATCGCCCGGCGGGTGCGGGAGGCTCAGGTGTACTGCGAGCTGTTCCCTTGGAACGCCCCCGCTGAAACGGTGCTGGCGCGGCAGCCGCGCGGCTTCATTCTATCCGGCGGGCCGGCTTCGGTGTATGAACCGGGCGCACCTACCATTCCCGCCTATGTACTGGAAAGCGGGCTGCCTGTGCTTGGCATCTGCTACGGCATGCAAGCTATCACCCACGCCCTGGGAGGCCAGGTAGCCGCAGCCGCGGCGCGGGAATATGGCCGCGCCGAGATCGAGACCCTCCTGCCCAACCCACTGCTGCCGCCTGGGCGCCAGCCGGTATGGATGTCCCACGGCGACCGCCTGGAGCAGCTCCCCGCCGGCTTTATCAGCCTGGCACGAAGTGACAATGCGCCCATCGCCGCGATGGGCAGCGCCGAGCGCAGGATTTACGGCGTGCAGTTCCACCCGGAGGTACGCCACACGCCGGGCGGGGTAGACCTGCTGCGGCGCTTTGTTGTCGATATCTGTGCAGCCCGCCCTGATTGGACCCCCGACTCGATCATTAGCGAGAGCATACAGCGCATCCGCAGCCAGGTAGGCACAGAACGGGTGCTGTCGGCGATCAGCGGCGGCGTGGATTCCAGCGTTGCCACTGCCCTGGTGCACCGCGCCATCGGCGACCAGCTGGTCGCAGTGTTTGTGGATAACGGCCTGCTGCGCCAGGGTGAGGCCGCGCAGGTGATGCAGAGCTTCCAGCATACATTAGGCGCCGAGCTGGTGGCAGTGGATGCAGTGGCTGATTTCATGTCCGCCCTGCGTGGGATCAGCGAGCCAGAGCAGAAACGGCGCATCATCGGCGAGCGCTTCATCCGCATCTTCGAAGCCCAGGCGCACCAGCTTGGCTTACCGCGTTTCCTGGTGCAGGGCACCATCTACCCAGACGTGGTTGAATCGAGCGCCCCAGACCGGGCGCAGGCAGCGCGCATCAAAACCCACCACAACGTGGGCGGGCTGCCGGAAGATATGCACTTCGAGCTGGTCGAGCCGCTGCGTTACCTGTTCAAAGACGAGGTGCGGGCAGTAGGCGAGGCGCTGGGGCTGCCGCACGAGCTGGTCTGGCGCCAACCCTTCCCAGGCCCTGGCCTGGCGGTGCGCTGCCTGGGTGAGATCACCCGCGAACGGCTGGAGCGCCTGCGCCAGGCGGACGCTATCTTCACCAGCGAGCTGGCGGAGGCAGGTCTGCTGCGCATGGATGCAGAAAACAATGATACCGGCACTGCCCAGGCGTTTGCCGTGCTGCTGCCGGTGCGCTCGGTGGGCGTGATGGGCGACAGCCGCACCTACCAGGAGACCGTAGCACTGCGCGCGGTGACCACCGAGGATTTTATGACCGCCAACTGGGCACGACTTCCCTATGAGCTGCTGGCTCGCGTCGCCAACCGCATCGTCAACCAGGTAGCGGGTGTCAACCGGGTGGTATACGATATCACCAGCAAACCGCCAGCCACGATCGAATGGGAATAACGGTTAATCATTCAATAAATTCCTAATCTGAGTGTATAATTAGGCAAGTATTCTTGAAAGACAAACTACCGGATCCAATTGCCGCACGATTAGCAACACGATTTAGGTGCATGGGCAATCTGGGCACCCTGCTGAGCGGCAAGAATATCACATTCATATCTTTTTAATCGAGGAGGCAATAATGACAACTTTAATCGCTGTAGAAGGAATTGGCCCGAAGTATGCAGCCAAGCTCAAAGAAGTCGGTATCAGCACAGCGGAAGCATTGCTGGAGCAAGGCACCAACCCTAAAGGCCGCAAAGCCATCGCCGAGAAAAGCGGCATTGGTGACGGTCTGATCCTGCAGTGGGTCAACCATGTCGACCTGTTCCGCATCAAAGGTGTTGGCCCTGAGTATGCCGATCTGCTGGAAGCTGCCGGCGTCGATACCATCCCCGAGCTGGCACAGCGCCGGGCCGACCACCTGTTTGAGAAGATGGTCGCGATCAACCTGGACAAGAAATTGGTGCGCAAGATGCCCATCCAATCCCAGGTGGCTAACTGGATCGAGCAAGCTAAGACCCTGCCGCGACTGATCAATTACTAAGCAGGCTGGTAATCAAAAACCGCTTCCTCATCCCGCGAGGAAGCGGTTTTTGATTCCAAAACATAACCACCGCAGAGATCGCTAAGAACGCGGAGAGCTTTAATAAACTCTGCGAACTCTGCGTTCTCCGCGGTGGAGATCTATTTAACTTATCGCCTCGAGCTGCTCGACGATGCGCTTGATCACATCAAAGCCGCCCTGCCAGAAGGCCGCGCTGCGCATATCGATGCCCGCTTCGGTCAGGACGCGCTCGGGAGCCTTGGAACCGCCTGCTGCCAGGATCTTCAGGTAGCGCGGCTTGAAGGCTTCGCCCTCCAGCTTGAACTGCTGGTAGAGTGAGAGCACCAGCAGCTGCCCAAAGGCATAGGCGTAAACATAGAAGGGGGTTCCATAAATATGGGGGATGGAAACCCATTCCCAGCGGAACTCGTCCGCCACTTCCACCGCCTCGCCGAACTGGCTACGCAGGTTCTGCATGTAAGCCTCTGCCAGCTCATCGACCGCTGCGCCGTTCAGCACCAGCTCATGTGCCTTGCGCTCGAAGATGGCAAACTGGGATTGGCGCATGATGGTGGCATACGCATCGTCCACCTGTTGGAAGAGCATGGCGCGGCGCACAGACTGGTCAGGCTCGTTTTCCAGCAGGCGATCCAACAGCAGCATCTCGCTGAAGGTTGAGGCAGTTTCAGCCAAGGGCAGACAGGCGTGCTGGGTGAACAGGCTGTGCTCTGAGGCAAGCATGGAGTGAATGGCATGGCCCAGCTCGTGCGCCAGGGTTCCCACGTCATCCGGGCGGCCCTGGTAGTTGACCAGCACCCACGGGGTGATGTCGGGGGCGACCGTGGCACAGAAGGCGCCGCTCATCTTGCCCTTGCGCACCTGGCTGTCGAGATGATCCTGATCGAAAACCCGCTGCGCCATTTCAGCCACCGGGGGATAGAAGCCTCTGAATGTATCCAGCACCATCTCGGTGCCTTCATCAAATTTATAACGCTTTTCGGTGTCGGCTACCGGGGCATAGATATCATAGCGGCGCAGCTTCGGCAGGCCCAACTGCTTTGCCTTCAACTGGAAGAAGCGCTGGAACAGGCCGGTATTCTGCTCGGCCACGTCCAGCAGCGTGTTCACAACCTCATCAGGGATATCGTTGACCAGGTTGCGCACCGAGATCGGGGATGCGAAGTGGCGCAGGTCAATGTTCTCATTGTGCCAGTCGCGCACCAGTGCCTGGTACATCTGCCCGAGCAGGTTTCCATCCTCACCATACACCCGGTACAGCTCACGATAGGCAGCCGCGCGCAGGTCGGGATTGGATTCCCTTACGTAAACCATCAGCTCGCCGCGGGTCAGCTCCTTCACCTCACCATCTACTTCCACCTTGAACACATATCGGTTGGTGATGGTGTTGTACAGGTTTTGGATTGCCTTGACGCCGGTGACATCCTTGATGTTGATGATCTTCTCTTCTGGCTCGCTGAGCGTGTGCGGGCGGAACTGGCGCATCGTTTCCAGCCAGTAGCGGTAATCGCCAGTACTGGCGATCAGGCGCTCGACGGTCGCCTCATCCAGCGCCTTCCACCACAGGCTGAAGAACAGGGTGCGGTTTTGCAGCCCGGCCATGCGGTCTTCGACGGTGCCCAGGAAGGTCTGCACCGCCTGGTCCTGGGTGTTGGCAGAAAAAGCCAGCTGAGCATAACTCTCAATGCGCAAGGCCAGGTGATTGATCGCTTCCAGCTTGCGGATAACATCCAAAAATGCCTCAGCGGGTATCTCGGCTGTCAGGGTCGGGCGCAAGGCCTCGAAGGTGCTCACCAGGGCGTCCAGCTCACTGAAGGCGGATTTCATCTCCGGGCCGTCATGGGAGGGGAACAGGTCGTTCAGGCTCCAGGGGGATTGCGGGTAAGACATGGGTACGTGCTCCTTTGATTTGAAGAGGGTTAGATGTTAAAGCGGATATGCACGATCTCACCATCGTGCACAATGTATTCTTTACCTTCCAGGCGCAGGCGGCCCTTGGCTTTGGCCTCGTTCAGCCCGCCCAGCGCAATCAGCTCATCGTAAGCCACCACCTCGGCGCGGATGAAGCCCTTCTGCAGGTCAGAATGGATCTCACCGGCGGCTTCGAAGGCGCTGGCGCCGCGGCGCACTGTCCAGGCGCGCACCTCGTCCGGACCGACGGTGAAGAAGGACTGCAAACCAAGCAGCTCGTAGGAGCTGCGGATGACCCGGCTGAGGCCCAGCTCGTGGATGCCGTACTCTTCCATGAACACCTGGGCGTCCTCCGGAGCAAGCTGCGCCAGCTCCATCTCCAGCTTGCCCTGCAGCGGCACCAGCGCAGTGTGCGGGCGGGGATCCTCGACCGGCGGCAGGGTCTGCCCCTCGCCCAGGTTGAGCAGCGTCAGTAGCGGCTTGCGGGTGAGAAAGCCAAACCCAGAGAGCGATTTTTCATCCTCGGCGCTGATCTCGACCTCGCGCAGCGGCTGCTCGCGGCCCAATACTTCCTTGAAGCGCTCAAATAGAACGATCTCGCGGTCGATGACCGCTTTCTCGCTGTCCTCCGCCCTTCTTGCGCTCATCCGCCAGGCGCTCCAGCTTGCGCTCTACGGCGATCATATCGTTGATCAGCAGCTCGGCGTCCATGGTGGCGATATCACGCACTGGGTTGACGCTGCCGCCGGGATGAGGCACGCTGGCGTCCTCAAAACAGCGCACGACGTGCAAAAAGCCTTCCATCTGGGTGAGCACGTTGAGCAGCTGACCCGAGATAGCCGCCTGCCCGCCCTCCAGCCCGGCGATGTCGGCGTAGGTCACCTTGGCGTAGATGGTCTTCTTGGGCTTGAACATCCCCGACAGGCGGTCGATGCGACTGTCCGGAACATCCACCACACCGGTATGCACGTCAAAACGCCCGCCGCTGGTGGTCAGCGGCTGGTCGCCGCGGGTCAGGGCATTGAAGATGGTGGTCTTACCACTTTGGGGCAGTCCAATAATTCCAAGTCTCATAGCGTCACTCGCAGATAAATACCACCACAGAGAACACAGAGTTCACGGAGAGATCACTAATCACTATCTCTGTGCTCTCCGTGTACTCTGTGGTGCGTTTTTTGGGTTTTTTCAGGTATCTGTGATTATACCCGTTCTTTTCCTCCCCTCTAAACTTTCAGCCCGGTTTCGGGTATAATTTGTGCCACCAGCCAGCCGGAGTGGCGGAATTGGCAGACGCGCACGACTCAAAATCGTGTTCCGAAAGGAATGTGGGTTCGATTCCCACCTTCGGCACCTATCAATACGAAGAGGGTGAGGCAGGGCTGCAGCCCTGCCTCACCCTCTTTTTCGGAAATCCAGCTCTGGAGGCCAGCTATGCCAGCTATGCACGATATCCTCGGCCTGATCATGGGCGGCGGGCGGGGGTCGCGGCTTTACCCGCTCACCCGCGACCGCTCCAAACCCGCCGTGCCCATCGCCGGAAAGTACCGCCTGATCGACATCCCCATCAGCAACTGCATCAACTCCGGCATCCACCGCGTCGCCATCCTGACCCAGTTCAACTCGGTCTCGCTGCACCGCCACATCTCGCGCACTTATGTATTCGACTCGTTCCACCGCGGCTGGGTGCAGATCCTGGCGGCTGAGCAGACCCTCACCAGCGAGAAGTGGTACCAGGGCACCGCCGATGCGGTGCGCAAGCAGCTGCTGGAGATCCAAACTACCGGTGCGGATTACGTACTGATCCTGGCTGGCGATCACCTGTACCGCATGGATTACGCCCCCATGGCGGAGTTCCATTGGGAGAACGATGCCGATATCACCGTCGCCGTCCAGCCGGTGCCGGCGGATCAGGCTTACCGCTTCGGCATTCTCAAGCGCACCGCCGATGGGCGCATCACTGACTTCGCCGAAAAACCGAAAGAGCCGGCGCTGCTGGCGCAACTGGTCAGCCGCGACGACCCACACCGCCCCTACCTGGGCTCGATGGGGCTGTATTTGTTCAAAACCAAAGTGCTGGTGGACTTGCTGGCAAGCTCCAGCGATGACGATTTCGGCGGCGAGGTGATCCCCAAAGCCATCCAGACCCACAACGTGTTCGGCTTTGATTTCAGCGGGTATTGGGAAGATATCGGCACCATCCGCTCATTTTATGACACCAATCTCAGCCTGACGCTGCCCGACTCGCCCTTTGATTTTCATGATCCGCAGCGCCCGATCTATACCCGCGCCCGCTTCCTGCCCGGCTCGATCGTGGACGGGGCTACGCTGCACAATGTGCTGATGAGCGAGGGTTGCCGCATCTACCGGGCTGAAATCCGCCACTCCATTGTGGGGCTGCGCGGCTACATCTGCAACGGGGTGCGCATGAGCGACACCATTATGATGGGAGCGGACTACTACGATCCACCAGACACACCTCCACCCGGTGGTCTGCCGCTGGGTATTGGACCGGACTGCCAGATCCAGGGCGCCATCCTGGACAAGAACGTGCGCATCGGCGCGGGGGTGGTCATTCGCCCCTTCCCGCTCGGCGCAGAGTTGGACAGCGAAGATTGGGTGGTGCGCGATGGGATCGTGGTCATCCCCAAGAATACGCTGCTGCCACCAGGGACGGTCATCGCCCCGGAGTAAACCCCCGTTTTACCCTGAAACGAGTGTGAGGCGATGCTTTGGCATCGCCTCACACTCGTTTCAGGAATTAAACCAGTTATGCTGCCTGGGTATAGACATTAAAACTGGGCGGGTTCTCCAGGTGTTTCTTCACCGCGCACAGCTCGGCTGAACGGATCAGCGAGGGCAGATATTTCTCGGGGAAACCAGGCGGAGTCTGGATCTCCAGGTCTATCTTCTCGATCATGCCGGTCATTGGGTTGCCGTGCATACGCTGGATGATGCGCAGGCCTTCGGTCGGCAGGCCGCGCTGGCGGCAGAAGCCCAGCACGTAAATGCCGGCACAGGTGCCAATCGAGGCGAGGAAAACCGTGAACGGTGCGGGCGCCGCGCCCTCTCCACCGCCAGAAGGCGGCTGGTCGGTCGGGATCGTATAAGGGCCAAAATGCGCATCGACCTGCGCACCCCCGGGGAAGTCAATTACCATGTCCATGAAAATACTCCTTATCTCATATGATCTATCGTTTGCTTAGATGCGCAGATGCGGAAAAGGTTGCCTGAAAGACAGATCAGGTTTCTAAAAACCTGACCGGTCTGGAATAACTTAAATTTGAAGGGGCGGCGACTTGATTTGTGCGCCGCCCCTTCTGGCCTAGAGGATGAATGCAATTTAATCGCCGGCAACCAACGCCGATGCCGTTTCTGCTACAGGAGACTTACGCCAGAAAAATGCCCAGTACAGCGCCACTGAGATGGTATATAAAATGATCGTTCCCAGGAAGGGCGGCCCAAAGCCATAACGCACCTGCAGCCAGCCGCTGATGGTGGGGCTGAAAGCCCAGCCAAAGTTCCACGACATGCTCACCAGGCTGGCGACCGTCGCCCGTGCCGAGGGTTCCACCCGTTCCATCACAAAGGTCTGGTACACCGGGCCGCTCATGTTCATCAATGCCACGCGCACATAATACGCCGCCGCACTCACCCAGAACCAGGGGGCGAAGCCCAACAGGATCAGGAAGGGGATGGACAGCCCCTGGGTGATCACCACCAGCTTGATCTTACCCATGCGATCAGCCAGTGGGGGGGCGGCCAACAGGCCAAGCCCCATCGCCAGTGATCCCCAAGCAAACAGGGTACCGATCACCGGATCGGGCTGGTGATGGACGGTGCGGAAGAAGACGTTCTGAAAGGGCATGATCAGCCCGGCGCCGATGGAGGTCACCAGCATGGGAAGGATCAGCTTGCTTAACAGCCGGGGGTGCCGGTAAGCGTACGATATGGGCGCAAAAACGGTGCGTTCCGAGCGACTCAGCCGGGGTGTATGCAGCAGCATCAACGGCAGCAGCGCTAACCCGGCCGCGGCAGAAACTGCCAAAAGCGAGCCGCCGTATGCCTGGCTGCTGACTGCATCCACACCGCGCAGATTGCCCACCCAGGACGGCAGGTAACCGCCGATCCAGTTGCCCACCGAAGCCGAGACCATCTGCAAGCCCTGGCCGAAGCTGAACAGGTAGGTGCGCTCGTGTTCACCGCTGTTCTCCATCAGGAAGGGGCTCATGGTCACACCGGCCAGGCTTTGGGCGATGCCAAAGACCACGTTCATCGCCAGCAGCATGCCCTGCGTAGGGAAGAGAACCATGACGGCAATCGCCAGGCCGGTGAAAGCTGCCGAAATCAACAAGGCGGCCTTGCGCCCCAGCATATCCGCCAGGTAGCCCATGGGCAATGCCACCACCAACGCAGTGACGCTGCTGGTGGTCACCAGGTTACCCAGCAGCGCCTCGTCAAAGCCCAG
This sequence comes from uncultured Chloroflexia bacterium, assembly GCA_963849335.1. Taxonomy (GTDB): domain Bacteria; phylum Chloroflexota; class Anaerolineae; order Anaerolineales; family UBA4823; genus FEB-25. Next base: position 385,813 of record CAWKGZ010000012.1, read on the forward strand.
GCTGAGGGCAAAAAAGTTGAACAGCAGGCGGAAAACGCCCATGGCTGAGCCAGCCAGGATGACATGCAGCAGGTACAGGCGCGCGTTGGGACGGAAAGCCACCAGATGGTTCCCATAATCCACCAAAGTCCTGCCCAACCCGCGAACTATTCTCTGCATCGTAACAGTTCCCTAAAGTACCCCAGCGGATTCCCCGCTCGAGCGAATTTACTTACCGTTAACTTCCAAAAAGTGCTTCAAGGCAGCAAAGGTGCCTTCGATCGCCTCTGCCCGCACGGTATACAGCCGCTCGCCCTGTTCATCCACCTGTAAATGCACCAGCCCCGCCAACCGCAGGGCATTCATATGGTGGGTCATGGTGGGTGTGCGCAGGCGTAAGCGGCGGGAAAGCTGGGAGGAGGTCTGCGGCTGGTCTGCCAGGTAGCGCAGGATGCGCAGCCGGGTGGGGTCGGAGAGCGCCTTCAACGCCCGCAGCATGGCATCCGGGACCATCTCGCCCGGCACCAGAGGCATGTCTGCCGGTCGACCGCCAAATAACATCAGCATCGTATCCGGGCTGACCTGCCCGTAAATGACCAGCGGTGTGATCCAGTAGGAGGGCGCCAGCACCACTCGGGGGGCCTCGCTCAGCGCGGCGATCTGCACACCCTGCGAAAGAAATTCCACCAGCTGGGGAAAGGCAAGTTTTTCGGCCTGGCGCCGGGCATCATCCTGGGCAGCGGCAAGCACCGGGGCAATGCGCCGTTCTTCTTCGTTGAAAAATACCGCCTGATAGGATTGCATCGCTGCCAGGTAGCGCTCGCCAAACTCGTCCGGTCGCGACCACCATTCCAGGATGTTTACCAGGGTGCGCGGGCGGACCGGGCGGCTGCGATGCTGGTAGGCAACTCGCAAGCTGTCCAGGGCAGCATCATCCCAGGCGCGCTGCGCGTAAACGCCGCGCAGGATTTGTGCCGCTTCAGGCGTCGCATCCGGCGCCAGCGCCAGTGCCGGCAGCCTTTGCGCAGCAGGAAGCTGCGCCAGGACCTGCAAGGCGGTGGCGGCGTCCTTGGGCGCCGGCAGCCCGTACAGCCAGGCAAGCGGGACGGCAAACAGATCATGCGCATCTTCCAACACCTGGCGGTGCGGCGCCGGCAGGCGCGAGCGCACGCCCGCCGCCCAGGAGGCGCGCAGCCCAAAACGATCAGGTTGGTGCAGGACGGTCAGGCTGGCGAAGAGGTCGTACGCCGTGCCCAGGTCCCAGAGGATGGATGGAGTGTCCATTCGATTCCCGGTGTTAGATGAATATCTAATTAGATAATAATCTTATTTGGTTGGTCTGTCAAGCTCGGATCAAGTTGCAACCAGGTGCAACGCACTTTAATAGTGCGTTGCACCTAACCAAAGACAACCAGCTTGACGCTGCAGGAAGCGGGTGATACAATCCTGCCATTATTTCATAAAAGGAGGCGTGTTACAAATGCATAACGTCGTTGCAGTCAAAATGTATCTTTTGAGCGCGCCCCCTGTGTGGAGCAAGCGGTAACCCCGGCGGATTCATCCGACCGTTGACCGTATCCTTCTCACCGCAGGCGCCTCAGCCTGCGGTTTTTATTTTCCTGATCGCAGGTCATTGCAGCAGGAATTGTTTTTCTGGATAGAAGGATTATGAAGCTAGATATTGCTCTTGAAATGATGGAAAATCTCGATGACGATCAACCGGTCGTGAAGTTCGAGAAGATCAAAAAAACAGCTCGCTCTGGCGCAGAAAGGCAGCCAGCCAGCGCCGCCCAGTTTGTCCAAACTCAGGATGACTCGCGCAAATCCTTTGAGTTCTCCTACCGCGCTTCCCGGCACGAACAGGGTTGGCTGCTGAACTCGCTGGGCGGCTTTTACGAGCGGGGCTGGATTGCGGATATTTTACGCATGGTCAAGGGCGGCAAGGAAGCGTCCGTCTACCAATGCGCTTCGGGGCAGGCTGTCCAGGCGCCATCCCTGGCAGCCAAGGTTTTCCGCCCGCGCCAATTTCGCAACCTGAAGAAGGATAATCTCTACCGCCTCGACCGGGAGGTGCTGGATGAGAACGGCAACCGCATCGTCGACCTGGGCATGCTCAAGGCGCAGCGCAAGCGCAGCGTGTACGGGGAGCAGATCCGCCACCAGTCCTGGCTGGCGCACGAGTTCCAGGCACTGAAAACCCTGCACGCCGCCGGCGCGGACGTTCCACAGCCGTATGAGATGGGCGAAAACGCTATCTTGATCGGCTTCATTGGGGACGAGCTGACCGCGGCGCCGACACTCAATACGGTGCGGCTGAAGCGGGGGGAGGCCAAACCGCTCTTTGAGCGCGTGCTGCACAATGTCGACCTGATGCTGGACAATGACATCGTCCACGCCGACCTTTCGGCCTACAACATCCTCTACTGGCAGGGGGAGATCACGCTGATCGATTTCCCCCAGGTCATCTCACCGCGCCGGCACCGCAGCGGCTACCAGATCTTCCGCCGCGATATCACCCGCGTCTGCGAGTACTTCGCCCACCAGGGACTGCGCACCGATCCCACCCGCCTGGCGGCTGATCTGTGGCAGGCGCATGGGTATCGCACCGTTCAGGAGAGCCAGCCGGAACTGCTGGAGAGCGATTAAACGGTTTTCTTCTTGCCATGGGCGCATATACCGGTGTGGAAGACACAGGCGGTGCGCTGGCACTGCCATGCCTGGCGCAATGGCTCGATATCCGGCTGCTTTTCGGGCCATTGCGCGATGCCCGTCCACCGGCGAACCAATCCCAGCGCCACCCGGTCGCGGTCATCCAGATCGGCTTCTTTTTGTGCTTCCAGGTGTGCCTGCAGAGCCCATAAGGCGTTGTAGCAGCCCATGGTCAGCATCTTGAGCGCATTCTCCTGGCGGTAGCCCAGGCGCTCGGTGAACTGCAGCGTGCCCAGGGGCATCTCCTGCGGGTAGATTTTGACCTCCTCGACATGCAGCGGCAAGCCATTTGCTACCTGGTCATCCGCCCAGCGGCTCATCCGTTCGAGGATACCCTCGGCATCTCTGCCCAGGTAGCCTTTCAATCCCAGCTGGCGGGCTTTGTCGCGCAGATGGCTTTCGATCTGCCCGCGCTGTGCCTCGCTCAGGTCCATCAGGTTCTCCTGGAAGGACTCCAGGACCAATTTCAACGCCTGCCCCAGCTCTTCGCCGCGCTGCCCGAAGGTGTTGATCGTGCTGACCGTATTGGTATCGCTGGTCTGCTTGGCAATACCCTGGATCTCCAGCGTGCGCTGTACCACCTGGAAGAAATTGGGATCTTTGACTTCATCCGGCGCGACCTTCGGTTCTGCCCCGAGGAAGATGACAAACAGTTCCAGCGCCACCTCCCGCCTGGAGTGCCTGCTTTGCTCAGCCCATTCACGCACAAAGTCCACCGCGCTGTTGGAGGGGGTGTTGTCGATAGCGCCGCCGTCCACGTAGGTGTCGCTCTCCTTGGGGAAGAAATCGCACATCTCGGCAGAATCGCGCCAGCTGGCAATGAGGCGCTCCCAACTGTCCTTCCCCTCTGCAGTCTCTCCCTTGATGGACTGATATGCCTGAGCCAGAGCCGCCTCGACCTGGGGGTCGCCCAGCCAACCGTTGAGCAAGCGATACAAGAGGGCATTTTCGGGATCGCTGGCAGGGTAAATTTCGGTGAGCGGGAAGGGGGTGAACACGCCAGGGAAGCGCCCTGAGCAGATGGCAGCGTCGATGGCCGCCGGATTTCCGGGAACCTGCAGGCGGAAGCTGCCCAGCGGGATGGCATCCGGATCATATCTCTGCAGCCGCCAGGCTTGCTTGTGCATAAAGCGCACAAAATTCTCCGGCGGCATATAGGCGGAGATCTCCAGGCGCCCGGTGCGGTAGTTGGCGCGTGTCAGGCGCACCTCGATGCCCAGACGGGCATAATCGCGCAGTGTGCGCCTCGGGTCGACCAGGATAAATTTCTTGACCCCGGGTTCATCGGCGGTCATCGCCCCCGCCATGTGCTCCGGGCGGAGCGGGGAGACGGGCTGGGTAAAGATATCCCTGATCTTGCGATCTTCGCCGGGGGGAATGAGCGAACGATCCATGCCAAAACGCCTCAGGTAGGTGCGGATGGCCTCCTGCAGCAGCGCTGTGCGCTGCTCCTTGAAGATGCGCAGCACCTGCCCTGCTCCTCCCAGGCGCTCACCCAGTTCGCGCGCCAACGCGAGCACCGCGGCCCACACCCCGGGCTCGGGTAGCGCCCCGCGCTGGGGATCGGTCCACCACCAGCCGAGGCGGACCAGCTGCGGCAGGCTCAGGTTGAAGCGCAGCAGATCATCCTTCAGCTTGCCCAGCGGGCCCTCCGGGCTGTCGTCGATGACGCGTTTATCCGGCATCAGCAGCCAGGCATGGTGGTAGGCCTTGACCAGCGGGTCCAGCGCCTCTACCGCCTGCAGCGGGTCGGCGAGCACTTCGCCCGGCAGCCCGCGCTTCTGGTACAGGTACTCGGCAAAGAAAGCGCTGTTCATCGCCCCGATCGACGAGCCGGTGATGACATCGAACTCCATCCCGGTAATATGAAAAGCATGGATGACGCCGGCCTCGTACAGGCCCTTGGCGCCGCCGCCGGTCATGACAAAGCCACGTTTTTTGAGTTTACCAATAACGCTCATAGTTCTCTTCTCCATCTTTACGTGCTGGTTTAATTCGTCGCTACGCTCCGGCTCACACGAGGAGTGCTCACACATGAAGCCTATTCAACGCTTATCTCTTCATCAACCTCATGATCATTTCCCTATCTTGGAGTGCGGCTTCATAGTTGGGTTCGATCTCCAGGGCCATGTCAATATAAACCAAAGCCTTTTGATATTCTCCGCGCAACATGGCTACGCTGCCAAGACCATTCCAGGCGCCAGCGTCACTTGGATCTTGATCACGCACAGCTTTGAACATCCTCTCGGCTTCTGATAACGCCCGGTAAAACTCTTCGCTATGCTGGCTATCGCGCATTACCATGGCATAGTTCTTGAAGGTATAGGCACGTGCATTCTGCAGCCAATAATCCTCGGGGTAAAGCGGTAAGATTTGATCCAATATCTCCAGTGTCTTATCGATCGCTAGAGCAGCATTGATGAGGTCACGAGGATAGTATCTAAAGAATTCTAACTGTAACTGGTATAAGGCTTGTTTGCGTTCGTTGAGATTTATTTCACCGGCTTTTTTCGGTGGCAGCCGCTTAACCCCCCGAGTATTTCGATCTTCGTCGATCGCTTGCTGGTAATATTTATCTTTCTGGATACAATTTATTCGAACTCTGCGGAAGTCTTCTTTATCCCCAATATTTGCTTTAGCGGTAACATCATAAACCCCCTCGCCAGCAAATTTTGCGCTCTCGTAATACCATTTCCCCTGGTAATGGGAAATCTTACATTTACCTATTTGTTCAACGGGAATCCCCTCAGGATGCGTCCGGACTTCAATATCTACGTTAGCTGTCTCAGCGAATGGGGTGGAGGCTAAGATGGGAAAAGAGCCTTCAAGGATTCGCCCCTGGTTTTCACCCAGAGGTATCTCTTCATTTTCAACCGGTGAATCGACTGAAAAACATGCCAGGTATGGAAATTGGATCATGACCGGCTGGTCGATTTGCTCTTTCGCCACCGTCGTTTGCGAAGGTATATCCCGGTACGTCGCGTGCAGGACCCAGGATGGTTGATCATCAACAACAAATCTAAAAAAGCCATCCGCAAGCGTGATTACCTGATCAATATCCAGTCCTATTACATCCACACTTGCATTCTCTACCGGTCGCCCATCTTCAAATACCACACTGCCAAGGATGGTGTAATTTTCTTTTGCTGCAGGCGCGGGGAAAATCTCAATCCCATACGAGCTCTTCAAGCGAGCGCTGAGCAGTGAGCGGTCCATTTCAAGCTTGTTGCGCGCATTCTCACCGCACAGGTCACGCAAGGCACTGAATAGGATCTGTTCGCCCTTGTTGTTAGGCGGCATCCAGTTTGGCACCATGCTTTCCAGGATGTCCAACGGCTTCTGCTCTACTTCGACGACTGAAAGCAGCTTCAGGCTGTCTGCAGAGTTCTGATGCCCGGGTGACAGCAGCTGTCTGACGCTTTTTTCGATTTTTCCCAGCGCCTGGTTGCTTAAAATCTCATCCCACTCAGCTAAATCCTTCGCCCCCCGCGCTCGCTCGCAAAGCGAATTCAATTTAGAGAACCAGTTGTCCAGCTTACCCAGGCATATCACCAGCCGGTCCTCGTTCTTGAAGTCAGCATCCCAGCGCTGATTTTCGAAATCTTCCCACAGCTTTTGCCATTTCTTGTTGCCCGGTACCGGTTCAATGTTTTCTTTTACCTGGATGAAGCGGTAATGACTGTCCGCATACTGCACCACGATATCATCCACAAACGCACGCGCTTCAGATCGAACGGTAGTGATCTGCTGAGTCAGGTCACTGATCCTTGGATCCAGCATACGCCCCAGATACAAGGCTGCGACGGTATTCTGGTAATAAATTCCCGACTGGGTGGTCGATCCGCCTCTTATGGACATAGCTTACCCATTCCTTGCATCTCTAGCATTCCTACCGGGGAGGGGCGATTCTCTCTGCTCCTCCCCAGTGTTTTTCACTCCACTGGATCAAAACTAATATCGATATACGGCAACGGCGCTCCGCTCACCTGTTCTTCCAGGTCGGTGCGCTGCGGTTGGGGCACGTGGGGTTTGACCGACTGCGGCTTTTTCGCTTCAACGTACGCCGTGCGGCTGTTCACCACCCGCCTCCCAATCGTCTCTATCAGCTCGGCATTGGGGATCGAAGGCCAGCGCGTCGTCCGCTCTGTCGAAGCCACGGCGTAAGCGCGAGGGGTTTCCCCCGGCTGGGGAAGGGGCAACAGCGCGTCCAGGATCTGGTTGATGGCCGGAATTTTCCCTTTTTTATCCGCCGGCGCCCACGGCGTGGCATTCTCGCTGCCGTGGTGGCCAATTTTGAGAAAGTCCAGCGGCTGGGCAAGGTCGGCATGCCGCTCCTGCCACATCACATTCCAGCTGCTGTTGCTCTTTCCTGGCTTCACCGCAATGTTATTTTTACCGCTCCACTCGGCGTCGCCGGGGAAGAGCAGGCGGCGCCCGTGCCATTCGAGCAGCAGCACCACGCTCAGGTTGTTCTCCGTTTTGCCGGCCAGCTCCGCTGCCGCCAGCGCGTTGGCCTGGATGCGGCCGCGCAGCAGCTCAAAATCCTGGGCACTGATGTTGCGCGGTGTGCGCACCACTTTCTGCTCTTCGCCGGGAAACAGCGCCTGGTACCCCTCCGCCATCCCCTGCGGTGCAGCGCCGCTCGGCGCATTCATCAGGCCGGTACCACCCAGGTAGTAAGCATCGATTTCTGCCATCGGGCCGAGAACCTTGAGCTCGACCGCCGGGTCTTCAAAGATCTTCAGCTCGCCAGGGGGCGTGTCGGCGGTCACATACACGGGCAAAATGCCTTTGTCCATGCCCTTGCACAGCAAATCGACCGCTTCTTCCTTGGACAGGCTGAGCAGCTCTTCGACCTGCGCTTTCATCTCCCCGGCAGCAAAGGCCGAGAGGCCCCTCAGGGCGCGCTGGGCAGCCGCCTTTAATGCCTGAAAGCCTTGGGCTTTGGGATTGAGCCGGTCGAATGCCGGGCTGAGCCAGATGTGGCCGATTTCGATATTTTTGAAGAACTCTTCTTCAAAGCCTTTGTGATGGTCTTCGTGGGGGTGGCTGACTACAAGCAGGTCAAGGCGTTTTTTGCCCGGTGAACCCGCCGGAAGCTCGTCCTCCAGGTGCTTGATACACTCGCCCAGCCGGTCCAGGGTATTGAATTTGTTGCCACAGTCGATCAGGATATGGACTTCCCGGTGCAGGTCGGGCACGCGCAGGTAGATGCAGTCGCCCAGGCCAACGTTGTACAGGCGCACTAATAATTGACCGTCCATCCGTCCTCCTCTTTGTCATACTCGCCGGCGCGCAGGTGCGGGGTCACCTCGAAACGCACGACACCTGCCTGCTCGAAAGCCGTGACCGGCCTGGATGCTTCACTGAAACGGCTCTCCGCCTGGGTGGGGCCAACCAGCCCATTGCGGATGACCGCCGACAGGTAGCCCAACAGGGCTTGCTTGCGCTGCCGTCCAACCTCTAAATCCTTGAGCAGCCCCAACTCCAATTTGGTGGGGATATCGTTACGCTTGAGCGCCGTGGGGGCGGCTTGATAAATTGCCAGGCGCCGGCGGATATCTTGTTCTTCAGTTTCAGCGAGGTGCTCGGTGCCGGGTTTTCGGAACCAGGAGAGCAGGTTGCCGCGCTCGTCAAAGACCAGCGTCCCGCCGCAGTCCAGGTTGTAGGTCTTGCCATTCCAGGTCTTGAAATCCAGGTCAGCCTCTCGGTCTTTCTTTAGCTCGACAACCTCCTGCCAGGCGTATTGCAGCACGATTTCGCGCGGCAGGCGCTCAGCCGCCGCTCCGATTTTAATGGTATCGTACAAGTCCACCACGCGCACATCCTGGTGGGGAGGGATGTGCAGCAGACGGCGATTGTCGCTCAGGAAATAGTAGGCCGCAGTGCGCGAGCGGGAGAGACGCCCAATGTCGGGATAAACGAAATCCATCCGCTCTTGGGACAGCACTTCTCTGAAGGCACAATCTTCGAGCAAATCCTTCCCCGGTTTATACTGGCAGGTGCACAGGCCGCGTGCATGAAAGACATCCAGCATCGCCGGGCGGTAGCCCTGCTCATCCACCGGATTGGTGAGGATATCATTGCGGATCACCGCCCTGGCGTAATCAATGAATTGGATGTCGCAGGGCGGACACAGGTCAATTGGCTGTAAAGCCACCCGGCGGAAGCGATCCGCCGCCCAATACAAGGCCTGGGCGGGGGTCACTTTTTTCCCTAACAGGTTCTTCTGCAGGTGCTTGGTGGCAATGGTGACCAGGATCTCCCACATGGCACCGGTCAGCACCTGCGAAACAGTGTGCGGCACCAGGCTGCCAGCAACATCTTTCATTTTTAGCTTATTAAAAGCGGTACGCAGGTAATCTCGCCCCGCAACTTCCTGCCCAAACTCCTTAGCCAGGTCAGCCACAACATTGGCTCCTGCCAGGCCTGCGGATGTCTGGCTGACAAAACGGCGGATATCATGATTGAACAGCGCCATCAGGATGGCGGTCAGGTCGCCAATGAACTCGTGAAAAGCGGCGGTTTGCAGCGACGAGAGCTGGTTGTACATTGGCCGGATGCCATCCAGGATGGCATGCCCGGTCTCGTGGGCGATGATGTCATGCGAGAGGCAGGTGTAGCGCGGGCTCTGCTGGTCGCCGTAATAGTAAAACTGCAGCGATTTGGAATGCTGGTCGTAATACGCATTATCTCCATAGCCGGCATGCGGGACGATGATCAGGCGGTTGCCGTCAAAACCCCAGGGCACCGGGCGTCCCAAAGCCCAGGGTTCTTCATAAAATTCCAACACGCGCTGGACAACCGCCCAGGCATTCAGCTGGTGAAAATAGGGGTTCTTGACTGTTTTATCGATGAATTGCTGATACTGCTGCTTATATTTTTCCGGGTTCTTTATCTGCTTGGGATCATCAATATCTTCAGGGACCTTGGGTGCACCCGGCAGCCAGTCTGTCTCAGAAATGGGGGTGTGAAACCAACCTTCTACTTCATCCCAAACCACCGGATCCAGCAGCGTTTGGGTATCCGCGTTAAAATCGACCACTGCAATGCGCGCACTGGTTGGGCCGGCGCTTATATTCTTCTCTAACCGCACATAAATTTCCTGCACCCCCAAGGTGGGATTTTCCAGCGCCACCAGGGGGTCTTTGATGAACACCGGAAGCTTCATCATCAAGCCCACATCCTGGCGGGTTTCCTTAGCGATCTGGTAGTATACCGGGTACAGGTCGTCCGTCACCGATTTATTCAGCTTGATCATGGCGCCGCGCCGCCATGGCTTTTGCGGGCCATTTTTATTATTCGTTTTCTGATCAGTCATCTCTGCATCCTCCAGAACTGCCCCATCTCTTGGGCATCTCCTACTTATAACTTGCCACCAGCTTACCCGCCTTACCACCCGTGACACGCACCCAGATCGGGTTGGTGAAGCAGCAGAAAAGCTCACCGTCCGGGCCGGCGGTTTGGGCGAACAAACGGCAGTAGCCCTGTAACCCGTTCAATTGGATCGTCACGGTATCCCCTTTCTGCAGGATCGTTTTCACCGGCTTTCGACGATGGCGGAAGCAGGTGACCAGCTCGACCTGCTCCGCCGGGCCAAATTCGGGCGTGGTGAACGCCTGGATCTTCAGATCAATATCCTGACTGCCCGAGACAGTAATCACCTCCCCCAGATGGGCGGTTTTACCCTGCTGCTCTACGGAGAAGGTGACGATCGGGCCGTCTGTGACCACGCAGGAGCCTTTGCGCATCGCCGCCAGGATCTCTGCCTCCGGCGGGATGGCATCCGTGTAGGCATCCGGCAGGTATACGACCGTGCGTACCTTGCCAAGCGCATCGTCATCGACAATCAGCCGCCGGCGGTAATCCCAGCTCATGCCGACGCTGTAATTGAAGCTACCATGCGCATCTGAGCCTGCCAGGAAGACCGGGCGCAAGCCGGGAAGCCGGTCAGCTGCAGACCAGTTTGCCAGGCCCTGGCGCAGTGCCAGCTCCCATTCGCCATCCGCCCAGGCTTTAACTTTCTTGATTCGTTTTTGATCCTGCTTGATCAGCTCGGCGGGGTCTGACCACTTTTTACTATCGAATGGGTTGAGCGTCAGGTGTGCGCTGCGCCGGATGCGCGCATTCCAGAACTCGAAGCCCGTCAGGCGGGGGTGGGATAAATGTTCATTCACCCATTTTCCGGGAGGCGGCGGCTGAGCTAACTGGAAGGGGTGGGCGGCGAAGAGCAGCGTCTGTGGTGGGAGCAGGGTGAGGACTTTTTCAAAGGGGTGGACCTTGCCAAACATGCGCCGGGCTTCATCCTTTGAATAGCCACCGTTCTTGGCTGCCTGGTGCAGCAATGCCTGGATGGTCTCCTGGAACACCTCGGTCATGAAACCGCCCTCATCGGGCAGGAAGGCGCCCTCGACCATCTTGTCCATTCCCCCAAAAGCCAGCATGTGGACCAGGGTGTCCCCCTTGCCAAGCAGGGTGATCTCTTCACCCAGGATGCAGCGGAACTGGTCGTTGGAGACGTTTGGGTTCGCCGTGTCGGCTTTCAAGCGCTCCCAACGGGTTTGCGGGCTGACGTCCGGGTCAACGTCATCAAGGTCGCAGGAATGATCGGTGATCACCAGCCAATCCAGGCCAAGAGCATGTGCCGCCGTACACGACTCGGGCACCGGGTTGCCAAGCTCCTTGATGTCGTTGGTATACACCGAGTGGTAGTGGGTGTCGCCATAGAACCAGCGCCGGGGCTGGTGTGTATTTGCCGCCCGGCTTAACGGCAGGGCATGCCCGGCGAGGAATGTTTCCAGATGGATGTAGATATGGGATGGCTTATCATAGGGGTAATAGCTGCCATGAAAACCCACCCGCAGGCGCAAAGGTTTGCCGCGCACAGCCCCCTTGAATTTTGCCAGGGGGATCTTCAGGCTGTGCCACCAGGTTCTGAGTTGGAACATGCCATTGCCGTTCACCCTGGGCAGGTCGGCGGGCAGCAGCGCCAGCACGTCCTCCCAGACCACGCCAGGCATCCACTGCTGAATTTTCAGCATATCCAGCCGCCAGGGACCCTTGGCGGGCTTCACGATATTGGTATCTCTGACCAGGAAGAGCAGCGGAATTTTATTTTGATCTGGCTCAAGCCTCCAGGGAGCGTCAGCCCAAAATTCGGGTTGGTTTTTCCCGACCGGAGTCTCGGCACTGAGGGGCAGCGGTGCGACGGTAGGCAAGCCAGGCGTAGGAGCGCTTACCTTGGGCGGTTTTACGCCAAAGACGCCTTTGAGGAACTTGAGGGCCTGATCTTGCTGCTGCTGGTAATCTTTATCATGATTGCTCATCATTCACCTCCATACTTCTAATGCCCGCATTTCACCTCATTTGGTATTAACCAAGAGATGCACAGGCAAGGGTTAGGATTTGGATAAGTTGAAAATGGCCGGGATAGCCTCATTCAAGCTTACCGGTGAACCGCTTCGCTGTATTCAGGATGAAATTCCACAGAGGCCAGGGGCTGGTGCCGATGATGAACGCAAACGCCACCATGATTGTCGGCACGGACAGGTCGATGGTGATCGCATTGCTGTTCGCCAGGGTGAATTCCAGCTTTACCAGCGAGAGCAGCAGGACGGTGATCAACACCAGAATCGGTGTGGCGACAATGTGGGCAAGATGCATCAGCACGCCCTCCCGGTAAAAACGATGGCTGCGCAAGTACCAGCCGGTGGTGAAGATTTTGCTCACCAGGATACCTGCCAGCCCCCAAAGTAATATTTCAAGGTAGCGCAGGGGGTCTTCTGACCAGATACTGAAACCATCGCCTGAATCGACGAGAAATAGATGCGCTACCATGTACAGGATGATCACCGCCCAAAAGAGACCAAACACGATCCAAAAAAATACGCGACCCGCTTTGTCATCGACGGTTTCTGCGATGCGTTCCAAATAAATCTTGATATCCGTCCGGTCTTGATCCATGTCAAGCTGCTGCGGTTCGCTGGCGAAACTTCCCGTTTCCAGGGCAACAAAGGTCCACATGCCTGGCGTTGGAATGTCCAGGGTAAATTCGCCACCATCGTCGGTCGTTGCGTATTTGGTTTGACCGGCTTTGTAGGCTTTTATGGTGGCATAAGAAACGCGCTCTTTTCCCCCTGATCGATAAATCGTACCTGAAGCTGTAGACATAATTCCTCCTTGCGATGATTGGGTTGGGGATTAGACGAATAAATAAAATAGAAGCCGTCATGTCAAGTGACGACTTCTTGAAGGTAGCAGAACAATGGCAACGATGGCAACAAGACCCTTCTGTCACCTAACCGGGCAGTGCTTAAATTCATTTCACAATAGTATTATATATCCCTATTGTCATAAGTCAACACTTTGAGCGAGCAATGTGATCTCCTAGCGCCTAGACAAATCCAGAGAATGATGAACACCATGTGTTCAAAAAAGGCGGCTATATATTGGGGCTATCTACGCCGCAACGAAGAACTAAAAATCGGCTACCCTGTGGATAACTCGCGAAAAACTGTGGATAAAGTGCTTTAACTGGGGAGAAACCGGGAATTCTATCTGATTTTGTTTTTCTGCTTACCCCTATATGTGGGGGGTGCTTTTGGGCACCCCCCATGGAGCACAACTGCCTGTGGGATGGGGAAAACAGGCTCTTTTTCTCCAATGTTATCCCGGTTCGCCCTGTGGAGAGAAAACACGGTTTTACCACCCAGGGATGGATGGCTGACCAGGTCGCCCCCCATATCCCCGGCAGCCCAATCCCGCACAGGTGTTTTCTCCACTTATCCACAACCCCTACTACGACGACTATATATATACTGATAACAATAAAAGGTTAATCTTCTCCCTTCAAATTCAGCGGCAAGTAGATCACCCAGGACTCAGGCAGCAGGGGCAGCTCAAAATCCTGAGTAACCAGCGTATCAGCCACAACGGTAACTTCGCTCACCGTGACTGGTGGATAACCGTCGGCGCTGACCGTGGCGGTGTAAACACCGGCGGGAAGTAAGGAAGTGTAATAACCGTTGGAGTCGGTCAGGGTGTTGAAAGTGTACCCCAGCGGGTTGGTGAAGACCAGGGTGGCGCCCGGAATGGGATCAGCACTGCTGGCGGCGCTCACCGTGCCGTCCAGCGAGCCGGTAGGGAGCCGGCAGTTGCTCATGTGGGCGAAGGTGGCAAGGGATGCTTTGACGAAGTCGGTGTAGTAGGGCATGTTGAGATATTGCAGCTGGTCATTGGTGGTGTGATAGTAGTCGTTAAAATCAGAGTCGTCTTCGATTGCCAGGATGGAGACGTAATTGAAGTCCCAAAAGGAAGCATGGTCGCTGGCGCCCATACCGGTATCAAAAATATCTGCATCCAGGTTTATCGCATAGGCGGTAATGACATCGCTAAACAGTTGCGCCAGTTCCAGCGTGGCAGGCATCTCGTCCCAGGCGTGCAGGTCGATCCCCGGGCGGTTATCAGAGTTCCATGCGATCATATCCAGATTGATGTACCCCAGGATGGTCTCCTTCTGCAGCCTGGACCGCTCGGCATATTCATAACTGCCGAGCAGGCCCTGTTCCTCACCGGTCCAGAAGGCAAAGCGCAGCGTGCAGCCCGAGTAGTATTGGGAGAATATCTTCGCCGCCAACATGGTCGCCACCGAGCCGCTGGCATTGTCATCCGCGCCAGGGGCGATCGAGCCGGTGGGCATGTCGTCCAGGTGACCGCCGATAATGTAAATATTGCGCGGGGTGACCAACCCGGGCATCTTGCCGATCACATTGGGAGGCGTGCCGGTTTCCCAGGTGTGGTATTCCACCGTCAGCCCCAGGTCGCTCAGGTACTCGCCGACGTATTGGGTGGCTTTCTGGATTGGTTCACCGCTGTAGGTGTAGCGGGTATTGATGTCATAAGGTTCCCCTCCAACAGTGACCAATGTCTCGCCGCTCAGGCCGCTGGTCAGGTCATACACCTCGCTCTCCGTGACCTGGTCGATGATTTGTTGGACGAGCGGGTCAGGGACGACCACGGCGGGGAAGATGTCGGCTTCTGCATTTCGGTCTGGCAGCGGCTTGGGCGACAGGGTGACTGCCCGGAAGCCGATGCCGGTGGAGGCCAGGCGGGCGGTGCCTTCTGGCGTGCTGCGCAGCAGGGCATAATTGGCGCCGGTCAACAGCAATTGACCATAATCCTCCCAGGCGGGTGGAAGCTGGCCCGAGCGTACATAAGCCAGGTAATATCGCCCGCCGCGCAGATCATCATCCAGCAGGCTGTATTCCAGCCCGGCGGCATCCAGCAGCGACAGCCGGGCGGCAGATGCCCCGGTCAGCAAGAAGCCATCCAAAAACGTGTAGGCGGGCAGGCCGGTGGAGGCGAAGCGTTGCATGGCGCTGGCATCGGGAACGAAGACCTGCAGCAGGGCGGTGGCGCCGGCGAGCGAAGCCTGGGCGCTGCCGGCCAGCGAGAACAGCATGGCCAGCAGCAATATCGTAGATAGCAGGCGATGTTTCATCGTAAACTCTCCTCTGGAGTAATGTGTGCGACCGGGCAGCCGCTCGCTGCCCGGTTTAAACTTCAAGAACAGCCCCGCTGAGGCGCGCCTGCTCGGCTGAAAAAGCCAGAAGATGCGACTGCAGCGATTGGCGTCCCAGCGTCAGTGCCTGTCCCCCGCCGGAGCGCAGGCTGTGGACAAAGGCTGCCATCAGCTCGTTGTCACCGCCGCCGTGTCCTTCCCCGAGGTGTGCGCTGGTGTTGAAGCGCTCCCGCTTCCCGCTGCGGTGCTCCCGCACCTCGACCCACGCCCCACCCAACCCCAACTCAGCCATCAACCGGCCGCGCGTACCCTCGATGCGCGTGGTGCGGTACTCGATGTGCGAATGCCCGTGCATGGTCAGGGTCACCGAGAGCGGCCCTTCGAACTGCATCAGCACGGATTGGTGGTCAACCACATCGTTACCACAGCGGTAGACACAGCGCCCATAGGGGCCGTGTTTCAACGCATCCAGGACATTCTCGGGCGTGGGATCGACTGCCACCACCGAGCGCGGCCAGCCGCGGTAATCGCTCACCTGGCGCAGCAGGGGAACCAGGCTGCTCAATGAGCGGATCAGGCCGGGGGAGCGCAGGTTGGCTTGCATGGCCCAGCGGGGGAAGCCGGCAGCCGTCTCTGCAAAGGAGCGCCACAAGGGCACCAGGTCGAGGTAGATGTATGGAGCGTAATAGGGGCAGGTCTGCGCCGCCGGACAGCCATCCAGGCAGCGCTCAGGTGCCCCATCGGGGGCATTCTCCGGGCGGAAGTGGCGCAGCCCGCCCACGCTGCTCAGCCGCTCGCAGCGCCGCCCCAGCCACCACAGCAGAATGTCGAAATCATGGCAGCACTTGGCCAGGATCATCGGGCTGCTTTGGCTGGCGTTGGCCCAGTTGCCGCGCACGTAGCTGTGGGCCATGTGCCAGTAGGCGACGTTCTCGCGCTGGTCGACGTTGATGATCTCGCCCAATGCGCCGGATTGGATGACCTGGTGGATGGTTTGGGCGTGGCGGGTGTAGCGCATCACGTGGCAGATGTGCAATTGTCGCCCGGTTTGCTCGGCGGTCTCCACCAGCTGGATGCACTCCTCCTGGCGGGTCGCCATCGGTTTTTCCAGCAGCACGTGGTAACCAGCCTGCAGCGCCGCCAGTGCCGGGGCGGTGTGCTGCTGGTCCTGGGTGCAGACCAGGGCGGCGTCGGCCATTTTTGGGCGGGCGAGCAGCGGCTCCCAGCTCGCATATACATTTTCGGCGGGCAGGTGGTGCTGGCGGGCGAAGCGCTCGCGGCGCTCTGGGATGGGCTCGGCTACAGCGATGAACTGGATCTCATCGGGGTGGCACAGGGCATAGGGGGCATAGTCCAGTGCGCCGCGCTGGCCGGCGCCGATCAGGATGGCGGTGAGGGGCATGGGTTAATTGTAAACCTCATTTTCGGATCAGCAGGTTAAAGGGCTAATTTGGCCACGGTGACGCCGTCGCCGCCTTCTTTTTCACCGCCCGAACTCGAAGGACTTGATATTGGGGTTGCTGCTCAATGTCTCGCGCACCGCCTGGCGCAGCTTGCCGGTGCCTTTGCCGTGGATGATGCGCACCCAGGGCAGCCCTGCCAGGTAGGCAGCGTCCAGGTAGCGGTCCAATGCATCCAGAGCTTCTTCGGCGCGCTGGCCGCGCAGATCCAGCTCGATGCCGGGCGATTCGGACAGGATAGCCTCCGGGCGGGATTTGCGTGCCGCCAGCAGGTCACGCGCCGTGGGTAATTGCCCATCCGGCAAGGGTGCTCGCTTTTCAGTTCCTGGATCGGGCTCACCGGCAAGCTGCAGCTCGTAAAGGCGGGCGCGGATGCGCAGGGCGCCGACCTGCAGCTCGGCTTCCTCTTCGCCCAGCGAGGTGACCACCCCATTGGTGTTCAGCGTGCGCAGGCGGACCTTATCACCCAGGCGGATTGCCCGCCGCACCGGCTGCCCGGGGAGTTCCGCCTGGCGGCGCTCGACCGGTGCTTCGACCGTCTCCTGTAGGATCTCAACCTGTTCCTCCACCGCCTCCAGCACGTCCAGCGGCTGGCGGGCACGGGCAAGGGAGCGGCGTGCCTCGCGTAGCTCGTCCTGTAACTCCTGCAGCTGCTCTCCGGCCTCTTTGTGCGCCTTTTCAAGCACCTGGCGGCGCTCGTCTTCGATCTTCTCCATCCGGCGGGTCAGCTCGGCGCGCAGCGTTTCCGCCTCCAGGCGCGCCTTGTCGGCCGCGGCGCGTGCCTTGCGCGACTGGTCGCGCTGGCGGTGGATCTCATCCAGCAGGTCTTCGGCGCGCAGGTCGGTCGGCGAGAGCTCAGAGCGGGCAACCTGGATGATCGGCTCGGGCATGCCCAGCCGCTGGGCGATGGCTAGCGCGTTGGAACGCCCGGGCAGACCGATGGTCAGGTGGAAGGTCGGGCGCAGCGTCTCCAGATCGAACTCCACGCTGGCGTTGACCACCCCCGGCGTGGAGTGGGCGAAGGCCTTCAACTCCGGGTGGTGGGTGGTGACCAGGGTGGTGATGCCGCGCTCTAAAAGGTGGGTCAGCAGAGAGCGCGCCAGGGCAGCGCCTTCCTGGGGGTCGGTGCCCGCGCCCAGTTCGTCCAGGATGACCAGCGTGCGCCGGTCGGCGTGCTCCAGGATGCGGATGATGTTGGTGATGTGCCCGGAGAAGGTGGAAAGCGACTGCTCGATGGACTGCTCGTCGCCGATGTCGGCGAAGATTTGCTTGAACAGGCTGATCTCCGAGCCCGAGTGGGCAGGGATGTGCAGCCCGGACTGCGCCATCAGCGCCAGCAGGCCGACCGTCTTCAGCGTGACCGTCTTGCCGCCGGTGTTGGGGCCGGTGACTACCAGCGCATAGGTCTGGGCGTCCAGCTCCACGTCGATGGAGACCACACTGGCTTGATCCAGCAGCGGGTGGCGTGCCTGGTACAGGCGGATGATGGTGCCTGGATGGCCCTGGGATGTCTTGGGGATGGCGTGCAGAAGCGGCTCGCTTGCCGCCAGGTCATCACTGTACTTGGCCTTGGCAAAACACAGGTCCAGCTCGGCGACCAGGTCGATCGCCAGGAGTATATTGGCGGCCTGCATGCCCACCTGGGCGGACAGCTCCGCCAGGATGCGCCGTTCTTCATCCCGCTCGGCCAGCTGCAGCTCGCGAAACTCGTTGTTGCCCTCCACCACGCTGAGCGGCTCGACGAACAGCGTCGCCCCGGAGGAGGACTGGTCGTGAACCACGGATTTGATGCGCCCCTTGAACTCGGCGCGCAGCGGCAGCACATAGCGCCCGTCGCGCTGGGTGATCAGCGCCTCCTGCAGGTACATGGAGGTCTTGGGGTCGGCGACCATGCGCTGCAATTTCGACAGCAGACGGTCGTGGGTGATGCGCAGCTGGCGACGGATGGTGTTCAGCTTTTCGGAGGCGCTGTCCAGGATCTCGCCGCGGTCTGAGATGGCCTTGGTGATGTTGTCTACCAGGCCCTGAGCGGTGGGGATGCGGGAGGCGATCTCGGTCAGGGTGGGGAACTGCGTTCCCAGGCGTTCGAAGGTGCGCGCCAGTGTGCGCGCCGCGACCAGCGTGGACTTGAGGTCGAGCAGATCGGTTGGCGCCAGCACCCCGCCGTGCGCCGCCAGGTCTACCTGGGCACGCACATCACGCGCCCCGCCGATGGTCAGGTCGGGGCGGGTGACCAGCATTTTTACCGCTTCACTGGTTTGGGTGAGGCGCTGCTGGGCCTCTTCCAGGCTGGCGGTCGGGCGCAATGCCCGCACCTTATCGGCCGAAGCGGCAAAAGCGCAGTAATTGGCCAGCCGCTCGAGGATCTTGAAGTATTCCAGGGTTTGTAATGTTTTCGGATCCATCCTATGTCCCTAACCTGGCGCGTTCTTCGGCAACCACGCTTTCGTCCAGCTTCTTGTACAGCGGGCCGGGTTGGGTCAGCGCCTGCCCGGCGGGGAGCTGGCTGGGTTCCCATTTTCCACCCTCGGCGGGCGGGCGGTAGCGCAGGGTGTTATGCTTCCCCAGCGCGTCGGACTGCTCCTCAATGTACTGCTCGCCAAACAGCGGTGCGGTGTAGCCCAGGAAGGTGTGCAGCTGCTGGCTGCTGAAGGGCAGCACCGGCGCCAGCAGCATCTTGAGCGAGTCGATGGCGCGCAGGGCGGTATACACCGTCTTGGCCGCGGCGGCCTTGTCGCTCTTGATCTCGAACCACGGGGCGGCGGTGTCCAGGTACTTGTTCACCTCGGATGCCAGGCGTAGCGCTTCGTAGAGCGCCTGGCGCAGGCGCACCCCCTCGTACAGCTCGCCAACGCTCTGGAAGCCGCTCTCGATCACCGCCAGGATCTCCTGGTCGGCGGGGCGCAGCTCGCCGGGGTCGGGGATGACGCCGTCCCAGTTCTTGTAGGTGAAGGCCAGCACGCGGTTGGCCAGGTTGCCCCAGGTGGCGACCAGCTCGTTGTTGTTGCGGGCGACGAACTCGGCCCAATCCCAATCCGAGTCGCGCAGCTCGGGCATGTTGGCGGTCAGGTAGAAGCGCAGCGGGTCGGGGTCGTAGCGGGAGAGGAAATCCAGCCCCCACACTGCCCAGTTGCGGCTGCCGGAGATCTTCTGCCCCTCCAGGTTCATAAACTGGTTGGCGGGCACATCGTAGGGCAGGTTGAGCGGTGCGCCTTCCCCGCCGCTGAAGATCTCGCCGAATTGGGCACCGGCGCCCTTGAGCTGGGCGGGCCACTGGGCGGCGTGGAAGAAGATATTGTCCTTGCCGATGAAGTAGTACGCCCGCGCCGAGGGGTCGGTCCACCAGGCGTTCCAGGCTTCGGGCTGCTCGTTGATGTGCGCCCACTCGATGGTCGCCGAGAGGTAGCCGATGACCGCCTCGAACCACACGTAGATGCACTTGCCATTCCAGCCTTCCACCGGGACGGGGATGCCCCAGTCCAGGTCACGCGTGATCGGGCGCGGCTGCAGTCCTTCGCTCTCGATCTGCCCGAGGGATTGCCCGATGACTGTCTCGCGCCAGTAGTGCTGCCTTTGGCGCAGGAACTCTGCCACGTCCGGCTCCAGCTTGGACAGGTCGAGGAAGAAATGCTCGGTCTCGCGCAGCTCGGGCTGCGAATTGTCCACCTTGGAGCGCGGGTTGAGCAGCTTCTCCGGCTCGAGCACGCTGCCGCACTTATCGCACTGGTCAGAGCGGGCGCCTTCGTAGCCGCAGATGTAGCAGGTGCCCTCGACGTAGCGGTCGGGCAGGAAGCGTTTGGCGGCGGGCGAGTACCACTGCGGGCGCGTCTCGGTGTAGAGGAAGCCGTTCTTCCGCAGCGCCAGGAACATAGCCTGCGACACCTTGAAGTGGTTCTCGGTGTGGGTGGTGGTGAACAGGTCGTAGGAGATACCGGCCTGCTTGAACAACTCCAGGAACTGGTTATGGAAGCGCTGGTAGACCTCTTCCACCGGCAGCCCCTCGGCATCGGCGCGCAGGGTGACCGGCGTGCCGTGCGAATCGGTGCCCGAGACGACCAACACGTGGTCACCCTTCAGGCGGTGGTAGCGGGCGACGATATCGCCCGGTAAATGCGAGCCGGTAATATTCCCCACATGGATGGGGGCATTGGCATAGGGCCAGGCAATTGAGATGAGAATGTTGGTGGACATGGTGTGCCTCCTTGGAGGTGGATGGTTGGTTAACAGCTTACATAAAAAAAGGCCGCCCAGCCCGGACAGCCCATAAATACAAGCATAGAACCCTTGGTTCTCTCAGCGGGCGGCTGCCCAGGCGTGGTCTGACATGCTCATTGGCATGGGCATGATGATCACAAAGCGGGAAGGAGGTGTCTGGCGGGCCATTTTCGCAGCCTTTCGTGAAAGATGGGAAGAGTCTAAGCGGCGCGGGGGGATTTGTCAAGGTTACGCGTTGAACGTTGGAACGTTAAACGTTTGAACGTTCGTTGGTTTTCTCCGCATTCTTCGCGGTGAATTTCTTTTCCCTGCACGCTCTGTAGTAAGCCGCGCTCATCGGGTTAAGATATAATCACCACAGGAGACTCCCCCATGACCATGACCTTACCCCCCCGCAACGCGGTCCCAGTCGAGCAGACCTGGGACCTGAGCAGTATCTTCCCTACCCCCGCCGATTGGGAGGCTGCTTGCCAGCAGCTCATCGCCGCCCTGCCGGCGCTCTCCGCCTACCAGGGCAGGCTGGGCAGCAGCCCGCAGACCCTGCTGGAATTCATCAACCTGTACCAGCAAACCGCCACCCTGATGGGCATGATCGGCGTCTATGCCAGCAACGCCTACGCCGTAGATACCTTTGACCAGGCCTGCGCCGCCCGATCCGGGCAGGCACGCGGCCTGATGGCGCGCTTCGCCGCCGCCGCCTCTTTCCTCGACCCGGAGCTGATGCAGATCGGCTTTGCCAAACTGCGCCAGTGGCTGCAGGACGAACCGGGTCTGGCTTTCTTCGCCTTCTACCTGGACAAGCTGGAGCTGCGCCAGGCGCATGTGCGCTCCGGCGAGGTGGAAGAGGTGCTGGCGCTGGCGAATGACCCCTTCTTCGCCGCCTCGGGCATCTACAATGCGCTGAATAACGCCGACCTGACCTTCCAGCCGGCGGTCGCCGCGGATGGCAGCACGCTGGAGGTGGGGCAGGCGAGCATCGGCGAACTGGTCACCCACCCCGACCGGGCGGTGCGCCGCAGCGCCTGGGAGAACTACTCCGATGGCTACCTGCAATTCAAGAACACCATGGCTTCCACCCTGGTCGCCACGCTCAAGCAGGATGTGTACAATGCCCGCGTGCGCGGCTACGAATCCTCTCTGCATGCCTCGCTGGCACCCGGCAACATCCCGCCGGAAGTGTTCCACAACCTGATCGCCGTGTTCAAGAAGAACCTGCCCACCTGGCACCGCTACTGGCGGCTGCGCCGGCGCCTGCTGGGCTATGACCAGCTGCACGTCTATGACATTAAAGCCCCCATCACCCAGAACAAGCCCGTCGTCCCCTTCAGCCAGGCGGTGGATTGGATCTGCGAGGGCATGGCTCCACTTGGCAAAGAATACGTGGGCATCCTGCGCCGCGGCTGCCTGGAAGATCGCTGGGTGGACTGGGCGAGGAACAAAGGCAAGCGCGAGGGCGCCTTCTCCAGCGGCTCCAAAGGCACCATGCCCTTTATTATGATGAGCTATGCCGATGATGTGTTCAGCCTGAGCACGCTGGCCCACGAGTTGGGGCACTCACTGCACTCCTATCACAGCCGCAAGTTCCAGCCGTTTATCTATTCGCGCTACTCGCTTTTCGTCGCCGAGGTGGCCTCCAACTTCAACCAGGCCATGGTGCGCGATTACCTGTTCCGCACGCAGACCGACCCGGCCTTCCAGATCGCCCTGATCGAAGAGGCCATGTCCAACTATCACCGCTACTTCTTCATCATGCCGACGCTGGCGCGCTTCGAGCTGGAGGCGCACAACCGCCTGGAGCGCGGCCAGCCGGTCAGCGCGGATATCCTGATCGACCTGACTGCTGACCTGTTCAAAGAGGGCTATGGCGAGGAGGTGGTCTTCGACCGCCCGCGCATCGGCATCACCTGGGCGCAGTTCGGGCACATGTACATGAACTTTTACGTGTATATGTACGCCACCGGCATCTCCGGGGCGCATGCCCTGTCGCACGGCGTTCTGGAGGGCAAGCCCGGCGCGGTGGAGAACTACCTGGCTTTCATCAAGACCGGCGGCTCGATGCACCCGCTGGATGAGCTGAAACTGGCGGGCATCGACCTGACCTCGCCGGAACCGGTAGAAGCTGCCTTTGCCGTACTCGCCGGGCTGGTGGATCGCCTGGAAAAGCTGGCAGGCTGAAACCCTATGGCTGAGATCCCCACCAAAGCCGAACTAATCGCCGAGATACGCCGCGAATGGATCCTCTTGGAGACCCTGCTCAACGGACTGACCGAGGCGCAGATGACCGAGCCGGACGTGCAAGGCCCCTGGTCGGTCAAGGATATGCTGGCGCACCTGTCCTACTGGGAGAAGGTGCTGCTCGACCGGCTGGGCTCGGCGCTCAGCAGGCAATCCGGGCAGTATCCACCGGTGCTGTCGGAAGACGACGTGCACCGCTTCAACGCCCAGGTGTACGCTGAAAGCCAGGGACGAAGCCTGCCAGCGGTGCGGCTCGAATTCCGCAGCCTGTACACCGGTGTGCTGACCACCGTCGAAGCGCTGGACGAGACCTTCCTGACCCACCCGATGCCGCTGGATTATCCCCTGGATAATCTTATTGCCTGGGAGATCATCCGCGCCAACACCTCTGACCATTACCAGGAGCACCGCCTGGCGCTGGAAGCCTGGCTTAAAGATCAAGCCTGGCTGGAAGGCCAGGCGAAGTCCTAAAAAGAATATGAAACCCCGCCACCCGGTCAGCTTGTTCGCCTGCCTAGCGCTGCTCGTCATCGCCGCGCTCGGCCTGTAACCTGCCTGCCCGGGTGACGCCGGTGTTTCCTACCAGCCAACCGGTGATTCAGCCCACAGTAGACCTGCTGCCCTTTCCCAGCGCAACCCTCGCTGTTGGGGTCTTGCCATCACCATCACCGGAAACGCTGCCCACGACCCAGCCCACTGCTTCTCCTTTCCCCTTCGGGGGATTGCAGACCGCCACACCTGGGCCGGGGCAAACAGGTGTCTGGAATACCCCTGCGCCGGAGGCGCTTCTGCCACCCTTCACCTACTGGACCCAATCCGGCGACACCCTGGCGGCGCTGTCGGCGCGATTCGGCGTGCTGCCGGAGCAAGTCAGCGTCGCCCAGCCGCTCGAGGCAAGCGGGTTGCTGCTGCCCGGCATTCTCCTCACCATCCCCAACCTGCTCGGCGAGCCGCCCTACCCCAGCGCGCTGCTGCCGGACGGCCTGGTGGTTTACTCCCCGGCGGTCGCTGGCTTCGATATCGGCGTATACATCGCCCAGGCTGGCGGCTACCTGGCGACCTACGGCGAGCTGGTCGAGCCGGACGAATGGCTGAGCGGGGCGCAGATCGTGCAGCGTGTTTCCAGCGAAAACTCGATCAATCCTCAACTGCTGCTGGCCTTTTTAGAGTTCCGTTCGGGCTGGGTGCGCGGCCAGCCCGCCAGTTCTGCTGATCTGGAGCGTCCCATCGGATTCTATGTGCCCGACTACACCGGGCTATATCTGGAGTTGTCGTTGGCTGCCAAGCACCTCAATATTGGCTATTACGGCTGGCGCCTGGGCACCCTGCTGGATCTGACCTTCCCCAGCGGCGCCCGAGTGCGCATCAGTCCCGGGCTGAACGCCGGTTCGGCCGCGCTGCAGTCGCTGACCGCCAAGTTCTACCTGCGGCAGCAGGACTGGCTGGCGGAGCTGTATGGGGCCAATGGCCTGCTAGTGCTCTATACTGAGATGTTCGGCGATCCCTGGCAGGGAGCCAGTGCGGCGCCGCTCTTCCCGCCCGGCCTGGCACAGCCGCTGCTCGAGCTGCCCTTTCTGCCCGGCGAGCGCTGGAGCCTGACCTCCGGCCCGCACATTGCCTGGACGACCGGCACGCCGCGCGGCGCGCTGGATTTTGCGCCCATTACCGGCGAGCCAGCCTGCGCCGTTTCGGTCGCCTGGGTCACCGCCTCGGCGGCGGGGCGGGTGGTGCGCGCCGAGCGCGGTGTGGTGGCGCTGGACTTGGACAGCGATGGGCTGGAGGCGACCGGCTGGGTGCTGGTCTACATGCACATCGCCGAGCAGGACCGCATCCCCCTGGGCGCCTGGGTAGAGGCGGACACCCCGCTGGGGCATCCCTCCTGCGAGGGCGGGTCGGCGACCGGCACGCACGTGCACCTGGCGCGCAAGTACAACGGCGAGTGGCTGGCGGCAGATGGCGCGCTGCCCATGGTGTTGAGCGGCTGGACCGCCCACGCCGGCGAGCTGTCCTACCAGGGCACGCTGACCAAAGATGGGCTGGTGGTCACTGCCAGCCCCGGCGGCATCTCCGGCTCGACGATCGTGCGTTAGCACGTTGGAACGTTAGCACGTTGACACGTTGGAACGTTTAAACGTGGAACGAAGAAAGGAGCATAAATATGATCGAGATGCCTGAGGCATACACGATCGCCCGCCAGATGAACGAGACGCTCAGCGGGAAGGTATTCCAGAGTTACACCCAGGGCGAGCTGCGGCATAAGTTCCTGTGGCTGAACGGGCCGGTTGAAGAGAGCAGCGCCACCCTGGCGGGAAAGGCGATCAGCGGCGCCAGCAGCTACGGTCGTTCGATCTATCTGCGGGTTGGCACCGGGCACATGCTCTGGTTTGGCGATATCGGCGGGCGGCTGCTTTACCACCCCGCTGCCGGGCCGCTGCCCAAGAAATACCACCTGCGCTGGGATTTTACCGACGGCACCGCCCTGTCCTTCACCCTGCAGATGTGGGGTTTTGTCCTGCTGCTGGATAAGGCAACCTTCAGCGATAGACCGGCTAAAGAGGTGGGCATCCCGCCGCTGAGCGCAGAGTTCACCTTCCCCCGCTTCAACGAGCTGCTGGAGGCATACCCGGATAAAACCAGCAAGGGGGTCAAGGGCTTCCTGGTGACCAGCCAGCACATGAACGGTATTGGCAACAGCTACGCCCAGGATATCCTGTTCCGGGCGCGGCTCAGCCCGCGGCGCAAGATCCCCGAGATCACCCCCGCCGAGCGGGAGCAGCTCTACCAGGCGGTTCAAGAGACGGTATCCCTGGCGATCCAGGCGGGCGGCCGCGAGGAGGAGTGCGACCTGTTTGGACGCCCCGGCGGCTACCGCCGGTTGATGAGCAGCAAGACGGCCGGCGCCCCCTGCCCGGTATGTGGAACCACAATTGAGAAGATGGCTTACCTGGGCGGAGCGTGCTACTTGTGCCCGCAGTGCCAGAGATGATAACAGATGGAAATCAGGTGCAACGCACTTTTAAAGTGCGTTGCACCTATGGTTGAACCGAGAGAGTGATGCGATGCGCGCCATGATATTCGAGAAGGTGGGCCAGCCCCTGCGGCTGGCAGAGGTCCCCATCCCCCAGCCGGGACCCGGACAGGTGCTGTTAAGGGTGCGTGCCTGCGCGGTGTGCCGCACCGACCTGCACATCATCGATGGGGAGCTGAGCCAGCCCAAGCTGCCGCTGATCCTCGGGCATGAGATCGTCGGCACAGTGGTCCAGGCGGGTGCGGGCGCGGATGCCTTTGCCACCGGGCAACGGGTGGGGGTGCCCTGGCTGGGCTGGACCGACGGCACCTGCCGCTACTGCCAGCGCGGGCAGGAGAACCTGTGTGCGGCGGCGAAATTCACCGGCTACACCCTGGACGGCGGCTACGCCGAGTACACGGTGGCGGACCAACGCTACTGCTTTCCCCTGCCGGAGGGCTACCCCGACCTGCAGGCTGCCCCGCTGCTGTGCGCCGGGCTGATCGGCTACCGCACCTACCGCCTGGCAGGCCCGCACGCCGAGCGCCTGGGCATCTACGGCTTTGGCGCCGCAGCGCATATCATCGCCCAGGTGGCGGTGCACCAGGGGCGCCAGGTTTATGCCTTCAGCAAGCCAGGGGATGTTGATGCCCAGCAGTTTGCCCGCAGCCTGGGCGCCGTCTGGGCGGGCGGCTCGGACGAGCTGCCGCCGGTCGAGCTGGACGCGGCACTGATCTTTGCCCCGGTCGGCGCGCTGATCCCCGCCGCGCTGCGCGCCACCGCCCGCGGCGGCGTGGTGGTCAGCGGTGGCATTCACATGAGCGACATCCCCGCTTTTCCCTATTCGCTGTTATGGGAGGAGCGCATCGTCCGCTCGGTGGCTAACCTCACCCGCCAGGACGGCGAGGAATTCCTGGTGCTGGCGCCGCAGGTGCCAGTGCACACTTCGGTAACCCCCTTCCCCCTGGAGCAGGCCAACGAAGCCCTGCAAGCTGCTCCGTCAGGGAGCGTTGCAGGGCGCGGCGGTCTTACACATCGTTACACGTTAGCACGTTAAACGTTTGAACGTTCCATCGTGGAACATTTTTTCCCTACCCGCCTACCACATTGAATTCCCAGGTAGCGTCATAGTTTACGCCGCCTTCGGTGAAGGTATAGCGCAAGCTGTGCGCGCCAGGCTGGATGTCTTTGATCACCACATTCCACATGCGAAACATCAGGCCATCGGCTTCAAAATCCAGCGCCCCAAAAGAAACCAGGTCGATGGGTTGGTCATCCAGGTAGAGCATCCAGGTTTCTGATTCTGCCAGCCAGCCAGCCTCCACCGCTTCCCAACTATCCAGCACCCACCCCAGGCCAACAAACAGGGTGGGGGAAAGCGGCACATCACATTGGCGGGTGAAGGGGGTTGTCTCCCAGGTGTCTCCTACCTCGCAATAGTCCCAGAGCCAGGGCGTGTCGCCGTCGTCACGGATCAACCGCATCTCGCCGATGTAGTCTCCCGCCTCAAGCCAGCGCTCGCCGGCGGTAGGGGTGGAGGTTGGCAGAGGAGCAGGCTCGCCGGCGCAGGCGCTCAGCATTCCAACCAGCAAGGCCGTCAGAGTAAGAATGAAAACCTTTTTCATTGCAAACTCCCGTGATTTTGGGAACGTTATACGTTAGAACGTTAAACGTTTGCACGTTCCAACGTGCAACGTTATATCCTATGGATTATCTCGTTTAGCTGCCGCCGGTCGCGCAGGCGCGGCTCTTCGGCGGCATAGCCGATGGGCAGCATGGCGACCGGGCGCTCGTCCTCTGGCGCCTGAATGACCCCGTGCACCGCCTGCTCGTCAAACGCCCCCACCCACACGCTGCTCAAGCCCAGCGCCGTCGCCGCCAGCATGGCAAAAGTGCAGGCGATGGTCGCATCTTGAATTGTATACAGCGTCTCGCCGCGCTGCGCGTAGCGCACCTGGGAGAGCGCCGGGTGGGCGCAGAAGACCAGCACCACAGGCGCCTGCGCCAGGAACTCCTGTCCCCCGGCAGCCTGGACAAAGGCTGACTTGCGCGGGGCATCCTCCACCAGGTAAACTTCATATGCCTGGCGGTTGCCGGCGGAGGGGGCGCGGTTGATCGCCTGCAGGATTTGGTCGAGTTTTTCTACTTCTATCGGGGTGGGATGAAAAGTGCGGATTGAATGGCGGGCATTGATCACTTCAAAGAATTCCATGGTTCCTCCTGATTGCGCAAAGATTACCTGGGATTGTATCATGCTGGTGCGGGAGGATGTGGATGGCATGAAAAGATTGTTGCATAAGACTCTGACTGGCTGTTGTAATTGTCTCTGCTTCTGCTATACTATTTATGGGAAGGAGGTTGGTTATGGAGCCAACGCCTGTGCCTCCACTATTGCCACAAGTGAATAGAAAACGAGTTCTTGCCTGGCATCATTGCGGGTATCATCGTTCTGGTGCTTGTCCTAGCGGGATGGATCGACGCTGGATCGTTTTCATCCGCAGGAATCACAAACCGGGTGCTGTCAGTATACGAGGTCTGGCGGCGGGCAGAAGCGCTGGAAGGCCGGGTGATCCGCGTATGGGGCAAAGCTGAATTCAATATTATGCAGAGCCTGGTGCTGTGCTGCCCACCCAGGTGTGATTGCAATGCAACTGACGGATGGCTCGAGCTGGTGAGCGAGAACCCCACCCGGGTAAACATTGATTGTTCAGTGGTTGACAGTATAGAAATTGATACGCCTGCCTGCGCGGGGGATGAGTGTAGCCTGACCTGTACTCCCTTCTACCCAGGTGAGATCGAAGCATTTGAGTTTACCGGCCAGTTGAGCGTGTATTACCTGCGCGGCCACCCCTGCGATCTACAGCTCATCAATGTTGACCTGTCAGCCTCGCAGCAGTTCGTAAATGGCAACTGGGAGCCGATCCCCACCGGCATATTCACCATCCCGCTTGGCCAGCCAACCCAGGATCCCAGTTTCTGCGAAGACTGGGATGGTTCCCCCACGCCTTTCTTAAAGTCGAGAAAGAGTTGAAGAAAATGACCTTCTTCGGTAAATTTGGAGTGTCAACACCAAATCCAAACCGAGGAAGGTCACGATGGAGTTTATCACAACTGGCAAACTTGGACAGGGACACGCTCAGCCTGTGGCGCGAATTATCAATGTCACCCACTTACTGAGTTATCTGAAGCGGGTCAAAGATGGGCGAAAACGGCGAGGCATCCGTTATCCTTTAGAAGTCATTCTGGTGCTGTTCATCTTGGCCAAATTATGTGGCGAGAACAAAGTATATGGGATAGCAGATTGGATCCAGCAGCGGGATGCGTATCTAATTGCAGCTCTGGATTTGAAATTGAAGCGGAAACGTTTACCGCACCACAGCACCTACCGCCGCATTTTGACGGACGAAATTCAAGGGGATGAGTTGGAAGTCATTATCAGTGAATATCTTGGGCAGCTACCGAAAAAGGGCCAAGATGTCGTTATTGCCATCGACGGGAAAACCGTGCGGGGCACCCTCACCCGGGAAGACCCATTCGGATTACATCTATTGGCTGCCTACTTGCCTGGGGAAGGCATCGTTATGATGCAAATGGTGGTCGAAAAGGATAAGGAAAACGAAATCGTGGTGGCGCCAAAGCTGTTGAAGTGCCTGGATTTGCGCAATAAGGTGGTGATAGGGGATGCCATGCACACCCAACGCCAAATATCGATCCAAATCGTGGAGGCCGGTGGGGATTTTGTGTGGATCGTCAAAGACAACCAAGCCCATACCCGTCAAGCAATTGAACAACTATTTGCCCCTGAGAAGCCCATAGCGGGACTGGGATGCCCAGCCATGGATTTTCTGAAAGCCCAAACGGTCGAAAAACAAGCAGGACGCATCGAAGAACGCCGGATTACGGTCAGCAGTCTGCTGAATGATTACTTGGACTGGCCCTATCTCGGACAGGTTTTCCAATTGGAACGGCGTTTTACAACGTTAGCAACGGGAGAGGTGGAAACCGAACGGCAGTATGGACTGACCAGTTTGACCGCCCAAGAAGCAAATCCCAAACGGCTCTTGGCGATTGTGCGTAGTGAATGGGGGATCGAAAACGGCCTGCATTATCGCCGAGACGTTACGTATCAAGAGGATCAAACCCGTATGACCGAAAAGGATGGGAAGGGTGATGACGATTATCAATAATTTGGTGATCGGCATCATCAACAGCCAAGGATTTGATAACCATGCCCAGGCCCGCCGAGAATTCAATGCATACCCGGCTAAGGCTTTAGCGCTGATTTGTGGACTTTAAGAAAGGCGTGATGGTTCCCCATAATCGTTTGACTCTCCCCCTCACATCTGGTACAATCCCACCTTGCCTGTGGCGTTGTACCCTTCGCCCTGGCACATCTTATTCACCAGAAAGGGCTTGAAAATGAAAGTACTACTGCTCAAGGACGTTTACAAACTGGGCCGGGCCGGCGATGTCAAGAAAGTTGCCGATGGCTACGGCCGCAACTACCTGCTTCCCCACGGGATGGCTGTATTGGCTACCCCTGAAGCGATGAACATGACCTCACGCATCCGCGAAAAGGCCACTGTCCAGCGCGCCATCGTCAACAAAGAGATGGATGTGGTGGCCAAACAGCTTGAGGGCCTGGTGTTGATATTCCCTGCTCGCGCCAGCGAGACCGGCAAACTGTACGGCTCCATCACCACCCAGATGATCATCGAAGCGATCAAAGCCAAGAAGGGTGTGGAAGTCGCCCGCCGCCAGATCGATGCCCAGCCGCTGCGCATGCTCGGCGAGTACACCGTATCTGTCCGCCTGACCGTAGACTTGATCCCTGAGATCAAGGTGATCGTCCACCGCGAAGGCGAGACCGTGAACCTGCCTGCCAAGGCAGAAGTGCAAGCCGAAACCGCGGTCACAGCCGTGGTCGAAGCCGCCGCTGAGGCCTGATCTCCCACAACACGACCTGAAAACGAAGGTGAAGCGGTGCCTCAGCACCGCTTCACCTTCGTTTTCCAACACCAACTCCCCCCACAGGGGATATAATTAATCACCATGACCATCGGCAAGCAACTCCGCCAGGCGCGTGAATCACGCAGCTTCAGCCTGGAACAGGTCGCCCAGGCGACGCATATCCGCATGCGCTATTTACAGGCATTGGAAGCGGAGCAGTTTGACCTGCTCCCCTCCACCGCCCATGTGCGCGGTTTCCTGCGCGCCTACGCTGCCCATCTCAAGCTTGACCCAATACCCATGCTGGCGGCGCTGAATGGGGAGGCTGCCCCCCAGGCGCTGCTGCCTGACCAGCCTCCTGTTGAACTTGTTGCACCCCTTGCAAACAGCCCTGAGGCGATCTTTGCCGAGATCGGTGACCGGCTGAGAGGTCAACGTGAGCTGCTGGGCTTATCGCTGGAAGATGTCGAGCGCCACACCCACATCCGCATGCACTATGTGCGCGCCCTGGAAGCCGGCAACCTGGCAGGGCTGCCTTCGCCGGTGCAGGGTAAGGGGATGCTCAATAATTATGCAGCTTTCCTGGGCCTGGATACGGATGCTTTGCTGCTGCGCTTTGCCGATGGGCTGCAAGCGGGCCTGGCAGCCCGCCAACCGGAGCGCTCTGCCTCTCGACCGGTGGAAAAATCCTCCCGCCCGGCGCGGCCTTCTGCCCTGCGCCGCCTGCTCTCGCCTGATTTCCTGATCGGTGGGGTGATTGTGGTATTCTTGATCGCCTTTACCATCTGGGGCACACTGCGCGTTTCAGCGCTGCGAGCCGCTCAGCAGGCTGTGCCAACGCCCGCTTCCATTTCCGATGTGCTGCTCGACACCCCCGCGGCGGAGCTTGCTGTAACCCCCACATTAGCCCAGGGCAGCCTCACGCCCGGTCTCGAGACCCCGGCGGATGTCACCCCAGAGCAGACATTGGACGCCACGCTGGTGAGCTCAGGTGTTACAGCCACGCCGGATTTTGGCACCGCGGCGGTGCAGGTCTACGTTGTTGTTCAACAGCGCGCCTGGATGCGCGTCACGGTAGACGGGGAAGTGGTCTTTGAAGGCCGGGTGCTGCCTGGCAGTGCCTATCCCTTTGCCGGCGATGAGCGGATAGAGTTGATCACCGGAAATGGTGCCGGTCTGCAGGTATTCTTCAACCAGCAGGACCTGGGATTGCTGGGGCTGTTTGGCGAGATCGTCCAGCGCGTGTTCACCGTGCAGGGTGTACTGCTCCCCACCCCGGCTGTGCCCCCAACCTCCACACCGGCACCTACTGCCACGCCCACCCCGTCCGGGACGCCTGGAGCGACACCTACGCCGACACCATAAAAACGACTGAAGTCGTTACTACGATAAAAGATTCACTGCAGACGCAAAGAACGCAGAGAGCCGCGAAAGCTTTGTGATCTCAGCGGCTCTGCGGTGAGATTTTTGGGTCAGGTTATTTTATTGTTAGGAACTGGATAATGAAAGAAAATACATTCCATTTGGTATCTTTGGGCTGTGCCAAGAATACGGTTGACTTGGCTTCGATGGGGCAGCTGCTGGCTGAATCTGGCTACCGTTCCGTGGCTGAGGCTCGCCGGGCGCGGGTGCTTATTGTTAATACCTGCGGCTTCATTGGCCCTGCCAGGGACGAGTCGCTGCAAGTGCTTGAAGATTTGGCGGCGCACAAGCGCCCTGGTCAGCTGCTCATTGCGGCTGGATGCCTGACCCAGCGCTACGGAGCCGAGGTTGTCCGCCAGGTCCCGGGCATAGACGGCATCCTGGGCACGCGCCGCTGGATGGATATTGTTCAGGTGGTGGATAGCCTGCGCCAGGGTGGTCACCCAGCGCCGCTCTACCACCTGCCGGAAGCTCCCACCGTCGGGCGGGACGAGGGCGATGTGCTGCGCGCAGCTATCCAGGGGCACAGCGCCTACTTGAAAATCGCCGATGGCTGCCGCCGTCCCTGCGCATTCTGCGCCATCCCACTGATCAAGGGCAGCGCGGTCAGCCGCCCGCCGGAAGCCATCCTCCAGGAAGCCCGCCGGCTGCAAGAGATGGGCATGCACGAGCTGATCCTGATCGCCCAGGATACCACCGACTACGGTCACGACCTGGGGATGAAAGATGGGCTGGCGCAGCTGCTGGAACAGATGGTACCAGCGGTGCCCAACCTGGATTGGATCCGCATCATGTATGCCTACCCCGGCTATGTCACCGACCGCCTGATCGAGGTGATGGCATCCCACCCGCAGATCCTGCCCTACCTGGATATACCCCTGCAGCACGCCCACCCGGAGACGCTGCGCCGTATGCGCCGCCCCGCCAACATGGATTGGGTGTACCAGACGCTGGAGAAGATGCGCCAGCGCATGCCGGCCCTGGCACTGCGCACCACATTTATCGTCGGCTACCCCGGCGAGACCGATGCCGAATTCCAGGCACTGCTGGATTTTGTGCAGGCGATCCGCTTTGACCGGGTCGGCGCCTTTACCTTCTCCTTTGAGCCGGGGACAGCTAGCGAGGCATTGGGCGACCCGGTGCCAGAGGATTTGAAGGAAGAGCGCTACGACCGGCTGATGACCCTGCAGCAGGGTATTTCGCTGGCGCGCAACCAGAGCTTTGTCGGCCAAACGCTGCCCGTCTTGATCGAGGGTCTGGATGGTAAGCTCTCACTGGGTCGCTCTTACCGCGACGCGCCCGAGATCGATGGTATGGTGATCATTGAAGGGAAACTACCTGTCGGTGAGTTGGTGCCGGTGCGCATCACCGGAGCCCTGGCTTACGACCTGACCGGCATACCGGCGGCAGTGCCTATGGCATTAAAGCAATGAACGCCTGGGTGAGGGGGGCACCCAGACGTTCATTACCAGTATTCTACATGATGTTTCAGAATTTTGCAAGAGGGAAAAATTAGAATTTTATAAGCAATTTGGTGCCCCAGGCGGGAGTTGAACCCACAGCCTAAGCGTTAGGAGTGCTTCGCTCTATCCTTTGAGCTACTGGGGCATTTTGTGGGATTATAGCATTAAATACAAGTCATTTATGCCCCTATCCCATATTCGCTGGGATTGGCGTAGATTAGCAGGTAGATCTCTTTCTCCAAAAACAAAAAAGCTCCTGTCAGAAGGCAGGAGCTTTTTTCAATATTACACTTATCAATCTAATTTTCCGGTAGCGATCGCTCGCTTGACCTCACCGATGGCCTGGGTGATCTCGATCTCGCGCGGGCAGGCGATGGTGCAGTTGAAGATGGTGTGGCAGCGATAGACGCCGAACTGCTCGTTCAAGATCTTCAGTCGCTCCGCTGCCGCCCGGTCACGGCTGTCAAAGATAAAGCGGTGCGCCGCGACGATGGCTGCCGGGCCAAGGTACTTTTCATTCGCCCAGAACGAGGGGCAGGAGGTGGTGCAACAGGCGCACAGGATGCACTTGGTGGTATCGTCAAAGCGCTCGCGTTCATCGATGCTCTGCAGGCGCTCCTTCTCCGGAGGCTGCTCATCGTTGATGAAGAATGGCAGCACCGAGCGGTAGTGCTCAAAGAACGGCTCCATGTCCACGATCAGATCCTTGATCACCCGCATGCCCAGCACCGGCTCGACGGTGATCTTGTCGGAGTGCATATCCTTGACCAGCGCCTTGCATGCCAGGTAGTTGCGACCGTTGATGCGCATGGCATCCGAGCCGCAGATGCCATGGGCGCAGGAACGGCGGAAGGACAGCGTGCCGTCGTAATAGCCCTTGATATGCTCCAACAGGTCCAGAACGCGGTCGGTGGGCTCGGCTGTGACCTTATAGGTCTCGTAGTGAGGTTTTTTATCCTTTTCCGGGTTGAAACGGAAGACTTTGACGGTAACTTCCATGGCTTCACCTCTCCTAATACACGCGTTCCTTGGGTTTGTATTGGGTAATGACCACCGGCTTGTAGCCCAGCTTGATTTCACCGTTGGGCAATACCCACGCCAGGCTGTGCTTCAACCAGTTGACATCATCGCGCTTGGGGAAATCGTCACGGGCGTGGGCGCCCCGGCTTTCGGTGCGCGCCAGCGCGGCGATGGTGATCATCTCTGCCAGGTCTAGCAGATTGCCCAATTCCCAGATATTCATCATTTCGGTGTTGAAGATGCGCCCCTTATCGGTCAGGGGGATGTGGCGATAGCGTTCCTTCAGCCCGCGCACTGTGTCCAGCGCGTTCTGCATCCCCTCGCCGGTGCGGAACATCCCCACCCCATCGCTCATCACATAGCGCATGGCGTTGGATACATCCAGGATCTTCTCACTCCCCTGGGCGGTATGGATGCGGTCGAACTGAGCCCGGGCGAAATCGGTCGGGTCATCCGGCAGCGCTTGGAAGTCTGCGCCATTGGCAAAAGCGGCAGCTCGCAGGCCGGCATGCTTGCCGAAGACGATCAGGTCCAACAATGAGTTGGTGCCCAGGCGGTTGGCGCCGTGCACGGAGACGCAAGCCACCTCGCCCGCCGCATACAGCCCCGGCATGACGGTATTCTGCTCATCGATCACCGCCTCGCCGTAGCGGTTGGTGGGGATGCCGCCCATGGTGTAGTGGGCGGTTGGCTGCACCGGCATCGGCTGGGTGACCGGATCCACGCCCAGGTAGGTGCGAGCAAAATCGACGATATCCGGGAGCTTGGCCAGGATCTCTTCGCCGGTGACAGTATAAGGGGTACCATCGGGGCGCTTGCGCCCATCAAGGGCAGCATACTTGTTGACCGTCTCGGGGCGGGTGTCGAGGTACAGGTAACGCCCCCCGTTGATGCCGCGCCCCTCTTTCATCTCGATGTACATCGCCCGGCTGGTTACGTCGCGCGAGGCCAGGTCCTTGACTGAGGGGGCGTATTTTTCCATAAACCGTTCGCCCAGCCCGTTGATCAGCACGCCGCCTTCGCCGCGCACCCCTTCGGTGATCAGGATGCCCAGCTTGTAGATTCCAGTGGGGTGGAACTGGAAAAATTCCATATCTTCCATCGGGACGCCGCGCCGCATGGAAACGGCGATGCCGTCGCCGGTGTAGGCGTAGGCGTTGGAAGTGACCTCCCAGATGCGCCCGTGCCCACCGGTGGCGAAGATGACTGCCTTGGCATGGAAGACATGCAGTTCGCCTGTTCCGATCTCCACCGCGATCACGCCGGCAGCCGCACCGTTAACCACCAGCAGGTCCACCACCTGAAACTCATCAAAGAAATTGACCTTGTTCTTCAGGCATTGCTGGTACAGGGTTTGCAGGATCATGTGCCCGGTGCGGTCGGCGGCGTAGCAGGCCCGCCGCACCGGCTTGCCGGTTACATTGTTGGTGTGCCCGCCGAAGGGGCGCTGGGCGATGCGTCCGGCTGGTGTGCGTGAGAAGGGCAATCCATAGTGTTCCAGCTCGTAGACTGCCTGCACGGCCTCATAACACATGAACTCGATCGCATCCTGGTCGCCCAGGTAGTCAGAGCCTTTGACCGAGTCAAAGGCGTGCCATTCCCAGTGATCTTCCTCTTCACTACCCAGCGCTGCGCCAACGCCGCCCTGGGCGGTGCCGGTGTGCGAGCGGGTGGGGTACAGCTTGCTCAACACGGCGATATTCGCCGTCTTGGAGGCGTAGAGCGCCGCCATCAGGCCGGCGCCGCCCGCTCCCACCACCACGACATCGAATTGATGGTTATTCATAGAATCGCTCCTCAGATCGCAGTGTTGTGCCTAATAGGCAGAGCCAATGATGACGGAAAATGCCATGATCAAGAAAGCCACCCAGAGCAGCAGGAAAAAAACCCGCAGTATGTTGCCGCGGGATCAGGCGGCCAAGGTAATCCTCGGTGATCATGCGCAGGCCATTGGCGGCGTGGGTGCCGGCGAAGAAGATGACCAGCATCTGCATCACCTGCCAGAAAGCACTCACCCAGCCCAGGGTGACATCCGGCACGTTGCTGTTGATCACATGGTTATAATTGGGGAAGAACGTCCAGCGCAGCGTAGCAACCATATCCATCTGCAGGCGGGCGCCCAGGTACAAGCCCATTCCCAGGCCGGTCAGCGCAAGAAAGATAATTGCCAGGCCGGTGATGCGGGTAAACAGCCACATCAAATAATCCAGCGTAAGACCACGTTGTGGGGTAATTCGGGGTTGCATCGTTGTCTCTCCTCAGCCGCTTACCCGCCTGCCAGGCCGGTGGTAACCATGATAAAGATGGCCAGCACATAGATGGGGATGAATATCAGCCACTGTAACACGAGCACTTCGCGCTGGAATTTCAGCAGCTTGGGCCAAAAATCCAGCACCACGATACGCAGCCCGTTCAGGGTGTGGAAGATGACACAAAAATAAACAAAGATCTGGAAGATCCACGATTCATAGATCACATTGAGCGCTGTCCCCCAGTTTCCCCAGCCCTCCTGCATGGCAAAAGAAGCGACGATATGTAATGTCACGAACAGGATTATGCCGACCGCGGTAATGCGATGCAATAGAAAGGATAGCATCGGAAGACCCCCACGGTAGGCCAGACCTTTCCAGCCAGTGTATTTGCCAAAAGCCATGTGCTCCTCCTTAGCATGCCAGATAACGGAAAAGTGGATTGTTCAATTATCGCACTCATCATTAATAAGGTAAAAGTGACAATGCTCATAGATTAATCATTCCACTTATCCTTTTCATCCTTTTGTTTAATGTTCTACAATAGAACCTGTGGGAATAGACCTTTTTTCAGGATTGCTTCCCACGCCTTGTGCGGGTAGAATCTACCAACATTCCTTATTCAGGAGGTTCACA
Organism: uncultured Chloroflexia bacterium; assembly: GCA_963849335.1. Lineage (GTDB taxonomy): Bacteria > Chloroflexota > Anaerolineae > Anaerolineales > UBA4823 > FEB-25. Next base: position 423,678 of record CAWKGZ010000012.1, read on the forward strand.
TGCCTCGTTCCCCTCATCTGAGCCGCAGCGACTTTGTCAAGGTGGTCACTGCCTTCCTGGGCTCGATCATGGGGCTGGTTGTCGGCATTCCGGCAATCGGCTACCTGATCTCCCCGGCCCGCAAAGGCACCGCATCCGACGACTGGATTCCTCTGGGCCCGCTGGAAAACTACCCACTCGGGGTTCCCACCCTGTTCAGTTTTACCCGCACCAAAGTCAATGGTTGGGAAAGGACGGTGAACAGCTACGGCGTCTTTGTCGTTCGCAAGAGCGACATGGATGTGACCGTGCTCTCGAACAAGTGCACCCACCTGAGCTGCCGGGTGAACTGGATCGAAGCAGACCAGCATTTCTTCTGCCCCTGCCATGACGCCCAATTTGGCATCGATGGGGAAGTGCTCGGTGGCCCTCCTCCCCGCCCGCTGGACGCTTACGCGGGCGAGGCCATCAAGATTGAAGAGGGCAACCTCTTCATCCACTTCGTGGAGGGTTAGCCATGTTCCAAAAGATCTATGCCTGGTTAGACGAACGTTTGGGGCTTACCACCATCTACAACACTACCTTGGACCGCAAGGTGCCTAAGGTCAACTGGTGGTTCACCCTGGGCAGCGCCAGTTTGTTCTTATTCTTCCTCCAGGGTGCGACCGGTATCCTGCTTTCGATCTATTATGTTCCTTCTCCCGATCACGCCTATGACAGCATCCAGTACATCATGACCGGCGTCAGCTTCGGCTGGCTGATCCGCGGCATTCACCACTGGGGTTCCAGCCTGATGGTGTTGACTGTCTTCGTGCACATGCTGCGCACCTTCTTTTACGGGGCTTACAAGTACCCACGCGAGTTCACCTGGGTCACCGGTGTGGTGCTGCTGATCTCCACGCTGGGAATGGGCTTCACCGGCTACCTGCTGCCGTGGAACCAGCGGGCTTATTGGGCAACTACCGTTGGCACTTCCATCGCTGAAACGGTGCCCTGGATTGGCCCGTTCATCAACCAGGTGCTGCGCGGCGGCACGGACTTGAGCGCAGTGACGCTGGCCCGCTTCTTCTCGGCGCATATCTGGTGGTTTCCCGCCATCCTCGCCGCGGTCATCGGCATTCACCTCTATATGGTTATCCGCCTGGGCATCTCCCATGTGCCAACCCCGGAAGACTAGCTGACAAGGAGCCCTGCCATGAACGAAGAGCAAAAGAAGCAATACAAAGAAAGATATGCCCTTGCCAAGCAGCATGGGGTCAAGTTCTGGCCCGATATCATCTTCAAAGACCTGCTGATCTCCTTTATGATATTCGTGGTGCTGGTGCTGTTGGCGACTTTTATCGGGGTGGCCCAGGAACCCAAAGCCGACCCGGCCGACTCGGCTTACATCCCGCGCCCAGAGTGGTACTTCCTGTTCCTGTTCCAGATGCTCAAGTATTTCCCCGGCAGTATCGAATGGATTGGCACGACAGTCGTCCCGGGCATCGCCGTCCTGGCGCTGTTCTTGCTGCCGTTCATTGACCGCAACCCGCGCCGCCATTGGAAGGGTCGCAAGATTGCCATTGCCGTGATGAGCGTGATCGTGGTTGGCATCGTGGGCCTGACCATCCTGGCGGCAGCCACCACCCCGCCGCAAGTGGAGAGCGGCACCGTCGCCGGCACGGTGTCTGAGCAGATCCTGGCGGGGCAGGACCTGTACTCGGTGCACTGCGCTGAATGCCATGGGGCGGAGGGCGAAGGCGGCGAGGTGAAGGGCGTGGAAGGCTTTGACGGCGTGATCCTGGACCCGCTGGCAAGCTCAGATGTGATGTATACATACACGGATGATGCGCTGGTAAATGTGATCAGCTACGGGCAACAAGACTCCGACCCGGCAATGACACCTTTTGGGCGGGCCTACGGTGGCGAGCTGGGCCCTGGCGATATGGAGGCCATTGCCACCTTCATGCGCTACACCTGGGATGATCGCTCCGAGATACCCCTGGACGTGCTGTCGGCCAATGTCATGCCGACCCTGGCGGAGGGCGAGGTGCCTTCCTACGAGGTGCACATCTCAGCCATCGTCCGTCGCTACTGCGTCTCCTGTCACCGGGAGGGGAAGAACAACCAGAACTACCTGATGACCACTTACGATGAGACGATCAACACTGGCGACAATGCCCCTAACCTGATCGCCGGGGATCTGACCTGCAACACGATGCAGATGCTCAACCGGGTGGAAGGACTGGAGGCGGGCAATCCCATGCCGCCCACCAAAGAGCTGCGCCCCGAGCTGGTCGCTATCTGGCAGGCGTGGATCCTGGCGGGTATGCCCAATACGGCGGAAGATGCGGCGGCGCTCTCTGCACCGTCAACCACCGAAGCAGCTACTCCCACACCATAGAAGGACAAGTTTAGATTGTACGAGCCGGTTGGCCGCTAGTAGAGCCAACCGGCTTTTTTTCAACTGTGTTATTCGCTGACTCGCTGCCTGTCCACACATGTTATAATTTACCCAACCTTCGGGGCAGGGTGACACGGGCAAGATGCGCCCGCCATTCCCGACCGGTGGTATAGCCCACGAGCCTGGTAACGACTGAAGTCGTTACTACAATTCTGTAAGTAGAGGCGGCGTATGCCGCCCCAGGCATGACCCGGTGTAACTCCGGGGCCGACGGTACAGTCCGGATGAGAGAAGGTCCAGCGCCTGTTCAGGCTGCATGCGTCTGTGCGCCGGTTTTCCCGGTCACTGTCCATGGTACTGAATCTATTGCGCTGGGCTGCCCCGAGAACCGGGGCTTTTTGTTTATTTATGAAACATGCCAGATCTTTGATGATCTTGATTTCGCTGCTGCTGGGGCTGCTGGCCTGGCAGGCGCTGGTCGCGCTGGGGGATTTCCCCAGCTTCATCTTGCCCGCGCCGTTGCAGGTGGGAGAACGCTTCATCCAGGCTATGCGGGATGGCAGTCTGCTGCGCCATACCGCGGTCACCCTGCTGGAGGTATTGAGTGGGCTGTCATTAGGTGTAGGGTTTGCCACCGGGCTGGGCTACCTGCTGGCGCGCTCGCTGCCGCTGGAGCGCCTGCTCTCCCCGTACATTGTCGCCAGCCAGGCCATTCCCATCGTCGCCATCGCCCCGCTGCTGGTGATCTGGTTCGGGCCAGGCATGTTCTCCAAGGTGCTGATCTGCGCCCTGATCGTCTTCTTCCCCGTGCTGATCAACACCGTGGTCGGGGTGCGCTCGGTGCCGGCCGAACTGCGCGACCTGCTGCGCTCGCTGCGCGCCACCCGCTGGCAAACACTGCGCCTGCTGGAAGCGCCGGCGGCCCTGCCGGTCTTTCTGGGTGGGCTGCGTGTGGGTGCCACGCTGGCAGTGATCGGCGCGGTAGTGGGCGAGTTCGTCGGCGCCAAGAGCGGTTTGGGCTTCCTGATCAACGTCGGGCGCGGCCTGTACGATACCGCGCTGGTCTTTGTCGCTGTCTTTACTCTGGTAGGGCTTGCCCTGGCGCTATATGGCCTGGTCGCATGGCTGGAGAGCCGCCTGCTGGCCTGGCAGAGACTACCGGATGATAAATAAAGGAGATGAACACAGTGATCAAAAAAACATTCCTGGTTATAGCACTGCTCGCCCTGCTGGCAGCAGCTTGCGTGGATAAATCGCCCGCTGCCACCCAGCTTACGATCACCGAAATACCTGCAGATGTTGCCGCCGAACCAGCCTCCTATCCGCTGCCAGTGATCGATCTACCCCTGATCGTTGCTGGCTACCCGCCGCCGGCAGATACCCCCGTCGCCGGCATTGTCGCTACGCCGCTGCCCACAACCAACCCCTACCCTGAGCCGGTTAGCCCTCTGCCTGCCTCGCTGGTGCACGTGCGCTTACCGCTGGGATACATCCCTAACATCCAGTTTGCCCCGCTGTATGTAGCCGTGGAAAACGGCTACTATGCCGCCGCAGGGATCGAGGTTGAGTTCGATTACAGCTTCGAGACGGATGCCGTGGCGCTGGTAGGCGCCGGTGAGCTGCAGTTTGCCATCGTCTCTGGTGAGCAGGTGCTGCTGGCACGCGCCCAGGGCCTGCCGGTGGTGTATGTGATGGCCTGGTACCAGGATTATCCGGTAGGCGTGGCAGCCCTGAGCGAGCAGGGCATCCGCACGCCGGCTGACCTGGCGGGGAAGAAGATCGGCCTGCCCGGGCTGTACGGCGCCAGCTACATCGGGCTGCGGGCGCTGCTCAGCGCCGCCGGATTGCAGGAAAGCGACGTGACCCTGGACAGCATCGGTTTCAACCAGGTCGAGGCGCTGGTCAGCGGGCAGGAGCAGGCGGTGGTGGTTTATGCCGCCAACGAGCCGGTGCAGCTGCGCGCCCAGGGCTATGAGATTGACGAGATCCGCGTCTCCGACTACCTTCAGTTAGCCTCCAATGGGTTGATCACCAATGAGGCCACCCTGGCATCGGATCCGGACCTGGTGCAGCGCATGGTGAACGCCACCCTGCAGGGCATCGCCGACACCATCGCCAACCCGGCTGAGGCGTACCAGATCAGCCTGGAGTACGTTGAAGCGCTGGTAACCGCCGACGCAGCCGTCCAGCAGCAGGTGCTGGCGACCTCGATCACCTTCTGGCAGGCGGAGACGCTAGGCTATTCCGACCCCGCTGCCTGGGAGAACATGCAGCAGGTGCTGCTGAACATGGGTTTGCTGGCAGAGCCGCTGGATGTCAGCCTGGCGTTCACCAATGAGTTTATAAACCCGTAGAAAAGATATTCACCGCCGAGCACGCAAAGAACGCTGAGAAAACCTGAATAAAAACTCTGCGGTCTCAGCGATCTCTGCGGTAAAAGTCTTTGGCGCCTGTGCTCTCAACGCTCTCTGCGGTAAAAATCTCTGTGGTGCAATGATCTTATGGATAATCTACTCACCCACCCAACCCTGGTAGTCCGCCAGGTCAGCGCGGTGTTTGCCGACCCGAACGGTGAATTGCACGCCCTGCAAGATCTATCCTTCCAGGTAGCCCCGCAGGAGTTCGTCTGCGTGCTGGGGCCGTCTGGCTGCGGCAAGACAACCTTGCTGCGCGCCCTGGCGGGCTTGTTGCGCCCCACCGGCGGGGAAATCGAATACCGGGGACGCCGGTTGGATGGGCCGCAGCCTGGCATCGGATTGGTGTTCCAAAAGGCCAACCTGCTGCCCTGGCGCAGTGTGCTGGATAACATCCTGCTGCCGCTGGAGGTACAGGGCCTGTCCCGCCCGGCGGCGCGGGAAAAGGCGCAACAACTGGCTGAGTTGGTCGGTTTGCAAGGCTTCGAGAGCAGCCTGCCGCGCCAGCTCTCCGGCGGCATGGCACAGCGCGTGGCGCTGGCTCGAGCGCTGGTGCAAGACCCTGATCTGCTGTTGTTGGATGAGCCTTTTGGCTCGTTGGATGCCCTGACCCGCGAGCGCATGGGTACGGAGCTGCTGTATATCTGGCAGCAGCGGCGTAAAACCGTCGTGATGGTCACTCACTCCATCTCTGAGGCGCTGCTGCTGGCAGACCGGGTTCTGGTGCTCACCCCGCGGCCTGGCCGCCTGAGCCTGGATCTGCCTGTCCCCCTGCCGCGCCCGCGCAGCGAGGAGACGCGCTACCTGGCTGAATTTTCTGTACTCTCCCGGCAAGTGCGGGCAGCAATTGCCTGATAGTCCGCCATTTTTCCTGCACTGGCAGCGACGAAGGCCTGCCTGGAGATCTTAAAAATGACTTATAATCCAGGCAGGAACAATCACCTTGGTAGCATTTTCTCCCACTATCCTGCACACAAAGATCATCCCTCCGCCGCGCAGTGCGCGCACCTTGCCGCGCCCACGGGTCAGCAGGAACCTGCTCCGGTCGCTGGATTACCGTTTGACCATCCTGCAGGCTGGGGCGGGCTATGGCAAGAGCACAGCCCTGGTCGAGCTGTCGGGGGAGCTGCAGCCATTGGTCTGGTATCAGGTCAACCAGGAGGATAATGATCCTCTGGTTTTCCTGCTGCACCTGTGTCATGCATTTTTACAGGCATATCCACAAATTACAGACCTGCCGATCCATTTTCTGAAAGCCTGGCATGGCGCCCAGGAACCGCTTCCCTGGCGGCTGGTGATCGACCAGGTTATCAATGCGTTGAGTTTGCACCTGGCTGGACCGGCCCTGCTCGTGCTTGACGATGCACACCTGGTAACCGAGCCTGGGGAGGTTGCCCCAATCCTTGATCGCCTGGTTGCACTGGCCCCCAGAAGCCTGCATGTGCTGCTCTCCGGACGCCCACCTATTAACCTGCCAACGCTTGCCCGTTGGCGTTCCCAGGGGGAGGTACTGCTCATTGATCAATCCTGCCTAACTTTCAATGCCAGTGAGATTGCTGCCTTGTTTTCCACCCAGTATGCGCTCGAACTGAGCAGCGATGAGGTGGAAGCGCTGCTCAACTATACAGAGGGCTGGGCCATCGCCCTGCAGTTGATCTGGCAAAGCACCCGCCGCCAATCTACTTTTGCTCTAGATATTCCCCTGCGCTGGCAGGCTGATTCTCTGGAAGCATTGTTCGAGATGCTGACCCATGAAATATTCGAATGCCAACCTGAGGATATCCGCCAGTTCCTTGTAATCACCTCGACTCTGCGAGAACTGTTCCCCGAGGCTTGCGATACCCTGCTCAAGAAAGCTGGAAATTTGGCCGGGGATGCCAAAACGATGCTGGCCTACCTGCAACGGCTGGACTTATTCGTAGTTGAGACGGCTGGTGGCAGCCTGCGTTATCATCACGTTTTTCATAATTTTCTACGCCAACGGGCGATCCCTGAGCAAGGCAAAAAGTGGAATTCCCTGGCCGCGGATTATTTCAAATCTAAAAATCAGCCCGATGAGGCGCTCTACCACCTGCTGGCCGCAGAAGCCTGGGGGGAGATGGCCAATCTGCTGGATGGTTATGCTGTATCTTTGCTGACTGCCGGGCGTCTGGACACTCTGGCTTCTTACCTGGATGCCCTGCCTCCAGAGACTCTGCACCAGCATCCGATGCTGGTATTCATGCTGGGTGAGCTTGCCCGCCTGCACAGCCGGTTTGAAGAAGCCCAGGGATGGTACCAGCAGGCGAAAACTATGTGGCGTGCTCATGGTCAGCAGGATGGTGTGGCGCGGGCTTTGCGCGGCCAGGCGCGCGTTTACCTCGATACTGTCAATCCAAGCAAGGCTGAGCAATTGCTCGAGGAGTCCATCCGTTTAAGCGATGGCTTTGAAGACCGCGAGACACAGGTGCGATTGTTAGAGCTGCTAGCGGAGAATAAGCTCAATGCCGGACGTGTGGATGATGCTGAACGCCTGCGGCAACGAGCCAAAGCCCTGCAAACCGAAGGTCCGTCAAACGACCAGTTGTGGTTCCGCGTCCTGCTGCGCACCGGTCGACTGGAAGAGGCACGCCGTGGTCTGGAAGTGCGTGCCGAGGTTGAACGCCTTGAACCCGTGCAGACCCCGCGCGCTCACCGGGAGACCATGTTGATCCTTTCCCTGATCTACTCTCTTATGGGCATGGGTGAACAGGCCTATCAATCTGCGCTCGAGGGCACACATCGGGGAAACGAGCTGCGCTCACCATTCATCACGGCAGTTGGGCACATGCGCCAGGGTCATGCTCTAATGCTGATCAATTCTGCTGTACCAAGAACAGAGATCTATGTGCGTGCCCGCGAGCAATTCGAGAAGAGTGTTGAGATCAGCCGTTCACTGGCTGTACCGCGCTTGCTGGTGGAGGCAGATTGGGGGCTATGCCGTACCTTTGGCTACCAGGGCGACCTTAGCCGGGCACAATCGCATGCACAAGAGGGAATTGACATTGCCGACGCGGCGGGTGATGAGTGGATTGCATCGCTGACCCGGCTAACAATGGGCGCCTGCCTGACCCTGTCTGCGCGCTATGAGGCGGCAGAAGAGTGGTTGAACCGGGCGGTGCTTGGTTTTCAGGAATGCAGCGATCCATTTGGACGTGCTGCTGCGCGCCTGTGGTTGTGCCTGGGGTGGTTCAGGCAAAGGCAATATGCCAGGCTGGAGCAGCTTTTTCCAGATGTACTGGTCGACTGCCGAGAGGGGGGGTACGGGTTCTTGTTCACGCGCCCATCAATGATCGGCCCTCCAGATGAGCGCATCCTGGTGCCGCTGTTGATCATGGCACGCCAGCATGATTGGGAACGGGCGTTCACCACTGAATTGCTTGAAAACATGGGCCTGTCCGGGATCGAGCTGCATCCCGGTTACCGACTGCGCATCCAGACCCTGGGGGGATTCCAGGTTTGGCGCGGTTCCGATCCAATCTTGGCCAATAGTTGGCGACGGGAAAAATCGCGCCAATTATTCCAATTATTGCTGACTTACCGCAAGGCTCCATTGGACCGCGACCAGATCTGTGAGCATCTCTGGCCCGAGGCTGACCCGGTTACTGCCCATCGCAATTTCAAGAGCACGCTTAACACCCTATACCAGGTGCTTGAACCAGATCGCGCGCCAGGCAGTGAATTGGCATTCATCCTGCGAGAAGGCACCACGTACGGTCTGCGTCCAAATGCCGATACCTGGTTGGATGCAGATCAGTTTGTTTATGCGGTGCAGCGCGCCAGTGAAATCGCAAACCCGGAGCAGGAACTCTTACAGCAGGCGCTTGATCTTTATCAGGGAGAGTACCTGCCAGACACACTCTACGAGACCTGGGCAGCCGAGGAGCGGGAGCGCCTGGCAGCTATTTACCTGGAAGCCTCCGACCGGGCGAGTGAATTGTTACTTATAAACCAACAGTTCGGCAAGCTCATTGATCTTTGCCAACGCATTCTGGGGCAGGACAATTGTTGGGAGCGTGCTTATCGCCACCTGATGCTGGCATATGATCACCTGGGAGATCGCGGACAAGTTGGGCGCACCTACCAGCGCTGTGTGCAGACACTGCGGGAAGAATTGGATGTAGCCCCATCCCCTGAAACATCAACCCTTTACCAGGCATTGATTAAAACTGAGTAACCCATCATTCTTTGGTATCTTCTGGGGGTTGTAACTGGCTGGTGACTGTCATCTGTTATTATGCTGGCAATGACTGTATTACCACCCCCCAATATCTCGTCGTTCGTCATCCGGTTTGTGATCAGCAATCCTGGGGATGCCTCCCCGGACCAGCCGATCTATCATGGTGTCATCCGGCATATTCAGAGCGATGAGGGGTTGAATTTCAGATCCTGGAAAGAAGTCGAATCCTTCGTTCGGCGTTTTGTTCCGCTAGAAGAAGAGTCCACCTAGCGTCGGATACTTATCCATTTCAATACCCCAAGGCAGAATAGCTTAACCTGGAAGGTGATATGAATCGTCACGTTAAAATCTTAGCTACCGGGAGCCACGTGCCGGAGCGGGTTGTCACCAACGCAGAAGTGGATGCTCTGTTGGGTGAGTCCACCAACGAATGGCTTTTAGCGAATGTTGGTATTCGCGAACGGCGTTGGATGAGTCCTGAGGAAACCACCTCCGACCTGATCACCGCAGCCTCCCAAAAAGCCCTGCAACGCGCCGGTATCCGGGCTGAGGATCTGGACCTGATCATCGTTTCAACGGATACGCCTGATTATCTGTCGCCATCGACGTCAATCGTTGTGCAGTATAAATTGGGGGCTTCCAAGGCGGGGTGTTATGATGTGAATTCAGCCTGCGCCGGTTGGGTGATGGCGCTTGACCAGGGAGCGCGCTATCTGATGACTGATCCTTCAATGAAATACATCCTGGTGGCAGGGGGGTACGGCATGAGCCGTTTCCTGGACTTTACGGATAAGAAAACCGCTAACCTGTTCGCGGACGGCGCCGGAGCCGTGGTGCTTGGCAGCAGTGAAGAACCTGGCTTCATCAGTAGCAATTTTCTGGCAGTGGGTGAGTTCCATAATGCCCTGGGCATTTATACCGGCGGCGCCTTCCGGCCGTGCACGCCAGAAAACCTGGCGATGTATGGCCCTCCCAAGGTCGAGTTTGTGCGCCGGTTTCCCAAGACCTTTAACACCGAGTATTGGCCGAAGCTGATGCAGGGGGCATTGGATAAGGGCGGTTTAACTTTTGATGATGTCGATCAATACTATTTCACCCAGCTCAACCTGCGCACGATTGAATATATGATGGATCTGCTCAAGCAGCCGATTGGAAAGACCCATTGGGTCATGGACAAGTGGGGGTACACCGGCTCCCCTTGTGTAGCGATGGCTCTGGATGATGCCATTGCTCAGGGTAAAGGTCCCCAGCCCGGTGAAGTGATCCTGTTTTGTGCCAGCGGTGGTGGGATTACCATGGGCTCATCGGTTTGGCGCTGGCAAGCGTAAGATCAAGCGGAAGAAATGGAGTGAAGCATGTATATCGGTGATTACCTCGCCCGGCGTGAACTGTACAGCCCTGACAAACTGGCATTCATCGATGCAGGAAAAGACCCGCAATGGCGCCTGACCTACCGGCAGGCCAACCGGCGCGCCAACCGGTTGGCAAACTGGCTCAAAGGACAGGGTATTTCCAAAGGTGACCGGGTAGCTATCCTGGCGCGGGACGGTTATGAGCACCTGGACCTGTTCTTTGCCTGTGCAAAACTTGGTGCTATCCACACGGCGCTTAATTGGCGGCTGCACTGGCAGGAACTGCTCGATATCTTTCGCAATACCACCCCCAAATTGCTTGTATTTTCGCATGATTTCAAGGAGGGTGTCGAAGAGCTGGTTTCCCGCTACCCGCTGATAACCATCCATCTGGATGGCGAAGGGATTGCTAGAAGCATAAAATTTGAAGATGCTCTTCAATCGGCAGCAGATTCGCCAGTCACAACCGAGAATCTCGAAGCTGAAGATATCGCTGCCCTGATCTTCACCGGCGGGACGACCGGTCTGCCCCAGGCTGCTGAGGTTTCGCACCGCATGATTGCCTGGAACACGCTCAATACGGTCATCCACGATATCACCCATAACGATGTATATCTGAATGTGTTTCCCATGTTCCACACGGGCGGGCTGTTTGTCTATACTCTACCGCAGGTGATCTTCGGTGGAACGACCATTCTCATCCGTCAGTTCGATCCTGCCCAGGTGTTGAATCTGCTTGAGCGCGAACATGCTACTGTTTTTGCCGGTGTCCCGACCATGTACCAGATGTTAACCCAGGCGCCCAACTGGGAAAAAGCCGATCTATCTTCTTTACGCTTCTGCACCTCGGGTGGCGCACCTTTGCCAGTATCGCTGGTTGAGAAATACACCGCCGAGAAAGGGATCCGCTTCAAGCAGGGCTTTGGGATGACCGAATTCGGTCCGGGGATATTTGCCCTGGCTCCCGAGGATGCAATCCACAAAGCCGGCTCGATCGGGCGACCTAACTTCTTCGTGGATGCACAGATTGTCGATGACGGGAGCAACTTCCTCGGACCGGGTGAAGAAGGTGAACTGGTTCTGAAAGGGCCATCCTATTGCTCGGGCTACTTCAATAATCCGAAAGGGACAGCCGAAGCGGTTGACCAGCGTGGGTTTTTCCACACCGGGGACATTGCACGTTACGATGCGGAAGGATATTTTTACATCATCGACCGTAAGAAAGATATGTTCATCAGCGGAGGAGAGAACGTTTACCCGGCTGAGATCGAAAAAGTGCTCTACCAGCACCCGGCAGTGCATATGTGCGCCGTGATCGGCCTGCCAGACCCGAAGTGGGGCGAGGTAGGCAAGGCTTGCGTGGTGTTGAAGCCTGGGGTGACTGTTTCAGAGAATGAGCTTCTGCAGTTCATGGCAGACCGGCTGGCAAAGTTCAAAGTCCCAAAGTCGGTTGCCTTGCTGCCTGAATTGCCGATTTCGGCAGCCGGAAAGATCCTCAAGCGCGAGTTGAAACAGAAACTCACTGTTTAAAGCGGCCTGGCTGCCACTGAGTATGTCTGATGAAATGGGCTTATGCGCTGTAACCGTCGGGTAACAAAGGTATGGTATTGTAGAAAAACTTGATATGCCAATATTGTGCGTGAACGGCGTCGAACTCTATTATGAACTGCACGGCCTGGCGGAAAAGCCGGTGCTGGTGCTCAACAATGGCATCCTTATGAATGCTGCCAGCAGTTGGATGTTCCAGACGGAAACACTGACCCGACATTACCGCTTGCTGCAGTACGATTGCCGCGGACAGGGACAATCTGAACACCCGCAAGCCACCTATTCGATGGAACAGCATGCAGACGATCTGGCAGCCTTGCTGTCTGCGCTGGGGATAGAGTCCGCGCATATTTCCGGCATCTCCTATGGCGGTGAAGTTGCCCAGGCATTTGTGCTTAAGTACCCAGAACGGGTCAAGAGTCTTATCCTGGCAGACACGGTCAGTGAGGTCGGACCGGCGTTGTGCACGATCATCCAATCCTGGCTGGATGCAGCCCGTGGTGGCAATGCAGAGGCGTTCTTCAATGCAACCGTCCCCTGGAATTTCTCGGCCCAATTCATTGCAGCCCACCCCGCCTGCTCAAGGATGCCCGGGGACGCTACGATTTTCTCGATTACCCGGCTGTGGTGCGCCTGTGTGAATGCTTCCTGAAGGTGGATTTCACCACCCGGCTAGGTGAGATTAAAGCCCCTACCTGCATCCTGGTCGGCGCCCTGGATCTGTTGAAAGGTCCGGAATATGCAGCCATTCTCAAAGCACATATCCCGCAGGCCGAACTGCACATCCTGCCTGGAGCCGGGCATGCTTCCTGCTGGGAGCGCCCCCAGGAATTCAACAGCGTGGTGTTGGGCTTTTTGGCAAAAAATTCATAAAACAAGCGGAGAGAAAAAATGAAATTTAAAGATAAAGTAGTCCTGGTTACAGGCGGCGCGGCAGGAATAGGAAAAGCGACCGCTATGCGATTCGCTGAGGAAGGCGCAGCGGTGGTTATTTGTGATATCAACGAAACCTTGGGTGCAGAGACACTCCAACTTCTCGGTCCCCAGGCTTCTTTTTATAAGGTAAATGTCACCAATCGACAAGAAGTGCAAACCTGGGTAGAAGATGTGGTGGCAAAATATGGTCGGATTGACGTGCTGGTCAACAACGCCGGTATCTTGCGCGACGGACAGCTAATCAAGTTCAAAGAAGGTCAACTCGTCGGGCAGATGCCCGAGAGCGGATTTCGACCTGGTGATCTCGGTCAATCTGAAGGGTGTGTTCAACTGCGCCCAGGCGGTAGCTGCGGTAATGGCAAAACAGAGAAGCGGTGTTATTCTCAATGCGACCTCGGTCGTCGGGTTGGATGGCAACTTTGGGCAAACCAATTACGTGGCGACCAAATCGGGCGTCATCGGCATGACCAAGGTCTGGGCACGTGAGCTGGGCAAGTTCGGCATTCGGGTCAATGCCGTGGCACCAGGCTTTACCGCCACGGAGATGGTGACCGCCATGCCTGAAAAGATCCTGGATGGTATGAAAGCGCGTACTCCACTGGGGCGGTTGGGTGAGCCGCGAGATATTGCCAATGCCTATCTGTTTTTAGCCTCTGAGGATGCCGTCATTCATCACTGGAGAAACGCTGCGCGTAGATGGCGGAATTGTGGTTGGCACCTAGTGCCGCATGGATTACCGATGATCAAGTGCTAACCAGCCCTTAACGAGAGTTATGACCCACGCATCTGATCTGCTTTCTAATCGCGCCCGACTGACTCCTGACCGCCAGGGCTTGTTTGACCTGCATACAGGCAGGCGCTACACCTATGCCGAGCTTAACCGGCGCGCCAACCAGGCAGCCAATTTCTTGCGCGCACATTACAACATTCAGAAAGGTGATCGGGTATCTATTCTGGCGTTAAACAGCATTGTCTACGTGGATCTGCTGTTTGGGCTAGGAAAAATCGGGGCGATATTTGCACCCCTGAACTGGCGGCTGACCAGTAAGGAATTGACCTATATCGTCAACGACTGCCAGCCGAAAGTGCTTATTGTTGGAACGGAGTTCGCTGATTTAGTAGCAGAGATGCGCAGTGGAATCAACGTCGAATCCTATCTATCGCTGGAGGGAGCGAGGGTAGCGGGAAGCCGCGCCTACGAAGCATTGCTTGAACAAGCTGCCGAAGCTGAGCCGGAACGCCCTCACCTGGACGAGCAGGATGCCTATTGCATTCTCTACACATCGGGGACAACCGGAAAACCCAAAGGAGCCATTCTCCCCCACCGGCAAATTTTCTGGAATGCGGTCAACACTGTCATTTCATGGGGATTGAGTGAACAGGATATTTCACCGATCCTGACACCTTTATTTCACTCTGGAGGTTTATTCGTATTTTTGGTACCGCTCATCTATGCTGGGGGGCGGATTGTGCTCACGCGGACCTTTGACCCGGAGTCTTCGTTAGGCGTGATCATGGAAGAGGGCTGCACGGTCATTTTGGGCGTACCCACACTTTTCCAGGTGTGGATGAACAGCCTGGCATTTACGGCAGCAGATTTTAGCCAGGTGCATTTCTTCATCAGCGGGGGTGCGCCCTGCCCGCCTTCGTTGATTGAAGCGTGGAGCAAGGTTAAGGGTATACCCTTGCGCCAGGGTTACGGGCTGACCGAAGTTGGGGTGAACTGTTTCACCATGACAGATGCTGAAGCGCTGGAAAAAACCGGTTCGGTGGGGAAACCTATTTTTCACAGCCGAATGCGGCTGGTGGATGCTGAGGGTGCTGATGTGGCACCAGGCAAAGCCGGTGAGCTGGTTATCGCAGGAGATCACGTCTGTACTGGATATTGGAACAATCCGGAGGCAACGGCTGCAGTGCTGAAAAATGGCTGGTTCCACACCGGCGATATGGCACGGCAAGATGACGAGGGATATTATTATATTGTTGGACGGTATAAAGACATGATCATCAGCGGAGGGGAAAATATTTATGCCGCCGAAGTGGAGGCTGTTTTCCGTGAGTGTCCTTCGGTAGCAGATGCAGCGCTGATCGGTCAGCCGGATGAGAAATGGGGAGAAATCGGTTTGATGATCGTAGTACTCAAACCGGAAGCCCAGGTATCAGGTGAGGAATTACAGGAATTCTGCCAGGGGCGCCTGGCCAAATATAAGATTCCTAAAAGGGTTGAATTTATTTCATCCCTGCCGTATTCTGCTTATGGCAAGGTGATAAAATCCGAACTGCGGAGAATGTTTCTGGGTGAACGATCTTCAAATGCTGGGTGAGAAGGAGCAAGTATGCCAAATATATCCGCGAACGGGATAAATATCCAATACGATGTCCAGGGGGAAGGCACAACCCTGGTCCTGATCTCCGGGCTGGGATATCCCGCCTGGCAATGGAACCGTATGCTGCCGTATCTGACCAACCACTTTCAGGTGATCACGTTCGACAACCGCGGCGTTGGCGGAACGGATAAGCCGGCTGGGCCCTATAGCGCCGGGTTGCTGGCTGCCGATACCACCGCACTGCTGGATGCCCTGGGTATCGCATCAGCGGTGGTGATGGGGCATTCCATGGGTGGTTTCATTGCCCAGGAGCTTGCTCTATCTCACCCCGGGAAGGTCAGCAAGCTGGTGCTGAGCTCAACCAATTTCGGCGGTCCACACCATGTGCCGGTCACTCCGGAAGCCATGGCGGTGTTAACCGACCTGAGCAGCGACCCGGTAACGCGGTTTAAAAACGGTCTGGTGGTCAGCACTGCCCCCGGCTTTGCCGAGAAGCACCCTGAGATGATCCAGGAATGGCTGGAATGGCGCATATCCAACCCACTTGACCCAGCCGGGTACCAGGCACAGATTGCTATCGGGTTGGCACTGATTCCGGAAGCAGCTTCGTTCGAGCACAAGTTGCACAACATTACCGTCCCTACCTTGATCCTCTTTGGGGCTCACGACAAGGTGGTACCCCCGGCCAATGCAGATCTGCTGGCTGCCAGGATACCCCACAGTAAAGTGGTCATTCTTCCCGATGCAGGGCACTTCTTCCCCATGGAAGTCCCCGCAGCCGCATCACAGGCTGTCATCGATTTCGCAAAATAGGAGGTGCAATGTAAACAAGTATCCAGGTAAATAATTCGCCTTTACTAAAATCTATTTACATACTCTAGGAGGAGTAAGCTAATGAAAACTGCAAGAATTTTGATGTTCGTAATCATGCTGGGGGCGACATTGCTGTCAGCCTGCAAACCCGAGGCGACCCCCACGCCCGAGCCAACCGAAGTGGTTGTGGTTGAGCCAACGGAAGAGATTGTTGTCGAGCCCACCGAAGAAGCGACGGTCGAGCCGACCGAAGAACCTGTTGTGACCGAAGTGCCCCCAACTGAAGAGCCGGCTGGTTTGACCTGTGCTGAGCCGATCAAAGTCGGCCTGATCACCGATGTTTCCGGCTCGCTGGCTATCTATGGCGCTCATATCCTGCGCTCCTTCATGCTGGGCATGGAATACGCCACCGGCGCCGCTGGCACCGCGGGTCCGGTTTTCAACTTCGCTGAGATCCAGGAAAACACTTTCACGTTGGATGACTGTGAGATCATTGTCTATGTAGCGGATGACCAGAGCACCCCGGACACCACCGCTACCATCGCTCGCGAAATGATCGAGGTCAAGGGTGTGCAAGTGCTGGTTGGAACAGTTTCCTCCGGCGCCACAGCCACCCTGCAGGGCATTGCGGCTGAAAACGAGATTCCCCTGATCGTGGCCCCCGCTGCGGCGAATGACATCACCGGTGTCAACTTCAACGAGTACACCTTCCGCACCAGCCGCAACAACTACCAGGATGCGATCAACGAATGCGCATACCTGACCCAGCAATACACCACCTTCGTGCAGATCGCCCCGGACTACGCCTTCGGGCGCGGCTCGGCTGCAGCTTTCCGCGATGCCTGCACCCTCACCGGCGGCACCTTTGTCATGGACGACATCTTCGCCCCGCTGGATACCACCGATTTCACCCCCTACATGGAACAGATTGCCAGTTCCGGCGCTGAATCCTACATCGTCACCTGGGCTGGTGGTGGATTTGTCCCGTTGATGCAGGCTGCCACGGACCAGGGCGTCACCGAGACCATGGCTCTCGGCGCGACCTTCATCGACAATGTCCTGATGCCGATCTGGTACGGCAATGCGGTCGGCAGCACGAGCGGTATCCTCTATCACTACTCCGCCCCGGACAATGCTGATCAATGATTTCCTGACGACTGAGGACAAGGCCCGCTACGGCGTTATGCCTGATCTGTTCGATGCCGATGGCATGAACGCGGCCATCCTGTTGGTGGAAGCCATCAAAGCCACCAATGGTGATACGACTGCCACCGCAATGATTGCTGCCATGGAAGGCATGACCTTCGAAGGCCCCAAGGGCACCGTCTACATCCGCCCTGAGGATCATGTGGCGATCCAGGATATGTACATCCTGACCCTCTTCAACATCACCGATCCTGACGCTAACTTCTACGAATACGTCGACAACCACCCGTCCCGAGCCGCCCTGCTTGCTGCCCGAGAATCTGAAAGATCGCTGCGGTGACTTGCCGTACGGCAGTCTCACTGGCGAGTAATTAAAATCTAGGCTTGGGGGCAGGAGCGTTCCTTGCTCCTGCCCCATTTTGTCATTATTGATTATTTTCAAATGCTAAACCCGTGAGGCGATCGCATGGATGTCCCCATCATTCTAGAAACAAGGAATTTGCGCAAAGAATTTGGCGCCCTGGTCGCGGTAGACAATGTGGATCTGCGCGTGCAGGCCAATACCGTCCATGCCATCATTGGCCCGAACGGCGCCGGGAAAACAACGCTGTTCAACCTGCTGAGCAATGCCTTTGAACCCACCACCGGGAGAGTGTTTTTTGAGGGGCGGGAAATCACCCACTTACCTTCGCACCGCATTGTACACCTGGGGATTGGGCGTTCTTTCCAGATCACCAACCTGTTTCCTAATCTGACTGCCCTGGAAAATGTCCGCCTGGCAGCCCAGGCGATGGGAAGAGACAACTTTCGCTTCCTGCGCGCGGCCAGTCACTTCAAGAGCTACGAAGCGCGCGCCTGGGAAGTGCTCAAACAGGTGGGCCTGGCAGAGCGGGCGTTGATGCTGGCGCGCACCCTGCCGCATGGTGACCAGCGCAAACTCGAGCTGGCGCTTATCCTGGCCCCTGACCCCAAACTGCTCCTGCTCGACGAGCCCACAGCAGGCATGGCAGCTGAACAAGTCCCGGAAATGATGGCACTGATCAACCAGATCAGGCTGGCGGGGAATAAAACCGTGATCCTGGTGGAACATAATATGAGCGTGGTGATGAATATCTCAGATCGGATCACGGTGATGCATCAGGGCCGTGTCCTGGCAGAGGGAACACCGGCGGAAATCTCGGCCAATACCGAAGTTCAAAGCGCTTATCTGGGAAAATTGTACGCCCGCCTGAGCACTGAGGAGATCCAGTAGTTATGGAGACCTTACTCGAAGTACGCGATATCCATACGTTCATCGGGCAATATCACATCCTCCAGGGAGTCAGCCTGTCGGTGCGTAAGGGCAATGTCCTGGCACTCTTGGGGCGAAACGGTGCTGGAAAGACCACGACACTGAAGACAATCTTGGGTCTGACCCCGCCCCGACAGGGGGAGATAATCTTTGGCGGCAGGCCAATTCATGAAATGCGCAGTTTCGATATTGCTGCCCTGGGGATTGGCTTTGTTCCAGAACAGCGCGCCATATTCCGTGACCTGAGCGTGGAAGAAAATCTGAAGATCGCCGAACGAAAACGCAATGACCTGCAGAAAAAGCAGGAGCTGATCTTCAGCCTCTTCCCAGATCTCAAGCGGCTGATCCGCCTGCCTGGCAACCATCTATCCGGCGGACAGCAGCAGATGCTGGCGATTGCCCGGGCGCTGGTAGCGGATAACCGTCTTTTATTGATCGACGAACCCACCGAAGGGTTGGCGCCAGTCATCATTGAACAGCTTATCTTAGCCATTCGCCAGCTCTCGTCGGATACGACCATCCTGCTGGTGGAACAGAATTTCATCGTCGCCAGCCAGCTGGCTGAAGACTATGTCATCATCGAGGAAGGTAAATCGGTGAAGGCCGGTAAAATGGCGGACCTGATCCATGATGAGCAAACCATTCATCGCTATCTCGGTGCGGCATAGGAGGAATGCATGAATTCGTTGGCGCTCTACTTCCGGAGAAACCGGGCACTGCTTATCACTACGGTTATTCTCCTCCTCCTGCTGCTGATAGCGATTCAGGGCATGGAAACGCAAGATTGGGTGATCACCCTCCTGCGTAGCCTCTCGGTAGCCGCGGTGACGTTCCTCGTCGCTTCGGGATTCTCGCTCATTTTTGGCCTGCTGGATGTGCTCAACCTGGCGCATGGTGCGCTGTTCATGATCGGTGCGTACGTCGCCTGGACGGTCTACATTCGCCCGGACACGGCTCTTGATCTGGTTACACCTTTATGCCTGCTGGCGGCCGGTTTTATCTTGCTGCCCTTGTGGGATTTTCTCGCCAGCCGCCTGGCGGGCAGGAAGCTGCTCGCGCGGCTCTGGCCCTGGGTTGGCCTGATACTCGGTGGGGTGATCCTGCTGTATGCCTTGCGCTCCTATCCGATCACGATCTGGGATCCCGGTGTTTATTCCAACGCACCCGGCACATACTCCGTCTTCGCTGACTCGGGCACGCTGGTGATCCCAGAGCCGGTATTGTTTGAAGATAAGAGTCCGGCGCTTGTTATGGCGGGCATCCTGCTTGGCGGTTCCCTGCTGTCATTCAGCCTGGCTGGCCTGCAAAGCAAACGCAGTACTGCAAGAAACAAGAGTCTGCGCCTACCCTGGCCCTATATCCTTAGTTTCCTGGTAGCAGTGCTGATGGGAGTGTTGGTATTTATCTTCAATACGCAAATAACGACCGCGGTCGTCGGACTTGGTTCGAACTGGTTGTTCGTGATCTCGATTGTGGTAGCCTTGCTGCTGGGGATCCTATTGGGCAGTTTTATCGAGTCTTCCCTGATCCGCCCCTTGTATTCGCGTCCCATCTACACCTTGATGATCACGCTTGGGTTGAGCGCGGTAGTGGTCGAACTGGTGCGCGCCATCTGGGGGCGTCCAGAGTTCACCATGCCCAAACCGGAGATTTTCGATGCCACCGGAGGAAATTGCCCGGCTACCACGCTGGCGGGTCTTTTGCGGGATCATTGTTCCACGATCCTGTTCATGGATAGTCGCATCCGCGTCTATAACGAAATTTTTATTCCCCTGATAGGGATCCTTGTGTTGATCGCCATCTGGCTGTTGATCCAGCGGACGCGCATCGGTATGATCATCCGGGCTGGTGTTCAGGACCGGGAAATGGTGGAGGCATTGGGGATCAACGTCCGCCGGGCATTCACCTTTGTTTTTGCCCTGGGTGTGGGACTCGCCACCCTGGGTGGGGCACTGGCAGGACCATCGATGGGTATCTCCACCGCGATGGGTGACAGCATGATCCTGAATGCCCTGATTGCCCTGGCGATTGGTGGTCTCACCAGTTATCCTGGGGCAGCCGTCGGTTCATTGCTGGTGGGTTTAATGCAGCAATTTATCATCAAGTACGGGCAGATCGGCATCCAGTTGCCTTTCATGGAAGAGCCATTCAAACCTACCCCGCCGCTTGTTCCAGCCTCAACAGTTCTGTTGATGGTCATTATCCTGTTGGTCTTGCCAAACGGGTTATTGGGACGGCGGAAGGAGTGATCGAAGATGAGCCAGGCTAATCTTACTGCTCTAAAATTTAGCGACCAGGTAAAAAAAATATTGCGCGGCAACCGGGTTGGCTGGATTGTGCTGCTGTGCATGATCTTGCTTCCCTTTGCTACGGCACTGATCAGCGGGCAATCCATCCCAGACTTGCTCGCCAATGGCACCGGCGTGGCCAAGTTCGTGCAGGGGCTGATGATCGAGATCTTCATCCTGGCGCTGTTTGCCCTGAGCTATGATCTGATCCTGGGCGTAACCGGGCTGCTCTCTTTCGGGCATGCCATGTTCTTCGCGGTGGGCGCATACCTGACCGGCATCATGCTGAAAAGCTTCGGCTGGTCGCTGTGGGCGGCACTTGGATTGGTATTCCTTGCCGCCATCGTCCAGGCGCTGCTGTTCGCCGTGGTGCTGCCCCGTGTGCAGGGTGTAACCTTCGCCCTGGTCACATTGGGGATATCCTCCGTGTTCTACATTGTGATCCAATCCCACGAAGCGAGTCCCTACACAGGGGCAGATGTTGGTCTGCAGGGTGTGATCACGCCGGATATCATCAATGCGGCTGACCACCGCATGCGGTTCTACTACGTTGCCCTGATATTGTTGGTGGTATTCTTTCTCCTGTTCAAACGCTTTGTCAATTCGCCTACCGGCCGTGTATGTGTCGCCATCCGCGAAAACGAAAAACGGGCGCGCATGTTGGGCTACAACACGTTCTATTTCAAAACAGCGGCACTGATCCTTGCCAGCATTACCGCTGCCCTGGCTGGCACCCTGCATGCTCTCTTTCAACCAATCGTCAGCCCCCATACCGCCAGCATGGGCTTTACGATTGCCGCGCTGCTAATGACATTGATCGGCGGCGTAGGCACCTTGAGTGGGGCGCTGGTGGGTGCGGGGATCTACCGCCTGCTGGAATATGGACTGAAAAATATTTTCGGCGAACAGGCTAACTTCCTATTGGGGGTGGTCTATATCCTGATCGTGCTGTTCCTGCCTTACGGGATCATTGGCACCTGGCTTTTAAAGTCGCTGCAGATCAAGCAAGGTTGGAAACGGCTGGTCGGGATGATCTCACGCAAGTAAGCAAGAAATGTAGGCATATGGGGGTATCTTAATCCCTGATATGGTGCTGAGTGAATACCCAAGCACCCTGTCCGCCTGTCAGAACACATCGGCTTCAACCCCTCTTAATATGATGGTTTTCATGGTAACATTATTAAAATCTCCCAGGAAGGTCTCAATATGCTGAAATGGTTGCTTCCCTTACTCTTGACCCTGCTGCTGCTGGCTCCTGCGGCTGCCCAGGCGCAAACCCCAAATTCCCTGGACGCAGTCGAAATCGATCTGTGGCCCGAATACGACAACCCCGGTGTGCTGGTGATCTACCGGCTTACACTTTCGCCTCTGACCGCGCTGCCTACGGACATCAGTATCCGTATTCCGGCGGCGGTGGGTGATCCCTTTGCCGTAGCCGGGCGCCAGGCCGATGGATCGCTGTTCAACATCCCTTTCACCCGCGAGGTCAGCGGCGTCTGGGCGAGCATCAACTTCACTCCCGATGTCTCCGAGCTGCAGATCGAGTATTATGATCCGTCTCTGCAGATAGAAGGCCAGCATCGCCAGTTTACCTTCCTCTGGCCGGGTGATTATGCGGTGGGTGACCTGTCCATGCAGATCCAGCAGCCCTTCGATGCATCAGCGATGCTCATCTCGCCCAGCTTCGGGGCCGGTATTATCGGTGGTGATGGGCTGACTTATTACAACCGCGATGTCGGCCAGTTGAATGCCGGTCAGACCATCGAGATCGCGCTGGAATACGATAAGGCGAGCAGCACTTTCACCGCCCAGACCATGGCCGTGCAGCCCAGCGGGGACATCCCAGAGGATGAGGGCGGAAGCTTCCAGGTTTCACAGTCCACGTTGCTGGTAATCGCTGGCCTGGTGGGGGCTGCGCTCATTGTCGGCGGTGTGGTGTGGTACCTGCGCAGTGGTCAACAGACCAAGGCCAGCGCAACCCGGCAGCGGCATACCCCGGCTGCTGCCCGCCAAAGCCAATCCAACCAGGCTGGCGAGGGTGACATCTACTGCCATAAATGCGGCAAACGCGCCCAACCTGGCGACCGCTTCTGCCGCTCGTGCGGCACGGAACTGCGCAGCGTCTGAGGTGCTTTGTCCAGCCCTCTCACCCGATTATAGGGATTATCTCAGGTGGATTTAATCTACTCGTGTAAGAATTCAGAGTTACAGAGTCTTTTTTTGTTTTTTACGAGGAGGTAGATCGCATGGAACATGCTGTTGAAACTCGACCCGGGCTTGCTGGCCGCGCCAAATTCATAATTGGTGGCGTACTGATCATCGCCGCGGTCATTTACCTGGTAGTCACAAACACCTCAGCCGGTGCACAATACTTTTTCACCATCGAAGAGCTTAAGGGTCGTGGCGATTCGGTTGTTGGGCAAAGTGTTCGTATCTCGGGCGCAGTGATTGGCAACTCGATCAGCTACGATCCCGAGACACTCACCCTGCACTTCACCGTGGCCAACGTACCCGGCGATAATGACGAGATTGAGGCCCAGGGCGGGCTGGCGGCTGTGCTGCACGAGGCGGTCATTGACCCGCAGAGCGCCCGACTGGAAGTGGTTTACTACGGCGTCCAACCTGACCTGCTGCGCGATGAAGCCCAGGCGATCATGACTGGCCAGCTCGGGGAAGATGGTATCTTTTATGTTGACGATAACGGCTTGCTCTTGAAATGCCCAACCAAATACGAAGAGGCAGTACCAGAGCAGGCTGAATCAGGCGGGTAACCGCTTCGTTATGCTCCACCACCCGGTGGTTTCGTCTCGGAGTCTTTATGGTCGCTAATCTCGGTTACGGTGCTCTACTCATCACATTTCTGGTTTCTATTTACGCAGCATTTGCCGCCGTCTACGGTGCACGGCGCAATGCCCCGGCCTGGGTGGAAAGTGCGCGCAGTGCAACGCTGCTCACTTTTCCCCTGCTGACCGTTGTATCCCTGTGTATCATTTACTTGCTGGTCAACGGCAATTACGAGGTCGAATACGTGGCTTCGGTGACCAGCAACAGCATGCCGCTCTACCTGCGCGTGACCGCGCTGTGGGGTGGGCAAGCCGGCTCGCTGGTCTTCTGGTCCTGGCTGATGGCAGCGTTTGCCTCGGCAGTAACGCTGCGTAAATGGGATCGCGACCGCGAGTTCCTGCCCTGGGTGATCCTGGTATCGATGGTCACCCTGGCTTTCTTCCTGCTGCTAACCCTGTTCGTCGAAAATCCTTTTGAGCGCATCTGGATGTCGCCCGCTGGAGCCATAACCACCTCCATGTTCCAGCCTGCCGGGACCAGCCTGTTCACCCCGCAAGACGGGCAGGGCTTGAACCCGCTGCTGCGCCATCCGGGCATGATCATCCACCCACCCATGTTGTACCTGGGCTTTGTCTCTTTCGTCATCCCCTACGCCTTCGCGGTCGCCGCCCTGATCACCGGACGCACCGACGACCGCTGGATCCGCATTACCCGCCGTTGGACGTTGATCGCCTGGCTGTTCCTCTCCTTGGGGCTGATCCTGGGGATGCGCTGGGCGTATGACGTCTTGGGTTGGGGTGGCTATTGGGGCTGGGACCCGGTGGAAACATCCTCCCTGCTGCCCTGGCTGAGCGGCACTGCCTTCCTGCACTCGGTGGTGATCCAGGAGAAGCGCGGCATGCTCAAGCACTGGAACATGGTGCTGATCATCATTACCTACGACCTGGTGATCTTCGGCACTTTCCTGACCCGCTCCGGGGTGCTCTCCTCGGTGCATGCTTTTGCGCAAAGCGCCATCGGCCCGCTGTTCTTCGGCTTTATTACCATCACCTTTGTCGCCTCACTGGCACTGTTAGCCAGACGCTGGAACGAGCTGAAATCTAAAACTTACATGACCTCGGTATTCTCGCGTGAAGCGTTCTTCCTGGCCAACAACTGGGTGTTCATGATCATCCTGGTGATCTGCCTCTTAGGGGTGATCTACCCGGTGCTGACCGAGGCGTTGGGGTTGGTCGGGCAGCGCATCCCCGCACTGGCTGGGATCTTCACCGGGCAGAAAGTGACCTTTGGCGCCGAATGGTACGAAGCCAACACTGGACCCTTCTTTGGTCTGCTGCTGCTCCTGATGGGCATTGCCCCGCTTTCAGCCTGGAAGCATTCCACCATCAAGACGCTGGGGCGCGGCGCCTGGAAGCCATTTGCGGTTTCTGTGGTGATCTTAGGCATCGCCTTTGCCCTGGGCGTGCGCCACTGGGCGGCTTTGATCGGTTTCTGGCTGGCAGGCTTTGCTGCCGCAGTCACCCTGTATGAATTCTGGCGCGCTGCCTGGGCGCGCCGCCGCACCAAGGGTGAAAATCTGGCGCTGGCATTGTGGAACCTGGCGGGACGCAACCGCCGCCGCTACGGCGGGTATATCATCCACCTGGGCGTGGTGTTGATGGCGCTGGGTATCATCGGCATCGAGATATTCCAGACCCAGACGCAGGGCACCATTGCCCAGGGTGAGCAGATCGTGCTGGGAAGATATTCGCTTACCTTCGACTCGCTGTCCGTATTCGACACCGAGGACGGGCGCAATGTGGCCCGGGCGGTGGTCAGCGTGTACCGGGATGGAAAATACCTGGGCGAGCTGTACCCGCGCCGCGACTATTACTACGAATTGCAGCAGCCGATGACCATCCCCGGCGTGCGCAGCTCGATGGAAGATGATTTCTATATAATTTTGGCAGACTGGCAGCCTGTTTCAACTGCCGGCGCCACCTTCAAGGTTTACCATAACCCGCTGGTCAACTGGCTGTGGCTGGGTGGATTTGTATTCATTCTGGGTACGTTGGTCGCCGCCTGGCCGGATAAGGACCCCGAGCAGGAAGCCCTGCGCAGTCAACAGGCCGTTGCCGTGGTCAAAGCCTGAGGAAACATGAGAGAAAGCATACCGAAAACCCAATTCAACGGGCTGGTTGCCGGGCTGTTTGCCCTGCTGCTCATCCTGCTGGCAGTATTTAGCCCATCATCGGCTGCCCTGGCGCAGCAGCCAACCCCCTCCGATGATGAAGTCAACGCCATTGCCAAGCAGCTCTTCTGCCCGGTGTGCGAAAACACCCCACTGGATGTATGTCCCACGCAAGCCTGCGCCCAGTGGCGCGAACTGATCCGCGAGAAGTTGGCCGCGGGCTGGAGCGAGGAGCAGATCAAAAATTACTTTATCGAGCAGTACGGGGCTCGGGTGGTTGGCGTACCGCCTCTTCAGGGCTTGAACTGGCTGATCTACCTGATCCCACCGGTAGCTGTTCTGGCGGGGGCATTCATTTTGTATAAAGCCTTCCGCTCAGGGAAGCAGCCTGCCGCGCAAGCGACCGTGGAAGCTGCGGTACCGCCTCCCGCCAATGAATATGTCTCCCGTCTGGAAGAGGAACTAAAGAAACGTTGAGTCAGCTATGAGCGATCCGCAGTTATTGAAATGCCCTAATTGCCAAAATGTCTCCCTTGTCCGCATCGATGACTGGAATCTCCACTGTGAGAATTGCGGCAAGAATTACAAGGTTGAAGCGAAGATCTTTGATGCAACCGAATTGCAAAAATCACTCAACGCCACAACCGAGGTAGAAACGGTCAAGCCAAAACCCCGTCCCCGCTGGGGCATCATCGTGGCCTGGATCGCACTGGCGGGGCTGCTCATCCTGATCGCCGTTGGCATGTTCCAAAAGCAGCGCGGTACGGTGGTGATTGGAGAGCCGGTGCCAAACTTCACCTTTACCAGCTTTGAGGGACAGACCTTCACGCTGGAAGAGCTGCGCGGCAAGGTGGTATTGATCAATTTCTGGGCCTCCTGGTGCCAGCCCTGCGAGCAGGAAGCCGCGGATATGGAAGCTGCCTGGCGCTACTACCAGCCCGAGGGTGAAGTGATTTTCCTGGGCATTGCCTGGACGGACACCGAATCGGCCTCGCTGGATTATCTGGCTCGTTTCAATATTACCTACCCCAACGGTCCTGACCTGGGCACACGTATCTCGCAGGCTTTCCGCACTACCGGCGTACCCGAGACCTACATCATCGATAAAAATGGTGCTCTGGCTTACATCAAGCTCAGCCCCTTCCTTTCGCTGGGTGAGATCCAGGCAGCCATCAATCCGCTGCTCACTCCTTGAACCCGTGGCGAAACCGACGCATAGATCTGATCAATTTCAAGCATTGGACGGCTTATGGACATTGGCTCACTCTCCCTCATTTTTGCATTATTAGTCCTGGTGGCATGGTATGTCAGCCGCCCACTATTTGAGCGCCACCCGATATCGAGCGCTGCCCGGGCTGTCAGCCGCAGCGAGCATGATTTATCGACGCTGCTGGCAGAACGCGATCGGATTCTGCAGATGCTGCAGGAGTTAGATTTTGATTTTACGCTTGGCAAAATCCCAGAGGACGATTACCCCAACCAACGCAATATGCTGCTGCAGCGCGGGGTAGAGGTGCTCAGCCAGTTGGATGCCCTTCAGCCGAGCATCAAACCTGACCTTGCTGCAGACCGTCTGGAGAAAGCCATTGCCGCCCGCCGGGCCCAGCAAAGCCAGGCCGCGGCTGCACCGCGTAAAAATGGCAACGGCGTAACTGTTCCGGATGACGAGTTAGAACGCCTGATTGCCTCTCGCCGCCGCGAGCACCCAGAAAAAACTGGCGGATTTTGCCCCAAATGCGGCCGACCGATCCAAAAGTCTGACCAGTTCTGCCCCAAATGTGGGGCCAAGGTATGACCGTCCACCAGATGGCTGAGCCAGCTACCTTGCTGTCTACCGATAACCGGCTACCCAATACACCCTTCCTGGAAATACCATGACCAAGTTGATTCGTACCATTCTGCTCTTCTTGTTCCCCTTGATTTTGACCGCCTGCTCGTTCTCCCTGGCAGAGGATATCACCCCGCCACCTGGTGCTCAGCAGCCGGTGGTGCAGGCATCCACCGAAGAGGTTCCAACCGGTCCGCTGTACCCCCTCGTCCCGCCTGACCCGGCGGCGGGGGCAGCCGACTTCGCTGAGAAATGCGCCCCTTGCCATGGAGATACCGGCCTCGGGGATGGCCCCAGTGCCACAGATCTGCCTGTACCCGTTGGCGCCATCGGCACCGCAGCGGTAGCGCGCCGCTCTATGCCAGCAGAATGGTACACCCTGGTTACCCAGGGTGATCTCGAGCGCTACATGCCGCCTTTCAACAGCCTGAACGACCGCGAGCGTTGGGATGTGATTGCCTATGTCTATTCGCTAAGCGCCCCAGCCGAATCGATCGCTCTAGGGGGGGAGCTGTACCAGGCAAACTGTGCCCAATGTCACGGGACTGGTGGAAAGGGCGATGGCCCGATGGCAGCCAACCTGGCTTCCGCCCCACGCGATTTCACCGATCAGGCCTTTATGGCTGAATATTCCGCCGCAGCTATGTTTGGCATCATCAGCCAGGGGGTCGACCCGGTCATGCCGGCGTATGCCACCCAGCTGGATGAAAGCGAAGTGTGGGCGATCACCGATTATTTGCGCTCTTTGACATTTGCCCCCCAGGAACTCCCGGAGGAAGGGGCGCAGGTGGAAGCCACTGCCCCCCCCGCAGTCGAAGCCACTGAGGTGGTTGAAGAGCCAGGCCTGGCGACAGAGGTCAGCCAGCCGGCAGCCACCCCAAGCCCCACCGGCCTTGGCACAGTGATTGTGACCCTGGTCAACGGCTCTGGAGGAGAGGTGCCCGCCGATACGACGGTAACATTGTATGCCTTTGATAATATGACGATGGCCTTCACGAAAACCCTGTCCAGTGGCGTGAACGGTGTTTACACTTTTGAGGACATCGAAATGCTGGCGGGGCGCGCCTATCTGGCGGGGGTTGACTACAATGGCGGCACCTATGGCTCAGATGTAGCTACAGCAGATCCGGCAGTGCCGCTGATCAATTTGCAGATCACCACCTACGAAACATCCAGTGACACATCTGTCTTGACCACCGACCGCCTGCACATCTTCTTTGATTTCACCGACCCAGAGCTGCTCCAGGTGGTTGAGGTCTATATCATTTCCAACCCCACCGACCAGTCGGTGATATCTGCCGAAGCGGGTGGCGGGGTGGTATTCTTCCCCTTGCCGGATGGATACCAGGATCTGCAGTTTGAGAATGGCGCGCTGGGCGAGCAGTACCTGGAAGCGCCGGGTGGCTTTGTGGACACCACCAGCGTTCCGCCCGGAATGAGCCAGTACCAGGTAGTCTTTGCCTTCAACCTGCCCTATGACCGGCGCTTTAGCTTCAGCCAGGCAGTGACCATGAGTACCAGCGCGGTGGTCATTATGATCCCTGATAATGGCGTCAAACTGAGCGGTGACTTGTTGCAAGATGGCGGCGTACGCGACTTCCAGGGCACATCCTACCGTATGTATAACGGCAGCAACCTGAGCGCCGGCAGCGAGCTGGTATTTGAAATTTCTGGGCGAGCGAATACCGGCAGCGCCACGCTGATTGGCGAGACTTCCTGGCAAAATATCGCCATCGGAGTGGGCGGCTTGGGGTTGGTGCTGGTCGGGGTTGGCTTGTGGTTGTACCAGCGCAATAAAAAAGCTGCTGTTGTAGAGCTCGAAGCCGAGGAAATCCCCGCGGCAGATACCCTGAACAGCTCCGATGACGCCGAATCGCTGATGGATGCCATTATCGCCCTGGACGACCAGTACCAGGCCGGCGAGTTGCCTGAGGAGGCCTACCATCAGCGGCGGGCTGAATTGAAGGAACGCCTGCAAAACCTTAAGTTGGATTGAGCGCAAGGTATGATCATTGTCCGCAAGCTCATCAAACGCTTTGGCCTGAAAGTCGTACTGCGCGGCCTGGATTTTCAGGTAGAGCCGGGTGAGTTTGTGGCCTTGTTGGGCCCGAATGGCGCCGGGAAAACCACCTTCCTGCGCATTTTGGCCTCTTTATCGCGCCCCACGTCAGGGAAGGTGCAGATCGCCGGTTACCACCTGCCTGAACAGGCTGCTGCGGTGCGCCGTCGTTTAGGGGTTGTGTCCCACATGCCACTGCTTTATGGCGATCTGACTGCCGAGGAAAACCTGCGCTTCTACGCCCGCATGTACGGCCTGGAGCAGGAAAACCGGTGCGTGGCTGAGGTGCTGGACGTGGTGGGCCTGACCCCCCGCCGCCGCGACCTGGTGCGCACCTTCTCGCGCGGCATGCAGCAACGGTTGGCCATCGGGCGCGCGGTGCTGCATGACCCGGATGTAATGCTTTTTGATGAGCCGCACACCGGCCTGGATCAGGATGCCTGCGTGATGCTCGACCGGGTATTGAGCGAAGTGGCAGCCCGCGGGCGGACGGTGGTGATGACCTCCCATGACCTGGCCCGCGCCGCCGACCTGGCCTCGCGCTTTGACGTGCTCTCGCGCGGGCTGATCGCTGCCTCAGTGCAGCGCAGCCAGATTGATCCGGATAACCTGCTGGGGTTCTACCGCCAGGCGGTCGGAGATGGCAGTGGGGTGGGCTTCACCGCCCCCAACGCCCCGGGGGCGCAACCATGAGTGGTACGAAACCCGGCCCTCGCCAGGCTGTCCACCGCCCGAGGGGCACTTTCCTGCGCGCCTTACGCGCCATCATCTGGAAAGACCTGGCTGCCGAAATGCGCTCACGCGAGCTGCTTTCGTCCATGCTGGTCTTTGCCTTGCTGGTCATCCTGATCTTCAACTTTGCCCTGGAGCTGGATGCCCGGGCGCGTGCCACCGTCACCGCCGGGGTGTTGTGGGTGACATTCGCCTTTGCCGGAACGCTGGGTCTGAATCGCTCCATGGCCACCGAGAAGGACCGCGGCTGCCTGGATGGGCTGCTCCTGGCGCCGGTTGACCGCAGCGCCATCTATTTTGGCAAAGCCATTGGCAACCTGATCTTCATGTTCATCGTCGAGGCCATTGTGCTGCCGGTGTACAGCATTTTGTACAACACCAACCTGTTCCAACCCGGACTGCTGCTGGTGATCCTGCTCGGTTCGATCGGCTACGTGGCGGTGGGCACGCTGCTGTCCACTATGGCAGTGCAGACCCGCACCCGGGATGTCCTGCTGCCGATCCTGCTCTTCCCGCTGGTCGTTCCGGTGATGATCGCCGCGGTCAAAGCCAGCACCGGTTTCATGGAAGGCCTGGAGATGGTAGATATCAGCCCCTGGCTCAACCTGCTGGTAGTCTATGACATAATTTTCATCGCTGTGGCCTTCATGGTGTTTGATTTTGTGGTCGAAGAATAAACGAATAAGGAGGCTAGAAGGATCTATGGAAACCAAACCCCGTTTACTTCAAATTCTGGATGTGGTGACTGCGTTTTTGTTTGTCGTTGCCGTCGGGCTGGTCTTTTTCTATGCCCCCATGGAAAAAACCATGGGCCAGGTGCAACGCGTCTTCTACTTCCATGTTGCCACCGCCTGGGTGGGCATGCTGGGCTTCCTGGTGGCAGCCATTGTAGGAGTCATTTACCTGGTGCGCAAGGAACGCCGCTGGGATATCATTGGGCTGGCGGCGATCGAGATCAGCCTGGTGTTCTTCTTCATTGCCATTGTCTCGGGGTCGATCTGGGCGCGCCCGACCTGGGGCACCTGGTGGACCTGGGACCCGCGCCTGACCACCGCCACCATCGTTGAGCTGGTCTATGCCGCTTACCTGATGTTGCGCTCCGGGATCGAAGACCCCGACCGGCGGGCGCGCTTTGGGGCAGTGTACGCCATCCTGGGCTTTCTGAGCGTCCCGCTGACCTTCGCCTCGATCCGCTTGTTGCGCACCATCCACCCGGTGGTGATCGGGGGTGGGAATGCCTCCGCGGAAGGTGATTTCAGCATGACCCCCAAGATGCTGCAGACCTTCCTATTCAGCCTGCTGGTCTTCTCATTCATATTTGTGGATCTGCTGTGGCACCGTATTCGCCTGGGCCAGCTGGCTGATAAAGTCGAACAGCTGCGCCTGAAAATGGTTCAATAGGAGGCAATCATGGAAACGCTTGAAACCACCAATTACATGGTCGCCGGCTATGGGATCATCTTCGGCGTGATGTTGGTCTACCTGGTCAGCCTGTTCGTGCGCTGGCGCAACCTGAAACAGGATGCAGCGTTGCTGCAAGAGCTGGAAGATAAACAGCAGTAGAACTGTAACTAAATTAACTTGCGATTTTTCCCCAACCTGGTCTATAATTTAGTTGCCCACCTTCGCCAATTGAGCGTATCGGGGTGATTTTCCGTCCCGGAAAATCATATCCAACCAATCTTCAACGTTCAACCAGGTAACAAACTCAGAGGAGAAAATCGAATATGAAAAAGTTCTACATCGCCTTCACCATGTTTGTTGTATTGGGAATGCTGCTCAGTGCTTGCGGCGGCACCGCAACTGCGGATAACAAGCTGGAAGAAATTCTGGCTCGCGGCACGCTGATTGTCTCCACCGACCCGGCTTATCCACCCCAGTCTGAACTGGTGGAAGGTGGGGCGCGTGCCGAGAACACCAAGTGCGCCTCTGATCAACATACTTCTTCAGAGCTGACCGGCTTCGATGTCGATGTCGCCGTGGCGATCGCCGAAAAACTGGGCGTAGAAGCCTGCTTCGTCACCCCCGACTGGACGCTGATCACCGGCGGCAACTGGGCCAATCGCTGGGATATCAGCGTCGGCTCGATGACCATCACCCCCGAGCGCATGACCAAGCTGTACTTCACCCAACCCTACTACACCACCCCGGCCGCCTTCTTTGTCTATGCCGACAATACCAGCTATACCCAGCCCAGCGACCTATCCGGCATGAAGATAGGCGCCTGCACCGGCTGCACCTATGATGCTTTCCTGGCTGGAACGCTGCAAATCCCCGGGGAAACCTTTGACTATGTAGTCGCAAATCCTGAGTTTGTCGGTTACGAGACCGACCTGAACGCCCTGCAAGACCTGTCCCTGGGCGACGGCACCCGTTTGGATGCGGTGCTAACTGCCCAGCCGACCGGGGCAGGCGTGATCGCCGATGGCTTCCCCTTGAAGCAGTTGGGCGAGCCGGTGTTCTTCGAGTACCTTGGGGCGGCGATTGACATTGCCAGCACGCCCGACCCGGTACCCTTTGTCCAGAAGGTCACCGAGATTATCCTGGAGCTGCACGCGGATGGGACGCTGCTCCAGCTATCCAATGAGTACTACGGTCTGGACCTGACCACAGCCGCCGGGCTGTTTGACTGGGAAATGTTGGACCAGTTCAAATAAATCGACCTTGTGAAGATGGTGAGGCTCAGGTTCTGGGCCTCACCATCTGATTTAAACAGCATTATAGAAAGACCGACAGGTCTCAGGGAGGCGAGCATGGCTGTAGAGTCGCTTCAA
Source organism: uncultured Chloroflexia bacterium (assembly GCA_963849335.1). Lineage (GTDB taxonomy): Bacteria > Chloroflexota > Anaerolineae > Anaerolineales > UBA4823 > FEB-25. The sequence goes on from CAWKGZ010000012.1 coordinate 456,700, forward strand.
TTCCCCGGCAAGCCGCCCGCAGACCCCAACCTGGATATGGGGTTGGCACTGGTGGCGCAGCAGCGCAAAGAACGGCTGATCCAAACGGTCAAAATTGGGGTTGTTTGGGTGGGACTGATTATTTTTCTGGTCATCCTGCTGCTGCAGTTCAATTTTGACCCGGCTTATGTATTCGCTCATTACGGGTTTGTGCTGCAGGGGCTGCTGATCACCATCGGTATCTCGATGGCCTCCATCGCTGCCGCCACGGTGCTGGCGATGCTGGGCGCCCTCGGGCGGCTCTCCCGCAATCCGATCGCCCAGGGGGTTTCGGGCTTTTACGTTTCGCATTGTGCGCGGCACCCCGCTGCTGATCCAGATCTATATCATCTACCTGGGTCTGCCGCAGATCGGGTCAACGCTGAACTCGATGGGCTACTCCGAAATTGGCCGCCTGTTCACCCTGACTGCGGTGCAGTCGGGTATATTGGCGTTAAGCCTGAACTACGGCGCTTACATGACCGAGATCTTCCGGGCAGGTATCCAATCCATCGGTCACGGGCAGCGCGAGGCGGCTGAATCGATCGGCATGACCCGCTGGCAGATCATGCAACGGGTGATCCTGCCCCAGGCGGTGCGCGTGATCATCCCCGATATCGGCAACCAGTTCATTGCCATGCAGAAAGACTCGGCCCAGGTCTCGGTGATGGGCATCTGGGAGATGACCTACCGGGCCAACCGCTTTGCCCGCCAGGACAGCAAATTCATGGAAATGTTCGTCGTGGCGGCGGCGTTCTACTGGCTTCTCACCATCGTTTCCTCCTGGCTGGAGGGGATGCTGGAACGGCGAATGGCGCATGCATATGAACGATAACGCGATCATCTCCGTAACCGACCTGCACAAGTGGTTTGGCATGCTGCACGTGCTGAAAGGCATCTCCTTCAGCGTGCAGCCCAAGGAAGTGCTGGTGATCATCGGGCGCAGCGGCTCGGGAAAGAGCACCCTGCTGCGCTGCCTGAACTTCCTCGAAGAGCCCTCCTCTGGCACGATCAACGTCGCCGGGCAATCCGTCATCACCGGACCAGGCATCCACCTCAACCATCAAAAAGTGGTCGCCCTGCGCCTGAACACGGGCATGGTCTTCCAGGAGTTCAACCTGTTCCCGCACATGACCGTCCTGGAGAACGTGATCGAAGGGCTGCGCACGGTCAAGAAGGTGCCCAAAGAGAAGGCCATCCCCATCGGGGTGAAATACCTGGAGAAGGTGGGCATGATGGACAAACGCGATGTGCATCCCATTCGCCTGTCGGGTGGACAGAAGCAGCGCGTGGCCATCGCCCGCGCCCTGGCCATGGAGCCCAAGGTAATGCTGTTCGACGAACCCACCTCGGCGCTGGATCCAGAGTTGATCGGCGAGGTGCTGGATGTGATGAAAAATCTGGCCTACGAAGGCACCACCATGGTTATGGTCACCCACGAAATGGCTTTTGCCTGCGATGTGGCCGACCGCATCATCTACATTGACCAGGGTATCATCGTCGAAGCCGGCTCCCCAGACCAGATCTTTTCCGACCCGCAGGACGAACGCACCCGCCTTTTCCTGGAGCCGATCCGCAAGGCGCACAAGTTCTAGGAACCCATGAAACCCCGTACCTGGAGCATAGCCATCCTGGGCATATACGGCGCGCTGATTGCCTATACCACCACCAGCGCACTGCTGGGCTACCGCTACTCACCCTTCTTCACCCCGTTGCTCAGCCTGCTGGCATTCGGCTTTGCCCTGCTGCATGGCTCAGTGCGCCTGGGCTGGCGTAAAACCCTGCTGCTGCTGGCCTTGACCTTTGGCGTCAGCCTGCTGTTCGAGAGCGTGGGCGTAGCCACCGGTTGGATATACGGCCCATATCACTACACCGGTAAGCTCGGCCCCCTGTTCCTGGGATTGGTGCCCTATTTGATCCCGGTAGCCTGGTTCATGATGACCTATCCCGTCGTACCTCATCGCCAGTCGTTTAGCACCAGCCATGAAGAACATTTGGGCCTGGCGGCTGTGGGTGGCAGCGGTCGGCGCCCTGGTGATGACCGCCTGGGACCTGGCGATGGACCCGCTGATGTCCGCCGGCGAGCATTGGATCTGGGAGGTAGAGGGCGCCTATTTCGGTATCCCGCTGCAGAACTATTGGGGCTGGTGGCTGACGGTGTTCGTCACCTTTATGCTGTTCCTGACGCTGGGGAGGGTAACGAATAAATTCGTTACTACAATTGCACATGGTAGTAACGACTTCAGTCGTTCAGGGACTGAAACCGTCTCTAACACGGGTCATCGTAGTAACGATTTCAATCGTTACGATCGCCTGGCGATCCTGAGCTACACGCTCACCGCCCTGAGCAGCGTTGCCATCGACCTGCGCTTTGGCCTGGGCGGGCCGGGGATGGTGGGGCTGTTCGCCATGCTGCCGTGGGTTCTGCTGAGCTGGCAGGAGCGCATCCAATGAAAGCCCGCCGCCTGCTCTGGTTTGGCATGGGTCTGGGCTTGCTGTTGGCCGCCGTCCTGCTGGTCACCCCCGGGCGCACGCTGGATTTCCTCGGCGTGCCTCTCCCTATGGTATTCAAGGGCTACCTGCCCTTTCCCCTCGGATTTGACCGGCGCCTGGACAGCGGATGCAGCCAGCACCCCCACCACAGACTTTACCGCCGGGGATGCCATTCAATACCACGCCAGCGGCACCAACAGTGGCGTGCAACCGGTTGAAGCCGATCTATCCTGGACGCTGAACAATTTCTGTGGAGAAACTTTGGTATATACCGACACGGTCACCCTGGCACCGGGCGACTGGACCGCCGTGTACACCCAGACCGCCCCAGCCTGTTCGGGTGTGACGGACTATACCTTCCAGGCCAGCTACGACGAACGCCTGCTGGTGACCGACACCCTGTTCACCGTCACCAATCCGGTGGCGCCAACCGCCTGGGCCCGGGCTGCTTTCGATAAATGCGACAATCCAAGCCTGGCCGAAATGAGCGTCTGGTGGCCGAGCAGCCCATATTGGGTGGTCAATATCTATATCGGCGGAATCCACCGCGCCTGCGTTAACCTGGATCTAACACCGGAGTGGGTGCGCATCGTAATGAACCAGGGCTGGGCGCTGATCCCCACCTGGGTGGGGCCGCAAGCGCCGTGCTCGGATTTAAAGTATCGTTTCAGCTATGACCTGACCGAAGCTTATCAGCAGGGACGACGCCGAAGCGGATGCGGCCTCGCTGGCCGCGGCCGCGCTGGGGCTGACTCCATTTGGGCAGGGGAGCACCATCATTTATTATGACCTGGAGGGATATGCCCAGGATATCACTCCGGGGTGCCGGGAAGCAGCCAGGTCTTTTGTAAATGGCTGGGTGGAGCGCCTGCACGAGCTGGGCAACCTGGCCGGGATGTACGGCGGGGCATACTCCTCCTATCCCAACGATTGGACCACCATCCCCAATGTGCCTGATGATGTCTGGCTTGCCGTCTGGTACACCAATTATTACGACCCCGAAGCCACTGTCTGGATTCCTACATATGTATCCAACGACCTGTGGGCTTACCACCAACGCCTGCGCCAGTATGCCGGCGGTCACAAAGAAACCTGGGGCGGCGTGGAATTGATTATTGACTCGGATGTTACCGATGGGCAGGTGTTGGCGCTGCTGCCTACCCCAGAGGCTTTCGACTCGACCCGCCTGGAACGCCATGTGCTGGTTACTGGTGCAGCGGTGGAAAGCATCGGCGCTCTTTCAGCAGAGCAGGCCTGGGCTGTGGTAGACGGACGATTGGTTTGGACTGCAGACGGCGGCGCGAGCTGGAACGATCGCAGCCCCGGGCAAGAGCCGGTGCAGGCAGCCACCTTCCTGGATCAAGAACGCGGCTGGCTGGTCATTGCCCCGAACGCCGCACAGCCCTCTTTCACAATCTGGCGTACCACCGACGGCGGGCTGACCTGGCAGGGGGCGCCATTGACCGCAGCCAGCGGGATGCTGTTGGATGCCCGGGTGGTGGCGCTGGATTTTGTCAGCCCGCTGGAAGGCTGGCTGGCGTTGAAACTGGCCAGCAGCGCCAATTTCAACCGCGGGGTGCTGTACCACACCACCAACGGCGGCCTGAGCTGGGATGAACGCAGCCTGCCCGGCGGCGGGAGCATCGATTTCGTCACTGAAACCAACGGCTGGACGCTTGCCGGCCCGCAGGGCGACGAACTCTACCAGACCCAGGATGGCGGCCGCACCTGGCTGCCGGTTGATGCTGCCTCCACTGCACCCCTGGGCATGCGCAACCCACTGCGCAGCAGCCTGCCGGGAGCAGCCGGGATCAGCTATGTGAATTCTGCTACTGCCTGGGCATTTACCCGCACGGGCGAGTGTGACAGCCAGCGCTGCACCAGCAGCAGCACCTTGTGGCGCACGCTGGATGGGGGAGTGCGCTGGGTGCAGGTAGCACTACCGGCTGAACCATAAGCTTCCCTCTCCCCCCAAGGGTTATCCAGAAAGGATGATTTCATGATCATCGACCACCATGTGGCGATTGTAGGGGCGGGTCTGCGCCCACGATGTTAAAAATAATATACCCTATCGGAATATCAGGACAGCGCCCGGGAGTGAGGGCTATCCGGAGGAGGAAATGTAGGTCAGCGAGGGGAATACGGAAGATTCAACCGGCAGCACATCGATCAGCTCGTACTGGCGGCTGCCCAGCCCAAGCTGCTCGCCGTATTCCGTGACCAGGTAGGGATCCTTGAGTGGTCCGTGCAGCCAGCGGAAGGGATGCCCCTCCCGGGTGTGCACCTCCAGGCAGGTGGGGAGGTTCTCTTCAATCAATGTACTCTTAGCCGTCACATCCAGCACCGCCTGGTCGATGGCGACGATATCATCTGAGCCGAAGATGCCCGCATCGGGCAGGATGGCCATGCCGGTAAAGCCAAAGCAATCGCACACCGGGGTCATCTGGGTCGCCAGCGACAGGTGTACTACCTTGCCAGGGGCAAAGGTGGACAGGGTGATGGCGGTGCTAATGGCGCAGGCCTCCTGGAAGGCATGGAAATTGACCGGGTCGATCTTCAAGCTGCCGGGGGGAGCAACCTGCAGGCAGCGCCCGCAGGCATTGCACTGCTCGGGGTGCAGGTGGATGCCGCGCGGGTCGTTTTTATCCGCACCAATCCCATCGTGCGGGCAGGCAGCCAGGATGCGCAGGCGGGTCTCGTCGTCCGGGCACAGCTCAGGGAACCAGTAGGGGTCAAACTGCATGCTATCGTGCATCGCGCCGCGTGTGCGCCCAACCATGCAGCCCAGGGCTAAATTTTTGAACGACCCCCCAAAGCCACAGGAGGGATGGCCCTTGACATGGGCAAATTCAACCAGAAAGCTGGCATCCTGGATCATCCCCGCCACATACCAGTCCTGGATGTTCTTGAAGGGCCGGTGGTGAGTATAGAAATACTTTTCGTCCACGCCGGCTGTCGGGTACACCGGGCAGCCCAACACCTCGTTGGTATAGCCGCGCCCCTCCGCTCCTGCGACATCCCAATTGACATCGGCAACAAAGGGTTTCCCGCCTCCATCCTTGATCGCCTGCACCACCTTGCGTACAAAAACCGGGTGAACAGTAGAATAACCGATGTTATTGCCGGTGTGCATCTTGAGCGCCACCGTCTCGCCTTTCACCCGCTCGCGCAGGTGGAGAGCATCTAAGATCAGGTCGAGCTTAGCGGGCAGAGATTCTTTGGCCTCCAGGCGAGCCTGTTTGGGGGAACCGTAAAAAACCTGACTGGGCATAGGGGTATCCTTTCGGAGAAATAATATTGGCTGATGATTTTTAGTATTATAGCGTATGCTCACGAGCTGCTGGGAACTTTTTGGGGTATACCGGCGTCTTTTTCTTAAAGTTCCTGTTCAGGTACTTGATTTTTGCATGATTTTCCTATACACTGGTATTGAAACACAGCGCGGCAGTTCAAGATTAGATTCAGTCGCAAGGAGGCTGAGATGAAGAATAGACGCGTGAAAGGTTATATCATCGGCGGGCTGGCCACAGCGCTGCTGTTGTTGGGCAGCCTGGTCGTCCAGGCAGCGATCAATCCGAATGGCACCATCTGGACCTTCCTCCCCCAAATCCGGCGAAGCTCGCCCAGCCGGTACACCATTTCCGGGCAAGTGCTCAGCCCGGATAACATACCCATTGCGGGTGTGACCATCCAAACGGACGAAGGCCAAACCTCCGTAACCGATGAAACCGGGCGCTACACACTGAACGGGCTGAATGGCGATACCTACACGCTGAATCCAGAGCTGGGTGAGGCGGCTTTTTCACCCGCTGAGGTCAGCGTGGTGGTACCACCCAGTGTGGAGCAGCTTGACTTCACCGCTTACCTGGCCTGCAACGAGGCGATCATCAACGGTGGCTTCGAGAGCAGCACTGGCTGGGTGATCCCGGTCACGGAATACAGCGCGGGGTATACCACCCTCGAGGCGTACAGCGGAACCCGCTCAATGCGCACCGGCATCACCAACCCAACAGACAATCGCTACAGCTATTCCGACGCCGAGCAGACGGTCAGCATACCAGCGGGCACCGACAGTGCGGTGTTGACCTTCTGGGTGCTGCCGCAAAGCGGGGAAGTGCTCAGCGGAGGTCCGCCGCCTCGCCCGGATCGGAACTACATCCAGGGCGAAACTGTCCTGTCGGGCGATGTGCAATATGTGCTGTTGTTGGATCAGTACGGGACCTGGATCGACACGCTGTTCTGGGAGCTGAGCGACAGCGACTGGGTGCGCTACGAGTTTGACCTGACAGAATATGCCGGGCGCACCATCCAGGTAGTCTTTGGCACCTATAATGATGGCTATGGTGGCATTTCGGCATTGTTCGCTGATGAAGTCTCTTTCCAAATATGCGATGCGATCACCCCCCCACCGACCGCCACCCCGCCGCCAGGAGGGTGCAGCAACCTGGTGGCTAATCCCAGCTTCGAATACACCGGTGTATGGGAAATTCCCATCACCGAGTACTCAGCCAATTATTCCACCACCCAGGCACACACTGGAAGCCAGTCAATGCGCAGCGGTATTGTTAATTCCCTGGATAACCGCTACAGCTATTCAGACTTCCGCCAATTGGTGACCGTGCCTACCGGGCTGACCCAAGTACCGCTTAACTTCTGGCTATACTCGTTGAGCGGTGAGGTGCTTGCGGGCGAGACAGCCGAACGCGCCGTGTTGCCCGATTCAACCCCCACCGGGCGGCCTTTTACCGAGACGGTGCTCAGCAGTGACTTGCAATATGTATTGATCCTGGACCGCTACCAGAATTGGATCGACACGCTGGTGTGGCAGCGCAGCGATCAGGGCGCCTGGGAAGACTACACCTTCGACCTGGTGCGCTATGCCGGGCAGACGATCTATCTGCAGTTTGGTGTCTACAATGACGGCTGGAGCGGGATCACAGCCATGTACGTGGACGATGTCAGCCTGGATAACTGCCTGGCAACGGCAACCCCGGTCTTGAGCCCCACCATCACCCGCACCGCGACGATCACGCCCACCCGCACGCCTACCCGCACACCCACCCTGACGGCGACATCCACGCCCACCCGCACCCCAACGCCATCGCCGACCATCACCCCCACCCGCACCACCACACTCTCGCCAACCATTACTCTTACCCCCGGGCCGTGCACCGAGCTGCTGGTAAACACCAATTTTGAGAGCACCAGCGGCTGGTTCATCCCGCTCACCGAGTACTCGGCGGCGTATTCACTGGCGCAATATCACAGCCCCTGGCACTCAATGCGCACCGGCATCACCGACCCGTTGGATAATACATACAGCTATTCGGACTTCAGCCAACTGGTGAGCCTGCCGCTGAACAACGACACCTACACCCTGGGCATGTGGCTGTACCCGCTGAGCGGCGAGGTGCTCTCGGGCGAATCACTGGCCAGCGATCTGCTGCCCGATTCGACCCCCAGCGGACGGCCTTTCCGGGAGACGGTGCTCAGCAATGATGTGCAGTACCTGCTGATTCTGGATCGCTACGGCTACTGGATCGACACGCTGATCTGGACGCTGAGCGACACCGCCACCTGGACGTACTACCAGGTCAACCTGGATGCATACGCCGGCTGGACGATCACCTTGCAGTTCGGCACCTACAACGACGGCTACGACGGGATCAGCGCCATGTACGTGGACGATGTGACCCTGCAGCAGTGCCCATAGCAGGTTGACCAAACCGGTAAAAACCAACTAACCACGAAGTACACAAAGGACACGAAGGAAATTTTATACCCTTCGTGTCCTGAGTGTTTAATGCGCTTGAGCCTTTCTACCCGCCAATGCCCTTGAGTAATACACCGACCAGGTAAGCCACGCTGGCTGCCAGTCCGCCTACCAAGAGCATTTCCAGCCCGCTTTTCCAGGCGCTGCGCTCGGTAACCAGCACCTTGGCAGCCCCCAACCCGAACAGTGCCAGCCCGGAGAGCCCGATGGCGATGGGAAAAGCAGCCTGGCTCGAAACAGGTACCAGCAGCCCGAGCAAATACACCAGCATGGGTACTGAACCGGCCACAATAAATGAAATCAAAGTTGCCAGAGCGGCGCGCTGCGGGCTGCGCTCATCTTTGAGCATACCCAGCTCTTCCAGCATCATGGCATCCACCCAGCGCTTGGGTTCAGCGCTCTTGATCGCCACCATCTGGCGGGCATCCTCCTCCGAGTAGCCCTGGTTCTGGTACAGGTGGAACAGCTCCGCCCGCTCGCCATCGGGGAAGTGCTCCACTTCCCAGGCTTCGCGCTGGCGCTCACGCGCATAAAATTCTTGCTCGCTCTTGGCCGAAAGAAAAGCGCCAACAGCCATGGAAAAGCCATCGGCGAACAGGTTTGCCAGGCCGAGGATCAAAACCACCTTGGAGCCCAGCTCGGCTCCAGCTACCCCGCTGACCACGGCAAAGGTGGTGATGATACCATCCAGCCCACCATATACCATCTCGCCCAGGTATTGACTGCCCTCGCCAGCGTGCTTCTCGCGGTGAACTTGGGCGATGTGTGCCGGATCGTGCGCCCGGGCTGCGGCCTGCGGGTCGCCTTTGCGGTAAGCCTGCCGGGCCTCTTCTAATCGTTTTGAGATTCCCATAAAAACCTTTTAAACACAAAGAAAAACCACAAAGGGCACCAAGTATCTCTATATACTTTGTATACTTAGAGTCCTTTGTGGTTGATGTTTTCCGGTATTAAGCCTGCTTCAGCAGCTCTTTCAGCGCCACTTTTGAGCGCGCCTCGATATCAGCGTGCAGGCTCCCGCCGTGGGCGTCCATGGTGACCACCACCGGGAAATCCTTGACCTCGATCACCCACATGGCTTCGGGGACACCGAAATCGTATTTGTAGACGCCTAACACACGGGTGACTGTCTGGGCGATGAGCGAGGCGGCGCCGCCGATGGCGTGCAGATAAACGCCCGGCACCTGCTGACAGGCAGCCAGCGTCTTGGCGCCCATCCCGCCTTTGCCGATCACACCGCGGATCTGGAAATGCTCCATCACCAGACCCTGGTAAGGTTCTTCGCGGATGCTGGTGGTGGGGCCGGCGGCGACGAACTTATACTGCTTGGTGTCCAGGCCGGAGACAACCGGTCCGCAGTGATAGATCACGCTGCCTGCCAGGAGCGGCTTGATGGCGGCGTAGACCTCCAGGTCATCGCCCTGGGGCTCACGGGTATGTTTGATAAATGTATCCACCATCCATGTGTGCACCGTATCGCGGCCGGTAATCATGACGCCGTTGAGCAACACCGGGTCGCCGACTTTTAAGCTGCGGATGGTCTCAGGGCTGAGGGGCATGTTAAGTGAGTGCATGGCAACCTCCCTTTATGAGTATTGAACCTGGTCGCCCTGCACCACCATCTTGCGGCGGCGGTAGGCCCAGCACATGTAGGATACCGAGACAAAGTAGCTTGCCGGCAGGCGGTTCAGGTGGGTGATCTTGGTGCCCAGCACGGTGGTCTTGCCACCAAAGCCCATCGGCCCAACGCCCAGCTGGTTGGCCTCATCGGTCAAACGGTTTTCCAGCGCATCCAGCTGCGGGTCGGGGTTGGAGTCATCCAGCTGGCGATAGAGCACCTCCTTGGATGCATAGTAGCCGGAGCCGCGGTCGCCGCCGATGGCTACACCTAAAATACCCGGCGAGCAGCCCTGACCTTGCGCCTGGTGGACCGCATCCAGCACCACCTTGCGCACACCGGCCAGGTCGCGCCCGGCTTGCATGGCGGGATCGGACGTCCGCCCGTATGGCAGCGAGTACTGCGCGCCGACGTTCTCGCAGCCGCCGCCTTTGAGCATCAGCTCAATGGTCAGGGCATCGCCCTCGACCTCTTCGAAGTGGATGCTGGGGAAATGGCTGCCGCCCAGGTTGTTGCCGCTGTTCTTACCGGTCAGCGAATCGACCGAGTTGGGGCGCAGGTAGGATTTCTGGGTCGCCTGGACCACCGCTGCCTCGATCTGCTGGCGCAGCTTGCGTGTGCTCCAGCCTTCAGGGTGATACACGTAAAAGATTGGGGTGCCGGTATCCTGGCAGATGGGGGTGGAATTGCGCCGGGAAAGCTCCACATTTTTGATGATCGTCTCCAGGGCGCCGCGCGCCGCTGAGCCGGGTTCCTCCTGTTCCACTGCCTGCCGCAGGGATTTTTCAACATCGGGCGGCAAGTCGGTGGAGGCAATGCGAACCAGTTCAAGGATTTTTTCAGTCAAGTCTTGCATAGCTTCCTCCTTCGCAATCATTTTACCCTTGATTTTACGGATAGGGTATGGACAATCTTCATTACACCCGGCTGTGCCGCGGCACGAACAGCACCAGGCACACCGGTCCAAGCAGCAGCAGCCACATGGCTGCCGGCAGCCCAGCCTGGGCTGCCACCCAGCCCACCAGCCAGGCCATCCCGCCGCCGGCCAACCCCGCCAGCGAGTTGATCGCCATCACCGTACCCGAGCGCCCAGGCGCAGCGGCATACGCCTCACCCTGCAGTACCTCGTACCAGCCCAGGGTGACCAGCCTGATCAGGAGCATCAGCCCGATCTTCGCCCAGGCCCACGGCGCCAGCAGCCAGGCAGCGTACAAAGGGATGACCAGCGCCGCGGATGTGCGCACCACCGTGCGCCCGGGCACCCGTTCCAGCAGCGGGACAAGGGCGATGTTGGCGATCAGCCCCGCCAGCATCACCAGGCTGAGCAGCAGCCCCGTCTGCGCCTTGCTGAAGCCGCTGACATCGGTAAAATACAGCGCCAGGTAGCCGGTCAGCACGTCCAGCAGCAGGTCGGAGAACTGCAGCAGCGCCATCCAGCGCAGCATTCGCGGGTTGGTGCCGGCATCCTTTAGACCGCCCAGCAGGGTGCGCAGACTGCCGGCTTTTTCAGCTCCTTCCGAGGCTGCGTGGGGATGAGCAGGCAGCTTGCGCGGCCAGGTCAGCAGCACCAGCGCCAAACACAGCCCCGCCAGGGCGGCGTACGCCCAGCGCCAGCCCCAGCCCAGCGCAAAACCGCCCGCCAGCAGCAGTGGTCCGATCAGGTTGCCTACTGATCCGGCGACCGTCCAGCGCGCCATGTTCTGCGCCTCGCGCCCGGGATTGAGATCCATCAGCGTGGCCTGCGCCAGCGAGACGAAGGCCCCACTGGCCGGGTAGGAAAGGATCAGCGCCAGCAGCAAGATGGGGAAGGACTGCGCCGAGGCGATGGCTAACAGCGAGGCGGCAATGACCAGCCCGCCACCGAGCATGATCTGCTTGCGCCAGCGGGTGTCGCCCAGCAGCATCAGCGCCGGCTCGATCAGGGTGTTGATGATGGAAGGCAGGCCAAGCAGCAGCCCAATTTGGGCATAGCTCAGCCCCAGGTCGGTGCGGATGGCGGGCAGCGCCGCGCCCTCGGCGCCGTAGTTCAGCTCGTCGAAGAACTCGATCACCAGGAACAGGAAAGCCAGCGAGATGCTCCCGCGCAGCAGGCTGGTCAGAAATATAGATATCTTGGAATCGGTTTGTCTAAGCATAAGGTCCTCTTTCTCTCAATGGGGATTTTTGGAACGGCTGAAAACGTGAGAGAAAGAGGCGGGGCGTGGGCACATTTGCCGACCTGTGAGGTCTCTAAGGCCTCACAGGTCATTACAATCTCAAGGTCTTTGAGCCCGACCTGCGTTTATGGCACCGGCAGCTTGAGCACCAGCGGCAGCAAATTCTTCAGCACCGGCAGCGCGTAAGGCCCTGCCTTGAAGAAGTCAAAGTCGGCGTAGATCTCGGCGACCTCCTGGTTGCCGGTGCCTGTCGCCAGGCCCATCGAGGTCAAATTATATTCCGTGCCCATGACATGCCGCCCAACCAGCCACCAATCGGCGCCATCCTGGCTGACGTAGGCGGTGTAGTTCTCGCCCTCATGGATGATGCGCAGATAAGCGTGGTCTACGTAGGGTGTGCGCATGGCAAAGTTATCGCTGATAAAGGTGCTATCCTCAAGATGGTCAAAGTAGATACCATTGCCCTCGACACAGTTGGGGTAGACCCCCCCACAGAAGGCACGCCCCACCAGCAGGTAGGTTCCGTTCTCTTGATACAACAGCAACCCGGCAATTTCGAAGTTTTCCACCGGATTGAAAACCACGTGGGTCTGGATGTCAAAGTCGCCGGCAGGCGCGGGCCGTACCAGCCAGTTGGTGACGGGTGTCTGCTGCAGGGTAATGCGCAGGAAACCAGGATTGGCTGTCAGACTCCAGTGGGCGGGGTCTTCATTGAGCCACGACCACTCCGAGCCCAGAGTCGTTGAGTCGAAATCATCTGTCCAATAGGTGTAGGCTGGCAGCGCGGCGGGATCGGGGTGCAGGCTGAGCCACTCGCCGTTCAAGCTGCGCATCATATCCCCCCACTGCGGGATCACGTCACCTTTGGCATCGAAGCCCTCATAACTGCCTACCACACCATCATAGCCGGGCATGTTGGCGATCTCATCCCGAATGGCTGCCGGGTCGGTGCTGTCCGCCCGGTCGATCGCCTCCAGGATGATCTTGGCTGCGTCGTAGGCAAAGGCTCCCCACATCTGGGCCTCATCGCCATAATTAGGGAAGGTCGCTGCCACGTAGGCCGCATTGAATGCAGTGTAGCCGGGCATATCCGCCGGCTCAGGGTAGTAGAAGATGGTGTAATTCATCTCCGCGGCCGGGCCAGCCTCGCTATCGTATCCAGGCAGTAAGGCGGATTTCTCGCCAGACAGGCTGTCCCAAACGATCGGCGTATCTACCATTCCCAGGTTTTGCGCGGCAAGTGCGATCTCCCCCGCAATAGCGCCGTCGTACCAGGGGAAATAGATCACCTGGGCGCCCTCGCCCTGGATCTTCGTCAGGGTATCGGTGATAGCATCCGATGAAGCGATGATGTTCACGCTGGTGATCGTCCCGCCCAGGGTGACCCCAAAAGTATCGGTGAACACATCTGTGGACGCGCCGCCCTCGAAGCCCTCCATCTCGATGACTGCCGCCGAGTGCATGGCATAGGTGTTGTAGAAGCTCTCTGCGGCGCGCTGCGGCCAGGTATCATCGCGGGTGATCACCCGGAAGGTGGTGTCGTAACCACGGTCGGTGACCTGCGGGCTGGTGGATGAAGCGCTCACCATCGATACCCCCGCGGTATCAAAGATCTCCTGAGCGACAAAGCTGGCGCTGCTGCAGGTATCTCCCACCACTGCAACGACCCCGGCAGTCAGCAGGGCATTGGCAGCATCATCAGCCTGATCTGGTTTGCATTGGCTGTCGGCCAGCACCAGCTCGACGGTATAAAGCGTGCCACCGATATCGATCCCGCCGGCGGCGTTGACCTCATCTACAGCTAACTGCACGGCGTTGGCTTGCCGGACACCAATGAAATCGTTGCCCAGGGTAAGCGCCGCCTGCACACCGATAGTGAGCACGTTATCTGCCGGTGCGCTCTCCTGTGCTGCCAATGCCCGTGATGACGCCTGCGTCCCGCCCAACAGCAGCGCCAGGCACACGCCTGCCACAACAACGGGCAGGATTAACCACAATGAACGAATGATGGCATTTCTTTTGGATAACATGCTGCCTCCTTGATGAATTTTTGAATGGGGTTGGATGGTAAGATTTGAGTAAATTAAGGGGTATGGAAACAATTTTGATTGTTTATCATACCGAAAAAATGAACGAGAGTCAACTATTTTGGAGCCGGAAGTGTACGAATATCTCGGAGATGTTACATGGTTCCTACTCCTCTCCCGGCGTGTGAGGGAGAAGCCCTGTCACTGCTTCCTCCACCGTCAGCCAACCGCTGCCGGGAAATAAGCGAGCAATTTGAGGGGCAAACTGGGTTGATCCGACCAATACCTGAGACGGGTAGCCGGATGCGGTCACTTGCCCGTTTTCCAGCAGCACCACCTGGTCCGCGGCCAGCGCGGCCAGCTCAACGTCGTGCGTGACCAGCAAGATGGCCATGCCCTCCGCGCGCCAGCCGCGCAGCAGATCCAGCAGCCCGCGCTTGGCGGCGTAATCCAGCCCACGCGTGGGTTCATCCAGCAGCAGCGCACTGGGCTGCACCACCATCACCGCACCCAGCGCCACGCGCTGGCGCTCACCGGCGCTCAGGTCGCGCGGGTAAGCCTCGGCTTTGCCTGCCAGCCCCAGGCGGTCCAGCAGCTCTTCCACCTGGGGGCCAGTTGGCTGCCCGTGGAAGCGCAGGGTAGACTCCAACTCCTCTCGTACGGTATCGGCGAAGAGCAGCGCATTGGGGTCCTGCGGCAGGTAGCCAACCTGGCGGCAAATTGCGGCAGTTTCCTTCCCGTTGATGTCTTGTCCATCAACCCAGACCCGGCCATGCTGTGGGCGGATCAGCCCGACCAGGCAGCGCAGCAGCGTGCTCTTACCGGCGCCGTTGCGCCCCAGCAGCGCGGTGATCTCGCCGGGGTACAGTTCCAGGCTGACACCGCGCAGCGCGGGGATGGAGCCGTAAGAGACCTCCAGCCCCTCCGCCTTGAGCAAAGGGGGGTAACGACTGAAGTCGTTACTACGATGGGTTTTCATTATAATAGCGACTTCAGTCGCTGAATGGCTGAAGTTGTCACCCCGTGGGGATTCCATTGTAGTAGCGACTTCAGTCGCTGAATGACTGAAGTCATACCTGCGGATAAATGGCTGAGCTTCTTCCACGCTGAGCGGCAGCGGCTCCCAGCCCAGCGCCAATCCCAGCGCTGCCAGCGGGGGGCGCAATGGTATCTGCGCCAGTATGGTACGGGGCGGGCCGCTCATCGCACCCGGGCACCCGGCCTCCAGGTAGATCAGCTGCCCGGAAAATGGCAGAACCCGCTCCAGGCGGTGCTCGGAGAGCAGGATGGTCAGCCCCAAGGTGCGATTTAGCCGCTGCAGCGCCTGCAGCACCTCCTCGGCAGAGTGCGGGTCGAGCTGTGAGGTTGGTTCGTCCAGCACCAGCAGCCGCGGGCGTAAAGCCAGGGCGGCAGCAATCGCCACCCGCTGGCGCTCGCCGCCGGAAAGCGTCTCCACGCGGCGCGCCCGCAGCGGCTTGAGCTCCAGCAGCGCCAGCGCCTCAGCCACCCGCGCCTCCATCTCATTCCGCGGTAGCGCCAGGTTTTCCAGCGCAAAGGCGATCTCATCCTCCACCCGGTCCACCACGAACTGCGCCTCGGGGTCCTGGAAGACAAAGCCGACATGGCGGCTCATCCCCTGCGGCGATACCAGCACCGGGTCCAGATCATCCACGCGCAGGCTCCCGGAGAGCTGCCCGCCGCTGAAATGCGGCACCAGCCCGTTGGTGCAGCGCAGCAGGGTAGATTTTCCCGATCCTGAAGCGCCCGCCACCAGCGCAACCGCACCTGCCGGCACATGCAGGGAAACATCCGTTAGGGCTGGCTCGACCGCACCCGGATAGGTAAAGGAGACCTGCTGAAAATGGATCACAGAAATTTAGTATAACATGTTCCCCTTGCGCGGATATAATCAAGGTCTGTGACATCCTCCGCCCCTTCCGCCACCCGCCAGATCGCCCGCGCCGCCGGCACGGTGACGCTGGCATTCCTGCTCACCCAGCTCATCGGCCTGGGACGCGGCATCATCATCTACCGCGTCTTCGGCACCAGCACCGACCTTGACTCGTTCAACGCTGCCAACCGCGTGGCGGAGCTGCTGTTCAACCTGATGGCAGGCGGGGCGCTGGGCTCGGCTTTCATTCCCACCTTTACCGGACTGCTCACCCACGAGCAAAAGCCATTGGCCTGGAAGCTGGCTTCATCGGTAGCCAACCTGCTGCTGGTGGTGCTAACGCTGATTGCCGGGCTGGCGGCAATGTTTGCGCCGCAGATCGTGCGCGGCGGCTTGTTCTACCTGGCGCCAGACCTCCCGCCCGGGCAGGAGGCACTGACCATCCTGCTGCTACGCACCCTGCTGCCCACGGTGATCATCTTTGGTCTGAGTGGGCTGGTGATGGGCATCCTCAACGCCCACCAGCGCTTCTGGCTGCCGGCGATCGCCCCGGCAATGTATTCGCTGGGGCAGATCGGCGGGGTGCTGCTGCTGCCGCCTGAATGGGGCATTCACCGGCTGGCGATTGGCGCGCTGGTCGGCGCACTGCTTCACCTGCTAGTGCAGCTTCCCGGCCTGCTGCGGCTGCATGGAAAATACAGCCCTACCCTGGGCTTGTACCTGGCTGAGGTGCGCCAGGTGGCCGCGCTGATGGGACCGCGCATCCTGGGTGTGGCGGTGGTGCAGATCAACTTTCATTGTCAACACCATCCTGGCGCTATCGCTGCCGGAGGGCAGCGTTTCGGCGGTGACATTGGCTTTCACCTTGATGCTGATGCCCCAGGTGGCCATCGCCCAGTCGGCAGCCATCGCCGCCATGCCCACCTTTTCCGCCCAGGTGGCGCTGGGCAAGCTGGACGAGCTGCGCGGGGCGCTGGCGGCGACACTGCGCGCTGTTTTGCTGCTGGCCATTCCTGCCACGGTGGGGCTGATCCTGCTGCGGTTCCCGCTGATCCGCTTCCTTTATGAAGGCGGTGAGTTCACCAGCCGCTCCACGGAGCTGGTTGCCTGGGCGCTGCTGTGGTACACCGCCGGACTGGTCGGGCACAGCCTGGTTGAGATCCTGGCGCGTGCCTTTTACGCCCTGCACGACACACGCACCCCCGTAGCGGTCGGCGCAGTTGCTATGAGCCTCAACATCCTGTTCAGCTTTGTCTTCCTGGCGCTCTTTCGCCAGTGGGGCTGGCTGCCGCACGGCGGTTTGGCGCTGGCTAACTCACTGGCGACCGCCCTGGAGATGATCGGCCTGCTGGTGTTAATGCACCGCAAGCTGGGCGGGCTGGAAGGGCGGCGCGTGTGGAGTGGGGTACTCAACTCGCTGCTTGCAGCCCTGGCTATGGGCCTGGCGCTTGCCAGCTGGCTGGCGCTGGGCGGAAATCTTCCCAACTGGCTGGTTACCGGTGGAGGTATGCTGCTGGGTGGCCTGGTTTACGGCCTGGTCATGCTGGCGTTGGGCGCATCTGAGGCGCGGGGTCTGCTCCAGGCGCTGCGGCGCCGCTTGAGGTAAGTGCGCTATGTTCCCCGCGCTGTATCACGCTCACCATAGCCAATACAAGGAAGACCTGCCCATGTGGCTGGATTTAGCCAGACAGCAGGGCGGCCCGGTGTTGGAATTGGGCTGCGGCACGGGGCGGGTGCTGCTGCCATTGGCCCAGGCGGGGTTTCGCACGGTCGGGTTGGACAATGACCTGGGGATGCTGCGCTTTCTCCGCGCCGCCCAGGAGCCCGACCTGCAGCCAGCGCCGCTGCTTTTCGCTGCCAACCTGACCGAATTTCACCTGGCAAGGCACTTTCCGCTGGTGCTGCTGCCCTGCAACACCTGGAGTGTGCTGGATGCTGGGCAGCGCCGGAAGGGCTTAGGCTGCATCCTCCGCCACCTGTCCCCAGGCGGAATCTTTGCCGCCAGCATGCCCAACCCGGAATTTCTGCGCGATCTGCCCGCCAGCTCTGAGGCGGATGTGGATGAGACCTTCATCCACCCCGTGACCGGCAACCCGGTGCAGGTCAGCAGCGGCTGGCAGCGCACCCACAGCCAATTCACCGTAACCTGGCATTATGATCACCTGCTTCCCGATGGGCAGGTAGAACGGTTGACCGTCCAGTCCCGGCATGAGCTGATCCCGGCAGAGGCCTACCTGGATGAGCTGCGCCAGGCCGGATTTAGTATCCGCGCAGTGTGTGGCGAGTTTGACGGCTCTCCGGCTGACCGCTGGGCCGCCAATCTCATCTTCTTGGCCTCCGTTTAATTCCCCCTTCAGCGTTTTCTTGCAAATTTCTTACATTCCGCTTGCGTGGCTCTGATACTCGTCAGCTATCATTTAGACATAGTTTAGCACGAGAAACCAACCAGATAAACCTGAAAGGAGCTACCCATGACTTACTATATTACCCCTTACCGCCGCCTGAATGCCCTGCGTCACGCGATGGATCGCATGTTTGATGATACCCTGGCCGAGACTACCGCCCCCGAGCGCGAGATGCTGCTGGCCGTGGACGTACAGGGCACCGATGAAAGCTACACCATCACCGCCCTGGTGCCGGGCCTCAACGCCGATGACCTGGATATCGATGTGTTGAACAACACCGTTACTATCCGCGGCGAGTTCAAGTCCAACGCCCAGGAAGAAGCCAAGTACTTGCTGTGCGAGCTGCCCAACGGAAATTTCAGCCGGGTGATCGCCCTGCCCACTGCGGTGGACGCGGCCAAGGTCGAAGCCAGCATCAAAGACGGCGTGCTGACCCTGAGCGTCCCCAAAGCCGAGGCACACCGCCCCAAGGCGATCAAAGTCAAGACTGTATAGTCATAATTTCCCGAAAATGAATAAGAAGCGGCGCCACAGCGCCGCTTCTTATTCATTTTCGGAGTCATAACCAGGCTGCAGTGATGTAAAGTAAATGTTTTTGGTGTGCGTCCAGGTTGGCAAACTTCAGCGCCCCCAGGCAGGCCAGTTTTAGGGCCATGTTGTATTCCGCCGGCTGCGAGGGGTTGAACAGGCAGCGCCCGGCGATCTCCTGGATCGCATTGCGCAGGATCGCCAGGTGAGCATATTCTGCTGCCGGGTGGCCCTGTAAGAGTGCCAGGTAAGCCTGCGAGTCTGGCATCTGGGGTGCGATCACTTGGGCGATGAGCTCCGCTTCCAGGTGCGCAAAGTCGAACAGCGGGTGACCATCGCGCGTCTGGGCAAAATCGATCAGCCACACAAAGTCGCCCGGCCCGACCAGCACATTCTCCAGGTTCAGGTCGCCGTGGATGGTGGAGCGCGTCCCGGCAATGGAAGTATCCAGCAGTGCCGGAAGCCCTTCCAGCGGGTCGCGCAGCCCGAAGCGCTCCAATCCCGCGGTAAATCCTTCCAGCAGGGTGCGGCGGGTAGCAATTACTCGCCCGGTCGCCCCATTTGGCTCGGATAAGCCCAGCCAGCGCACGCGCAGCGGCGGCTGCCCGGCAGGCGGATCACCCAGCAGCGACAGGCTGGCGCCATCCGCGCGGCGCTCGCGCTGGGTGAAGCTGCGCAAGGTCACGATTTCACCCACCGCCAGATCCGTAGCAGTCGGAGCGCTGCGCCCATCCAGGGGACGGCCGCGCCCGCTGGTTGGCTCGATCACATAATGGGTGGGCAGGACGCGGTCATACTCGCGTCCCAATCGGAAAGTCTCTGCCCGGCGCTGCATCCACCAGTTCGGCCCAAACGTTTCGAATAATTTGAACAGCAATCGTGGCTCGGGCTCCGCCAGCAGCGCCCGGCGCAGGCTGGTGGGCAGGCGCCCCGGCTCGGCGATGAAGGTATACTGCACCGCTGCCCGGTCACCGCCGCGTAAGACCACGGGGGTATGTTGGATACGGGCGGTGATCGGCGGCAGGGTGTCTTTGACGAAGGCTTCGTAATTGGCAAACTCGCGTTGGATTGACTCGGGCTGGCCGATCTTAACAATCGTATAAGCATCGGCGCGCCCGTCCAGGCGGATGGGCTGCACCAGGAAAGTGCGCGCCCCCGAATACCCGGAGAGGAACTCACTCTCCATCACCAGGCGGGCATAGCGCCCGAAAAGCGCCCGCAGCAGCCCGGCTTCAGCATTGGCCAGCTCCATGCCTGGGCGTGGCTCCAGGGCCAGCGCCGGGTTGGGATCCAGCACCCGCAGCGCGGCCCGCCCCGGCTGTCCCACCCCGGTCAGGGCGACCACGCTCAACCCGCTGCCGAGGAACAACCCCAGCAGCCCACCGGTCATCGCCTGGCCGCGGGTCAAGCCAAAGAAAGATACAACCTGGACATCCAGGCTGCGCGAAAAAGCGACCGTCTCACGCGACGGGTGGACTGAATTGGAAAGAGGGATCCAGCGCAGCAGCAAGGTGACACTCAGGCGTTGTTGGCCGGCCTGCTGCGGCTGCAGCGACCAGCGCCAGGTGACCGGCTGGCCGGGAGTCAGCGAGTATTCCTGCGCCTCTGCTGGGGAGATTTCAAACGCCACCCCATCCAGCCGGGCGACCGCGGCCAGTGCGTAGCCGCTCTCGTGCTGCACCTGGATTGTCTCGGTGACGGTTGTGTGGTCGGGGAATTCTGTGGTAACGGTGTAGCCCTCAGCCAGTGGGATCAGGGTGAGGCGCACAAAGTCCGAGTCACCCAGGCGCAGGCGCGGCGGCCATTCCAGCTCGACCATGCGCTGCTCGATCACCGGCGTGGGTGGAACGGCGGTTGGTTCGATCACCGGCGGAGGTAAGGTTGCGGTAGCCTGGGCTTCGGGCAGCGGCAGGGTAGGGCTGGCGGGAAGCACGGGCTCCTCCGCCGGCTGAGGGGGCGCCGTTACAACTACTTCTTCAATTACAGTCTCCCCCTCTACCACCACCTCCTGGGTGACGATCACGGTTTTGATCACCTCCTGGGCTTCAGCCGCACAGGCTGCCAGCACCAGCATCCCAGCCAACAGTGCTATATAGAGCAAGATTCGACACCGTTTCATCTTGACCCATCCTGGCGGCCGCCGTCCGAGGGCGGTCCGCTGTGCGAGGGACGTAACTTTCCGCCCAAAGGTTCCCCACTGCCGGTGTCTTTCATGATGTCACCTACGGTGGCGCCAGCAGCGTCGGTGCCAGGGTGGCCTGGACGCTGCTGACTTCTAGCGGCCAGAATGCAAAGAGCAGCGCTGCCAGGGAGCAAAACACCAGCAGCACACCAAAAGACAGCAGGACAATGCGTGACTTGCGGGACATCGGGAAGATTCTCTATGTAATATCATACAATCGGATACGTGTTTAGTCAACTGGCAGGATGATATAATCACCACGGTCAGAGCGATGGGAATGGAGAGCGGATATGTCTGCCTGGGATAATTACCCCGAAGATTACCGCACCAGCCAGGTGCAGAGCATCCTATCCGCTGTACAGGCGGGTGAGTCAGCCGCGCTGATCGGTTTGAGCGGCTCGGGCAAGAGCAACCTGCTTGGCTACCTGGCGCATCGCTGGGGCAAAGCCGCTGCCCGGCCGCGGCTGGTGCTGGTGGACTGCAACCGGCTGGCAGACGTCTCGGCAGCGGGCTTTTTCCGCCTGCTGCGGGCTGCCCTGGGAGATCAAAGTACGGTTGCAGATGAGCTTGGCGTCCTGGAAACGGCCTTGGATCGCCAGCTGGCCGAATCTTCCCCCCTGGGGCTGCTGCTGGACCGCTTTGATGCGCTGACCGAGCACTCGGATCAGTCGATCTACAGCAATCTGCGCGCCCTGCGCGACACCCATAAATATGAACTGGCGTATGTCATTGCCACCCGCCGTCCTTTGGACCCCCATAACGAGCTGGCAGAGCTGTTCTTCGCCCATACCCTCTGGCTTGGCCCGCTGAGCGAGAGCGATACCGCCTGGAACGTGCAGCGCTACGCCCGCCGCACCGGGCTGGCCTGGGACATGGAGGTCACCCGGCAGATTGGCGGGCTTTCGGGCGGCTACCCGTCCCTGCTGCGCGCCGTCTGTGAGGCACATGCCGCCGGCTGCCCGTTGAGCCTGATTGATCTGAGCCAGCATCCCGCCGTGCAGCGCCGGCTGTTTGAATTGTTGGCTGATCAGCCAGATACCACCACACTGCGGCTTTGCGGGTTGGGGGACAGCCCGCTTCTGGCCGCCAGCCGCCTCCCCGGCCAGATCGACACCGCCGGACTGACTGCCAAGGAACATGCCCTGTGGGAATACCTGCAAGCCCACCCCGGTCAAGTATGCGAGAAAGATGATCTGATCCGCGCCGTCTGGCCCGAAGACCGCATCTTTGAGCGTGGCATCCGCGATGACAGCCTGGCACAGTTGGTGCGCCGGCTGCGCGAGAAAATTGAGCCTGACCCTTCTAACCCACACCACATCCAGACCGTCGCCGGGCGGGGTTACCGGTTTTTCGCCAAAGAATCCGCTTGACGGGCGTTTACGCCTTGACCAGGAGCCCCAATGAACATGGATGCCCCCCACCGCCGTTTCAATCCCTTGACCCAGGAATGGATCCTGGTTTCACCCCACCGTGCCCGGCGCCCATGGCTGGGTCAGGTAGAGAAAGTTCCCCCAGAAGACCTGCCCGCCTATGATCCGACATGTTATCTGTGCCCGGGGAATGAGCGCGCTGGGGGTCACCAAAACCCGCCTTATACATCCACTTTCGTCTTCGACAACGATTTCTCGGCCCTGCTGCTGCCCGAGCAGGGCGCATCACCTGGCAGTGACCCCTTGCCTGGCCCGCCAGAATTGTTCCGCGCTGAACCTGCATCTGGCATCTGCCGCGTGGTATGCTTCTCGCCACGCCACGACCTCAGCCTGCCCCAGATGAGTCAGGTTGAGGTGGAGAGCGTGGTACGCACCTGGAGTGAACAGACACAGGAGTTGGGCAGCCTGGACTTCATTAACTATATCCAGGTCTTTGAGAATAAGGGCGCCGTCATGGGCGCTTCTAACCCGCATCCCCACAGCCAGCTTTGGGCGGTCAGCTGCTTGCCGGTTGAGCCAGCCAAAGAGCTGGCAGCCCAACAAGGCTACCTGGAACAGCATGGAAGCTGCCTGCTGTGCGACACCCTGGCTGCTGAGCGCCGCAGCGGGGAACGCATCGTGGCTGCTAATGATCACTTTACCGCGCTGGTGCCGTTCTGGGCTGTCTGGCCGTTTGAGCTGCTGGTGATCGCCCACCGCCATACCGGCTCGCTGCCTGAGCTGGACGCAGCCGAGACCGCCGCACTTGCCGACCTGCTGCGCCGGGTGACCGCTCGCTACGACAACCTTTTTGAAATTTCCTTCCCCTATTCGATGGGCTTTCACCAGGCTCCCTGTGATGGTCATCCCCACCCAGAGTGGCATCTGCATGCCCATTTCTATCCGCCGCTGCTTCGCTCAGCAACCGTGCGTAAATTCATGGTCGGCTTTGAAATGTTGGCCATGCCGCAGCGTGACCTGACCCCCGAAACAGCCGCCGCCCGCCTGCGCCAGTTCAGCGATACGCACTATCGGGGATAGGGTAAAATTATGGCATGATTTCCCCCGCCAATAACCCACGCGTATCCCACGGTATCCCACACCAATCGCACACAGGTGCGTTATGAGCAGCCCGGTTGAAGTGCTGATCACCCTGCCGTTTTCTGACGCGCTGATCAAGCAGCTCAGTGACATCTCGCCGCGCCTGCGCATCCAGTCGGTGGTGGCGCGCAAAGCAGATGAGGTGCCGCCAGAGCTCTGGGCGCAGGTGGAAGTGTTGTACACCAACCGCGTCCTGCCCATCCAGGAGCAGGCCCCGCGCCTGGCCTGGATCCAGGCACATTGGGCTGGGATTGACCATGCCGTGGATGCGCCCATCTTGCAGCGCCCTGGCCTGATCGTGACCAGCCTTAGCGGGGCCTCCGCGCCGCAGATGGCCGAACATGCGCTGATGATGCTGTTGGCGCTGGGACACAATCTGCCGAGTGCCTTTCAACACCAACGGCAGGCGGAATGGCCCACCGGTCGCTGGGAGCTCTTCAGCCCGACTGAGCTGCGTGGCAGCACGGTCGGGCTTGTCGGCTACGGCAGCGTTGGGCGGCAGATCGCCCGTCTACTGCGCACCTTTGACGCCACCGTTTTGGCAACCAAGCGGGATGTGATGCACCCGGAAGATACGGGGTATACCATTGAAGGCATGGGCGATCCAGCTGGCGACCTGGTGCACCGGCTGTATCCACCCCAGGCATTGCGCTCGATGCTGAAGTTATGTGACTTCGTGGTTGTCTGCGTGCCGCGCACCCACGCCACCTTGAACCTGCTAGGCCCCGACGAGCTGGCTGCACTCAAGCCGGGCGCCGCCCTGGTGGACATCTCGCGCGGCGGGATAGTCGATCATAATGCCCTCCTCCCACTGCTGCGCGACCGCAGGCTGGCGGGGGCTGCGCTGGACGTCTTCCAAACCGAGCCGCTCCCCGTGGACAGTCCGCTGTGGAAGCTGCCCAATGTGATCATCACCCCGCATGTGGCTGGCTTTTCTCCGCATTATGATGAACGGGCCACTGCCCTGTTCGCTGAGAACCTGCACCGCTACCTGGCCGGACTGCCGCTTTACAACCGCCTGCAGCTCGATATCGGGTATTAATGGTGGATCTAAATTCCTCCCTGCGCTTCCCGGTCGTGCTGTTTGACTTGGGCAGTACACTGATCTACTTTTCAGGCGACTGGCCTGAAGTTATCCAGCAGGGTCAGATCGCCCTGGTACAGACCTTACTGCAAGCTGGCTTGAAGCTCGATAGCGGGGCTTTCCAGACCCAGCTGCAGGCCAGCATGGAGGCGTATTTCTCCAGCCGGGATGACGAGCTGATCGAGCACACCACCGGCGCCATCCTGCGTGGCCTGCTGTCCAGGTGGAGCCACACCGATCTGACCGAATCTCTGCTAGTGGATGCGCTCCAGGCAATGTACCAGGTCAGCGAGGCCTACTGGCAGGCGGAAGCTGAAACGCAGTCCGCGTTGGACGATCTGCGCCGCCAGGGTTACCGCCTGGGGCTGATCTCCAACGCCGCGGATGATGCCAACGTGCAGCGCCTGGTAGATAAAGCCGGGCTGCGTCCCTATTTCGATGTGATCCTCACCTCGGCAGCCGAGGGCATCCGCAAGCCCCATCCACGCATTTTCCAGGCCGCCCTGCAAACCTGGCCGGTACACCCAGCCCAGGCGGTCATGGTGGGTGACATGCTGTCTGCCGACATCGTGGGAGCGAATAACCTGGGCATCTACAGTGTGTGGGTCACCCGCCGGGCTGCCCCGCCAGCCAACCCTGCCCCCTCCCTCTGGCCCGATGCCATCATCGAAAACGTGGGCGAGTTGCCAGAGCTATTGAGTTCCCTGGCATAAAAACAAGCTAACCACAAAGTACACAAAGGACACCAGGGATATAAAAAACTTTGTGTCCCTGGTGTCCTTTGTGGTTAATGGTTTATTTTTTAGCTGCTTGGCCGCGCTTGCAGGATGACCTCTATATCCATTGTCTCCCCATTACGCAGGATAGTCAGCGTCACCGTCTGGCCTGGTGAGGTATTCAGTGACAGGTAGATCAGCAGGTCGTCGAAAGTGAGCACCGGCGTGCCATCAATGGCGGTGATCACATCGCCACCGACCTCCACCGTACGCCCATCCAGCGTGATCACCTCACTGGCGCCCTGTAGCCCTGCTCGGGAAGCCGGGGTATTTTCAACCGCTGATGCCACGTATGCGCCGCGCTCAACCGGCAGGCTCATCGCCTCCACCAGCAGCGGGGTGACATCTCCGCCCGAAACGCCCAGGTAAGGCCAGATATACTCGCCGTTGGCGACCAGTTCGGGAGCCACCCGCCGGACGATGCTCACCGGGATGGCAAAACCTACGCCGATGTTGCTGTTGCTGGTGCCGTCGGTTTCAATTTGTGCATTGACACCGATCACTTCCCCATCCAGGTTGAGCAGCGGGCCGCCTGAGTTGCCGGGATTGATCGCCGCGTCGGTCTGGATCGCCTGGGGAATCGAGAAGATGGTCAAGGCAGGGATGGTGCGCCCCAACGCGCTGATGATGCCGCGCGTCAGCGTGCCCTGCAACCCAAACGGGTTGCCGATGGCGACCACGGTCTGCCCCACAGCCAGGGTATCCATCTCACCCAGTGGCAAGGGCTCTACGCCCTCGGGCAGCTCAGCCCGCACCACCGCCAGATCGCTGTTCAGGTCTTCGCCCACCAGCGTGGCTGCACGCACCAGCCCATCCGAGAAGGTCACTTCAATCTCCGATGCCCCATGCACGACATGTGCATTGGTGAGGATATTGCCCAGCGTGTCATACACAAAGCCAGAGCCTTGCCCCAGCGCCACCACCTGTTCGCTCATGCTGCCATAGATGGTGATATTGACCACCGATGGGTTGACACGGGCATACAGGTCCACTAAAACCTGCTCCTCGCTGACCACCTGGACGGTCTGAGAATCGGTCTCAGGAAGTTGGACCGCCACAGTAGGCGCCTCAGTGGTTGCCTCAGAAACAACATCGGATGGGGTATTGAAAGGAAGGCTGACTCCGCACGCCAGGGTGGTGACCAGCACAACCAGACCTGCCAGGGCAGCTTTCCAGGATAGGAAACGAATTTTTATCATTTGTAACTCCTTATAGTCGACCATAACTTACCACGCCAGGGCACCTGTTCCAGCCCGTGGCCGAAAACAAGTATATTCAGTCAACTTAAGAAGAGGGTGAAACCTGGTTAAGAATGCGCATAGGCTGTTATTGGCACAATGAAAAAGCGGAGCGGCTGCCTGGCCACTCCGCTGGAGTGATGAATTGATCGAGGCGGGTCAGGGCTGCATGGCCTGCAAGTCAGCTTCGTTCAAGTCGGGATCGGTCGTGCTGAGCACATGGAAGTAGTCGCCAGCTTCCCATGCGTAACCGGCGGTAAGGTCCGAGCCTGCAGAAAGCATCTCCAGGTCACCCTGGGGAAATTCCGGGTCAGGGCCAGTAGCACCGATCACACCAACGATAGGGTAAGGCTCGCTGGACAATGCAGCTTCGCCGCCAACGGTGCCTGTGATGAGAATATTTTCAAGCGAGTATGGACTGCGCACATAGCTGATTATCTGTCCCTCAGCGTTCGTCCAGGTGAAGGTCAGGGTGCCTGTATCAGCCAACTGACCCTCAGGGGCGAGGAAATAGCCTTCCGGGACAGTAGGCAGGACCAGGTCAGGGAAGCGTTCCAGCAGTTCCGCCACCGTCAGCATCTCGACCGAGAGGTCAGCCACGACAACACCAGCCATGCTGCCATCTTCACCCTGGATAGTTACGGAAGTATCCGATTGGTGAACAATGGCATCTGGGTTGCCGCTGGTGACCAGCTTGCCGGTTTCATCGTCAACGCTCACGGTGACGCCGTTGAAGGAAAATATTGCCTGCACCGCGGCGCGGGCAGCGGGTGAGAAAGTCAGGGTCAGTGCAGCTGCCAGGAAAAGCGCCAGCGTGACCAGCAGTGCAGGGCGTAAGATACGAGTGGACATAGGGGTGTTCCTTCGTGGAGTTGAGTTGAGTTGGATAGAGAGCCGGTCCACAAATTTCGGATCAGGGCGCCGCCAGTGGCGCTTGAGAAAATCATCGTTCATCGTACACCTCCAGTTCGAGCCGCAGCTTTTGCAGGGTACGGCTCAAGATCGTACCGACGTTGGATTCGCTCAGGTGAAGCTGTCTGGCAATCTGGCGGTTGTTCAGCTCGGCGCCATATTTCAGCGTGATCAGGTCACGGGCGCGCCCCGGCAGGTGGTTGATGGCTGCCACCAGGCGGTTGAACTCTTCGGCCTGTTCGAGCTGTTCTCCAGCCAGGTCTGGGGAAGCCAGGTGGCTGACAGCTTCCAGCGGCACCAGCGGTGGACTTTTCCGAAAATGATCATTCGCAACGTTGCGAGCGATGGTGAACAGCCAGGCCGTAAAGCTTTCAGGGTCACCGCGGAACTGCATGCGTTTGCACCAGGCTTTCTCAAAGGTAGCCGCAGTCAGGTCTTCAGCGGTAGCCATCTCTCCCACCCGGTAGCGGAAGAAGTTATAGACTCGCCCGACGTGATCAGTGTACAGGGCATCATAATCTAAGGCGGTGACGGCAGCAGCTTTGCGGAGAGGCATTACCAGGCTCATGTCATAAGTAAAGACGGGATTCTTTGATAAGTATCACAACCTTTACTCAATCTCCAACCCCTCAATCTCCAGCCATGCCGGCTGCGGGTTGGCAAGCGTGCCAAAGCGCACCCCACCCGTCGGCGGCAGAGCGGCATACTGGTTGTCGATCCAGATCACCAGCCCCAGCGGGCCGCGTGGGGCGACCGGCGTGGCCTGGATGACCTGCCCATCCACCCCAAAGGTCACCCCCTCCGGCTGCCAGTCCAGGGTATAGCTGTGCCAGGCAGTCACATCGCCAGGAACGAGCGCGGCAGACTGTTTTACCAACCCGCGCAGCGCTCGCCGTACCAGTTGTGCCCCGCCCGGGAGGGCTGCCAGCCCCAATCCCGGCGCTGCCAGCGCCAGCAATGGAGAAGGGGCTGGTGGAGACTGGAAGGTGGCTGCCAGGAAGCCTTGCGCTGGCAGGTCATCCCGGAAGGAGAGATAGTTGGGCGGCGAAGCGAAGAAAAACCAGGCGGCATTGGGCAAAGCCGGGAAGCGTTGGACAGCCCCGCCCAGTCCCATCGACAGGCTGAACGGGTCATTCCACAAGCCAAACCCCCACGTGCCCGGCAGGTCGGTGCCGGACACCCGCGCCCGCAGGCTGAGTCTCAAAGGCTGTTGCCAGCAGAAATCTGCGCGGCGCAGCTGTTGGGTATCATCCACCTGCGCCAGACGGTAGCGCTTCGCCGGCCCGGCGGGAATCTCCAGCCTCCAACTGCCAGTGGCAGGCGCATTTACCTGTGCACCGCGGGTGTGGTTCGCTTTCAGATGGAACTCATTCCCTGTCATCGGATGTATTATAATCAACACATCTTGGAGGTTGCATGGAAATTACCTGGTATGGACATTCCTGTTTTCGCCTCACCGAGCGCGGCCTGGCAACCGTGGTCACTGATCCGTATGACAGCCAGGCTGCCGGCTACGAGCCGCTCAAGCTGAAGGCGGATATCGTCACCATCAGCCACGACGCCCCCGGGCACAGCCACACTGCTGGCGTCAAAGGCTACGCCCATTTGATCAATACCCCTGGTGAGTTTGAGATTGGCGGTGTTTTCATCACCGGCATCCAGACCAATGGCTACGGCAAGCACGATTCTGATGAGCCGCGCAACACCCTGTATGTCTTCGATTACGAAGGCGTGACCGTGGCGCACCTGGGTGACCTGCGCCGCGTCCCCAGTCAGACCGAGGTAGAAGCGCTGGGCACTGTACACGTGGCGCTGGTCCCGGTAGGCGGTGGTGGCGGGTTGAACGCCGCCAAAGCCGCCGAGGTGGTCAGCCTGCTCGAACCAGGCTTTGTCATTCCCATGCACTACGGAACCTCCGCTACATCGCTCAAACTGGCGCAGCTGAGCAAATTCCTCAATGAAATGGGCCTGGGAACGGTAGAATCCCAACCCTCGCTCAAGATTACCAAGAGCATGATCCCCGAAGAGACGCGCGTGATTGTGCTGGATTACCAGCACTGATCGAAGGGAAAGATGCCGTGACGGTTAAACTCCTCCTCACCTGGGATATCATCCCTGGCCGCGAACAGGAATATTTCGAGTTCGTGGTGCGCGAGTTCATCCCCCAATTGCAGCAGCTCGGCCTGCAGCCCAACGATGCCTGGTTCACCATGTACGGCGACCAGCCGCAGATCACCGCCGAAGTGCAGGCCGCCAGCCTGGCTGCCATGCGCAGCGTGCTCAAAACAGACGAGTGGACCAGCCTGATCAACCGCCTGCTGGATTACGTTGAGAACTACAACTCGAAGATCGTCAAGGCGCGGGCCGGCTTTCAGCTCTAGCCCTCTGCCTTGACCGATTGCTGAGCGGTTTTCCCATTCGCAATTATTTCCTTTGCCTTTTAGATGATTTCTGCCCCTTTGCTTGCCTGGTATGACCAGCACGCCCGCCACCTGCCCTGGCGCGGCAGCGCAGACCCTTACGTGGTGCTGGTTTCGGAGATCATGCTGCAGCAAACCCGGGTGGAAACGGTTATCCCCTACTTTGAGCGCTGGATGCAGCGTTTCCCCACCCTGGCCTCACTGGCCGAAGCGCAGCTTCAGGAAGTGCTGGCAGCCTGGGAGGGCTTGGGGTATTACAGTCGGGCACGCAACCTGCAACGAGCTGCACAAATGGTAATGCGCGAGTTCAACGGCCAGATCCCTGCTGATCTGCCCTCCCTGCGCCGTTTGCCGGGGGTGGGACGCTACACGGCTGGGGCGACCGCTTCGATTGCTTTTGGGCTGCCTGCTCCTACGCTGGATGGCAACATCCGCCGGGTGCTCAGCCGGGTTTTCAATGTCAGCCAGGATGCCCGTTCCCCCGCCGGCGAGCGCCGCCTGTGGTCATTGGCTGCCGGGCAGCTTCCATCTGACCGCCCCGGCGATTACAACCAGGCGTTGATGGATCTGGGCGCCACCATCTGCATCCCACAGACCCCTGACTGCCCGGCTTGCCCATTGGCCTTTGCCTGTCAGGCATATGCCCTGGGCATTCAAACCCAACGCCCGGTGCTTGCTCCCCGCCCTGCCCTGCCGCATATCACCGTTACCGCCGCCATCATCCAGCGCGATGGCCTGGTATTGATCGCTCAGCGTCCTCCCTATGGACTGCTCGGCGGCATGTGGGAATTCCCCGGCGGCAAGCTGCAGCAGGGTGAAACCTTGCCCGACTGCCTGCAGCGCGAGATTAGAGAGGAGCTGGATGCAGTGATAGAAGTTGGCGCTCCGGCTGGTGTTTACCGCCACGCCTACACCCACTTTCGCTTCACCCTGCATGCTTTCTACTGCCGCTTGTTGGCTGGCGAACCGCGCCCGCTGGAGGTAGCCGCGCTGCGCTGGATATCCCCTGTTGAGCTGCCTGCCTACCCCATGGGCAAAGTAGACCGCCAGATTGCCCGCCGCCTGCTCGAGGAGATGGATGCAGCGGTGTAGGGGCGGGTCTTTGCTCGAATTGGCACAGGTATCGAGCCAGATATGGTGCTTTCAAGCAACGAAGTCCTGCTGGCATAGACCCGCCCCTACGGTAACAATGATTGTTTGAACGGATCAGAAGGTATAACGAATATGAACAAACCCCTCATTATCGACGCTCACCAAGACCTGGCCTGGAACATGCTTACTTTTGGCCGTGACTATACCCTCCCCGCGGCTGAAACCCGCCAGCGCGAGCAGGGCGACCCTGCGCCGCTGCACAATGGTGACACGCTGCTCGGTTGGCCCGAATACCAGCGCGGGCGGGTGGCTGTGGTATTCAGCACCCTGTTCAACGCGCCGCTGCGGCGCAGGTTGGGCGATTGGGATGCGCTGTGCTATGCTACATTCGAAGAGGCCTATGCTCTTTATCGCGCCCAGCTGGAAGCCTACCACCGCCTGGCGGGTGATCACCCGGATATGTTCCGTCTGGTGCACACCCGCGCCGACCTGCAGGCCGTGCTGGATCACTGGCAGCGGACGGATACGGACGAGCATCCGGTAGGGTTGGTGATCTTGATGGAAAACGCTGAAGGCGTCCGCCAGCCGGCAGAGCTGGAAGAGTGGTGGGCTGGTGGTGTGCGCATCATCGGCCCGGCCTGGGCTGGCACGCGCTACTGCGGTGGGACGCGCGAACCCGGCCCGCTCACCCCCGATGGTCGCGCCCTGCTCAAGCGGATGGCAGAGTCTAGGTTTTGTGCTCGACCTCAGCCACATGGATGCCCAGGCTGCCCTGCAGGCGCTGGACAGCTACCCGCGCCAGGTGATCGCTTCGCACGGCAATGCCCTGGCGCTGCTGCCCGGCTCAGAGAGCAACCGTCATTTGCCAGATGAAGTGCTGCGCGGCCTGATCGAGCGCGACGGCGTGATTGGTGTCGTGCCCGCCAACGGCTTTCTGATGCTGGATTGGAAAAGCCGCGGCGGACGGGCTGCCGTCTCGATCGATTTGCTGGTTGCCCAGATCGATTACATCTGCCAGCTGGCTGGCGATGCCCGCCATGTCGGCCTGGGCAGCGATTTTGATGGCGGGTTTGGCCTGCAATCGGTGCCCATTGAAATCGATACAGTGGCTGACCTGCAAATACTTGCCCCCAGGTTAGCTCAAAAGGGTTATACTGAGGTTGATGTTGCTGCCATCCTGGGCCAGAACTGGCTGGGCGTGCTGCAACACAACCTGCCGGAGGTAGCATGACGAACTCACTGCCTGTGATCAAGAACAAGCTCAACGGACGATTTCGCACCCGTTTTGGACTGACCGTCACCATCCTGGGGTTCATCATCTTCCTGGTGGGAGCCGAACCGAGCCTGTTTGGCCTGGATCGCAGCCCGGTGATCGGTTTTGTGCAAATTGCCGTCTTTCTGGTGGGATTGGGATTCATCTGCCTGGGGGGGTACATCAGCCTGGCTGCTTTGTGGAATAGTACCCCCAAGACGATCGTTGCCGATGTAGGCCAGCGTATGATCGCCACCGGTTATATGATCATCGGTAGGGTCAGGCATGGCTGATCTGTTTGGCTTTGGCAGCCAGCAGTACCCGCTGCTGCCCCGTTTGGGTCAGTGGCAGGCCATCGGCGTGATGGTCGGACAGCTGGTGATCGCGGTCGGCTTTATCATGCTGATTCCCTACAAAAAATCATCCCCCGATAGAGCCGAACCAAAAATTCTTGAAACGGATTAGTCTAAACCCATCGCGGCGAACATCGCCGCATTATCCCCAAATATAAACGTCTCCACCCCTCGCCGCGCCGCCTCGTTCTGTTCAGCCTGCTCCAGCCGCCACAGGTGCTCCTTACGCACGACGGGCTTGCCCAGCCGCTCCAGATGAGCGTGAAAATTATTCAACACGTTCTGTGGTTCTTTCAGCCCGGGCAAACCCGCCAGGTAGGCTAGAACCGCCTCGGCGCCATTCTCCCCATCCTTGCGCGCCACACCCACCAGCCCACTGCTGGCTTCGCGCGACCAGCCCGCCACGAATACCCGGTCAACCGGGCGCCCCATGTCGGGGTCATATGCTTCGTATGACAGCCCATCCACCGGGAAGCGCGGCTCGGCGTGCTTGACGAAAGCATTCCAGCGCACCGGCAGACCAAATGTCTCATCCACTTTATCGCCAATACAGAAGATGACCGTGTCCACATCCACCACGCGCGTGGTACCGAGGCGTTTGGCTTGCACTTCACCTTCGGCGCAAATCAGCGTGGTATCCTCCACCTCCAGGCCGCGCACCACTCCCTGCTCCCCGCCCAGGATGCGCCGCGGTGAGGCCAGAAAATCAAAACGGAAGCGTGTCTCAGAAACCGGCTCCAACGCCTTGGGCAGCGCTGATAGGATGAAATCCCGCGCCTCGTAGACCGCCTGCCCGACTGCATCAGCCACCGGGCGCACGCGCTCCAGCTCAGCGTTCAGCGCGACCAGATCCAGGTTGCGTGCCACGGATTCCAGCTCTTTTTTGGTGAACTTTACCTCATTTGGCCCCCGGCGTACAACTGTCACCACTTCATCAACCTTCAGGTCGCGCACCAACCAGTGAGCGATGTCAAGCATCACATTGCCCGCCCCGATCAATGCCACCCGCTTGCCAATCTGAAATTCCTGCTGGCTGTATGGCGGGAGCAAATTATAGTGATAGACCAGGGTCTTGGCATGGTACACTCCCACCAGATTTTCACCGGGCAGCCCCAGCCATTTCGTCCCCTGCGCCCCTGCCGTTACCAGCAGCGCCTGGAAACCCATTGCTCTCAGCGTCTTCAGCGACACATCCCCCTTCTCGCCCACCACCACGTTCCCGTAGTATTCGATGCCGGGCAACTCCAGGATCTGCCGGAATTGCTTGCGCAGACCGTCCTTCATTTTCATCTTGTCGTGGTATATGCCATACTCCGCCAGCCCACCGGGTTTCACATCCCGGTTCAGCAGCGTCACCACGACGCCATGGTTGGCGAGCTGCTTTGAAGCATATAGCCCTGCCGGCCCTGCTCCAATTACCACTACAAGATGATTGCCTGGATTATCCATCATCAAGGCCTGCCTCCGTCATAAAAGCGGCTTACGCCGCCCGGTTAATTGTTCTATCGTTTCTGGCTGGTTCGGGTTTTTCAAACCCACCCAAAACACTCCTAATAGTATATCCTGAGGGTTGATTTTTCACAAGATTAAAATTTGCCCAAGGTAGGCACCAGATTCTCCATCCCGCCACCAGGGGCGTTGCATGGGAGGGTTTCCCGCTTTTCTAATTTGCCCCGATGTGCTATAGTTGACTACACCACCCGGAGGTGGCTGATGACGCAAACATCCCCCGATCCAGTCAAACCGACCCCCCGCATCCGCATCCGCATCCGCGACCGCATCCGCGACCGCTTCAGCGGCGCCATTGGCGGTACGTATCGCGCCGCCAAGGATCGCTACCAGCGTTCCCCGCGCTTACAGCGCCTGATCTGGCAGCACCGTGTCGCGCCTGCCTTTTGGACCACCGCCAGCCTGCTGTCCCTGGCGATTAATATTTTCCTCATCGCAGCCCTGCTGATCGTTGGGCGGCAGCTTTTCATGCTCAAAACCGCCATCGACAAACAACTGCTCACCGGGCTGTACGATAACTTCGCCCTGATGGATCAGGCGCACATTGTCACCACGATCAGCGTCGAAACCACCATCCAGGTGCAGGATACTATCCCGGTGGTCTTTGACCTGCTGCTCAGCCAGGATACCGAGGTGATTCTCACCCAGGACACCCCGGTTGATAACGTATCCATAATGCTCAACGGGGTTTGGGTCCCCACCAATATCATCCTGCCTGCCGGCACCCCGCTGGGTATCAACCTGGACATCACCGTGCCCGTCTCTCAAACGGTGCCGGTAAACCTGACCGTACCGGTCAGCCTGCAGGTACCGGTGGATATCCCACTGGACCAGACCGAGCTGCACGAACCCTTCGCCGGGCTGCAGCAGGTCGTTGCTCCCTACCGCATGCTGTTATCCAATACCCCCGATTCTGCTATCGAGATCGATGCCTGCCAGTCCTGGTGGGCGGGCTGGATCTGCCGTCTGGTGTTTGGCACTCCCTGACCTATGAACAATTCCATCCTCAAGTTAGAACTTCCCAACGGGCTGCTGGTGCTGCTCAAAGAGATCCACACCGCCCCGATCATCAGCCAGTGGATCTGGTACCGGGTTGGCTCGCGCCTTGAGCCCACCGGTCTGACCGGTATCTCGCACTGGGTGGAGCACATGCTTTTCAAGGGCACCCCCCAGTTCCCCGCCGGCTCGCTTGACCGGGCTGTTGCCCGTCTTGGGGGTGTCTGGAATGCCTTCACCTTCCTGGATTGGACCACCTATACCGAGACCCTGCCCGCCGATACGATAGACCTGGCGCTGCGCCTGGAAGCCGACCGTATGGTCAACGCGGCCTTCGATGCGCAAGATGTAGAGTCCGAGCGCACCGTGATCCTCTCCGAACGCCAGGGTGAGGAAAACAATCCTCTCTTTCGGCTGGGGGAAGAGGTTCAGGCAGCTGTCTTTCGTGTTCATCCCTACCATCATGAGATCATCGGCGACACGCCCGACCTGCAGCGCATGCAGCGAGATGACCTGTACCGCCATTACCGCAGCCACTACCTGCCCAACAATGCCGTGCTGACCATGGCGGGCGATTTTGACAGTGATGCCTTGCTCAGCCGCATCCGCGAGCTGTACGAGCCGATCCCTACTGGTCCGCAGCCATCCCGATTGGAACGGCCTGAACCACCCCATTCGGGGGAACGCCGTCTGACGGTGGAAGGCCCCGGCGAGACAGTCTACCTGCAGGTCGCTTACCGCTCCCCGGCTGGAAACGAGGCCGATTTCTTCGCCCTCAACGTGCTGGACAGCCTGCTCAGCGGGCCGACCAACCTGAACCTGTTCGATGGCGGCATCTCCAACAAAACCTCTCGGCTGTACCGGGCGCTGGTGGAGCGCGAGCTGGCAGTCAGCGTGTATGGCGGTCTGCAAGCCACCATCGATCCTTACCTGTACAACCTGATGGTCACCGTCCACCCACAGCAGACGCCCGAGGCCTGCCTGTCCGCGCTGGAGGCGGAGGTCACCCGGCTGCAGGATACGCCCCCCACCCACAAAGAGCTGCGCCGGGCGGTTAAGCAGGCCCGTGCCCTGTTCGCCTATGGCAGCGAGTTCGATCTCCAACCAGGCTTTCTGGCTTGGCTTCTCCGAGATGTTCGCCACCTACACCTGGTTCACCAGCTACCTGGAGCGCCTGGAGGCGGTCACACCCGCGCAGGTGCAGCGCGCGGCCCAGGTTTACCTGCGCCCACAGAACCGCACGGTTGGCGTTTATCTCCCCAACGCAGGAGGACCGGATGAAGCCTGACACCTCCCCGAAGTCACCCGCCAGCGCTCTGCCCGGACCGGAGGATATCCTGCGTGTTGAGCTGCCTAACGGCATTGTCGTGCTGGCGCGGGCCAATTTCAACAGCCCCTCGGTCTTTCTGGCTGGCTACCTGCCCGCTGGCAGCCTGTTTGACCCGGATGACAAATTGGGTTTGGCCGATTTCACTGCCCTGGCATTGCTACGCGGCACCTCCCGGCGCAGCTTCCAGCAGATCTTCAACGCGCTGGAGACCGCCGGAGCAAACCTGGGCTTCGATGGCGGCACGCATACCGCTGCCGTTGGCGGTCGGGCGCTGTCTGACGACCTGCCGCTGATCTTGAAGCTGGTGGCAGATGCGCTGCGCCAGCCAACTTTTCCCCACAAACCGGTGGAACGTCTGCGCGCCCAGCTGCTTACCGGTCTGGCTATTCGCGCTCAGGATACCAATGAGATGGCCTCGCTTGCCTTCGACCAGCTTGTCTACGCTGGACATCCCTATTCCCGCCCTGAAGATGGCTACCCCGAGACTATCCAGGCGATCACCCGCGCCGACCTGGCGGCTTTCCATGCCCGCCACTACGGCCCACGCGGCTTGGTGTTCGCTATCGCCGGCGCGGTAGACCCGCAGCAGGCAGTCGACCAGGTCGCCCAGGTTTTGGGCGATTGGCACAACCCGGACCAGCCTGAGCCTCCCCTGCTTCCTCCGCTCACTCCATTGGAGACGACCATCACCCGCCACACGGAGCTCCCCGGCAAATCCGAAGCTGACCTGATCATGGGCACTGCCGGCCCACCGCGCTCTGCCCCTGATTACCTGGCAGCCTCGCTGGGGAACAGCGTCCTGGGGCAGTTTGGTATGTTCGGGCGCATTGGCGCTGTGGTGCGTGAGCAAGCCGGGCTGGCTTACTCGGTCTTCAGTAGCCTCAGCGGCGGTATTGGGCCTGGTCCCTGGCTGATCAATGCCGGCGTGGCACCCCAGAATGTCCCCCAAACCATCGATCTTATCCGCACCGAGATTGCCCGCTTCGTCAGCGAGCCGGTTACTGCCGAAGAACTGGCTGACAGTCAGGCCAGTTATATCGGGCGGCTGCCGCTCTCGCTCGAATCCGAACGCCGGCGTGACTGGCGCCTTGCTCAGCCTGGAGCGTTATGGGTTGGGATTGGATTATTACCACCGTTTTGCCGGCCTGGTAGCCGCGATCACTCCGCAGGATGTCCTGCAGGCGGCCCAGCACTACCTGCACCCTGGTCGCCTGGCCATCGCCACCGCCGGTACGTTCGCCCCGCCCGATGCCGAGCCATGACCATCCTGCGCACCGGGATTGACCTGATCGAAATCGAGCGCGTCGCGACCGCCATCCAGCGCCACGGCGAGCGTTTCTTACAGCGGGTCTTTACCCCGGCTGAGCTGGTCGAGGCCAACGGCAGCCCGGCCTCCCTGGCGGCCCGCTTTGCCGCCAAAGAAGCCACCGCCAAGGCGCTTGGCACCGGCATCGGTGCGGTGGGCTGGCTGGAGATCGAAGTGCTGCGCGCCTGTGACCAGCCCCCCACGCTGCATCTCAGCGGCGCCGCCGCCCGGCGCGCCGCCGAATTAGGCCTGGCCGAATGGGCCGTCAGCCTCAGCCACACGCGTGAGCTGGCTGTTGCCAGTGTGGTGGCGATGGCGTAAATTATCAGGATGAACCCAACCCCCTACCCTGACCTCAACGCTGTCCTGCGTGAGCTGACCGAAAATGTCCAGGCTATCCTCGGCCTACACCTGGTCGGCGTCTACTTGCAAGGCTCGTTTGCCGTCGGTGACTTCGATGCGCACAGCGACGTGGATTACATCATCGCCATTGAACAAGAGCTGACCCCCGAGCAGGTCGCTGCGCTGCAGATCATGCACGCTCGCATCTATGACCTTGACTGCGCCTGGGCGCAGCACCTGGAAGGCTCCTACTTCCCCAGGGATGTGCTGTGGAATCCACCCCAGCCCGGCGAGCAGCTGTGGTACCTGGACAACGGCGCTCGCCAGTTGATCCGCTCTGCCCACTGCAACACCCTGGTGGTGCGCTGGCAGTTCCGCCAGCACGGCATCCCCCTGACCGGGCCAGCCCCTACCGCATTGGTACCGCCCATCCCCGACGCAGCCCTGCGCCGGGAGATCCTGGCGGTGATTCACGACTGGGGTGGCGAGATTCTGGCGAACCCAGAGCATTACAACAACCGCTTCTACCAGGGCTTCATCGTGCTCAGCTTCTGTCGCATGCTGCACAGCCTGCACACCGGCGCCGTCCAGTCCAAGCGCCGGGGTGCCGAGTGGGCCAAAGCCACCCTGAACCCTGCCTGGAGCGACCTGATCGACCGCACCTGGGCCACCCGCCCGGTGCCGGAGGTCTCGGTGCGCACCCCCGCCGCCCCGGCAGACTTCCAGCGTACGCTGGAGTTCGTGCGCTATATAACCCGGTTGGCAGAGGCTTTGGAAATCGAATAACCCACCGTCATTTCAAGTACCACCACAGCGTTCCGCACACTTTCTTCCGAAACGACACACTCCGAACAGGTATTGTAGTAACGATTTCAATCGTTACCTGTCATTAGGAGCACCGGGTAGTGGTTGCCCCGTCCGATTCCCACGGTTTGCCGCGATTAGCGCTATAA
This sequence comes from uncultured Chloroflexia bacterium, assembly GCA_963849335.1. Lineage (GTDB taxonomy): Bacteria > Chloroflexota > Anaerolineae > Anaerolineales > UBA4823 > FEB-25. The sequence continues at coordinate 495,864 of CAWKGZ010000012.1, forward strand.
TAATATCGTAATCTATCGGCTAAACCCCGAAAGGCGAGCGATCGGGGGGAATTGAATCCAAGGAGGACAATCATGAAGCGCCTATCGATTCTTTGCATCGTCTTTGTGTTGCTGTTTTCAGCTTGCATAGTTACCTCAACGCCAATTGCGCCCACCCAACCCGTTCAAGAAGAGCCCTCGCCTTCCCCTGTTCCACCGTCGGACACCCCAGAACCTACCGCCACGCCCGAGCCCAGCCCAACCCCAATCCCACCTACCGGCACACCTACACCGCTGCCGCCCACCGACACCCCGCTTCCACCTACCCCAACGGTAGACCTGGTTGCTGCCATGCAATCGGCCAATATTGTCTTATATGAGGATTTGTTCTTCTCGCGCTACGTCCAGACCGCCCTCGATGAAGCCGGCTACATTTACACCGATGTCGGCGATCGCCTGGGCACCTTCCAGGAGCAGCTCCTTTCCGACACCAAGTGGGACCTGGTCATCGCCGCCGCCGAAGGGCGCGGGGGTGTCCAGGGCGAGTTCTTCGACTATATCTACCAGCAGCTTGAGGACGGCGCCTCGGTGATCATGGAATTATGGATCCTCGATTGGGTTGCCGGCGGGCGCATCCAGCCCATTCTGGATGAGTGCGGCATCGATTTCCAGGCCAACTGGGTCAATCCCAGCAACCGCGGCGTGTTCTGGAGCGACCCAACCCACCCCATCGCCAACGAGCCTAACCCGGTTTCCCTCACCCGCTTTACCTTGTTTTGGGAAGGCGATATTGGCGACCTGGTTTCGCTGACGCCCGGCTCGTCAGCCACCATCCTGGGCAGCGCCAATGAGGGCAACCCGTCCAGGAACGGGCTGATCACGCTGTGCTATGATGGGCGGCTGCTCCTGCAGACTTTCTCCACCCACGATCACCCAGAAGAAACCATGATCCAGCTCTGGCAGAACTATGTCTATTTCATGCTGAGCAACCGTTTCCGCTAACCAGCCAGGGCTCAAGCCAGCGGAAGCGCACCCGGCTTCCGCTGGCCGGTCGTTCCAATCAAGCAAACTGCGAGTATACTTTGCAAATTATTCAATAATTTGTAAAGTATACTTGTCAAATTATTGATTATTGATTGAAATCAATCCAGCTTGCGAAACAGGGCGGGCTGTTATAAATATATATTCGTTGAATTCGTCCATTCGTGCTATTCGTACTAATCCTTACCCCCTACCCCTCTTAAAACCCCAATATCATCCAGTTACCATCCAATAAACCTCCAATAACCATCTAGCCACCATACAAAACAGGTGAAAAACACACCTCTTCCAGCCCTGCCTGGAACGGCAAAATCACCTCAGCGCATGATCCGCTGCTACTTCTTAGTTTCAGAACGCGCAATAATCTGCTGGTAGAACGTAGAAATGTGCATGCGAAACCCCCACCCGGTGCCGGTCATCACCCGCGCCCCGGCTGGCAGCCGCAGCGGCAGGCTGTCGATCGTGAGCTGTTCTTCCCTATCCACCACCCGGCAGATACGCCGCTCGGCGTTGACGCGGTACAGGCAGCCATCCTCCCAGCTGGTGTACTCCGCCCCGACCTGCTTATGCAGCGCCAGCCTTTTAAAGTGCCAGTAAACATCATCGGGAGGACGAAGGTATGAACCCATTTGATAATTTTACTGCGATTATGCCAAAATGCTACCTGGGTTTCGGCCGTGGAAACATGGGACCAGGGCCATCTTCCTGGCGTTAATGTCGGCGTCGGCGTCGGGGTCGGATCTCCGGGCGCCGGCGTCGGGGGAACCTCCCCCGGCCCGCAACAGCCTAGGTCCGTTGTTGTCCCCGTCTCAACACACTCTTTATCATCTGAATCATAGACGCAGCTCGAGATTTCCCCAGTCCATTTGCAATATAGGTCCAGCGGGTTGGAGCTTTCATCGCAGGCCACCGTTTCAGAGGTTACTCTGCACGGCTGGTCCCCCCAGTCATCGCAATACTCTACACACACCCCCCCCGCCGTATTCATCACATATATTTGGATTAAGTTTACAATCAACCCCGCTCTCAAAACACTCGTAACCCCATACTTCGCATGCGGAACAGGACCACTGATTTACGATCGTCGTCGGCCAGCAGGCCGGCGTCGTCCCCCCGCAGGCGGGGTGGTTTTGAATTATCTCCGCCCTGGCTTGGCCGGAAAACGCCAGAAACGCCATCGCGCCGAACAGGAAAATAATGGTTGACCGGAAAAACCGCCTGCCGTTCATTGCCCCACCCCCACCGCTTCCGGAAACAGCCGGAAATCCGCCGGGATGACCGTCCCGCCGAAAACCTCCCGGTCGTATTCCCCGTAAATCTCCACCAGTGTCTTTTCGATTGCCCGGACATCGGCCGGGTTGTCAAACGAAAACCTCAGCTCCACCTCGTCCTCCGGCTCAATCCAGCCGATAAGTTCAATCGCTTCAACTATCTTCCATTCTTTAGCGCTGGCCGCTTCCGTCGCCGTCCGCCTGTTTTCCCGGAAGCTGGTAAAATTCGTCTTCCCGTTCCCAAAACCGATGGTCACCGGTATCTCCCTTTCTAAAGGGTCGCCCCTCAGCACAAACAATCCTTCAAGCGCCTTGTCGCCCCGCCGCAGGTCAACCGCCAGCCCCCCGGGAAACGACCCGTAAACCAGGTAGCTGACCCGCCTGCCGTCCCCGCCGACCAGCTTGCGGATCGGCACCCTGGCTTTTGAGGCCAGCACCGCCGAACCTTCCTCCACCCGCCCTATCTGCGGCAGTCCGCCCCCCTCCCGCCTGCCCGGTCCTGTTTCCCCAAAATAGCCGGCCAGAAAAGCCACCACAAGCAATATCGCTAAGCTGAAAAATAGCAGAACATATTTTGCGGGAATTTTCTTGGCAGGTTCCACCTTTCCAGTATACAGACAGCCAAAACTGCCTGTCAATGAGCCGGAATCCGCCCAAAAGCGCTCATCAATAAACTTGGGAGCCGGCCTTCAGGCTCCGTCTTAGGGCAAGAGCTCAAAAGCCTCTTGGGGAACTGCCATGATGTTAATATCAGTATACCCCTCAATATCTACTGGCGAGCCGTTTTCAATCGCCGCCAAAACCGTCAAATTTCTTTCATTTATTTCGGGATGTGTTACCAAGCCTTCATTTTCAACATGGAAGTAAAAAATTACCTGCCGGCCGGCCATCCGTGGGTCCTGAAACCAGTTGATTTGGTCTGCGTAAGGAACGTTTTCTCTCCGCAGCGAGTTTGGGTCCATTGAGGCCGGGTCAAAGGCCGGACCCTCCCAATAAAAAAAACTCTTATTACCAGGCTGGTCGGAAACCAAGTAAAATAAATATTGCGAGATTTCCCCCATCCGCACCTCGCAGACCACCTCCCCCCCGTTTGACCCGGTTCCATAATACGGAAAAGGTACCCAACCCCTAAGAGTGCAAGCGACCGCCCTCATTTCGTAATCCGAACCCTGCCTGTCCAGCTCCGGGTGCCGGCCGTCCGCCATCGGCACCGCCTGTCCGCTCCCGTCAACCGTAAACAAATGCCTCACTTCCGCCTCTTCCAAAGGCCGCAGCATTTCCGGGGTCAGGTGGTCGCAGTTTCTGTCATCACGTACAGTTTGGCAGGCCATCCCCACTTCCCGCTCTCCGGTGGTCTCCGGTGTCGGCACCGCCACCACCGCCTCCGGCGGATTGGGGTTCATCTGCCAAGCCAAAGCCGCTCTCGGCTCGACCGTCAAAACCGTCTCTACCCTGTCCCCGTCCACTTCCGCTAAAATCCAATCGCAGCCGTCCACCTTGACCGGAACGGTATGCCCCTCACCCGGCCCGTCCAGCTGGACTACGTCCGTGTGCATTTCTACCCCCACCTGGTCGGGAAACCCAAGCGTCGCCCCGCTACCCTCCTCCACGAATAGGTAGAGATTTCCCGCCCCGTCAGCCATATTGATCACATAGCCTCCGTAGGGGCTGGCGTGCATCACCGCCCGCAGGGCATTGTCGGGAACTTGGCCTTCGTCTACTCCCGCAAAAAATACCTGCGCGTCCAGCTCGTCGTTTAAAATCGCCTGCTCCAACCCAACCCTTTGGGCAAACCCCGGCAGAATCACCGCCCGGCCGTTGCGGGCCAGCTGGACACCCACGGCCGCCAGCTCATTTTGGACATACCAGTTGATCGCCGTTTCTGGCTGCTCCGGGTTGTAAGGGGTCTCCGGGTTGATGCCGAAAGCCGCGATATACGCTTCCGCGCTTTCTACCAGCCTGCCCAGGTGGAGATTGCCAGCTTCCAGCGAAAATCCGGCTGCAAAAACATAAGCCATCACATCGATACCGCAAGGAACAACCATATCCGGCGTCGGGGTTGGTACCACCGTCGGACTCGGGGTTGGCGCTACTATAGGCACCAGTGTGCTAGTCGCAGTTTGCGTTGGGATAGGTATAACCGTTGGACCAGGGGTTACGCTGCACGCTCCCAGGATCAACAGCCAGGCTGCCAGCAGGCTATGTTTTATCCATCGGCCCCCTGCCTTCATCTGTGGCGTGATGCTATGCTTTCTGCTCATTTCAACCATCCTCCCTGGGAAACAAGTGCTGAACATTCCAAACCCTAAGCACCGCTGCTTCGCTGTCTCTCTTCCTCCCCCGTTCTGGCAATGATCTGCTGGTAGAACGTGGAAATATGCATCCGGAACCCCCACCCCGTGCCGGTCATCACGCGTGCCCCGGCGGGCAGGCGCAGCGGCAGGCTGTCGATCGTGGGCTGTTCTTCCCCATCCACCACCCGGCAGATACGCCGCTCGGCGTTGACGCGGTACAGGCAGCCATCCTCCCAGCTGGTATACTCTGCCCCGACCTGCTTGTGCAGCGCAAGGCGCTTGAAGTGCCAGTAAACATCATCGGGAGGACGAAGGTATGAACCCATTTGATAATTTTACTGCGATTATGCCAAAATGCTGCCTGGGGAATTGGTGTTTCCTTTGTATTGGTTTACATCCCGCTCCTTTCCTGGTATATTGGAATCATGAGCACGCTTGCTTTTCCGAAATTAGACAAGACCGCCATCCAGATCACATCTCTCACAGATCCATCTGGCGAGAAAGAATTCTGGCTTACCAAATCCCCCGCCGAACGCCTGGAAGCATTAGAAACCATGCGGCAAATCATCTATGGCTACGATCCACTTACCACCCGACTTCAAAGATTTTTTGAGGTTGCTCAAAGAGCATAAGGTCCAGTATCTCTTAATTACCGCCTCGCTGATTCGCTGTCTCGTTACTACGGCATTATAAACATTGCCACCACCAGCATCACAAACATCAACCCGACCCCCGTTCCCGCCAGGATGACTTCGCGTTGATCCCGCTGGTCGACCAGCTGGTAAGGTGGGAACAATCCATCCCGCCGCAGCACCGGCCCGGCAAACCAGGCGAACAGCGTTCCCCCGATCAGACCGCCGATATGCCCCCAGTTATCGATCCCCGGCGACATGCCGATGACCAGGTTCACCCCGGCGATCATAACCACCTGGGTCAGTGCCCGCCGGGCGAAGTCCCCGAACAGGGCGCGGTTATGGTACAGGAACACCCCTTCCGCTCCCAACAGCCCAAAGATAGCGGTCGAGCTGCCCAACGAGGGATTGTCGGAGAACATGAATGACATCACATTGCCGGCGAACCCGCTCAGGACGAACAGCCCCAGGAAGCGCCAGCGCCCGTAGTGCAGCTCCAGCCCGGGGCCGAAATTGAACAGGGCATACATATTGAACGCAATGTGAAGGATCGACCCGTGCAGGAACATCGGCGTGAACAACCGCCACAGCTGCCCCACCAGGATGTATTCGTTGATCTTACCGCCCAAAATAAAAGGCCAATCATTTCCGTTGAACATGAACTGGCTGAGCATTTGCAGCAAATAGACCACCACACAGATGCCGATCAGTGAATAGGTGACATACGGACGGAAGATCGCCCGCCGCGGGGCAGGCGGGAAGGCCGGTTCAACCGGCTGGCTGGAATAATTTTGATTCATAAGGTAACCTTACGGCCATGCACCTTGTGGTGTTCGGCTAGAATGATCGAAACGATAAGATCCACGGTTGTATCAACCTGCTCGGCGCGGTTGACCACCACATAATCAAACTGCTCGATGCGCTTCAGCTCCTGGCGGGCTGTGGCGATGCGCAGGCTCAATCCATCATCACTTTCAGTCTTCCGCTCGTGCAGCCGGGCTACCAGCTCCTCCTGATTCTGGGTGGTCAGGAAGATCAGCAGCGCCTCCGGGCACAGCTTACGGATCGTCTCCGCCCCCTGCACGTCAATGCGCATGATCACATCCTTGCCGCTGTCCAGCGCCTGGCGCACCTGCGACTTGGGGATGCCTTTATAATCCGTATACACGATGGCATACTCCAGCAGCTCATCCTCGTCGATCATGCGCGCAAATTCGTCCTCAGAGACAAAGAAGTAATCCACGCCCTCCTTTTCGGTAGCGCGTGGCGGCCGGGTAGTGGCGGTGACCACGAAATGGAACGGCAGGTTGCGCTCCTTCATCCGCTGCAGCACCGTATCCTTGCCCACACCTGACGGCCCCGAGATGACGATCAGCATCGGCTCAGCCTGGATTGGAAAAAACTCAGAATCGTACATAGGTTACTCCGTAGACACCGATTATAATTCCAAATACTGAGGCCGAGCCCCTGGCTTCAGATTATTAACCAATCTTCACTTTGATCTCACGGAGAGTTGTATGCCGATTTATCAATACCGCTGCCTGAACTGTAAGAAACGCTTTGAAATTTTTCTCTCCTACCGCGAATATGATCAAAAGCGCGTCACCTGCCCGCACTGCGCCAGCGACCAGGTGCAGCGCCGCATTGGGCGCATCCGCATTGCCCGCTCAGATGACAGCCGCCTGGATGATCTGGCTGACCCCGGCAGCCTGGAAGGGCTGGAGGATGACCCGCGCGCCATGGGGCAAATGATGCGTAAGATGGGCCACGAAATGGGCGAAGACCTGGGACCAGAGTTCGACGAGGTGGTGGGCCGGCTGGAAGCCGGTCAAAGCCCCGAAGACATCGAACAGGCGCTGCCAGACCTGGGCGATGAGCCTGGTGGGCCTGAGGAGTTGGATTAATAGGTTATATTCCCCGAATAGCACAATGGTCTTCAAAGGGGGAGAGGGGATAGGGAAGGGTTGCGAGTTCTCAGGCCCCTTCTCCCCTTCTCCCCTGCCCCCTAACCCCTGTAATTCTTCGAGAGGCTTATCCTTTCAACCGCCCCTGCACCGCCGCGCGCATTGCCTGCTGCACCTGCGCCGGCGGCTGGCTGGCATCGATCACCACCCAGCGCTCCGCTTCGGCCTGCACCAATGCGTAATACCCCTGCCGCACCCGCTGGTAAAACGCCACTTCCAGCGCATCCAGGCGGTTCCATTCCCCACCCTTGGCCCGCCGGCGCAGTCCCACTTCCACATCCAGGTCCAACAGCAAGGTAAGATCAGGTTTCAGCCCGCCGGTGGCATAATCCACCAGCGCCCGCAGGGGTTCCAGTGGCTGCTGGCGCCCGTAGCCCTGGTAAGCCAGGGTCGAATTGGCATAGCGGTCGCAGATCACCACCCCGCCGCGGGCTAGATGCGGCCGGATGACCTGCTCCACATGCTGGGCGCGCGCCGCCTGGAAGAGCAGGATCTCGGTGCGGGCGTGCATCTCGGTGTTCTCCAGGCTGTGCAGCACCCCGCGGATCTGCTCGCCGATCGGTGTACCGCCCGGCTCGCGCGTGGTCAGCACATCCCAGCCTTGCTGGCGCAGGAATTCAGCCAGCGGCGCCACTTGCGAGGTCTTGCCGCAGCCTTCAGTGCCTTCCAGGGTGATGAACATACGCATTTCTCAGTCGCGGAAGACGCGCACCCGCCGGTAAGGTTCCTTACCGTATGAATGCGAGGTCAGGTTAGCCTGGCGCACCATCTCGTGCTGCAGGCGACGGATGTAAGCCGAGGCGGGTGGCAGTTCCACCCAACGCTCGCCGTTCAACACCGCCTCGATGGCCGCCTGGGTGCTGTGCATCGCCGGATCCAGCCCGCGCTCGTCGGCCTGATCCACCGAGAGGTTGAACAGGTCGGTCAGGAACTGCTGCATCTGGTTGACCGTGTTGGCGCGCAGCACATAGATGGGCATGCCGCGGTTCTCAGCATCCACCACCGGTCGCTGCCGGTCGCGATAATACGAGCGCAGCGTCACCAGAATATTCGGCCTCCTGTACATCGTTGACCACAACTGCCGGGACGCCCAGCCTTTTCGCCGCCTGCATCAGGCGGTTGCGCGCCACCCCATAGGCATAGATGCGCACCGTCTGCATCGGGGTACGCTCACCTGCTTCGGCAGGGATGGCATTCGCCGCCACCGGCTCAGACCGCTCATAATCCCCGGTGCGGGTGCGTGTATTTCCATACGCCCGCGGGCGTTCTGGAGCCATCTCGCCATTTTGCCGGCGGAAGCCCTGCCCACCCGGTGCCGGGCGGGCAGGTGCGAGCCGGCTTCTCGATGCGGATCTCGCCATGTTCATCCCGGTAGCGGATCTCGGGCGGGATGGGATAGCCGCGCAGCAGAGCATCCACTGAGCTGCCTACGTCCACATGCACTGCCAGCCGGTCACGTGTCTGGATTTCGATCAGCACGTCAAACGTAGGCGGCGAGCGGCGCTCCAGCACCGTCTTCTGCGTGCCGCGCCGGCGCGCTTCCTCGTCTGAGAGCGTCACCGACTCGATCCCCCCCACCAGGTCAGACAGGGTCGGGTTGAGTAGCAGGTTTTCCAGCGTGTTGCCGTGCGCCGTGCCGATCAGTTGCACACCGCGCTCGGCAATGGTGCGTGCCGCGGCGGCTTCCAGCTCGCGGCCGATCTCGTCGATCACGATCGCCTCTGGGTTGTGGTTCTCCACTGCCTCGATCATCACCTCATGCTGCAGGGATGGCGTGGAGACCTGCATGCGCCGGGCGCGTCCCACCGCTGGATGGGGCACGTCGCCGTCCCCACCGATCTCGTTGGACGTATCCACGATCACCACGCGCTTCTTCTCCGCCAGGATGCGGGCGGCCTCGCGCAGCATGGTCGTCTTGCCCACGCCGGGGCGTCCGAGCAGCAGCAGCGATTTGCCGCTCTCGATCAGGTCCTGCACGATGTCCGTTGTTCCGTATACCGCCCGGCCTACCCGGCAGGTCAGCCCGACGATCTTGCTCACGGCGGTTGCGGATGGCCGAGATGCGGTGCAGCGTGCGCTCCATCCCGGCGCGGTTGTCCGTGTCGAATGCACCGATGCGCTCGACCACGTAGTCGATCTCTTGATGCGTGATCTCAGCCTGGCTGAGCACCTGTTCACCGTTCACATAACGGGCGGTCGGCAACCGCCCCAGGTCCAGGATCACTTCCAACAGCTCGTCCGACTTGTTGAGCTCACCCAACCGGCTGGTAAGGGTCGGCGGCAGCACATTCAACATCGCATCTAAATTGTCAGTAATTCGTTTTCCAGTCATATTCACTGTTATTATGCACCCATTGTAGTAACGACTTCAGTCGTTACCTCTCATGGCACCTTCGGATAATCATTGATCTGCGCCGCTGGCTCTACCCGTTTGCCGTTCAAGGACGGCAGGGCATAAGGCTGCGCCGCCTTCCGTGCTACCGCCAGGTGACGCACCATCACTGCCTGGGATTGCCCCGGCTCAGCGCCCAGATCCTCGATCGCCGGCTCCAGCCAGGATTGGTATCCACGCACGCACAAGTATACTGCCCGCCCGCGCCGGTTGGGCAGCGATTGCAGCAGGTGGGCCAGGTGTGCACCGGCTGTCGGCGTGTCCGGGTGGACGAAAGGCTGTGCCCAGATGCCAGCCGGCCCATAACGCAGCTCCACATAGATCTGAACCTGAGCTCGGTGGATTAAGATCATTCCCTTCAACTGTTCGCGCGGCAGCGATTCAACCTGCTGAACCAGTCCGGGCACCAGGTCGGCATACAGCGAACGCACCCGTAGTAAATCTTGACCAATGCATGCCCGCCATTCAGCGGGGTTGGTATCGCCACAAGGCGCGCCCTGTGGCGCGCCATCCAGCCGCCAGATGCGCTGGCGGGCATATATGGCAAATCCCGATTGATGCAAGGCCTGAAAGGCCGCGCAGCTCTCTTCCACCTCTGCCAGTACATGGAACGCCCCGCGCCGCCCGATTTCCACCGCAATGGTATCAAACAAGGCGGGCAAGACCGCCGATTGCACGGATCCTGCGGGAGCCAGGAAGGTCAGCCGGGCGAACGGGGTTCCAGCCGTATGCTGCACCTGCCCGACCAGCGGCTGCCCGTCTCCGCTTTCCGGCTTGGCCAGGTAAGTGAAGATGCCGATTGCCGGCGCAAAATATGCCAGCAGCGCTCCCGTTGGCACCAGTGCTGTGCCGCGGGTGAACGCCAGCGTGCTGTCCAGGAACAGGCCGTGCTGCCGGTAGCGGTACAGCAGGGGCAGATCATGCCAGTCAAACGGACGGATGTTCATCAGCCGCCTGGATGTGCCTGCGGTTGAGTTCCATCTGGCTGGCCTGCCAGCCAGATGAAGTAGCGGTGAAAGCGATCGTCCTCGGTCAGCTCGGGGTGAAACGAGGTTGCCAGCCAGCGGCCCTGTTGAGCAGCCACGATGCGCCCATCGGGCAGGCTCGCCAGCGCCTGCGCCTCCCCCTGCACCGCTTCGATCAGCGGTGCACGGATAAAGACCGCATGGTAAGGCCGGTCGCTCGGGTCAACCTGACGCAGCGCCGGCACTTCCAGGTCGGTCTCAAACGAGGCCACCTGGCGCCCGAAGGCGTTGCGCTCCACGCTGATATCCATCAGCTGCAGCAGCGGCTGGGGACGTTGGGCATCCTTCGACAGGAAGATCGCCCCGGCGCAGGTGCCCCAAATGGCCTTATGAGCGGCCGAACTGGCGCAGCGGCTCGATCAAACCATAATGCACCGCCAGCTTGCCAAATGTGGTTGACTCGCCGCCGGGCATGATCAGCCCGTCCAGGTCTGCCAGCTGCTCCGGCAGGCGTACTTCTATGGCTTCAACGCCCATGCGGCGGAGCATGAGGATGTGTTCAGCAAAATCACCTTGCAGCGCAAGAACTCCGATCTTCATAATGCGGTATGCTTACCTTCCTTTGACCGGGAAGCTCTGTTTACCAGCCCCGCCCGGCGATCTTTTCGGCCTCGGGGATGTCAGAGATCTGCCGCCCGACCATCGGCTCGCCCAGGTTGCGGCTCACTTCCGCCAGGATGTAGGGGTCGTTGAAGTGCGTCACCGCTTTGACGATCGCCGCCGCTCGTTTCGCCGGGTCGCCCGACTTGAAGATGCCCGAGCCGACAAACACACCGTCCACGCCCAGCTGCATCATCAGCGCCGCGTCCGCCGGGGTGGCTATACCGCCCGCGGCAAAGTTGACCACCGGCATGCGGCCCATCTGGCGGGTTTCCACCACCAGGTCGTATGGAGCGCCGATCTCCTTGGCATAGGCCATCAGCTCTTCTTCCGGCATGTTCTGGATGCGGCGGATCTCACCCAGCACCGAGCGGGCATGGCGCACCGCCTCGACCACGTCGCCGGTGCCCGCCTCGCCCTTGGTGCGGATCATCGCCGCGCCTTCGCCAATGCGCCGCAGTGCCTCGCCCAGGTTGCGGCAGCCGCACACGAACGGCACCTTGAAGTCATGCTTGTTGATGTGATGCGCTTCATCTGCCGGGGTGAGCACCTCGGATTCGTCAATGTAGTCCACCCCGATCGCTTCGAGGATCTGCGCTTCCACAAAGTGCCCGATACGGCACTTAGCCATCACCGGGATCGAAACCGCATCCATGATCTGTAAGATCAACCCGGGATCGCTCATGCGGGCCACGCCGCCGTCGGCGCGGATATCCGCCGGAACGCGCTCCAGCGCCATCACCGCCACCGCCCCGGCATCTTCGGCGATCTTGGCATGTTCGGCGGTGACCACATCCATGATCACGCCGCCCTTGAGCATCTGGGCCAGGCCCTTCTTTACTGCAAATGTACCAGTTTGTGCTTCCATCTTTCTACCTCCTATAACACGACGATAAACTCCCGCGCAGTTTTCGCCACGTAGTCTGCTGCCATTCTACCACGCCCGATAAGGCATTGCAATGCGCACACGCTCTCATCCGCTGATCCGTTATCCATCCGTTTACCAGTTCCCGTAGGGCAGCTTTCATACCTGCCGACCTACCAAACTCCCCTCTCGTGATACAATCCAATCAAACCGATTCCCCCGAAAGGAGCGCCTGCCATGCACCTGACCACCGTTCAGATCCAAAAACCGGAAGAGATCAACTTCATCCTGGGGCAGTCCCACTTCATCAAGACCATCGAAGACCTTCACGAAGCCATGGTCAATGCCGTGCCGGGGATCAAGTTCGGCGCCGCCTTCTGCGAGGCGTCGGGCAAGTGCCTGGTACGCTGGACTGGCACCGACCAGGCGATGATCGAGCTGGCGCGCCAGAACGCGCTGGCGATCGGCGCCGGGCACAGCTTCATCATCTTCCTGGGAGAGGGCTTCTACCCGGTCAACGTGCTCAACGCGGTCAAAGCGGTGCCGGAGGTGTGCCGGGTGTTCTGCGCCACCGCTAACCCGCTCGCGGTGATCATCGCCGAGAGCGAGCAGGGCCGCGGAATTTTGGGGGTGATCGATGGCTCAGCCCCGTTGGGCGTGGAGGGGGAGGAAGACATCGCCTGGCGCAAGGGTTTCCTGAGGATGATCGGGTATAAGCTGTAAATAAATAACTGGTTAGCTATGATCAGGTGCAACGCACTTTAAAAGATGCGTTGCACCTAGCCTCATCCCATTACCTCTTGACATTATACAAATATTACTCTATAATACTAATACACTAGTACAATAGGATAATTACTCACTGATGAACATCCGCATCGATAAGACCAGCCGCGTGCCCATCTATGACCAGATCAAGGAGCAGATCAAAGGCTTGATCCATGCTCGCCAGTTGCGCGCCGGCGACCAGCTCCCCACCATCCGCGAGCTGTCGGTGCAACTGGCAGTGAACTTTAACACCGTCGCCCTGTCTTACCGCGACCTGGCTAACGAGGGCGTGATCAACACCGAGCGCGGCCGGGGTACTTTTGTCGCCAACACGCCCGGCGAAGAGGAGATGGGCCGCATCCGCCAGGTAAAGCTGCGCACCATGGTGGAAGCGCTGCTAAACGAGGCCGACCGGCTGGGCTACAACCGGGACGAGATCGGGCGGGCGTTTGTCGAGCAGATCAAGGCTCGCTCAGCCAAACCGGTACCAGGCAGTGAGGACTGAGGTGAACGCCATCCTGAAATCTGGACGATCAATCAAGAACACCGGGACGACCTGGAAACAATCGCTCTAAACCAGGCGAATTAGCCAATTCAATCTATGAAAGTGAGGATACGATGTTGAACAAATCTGGATTACCCACCACCCGTACGTCAGGTAAATCATCTGCGTCAGGCGACCTGCTGCATATCAACGGACCGGCTTTGACTCCTGGCCTTCGTTATTTATACCGCTGGCATCGCCGGTGCAGCCCTACTGGATTATTATAAGATCTCTGATGGCTGGATTGCCCTGGAAGTCATTGTTCTATCCCTGATCGCTACGTACATCATGCTGGCACTTAAGATCGCCAACCAGTGGGAAAAAGCGATCGTGCTGCACCTGGGTAAGTTCCAGCGGCTGGCCGGGCCAGGGCTGTTTTGGATTGTCCCCATCATCGATACCCTCGCCAACTGGATCGACCACCGCGTCATGGTGACACCTTTCAGCGCCGAAAAAACGCTGACCAAGGACACCGTCCCGGTCGATGTGGATGCGGTGCTGTTCTGGCTGGTGTGGGATGCCGAGAAAGCCGCCCTGGAAGTGGCCAACTACCGCGCCGCCATCGCCTGGGCTGCCCAGACCGCGCTGCGCGAGATCATTGGGCAGATGTCCCTGGCAGATATCCTGGTCGGGCGGGCCAAGATGGATGCCGAGCTGCAGAAGATCATCGACGAGCGCACCACCCCCTGGGGCATCACCGTGCAGTCGGTCGAGATCCGCGATGTGGTCATCCCACAGGACCTGGAAGACACCATGTCCCGCCAGGCGCAGGCCGAGCGCGAGCGCCAGGCACGCGTCATCCTGGGCAAATCGGAGAAGCAGATCGCCCACTCGTTTGCTGAGGCCTCCCAGTCTTACATCCATAACCCGACCGCCCTGCACCTGCGGGCAATGAACATGCTCTTCGAAGGGTCTGAAGGAAAAAGGCGCCCTGGTGATCGTTCCCTCCAGCGCGGTGGACACCATGAACCTGGGCGGTTTGAGCGGCATCACCTCGCTGGCACAAAACGAGCTGACCAGGCAAGCGGAGGAGTAAGCCATGGCAGACATCCCAAAGTGGGAATACCGGGTGCAGACCTTTGGCGGCGCACTGGGCGGGCCGAAAGACGATGCTCTGACGATGGTGCTGGACGAGTGGGGGGAAGAGGGCTGGGAGGTGATCGGCGTCCACAACCTGGACAGCAGCCAAAAAGTTCGCGTGGTAGCCCGCCGACCCCTGACCCATGCTGCCCGCCGCTACCGCACTCTGCCCGGATGAATTGTTTCACGTGAAACATCCTGTCTCTGTTATACACAGGTGTTTCACGTGAAACATTTTACACAACCATTCCTGTAGGGGCGGGTCTGTTCAGCCAGGCGATCCTCTCTGCGAGACAGCACCATTTCTGGCTCCGAACCTGTGCCGGAAATGGTTCGACCCGCCCTTCCTCTGACCAATATGAAATCCATTCATCAGATCATAATCATATTGTATGATATATTGTAATAATATATATATAACCTATTAATTTTGCATACGATTGACAAAATCCTCTCTTAGGTCTAAACTATAACTGCACCCGTCATGCACACCCCCTGCGCCTTTGCTACCAGATCTCATCTACCGTATTCCCCAGGGGAGCCGCCCCATGGATACCCAAACCCAGCCCGCATCCCAGCTTTCCGCCGACCAGCTTGCCCGCCTGGTCGATATCAGCCTGACCCTCAACTCTACCCTGGAGACCAAAATCCTCCTGCAGAACATCATCCAGGGCGCCGCCGAGCTGCTCGACTGTGAGGCTGCCTCCATCCTCCTTTACGACGAGCAGCGCGGTCAGCTTTTCTTCACCACCGCCACCGGCTCTGATCCAAACCAGCTGGCAGAGATCCCCGTCCCCCTGGAAGGCAGTATTGCCGGCGCCGTCTTTCGGAACAACCGCCCACTGGTGATCCCGGATGTGCAGAGTGATCCGCGCCACTATGCATCGGTCAGCCAACAGGTCCACTTCACGCCGCGCATGCTTCTGGCGGTGCCCATGCGCATCCACGACCAGGTGACCGGCGTTTTGGAAGCCCTCAACAAACACCAGGGGGGCTTTACCGGGCAGGATGTTCACCTGCTTTCGGTGATCGCCTCCCAGGCGGCGGTCGCCATCCACAACGCACGCCTGGTGCAGGCGCTGCAAAAGGCCTACAACGAGTTAAGCCGCGTAGATAAGCTAAAATCGGATTTCATGGCGATTGCCTCGCATGAGCTGCGCACCCCGCTGGGGGTGATCCTGGGCTATGCCACCTTTTTGAAGGAGGACGCCAAAGGCGAGTCTTCGGAGCACGCCAGCATCGTGCTCAATTCCGCCCTACGCATGCGCGCGCTGGTCGAAGACTTGACCAATCTCACATTGCTGCACATGGGCGGAGTTCAGCTGGAGTTGCAGCCGCTGCCCATCCAGCAGCCGCTCGCCGCTGCCCTGGCAGAGATCGCCGCTACCGCGCAGGTGAAGAACCAGACGCTCACCCACAGCCTCCCCAGCGAACCGCTGCAAGTGCTGGGGGATGCCGCCAAGCTGGAGCGCCTGTTCGCTAACCTGCTGAACAATGCTATTCGCTTCACCCCTGATGGCGGGCGCATTCACGTTCGGGCTTCGGCAGCCCATCACGAGGTGCGGGTAGACATCCAGGATAATGGTGTGGGAATTCCCCCGGCTGAGCTGGACAATATCTTCAAGGAGTTCTATCAGGTGGAGGATCACATGCGCCGGCGCCATGGGGGCATGGGGCTGGGACTGGCAATCGCCCGCGGGCTGGTTCGCCTGCACAACGGGCACATCTGGGCTGAGAGCGCGGGGGAAAACCAGGGCACCACGCTGCATGTGGTGCTGCCGCAAACATCATAAAACACCGTAGGGCAGGTTTCTATACCTGCCCGTTCAGGCGCCGTTCTCGCGCGCCCAGGCCTCCAGGATTTCTTCTACCTGATCCAGGTACGCATCCAACGCCGCTACCCGGCTGGCATATGCCTCCCCGACCAATCCCAGCCGCTCGCCGGCGGACTGCCAGGCGCTGCGCTGTGATGAGTCTACCGGCAAGGCTGAAATGATGTGCGTCCAGGTATGCCACAGCGGCCACAGGCAGTTCTGCGGATGCTCGCTTTCCAGCAGCGCCGCAATGCCGCGCTGGTAATACAACAGGCGACATGGGTGCAGGCGGAGTGGAGGGGCATCTGCCGCCAGCGCCGTGTAAGCTGCATGCCAGTCTGAAAGCCAGCCGCGCAGGGTGTCTGCGTCAACGGCGGAGCCGCCCAGCAGCCCGAGCAGTCCCGCTGCCAGCCCGGGGTGCCCGACCGCCGCGGTGCGGGCTGGAAAATCCACCATGTAGCGGCGCTCGGTGAGCGGCGGGCCGCTCAGGCAGGCGATGGCATTCACCGCGTGGTCCAATGCCCGCAGGTAGTTCCTGGCTTCGCTCCATCCTTCTTGCGTTGGTTCCGTGGAGAGACCCATCCAAATCTGGCGGGCGTGTTCAGCTTGCTGGCTGCAGCGGGCGATCACATTATCCGGGCGGTGGAATTGGGCGCGCACACTGGCCTGGGTAAAATCCATGAAATGCTGTGGGTCGTATAGGATCTTACACCCGTACACCGCCGGCCCCAACCAGGGGTGCAGGCGCAGGTTGCGCGGCTGGCTGTACTGCCGGTGGGCGTGGTGGGCAATGTCCAGGTGCACCTCATCGTTCAAGCGCACCAGCTCGCGTTCCTCCTGCACATCTTCGGTGTGCACCAGGAACAGATCGATATCCGCGGTGTTGCCCAGCAAGGGTGAATCGCTCAACAGCGAGCCTTGCAGGTAAGCCGCCAGCAGGGTGTGGTCACTGCGTGCCCGGCTGGCAACCGTATCTTGGGCGAGCTTATGCAGGGTTTCAGGTGTGATACGCATGGGCAGAATCCAGGGGAAGCTCAGACTGGTATGGCGGGAGCTGCAAGGCCTGGCGGATGCGATCCTCGACCAGTCGTAAATCCTCCGACCGGCGGATGTAATCCAGATCGTTGGTGTCCAGCGCCAGGATGGGCACTGCTTTGCCATTGGGACCCGGCTGCAGGTTGGTAAAAAAGTCATCGTAGGCACGGTTGAGCGTGTCGATGTAGTCGCGTTCCATGTTGCGCTCGTAAGGGCGGTCGCGCGAGCGAAATGCGCTGCATCAGCACGTCGGTATCGGCGCGCAGGTAGACGATCAGGTCCGGGGCAGGAATCTTCTCTGCCAGCGCATCGTGCACGCGGTAGTACATCTCCAGTTCGTCGCCGCTCAGGTTGATGCGCGGCAAACAGCGCATCCTTGGCAAAGGTGTAATCGGCGATCACGGATGCGCCCTGCGCCAGCAGTTCCGGCAGCGACCGCCGCTGCTGGTGGTAGCGGCTGAGCAGGAAGAATATCTGCGTTTGGAAGGCATAGCGCTGGCGGTCGGCATAAAAATCGGACAGGAATGGGTTTTCTTCGAACACCTCGAGCACCAGCGTCGAGGTGAATGCTGGCTGCAGCAGGCGCGCCAGACTGGTTTTGCCCACTCCGATGACGCCTTCGATGGCAATATACATCACGAACCCTCCCCAGGGATGAATGGTATCGTATTCAACCAGGCGCCGAGCGCCGCAGCGACGGCCTGCGGCTGTTCCAGCATCAGCATGTGTCCCGCCTCCGGCACCAATTGCAGGCGGGCGCCGGGGATGGCATCCGCCAGGTATTGTGCGTAACGCAGCGGAGTCATCTGGTCATCGATCCCGCACATCACCAGCGCCGGTT
The DNA here is from genome assembly GCA_963849335.1 of uncultured Chloroflexia bacterium. Classification (GTDB taxonomy): domain Bacteria; phylum Chloroflexota; class Anaerolineae; order Anaerolineales; family UBA4823; genus FEB-25. The sequence goes on from CAWKGZ010000012.1 coordinate 514,009, forward strand.
GGCGCACCTGGGTGATCTGCTGGCTGACATCAAAAGCATTGCACGCCACCAGGTCCCCGGAGAGCACGCTCTGGCGGGTCTCTACCATCCGTTTCCGGGCAAGCTCTACCAGGTGGGACGAGGTTTTGGGGCTGAAGGACCACTTCATTATCGCTTCAATCGCTTTGTGGTATGTTGTCGGGCTGGCGGCAGCCGAGAGTAGCTCAGGATTAACGCGCAGCCGCACGCCGCTGCCCAGCAGGCCGATCCCTAAAACCCGCTGTGGATGGTGTATGGCAAGGGTCAGCGCCACGGCGCTGCCCATGGAATGCCCCACGAAGACCGCCCTGCCCAGCTTCATTGCATCCAGACAATCCAACACCAGGCGAGCATACCCTGCGATGGTCTGCTGCCCGCCGATCTCCTGCGACTTGCCATGACCGGGCAGGTCCAACGCATAAACCCAGTGACCAGCCAGGCGGCGAACTTCGGATGGCCAGGATAAATGAACCCCACCGGCGCCATGCAGCAGCACCACCGGCAACCCATCTGTCAATTTGCTTTGTGAGAGGAAGTAGTATATTCCGGCCGAAACGGGCATGCTGGGCTACCCCCCACGCCGCAGGCGATCGATGCCTTCTTCGCTGAGCGGGATGATCACCCGGACCGTTGTGCCTTCCCCAAGAGTTGAGCTGATCTGGAACAGGCCATTGACCAGCTCGGCCCGCTCACGCATATTCACCATGCCCAGGCTGCCGCGGTGTTCATATGAGGTGTTCAGCGAAGAAACATTGAAACCTACCCCATCATCCTCGACTTCAAGCACCACCAGGTCCTTTTCCAAGGGATTAAGCCGCACCCAGACGTGGGCTGCCTGGGCATGCTTGCGGGCGTTGTTGATCGCTTCTTCGGCAATGAAGAAGATGATCGTTTGCTTGCCCGCCTCAATCTTCGGAATCAAAGTGGGGTCAGCCTCCACGATCACCACTTGACCGTAGGTCTCGTGCATTTTTTCCGCCATGGCATCCAGCGCGGGGATCAAGCCCTGCGAACTCGAGCACCAAGGGACGCAGGGTGAACAGCATGTGGCGGATCTCCTTGGTGGTGCGCCGCGCCAGGTCTTCGATCTTGGCAATTTCATCGGCGGTAGCCTTCGGGTCGCGCTCCAACAGCCGGCGGGCAAAGTTGAGCCGCATGGCTATGGCAGCGATCGATTGGGTTGGCCCATCGTGTAGGTCACGTGCCAGCTTGCGCCGGGCGTCTTCCTGGATTTCCATCATGCGCTCTTTTTCTTGTTCCAGGTCTGAATACAGGCGGGCATTCTGGATGGCGATCACTGCCTGGTGCGACAGGATATCGAGCAGCTCACGCTTGACCTGGGTGAAGAAATTTGGATCGGGATGGGCAAACAGCAGCACCCCATAGGTGTCCAGGCCGGCGCGCAGCGGAATACAGTACGCCACCTTGCACGCCCGCAGTGCCACCAGGTGGCTGAGTTCGACGTCCTGCACCAGCTCGGCTGAGAACTGCGCCTCGCCGTTCTCAATGGCGCTGCCGATCAGGCCCTTCGTACCGGGCAGCACCGTGCGCATATCTGCCGGGGTCAGGCGGCGCGCCGACCCAATATGCAGCTCTGGACGTTTGTTTTCACCTTCGGCGAAGAGCAGCACTGCACTGGCCAGCCGGTCGGTGGGGACGTTGGGCGAGGCGAGGATGTCGGCGCTCATGTCCAGCACCATATCCAGCACTCGTTCATATTTCAAATTTGCGGTTATTGTAGAGATCAGGTTGTATACTTCACGCAGCTGCTGGCTGTCCATTTCAGCCACGCCGCCCTTCTTCCGCCCGGCTACCTGGCTTTGGGCAGCAGAGCCGCGCGTGATCCAACGCACCCCCAATATGCCTACAAGTAGCCCGAGGAGCAAGCCAATACTCCCCACCATCAGATCATTGATTAGAGGGTCCATCCCACTTATGATAATCCAAAACAGCTTTGTTGGATAGCATCTTAACCTTACAAAACCGTATCTTTAACCGGCTTACTCAATAAGTTTGCACAGGTAGGGCATGGCGGCTTTGATCGCCCGGGCGCGGTGGCTGAGCTCGTTTTTCTCTGCCATGCTCAGCTCGGCCATGGTGCGGCCCAGTTCCGGCAGCAGAAAGATGGGGTCATAGCCAAAACCGTTCTCACCGCGCTCGCTGGGGATGATCTCGCCAGGGCAGTCACCCTCAAAATAGGTCACGCCCCCGTCCGGTTCGGCCAGTGCCACGGTGCAATGGAAATGCGCCGTCCAGGGGCGCCCTGCCTCGCCTAGCTGCTGCAGCAGGTAGCGGCGCCGGTCGGCGTCGGTGGCATGGGGGAGGGGTGAAAAGCGCGCCGAGTGCACCCCCGGCAGCCCGCCCAAAGCATCCACCTCCAGACCCGAATCGTCCGCTAACGTCAGCAGCCCGGCATGGCGGGCAAAGGCGGTGGCTTTGAGGGCGGCATTGACCGCATAAGTATCGCCGGTCTCGGCGACCTCCAGATTCGAGCCCAAGGTCACGGGGAATGAGCAGGGTGAATGGCAGGTCCGCCAGCAGGGCCTGGATCTCGTGCAGCTTGCCCCGGTTGGCAGTGGCGACCAGAATTTTTAGCATAAAACCTCCAATAAGGCTATCCGCAACCTACCCAAACACCATATATAGGTGATTTGTTCTAAATTAACCGTAGCCCTGTGTTCAATATATGTTATAATAAATAACAAATCACATAAATTACTTTGCTATTTGACATAGATACCGTGTCCGACCCGCTCTCTCCACTGCGCCTGAACGTTGGCTTTATTGTAGCCCAATCAGCCGGTTTCAGCCGGGAATTCCCTCTCGAGGCCCCGCGGATCGTCTTGCCGCCGGACCTGACTCTCACCGATTTGACCGGCTCTGCCCTCATCACCCGCACCAACCAGGGCATCCTCGTCCAGGTAAACCTGCGTGCCGCACTCGAGCTCGAGTGCGTGCGCTGTCTTAACCCGCTAATCCAGCCCCTGCACACCCATTTTACCGAATTGTACGCCTTTACGCGCCGCTACGTGACCGAATCCGGCTTGATGATGCCCGAAACAGGCATCATCGATCTTGCCCCGGTTCTGCGCGAGTACATGCTGCTCGAAATCCCATTCAATCCGCTGTGCCGCCCGGACTGCAAAGGTCTGTGCACGGTCTGCGGCGCTAACCAGAATGAAACGACCTGCCAGCATGAGGATGAGCCTGGTGATCCCCGGCTGGCAGCCTTGAAGGATTTATTGGACCAATAAACATCGCCAGCTTCACTGAGATAGTCCGCCAGCACTGCCGTTCAAGGGCAACACAGGAGGATGTATGCAGCTCCATCCGCAGTCGTTTAGAGGTGAGGCGTTGGGCAGCCTGCTCGAGAAAGCCGACCTGCAAGGTTACCTGACCAGCGAAGATATTGCCGTCGCCTTCCCCTGGGATGGGGAAGACGAGGAGCGCATGCTACAGCTGTTTGTCCTGCTGCGCCGCCGGGGGATCGAGATCCTGCTGGAAGAGGATGCCGAGCCAGAACCCGACCCGTCACGCCTCGAATTGTGTGCCGCCGACCTGGCTGCGCCATCGCTCGAGGCGGGTTTTTTCTCCAGCCTGGAGCATATCTCGGTCGATGACAGCGTCGGTTTATACCTCAAAGAGATGTCGCGCGTCCCGTTGCTGACCCTGGCGGAGGAAGTGTCACTTGCCAAGCGCATCGAGCGCGCCCGCCAGGCCAAAGCCGAGATCAAGCTGCAGCGCGGACGCTACGCCGCCCGCCAGCGCGAGCAGCTGGAACAATTGGTGCAGGATGGCGTGGAAGCCCGCGAGCACCTGATCAAAGCCAACACCCGCCTGGTGGTCAGCATCGCCAAGAAGTACATCGGCCGCGGTGTGCCGTTCCTCGACCTGATCCAGGAGGGCAACCTGGGCTTGATGAAGGCGGTCAGCAAGTTCGAATACCAGCGCGGCTTCCGCTTTTCCACCTATGCCACCTGGTGGATCCGCCAGACCATCACCCGCTCGATCGCCGACCAGGCGCGCACCATCCGCATCCCGGTGCACATGACCGACCGCCTGCGCCTGATGTACAAGACCGCCCACCGCCTGGAGCAGCGCTATGGTCGCCCGCCCAACTCGGACGAACTCTGCCTGGAGATGGGCATGGAGCAGGAGAAGCTGCAGTGGATGCTGGAGGTGGCGCGCATCCCGGTCTCGCTGGAAGGCCCGGTAGGCGATGATGACGACACCGAGTTCGGCACGTTCGTCGAAGATACCATCACCCCCTCGCCCTCCCAGACCGCCTACGACAACCTGCTGCGCGAGCGCGTCGAGCAGGTGCTGGGCACCCTCTCCCCCCGCGAGGCCCGCATCCTGCGCCTGCGCTTCGGCCTGGAGAACGGTCATCCCTACACCCTGGAAGAGGTGGGCAAGAAGTTCGGCCTGACCCGCGAGCGCATCCGCCAGATCGAAGGCAAAGCCCTGCGCCGCCTGCGCCACCCCTGCCGCTCGCGGTCTGCCTCCGCGATTACCTGTAACGATACACGTTCCACGTGCCACGTTTCTCGTTCCCACGCTCTGCGTGGGAACGCCGCCTTGGACGCTCCAGCGTCCCGACTCCCTCCATAGCCCTCATCTCCCCTACCTCGCCATCCGCTAATCCGCTACCCATCCGTTGACTGATCTCCCCTCCCCCAACCCACCATAACCGCTCGTATTTTCATAAATACAGACACTACGGTGTAACGTATTTATATAAATACCGCTGGTTCCCCGCCTAACATTCCTCCCTTTGTGCCCTTCGTGCCTCCTTGGTGCTCTTTGTGTTGTGTTCTTTCCCCCACCCACCAATTGGGTATACAATTAACCACACCCCATGCCATCCATCCTCGTCCGCCACCTCACCAAAACCTTCACCGCCAAGCACAAAGCCCCCGGCCTGCGCGGCAGCCTGCGCGCCCTGGTCAAGCCCGAGCTGCGCCAGGTGGAAGCCGTGCGCGGCCTGTCCTTCGAGATGGAGGACGGCGAGCTGCTCGGCTTCATCGGCCCCAACGGCGCCGGAAAATCGACGACGATCAAGATGCTCACCGGCATCCTCTACCCCACCAGCGGCGAGGCCGAGGTGCTCGGGCTGTGCCCGTGGCAGAAGCGCCGCCAGCTGGCTTACCACATCGGCACCGTCTTCGGGCAGCGCCCGCAGCTCTGGTACCACCTGCCCGCCATCGACACCTTCGCCCTGTTCGGCAAGATCTACGAGCTGGACGACAAAGCCGTCCGCCAGCGCATCAGCTTCCTGGCCGAGGCCTTCGAGATCGAAGACCTGCTCGAGACCCCCGTGCGCAAGCTCTCGCTCGGGCAGCGCATGCGCTGCGAGGTCGCCGCCTCGCTGCTGCACCGCCCGCGCCTGCTCCTGCTCGACGAGCCCTCCATCGGCCTGGACGTGGTCGCCAAGCAGCACCTGCGCGACACCATCCGCCGCATGAACCAGCTCGAAGGGGTGGGCGTGCTGCTCACCTCGCACGACGCCGGCGACCTGGAAGCGCTGTGCAAGCGCGTCATCGTCATCAACCACGGGCAGATCGTCTACGAGGACAAGGTCTCCAACATGAAGCGCCACTACCTGACCAGCAAGCTGGTCGAGGTGCGCTACGCCGAACCCATTCCCGCCGGTTTCCACATCGAAGGCGCCGAGACGGTCAAGATCGGCAAGGATCGCTACGGGGCCAAGCTGCGCTTCGACACCCGCCACACTCCCGTGGCCGCGGTGATCGCCCGCCTGGCGCAGGCCGGGGGCGTGGTCGACCTGACCATCTCTGACGCCTCGCTGGAGGAGGTCATCCGCACCATTTACGGCGAAAAAGACGCGCCGGAGGGCGGGAAGTGAAAGCCGCCAAGTACCTGGCCATCTTCCGCGCCCAGTTGGCTAACCGCCTGGCCTACCGCGGCGACCTGCTGGTGGGCAGCCTGTCGATCCTCGTCTTTATGTGGATCTTCCTGCAGCTCTGGCGCGTCACCTACCAGGCCAGCGGGGGGGGCGACATCGCTGGCCTCTCGCTGCAGCAGACGCTGTGGTATCTGCTGCTCACCGAGTTCGATCTACATGAGCAAGCCGCGCCTGTCGCGTGAGATCTCCCAGGCGGTCAAGGATGGCTCGATCGCCTACCTGCTCAACAAGCCCTACAACTTCCTGCTCTACCATTTCAGCATCGGCATGGCCGACAGCCTGTCGCGCTTCGGCTTCAACCTGCTCAGCGGCGGGGCGCTGCTGTGGCTGCTGGTCTCGCCGCCGCCCCCGGCTTTTGGCTGGCCCATGGTGCTGCTCGCCGTGCTGCTCGCCTGGTCGATCGATTTCTGCCTCCAGGCGCTGATCGGGCTGGCGGCTTTCGTCAGCGAGGATGTCTCCGCCTACGATTGGATCTACCAGAAGCTGCTCTTCATCCTGGGCGGCATGCTCATCCCGATCGATTTCTTCCCCGCCTGGCTGCAGAAGGTCGCCCAGGCTTTACCCTTCCAATATGCCATGTACGGCCCGGCGCGCCTGTTCGTCGAGCCGGGCGTCGATCAGTTTCTGAAGCTGGCAGCGGGGCAGGCCGCCTGGCTGCTCGCCCTGGGCGGGCTGCTGGCGATTGCCTACCAGCGCGGCGTGCGCCGCCTGTCGGTGAACGGAGGCTGAGCCATGCGTGAGCTGCGCTTCTTGCTGGCGGTGTGGAAGGCCAACCTGATCTCGGCCATGGAGTTCCGCGCCTCCTTCATCACCCAGACCGTCGGCATGCTGCTCAACGACGCCGCTTATTTCGTCTTCTGGATCATCTTCTTCGAGCGCTTCGAGTTCGTCCACGGCTGGGGCCTGCAGGACATGCTGCTCATCTACGGCCTGGTGGCGGTATCCTACGGCGTGGGGCTGTACCTGTTCGGCAACGCCCTGCAGTTGGGCGACGTGATCAGCAAGGGTCAGCTCGACTACTACCTGTCGCTGCCGCGGCCGGTGCTGCTGCACGTGCTGGCCAGCCGCAGCCAGGTGAGCGCCCTCGGCGACGTCCTCTTCGGCCTGCTCACTTTCTTCTTCGCCGGGCAGGTTACCCTGGACGCCTTCGCCCGCTACCTGCTGGCCATCCTCGGCTCCACCGTCATCTTCATCTCGTTCCTGGTCATCGTACAGAGCCTGGCCTTCTGGCTGGGCAGCGTGCAGACGCTGGGAACCTTCGCCACCAACGCCATCGTCACCTTCTCCATCTACCCCTCCCGCCTGTTCGACGCCTCCGCCCGCCTGCTGCTCTTCACCCTGGTGCCCGCCATGCTGGTCGGCGCCGTCCCCGCCGAGCTGGTGCGCGGCTTCACCTGGCAGCGCGCCGGCCTCCTGGCGCTGGGGGCGGGAGCGTTCTTCGCATTGGCGGGGTTCGTGTTTTACCGCGGCCTGCGCCGCTACGAGAGCGGCAGCGCCATCCAGATCCAATCGTAGAGAAGGGTTGGGCTTTAGCGAATATGGGAAACAGATGCGAACGGAGATAGATGAACAAATTCTGTAAGATAATCTATCGCTTTCTATTGCCCTTGGTAAGTGTCTGTTTATTTTTTGGAACAATTCCGTTCGATGTCGGCCCTAGAACATTGTTTTCAATGATAGTCCGCATTCTATTTTGTGCTTGGTCATGTGCAGTATATATCAGAATTTCCAAGATAGAGGATTATTCGATCTATCCTGGAATAAAATGGGGAAAAGATGATGTACGTCCAAATGAGAAGGTTTTTTATAGAGTTGGATCTGTTATGTGGGGCATTGCTATCTACTTCATGACAGCATGGGCAATCAAAACATTTATACCCATGTTAGGCGCTCATCGTTATTGGATTGCGATACTAAACAGCCTCATAGTTTCTTTACCTATATGGAAATATTACTGGGTACAAAAACTTTGATCTGGTAGTTCGTAGATGCTGCCTTAAATTTCAAGTCGTTGGGGTTGAGGGCGGTACCTCCACAGCACCCATGCCTGATAATACCCAGCCCGAAACCCAACATCCCGCCTCAACCAGCGAAGCAAATTTCACCTGAACAGCGGCTGCATCCCAGCCCTGCTTGCCAGCGCCTCCATCTCAGCATCTGAGGGCCTGGACTGGTATCGCTGAGCCGCATCCAGCACCCTGGGTAAAATGTGGATATCGCCGGCGCTGTTCAAAAAGGTCATTGGCTCGCCGAGCACCCAATGCACCGCCAGGTCGATGTCTGCCTGGTCTTCAAGGGGGTGGTACCAGGTATTGTGCGTATGCGCGTGTGGTCGCCCCACTCACCCCGGGCAATCGACTTGATCGCCTGGATTGCCACATTCCGTTCCCTGCACATGCTGAATAACTCCTTTACCTCCGCCGTGTAGCCAGGGTTTTGCATCATCATATAGTTGTAGGGCAGCAGCACGGAGTCGAAATCGAACCGCTCCAGGGCGAGCCGGTGTAACCGGGCAATGTCCGTACCGTGACCGGTAACGCCGATGAAGCGGATCAAGCCCTGCTCCCGGGCTTCCACACAGGTTTCCAGGACACCGCCCGGGCCCAGGGCAATCTCCCATTCACTCTGCGTCGAGAGATTGTGCAGTTGTAACAGATCGACATGATCGGTGTGCAGCAATTCCAGGGAGCGATGCAGGGATTCGCGCCCCTTCAGGCGGGTGCGCTCCTCGGTCTTCGTCGCCAGGAAGAACTGCGCCCGGTGGTGATCCATCCACGGGCCAATACGCCGCTCAGCCTCCCCGTAGCTGGCTGCAGTGTCAATGTGATTGATGCCAAACTTGATCAGGGTATCCAGGGTCGCCTCGGCCTCTGCCTGGGTGACTGACCACAGCGCCGCTGCTCCGAAGAGGATGCGTGTGCTGGTGTGACCTGTTCTACCAAAGGGTTGTTTCGGGATCATGGGTTGTGCTCCTTTCAGAGAAACGCTGTTATGCCGCCGGATAATATCACCGGCTATGAATTGGCTTACTCGCCAGCCGTAGGTTGGTGTTAGAGGTTGAGGGCGGTACCTCCCCAGCACCTATACCTCATAATACCCCGCCCGAAACCCAACATGCTACCCCACACGTGCTATAACCCGCCATACCAGCAGCGTCAGCCAACGCGATGGCGCCTTCTTCTGCCCGAAATCCCACCCATTCCACGCCTGGTAGACCGACTCGGGCGTGAAGCGCCCCAGGGGGTCAGCCTTGGCGTGTAGGATCGCCGCCATCTCGCCCAGGCGCGGGTCGCCGCGCAGCCAATCAAAGCGGCTCAGCACCTCGCCCAGGTGCAGGATGTCGTACCACACCAGCGGAGCCTTGAGCTTGCGGAAATCGGTGCCCATGTAGAAAATATAGGGATGCTGCTCGCGGCTGTGCTCCCACAGGCTCAGGGCAGTCTCGGCGCCTGCACGGGCTGCCGGGCTGTCACGGTAATCGGCCAAATGCGCCAGCAGCTTGAGCATGATCAGGTTGGCATACGGGCAGGGGTCTTCCTTTTTACCCGGGCCGCGCCACTTGCCCAACTCGGGCGAGACGGCGCAGGGCCAGCCATTCTCTCGCGCCAACCCCGCCAGGTGGCTTACCGCGCGCTGCACAGCCGGATCCGCCCCCAGGCCAAAGCACACCAGGCTGTAGATCACGGTCGGCGCATCGCACAGCGCCCAACCAAACGTGGTCCTGCCCGCTGCCGCCGTAGCTCGGCGAGATATTCCCCAGCATCTGGAACGGCCCCTGCGCCGATTGGTGCGCCAGCATCGCCTCGACCACCGGCGGCATGCCCGGATCATCGGCGCGCAAGCCCAGGTCAGCCAGGAAGGCTAGCTTGTGCAGCAGCTGCCCGGCGGATTTGTGGCTGTTGACCGGCGGACCAGGCCAGGCCGCCAGCTCGCTCACCAGCCCCGTCACCAGCGGGTGGGCCAGCATTGCCGCCCGGGCAGCCTGCACCGTGGGCTCGGCCTCGGCTTGCCCCAGCAGGTCCAGCCGGGTGCGGTAAGCCACCCACGGCTCGTGGTATAACAGCCAATCGATCAGGTCAGGAGGAATGGTCATCTTGGTCATGGAAAACCCTTTTACCGCCGAGAACGCAGAAAGCGCTGAGAAAACCAATACAAGCATTTTACCGCAGTGTGAGAAGGTATCTGTAGTAACGATTTCAATCGTTACCTGCCCAGCGCGGATGATGTAGGGGCGGGTCTGTCGGCCTGGTGATCGAGCCTTACGCAGCCCTGTCTGGCATTCCACCCTTGCCCTCCGCTGCCCTGACCCGCCCGCTCTGCGGCCGGCTGGGCAGGGCGTGGGCTGTTTTTCATGCCTGGGAATTGATGAGGAAATACCCGTCCTCCAGGTGCGCACCTGCCTTGCTAAAAGTATACTCAAAATCGGCAGGCATGCAAGCCGTACAAAGCAGTGGAGACGCGCAAAATCGCAATCCCGCGCTGCACCGTAGGAAGAAAGCAGCCAAACTGGGCTACCAACTCGTCCCGGCATAAGAGCCGGGATCGGGACAACAACAGGCGTACTCAAGGCGAGAACGCCTGCTTTGCATTATATGAGTCATGAAATTGTTGATTGTTTTGGGCGAGACAGTTCTAAATTCGCGGAATCGGTTTGCCGGATCGGGCTTTTTTCACCTTTACAAATTGGCGGTTTCTGAGAACGCTGTGTTAGGCGCTTTTATTTATTTTAAGGTCTCACACATTCAAAAACAACACTGTCATCTGTATCATCAGGTGCGTTGTTCCCATAGGCTTTCAAGGTTTTGATCGCTGTGAATCCGGCAGATGCCAATAACGTGCTAAATTCTCCTGTTTCGTAAAATCGAAGATCAAACTCTTCCCATTCAGTTTCTAATAGCTGTCCATCCTTAATCAATTCGTAACGATGGAGGCTGTGCGATACTCGTTCAGTTGGATTGTAATGGCTAAGCCAACTAATCACAATTTTCCCGCCATCCGGATGATTAACCCAACGTCCGCCCCATGTCCCATCACCCTGTGGTGCTTGTGGCATAAGCCGCTCAATCTCCAGCACCAAGGTTGCCCCTGGCAGCATATGCGCGTAGAGAAGGCGGAGACTTTCCTGAATTTCTAGCGGATTAGTAATCAAACAAAAGGAGCCTGCTGGAATGATTACCAAGTCGTAGCGTTGGGGTAGCTCCAATTGATGTAAAAACTGCTTGAATAGATTTGGAGTTAGCTCACGCATCTGTCCATTTTCCCGACATGCCTTAGCGTGTCGTCAGACGCATCCATACCATCGATGGAAAAGCCATGTTCTAGCAAGGGGAGCAGGAAGCGACCAGAACCACACATAGGTTCGAGTATTGCGCCTTTGGCTTGTTGGGCGTAATGAAGGTAAAACTCAAACGCATCAGCGGGAGCGTTTGGTTTATCAATGTCATAAAATTCGGTGCATAGTTTTTTGTAGCTATTCATGTTGCCCTCGTTTTTTCGTTTGTTGTGCAAGGTAGCGCCTAACGATTTAAGGTTTGATGTGGCTGAAAGGGCGAAAGTCCAAACATCGGTTCATTGCGCCGCCACATCAAACCGAGTTGAACTTTCCTACCTTAGGAAACATATTCTACCTTCTATTACCGGCCGCTGCTTTGCTTCCCTTTCTCAGGGGGCTACAACGTTTCGACATAGCCAGTCATCCGGCTACATCGGTCCCCTACTACCTTGGCGGCCTGACCCTTACCAGGATCGGACTTTCACCAGTGAGCAGACGATGACTTTTCAGGACACACCACGCTTTCTTAGCCCGCCAAGATGATCTCCCGATGCTCGACATCATGCTTCATCATCACTTCGATCAAGTTCTGGATGGTACCCCTCTCATTCCAAGGATACAACATCTCGATATTCCATTTTTCGGCTGGCATTGTCTCCACGAGCAGCTTGAGTTGGTCATACGATGCCTCATACTCTGACCAAACCTGCTCAATATTCCAATTGCGCCGTGTATCGACGGCTAAGCCATTGTACTCATCATATTGCTCCTCTGCGATGCAATAATACTCGCCGCCCTTGGCATGCGCGCGCAGCGAACGTGCCGCCTCACCATTCCACACACCAAGGTGTCCTACTACATCCCGGACGCGCCATGCCGGGTTGTCATGGACAACACGATCTGGATCGATGCCAGAGACTGCCAGTTGTGTCTCTCGCCGTGTCACATCGAGTAATTGCCCCATGAGGTTGCGTGCTTCCTCAACATTCGAATTCATGGAATACTCCTTTCTTATACATAGCGACCTATTGTCAAGATAGAGGCGGGCTAACGGAATGGATCACCGGCAGCGGCGAACGAACAAGGCGCCACAATCATTATGGCACATTTTCTAGCTGGATACCCTCATAAGTGCGGCATAGCCGCTGTCCGCTGCAGCCGGTGTTGGGCGGAGTACTTACTTGTCTGGGGTCAGTTCAGATTTCTTGGGATTGCTCCATACCACATCCGGTGTGTTTTTTCTTTCCACTACTCCGAATTTCTCATTCGGATCATGTAATTTTTTCGCCCCAATCTTAAATGTCATGAAAGTGACCAAGGCCCATAAAACAAATGATACTAAACAAACCAGGTAGGGGAAATCAGGTTTGTTCAAAACCGCAATGATGATGATCGTCAGCGCTACGAGCACCATCGTTATAAGAATCCACGGTTTAAAGATATTTTTCGATGCCTGTGCACTTGATTCCGCACCGAGCATCCATGACTGGGTATAACCGCAGCCTGGACACTTTTCATAACCATAATTCTTACTTTCGGTTAGCGCTTTGACCTCTTTGTTCAATTCCTCAATTACTTCGGGAGACAATTCCTTTTCGAGTTCTGCTCTTACTTTGTCATGACCACTGCTTCCCGTCACCCCTACCGTTTTCGCTCTGACGGACTCTAGGTTGAAAAAATAAGAGAATTCGCGGCCACAATTTTCGCATTGATAAGTTACTTTTCTTGTAACTCTCATTGCTGCTCCACCTGAGACTTGATAGAAACTCATCCTGAAATCTCCTTTTTTGATCGATTTGACATCGGTAGGTCGGATGTCAGGTATTAATCTGCGCTGCGCAAAGCAATTGAAGCATAATGGTTGTCTTCATGCTGGCGATTACGCAAGCGTCATGCCCACTATTATGGCATAAGATTGCCCAATGGCCTGCGTTACTGGCGAGTGCACGCTGTGTTAGCCCGCACTATTGGTTCAGAAGAGATATTCTCATATATTGATTTGTTCTATCAATCTTACAGCCTGCATTACACCATCGGGTTCATTGCGAATCGCCTTTCCCAATTGTGCCGCTTTGGCGCGTATGTCTGAGTCGCTCAACGCAAGCGCGATAGAATGGGCAAGATTCTCGCTGGTCAACTTCCCGCGCGAGATAAACTTAGGACCAACACCTAGGTCAAAAACAGTCTGCCCCCAAGCATATTGGTCAATAATGTGGGGAATGACAATGCTGGGCACACCCGAACGCAACCCCGCGGCAGTCGTTCCAAAACCGCCGTGATGGATCACCGCCGAGACCTGAGTAAACAACCAGTTGTGTGGTAACGTTCCTGCACAATACATGCTTGACGACGCACCTAGCGACACCAATAATTCTCGATCCCAACCCTGCAGAATGGCGCGTACATTCGTTTTATGGATCGCGTCCAACACAATCCGCGCACTCTCTTTTGCCTTTCTGCCTGATGTACTCATCACGCCCAAACTTACCGCTATCGGCTTTTCCCCCGCGCACAAAAAATCAGATAAATCTTGAGGCGGTTTCCAGCCTTCAATGTCGCGCGCAAACCAATAGCCTGTTTGCCGAACCTGTTCCGCCCACTTTGGGTTTGGAGAAGCAACAGATGTACTCACTGGTAAAAGGATCATGCGCTTCGACAACATCGAAGTAATATCTTCTACCAACGGTGCGCCAACGCGTTTGCGAAACTTGTTGGTTGGAGCGACGAATAATTTCCCAAGTAGCCAACTGATTGAGCGCCCTACGAAGTTATGAGGCTGGTTTTGCACTACAGGCAGTCTTGCTGGTTGCAGAGTAATACTAATCCATGGCTTACCGAGTTTTTCAGCCTCCGCGACCCCGCTTCCTGTGTCAGAAGTGATGACCAGATCCGCGTTCTGGCAGGCTACGAGTACATCAGGATAGGCTTCCTCGACTAATCGCGCGCCCAACTGCATGACGCGAATCAGTCCGAACCACATGTTGTCAAAGGATTTTTCAAGCAGTCGAGCGCCCTCTATACCCATATCTACAGGATGACCAACTGGCAGGAACGGAACGTCATGTGATTCGACAAGCGAAGAAAGAGTCGGATTGGATGCGAGGTGCACGTTATGCCCAGCGGCAATAAGTCCCTGTGCGAGATTAATATACGGCTGAACATCGCCGCGTGATCCAATAGTAGCAATGACAATTTTCATTTTAGGGTTTCTTTTCACTGGTTTATTTTCAGGGCAATTATGAATTCACATATGCTTGCATTTGGGCGGGCTAACGGTCAAGGATTGATGTGGCGACCAGAGCCAATGCCGAAGCCCGGTTCAACGCGCCGCCACATCAAACCGAGTTCAATTAAGCCGTCTTAGGTAACATATTTTACCGGTTGTTGCTTTGCTTCCCTTTCTCGGAAGTTACAACGATTCGACATAGCCAGTCTCCCAGCTCACATCGGTCCCCTGCTACCTGGCTGCCTGACCCTTACCGGGCTGGTCTTTCACCCGCAAGCAAACGATGACTTTTCAGGACACACCACGCTTTGTTAGGCCGCTTTTTGGTTTTCAAGAGTTGCCTTGCTTGTCTTCTCATGAAGAACGATATTAGGACTCATTGCAATATCGTGTGCAAATCCAGAAACAAAGGGCAATGGAAGAACTATCACTTCCATGCCAAGACAAGATAGCATAATCGATAAAACTGCCTCTGGGTCGTTCACGGCGGGTACAAATCCAGTAACGCCAATTTCGAGAACAAATACAAGCAGTACTGAACTGATAATCAGAGACCAAGGCCACAACTTGCCAAATGGCTTTTGAATCTTGAGCGGTAGAATCTTGCGCCACCAAAGCAGGGGCTTATTGATACGAGTTGAAATAAGCCAGATCCAAGGGAAGAATAATGTTTGTGCGACACCACCCCCGACCAGAAGAAGTAGAACAAAGAGGAGAATGAAAATGGTAGAACCATTCCTCTTGTGAACGAAACCGAGCGACCACACTATGATAGTAAGTCCAACAATCATTGCCACGATACCAGTGATTAGGAAATTGGGGATGAGCGTAAAAGCATACTCGTTCCCATGAGGCCACATCTTTTGCGCTTCACCAATGGCCGAGATAAATAATCCACCAGTGGGGATATCCCCCTGAAGTATCTCGAAGAATCCATGACTCATTCCTGAGATTCCAAAGATGGTTCCGAGTGTCGCCACAATTGTTCTTGTTGCTTTATTCATTTTCTTTCCACTGATCTACTTCTACAAAAGATGCCGCCCAAAGGCTTGCTTCACCGGCGGGGCGGATTAGCTCACCTACTCAGTATTATCGCGCCAATTCTCACAAATCGCGCACCGAACCAGCGGGGCGATAGCCCCATCCAGGCACCCAAGAAGATGGCTGGACCATCATTTTAGGGTGCACCTTCCTTGCAAAAAGTATACTCAAAATCGGCAGGCACGCAAGCCGTACAAACCAGTGGAGATGCGCGAAATCGCAGTCCCGCGCTGCACCGTGGGAAGAAAGCAGTCAAACTGGGCTGCCATCTCCTCCCAGCCCTGAGGCCGGGGTGAGATAACAAAAGGCGTCATCCTGATGGGAACGCCTGCTTTACATTGGATTGGAAGCGGGGTTTTCCGCTATTCCGTCCGCATCAGCCCCCAGTTCGCTGCATTGGCCTGCCAGGCCGGGTCTTTTTCACCTTTAGACGTTGGCGGTTTCTGAAAACGCTGTGTTGGGCGGTTTGTTTTAGAGACCACGATGGCTTTACCTTTGGACTATTTGATACAAAAAACTCATCTGAAAAAAGACGTGTACGGTTGTTCAGACTATCAACCATTTCATTCTCAATTGACATATAAACTCCCGAAAAAATCAATTTACCGCCAAAAAATAGCATTTGTTTTGGAGATACTGGCAAGGTAATTTCAAGTGTTGGTGAAATTAGTCCACCTGCTCCAAATGGTCTTGGCTTCTGGTAATCTGCGGGGTCAAACCAAACGCATGGATTGTCAGATGTGATAAAACTATTAACAATAGGTGTTTCAAGTATAAGATATGGTCTTTCAAATAAAAGAGGGGCGATTTGTACCACGTTTGCTGAAAGCATAGATTGAATGGGCTTTTCGACAAATTCACGCACTTCTTCTATCGAAAGAGACTTTTCATTTTTTGTGTGAGGCGACGATAAAGCCGCAGACATTCTTTTTCTTTCTTCTGGTGTTGCTTTATCCATTACGGCTTGTATTTTTTCTGCCATATCCAAAGCCTTTTGCCATTGACTACTTTGGTGCTTAGCAAATGCTTTGGTACGTGCAAACATGGCGGCAACAAACATACATAAAACTAAATGTTCTTTGGCGGTAGTCTTTTGCCTTCTGTCCAATTTGCGAGTTCGTACTTTTGCAAACTCGCCTTCAACCCTAGAAAGATTGTACTCTAAATGTAAATCTCTATCTCCTTCTGGTGTAACAATAGTGTACATGTCGGTTTCATAGAAAATCTTCTGAGGTGCTTTTTTTGAAACTAGACTGCTGTCTTTTGAAAACCGCCAAACATAAGGAGTTTGTCCTGCTGGTGTATTTGGGTCACACCATGCTTCCAAATAAGAGGATGGGATAAAATGCTGTCTTTTATGCTTCGACATGTTTAGTCTGAATTGCCAACTAACTAACAGCCCAACGGATTGGCTCACCGGCGCGAGCGGAGTAACCGTCCAGTGGAGCCGATGTTAGGCATTCTTTTCATTTTGGGTAAATATTATCACGAATCGCATTATAAGTTTTGGTAAGAGCGTACTATCGAATTAATCTCAATAGCATTCAAGCCGTCGGTTCGCCCTGAGAAGGGGCCCGGCAGGTCGAGCCGTAAACCTAGAAGGAGTCTGTTGTGCAAATTGGCCATAGGCTATTCGTGTTCCGGCATATGAGAGTATACAAGCTGCACGAGCACGCGTAATTGATACATATAGCATCCGTGCCGATTCGAGTACTAGCCCCGGATATGGACGCCTTCGTTCACCTGGTAATATTTCCTCCGTTAACCCCGGAACAAACACAATACTTGCATTAAGGCCTTTTGCGCCATGCATCGTCATTATACGTACTTTGGGGGGAAGTAACCCATTTCTGGGTAGCGGCATATTCAAGCGAACATAAACCGTTTTCAAAAGCGCTGCTTGCTGTTCATCTGTTTCTGCCCATAAATAATCACGTAATTGCCTCAATTGTCATATCTATCGGAAGCGAACCTAAAAGATTTGTCAACTCTTGGGCAATTTGCTGGCCGTAAATGTTGTTAATTAGATTGAATAAATTTCCTGATCGATTTTGTATGGTTTCGCTTGGTTGCCAACGTGTAATTTCTGCACACACATCACGCGGCATGATTCAATGCTGTTAATTCGGTGCCTCTGAAAACCCCTGTGGGTAAGGGTTGATAAAATATATCTCTATAGTTTAAATTATTTGCAACAACAGCACCGGCGATGTTATTGCATATACCTGCTCCAATACGAGGACGTAAGCCAAGAATCAACCGGTGAGCAATATAATCATTAGATTCACATATCACACGAAGCACCGCCAAAATGAATTTCTTCCAGGATTGGTATCAATAAAACTGTGTACCCGAGGAGAACTTCGTATACGACCCCTGCTGTATCCAATTCTTGTTTGAGAGTAGGTAATTGGGCACGAGTATTACTCAAGCAAGATCATTATTTCACGAGGTGGGATGCTAGCAGCTATCAAGTCTCGACAAGAATCAGCAATCGATCTAGCTTCTTGAACGGCACTAGGAAACAACCAACGATGAACTATTCCTGCCTCTGGCGGAGTGGCAGAAGTATATACTGATACAAGATTCTTGGGAATGCGTTTCGGTTCAGAGAAATTATTGATCCAGTGATTGAGCAGTTCTAAGCACATCTGATGTACAACGAAAACAATCACTTAGTTCATGTTGCCCGGCTTGTGGAAAACGGTTAACAAACGATTGAATGCCTGCTGGTGAAGCGAATCGAAAAGAGTATATACTTTGGTCATCATCACCAGCCACGAAAGTAACAATTCCATTAGCGATAATGGCATCTATGAATTCGAGATCAGATGGATTAAGGTCTTGGTATTCATCAACAATCAAATGCTCAATTCCTAGCAAATGGGAAGGATTCAGCGTACCAGCCGCTACGTGAGTAACACATTGACGAACAATCTCGCCAGGAAGAACGCAAGAATAGGTTTGAGTGCGTAGCCCATGAAATCTCTGGTAATCTTGACGTTCAGTAGGCGTGATTGGCGGAGCAGGGGGAATGTAATTGGGTGGCGACCATAGGCCAGTTCCACAATATGCTTCATAATCTCTACGAACTACTTCACACCTACTTGGGGTGTACCCGACTCCAATCTGGCCTGGTCTGTGGCCCGATGCTTTGGAAAACTCATCATCGAAAATGTTTTCCTGTTCCCAATCATCCAATACAAGAGGTTCTGCAGGATATGATAATAGGCCTGGCAGATCGCAACACTTTAACGCTAATGAGTGAAGCGTTGAAACACTCACTAGGTCAACAGTTGCATGCCCTCTATCTTGACAATAACGATATATTCTATATCGCAAGTCGAGAGTTGATGCTCTTGTGAACGAGATAACAAAAATATGATTAGCCATTATGCCTCTATCCAAGAGCCAATCGACCCGCTCTTGGATAGCATAGGACTTGCCCGAACCTGGTCCCGCGATTAGGCGGATTTGTGAACCCGGGTCATGCGCAGCCACAAACTGTTGATTCTGAGCATTTTGAATTTGCTGTTGTGTAAAAGGCATATTTACCTCGATAGAGTTTCATCAAAAGCACCTAACGGTTTGCGTTTTCTGCTGGCGGGTAGGCGTGGACTCGGCTTGGTAGCGGTATTGTGTTCGGGCGCAGAAAAAAGCCTGTAAGTTGCACAGAATCCCGCCAGTCAGGTGCACGCTGTATTGGATACGTTTTACATCTTTTCATTAGCTAACATTTTACGAAGTTCTTTCGAGTTTTCAAAACTTTCCAAAGAAGATTTTCGCCCCGAAAGTATAAAACTGATTTCTTTGAGCACCTTGCCATCTAAAATGTTTAATGTGTAATAAATATCCATTGGCGATAAGCTAATAAAATTACTGAATTCATCTTTTTCAAACACGGCTTTAAGATGTTGTTGTACGCCACTATCTTGACGCCAATCTCCTACATCTTTTCCTTCTTTTAACCATTTTACTAATATCGCAAGCCGTCCCAAAATTGCTCTGTATACAAAGAAATAAAGCCATAAAGTTTCACCCAAGAAGGGACGGAAATTTTCCAACTCTGTTATTCCGTTTGGTAGTTTGGAAATGTATTCATCATCAATTTCTCTCAACCCCTCAGAAATTGCTGAGTTTTTGAGGACGACTTTGTATTCATGCGGCAACGTGATGGTGAAGAAAAATGTTACTGGAGAGAAGTGTTGTTTCATCATCAAGATTGCTTTCCACAATCGATCAACTGCTTCGACTCTTCGTTCTTGTAGTAATGATTGGCTTGATGAAATTGTCGAAATTGTATCTTTTAATAACAACTGTGTTTCTGCTTGGTAATTCCGCAAAGTTTCAAGTTCTTGCTGGTTTTTCCAATCCCATGAACGGATAATTCTTTGTGTAGCCAGATAAGAAATAAAACCAAATATTCCAGTAATTATTACTGTCCAACCACCAAGTAATAGGGCTATATCTTTTATAGTTTGTTCCATGAATTATCCTTGTGAAAGAGCACCCAATTAGTATTCGGAAATATTCAGTATATATGTACCCGTTGGCAATTTATCCGGAATAACAACCAAATTTCCTCCTCAAACCCGTAACCCACCCGCCAAAATGATTATACTTCATCCATTCCTGCACCCAATGAAAATCGCGCACAAGAAATGGAGAACCGCTCCAAAAACCTCCCTGACCAGGCACATGTCGCGATCCGGGCCAGCCATTCAGCCGCCCCCCATGCCCCTTTCGCGCCTTTTGCGTTTTCCGCTCCAAACGCCCCCCCCATCTGTTACGGACTACTAGTCTTCTCTAACAAGTCCACCACCGTGGCTATCGCTCGCTGAGCTTCATATGCCTTTATGCCTCGCATCGCCAGAGCAATCCCTCTCTTGCGACATTCGTCATCCAACATTTGTATAAACACCCCGGCACCCTGTATATCTTGATCATTGGCCCATGTTGTTTCCACACCGCATGTTGGAGAACCATTGATCCCAAGGACGCCAACCAGTTCGAATCCGTTTTTCCGATACTCGACAAGTTGATAAACTATCTCATCGACGATTTTCCGGCAAATGGTTCTGGCTTGATCTTCGGTCATCCGCTGCGCTACTCTCGTGTCTTCTGCTTCGACGGTTGGGTGAAGTCCAGGCTCTACTTGACGATCTAGCCCAAGACAAAGAAGCTCGGGGCAGGGCATTTGTAGCATGCCTGTTCCGCCATCGATTAGAATTT
Source organism: uncultured Chloroflexia bacterium (assembly GCA_963849335.1). Taxonomy (GTDB): domain Bacteria; phylum Chloroflexota; class Anaerolineae; order Anaerolineales; family UBA4823; genus FEB-25. The sequence goes on from CAWKGZ010000012.1 coordinate 534,724, forward strand.
GGGCAACTTCTCTGATTGCCCCTGGATAATGGGCGCAGGCATTGATCTTGGCATTTTGATTCAGAATGCAATGGGCAACCAGCAAGACTTTTTTGCTTCTCTTATCAGCGAACATTTCCATTTCCTAATTGATCGCGCTTCATGACGACGTAACTCTCCGGGATCAGCGTGCCATCCGCGGCGACTTCAGCCACCTCTTGCTCGTAGCTGTTGTCATCCAGAAACCGTATCCGGATGGTAGCGACCCCATCTTCCCGAAGCCAGCGATGCGTTAGCCCCCATTCACCATCCTCGAACGTCGATTTACCGAAGGCGATCTTCCCGCTTTTGTACACAGCGATGAAATCACCCGGCCCAGAATCGGACGCTCGAAAGAAGGCCTCCGCGGTAGGCTCGGGAACGCCGCTGCTGCCGGCTGTGTGCCAGTGCTCCAGTAGAAAACTGCCCTCGAGAGCGATTTGCCACTGCGAGCGCACTTCTTCATGCTCAAGCCCACCCCTTTGTCGCTGCCCAACCCATTCGCCGATCAGCAGCTTGGAGAATGTTCCGAAAGTCATGTCTGTCATCGGTCACCTTTCAGATCATGGTTTTTCTCTGCAAGATAGTGTTCCGCGGGGAGATTATACATCATCCATTCCTGCCCACCCCGAAAACGGCGCATAATAAATGGAGCACCACCCCAAAAACCTCCCTGGCCAGGTACATAACGCCATCCGCGTCAGGCATTTCCCAGGGTACATTCCATCCTCGCCACAACACCCGGCGGGCAAGCAACCCGCCCAACGCATTAAAATTTCAGAGCCATCTGTGTTCATCCGCTCTTATCTGTGTTTATCTGTGTTCCGTTTTCCTCTCTGCGTCATCAGCGTAATCTGCTAAATCTGCGCTCCATTTTGGACTTGTGCAATTAGAACATCCGTGCTATAATACTCTCGGACTGGCGCCCCCTCGCCGGTCCTTTTCTTAACCTTGACACGTAAAACCTGAAACGTGTAAGCGAAACGTGATCCCATGCCCCCTCCTCCTCCGCTTTCCCTTAAAAATGCACTATTCGCCAAATTCGCCCATTCGTCCCATTCGCTATAATTCTTAACCCCCACCTCCCATGACCTCTCCTCCCACCCCCGAACACCGCCTCCCCGGCGCGCAGCCCGACAACACCAATGCCCTCAAGCACGGCTTCTACGCCCGCAAATTCACGCCCCACCACCTCGACGACTACGCCCGCGCCAGCCAGGTCACCGGTCTCGATGAGGAGATCGCCCTCCTTCGCCTCGTCATCCTCAACCTGGCCGCATCCTGCCTCCCCGCCCCCGGCGCGCCACCCGACCTCGCCGCCTGCCACGCCCTCGAGGCCTCCCTTGCGCGCCTCTCCCACCTCCTCAAAGACCAGCGCCTCCTCGCCCTCGGCGCCGCCGATCCCGCCGACCTCATCGCCGCCCTCTTCGCCCCCGCCAACGCCGGCCTCCCCTTCACCGCCATCTTTCCCCCCGCAGCCCCCCTTGGCGAAGGCGCCGGTGGTGATGCCCCTTACCCCTCTCCCCTATCCCCTATCCTCTCCCCCCTTGGCGAAGGGCCCGGTGGCGATGCCCCTCCCCTAGTCGTTCCTCGTCGTTTTAGTCGTTCCTCTTTTCCCCTCGATTTTTCTTCCTCCCGCCACCCCCCATGGCCTTTTCATCCCTGTTTTCAGCCTGCGCAGCCAGGCTTTGTGCCCTTGTCGCTGCGAATTTATTCGCCGGAATGATCTCAAGTTATAATGGAATCCGGGCGAGAATTGTACATATGGAAATAAACCACTTGTGCTCCGGCCTGCTCCGCGTTCTGCTGCTGCTTATCCTGATCCGCTGCCTGCACTCAGGCCGCCCCGGAGACGGCCGCGCCCACCCCGGCGCTTACCACCCCTGAGCCCACGGCTGCGGATGAGCCTTATGCCAGAGATCTGGCCCTCTTGCTCGACGAAATCGAGCTTATGGGGGTGCATGACCCCGCCGTACTGCAGGCCATGGCCGCGGTGCCGCGCCACGAGTTTGTCCCCGCCGAATACCTCGACCAGGCCTACGCCAACCACCCCCTGCCCATCGGCTTCGGGCAGACCATCTCCCAGCCTTACATCGTCGCCTGGATGACCGAGCTGCTTGAGTTACAGCCGGGTGAGAAGGTGCTGGAGATCGGCACCGGCTCTGGCTACCAAACGGCGGTGCTGGCAGAGCTGGGCTATGTTGAGGTGTACAGCCTCGAGATCGTCCCCGAGCTGGCCGAAAGCGCCGCAGAACGGCTCGCCCGCCTGGGTTACACCGCGGTGCAGGTCAAACAGGGGGACGGCTATTACGGTTGGCCCGAGGCAGCCCCCTTCGACGCCATCATCGTCACCGCCGCCCCGGACCACCTGCCCGCGCCGCTGGTCGAGCAGCTCAGCGCCGCTGGGCGCATCGTCATCCCCATCGGCCCGCCGGGCTGGGTGCAGACGCTGTGGAAGTTCGTCGTGGTGGAGGGGGAATTGACCGGCTACAACCTGGGCGGGGTGCGCTTCGTGCCTTTCACCGGGCCGGGCGCCGGCGAGCACCCGCTCGATGATGCCGACATGCCGTGAGCAGTGCGATGGCGTAGCACAGCGCGCCCAGGCGCAGCACAGTACTGAAGCCAAAGCTCAATGCCAGCAGCGCCGCCAGGATGGGCGCGATCACCGAGGCAGCGCCGTTCACCGCCCAGATCCAGGGGATATCGCCCCGCGGGGCCGGCTCAGCCGCCGCAGTTGGCTCCGGCTCCGGGATCAGCCGGCGCAGCCCGCCGGGGAAGGGCATGCCCATCAGGAAGCCGAGCGGGGCCAGGGCCAGCACCGTCACCCCCAGGCGCGCCGCCAGCGGCAATCCCAGCGTCCAGTCGAATAGGCCGGACAGCAGCCAGGGCATGAGCAGGCAGAGCAGGACCAGCGCCCCCAGTGAGAGCATCAGATCATCGCGGCCGCGCCAGCGGTCGCTGCAGCGATCGCTGAAGCGGCTTCCCACGCCGGAGAAGAGCAGCAGGGCGAACAGCACCGCCGTCACCGCGTAGGCCGGGCTGCCCAGGTAGAGGATGAAGCGTTGCAAGAGGGGGATCTCGATGAACAGGAAGGCAAAACCCAGCAATCCAAAATAGAGCAGGCTGCGCAGCAGGAACGGGGAAGCGGCCGGCCGCGCTGTGCGCCTCGCCCGCTTCCAAACCAGCACCGGCAGCAGGATCAGCAGGCTGGCGAGCAGCACCGCCAGCAGCAGCAGCGCCAGGATGACCAGGTAGCCCCCGCCGCCGAAGGGCAGCCACGCCCGCCCGAACGCCGCCAGGATCTGCGGCGTCTGCGCCCACTTGAAATAGTGCCCGTAGAAGGGATGGTCGTCCGTTGGCGGGCGCACATCGTATTCGTAGGCGTCGTAGAAAGCCTGGCGCGGCTCGCTTTCCAGCAGGCTCATGTAGGTTTGGTAGTATGTCGAGCTGGGCAGGATGTTGTAGCGGTTGGTCTCCTCCGGCTGGATGTCGGGGGCATAGCTCAGGTCATACGCCCGGCTGGCGGCGAACTGGCGCAGGGCTGCCAGCTCGTCAGGCGAGAAGACCCCATTCTTGACCAGCACGGTGGCGGTGTTGTAGCCGCGCAGGGCGACGATCTGTGCCCGCGGCTCTCCCCCGCTTGCCTCCAGGGCGCTCACTGCCAGCGCAAACAGGCGCAGGTCCTCGCTGGGCGGGTCCTGCAGCCAGCGCGTGGCAACCAGCAAGCCGCCAGGGGTCAGGTGCTCGATCATGTCCTGGAAGGCTTCGACCGTGTAGCGATAATCCTCCCCCAGGGTGTATGCCCCAGACTGCACCGGGTGAAAGGACGACCCCAGCGACAGCAGGATCACATCGTACTGCCAGTCTGTACGCTGCAGGTAGCTGCGCTCGGATTCGACGACAGTTACCAGGCGGGCATCCTGGTAGCTGGGCACAGCCTCCACGATCAGCGGGTTGCTTTCGACCGCCGTCACCAGGCCGTGTCCCTGCGCCAGGGCGGTGACCATGTCCAGCCCACCGCGCCCCCCAGCACCAGCGTGCTGCCCGCAGGTCGCAGGACATAAGCGGCCGCGTTGGGCAGGTAGGCGGTGAAACTCGGGTCGGCAGAAGCTGGGACGATCGGGCTCAGGTCGTCGCCGTCCACCAGCAGCCCATCCAGCGCCGGCAGCGGCTGCAGGTAGCGGTAGCTCAGCCCGGGCAGCGCGTGGATGCCCCCGCTGCGCACCACATCCACCCGCGAGAAAGAGTTCCATTGCCGGTAAGTCACCTCCGCGCCGGGGTACTGCAGCGCATATGAGATGCTCTTGTACGGCGACAGGCGCAGCTCCAGCATCGCCAGCCCCGCCTGCCCGCTGAGCCGCAGCCCCAGGTCCAGCAGGGCAAAGACCATCAGAGCGCTGCCCCCCAGGCTGAGCGGGCGCTTGATTGCCTGCTTGAGCCCTCCCCCGCCGGCGATCAAAGCCGCCAGCGCCGCCAGGGCGCTGCTCAGCGTCACCATTCCCTCCCCGCCCAGGGCAGTTGGTGCCGCCAGGGCGATGGCGCAGCCCAGCGCCGAGCCGAACAGGTTCACCGCATAGCTCGTGCCGGCTCGTTGGGGATAAATGGTCAGCAGGAACCCCAGCGCCATGCCGCTGCAGAAGAACGGCGCCGCCAGCGCCAGGTAGTGCAGCACCAGGATGAATATCTGGCGCCTGTCCACCAGCAGGCTGAACGAGTCGAACGGGATCCAGTTGGTCAGCAGGTACGCCCCCAGCAGGCTGAACCCGGCCGCCAGCGCAAGCTGCGCCAGGCGCCGCGCCGGGTCTCCCCGCAGCAGCGCGGGGAAGATTGCCAGCGCCGTCCCGCTGGCGCCAAAACCCAGCAGCGCAATGCTCACGATCATGAAGGCAAAGTGGTAGAACTGCGCCACCGAAAACAGCCGCGTCAGGTTGATCTCAAAGGTCAGCGTGGCCGCGGAAAGCAGGAACAGGCTGAGCCAGAGAGCAGGTTTGATGCTGGAAGGTGAGTCCTGAGGCGGAGACATGCTGTTGGCTGGTTTATCTAATAGATTTTACCGTAACTGTAGGGGCGGGTCTGACCCCTGGCTGGCTCGAGATTATTGCCTTATTAGGCACTATCAGGCATAGAAGTCTTACTGGTACTGACCCGCCCTGGCTCACCACCGACCGCGATTACAGCCGCTTTCCCGGTTTGAAATGGCGCCATCCGTTGACGTGAACGACTTTAGGCTGGGTCAGCAGCCGACCTGACCCAATCGGATCGTTTTTTTACCCTCTTGACGCGGCAATTCTCCTCAGCGCCTCCCCAAACTGCTGGATCTCCGCCGTCGTGTTGTAGTGCACCGGCCCCACGCGCACCATGCCGCCGCTGCCTTCCAGCCCCAGCCGCTCGGTGACCGCCAGGGCATAATAGTTGCCATCCCACACGTAGATATTTTCTTTATCCAGCGCTTCTGCTACCTGGCGCGGGTGCATGCCCTTGAGGGTGAATGCGACGGTTGGCACGCGTTCTTCCAGGCGGCGCCGGTCGGTCAGCCCGTAGATGGTTACCCCAGGCGTCTCCTCCAGCACATCCAGCAGCGTGCGGCTCAGCTCATACTCGTAGGCGCGCACGGCGGCTAATCCCTGCTTCAATCGCAGCCGCCTGCCGTTGTAGTCTGGTGCGTACTTTGTGGCGTGATCTGCGCCAAAGTTCGCCCCCACCCATTCCAGGTATTCCAGCGCCCCTACCACGCCGCACATACCCTCGAAGCTGCCCGTGCCGGTCTCGAATTTGTCCGGCGGCTCGGCGGGCGCCGGGCGCACCTTGTAGGCGGTCAGGCTTTCCAGCAGCTCGTAGCGCCCATACAGCACGCCCATGTGCGGGCCGAAGAATTTGTAAGATGAGCAGACCAGGAAGTCGCAGCCCAACTTCTTCACGTCGATCGGCCCGTGGGGCGCGAACTGCACCGCGTCGATGTAGACCAGTGCCCCCGCGGCATGTGCCATCTCTACTGCCTGCGCCACCGGGTTGATCGTGCCCAGTGCGTTGGAGGCATAGCCCATCGCCAGCAGGCGCGGGCTCCGCGCCAGCGCCGCCTGCAAGCCGTCTATATCCAGCGTGCCATCCTCGGGGTGGAAATCCACCCACTGGATCGTGCAGCCGCGATCCTGGGCTGCCATCACCCACGGGGTGATGTTGGCGTCATGATCCAGGCGGGTGACCACGATCTCATCGCCGGGCTGCCAGGTGCGGGACAGGGCGCGGCTGAGGGCGAAGGTCAGCGTGGTCATGTTGGGGCCAAAGACCATCTCCTGCGGCCCAGCCGCGCACAAAAAGTCAGCCGCCATGTTCCGCGCTTCAGCCACCAGCGCGTCCGACTCGCGGCTGGTGGCAAAGGCGCCGCCGTGGTTGGCATTGTGCTCGACCAGGTACTGGCTGATGCGCTCGGGCACTTGCCGGGCGACCTGCGTACCCGCCGGGTTATCCAGGAAAATGGCTTGGCGGCGCAGGGCGGGAAATTGCTGGCGGATCAGGTTAATCTCGAGGGTCATAAAACAGTCTCCTGGCGAATCACAGCTACAAAGCTTGGCAACGTTGAGCAGTTAATCCAGACCCGCGCTGGATGAAAATAGACAGATTCCCGGCCCGCCAGAAACGGAAATTCTGGCAGAACTGGGAGCGGAAGCAGTGCTTTGGGTTGCCGCTGTCCGAAATGTGAACTTAAATTGTTACGCTCCCGCGGCTGGTTCTACTGGCTTCGGCTTGCTCCCCACCTCCACCAACTGCACCTGCACCTGGTAGCGCTTGCCGTCGATCTCGGTCTTGCCGTTGGCGTAGAAGCCGCGCGAGCCGGTCTTGAATTCTTTGGGCGGCAGGGTGAGCACGGTGAGCAACTGGCCCTGATCGGTTTTGATTTCAGCGATGATGATCATAGTATCTCCTTGAATCTAGATTATATCAGCGGGCTATCTCTTCAGCCCGTTTCAATTCTTCCGGCGTGTTGACATTCAAAAAGGCCAGCCCCAGCGGGTCATAGGGCTGGGTGGCCTCGGGGGACACCTCAACTACCTTGACCAGCGGGAACCAGGCGTCCGCCCGTCGGTGACCGGCCTGGAGAGCGGCCTGCACATGCGGCAGGCAGGTCTCGCGGCGGTAGACGGCGTGGAAGGGCTCCAGCCCGTCGGGGGTGCGCGGGATGACCAGGTCGGCGCCGGTATCGTTGAGCAGCTGCAGCTGGATGACCAGCAGCAGCGGGTTGACGAAGGGCATATCGCAGGCGACGACCGCCACCGCCAGGTGGTGCGCCGCGTCCAGAGCAGTGTACAGCCCACCCAGGGCGCCGCGGCCCGGCTGGAGGTCGGGCACGGGGGTCAGCCCCAGGAAGCGGTATTTCTCGGGCTGGTTGGAGGTGATGACCAGCTCATCGGCGATGCCCGCCACCCGGTTGAGCACGCGCATGATCAGCGGCTGGCCCTGGAATAGGACCAGTCCCTTGTCCTGTCCCATGCGCTTCGAACTCACCGCCGGCCTGGATGGCAACCGAGAGCATGGCTAGGACCGACCTGACCCGGGGGTTAAGGCTGATTTTAAGCGGACGATATCTGGCATGTGAGTCATTAACCTGATTATAATGGGTAAATCAAGAAGGATGGTAGAAATGACCACCGTAGCCGATTTTCTGGATAAACTGACCGTCGCGGGGGAGCTGTACGAGAAGCTGGAGGATAATGCGCTGCGCTGTTATGCCTGCGCACACCGCTGCCTGGTGCGCGAGGGGCGGCGCGGCATCTGCAAGGTGCGCTTCAACCGGGGCGGGGTGCTGTATGTGCCCTGGGGCTACGTTGCCGCGCTGCAGGCCGACCCGGTCGAGAAAAAGCCCTTCTATCACCTATTCCCGGGCGAGATTGCGCTCACCTTTGGCATGCTGGGATGCGATTTTCACTGTGATTTCTGCCAGAACTGGCTTTCATCCCAGGTCTTGCGCGACCCGGCGGCAGACGACTCGGCGGGCTATATCCGCCGCATCACCCCCGAGCAGGTGGTGCTGGCGGCGCAGCGCAGCGGGGCGAAAGTGATCGCCTCATCCTACAACGAGCCGCTGATCACCTCCGAGTGGGCGGTGGCGATCTTCCGCCTGGCAAAGCAGGCCGGGCTGAAGTGCGCCTACGTCTCCAACGGCAACGCCACGCCGGAGGTGCTGGATTACCTGCGCCCCTACCTGAGCGCCTATAAGATCGACCTGAAGACCATGCAGGATAAGCACTACCGCCAGTTGGGCGGCGTGCTGGACAACGTGCTCAGCACCATCCGCCGGGCGCACGCCCTGGGGCTGTGGGTGGAGGTGGTGACGCTGGTGGTGCCGGGTTTCAACGACAGCAACGAGGAGCTGATGGAGGCGGCGCGCTTCATCGCCTCCGTCTCGCCGGATATCCCCTGGCACGTGACCGCCTTCCATCCGGACTACAAGATGACTGAGCCACCGCCCACCTCGGTCGAAACACTGGTGCGTGCGGCTGAGATCGGCGAGGAGGCGGGGCTGAAGCATGTATACGCCGGCAACATCCCCGGGCGGACGAAAGACTACGAGAACACATACTGCCCGCACTGCCGGTTGCTGCTGATCAAGCGCACGGGTTATATGCTGCAGGCATACCATCTGACCGCGGAAGGCACCTGCCCGAAGTGCGGGACGAAGATCGCCGGCGTGTGGGCAGAGTAGGGTCCCAACCCGCTCTCTCGCTCTGCCACCAAGGTCGTGGAAGTAACCTGAATCGTCCGCTCAGATCAAGGTTCTGCCCGTAGGCGATACCCAACGCCGGCTTCCGTACGGATATAGTGCGGGCGCGATGGGTCAGGCTCGATTTTATGCCGTAGATTGCTGATATTGACCCGCAGCAGGTGTAAGTCTTCTTCGGATGAATATCCCCATACGTTTTGCAGCAGCTGGCGATGCGTTAACACCTTCCCTAAATTCTGCGCCAGCAGTCGCAGGATATCGTATTCGGTTGGGGTGAGCGATATTTCATGGTCAGCCACCATTACCTGCCGCCGTTCCAGATCGATCCTGAGCTGGTCTACCTCAATCACCGGTTCGTTATCCTTCCGAGCTGAATGCCTGAGAGCAGCCCGAATGCGGGCCATCAACTCGCCTGTACCGAAGGGCTTGGTCAAATAGTCATCCGCGCCCGCATCTAAGGCCGCGATTTTTTCGTTTTCCTGTTCCCTGACTGACAGGATGATGATCGGTACCTCTGACCATTCCCGAATCCGGCGGGTTACCTCGGTGCCCTCCATATCCGGCAAGCCCAGGTCAAGGATGACTATATCCGGGCGATCAACTGCCACCGCACGCAAAGCTTCTTCGCCGCAGGAGGCTTCCATGACTATGATTTCCTGTGCACTGAGCGCAACGTGTAGATAGCGTCGAATTGCCTTTTCGTCATCAACGACTAAAACCCGTAAGCCAGTGTTTGTCACTTTTCTCCCTCATGTTCCTCGGTCAATGGCAAGGAAAAGCTGATGGTTGTTCCCCCGCCTGAACGGTTCTCTGCCCAAATCCGTCCGCCGTGCGCTTCAATAATGCCTCTGCTGATGGAAAGCCCCAATCCAGTACCACTGATCTTTTCTGGTCTTTCTACCCGGTAAAATTTTTCGAATATATGCTCCAGATCACCTGCCGGTACCCCGATGCCGCGATCATTCACACGCACATCGATTTCTTTGCCAACCTGGTGCGCCTGAATTTCAACCGGCGACACAGGATTGGAATATTTCAAAGCATTATCCACCAGGTTGATCAGCACCTGAACAATCAATACGAAATCCATCGGTACCAAAGGAATATTCTCCTCGACCTCAATGGAAATCTTGCGCTCTTGTAAAAATTCCTCAAAATTCTCTAAAGACGTCCCAATAGCATCCTGAATATCGCCGGGGCGCTTGGTCACCTGCATCGCGCCTGCTTCCAGGCGGGTCATATTGAGCAGAATTCCCCACCAGGCGGTTCATGCGATCGGCTTCATCCCGGGCGGTATCGACCAGGTCTTTATGCACCTGGGCATCCATCGCCGGACCACCATCGGATAGACTGCTGAGGGCGCCAGTGATGGATACAAGAGGCGTGCGCAGATCGTGGGAGATTGAATTGAGCAATGCCGTCTGCAGCCTTTCAGTAGCCTGTAAAAGCTGTGCCTGCTGAGCCTGCTCGGCGAGTTGTGCCCGCTCGATTGCCAGAGCTGCCTGCCTGGAATATGTCTCCAGGAGCCGGCGTTGGTCAGGGGGCACCTGGTACCTTTCTTCTTTAGGTTTTACCCCCAGGACACCGATAACACCTCTGGGTGTTTTCAGCGGGATATACCTGCCCGTGGATGCCGATAGGGTATCCGTTCCTCTCCCTGCGTTCAGGCCGAACTTGTATGACCAGGTAGCCACAGCTATTTCATTCTCATCCAGCAAAAAGTCAGCCGACTTGTTGATTATCTTCAAGCTTTCTTTTTCCCTGGAATCCGGCAGGAATAGCACCACGTCACGCCCAAATGTCTGGCTGACGTTGTCAGTGATCGCGCCGGTGATCGCCTCCAATCCCTCCGTGGTGGATAGATCCCGGCTGAGGTTATACAGGATGGATGTTTCTGCTTCCCTGCGCTGCGCTGCATCCGCCTGGTCGTGCACGCGGGCGGTCAATTCACTTATGATCAGTCCAACGCCAAGCAGACCAATAAAAGTCAGGATATATTCGGTATCAGAAACGGCAAAAGTATAATAAGGTGGCACAAAGCTGAAATCAAATGCTACTACGCTGAGCAATGATGCCAGGATGGATGGTCCCCGGCCCAGATATACTGCAGCTACCACCACAGCAAGTAAATAAACCATCACCAGGTTGGTAGGGGAAATCCTGTGTTGGAACAGAGCACCAATCCCGGTTGTGACCAGCACCAGGAAGATGGCCCACAGGTAACGGCTCCAGGGACGGTGAGGCTGCCAGGCGGCTTCGCGGCGCACGGGTTCTGTACCTTCTGGGGTGCTGACAATAAATATGTCCATCGAGCCGCTCTTTCGAACCAGCTCATCAACCACCGAGCCAAACAGGGTTTCCTGCCAGCGCGGGCGTAAAGGTTTCCCCACGATGATCTTGGTAACGTTATGCTCCTGCGCATACTGCAGCAGCGTTTCAGGAATCGAGCTGCCTGGCAAAGTAAGCGCCCGCCCACCCAGCTCCTCAGCCAGGAGCAGCGTCCTGGCGACCTGCTCTCGTCCTTCTGGCGACAATCGAGAATGGCCCGGTGTTTCCACGTGCACAGCCATCCACTCGGTGTTCAATTCGTCAGCCAGGCGGTATGTTGAGCGGACCAGCCGTTCTGCCAGGGGATGCGAGCTGATGCCAACCAGCAGCCGCTCTGCGGCCGGCCAGGGGCCAGGGATGGCCTTGGTCTTCATGTAATCTCGCATCTGGTCGTCTACCCGTTTGGCTGCCAGTCGCATCGTCAGCTCCCGCAAAGCGGTCAGGTTGCCTTTGCGGAAGAAATTTCGAATCGCCTGGGCTGCCTGGTCAGGGATGTATACCTTTCCTTCCTGCAAGCGAATGAGCAGCTCATCCGGCGGTAGATCGGTCAGCTCGATCTCGGTTACTTGCTCGAGCATGCTATCCGGAATGGTTTCGTGAACGGTGATGCCTGTGATTTGGGCAATCACATCATTGAGGCTTTCCAAATGCTGGATGTTCAATGTGCTGTAGACATCGACCCCGGCGGCTAACAGCTCCTCCACATCCTGATATCGCTTGGGATGCCGCATTGTAGGGGCGTTGGTATGCGCCAGCTCATCCACCAGCACAAGCTGCGGGCGGCGCACCAACACCGCGTCCACATCCAGCTCGGTTATCATGATTCCCCGATACGATTCCTGCTTCCTTGGTAGTACTTCCAATCCTGTCAGGCGCGCTTCAGTTTCGGCTCGTCCGTGTGTTTCCACATACCCCACCACCACATCAACGCCTTCTTGCTTGCGCTGGTGAGCTGCCTCCAGCATGGCGTAGGTTTTACCCACGCCGGCAGCATAGCCGAGGAATATCTTCAGCCTGCCGCGTGGTTCTTGCTGCGCATCGTGTTGGATGCGCGATAAGAGCTCGTCGGGATCAGGTCTGGAATCGTGATTCGTGTTCACCAGTTTATTGTAATCCATCTAGTGCCAGATTGAGCCTCAATACGTTTACCCGCGGCTCACCTAGAAAGCCAAACTGGCGACCTTCCGTATATTGCGCTACCAAAAAGCGAACTTGTTCTTCGCTCAGGCTTCGTTCCCGGGCAACCCGTGGCGCCTGGTAAAGCGCCGCTGCCACTGAGATGTGTGGGTCAAGCCCGCTGGCAGAAGCCGTCACCAGGTCGACCGGAATTGGTGCGTCATTCCCGGGGTCAGCGAACTGCAAGGCCTCGATGCGCGCCCGCACAGCTTGTTCGAGCGCGAGGTTTGTTGGTCCCAGGTTCGATCCATAAGACGCAGCCGCGTTATATGGGAATGCTGTAGTCGCCGATGGACGCCCCCAAAAATATTTTGGATCGGTGAAAAATTGGCCAATCAGTTCCGAGCCAATCACCTGTCCATTGCGCTGCATCAAGCTGCCATTTGCCTGGTATGGGAATATCCATTGAGCAATGCCGGTGATGACCATTGGATAAATCAGCCCGGTGAGAAGCGTGAATAGCGCCAGCGTTATCACGCTGATCCGCAATTGTGTGCGCACCATTTTTATTGATCCTGAGTCCTGAAAAAAGCAAGCACGATTGCTGCCAGGGAAATCAGCCAGATTGGCATGGCGCGGCTCTTGAGAGAATGCTCAACATCCTGCGCGTGGCTGTTGTCTTCTCGAATAGTTATATTGCCGCGCCTGGTTGGAGCCGTGTCAACAGCTTTAGGAAGGATCTCTTTCTTATATTTTTCCCACTCCTCCGAGATTAACGCCGCTTCATTCGCCTTGAGCCAGGTCGTCACCAGGCCATACAGGATAATAACCAGGCCAATTTCGGCCCAGGTATGCCCTGTCGCAGAAAAAGGTGACTTAGCTTCTATCCAGAACAAGCCAAGCACCAAAGCAATGGACAGGTATAAAAACCACCATGCCGGACGTATCGAACCTTTTTTCATCGGATTACCTCCAATTTTGTGATCAGACATATCAACCACCTAAGCCAGGCGCAAGACCACCAACAACATATCGACTAGCTTGATCCCGATAAATGGCGCTGCCAATCCGCCCAGGCCATACACCAGCAGGTTGTCCCGTAGCAACTGGTCAGCCGGCTTGGGCTTATACGGAATACCTTTCAACGCCAACGGGATCAGTGCAATGATGATCAGGGCGTTGAAAATTACCGCCGACAGGATCGCACTCTCCGGGGTTGCCAGGTGCATGAAGTTCAGCGCTCCCAAAGCAGGATAGGTGCTTGCAAATGCTGCCGGGATGATTGCGAAGTATTTTGCCACATCGTTGGCAATGCTGAACGTGGTCAGGGCGCCGCGGGTCATCAGCAGCTGCTTGCCGATCTCCACGATCTCGATCAGCTTGGTAGGATTGCTGTCCAGGTCTACCATATTGGCTGCCTCGCGCGCCGGCTGTGTGCCGGTGTTCATTGCGACGGCCACGTCCGCCTGGGCCAGGGCTGGCGCGTCGTTCGTCCCATCGCCGGTCATCGCGACCAATCGCCCGCCTGCCTGGTATTCTCGGATCAGCTTCAGTTTGGCCTCGGGCGTGGCCTGGGCCAGGAAATCATCTACTCCAGCCTCTGCGGCAATGGCGGCTGCGGTGAGTGGATTGTCGCCGGTGATCATCACGGTCTTGATTCCCATTTTACGCAGCTGGGTGAAGCGTTCCTTGATTCCACCCTTGACCACATCCTTCAAATGGATCACACCCAGCGCCACCTCGTCCCGACTGACCACCAGCGGCGTCCCGCCATTGCGGGCAATCTGAGATACGGTTGCCATCAGTTCGCGTGGGATGGTTCGCCCTGCGCTTTCAATCAGTTCAATCATTGTATCTGGTGCACCTTTGCGGATGCGCATCACTTGCCCATCAGCCGCTCCGTTCATAGGTATATCCACACCGCTCATGCGGGTCTGGGCAGAGAAGGGGATAAAGTGCATTCCCCTGGGATGTTCGTTTTCCCCGGGAAGCTGGTGCCCGTCTGATTTACCTCCCACATGCCTCCCGCGCAAGCCATATTTCTCTTTGGTCAGCACCACAATGCTGCGTCCTTCTGGGGTTTCGTCTGCCAGGGAGGAAAGCTGTGTGGCTTCGGCCAGGTCACGCGGGTCGATGCCAGGAGCAGGTACGATCTCGATTGCCTGCCGGTTGCCGAGCGTGATCGTGCCGGTCTTGTCCAGCAGCAGCACATCCACATCGCCCGCCGCTTCCACTGCCCTGCCTGACATCGCGATCACATTGCGCTGGATCATCCGGTCCATCCCGGCAATCCCGATGGCTGAAAGCAGCCCACCGATGGTGGTTGGGATCAGGCAGACCAGCAAGGCAATCAGGACTGTCAAAGTGATCGGTGTCCCCTGGCCGGCAGCCTCAACGCTGTAAATTGAGTATGGTAATAAGGTAATGCAAACTACCAGGAAAATGATGGTGAAGGCTGCCAGCAGGATGTTCAGGGCGATTTCGTTCGGGGTTTTCTGGCGCTTTGCACCCTCGATAAGACCGATCATACGGTCCAGGAATCCTTCGCCGGGGTTGGCTGTCACTTGAATGATCAGCCAATCCGAAAGGATGCGTGTCCCGCCGGTTACCGCGCTGCGATCCCCGCCCGACTCGCGGATTACCGGCGCGCTTTCGCCGGTGATTGCGCTCTCATCCACCGAGGCAATGCCTTCAATTACCTCACCATCTGCCGCGATGATATCCCCCGCTTCAACCAGGATCAGGTCTCCCTGGCGCAGCGCGGTAGAGCCGACCAGCTCGATGGAGGCATTTCTTTGACGGCTCTTCAACCGCCTGGCCTGGGTCTCCTGCCGGGTGCGTCGTAAAGCCTCCGCCTGCGCCTTGCCGCGTCCTTCGGCGAGGGCTTCTGAGAAGTTCGCAAACAGCACTGTGAACCACAACCAGACAGCTACGAGGCCAATAAACCCAGAGGCAGCCTCACCTTGCCCAAACAAAGCTTGCAGCCAAAGCAATGTGGTCAGCAGGCTGCCTGTTTCCACCACAAACATGACCGGGTTGCGCACCATCAAGCGGGGATTCAGCTTTTTGACCGCCTCGAGCACGGCATGCTGATAGATGCGGCGACCCGTTGTAGCCGCTTTCTGTTTCGTTTTTGGAAGCATTGGTTGAGTTTTCATTGTGATCACTGCTTATCCGGACATTAAATGTTCTACGATCGGCCCTAAAGCCAGGGCGGGGAGGAAATTCAACGCGCCAACGATCAGCACGATTCCGATCAGCCAGGCGATGAAGAGCGGCGTATGGGTTGGCAGGGTGCCGGCGCTCCCAGGTACCTTTTTCTTACCCACCAGCGAGCCGGCCAATGCCAGGATGGGCAAGGCCAACCAATAACGGGCAATTAGCATTGCGAGACCGCCGGTCAAGTTATAGAAAAGGTTGTTACCATTCAATCCGGCGAAGGCACTGCCATTGTTGTTGCCCTGCGAGGTGAAGGTGTATAGGATCTCGCTAAACCCGTGCGGGCCAGGATTGGAGACCGCCGCCTGACCTGGTTCGGTGACGACTGCCAGGGCGGTGAATCCCAGGACAACTAGTGGCATGATCAGGATGACCAGCGCGGCCATTTTCATTTCGTAGGCCTCGATCTTCTTCCCCAAATATTCAGGTGTCCGCCCGACCATCAAGCCGGAAACGAAAACCGCTACGATCACGAAAGCCAGCATCCCATAAAGCCCCGACCCCACACCGCCAAAGACCACTTCACCCAGCTGCATCATCACCAGCGCTGCCAGCCCTCCTAAAGGTGTGTAAGAGTCGTGCATGGAGTTCACCGAGCCGTTGGAAGCAGCCGTAGTTGCTGTCTCCCACAGGGCAGAATTAGCGATGCCGAATCGCACCTCCTTGCCCTCCATGTTGCCGCCCGGGTTGAGGGCCGTGGTAGTTTGATCCACACCCAGGGACAATAACGCCGGGTTGCCCCTGCTTTCTGCCCAAACTGCCAGCCCCAGTAAGGCTATGAAGATGAGCGTCATGGCGATAAGCAAAGACCACCCCTGCCGCTTGTCGTTCACCATCGCCCCAAAGGTGTAGCATAAGGCTGCTGGAATGAGCAGGATAGACAGCATTTCCAAAAAGTTCGCCAGGGGTGTTGGATTCTCGAATGGGTGGGACGAGTTTACGTTGAAAAAACCGCCCCCATTCGTCCCCAACTGCTTGATAGCAATTTGCGAAGCAGCCGGCCCAACGGCCAGGGTTTGTTGGTCAACAACCCGTCCGTTGGAATCTGTGAAGGGTTGGAGCAGTGATACGGTTTGCGATTCTTGGAAGGTTTGCACCACCCCTTGTGAAACCAGAGCCAGCGACAGGATCACTGAGAGTGGCAGCAAAATGTATACAACGCTGCGGGTCAGGTCAACCCAAAAATTTCCAATCGTCTTGGCAGAATTCCGAGCAATACCTCGGATCAAAGCTACCAGGATAGCCATGCCGGTGCTCGCTGAAAGGAAGTTCTGCACCGTCATGCCGAGCATTTGGGTCATGTAGCTCAGGGTGACCTCACCGCTGTAGTTTTGCCAGTTAGTATTTGAGCCGAAGCTTACTGCTGTATTAAAAGCCAGGTCAGGCGAAACGGGTCCAAGGCCCTGCGGGTTGAGAGGCAAGACGCGCTGTAATCGTAGCAAGCCATACAGCAGAAGGATGCCCAGCGCGTTGAATAAGAGCATGGCGACGGCATATGTTTTCCAATTCATCTCCTGATCTGGATTGACACCTGCAGCCCGGTAGATCAGTCGCTCAACCGGGCGCAGCAAACGGTCAAGGAAGGTGCGTTTGCCCTCGTAGACCCGCGCCATATACCCGCCCAGCGGCTTTACCAGCAGGATCAGAATAAAAAGGTATATGGAAATCTGAAGTACCCCGTTCATCGTCATAGACTTCTCTAAAAACGCCTTATCCAAAACGTTCCGGCCAGAGTAAAGCCAGGAAAAGGTAGATCAGCAGACCCAAGGCCAACACTCCAGCAATCCAAAGCATAATCATTCCTCCATCAAGCGATGGCAGGTTGCTAGCAGACCATAGGTGGTCAGAGAAAACAAAATCACAATCAGGATGAAAAATAAATCGCTCATGGTTTTTAGGCTCCATCACGCGAATAAAGAATATTCGATTAGGGGTCAATTTTGGATACAGAAAATGAAAAGAAAGGTACAGAAAAGGTCAACCCGGACTATTAATCCTCTTCAGGTTGATAGATAATTCACGCTCCGAAGCAAGGAAATGCTACTGGATCATAAATCATGATGCAGAAGGGAATGTTGGTAACCGGGAAAAGAAGTGGGAAATGTGGCAACGGAAGCCAAAATCGCCACACCTGTGTCTCACAACACCTAGTATAGGGAAATAAAAGGGAGATATCCTCTGTGTACATGAACCAGGTTTGGATCAAACCGTACTCTGGAGGATACCTCATGGCCCAATCTAACATAGACAGACAATTAGCGCAAGGCCCGGCGGGGACCCTGCACGCAGGGGTTGATCTTGCTTTGGAGAAGAATGTGGTGGTCGTAGTCAACGAAAAGGCACAACGACTTGACCATTTCAGTTTTCCGCAAGACCGGGGAGGTTATCTATCCTTCATTGCCCACGAATGATGGGCAAGAAAACCAAATACCGGTAGGTCAAGACCCAGACCTCAGACCTTTCTGTGTATATGAAGCTGTCATCGGGGAGGACGATTTTCTCGCGCAGGTCGTTGTAGAGCATCACAGCCTGTAAACCAGGTAAATGAACCAGTTGAGCGCCATATGCCAGCGCTTCCGGGGGTGCCTGGCGGGCCGGTAGGAGCGACCAGTCCTGCCCGCCCCAGGCCCATGTTTCGGTAGGGTCAACGTCCAGGTCCGTTTGCCCGCCCCATAAGATCACCTGCTGCGTGGCCGCGTCATAAGCCATGCCGAAGTTGGCGCGACCGGCGGGGTGATGCATAGGAAGCTGCTCGACCCAGGCAGCGCCATTCCAGAGCCATGTGTCTTCCAGAAAACCACCTCCTCCGGTTCCACCAAAGAGGATGATGGATTTGCGGGCATGATCATAAACCATCGCCGCGCCCCACCTGGCAGGTGGTAAGGTGGCGGGAAATTGCTGCTGCCAGGTCACACCGTCCCAGATCCACATTTCATCAACAGCTTCATCGAATTCGCCGGTATCCACCAGCCCGCCAAACAGGATGATAATATCTCGTTCTGGGTCATAAGCCATGCTGGCCATAGTGCGTGGGGATGGAGATACAGGTGGCTGTTGTTGGATCCAATCAATCCCGTTGAATAACCAGGTATCTCCCAAGTAAACTCCCCCTCCTGTTCCTCCAAAGAGAACCGTCATCTGGCTCCCTTCGTCATAAGCCATGCTGGCACATGCGCGTGGTTCAGGTGAATGAGGTGTGTGGAACTGCAGCCAGCCCAGCCCATCCGTCAGCCATAAGTCGTTGAGTTCACCCGCTGTTGAATTATAGCCTCCGAAAAGGAGGGCGATTTGGTTTATCGGGTTCAACGTAAGTGAAGAGCCAAAACGCGGCGATGGCAATACCGGAAAATCCAGGTGCTGCCAGGTTGGGGTAAGCTCGGGCAGATCAGATGAAGAGGACTGTTGAGAGAGATGATTCAGGGTGACGGATGCCGAAGTAGTGACAGGCAAGTCCGCTGTGCTGTGCGAAGATGCACTTGCGTTTTTTACTTGATTCTGTGTGAAGTGCGGCTGGACGCAGACAGCGAAGATAAGCAAGATGCAGCCGATCAGGATTTTATTTTTCTTCATGTGCTGCGGCTCCCCTGGTAGCGCCGGGATCTGGTCGTTGGAAAAGTACAACCCCCGATGGTTTTCACTCATACTGAAAGGATATATGATTTTGTTTTCACTGTCAATGAAAACTATTTACCCCCCTCGCCTTACCACCACCCTCACCACTCTCCTATCGATCGCCCCAAACTTATACTTATAGTCCTCATCCCCGCGCATGAAGTCGAAGATGCCGCGGCGGTTCTCGTTCGCCCACTGCAGCAGGTAGCCCAGCAGCACCCAGCCGGGCGAATACTCCCGGAAGCGGAAATCCAGCCCCGAGTTGTACACCCAGATGTGGTTGTCGAAGTCGAAGTTCAAGTAGCCGGCGGCTTTCTCCCCGTTCACCTCCAGGAAAGAAAGCTGCAGCCAGCCGGCCCGGAAGGCAGCATGCACCGCGTTGTGCATCTGCTTGCGCATCGTCTCGGTCAGGAAGTTGGCTTTTTCCGGGTCGTTAGCCATCAAATCCAGGAACAGCGCTCGATCTCACCATCCAGCGCTGCTTCGTCTTGCACGATATACCAGCGCACCGGCTGGTGGGCCGGGTCAGAGCGGGCGTTCAGCTCCTCGATGCGGCGCATTTTGCGGCGGATCTCGTGGCGCTGCTTCTTGTCGACCTGTTCTGCCAGGTAGGCTTCCCAATCGCCGGGCAGGGAGATGTAGGGGCAGTGCTGAAGCGGTTCCTGCGCCACCGTCCAGCCGCGCTGCGCGGCCGCTTCGGTTAGCAGGGGCAGGGTCGGCGACGAATCGAGCAGGTTGTACCAGTCCAGTACCTGCCAGTGCTGGCGCTTCCGGGCTGCCGAGGTGCTCCAGCAGCGCCTCCACGAAATCAGGCAGGTCAGCCGGGCGGGCGATCAGGTCCAGGTAGTCCGAGATCTCGATGCTGCCCAGCAGCATCAGCGCGGGGAGACCGTCGCGGTTGTGGGTGAGGAATAGCGGGGCAATGCCGGCGAAGGTGCCATCCTCCCGGCGGGCGGTGACCACATATAAGTCGCCCTGCGCCCATTCGCCGCCCCCCAGCGTCTGCCACCAGGCAGCCAGGTATTCATGCCGCAAAAACGGCACGGCACTTGCACAGTCTTTATGCAATTGGTTCCATTCGTTTTCAAGTGAGTTCAGCTTATCCAGCTCTCGAATGATATCTATGTCCATGGCTCCTTCTCTTACCTGCCCTTTTCCCTTAACCCCTTACCCTTCTCCCCAGGGGATAAGGGTAAGGGGTTAGGGGGTGCAATCTGCCATCCGCTATTTACCACACAACAGGCATTTTACCAGTATAATGGCAAATAAGCCCATCTTTTGAACCCGGGAACGTGCAACCCCATGACATCTTCGCTCGATCTGAACCTGCTTCCCATCGCCCGCAAAGGCGGGCAAGACCTGCCTGAGCTGCCTGACTTGTATGCGGTCATGCCGCCGCGGCGTCCGGCGCACGGTCGTGAGGCCGACAGCCTGGTGCTCTACCTCAGCCTGACCGGCAACGCGCCGCTTTCCCCCGAGCAGCACAGCCACCTGCTGGAAAGGCTGGCGCAAAAATATTACAAGACCAGCGGCAGTGTGACCGCGGCTTTACGCGTCGTAGCCGAGGCGCTCAACCTGTACCTGCTGGACCGCAACCTGCGCAGCACCGGCGGCGGGCGCCAGGGGATTGGCCTGTTGGTGCTGGGTGTGCTGCGCGCCGATACGTTCTACATGGCACACTGCGGGCCGGTGCAAGCATTGCTGATCAACCCGAGCGAGACGCGCCCGCTGCATGAGCTGTCCAGCGCGGGGCGCGGGCTGGGTCTCAGCCGCACCACGCCGGTGCGCTACGTTCAGGCGCGGCTGGCGGATGGCGACTTCCTGCTGCTGACCTCGCAGTCATCCCCGGGCTGGACGGCGACCGCCCTGCGCCACCCGCAGCGCCAGGGAATCGATGGCATGCGCCGCCAGCTGATGGATTACGCGGTTGCGGATATCAATGCGGTCCTGATCCATGCCCAGGCGGGTACGGGGCGGCTGCGTTTTCTGCACCGCAAACCGGGCGCGGCAGGCATGGCGCACGAGGCACTCGATGCTGAAGCAAGCAGCCCTCCGCTGCCTAAAGCAGAAAAGGTTATCGATCAGGGCTCGGCTGGACCGGCTCAGCCTGCGGCTAAGGGTAACGCACTCCCGCGGACTGCAATTCCGGGGCCCACCCAATCAGCACAGGCTGCCTCGAGCGCGGGCCTGCGGCAGACTGGGATGGAGCAGCCGCTGGATTCCGGCCCGGCAGCACCCACTCCGATTGCGACTCCGGCGCCGCGGCTCGAGCGCAGACCGGCACCCGCGCGCTCCCCGCGCCGCACACAGGGTTCAGCCCTGGCAGACCTGCGCATGGTGGCAGGGAAAATTGGGCAGGGTGCCAGGCGCACTTTGAGTGGGGTACTGGGCGCAATCGCCCGCGTGCTCAAGAACGTGCTACCCGATGAAGGCACACTGAAGCTGCCGCCGGGGGTAATGATCTTTTTTGCCCTGGCGGTGCCGTTGGTGCTGGCAATTGCCGGCGGGATGGCCTTCATCAAGCGCGGCCAATCTCAGCAGCACCAGTTCTACTATGAAGAAGCGGTGCTGCTGGCTTCCCAAACGGCGCCGCAGACCGACCCGGCGCTGCTGCGCGATGGCTGGAATCGGGTGCTGGAGCAATTGGATAAAGCGGAATATTACTCGATCACCGCGGACTCGCAGGCACTGCGCTCCCAGGCGATTGCGGTGCTGGACGGTTTGGACGGGGTTCAGCGCCTGGACTTCCAGCCGGCGATACTCGGCGGGCTGGATGATTCGGTGCGCATCACGCGCATGGTAGCCAGTGACGTCTATCTCTACATGTTGAATGCCCACCAGGGGGCGGTGATGCTTGGCGTCCAGGTGCCGCGGGGCTACGAGATCAACTCGAACTTCCAGTGCGGCCCCACCTACGGCCCGATAACCGTGGGCCCGCTGGTCGATATCGTCGAGCTGCCGCAGGGCGTGGTCGAGAACGCAGTGCTGCTGGGCATGGATACCGCGGGAAACCTGGTGTATTGCACGCTGACCGGGCAGCCCCTGGCAAAATCACTGACACAGCCGTCCACCGGGCTGGGCGAGCCGATCGCCCTGACCATCGACCAGGGCAACCTGTATGTGCTTGATCCCAAGGTCAATGCGGTGTGGATTTACGAAGGGATGGACGTCGGCGTGCCGCCGCACCTTTTCTTCGGCAACGAGATTCCCCCAATGCAGGATGTGATTGACCTGGCAGTGTATGATGATAAGCTCTACCTGCTGCATTCCGATGGGCATCTCACCCAGTGCAGCTACAGCTACCTGGTAGCCTCCCCCACAACCTGTAAAGAGCCATTCGCCTATACGGATAACCGCCCGGGCCGCGTGAGCGGGATGGTGATCCCGGACTCGCTTTTCAGCCAGGTCAGTTACGTGTCCTTCCCCGATCGTTCGATGTTCATGCTTGACCCGCACACCCAGGCAGTGTTTTTCTTCAGTGTGCTGTTCAACTTTCAAACCCAGTACCGTGCGGTGGCGGACCTGGCTGACGGGCAGGCGACGGCTTTCGCCATCAGTACCAACCGGATGATCTACCTGGCGATCAGCAATTCGATCTATTACGCCGCCCTACCGTGAAAACTATCGCCCTGGCGTCGCATAACCCGGTGAAGGCGCAAGCAACCTTGACCGGGTTTCAGCGTATGTTGCCCGCTGAACAGTTCCTGCTCACCATGACCGCCGCCGATTCAGGCGTGCGCAGCCAGCCGCTTTCCTCCGCTGAGACGCTGGAGGGGGCTTGCAATCGCGCCCGGGCGGCGCTGCAGGCGCAGCCGGAGGCCGATTTTGGCGTGGGCATTGAGGGCGGGGTGGAACCTCACGGGGCTGAGCTGAGTGCCTTTGCCTGGGTGGTGGTGCTTTCAGCGGATGGCATGGAAGGCAAGGGGCGCACGGGTACTTTTTTCCTGCCCCCGGCGGTAGCGAAGCTGATCCGGCAAGGAAAAGAATTGGGCGAAGCCGATGATATTGTCTTCGCCCAGACTAATTCTAAACAGAAGAACGGTGCCATCGGCATCCTGACCGGCGACGTGATCGACCGGGCTGCGCTGTACGAGCCGGCGGTCATCATGGCACTGGTGCCGTTCAAAAATCCCGATTTATATCGTTAAACCCTACGCCCGCCCTTGAGCGAGTCCTGCAGCGCTTGCAGCCCTGCCAGGTCGCCCTTGGCTGCCACGGCAGCCTGTTCGGGCCAGGTAGCGGGGTCGCCCAGGCGCAGTCCGGCCTTATCCAGGATGCCCTGCAGATCCGCCACGGAGGTATGGGCCAGTTGGGCGAAGGTAAAGATGCCGGCTGCATTCAGCAGGCTGGAGATCTTGGGGCCAATCCCCTCGATGATCTTGAGGTCATCGGGAACAACCGGGGCTTCTACCACCGCGGCGACCGGTTCGGGGGCGCGGGCAGCAACTACGGGCAGCGGGGTGGGCTCTGGTTCGGTGTGCGCATGTTCCACATGCGGGACCTCGCTGGCTTTGGCGTTGCGGGTCAGCGCCCAGATGACGATGGCCATGAGGATCGCCAGGATCAGGATCACCAGCCACCAGGGGAAGGATTGTTCTTCTTCGGCTTGCTGCAGAACGGCGAGCAGGATAGTGTGGGTCAGCATATTTCTCCTCCTTATTGAACCATGGGCGCGGATTGAGTTAACTAAGTCTATCACAAAAACTGGTTATGCTCCGGTGCCCCAACGATTTTTTATTCTCTCAAGACAGGTTGCCTTTCTCTTTGCATTCCGTAAAGCGGTATAATCCTCACGGTCATGCGTTTCATTGCTCATAGCCCCGAAGCCGAATTTGCCCTGCACGCCGTCCACCAGGCGGCCCTCCTGGCGCGCCACATCCAGGATGAGCTGGCGCCGCCGGCGCTGATTAAAGACGACCGCTCACCGGTGACGGTGGCGGATTATTCTGTCCAGGCAGTGCTCAGCCGGAGGCTGGCACAGGCCTTCCCTGATGACCTGTTGGTAGCGGAGGAGACTGCGGCGATGCTACGCACTCCGGCGGCGGCGCTTACGCTGGAACAGATTGTGGGATATGTCTCCCGGCTGGTGCCGGAAGCCACCCCAGAAGAAACCTGTGCCTGGATCGACCGCGGGCAGGCTGAGCCAGGCTTGCGCTTTTGGACCTGCGACCCGATTGACGGCACCAAGGGCTTCTTGCGCCGCGGGCAGTATGCGGTGGCGCTGGCTCTGGTCGAAACAGGGCAGGTGCAGCTTGGCGTGCTGGGCTGCCCCCGGTTTAGCGAGCTTACCCAGCCGGATGGTGATGGCTCAGGCGCGCTGATCCTGGCAGTGCGCGGACAGGGTGCCTGGATCACCGCGCTGGACGAGCCGGGCAGGTTGGCATCCCTGTCCGTCTCAGGTTGCCGTGAGGCGGGGCAGGCACGGCTGGTGCGCTCTTACGCGGCTGAACATACCAATATCGAGCTGGTGGACCGGCTGGCGAGAGAACTGGGCGCAGAAGCCCCGCCGCTGCGCGTGGACAGCCAGGTCAAGTATGCCCTGCTGGCTGCCGGGAAAGCTGAGCTGATGCTGCGTGTTCTTCCGGCTGACACCCCCACGTACCACGAGAAGATTTGGGATGTGGCGGCGGGTTCGCGCATTGTTCAAGAAGCGGGTGGCTGCGTCACGGACCTGGATGGGCGGGCGCTGGATTTCAGCACCGGACGCACCCTGGCCTACAATCGGGGCATCCTCGCCTCCAATGGACATCTACACCCGGCAGCGCTGCGGGCGATCGAGGCCTGCCACGTATGAAGTTCTTCTGCCGGCTGCCCGCCTCCCGGTTGTGCGACTGGCTTGCCCTGGTATTGAGTCTGGGGGGCTTCCTGGCCGCCGCGTGGGTCACCTGGCATATCTACGATGCGGTGCCGCACATCGAGGATGAGCTTGCCTATGTCTGGCAGGCAAACCTGCTGACGGATGGTCGCCTCAGCCTGCCATCCCCAGAATACACTGAGAGTTTCCTGGTGCCATTTGTGGTCGATCATGAGGGGCTGCGCTTCGGCAAGTACCCGCCGGGCTGGCCGGCGGTACTCTCGCTGGGCGTCTTGCTGGGGTTGCGCGCCTGGGTCAATCCGCTGCTCGCCGGGCTGGGTGTCTGGCTGACCTACCGCCTGGGGCGGCGTGTATTCAACCCGGGGGTAGGGCTGTTGGCCGCCGCCCTGACCCTGACCTCGCCTTTCTTCCTGCTGAATTCAGGTTCACTGCTCTCCCACCCGCTGGGACTGGTCCTGTCAGCCGGCTTTGCCTTAGCCTGGCTGGCTGCCTTTGGTCCCAACCCGGCCCGGCGCCCCTGGCTGCCAACCCTGGCAGCTGGCCTGCTGCTGGTGGCGCTGCAGCTCACCCGTCCCTTGACCGCCCTGGCGGTGGCCCTGCCATTCTGCATACATGGCCTGGTCAGGCTGCGCCAGGGGAGTTGGGCAGAGCGCCGCCGCCTGCTGGCGGTGGCACTGGCCGGGCTGGTTGGGGTCGGTCTGTACCTGCTCTGGCAGTATACCCTCACCGGCGACCCGCTGTTGAACCCCTACACGCTGTGGTGGCCTTATGACCGGGTAGGTTTTGGGGTTGGGATTGGCGTCACCGAGAGCGGGCATACGATTAAAAATGCGCTGTCCAACCTGCGCCTGAACTTTTTAGCGGGGAGCGCGGACCTGTTCGGCTGGGGATTATTCTCCTTTTTATTTTTGCCGTTTGGGCTGTGGGCGGCGCGGCGCAATGCCTCCGCTTTGCTGCTGGGGGGTATTTTCCCCAGCCTGGTGCTGGTATACCTGGCCTATTGGATCGGAGCAGCCTTGTACGGGCCGCGCTATTATTACGAAGGTCTGTTCAGCCTGACCATTTTCAGTGCAGCCGGAATCGCCTGGCTGGCGGGCTGGCCGTTGGGTTCTGAGAATACTCCCCGTGCGGTGATTGGCTGGCGAAAGTTACGCCCGCTGCTGGTGACCTGGCTGGTTGGCGTGTTAGTCATGCTCAACCTGGCCCTGTACACCCCTATCCGGCTGGGCGGAATGGTGAACCTTAACGGCATCTCTGCCGCTGACCAACAGCCCTTCCGCCAGCCGGAGGTGCAGGCGCTGACACCGGCACTGGTGATCGTCAATGCCAATCTTTGGATGGAATATGGGGCTTTGTTGGATCTGGAAAATCCTGACCTGAGTTCCCCGCTTATTTTTGCCTGGACGACCAACCCGCAGCGCGAAGCTGCATTGACCAGGTTATTCCCTGAGAGGAATGTCTACTATTATTACCCCGATCGCCAGCCGTTCGAGCTGTTCCGCGCGCCGCTGCCATAACCGCCATATCTGGCAGCAATTCTATGCCAGGTCGAGCACCCAATTGCTGGGCGTCATGGATAGGGTGTTCCGCCTGAGGGATTTGTCTCGGGAGTGGGGGTAGGCGTGGGGGTCGGCGTAGGTGTAGTGACAGCCGATGTCGGGATGGGGGTTGACTCGATAATCTCGCCCTGCGAGCACTCATCGGCAGCATACACCGCCGTGGGCTCGACTACGGAATCGGCGATCAAGGACATGTAGGTGTCGTACTGCGTTTGCGCCCCGCACCAGTCACCGTTGGCTGCCAGGTAGTCGCCGTAACCCAGCAGGGCCTTCAAGTAGCGGTCGCGAGAGGTCCAGCCGGAGGCATCGGTCAGATTGGGGGCGGAGACGGAGAGCTGAGAGAAATAATACACCGCTTGCGCCCAATCCACATTCCAGTAGCTGGCCCCGCGGATGTACATCTCGGCCCAGTCGCGATAGTTGTTGGCCTCAGAATCCAGCGGGCCAAAGCGCTCAGCCAGCGCCAGGTCATACGTGCCGCCTTCAAGGTCTGCCAGCAGGGAAATGCGATCAACGCCGCGGTTGAGCAGCGCCACATACAGCATGCCGTCCACCTGTACGGCGTTGAAGTCGGGGTAGCGTTTGCGCAGGGTGAGCAAGGTGTCGATGGCGGTGGTCCATTCGCGCCCCAGCAGGGCGGTTTGCGCCTGCGCGTACAGTTCATCTCGGCCGCGCAGGTCGGGGGTAGGGGTCAGGGTAGGCGTGGGAGCCACGGTAGGGGTGGCGGTGGTGCGCAGCTCGGTCAATACGCGTGCCAGCTGATCCATCGCATTGGGGAAACTTGGATCGAGATCGATGACGTACTCTAGGCGCTGGCGGGCACGCTCGTAGTTGCCGGCTGCCATATCTTGCAGCGCCAGGTCGAACTGCATGGCGGCCTCTCCGGCGACCACAGTGCTCTGGTGGTAGGTGCGTTCCTGGATGGCTGAATTGTATCCCGCGTACCCGCTGCCAACCGCGATCAGTGCCAGCAGCAGGATGCCCAGGATGGCCCACAACAGCCAGCGCCGGGAGCCTTTCTTTTTCTCCACGATTTCAGGCGCAGGCGGCATTTCCTGTGGAAGCTCTGGTTGCACCTGGCTGAGCTGGGTGTCTTCCAGATTTACCGCTGTTGGCACGGTCTGTCCGGACGCGCCAGCTTCTGTTTCCGCCGGGGTAGGGCGGGTTTCATCGATATCATTGGATTCCATGCGCCCCATTATACCGCATGAAAATCACAGTCCCCCGGCAAGCTTGGAGATCGCTTCGGGCCGGTCAGGTTATTTACCAGGAGTATAATCAGGTTATCCCGTAACCCACCCCCCTGTTTCGAGAAGGAGATAAGATGACATTCCCGGCGATCGACCAAGAATACCTGTTGACCTTCCTGGCTGGCTTGCTGAACACGCCCAGTCCTACCGGATTGGCACACCAGGCGATCTACGGAGAACCACCTTCCTGAGCCAGTCCAGGGCATATACCCCAACGGGATAAAAAAACAGTCCCAGCCACAAGATGATTGGAATTGGTAAATGTTCAAATAAGCCTGCCAGCGGCGGGAAGTAAACCAGCCCTAGCAGGATGATCATCTCAATGGCAATGCCTAACAGCAGCGAGGGATTGCTCAACCAGCCCAAGGTCCGACCCCGGCTGCGTTCTGTGCGGCAGGCAAAGGCGTTGCCAATCTGTGCCATCACCACGCCCGCGTAGAAGACGGTCACGGCTAACCCGTACTGGTTGCTGTGGGTGATGTGTAGGGCATTTGAGAACAGGAAATCATGCATGGGTTTTAAGCTGGGCAGCTCAATCCAATCATACACGAAAAAGAAGCCGGCGTAACATAATCCTGCTTCGATCAACCCCAGCCATAAGAAAGCCCGAGCCAGCAAGCCCCGGTCTACCAGCGGCTGGTTAACCCGGCGGGGCGGGCGCCGCATCACATCAGGCTCTGGCTTTTCAGTGCTTAACGCCAACGCCGGGAAAAGGTCGGTTCCCAGGTCAATCGCCAGGATCTGTTTGACCCGCAGCGCCAACGGCATGGTAACTGGCGAGAGCAGGGCTGTCAAGATAAAGGGCAGGATCTCGGGCACGTTGCTGGAAAAAATATAAGTAATGAACTTGCGCAGGTTATCATATACTGCCCGGCCTTCTTCAATCGCCGTGGTAATTGTAGAAAAATTATCATTGGTCAGGATGATATCAGCAGCCTCTTTGGCGACATCCGTACCGACCAATCCCATGGCGATGCCCACATCGGCCTTACGCAGCGCTGGTGCATCGTTGACCCCATCGCCGGTTACTGCCACGATCTCGCCACGCGCCTGGAAAGCTGCCACCAACCGCAGCTTGTGCTCAGGTGCCATGCGGGCAAAGATGACCTTCTTTGTCCAATAAAGTTTGCAATTCAATATCGTTCAGTGCATCCAGATCCGCGCCGGTCACGATCATTGGATTCGCCTTTTCCAGCATACCAATCCGGCGCGCCAACGACTCGGCGGTCAGGCCATAATCACCGGTGATCATCACCATGCGAATGCCCGCCTGCCGGCACACCTGAACTGCCTGGGCAACTTCCGGCCGCGGCGGATCCATCATCGCCATCAGACCCAAGAAAGTTAGCTGGTTCTCTACTCGTTCAACCATGTAACTGCCAGGGCGAGATGACGTTTCGCGGTAAGCCAGGGCGAGCACGCGCAATGCCCCCTGAGCATATTCATCAATAGTGTTATGGATCTGAACGCGCCAGGCTTCATCCAGGGGTTCCACCTGACCTCTTACCAGGATGTGGGTACAAAGCTGGAGCACCTCACGCGGCGCCCCTTTCACAAAGGCTGCTTGCTGTCCATTTACCAGGCCAGGCAGCTTTGCCTCGCTGTGCAGCACGCGATGGATGGTGCTCATCCGCTTTCGGCGGGCATCGAAGGGGATCTCATGGACGCGCGGGAAAGCCCGCTCCAGTGCTGTTTCCTCCATTCCACCCTTGATCCCCGCTACCCTCAGGGCCGCCTCAGTCTGATCGCCCAGGCAGCTCCACTTGGGGATCTCGGGCGTAGGCGGGGTGAGCCGGGAGTTGTTGCATAACACGGCCGCGGTGAGCAGGCCTGATAGGTCAGGCTCAAAGGGCTGGCCCTGCGGGCGGGGTGTAAATCCACCACGTGGTTCGTATCCAACCCCCGAGACGGCCAGCCTTTGCCCGGCAACCCACACTTGCTGGACGGTCATCTGGTTCTGGGTCAGCGTTCCGCTTTTATCTGTGCAGATTACCGAGATATTACCCAACGTCTCGACCAGCGCCAGTCTTTTAACCAGCACCCCATGCTGGGCCAGGCGCTGCACGGCCATGGCCAGGCTCAGCGTTACGGTAGCCGGCAGCCCTTCGGGTAAGGCTGCCACGATGATGCCGATCGCCAGCAGCAGCGCCTCTTTCAGGCCTAACCCAACCTCAAAGGCACCCACCGCCAGGACAATTGCTCCAATCACCAGCGCGGCCAGGGAGATCACCTGAGTTAGATGGTATAGCTCTCTTTGCAAGCGGCTGGGTTCTTCGCGGACAGCCTGGGTCAGGCGGGCGATGCGTCCAAACTGGGTGAGCATCCCGGTAGCATATACCACTGCCCGCCCAGTCCCTGAGACGACTGATGTTCCTGCAAAGACCAGGTTAGGGCGTTCCACTTCGCTCAAGCCTTCGCGCAGAGAAGCGTCAGCGGTTTTCCGTGCGGGTAAGGCTTCCCGGTCAGCGCGGCATGGTTGGTTCGCAGCCCATACTCCTCTATCACCCGGGCGTCTGCCGGAATGTTATCCCCCTCAGCCAGCACCAGGATATCGCCGGGAATGATCTCCCTGGCCGGTATTTTCTGTTCGCTGTTCTCGCGGATTACCCGGGCATAGCCGGGCAGCATTTGCTTCAAAAACGCAATAGCCTGGCTGGCGCGGTATTCTCGAGTGAATGAAGCAGCCCCATTGATCAGTACCACCGCCCAGATCACTGCTCCCAGGGTCGGGTCGCCGATCCCGATCGCCAGGCCCCCGGCTGTCCACAGCAGCAGCGCCATGGGATGGGCCAGGTGGGCCAGCAGCTTGCGCCAGACTGGCTCAGCAGGCTGCTCAGCCAGCACGTTGTGCCCATAGAGCGCCTGGCGCGTTGAAACTTCGCCGGAGGTTAGCCCTTCCGGCGAAGTTTCGAGTGCCGTCAAATGCTTCGGCGACCTGCAGGCAATAGATTGGGTGAGAAATCATCGCGATGCTCCCCGGACAGGCCGGGATAAGTTATTCCTTTGCTGAGGAAGTCTCCTTGGGTTTACCTCCCAGGTGCGGCTCAGATGGCTTTTCCAGGTACTGGGCTAACAACGAAGGTGCTTCAGGGTGATCCGTATGCAGCGCGTGGTCATAATCGCCAGCCGGAACTGGTGCTTCATAACGCACAGGCCGGCGCACGCCCAATAACTCAAAGAAATGGGTGATGCCCACCAGCAGGGCAATAGCGATATTCTTGCATCTTGAGCGACTGCCACTCAACGATCGAACCCATCGAGCCTTGCACACGGGCTTTTTCACGCACAATGCGGTGGATCTGTTTGGGATCACGGAAGCCGCTCGGCGAGATCAACATGCCGTTGGCTGCCAACACCAGGATGCTGAAGGAGATCAGCACCACCCAGCCGCCCTCCTCCCACTTACCGACGATTTGCCCGACAAAGACAAACGCAGCCAGCACTGCGGCAATACCAGCCGCCCGGCTGCCCCATTTACGGACGCGGCCGGTGAAATGGCTCAGGATATGCTTGCGAATCGCAAACCCCATGACCATAATGGGCATAAAGACGCCAACGCCATAGAATGGAACCGCCACCGTGGTCCTGCCGCGGACAACCAGCATAAGGATTATCGTAATGATAAAACCGACAGTCACGGAACGTGTAAACGTGCCTTGGGAATTGCGGTACACGATGAACTCAGGCAGTTCGCCGATGGCCACATCGCGCCATTCAGTAGCCTGTAAATCCTGGAAGGCAGTCATCGAGGCGGCTGCCAGCAAAGCCACAGCCAGGATCTGATACGCCCAGAACAGCAGTCCGCCGCTTAGCAAGGTGTTGGCACCGGGCAGTTGTCCAAAGCCGATAAAAGCCAGGTTGCCGACCAACGTTCGGCCCTGGGTGCCATCGAAGACGTTGAAGCGTATGGCAAACGAAGCCAGCATCAGAGTGGTCAGACCACCATAGAACAGGAACGAGGTCTGCACCATGCGCCCTATGCCTGACTTGCCACTGTAGAAGTTCCACAGCCGGATCAGCTTCGGTAAACGTTTCTTACCCCAGCGAACCAGGCCGAAATCTTCGTTCTTAACGAACTGGATGCCGTTGGACATAGCTTCCAGGCCGCTCGAACGCGACCAGGCCTTTCATCGAGGCGGTGAGCATGTGATAAGCGGCTTGCCCCAGCGTAACATGGGTGGTCTGCTCCTCCAAGGCGACTGGTGCCACCCCGCGCACATCCGCCACGAGCAGCCCACCAACCATAACCAGGGTTAAGCAGATGAAGATACCCAGCATGATGAAGACGACGCGGGATAACTCGCCGCGGCCGCGGATGGTCAGCCACCAGGTGATGGCAGCCAGAGCTGCGCCGATGGCAAAATGCCAGAACCAATTACTATCGTACTTGCCCAGGATCGACAGGAGCTGATCCCCACCAGAAAGGGCTGAAACGACGATGGTGAAAATGTAGTCCTGGATCAGCACTACCGCCACGACCAGGCTGAGGGCCGGCGTCAGGTAGCGCATGGAGGCGGTGTAAGAACCACCGCCCTCGTTGAAGATGCCCAGCGAGTACATGTAGAGAAAACCAAAAACGGCGTTTGCCAGGGCGATGACTGCTACGGCGATATAGCCGTACTGCTGCAAACCGTACGGGTGCAGTGCACCCATCATTTCGCCGGTGGCATAGAAGAATGAGGTGAAGTAATCTACCCCGAACAATGCTACCGCCGCCAGCAGGCCAATCTGCCCGGCGCCGTGCACATGGGCGTCTTCAGCGCGCTTCACGCGGCGCTAGCCGGTAGGCGACGTAGGCAATTGCAATGAGTAGTAAGATTGAAAACAACATTTGATAACCTGTAAAATTACGCTGCGTCTGGGGGCAGGAAAGCCTGCTCCAGGGTGCGTAACGCCACCAGCAGTTGCTGGCGGGTAGAATGGCTGAAGCGGGTGTCCTGGGCAACTTTGGCTATTTGCTCGCGCACTGCCCGGACCACAAAACTTTGGACGAACATGATCCGCCCGGCCGGGATTACCTCGAAATCGAAGTTGTCTAGTTCCAATTGCTGGTCATCGAAATAGGGCAGACTCAGGCTGAGACCGCGGTTAAGGTCATCGGCAGTGGCTCTGCGCTTGATCGTCTGGATGATCTCACTCACTTCAAACTGGGCTAAGGCGCGCCCCTGGTTGACCAACTGCCCCAGGATGCCATAACGCTTTTGTTGGTATTCAACGTCTGCAACTATGTAGGGAGCCAGGCTGACCGAAGTGTGCAAGACGGACAGGTAGAACTGCATCGAAGCGATGTGTGCCTCAGCTTCATTAACTGAGCCGACCAACAGCCGGCCCTGATCGTCAAAGGCTACCCACTGAGGCAGATAAAAGCGCCGGGCAGCTTCAACATAGGGTACTAACAGTTCACCTCGCCCTTCTTCGTCTTGGCTCTCTTCAGCAATGGCGTCGGTTTGGGCGGTAATAGCTGAAGCAGGTTCGTAAGCTGCCTTTACCGGCTGGCTGGGGAGCTCATCCCCCTCAACTGTCTCATAGATCACCGAGTGACCTGCTGGTAGCATGTGATGCACCATTTGCACCACCATTGCATAGCGGATCAAACCGGCGCTGGTAGCGACAGCCTGGTTGCTGGATTGCTCTAGTTCTAACAGTCGCTGGCGCAGGGTGGAGCGCAATGCGGTGTGTGTCATCCGGTCCATCAGGCCGCCAGTCATCTGTTCTGAATTTACCGAAGGGGCGCTGCAGGCATACCCCGCCCTGCGCCTGCACCGCACCCGCAAAGGCGCACTGGTGGCATCCTGGCCCGGGCAGAGTAACGATGCCCCGCGCGCCCTGACTGCCCATGTGGATACGCTGGGCGCCATGGTCAAGGAGATCAAATCCAACGGGCGGCTCAAGCTGACCAAGCTTGGCGGTTTCGCCTGGAACACGGTGGAGGGCGAGGGCTGTACGGTCTTTGCATCCAAAGGGGAGCCAGTGCGCGGCTCCATCTTGCTGGAAAAGGCCTCTTCGCACGTGTACGGGAAGGTGGTCGGTGAGGCGCTGCGCGATGATGAAAACATGGAGGTGCGCCTGGATGCGCAAACGGTAAACAAGGAAGACACCGAGGCCTTGGGCATCCACGTGGGCGATTTCGTGGCTTTTGACCCGCGCGTCGAGCTCACCAACGGTTTTGTGCGCTCGCGCCACCTGGATGACAAAGCCTGCGTGGCCTGTCTGCTGGCAGCGGTGAAAGCGCTCAGCGATGCGGGCATCCAACCGGCCCAAGACACCACC
This sequence comes from uncultured Chloroflexia bacterium, assembly GCA_963849335.1. Classification (GTDB taxonomy): domain Bacteria; phylum Chloroflexota; class Anaerolineae; order Anaerolineales; family UBA4823; genus FEB-25. The sequence goes on from CAWKGZ010000012.1 coordinate 568,630, forward strand.
TTGCTGATCAGCAACTACGAAGAGGCGGGTCACGGGGCCGCCGCGGGCATTCCGCCCGAAGTGACCGAGCTGGTGGCGGTGGATATGGCTGCGGTGGGTGACGGGCAGACTTCAGACGAATACCACACCACCCTGTGCGTCAAAGACTCGGGCGGGCCATACCATCACGGGCTGAGCCAGCGCCTGCGCCAGATTGCCGACCAGTATGGCATCCCCTACATGGTGGACATCTACCCTTACTACGGCTCGGATGGCGAAGCCTACTGGCGGGCAGGCGGCGATGTCGCCGTGGCATTGATCGGCCCCGGCGTGGACGCCTCCCACAACTACGAGCGCACCCACCTGGAAGCGTTGGTGGCAACGACTCAATGGATTATTGGCTATTTGATGAGCTAATCCGTTATATATCCGTTTACCGATCAATCTGAGACCCATGACCTCCTCCCCCTCCTCCTACACCCAAGACCGCCTCCGCATGGTCCGTGACCAGATCATCCCCCGCGGGGTGCGCGACCCACGCGTGCTGGAGGCGATGCGCCAGGTGCCACGCCACCGTTTCGTACCGCCGGAATATTTGGAGATGGCATATACAGACGGCCCGCTGCCTATTGGTCAGGGGCAGACCATCTCTCAGCCGTATATTGTTGCCTTGATGAGCGAGATGCTGGAATTGCAGGGAGCCGAGACAGTTTTGGAGGTCGGTACCGGCTCGGGCTACCAGGCGGTTGTACTAGCGCAGCTGGCCCACACCGTGCATACCATCGAGCGCCATGCCGCCCTGGCGGAGAAGGCCGAGCAGGTTTTGCAGGCGCTGGGGGTGCGCAATGTCGCCGTGCACCTGGGTGATGGCACGCTGGGGCTGCCCCGCTACGCCCCCTATCAGGCCATCATGGTCACCGCAGCTTCTCCCGCGGTGCCACAGCCGCTGCTGGAGCAGTTAGCCGATGGCGGGCGGTTGGTCATCCCGGTGGGCGGTCACGGCAGCCAGATACTGGAGCGCTGGCGCCGCCAGGGCACGGAATTCGACCAGGAGCAGATCCTGGCGGTGGCGTTTGTCCCGCTGCGCGGGGCGCACGGCTGGAAAGAATGACTTCCGATTCGGGCACCTACCCCTATGCAAAGATCACATACTGGCGCAGGAATTTGTCGATCGCCTGGTACATGGCGGCGACATTTTCAGTCTTGCGGAAACCGTGCCCCTCACCAGCATAAAGATGGTACTCGTGCGGCACGCCGCGGCGTTTGAGCGAGTCCACCACCTCGTCTGATTGCGCCCGCGGGACGACGTTGTCGATCTCGCCCTGGAAGAGGATCAGCGGATCGCGGATCTTGTCCACAAAGAAGATCGGCGAGCGCTTGCGGTAGATTTCCGCCGCCTGGGGCAGCGGCCCGAGCAGGGTGTCAGAGTAGCGTGCCTCGAATTTGTGCGTATCAGCCGCCAGGGTGAACTGGTTGGAGACGCCGTACAGGCAGATGCCGGCGCGGAAGAAAGCGGGATAATCCTCCAGCGCCTTGAGCACGGTAAAGCCGCCCGCGCTGCCGCCCATGATGACCAACCGGGCGCCATCTGCCAGTTTTTTATCTACCAAAGCCCGCGCCCCGCTGACCGAATCCTGGACATCATAAATTCCCCAATTACTGCGCAGTTTGTTGCGGTATTCACGCCCGTAGCCGGTGCTGCCGCGGTAGTTAACATCCAGAACGGCGTAACCGCGGCTGGTGAAGAACTGAATGCCCCCGCTGAAGGATGCCACGCGCTGGCTGGTCGGGCCGCCGTGCACCAGCACCACCAGAGGTGGCAGGCTGGCAACCTCAAAAGCTTCGTTCTGGGGGGGGTAGAACAAGCCATGCACCGCCCCGCCATCCATCCCGGGCCAGGTGATGTGCTGGGGGAGCGCATACGCGGCAGGGGATAGCTCTTCTGCCATCGAACGCCGCCAGACATGGGCTGCGCCTCCCAGGTCGCAGGTGATCACCCGCGGGGGAACATTTCCGGCGGAGGCGATCAGCGCCAGGCGTTTGCCGTCCGGCGCGGCTGCCGGTTGGAACAGAGCGGTGTACCCAGGCAGCGGCAGGGGCTGCTCTGCGCCGGTGGCTACCTCAAGATGCCATAGGGTGATCGCGCCCATCTGGTTGCGCAGGAAGAATATCCGCTTGCCATCGGCAGAGAAGGTATAGGTGCGCACCCCCTGCACCCAGGCGGGCTCGCCGTGCTCCGCGAGTAGCTGGGTCAGCTGGCGGTGCTCGCCTGCTTCCAGATCGTAGACATAGATCTGCCACCACCCGTTCTTATCCGAGATATAGGCCAGCCAGCGTCCATCGGGCGAGAACTGCGGCTGGAAGATGGCGGTCTGCTCATCCCCGGCTACTGTGGTCATTTCATAAATAGATGGCAATCCGTTCTCCCCCAGGGCAAGTCTGCCAGTGCGCAGCCAGGTGCCGTCCCAGGGCATGTTGGGGTGATTCCACGTCACCCAGGCGATACGCCGTCCATCCGGGTGCCAGCAGGGCTGCATATAGAAGTCTTCGCCGCTCACCAGGCGGGAGGGCCAGTGCTGCCCTTCGGCGTCGACCAGTGCCAGTGCGTCCTGCCCCTCATAGGTATGCACATAGAGTATCCAATGACCATCCGGGGAAAGCGCCGGGGCGGCGGCGCTGCCAAAGGCGGGCGTGACCGGGCGGGCTGTTCCGGCGGACAGCGGCTGGCAATATAAGCGACCCGATTCGGCCTCGGCAAAGTACACCTGCCCGCGGCTGACGGTGAAATCCCCGCCGCCATAGCCAACTTTGGCGCGCACGCCATAGTCGCTGTTCAGATCACGCGGCGCCTGTCCGTCCGGCGGCTGCACCACCAGCACGCCGCGGTCTGAGCGCCCTTCACGCCACACCAGCGCGCCGCTTTGATCCCACTGCACATCACTGAAGGTAATGCCGCGCCCCAGGCTGAGCGGCTGGATCGGGCTATCCCAAAGACCGGGCTGGCGGACAATTTTCTTGGTGGACATATGCTTCTCCTTATTCCTGCCTCAGGTTATTACTTCATTCATCAAAAGCACCGTCTTCTTCTGGTAGAGCTTGTGCCGCTCGAGCGCAGCGTCGATCACAGTGCGGGGCGCATCCGGGCGGCAAGGGGGGCTGTGGATTTCATCCGCTAGTTCATGGATGGGTGAAGAGGTATATAGTCCCATTATAACGCGATAGGGTGCTGTTTAGCCATCTAGCAGCTGCACACGGCAGGGCTTTAACAAAGTCGTTGTCGCGGCGAGGATGCGCTTAAAGGTCAAGCGGCGTACTTTGCCCGACGAAGCAACCCCCAAATGGGCAGGGAGCTTGCTTCGGGCTGGAAGAACACCAGCAATCGCAACGACAAATAAGCTTGTCAAGGGAATATGTTATAGCCCTAATTGAGGGGAAAAAGAGGAACGACTAAAACGACGAGGAACGACTAGGGGAGGGGCTGACCAATTTGTTGCCGGGCTGCCCGCCAGGGAGACGTTTGGGGGGAGGAAGGGGACTGGCGCATAGAGAGTTATCCGCGAATTATGCTAAGGGGTGTGAATGGTTTGTCTGGGGATAGGGTCAAGTGCCAAGGGTTAAGGAAAAGGACCGGCGAAAGAGCGCCAGTCCGAGGGTATTATAGCACGGATGTTCTAGTTTCACAAGGCCAAAATCGGAGGAGATCAGGGCCAACAAAGTCAGGTGAGAATGTTAAAACCCTGATTATTACCTGCTCAGGTGGTCAAGCTTTAGCATTCCGGGTGTACAATTAACTCAAGTAGGCTCGTTGCAAAGAACCGGGTATATTTTGGCGGCGTACCTTAAATCCCAAACAACCAGGGTGCTTGCTTGAGACGGCTTAGTTGAACTCGGTTTGATGTGGCGGGGCGTTGAACTGGGCTTCGGCATTGGCTCTGGTCGCCACATCAAAGTGCGACACGAGGTCTCTTGAGTAATTGTCTTGCGGGTGAAATTCTGACAAGACCTGCTGTCCCATCAGCAGTATCCTAGGTGGTCTAACGCAGCACCACCGACAAAGTACCAATGGTGCGATTTGCACCAGCATGGAAGCCGCAAGGCCGAAATGCGCCCGGAAGCGCTAAAGGGCTAGGGCCAGGATTGGCAATATGGTCAGCATATGCAAACGCTCGATAAACGTCGTCAGGCGGAGCAAGCAGAAGGCGCAGATAACAGGCTTGAGCCAAAAGGCAACGGAGTGGGCACAAGGGCTTTTGATTTCCTTGTCATGGGCAAGCGGAAGAGGAAACCGACACTCCCGGCGAAGAGAGCGGACCTAACCTGCCAGGTTATACAAGAGAAACGTGGTAAACCCGACACTCCGCCCCACAAGGGGCAGGCGATCCGTAAGGAAAGCTGTTGGGGTGGCGGGCAAAGGATTGTGGAAAAAGCGAAAGCCAACTTGTAATGAGATGGACAGGGTCATCAGAAGGACGATGAGGATACCCGCCCCGAAAGGGGGCAGACTTCCACAGGGTCTTTCGTCACGAGAGAGCTTGAGAAACCGGCCTGGAAGGGAAAGCAGATGAGAGCAGAAAATGCTTGTGCGCTCTTCCACAGGGAGGTGAACTGGAATGCGATTGATTGGCGAACAGTCAACCGAAATGTGCGTCGGCTGCAAGTGCGTATCGTGAAGGCGACACAGGAAGGCCGGTGGGGTAAGGTGAAAGCCTTGCAACGCCTGCTGACCCGCTCGTACAGCGGCAAGTGTATGGCCGTGCGGCGAGTGACAGAAAATCGAGGCAAGAATACACCAGGGGTAGACGAAGAGAAATGGGACACTCCGGTCAAGAAAGCCACCGCTGTGCAGAACCTGAGACAAAGAGGTTATCAACCCCAACCGCGGCGGCGGACGTACATCCCCAAGAATAGCAATCCGAAGAAACTGCGGCCACTGGGAATACCCACGATGAAAGACCGGGCGATGGAAGCCCTGTACTTGCTGGCACTCGACCCGGTTGCCGAAACCACAGCCGCTCCTAACTCGTATGGGTTTCGCAAGGAACGGTCAACGGCAGACGCAGTCCAGCAGTGCTTCATCGTCCTAGCCAAGCGTAAAGTATCGCCTGGCTGGATCCTGGAGGGCGATATCCGAGCCTGCTTCGATAAAATCAGTCATGAGTGGTTAATGGCAAACATACCACTCGAGAAAGCCATGTTGTGCAAATGGTTGAAGGCGGGGTACATCGAAAAGCGGGCCTTCCACCCAACAGAAGAAGGCACGCCGCAAGGGGGCATAATCTCACCCGCATTGATGAACCTGGTACTGGACGGGCTGGAGCAAGAATTGCGAGACAGATTTTGTTCGAACAGCAACAAGCCTGCCAGTGGAGTCAACTTCGTGCGATACGCAGATGACTTCATTGTTACAGCCCGCTCAAGAGACCTGTTGGAAAACCAGGTCAGGCCGTTTGTGGAGCAGTTCATGAATACACGAGGACTGGAACTCTCGACGGAAAAGACCTACATCACGCACATTGATAATGGCTTTGACTTCCTGGGGCAGAATATCCGCAAATACAACGGAAAGCTGCTCATCAAGCCTGCCCGGAAAAACGTACGGGCGTTCTTGACCAAAATCCGCTGTATCATCAAAGAGAACCAAACAGTAACAGCGGGAGACCTGATAAGTCGTCTCAATCCGGTCATCCGTGGCTGGGCGAACTACCACCAGCATGTATGCAGCAGTCAAACCTATCGCCAGGTGGATGCCGCCATCTTCAAGGCTCTCTGGCATTGGGCAAAACGCCGACATCCGAACAAAGGCGCTCGTTGGGTAAGACAGAAATACTTCAAGACGGTCGGCAACCGGCATTGGGTCTTCAGCGGAGAAGTAACCGGTAAAGATGGCAAATCCATGACCATTCGCCTGATTTCCGCCTCCCACACACGCATCCGAAGACAGATCAAAATCCGGGCTAAAGCTAATCCCTACGATCCTGCCTGGGAGCTGTACTTTGAAGATCGCCTGAAGATGAAGATGGTAGGCAGATTGAAAGGAAACCAACAGCTACTCAACCTGTGGAAAGCACAGAATGGCTTATGCCCTCGTTGCGGACAATCCATCACCCTTGAAACTGGATGGCATATACATCACATCATCTGGAAATCAAAAGGTGGTGGTAACATTATGAGCAATCTAGAAATGCTGCATCCCACCTGCCACTGGCAAATTCATAGCCGAAATTTATCTGATGTGAACCCGCGTTCTGAAGAGGACGTTTTTGAAAGGCTTGAGCCGGATGAGGTGAAAATCTCACGTCCGGTTCTTAGGGGAGGGGGCGACAGCAATGCCGCCTCCTTACCCGACCCTTAACCGTTAGGCGGCTCAGAGAGAAACTGTATTTTTGTTTGTAGGAAATAATATGGATACTTGGAATACAATATGGTCCAACGAAACGTACCGAAAGTTAATTTTATCGGTACTGGTTTTGTTAGCTGAAGTAGTAATTCGTCGCTGGTTATTGAGTTATGTAGTCAACCGTATTTCTGCCGATAGCCCCTATCTATACCCTATTCGCAAAGTAACAACCTACATTGTCACAATCCTAACAGCTTTTTTGCTGATCGGAATTTGGATACAACGATTGGGTGATTTGTCAGTCGCAGTCGGTATTTTAGCAGCAGGATTAGCGTTTGCATTACAGGAAGTGATTGGAAGCATTGCTGGTTGGATAACAATTATTTCAGGAAAACCATTTACTATTGGCGACCGTGTTGAAACAGGTGGGATTCGAGGAGATGTAGTAGATATTGGTATGTTGCGCACAACACTCATGGAAATTGGTAAATGGCTGAATGGCGATCATAATACAGGGCGAATTGTTACGGTATCCAATGCGTTCTTATTTAAGGAACCACTATATAATTACTCGGTACACCTAAACTTCGTTTGGGATGAGATAACAGTGCCCATAACATATGAGTCCAATTGGAAAAGGGCAGTCGAAATCATGGCAAACGCTGTGCTGGAACATTCAGCTTATAATGAACTACTACCCAAAGCTGAGAAGCAACGACGAGAAGTGCGTCGCAAACTGGCGGTAAAGATGACACCGTTAGAGCCTCGTACTTACGTGAAACTTACAGACAATTGGATTGAGCTAGGACTGGTATATCCAGTTGATACAGATTTGAGACGTTCTTTCCGTAGTGAGATTAGCCAGCAGGTATTAACCGAATTTAAAGCAGAAAGCATTGTGATAGCATCCCAAACTATTGCAATTGTACAATTTCCTTCAAATTCTACTTCCGAGAAATAGCGGGCTAACACAACGTGGTGTGTCCTGAAAAGACATCGTCTGCTTGCTGGTGAAAGTCCAGTCCTGGTAAGGGTCAGGCAGCCAGGTAGCAGGCAACCGATGTAGGCAAGCCTGAACTTGTTCTTCTTTCAGGTGGTAAAACTACTGCGGAATACGAGTTTTCCTGAAGGGCCCGGTGCGATAATTCCGCACGCCGGGATCTGTGCGGGGGCTGTCGGGTAACTGGCAGTCCTACCGCGATGGCCACCAAACACAACCATAATGCAGAAGAAATGGCGACCTTGCCATGAAGTGATCATTACTTTTAGCGACGATCAAAAAAACCAAATAAGGAATTCACTTTTATGGAACTACAGCCCGTTTCAGAACAAGACATCCAACCGCATTCTGTCTGGCAATCGATCCTGTTGCATTTATTGCCAGGCGTATTGATCCTCGTTTTCTATGTCCTGGCTGTACCCATTGTGGAAAATCTGGGTCTTCCCCGTCGTTTTGCGTCGCTGTTTGGCGTTTTCCTCATTCTTATCCCGTTCCAACTGGGAGTCCTGTGCTATGAAGGGAAGAAACGAAACGGCAAGTTCTCGCTACGAGGGATCGTTGTTTATCGAGAAAGAATCCCCCTCTGGCAATATTTTCTCTGGGTTCCCCTGCTCCTTATTTGGTCCATCCTTGTATTTTTGCTATTATCCCCAGTAGAAAATATTCTGATCAAAACAGTGTTTTCCTGGCTACCTGGGTGGTTTATCGTTTCGGACAGTGGGTACTCAAGGATCATCCTGATTGTGATGGTGATAGTCTATGGAATAGCAAATGTTGCAGCGGCCATAGTGGAGGAACTCTATTTCCGCGGCTATCTAATGCCAAGGCTTTACCGCCTAAAAGGTTGGGCGCCATTGGTCAATGTTGTGCTTTTTGCGCTCCAGCATTTCCTTGCGCCCTGGCAGCAATTGAGCATCATCTTGGGAATCCTTCCCCAGGCGTATCTTGTATCTAAAAAGCGGAACATCTATCTGGGCATCCTGGCCCACAGCCTGCTCAATTTGCTGTCAACGATCTTATTGATCGGGTCGATTTTTAGTTGAGTGGAGGTGGCCTAACACTGGCTCCAGGCGACAGCGGCTTCGCCGCTGATGGTACGCACCGCGTTTACCAAATGTGTGCCACAATAGAGAAAGGTTGGCAAACCCGCCGCTGCCGGTGAGCCATTCCGTTAGCCCCGTCCTGCATGATCTGCCAATAGCATCATACTGGATGTCCTGTGCCATGCCACCGGTCAGGTAAAAGCGCTCCTGATCTGGCAGGCTGGCAAAATGCTTCAGCGTTCTCGGCGTGCCTGGCGGTGAGAGACTATCCCAACCGAAAAGACCGCCGGTGCTGCGGACAGGGTCCTAGCCGCTGCAGCGCCGCCCGGTGTACGGCTGTGCCGTATCCTTTGTGCCGGGCAAAGCCATAACCGGGATATTCCTCTTCCATCTGCATCAGGCGTGCGTCCCGTGCTGTTTTAGCCAGCACGGAGGCGGCTGCAATGCTCAACGAACGGCGGTCGCCCTTGATCAGGGCAGTCTGCGGAATATCCACCTCCGGCAGGAACAGATAATCGAGCAGCAGATGCTCGGGGGCCAGCTCCAGTGCCTGCAAGGCGCGCCAGGCTGCCAGCCGCGTGGCAGGCAGGATGCCCAGTGCGTCGATCTCCGCCGCCTCGGCAAAGCCGACCGCGTATCCCAGGGCGGCTTCCTTGATGCGCGGGCAAGCCTCCTGGCGCTGGTGTGGAGTCATCTGTTTGGAATCGCGCACACCCGCCAGCCGTTCTGCCAGGCTAGGGTGGGGCGGCAGGATCACCACCGCAGCAGCTACCGGGCCGGCCAGGGGGCCGCGCCCGGCCTCGTCAATCCCCCCCACGCCGTGCACCCCGGCGGCCCACAGCCCCTGCTCAAAACTCAGGTCTGGAGAGGGTGGCAGCAGCGCCGGGTCAAAGCGGGCGCTCATACACGCCCCGCCAGCCGTTCAGCCGGATGGTGAGCAGGTCCATCGCCATGCGAAAGGAATTTCTCAAGATATTGACTTTACTTCCTGGGGTATATGTCCACGGGATGGGTACTTCAACAATGCGCAGCCCGCGCCGCCGGGCGATGAACAAGACCTCCACATCGAAGGCCCACCCACCCAATGTCTGCCGGGTGAACAATTCGTCAACCACGGCGCCGCGGAAGCATTTGTAGCCGCATTGGGTGTCCTGCAGGCCGGGCAAGGTAAGCAAGCGGATCAGATTGTTGTATACCCGCCCAATCAGGTGGCGATAGTAAGGTTCGTGATAGCGCACGGCGCCGGGCGCCTCGCGCGATGCAATGGAGATATCCACCCCGCTCAGAAGGGGGGGCAAGAAACGATTGATCTCGCTGACCGGCATGGAAAGGTCTGCATCGCACATAATACGATACTCGCCGCGCGCTGCCAGCATCCCCTGGCGCACGGCAAATCCTTTGCCGCGCTGCGGGCATTGCAGCACCTGCAGCAGTGAATTGCGCCGGGCGAAATCTTGCGCTACCTGCAAGGTGCGGTCATGGCTGGCGTTCTCCACCACCAGCACCTCAGCCGGGTAAGGTTGGACCGCTAGAAAGTCGAACACCTGCTGCAGCGTGCCGGGCAGGCGCGTCTCTTCGTTATGGGCGGGAATGATCACGGAAAGAAAGGTCTCAGCCAAGCTAGTGCTCCTCTACTGGGTGAACAGGACGAAGAAAATCAGGCCACCCAGTACCAACATGGTAAGCACTGCCAGCAGCGCCACCCCAACCCATTGACCACGCGTCAGCCCCATCTTTTCCAGCACCGGGGGCAGATCAAGCTGCGGCACGGGCATGGGTGCTTTCGGCGCCGGTTTCTCTTCAGGTTGGATCAGATCCTTGCCAAAGAAGTCCTCCTGATCCCCAAGCAGATCCAGCACTTGTTCGGGGCGCGCAGCCCGGTCGAGGAAATCAGCAAGCACCCGGATTTGGTTGGGGGGCAGCACTTCGTCACCTTGCAGCAGGTTGGCAGCCAGGTTCTTGACGCCATCGGTGAGCACAATGCGTACTGCCGGCCGGGATGTTTCGATATGCACGCCAGGGTCAATGAATAACAGCACCGGTAGAATGACCGGACAAGAGAAAGACTGCCGTTCAAGGAAAGTCTTGAAACGCTGGGTCAGCCTCAAGGTTTGGCGGATTGGATTGCGATGGGCGGGCTGGTACTTGCGGGATGTTTTGCTCAATTCCCACCAGCTCTCATCCCGGGCGCGGTAAATACCCTTCTGCGTGCTGACGCTCAAGACGACCAGCCCGTTTGGCCCAATTAAAATATAGGGGGTCAAATCGGGAGAGTCCCCCAGGGGGAGATTCTTCAGCAGGAGAAAGCGGTTATCTAATTCGCGTCCCAGGCGGGTGACCAGGCGCTCGTGGGCAATTTTCTCGCTGAACCAAAAGGGTAGCCAGGTTTGCAGGCGGTCTAAATATTTTTGCAGGAAGCTCGGCGCGGCATGCCGCCTGGTGTAATCGATCAGTTTCATGGATGATTCTCCTTCGCCCGGTGAACAGGGGATGCAACCCGGGATATTTCCACCGGGGAGGCTGGCCTGACTGCGGCTGCCAGATAACTTTCCACCAGCCGGGTGCTCTCCGCCAGCAGGCGCTGGCGGTAGCTCTCGATTTGCTGGGATGGGATGTGCACAAAAATCTCCGCTTGCATGCGTGCTTCAGAGTTGAGCAGGGCATAGTACTCTGCAGTGGGGATACCCTGGCGGGCCGCAAAGACTTCCACGGTCTGCGCGGGGGCGTCGGGGTGGAACTGGGGGGTGAGCAGATCGCGCCATGCCCTCAGATGGCGGCTGGGGACAAAGGGCAGCCAGCCGTCCGGCTCCACCGAGCCCAGGCAGCTCCCCAGGGGGCCGCGCAGCCCGGGGAGCAGGTGCTGATCCAGGTAGGCGCGCAGCACATTGTGGTAATACAACCGCTGGCGGAATGTGCCCCAGGTGCAGTGGGGACCAAAAACGGGAATAAATATCTCGCGCACCCAATCCCAGTCAGCCTTCAAGTGGCACAGGTAGCCGGCAATAAAAGCCGCCTGTGCTGGATCAAGCTGCCCCGGCTGTCCCAGGGCAGGGTGCAGCGCCAGTATCCGTTCCCAGGGCAGGGCATCGCCGGGTTGGATGGGCAGGTCAAAGAAGTGGGTAGCGGCGCGCCTTTGCCCGGAAATACCCTGCACATCCGGGGCGGTATTACCCAGCAGAAATGCGCAGCGCTGGTTTACCAGAATGGTGCGCACCGGCTCGGAAAGCGATGGGCGCTGCAGCACATCCTGGGCAATGCTGAGGTGGAAAAAGGGGGTGGGCACACAAAAATTATACCGCAGCGGAGGCAAAAAAAGCAAAACGGGGATGAAGCGGAATCTTCCGTCTCATCCCCGTTTCGCCGTTGGCAAACCTAGATGACTGGTACGCCTTCCAGGGCATCGTGGTCAGCGCTGGCATTGCCGGCAACGATGATCTCGGCGCCATTTTTAGCTGATAGCTGGATGGGCTGAGCGGTTTCGAACATCCCGCCCAGGTAAGGGATGCGCGTGCCAACCAGGAACTGCTTGCCAGCTTTCAGCCGGGCGACGAAATCCGCCCGCTGGATCAGCACATGATCTGAGAAAGCCGCGCCGCGCCGCTCATACGCTCGCACCCATTCTATCTGCCCGCTGGGGGTGTAGCGAACTGCCTCGACCACGCCATCAAATTTCTGCTTAGCCATTCTCAATCTGCCTGTCCGAAGAATTAGATTTCAAGTCGGGGCGGGCGGATTCGAACCGCCGACCCCCGCGTCCCAAACGCGGTGCGCTACCGTGCTGCGCTACACCCCGGCGGGGGTGAGTATACTCTCAAGTCAGGCAAACCGTCAAGGAAAAATCAGCCGCGCCCGCGGATTGCCTGGCGCGCCAGGCGGTCCACCCGCTGGTTATCGCGGTCCCCGGCATGGCCGCGTACCCAGTGCCAGGTGATGTCATGGTCGGCAAGGGCAGCTTCCAGTGCCTGCCATAGATCCTGGTTAGCCAGCGCACCGCCCTTGCGCTTCCAGCCGCGCTTTTTCCAGCCAGGCAGCCACTCGGTGATCCCGCGGCGCAGATATTCCGCATCGGTGTAAAAGTCAACCTGGCAAGGACGGCTCAGCGCTTGCAGCGCCTGCACGGCTGCGGTCAGCTCCATGCGGTTGTTGGTGGTCGCCGCTTGGCGCCCGGTGAGCGTTTTTTCCTGGCTGCCGAAACGCAGCAGCGCTGCCCAGCCGCCCGGTCCCGGGTTTGGCTCGCAGGCGCCGTCGGTATAGATCACCACCCGCGGCGGGGTATCCATCAGCGCACCTGGTTGAAGATTTCCAGTGCAGCCTGATCCAATGCTTCCATTAGATCGGGGATCTGACCAGAGGTGAAAGCCGGGTCGAACAGCTCTGCCATGGCATCATTGAGCGCCCAGCGCATCACGCTCCAGGATGTATATGCAGGCTCACTGCGCGCCAGCGGGAGCAGGTCCAGCGCTGCCGCCCACTGTGGGCTCTCTGCCGTTGAATCGTTGAGAAACCCCAGGGTGGACTGGCGCACTGGCAGCAGGTGGTTGGCTGCAACCCACTGTGCCTGGTTGGGCGGGTAAACCAGCCACTCGGCTGCCAGCCAGGCTGCCAGCTGGCGGGGGGTCTCTGAGCGGGTGATCATTAATGCCGGGCCATAGGTCACCAGCACGGGGGCAGCCTCCGCCGCGGGGAATGGCAGGATGGTCCAGGAGTCTCGGTTGCCAGCCGCGGCAAAGGCAGCATCCACCGCCGGCAGCTCTGACAGGCTGCCGGCAAAGAACAATGCCCGCCGGGCAGCAAACTCGCTGGCGGGGTCAGCACCGGCTGCCTGAAAGGCGCAGCCGCTATCCTGCAGACCTTTCAGATAGTCCAACGCCTGCCCGGTCTGGGGTGTGTTGAACTGGTATCCACGCCCATCGGGGCGGGCAATCTCACCGCCAAAGACATAGATCCAACTGACCAGCAGGGAAGGCTGCGGCGTCACCAGCCAGCCGCCGGTGCCGTCGTTGCCGGTTTGCCCATCGCTGGCATTGGCTTCGGCCGCGGCACAAGCCCGCAGGCGCAGATCGTAGGTGGTATCCGGGAGACCGCTGAATCCCAGCGACTGGGAAAAGCTCTGGTTGTAATACAGTACCAGCGCCGAGCGGTGCAAGGGTAGCCCAAAACGTTTGGAAGGCCCGCTGGCGCTTCCGGCAATGTCCTGGTCCCAAAAAGCGGGGTAAAAATCTGCCTGCTCGTCCCCGCTTAATCCCCAGGTTGGGTCGCCGGCATATTCGTTAAGGTCCACCAAAACGCGGCCGGAAGCGTCCCAGTGCAGCGCCTGGTAATTATAGCCAACCAGCAGATCGGGCAGGGTTCCACTGATCAGCCCAGCCTCCACCGCCTCCTCCAACCAGCCCAGCCCATCATAAGCAGTTGCCTGGACGGTGATTCCCCAGCGGTTGGTGCGGTTAAATTCGGCGAGGATGTTTTGTAACAGTGCACCCTGCTCGCCGCTCCACGGGTGCCAGAAGGTGATCGTCAGCCCGTTCAGCTCGTCAGCCTGTACATCCAGGGTGCTGAGCGGGGCCGTGGTCGGGGTGGGCGTGGGGGCGGCTGTGCTTGTAGGGGTGCGGGTGGGACGAGCGATGGCAGCCGCAGTGCTCTCTGCGGCGGGTGTCAGGCTTGCCGGGGTGTTCGTCCTGCCCGGGGATTGGCTGCCATGGCAGCCAACCAGGGCCAGGATCAGCAGCAACCCTGGAGTGTGCTTGAGAAATGCGGTAAGATAGGCTCTAATTAGCTTCATGGTTCCCATTCTGCGGCGCAGAATGGGCCGCATCTTGCGATTATATCAAAAAGGAACCCGCATGACCGATCTCACCTCTGCCCTGCTGCCTAAACTTTCCGCCACCCGTCTGCCCGGCCTGGACCCTGGTGATGGCTTCATCCTCCCTGATTATGCGGGGGGATCGATCCTTAACCTACCGAGCAGCGTATGCCGCTGGCTGGGAGCTCCGGCGCTGGGCGCTGGCCCGCTGCGCGCTGAATTGACCACCCCCTTCGAGCGCGGTTACCGCCGGGTGCTCTTGATCCTGGTGGATGCGCTGGCGCTGCACCGCTTGCAGCGCTGGATGGCGGATGGCACTGCACCGGTGTGGGCAGCGCCTGGCGCAGCAGGGGCAGCTGGCCGCGCTGAGCTCGATCACGCCCAGCACCACCTCCGCCGCGCTGACCAGCCTGTGGTCCGGGCGCAGCCCGGCGGAACACGGCGTGGTGGGCTACGAATTGTGGTTGAAGGAATACGGCATCGTTGCCAATATGATCCTGCATTCCCCGATCAACTATCAGAACGATATCGGCAGCCTAACTAAGGCGGGCTTCAAACCGGAAACCTACCTGACGGCGCCCACCCTGGGCACCCACCTGGCAGCCCACGGCATCCGCAGCTATGCCCTGCAGCACCGCAGCATCATTCGCTCTGGCCTGTCGCAGATGTTCTTCAAGGATGTAGATGTGCAGGGTTTCAACACTGTGTCTGATTTGTGGATCAATCTGCGCCACATCGTCGAACGAAACCCTCAAGAGCGGCAGTATTTGTGGGTCTACACCGGCGAGGTGGACCATTTCTCGCATTTTTACCACCCGGACGACGAGCGCACCGTGGCCGAGTTCGCCGCCTTCAGCCTGGGATTCGAGCGCCTGTTCCTCGACCGGCTCTCCCCCGCCGCGCGCAAGGATACGCTGGTGCTGCTGACTGCCGACCATGGCATGGTCGCCACCCGCAAAGACCCTCTCTATGATATCGCCAACCACCCCGGGTTGACTCGCTTGCTGCACATCATGCCCACCGGCGAGCACCGCCTGATGTACCTGTTCATCCGCCCCGGGCAGGGCGATGCGATACGCAGCTATTACGACGGGACCTGGCCGGGGCAGTTTGCCTTCCTCGACCCCGCCGAAGCGGTGGCTGCCGGGTTGTTTGGACCGGGACAGCCCCATCCCCGGCTCTACGACCGCCTGGGCGATTTCATCGTGGCCGCCCGCGAGCAGGCTTACCTGTGGTGGGCGGACAAGGAGAATATTCTCGTCGGCCGGCACGGTGGCTTGGGGGCGGAGGAAATGATCGTTCCCCTGCTGGCTGCGGAACTGGGGTAGCACTCTCACCCGGCGGAAAATTTACATGTTACCGCCAGTCTCGCCGTTACGGGATTTATTTGATAATAACCATCATTCGCCGGTTTGAGGCTGTTTAGCCTGTCAAAAAACACTTGTCCTACCTTCACCGTCCAATTATGCTCTTGCGGTATAATACGGATATTGCTGGATAAAATCAAAATTATCAGATATAATCATAATTGACTGACAATTAATCAAACGCCAGTCAACCAAGGAGTTGTCTGCCATGATTACAACCAAAGTCGGACGACGGGGACAGATCACCTTGCCGCGCCTGGTGCGGCGGCAAACTGGAATCAAAGAAGGCGATCGCATCGCGCTGATCTTGAATGGAGACCAGGTGATCATCCGCCCGCTCACCCAAACATTGCTTGATCTGCGCGGCAGCGTGCCGGTGACAGGTGAACAGGATTTCGCCGCCATCCGCCGCCAGGTGCTGGCAGAACGCGCCCGCCGGGAGAGCCAGGATGAGCAGTGAACGCTTGTTTGCGGATACCAACCTGTTCTTACGCTACCTGACCAACGATGTGCCAGAGCAGGCGGAAGCCTTTGAGCGCCTGCTTACCGCAGCCGGGCAGGGAAAATATACCCTGGTGACCAATCCCATGGTACTGGCTGAGATTGTCTGGACGCTGGAATCGCATTACCAGCTCTCTCCCGTTGAGGCACAGGCACGGGTGCTGGCAATCCTCAACACACCTGGCATTGAAGTGGTCGAGGGGGATCTGGTGCTGCAGGCTATCCTGTGGCATGTGGAGAAGAATGTAGATTTTATCGATGCCTATAATGCTGGTTGGATGCTCGCTCAAGGCCTGACCACGGCCTGCACCTTTGACCGGCGCCACTTTGCCCGGTTCGAGAGCCTCCAATTGCATACCCCAGGCATTGATCCGCTTTGACTTTAGACATCCAGCCACGAATATTTCACGAATACTCGAATAAGTGCTGCCTGGAAGGGGTTTGTTCGTGTATTCGGGTTTTTATTCGTGGACGGCAGGTGCTGTGCTTATCTAAAGAAAAGGACACGCAGGCAATATTAAATCCTTCGTGTCCTTTGTGGCCTTCGTGGTTGAAGCTCTTATTCTATGGCAGGAAATTCCACGGGTTGACTTTCCCGTAGCTGTCGTGCATCATTTCGAAGTGCAGATGCGCGCCGGACGAGTTCCCGGTGCTGCCAATGGCGCCGATGCTGCCGCCCTGGTACACGCTGGCGCCGCAGCCCACGCTGATGGCGTTCATGTGGGCGTAGAGCGTCTGCCAGCCATTGCCGTGGTCGATCACCACAACATAGCCATAGCCCCAGTCGTTCCAGCCGGAGTAGACCACCACCCCGTTGTCGGCGGCGTAGATCGGACTGCCCAGGCTGCCAGCGATATCAATCCCGAAGTGGTTGGTGGAGGGCGAATAATCATACCCCGAGAGATAATGGGCATTGGCCGGCCAAACAAACGTTCCGATGCCCACTGCCCCATCCATGATCGTGCCGCAGGCGCCGGGGCCCAGGATTGAAGCCACTGCCGGGTTGTCGCGGGTGATGCGCGGGGCGCTCCAGGTAACGAATGCTCGTTCGCCGCCCGGTACAAACAGCATCGTGCCGGCCTCAATGTTAGGGTTGGACCAATCCCCCAGCGTTGCCGCATCCAGGTGATTGCCCGGCCAGTTGATGATCGTTTCGGGGGTGACATCGTAACCGCGCGAGACGCCATTCAGCCCCTCGCCTTCCGACCAGCGGTGATAGGTGCCGTTTTCAGGCATGATATTCAATTCTTGCCCGGGGCTCAGGCGGTGCGGGTCGTCGGCCAGGGTGTAATAGTTGCCCCACAGGATGGTTTCTGGCTTCAGCCCAAACATCTCAGCGATGCCGAAGATGGTGTCTCCAGGCTGTACCGTGTAGGTGATGATCTCGGTGCGCGGGCGGGTGGGGATGGTGGTATGCAGCAGCGCCAGCCGCGGGATGCCATTGATATAACCCGGTTGGACGGCGGTGAAGAGCGGCAGGTTTGGGGTTGGCTCGGTTGGCGTCGCGGTAGGCAGTGCGGCAGCCATCACGGCTACCTGGGCGCCATCGGGCGGGGTAGATTGAAAGTTGACATACAGGGCGCGCAGGCCCAATACTGCCAGCAGGATCAGCGCCACCGAGAGCAGGTGCGTGCCGGCGCGAAAAACTGTCTCGCCAAACCCGGCCTGCGAGATACTTTCCCAAAGCAGTAGTATGCGGCTTTCCCTCGCTTGTCCTCCCCCTGAAGGTTCTTTTCCTTCCAGCAAAGGCTGATCCTCGGCGTCAGGAAATTCGTCGAGAAATGGGTCATATGGCATGGTGCTCGCTCTGCGCGCTCGGACCTCCGTCTTGCTCATCATAACATTGCCCGGCCTGTGCGTCAAGCGTCGCCGGGCATCGGCTGGGCGGCACCCAGGCGCTGCCTAAGGCGAGTTAAGCTGCTCCAGTGCGTTCTGGACGGCTGTTGGCGGGGTGCTTTCTGCCTTCAGCACATCCACTGCAGCCTGTTCCAGCAGCGGGCCCAGGCTGGCAAGCACCTCGGTCGGGGGCACCAGCTGAGCCGAGCGGGCAATCTGCTCCATTACACTGCGCAGGGTGCTATCGGTCCAACGCGCCAGCGCCTCCGGGCGCGGCGGCAGGTATCCCGCTACTTGCGTCCATTCGGCTAAAAAGGCTTCATCTACCAGATATTCAGCCAGCCGGGTGCTCAACTCGCGGCGGTTTGGGTCCGAGCTGGCCAGTGCCCAGTTCCAGCCGGTTGCCAGGGTAAAGTCAGCCTGATCGGTGGTGGGCAGGGGAGTCAGCGCCAGGTTTACCGAAGCGCTACGCTGTTCAACCAAGTAGTTGGACAGCCAGGTGATCAACATGGGGTGCTGCTCAGCCGTAAAGGTTGCCCAGGCCTGACCATCCGTCTCGGACTGGGTAAGCCAGAAGGGCATCAAATTCACCGCTGCAGCCTGGTGATAATATTCCAGCACATTCAGCAAAGCGCTTTCCGACAACGCAGGGCGGCCTTGTTCATCTTGCAGCACCCCGCCCTGGGCTAAATAAAGCGCCAGGGTAACATAAGCATTTGGATCAGCCGCCGGGAAGACCAGCACCTGGTTGCTGTTCAGCATGGCTTGCCAATCACGCGGGGCGCTCAGTACATCCGGGCGGTATGTGAGCGCCAGGGCATCCCCAGCGAATGGCAGCCCAAACAGGGTGGTTTGTAAGTATCCTAATTGACGGGCATATTCAAACCAGCTGTCGCCCTCCAGTGAAACCGCCGCGGTGTCGAAGGGGTAGATCAGCCCCTTCAGGGCGGCTGAATTCAAGCAGCGGGCGCGGCAGCGTTACCAGATCGGGCAGCGCCAGTGGAGCTGCCGCGCTGGCGGTAACCAGCGATTCGAGCAGCCCACCGGCGCCCTGAACAGCTTTCAGACGTACCTCAATGCTCACCCCGGGATTTTGGGCAGTGAACTCTTCCAGCCGGGCTTTCAGCAGGTTCCCAGCCAGGGTGCCATCATTGGGGTCAAACTCGGGTGGCAGCCATAGGTGCAGGGTGACAATCCCCGGCAGCTGAGGGGGCAAATCTGTCTCACTGGGGGTCACGGGCATGGGGGTGCTGCCGGCGCCCGGCGTCACCTGGATCTCTGAGGTCGGGGTTGCCGGCATGGGTGTACCAACCGGGCTGCCAAGTGCGTCACAGCCCGCCAGGCTGATCACCAGCAAGAGGAGTATCCAGCCCTGCTTGCGCAAAGCCATCTCTTATTTCAGCTCCACCGGCTGGCTGATCAAAGCGACCAGCAACTGCACTGCCTGCTGCACATCATTGTAGTCCACCATCTCGGATGGCGAGTGTATGTAGCGCGAAGGAATGGACAGGCAGCCAGCCGGAACGCCGGCGCGGGTGAGCTGCATGGCGCGGGCATCCGTCGAGCCGCCTTCCAGGATCTCGAGCTGGTAGGGCAGGCTGTTTTGTTCCGCCGTGCGCACCATCCAATCGATCACCGAGGGGTCAGCCAGCATGCCGCCGTCGCGCACCTTGATCGCCGGGCCTTTGCCCAGGCTAACCTGCATGCGCACCCCGCTGCGCCGCGGTGTGTCACCGGTGCCGGTCACGTCGACAGCCAGCCCCAGGTCAGGATCCACGCCAAAGGCGGCCGCGGTGGCGCCGCGCACGCCCACCTCTTCCTGTACGCTGAAGACAAAATAGAGCTCGTGGGGTGTCTCTTTTAGCTGGCGCAGCGCCTCGATCAACACCACGGCTCCGATGCGGTCGTCCAGCGATTTCGCCACCACCCGGTCGCCCAGATCCAGGAAAGGCCGGTCAAAGGCAGCCACATCCCCCACCTTCACCGGGGCATCCTGGTTGCTGCTCAACCCCAGGTCGATGTACATCTGCTCGAAGGTGGGCACTCTGGCAGGATCATCCAGCGGTTCCATGGAAATCACACCGCTGGTGCCGTTGAGGAAGCGCACCCGC
The DNA here is from genome assembly GCA_963849335.1 of uncultured Chloroflexia bacterium. GTDB lineage: Bacteria > Chloroflexota > Anaerolineae > Anaerolineales > UBA4823 > FEB-25. The sequence continues at coordinate 588,604 of CAWKGZ010000012.1, forward strand.
CCACCCACGCAAGTGTGCGGGCGTACCCCGCCCAGCGTGGTGAAGCGGGCAAAACCATTGGCATCCACGTGGGTCACAATGATGCCAATCTCGTCAATGTGCGCCGCCAGCATGATCTTCAAGCCATTTGCACCGCGCTGCCCTTTGCGCACGATCAGGTTGCCCAGGGCGTCCACGCGCAGCTCGTCGGCGTAAGCTTCTACCTCCTCGCGCACCGCGGCGCGAATCTGGGATTCATAGCCCGAAGGGCCGGTTGTTTCCACTAGTTTCTTGATCAGGGCTTTCATGGTCTCTCCTGCGAGGTAAGGAAATCGGGTTGCAGCCGCAGCAATGCCGCCGCGACCAGGGTCAGAGTGTGCTGCCAGTCGGATAAACGCACCAGCGCCGCCGGGCTGTGATGGTAGCGCCCGGGCACTGAAACAGACACGCTGGGGATGCCGGCGCGCTGCTTGTGAATGGCACCGGCGTCGGTGCCGCCGCTGCCGGGTTGGCGTATCTGATACGGAATGCCTTGGGCCTCCGCGGTCTGTACCAGGAGCTGAACCAGTCGGGGGTCCGAGAGCGTGGCGCCATCGGCGATATAGATTGCTGGACCGCAGCCCAGGCGAGTGTTGTAGCATGTGTTTTCGCTGTCATCCCAGTTCGGCTGGTCATGGGCGGGGGTTGAATCGAGCACGATCGCCAGGTCGGGGTCAAAGGCATAGGAAGCTCACGCGCGCCCCACGCAGCCCGTTCTCTTCCTGGACGGTGAAGGCAGCCTGCAAGTCGATGTGCGGCGGAGCATGCTGCACCAGCTCGATCAATGTAGCCACACCGAGGCGGTCATCCAACGCCTTCCCACGCAGGCTGGGTCCCAGGCGGGCAAATGGAGTGGCGAAGGTTGCGCGGTCGCCAACCTTGACCTTGCCCGCCACGGGGCCAGTATCGATGCGCAAGGCTGTCCAGCGTCACCGGGTGTTTGCGTTCGTCGGCATCGGTAAGGTGAATGGGCTTGAAGCCGATCACACCTGGCACATGCTCTTTGCCGATCCAGACCGGCTTACCGACCAGGTTGCCGGTATTCAACCCGCCCACCAGCTCGAAGCGGTAGATTCCGTCGCCCTCATCAGTGGTCAGCATCATGCCGACCTCGTCCATGTGCGCGGCAAGCATCACTTTCAGCCGCGGCTCACCCTGGCCGCGCCGGGTGACCAGCACGCTGCCCAGGGCATCTACTTTTACCTCATCCGCGTGTGGTTTTACCTGTTCCAGCACAATCTTGCGCACTTCGCCTTCATCGCCTGAGACGCCGCAGGCGTTGCTCAAGCGTTCCAGCAGGTTGATTTGTGCTTCCCCAATGCTGGGGAGATCATATTCGGGTGTAGTCTTGGTCATCGTCAATCTTCCCACGTCAGTTGATCCATAAAGTGCTCGTCGAGCTGGGCGATGAACTCAGCCAGCAGGCGCCCGGCCCGGGTGATATCCTTGATCGCCACCATTTCGACCGGGGTATGCATGTAGCGCAGCGGGATGCCAATCACCATATTGGGGATGCCTTCGGCGACCACCTGCAAGGCAAAGCCATCGGTGCCGGTATGGCGGGGGGCGGGCTCGAGTGAATACGGGATTTCTAGCTTCTCAGCCAGCTCTTTGAAGGCTTTGAACAGCGCCGGGTGGACATTGGGCCCCCACATCAGCGTGGGGCCTTTGCCCATGGGGAATGTCTGGTGGCTGGGACTGCCCGGCCCACTGGCAAAGGTCACATCGATGGCGACTGACAGGGTGGGGTGCAGGGCAAAGCCCGAGGTGAATGCTCCGCCCAGCGTGACCTCTTCCTGAACGGAGGCTACCGCCCACACATCCCAGGCATGGGGACGCTTGCTCAGCTCTTCCAGGCAGACGGTAACCACTGCCACGGAAGCCCGGTTGTCCAGGGTATGGCCTACCAACGTCTCGCCGGCGGTTTCGATGGGCAGCTGGGCAAAGGAGACCAGGTCGCCGACGCGCACCAGCTGCTGCACTTCCTCGGGCAGCCGCCCGGTGTCGACCAGCAGGTATTCGAGCGGGACGACCCCATTGGAGAGCTGCGTGGGCAGCAGGTGTCCCGCTGGCGGGGCGATCACGCCCGGCAGGTCTTCCCGTCCGTGAACGGTAACCAGCTGACCGGGCAGGACACGCGCATCGATCCCGCCTACGCTGGTCACACGCAGGTAGCCATCCACGATGGCGTTGACCATCAGGCCAATGGCGTCCATGTGTGCCGCCAGCAAGATGCTTGGGCGAGGTTCTGCCCCCCCGCCGCGGCGCAGCCCATGCAGGCTGCCCAGGCGGCTGGTGCTCAATTGGTGGGTCAGCGGTGCCCATGCCTTTTCGATCAGCGGGCGTATGGCCTTCTCGTGGCCCGAAAGCCCCGAGACGGAGATGATATCTTTGAGAAAGGGGAGAATGTTTGTCATCAGTCTTTTATCATTTTTTACATAAAGTGGTTGGATTTGGGATCAGCTAGCAGTTGCCTATAAATTGGGGGAGGTGGCTGGCTATGGGTTGGGGTCTGTAATCTGGCCGTCTGTGGTTGTGGGCGTCGCGGTTGGAGCTGCGATCAGTGTGTTGGTGGGCGAAGGGTACAGAGTAGGCGTTGGGCTGGGGATGGGGGTGTCTGTCACCACGGGTGGCTGGAAGGGGGTATTGGTAGCAGTCGGCGTGGGGGTGATGGTGCGGTCGGGGCAGCAGGGTGCCCGTGATGGTGGGGGATAGGGCAGGGCTGGCTGTATAAGGGAAGGTCGGGTAAGCGGTGTAGGTGGGAAGGGGCGTGTAGGTCGGGTACACCGCCGGCGTCCAGGAGGGGACGAGAGTCGGTGTGGGGGTGGCGTTCAGATCAGGCGCCAGCAGTACCGCTGCCAGCCCGGCGCAGTAGCAGGGGATGGTAGCCAGGACGATGAAGAGCAGCAGGTTGCGCAGCCGGGCGCGGGGTTGCAGGTCAACAGCCATGGGTTATTCTCAGGGTTATGATGATAACACCAAACAAGCAAACAGGCAAACCGGGGTAGAATCACCCCATGCACTGGATCTACCTCTCCCCCCATTTTGACGATGTCGCTCTCTCCTGCGGCGGCCTGGTTTGGCAGCAGGTGCAGGCTGGAGATACAGTAGGTATCTGGACGGTCTGCGCCGGCGTGCCTGATCCGTCCCAACGGTTCTCACCGTTCGCCCAGACCCTGCATGAGCGCTGGGGCACTGGCCCGGCATCCGTGGCTGCCCGCCGGGAGGAAGACATTGCCTCCTGCCAGGTGATGGGGGCATCCTACCGGCACCTGCCGGTTTACGACTGCATCTACCGCAGCGATGGGCAGGGGCAGTACTACTACGCCAGCGAAGAGGCGCTGAATGGCTCCCTGCATCCGGATGAGGCAGCCCGCGCGGCACAGCTCACGCAGCTCAAGTTGGAGCATCTGCCAGCCGGCGCAGGGGTGGTTTGCCCGTTCAGTCTGGGAAATCACGTAGACCACCAGCTAACTCGTCTGGCAGCCGAACAGACAGGGTGTCAACTGTGGTACTATGCCGACTACCCGTATGTGCTCAGGCAGCCCGGCCAATTGCAGGTATTGGAACAGGAAGGCTGGCAGCGGCTGTGCATTCCCCTTTCCAAGGTCGGTTTGAAGGCTTGGCAGGATTGCGTGGCGGCGCATGTTTCACAGATCAGCACATTTTGGGCGGATGAGGCTGCCATGCGTGCCGCGATTGCGGAATATTCAGCCCAGGAGGGAGCCGTTTGCCTTTGGCAGCGGGGCGGATGAGAAAATTCGCCCAGACAAATTCGGGCTGACTCATCTTGTCAGGTGTGGGTTTCTGTGCTAAAATCACGCCGCGCGGTAGCCGGGGAGCAACTTTTCCTGCATACCGCTCTCGTTTTTCTAGGTTAAGGAAGCGAAGCTTTGCCGCCTTGCTTCCTGAGTTTTATTTATAAAATCGCTCCATGGGAGTGGTTTTTTATCATATTGACAGGATAGTGACATGCCTCCTTCATTTTTGACCAAGCAGGGTTTCTATAGGCTGCAAGAAGAGTTGGAATACCTGCGCACCACCAAGCGCCATGAAGTTGCCACTCGGCTGCACGAGGCAATGGAGGGCGGGGAACTGATCGAAGACGCCGAGTACGAAGCCGCCAAGAACGAGCAGGCTTTTGTCGAGGGCCGCATCCAGGAGCTGGAAATCTTGCTGGGCAATGCGCGTGTCATCGACGAGACGGAAAAGACAGACACCGTCAACGTGGGTTCCACGGTCACGATCCAGGAAGGCGACAACCCCGAGGAGATCTACACGATCGTCGGACCGGCTGAGGCTTCGCCGCGCGACGGCCGCATCTCGAACGAATCACCCCTGGGGCGCGCCTTGATGGAGAAACGCGCCGGCGATACGGTCAAAGTAGACGCTCCGGCGGGTGCCTTTACTGTCCGGGTCTTGAAGGTGGAGTAAGCCTGGGGCCGCCAATCACGCCCCGCGCAGAAATCATGCGCGGGGCTTTTGTTTAAGGAGGTGCTGGATGAGCAACGAGTATAGCAACCTGGAGCTGAACCGGCTGGAGAAACTGGAGCGGCTGCGCAGCCAGGGTCACGAGCCCTATCCCACCCGCGCCGAGCGCAGCCACACCAGCCAGCAGGCCATTCACCTGTTTGAAGCTGCGGAGGCAGCCGCGGCTGGCTCAGAGAGCCAACCCCATCCGGTTTCGGTAGCACTGGCGGGGCGCCTGCGCGCCATCCGCCCGATGGGCAAGATCATCTTTGCCCATATCGATGATGTGGATGGGCGCATCCAGCTCTTCTTGCGCGCCAATGATGTCGGTCAGGATGCTCTCGATCTGTTCAATCGCGAATTCGACCTGGGCGATTTCCTCCAGGCCAAGGGAGAGATGTTCCGCACTCGCACTGGTGAAGCCACGCTGCGGGTGCAATCCTTCCGCATGCTGGCCAAGGCGATCACGCCGCTGCCGGCTGCCAAGGATGAGCTGGTGGACGGGCAGGTGGTGCGCCATGCCACCCTGGCAGATCCCGAGATGCGCTATCGCCAGCGCTATGCCGACCTGGCAGTTAACCCCGACGTGCGCCGCATCTTCCGCCAGCGGGCGGCGACGGTGAGCGCTCTGCGTGAGTTCCTTGACCAGCATGACTTCCTGGAGGTGGAAACCCCCATCCTTCAGCCCATTTACGGCGGAGCGGCGGCGCAGCCGTTCATCACCCACCACAACCAGCTCAAGCAAGACCTGTATCTGCGCATCTCCTTCGAGTTATACCTGAAACGCCTGCTGGTAGGCGGGCTGGAGCGCGTGTATGAGGTCGGGCGCGATTTTCGCAACGAGGGTGTCTCGTTCAAGCACAATCCCGAGTTCACCCAGCTCGAATTCTACTGGGCGTATGCCGACTACCTGCAGGTGATGGATTTCACCGAGCAGATGGTTGTGTATGCCGCAGACCGGGTGTTGGGTCGCCGGACAATTGAATTCAAGGGCCAAACGATCAACTTTGAGCCACCCTGGCGGCGCCTCAACCTGCGCCAGGGGCTGCTCGAGACCACTGGCATCGACATTGCCGAGTATCCAACAAGAGAAAGCCTGGCGGCTGTCATGCGCCAGCGGGGGATGGAGCCGAAACTTGGATTAACCCGCGGCAAGCTGATTGAAGGCTTGATGAGCGATTTCCTCGAGCCGACTCTGATCCAACCCACCTTCCTGTACGATTACCCGCGCGATATCTCCCCGCTGGCCAAAAGCAAACCGGGCGATCCGAGCACCGTGGAGCGCTTCGAGGGCTTTGTCAGTGGCATGGAGCTATGTAATGCCTTCAGCGAGCTGAACGATCCGCTGGACCAGGAAGACCGCTTCCGTGAGATGGGCCAGGAATATGCTGCGGATGACGAGGAACGCCACCCGATGGATGAGGATTACCTGCGCGCCATGCGCTACGGCATGCCGCCCAGCGGTGGGTTTGGCATGGGCGTTGACCGCCTGGTGATGCTGCTTTCTGAAAGCCCCAACATCCGCGAAGTGCTCCTCTTCCCCCACCTGCGCAGCCGAGAAGACACTTAAAGCCCCTCTCCCCGCAGGGGAGAGGGGCTGGGGTGATGGGCCTTAAAGTCCCTTCCCTGCAGGGAAGGGATTTAGGGATAGGTCCGCGCGCACCGCGTTGCACCTCCCGCAATCTGCCCGCTGGCAGAGCAGGGCAAGTGATTCCTCGGCGATTGCCTGGACTACCGCTTCCACCACATCCACCAATTGAAAAGCCTGGATCAGACCGTCCCCAACCTGGGCTGTGCGCCGGACCGTATCCAGGCGGGGGGCAAGCGCCTGGAAGCCATCTGAGCAGCCAGGCCAGCCGGGGCATTCGAGGATCCCCTCGGGCGTCAGTGCCCAGCGGATGAACTGCTTGCGCCCCGCCGCCTTCTCCCCATAATGGATGCTGGTATTGCTGGTGTGATCCACACCAATCAGCAGCACCCAGCCGCTCTTGCCCGCCAGTACATGCAGGGGCTGCAGCGGCTCGCTGCTGGTCTGCGATCCCAGGATCGCCGCCGCATTCACCCCGGCAAACGACAGGATGGGGTGGTTCGAGCGGTTGGCTTTGGGATGGCACCGCAGTGCCTCCGCCACAACCCCCATGGTGGGATCAGCCTGCATGTCCGCGGTGAAGAATTCCGCCATGCGGTTATGGTCCCGCCCGCTGCCATAGGTGATGCCGTTATTAGGCGGTCCAGATTTGGGGGTGATCATAGTCTTATAGGTGAAAGTGGGCATGATCAGGGTATCAAAGGAAGCGAGCAGCGCGCCCAGTATCGTGTCTGCCCCGCCATTCACCTGCCCGAAGGCTGAGAGCGAGGCGTGGGCAATGACCGGGCGGTCGCGGTCGATACCCAGCTGGCGCAGCCCGCGGGTAAAATCATGGAAGGACGGCACGCCTTATTCGCCCTTCCATTCCGCCGGGCGTTTTGCCAGGAAAGCCTGCATGCCCTCTTTTTGGTCGGCGGAGGCGAAGAGAAAGTAGAACGCTCGCCGTTCGGCGGCGATGCCCTGGCTGAGCGGGGTCTCAAAAGCCAGGTTGACCATTTCTTTGCCCAGGCGAACTGCCAGCGGCGCGCGCCCGGCAATCTCAGCCGCCAGCGCCAATGCTTCATCCAAGAAGCGTTCCACCGGCACGGCGCGGTTGATCATCCCCAAGGCGAGTGCCTCTGCGGCGGTCAGCGTGCGGTTGTTGAGCACCATCTCCATTGCCATCACCTTGCCCACCGCCCGCGTCAGGCGCTGGGTGCCGCCCGCCCCGGGGATCACCCCCAGTTTGATTTCCGGCTGGCCAAAGCGGGCTGTCTCAGAGGCGATTGCCATGTCGCAGGAAAGCATCAGCTCGCAGCCCCCGCCCAGGCACCAGCCTGAGACAGCGGCGATGACCGGCTTGTGGATGCGGGTGATGCGGTCGAACAGCGCGATCTGATCGCGCAGCAGCATTTCCACCGCCGAGGCTTCCGCCATCTCGCTGATATCCGCACCGGCGGCGAAGGCGCGCTCGTCGCCGCTGATCACAATCGCCCCGATTGCCGGGTCGCAATCGAACTCGTCCAGGGCTTGCATCAGCTCGGTGAGCAAAGTGCGATTAAGCGCGTTCAACGCCTTGGGGCGGTTCAGGCGCACCAGCCCCACGCGTTCTCGGGTTTCGGTCAGGATCGTCTCGAACATGGGCGCTCCTTTGTTGGGTTGGGATGGGTGTTTGTTGTTAGCCAGATATTGGCTAAATTATACGTCAGAACCGGGTTTATTTTGAAGCTGCTCCAAATGCTGGCGGGCGGTGACCAGGGCCTGCTCCACCCACCACTGCAAGGCGCGCACGCCCCACCAGGGATGGCGGGCGGTGCGGTTCCAGGCGGCGGGTGGCAGTTCGTGCAGCCAGGCTAACTCTTGCTGGCGCAGGCGGGCGTAGTCATCCAGGATGGATTGCACCGGCTCGGCGGGGTCGTAGTTAACTGCCATCCAGCCGTCGTCGTCGAACAGCGGCAGGTATGGTTCGCTTTCGTCCAGGATGCGGCGCAGGCGCAGCGCAATGGCGTGCGCCTCGAGGGCGCGCAGGTGCGCCAGCACCTGGTGCGGGGGGGGCTGATCGGGGGCTGGTGGGGTATGCCAGCTCGCGGCAGAGATGGATGCAGCAGCTTGGCGCAGCTCGGTCACCACACCATCCATGTTTTCCAATAGGTTCTTCCGGTAACCAAGCAGCTCTTCCATCAGCACATCACCTTTCCGCCATCCACATGGATCGCCTGCCCGGTCAAGTAAGCCGCCGCCGGGCTGCACAGGAACAGCACCACGCCAACCACGTCGGCGGTGGTGCCCAGCCGTCCCTGGGGAATATCTTCCAGCGCCTTGCGCAGCCTCGTCTCATCCTGGCGCAGCGCCGCGGTCATCTCTGTCTCGATGATGCCAGGGCAGACGGCGTTGACCCGGATGTTGTAGGCGGCAAACTCGCGCGCCGCCTCGCGCGTCAGCCCGATCAACCCCATCTTGCTGGCAACATAGGCGGAGCGGTTCGGCAGGCCGTGGGCGCGCCCGGCGATCGAGCCGATATTGATGATGATTCCCCCGCCCTGCTCGCGCATCGCCCGCCCGGCGAGCTGCATGGTGAAAAATGGTCCCGCCAGGTTGACGTCCAGCGTGCGGTGGAAGTCCCACTCGTCCATCTCCAGGATGCTGGCGTGCGGCTCGACCGCCGCGTTGTTGATCAGGATGTCGATGCGTCCCCAATCCTCCAGCACCTGGGATAACAGACCGTGGATCGGCATCCGTTTGGCCACATCGAAGACATAGCCGCGGGCACGACCGCCTGAGGCGGTGATGTGCGCCACGGTATCGTCCAGGTTGACCGGGTTGATATCATTGGCTGCCACGATTGCTCCCTGGATGGCAAACGCCTCGGCGATGGCGCGCCCGATACCCCGCCCTGCGCCAGTGATTAAAACCACCTGGTCGGTGAAATCGGTCATACCTCATCCTCCTCTCGGCATTACGAGTAAATCCACGGCGCCAGCGCTCTTTAGACTGGATGAAACTGTCATGGTGAGGCGACGCTCTTCCACCGAAGCCATCTTCCGGCTGGCAAGGAGATTGCCACGCTTGCACAGAACGCTCGCTCGCAACGACTACCACCATTAAGTTTCTTAGGAGGAGCGTCCTATGCGAAGCAAACTCCTCAACCACCCGTTGTCTGGTGGGTGCCTACAATCTTCTGCAGCGCTTTTTCCGCTCTTTTGGATAAACCCAGATCACGATCATTGAGTATAGCCCTCAGCGGGTTAATGGCGCGGGTATCGCCAATCTCTCCCAAAATAAAAGCGGCTCTAACCCGTCCGTACCCATTTTTCGGATTCTGAACATAGGCAATAAGAGGTCCAACAGCAGGAACGCCTATTTTCAATAGAGCTCTTTCTGCCGGCTCAGAAAATAGAGGTTTCATATAAAGCGCAACGAGGAGTATTTCAACAGCTCTAGCGTCCTCGATCTGCCCCAATGCTTTGATTGCTCTCATGCGGTCAAACTGATCCTCATGACCTTCATCTCTGAAAATTTTAATGAGTGGTTCGACAGCCAGCTGCCCAAGGGCTATGCATTGTTCAAAGTTGTGCTTCACGGCCCAATACCAGCCCAATTGTTCATCTGGAATCGGTTCCCCGATCAGGTCTATACCCTGCATCGCAGCAGTGCGCACACTTTTATCATCGTCCCTAAGCGCAAACGAGAGCGCCTCAACAGTCCTCGAATTCCCGATTTTGATCAATGCCTCAACCACAGTTATGCGAAAATCTGGATCGCCTTTTTTAAGCACAGCAGACAGCGGGTCGACGGCGCAAACGTTGCCGAGTTCACCCAACCCCCTGGCGGCGGTCAAGTATACACCTGGCTCTTCATCCTGTAACGCAGATATGAGAGGTTCTACGATGCGGGCATCCCTAATTTTGCTTAGTGCTTTACAGGCATCTATACGGATCTGTAAGTCTTTCCGGTAGGATAGTGCCTTAATCAACCCCGGTAAGTCTCCCTTTTCAGCCAGCTTATTCACGTCCGGCGGTCCAAAGATGCCCATAGATACCTCCTTCTTGACAGGTCTGTTTCAGTTACTGCCCACACACCGCCAATACTCCCGGGTCGGTAGCGGCATTCAGCGGCAGGCCCAGGTAGGGCGAGGGGTCGAGGGTGTTGGCAATCTTCAGCTCGTTGCAGAAGCTGCCCTGCCCGTCATCCAGCACGATAGAAAAATGCAGGTGAATCCCGGTCGGGTTGTTCGGGTCGCCGGAATAGTTGCCCTGGTAGCCGAGGAAGGTCCCGGCCTCAATGTATTGTTCGGAGGTGCCGGGCGGAAAATGCGGAGAGATATACGAGTTGCCGGTGGTATCAGCGAGATGGGTGTAGTAGAGCCAGATCTGACGTCCTGGCGACAACGGATCTGAGGGCACGCGTAGGATCAGCGAGGATTTCCACTCGGGCAAGCGGGTGAGGTAGCCGCTGTAGACAGCAACCACTGGCGTCTGGCCCGGCGCCTGCCCGCCAAAGATGTCAATACCCTGGTGGCTGTGTCCTGGGCGGAAAGAGTCACCCCAGGTGAAGCCGATATAGCCATCCGTGGGCAGCAGGAAGGGCGCCTCGCCGCAGCGCCCCCCGGCCTGGACGCTCCATTCCGCGTGCGCTGCCGGGTCATCGAACCACTGGCGCAGCCGCACCAGGCGCGCCCCCCGCGTGCGCAGCCACGGCAGCGCAAAGTAGCTGGCCACGATCAACACCAGCAACAGCGCCGCGAAGCCCACGCGCAGCAGCCCTCCCATGCCTGACCGTGGGGCGCGCACTCAGCTTCCTCCGTTTTGGCTCGCCGCGGCAATTCGCTTCTTCGCCAGGGTGACGTACTCCGGATCCAGCTCGTAGCCGACATACTGTCGTCCAGCCTTGAGCGCCGCCAGCGCAGTCTGCCCGCTGCCCATGAACGGGTCGAGCACCACCTCGCCCTGGAATGTGTAAAGCTGGATCAGGCGGTAGGGCAGCTCTACGGGGAAAGGCGCCGGGTGACCCACCTTGCCGCGCCAACTCGGCGGGGAAGGTCCACACGCTGCGGGTGAGCTCCAGAAATTCGTCGCGGCTGATCGTGTTGGGGCGTTTCATTGGATTGCCCCGGCGGAAGCTGCCTTTGGAAAACACCAGGATGTATTCGTGCACGTCGCGCAGCGTGGGGTTGGCGGCTGATTGCCAGCTTCCCCAGGCGGTGGACGGGCTGGCGCTGGCAGCCTTGTTCCAGATGATCTCGCCGCGCATCAGAAAACCCAGCCGTTGCAGGCTCTCGGTGATATACCCGTGCAGCGGAATGTATGGTTTGCGTCCCAGGTTGGCAATGTTGATGCACGCCCGCCCGCCGGGAACCAGCACGCGCCAGGTCTCGCCCCAGGCACGCTCCAGGAAGGTCAGGTATTCCTCCAGTGTGCGGTCGGCGTCATATTCCTTGCCCACGTTGTAGGGCGGCGAGGTGACCATCAGGTGCACGCTGTCGTCGGGCAGGGCGCTCATCACCTCGCACGACTGGCAGAAGATGGTGTTCACTGCCTCGGGGGGCAGGGGATTCTCGTGGTACTCCTGTGCCTGCTCTTGCGGCTGGTCGGCATACAGGCGGCTGGCGTAGAAGGGATTCGCGTTGTGGCTGACCCGCCCGGCGCTGCCGAACGGGCTGGTGCTGGTGCGTTGGCGCTTGCGGCTCATGCGTTTTCCTGCCCAGGCGGGGCTTGGAAGCGGCGGATGTTTTCCAGGGCATCTTCGCTGTGCTCAGCCAGCAGCAGCACCATGCCTCCCCCGGTAAGCGCCTGCAGCAGCTCCCCCGCCCGCTGTCCCTCGGGCGAATTCAGCCCGTTTTCCAGCTCAGCATAGCTGTCGAAGTACAGTTCGTGGATCAGCTCACCGCGCAATTGCCCGTGCAGCACCCGGCTCACCCGGCTGGTCGCCTCGCGGCGCAGGCCGGGGATGCGCTCGGCCGCGTGCAGGAATTCCGGCCAATGGGCGTCGAATTGAGGGCTGCGCGTGGTGAAGATCAGGATGACCAGCTTGTGCATGGGGGTATTATACACGCTCGGGGTGGGGTAGCGTTAAACGTTGCACGTTCCAGGTGCCAAGTTCCAGGTCTCACATTCCAGGTGCAGTGGGGAAAAACAGGGGAACCACAACGGACACTTAGGACACGAAGGATTCTTTTACTGCAGAGCTCGTAGAGAGCGCGGATAAAAAGTAACCTTAAGATGATGCGTCCGACGGATGGCGGGAGGAAACTACGGGACAGGCACAACGGCGCTACAATTGGAGCAGGTTGGGAGGAGAGTGTGCATACCGAAATCCGCCAAATCTACAACCGCCCAGCGAAAGTTACCGATAGCATTATTGGTTACATTTACCCGCCTGCACCACCACAGATCTGATTTTGCTCATGCCATTCATCGACCATGATGAAGGTTTCACCGTTCCACATATATTTGTGGTAAGTCCAATCGCAAGTATGCCTGGTTGGATCGGGAAAGCCATATGTGAACGTTGTTATGCTCATAACTTCGGCGGCCGGGTCTTCTTCATCGGACGTGGACATCAAGCCTTCAGGGACTTCAAAAATCCCCACCATCTTATTCCCATCCCAACGGAAGATTTGCAAGCTGTGCACACCAATGTTGCCTTGCCAGCGCTGCCCGTTAATCCCCAACAATTGTTCACAGCCATCTACTGAGAACAACTCGATATGATAAAGACCATATCTCGAGGAATGATCGAAGGTATAGGTCCAGGCAGATTGGTAATCGCCATTTTCATCCCGGATTTGCAGCGCAACTCCTAAATAATCACGCAGCTCATTATCTCCTTCCAGCGATTTGGTTGATAGCCGGTATATGGTCAGAAGGTTTTCAGCCTGCCCATCACAGTTCATGTCAACCAGCATGGTATCCGTTTTGTTTTGGTAGCCGGGCTCGAATGCAAAATCAGTGATGCTACCGACATCCGGTGTTCGCGTCGCGTTTATATCCGTGGGGTCGCTTGTTTCTTGAGATAATGGCGTTCCAATAGATATTTCGGGTTGTGTGTATGGACCAGGAGAGGTTTCGGCTGCAGATAACGGTGCTATCGGGCGTAAGATATTGATTGCCCAACCTAAGGTAATTACCAGAAACACAATTATACTGGTCAGGCCAAGTATCGATAACGAGTCGGAATAGCGCATCGTTTTCCTCCTGAAATGGGATCGGATATTTTGGGCAATTTGCGCTTTCTCAACGGCCGAGAGGAAAGTTTCTCGATATGGACTCCACTGGCTTCCTTCCAGTCGTTTGACCAGTTCAGCATAGCTACGACAGTCGATGCAGACTGCTAGATGCTGCTCGACGAAGCCTGGTTCGCTATTATTTAAGGGAGCATCCATAAGCAGCATGGATTGGATTTGGTGATGGATATTGGGTTTCATAGTTATCTCCTCCTGCCTCCGGCAATAGCAGGCTCGGACTGTTTCAATCGCTTTTGGAGCTCCCGCAGAGCATAATGTAAGCGAGAACGAACTGTGCCTTCATGGACACCAATCACCTGAGCAATCTCCTGGTTAGATAAACCATGCAGGTAGCGCAATAGAATTGGCAGGCGTTGCTTTTCATTCAGCATATTAACTGCCTGCCACAAATGGGTTTTGGCTTCGCCTCGGAGAACCTGTTCTTCAATTGATGGAGTTGAGTCACTTAAATAGAATAATCCCTTTAGTGTGCTGCTTAAGTTTTTGCGAACTCTGCGCTTGCGGAGGTATCCTCGACAGATATTCACTGCGATGGTATAGAGCCAGGCCTTGAAGTTTGTGCCGGGTTGGTAATTATCTAGCTTACGGACAGCAGTGATCAGGGTTTCCTGGGCTGCATCCTCGGCCTCGTTGGGATCTTGCAAGATGTTGCTCGCCAGACGCCGCAAATCGGCATAGCAATTTGTTAGCAAAAACTCGATAATCTCAGATTCGGAAACAGCCTGGCTGAGAAGCAAGCGATCCAGCTCAGAATTGAAAGCGCTCATTCTATTGTATTAATGCTTGTGGATGGTGTTTTGTTCGAAATCTTTCCTGAGGAGCAATGATTAGAGCAATTTAGAAATCTTACTCCAAAGTTCGGGCAATTCGATCGCCTCACTAAATTGCTCTACCCAAAAACGAATGCGTTCTTTATCTATATTGGGATGGCTGGAGGCTATGGCTTGAATATCAGCCAGATCCTTGGGCCGGTGGGCGATAGCCTTCATAATGATCAAATCTTCGGGGGTGGGCAGGCGTATTTGGATGGTTCCGAGATCTACCATCTTACTTCGCATTACCATTTCATATTCAAATGGCAGAATCCCCAAAGAAAGATCTATATCTATTCCACTGGGTGTGTGCCGTAGAAGCAAAACCCGGCTTTTACGAGCGAAAGATATGGGATCGGAAATACGAGGCTCGATCTCTAGTTTCGCTGCTTCAGCAAGCAGGCAAGGAATATCGTCTAAAGAAAGCAAAAAAACTGCATCCAGGTCGACCGTGTAGCGTGGTGTGCTTAAAAGGCTGACTGCAACCCCGCCAATAATTACCCCCTGATCGTTGAATTGTGAGAGCAGGTCCTGCAGAGCCTGGAGAGGGGCAAGAAGCGGGGCTATGCTTCCGGGAGCTGCTTGGCTGCTTTTTCTTTTAGCTTTGCCCATCGTTGGAATACTTCCATTTCACTTGGATCGGGTTGCAGCAATCCCAGACCTTTAGCCAGCGCATAAGCGGCATTCAACTGCTGCCAGCGCAGTTCTAGAGAAGCAGACCGTCGTTCCTCCTGGATAACTGCTTCAACTTCTGCCCAGCGCGCTTTGTAATCCTTCCAATCTTCTTTCAGCGTCACAGGTTGATTATAGCATGCTAGATGCAGATCGCCAGATCCCCAATTCGTGGTATGATTCGCCCGATTAGGTGAAACCGAACTATGGATGATAAGATCACAATTATCGAAGGCCCCCCGCCGGTGTTTGAGAAGTTCAACGACGGCTGGGCAATTGGCCTGAACGAGTGCACTGACCTGAGCAGCGTCGCCCTGACCCGCCTGCGCACGTTCAACGCCGCCGCGCTGGTGGAGCGCTGCCACCGCGCCTGGCGCAGCCTGGGCAACATGCACCTGGAATACCGCGCCCCTGACGGGCTGGCGCGCCAGTCGCCCATCGTCGCCATCCGCCCGGTGGAGGTGGAAGACGGTGATATGGTCCTGCTGTGGGTGCGCCTGGTCGGTGACGAGATGCGCATGGCGCTGGGGCACGATGATGACCAGGAATACGGCGAGGATGACGAGTCATCGTAGGACGGCTTTCCAAAGGTGCCAAGCCCGGGTAGCTAAAAAACCTGGCATCCATACACAATCAATCGCTGGACGAATCCCCCCAATCTATGGTAAAATCCGTCCGCTCCCGCCGCAGGGCGGGAGCACTACGCCTGTAAACAGGCGCGCCTGTATTTCAGGCGACATATCCCACACGCTTTCTGACCAACCGGGGCGTGCTGCCAGTGACCAGGGATGGTGCCCAGGACTGGCAGTGCCGGAAGGGTAGGACGGAAGCGGAGGAAAAACGCAAAAGGAGAATACGAATATGGCAGTCGTTCCAATGAAGGCTTTATTGGAATCGGGCGTTCACTTTGGGCATCGCACCCACAAGTGGCACCCTTCCATGAAGCCTTATATTTTTACCGAGCGTAATGGCATCCACATCATTGACCTGCAGAAGACCTCCAAGGCCCTCGACCAGGCTTACAACGTGGTGCGCGACACCGTAGCCAACGGCGGCAGTGTGCTGTTTGTTGGTACCAAGCGCCAGGCCCAGGAGACCATCCAACTGGAAGCCCAGCGCTCTAATATGCCCTACGTCACCGCCCGCTGGCTGGGCGGCATGCTCACCAACTGGCGCACCATCCGCCAGCGCATCAACGAGATGGATCGCCTGGAGCGCATGCGCGACTCGGGCGATTTCGGCCGCATCACCAAGAAGGAAGCCCTCATCCTCAGCCGTGAGATCGAGCGCCTGGAAGGGCTGCTGTCTGGCGTGCGCAAGATGGTGCGCGTTCCCGAAATGGTCTTTATCGTCGATGTCTCGCGGGAGTTCACCGCCATTCACGAGGCCAATCTGCTGAAGATCCCCGTGGTCGCCATGGTCGATACCAACTGCGACCCGAGCAACGTGGATTATGTCATCCCGTCCAACGATGATGCCATCCGGGCGATCAAGCTGGTGGTCGGCAAGATCGCCGACGCCGCCATGGAAGGCGTGGGACTGCGCAAGGAAGACGTGATTGAAGAACTGCCCACCCTGGCCCGCGTGGCTGGTGAAGACCGCGAGCTTTCGGACGAAGAGCTGTTGGGCGAAGCCACCCTGGCGAAGCTTACTTCCCATCTGAAAGACTTTGGTGAAGAAGAAGCCTACGTCATCCCTGAAAGCAGTGCCGAAGAAGTCGTAATCTCGACCGAGGAACTGGAAGAGACCACCGGCGATACCAAAAGTGAATAGGATCGAATAATATCTATGGCTATTACAACTGAGCAAATCAAAGAACTTCGCGAAGCCACCGCCGCCGGTATCCTCGACTGCCGCAAGGCGCTGGAATCTGCGGACGGTGATTTTGACAAGGCAGTGGATTACCTGCGCGAGAAGGGCCTGGCCAAGGCTGCCAAGCGCTCCGACCGGGAAGCCTCGGAAGGCGTGCTGGAGCTGTACTCGCACGGCAACGGCCGCGTGGGTGTGATGGTGGAAGTCAACTGCGAGACCGATTTCGTCGCCCGCTCGGAGACATTCCGCAAGTTCGCCCACGAGGTCGCCCTGCAGATTGCCGCCGCCGCGCCGATATACATTCGCAAAGAGGATGTGCCCGCCGATGTGCTCGAGCACGAGCGCGAGATCGCCCGCGTGCGCGCCCTGGAAGAAGGCAAGCCGGCCCCGGTGATCGAGCGCATCGTCGATGGTCGCATCGAAAAGTACTACGACGAAGCCTGCCTGCTGCGCCAGCCCTATATCCGCGACGAACAGATTACCATCGAGAAGTTGTTGGCCCAAAACATCGGCTCCATCGGTGAAAATATTGTCATCCGGCGCTTTGTGCGCTGGGAAGTCGGTGAAAGCATCAAGTAAAGTGCCAGGAGGCCAGCCCAGCGGGTTGGCCTCTTTTTTTAGGAGGCAGCATGGATAGAACCCCGAAATACAAACGCATCTTACTCAAGCTGGGCGGCGAAGCGCTCAGCGGCGAGTCCGGTTGTGGCATCGATCCCTGCCAGGCAGAATCGCTAGCCCAAACCGTCGGTGAGGTGCACCAGCAAGGCGTGGATGTTGCCATCGTGATTGGGGGAGGCAACTTGTGGCGCGGCAAGATTGGCATCGAGCGCGGCATGGATCGCGCTACCGCCGATTACATGGGCATGCTGGCAACGGTGATGAACGCCATGGCATTGATGGACGCCATGGAACGCATGGGTATGATCACCCGTGTGCAGTCGGCCATCGAGATGCACGCCGTCGCTGAGCCGTACATTCGCCGCCGCGCCATCCGCCACCTGGAGAAGGGCCGCGTGGTCATCCTGGGCGGCGGCACCGGCAACCCCTACTTCACCACCGACACCGCCGCCGCGCTGCGCGCCATGGAGATCGGCGCCGACCTGCTCATCAAAGCCACCAAAGTGGACGGGGTGTACGACTCCGACCCGGTCAAGAACCCGGACGCGGTGCGCTTCGAGCGCCTGACCTATATGGAGACCATCAACCGCCGCCTGCAGGTGATGGACAGCACCGCCATCTCGTTATGCATGGACAACAACCTGCCCATCCTGGTGCTCAACCTCTGGCAGCCGGGGGCGCTGGTCGAAGCGCTATACGGTGGCAACATCGGCACGCTGGTGTGCGGGTAGACCCGCCAGATGCAACGCACTTTCAAAGTGCGTTGCATCTCCTCATTTTAGTTCTCGTTGGGAACGCCGCCTTGGACGCTCCAGCGTCCCGAATTCCGCCGCAGCCCTCTTCTCCCTGCCCTCCACCATCCGCTAATCCGCTACCCATCCGTTGACTGATCTTCCTCCCTCTCCCGGTATCCGGACAGGTATAATACTTCCTGTGAACCGCCTCCTCCGCCATCCAAACTTTCCCCTCCTTCTCCTGCTGGTCATCGGCCTGCTGGCGGGCTTACCCGTCTTCGACGACTACGGCCTGAGCTGGGACGAGCCGCTCTTTTACCAGTACGCCGCCGCCATCCCCGGCGCCTACTCGATCCGGGCGCGGCTGGACGGCACGTTCAATATGGAGGATGCATATGGCCCCAGCGCCGATCACGCCGCCTACGGGCCTGCCTACCTGCTCCTGGCGCAGCCGCTGGTCGACGGGCTGGATGTACTGCTCCCCGCCAGCGGGCCAGACCTGTGGCATCTGGTCAACTACCTCACCTTTGTGCTCGGGGCGCTGCTGCTGTATGGCTTATGCCGCCGCTGGGTCAATCCCTGGGCTGCCTTTGGCGCCGCCCTGCTCTTCCTCACCCAGCCGGTGCTGTGGGGGCATGCCTGGATCAATCCCAAGGACATGCCCTTCCTGGTCTTCTTCCTGGCAGCCATGCTCACCGGCCTGCGCTTGGTGGATGCTCTCCGTGCGGTCGAGCCCGCGCCACCCCTTCCACCTGAGGAGGCGGATCGACGTTGGAAGCGGAGGCGTCGCGTTTGGCAGGTGGCGGGCCTCGTCCTGCTCGTGCTGGCGCTGGTCGCCGTCTTGTTCTGGGCGCAGTGGCAGGCACTGCTCAGCAGCCTGATCCAGCAGGCTTACCAGGCTCCCGCCGGCAGCTCGCTGGGGCGGCTCTTTGCCCGCCTGGCGCCCAACGCCGGGCAGGTGCAGGTAGATGCCTACATTAACAAGGCAATGATTTGGTTGAACCGTCTCAAGCTTGGCCTGGTCGGGCTGGCGGTACTGGTGGCAGTCCCCGCCCTGGCGCTTACCTTCTGGCTGGATGGCATACGGAGGGCTTTTGGCTGGCTGGAGCGCCGCCTCGGCGCGCTGCCCGGCTGGCCTGGCTGGTGGGTGAAGGGCGTTCCAACCCGCCGCTGGCTGCTCCCCGCCTTACTGGCAGGGGTGATGTTAGGCTTGCTCACTTCCAACCGTGTGGTCGGGCCGCTGGCCGGGCTGCTGGTGGCGCTCTCTTTCTTCCTGTATTCCGGTCGCCGCCCGTGGGTTGGCCTGCTGGTCTATGCCCTGGCAGGCGGGCTGGCCTGCCTGGCGACCTGGCCTTACTTGTGGGAAGCGCCGCTGAGCCGCTTCCTTGAAGTATTACGGCATATGTCCGCCAACCCGCACCCCATCCCGGTGTTGTTCAACGGCATTATCTACCAGTCGGACAAGCTGCCCGCCAGCTACCTGCCGGGGATGCTCGCCTTGACCCTGAGCGAGCCAGTCGTGCTTCTCTTCCTCGGCGGGCTGGGCGTGGCAATCTGGCGTGCCTTCCACCGGCGGCTGGAATGGCGTGACCTGCTGCCGGTGCTGCTCTGGTTCCTGCTACCCTTCGCCTATGTGCTGCTGCGCCGCCCGCCGATCTATGATGGCTACCGCCACTTCATGTTCATCCTGCCGCCGCTCTTCGTCTTCGCCGCTTTGGCGCTGCAAGCCCTGTTCGAGCGCCTGCGCCGTCCCTGGGCTGCTGGACTGGCGCTTGTGCTTATCTTGCTGCCGGGGATCATCGCCCTGGTTTCCCTGCATCCCTACCAGTACACCTACTACAACGCACTCGCCGGCGGCACCGGTGGCGCCTTCCGCCGCTACGAGACGGACTACTGGCTGACCTGCTACCGTGAGCTGATGGCTGAGCTGAACGGATCCGTCCCCGCCGGCAGCACCCTGTTCGTCTACCGCCAGCCCGCCATCGCCGAAATCTACGCCGCCCCAGGGCTGCAGGTCGAGCGCTACGACCCCGATGACGACCAGACCTTCTCCGGCAGCCTGCTCCTGCTCACCACCCGCGCCAACGTCGACCTGGACAACTACCCCCAGGCGCCTGAACTGCTGGCGGTGGGCCGGGATGGGGCGGTGTTCTGTTTGGTGCGGGAGATTCCGTAAGCAGGGTGTGTGTTGTCAGATTGCTAAATCAAACGGTAAATCGCTGATATCCCTTAGCCGGCGACCTTCGACCATGATCTGTAAAATATCTTGTTGGTCGATATTCCCACAATCCTCAATTGCTCCCGCTAACTCGTTTAGTGCAAAATGATACACGCAATCCAAATCGCCAGTGCCCAACGCTAAAGTAGCAATCCGGGTAGGTAATGGCTCGGCGGTCACCGCCGCAATGTGTGGCAAGGGGCCTTTGCGGTTGCGGATAAGATTCAAAGCTTCAGTGCGGGTATTTTGAGAGCGGTCGCTGCGGATTGTCCACTTACACGAGATGCTGGCATGTAAGGACATCACCGGTTTTTCTCGATTTGCCTGGCGGAATGAAGTCAATTTTGCAATTGACCCCTCAGGCTCAATTACTTCAGAGAACTGGTTAATCTCATCATCTGTCACCGGCCATTTTCCGATGACAATATCAGGTTTAACAATGTAATCGCCGCCAAAGGCAGAAGCAAGATCATGATCTTTCGTAATCGCATTGGCTAAATATGCCAGGTGCCGGTATTGGTCAAAGCTCGCGATGTCTGTTTGTATTGTTGAATAGTGCCATTTACCAGGGCGCAAATGACTCAGGTGTTCGAAAGTAGATTTAAGAATCGTGCTGTAATCGATTCGAACCGCCCGCCGGCAGTCTGTTCTTTAACCTCGTCCGCGCCGGGCTCGAAATCCCATTCGCTGAATGATTCCCCAGGCGATTTCTTTGCTTGACCGGTTATTGCCGTCAGCGAAATTTGGGAACCCTTTGGAGGTTCGAATAATCTCGCGACAGATTGAGGCATGGTACTCTTGACGAAGTCGATTGAGAATCATCTTTATCTCTCGGGAGTTTTCTATGGTTTATAGAGTCCGATTACATATTCCTGATGCATGCGCTGCTGAATCTGAGACCCCTGGTTAATGATATTGCCGGCAGGCATCATCCGGCGGTTGCGATCCAGATTCCGAACACCAATGGCTGGCACCTCAAAACCAATCTGCTGTCCGATATCCGCCAGACAGTTGTGTGTCTCAGTATCAATCCCGCGCATCTGTGAAGTTCCAACCACAACGATCGAGGCGCGACCGGGCTTTAGTACCCGATATATTTCGCGCAATACACGCGTCATCTCAGAGTAATAGCGGTGCAGAACGGCGCCTTTCTTTTTATCTACGGTGACCAACTGAGAGATAATATTATTGGAATACTCTGGCAATGGTTCAAATTCAAAATTATCAACCAATTCTCCACCGATGTACTCGCCGCGCCGGTCACCAAGCTCCTCGATGGGATACCCCAACCAAACCAAAGAGAATTTGTGGGCGCGCATGTAATCGATAGCATTGGATGCATACGGCGGCGAGGTGATAATTAGATCTACGCTACAATTTGAAAGGGGGATTGCCTGAGCATTTCCCGGAACAATCTGGGCAGAGTGAATACCTTGACCTGGTATAAGCAAACCTTTTACATTGTTCAAAACCCGTTTCTCAAATTCCTCTATAGGCCGGCGCAGGGTTTTGGTCATATGAGGTAAATTCGGGATCGGATTCAGGATCAGGTCTTGTCCTTCAAGGATCTCGCCATGCCGAGAATACACCAGTTTGGCGCGATGGGGGCGCGTATGCGCCAAATCCAGGGCCAGCGATACCCCCCCGGACTTCGTTATAATAATCGCCGAGAAGGCTAATTTATAAAAGTTGCGTAGCGAAGGGTCTGGCACTTTCTCAATTTCTTGGATCAATGCCATTAATTCAATTTGAGAGTTCGCCTCAAACCAATAGTTGATGAATTGCCGGGTCTCGGGATTCCATCGGCTTTCCAATCCAGACAGAATTTCTCTAGGGCGATCATAAGCGATTTTGGCTGCATTTCTGATAATGATTTTACAGGTTTGCAAAACTTGAATTGCATTTAGGGGAGTAGTTTTGACTTGAGAAATTAACAGTGCTAGGGGATCAATGTCAAAGCCAACCCCTCGCCGACCGGACAGAAGCGCCTCCAGGATTGTGGTACCTGAACCCTGCATCGGGTCTAATACAATATCGCCCGGATTGGTCAATCCGTTGATGAATTGTTGCGGGAGCTGAGGGGGAAACTTGGCAGGGAAAGCGTGAAAATTATGGGTCGCGTAACTACTGCCTTGATTATGGAAATCTAAGTTGCCGCGGAGTAAACCGACCAATACTTCCTGGTAGGATTGGTCGGGTAAGGAATATGTTATCGGTAAGGGTAATTGAACGTCAGTCATAAAAAAAGCGGAAAGCTTTCGGGTAGCTTATCGATACTATACCACAAAAAGGCTGGGCCTATCTTTCTATCGTTTATAATCAGCCTACCATGCATCTTAATCCTACTACTTCAGGCCGAGTCTTTTATATACCCCTGATCCTCCTCTCCCTCCTCGGCATGCTCGCCCTCTGGCGCAGCACACCCTATGGATTGGGCCTGGTCAACGATTCGGCCTTCTACATCGAGGGCGCCGATAACCTGCTGGCCGGCAACGGCTACGTGCGCACCTCCGGCGGCGGGGAGATCAAGCCCATCACCCACTTCCCGCCCCTGTTCTCGCTGCTGCTGGCGGGGGTGAGCCTGAGCGGCCTGGAGCTGCTGGGCGCCGCCCGCCTGCTGGCGCTTCTCCTCTTTGGCACCACCATCTTCCTGCTCGGGCTGAGCGTCTACCAGCTCAGCCGCTCACCCGTCTTCGCCCTGCTGAGCGCCTTCCTCCTGGCGACCTCAGATGTCTTCCTGGGCGTCTATTCCATGGCGCTGAGCGAGGCGCTGTTTTTGGCGCTGATGCTGGCGGCTTTCCTGGCGCTAAGCCGCGGCCTGGAACGTGCTTCCCTCGGCTGGCTGGCGGGGGCCGGTCTTCTGCTCAGCCTGGCGACCCTCACCCGCTACGCCGGCGCCAGCCTGTGCCTGACCGCCATTCTGGTGCTGCTGCTGGTAGGGTGGGCCGGGAAGGCACTGCGCTGGCAAGCGTTGGGGATGCAGCTAGGTGCGCTGCTGGCGGGCGGGCTTCCGCTGCTCCTGGCGTGGGGCATTGCCAGCCGCCTGGGCAGCGGCGCCGAATCGGTGGGCAACCGCCTGGTGAGCTGGCACCCCCCCACCCCGACCATGCTCTTCGAAGCTGCCAAGAACCTGCTCACCTGGCTCGCGCCGGATGACCTGCTGGGCATCGCCCCCTTCTTCGGGCGGCTGCTCAGCCTGGTTTCGCTGCTCCTTCTACCCGCTCTATTGGCCTGGCTGGTCTGGCGTGCCTGGCCGGGCCCCGCGCCTGCCGCCTCTACCCCCGCCCTGACCTGGCTGCTTGCGATGCATGTACCCGTTTACCTGGGCTTCCTGGTCGTCTCGCTCACCCTCTTTGATGCTTCCACCCCGCTCAACGCGCGCATCCTCTCCCCGGTTTACTTGGCGCTGTTGGGGCTCTTCGCCGCTGGGCTGAGCTGGGTATGGAGCTGGCTGGGGCAGCGCAGGACAAAGTGGCGTTGGGCCGTAGCGGCTGTGGTGCTGTTGGCAGCCTGCGTTCAGTCTGATCGATGGCGTCTCCGCGGTGCGCCAGTTGAGCAGTGACGGGCAGGGCTTTGCCCACTCCGGTTGGCAGCAGTCGCCTGCCATCCAGGCGGTGCGCGACCTGCCCCCGCTGACCCTGTACTCCAACAAGCCGACCGCCATCTACCTGCTGACCGGGCGTTCGGCTTACATTACTCCCACCCCCTCGGATGCCGTTACCGGATTAGAGCGCGATAACTTCAACGCTGACCTGGCGGAGATGCAGCAGCGCGTGCTTGACGGACGCGCCGTGGTGGTGCTGTTCGGCCTGCGCGACAGCGTGGACCCCGAAGAGACCGCGTTGTATGATACCCTGTCGGCAGGGTTGCCGATCCTGGCCGATTTTGGTGCAGATGTGCTCCTGGGAAATGTACCTTAACTTGCCCGGAAAAGCGTTAAACAAAAGCACAGCCTGTCTGGCACATATTGACCGGCTGTGCTGGTTTGTACCCTGGCAGTCTAATTTATCCGGATCTTGAATAGAAGAATCCAAGCGTCCGGCAATAAACGCTTTCCACGGAGCACAAAATCAGTCCCTTTATCGCCTGGATCTTCGAGATGAGTTTCTGTGTGCTTTCACGCCTTGCACTCTTTCTCGCCGCCAGCGCTTGCTGAATTGTCTGCAACTCCAGAGCAATCTTTTCTGCCTGCTCCATCCGAATGTAGGCAAGTTTCCATGTATCCATCGTATACCTTCCAATCCCGGTTCAGATCGTGAACATGGGTAGCGTTGGTAAGCCGCTCTTGTATATGATAAATAAGAGTATATTGATATATATTATAGCATATATCCCAAAGATCAAGCAGGACACAACCTGGATATTTCCCCCTTTCCTATGCGGAAATTTTCGATTATCCTATATAATACAAGGGTACATTAACCAACCCGACCTGAGGTGGAGGCCTTTATGCTAAATGACGCCTATATCGAAGCCGAAGCGCGCATGAAAGGCGCAGTGGAAGCGCTGGAAGAAGACCTGTCCGGGATTCGCACCGGACGGGCATCGCCTGCCCTGGTCGAAAGGCTGCTGGTGGAATATTACGGCATGCCCACCCCATTGGTACAGCTCGCCACGATCAGCGTCCCTGAAGCGCGCCAGCTACTGATTCGCCCGTTCGACGCCTCTACGCTGAGGATTATCGAGCGCGCCATCCTGGCTTCAGATCTGGGGTTGACGCCGAACAATGACGGCAAGTCCATTCGCCTGAATCTGCCCGCGCTGACCGAAGAACGGCGCCGCGACCTGGTCAAGGTGGTGCACAGCCGCGTCGAAGAGGCACGCGTGGCGGTACGCAATGTACGCCGTGACAGCATCAAGGATCTGCGCGAGTTCGAGCATGAGAAGCTGATCTCGGAAGACGAATTGAAAAAGGGCGAAGAAGACCTGCAAAAGCTGACCGACTGGTATGTCGAATTGGTGGGCGCGGTGGGGGAGCGCAAAGAAAAGGATATTATGGAAGTATGAGCGCGGGCACGCGAGACGGTCTGCCGGAAAGAATCCCGACCCACATCGGGATCATCATGGATGGCAATGGGCGCTGGGCACTGTCGCGCGGCCTGCCGCGCATTGCCGGACATCGCGCCGGCACCGAGAACTTGCGCCGCATCATTGAAGCCTGTATCGAATTTGGCATCAAATATCTGACTATCTACGCCTTTTCCACCGAGAATTGGGGGCGCCCTACGGAAGAAGTCCAGGGGCTGATGCGCATCTTCGAAAACGTGATCGATAACGAGCTGCAAGAGCTGCATGACCAGGGCGTCCAGCTGCGCCATATCGGCCGGCTGAACGAGCTGAAGCCGCGCTTTCGCAAGAAGGTGCTCAAGGCGATCGAATTCACCAAAGACAATGACCGCCTGATCCTCAATATTGCCTTCAACTATGGCGGCAGAGACGAAATTGTGTGCGCCATCCAGGCGATGATCGCCGATGGGGTGCAGCCGGAGCAGGTGAATGCCGAGCTGGTGGGCAAATACCTGTTCACCGCCGGCGTCCCCGACCCCGACCTGATCATCCGCACCTCCGGCGAGCTGCGCAGCAGCAACTTCCTCATCTGGCAGGGCGCTTACTCGGAGTGGTATTTCCCGGCGGCTTATTGGCCAGATTTTGACCGCCAAGAGCTGCTGCACGCGCTGGAAGAATTCAACCATCGCGAGCGGCGCTACGGGCTGACGACAGGCCAGATCAAGGATATGGACTGAGCTCATGCTGCGTCAACGCCTGATGGTGACGCTGATCCTGCTGCCGCTCGGAATGGTTGCTATCGTTCTGGGCGGCTGGGTTTTCACCGCGCTGATCGCCGTGTTCCTCGGCCTGGCAGCCTGGGAGTATACCCAACTGTTCCGCGCCGGCGGCTGGCAGCCGTCCGGCGTTTTGGTGGTGGGGGGCGTGCTGCTGCTGCTCTTAGGGCGGGCGCTGGACGGCTTTGCCAGCGCCCCTTGGATGCTCAGCCTGCTGATCCTGCTCAGCATGACCTGGCACCTGGTGGCTTATGAACGCGGGCGCGACCAATCAGGTACCGACCTGGTGGTCACGTTGGGCGGCATTCTCTACATTGGCTGGATTGGTGGCTATTTCGTCTCCCTGCGCAGCCTGCCGGATGGACAGTGGTGGGTGCTGACCGCGCTGCCGGCGGTGTGGTTTGCCGATTCGGGAGCCTATTTCATCGGTCGCGCCTGGGGACGGCACAAGCTCAGCCCGCGCCTCAGCCCCAAGAAGACCTGGGAAGGTTACCTGGGCGGGATTGCGGCGGGGGTTGTCCTGACTGCTCTCTTCGCCGCCCTCTGGCAGCAGATTGCCGGCCCCGCGGTGGGCATCACGCCGCTGCGCGGGGTGCTGATGGGGCTGGTGATGGGCATCTTTCCCACGCTGGGCGACCTGGGCGAATCGATGATCAAACGGCAGGTAGGCGTGAAAGATTCGAGCAACCTGCTGCCCGGTCATGGCGGGTTCTTCGACCGCATCAATTCGTGGTTGTGGGCGGTGGTGTTGGGGTATTATTTGATCACCTGGTTGTGGTTGTGAGTTACTAAAAAGCTCGGATAGACACCTATCCGGGCTTCTCATTTCTGAGAGGAGGCAAAGACTTGATCGGAAAACCCACTCGAAACCTGGCGATGGAGTTGGTACGCGTGACCGAGGCGGCGGCGCTGGCAGCCGGCCGCTATATGGGCCGCGGCGATAAGAAGGCAGCCGATAAGGCCTCGGTGGATGCGATGCGGCTGGTGTTAAACACCATCGATATGGACGGCATCATCGTCATCGGTGAAGGCGAGAAAGATGAAGCGCCAATGCTCTACAACGGCGAGCGCGTGGGTACGGGCGCCCTGCCGCAGATGGATATCGCCGTGGATCCGATCGATGGCACCCGCCCGCTGTCCAACGGCCTGCCCAACTCGATCGCCACGGTGGCTATCTCGCCGCGTGGCAGCATGTTCGACCCCGGCCCCTATGTGTACATGAACAAGATCGCCGTCGGCCCCGAAGCCAAGGGGGTGGTCGATATTGATGCCCCCGTGGAAGATAATCTCAAGGCCATCGCCCGCGCCAAGGATATCGAGCTGGACGACCTGACCGTGGTGATCCTGGACCGCCCGCGCCACGAGCAGCTGATCGCCGAGGTGCGCCGCCTGGGCTGCCGTATTCGTTTGATCCTGGACGGCGATGTCTCGGGGGCGCTGATGACCGCCTGGCCCGGCTCTGGCATCGATGTGCTGCTGGGCATCGGCGGCACGCCGGAAGGCGTGCTGGCAGCCTGCGCGCTGCGCGCCATGGGCGGGGAGATCCAGGGCAAGCTGCACGCCCGCAACGAAAAAGAGCTGGCCCGCGGCCGCGAGATGGGCTATGACTTCGACCGGCTGCTCACCATGGATATTCTGGTGGCCTCGGACGATGTGTTCTTCGCCGCCACCGGCATCACCGACGGCGAGCTGCTCGACGGCGTCAAGTACTTCAGCCATGGGGCGCGCACCAGCAGCCTGGTGGTGCGCGGCCTGACCGGGACGGTGCGCGAGATCGCCTCTTCGCACCTGTGGGAGAAGCTGAGGAAGATCAGTGCGATTGAGTATTAGCAGGAACGAAAAAAAATAAGGAGTATAATTTAACTATAAAAACATAAAGGGTGGAGTAACCTTGTAACCCCGCAGTTTGCGAAGGAGGGAATATGTTTACTACCCATTACCGCATCCGCCCCGGGGAAGCACGTTCCCTGGTGATTTCCCAACGGGGAGGAATATCCATTAAAGAAATACATATTATTTGGAAGAACAATGAGCTGGGGCGATTCACAAGCAGAAAGAGCGCCCGGCAGGGGCAGGTTTTTACGTTGGAGAACGGCGAACAATTAACCCTCAGCCATTCCGGACGCAAAGGCACCGCCTGCCGCATCCTGCTGGACGGACAGCCCATCGCTGACAAGGGCTTAATAGACGGCTTTGACTTTGGGGCAGAAAACCAGGCTGTGCTGGGCTGGGGGTTGATCCTGGCACCTTTTATCTTCGTCGCCTGGCCATTATTATGGTTCCTACTGGCCATCTTGATCATGCGGATAGGGAATTTTGGCCTTGAGCTGCCTGAATTCGTTATCCGCCCAGATGAGATTCTGCCACTACTGCAGGCTGTTCGCTTTAGCTTTCCACCACTGGGCGAGATTTCTTTCCTAGGTTGGACGCTGGTGGTGATCGTCCTGGGTGTGGTGATGCTTGTGCTCAGCCGCTTCACCCACCAGAAAAAGCTGTGGGCTATGGTCATCGGTTTTCTGATCAGCGCTTGCCTGGCGGTGATTGGTGTGAATTACTTTATCTCGGTGGTGCGTGAGGTGGGTTGGGAAACTATGAGTGAGATCGGTCCTCTCAATGCAGAGTGGGCAACCTTTTTCATGCTGGCAGTTCCGGCAGTGGGAATCACACTACGCTCACTGGTGAATTTTAATCTGGTTCAGCGGCTTCGGGCGGGGAAGTAATTACCGGGCCCCCGTCAGGGGAGGGCAGATGTACAAAATCATCCATCTTATCCTGGTGGTTATCCTGACCGCCCTTTTCATCATGACGATCACCAGTGGAATATTTGATACATCGCTGAATTTAGGGTTTACCCTTTTTTATGGCGCCGTCCTGGGTGGGGTGATCCTGACTTTGACCTGGGGCTTATGGATAAAGGCCAGTGGCGGGCGGGTTACGCTTGCCACACTGCTCAGTTTCATTCCTTTACTGGGCCCATGGATTGCATTTTTCATTCTCAAGAGCAAGTCCCCCAAATATACCCAAAAACCAGCTGCGCACTTCGACATTTCTACCCTGTGGGCGATCTTTTGGCGAGGCGTCCTGGCTCTCATTGGATCGCTGATCGCGGGGGTGGCGGTCACGGCTGGATTGATGGCGGTCGCCGGGGCTTATGGTGCGCCCGAACACGTTGCCCAGACGGTCGCACCGACCGCCACGCCCCATCCTGCCATGCAAGGCAGGCTGCTATGGTTGGCATACGGGGAGGATGCCAGCCTGAATGTTTACCAGTACACCTTTGGCCAGGGGGGCTTTGAAACTCTGATCACCGGTTTACCGCATGATTCTGGCTGTGAACCGGACGCGGTGCAACGCTGCCGGCCCCCCGCCGGTCAGATTTCTAACGATGGGAGATACCTTCTGCTGCTGGCTGAGGAGCCCGAGAATATTGTGGTGGTCGATCTCGGCACAGGTGAGCGTAAACCGCTGTCATTACCAGGCGTTCCGGTTGAAATCCAGGGGGATTTTTCTCCAGGCAATGATTATCTTGCCTACACCCTCAGCGGCTCTTATGATGGCCCCGGGAACGATTACCAATCTGGCCTGTACCTTTACGATTTGAGCAGCGGAGAAACAAAAACGCTCTATGAAAGCCCTTGTGCCAGATACGAAGGTTGGCGTACTTGCGGGGGTGTTTTGCACCTAAACTGGATTGGTGCAACCACTTTGCTCTTCAATGGCTATGCAGGCGAGATGCCCGCGGGGATCAGGATTGAAGTCAGCTCGATTCAAGCGCCTGCACCCAATCACACCTTTATCATCGATACGGATGGGACCATCCTGCAGGAGATCGCGCCCGTTCTTGGCGCTGACCCGTGGGTGAAAGGCGCAACCATTCTGGTGCAAGCTTACTCAGACGACTACGAGAGCTGCCGAGATGAATGTTCGGAAAATAATGATTTGACTTGCGCCAGGAATTGCGAGGATATCTACCACTGGTTTGATATGGCTGAGATCAAGCAGGGAATTGCCAGCGCCAACCAGCTTGTGCTGACCGACGAAGCGGTCCTGTCAGTCGATGGATCATCTATTCTGCATTGGGCTGAGGGGCATTGGCATCTATTGGATTTACGCAGCAGTGCAGACCCGGTTGTCCAGAACCTATCAGAAGAGTATGTTTTGATGAACAGATCCCCGTACTGGTCACCAGACGGGAAATTCATCGCCTATTCAGACTATTACTGGGAAGAAGAAATTTGCCTCATTCAAATATCGTCCATC
This sequence comes from uncultured Chloroflexia bacterium, assembly GCA_963849335.1. Taxonomy (GTDB): domain Bacteria; phylum Chloroflexota; class Anaerolineae; order Anaerolineales; family UBA4823; genus FEB-25. Next base: position 618,811 of record CAWKGZ010000012.1, read on the forward strand.
GAGAGCTATCCTGATTTTACCCTGACGGCAGGTACGACGCGGATAGAGCTTTTGGGATGGCTGCCGTGATATTTATTTACCCACGCGAAAGGCGTGAGGCTGTACGCATTTGACAACCCCCGCCTCCCGTGGTATCATCTTGCCCGACAATCGAAAAGCCCCTAGCGGCGCTCTTATCCAGAGAGGTGGAGGGACCGGCCCTGTGAAACCTCGGCAACCCCAATCGGCTAAACCCCGGTGGAAGGTGCCAACTCCGGCAGGTGGAAGTTCTGGAAGATGAGAGGGCACATCCCAGTGTGTATTATTGCCCTTTCTGCCCAGAAGGGGCAATTTTTATTTTTGGAGGAATGCATGTCAACTACTTTTATGAGTTCTCCCAGCTTGCTGTTCACGTCCGAATCGGTCACCGAGGGTCACCCTGACAAGCTCTGCGACCAGGTCAGCGACGGCGTGCTGGATGCCTGCCTGGAGCAGGATCCCATGTCTCGCGTCGCCTGCGAATGCGCCACCAAGACCGGCTTTATCATGCTGCTGGGCGAGATCACCACCCGCGCCAACATCAATTTTGATGAGCTGGTGCGCAAGATCATTCTCGACATCGGCTATGACAACAGCGAGAAGGGCTTCGATGGCAACGCCTGCGGCGTGCAGGTCGCCATCGCCAAACAGTCCGGCGATATCGCCATGGGCGTCAACCAGGCCCTGGAAACCCGCGGCTGCGAGGTCTCGGATATCGATATTGAGGCCACCGGCGCCGGCGATCAGGGCATGATGTTCGGCTTTGCCTGCAGCGAGACGCCTCAGTTGATGCCGCTGCCCATCTACCTGGCCCACAAGCTCACTCGCCGGCTGGCGGAGCTGCGCAAGGATGGCACCCTGCCCTGGCTTCGCCCGGATGGCAAGAGCCAGGTGACTGTCGAATATAGCTACGGCAAGCCCAAACGCATCCACACCGTCCTGGTCAGCACGCAGCACGCCCCGCACGTCTCCCAGGAGGAGATCCGCGAGGCAGTCATCCGCCATGTGATCATGCCCACCCTGCCGCAGGAGCTGGTCGATGAGCAGCTCAAGATCTACGTCAACCCCACCGGGCGCTTTGTCATCGGCGGGCCGCAGGGCGATGCCGGCGTCACCGGGCGCAAGATCATCGTCGACACCTACGGCGGCATGGGTCGCCATGGCGGCGGCGCCTTTAGCGGCAAAGACCCCACCAAGGTCGACCGTTCGGCAGCCTACGCCGCCCGTTGGGCCGCCAAGAACGTGGTCGCCGCCGGGCTGGCGGACCGTGTGGAGATCCAGGTAGCCTATGCCATTGGCGTGGCCCACCCGCTCAGCGTCAATGTGGAAACCTTCGGCACCGGGAGCATCCCCGACGAGCAAATTGCCCGCCTGGTCACCGAGCACTTCGACCTCCGCCCCGGCGCCATCATCCGCGACCTCAAGCTGCGCTGCCCTATCTACCGCCAGATCGCCGCCTATGGTCACTTCGGCCGCGACGACCTGGATCTACCCTGGGAGCAGACGGATAAAGCTGACCTGCTGCGCAAGGCTGCAGGGATCTAAAGAGAAGCGCACCACACAGCACACTGAGCCCACAGAGAAAAATAAATAAATACCTTTTACCGCAGAGCACGCAAAGCCCGCCGAGATCATAAAACTCAGTGGACTTTGCGTGCTTTTCCGAAAATAGACATTGTAGTAACGACTTCAGTCGTTATTTTTACCTCTATTGGCTTCTCTCTGTGCCCTCCGCGGTGAACCTCTCTCATCTGCGCAATCTGCGTAATCCCATAAATCAGCGGTCAGTTTTTCTCCGCGTTCTCCGCGCCCTCTGCGTTGAATATCCTGTCTCTTTTCCCCATTAAAGATACTCTGTGTGCTCTGTGCTCTCTGTGGTAAGTCTTTCTCTGGGGTACCCCTTCTACGGCCTCTCCAGCCCATGTGCCTCCAGCAGCGCCGTATCATTCATCAAATCCTCGGTGATCCCATCCGCCACGATCCGCCCCTCGTCCATGATCACCATGCGCGGGAACAGCTCTTCCACCATCAGCATGTCGTGCGTCGAGACCAGCATGGTGATCGGCAGCTCCTCCAGCAGGTGGATCAGCGAGCGCCGGGCGCGCGGGTCCAGCCCGGCCGTCGGCTCGTCCAGCACCAGCACCTCCGGCTGCATCGACAGCACGGTGGCGATGGCGATGCGCTTCTTCTCGCCCACGCTGAGGTGGTGCGAGACCCGCTCGCGCGTACTCGCTCATGTGCACCGCTGCCAGCGCCTCGTCCACCCGCTGCTTGACCTCGGCGGGCGGCAGGCCCTGGTACAGCGGCCCGAAGGCCACGTCATCGTACACCGTGGGCGAAAAGAGCTGGTCGTCCGGCGACTGGAACACCAGCCCCACCCGGGCGCGCACCCGCCCCAGGTTCTCTTTGTTCACCTCCAGGCTGGCGACGCACACCCGACCCTGCCCGCTCAGGATGCCGTTCAGGTGCAGGATCAGCGTGGACTTGCCCGCCCCGTTCGGGCCGACCAGCGCCACTTTTTCGCACGGCTCCAGCTTCAGTGAAACATCCCGCAGCGCCGAGTGACCGTCGGGGTAGGCAAAGGATAAGTTTTCGACTTCGATAGAATGATGCATGGCTAACCCCATAACAGGTGCGAGAATAATTGTAAAAGGACTAAGAATACCAGCCCGGCGAATAGCAGCGTCCAATGTGTGGTGCCAAGCGCCGGCAGCGGCGTGCTGCGCACCTCCCCGTCGTAGCCGCGCGACACCATCGCCATGTAGATGCGGTCGGAGCGCTCCAGGGCGCGCAGGAACAGGTTGCCCGCCATGCCGCCGGTCACCCGCGCCCGCCAGGCCCAGCTCCCGCCGGGGCGGACGTCTGTCCGCTCGGAGTGCCCGCTGCGCGCCGCCCGCGCCCGCGTCAGGCGCAGCACCTCGTCCACCAGCACGAACAGGTAGCGCCACATCAGCCCGAAGATCGCCACCAGCAGGCGCGGGATGCGCATCGCTCGCATCGCTGCCAGCAGCTCGGGGAAGGGCGTGCTGGAGGCCAGGATGATCGCCGCCTGCACCGAGATCCACGATTTGAGCGCGATGCTGGCAAAGCGCACCAGCCCCGGCCCGGAAATGTTGATGCTCAGGCGCCCAGCGGGATGCTGAGCCAGTGGCTCGCCCGGCGCGGTGAAGACCAACGGCAGCGCCGCCAGCACAAAGGGCAGCGCCAGCGCCGACGCGCTTGAGCACGAAGCCGATGCCCAGCTCCGAGAGCAGCGCCGCCGACAGCACCAGCGCCAGCAGCAGGAAATAGGCCGGCCAGGCGCCGTCCGGGGTCAGCGAACAGCTCAGGATGAACGCCAGCGCCAGCACCAACTTGACCCGCGCATCCAGGCGGTGCACCAGGCTGGCCCGCGGCCGGTAAGGGTCGAGGAAGTGGACGTGCACAGCTTATCCTTTTTCCTGGCTGCCAGTGGTTTTGCGCCGCCGGGCGTAGCCGATACCCAACGCCACCCCAAACACGATCAGCGTGCCCAGGATGCCGGCGAGGATGGTCGCCAGCGCCTCGTTGCTCGATGCCGGGCAAGACATAATCGGGCAGCAGGTTGAACAGCGGGCCCTGCGCCCGGCTCCAGGAAGTTCTGCTGCTCGGCCACCCACTCCAGCCCGTCCGGGTTGGCGGAGGCCAGCGGCGAGGCCACTGCCAGCAGCAGCGCGAGCAGCAGCCCGGCCGACCCACACCAGCTTGCCCGCCCGGCACGCGGCCCTGCGCCGCTTTTCAGCAGGTCGGGCCGCGTCGAGACAATGAAGGCCAGCGCCCCCACCGTGATCAGCCCCTCGCCGATGCCGATCAGGGCGTGGATGCCCGCCATGGCGGGGATGGCGATGTTCGCCGGCGAGGTGTCGGAAAGCGCCAGTTGCAGCGCCACGCCCAGCGCAGCCACCTCGATCGACAGCCAGGCGGCGATGAACCCGCTGGCGAACAGCCCCCAGCGGCGCCCACCCGTCAGGCGGCGCAGGGTGTTATAAGCCATGTAAGCCACCGCCACGCCGACGACGCCCATGTTGAAGATGTTGGCGCCCAGCGCCAGCAGCCCGCCGTCCTGGAAGATCAGCGCCTGCACCGCCACCACGCAGGTCATCACCAGGATCGCCGCCCACGGCCCCAGCAGGATCGTCGCCAGCGCCGCGCCCATCAGGTGCCCGGACGTGCCGCCGATCACGGTGAAGTTGAGCATCTGCCCGGCGAAGATCGCCGCCGCCAGCACGCCCATCAGCGGCACCTGCCGCTCGCCCAGGTCCGCGCTCACCCGCCGCAGCGCATAGCCGACGGTGATCACGCTGATAACCCAGAGGATGATGGACACGAACACCGATAGAAATCCATCCGGAATATGCATTTGCATTGCTGAATACACCATCTCAACCTCCATTCCCAAAATTTTTACCCCTTATCCCTAACCCCTGTCTCTTGGTACTTGACCCTTCGCTCCTGACCCTTGCCCCTTAACCCCTAACCCCTTCTCTTCGTCTACCGCCCACCGTCTACCGTCAACTGACAACTGCACGCCGCGCACACCCCCTGGATCGAGATATGCTGCAAATCCGCGGCAAACTGGTACTTCTCCTGCAATTGCTCGTGCAGCGTCTCCAGCAGGTCGTGTGACGCGTCGATAACCGCCCCGCAGCAGCGGCACACCAGGTGGATGTGCGCCCCGTGGTGCTTGGCGGCATAGCTCACCTGCCCCCCGCCCAGGTCGGCGCGGCTCACCGCGCCGGTCTCCACCAGCAGCTCCAGCGTGCGGTAGACCGTCGCCAGGTTGACCGCCTGTGTGCGCTGGCTCACCTGGGCATAGATCTGCTCGGCAGTCAGGTGCGTATCCGCATGCGCGATGATCTCCACGATCATCTCGCGCTGCGGTGTGATGCGAAACCCCTGCTTGCGCAGATCAGTCAGCAATGTCTGGCAGTGTGGCATATATATCTCCAATCATCTCGCCCAGAGAACTTGCACCGCCGAGCACGCAGAGAGCGCTGAGATTTTCTTGCCTTCTCTCTGCAATCTTCCTTTCTCTTAGCACTTTCTCTGCACAATCTGCGTAATCAAAAAAATCTGCGGTCAGCTCTTCTCCGCGTTCTCAGCGCTCTCCGCGGTGAATCTCTTTGATTTTTGTGCGAAAACACGCTATTGCAATAATTCGCAACTGAAGTATACCACAATTGTCCACAATAAAAAACGCACCCGAGACATCCATCCTCGGGTGCGTTTCCTGGTCGAAAAATCGTCTAGATCGACGGGCTGAATTTAGCGATGATGCGATCCTTGGGTTGATAGCCGGTCAGGCGCTGGGCGGGCTGACCGTTGACGAACAGGATCAGCGTCGGCACCCCCATCACCCCATACTGCATGGCGATGTCCGAGTGATCGTCCACATCCAGCTTATACACCTTGACCTTGCCCTCCCACAGCTTCGCCAGCTCCTTGACCACCGGCTCGAGCATCTTGCACGGCCCGCACCAGGTGGCGGTGAAATCTACCATCACCGGCTGGGTAGCCCCCAGCACCTCGCGTTGAAAACCTGCTTTATCGAGCTTACTTATATCCGCCATAATTGCCTCCTCTGCATGCTGTCACCATCCTATCAAGCCGCGGCAGAAAAGTCAAGACTTGTGCGAACTCCCCACACGTGTTAAAATGCATCTCGCAAAACGGGCGTGTAGCTCAATGGCAGAGCAGTGGCCTTTTAAGCCATTGGTTGAAGGTTCGAGTCCTTCCACGCTCATTTTTGTTTTACCGCAATTTACCCGTATTTACTCTCCAACACAATATTTGGATTTGAAATAATCCCCTGCTTCCTGATTGACTGACAAATCTTATGTAATTTCAAGGCGTTGTCTCGAAGATGGTAGCAATAGGTCGGGCCGCCTGAGACTTTGATGCTATAGCCGGATAAGGATCAGGTCCAGGTTCAAGCCAAAGAAAAGGCAACAAGTACTCAAAATGAGCAAGCGCATGACGGATCCAGCGCCAGCCGATTTGGAAATAACTCAAGCCACGCTGCCAGTGGGTATCTACGGCATGGCGCAAACCCAAGCGAAACGATGGCCGTACCAGTGCTGACGAGATAGAGCGTGGCCGTTGCCAGGATCAAACCGAGGCGAGCAAGGGCATCGGCGTCGCGAATTTCGCCGGACTCCAACTGGAACCCAGCCGATTTGTCATCGAGGAAATTCTCTTCCAGGTCAAAACGCAGCCCATATTCGTCAAAGGTGTGCAAATCCGTCGGATCATCGCTGAGAATAGCCCATTCTTCAAAGCCGTTACGCGTTTGAACATGCGCCAGACGCCAGGTAAACCGGGCCAAATCGCCGATCGGTAATCCAAACCTTGTGCAGAAACAGCGCTTTGCCTTTGGCAGGCATCAAGCGACCCACACTCAAGCAGGGTTTGCTGACCCGGTAGATCCGCAACGACTTCTTCAGCCGGATACGAAAGCCCCATCCCAGGTCGCGAGCAGCGCAAAACAGATCGTTGTCATCAAATCCACGATCTGCCAGCAAGACCACAGGACATCCTTTGGGCAGAACGGCGGCCGCCTCTTTCAATATTTGTTTGTATTTCTCAAACGCCACCATCGTGCTCTGCTGCTTCAAAACAATCCAACTCAACGGCAGCGCTCGCCCGCGATAGATCAGTGCAATGCGCACGATGACGAATTCATCCCACAGGCTGCTGCTATCCAGCGCCAGGTAAATCTTGTGGCCTCTCCAGTCAGCAAAGACGGTCTTGACCAGATTGGGATAAATCGTGGCGTGATCGATTTTGGCATTTTTCAACCAGCGCACAAACTGCCTTTGCTTGCTGGCAGCCTTCACCCTGCCCGTACGATGTACCCCCCATTTGCTCAAGTGAACGCTTTTCTCCAAAAGTACGCCCACAATCGCCCAGGCAAATGTGATCAGGCAACGAAAATCGTGAAAGTGGACTCGAGTGTTCAAAATCATATCAAATATGGTACGATATAGTGTGAGGCTGTCCGACATTGTTCTTCTCCTGGCTCGTTTTGGCGTGAGAACCTAACTTTGCCACGGTTTGGGCTTGTCGGCAAGCCTCTTTTTTGTTAATTTTGTCAGTCAATCAGCCCTGCTTCTAAGGAAATTATTTCTTAGAAGCTTTTTGCTTAGCTAAACGACCAGCCACCATACGGGCATGAAATGCAGCTTTTTCTTCGGGTGTTAATTCACGTTTAGTACGCGTTTTTCTACCTTTCTTGGATCCAGTATCACTGGAGCCAACCAACCTGGCAATCAGGGTTTCAAAACTAACGGTGTTCTTCAGTGCATTTTCTAATTGGCTGATACGAGCTTCCAGCATTTCAATTCGTTCAAGTAAATCATTATCAATTTCTGGATCTTTTGTTACCTTGGGGGTATTACCTTTTGTGGTGTTCATTTTGCTCTCCTTTTTTATATGGATGGATTAGGTAAAAACGAGAGCAGCATATATAATAAATATGTGTGATACAAGCGGTTTTACAGGTTCTAATAAAACTGTAATATTTCCGCCCTGGCGAGAAGGCTAACAATGGCTCCAAGATTGGTCAGATATCATGATACCTTGTATTAGTGTATACTTTAATTGATTTCCAGCAATTTTATGACTAGGCATAAGGGTGAATTCAGTTAAGTAATATTAACAACTCAAATCATAACGCACTAGTTTCTCAGAAAGAGCAAATTAAGAACCAATCTGTTCTTGAATTTCATTGCTGATTTATGAGGCATGATTATGAATTCAAATGTTTGGATATCTATCACAGCACTTGTTGGTCTTTTAGGATCGATATTGACATATTACTTGGGTAGGCAAAGTAAAATTGACGATATACTATTTAGGAAAGGTTTACCAGTTGCAGAAAAAATAGTAAAGCTGTTTCAGGACATTATCGAAAGCGAACTTTATTACTACAAGTTTTACCAAAGTAATCTTTCAGGTTTTCCAACAATTGATGAAGCTATACATAATTTTGAAAATTTACCTGGGAATTACCAAAAGGATTATGAACGGATCCAATTGCTTATGGAAAATCGAGAAAAATTATATGAGGAATTAAAAATTGCACGTCTATACATAAAACCAAATTTGCTTGACGATATAAAGAAATACTTGGATTTAGGAGTATTCCACTATCTATCCACAGCTTTCACTTGGGATAATTTTTTCGAAGGATTTTTAGTAATATTATTGATAGGAAAATATATTCTGCAAGAAATAGATTAGCTAATAGAGTTCAGAAGCGGATGAGAAAACTTATAATTTAATGTTCCCAATAGTACCAGAGGATCAAGGCGGAGGATCGTTCTGAATTGTTCCTTGTTAGATAAGAGTCTGAATGTAATTGGTAGTGAGATTTCCAGGCAAATCTATACATCAATAGATGCGAAACGAAAACCGGTAGTCTAGGTTTAGCTCCTATTCAAGGTGTTAGCCAACCATTAGTACGATTTGTGGCATTTGTTTTACGATACACGATTTGATATGTCTAGAATTTGCCAATATTCCCCAAAATTTTTATTAAGATTTTCAAAATCATGGATTATATGCTTGCCACCAACATCTAATGTATTTTTGTGAATAGCAACGCATAATAAATGAGTAGGGCGACTCATAGCTACATAGGCCATTTTAAGTGAACGTTTTTGCATAGCGCCCAATTTCCCGCGTACTATATTAGGGGAAAAGCAATGTAAGATTCTACTTACATCATAGCCGTTATTGAATGTCTCCAAATATAATGTTGCTGTATGAGTTTCACCTTTCACACTATGAATGGTATTAACAATAATACGTATATCTCCAGGTAGTCTTGAGGGCATGGTGTCTGCACAGTATCCGGGTTGATTTGCTCTGCTGAAAAAACATTGCGTTTCTGAAGTATTTACTCGAAAACCCCACTTACCATCATTTGCTAGCTGACGAATGAGGAAATCCTTCACCTGATCGAAAACATCAACTCCCAAGTAAATTTGAAACACCCATTTGGTCAAATTGAGCTTCAACTTATCGTACAAGTCTGGTTGCTTCTCTTCCAAGTAGCTAAGAAAAGTTGTAGAAGTGAAATGCCGACCATCAGGACGAGTTTTGCCGTTTATTTTCGGAAAACCTTAAAATCCCATCAACAAGAGAAGAACTATAAAAAGCAGCGTTTGTGTAAGGACTCCAATCGGCAAACCGACAAAATCATCCAAGCAATTTCGCTCAGTTTTCTTATGCTTTCGCATATTGGTGTAAGCAGGCCAATAATTAGGTATTGTATGTTTATCTTGGTGTTCTTTACCTACCCAACCAACGACTTTGAATACTGGCTTATCAGTGATAGATGGAAGGCCGTACTTTTAAAATCAGTTCGCAAAAGCATGGAATAACTCGGGTAATGTCAGCATCATCAAAAAGCACCAAAACCGGTTTAATTGCAGGCTTAGTTGCATCCCTTCTAATTCTTTGAGGCGCTAATCCTACGTTCTTTATTGCGGTTGCAATTGACTGTGAAAAACGCTTACTGCCGTTGATGTATATAAGTTTTTTGGGTTGCAAAATCAGCTCCTCTTTCACATCATAGGTATAAATAGCTTGGTTTTGGTCTCCGATGCGCGAATTGAGTGATTGTTTCTTCGATTTCAGTAAGCTTCTCCTCGGTGACACCGTATTTGTTGCTGTTTTCCTCCTTTTGCGCACACAAAATCGCCTTGAGTAATACCCAAACGAAAATTGTAACTCGACGCAATTGCATATTCTAGGGTCCATGTGGGGGAGACAAAGGTTTTCACTCTCTGCCCATCATACAATCCTTGTTTATGCTGTTTTTTCGCTCTCTACATTTTTGTCCAACTCGGTCTTTGCACTTGCATCAACTGACTTGTACTCGTTCTGGGCGAATATCAAGATCGGTGATAACGGCGACGGGTATACCCATACCACTATCGGACTTGCGCTGATAGATACTCGAGTATCTGAGAAAAGCCATTACTGCCCACATTCACTATAGATATACCATATTTAGATAGTGGATAACCTATAATCTCTGCAATGGCAAGGTCTAGTAAATTTTGTCGACATCAGCCCTCAACCAAGATCACTCCTTTAGCGAAAAACAAGTTGGCTTTTGTTGAGTAAGAAATCTTTCCAGAAAGCGATAGTCTCCCTTTTCGAGAAGTGTGAAATTATCTCCCATTGGAAAAGCACTGCCATTTTTGCACATAATCAAATTTTCGAGTTGCATCTTGGAAGCCAGGATAGGACTATGTGTTGTGAGAATCAATTGAATACCGGATTTTTCTGACTCGGTTTGAAGATACTCAATTAGCCTCAATTGCGCTTGCGGATGTAAATGGGCTTCGATTTCTTCGATCAACCCGAAGTTTACGAATCCTGTATAGCCCAACTTTTTGAGTAAAAGTAATTCGGCTGCAATAAAAAGCAGATTGTTGGAACCCAATCCGGGTTCAACAACAAGCTCGGAAGCATTATAGATATGCTCGACCACGCTTAATTGTAGTCTTTCCAAAATACTCTTGAGCCTCAGTGTCCTACGTCTGAGAATCGAGAAGAGATAGGGAGTATTCCGATCAGAGAATTCTTCAAGATACGAGTTTATATCTTCGTGTAATTTTTTGCCAGGTCTTTCATCAGGTGAACCTTCATTGAAGAAACTCTTTATATGGGTATTTGCGGCAGCGATTATTTGTACAAGTTCATGATCATCTTTCTCGGTGAACGCCTCATGACTATCTAAAATTTGCGAAATTCTGGAGCCTTTTCTAGGCGCTAGTTCACTTTCAGCATCTCTTAAAGGTTTCAAGTAAGTTACTCGAAGCAGGTCTCTTGCACCAGAATCGAAGTAAGCACCTTCCCCTGCTCCGGCTTTGCAATCACCATTGATTTTCCTTCCATCTCTTGCTGCAATTAAAAAAAACACGCAGCCAATAACCTTGATTATCAATTGATAGCCATTCCAAAAAGTTCTTGGCCTCAGGATCGATCGAACGCCCGAAAAATGCACTCAATTGTAAATGTCGCCGCTCTGCAACTTTCCTGGTCGCAACTCAAAGGAAGATGAAAGTCATCAACGCTCAAGTTCATATAGTCAAAGCTGCGAGTATACAAAACATACTTAATAGCATCAATGATCGCGGTTTTACCTGAATCATTCTCTCCCAACCAGGAGATTTAGATTTTTATTAAAAGTAAATATGAAGACCGGGTGAAATGTCTCCATCACTTTCAGTTTGCCCAAATTTTCTAAAGTTCCATATTTTTAGCTCTGAAAGATACATAAATCCTTCCGAAGCACTGCTATGCACCCCTATGTGCGAAGCCGCCCAAAGCCATTAAGTTTATTTGAAAATGTAATCTTTGGTATAACTAATTTAGCAATCAGTTATCGGTATATTGTTCTCAATCGCCTGTATTAACAAATGCATCATATCACCGAATTATTGATGCTTCTACCTCTCGTAAGAGGTAGATATATCTTTCGCCTAATTTGCTTTTTCCGATTGTTATATTTCCATCAAAAACTATTCGATGCTTTTACTTGATATATCTCCTATAGTTTTATCAAGTAAGAATTCAAATATAGACAAATTCCCATCAGCCTTGCAATTTACCCGCATTTACTCTCCAACATAATATTTGAATTTGAAATAATCCCCTGCTTCTAAGGAAATTATTTCTTAGAAGCTTTTTGCTTAGCTAAACGACCAGCCACCATACGGGCATGAAATGTAGCTTTTTCTTCGGGTGTTTTAGGTACTTTTATCACCGTTCCTGACAACCGAGTAAAAAGTCATATATAGTCAAATTCCCATCGGCCTTTGTTTGCTTGATAGGGAAAAATAAATAACCTCCCGCTTTTTGTAGTTCCGGTAATTTCTCATAAAAGTCTGGCATTCCCTCTCTCACCAGCGATTCAAATGCGGATCGGACGTAGCGGAACGGAAGTCGGATTTCATACTTAAAACAATTCACCTGCAAGTAAACATGCTGATTGAACTCAAGAGGATAAATGAATGATAGCTCAGGGTCGGGGAAGTATTCTGATTTGTATTCCCGTACAGTGAAGTTTACTTCGTCCGGGTGAATCAGATCCTTTGCCGTAATTGGATCAAACGACTGAAGAATATAATCCCGTACAGGATCTAAACTATGATGCAGAATATACCGATATCCGAGGTGATAAAACGCCATGAGGTAAGCCGACAATATCCAACCGGCCCGTACAAATTGTGATTTCAGTTCTCGGTAAGGATAGATAATAATTGTTACTCGTTCGCCTTTTTCATACACTTCCCGAAATCGTGCCTGGTCTGCGGGACTCCCATCAACCCAATTTAAATCTTTATCAATCCTGCCAGAGATTGTGAAGGATTTGTCGTCAAGATGGCGGGAAACTTTGACAATCATTTTAATAGGCTTTTCTCCTGGGTTTTTGATTATTTGAACCTCCCGTGTGCCATATAGATCGCCTGTTTCATCACCCTTTTTAACTAACTCAGACACCTGCATCTGCTTATCACCCCTACTTCCTGCTGTATGGTTACATTTACTACAGAGCAACACATGCATTGACCTAGCCAGTATGCTTGTCTTCCTCACAACAGCTGGCCAGACATGTCCGTCAGTCAGAAGTTTATTGTAAATTGCTTCTCTCGGAATTATGCTTAGACAGATAGGACACACTACGACATCGCCCATACCTGGACAAAACTCATTCAGGTCTTTTGTATGAGCATCAAATAGGTGGTTGAGAAGTTGTTCTTTTGTCATCAGGTTAATACAATATTCCTCTTTATCTAGAGGAGTAGCTCATTGGTATAGTAAGGGACTGAGTATCCTCCGGCATTAATAGAATATCGCCGATTCTCCCTAAAGTCAAATAAAAATAGTAATGAAGGGTATGTTTTATAAACAGGATAATAATTACCTTAGATTAGAGTTTTATATGAAATTTTGAAATTTCACTTGTTAGACTGCTTTTCCCCAGCTATTTTCTTAGCGAAGACCCAGTTTTATACTTACTTCGTAGGTTTGCTTTTTTCATTGATGATGCTGGAGAAAACGGACCCACGTATCCAGTTGCGTGAATCCTTGATTCCGGTACCACCAATAGCACGATCCCACTTGTACTTTCTATCCTCAAGCGAAGTAATGTCTCTGCTGGCAAGTGCTTTTTCTCCGCCTGAGAACCCCACAATTATAGCATCGCCCATTTTCATGCACAACTCGACAATCGATCTAAAATCAGAACGATCTGCGAAGTTCACAGCCCGATCCGTCTTCGATACATGTGCAGTCTTCGATACTTGTGCAGATTGGCGATTTCGCACACGCTGGGATGAGTCATCGAGCGAGCAAAGATGACTTCGTATGATGGTCCACTCCGCTGCAAAAGGACCTGTGATGGAATTTGATAACATCCCGAATGTGAGAACCTTGTCCGCGTGGCCTTGCACCTTACGCTCTGCACTCTTGGGAACCAGATAGACGATTTTTGCGTCGTGACATTCGGAAATTTCATTCTTATATTGTGACACCTTTTCCAATATGTACAGGTACTTCCCGTACTCTTTAGATGCGCCCTTCAACTGTTCCAAGTCTTCGATTAGGAATGAGCCACCCTCACGATTGACAGCCTTTTGTTTACCGTGGTAAATCGCGTTCTGGTCTGCATCGACAGAGGTGTCAGACGTCTTCAACTCGAAGAAAAGGAGTTGTCTACGTACTGTATTGTACATAAGCCAATCAATATTAGTCGATTGCCTGTTACCTGGTTTTTTGAGTGGGAACTCTGGGCAAATCATGGCAATAGGTCCAGACAAATCCGGATCATCCTTAAGTGTTTCAGTTAGAACATCCTCTAAGAACATACTCAGAATGGGACCTACTGCTCGCTCAATCTGTACTTTGGGGATCATCGTCGCTTCCATGATGTGATCCATGAGGGTTTCAACGAATGATGCATGCATAGCTTTTTCCTTAGTCGCCTCCCAGAAGCGCCTTTCTTATAATTATAAACCTCCCCTAAATTGAGTCTACAAACCAAAAGCGCACTCAAGAGATGGAGAGCGCTATAAGGTTAAATTCTCTTAGCCTAAGCTCGAACCGCTGGCTTAAATTTAATTCCGTATATATGTGTCACATAAGAACCTCATAAGTCAATCATGACCTTCATATACCTGCCCTCCGAAGATTCTATAGCTTTATACGCCTCCAAATACTCCTCAAAGGCAAAACGGTGCGTCACCATTGGATCCAGGTGCAGCTTCCCATGCGACACCAGTTCTATCGCCCGCTCATAATCTTTCTTTTGATACATCAGCGTGCCAATCAGACTCAACTCGCGGTCTTGAACCAGTCCTAAATCGACCAACGGCTTCTTGCCGAATACACCCACGACAATGATCGTGCTGCCCTTGCGTGCGCTGGTGATTGCCTGCGTGATGGTATCCTGCACGCCCACGCATTCCAGGATCAGGTCGGCTTTATCTGCGCCAAAGGTGTTCAGGATCGCCTGGTCCAGGTCTTCTTGCGCAGGATTAACCACAGTTTCCAGCCCGCATTGGCGTCCTTTCTCCAGCTTGTATGGGCTGACATCCGTGATCATGACTCGGTTAGCGCCCGAGGCGGCGGCAACCTGGGCTACCAGGTTGCCTATCGTGCCCGCGCCAAGCACCAGGATGTTCAAGCCTGCTGTACTCCCAAAGCGCGCAAGCGCATGCACAGCCACCGCAATTGGCTCGATCAGCGCGGCGTGATCCAATGACACGCTGTCGGGCAGCTTCAAAACCATATCCGCTCTGACCGGAAAGTATTCCTGGGCAGCCCCATTCGTCTGGAAGCCCATGACTTTCAGCGCATCGCAGATGTGGTACATTCCATGGCGGCAGGGGTAGCACGTCCCGCAGGTCACCTGGGGCATGAAGACGGCTTTATCCCCTTTGGCGAATCCTTCTACCTGCGCGCCCACTTCGGCAATTACCCCCGCGACTTCGTGACCCTGCACCACCGGATAGCTCGTATATGGGTGCAGCCCATGGTAGACATGGATGTCTGAGCCGCAAACACCGATCCGCTTCACCTGGATCAGCACTTCATTGGATTGAAGTTCTGGCGCGGGATTTCCCGATAAATGATCTTTCCCGGTTTGATCATGATTGCCTGGCGCATAAGTTCTCCTTGACTATATATCAATGTATTGAGGGTACCGGTCATCCCCCCTTTTTTATCTTAGACCGCACTTCGAATTATAGCGCACATCCTCGCCCACATATCCCGGCGCCATAAAAAAGGTGGCTCTCCGCTAATTTTGGAGAGCCACCCGCGATGGAGCTGTTGCCTTCTTTTACTGTTTGTGGATCAAGGGTAAGAGCGTGTGATACACGATCTCAGACTCGAACTGCAGTTCGATACCCCCGAGCAGTTCGCCGTCCACATACCCCTCCACATCGATGATGGGTACCCCGCCTGATTCGGCTTGAATGGCATTTACCATGTAAAGATCGAGCATAGACTGGATCGAGGTGGGACATGGGATGAACACATGCACTTCGATAACTACCTGACCATACGGCCCAATCTCAATGCTGCCGCTGGGTACAGTCGTGATCACCCAGTCAGGCGGTACGTTAAAGGTAATTAAGCCAAGGTCCACGGTAACGGTGTCTTGGCTATCGTTCATTAAAGTGAATGTGTAGATTTTAGTTGTCCCGCAGGGCGGACGCTCGACGACATCCACATTGCGCTGGCTTAGTTGGGGTTCATAGATTTGTTCAGCGTCGGTCAGGTACACGATGATGCACTGATGTCCTGACATGCTGGGGGTCCACTCTACACTTGCGGTGGCGGTTGTTGCCGGTGGCAGCGTGACGGTTCGCGTGGATGGAACCATGCCGGTTGTGGTAAAGGGTATTCCCATCCCAAAATCAGCCCAACCAAACTCCAGATCCACCGTGACCTCGATATCGCTGGTATTTTGCACCACCGCGCTGACGGTTGTCGGCACTCCCGCTTGAGGCGGGTAAGGCTCGATCAGGATTTCCGATTCGGAATATATCTGTTCGTGAGGTTTGTGCAGCGGGACGGGAGGCACGTCCAGCTTGCGGAAACCACCCAGCAGCTCACCCTCTACAAAAGCTTCGACATCGACGATCGGCTCGCCGCTGCCCAGCTCTGCCGAAGAAGGTGGGGTGACCGTCAGGGTCACTTCACGGATCTCACCCGGCTGGATATCCTCCAACACATCCTCGGAGAGGCTTACCAGCCAGCCTTCCTTATGTAGGATCATACCCAGGGTGACGGTCACCGGTTCGGTGTAATCCCCGCTCCCCACCGGGAAGATCATCTCATGCGGAACACCCGGTTCCAGTGGCTCGCCCACATCGATGTTGCGCTGGCTCCAGACCGGCTCGTAACCCTCCATTTCGAGCGTGACGCGCACGCAGAATTTACCTTCCCAGACAGGCGGGGTCCAAACGACAAAACCGCGTGCCGCGCCGTTCGCTGGGACGTAGATCTGGACGGGATTGGGTGCGATATTGCTGGGATCGAAGGGTAGCCCAATGCCGAAGGGGGCAATGCTGAAGGTGGCTGTGACGATATGGTCTTCATTCGTTGGATTGAACACTTCGACGCTGAGCGTGGTAGGCATGCCAGGGACGACCGGGTAAGGATCGACCCCGATCTCAGACTCGGCATAGATAGGGTCATTCGGTCGGTGAATGGGCACCGGAGGGCGGAAGATCTTCCGAAAACCACCGATCAGCTCGCCATCCGCAAACGCTTCGACATCCACGATCGGTGCGCCATCTGGCGGCAAAATGGCCGGAGCTGTGACCGTTAAAGTAACCGGCCTGGTCTCACCCGGCTGCATATTCAGCAGGACATCCTGCGATAGCTCCAGCTCCCAGTCCGGAAGGTGCGGGACAAGTCCCAGGGTGATCGTAGCCATCTCTTGCCGAGGATTGCCAACCAGGAACGTGCGGGCGTGAGGCACCAGTGGTTCGAGGGGTTCGCCTACGTCGATGTTGCGTTGGCTGATGAAGGGCAGCTGGTACTCGGCAATCGTCAGTTCCACCTGGACACAAAATAACCCACCATACGGCGGAACCCACACCATCAGCCACGGGAATTGACCCTTGTGGGGGAACGATCACATTGGGTTTCACCGCTATCGGAGTAAATGGCAAACCAATGCCGAAGTTAGCGATACTGAAGGTAACTGTAACAGTTTGTTCTACCTCGGTTGGGTTGCGGATCTCGACCCCAATCTCGGTTGGCTCGCCCGCCCGCGGTGGGTAGGGGTTGACGAAGATCTCCGATTCAGCGTATATGGGATCCCTGGGAATATGGATTGGCACCGGTGGACGGAAGATCTTGCGGAAGCCGCCGATCAACCTGCCATCTGCGTATGCCTCCACATCCACAACCGGTGTGTAATCGGGAGGTAGCGGCTGCTGGGCGGGTGGGGTGACCGTCAGGGTGACTGGACGCACCTCGCCGGGAGCCATATTGAGCAGAACATCCTGCGACAGCTCGATGGCCCAGTCTGGCAGGTGCGGGATGATCCCCAAGCGTGATGGTGGCGGATTCTTGAAGCGGGTTGCCCACCGGGAAGGTCATTGAATGCGCCACGCCGGGTTCAAGCGGCTCGTTGATGTCGATGTTGCGCTGGCTGCGCTGCGGCTCATACCCTTCCGCTTCGAGCATGACCTGCAGGCAAACATGCCCGGAAACCGGTGGCACCCAGTAGATGCACGTTTTGACCACCGAATAGGGCGGCAGAGTCACCGTTTGCGCTCCGCCGATGGGTGTGAAGGGCAGACCGATGCCAAAATCAGCCCACGAGAACTGCACCGCCACCTCCTGGGTATCGGCGCTTGGGTTGCGCAGCTCGACGCACAGCTCTGTCGGTTGGCCCGCCAGAGTTGGATAAGGATCGACCGTGATCTCCCGCTCGGCGTAGACCGGGTCGGGGAAAGGATGCAGGGGGATGGGTGGGCGGAAGACCTTGCGGAATCCTCCGATCAACATGCTGTTCGCATAGGCTTCCACATCAACAATCGGGGTGTAATCAGGGGGCAATGGCTGCCCGGCGGGTGGCGTGACCGTCAGGGTGACTGGACGCACCTCGCCGGAAGCCATATTGAGCAGAACATCCTGCGACAGCTTAATGGTCCAGTCGGGCAGCTGCGGGATAATGCCCAGCGTGATGGTGGCAGGTTCTTGAAGCGGGTTGCCCACCGGGAAGGTCATCTCATGTGCCACGCCTGGCTGCAGCGGCTCGTTGACGTCGATGTTGCGCTGGCTGAGCTGGGGCTCATACCCTTCCGCTTCGAGCGTGACCTGCAGGCAAAGATGCCCTGAGGCTGGTGGAACCCAGTAGATGCACGTTCTGACCAAGGAATAGGGCGGCAGGGACACCGGGATGGACCCATTGATGGGGGTGAAGGGCAGACCGATGCCAAAGCTGGCCCAGGAGAATTGCACGGTTACATCTTGCGTGTAAGGGGTCGGGTTGCGCAGCTCGACGCACAGCTCGGTCGGTTCGCCTGCCAGAGGTGGGTAGGGGTTGATAGTGATCTCCCGCTCGGCGTAAATGGGATCGGCAGGCACATGCAGGGGTACTGGCGGCGAGTTTACCTTGCGGATTCCGCCAATGGACTGATCGTTGAAGAAACCTTCCACATCTACGATTGGCAGTCGGGAACCAAGGATAACTCCTTGTGGCGGGATGGTTCTTAAAGTAGCGCTGTACACCTCGCCCGGATTATTAACGATGATTGTGCTTGGGATAATGGTAGCTTCCCATCCAGGCAGATAGTTGGTCAGCTCAAAATTGACCACACCCTGTGCGCCCAGAGGCCCAACCTGGAAAATGAGATCATGAGCTTCTCCTGGCACCAGGGGCTCCCACAGATCGATGTTGCGCAGGCTGCGCAAAGGTTCCTGGGCATCTTGCTGGAACAGCAGCACTTCGATGCCCCATAATCCGGGCTCGGGAGTGACCCACATCGTGCAGCCGATTGCATGCCCTCCGGCAGGGACAAGCACCTCGGCGCTGCCGACGGGATTGTAGGGTACCCCGATTCCCAAGGGGGCTACCCCAAACTGCAGCAAGGCGGTGTGATCGGCCAGGGTGTCATCATTGACCACTTCGGCACATATTTCTGCTGGACTGCCCGGCATGGGCGGTTCGGGATGCAGGTAGATTTCTCCCTGGGCATACCACGGCCAATCTCCAATTGGAAAGCGGAGCGGCAGTGCCTCGGGGGATGCAGATCCTTGGGACGCATCAGTGATTCCAGCCTCCTCAGATATCACACCGGATAGAGGATTGGCTTGTGCGAATGCGGTGAGAAGAACAAAAGATGCCGACAGTCCCAATAAGATCACGAACAGCAAAAGATGGGTGCGCCTGTGTTTCATTTTTCCTCCTTTCTAATGAGGGTGAATCGGGTAAACCATAGCCGAAAGTGAAAAAGCCCCCTGGATGGCATCACGAACAGCCCTGAGGGGATTATTTGATTAAGCGTGGAGCAGTGTGGATTGGATTGAAAGAAGGACGCCTGCGATGAGGATCACCTGAGATCACGTACAATAAGTTTATATAACAAAATCCCCCCAAATGCAAGTTAAAGGCCGCTCGTGTACATCGCACAGGCAGTCATCCTCTTCAGTCATTGTTGAAGGTCCGCCTCTCCTTCCCCGCTCGCTAACCCCCACATGTGGGGTGTTGTATTTAACGCCTCTTATCTAATTGGCTTCTCCCAAGAGCGCTCAATGATATCCCACCTGCTGACTACCTCCGCTTGACGCCGCCACCCTACCCAGCTATACTGACACCTATGCCCTTCCCCCCTCCCTCGCCGCGCCTCCACAATTGCCAAACCTCATGGCTCTAGACCATCCCTCCGTCGACGCGCTTGAGCTTGACCGGCTTTTCCTTGAGCAAGTCAAAGCCACCCACCTGGGCCGGCCCAGGCGCGTTGCCCGCGGTGAGGTGCTCTACTGGCAGGGTGACCCGGTTGAGGCAATTTATGTCGTCACCCGCGGCAGCCTCAAGGAATATACCCTCCTCCCGGATGGCAGGGCCTGCGCTTACCGCATCTTAGGCGCGGGCGGCCTGGCTGGCGCGACCCCATACTTGCTCGGGCACGACCACGACACGATAACCCAGGCGCTCGATGATACCCTGGTCCTGGCGTTGCTCCCCGCCGAGTTCGACGACCTGCTTGCCAGGCATCCCCGCTTTACCTCCTTGCTGCTCAGGAAACTGGCTCAGACTGCCCAGTCCTCGGCCGACAAAGCGCGTGACCTAGGTTTTTTTGATGTGCAGCAGCGTCTCATGCGCAGCCTGATGAGCCTGGCCCAGCAGCACGGCATTGCCACGGAGCGCGGTCTCGAGATCACCACCGAGCTGACCCATGAAGACATCGGCGAGTTGGTGGCGGCTAACCGCAGCACCATCACCGTGCTGCTCAACAAGCTGCAGAAACAGGGGCTGATCTGGAAGCATGGCCGCCATTGGGTTGTCATCACCCCGGAGCATTTCCACATCCTGGATGGACTGCGCGAAGCGGTCGTGCTGGCGCAAGACTGGAACGCTCAGGAGCTGGCTGAGCGCGCCCTGGTCGAAAACGTGGACCCCATGTTGGTCCTCAATGCCCTGTCCGGCGGGATGAGGCAGGTGGAGCGCTTGTACGTGGCGGACGTCCTTGAGCTGACCGAAGTGATCTGGTCGGCTGCGGTGATGAAGAAGGCTATGGATGCCATTGAGACCCGCATGCTGGCCCTGGGAGGCCAGGTGCCCTCCCTGGGCACCATAGTGTTTGGCACGGTCGAGGGCGATATCCACGACCTGGGCAAGAATATCGTCTCCATGTTCCTCACCGCCCACGGCTTCCGCGTCATCGACCTGGGCGTGGATGTGCCCACCCAGCGCTTTGTGGAGGCGGTGCGCCAGCACCGTCCCGATATCCTGGCCATTTCCGCCCTCCTTACCACCACCGCACAGAACGTAGGCCAGGTCATTCGCGCCCTCGAGGCATCCGGGCTCCGCGCCAGCGTCAAGGTGATCGTGGGCGGCGAGCCAATGACCCCGCATCTGGCGGCAGAAGTGGGAGCCGACGGCTATGCCCCCGGCGCGCGTGAGGCAGTAGCCCTGGCCTGGCGCCTCACCCAGCCTTAACGCCTCGCCTTATCCCTCCCTTTCACCTATTGTTGTGTAGGCAACAGACAACCCAGGCAGATCCTGATATTATAGTTCTGCAGGGCGTCCAGTGTTGCCGCGCCTGCGAAAACTAAAGGAGGTACGCTATGGCAAACATGATGTTGACCATGGGCAAAGCGCTGCTAAAGCACAAGCTGCACCTGGGCACCCTGACCGGCCTCGAAAGGTTCATGGTTTCGGCCGTCACGCTGGCTGACCGCGCCGCCACGTTCCTGGGAGCCACCAATGTCGAGCCTGACCTGATCGATCCCAAGTTCGACTATGTGCTCCTGTCGCAGAGTGTAGAAGCCAACCTGGAGCTGTTTGGGCTCGTCCGCCAGCGGATCAAGGCGGATATCGTGGGGGTGCCCATCTGGATGGGGCTGATGCACCTGGGCCCCGCCGACCTCGGCACGGTGTTCAAGGTGGAGCCGAGGCGTGTGCCTTACTCGATTGACTACCCGATCAAGAAGCGGGAGGATATCGAAAAGATCAAGATCCCGCAGCAAGCGAGCGGGTATCTGAAAATGTACTTTGAGATCAACACGGAGGTGCAGCGCCGCTACCCTGACTCCCTCGCCATCGTCGTCCTGGATGGCCCGTGGGACCTGGCCATGCTGCTGCGCGGCGACAAGGACCTGCCCAACGACCTGCGCATCCATAAGGATTACACGGAGGCCAAGGACCAGGCGACCGAAGGACAAGATCAGGCGCTTTGGGAATCCGGACATCTATCCCGCCATCATGGAGCTGACCACGCAGCTTGGCCATCCGGCAGTTCCAGTTGGCGGCAGAGAACGGGTTGTCGCTGATGGGCCTAACGCTGGTTGACCAGTACGCTTCCAAGCCGATCATGAGCCGTGAGGACTATTTCAAGTACGTTCACCCATACCGGGTGCGAGCGTGGGAAGCCCTGGGCAAGAAAGTAAACACCGGCTATATCGTCCCTTCACCCCAGGAGACCGAGCAGAACATGCAGGATCCGGTGCTCGGCGAGGTGCCCGGGAGGGGTCAGCGGCTACATCTTCCCGCAGACCCCGGAGGGCGTCACCGTGCCGGAGTACGACCGGCCCAGCTGGAGCTGGCCAAGAAGTACAAACAGACCTACAGTTACTTCATCCATGGTAAGTACCTGCGCGACGCCACCGAGTCACAGCTCGATGCCACCGTGCAGCGCATCTGCAAGCTGGCGGTAGAAGTCAGAGCCAACCTTATGGTTACCATCTCTTCGGTGCCTCCAGGAGCCAGTGTGGAAAAGGCCAATTATGTCTTCAAGCTCGTCGAGAAATACGGGAGGTACTAGCATGAACGAGGTAATCAGCACAGCCGTCACGGAAGGCAACGTCTACGATATCGCGGACATGGTCAGCGCTGCCCTTGCCGCTGGAGAAAGCCCCAAGGGGCTGCTGGATGCGCTCATGGCCGGCCTCAAAACCTGCGGGAATCATTTCGAGAAGGGCGAGTACTTCCTGCCGGAGCTGATCGGCGCAGCCGAGACATTCAAAGCCGGCATGCTCGTTCTCTCACCCCGCCTCGCCGCCGGCGACAGAACCTCGCAGGGCAAGGTGCTCCTGGGTACTGTGCATGGTGATGTGCATGACATCGGCAAAAACCTGGTGGGCTTCATGCTGGAGAGTGCCGGTTTCACCGTAGTCGACCTCGGCGTAAACGTGTCCGCACAAGCTTTTGCCCAGGCGGTCCGCGACCACCAACCGCAGGTGCTGGGCCTCTCGGCTCTGTTGACCACCACCATGTTGGGCATGCAGGACGTGATCAAGGAGCTGAAAAATCAGGGTCTTAGAGATAAAGTAAAGGTGGTCATCGGCGGTGGGCCTGTCTCCAAGAAGTATGCGGAGGATATCGGCGCGGACGCCTACGGCAACGACGCTGCCCAGGCGGTGTCCCTGGTGAAGTCGCTGCTCTAGACCCTGCTGGTGGCGCCAATCGAAAGCTGGGAGCTTGCCTCCCAGGTTGCCAGCCCTCCATGCTCGTATCCCGCCGCGGGCACTCGTCGGTATCCACGATTTTCGGATTGCCTTTGCGCTGGTGAATGCTCACCGGGACGATCTCCTCGGCGAACTTGCCCTCCCCGGCATCGTTTTCCCCATCCATATCCTAATTCTGCCCGCGCCGGGGCGACCCGCCATTGCCAACTCCCGCCATTTGTTGCCATCGTACATTGCCATCCATCGCCCCTCGAAAACCTCGCTGGGTTGCCCCTACACCACCCTCTCTCCCTCGTACGGGCGACCCACTAAAATCTATTATTGCCTCATCTCGCAATTGGCTCTCCCCTCCATGGCGGTTTTCCCCCCTCTCGGGTCGCCCTCTGCCGCCAACCGTCAACCGCCATCCGTCCCGCCCTCATCCGCTGATCCGTTACCCATCCGTTGACCGATCTCCACTACCTCCTCCCCATCTGTGTTCCGTTTTTCCCTCCGCATAATCAGCGCAATCTGCTAAATCTGCGTTCCGATTTTGGACTTGTAGAGCTAGAACATATGTGCTATAATATCCCCAGACTGGCGCGGTCCTCCCTCCCGCCGGTCTTATTTTATGTCCTCCACCCCACACCCCCTCCTCCCCTCGTACGGGCGACCCACCCATCTCAATCATTGCCTCGTCTGGCAATCGCCCATCCCCCTCCATGGCAATCTTCTGCCCCGATCGGGTCGCCCTCCCCGCCCCATCCGCTAATCCGCTGCCCATCCGTTTACCGATCTCCCCAATTCCTCCCCCATTTGTTCCTCGCCCATTCCCTCTCCCAGGCGCCTCACTTCATATACTATCCAAGAATCGCATTTGTTCCATTTGTTCCTATTGAACCTCCCCATTGAACCTCATTCAATTTCCTCCTCCCGTCTGCGCACCTGTCCATATTTCGTCTCCAAAAACAGTATAATTGGCACAAGCATCACCAATTATCGTCTGGGGGCAAAATGGGCGCAGCCGGCTAAGCGCCTTAGTTATTTGTAACCCGACCATAAGGAGGTCCCTATGTCCCGTATCAAATCCTCATCTCTCATTCCCCTCAACCTGTTCCTCATCCTCGCCCTGCTTGCCACGGCCTGCAACCTGGGCAGCACTGCCACACCCACCCAGCCACCGCCAACACAGGAGGTGGCGCCTACCGAGCTGGCTCCCACCCAACCCTCACCCCCCACCAGCGTCCCCACCGAGGAAGCCGCCGAGGCCTACGTACCCGACGCCCGCATGGCTTTCGCTACCTTCAACGCCGCCCCCGTGCAGGTGCCGAGCTACGCCGCCGGATTGGATGTTGCCCCCGCCTGGGACAGCGTCTATAACCCCTTCCTGCTATCGGACGAGCAGATTGCCGCTTTGCAGCAGAACGGTTTCGTGGTCAGCCCGGGCACTGAGCTGGAGTTCTTCACCGTCTACGAGAAAGCCCGCTACGCCAACCTGCCCATCTTTGTCACCAGCGACGCCCTGCTGCACTCCTACCACCTGCTCTTCGATAAGGTGCTGCGCACCGCCGAGACCGAGCAGTTCATCCCCTTGCTGAAGGATCTGAACGCCGCCATGCTGGCAAAGAGCGATGAAATCTACCAGCAGCTTGCCGGCACCGACTGGGCAGCCGATGCCCTGCGCCTGGTCGCTTTCTTCGGCGTGGGCAGCCAGCTCCTCGACGCCTCCGTCCAGGTCCCGTCCTATGCGCAGGAGCTGGTCACTGCCGAGCTTGCCAACGTCAATGCCGCCGCTGGCATGGCGGCCTCTCCCCTCTTCCCCAGCTTGGCGTACGGCGAAGACTATACCCAATACATCCCCCGCGGGCATTACACCCGCTCTGAAGAGCTGTCCGCCTACTTCAAGAGCATGATGTGGTACGGGCGCATGACCTTTATCCTCAAGGGTCTCAACCCTGAGGCAGCCCGCGGCGATACCCGTGCCGCCGTGCTGCTGGTCTATGCCATCCGCAGCGCCACCGTGAACGGCGCCCCCGCCGTCGATGCCTGGACCGGCCTGTACAGCCCGACCGCCTTCTTTGTCGGTCGCTCCGACGACCTGACCATCTTCCAGTATGGCGATGTGGTCGACCAGGTGTATGGGGGCAACGCCACCCTCAGCGCCCTGGCCGATGAAAGCTTGCTGGACGCCTTCATCGCCGCCGCCGACGCCCTGCCCGCCCCACGCATTCTGGGCATGGTCATCCAGTTTACCGATGACGAAGAAGAAGCCACCAAGGGGCTGCGCTTCATGGGCCAGCGCTTTGTGCCCGACGCCTACATCTTCCGCCAGCTCATCTTCCGCAATGTCGGCACCCTCGATGACCGGCGCGGCCTGCCCATGGGGCTCGACCTGCTGGCTGCTATGGGCTCCGAGCGCGCCTACACCATCCTGGACGATCTGGGCGAGACCCATTACCTCAACTACACCTCCCAGATGCAAAATGTGCGCGGCTGGCTCTCCGGTCTGACCGAGCAGGAATGGACCGAGACGCTCTACAACAGCTGGCTGTACAGCTTCTACCCGCTGCTCGAGCCCGCCGAAGCCGGCATGCCCTACTTCATGCAAAGCCAGGCCTGGCAGGATAAGCAGCTCAACACCGTGTTGGGCAGTTGGGCCGAGTTGAAGCACGACACCATCCTGTATGCCAAGCAGGTCTATGCTGAATTGGGCGGCGGCCCGCCCGCCCCCGAGCCCATCCCGCCGCGCGGCTACGTCGAGCCGGTGCCCGCTTTCTATGCCCGCCTCGCCGCCCTCAGCCGCATGACCTTGGACGGCCTGGGCAGCCGCGGCTTGCTCAACGATCTGGATACCGCCAGCCTGCAAACCCTGGCCTCCATGTGCGATACCTTGCAGTTGATCGCCGAGAAGGAGCTGCGCGGCGAAGTGCTCACCGACGAAGAGTTTGACTACATCCGCTTCATCGGCGGCGTCCTGGAAGACATCGTCATGTCCTCCGCCGACACCGACAACGAGGATCCGTTTGCCCCCAAATTTATGGAGGAAGACCCCCAGGCGGCGGTCATTGCCGATGTCGCCACCGACCCGGGCAGCGACCAGGGCTTGGTCGTGCTCGAGGTGGGTGTGGGACGCATCAATCAGATCTACGTCGTGGTGCCTATCCTGCAGGCGGATGGCTCGTACTTCTGGCAGATTGCCCGCGGCGGCGTCTTCTCCTACTACGAGTTCGTCTGGCCCGGCAGCGATCGCCTCACCGACGAGCGTTGGCGATCGATGCTGGACACAGGCACGGCGCCTGATGTGCCCGCCTGGACCTCCAGCTTCACCGTCCCCACCGGCGAGTACGATGCGCTGCGCAACGGCGTTTACTACAGCGCCAAAATGCTGATCGATGCGCTGTGGTGCCCCGCCTGCTACGTCGACAACCTGGCCTACTACCCTCTCCTGCAGTCCATGACCTCTGAGCTGACCACGATGCGCGATAACCGGCAGTACATTGGTCACCAGCTGCTCACCCAGCACTTCCTGTCTTTTGACCTGGTCTCTTCGACGCAGGCTGTAGTCACCGTGCGTGAGGTCTGGGAGGATACGCAGTATTCGGGTGAATGGCCGGAGGATGGTGGGCCGGTGCTGGGCACGCGCCCGCAGTATGAAGTGGTGGCGACCTATACCATGCAGTTGAGCGATAACAACTACGACTGGGAGGCCACCGGCGTCAGCTACAACATCCCCCTGCCAGAGTGGGTGGCGCCGTAAGTGAAGTATAGTTTAAGGCATGGGATTTTGTGTTTATCCCGCAAAATCCCATGCCTTGCCTTCTTTTTGCTGCTCCTGAGCGGCTGCCAGCGATCGGACCCCCTGTCAGACTATCCCTGGCTCTACCAGCGGGAGGCGCAGTCCGCTGCGGCAAATAATGCCACCCTGTCCGTCATTGCCGTCGGCGATATCCTCCTCGGGCGTGGGGTCGATCAGCCCGACCAGGCCTTTGCCGCCAGCGCAGACTGGCTGAGCTCTGCCGACTTAACCCTGGGCAACCTGGAATGCGCCCTGACGGATACCCCCATCCCAGCCGCTGCCACCCTCGAGCACTCGCTGCCCGCGCCGGTGCGGCTGTATGCCTCCACCCAGGCTGCCTCCTGGCTGCAAACCGCCGGCTTCGACCTGCTGGGATTGGCCAACAATCACAGCCTGGATGCTGGGCCGGACGGCCTGCACCAGACCGCTGACACGCTGCACGACGCCGGGCTGTCCGTGGTCGGCGCGGGTGCCACGCCCGAGCAAGCCCTGGCAGCCTACACCTTCACCCAGGACGGCGTGCGCCTGGCTATCCTCAGCGTGAACGCCATCCCCATCCCGCCCGATAATGCCCTGCCCGCGGGCCAAACCGCCCCAGATGGCTGGGATATCGCCCGCTGGCAGCGCGACGCCGTGCTTGCGGCGGTGTCTACTGCCAGCCAGCAGGCTGACGCCGTGATCGTCTCCATCCATTGGGGCTATGAATACCAGTTCCAACCCGACCCGGCGCAAACGCGCTATGCCGCATGGCTGTTCGATGCCGGCGCCGATGTGGTCATTGGGCACCACCCGCACGTGGTGCAGGCGCCTGTCGTGCTCACCCGCCCGGACGGCCGAACCGTGTTGGCAGCCTACTCGCTGGGCAACTTCGTCTTCGACCAGGGCTGGGCCGAGGGCACGGATCAGGGCCTGGCACTGCGCCTGGTGTTTGATGCACATGGCCTGAGCGCCGTCCAGGCTTTGGATGTGGTTGCCGGTGTGCAGCCGGAGCTGATTCCACCTGTTTCCACCACATCCACAAAGGGAGAAGAGCAGAACAGCCCCAGTCTGCAAGCTGGATTTCGCTGTGCCGGGCTGACCTGCACGGAAGCAGAGTTCCCGCCAGAGCTGGCCTTCAGCGGGGGTGTCTTCCAATCCGGCCTGGCTGATCTGGATGGCGACGGCAAGCCCGAAGAGATTACACTGGAAGGCGGGCGGCTACAGGTGCGTACACCAGGCGGTGCCTTGGCCTGGGAGAGCCCACTGAGCTGGTTGGTGGTGGATGCCGCCCTTGGCGACCCGGATTGGGATGGTCGCTCGGACCTGGTGGCCATTTTCTGGAAGGCCGACGAAGCCGGTGTGCTGCGCAGCCACCCTTTCCTCATCCGCCAGAACGGTGGGCGCTACGAGGAAGTCTGGGGCGGTTCCGCCGTCAGTGAGCCCATCTGGGAGGTAGAAGTGACCGACCTGAACGGTGACCGTCTGGACGAGTTGGTCGTGCTGGCCATGGCGCCCGACGGCAGCGGGCAAACCCTCTCCGTGTGGGAGTGGCACGGCTGGGGCTTCAGCCAGGAATGGCGCAGCGCCCCCGCCGCCTACGAGAACCTGCGCACCGCCCCCGGCGGTTGGTTGCGGGTCAATGAGAACGGTATCCCGCTGGTGACCCAATCCAATTGACCAGCGGTGAAGCCTGGGGAGGCGAACCCGTATTCTTGACCGGTGTACCCGGACTGGGTGATTACGATCCTGAAGTCTCCAACAATGGCAATTATCTTGTCTGGTCCAGACCTTAGGTACCCTGGAAGCTATTGCGATACATTGTAACGCATCCTTCTCTACGTAAATTTATTATTCGAATTTCCGCTGGATATTCTCAAAGAAGCTGAAAGCGGTGGAATCACCCGGTAATCATCCATTTTGGGTGATGACGAATTGTCCCGCGGGGTGCATAATGATTATTATGATAACCCAGCGGACAGTCGATGAAATTGCAAACGAGGTCCTGAATGCGATTAAGGCCAGGGTCAACAGCAAATGACATACCAACCCTACCTCTGGTGAAACCCTGGCATTGTTGGTGAGAGAGGAGGTTCTCATGAGAAAGTCGGCTCAAATACTCATCCCCATCCTGGTCCTGGGCATCCTCGCAGGGACGATTTACATTACCATCGGTATGATCTCTCGCTTGAGTGTGCCGGCAGGCGGGGACAGCTGCAGTGTATCTATTTCCTCTGGCTGCACGGTATTCACCATCGCCAAAGGTGACCAGGTCTTCTTCGGTGGCAATGACGACTGGACCGAGCCTGACAGTTACTACTGGGTCGACCCGGGGGATGAGCAGAATTACGGCGCCATCTGGATCGGTTATCCTGATGATGTGCAGCAGGGTGTGAACGAGAAAGGGCTGGCGTACGACGCCAACGGGCTGCCGCGGGTGGATACCAACCCGCACCGCGAGCGCGAACCGGTTTCGGGAGATTACACTGCCTACCCGATCCACATCCTGCACGAGTGTGCGACCGTTGCCGAGGTGATCGAGTGGGTCAATACGCACCAGTGGCATTCCTACATGCACGACCA
Source organism: uncultured Chloroflexia bacterium (assembly GCA_963849335.1). GTDB lineage: Bacteria > Chloroflexota > Anaerolineae > Anaerolineales > UBA4823 > FEB-25. The sequence continues at coordinate 648,353 of CAWKGZ010000012.1, forward strand.
GATGCAGTTTGCCGACGCCAGCGGGGATGCGGTGGTCATCAGCGCCGGAGAGGATGGTGAGCTGGTTTTCACCCGCAAGCCATCCGGGGATGGCTTCCTGGTGTCGACCAATTTCAACGTTGCCAACCCCAGCAATGGCTATGGTTACCCCTGCTGGCGCTATGATACCGCCACCGAATGGCTTTCCGGGCTGCTGAGCCGGGAGACTGAGTTGACTGCGCAAGATGCCACGGATGTGCTGGATGCAGTGCATACCGAAGGGGGCAGCAGCTGGACCCTCGAATCCATGATCGCCGACCTGCCCAATGGGGTGGTCTACCTGTATACCTTTTACCAATTCGACCAGCCGCTGGTGCTGAACGTGGCAGAAGAGATCGCCAAAGACCCGCCGTCGAGCATGCTGAGCAAGATGTTCCCGGAAGAGGTGCGGGCAGAGTTGGCCCGGCGCTACCAGCAAGCCCTGTCCAACCAGGATCTGTGCACCCGGCTTGGCAAGGCCTGGGCTGGATTGGCCCTTGCCAGCCTGGTAGTTATCATCCTGTTCGCGCGCCGCAACCTGTGGGGATGGATCTTCTGGCTGGATGTCGCCATCGTCCTTGGCCCACTTGGCCTGTTGGTCTGGCTGATCGCCGGGCGGAAGCAAAGCCCTCATCCCTGGCAGGCTGCCCTGGTCGAAGCCGCCGGGCATCTCCCCCCCATGGTGGTAGCTTACATGGTGATGTTGGGGGTGTTCATCCTGTTCCCTCAAGCTCAATCCAACGGGCTTATGCAGATCCTGTTTGCCCTGGCCTTACCGGCTTTGCTGGGATGGCTGTTCTTCCAGGGGCCGCTGCTAGCGCTGGCTGCCCGGAGGGGTTACCTGCGCACGCTGGGCCAGCGGCTGCCGGCAGCCTGGGTGGGCGCCAACCTGGGCATCGGAGGCGTCACTGCGCTTGCCATTCCGCTGGTGAACTGGCTCTCCAGCACCTGTTCGGTCATGAACCCGTCCGTCTGGCTGGGGGTAAGTTTATGGGCGGTGGTTGTAGCTGGCATTGCATTGGGTATGCTGCTGGTCTTGCTTTACGAGGGCTGGGCGGTGCGGCATGGGTATCGCGCCTGGAGCGTCCTGTCTGCTGGCGAGGGCGAGGTGAGCACCCCCTCTGGCGCAAGCTGTGGTGGTGGATCTTGCTAAGCTTTGCGGTCCTGATTGGCGGAGTTATGGTCAGCAATTTGATCATACCAATGTTATAAGAGTATTTTGGCTGCGGGTTATTTGTCGGTAAAAAGTAAAACAGGTTATGGATAAGCTTGTCGTGTCAAAAAAGTAAATGTCGTGCGAGTGTCGTCCATACGACGTTGTGATTCCGAGAGTATTTTCTATAATGTTGGCTATATTCGAAAGGAGTAAACCATGAACCAACCTGATCTCGGACACAAAGTCACCGAACTGCGCCAGCAAAAAGGCCTGACGCAAGAGCAGTTAGCAGAGCTGTGTGAAGTCAGCGCCCGCACCATCCAGCGCATCGAAAGCGGCGAAGTTGATCCGCGTGCCTACACCCTGCAGTGCCTGAGCAAAGCCCTGGCGTTTGATTTTGGCGCAGAGAATGCTGCCAATGACAATCTCTGGCTGGCAATCCTTCACCTGAGCAGCATGCTCTGCATTGTGGTTATCCCCCTGCTGCTGTGGTCGTGGAAGAAAAACCAATCCTACAAGATCGACCAGCAGGGGCGCCAGGTGCTCAACTTCCAGATCACCATGACGCTCAGCCTCTTCGCCGCCGTGTTCCTGCTGATGATCGTGCCTGTGTCACTGGTGCTGATGGGAGAAGCTGCCGTAGCTTCGATAGAGCAAAGCCCTATCTTCATCGCGCTGCTGATCTGCCTGCCCGCGCCGCTCATCCTGATTGGCATCTACTGCACCTACCAGGGTGTGGTCAATGCCATGCGCGCGCTGTCAGACAGGCCGGTGCACTATCCACTCAGCATCCCCTTTGTCAAATAAAAGAACCGGGCAGCCGAGATATTAGCAAATCTCGGCTGACCAGCCACTGGAAAAGATATGACCATCAAACCCTTATTACCCGAACCATACGACCCAGCAACCATCCTCGACTGGTGGGCGGAGAAACGCAACGATATCCAGCGCCGCTTCATGGAAAACATCGGCATGCCTCCTTATCCCAGGGACACCCGCGCCATCGAAACGATCGAGACAAGCGAGGATGAGGCGTATGTGCGCACCAAATTGCGCTACCTGGTGGGCGATCAAGAAGAAATCCGTGCCCACCTTTTTGTTCCAAAGGCGGGAAAGAAAGGGACGGGCTTCCCAGCCATCCTTGCCATGCACCAAATGAACGATTATGGCAAAGATGAAGTTGCAGGAATCGCATGGATCCAAGGATTATGCCTATGGACATGAGCTGGCAGCGCGTGGCTATGTAGTCATTGCTCCCGATTATCTTACCTTCGGAGAAAGGGTCTTTCCCGGCAAGCAGCAATTTGACTCCATGCCCTTTTATGCGCAATACCCGGCCTGGTCCATGGTGGGCAAAGACATCCAGGATTCGATGTCCGCCATCGATGTGCTGTGTTCTTTCGATTTCGTTGATCAAGACAAAATCGGTGTAATCGGGCACAGCCATGGTGGAAGCAATGCGATGTTGGCCATGGCGATGGATGATCGAATATCCGCCGGCGTCAGCAACTGTGGGATGTCGGTGATCTCGGAAGAGGAAAAATGCCTGGAATGGTCAGCGGAAGACGAGTATATCTATTATCCGACGCTCAGAAAATATTTGCTTGAAAAACAGGAACTTCCTTTCGACCTCAATGAGGTTGCTGCGCTGATTGCTCCCCGACCCTGGTGCAATATATCTGCATATTATGATAAAACCCTAGGAAATCAAGAATTTCTGGCAAGTGTTGGGGTTCAGCTTAATCAAGTCTATAAATTATATGGCAAGCAAAACCATTTCTGTTATGTTATGCATGGGAACGATCATTCTTTCCCGAAATTCGCCAGAAGTTTAGCTTATGATTGGCTGGATAAATTCTTGATGGGGTAGGGAAATAGGGTGCGGAGCATATAATAATGTCCAATCGACGGCGGCTGGCGCGTGAACGCCTCGAAATCTACCTGGTCCACCTTTTACTGGCCTATCGTCCTCTGATATTGATCGGTGGACTGCTTCTGCTGGCGTATGCCATCGTAGGGATGATTATCAGCTCACCCGCGGGCTATGCCAGCCTGGTGCCTGCCATCTTCCTGCTCCTGCTGGGTAACTCTTACCCGGTTGCGCTGTACACCGCCCGGCTAGGTGCCTGGATTGGCACGTTAGGCAGACATGACGATTGATCTCGGTTCGGAGCTGCCATGTTGACCCACCTCCTGCGCCTCTGATACAATCAACATCATCTAAGGAGGTATTCATGACCACTCCCAAAAAACCAGGCAGCAAAAAAACAACTTCTGGTAAGCAAACCCCATCCACGGTGCGCCCTCCAACTGCGGCGATCACCCCGACCTTTGGGAAGCCGGTAGCAATGGGGAAAACCCCCAGCGGGAAGAAACCGGCGGCGAAAAAGCCAGCAGCATCCAAGCCCGCTGCCCAGCCGGCTGGTGGTGAGTATGTGCACTTTTCGGACAAGATGACCGGTGCGCTGCGCAACATCAACAATGTGATCGAGGACAATCGCGGCACGCTGGACTCGATCCAGGATATGGCCGTTCAGCTCACGCGCACGATCATCTCGCTGCGCGCCATCGTGATGAAATATGTCGAAACGGCGGACAATGTGCTGGAGAAGATCGTGCCGATTATGGAGAACCTGCCAATCATCCCGGATAAGGTGATGGATTTCGCCCGGGATGCCCGGGTGTGGGCGCAGAAGATCTCGGATGCCAGCGACTTGGTCGAGAAGGTGCTGCCGGGTGTGGAGCGCAGCCTGACCACGGCAGATATCAGCGGCCTGCAGGCTTCCGCCGGTGATGTGGCGAGCCTGACCCGCGCCCTGCAGGATATGATCCCGGTCAACGAGGAAAAATAGTATTTTATGGTATCCTCCAGTCACCTGCCCATGTCTAACATCAACCAGCCCACCATCAGCACCAACGGCATCGTCCGCCCGACGCAGGTCGAAGTCGATCTGACCCGCCTGACGGAGAACTTTAACGCCATTCGCCAGCATGTCGCCCCGGCGAAAGTGATGCCGATCCTTAAAGCCAACGCCTACGGGCACGGGCTGGTGCCGGTTGCCCAATGGATGAAGTCGTTGGGCGCCGATTACATCGGCGTGGCGGTGCTGGAAGAAGGCATCCTGCTGCGCGAGCAAGGCATCCAGACCTCCATCCTGGTGCTGGGCGGGATATTGGGCAACCAGGTGCCGGGATTCCTGAAATACAACCTGACCATCACCGCTTCCTCGGCTGAGAAACTATGCCAGATCGAGGAAGCCGCCGAGCAAATGGGGGTGCGCGTCGCGTGCACCTGAAGATCGACACCGGGATGGAGCGGGTGGGTGTGCATTACTACAGCGCAGAGAGCTTCCTGGAAACCGCGCTCAAGTGCCGCCACCTCGACCTGGAAGGCATCTATTCCCACTTCGCCAACGCCGATGACCTGGATCTGAGGCATGCGCGACTGCAGCTTGAGCGCTTCCAGGAAGTGCTGTCTTTCTACGAGAAACGCAGCCTGCCTCCGCCGCCGCTGCGCCACATGGCCAACTCGCCCGCCATCCTGCAGCTCCCGGAAGCTACCTTTGACCTGGTGCGCCCGGGCTTGCTGTTCTATGGTGTCTACCCGAGCCGCGAGATCCCATGCACCGTGACGGTGCGCCCGGCGCTGAGCTGGAAGTCGCGGGTGGTGTACTTCAAGGTGATCCAGCCGGGGCACCCGGTCGGTTACGGCTCCGCCTGGCAGTCGGATCACATGGTGAGGGCGGTCACCGTGCCGGTTGGCTACGGTGATGGCTATTTTCGCAATATGTCGGGTAAGGCGCAGGTCTTGCTGCGCGGAAAAAAGTACCCGGTGGTCGGGCGCATCTCGATGGACCAGGTGGTGGTAAATATTGAGTGGGACAGCGCGTACAATGATGACGAGGTGCTGTTGATCGGCGAGATGGATGGTGAAACGATCACCTGCCAGGACCTGGCCGATTGGGCCGGCACCATCCCTTACGAGATCCTGACCAATATCAACACCCGCGTGCCACGCGTATATATACCCTGAGCATGCCAATTGCATGTCGATTGCCTATGAGGCGGATTTTACTTAGACAGGCGATGCCTGTTCGTCCAGGATGTGCTCCCAAAATGGCATCAGTTTCCGGGAGGCTATTTCTTGCGGGGTGAAACCAGCAGCCTGCACCGGTTCGAGGATGCGAGCAGCAGCTACCCCCAGCATCTCCAGGCGCTCGCGCTGACTATACGGCTCCCAATCTAACGAGATCACAATCAAATCGATATCACTACCTTCACGCGCGGTGCCTGTAGCCTGTGAGCCAAAAAGCAATACCTGTTCAACACCGATGCCCATACGGGCTAATTCGGCGCAGAAACGACTTACGATTTGCTTAATTGCTCTTTGAGCCATTTGATTACCTGTTCTGCTTGAGATAAATAGTTTTCCACTACCGATCGAGGATACTCTTGAAGTGCATGCTGTAGATCTTCGGGATAGCGGGTGGGGACACTCGCCGTGTTGATCTTGCCAATGAACTCAAGCATTTCCTGAGGGATTTCCAGCTCGGATTTCTTGATAAGGTAGATCAAATCATGAGTTTTGACGGGAAACCCTTGCGTAGCCTCGGTTACACAAGCTTTCAACATCTTTTCCAGGGCGAGATGACACAGAAAAACCACATACAGATACCGGCCAGTCACCAGCATGTGATGAGCAGTTTCCAAGTCGTATTCTGCCAGGGCGACCCAATTCTTTGTGTCTGTTCTCATTAAGATAAATTATACTCTTATTACCCACCAGCGGATGATCATCTAAAAGATCCAAGCTGCGTAATGGCACCTCTTCAAACTGATTTTGTGAACTTGTTTTGTTGAGAGTCCTGTGAGATTGATAGCACTGCCAGCCCGGCGAAGATCAACAGGATGCCCAGCAGCGCGGGCAGGGTCAGTCTTTCCCCTAATACCAATACTCCCAACAGACCGGCGGTCAATGGCTCAGCCAGGGTGAGGGTGGCGGCGGTGGCTACCGGTACCAGCTTGAGGCCGCGGCCAAAGAGCAGGTAGCCCAGGGCGGCGGTGACCAGGCCCAGGTGGAGCACTGCCAATGCTCCGTTTGGCTGGGCGAGCCAGCTCAGCTCGGCGCTGAAGAGCAGCGGCAGCACGAAGAGCGCCCCCAGGCAGAAGGTAACCGCCATGACCGCCTCGGTGGCGTGCTGCTCGATCAGTCCCTTGCTGGCGGTGGCAAAGACAGCGTATGAGGCGCCTGCCAGGGTGGCCAGAAAAATACCCAGCAGGTCAAGCTGGATGCTCTTGCCCACCAGGATGAGCAGCGCACAGCCCAGGATGCCCAGCAGGGTGGCGATGAGCCAGCGGCGCCCTGGGCGCTCTCGACGAACAATAAAACCGATCGGCCCGGCGAAGATAGGCGTGCTGCCGATGCCTACGATGGTGCCCACCGCCACGCCGGTGCGCTCGACGCCGGCGAAGAAGAACAATTGGTAGGCTGCCATGCTCAAGGCGGCAGCCAAAGTGGGCCAGAAAGCCCATTTGCGACCGTCCCGCAGCACACCGCGCAGGGCGGCTACTGCCAGCAGCGCCAGCCCACCCAGCAGGATGCGCAGAGCGCCGATCACCAGGGGCTGGGCTGCCTCCGGTGCCAATGCCTGCACGGTGCCGTTGGTGCCCCACAGGCAGGCTGCCAGAAGCACAAACCAGTAGCCGCGATTTTTCATTCGTTTTGCTCAGGGTCAGACAGATGAGCCGTGCTGCGCACGCGGCGCAGGAAGGCGGGTGTGTTCAGCCCACGCTCCAGGATGTAGGTCAGGTAGTGCTGCATCAGGCTCTCCAGTTCGCGGTCGACGGTGGGCGAGAGCGGCAGGCGGTGCGCCTCGGCATAACTGGAGCGCTGCAGATGGCGCAGCACGCGCAGCGCCCCGACGCTGACCGGTCGCGAGCCGGGTACACCTGGCCCGCAGTTGGAGCACAGTGTCCCGCCCAGCTCAGCCGAGAAGAACTGGTCCTCGGCAATGATCTGCTGTTCGCAGCGCATGCACTGCTGCAGGCGCGGGCGGAAGCCCACCAGGTCCAGCAGGCGCATCTCATAGTAGCGCACGCAGAAAGCGCTGTCCGGCTCGCGGTCCAGGCGCTGCAGCGTCTCGGCGAGCAGGCGGTAGAGCGCAACGTTCTCCCCTTCCTCGTAGGTAAAGCGGTCGAGCAGCTCAACAACGTAAGCAGCGTAGCCGACACGCACCAGATCTTCGCGCAGCGCCAGGTGCGGATCAACCGCCTCAGCCTGGGTGACGATCAGCGTGTCACGGCCGCGGGCCAGCAGCAGGCTGACCCGGGTGAACGGCTCCAGATGACCGGCCTTGCGCGAGTGTGCCTTGCGCACCCCCTTGGCGATGGCGCGCACCTTGCCCAGCTCGCGGGTGAACAGCCCGAGCAGGCGGTCGGCTTCGCCCCAATCGGAGTGACGCAGCACGATGGCTTCCACACGTATCGAACGCTGGCGGTCTGGCATGGGGGTAATTATACGTGGAATTGGAACATTTTCAGGCGTATAATCGTTATAGGCATATCTAAGGAAGGAGAATCCGATGAAAAACAAAAGCATCACCCTTATCATCCTGACCGGGCTGGCAATGCTTGCTGCGGCCTGTGTCCAGACAACCCCGACAGATACCATTGAGCCGGTCGGGCTGCCCAACCCGGCATCCCAGAACTGCCTGGACCAGGGCGGCGACCTTGTAATAATGGAGCGCGGCGACGGCGGACAGTACGGCGTGTGTTTCTTTGAAGATAACCGCCAGTGCGAAGAATGGGCGCTGATGAACGGCGATTGCCCTGTGGGCGGACTGAAGGTCACCGGCTACATCACCGATGCGGCGGTATACTGCGCCATCACCGGCGGCACGTATACCATCACGGGCACGGATGCCGCGGGGGTAGAGCAGGGTACCTGCACTCTACCAGATGAAACCACCTGCGATGTGTGGGAGTATTACAACGGGATTTGCCCGGTCTTCGAATAAGCCTGCGCCATAAAAATCAACCACCACAAAGGACACCAGGGACACAAAGGTAATTTAGATACCCTTGGTGTCCTTTGTGTTCTTAGTGGTTGATGCTCTTTCCCCGATCGGAATCCATTTCGTCTCGCACCGTCTTATACAGCGTTTCGGCTTTCAGCTCGTTGAGCGTGTAGCAGGGGGCTTTGAGGTGCTCTGCCAGCGCCTGGGCCAGGCCCTGGTCGAAGGCGGCGTGCTCCATGTTGATCACCACGCAGCGGATCTTATCGGCTGATATCTGGTTAGCCAGCTGGTGGGCTTCCTCTTGGGGCGGTATGGGGGAGAGAGCAACATTGCCGGCGCCATCGGTGAGCAGAATGACCAGTGGCTGGACATCCGGGTGCAGCACGCGCTCGCGCTGCAGCACCTGGTGGGTCATCACCAGCCCGGCTGAGAGCGGGGTCTTGCCGCCGACGGGAATCTCCGCCAGGGCGCGCTGCGCCAGCATCACTGAGTTGGTCGGCGGCAGCACCAGTGTGGCGCGGTCCTTTTGAAAGACCACCAGCCCCACCCGGTCGCGGCGCTGGTAAGCATCGGTGAGCAGGGAGAGGATAGCGCCCTTGGTGGCGCTCATCCGTTCCGCCACTGCCATCGACCAGGAGGCATCCACAACGAACAGCACCAGGTTGGAGGTCTTCTTGACGCGGATCTTGCGCTGGAAATCGGAGGGGCGGATGGCGAAGGCCACCCGCTTGCGCAATTCTGCCCGCTGGCTTTGGAAAGGGGCGGCGGCGCGCATGGTAGCGTCAAAAGCCAGGTCATCGGAGCGCCCGTTGGCGGGGCGTGCCTGGATGTAGCGGCCGCGCTTGCGTTCGGAATGGGTGCGCGAGCGGCGCCCGGAGCGCTTGCGATAGAGTTTATCCAGCGCGGTGTCCAGCTTGCGCGGGGCAAAGGTGCTGCCGATCTTGACCTTCTCTCCCCCATCCCACCAATAGGCGTTGCCCGAACTCGAAGACGTTCTGCTGCGTTGGCTCAGCTTAAGTCGTCTGCTGTTCCTGTTCGACTTCCGAGATGCGGTTTAGGTCTTTTTTTTTTCGTAGTGCGGGGTATGTTCTTCTTCCTCCGGCACTGGTTGGGGCTCGCCGCTGGTCGCTGAGGCGCCTTGAAGCTGATCGATGCGTTCTTGCAGTTCCTCGCGGGTGACCGCCGATTGGGCAAACGGGCCCTGGCGGATGCGGTGGGGCAGCGCCAGCTCGGCTGCCATGGCGATATCACGCTCGGTGATCACCACGCGGCCCTCAAAGGCGGCCTGGGCGCGGGCGGTCTTAAGAATGACCAGGTCGGCGCGGTGGCCTTCCACGTTGAGCGAGGCGGTCAGGGCAGCAATGGAGAGCAAGTCGCGGCTGGTGTAGGTGACTTTGCTCACCAGGGTGCGCGCCTGCTCGATGCGGCGGGAAAGTTCGAGCTCCTTGGGCAAGTATTCCTGGCGGAACTGTTCGGGGTCGGCCTCAAAGGCGATGTTGCGTTCCATGATCAGTACACGCTCGCGCGGGTCCTGGATACCCCGGATCTCTGCCGAGAGAGCAAAACGGTCAAGCAGCTGCGGGCGCAGGTCGCCTTCTTCGGGGTTCATCGTGCCAACCAGGATGAAGCGCGCTGGGTGAGCAAACGAGATTCCCTCGCGCTCAACCACGTTGACCCCCATAGCAGCGGAGTCGAGTAGCAGGTCAACCACATGGTCATCCAGCAGGTTGACCTCGTCGATATAGAGCAGGCCGCGGTTGGCAGCTGCCAGCACGCCGGGCTCAAAATGGCGCTCACCCTTCTGAATAGCGGCTTCGATATCCAGCGTACCTACCACACGGTCCTCGGTGGCGCTGACCGGCAGGTCAATGAAGGCAATGCGGCGCTTGACCACTTTCAATTCGGCGCCCTGCGCCTTGCGCTCCTTAGCCCAGTCGGACCAGGTCAACGGGGCTATTGGGTCATCGTTGAAGGGGGAATCGGCAAACACCTCGATCTCGGGCAGCAGGGCTGCCATGGCGCGCGCCGCGGTGGACTTGCCCGTACCACGCTCGCCGCGGATCAGCACACCACCGATGCGCTGGTCGACGGCGTTCAACACAAGCGAACGCTTCATCCGCTCTTGCCCAACAATCGCCGTAAATGGATAGACAGGACGCATTCAGACCCTCAACGATGATAGAGTGCTTGCAAACGGGTATTATAGACCAAAAAATGGTTTTGCGGGGATTAGTGGCTTTCCAGCGCTTGCTTAAAGCCTACCAGGGCGGCGATTGGGGTGGGGTCGATGCCGTAGGCCATTGCCAGGTAATAGGCGACATAATCCCCGAAGAGCAAGGCTGTCCACTGGTGCGCGAGGGGAGTCTCCCCCACAGCGTCGACGAAGTCGGTGTTGATCCCTTCGAGCATGAAGGCCTGGCGGGTCAGGTTGCTGCGCAGCAGGTTGCGCGGCTGGTAAGAGGAAGCGCGCAGGAAGAGCGCCACCAGGTTGGACAGGGCGGATTCGGGCTGACTTGTGCCGGCAAGGGTGTTATGGTCGGCTTCGGGCAGGAACTCAAACTGGGCCCACGCCTTGGCAAGCTCGCTCAGCTGGCCTTTCCAGCGGCGGGCAACCGGCTCTAGGATGTCCGCGCCGAAGACCGCCACCCAGCGCCCGATTAGCTGCCCAGCCAGGCGCTTGGCGGGGTTGCGCCCGACGAGGATATCGGCGCGCAGGCTTCCCTGCAGCTGGCGCATCGCGGCCAGGGCATCCGCTAATTCTGCGCCTGGGTCGGGCAGCAGCGCCAAACGGCTGAACGCCGCCAGCAGGAGCCCGAACGAATAGCCTACCGCGGCACGCGGCTGGCCCTGGTGGTCAAAGATCCACACGGGACAACCCGCCTGGCGGGCGGCAGCCGCGATTTTGCCGCCGGTGCACAACGCCAGGATGCGGCAGCCGCGCTCGAGGCCGGTCTGCAAGGCGGTCAGGGTCTCCTCGGTGTTCCCAGAGTGCGAGGATGTGATCAGCAGCGTCTCGGGGCCGCGCGCCCAGGCGGGGAGGCCGTAGTTGCGGTGGACGAAAACCGGTAGGGGGCAGTTTGGGGCTACGTAGGCGGACAGCAGGTCGGCGCCAATCGCCGAGCCGCCCATCCCGGCGATCACCACACGCTGGAAGCCGGTCCAGGTGGGCAGTGCATGGCAGCAGCCCAACTCCCAGGCGCGCTGCAGCTGGTCGGGGAGACCGTCAATCTCCGCCAGGTAATCCTGGGTGTCAATTTGGGAGAAATAGGAAAGATCATCAAGGTTCACTGGCAACTCCACGGTGTTAATGATTTACTCGCCCGCTCGCAAGCCTTTGAGCAGCTCGTAGACCTCGCTCTTGGACCAGCCGGACTCGGCTGCCAGGCGGCGGGCAAGCACAGCCGGTTTTTCCGGATTTGCCTGAGCTTGCAGCAGCGCCGTGTGCAGGCGTTCTTCGCTCCAGCGTTCGGGCGTAGCGGTGTATCCCGCCACCACCAGCGTGAACTCGCCGCGCGGCGGCTGGGCGGTGAAATGGGCCAGTGCCTGAGACAATCTGCCGCGGTAAATTTCTTCATGCAGCTTGGTCAATTCACGCCCCACGGCGACGGGGCGGTCACCGAGCTGCGCAGCCAGGTCTGCCAACGCTTCCAGCAGGCGGTGCGGCGTTTCCAGGAAGATCAGGGTATAGGGAAGGGATGCGACGCTGTGCAGCAGCCGCAGGCGTTCGACCTGGCGGCGCGGCAGGTAGCCCAGGTACAGAAAAGTGTCGGTGGGCAGCCCGGAGGCGACCAGCGCAGCTACCGGTGCACAGGCCCCCGGCACGGGGCTGACATTATGTCCGGCTGCCAGCACGGCTTGCACCAGCTCATATCCCGGGTCGTTGAGTGCGGGTGTACCGGCATCGGAGACCAGGGCGACATCCCCAGCTTCCAGGGCTGCCAGCACCCGTTCCAGGCGGGTCAGCTTGTTGTGCTCATGGTAGCTCAGGCAGGGTGTGCGGATGCCATAATGTTGCAGCAACCGTGCGGTGTGGCGGGTGTCTTCGGCGGCGATCAGCCCGACCTGGCTCAAAACCTTTAGAGCACGGGCGCTGATATCTTCCAGGTTTCCAATCGGGGTAGCAACCAGATGCAGGGTGCTCATCGGCGGGGCTCAGGGCAACTCCCAGGTTAGCAGATCCAGCGTCAGGGCATAGTTGGTTGGTTCAAGGGCAACCAGGCGAGCTCGTCCTGCCGCGCCTAGATCGGTGCGGTAGCACAGATAGGTGTCAATTGACAGGCTTTCGACTGCGATTGGCGCCGAGCTCATGCCAGCATTCTGGCAGTCCTGCAAGCCTGGCTCCAGGCTGCCATACACCCCCAGCAGAACGGACTCCATGGGCATGAAGAAGTGATAGTTGTCGGCGCCGGTCTGGTATACCAGGTCCGCGCCTTGCGGCTGCAATTCCAGGGTGTCCAGGTCGATCAGGTCCAGAGGTGAGAGGGTGAGGGTGTCACTGGCCTGGACGGGTGGGGTAGCGGTGGGTGAAGGGGTTGGGGAAGGGCTGGTGACCGGCACCAGGGTCAGGGTGGGGGTAGCAGTGGGTGTGCCGGGCAATGTTTCGGAGACAATGATGCGCACCCAGAAGGGAGCATCGCCGTTGGGCCCAATGCCGAACAAGACGCCTTCCGCGTTGCTGAGCTTCCAATTGCCCTGGTAGGTGCCGGGAGTGAAGGGAGCGACCATCTCCACGGCAATTTCAACCTCGGATCCTGGTGGTACGGCCTGGCTGAATGGCACGATGGGGGGTGCGTCCATGCGGTCACCGTAGAAAAAGGCGGCGCTATAGTAGAGTGTCCAGGTGCAAGAGCCAACATTCTGCAGGCGCCATATTTTGGTGAATGCTTCGCCGGGCTCCAATAAGGTGTCATCGGGGATGGTGACATCGATGGGCAGCCCCGCCGCGGCCTGGTCGCAGGGAACAGGCTGGGTGGGCAGGGTGGTGTTGGCAGCCAGGGACGTGCGTGGAGTTTCGCTGGGCTGTGCCGGGGTTGGCGTGGATGGCACCGGACTGGCAGTGCCACCGGTCTGGCTGGAGGCGGGGATCGGCTGGGTGGTTGCCATCACTGCCAGCGTACCGTAAACCTGGGTAAGATCCAGGGTGGGCGTTGGCTGGGAGCGTCGAGGCAGGCTGCAGCTGGTAAGGATGAAACCTGCCAGACCCAATAGAAAAATGAAGACATGCCAGCGCAGCTTCAGGTTAGCCATGGTCATCGACTCCGGCTGAGCTGCCCACCCCGAGGGGGGCGGCAAGCAAGGCGGCAATCTGACGGGCTGCCTTTGGGTGGGCGACCCGGAGACAGTTCTCAGAGACCTTGCTGCGGCTGTCCGGGTTTTCTAGCCACTGTTGGATGGCGGTGACAATCTCCAGGGGTGTGGGCGCCCAGACCCCTACCCCTTCTGTCAGTACGAAACGGACATTGCCATCTTCCTGCCCGGGCAGGCGGTTGTAAAGAACCAGCGGCAGCCCGGCATTGAGCGCTTCGCTGATGGTGCCTGGCCCGGCTTTGGTGACCAGAACATCTGCGGCGCGCATGAAGTCGGGCATCTCGCGCACGAAGCCATAGACGAAAACCGGCATCGGCCAGTTTTGGGCTTCCAGGCGGGCTTTCAGCTTCTGATTGCGTCCGGCGATCACTACCAACGTAACCGGTAGACCAGCCTGGGCAATCGCCCGAGCGATTTCTTCCAGCGGACCCATGCCCTCCCCGCCACCCATCAGCAGCACTACCAGACGATCCAACGGCCAACCGAGCTGCTGGCGCAGGGCTGTGCGGTCACCGGGCGGTCGGCAGAAACGATCCGCTACCGGAATCCCGGCCACGTGCACCCGCTGGGGATTGATTTTGCAGCGCAGGGCGCGCTGGCGGGCTTCTTCTGTGGCGACAATGCACAGATCCATACCAGGATGGTACCACATGGCGTGGGTGCTTACCATGTCGGTAACCACGGTAACCAGTTTGGGGTGCGGTGTCCCCAGGGCCTGCGCCAGGGGAGCATTGGAGAGGGGATGCAGTGAGACGATCATATCCGAAGGATACTTTACCGCAATCTTGCGCAAGGCCTGACGCACATAAGGCCAGGCGGAACGGGTGAGCATTGCCGTGCGGCGGCGCCCATCAGTTAACTGGTAGCCCAGGCCCCAGATGCGCGGGATGCGGGTCATATAGGGATACCAGTCTGGCAGCCGGTCTAGCGGCTGCGGCGCCACCTGTTTGAGCACATCTACCATCTGGGTAGTGATGCGGCTGCCATAATCCATTTCCAGGGCTTCGATGATGGCCTCAGTGGCACTGCGGTGACCGCCACCGGTGTCGGAGAAGAGGAAAAGAATATGCGGGCGTTTGGTCGAGGGAGGGTTCATCAGGACAGCGGGCGTTTGCGTCAGAGGCTGGGTATGGACCTTGCAAGGAAAGCCTCCGGTGCGGGCAAGAAGATCATTTCTGTGGTGCCTGTTCGGAGCCTGTCAGGCGGGTTTTGATCCGGCGAGCCAGCTCGCGGCGCGGCAAAAGCACCCGCCGCCCGCAGCGCAGGCATTCCAGCCCAATATCAGCGCCCAGGCGCACCACTTTCCATTCCAGGCTGCCGCAGGGGTGCGCTTTACGCAAACGCAGCACATCATTTAGCTGTAAATCGGACAACACGAGGGCATTATATCATGGGGTGGTATAATCTTCGTACTCAGGAGACCCCCGGTGTCGCTCAGCTTTCTCCCCTCCATCCCCGAAATTTTTACCTATATTGTTATCCTGCTGACCGCTTTCCCAGTGCACGAGTTTGCCCATGCCTGGACCGCAAATCATTTTGGTGATGATACGCCGCGCCGCCAGGGGCGGCTGACTTTGAATCCAATGGCTCACCTGGACCTGTTCGGGTCGCTGATGCTGATTGTGGCGGGGTTCGGCTGGGCCAAGCCGGTGATGATTAACGAATTTGCCATCCGGCGGCGTTCTTCAGCCGGTCCGATGTGGGTGGCACTGGCAGGCCCGTTGTCCAATTTTGCGATGGCTATCCTGGCGGCTATCCCTTTCAGACTGGGGCTAATCTCAACTTCATCGATTTACCTGACTCAGGGAGCCCTGCTGCCGAGCCTGGCACTCTTTCTGTTCATCTTTATCAGGGTCAATTTGTTCCTGATGCTGTTCAACTTACTGCCGCTCTCGCCACTGGATGGGGAAAAGGTGTTGAGCCACTTCCTGCCGCCCAACCTGGCGAATGCCCTGGAGTCGATCCGGCCCTATGGCCCATTGATCCTTATGGCCTTGATCTTTGTATTACCTATGGTGGGAATTGACGTGATCGGCATTGTTATCCTGCCCGCGCTCAATTTCCTTGGTCATCTGTTAACAGGTTAATCCGGTGCGACCGTGCTATCGCGCCCGCCAATTCTGGCAGGCCCTGGCTGTCCGTCCCACGCCGGGGGGTATGGCCAAAGCTGAGGCTGTGTTGTCTACTTCCCAGCTGGTGCTGTTCCACGGGATGCAGCCCAGCGAGCAAGCCCATGCGCTGAACATGCTGGAAGCGCTGCATTCCCAGGGTGAAATTGACCCCGACCTGTTGGTGGCTGCTTTGCTTCACGATGCCGGCAAGCAGCGCTGCCCGCTGAATCTCTGGGAGCGGGTGGCGATTGTCCTGGTGCAGGCTGCCAGCCCGGCCCTGGCCCGGTATTTGGGTGAACAGCCTGGGGACCGCTGTACCGGCTGGCGTAAGCCGTTCAGCGTGGCTGCAAAGCATGCCGAATGGGGCGCAGAGCTGGCGCTGCAGGCGGGCATTTCACCGCTGGGCGCGGCGCTTATCCGCCGTCATCAGCAGTCTGCCCCTGCGGAGAGCGGTCTGCGGGAAGACATCCTGCTGCGAAAGCTGCAGGATGTGGACGATAATAGTTAGTGAGGTAAGTTATGACAGTTCAAATCACAATCATCGGGATGGGGCAGGTGGGTACCTCTATCGGTCTGGCGCTGGCGCAGCACAGCGACCTGGTTTTTCGGGTGGGGCACGATAAGGAAATCGCGGCAGCCAACCAGGCGAAAAAAATGGGCGCCCTGGATCGCGTGGATATCAATATTCCCCATGCTGTCGAGGATGCCGGCTTGGTGATCCTGGCAGTGCCACTTGACCAGCTGCGAGAAACATTGAAGGCCGTAGCCCAAGACCTGCGCCCGGATGTGGTGGTGGTGGATATGGCGCCGGTAAAAGAGACGGTGATAACCTGGGCCAAGGAGCTGCTCCCCCCCCACGCCCATTATATTGGGTTGGTACCGGTGCTCAACCCGAGCTATTTGTTAACCCATAACTCAGGAACCGAGGCGGCACATGCTGATCTGTTTAGCAACGGTTTGTTGGCTATCGTTTCAGGGCGCGGCACACCTTCTGATGCGATCAAGCTGGCGACAGACCTGAGCCAGCTTTTAGGGGCAGAGCACCTGTTTATTGATCCGGTAGAGCTGGACAGTATGATGTCAGCCACCCATCTGCTACCGCAGCTGATGGCTGCCGCACTGCTCAACACCACGGTGGATCAACCCGGCTGGCGCGAAGCACGTATGCTGACGGGGCGTCCGTTTGCCGGGGCAACCAGTCCGGCGGTGCTGTTTGATCAGAGTGGTGCACTGGTTCAGGCTTCTCTGGGGGCCAGGGACCAAATCCTTCGCAACCTCGACAATCTGATCGATAATCTAAACGATCTACGGCATGATATTCGCAGCCAGGATGATGCCTCCCTGTCCCTGCGCCTGGAAAATGCACGCAAAGGTTATGAACGCTGGTGGCGGGAGCGCAACACTGCGAACTGGGGTGCGGCTGAGACTGCTCCTAAGATGGAGCTGCCGTCAGTGAAAGATATTTTTGGGCGCATGGTGGGTATGCGCCGCAGGAAAGACGATCCTGATCAACGCAAATAATGCGCTGGTTCACTAATTTTCTACCGAGGAGCTTATGACCGATAAACTGCAGTGGATTTATGACGAAATCCAGAAACTAAAGGATGACGGCCTGTTCAACCGCATCCGCACGCTCAGCTCGCCGCAGGGCGCCTGGCTGGTGGTGGATGGCAAACGGGTGCTCAACTTCTGCTCCAACAACTACCTGGGGTTAGCAAATCACCCGGCGATTGTGGCTGCGGTTCAGGCCGCGGTAAGTCGCTACGGGGTCGGCCCGGCGGCTGTACGCTCGATTGCCGGCACCATGGATCTGCACCTGGAGCTGGAGCGCCGCCTGGCAGCCTTTAAAGGTGTAGATGCGGCGATCACCTTCCAATCAGGTTTCACCGCCAACCTGGGCACCATCCCGGCGCTGGTGGGCAAGGATGATGCCATCTTTTCGGACGAACTGAACCATGCCAGCATCATCGACGGCTCACGTCTGTCGGGTGCCAAGATCATCCGCTACGCCCACTGCAACCCGGCAGATCTGGAGCGGGTGCTGAAAGAAGAACGAGTCAAGTACCCGCGCGCCCTGGTCATCACGGATGGTGTTTTCAGCATGGATGGCGACCTGGCGCCCTTGGATCAAATCTATGCGGTGGTCAAAAATTACGACGCCATGCTGATGGTGGATGATGCCCATGGTGAGGGGGTGGTGGGCACCGGCGGGCGCGGCATTGTAGATCATTTCCACCTGCACGGCAAGGTAGATATCGAGGTCGGAACGCTGTCAAAAGCCTTTGGGGTGGTGGGCGGCGTCTCGGCAGGCAACCCGGTGGTGGTGGACTGGTTGCGCCAGCGCGGCCGCCCATTCCTGTTCTCATCGGCGATGACCGTCCCCGATGTGGCAGCGTGCCTGGCTGCGCTGGACCTCTTGGAAGGCTCCACCGAGTTGGTTGACCGGTTGTGGGAGAACACGCGTTACTTCAAGGCGGAGATACACCGCCTGGGCTTCGACACCGGGCTGAGCGTCACCCCCATCACGCCGATCATGCTGGGCGAAGCCCCACTGGCACAGCAGTTCAGCCGCGAGCTGTTCGAGGCGGGTGTATTTGCCATGTCGATCGGCTTCCCCACCGTGCCGCGCGGCAAGGCGCGCATCCGGGTGATGATCTCCGCATCCCATGCCAGGGAAGACCTGGATCAGGGGCTGGAGATCTTCGCTGCGGTTGGGCGCAAGCTGGGCGTGATCACAGGGTAAAGAATCGAAAAAGTCCGGCATGGCTGGGCCGCGCCGGACTCCTTGATAGCTGCTCCCTCAGAGTTACTTTTCTTTCTCGCTAAAGGGATCGATAACGGGATTGGTGCCGGCCCAAATGCAGCTCGGCCGCCCATCCAGGTTGCAGGCAAAGGCATGCGTGCAGCGGTGAGCAGTTACCCGAGGCGGCTGGTCTGGCAGCCATTCCGGTGGGTAGATTGCCTGGGCCTCCAGGCCCACTTCCTTGTCCACATGGTGGCAGTATTGTACTTTGATCACTTCCCATACTTTTTCAGCCATAGCCAGCCTCCCGGGAGTAAATAACGACTGATCTCATTCTACCGCAAATAGCATCGTACTCCATCTTAGTAACGATTTCAATCGTTACCAGGTACAGCCATTTTGATCGTGCTTCATCGTAGTAACGATTTTAATCGTTACCAGGTACAGTATAACGTTTTTTACCTGCCTGGCAATAGTGTCAAGTGTCATCCGTAATCGGATAGATTTCATCGCCTATTCCTTTTATCGTTTGAACATTTCGCTCGACATATGTGTAATGTATATCAAGGTGTTGTATAATCAGTGTACAACCAGGCTGCGCCTGGTATCGGAAAGGAGGTGCCCTGAGCAAAAGCATCTTTCCTACGCCCCAACTGAATAATTCAATTCATAACCAAAAGCAATTCTAAGAGGAGAAGAGATAGAATGAAACACAAGACACTATACTTTCTGTTGACCGGTCTGATGGTGCTGAGCATGCTGTTGACCTCATGCGTCCAAGACGAGACAGTTACCGAAGAGGCTGTTGTTACTGAAGCGCCTGTCGTGACTGAAGAACCAGTTGTGACTGAAGAGCCGGTTGTAACTGAAGAGCCGGTTGAGACTGAAGAACCAGTGGTCGTCTTCGAGCCGCTGTCGCTCAGCGCCCCTGACTGCGAATATGGCGGCTCTGTTCAAGTCGATGGAAGCAGTGGATCAATACACGGTGCGCTTCACCATGTGCGCTCCTGATCCTGCGTTTCTGTCCAAGATCGCCTTCACGGCCTTCGCCATCCAGCCCAGTGAGCATCTGGAAGCCACTGGTGGCGGCGGACCTGAGCTGCTGGAGCACCCAATCGGTACCGGACCTTACATGATCGGCGAGTGGAAGCGCGGCGATGAGTTGGTGCTGACCCGCTTTGAAGATTACTGGGGCGAGGCGGCTCAGACACCCACCGTGGTCTTCCGCTGGAGCTCCGAGGCTGCGCAGCGCTTGCTAGAGCTGCAATCCGGCACAGTGGATGGCATTGACAACCCCGGCCCGGATGATTTCGCGGTGATCGCAGCCGATGCCAGCCTGCAACTGATCAACCGCCCGGCGCTCAATATCTTCTATGTGGGCATGAACAATACCTATGCCACCCTTTGACAATGAACTGGTGCGCCAGGCAATTGCGATGGGCATCGACCGCCAGCGCCTGGTAGATAACTTCTTCCCGGTGGGCTCTGAGGTTGCTTCCCACTTCACCCCTTGCACAATCCCGAATGGCTGCGTGGGCGATCCCTGGTACGACTTCGATCCCGAAGCTGCCCGTGACCTGCTGGCTCAGGCTGGCTATCCCGATGGCTTCACCACCGAGATCGCCTATCGCGACGTAGTGCGCGGCTATCTGCCGCAGCCGGGTGTGGTTGCTCAGGATATCCAGGCACAGCTGCTTGGAGAATCTGAACATCACTGCCGAGATCGTGGTCATGGAATCAGGTGCATACCTGGATGCAGCCGACTCTGGTCTTCTGCCAGGCCTGCACATGTTGGGTTGGGGCGCTGACTACCCCGATATGACCAACTTCCTGGATTATCACTTCGGCGGTGGTTCATCAGCTCAGTTCGGTGAGAAGTGGCCGGAAATCATCGATGCACTGCGCGCCGGTGCAGCTCTGGCTCTCGATGCAGACCGCATGCCATTCTACGAAACCGCCAACAATGCTATTCGCACGCAAGTACCGATGGTGCCGATCTCCCACGGCGGCTCGGGTGTAGCCTTCAAGGCAACAGTTGAAGGTGGACATGCCAGCCCGTTAGGCAACGAGTACTTCGGTGTGATGGCAGTACCAGGTCAGGATACCTTTGTCTGGATGCAAAATGCCGAGCCCATCTCGCTGTACTGCGCGGACGAGACTGATGGTGAGTCCCTGCGTGCTTGCGAGCAGGTCACCGAGGCGCTGTATTCCTATGAAATCGGCGGCACGGCTGCAATACCTAACCTGGCGACTGAATGCGCCGCCAATGAAGATCTGACGGTATGGACCTGCACGCTGAACCAGGGTGTGCTGTTCCATGACGGCTCCGAGCTGGACGCCAATGATGTCGTCATGTCGCTGATGATCCAGTGGGATGCTTCGAACCCGCTGCACATCGGCAACACCGGCGCCTTCACCTACTTCACCAGCCTGTGGGGCGGTTTCCTCAACCCACCCTCAGAATAAACCTGTAACCGCCTATTCAAATCTGTCCCTGGTGGGGCGCCTCGCTCCACCAGGGACAATTAAAAGCCAACATGATCACATACATCCTGCGACGAATACTTTCCAGTATCCCGGTATTATTTGGAATCTTATTTGTTACCTTTGCCATCGCGCGCCTGATCCCTGGTGACCCCTGCCGGGCAATCCTGGGGGAGAAAGCTACCGATGCGATCTGCGAGGATTTCCTTCACCGCCACGGCCTGGACCGCCCTATTCATATTCAGTTTGCTACCTATGTAGGTGAAATTGCGCAGGGTGATTTTGGCGAATTCGATCCGGTTTAACAAACCGGTAACGGATTTGTTGATCGAGCGCTTACCTACCACCCTGGAACTGACCATCGCAGCCATGGGCTTCAGCATTATCGTCGGAATACCGATGGGAATTATCTCAGCCGTCCGGCACAACTCGTTCCTTGATGTGATCACTATGATGATAGCCAACATCGGGGTTTCCATGCCAGTGTTCTGGTTGGGGCTTATGTTGGCTTATGTCTTTGCATTATTACTTAAGGACACACCATTTCAGCTGCCTCCTTCTGGGCGGCTATCACCTGGAATGTCTCCTGACCCCTTTTATGAAATTTGGGGATGGGATGTCACATCCACAGGATTAGCCGGCGTGCTCGAGTTTTTAGGCCGTATGAACATCCTGAATTCCATCCTGATCGGACGCTGGGATGTCTTATTGGACGCAATTAAACACCTGCTGCTTCCGGCTATCGCTGTAGGTACCATACCCCTGGCAATGATCGCCCGCATGACCCGCTCCAGTATGCTCGATGTGCTCGGCCAGGATTACGTGCGCACGGCACGCGCCAAAGGCCTGCCACGCCGCAAGGTAGTGCTCAAACATGCCCTGCGCAATGCCTTGCTGCCACTGGTGACCATCATCGGACTCTCGCTCGGCAGCTTCCTGGGCGGTGCAGTGCTTACCGAGACCATCTTTGGTCTGTCTGGGGTGGGGCGGATCCTATACGAGGCGATCACCGCGCGTGATTATGGCATTGTGCAATCCTTTACCGTCGTTATTGCGGTATTTTTTGTGCTGCTCAATCTGATCGTGGACATTTCTTATATCTATCTTGATCCACGCGTGCGGTTGGAGTGAGGCTTATGGCAGACAATGAGATAAAAGTCGCAAAGCTGAGCGCCGAAACCATGCGCAGCGAGAAGCCGGTCACGCTGTGGCGTACTGCCTGGCGGCGGTTGTTCAAGCGCAAATCGGCCGTACTGGGTATGATCATCCTGGGCCTGCTGGTGTTGGTCGCCATCTTTGCCGATTGTGCTGGCTCCTTATGATCCTTACCAGGTGCTGATTGGGGTAGAAGCCGGTGAAGATGCGCCAGGCTCCTTGCATTCACCTGCTGGGCTGCCCGGAAGACCAGCCACAGCACCTGATGGGCATCGATGGCAATGTACGCGACGCGTTCAGCCGGCTGTTGTTCGGTGCCCGTCTGAGCCTGATCATCGGCTTTACCACAGTGAGCTTCGCTATTGTCATTGGGGTGACCCTGGGGGCGCTCAGCGGCTACCTGGCTGGCTGGGTCGATAACGTGATCATGCGTATGATGGACGTGCTGCTGGCTTTCCCCTCACTGCTGCTGGCGATTGCCATCGTTACCATTCTCGGCCCGGGTATCGAAAATGCCCTGCTGGCGATTGGTATTGTTTCGATTCCGGCATATGCGCGGGTGACGCGCTCCGCAGTGCTGTCGGTCAAGCAGATGGAGTTTGTGGAAGCTTCCCGCTCCCTGGGCGGCAGTACTCTTTATATCCTATTTGGCCGCATCCTGCCCAATTCGCTTACCCCGCTGATCGTTCAGGGCACGTTGGGCATCGCTACCGCCATCCTGGATGCCGCAGCATTATCCTTCCTTGGCCTGGGCGCCCAACCGCCTACCCCGGAATGGGGCACCATGCTGAGTGCTGAGCGCAACCAGGTTTTCACCGCCCCGCACCTGGTTTTTTATCCCGGTCTGGCAATCATGCTGACGGTGCTTTCCTTCAACTTGCTTGGCGATGGGTTGCGCGATGCGCTGGATCCACGCCTGGCTCAAAAAGGTGAGTAAACCGTACCTGGAATGCATAAAAGACGGCGGGCTGCCCGCCGTCTTTGTTCTACCTTTGACATTCTGCCCTAGAGCGGCTACAATGTGAGCATGTTCCTAATCTGGGAGGCAGAATGAGCGGCTGGCCGGGTAAAACTGTCATCGGGCTGACCGGGAATATTGCCACGGGTAAAAGCGTGGTGCGTAAAATGCTGGAGCACCTGGGTGCTTATGGCATCGACGCCGATGCGCTCGGTCACCGCGCCATTGCCAAAGGGGCGCCGGCTTATCAGCCGGTTTTGAACACCTTTGGTCGTTGGGTGCTGGCGCCGGATGGACAAATTGACCGCGCCAGGCTGGCCCGGATTGTTTTCAGCGACCCGGAAGCCCTGGCCAGCCTGGAAGCCATTGTTCACCCGCTGGTACGCCAGGCAGTAGATATCCTGGTGCGCCGCTCTAAAGAACGGGTGATTGTGGTTGAGGCGATCAAGCTGCTCGAAATCGCCACTGCGCGATTCCTGCGACAGCCTGTGGACCACCTATGCTCCGCCGGAGGTGCAGTTAACCCGCCTGGTGCAAAAACGCGGCATGACTCCCACGGCTGCGCGCCAGCGCATCCTGGCTCAAGGTTCCCAGGAAGAAAAAATGGCGCTTGCCAATGTTGTTATCCGCAATATGGGTACCTTTGAGGATACCTGGCGGCAGGTATCAGCGGCCTGGAAGGCGCTGTTCCCGGCGGAGGATACGCGACCGATCAAACCGGCAGCACCTGCTGCTAAAGGTGAAATGGTGGTGGAAAAAGCCCGCCCCGGGCATGCTGCCGAGATCGCCGCCCTGATTAACCGGTTAAGCAATGGCCAACGGGCCCTGAAAAATGAAGATGTCATGGCTGCCTTCGGAGAAAAGGCTTTCCTTTTCTTGAAAATCGATAACCGCCCGGTAGGCCTGGTGGGCTGGCAGGTGGAGAACCTGGTTGCCCGCACCGATGATGTGTATCTGGAGGCTGGCCTCTCGCTGCCGGCAGCCATGCAGGCGCTGCTCGCCATGGTCGAAAATACTTCGCGTGATCTGCAGTGCGAAGCGGCGCTGTTGTTCTTACCCGACCCCCTCGCTCAGCGGACAGAAGTGTGGCGCAACCTGGGCTATGAGGCACGCACTGTGCAGACACTGGGCGTGCGCGCCTGGCAAGAGGCTGCCCGGGAAACCATGGGGGTGGGTGAAAGTATGTATCTTTAAACAATTACGGAAAGACCGGGTGCTCAGACCGGTCTGAGTGGTGAATCCGCATCGTGGAACAAATCATCAACAATCTCCTGGACAGCCTGGGGTTCCTCTTTGAGCGCCTGAACTGGCTTAGCGTTGTTGACCTGGCGCTGGTAACCCTGATCTTTTTTGGCATCTTGCTGCTGCTGCGGGATACGCAGGCAGTGGTTGTCCTGCGCGGGGTGCTGCTGTTGGTTGTGCTGGTAAGCTTGCTGGGTAGCCTGGAAGTTCTGCCCGCTTTTTCCTGGCTGGTCAGCACCACCCTGCCGGCGTTGGTGCTGGCGGTACCGGTGGTCTTTGCACCCGAAATTCGCCGCGCCCTTGAGCGGCTGGGACGGGCGGGCTTTTTACTGCGCAACGAGAAAGCTTCTCCGGGAGTGCAGCTTGCCATCAGCGCGGTGGTTGCTGCGGCGGTCCGCCTCTCAGACCGGAGGCATGGGGCGTTGATCGTCATGCAGCGGTTAGACAGCCTGGAGGAGTATGTGCGTACGGGCGTGCTGCTGGATGCGCGGGTTACCCCGGAGCTGCTGCTGCAGGTTTTTTACCCCAACACGCCGTTACATGACGGTGCGGCGATCATTTCGGCGAACCGCCTGGTGGCTGGCGCCTGCGTGATGCCGCTTTCTGCCAGCGGTGTGCTTACCCGTTCGCCTGAGCGCCAGATGGGCTTGCGGCACCGCGCCGCGCTGGGAATCTCCGAGACCAGTGATGCGGTGGTTGTCGTTGTCTCTGAAGAGTCCGGTGCGATCTCGGTGGTTCACGGTGGGCGGATGATCCGCCGCCTGGATGCTGAACGGTTAGAGAATATCCTGCAGGCCTTTTTCCGTTCAGCAATCGAGCAAAAGAGCTGGCGAGAGCAGCTGGCGCGCATTCTCCCGGGCAAAAAATCTCCTCCGGGTGGTGAGGTGCGCTAATGACCGGGATGCCCCTGCGCTGGCTGGCGAAGAATATTGGCACGCTGCTGACTGCTTTTATCCTGGCGGTGATCGTCTGGGTCTCGGCGGTGGTTGCGTCAGACCCGAACGAGGAAAACGTGCTGGCGCGTCCAGTGCCGGTGGAGATAGTTGGGCAGGATCCGGGTTTGCAGATCATGAACGAAGTTGCGAGCGAGGTGACCCTGACTCTCAATGCACCCAGCTCGGTTTGGACTGAGTTGAACAGCGACCCCCAGGCAGTCCGGGCATGGATCGATCTTTCTAACCTGGGGTCCGGAGAACATGAGGTGCCGGTGCAAATCCAGATCAGCCCTCGGTTGGTTCGTCTGGTGCGGCAAGACCCGGAAACTATGACCGTCAGCCTGGAAAACATCATCACCCAGTTGTTTCCCGTTAAAGTGCAGGTGCGCGGCACCGCACCTACCGGTTACCAGGCGCAGACTCCCGTGGTTGATCCATTTGAGGTCACCCTGGTTGGCCCTGAAAGCCTGGTGGACCGCGTTCAGGAAGTGCGAGTTTCGCTGGATATCAGCGGGATGAGCGATACGCTCACCCGAGCGATGACTCCGACTGCGGTGGATGCCGATGGTCGGGTGGTCAGCGGGGTGACGATCAACCCGGCGACGGTGACTGTAACCCAGCCGATTACCCTGTTGGGTGGTTTTCGCTATGTGATCGTGCGGGCAGTAACTACCGGGCAGGTTGCGAACGGCTACCGCCTGACCAACATTTTTGTCTCCCCGGTGGGCGTGGTTGCTTTCTCGGCGGATCCCCAGCTGGTGAACGATTTGCCAGGGTTTATTGAAACCGAACCGCTGGACCTGAGCGGTGCAGATAATGATTATGAGGCGCTGATCAGCCTGGCACTACCGGATGGCATCTCGGTGGTTGGCAACTCGAAGGTGCTGGTACAGGTGAGTATTGCAGCCATTGAGACCAGCCTGGCGATATCCTTCCCGGTGGAAGTGATTGGTCTCACGCCCGGGCTGTCAGCCACCGTTGCCCCCATGACGATGGATGTGATCCTGAGTGGCCCGGTGCCCATTTTGGATGATCTGGAACCGGGCGATGTGCGCGTGGTGATAGACCTGACCGGCTACGATATTGGTGTGTATCAGCTGATCCCGGTGGTGGAGATCCTACCTGAGCAAGTGCAGCGCATATCGATGCTGCCAGCGACAATTGAGGTTACGATTATTGAGCTTCCTATCCTCACCATTACGCCAACTGTTACACTCGCGCCTGGCGTTACCCCCGTTCCCTAAGGAGTACCAATGTCGAAACCTATTGTCGCCCTGGTTGGACGGCCTAATGTAGGCAAGAGTACGCTCTTCAACCGCCTGGCTGGAGAGCGGCTGGCAGTGGTGGATGATGTCCCGGGGACGACGCGCGACCGGCTGGTCAGCGAGGCTGAATGGACCGGATGGGTATTCGATATCGTGGATACTGGTGGGATTGACCCAACCCAGACCGGGGCTGGACGCAGCCTGCAACCGCTATCCATTGGATCGGCGGATTTCATTGAGCAGATCCGCGCCCAGGCTGAGATTGCGATCCGCGATGCGGATGCAGTTTTGTTCCTGACCGATGCGGATGCGGGGGTTACCCCAGCGGATTATGAAGTGGCGCAGATCCTGCGCCGCTACCAGACAGAGGTAGACGGAGAGCGTAAACCGCCGGTGCTGCTGGTGGTCAACAAGTGTGAGAATGAAGCCCGGCGCATTGCGGCCCTGCAGTTCTATGAACTCGGACTGGGTGAGCCGTATCCCATCTCGGCGCTGCATGGCATCGGCACCGGGGATCTGCTGGATGCGCTGGTGGCGACATTTGGTGAGCGGGGTGAGGAGGCCGAGGATGATTCGGTCAAAATTGCTATTGTGGGCAAGCCCAATGTGGGCAAATCCAGCCTGCTCAACCGGCTGCTGGGCGAGGAGCGGGCGATTGTCAGCCCGATTGCGGGCACTACCCGCGATGCCATTGATACTTATCTGAGTTATAACGACACACCGGTGACGCTGATCGATACCGCTGGCATCCGCCGCCGGGGGAAGATCGATGCCGGGGTGGAAAAGTACAGCGTGCTCCGCTCACTGCAAGCCATTGAACGGGCCAGTGTGGTGCTGCTGATACTGGATGCCAGCGTAGGGTTATCGGCGCAGGATGCCCATATTGCCGGCTTTATCCTGGATGCGTGGAAGAGCGCAGTGGTGTTGGTGAACAAATGGGATGCTGTGGCCAAGGATACGTACACGATGGGGGAATATACCAATAAGATCCGCCAGGAGCTGAAATTTATGGATTACGTGCCGGTGCTGTTTATCTCCGCCCAGACCGGCCAGCGGGTTGAACAGGTTTTACCCCTGGCGTTGAAGGTGGAAGAAGAGCGGTTGGTACGCATGTCGACTGCCAAGATCAACCAGATCCTGCATCAAGCGCAGGATCTGCATGCCCCCTCGCGCACCGGCCAACAGCTCAAGATCTATTATGCTACCCAGGTGCGCAGCGATCCGCCTACCTTCCTGGCGTATGTCAATAATCCCAAGCTGGCACATTTCACTTATTTGCGTTTTCTGGAAAATCGCATCCGCCAGGAGTATCCTTTCACCGGCACGCCTATCCGGCTGGTGCTCCGGCCGCGGCATTAACCTGGCATTTACCTTTCCCTTGCCCGCATTAGCAAGCAGCTTTATAATGCCTCAGGTTTGGAGGTGTTGTGGATACATACCCATCAGAGACTATTGCCGAGCCAGTGGAAAAGAGAAAAAAGCGATCGGGCGTGGTGAAATTCCTGGTTGATATTCTTGAAACGCTCATTTGGGCAGTGGTACTTTTTGTGCTGATCAACCTGGTATCGGCGCGCGTCCGCGTGGATGGCGGAAGCATGATGCCCACGCTGTCCAACGGAGAGCTGGTGATTGTGAATAAACTGATCTACCGCCTGGGTGAACCAAAGCGTGGGGATATCATCGTTTTCTACTTCCCGGTAGATCCCAGCCAGGAGTTCATCAAGCGGGTGATTGGCCTGCCCGGCGACCAGGTGAGCATTCATAAAGGAGTCATTACCATCAACGGGCAACGGCTGGAAGAAGCGTACCTTTCAGTCAATACCAGTTATGAGGGCGATTGGACGGTGGCAGAGGGGCAACTGTTTGTGCTGGGAGATAACCGCAATAATTCGCTCGATTCGCACAACTGGGGCACCGTGCCGATGGATTATGTGATCGGCAAAGCATTATTCATCTATTGGCCGCTCAACACCTTGGGCGTTGTTGAGCATGGTTCACCAGCGCTGCTAACGCCCTGATGGGAGAGAAAGCGATGCACACGATCGGCGACCTGCTTGAACTGGCGGCAGCATATGATCAGGAGCTGCCCCCTGCACCACCATCTTTCGAAATTCCGCCCGGCGTGCAAATTGCCGGCTGGATTGATCACACCCTACTCAAGCCGGAGGCCACCGCAGCCCAGGTGAAGGCACTGTGCCAGGAGGCGATAGAGTACAAGTTTGCCTCGGTGTGCATCAATCCCGTCTATGTGCCTCTGGCGTCCGGGCTGCTGGCTCCAGCGCACCTTACAGTCTGCACCGTAGTGGGGTTCCCATTGGGCGCCTCACTGCCGGAATACAAGGTTTTTGAGACGCTGGCCAGTATTAGTGCAGGAGCCAGGGAGATTGATATGGTGATCAATATCGGGGCATTGAAAAGCGCCGCCTATGGCCTGGTGTTAAATGATATTGCGGCAGTAGTGCAAA
This sequence comes from uncultured Chloroflexia bacterium, assembly GCA_963849335.1. Taxonomy (GTDB): domain Bacteria; phylum Chloroflexota; class Anaerolineae; order Anaerolineales; family UBA4823; genus FEB-25. The sequence goes on from CAWKGZ010000012.1 coordinate 677,208, forward strand.
CGGCCCACAACCAGGGGGTGATTGTCAAGGTGATCCTGGAGACGGTTTTGCTTACCCGCCAGGAAAAGATCCTGGCATGCTTGCTGTGCAAAGCAGCTGGCGCAGATTTTGTGAAGACCGCTACCGGTTTTAACGTTGGCGGAGCTACGGTTGAGGATGTTGCCCTGATGCGCCGGGTGGTTGGCGCGGAGATGGGCGTCAAAGCAGCTGGCGGGGTGCGTAAACTGGCTGAGGCTCAAGCGATGATCCTGGCCGGAGCAAATCGCCTGGGAACCAGCGCTGGTGTTACAATTGTACAGGAAGCTACCGCTTGATGGAGTGATGATGAGCCCCGACCCGAAACAATCCCAGGATGCCTCGTCCAACAGCGCCAATACGCGCGTCTGCCCGGAGTGCCATGCTGGGCATTACCATTTGCAGTATCTGACCTACTTTACCTGGCTGAACGAAGAGTTGGTGACTGTGCCCAACTTCCCGGCATGGGTGTGTGATGTTTGCGGGCGGCGCGAGTACGATGTCAGAGCGGTAAGCTGGCTGAATACCCTGCTCAGTCCCCATGCAGGACGCCGGAAAATGACCCGGCGGCGCCCTCGCAGTCGGCCGCGCCCGATGGACCGTCCTCAGCCTCAGTAGTCCCTAACCTGCGGAGAAAGCTCATGTCCCAACCCCTGCCCAACCGCTACATCCCCGCTGAAATCTTAACCACCCATCATTATATTTTTGGCCAGCTCAAGGTGACCCAAAGCGGGCTGATGGGTATGCTGAGTGATGTCAACTCATCCTACCTGGAGATGACCGAAGCCAGCCTGGCGCTGATCCATAAACCGGATAAGGTGGTCAATTATGCACCGCAGCTTTACATGGTGCGCTCGCGGGTAGTGGCTGTCGCCCTGGACAAGCGCGACTACCTGGGGCTGCAAGGAGTGATGCGCGGCGGCTACCAACGCCTGTATCCCTATCCGGTGCAGATTACCACCGCCACGTATGATATTACCGGGACATTGGATTGGTACGGTCGGATGGAATTTATGGCCGTGATGTCCGAGGGCACCAATGACTTCCTGCTGATCAATGATGCCAGCCTTACTGCGCCGTTATTCCCCGCACTGCACATCACAGCTCCGGTGATCCTGGTCAACCGCACTTATTTAGAATCGATGGTGGTGCAGCCGAAAGCGGAAGGGTAAAACCTCTCAGGCCAGCCAGCGGCGAGCCAGCATCAGCGCGGCTAGGGTCTTACCATCCTGGATTTCCCCTCGTTCCACCATCTGAAATACCTCTGCTACCGGGCGGGTTTCCACGCTGAGGAACTCATCGCCATCGCTGGGCAGAGGATCGGGGCGCAGTTGCGTGCCCAGGAATACATGCATATACTCTGTAGAATACCCCGGCGCCAGGAAGAATTCGCCAATTTTACGCATCTCACCGGCCGCCTGACCTGTCTCTTCACGGATCTCACGGTGCGCGCAAACCTCCGGGGGTTCTCCGGGCTCCAGGGTGCCAGCCGGCAGCTCCAACAGCTCCTGGGCAGCCGGATGTCGATACTGGCGCACGAACCAGATGCGTCCCTGATCGTCCAGCGGCAGGATGGTCACTGCCCCTACGTGCTCCACGATATCCAGCCGGGCAGATTGCCCATCCGGCAGGCGCACCTGGTCGCGGCGCACCCTAAAAGCTTTGCCCCGGTAAACGGCCTCACTATTCAGTGTCTCAAATTTCATCACTAAGCCCTCAAATGTGCCTGCTGATTGGGTCGAAAAATAGAAAATTGGGGATCTACAGGGCTTGTGCACCCGCAAATCCCCAATTTTCCTAGCATTAAAGAGGTTATGGAATGACCAGGACCTGACCGCTGTTCAGCGTGAAAGGTGAGCTCAAGCTGTTCTGCAGGGCGATCATATCCGGGGAGACATCGCCGAAAGCGCAGGCAATCGAGTAAATCGTGTCGCCAGCGCGCACAGTGTAGTTGGCGGGATGATTGATCAACGAGCGGTCACCCGGCCAGCTGCCCGATTGCGGGATGCGCAGGGTGGTGCCTGGCTGGACTACCGTGGTGTCGGTTAAACCATTCAGGGAAAGCAGATCGTACGGGTTAACGTCGAAGCGTCGGGCGATGCAGAAGGGGAACTCCCCCTTCTGTAGGGTGTAGCTTGCCGGTGCGCCGCCGGGAGTGGCCTGTACGTATGTTACCGGTTCAGCCGGGGCACTGGTAGCCTCCGCCGGTGCGGCAGGAACGGGCGTCTCTGTCACCGCAGGGGGTGCGTACGGGGTGCCTTGTTGGATTACTGGCGGGGTGATCATCGCCTGAGCCGTCTGGGTGCTGAATGTGCTGACGTCAATGCCGCCCATGTTTTGGTCGGTGCCCGGGATGGGGAAATTACCCCCAACCGGCGTGGGGGTTACGGGTCCTTGCGATGCAGTGAGCTCACATGCGGTAAGTGCGGCGGCCAGTATTCCGACGAGCAGGAGAAGGGTCGCAAAACGGATGAAACGGTGGATATTCATGAAATCTATCTCCTTTTTTGGCTGCCAAGAATGGCGCGCCATACTAAATGCCATCAAATGGCTCCCTAAAATTCATGTTTTAATGATACTAGCACAATCCCGACAATTGGTCAAGCGGAACAGTACGCTGCTGTGAACTATATGCCATGCAAGGTTCATGCCATACAGTTCATCCGGGGGTAAATTGGTCATTCTTCGTCATCCTCCAGCGGCTGCCCCTGGGTAAAGCCGATGCCTTCTATAAAGCCCCTGGCCCGCTCGGTGAGAGGGTAGGCACGTTTCAGCTCATTCCAGAACTCGGGGCTGTGGTTGGGGTGACGGCGGTGGAGCAGCTCATGGGCAATGACATAGTCCACCACCCAATCGGGCCAGCTGCGCATGCGGCTGCTGATGCGGATATGTCCGTCGGTTGCACCGCCGCGGGTGCAGCTTCCCAGCCGCTGCTGCATGTTCTCCACCCAACGGATAGCCTGCCAGCGGATCTGGCCGTTGAAATATTTACGGTTGATCTGCTCGGCGCGTGCCTGCAGATCAGCGTCTGTACGCCGGGCTGCCAGGCTTTCTTGCTGTTCCAGCATACCGGGGAGCTGGGAGAGCAACCCGTTCAGTGCCGGGCGCGGCAGGCGGGCAGGCACCCGCAGCAGAACGCTGCCATCTGGCTGGCGCGCCCAGGACCAGCTCTTCTTCAGGCGCTTGTCGCGCTTCAGGAGTATGCTGATGCGTTTACCAGCGGCATCCTGGATCGTGTAGTGCAGCTCAGGCATGCCTGGATCATTCCGCTGGGCGGAAGCCAGGCAGCTCCTCTACCTGTTCGCCGAGCTTGACCAGGTGAAACGGCATCCAGGCCATGCCGAAGAAATCCAGCAGAATATCTTTCTTCAGCGGGGTGATGGGGATCTCGGTGAGCTGGTTGGCGACCTCGCCCCAACGCTGGTTGACTTCTTCCATAGCAGCTGCCTGCTCCGCTTCCAGTGCGGCGAGCTGCTGCTCGAATTCCTTGATCGCATCTTCCGACTCTTCCACATCCGCTTTGGCCTGGGTGGTCATGCGGCGGCGGGTAACCGAAGTAGTCAGGCGGCGCTTGGAGCCGAAGCCGATCAGGCTGGCCACATTCTCCAGGTGGGTGCTGCCTTCCTCCCACTTGCGCTGGGTGAGTTCGGATTCGTCCTGCTTCAACTCGCGTTCCTCTCGTTTTAGTTTGTCTTTCAGCGTTTGCAGCTTGGTTTTATAAGCAGCAGTTACCTTGTGCAGCTCGGCGTCACGGCCCTGGCGGGCGGCATCAGCGCACTGTTTGCGAAACTCGGCGGCACTGACCTGGGGGCCGGCGTATTGTTTGAGCGCCTCGTTAGCACGCACGGTTATCTGGGTGCTGCGGTACACCCAGTCCACGAAGTCGCGCTGCATGGCGGTGAGGACTTTGACGTCATTCAACGGGGCCTCGAGGGTGGAAAAGCGGGCACGCGGGTCAGGCGGTTTGGTCAGTGTCTGCGGGTTGAGAGGAGGGCTGGCGCAATCTTCCCAGCGCACCAGGCCGCGGCGGTCGGGCTCGGACACCAGGACGCTATGGCGCTGCTCCATATCCAGGAAGTATTTGCGGTTCAAAAAGCGCACACTGGCCTGGGCCAGGATCACCGGGCGGTAGATCAAGCCCTGGCTGAAGGCCTCAGGTGGAAATTTCCGCCCATCAGCCTCAAAAGCCTGGGTAAAGGTCAGGTTATTGGGCAGGAAGTACTCGGCGATCCCGGTCGGGACTGCCGGGCGGGTGGCAGAGCCTTGAGACGCCGGGGGAGCGGGAGGTTTTCTTGCCGCTGGCAATGGCGCGACAGCCACCGGTTGGGTGTCGGAAGCGGGGGTGAGCGGAACGGCCTGGTATTGATCCAGGGGTGGTGCGGTGGGTTCAGCCGGCGCGACCAGGCGTGCCCCAGCCAACTGGTTCAGGGCGGGGATCTGTGAGCGGGTCAATGGGCCGGCGAGGTAATTCATCGCCCACCGGGTCTGGAAGAGCTGCGGTTGCTTGGCATGCACATTCTGCAGCAGGAAGACCCGCTTGCCCAGCGTGGAGATCATCCGGTCCATCTGGCTGCGGTCCATGCTGCCAGCCATGGCGCTTTCCAGCCCATCCAGCAGGCGTTGTTTATCCTGGTCGGTCTGCAGTTTACCGATCATCCAGGTGCCGGCATTGGAAAGCCCTTTATAGTCCACATCTACCGGGTTTTGCGTGACCAACACCTGCCCCACGCCGAAAGCGCGTGCCTGTTTGAGCATACGCAGCATGGGCATCTTGGAGGGTGGGTTGGCAACAGGGGGCATGTAGCCGAAGATTTCGTCAAAATACAGAATGGCGCGCAGGTTTGAGGTTCCGGATTGGGTGCGCATCCAACTCTCAACCGCCGAATAAAGCAGCGTAATGAAGAACATCCGCTCGGCGTCGCCCAGGTGTGCCAGGTAGAAGACACTGTGGCGCGGGCGCCCGTCTACCCCATAAAGGAGGGTGGGAATATCCAGCGGCTGGCCCTCAATCCACGTCTGGAAGGCCGGGGCAGCCAGGATATTATTGAGCAGCATAGCCAGCTCGAAGCGGTCTTTCTCCGGGAAGAAGGTATTGACATCGAACACACCCAGCTTGGGAAAGGGCGGGTTTTGGGTCTGCAGGATCAATTCGCTGAGGTCCAGGTCCATGCCTTTGCTCCAGGCATGCTCGAAAATATTGGAGAGCAAGATGTGCTCGCGCGAACGTACTGGGTCAATGTTCTGCAAACCTACCAACCCCAGCAGGGCAGTCACGGTGCTGGAGATCTTCTCTCGCAGCACCTCACGATTGGCTTCCCAGGGGATTTCAGGGGCCTTGAGCGTCGCCAGGATGCTGACCGGGATGCCGGCATCAGAGCCGGGGGTGTAGATGGCGAAATGTGCCGCATTCTTGAGCGCCAGCAGGCGCTCTGGCCCGATGCCCCAGTCTGCCAGTCCCTTCTTCCAGAGCTGGGCGGCCTCGGCGCCAGCCTGCTCGATTGTCTTGCCGTCTCGTCGGGCCTGATCCGCATTCACCCAGGGTTGAAAATCTGCCGGCAGCAGATCTGGGAAGTGCAGCAGGGTGTTGGTCATATCGCCCTTAGGATCGATCATCAGGGCAGGAATTCCACCCAAGGCGGCTTCTTCCAATAAGTCGATGCACAGACCGGTTTTGCCCGAGCCGGTCATCCCAACCACTACCGCATGGGTGGTCAGGTCAGCCGGGTCGTAGAGCAGCGGCTGGTCGGTGGTTTTGTTTTGCTGCGGGTCAAAGATGCGGCCTAGAAAAAATTCACCCTTGGTATCCATAAATGCTCCTCATTGCCAGAAAAATTATATTGCTAAGGCTGTGCTAGATTATAAACCCGCTGGAACTCTGCCAGGAATAAAGATGCCACGCTCGCACTGTGGATCACCAGCACATTTTCATCATTAACCTCTTCTGCGTTGGCGCTGAAATTGTACGAGCCGGTGATCACGATCTGCCCGTCAATGAGTATCACCTTATGGTGCATGTGGTCCGGATTGCCATCCAGGCGAACTGGCAGCCCGCCGTCCAGCAGGTGATCAAATTCCGTGCCGATGTTGGCACTGTATTGGTCCGCTTCGAAAACGCCCTTTACCTCGACGCCAGCGGCAGCGCGTGCTAACAGCACTTCGGCAAGCTCGTCTGCGGTGAAGGAATAGGCCATAAAATATACGCTCTGCTGGGCGCTGCCGACCAATGTCAGGATGTGGTTCGACACACCATCATCCGGGGAGAAATATACTTCCAATGGCACGCCGTCCACGGTCAACTGGGGATAAGAGGTGTTGGCTGGAGAGCCAGGACCAAAGGCATCGTCCAGGAACATCTCTTCGAACTCAGCTATGTAATCCTGCGCCAGGCGGGACGAGCGGATGCGCACCAGGTTGTTGTCATTGCGATAAACGCCGCTGGTGGTGAAATTGGTCGAACCGGTCCACACTTCCCAGCGGTCGATGATGACGAATTTGTTGTGCATCAGGCCTTCGCGGCGGTCGCCCAGCACCTCAATACCCGCCTCGCGCAGCTGCTGCATCTCCGGCTCATCCAGATTATCGCTCTCGGTGACCATGCGCACAGTAACCCCACGCTGGTGGGCGGCGATCAGTGCATCGCGCAGGCACCACAAGTTGAGATCATAAACCGCCAGGTCAACCGCGGCCTGGGCCTGGTCAATGGCAGCCGCCAGAATCTCATCGACCCCGCCGCGATAGGATGAGGCAGCCGGATCGGTTGGATCGGTGAAATAAACCGTAATTGCTTCCGTTTGTCCGGGGGAGGGGATTTCTGTGGGATTGGCGGTTGGTGCAGCCTCATTGTGCTGGCAGCCGCTGGTCAGTAGGATGACCGCCGCCAGTAGCAGAAGAACTTGTTTTGGCGCATGGCGCAGTGCGGGCTTCATGATCCGGTCTATGGCAGCTGGCATCACGCCTGGGGCTAGGGTAGCACCCATAAGGCTGGCGCAGACAGACTTACCTGGATGTTTACCTGTTTGAGCATATCGCTCCGCCCGGCTTCAATTGCCAGGACGATGAACTCAGCCAGCGCCGGTAAGTCATCCGGCGCGACGGTCACCGGCTCAAAGCGGGCTGGCGGGCCGGGCTGCAAGGCGGGCGGGTTGAGCAGCAGGCGCGGGCCAATCTCAGCCAGGGTTTGCAGCGGCAGGTCGCTGGCGGGGATGAAAAAGCGGCGCGGCTGCGACCACAGCTGCTGGGATTCCCCGGCTTTATTAGAAAAAGATTCATAGGTGCTGCGTTGCAGTTTTACACTGCCCTCCACTACCCAGAAGGGCTTTCCCTTACGATCCGGGTCGACCCCACCGGCGTACTGCACTGCCAGGAGAGACAGACCTCTCTCGGCGGCTTCGTCCAGCAGTAGACCTTGACCACAGCGGGCGCATACCCAGGCGACCTCGTCGGGCTGAGCTGGGAGGGGTGTGTCGCACTTGAGGCATACCAGGGGGATGAGCTCTACTGGTTGAACCACGATGTCACTTCCTCGACCTGCTTTAAAATGTCCTTGCTACCGCCCAAATCTAGCAAGCCCTTCTTGGAACCTGAGCGGAATTCATACTGCTCGCCGTAGCGGAACTTGCGGTAGGCAGCGCCCATCAGCCCAAAGCCGATGCCCACCGCTGCCAGGCCGGCGATGACCAGCCCACCGGCGTTATCGCCTTTTGCCTGTGAGGCCAGGTACCAGGCGAGGGCAGAGGCATCCACCGCCAGGAAGGCACCGGCTGCCATTCCACCGACCAGCATGGCTGCGCGGTAGAGCGTGTTGCCGGGTGCTTTGCCATATAACACCTGCCCCGAAAAGCCATCCACCACCACCTGGAAGGAGCGCCCCTGGTAAATATAACGCAGCACCCACAGCGGGTAATAGACCAGCCCGGAGCGCCGGCGGACAAAGCGGGCAAATACCTGAGCAATACGATCCAACCCGGCAGACCGCTCCAGGCGGTGATTGAAATCCGTTTCTGCGGCGGTGTGGGCGTCGCTGGCTGAGCTGACTGGTTCGAATACCAATCCATTCGCATGCAGGACCTCGGTGTCAAAAGCTTCCAGCGGCTGATCGCCCAGGGGTATGCTGTTGACCCCGAACTCGCCCACGTCACAGGCAGCGCCAGTCCAGTTCATATCCTGCACCACCCGTACTTCGCGAGGTTTATAGGTGGTATGCTCACCGCTGCGCACCCGCTTTTGGCCGAACACCCAGCCCAGGGCGCGCGCCCAACTGGCCCAGAAAGGCAGGTAAACCAGCATCGCCTCGCTCACTTCTGAGCGTTTGAGCGCATCCCGGGCGATCGCTCCGTGGCTGCCCAGGAAGCCGTTGAAAGCGCCGACTGCCTGCTCGCGCGCAATGCGCTGCGGTACCTGGTAGCGGCGCAATCCTCGCTCTCCGCGCACCAGCGAGCGCTGGTCGCAGAACGGGCAGCACACCACAGCCTGGCCCTCAGGGATGGGCACCATGCCCCCACAGCGCGGGCAGGATAGACCATGCAGGCTGTCTGTCTCGCTCATACTTTTGCCGCCACCCAGGCTGCCAGGGCTAATAGCACCGGAGCCGCAATCACGCCGCCGCCCAGGCAGGCCAGCGTGCCAATCCAGAAAGTGCCTTCCCCGCCAACCAGGATGCCGATCAAGGGAAAAGTCGCCAGGCACAGGAATACCAAAGCCGAGACGACCGCAATGGTCTGGTAAGGCGCCTCTGCCTTGGCGGGGTATATGTTCGCCACCACGCCGCCGGTACCGCCTTCTACCAGCGCCAGGTATTCGTTGCCTTGGAAGCGGTACTTGCAGGAATACAGCGGAATGTGTACCAGGGCGCGTTCGACGATCTCCTGCCGGGGCACCTGGCGTTCTTCCAGCCAACCCAACGCGGTATCCAACGGCACGCTGGGTGTCGTTGCTTCGGCGTCCAGGCTGCGGGTGTATTTGCGCAGGTCGCCGGCAGGCAGCTTGAGACTGCGCAGCTCGCTGACCGAGATGGCTGCCGCCGGCTTTAACAGGATCTCTTCCTTGCCGTTCGCCTGGCGGCGTTTCAGATACCACACCGGGAAATACTGGAAGGTCACCCCGCTGAGCTGGGATTTCTTATCCAGGTCTTTGACTGTCTGGTTGCCCGCCATCCAGCGGAAAAGCGCCTGGCGGGCCTGGTTTTCGTCCAGGGTAGGCGCCAGGTACCAGTGGAACACCACCTGGGATTTATCCAGGTAGACGGTGGAGCTGCAGTAGGGGCAGGTGAGGAAGATCTGGCCCTGGTCGGGGTGCAGCTCGCCGCCGCATTGGGTGCAGTGGATCAGACTATTGGGAAGCGCGGACGCATCACTCATCGACGCGATTATAGCAGAAATCAACCCGGTTTTTGGGAGCAGAAAACCCCTCTCGGAGGGGAGAGGGGTTAGGGGTCAGGGTGGAGGGGTGAGGCCAGTTCGGTAGATGATGGGTCACACCTTTTGCCTCAATCCGTTCCTGCCAGAGAGGCGCTGGTCGCACGCACCGGCTGGGCGGCAGTTGCCAGCACGAAGCCGACGTACATCAGGATCACGCCCGAGAACTCACTCAGGTACAGCAAATCGAGCACGCCTGCCTTCAGGAGCGACCCGCCCAGGGCGGGCAGCATGGCGCCGCCGGCGATGAGCATGTTGCCAATCATGCGGTTGAATAGCACTTTCTTACGCCAGAATAGGAAAGCTGAATAGAGTGCTCCACCGATCAAGGTAAATGTGCCATAGGTGTTGAGCAGGATGGTCAGGGCGATGGTCGGACCGCCGCGGGTGAGGATATCCTTGTATTGGGTGGATACGGGTAAGGCAGGGTGGAAACCAGCCGCCGACTGCAGCGGCGCAGCCAGGATCAATCCCAGTGCCGCCAGGCTGACCAGGGTTATGAGGACGTTGCTAACCGCTGCGATGTGGTGCCGGCGCCAGAGCAGGTTTACGGTGCCCTGCCCCAGCCAGGCGGCGGTCAGCATGGCGCCGCTCAGATACCACAGCTTGAGCGCCAGGGCGTTGAAGGTGAAGCCCAGCACGATCTCCATGGCGGTGCCCAAGCCGAAGAATACCAGCCCGATGCCCCATAGCAGCAGGTGCGCGCCACCACGTGCCCGGTAGCGATTGAAGACCGCAATGGTGAAGATCAGGGTAATGAGGGTAGAGAAAATTGGCAGGCTATGCATCTCAAACTCCTTGTTAATTGAAGAATGATCACCGGCACTAAGCCGGCATGATCCCAATCACGGAAAGAATGACGATCACCAGGCTCGCCGCCAGCCCCAACAGGATCAAAACCAACAGGAACGGCACCAGCCATTTCATCCAGGTAGAGGGTTGAAAACGCTGGCTGGGTTTCTTCATCGCGTCCCACGCGTCATGGCTTCGTAGGTCTCGAGCAGGGTCAGCATGATCAGGTCGGAGAAGGTGGTTATTTTGCGCACCATGTCCGTCCAGGCTTGCGGCGAGCGCACCCCGGCGGCTTCGTAGGCGCCCAGCACCGATTCCATCACCGCAGCGCGGAAAAATTGGAAGGCATGAGCAGCCTCGACACAATTCAGCCCGCAGCGCTGGCCGCGCGAGGCGTATTCATAGCCCAGCGAGCGTGCCTCGGCCTCCATCCCTTCGCCGGATGAGCTCAGGTGACCAGCCAATCCTTGCACGAGTGAGCGTCCGCTCAGCCGGTATTGCTGGCGTGCTTCCTCGTCCAGCTTGCGGTACCATTCCTGCTTCTCCAGGTGACCCTCCCCGATCTGCAGGCGGGTGGTGCGCAGCATACCATAAAACACGGTATTGGTCTCGGGGATGGCGCTTTCATTGCGCAGGCGCTGCCACTGCTCCACATCCGCGCGGCGGAAGCGCCGGTGACCGCCCTGGGTGCGCTGAGCGGGCAGGCTGCCCTGGTCGGCCCAGGTGCGCACGGTGGCAGGGTGTACCCCCAACAGCTCGGCAGCCTGACTCAAACTCAACCAATTTTCGCTCATCGGCATCTCCTTATCCTTCTGTTCTGGCTTATTCCAGTAGTGCGGCGCGGTCAACCACGCTCATCTGCCCGGCACGCTGGCGAAAATCACGCACATCGATCTGCCTGAGCATCCATAACGAAACCAGCAGCATCAGCGCCATCAGGCTGAAGACAACCAGGTAACCCACCAGGGGGTCGCGCGCTGCCTGGGAGACGGTGTCGCGCAGCGCACCGCCCATCACCGAGCCCAGCAGGCGGGAGATGGCATTGGCCATGCCCCAGGCGCCGATGAACAGCCCGACGCTGCCCACGGTGGTCATATCCAGCATCAAGGACAGGTTCGAGACGGTGGATAAACCGGTGCCAATCCCCAACAGGACGATCCCGGTGTAGAACACAACCAGCGAATGGCTGATACCGCTGGCAACGATCAGGATGAAACCAACCAACGCCACCATCCCACCCCAGCGGGCTACACTGCGTTTGTTGGTGCGGCCTTCGAGCGCCCCGGCAGCCGCCAGCGCGGCCAGCATGCAACTGCCCCAGATGGCAGTGATGCGGGTGGTCTCGCGCACGGTCATGCCAAAGGCTTCAGCGCCGAAGGGTTCTAGCAGGATATCCTGCCCCAGGAGGGCGGCGAGCAGGATGATCAGGTACCAGAAGAAATAGGCCGCCTGGCGGTTACCAAGCACGGCGCGCAGCATGTCACCCCAGGTGTAGTGCAGTCCAGCGGCGGCGTGCCCGGCCTCTCTGTGCGGCTCTAGGCGCAGAATACCCAACAGCCCCAACCCCAACGCAGCCAACCCCACCACCCAGAAGGCGCGCAGCAGTGCCTGCGGCGTGTAGGGATCGACCATGCGGCTGAGGGCGATGGCAGTGAGGATGATGCTGGTGATCATCATAAAGAACATCACCGCCACGGTCCGGGAACGTCCCTTCTCGCCGGAGAGCTCAGACGCCAGCGACAGGTAGGAGACGGCGGAGAGGTTGTAGCCCATCCCCCAGGCGCCGAAAGCCAATACCCCCAGCGCCAGCCCACCCCAGAAATTCTCTGCCATGGCGAAGGCAGCATAGGGGGAAATGATCACACCCAGCACACACAGCAGCAAGCCGGTCAGAATGTAGGGCGTGCGGTGCATGCCGAACAGCGGGTGGCGGTCGGCAAATGAGCCGATGGCAACCTGGATGGGGGAGAACAGGTAGGGCAGGGAGGCCAGCACGGCGACAAGCGTGGCGGAGAGGGCTAATTCTTTGATCATCACCCGGTTGAGCGTGCTGTTGATCGGCACCAGGGTCATTGCCACCGCCAGGTGGATCAAGCCCAGTTGAAGACGTTGGCGCAGCAGGTTTCCTTTTCCCGATATCATAATGCCCAACTGTATCAGGTTATCTGCTACCTGCCTATGTAGATTCGCTTAGAATTTGGATAGAATATACTAAGAATTATGGAGATTCTAGAGCAAAAAAACCGTTTCACACGAAGGACACAAAGGAGACACCAAGGACACAAGGTTTTTATATTTTCTTTGTGATCTTTGTGCATCCTTTGTGGTCTTTGTATTATGCTTTTATCACTGTCATAAAAAGCCTCTGCCAGCATATGCTGGCAGAGGAAATATCGTTGAAAGGTCAGGTACGGGGTGGAATCAGTCGCTCAGGTCCCAATAAGACAGGTTAACCACCCGGTAGGTGTAGAAGGGTGTCCACTGCGGGCTGACAAAGACGCCGAAGCGGCCAAACTCGTAGCGTGAGTTCGGTCACCTGGGCGATCTGGTGCCCGTTGGCATAAATGGTCAGCCGGTCACCGACCGCTTCGATGCCGATCAGGTTGCGCTGGTTGGCTCCGGCGTTGATGTACTGGCTGGGGGTCAGGCTGACCAGGTCGGTGGCGGTGAAGGGATCGGCGCCATCCAGCCGGTAGACCCACAGCTTGCCGTCGCAGGTGAAGGCGACCACGTAGCCGTAGGAGACACCCGCCATGTGTTCCGGCCCGCGTACGATCAGACCGTAGGCGTCCTGCCCGGAACAGCTGCCCGAGTCCATGGTGGCCTGCAGGTAGAAATCGCTCAGGTCGCGCCAGGTGAAGTACCAGGTGCTGAAGCCAGCCAGCTTGCCGGTGACATAGAAGCGGGCGTCGTCCAGGGTCAGGCGCAGGTACAGAGTGTCGGGCAGGTCGCCGTCGTCATCTTCCCAGTCCGAGATTGCGCTGCCGGTCATCGGATCCTCGAAGTCCGCTTCGCCGTACGCAGCGACGGGGTTGAACAGGCCGCTGACCGGCGGTGCGCCTGTCGTGGCGGTGGCTGCGGCTGCCGGCAGTGGGGTAAGCTCGACGGTGACCGTGTAGCTGGTCTGACCTCCGCCGGCGGTGATGCTGAGGTAGTAATCCTGGGCGGCTGGCAGGGTGCCGGTCCAGTTGGCGTCCTGCAGCGCAGCGTTGAGCAGCGTTTCGCCGGTGGCGGCGGAGGTGATGCCCAGGTAAACATCCCCGTTGGGCGACCAGGTGTCGACCTGCATGGCCTGCCCGGCCGCGCCCTGGACGACATAATACAGCATCTGCCCGGCATTCAGCTCGCCATTGACGGTAGTGGTGTCACCGCTGCTGAATAAGACACGGCTGGCGGCGGGCAGCGGGGTGGCAGTGGGGGCGGGCGGCTGGGTGGCGATCGGCTCAGCCGCGGGAGCGGCAGGCGTATCGGTCACCGCCGGTAGCAGGGTAGCGGTGGGCAGGATGCCGGTATCGGTCGGTTCTGCTTCGGGGGCGACCGCCGGCTCACCAGCCGGGGTGTCGGTGGCGATGGGAAGGACGGCGGTGGTGAGGGCGGTGGGTGCCGGGGCGTCGCTCGCCGAGAGCGTGCAGCTGGTTACCAGGATGGCTAACAATATGAGCAGGGCGAAGAGGGCAGTTGTTTTCTTCATGTGGATCTCCTTTATCTATGCGCTTAATTCTACATCAAGATTGAGGAATGCGGGTGGTTTATCGGGCGCATCTATTTAATGATGCATTTATTATGCCAGTCGCTTGGGGAAAATCTTAGTGAATGTAAGCCTTAGCCCCTATTTCTGCGCAACAGTTGCCTGTTGGATAATTTCCTTGATCCGAGTTTATGTGGTATTCTTTCCTCACCATGTCCCGCTACCCCGTTCCCGCCCAAGAAACCCGCCTCGAACTGACCGTGCTCAACTCGCGCTTCATCGCCACGTTGGCACCGGTCTTTTCTGTGGATGAGGCCAAGGCGTTCATCGCCCGTATCAAAGCTGAGTTCTCCGATGCCTCCCACAACGTGCCAGCCTACCTGGTGGGCTACGGCGATTCGGTCACCGCTCACTGTACGGATGCCGGCGAGCCTTCCGGCACGGCGGGGCGCCCGATGCTGGCGGTGCTGCGCGGCAGCGGGCTGGGTGACGTGGCGGTGGTGGTGACGCGCTATTTTGGTGGCACGCTGCTGGGCACCGGCGGGCTGGTGCGCGCCTACTCGGAGGCTGTGCGGCTGGTGGTGGAGAGCGTGCCGCGCGCCGAGAAGGTGCTGGCGCATACGGTGATGCTGGGCTTTGGCTATACCTATGTGGAGCGCATGCGGCGGCTGGTGGCAGCCCATCACGGGCAGATCCTGGACGAGGGCTTTGCCGCCGAGGTCACCGTGACGGCGCGCTTCCCCGTAGAGCACCTGCTGACCTTCCAGCAGGCGCTGGGGGAGCTGACTGAGGGGAGAGTGCAGGCAGAGGTGCTGGAGACGGCGATGGTGCTTATACCATCTTAAACCGCCAGGATCAGCCCCTCCACCCCGCGCAGCGCCTGGTATAGCCCGTCCAATTCCGCCTGGTCTTCGGCCGTCACCTGCACCGTGACCGCCAAGTATTTCCCCTCCCGGCTGGGGCGCACATTCAGCGCCGCCTCGCTCAGCCCAGGCTGGCAGGTCTGCAGCGCGGCCAGCACGCCGGCGGCGAAGCCAGGCTGGTTGTGCCCCATGGCGCGCAGCGCCAGCGTAGCCGGGAAGGTCAGCAGGGAGGCGGGTGATTTTTTGGTGCGGCGGCGGGGCATGCTGCGTTATACCTGTTTTATAATTTTTCAACCCGCGGTAAACGGACGAAGAAGGTGCTGCCCGGGCAGCCCACCGGATCGTGCCCGGAACTCTCAACCCAGATGCGCCCGCCATGGGCGTTGACGATGCCGCGCACGATGGCCAGCCCCAGCCCGGTCCCGCCGCCCATGAATTTTGTCTCTCCGGTTGAGTGCAGGGCGACCGTGCCGGTCTGGTAAAACTTCTCGAAGATCAGCTCCTGGTGGCCGAAGTCGATGCCGATGCCGGTGTCCTGCACTTGGATTTCGACGCAGTCGCCCAGGCGGGCATCCACCACGCGCCCGCCGCGCAGGGTGATGCGACCGCCATCCGGAGTGTACTTGATGGCATTGCTGACCAGGTTCTTGAAAACTTTGAGCAGCAAGTCGGGGTCGCCGGCGATCAGGGGCAGACCGCCCACGTTTTCCAGCTCCAGGCTGAGCTGGCGCTCAGCAGCGGCTGCGCTGTAATCGGCAAGCACCCGCTTGAGCATCACCGATAAGGCAGTGGTCTCCAGGTGCAGATCCAGCAGCTGGCTGTCAATGCGGGCTACGTCCAGCATACTGTTGAGGATCGCGTGCAGGCGCTCGGTGCCTTTATGGATGCCCTTGAGCACCTCCATCAGGTATTCGTTTTGGATGACCGCCGGGTCGGCCTCCAGCATGCCCGTATACCCCTTGATCACGGTCAGCGGGGTGCGTAACTCGTGGGCTGCCACGTTGATAAACACGGTTTTGTTTTCGTTCAGTTTTTCCAGCGTTTTATAGGCGGCGTTCAATTCCTCGGTGCGCTGGGCGACCATCTGCTCCAGCTGCTCGTTGAAGCGGGTGATCTCATCGTACAGCGCCGCGTTTTCCAGGGCAATCGCCGCCTGTAAGGCAAAAGTGGCCGCCAGGATGGCATCGTCCTGGCTGAAGGCATTGGCTTCCCGCCGGGTGATGGAGAGCATGCCGATGACGCGCTCCTTGGCAAACAGCGGCACGCCCATCCAGGACAGGTTGAGCGGTAGCCAGTCCACCTGCGACCAGCCGGTGGTGCGAGTGACATCGCCCACCAGCAGCGGTCGTCCGGCGGCAACCACCTGCTGGTACACATCCCCCTCGCGGATGGAGATGGTCAGCTGGCGGGTGCGCTCCCGGTCGGGAAAGCCACGCTGCGCCACGATGCGCAGGCTTTCGCCCTCCTGCAGGATGAGCGAGGCGCGCTCGAAGGGCACCACCATCTTGAGCTGCTCTAAAATATGACTGGGCACCTCGCGCAGCTGCAGTGTGCTGGTCAGCTTACGGCCGGCCTGGACCAGTGTCTCGGCAACCTGGCGGCGTTCCTGTTCTGCCTGGTACAGGTTGGCGCCTTCGATGGCCGCGGCTGCCTGGGCGGCCAGCGACATCAACAGGTTCACATCGTGTTGGGTGAACAGGCGCTGGTCGAGCTGGTTCAGGGCGGTGACGGTGCCGATCACCTTGCCTTTGGTGACCAGCGGTACCACCACGATCGAGCCGGTGGTGCCCCAAATGCGGCGCTCGACCGGATTGGGCGGCTCAAAGCCGTCCTCTGGACGTTGGGAAAGCACCGGCTGGCCCGACTCAAAAGTGATCCCGTTGACCCCCTCTTTCAGCTCTGCGTAGCTCACGCCCAGCTCGATCCAGGACACACCCGTTGTGCACCCCCAGCTGGATCTTTTCCTGATCGTGGTCGACCAAAAAGATGATCACCTGGTCGGCCTGCACCAGGTTGGTATAGTGGGTGGTCAGTTTCTGGCAGATATCGGTGACGACGGTGGCGCCCAGGATGGCCAGGGCGGCGCGGAAGAGACCATCTGCCTCCTGCAGGGCTTGCTGGGTGCGACGGGCGGCCTCTTCGGCGGTTTCTTTGGCAAGGGCCAGCTCGATGGCGTGCTGCTCGGCGTGTACCAACAACTGTCCGATCTCCTGCATGGCCTGCTCGCGCTGGCGGATCAGCAAGGTACGGAACAAAGCGCTGCTGAGCAGGTTGCTCAAGCGGATGTAAACTTCCCAATCCGAGGGGCCGATCTCATTCCACAGGATGCCGAGCGGGCTTTGCGCCAATCCCAGCGGGGTGATGATGGCAGAATAGCGCCGGTCAGCAGGGATCAGTCCGGGGGGAGAAGCTGGCTGGCGGGGAACTCAGCGCCATTTGGATCCCACTGCGCCTGCCCTGGCTGGTATTTCAGTACCAGCCGGGCATTCAACTCGCTCCACAGGAATATTCAGCGGACCAAACCCCGTGGTGTCATAGAGCGAAAGGTAGCAGCGTTGGATGCCCAGGCCGGGGAAGTGCTGTTGGACGGCAGCGGCGATCTCCTTCATGCTGACCAAAGTGGTAAGGGTACCACCGAGTGACTGGAAAAGCTCTTCCTGGTGTTCCACAATAAGGCGATGGGATGCCTGAATGCGCTGGGCGGCCTCGCCGATCAGGATGCGCGCCTGTTCCAGCAGGTTTTCGGCGCGCAGTAAAAGCGATCGCTCTACCAGGTAGGGCAGCACCTGGCGGCGGAATTCGGAGAGCAGGCTGTGCCAGACACTCATTCCCTCCCGCAGTGGGATCTGCTGGGCAGCAGCCAGGATCTGGGAAAATACCTGGGGGAACCGGCTGTCACTTTTCGCCGACAGGTCGTTCAGGAATGCTTCCCACAGCTTTCCAAGGCTCTGGCGAATACGCCGGTCGACCAAGTGCACTCCGGGCAAGGCATTTTCGTGGATGATCTGGGCCAAAGCATCGATGGTGGGCTGGCGGCGCTCTGGCAGCGTGCCGGTCTCGGGTTGGGGCTGCATCAGTGTCTCGTCGCAGTGCACCTGCTGGATGGCGGAGGGCAGGCAGCCGCAGGACCAGCGAATGACCAGCTCGGTGGGCAGCAGGGACTGGTCGGGAACTGCTTTTCCCTGGAGCATGTCCAGCAGCAGGTGCACAGCCTGGTGTCCGGTGGCATAGAATGGCTGGCGCACGGTGGTCAATGGTACGCCCAAGGCCTGCGCTTCGGTGACATCATCGAAACCGACCAGGGCAATCTCTGTGGGCACCTGGCGATGGCGCTGCTGCAGCGCATCCAGGACGCCAAAAGCCATGCGGTCATTGGCGGTGACCACTGCCCGGAAGTGCGCACGGCGCTCGTCCAACAACAGGGCAATGGCGGCGCGGCCGCTTTCGGGGGTGAAGTCACCCGATGCGACCAGCTGTTCATCCAGCGGGATGGCATGGGTCTCGAGGGCTGAAAGATAGGCTTGATAGCGTTGCTCGGCCTCGGATTGCCCCTGCGGCCCGCGGATAAAGGCAACGCGGCGTAAACCATGCGCCTCGATCAGGTGCAGAACCGCCTGGCGCATGCCATTGAAGCTGTCGGTGTGGATGCTGGGAATGCCGGGTACTTCCAGGGAGAGTGCCAGCATGGGCAGGGGTTGGAAGCGGGCACAAAACTGCTCCATCTCAGCCTGACTGACCCCATGTCCCAGGTCGGCTGCCAGGATCAGCCCGTCCAGGCTGGCGGGATCGACCAGGTTGTATAGCGAGAACTCACTGCCGCCTACCTGGCGGCAGACAAAGATGCGTAAATTGATATCCAGCGCCCGGGCGGCATCGGTAACCCCGGCGATGAACTCGCGCCCCCATACCCGCCCAATGCGGGCGGTCAGCAGGCCGATCGTTCGGCGCGGTACCGCCGGGTGATTGCGGGGAGATGGAGAAACGCTGGGTGCCATGGAATTATTTTAACACCTATGGAGCGAAAGACGAGGTTAAAATGATGGATCTTCACCAACAAGGCCTGGCGACCGAACCTTGCATACGCTCGTAATGCGAGCCTTTCCAGTAGATCTGGTCGCAAGACGGACAGATGGAGAACTCATCAAAGTAGAGTTTGGTCAGCGGCTCCAGGCGTTCAATCACCTGAGCCTTGGCAACCGGCTGTAACGGATGGTTGCAGCGCAGGCAGCGCTGGAAAGGACGTATCTGCTGGTACAGGTCAAACCGCTGCAGCACGGCGCGGATTTGCCCCTGGGGGTCATCCTGGCGCACGCAATATCCCCGTGGGATAGCCTTGCGCATCAGGAGCCGACGGTCGCGGGTCAGCAGGATGCGCTGCTCGGCGGCAGCGGTGGCGGCTAAATCATCATCTTGATAATCATTGCGGTACAGGGTGTCGAAGCCCAACATGCGCAGGGAAGCCGCCAATTTGCCCAGGTGGTTGTCCAGGATAAAGCGCGCCTCTCCCTCCGGCAGGCTTTCCTGCTCCAGCGGGTAGACAACCACCTCACAGCCATCCGGTAAGCGGGTAGAACTGGTAACTGGCTGCCCATTGACCAGCACCTGCCCAATCTCCAGGTGGGGAATCCCCAGCGCCTCGACCAGGTGCTTTAGCGTCTGGTGCGGGGCAAAGGTGCAGGGGATACGGGTGGCTTTCAACCGGTGGGGCAGGAAGTCATTCAACGCGCCATGGAATAGAAAGTGCGCGGTCAGCATGTACATACAGTAGGAAAATAGGCTACGATCTAGTTCGCTTTTTAGGAGCCGGGCGACCCAGCCCGGGAAATTCCGGTGCGCCAATAGCCCGCATGCGCTGTTCCTCGGTCAGGTGGCTGACTACCGGGCCTTCAATCCATTTTCCTCCGTTCAGCTCTTCGGTTGCCAGCTGAATAGCCTCGTCCGGGCTGCTGGCCCACAAGCCTTTGGCAAAGGGCTCAATTGCGGAAGGGGGATATACCCCACTTTTACGCGCCTTGCTGACGCCGCGGGCGTTGGCAAATAATCCTTCTACCCAATATTGTTCCATGCGGCCCCTCCTTATTTTCCCGGCTTACTCGCCGAACATTTGTGGCGGCGCCTGCACGGCAACCACTTCGCCCCGGGCGCACACCTGTCCCTCAGCAGACAGGCTGGCTTGCATGACCACTTTGCGTCCCTTGATCTCAATCACCCGGGCGCGCACTTCCAATGGCACGCCTAACGGGGTGGGTTTGAGATAGTCCACCTTGAGCGAGGCGGTCACAAAACGGAAAGCCGGCAGGCTGTCCATGGAACGCCCGGCAGCCTGGTAGCTGGCCGCGGCAGCGGTGCCTGTGCAGTGGCAGTCGATCAGCGAGGCGATCAGCCCGCCGTATACATATCCTGGAATGGCGGTGTGTTCCGGGCGGGGCTGGAAGATGCACACCGCTTCATCACCCAGCCAGTAGCTCTTGATCTGCAGGCCGCGTTCATTCAGCCGCCCACAGCCATAACAATAGCTGACGTTATCGGGGTAAAAATCCTGGATTGCTTTTTCAATCATATTCGTCTCCCTTATCTCCCGGGCTGCCTGAGTTAGTATTTCGAAAGCCCCGTTCACCAGCAGGTTCAACCGCTGCAGTTCGCCAGCCGTTGGGGCAGGATTAACGGCATAATCGTCCAGCCAGTGCAGCAGCGAGCCGCGCACACCGCTGGCCCGGTGCGCCCAGGTCGAATCAGCCGAAAGCCGTTCCAGCCGGGCTGCCAGCCGGTGAGCCAGGTCGATCTGCGGTGCGATTGCCATCTCTGCGCCTTTGTCCAATTATGTGGTGAAATTTTACTACGGAAGGCTAAAAACGAGGCAGCCTCACCAGGCCATGCGCCGTTCTGGGGTGAGGCGCACCAGGCGATTTTCCGGGTCCTGCTTCCAGGATTGTGGCTCGGGGGCTAAAACGCCCTCCGGACCCATGTATTTGGCATAGATGCGTTCGGACATCTCTGCCACCAGGGAGGCTGGTTCGTGGATCAGCTCGGCGGCACCCTCTAACAAGACGGCCTGGAGTGGGCTGTCTTTAGACTGGACGGGCTCGATAAGCACGGCGCAGCGGGGATTATTTTGCAACTCTTTGACTTTGCGCGTGCTGACAAAGGCGCTGATCCACAGGCTGTTTCCGTCCCACAAAAACCAGACCGGCACCACGTGCGGCTGCAAGGTTTTTGGGTTGGCGGTCGCCAGGCGCGTCAGCACGGGCTCGGCTAACAGGGCTTGCGCAAGCTGTTCTTTTTCTGTATCCATAAAGATTCTCCTGGCCCGAGTATAACCTAACTTTCACTAGAATTACGAGAGCCGGGTACGCCATACCCGGCTCTCTCACAGAGGAGAAGAAATGACCCGCATGCTGTTATAATAGCAGATAACCGGATTCGCTGCTTGACGCTATCTATACGCTTACCCGATGATAGCCCAACAAATACCAACCTGCCGCAGAGATGGTCATCCGTTGGGCTGCATCAGACGGCGGGCGTGCTCCAGCAGGGCTTGGAGCTGTTCCGGGCTGACGCTGCCGCCACCCTGGGCAATCTGAGCATCCCCGCCGCCGCGCCCGCCTACTTCGGCAAGCAGCGCCTGTAGCAGTTGGCGGGCATCCATCCCGCTTTTGCGGGGCGCAGGCGGCTACCAGGGACAGCTTCTGACCATCGTGGCTGGCCAGCACCGCGGCCACACCGGGCAACGCGCGGCAGGGCATCCGCCAGGGTGCGCAGCTCACTCACCGGGCGGTTCTCAAAGCTGGTCACCACCAGGCGGCGCTCTCCGAATAGAGCGGCTTGCTCAGCCAGTTCCCGCGCCTCCCAGCCCAGGCGCTCCAGCCGCAGCCCTTGCAGCTCTTTCTGCGCTGCCCGCAGCAGCTCCGCCTGGCGCAGCACGGCTTGGGGCAGCTCCTGGATACCCACATTCAACTGCCCCGCCAGGTTGCCCAGGATGGCATGGGTTGCCTGGAATGCCTCCAGCGCCTGCCAACCGGCGATGAAATGGACGCGGGTTTTTTCATTTTGCCGCTCGGTGCGCAGGATTTTGACCACCCCGATCATACCGGTCTGGGGCACGTGGGTGCCTCCGCAAGCGGAATGGTCGTAACCATCGATCTCGATAATGCGGATGTTCTCGCTTACTTTGGGTGGGCGGCGCAGTGGCACCTGGGCGATATCCTCGGGAGCCACCACGTATGATTTAACGGCACGGTTCTCGTAGACAACCTGGTTAGCCAGATCCTCCACCTGGCGGAGCTGCTCAGGGCTGAGTTCGGTATAGGCAAAATCGACCGTGGATGGTGTGTCCACGTTGATGTTGGCGGAAAGCGTCTCCAGCCCGAACAAGCGTAAAAAGCACTGGCTGAGCAGGTGCTGCGCGGTGTGGTGCTGCATATCACGAAGCCGCCGTATGGCGTCGATACGGGCGGGGAGCGGGCCGGGCGGAACTATCCCTGTCTACCACGTGCACCAGCACGGGCGGCTCGCCTTGCTTGTATACATCCACTACCCGCGCCGGGCCGATGCTGCCGGTGTCGTGCTCCTGACCACCGCCGGTGGGGTAGAAATAGGTGCGCTCCAGGATCAGCCCGAGCTGGCCTCCAGGCAGCGCCACCTTCTCGCGCACCTGGGCCTCGAACTCCAGCTTCAGCGGGTCTTCCTGGTAAAGAAGCTGCTCATCCATCACAACCAATCCTTCTTGGCGAAGAACAGGCCCACCGCCACGGTGATCACTAGTGCCAACACCACGGTGAACAGGAAAGCCCAGGGTGAATCCATGAAGGGCAGCCTGACATTCATCCCATAGAAGCTGGAGATCAATGTGGGCAGGCTGACGATGATGGTGATGGAGGCTAAAAATTTCATCACCGCATTCAGGTTGTTCGAGATGATCGAGGCGAAAGCATCCATCATGCTGCTGAGAATGTTGCTGGTGATGTTGGTCATTTCGATCGCCTGCTGGTTTTCGGTGATGACATCTTCCAGCAGGTCGTCATCTTCGGGGTAGGTCTTGAACAGGCTGCTGCGCTGCAGGCGTTCCATCATCAGCTCATTGGATTTAAGTGCGGTGGTGAAGTAGGTCAGGCTTTTCTGGTATTTGAGCAGCTCGTATACCTCCCGGTTGCGGGTAGAGAGTTGGAGCTGATCTTCCAGGACATCCACGGTCTTGGTGATCTCGCGCAGGTAATTCAGGTAGGTAGTTGCAGTCAGCAGTAGCAAGCGCAGGATGAAACGGTGTCGCTTGGGCGTGGAAAGGCCGCGCGCCCGCCCACGGATCATGTCCTGCATAATGCTGTTGTCTTGCTTGCAGACGGTGACCAAATATTGGCCGGTCAAAATAATGCCGAGGGGGATAGTGCTGTAAGGGATATCTGCGTTCTTGCCATTAAATAATGGCACGCGCAGCACAATGAGCAGCTCGCCGTTCTCACGTTCGACACGCGAGCGCTCGTCAATGTCCAGGGGATAGGAGATGTAATCACGAGGGATGCCCAGGTTTTCCAGCCAGGCATATTCTTGGGGGGTGGGGTCTAGCGCATTGATCCAGCAGCCCTCGATTGGTTCGGTGAGGGTGATTAATCCTGCTTCGGTGCTCTTGTAGATGTTGATCATACGTACCTCCTGCGGGCAACTGCCCGGAATGTCAGAATAGGTTCAAGGTGGCTCCTCGGAACTTAGCGGGTCATCGGATTGGTGGTTCAAATTGTGGTTCATGTTACAAACGATTCTTTTACCTCGTGCCGGTTAAATAAACTTCCCGGAAGGCTGGCTTCCGGGAAGAGAAAAATCACGCTAAAAGCGCTTCCCTAGCTTGCCTTCCTGGGGTACAGGAACAGGTTGTGGCTGTTAAAATCACGCTCGCCGGCCAGCCAACGTCTACTTGCCGGGTCGTCGCCGTCTTCACTCGAGACGGTCTGCAGATCGATATTCATCGAAGGGTTCTGGTTCTCCATGCGTTCACTTTCAAACAAGTTATACATGGGTAGTTCTAACGCTAACCCTGCCAAGTATAGCACTCACGTTTGCCATCCGCAAGAGGCGAAAATTGAGCAGGTTGATTTTCTCAAAATTCGGAGCGAAATTGGGAACTTTCTCGCTGGCATCAGCGTTATAACCCTGTTCATCCACACTGGATGCAATCAATCAAACTACATAACAAGGAGTATCTTATGCGTACCAAACTTTCTATCCTGTTCGTCTTATTGGTAACAGCCGCTCTGCTGAGCGCCTGCGGATCAATCCCATACTCGGGGCAGCAACCCCGGCTGTTAAGTGTCAACGGTCGTGCCGAGGTCAAGATCACCCCCGATCTGGCCTACATCTCGATCGGCGTGCACACCGAAGACACCACCGCCGCCGAAGCCGTGGCGATGAACAACTCGCAAGCTCAGGCCGTGATCAATGCCCTCAAAGAGCTGGGCATTGCCGAAGCGGACATCCAGACCACCAACTTCTCCATCTATCCTTACGAGAAGTGGGGCTCGGACAACCAGAGCCTGGGCATCTACTACAGCGTGGATAACACGGTGTATGTGACCCTGCGAGACGTGGATGCCCTTGGCTCGACGCTCGATGCTGCTATCGCTGCCGGCGCCACGAATGTCTCGGGGATCAGCTTCGATGTCGAGGATAAAGAAGCGCTCATCGCCGAAGGTCGTCTCCTGGCTGTAGCGGATGCCCGCACCCAGGCGGAAGCGTTGGCTGAGGCGGCAGGCATCACCCTGGGAGAGGTTTACTCGCTCAGCTATTACAACAGCTGGCCCACGACGGTCTATTATGACAACAAGGGGATTGGTGGTGCAATGGCTGAATCAGGCGTACCTATTTCCCCAGGGCAGATGACCCTGACTGTGGATGTCAGCGTATCCTACGCCATTAAATAAACAAGCGCTTTACCCTCTGCCTCCCCCAAATTCTGAATATAGAAATTTGGGGGAGGTTTTTGTTTCGGGCGCTTTCTATGGTATAAACACCAACATATGAGTGAGGAATTTGTCTTTCGTCCCCCGCGGCGGCTGGGGCTGGCGCTGCACGGCGCGGCTGTGCTGGTCCTTGGAGCCGGTGCAGCGGTAGGCATCTACCTGGCATCCCAGATTGGCGTTGGCATTACCTTCTTGCTGCTGTTGGTGCCCGCCCTGGCGGCGCTGATCATAGCGCCTCCGTTGTTGTACCGCCTGATCGCCCTGCAGCGGGCGACCTATGTCCTCCGGCGGGATGGCATCCTGCTCTCCTGGGGGCTGCGGCGGGAGGAAATTCCCATGGACCAGGTGCAGTGGATCGGGCCGCCAGAGGCGCTGGGCAACCCGATCCCGTTTGCGATGGGCGGGTGGCCTGGGGCGGTGCTTTCCGCCCGCAGCCTGGCCGACGGCCGCGTATTGGAATACCTGGCGTCGCGCAGGCATGGCCTGGTGCTGATCTCTACCCCCCGCCGTGTCTTCGCTATCTCCCCGGCTGACCCGGCAGGCTTTCAACGTGCTTACCAGCGGTTGGCGGAATTCGGCACGCTGATGCCTCTCCCCGCTCGCTCGGTGTTCCCGGCGGTGCTTATCTCTCGTTCCTGGGCTAACCGCCCGGCGCGGGTGCTGCTGCTGGTGAGCACCTTGCTCAGCGCGGCGCTGGTGGTGTGGTGTGCGTGGCTGGCGCAAGCTTACCCTGAGCTGCCTCTGCGGCTGGCGGCAGACGGCTCGGCGGTGGATATTGTGCCGGGCGTGCGCATCCTGCTGCTGCCGGTGATCAACACTTTCTTTTATATGGTCGATTTGCTGTTGGGTTTGGTCTTCTACCGCCGCGCGGAGACCCAGTCGCTGTCTTACCTGATGTGGGCCGCAAGCAGCGTAACGGCGGCTTTCTTCCTGGCGGCGGTCGGGTTCTTGCTGGGCGCAGCCTGATGGATACCTGGACACAGCTGCTTATCGGTTTCATGCTGGGGGTTGGCGCTGCCGGGGTGGCATGGCGGGCGGGCGTGCTCACCCGCAGTGGTTCGCTGGCGGCAGCCCTGCTCGGAGGGTTGATCTTTGGGCTGGGCGGGCTGCGCTGGGCAGCCCTGTTGCTGCTTTTCTTCATTACCTCCAGTGGGCTGTCGCACTTTTCCGGCTGGCGGAAAGCGGCACTGGCTGAAAAGTTCTCCAAAGGCACTCAGCGGGATTGGGGGCAGGTGGCGGCAAACGGCGGGCTGGCGGCGCTGCTGGTGATTGCACACACTCTCTGGGCGGGGCAGAACTGGATCTGGTTGGCTTTTGCCGGGGCAATGGCGGCAGTAAATGCCGATACCTGGGCGACCGAGCTGGGCGTGCTGAGTAAAACCGCACCGCGCCTGATTACGAATGGGAAAGTGGTGGAGCGCGGCACCTCTGGCGGGGTCAGCCTGGCGGGCACGCTTGCGGCGCTGGGCGGAGCGGCGATCATCGGGCTGGCTGCGGGCTGGCTGTGGCCGCAAACCGGGTTTTGGGTCACGCTCCTTGTGGTCAGTTTGGGTGGGCTGACTGGCTCGATGTTTGAACTCGTGGTTGGGTGCCACGCTGCAAGCCATCTATCACTGCCCGGTATGCCAGAAGGAGACCGAGCAGCACCCGCTGCATACCTGTGGCACGCCGACCGTTCTGTTGCGCGGCTGGCGCTGGCTGAATAATGATCTGGTCAATGTGGCATGTTCGCTGGTGGGGGAGGGGGTGGTGGTGGGGATTTGGGCGTTGCTTCATTGAGTCCATTGCCAGTGCTGGTGGGCTGGTTTCGGGCGGTTGAAACTGCCCTCCGATTGCGAAACCGGCCACCGTTATACCGAGTTTTTCCTTGGTGACAACGCTCTGAGCGTGTGAACGAGAGAAATACCAGCCCCCGTAGGGGGGCTTAGCAGTGGGAGGGCGACTTCGAGTCGCCGTTCCGCTGCCCTGTCTAACCTCTTACTACTTCCAACAGTCCTCCTAGCGAGGAGATCACCGGGCATTCCGCCTCCGGGAACAGTCCCTCCGGGTCGAGCAGCACCGGGCGCAGACCGGCGTCCGCCGCACCGAGGATATCGGCGTAATAATTATCCCCCACGTAGATCGTCCTGTCGGGCCGGGCACCCAGCAGCTCGACGGCATGCAGGAAGATGCCTGACGCAGGCTTCCATGAGTTGACCTCGCCCGCCGCCAGGGCAAATTCGAAGAAGGGTGCCAACCCGAGGGCTGTCATTTGCTCAGCGTAAGGCTGGCTGCGGTTGGAGACCACCCCCAGCGGGAAACCAGCCGCGCGCAGCGCAGTCAGTGTGTCCCAGGTATCCGGGGATACATGATCGACTGGCTCATATTCAGCCTGCATGCGTTGGTGCACCAGTGGGCCGAGGGCCAGTGCTTGCTCTTCCGGGCAGGCGAAGCTGATCAGCGTGCGGGAAGCGTAGAAGCTCCAGAAGGCATCGGTCAAACCGCCGTAGAGCTGCTTGTCGCGCAGCATCTCAGCCGACTGCGCCCAGTAGTGGTGCACCCAACGCAAGGCCTTGCGGCGCCGCTCGGGCGTGTCCACCGCGCCCAGCTGGGCGGCGTAATCGAAAAAGGTATGGTTGGAGGATGGCAGGTTGTGGCGCAGCGTGCCATCCAGGTCGAACAGGACGGCGCTGACGCCGTTAGGGGAAAGCTGTTTTAACATAGCGAGTGTTCCTAGCCCCCGATTTCGCTCATCGCCCGGTTGAGGGGTATCACGCCCTCCGCCAGGCCGTGCCCCCAGGGTTTGTTCCACAACCCGTCCAGGATCAGCAGGCGCAGCTCCTCCTGGGTGGCGCCGGCGCGCAGCGGGGTGAGCAGGTCGACCTCGCCTTCGCGGAGCAGGCACAGCCGCAAGCGGCCATCCGCAGTCAGGCGGGCGCGGGTGCAGGCGCTGCAAAATGGGGCGCTAACCGAGGAGATAAAGCCCACATCGCCTATTCCACCCGGCAGGCGGTAGAGGCGGGCTTCGCCATCCAGGGCGCCGCCGTTGATCGGCTCGAGCGGCCCCAGCGCACCTTCGATCAGCGTCTGCATCTCGGCGGCGGTGATCAGTTGGGAGGTCTGCAGGTCGGTGGCGCCGCCGAAGGGCATCAGCTCGATGAAGCGCACCTGCCAGGGATGGCTCAGGGTGAGGCGAGCCAGGGCAGCCAGGTCAGCTTCGTTGTAGCCACGCACGGCGACGCAGTTGATCTTGACCGGCAGCAGCCCGGCGTCCTCGGCGGCCTGGATGCCGTCCCAAACATCCTGCAGGGAGCCCCAGCGGGTGAGGGTGTGAAACTTTTCGGGGTCGAGGGTGTCCAGGCTGATGTTGACGCGCTGTAGTCCTGCCTCGGCAAGCGGCTGAGCCAGTCGTCCCAGCAGCACGCCGTTGGTGGTCATGCTCAGCGAGTGCACGCCCGGTGTGCCGGTGATGCCGCGCACCAACTCGACCAGCCCGGCGCGCACCGTCGGCTCGCCGCCGGTAAGGCGGATCTTGTCGAAGCCGAGGCGGGTGAACAGGCGGACGAAGTACAGGATCTCCTCGTTCTGCATCAGCTCGGCGTTGGGGCGGAAGGTGATATCTTCGGGCATGCAGTAGACGCAGCGCAGGTTGCAGTGGTCGGTTAGGCTGATGCGTAAGTAATGGATGCGGCGTCCGTGTCGGTCGAGGGCCATGGGTGTTTTCTACCGGTATTAGAAGGGGTATTATAGCATAGGTCACTCTTCTCCCTGCGCCTGCAGACCGGCCTCGACCTCCGGGTGCGGCACCCAGCGCCCACCCACCCGCACCTGGGCATCCCAAGGGAAGATGACGAAGGCATCGGTGACCAGAGCGGTGAGTTGGGGGGCGGGGTCAGCCCAGGAGTGGCGCACCAGGCTGGCGGTGATCACCTGGCGGGCGCCCAATTCGAGAGCCTGGACGGCAGCGAGGGCGAGGGTCTGCCCGCTGTCGGCTATTTCGTCGATCACGGCGACGAGCTTGCCCGATACCGCCGGGGAGATGGGCACTTTCCAGACCGGGGTCTCGCTGATCACCTGGTCGTTCAGCCGGCGGGTGAGGCGGGCGGGGTAGAGCTCGCAGCGCAGGCTGCAGGCCACGGCGGTGGCGGGGAAGAGCCCGGCACGCGCCAGGCCAACGATGATCTCAGGGTGGAATGGCTCGAGCAGCTCGGCGAGGTGGGAGGCGAGGTTGGCGAAGTCATCCCAGGTGAGGGGGAGGACGCCGGATCGCTTAGAGTAGTCGTAAGATTTCATAACAACTTGCGGATATGAAAAATGTGGTCCAGCTCGTGCCAGGCGGCGCGGCGCAGCAGCTTGCGGGGGGACCAGAACTCTCCATCGATGCCCATCACCTGCGTTGAACCGGCCAGGGAGGGCAACACCTGGCACAGGTGGCTGCGCACTTTCTCCAGGCGTTCGAAGGGGTCGTCCGGCACGTCTGCCCGGGGGAAAGCCAGCCCCAGGCGGTCCAGGTACCACCACTCGGCGCCGGCGATGTGCTTGAGGATGCCGGCGATGCTCCAGCGCTCCCCGGGGTAGGTCTGCTCCAGCTTTTCAGGGCTCAAGGGGTTTACTATCGCCAGCAGGTCGGCGCGGCTCCAGGAGAGGATGTGCAGGCCGCGCTCGATCTCGACCGCGGTGAGCGGCTTCCAATCTGAGAGAAACCAGGCGTCGACATCATAGCCGTCCTCAGCGCGCTCGAACTGCTCATCGATGGTGTAGCCATCCCAGGTATCTTCCGTGCGGATTTCGGCGGGTTCATCCGGCAGCCAGGATTGAGCGATGTGGGCGCTGATCCAGGCGGTGTAAGCCCGCCACGCCGCTGGCAGGGCGGCCAGGGCAGCTTCGCCGTCAGCGCCGTCCGCAAAGCAGCCGGGATGTTCCAGTGCCCAGGCGAGCGAACGGCCATCCATGTTGTTCTCGACACCGGTACGTCAACTAATTACCTCCGGGAATGGCCGAATACACAAACCAGGAGAAGCCAGTTGTCGGATGCCTCCTAGGTGATCTGTATTACCGTGCCACCCGTCATGCTGACCAACTGCGCTGGGGTGAGGCAAAAGACGGCGTGGGGTGTGCCGGCGGCGGCCCAGATCTCACGATACTGCAAGAGATCCTGGTCAATGAAGATGTGCAATGGTTCGGCATGCGCCAGCGGGGGGACGCCGCCGATGGCAAAGCCGGTGCGCAGGCGGACATAGTCGGCGTCGGCCTTGGCGATCGGCTCGCCCAGCAGGGGCTCAAGCCGGGCTTCGTTGACCCGGTTGGCGCCGCTGGCGACGACCAATACGGGCTGGCTGCTGTGGGCGGCGCGGAAGACCAGCGATTTGACGATCTGGCCTACCTGGCAGCCGACCGCCTGGGCAGCTTCGACGGCGGTGCGGGTGGAGGATGGCAGCTCCACCACCTGCAGGGTCATGCCCAGCTCGGCCAGGGCATCTTGAACTTTTTGGGCACTGGTGCTAAGTGTCATCACTCCTCCTCATCCACCCCCGCCGCCGCATCCACAGGTACATCAAAAGCGGGGTGATGGTAAATACCGCCAGCATGGGAATGAAGGCGGGTACGCCTACCCACCGGTTCAACGGCGAGGTCGCTTCGGGGGCAAAGAAATTCATCCCGAAGAAACCTGCCAGGAAAGAGATCGGCATGAACAGAGTGGTGATCAGGGTCAGGGTTTTCATCGTATCGTTCATGCGGTTGTTGATCACTGACAGGTAGGTGTCCAGCGTACCGCTGACCAGGTCGCGCATGCTCTCCGCAATATCGTGCAAGCGCACCAGGTGGTCATATACATCGCGGAAATACACCCGGTCGCGCTGGTCGATCATGGCATAGTCATCGCGGGCCAGCTTATTCAACACTTCACGCAGCGGCGACATAACCCGCCGCAGGTGCAGGGTGGCGCGTTTGAGGATGAAGATGCGCTGAATCATGGAAGTGTCTGGCCTTTTGAAAACCTCGTCTTCAACCCGGTCGATCTCATCGTCCATGGTTTCGATGACCTGCATGAAATCGGCGGCCAACTCATCGATGATGCGGTAAAGAATATGATCAACACCCCGCTTGAAGTTGCGTTCATCGCGCTCGCACGTCTCCCATACCCGGTCTAACGATTTGATCGGAAGATCATGGTGGGTGACAATGTAATTTGGCCCCAGGAACACATCCAGTTCGAAGGTCTCGATTTCCAAATTCTCACGCTGAAAGCCGATGTCGTGCAAGACGATGTAGAGATAGTCATCCCAATCATCCACCTTGGGAACATGCGACTCGCGCAGAGCGTCATCCACCGCCAGGGGGTGAAAGCCGAAGGTGTTAAGCAGGATGGGCTCACAGGCTTCAGGGGCTTCACCGACGAAGTCCACCCACAGCAGGCTGCCCGGCTCGCTCAGGGCAGCAGGGAATGCAGCGGGCTGGATATCGGGCTGCAATGTGCCATCGCTTGTAAAATAACGGGTGCGGATCATGCTCACTCCTTAGTAAATTAAAAAGGGTGCAGCAAATCGCTGCACCCTTGATTAAACCAGAAAGTAGGTGAATCAGGAAGAGAACTTTTGTTTAGGTGAACTTTTGTTTGAGGCGGGCGTCTTTACCGGTGCGTTCGCGCAGGTGATAGAGCTTGGCGCGGCGCACGTGCGAATGGCGGTGAACGACGACTTTTTCCAGGCGCGGCGAGCGGGCGAGGAAGGTGCGCTCGACACCGATGCCGTTGCTGGCAACACGGCGCACGGTGAAGGTTTCACTGTTGCCGCGGGCATGCTGACGGATGATGGTGCCTTTGAATTCCTGGATGCGCTCGGTGGTGCCTTCTTTGATGCGCAGGTGGACGCTGACCATATCGCCCGGGCGCAGCTCGGGGATATTGGGGTTCACGGGGGCGTCGAGAGATGTCAAAATATCAGTCATGGCAGTTACCTCATAATACAGCTTATATTCAACACAAAGCCGCCTCAGGCGGCAGCCGACTTGGGCGGCGGACGTGGATTATAACACGCCCCCGAAAATTTGGGAAGAAGAATTATTAAGAAAAATAGAAGCGAGTATACGCCTTCACATCAGGCGGCGAGGTTTTTATTCATCTATTGACCCGCATCATTTAATCACACCCGCCACAAATGTGTAGGGGCGGGTCTGACTGCCTAGGCGCTGGGCTAATCGTGACCTTCTCTGGGAACACCCATGTGCCGGATATTACCCTGACCCGCCCGTTCTGCGCACCGCGGGGACTTCACGCCTGGGAGCGCAGCCAGGTTATCGCCGATTGAAAAGCAAGCGGGTAAGGTGCTTCAAACCGCATCATCTGCCTGCTTTCCGGGTGGGTCAATTCCAGCGCAAAGGCGTGCAGTGCCAGGAAATCCACAGGTAGCTCGGGCAGGGTTGGGCCACCGTACAACGCATCGCCCAGGATGGGCAGCCCGGAGGCCGCCAGGTGGGAACGGATCTGGTGGGTGCGGCCGGTCTCGGGCTGCGCTTCGACCAGGGACGCCGAGGAAAAGCGCTGCAGCAGGCGCAGGTGGGTGACCGCCGGCTTGCCATGGATAGGATCAACCACGGTGCGGTGTCGGCGGTCTCCGTTCGGGCGCAGCGGCAGGTCCACGGTCTGTTCTTGCCAATCTGGGGTGCCTGCCGCGATTGCATGGTACCATTTGCGCACCTGGTGCCGCTCGAACAAGGTATTCAATGCCCGGTGGGCGGCGGCGCTGCGCGCCAGCAGCAGCACGCCGCTGGTCTCCTTGTCCAGGCGGTGCACCATCCACAGCCGCCCAAACTGTGGCTCGAGCAGCAGGCGCACATGGGGCCGTGCCGGGTCGTAGCCATCCGGCAGGCTGCGCAGCCCGGCGGGTTTGTTGATCACCAGCAGGGATGCGTCAGCCCACAGGATCTCCGGCGTATTCTCCATTTGCCGGCGGTCAGCCCTCTTTGACCGCCTCGCCGCGGCGCACGCCGATTATCATCAAAAAGGCGAGCAGCATGAAGAACGGCGCGGCGAGCATGGTTGTGGAGTAGTCCTTACCGCTCAACTGGATGATCCAGCCGTTGATGTTGGGCCCGGCGATGGCAGCCAGGGTGGAGAACAGGTAGTACAGCCCGGTGTAGGTGCCGATCTTGACCGGCGTCGGTCATATCCACCACCATGGGCAGCGAGTTGATGTTGATCAGCGACCAGGCAAGCCCGGCAATCATCAAGACGATGCTCACGCCGGGTACTTCTCCCAGCACAGGCAGCTTGGTCAGCACGTTGGTCAGGGTGGGCACTGATAAGAAGTACATCAGCAGGACATGCACAGTGCCAGAATCACAATGCCGATCGAGATGGTGATTCGGCGCCCAATACGACTGCCGATGATACCCGGAGGGTATGGCAAACAGCACAAAGATCAACGACATGTGCCCCAGCAAGCGCGCCCCATCCGCTTCGGGCAGGCCCAGATGGTTTTTAGCATACAGGGTGAAGAAAGCTTCCACGGCGTTGTAGGCCACGAACCAGAAGAAGATAGCCAGCAGGATGCGCAGGGCGCTGCGGTCGCTGGTCTTGCAGCACCTCGCGCAGGCTTGCGAGCAGGCTGGGTCGCTCTTCGCCCTTCGTCTTCGTATACTTTTGGCTCTTTGATGAACAGGAACACCAGCAGCGCCGCCACAATCACCAGCACCGATCCCAGCCAGAAGGGATAAGCCGGGTTCATCTTGTACAGGGATGCAGCCGCCCAGGAAGGCGATGATGGAGCCAATCCCGCCCATGAAGTTGATGATGCCGTTGGCCTGCGAGCGTTTCGGCGAAGGGGTGATGTCGGGCATCAGTGCCACCACCGGTGTGCGCCACAATGCCATGCTGAGCAGCAGGGTGGTGGTGCAGGCCACGAACAGCGGCAGAACGCTCGCCAGGGGGATCAAACCAAAGACCAGCGCCCCAATCGGCGCGCCGATGAGGATGAACGGCATGCGCCGCCCGATAGGCGTACGCAGGCGGTCTGACCAGGCGCCCACCGGCGGCTGGATGAACAGGGCGGCGATGTTATCCAGCGTCATGAAGAAGCCGATCAGGGCCGGCTCCAGGCCGAACTTGTTGGCCAGGAAGATGGGCACAAGGCGTTGTAGGTCGCCCAGATGACGCTGACACCGAAGAAACCGAAGCCGAGCAGGAAGATCTTGCCGTAGTTGAACTTTGCATGATGCCTCCTTAGATCTGACAGGTTTTTAGCGGCATTGGGGTGCCGGTGGGATAGGCAAAGAGAAATGGTTGCATGGGCAGCAGGGTTAGAAACCGGTCAGGTCTCCTCAGGCAGCTCCAGGCCTGGCCAGGAACTGCCGGTCTTTGGGCGATAAATCGGCTTTGGCCAACAGATCGGGGCGGCGCTGCCAGGTGCGCAGCAGGGCTTGCTCGCGGCGCCAGCGGGCGATCTTGCCGTGGTCGCCGGAGAGCAGGATCTCTGGCACGCACCAGCCGCGGAACTCGGGCGGGCGGGTGTAGTGCGGGTATTCGAGCAGCCCGGTGGCATGCGAATCGTCCCAGGCGCCATCGGGGTCGCCCAGCACGCCGGGGATCAGGCGCGCCACGGCATCGATCACCGCCAGGGCGGGCAGCTCGCCGCCGCTGAGCACGTAGTCGCCGATGGAGATCTGATCGGTGACCAGGTGCTGGCGCACGCGCTCGTCGACGCCCTCGTAGCGCCCGCAGACCAGCGCCAGGTGCGGGTGCTGAACCAATTCTTCAGCAACCTGCTGGCTGAAGAGGCGCCCCTGCGGGGTGAGCAGCATCACCGGGCAGGGAGGCGGGGCGCCCAACACGCCTTCCACCGCGGTGAAGATCGGCTCGGGTTTCATCACCATGCCGCCGCCCGCCGCCGTAGGGCAGGTCGTCGCAGACGTGGTGCTTGTCAGCCGTCCAATCGCGAATGTTGTGCAGGTTGCACTTCCAGCAGGCCGTTGTGGCGGGCGCGCTGCAGGATGCTGGCGTCCAGATAGGGGATGAAGACTTCGGGGAAAAGGGTGAAAACGTCGAAGCGGATGGACGAGCTCATAGGCCTTCATTCTAGCCGCGACGGCGGGGATTGGCAAGTTAATTTAAAACAAAAAGCACAACACAAAAAGCACAACACAAAGAGCACAAAGGATGCACAAAGATCACAAGAGGATTTATATTTTTAGTGTCCTTTGTGTGTACTTGGTGTCCTTTGTGTGAAATGGTTTGCTCCTCGTTATGGCGAGAAATACTCCTCCCGCAGCCCACTCACCTCCCCTGCATATTCCTCCAGGATGCGGAAGAAATCCTCACCTGTTGCCTGCTCACCGCTCATTTCGGTGGCATAGGTGCGCAGGAAGGCAAAGAAGGCCTCGTCGCCCAGCTGCTGGCGCAGGGACTCGAGGAACTGGGCGCCGCGCAGGTAGATAGCATCGCGGTATGCCCGGAAGGTGCTGAAATCGTAGATCGTGCCGTTCAGCGGGCCGGACGGCGCGTAGAGCTCGACGCGGAAATACCACCACCAGTCGACCAGGGGCTGCTCATCCTGGGATGGGTTTTGTGTATCCAGGCGCTCGTAGAACAGGCGCTCCATGTAGGTGCACAGGGCTTCGTCCAGCCAGGGCTCCAATGCCTGGTCACTACCGACCTGGTCGAACCACCACTGGTGGGCGGTCTCGTGGGCGGCGATGGTGGTCAAGTAGCCGCGCGGGGTGCCGTCGTACCAGTCGTAGAATGCCCGGCTGATGAAGTACAGGCCTGAGTACTCCATGCCATCCGAGAAGTCGGCTTCGACGGCGCTGAGGCTGGGGCGGGGGTAGGTGCCAAGCAGCTCGTTGTAGAGGGCAAGCGCCTGGACGGTGGCATCCAGGACCGCCTGCCCGGCGGCGGCGTTGTAGGGGAAGAAATAGCTGGAGACGGTCGTCTCGCCAACGGTCTGGCTGAGCACCTGGTAGTACGGGCTGGCAGACCAGGCGAATGTACGGGCAGCGGGCAGGGTGTAAGAGTAGGTGAGGCCGTCCTGGGCGGCAGCGCTGCTGGCGGCAATGACCAGGTCGGACACCGGCTCAGCCAGGGTGATCTGCACCTGGTAATCGGCAACATCGTAGACCAGGTGCTCGCCGGTGGTGGTGGGCTCGTGGGCCAGCCAGCCCTGCCCGGGGCGGTAGGGCGGCAGATAGGGATACCAGTCGACCAGGTTGGCCTGGCGTTCGGTGTAGCCGTAGGGTAGCGGGCGCTGGCTCGAGTCAGCGGACGGGATTGCCGGAAGGCTTAACTGGTAGCTGATCTGCAGGACGATCTGCGCGCCGGATTGCAGCGGCTGGGGAAGCGGGATGCGCAGCATGGCGCCGTCCGTCTCGGCATCCGGGATCGGTGTGCCATCTTCCCAGGTCAGGGCAGTGAGTTGGACGCTGCCCTCCCAATCCAGAGGGCGCACCACCAGCAGCAGGTCGGGCAGAGACTCGCCGGTCTGGTTGGTATAGCGGATAGTTTCATCCACTACAAGGGTGTGATTGAAGTAATCTAGCTCGGCTTGCAGGTTGTATAGGGTGGGTGGGGAGGCGGCTGAGGGAGTTGCTTCAGGCGCTGGGCTGGGTGAGGGGAAAGAGAAGGGGATAGAGGGGATAGGGGTGAAAGGGGCGAGGGTGGCGGTGGGCGCGGGAGGCACGGTTGGCGTTTCGGGCGGGAAAGTGGGAAGCGGCAAGGCGCAGGCGCTGAGGGTAAAGGCGAGGAGCAGAAGCAGCAAGAGGTGGCAGAGGGGCATGTAGCAATTCTACACCAGGAGGGGCAATATTGAACCAAATGGGCACCTGGTGTACTTTGTGTTTTAAGATTTAATCACGGCCCAAGTGTATTTGTTGGCCAGGGGGTATAAGTGGCGAGGGGCTGGGTAGGGGCGGGTGTGCGAGAGGCGGGCGGCAGGGGCGTGGCGGTGGGGGGCGCGAGGGTCGGTTTGGGGGTGGTGAGGGCCGTGGGTAGAGTTCTCGTGGGCGGGTGCGGTGAGCGACGAGGAGGTGGTTGGGGTGAGGGTGGTACCCAGCGGGCCGCCGGTGCGCAGAAAGTACCAGCCCAGGGTGGCAAGCAGCACCAGGGCGGCGAGCAGCGCGGCAGCAATCAGCAGGATCAGGGCCAGCCGGCGGGAAGGGGTGAGCAGCTTTTTCACCGGCGGCTGAGCGGGCATCTCCAGCGCCAGGATGGTGATGTTGTCGTGACCGCCGCGCTCATTGGCTAAGGCCACCAGCCCGTTCAGCGCCCCTTTGATCGGACCGTCCGTGCCGAGGGCGGCGAGGATCTCGGCGTCGTCCACCAGGTCGGTCAGGCCGTCGCTGCACAGCAGTAGGCGGTCGCCGGGCAGCAGGCGCAGGCCCTGGTTGGCCTCCGCCTGGGCGTCACTCTCGTCAGGGTGCAGGCGCAGGCGCAGGTCAGCGCGCAGGGGGTGCTTGGCGCCCAGGTAGCGGCGGATGACGTGGGCGTTGGGGTGGTCACGTGCCCCTTCGGGGGACAGCGCGCCGTGATCCAGCGCCTCTTGAACCCAGGTGTGGTCGGTGGTCAGACGCTGCAAGCCGCCTTTGCGCAGCAG
Source organism: uncultured Chloroflexia bacterium (assembly GCA_963849335.1). Lineage (GTDB taxonomy): Bacteria > Chloroflexota > Anaerolineae > Anaerolineales > UBA4823 > FEB-25. The sequence goes on from CAWKGZ010000012.1 coordinate 714,486, forward strand.
GTAGAGGCGCAAATCACCGGCAGCGGCGGTGTACAGGCGGTCGCCGATGATCCAGGCGCACACGACGGTGGTGCCCATGCCGGTCTGCGCCAAGTCACGTTTGGATTGAGCATAGATAAGCTGGCTGGCATGCGCCAGGGCTTGGAACAATATCTGGGTTGGTTGGGCAGCATCGCTTTCCGCAACCAGGCGGCTGATGGCCTCGACCGCCATTTCGGCAGCCACCTCGCCGGCGCGGTGCCCGCCCACGCCGTCGGCGATGATGGCGAGCAGCGAGGGGATGGGGTGGGCTTTGCTCAGGCGGTGGGCGGAGACGGCGAAGCGGTCTTCATTAGACTTGCCGCGCAGTCCAGGATCGGTGACCGCCGTTACGTGCAGGTGAGCGTGCCCGGCGGGGATCATGCCGGCGGCTCCAGCGGCTGAACGGTGGGCTTACGCCGGTGACTGCCGGTACGCAGGGTGAAGCGAAAGCCGCTGCGCCCCAGGTGCACCAGGTCGCCGTGCTCCAACGTCACCCCTTCAGCCGGGATGGGTGAGTAGTTGACCCAGGTGCCGGCGACGGAACCGGCATCGACCAGGCGGAAGCTGTCCTCATGGGGAGTGAGACGGGCATGTAATTCATCTACCGAGGGGTCATCGATCAGCAAGGTAGCCTGCTGGGGGTCACGACCCAGGATGACCGCTTCGGCGCCGAGGGGCAAGGGCGATGGAAGTGCCGGGGCGCCGGCCTCAGCCAGCGGGGTGAGGAAAGCCAGCGGTTGAGGGGCGACAGGTTGGGTGCGCCGGGGCAGGTGCTCAAGCCAGCCAGTAAAGGGAGAGCGTGTCTGACCAGCCAGCGTACCGGCAGGGGGGATGGCTACCGGCTGGGTGACGGGGTCTTTCTCGAGGCGCTGCCTGGCAGCGGTTTTGTGACGGGCGGTCTTGCGGCCGCGCCTGCCTGCCTGGGGGCGGATACGCCCACCGATGATCAGCACCAGGGCGAGCACCGAACCGGTAATAAGCACGCCCAGTCCCACCACCAGCAGGCGCTGGCGCTCGAAGGCGATGATGACTCCCTGCTCAGGCGCGGGGACGATAACCTGCACCACGGACTCGGGGGATTGCCCGACCAGGCCGAGGCTGTCGACCACTTCCACGCGCAGCGTGTGCAGACTGTCCTGGGTGTAGGGACGCAGATCCCAGCGGAATGTGTCGAAGGGTGGGGCGGTGTTCTCGGCAACCACAATCTCGTCCACGATCAGTGTGCTGTGCACCAGCGAGCGCTGGTAGCCATCGGGGAATGCTACCGCCAGGATGATGGTTTGCTCCACGGGGGTCAGGTCAGAGGTGGTCAGTTCGCCGGCAGTGGCGCTGGGGACAAAGCTGCGGGTGATCACGACCGGCGGCGTGATCAGCAGCGGGTCGGGCGGCTGCAGGTTGATCTCAAAGCTTTGGGCAGGGGAGACCAGCAAGCCTTCGGGCAGGTTCACCTGGGCGGAAACCTGGTGCGTACCGGCGGCTGCCACGCGCGAGTCGAACACCAGGCGGTAAGCCGGGCGCAGGGGTTCCAGGTAGGTCTCCAGGTCGGGAACCGCCTCTGTACCAGAGAAGGCGAAGAAACTGCCGCCAGTCTGTGCAGCGAAAGCCGCGAGCTGGTTGGCTCCGGGCAGGCCGAAGTAATCGGCAGCGGCGACCAGCCAGATATAGATATGGATGCTCTGCTGGTTGGCACGCGCCGCCAGGGTCTGCAGCCCGGCGGTGATGTCGGCAACCTGAGGCGGGGTGATGAACAGCACAGCCCGTTCCATTCCGGGACGGGGCAGCGGATCGGCGGCGACTTCCAATGCCTGAGCCAATACTTCCAGGGTGGGTACATCCTGGGCGGGGGGCTGGTAGGCCTCCAGGAGGCTGCTCAGCTCGGCGGGACTGCCGTTATGGATGAGGATCGCCCCTTCCGAGGTGAGCAGGCTGAAATCATCCTGCCCGGCTTCTCCTTGAATCCAGGCGCCGCCGAGCAGGCCCTCTATCAGATGTTGGTAGCGGGTGTGGCCCTGACCATCGCGGATTTCCAGTGCGGAGCCGGGGGTTATGGCAAGCACAAACTGCACGCCGGGGCGCAGTGCTTGCAGCCCGGTCAGCGGCAGCTGCAGTCCATCTTCGAGGATGGTAACATCAGAGGGGGACAGGCCGGCGACAAAATTACCCTGGGAATCGGTCATATCCAGGTAGGCAGACAGTTGGGGAAACTCGCTGATCTCTGGCGGGGAAAGATAGGCAGTGGAAACCGACTGGGCCTGTGCGCGGAGCGAGAAAACGCCTGCCACAGCCAGGAATACGAACGTGCCCATCGTCAGCCAACGCAGCCTGCGTTGAAGTGGCATGTGGGTATTGTAGCATAGAAGCCGGGATAAAACCATTAACCACGAAGTACACCAAGTACACAAAGGATTATAATATGGATATGAAATATCACATTTGGACTGAAGGTTGCCAGATGAATGTGGCCGACTCGCAGCGGCTGGCGTCAGCGCTGGAACGGATTGGCTACCAGGTGGTTCACCAGGCAGAAGAGGCGGACGTGATCGTCTTGAATACCTGCGTGGTGCGGCAGAGCGCCGAAGACAAGGCCTATGGGCGGCTGCACTCACTGCGCCCGCTCAAGGAGAAGAACCCGCGGCTGGTGATCAACCTGATGGGCTGCCTGGTGGGGGTACGCAGCTACGAGCGCCTGCAGCAGCGCTTCCCTTTTGTGGATGTCTTCTCACCGCCCTCCGATCCCGGCCCGCTGGTGGCTTTCCTGACCCAGAGCGAGAGCCAGGCATTAGAGCAGGCGGAGACCGCCCGGCGCTTTGCGCTGATGGATGAGGAGAAACCCAGCCCGCTGCTGCTGCCGGAGCAGGAACGTGGGCAGCTGGTCTCGGCGCACGTGCCGGTGGTGCTAGGCTGTTCGCATGCCTGCACCTATTGCATCATCCCCTACCGGCGGGGAGTGGAACGATCCCGCCCGGCTGAGTCCATCCTGACGGAGGTACGCTCGCTGGTGGCGCAGGGTGTTAAAGAAGTCACCTTCCTGGGGCAGATCGTGGACCGCTATGGCAAGGATATGCCTGGCGAGCCGGACCTGGCAGAGCTGCTGCGGTTGGCGCACGAGATCGAAGGCCTGGAGCGCATCCGCTTCCTGACCTCGCATCCCAACTGGATGAACGAAGCCTTGCTGGATGCGGTGGCGGCGCTGCCCAAGGTGATGCCGCACATCGAGGTGCCGATCCAGGCTGGGGATGATGCCGTGCTGGAGAACATGAAGCGCGGCTACACCGCCGAAGATTACCGCCGCCTGGTGGAAAGGATCCGCGAGCGGCTGAACGGCAGCTTCCCGGGCGTGTCGATCGCTACGGATATCATCGTCGGCTTTCCCGGCGAGACAGATGCCCAATTCCAACGCACCTATGACCTGCTGGCGGAGCTGCGCCTGGATGTGGTGCACCTTGCCGCGCTACTCTCCGCGACCCGGCACGGTGGCTCACCGCCGCATGGTGGATGATGTACCCGCCGAGGTGAAGATGGAGCGTTTCCGCCGGTTGGAAACTTTGCACGAGCAGATTGCTGGTGAGATCAACGCCCGCTACCTGGGCCAGGCGGTGCCGGTGCTGTTTGAGGTAAAAGTCAAACAGCGCTGGAAGGGGCGTACACCGACCAACAAGCTGGCGTTTGTGGAATCGGCCGAAGACCTGCACGGGCAGGTGATGCCGGTGCGCATCACCTGGACAGGCCCCTGGTCGATGCTGGGGGTGTTATAATTTTTATGCTTATCTGGTGGAACTGAGGTGGTTGCAAGTTTGATGGGAACTTTACTGGTGGGATTGGCGTCTAAAGACTGATTGAAAACCAGATTCGGCTGGTTATTCAGGTATTTCCTATCATCAACGGATGCCTAAGCCAGGAGTTCAATCATAAAGTAGTTCCAGAAAGTGTGAGTTTATTGCAAGGAGGAAGATATGTTCACCCGTCGTATTCATTGGATCATTCCACTGGCGGCCGTCATGCTGATCCTGGCCGGCTGCAACCTGCCAAGCCAGCAGGCTACCCCAACCACGGACCCCGGACTGGCTTATACCCAGGCAGCCCAGAGCGTCGCAGCCACGCTGACCCAGGCGGCTGTTGGCACCCCGGTAAGCATGGTCACGCCTGGTGTTCCGACGGCAACGCTGCCGCCAACCAACACCGTACTGCCAACCTTGACCCCGCTGCCCAGTGCGACACCGGTGCCGCCCACTGCCACTGAAGTTCCCATCCCCTGCGACCGGGCAGGCTTCGTCGATGATATTACTATCGATGACAACACGGAGATCCCGGCGGGCACGACATTTGTCAAGACCTGGCGCCTGCGCAACAACGGTTCCTGCACCTGGACTTCCAGCTACGCGCTGATCTTCTACAGCGGTGAGGCGATGAGCGGCCCGGCAGCTTCGCCGCTCACCTCTGCTTCGGTGCCGCCAGGCTCGACGATCGATGTCTCGGTTACGCTGATCGCCCCGCTCACCCCGGGTACCTACCGCGGCGAATGGCGCCTACGCAATGCGGGGGGGGCCACCTTCGGGATTGGTGCGCTGGCCGACCAGAGCTTTTGGGTGCAGATCCGCTCGGTGACGCCGCGCACGCCCACCCCGACAGCCACAGCCACTCCAGCGGTCACGGTAGCCTTCGACTTCATCAGCCGCGGCCCGGATGCCCAGTGGCGTAACGCCACCACCACCATTCCGTGGGGTGATCCCCCGGATGACAGTGCGGGTGTGGCGATCAACGTTGAAAACGTTCGCATGGAAGACAATACAAGCTACTCCCGTCTGTTGGCGACCTACCCGCAGCGGATCACAGATGGCATGATCGCCGGGCTGTACCCCAGCTACACCATCCAGGCAAACGATCACTTCCGCGCCAAGGTTGGCCTGCGTGATGATTGCGCTGATGGGCGGGTGCGCTTCCAGGTGCGCTATGTTGAGGGCAGCACTACCGTGTTGATCAGCGAGTGGATCGAGCCGTGCAACGATACGCTCACCTCGATTGATATCAACCTGGCGGCGCTGGCCGGCCACACCGTCCAGTTTGAGCTGGTGGTGTTGACCGACGGCTCGTACTCTGACGATATTTCCTTGTGGATTGCACCGCGGATCGAGCGGTAGCCCACGCCACCTACATACATCCCCCCATTTTCGTCTTTGCTGGTCATGCAGTGAGCTGGACAGCGGCGAAAATGGGGGGAGTGTTTCATGGAAAGGCGCGGTGTGCGGTGTGGTATGATTGACCCGGCGCACCTGGCGTCCAGTTCATTTTGATTACAGGAGTAAGCATGTCTCACAATTTCTATCGTATTGCCACTGCAGGGGTCATCCTGACCTTGTTCCTGGCAGCCTGCGGTGGCGGGAATGGCTCGCCGACGAGCACGGCGGACGCGAATCTGGTACGAACTGCAGCCGCGCAGACTGCTGATGCCCGCCTGACCGAGCTGGTGGCGCTGACCCCTTCGGCGCTACCGCAAACCGCGACCATGACACCGAACCCCACGCAAACTGCGGCAGCAATGACCGCAGCGGCCGGGATGACCCAAACGGCGATCGCTACCCTGACCCCGCGACCGTCACCCACGTCTACCATACCGGCTCCCGTGACCACCGGGGATGCAGCAGCCTGGGTGGCAGACATCACCATCATAGATAATACCGACGTAACCCCTGGGCAGGTGTTCGTCAAAACCTGGCGCATCCAGAACACCGGCGTGACCACCTGGACAACAGATTATGACCTGGTATTTGTCAGCGGCGAGCCCATGGGAACGACGAGAGAGGTGGCTTTGTCCACCAGCGTGGCACCCGGCCAGCAGGTGGACATCTCGGTCACCATGACGGCGCCCACCACGCTGGGTACTTATACGGGTTACTGGAAGATGCGCAATGCTGCCGCCGGTTATTTTGAGTATGGTGTGACCGTGGTCATCGATGTGGTCAGCACACTGGTCACGGCGACGACTGTGCCTGGGACGACGGCAACACCCACGCCGACCCTGTCGAGCAACCCGATCACCAACCTGGCGATGAGTGTCAGCCCACCGGTGTATATTGGCGCTTGCCCGACTACCTTCACCTTTGCGGCTAACTTTACCCTGAACCAGGAAATTGCGCTTACCTACCAGCTGGAAGCCTATTCGGACACGGCGGGATTTGTGTTTACCTTGCCGGCGGCGCAGACGCAGACTTTCTCGGCTGGTGCACACGGGCTGAGCTTCCCGCTGCAGTTCACCAGCTCTGGCAGCGGCTGGGTGCTGCTGCACATCACGGCGCCGGTGAACATGAGCTCCAACCCGGCGGTATTCTCGCTGACCTGCCAGCCATAACTGTGCGGCTGGCGCAGGGTGGCTTTCCACAGCCGCCGCAGCTCAAAGATAACCGCATATGCGCCTCGAGCAGGCCCTGAAAGAAGAAGCTGCCCGCCAGGGTTTTATCCTGGCGGGCATTACCATACCTGGGCCTCCTGAGCATCTGGAGGTCTTCGAACAGTGGCTGCAAGCCGGGCGGCACGGCGAGATGGCTTACCTGGAGCGTGAAAGCTCTCGGATGCAGCGGGCTGACCCGCGCCAACTGCTGCCGGAATGCAAGGCGATACTGGTGTTGGGAATGCCGTATTACCCCTCAAAACAGGGGATAGGGGATAAGGGTGAAGGGCAACTTAAACCCTTATCCCCTGTCCCTTATCCCCTTACTCGCATAGGGAAAGGAAAAATTGCCTCCTACGCCTGGGGGGAAGATTACCACCGCGTGATCCCGGAAGGCATGCAGGCGCTGGTGAGCTTTCTGGAAACGCAATTGGGCCGGACGGTGCCCAACCGCTGGTACACGGACAGCGGTCCCCTTCTGGAACGCGACCTGGCGCAGCGCGCCGGGCTGGGCTGGATCGGCAAGAACACCTGCCTGATCAACCCTCAGCGGGGATCGTACTTCTTCCTGGCGGAGCTGCTGTTGGGCGTGCCGTTGCAGACCGACCCACCATTCACCGCCGATCGCTGCGGCGCCTGCACGCGCTGCATAGATGCCTGCCCTACCGGTTGCATCCGCCCCGACCGCACGCTGGATGCTCGCCAGTGCATCTCCTACTTGACCATTGAGCTGAAAGGGGATATTCCGCCAGAGCTGCGCCCCAGGCTGGGGAATTGGATCTTTGGCTGCGATGTCTGCCAGCAGGTGTGCCCGTGGAACCGGTTTGCCCCCGGGCAGGGCGACCCGGCTTTTGCCCCTCGCCCGGGTGTTCCTGCGCCGGAGCTGGCAGCCGAGCTGGCGCTGACGGAGGCGGAATTTAAGCGCAAATTCGCCGGCAGCCCTGTACTGCGCGCCAAACGGCGGGGTTACCTGCGCAGTGTTGCGGTGGCATTGGGCAACCTGGGCGCCCCGGCGGCGATTCCCGCCCTGGAGCGGGCGCTGGCGGAGGACCCTGAGCTGCTGGTGCGGCAGCATGCTGCATGGGCGGTGGAGAAATTAAAGGTTCACCGCAGAGAGTGCAGAATAGACGGAGAAAACCCGGCACCATAGAGAATATGGAGAAAAACTGCCTGATATGTTGCCGTCACATGGAGCACCTGGTGTGTTAAAACGCCTGCGGTTCATCTGCCTGCTGGTTCTGCTGGCTGCCTGCCAGGCCACCCCGGCTGGGATTGACCTCCTGCCCACACTCCCTGGTTCGCCCCTGGCAACCCATACCGCTACACCTTTCCAGCCAGCCACCCAGACTCCCGTCATCCTGCCCACCGGAACGGCCACAGCCTCTCCACTTCCGACGGATATTCCAATCGCGGCATTCACCGTCACCTCCGTCCCCCCCCGCATCACATTGCTTTTCACCGGGGTCATTGTCCCGGCGAGATGTGTGCAGGCGGCGATCGATGCGCGCGGCGATGCTGAATATGTGTACGCTGAAGTGCGCCACCTGATCCAGGCGGCGGACCTGGCTGTGGGCACACTGAATACCACGCTGTCCGATGCCTCGGCGCACACCGGCTGCATCTTCACCTACGTGCTCACCAGTGATGGGCGCTCGGCGGTGGCGATGGCGAATGCCGGCTTTGACCTGATGAGCGTGGCGACCAATCACATCATGAACTGCGCCGGGGACTCCTGTGGATTGGGCTATACGCTCGCCTTCCGCGACACCTTGGATAACCTGCGGCTGAACAGCATCCTGCCCTTTGGAGCCGGCCTCACCCATGCCGAGGCAATGCAGCCGGTGGTGGTGGAAGTCGATGGGGTGCGCTTTGGCTTCGTTTCGCTGGGCATGATCAATGAGCAGGTCTTCGCCGGGGAGAATTGGCCGGGCATCGCGGTGCTGAACGATGATAATCTGCGGGAGGCGATCGAGGCTGCCCGCGCCGCCGCGGATGTGGTGATTGCCATGCCCCATTGGGGGCCGGAAGACAGCCCACATCCCAACCCCGACCAGCTAAACCTGGCTCAGTTGGCGGTTGAGGCCGGCGCTGACCTGGTGGTGGGCAATCACACGCACGTGGTCCAGGCGGTCGAGCAGATCGACGGGGTGGATGTCTTCTATGGGCTGGGCAATTTCATCTTTGACCAGACCTGGGATCTGGCGCACCAGCAGGGGGTGATTCTGCTGGTGCATTTCGAAGGGACGAAGTATTTAGGCTACGAACTGATCCCCACCCACGTGGATGGGGATGGCACGGTGCATCTCGCCGGCGAGGCCGAGGCCGCCCAGATCCTGCAGCGCATCCAGGATGCCAGCGAGAGGTTGCGGTAAACAGCCCAACCCCGGTTTTTATGGATAGGCGGGAAGGGTCGGTAGTAGAGGTAGTGGATAAGAGGGCGGGGTGAGCGTGGGGAGAACAGGTGGTGGGCTATAAGTTTCTACGGGATGCGGAAACCAATCATCCGTAACGCCTGGCGTCATGCCCCACTGTTGCAAACCCAATTCCAGGTCATACAAATAGCTGAGCAGGATATCGCCGTTGTCCCCTGTAACCCAAAGCCGGCAGACAGCTATCAATGCTACATCGCTTTCCCGGTTGATCTTACTCAAGTGGGAGATCAACGTTCCGATCATACCCGGGATGGCAGCATTTGCCGCCTGTAGGCTGGAGGCAGTCAGACGGATAGAGACAGTCTGGACGTCCTGTTCCGAGCCTGCACCTGTGGTGACAGTTAGCTCATCGATTTGCAAACCTTGAAAATCGAGTTGTTCTCTAAGCAAGGTTTCGGTTGCCTGGTTATCCAGGTTTTTTGGTGCAGAAAAGTCTGGATTGGTATAGCGTAAGGTTAAAAATCGCTGTACCCAACCGATGACATCGCCATTTACATTAACCAGGCTTATGATGAAGCTATCCAGGGTCAATCCAAATTTATCTGCAAGATAAGCTTCACGATATGCCATATATTCGTTGAAGGCATCTTCATCAGTTCCATGATCGCCCGTTGTAGAAGATTGAAGGATGATGGTGATTTGGAATGGAACCCTGCTGTCGATAATCACGTCATTAACCGGCACACCCAACCGAGTCAGTCTTGTAGTTAATTCCGTCACCAGGTCTTCTTGCGCTTTTACTTCCATCACGAATAAGACTGAAAAAATCAGGATGAGTATTACCGGGATGATCGGCCAGTATTTTTTTAACCAGTGGGCGATAATATTCATTTTAATAATACTTTGGAGCATGAGAAAAAACAATTAGCACTAGGGTATGTTTGTACTTGGGAAAGTTGCGAGGCTAAGTGGAGTGTTTTTGCTAACAGCGGCCCCTTGATATACTCACCTTAATTTTTAGCAAAAATGATTTAAGTGCACAAGTAACATTTGTCCCCCCCTCCTGGTGTGACGTTTGTCACTACCGTTAATGTCATTTATATATCGAGGGGATATTTGAACATGGATAAACTTAGCTGCTAAAATATGCACATCTCTCACAATTATCATTTCCATCGTGACAATTTCAGAGGAGGCCGCCTCCAACCGGTAGGTCAGACGGTAAGCCGCTGACCCCGGCGGTCACCTTGCCCAGGCTCGTCGCCTGTTCAATGCACAACCTGAACCGGCTTTAGACTTGCTGCGCTTTGATAAATCCCATTCTTGTTAAAGCCGTGCCGGCGGTGTCAATTCACATTGACCACAGCGCCCGTCTCTGATAGACTCTAAACATGTCCCAGGCACTCTACCGCAAATGGCGCCCCCTGCATTGGGAGCAGGTGATCGGGCAGCCGCACGTGGTGCAGACGCTGCGCAATGCCATCGCTGCCGAGCGGGTGGCGCACGCCTATTTGTTCGCCGGGCCGCGCGGCACAGGCAAGACGACTACCGCTCGCCTGCTGGCTAAGGCAGTCAACTGCCTGTCACCTGAGCTGGCGGGCAGGCCGTGCAATGAATGTGCCCATTGTAAAGCGGTCAACCAGGGGCGCTTCCTGGATCTGATCGAGATCGATGCGGCGTCCAACACCAGCGTGGATGATGTGCGCGACCTGCGCGATAAGATCAACTTCTCGCCCAACCAGGGGCGCTACAAGGTCTATATCATTGACGAAGTGCACATGCTGTCCACGGCGGCGTTCAACGCCCTGCTGAAGACGCTGGAAGAGCCTCCACCGCATGCCATCTTCATCCTGGCGACCACCGAAGCGCACAAGATCCCGGCGACGGTGCTCTCGCGCTGCCAGCGGCACGAGTTCCGCCGCATCCCGGTCAGCGAAATCGCTGCCAACCTGAAGCTGCTGGCGGAAGATGAGAAGATTGAGATCGATGAGGAGGCGCTGCTGCTGGTCGCCCGCCAGGCAACCGGTGCCATGCGCGATGCGATCTCACTGCTCGACCAGCTTGCCTCGGCGGGAAAGCGGATCACGCTGGCGATGGCTCAGGATGTGCTGGGAACGGCGACCAGCCAGTCGGTGCTGGCGGTGATCGAGGCGCTGCTGGCGCGCCAGCCGGGAGCCGGGTTGGATGCCATCCACGGCGCGCTGGATGCGGGCAGCGACCCGCGCCAGTTCGCCCGCCAGGTGGTGGACTACCTGCGCAGCCTGCTGCTGGTGGCGGCAGGCAATGCCGACCCAGGTGGAGGCCACGCCCGAAATGCGCAGCCAGCTTGCCCGGCACGCCCAGGCGCTGGCGGTGCCCGAGCTACTGCGCCTGATCCAGGCTTTTAACCAGGCAGCGGTGGAAATGCGCGCCAGCTGGCAGCCAGCGCTGGCGCTGGAGATGGCTTTCTTGCAGGCGATCGAGCTGCCGGAAGCTGCTGCACCAACGACAGGTGCGCCGCCGGCGGGCGCGCCGCCGCAGGTCAAGAACCCAGCAGAGCGGCCGGCCGCGTTGGGTCCCGCGCGGCCGCCTAAGACTACCGCGAGCCGCCCAGGCTGCTCCGGAATTGCAACAGTCTGAACAGCGAGCCCGAAGCGAGGGCTGCGCTGAGCGTCGAGGATGTCTCGCTCAACCAGCGCCTGGACGAAAACTGGAAAAAGATCATCACCGTGCTGCGCGAGAAAAATGCGACCGTTTATGCGCTGATCAATTCTATCAAGTCACGCCATCTGCAAAACGGCGTGCTCTTACTGGGCTTTGCCAGTGATGTGCTGCAAAGCCAGGTGGAACGACCCGCCAACCTGGAGCTGGCCCAAAGCGTGGTATCGCAAGCGATGGAAATGCCGATCCAGATCCGCTGCCGGGTGATCACCGGCAAGCAAAGCGCCCCGCCGCCAGATGTGGACTCGGACGGAATGGTGGCGGCAGCGCTGCGCGACCTGGGCGGTGAAATTGTAGACATGCAATAACCTGATCGGAGGAACCGTGCCAAAGAACTTCAATATGCCTAAAAAAGGTCAGATGGGCGGGATGATGCAGCAAATGCAGCGTCTGCAGGAACAGCTGATCCAGACGCAGGAGCAGCTTGCCCAGGAGACGCTCACCCACAGCGCCGGCGGCGGTGCGATCAAGATCACTATCACCGGTGATCAGCGCATCCAGGCGGTGGAGATCGACCCAGATCTGCTCAAGGATGGCGATGTTGAGATGCTGCAGGACTTGATCCTGGCGGCAGTGAACGGTGCGCTGGATGCTTCGCGTGCCCTGGCAGCCGAGCGCCTCGGCCCGCTGAGCGGCGGCTTACCTTTTTAGCGTGACACGTTGGCACGTTCGAACGTTCGAACGTTTAAACCTGCTAACGTGCCAACGTTTCAACGTGTAACGCGATGATCCTACCCGAACCGGTACAGAATTTGATCAATGCCTTTGCCCGCCTGCCGGGGATTGGGCCGAAGACGGCATCACGGCTGGCTTTCTTCCTGCTCAATACGCCGGCTGACCTGGCAGAGAACCTGGCGCAGGCGCTGACTGAGCTGAAAACCGGTACAATGGACTGCCCGATTTGCTTCAATATCACCGCGGCGGGGCGCGAAGAATGCGAGATCTGCGCCAGCCCGGAGCGCGATCCGGGCATGGTGTGCGTGGTGGAAGAGGCACTGGATGTCCTGGCGCTGGAGCGCACCGCTGGCTACCAGGGGCGCTACCACGTGCTGCGCGGGGCGCTCTCGCCGATCGAGGGCATCGGACCGGAAGATTTGACCATCAGCCAGCTGGTGGGACGGGTGCGAGCGGGCGGGGTGTGCGAGATCATCCTGGCGACCAATCCCAGCATGGAGGGCGATGCCACGGCGATGTATATCCAGCAGCAACTGGCAGGGCTGAACGTGCGGGTAACGCGCCTGGCGCGCGGCCTGCCGATCGGCGGGGACCTGGAGTATGCCGATCAGAGCACGCTACTGCGGGCGCTGATCGGGCGGCAAGAGATGGGGTAAGGGAAACTTTAAGGTTGTCAGACAATATTTTAAGGTTTTGCTCTTGACAAGGTGGGTAAGAGGCGTATAATTACAGGTCGCTGAACATTACATCCGTTCTCGCCTACGGGCAGAACGCTTACAATTGAGCCGAGACGCATAGCGCCAGAAAACAGCGAGCAAGCATCGCAGCTGACGTGCCGATGTTGTAAAACATCGGCAATTTAGTCTCTAAAAAGCCTTGACAGGCTCTGGGGGCAGTGATAAAATCCTGCCCGCTCGATTAACGGAACCTTAACAACTGAAAAGTGATAGGAATGCAGACCTGTCGTTCTAACGACATCGCAAGACTTAACGTATCGAAAGATACTTATTTTTTGTGGAGAGTTTGATCCTGGCTCAGGATAAACGCTGGCGGCGTGCCTAATACATGCAAGTCGAACGAGGGGTTCTTGTAGCAATACGAGGACTTCCTAGTGGCGAATGGGTGAGTAACGCGTTGGTGACCTGCCCCAAAGAGAGGAATAACTCCGGGAAACTGGAGCTAATACCTCATGTGGTTATAAGGGTTAAAGGCCTTATAACTAAAGGAGAAATCCGCTTTGGGAGGGGCCTGCGTCCCATCAGCTAGTTGGTAGGGTAATGGCCTACCAAGGCTTCGACGGGTAGGGGACCTGAGAGGGTGGCCCCCCACACTGGCACTGAAACACGGGCCAGACACCTACGGGTGGCAGCAGTAGGGAATATTGCACAATGGGCGAAAGCCTGATGCAGCAACGCCGCGTGCGCGATGAAGACCTTCGGGTTGTAAAGCGCTTTTCTGAAGGAAGAGGAAGGACTGTACTTCAGGAATAAGGATTGGCTAACTACGTGCCAGCAGCCGCGGTAATACGTAGGATCCGAGCGTTATCCGAATTTACTGGGCGTAAAGCGCGTGCAGGCGGTCTGATAAGTTGGATGTGAAAGCTCCTGGCTCAACTGGGAGAGGCCGTTCAAAACTATCAGACTAGAGGGCGGTAGAGGGAGGTGGAATTCCCGGTGTAGTAGTGAAATGCGTAGATATCGGGAGGAACACCAGTGGCGAAAGCGGCCTCCTGGACCGTTCCTGACGCTCAGACGCGAAAGCTAGGGGAGCAAACGGGATTAGAAACCCCGGTAGTCCTAGCAGTAAACGATGCGAACTTGGTGTCGGTGGGGTAAAATCCGCCGGTGCCGGAGCTAACGCGTTAAGTTCGCCGCCTGGGGACTACGGCCGCAAGGTTAAAACTCAAAGGAATTGACGGGGCCCCGCACAAGCAGCGGAGCGTGTGGTTTAATTCGTTGCTACGCGAAGAACCTTACCCAGGTTTGACATATAGGTAGTAGGGATTCGAAAGATGACCGACCCTTCGGGGAGCCTATACAGGTGCTGCATGGCTGTCGTCAGCTCGTGCCGTGAGGTGTCCGGTTAAGTCCGGTAACGAGCGCAACCCCCATTGTGTGTTACATGTGTCACACGAAACTGCCGGTATCAAGCCGGAGGAAGGTGGGGATGACGTCAAGTCAGCATGGCCTTTATATCTGGGGCTACACACACGCTACAATGGTCGGTACAATGGGTCGCAAAGCCGCGAGGTGGAGCCAATCCTCAAAGCCGGCCTCAGTTCAGATTGCAGGCTGCAACTCGCCTACATGAAGTCGGAGTTGCTAGTAAACGCGCGTCAGCATTAGTGCGTTGAATACGTTCCCGGGGCTTGTACACACCGCCCGTCACGTCATGGGAGCTGGTAACACCTGAAGCCGGTATCCTAACCCGCAAGGGAGGGAGCTGTCGAAGGTGGGACTGGTGACTGGGACGAAGTCGTAACAAGGTAGGAGTACCGGAAGGTGCGCCTGGATCACCTCCTTTCTAGGGAGTTCCGAGCGTCCTGCCTAGTGCAGAAACGCTCTACTCCAAACCGGATCTCACTGCGGTGGTGAGAACGTTAGAGTCAAGATCAAATTCCTGTCACTTTTCAGTTGTTAAGGCGCTCCAGGGCCTGTAGCTCAGCTGGTTAGAGCACAGTCCTGATAAGACTGGGGTCACTGGTTCGAATCCAGTCAGGCCCACTACCTTAAAAGCAGTTCGGGGATGTAGCTCAGTTGGGAGAGCGCCGCCTTTGCAAGGCGGATGCCAGGGGTTCGAGTCCCCTCATCTCCACAGAGCCATCCGTACCAAGGAGTGTACTTGCAGTTGGATGCGGTTCTGATCTGAATAAAATAAAGCGCAAGCGGTTGGGTAGATTGATGGCCCGGCTTCTGCGCCGGGCCGTATCGTCTAAAAAATCAGGTTGTCAATTGAGAAGTGCTGCCGAAGAGCTTTCGGGACCACCTCTCAGCGGACAACCCGCTGGGGCCGCAAGGCCCGCAGTCGAGAGACTGCTGAACCTTACCAATTGAATAGCGAGAACAAACGAGCGAAAAGTTTCGAATTCTCCGTATCACGTGATTAAGTTACTAAGGGCTTACGGTGGATGCCTTGGCGTCAAATGCCGATGAAGGACGTGGGACACTGCGATAAGCCTCGGGGAGCCGTGTACAGGCGCCGATCCGAGGATTTCCGAATGGGGAAACCTACCGTTGCGAACCAACGGTATCTCCTGGTTGAATATATAGATCAGGAGAAGGGAACCTGGGGAACTGAAACATCTAAGTACCCAGAGGAAAAGAAAGTATTCTCCGAGTAGTGGCGAGCGAAAGGAGAACAGCCCAAACCGATCTGGCTTGCCGGATCGGGGTTGTAGGGCCTGACACATAGGAGTTACAAAGTGCTTTGCTAGCAGAAAGGTGTGGGACAGCCTACCAAAGAAGGTTACAGTCCTGTATGCGAAAGTCGAGCGCCTCCTGTCAGGTACCTGAGTACTACCGGGCACGCTAATCCGGTAGGAAGCTGGGGAGTCCACTCTCCAAGGCTAAATACATTTGACGACCGATAGTGAACAAGTACCGCGAGGGAAAGGTGAAAAGCACCCCGGTGAGGGGAGTGAAATAGATCCTGAAACCGTGAGCCTACAAGCAGTCGAAGGGCTAATGGCGGGTCTGTGCGCCAGCGAAAGCCGGATGCGCGCCGCTATGCCTGACGGCGTGCCTTTTGGAGAATGAGCCTGCGAGTTAATCTTTGTGGCAAGGTTAAGGGAGTTACACCCGTAGCCGTAGCGAAAGCGAGTCTTAATAGGGCGTATAGTCGCAAGGATTAGACACGAAACCTGGTGAGCTACCCATGGCCAGGGTGAAGCGGATCTAACCATCCGTGGAGGCCCGAACCTACTAATGTTACAAAATTAGGGGATGAGCTGTGGGTAGGGGTGATATGCCAAACGAACCAGGAGATAGCTTGTTCTCCCCGAAATAGCTTTAGGGCTAGCGTCAAGCGTTCAGTATCGGAGGTAGAGCACTGGATGAGCTAGGGGGCTTACTGCTTACCGAACTCAACCAAACTCCGAATGCCGATACTCCAGAGCTTGGCAGTCGGACTCCGGGAGATGAGTTTCGGGGTCGAGAGGGATACAGCCCAGATCAACAGCTAAGGTCCTAAAGTCCAGGCTAAGTGGGAAACGATGTGGGATTACTCGGACAACCAGGAGGTTGGCTTAGAAGCAGCCACCCTTTAAAGAGTGCGTAATAGCTCACTGGTCAAGTGATCCTGCGCGGAAAATTTAACGGGGCTAAGCCTAGCACCGAAGCTTTGGGTCTCAGTCTTTGACTGGGACGGTAGGGGAGCGTTCTGCCAGCAGTGAAGGTCGACCGTAAGGACGGCTGGAGCGGGCAGAAGTGAGAATGCAGGCATGAGTAGCGTAAAACACGTGAGAACCGTGTTCGCCGTAAATCTAAGGTTTCCGACGCCAGGTCAGTCCGCGTCGGGTTAGTCGGTCCTTAGCTGAGGCCGCGAGGCGTAAGTGATGGACATCCGGTCAACATTCCGGAACCACCTAAGAGGAGTGATGGGGGGACGCAGTGAGGTAGACCAGCCTGCGATTGGTTGTGCAGGTGTAAGTGTGTAGGCGTTGAGGTCTGGCGAAAACAGACTGAGCTGAGGCACGAATACGAGCCCCTGAGGCGGAAGTGGTTAAGCCTTACTGCCGAGAAAAGCCCCTAAGCGTTGAGTCTTAGGTGACCGTACCGCAAACCGACACTGGTAGATGGGTAGAATATACCAAGGCGAACGGGAGAACCCTCGTTAAGGAACTAGGCAATTTAGCCCCGTAACTTCGGGATAAGGGGTGCCCCCTGATGTGAAAGTATACAACTGGATGCGTTGGGGGGTCGCAGTGAAATGGTTCTAGTGACTGGTTAACAAAACCACAGGTCTCTGCAAAGCCGTAAGGCGATGTATAGGGGCTGACACCTGCCCAGTGCTGGAAGGTTAAAGGGAGGGGTTAGGCGCAAGCCGAAGCTCTGAACTGAAGCCCCAGTGAACGGCGGCCGTAACTATAACGGTCCTAAGGTAGCGAAATTCCTTGTCGGGTAAGTTCCGACCCGCACGAACGGTGTAACAACTGGAACAGTGTCTCAACGAGGGACCCGGTGAAATTGAAATACGAGTGAAGATGCTCGTTACCCGCAGCAGGACAAAAAGACCCCGTGGAGCTTTACTGCATCTTGGCATTGAGTTTGGGCATTGTCTGTGTAGAATAGGTGGGAGGCTGTGAAGCTGGAGCGCTAGCTTCGGTGGAGCCATCCGTGAAATACCACCCTGATGATGTTTAGACCCTAACCCCATTCCGTGATCCGGATGGGGGACCGTGCCAGGTGGGCAGTTTGACTGGGGCGGTCGCCTCCTAAAAAGTAACGGAGGCGCCCAAAGGTTCCCTCAGGCTGAATGGAAACCAGCCAGAGAGTGTAAAGGCATAAGGGAGCTTGACTGCAAGACCAACGCGTCGAGCAGAGACGAAAGTCGGGCTTAGTGATCCCACGGTACCGTGTGGAAGGGCCGTGGCTCATCGGACAAAAGCTACCCCGGGGATAACAGGCTGGTGAGGCCCAAGAGTTCATATCGACGGCCTCGCTCGGCACCTCGATGTCGGCTCATCGCATCCTGGGGCTGGATAAGGTCCCAAGGGTCGGGCTGTTCGCCCGTTAAAGCGATACGCGAGCTGGGTTCAGACCGTCGTGAGACAGGTCGGTCTCTATCCGCTGTGGGCGCAAGGGATTTGCGAGGATCTGCCCCTAGTACGAGAGGACCGGGGTGGACAGACCTCTGGTGTGCCAGTTGTCGTGCCAACGGCATCGCTGGGTAGCTAAGTCTGGCAAAGATAACCGCTGAAAGCATCTAAGTGGGAAACTTGCCTCAAGATTAGATCCCTCATCCCATTAAGGGAGTAAGGCCGCAGGAAGACTACCTGCTTTGATAGGCAGCATGTGTAAGCGCAGTAATGCGTTCAGCTAAGCTGTACTAATGGCCGAGGGCTTAATCACGTGGTGCGGAGAACTCGACACTTTTCGTAATCATTCGCTATTCAATTTGGTAACTTAACAACTGTAGACTAAGCCTCTTGGTGATTGGAGCGACGGGGATACACCCGGACACATCTCGAACCCGATCGTTAAGCCCGTCAGCGCCGATGGTACTTGGTGGGTAACTGCCTGGGAGAGTAGGTCATTGCCAAGAGGCTTTTTCTATTAACAAAACCCCCACTCGAAAAGGGAGGGGGTTTTGTTTTTAATCGCACACTCTGCACAAATCCGCAATCACAATAAGTACAGTATGCTGCACTCAGGGAAAGAAAACAACGCTCTATTGCTGAATTGTGACAATCCATACTGTACCTCGGTCGCTGACAAATAGATGCGACCCATCCGGTGACCAGGCCAGCAGGCGGGTGAAATCCGAACGCCACAGCCCAACCTGGCTTGCCAGGAGCTGTGTCTGCCCATCCAGATCCATCAGCAGCAGGTCACCCTGCCAGTTGAACAAGACCACCTGATCTCCATCCGGCGACCAGGCTGCGGGTATCATCCTGTTCATCGAGTAAGGGTGGAGTAAAAAATCATACTGCGTGGGTGATTTGGTGATGATGGCAGCGCCTGCGACCTGGTGGGTTGATTGATCCCAGATGCCTGCGGTCAGGGTTGCCTGACCGGTGCTGTCCTGAACGAAAACCGATACCAGCGCCTTTTGATAGTTTGCATCCCAATACACCGCCTGTGCGTTCTCGACCAGCAGCTCAAAATCCCCGTCAAGCGGATGATACTCCAGCAGCCCATAGGGGAGGTCTGGGTCTGCGACTGCGTCTGGCCCAGCCGGGTGATGGAGTAGGTACAAGCGTTTCACCGTTCGGCGACCAGCCGCTGAATTCCATCAGTGCCAGGGGTGCTCGTAGAGCAGGATTTCCTGGCGATTCTGCAGATCATAGAGGTGGTATGTTTTGTGTAAGATCCCGCTGGCGTTGAGGTGATCTTCGCTCGATGGTAACCAGCGCCCATCCGGTGGTACGGCTGGGTAATGGTGATCGAGCGCGCTGCCCATGGAGAGCGCTTCCTGCCAGGTGAAGAGTAGCTCGCCCGTGTCTGCCTGGTAATACTGCCAAGGTTGTATGCCGTCGCGCAGCGCCAGCACCCGCCGTCCAATCCAGTGGAATTCTGTCGGGGGCAGTACCAGGTCGGTGGGCGCGTTCGAGATGACCCTCCATCGTGGTAGGCGATCATCATTTGTGGGTGAGTGGTTGTGGTCGTGTGGCGTGACAAAGGCCAGTTGCTCTCCCTCCGGCGACCAGGTCGGTGGTCTGGCGCCGTTCAAGGCTGGCCCCACCCTGATGGGTAGGGAGCCATCTGGCAGCCACAGGTAGGTGCTCCACACCCCGTTGGTGCGGGCGGCGAAGGCAGCGATCCGCCTCCATCCCAACTGGGCGTCTGGGAGCAGTTGCGATATGACATTGCGTTGGAATTCGGGTGCGGGATTTATCTGGCTGATCACGGTCTGGTTGGCGGCATCGATCATCTGCAATGGGCTGCCGCATTGCACGCTGTATAAAGATGATGCGGAATAGGCCTGTTGGGTGGCGGGCACCTGACGCGGGGTTGTCTATCCGGCGGTTCTCCTGTACCGAGATCGATCCAATAGAAACCGCTGGATTGATATGCCTCGATTGTAACCTGCGGCCCGCGTTGCGCTGAGCCACTGGCCTGAGTTTGTATATTGCCGCCAGCAGGGATGGACCGGGGAATCGTGATCACCGGGCTGTACCAGATAGGC
>CAWKGZ010000013.1:0-71825 GCA_963849335.1 uncultured Chloroflexia bacterium
GGGCATCACCTTGCTTGCCTCGCTGGTTGGGCGGGGAAAACAGGCGCTGCGTGAGCCAGTCACGCCGCTGTCCTGGGCCGGGGTGACTGTGCCTGCGCTTCTCTTCCTGGCGACGGTCTTCTTGGCCCTGCCGTCGGCGCGGGTAGAGGCTCGCCGATAGCGGTATCACTTCGCTGCGGGCGATGACTTTCAACACCCAGCAGTCCAACGACGACTTTGGCGAGAAGTCCGTCGAGGCGCAGCTGGCGCTCATCCGCCAGGTCTCCCCGGATATCCTCGCCTTGCAGGAGTCTGGAATTCGAGCGCGCATCTCGCTCAACAACAACGATTATGTGCGCTATTTTACCGAGAAGTTGGGCTATTATTCTTACTACGGCCCGACCCCCGGCACGGGCACCTTTGGCACCGCCATCCTGTCGAAATACCCGCTGCAGAATACCCGCTCGGTGTTTATCTTCAGCGATAAAGACGAGACCGGCGTCGCCGAAGCGGAGATCGAAGTGAACGGCATGCGCTTCACGATATACGACGTGCATCCCGACAGCTCGGACACGGCTATGCTGGTCTTTGCCCGTACCCTGGTCGACCGTCGGCGGATAAAGCCTACGTGATCGCCTTGGGCGATTACAACCTGCGGGATTACGAGGAAGCCTACCGGTTGATTGACGATAATTTGGTCAATGCCTGGGTGAGCGTCTATCCCAGCGAGATCGGCGCCGACGGTGTGGATATGTCCGGTGAAAACCGCATCGACCACATTTTCCTCCTCCGCCAATCTGCAGGCGGTCGATCCCACCTACGTCCTACCGCCGGAATTCGCCACCGACCACCCGGTGCACTGGACAGATATCGTGTGGGAGAGCGGTAATAACCAGACGCACCACAGAGAACACGGAGAGCACAGAGAAAACGTATCCACCGCAGAGTGCGCGGAGAACGCAGAGATTGATATAAAGATTGCCCACCGCGAGAACGCAGAGATTGGAAAAGCGGCTTGGAAACGCCTGAGGTGCAGCGCTGGCTGGCTAACCTGCACCAGGCACGCAGCGTCCATGGCAGCACGGATACGCCATGCTGAGAATACCCGAAAAGGTAGGGTGATATGGAATTGTTTCCTGCTCTCAATATTGGATGGCTGAATGGTTGGATTTTGCTCGGCTTTGAGTTCTTGATCCAGGGTGGCTTGCTGCTGGTCTTCCCCAAACCTGTGGTCAGGCGGTTGTTTGACCGCTCCGGGTGGAGTGTCAGGCAGAGGGCGTTCACCATCTTGGGCAAAGCCTTCTCACTTGCCTGCCTGGTTTTGATCATCCTGACACCGTTGAAGATCAAGCGAGTCCATTCGTCCTTGGTATGATCCTGTATGTCACCGGCATGGCTGGTCTTGTTACCGCCATGTTGAACTTCAAAGATACGCCGCCGGACCAGCCGGTGACCAGGGGATCTCAGGATCCGCGCCATCCCCAGATCGTGTCTTTGTTTGTCGTCTTCTTGGGGATATGCCTGGCGATCGGCTCATGGGCGGCACTCTTCATGCTGCTAATGTCAAAGTTATTTCAGCATTTCGGCATCCTGGCTGAGGAAGAGGTTTCGTCTAAAAAAGTATGCTGAGTTTTACCGCCTTTACATGAAACAAATTCCGCGCTATTTTATTCTTCTAGGAGGTCCAATGTTCGTCAATTGGGATGAAGTACAACCAGGGCATTGATCCCGATCAAAGATTATGAAGATCTTCGCGGCGGCTGCAGGGAAGCTTTTCCTACCCGTTCGTGCGTGAAACGTTCAACGTCACCATGCCGGAGCTGGTTGAGTATACCCGGCTCAGCGTGGGCGGCGATCCGCGCGGGCGTTACGCTGAATATACCGAGCGGCTGGTTGGCATCCTTACCAGGCTGCAGCAGACAGGTTTGTCAAATCTCCTGGAGCTGGTGTCACAGGTCGAAACGCGGGAGAAGCTGAGGAGTTTTGCTGAGCGCAATGGGATCGCTGCGCATGATATTGCTACCGTACTGAAGTACCTGATCTACTGGTTCATTCCCGGCGAGAAATACCTGAGCGGATTGATCCGCCCCGACCCAATGCTCAGTGCGGCGATCAATGCCTTGGGCGGTTTGGGGGTGCGTACCAACCTGCAGCTGCTGCAGCGGGGGATCACCCCAGACGGTCGCAACGCATTCGCAGAGTCCAGCGGGCTGCCAGAAACCGTTATCACCGAGCTGGTGAACCGGGCTGATTTCTCGCGCATGCCCTGGGCCAGCAAGGCGACCATCTCCAACATCATTGGGGCGGGATACGGCAGCCTGGCTCAATTGGCGAATGCCGACCCGGAAAAACTGTATGCCGATTTCTTCAGCTATGGCGAATCCATCGGCAAGAATCTCAAGCTGGGCAATGAGATCGAGAACAGCTACCGGATTGCCAGGATTGTACCGGCATTGGTGAAAGTCGTGTAGTTGTTCACTATAGTGCACTGCCACCAGATGAATTGTGTTCAAAAAGCGACTGCTTTTGGGCGGTGTTGATGGATACCTGGTATGCGACCAAAGAACATCATGCTGAAGATTGAGAAGTTTAGACAAAATCTACTACTGTCCACTCAAGGACAATCGTCAGGTGGACGATTCACGTGGCTCACAGCCTTATCGGCGAGTGGACAGCCTGGAATGGACGGAAGCCGAACTGCAACACGGCAAAGCTGATCAAAATCAAAGGCTTTCCGGGGGAACGCAAGGTGAAACTCTTCCGAGTATGTGCTGTCCACCAAGCGCACGGACTATGTCGTGACCAACGAGATAGGCGCAAGACCGCACTGCAGGTCGTACGAGACGTGTGCGGCTTTCGCTGGAAGGTCGAGCAATTTCATCGCGAAACCAAGCAGTTGACTGGACGTCGAAGGTTGTCAGTGTCGCAAAGCTAGAATAGTGAGAATTCATATCGCCTGCGCCATGTTGGTTTGGGTGCGTCTAAAACAATTCGCTAACGAAACCTTGTTGAATATTCACCAGCGAATACAGGATGAGGTCTACGATATTGATGAAACCAGAAACCGCCTTTGATATCGACTTACAGAACTATTTCGTACACCAGCTGCTGCTGGAAGATAGTGCGATAATTCAAGAGCTATGGGAGAATTGCCTCGATTACATGCTACTGGTGGATGGGCATCCAGCCGGTCCGCATTCCGGGGAAGAAGGATTTGAGGACGTACCACCTGGAAAATCACCTGCGGATCTGTTTCTCTTTGGGATCTTTAACCAGCAGCGCCATCTTGTGGGTATGCTTGATGTATTACGCGGCTACCCAGACGAAATGACCTGGTGGATTGGGGTGTTCATAATTGCCCCTGAGGCTCGTTCCCAGGGAATTGGTCAAACAGTTGTGCAGGGTTTTATGGACTATGTGCGCCTCAGTGGAGGCCAGGCGATCATGCTCGGGGTTGTAGATGAAAACACCCTCGCCTATAAATTCTGGAGCAGGATGGGGTTCGAGTTTGTCCACCAGACAGAGCCCCGCCAATTTGGAAATAAAACCCATGCCGTGTCTGTTATGCGTTTACAAGTTTGAATCCCATGATATTCATGGAGCAATAAGGGATTCAACACAAAGTTCACTAAGTAGGCACAAAGGACACAAAGAAAAGATTTATAATCTTTCTTTGTGTCCTTTGCGTAGCCTTTGTGCCCTTTGTGCTAGTAGCTCTTTACCTTACTTCACAACCAATGGCAGCAGGATCCGGCTGGTGATCACCGGCGCGCCATAATCCCACGTGGCGCACGGATCGAATACGTTCATCACGATGATTTCGGCAAAGTTCCACTCCGAAGTAAATGGTCCCTGGTATGGGCCACCCGACGCCCGCCCGATGCCCAGGAAGCCCTCTGCACCGGTCGGGCCGCTGTTATTGTTGTACGGGTACCATAAGATGGCGTGGCGGTGTCCCCACGCCGCTGCTCTCATCTTCATACATCCACATATACACCGCACGCTCCACCGGCAGCGGGAGGCTGGTGCCGGAGGTGACGAACACCGCCAGGTTTTCCACCACGTTCAAGAAGTCGTGACAGGCGGCGATGGCAGGGTTGGTGTTCAGGCGATCCCACGGGGAGAGCCCATCCGCATCATGGCTGAAGACATCGTTGTCCAGTAGATATTGCGCATAGTATTGTGCCACGCTGGTGACGTTGCTCTCCACGCCGTGCAGCGGCATCACACCCCGGTCGACCCGCTCGGCATTGATCAGCCACAGCGCCTTCTCGCTGTTGCTCAGCGCATCCCAGGCAAGCTGGCTGGGCAAGGTCAGCATGGGCAGGTGGAGGCCGAGCTGGGCGTTCTCCTGCGTGCGGGCATTGTTGAAGGCGGTTTGAATATCCAATACGCCACTTGTACCGGCGTTCCAGGGGATATCCGTGGTGGGATCGGGCGGGTAGCTGGCGGGTAGTGCCCGGGCGGGGGAGCTGTCTGCGCCGGCGAGGATTGCCAGCAGCAAGAAGGTGGCTGGCAGCCAGCCAGTACGTATCTTCTTCGTTGTGTGACTTAGCATCGTTGATATCATCCTGTGCTCGTTGTTAACAGTTGCTCAACTTGGGGAATATTTCATTCGGACTTGTATTGCTGAGACCAGGTTGGAATGCTTTAGAATTGGGGAGGGTAAAGCCAGATTAACAACATCACCCAGCCCACCAGCAGAACTGCTGAACAAATCGGCACGAGTACCAGTTGCATGGCCGATGCTAAAGCCCATACGCCCAAGGATTGTCTCCAACTGTTTTTGAGAATCAATTTTAGGAAAAATAGACCAGACAGGATTGTCATCCCACAGCCGGTTCCAATCGCAATGAAGGGATCGTCCTTAATTCCTTTGACAATAAATACAGTCATTACTCCCAGCAGGATTTGGAGAAACGCAACTGCAAACATTAACCTCAGTTTTGGGATATTTAACTTATATATGCCGAAACTTTTCCGGATTGTCGCGGTGATGATTCCACAAATAACTAATAGAATGAACCCCAAACCGAGAAATAGGGTGATGGCAGGTTGTAGAGTAAATTGACTCATTGTATTGGACCACACCTCGCGATGCAACAATCGAATATTACCACGTTATAGGTAGGAGCTTCTGAAGCCCGGCACTTCCCCATTCCCGAGCCGGAGTATAATATTGCAGCTTGAAAGAACCACCTCCTTCTGTCTCTCCATTTTCGCCACTAAGGAGCCTTTCCGAATAGTATCTTAGTCAGCGAAATGGTGGATGCCCACAGGGCAGGGGGCGAATATATACGATGATATTAATCGGACCCAAGAGGCGTGAAAATGGCTGGTAACACAGTTGATTTTTTCTCATCAAAGCACAAAAAGCTACTCTGGATTTCCACCTGGGCAAATATTCTCGCCTGGATTGCGCTGATCGTTTATGCGCTAATCACGTTGAGTACGATACTGGATATCAGATACGACCTTTTATCACTGCCACAATTTCTCGGTTCATCCGAGCAAGGTCAGCTTGGTGTTGTTACAGAATATCTCGCAATTGGCGTAAAGTTGATCACCAGAGTTTTAGAAGCTTGCTTTCCGGGGATTGTCTATTGGCTGGTATTGAAAGGCATCTCCATAGGGCTAAAGGTGATCGTCGAGACTGACATCAATTACCGCGAAATTCGTAAGGAGGAAGCCATCAGCAGTCCGCGCTCAGGAGCAAACAAGCGATGCGCCGCTTGAAGAACCGGATGCCGAAGACAATGTTCCTGTCTTCTATGAGCCGCAGGAAGTATCGAAAATCGAGGACCGGCTGAGTTGGCTGGCGATTGTTGCCGTATTCGCCTTTATCATCATCAGCATACCACAGCTTGCCTACCTGGAAGCCATGATCCGCACCTATTTGTTCAACGATCAGAGTTGGGGAATTGCTATCATGGATAATAACGTTAGGTATCGTTGTATTGACCGTACCGGTCCAATGTTTGATCGCCTACTATTCCTTGCATGCCTTCGCCTCGATCTTGAATATCTTAATGGAGATGGAATACAGCAGCCGCGGCGTTACCGAATGACGGATTCCTGATCCAATGAACCCTCCCATGCCCACCCCCACCTCCATCCTCAAAGACACCTTCGGCTACGACACCTTCCGCCCTAACCAGCGAGAGGTGATCGACAACGTGCTGGCGCGCAAGGATACCCTGGCGGTCATGCCCACCGGCGGGGGCAAGTCGCTGTGCTACCAGATCCCCGCGCTGCTCTTCCCCGGCCTGACCGTGGTCGTCTCGCCGCTGATCGCCCTGATGAAAGACCAGGTCGAGCAGCTGCGCACCGCCGGGGTGCCGGCGCTGTTCCTCAACAGTTCGCTCAGCCCGGAAGCCTACCAGCAGAACATGGCGGATGTCGCCAGCGGGGCGGTCAAGCTGCTCTACGTTGCCCCCGAAACCCTGCTCACCCCGCGCATCTATGCTCTGCTCGACGGGCTGACAGGTGGACCTGCTGACCATCGACGAAGCCCACTGCATCTCGGAGTGGGGGCATGACTTCCGCCCGGAGTACCGCCAGCTGGTCGAAGTGCGCCGGCGCTACCCCAAGGCGGTGTGCCTGGCGCTGACTGCCACGGCGACGCCGCGCGTGCGCAGCGATATCAAGAGCAGCCTGGGCTTTTCCCAATCTAATGAGTTCATTGCCAGCTTCAACCGGGAAAACCTGTACATTGAAGTGCTGCCCAAGAGTGACCCGCTCAAACAGACGCTGCGCTTCCTGGAGCGCTTCAAGGATCAATCCGGCATCATCTACTGCTTTTCGCGCCGACAGGTGGATGACCTGGCGGCATACCTGTCCGAACGGGGGTTCTCCGTCCGTCCTTACCACGCCGGATTGGAGGACGACGAGCGCCGCCGCAACCAGGAGGCATTCATCCGTGAGGATGTGCAGATCATGGTCGCCACCATCGCCTTCGGCATGGGGATCAACAAGCCCAATGTGCGCTTCGTCATCCACTACGATCTGCCCAAGAGCATCGAGGGCTATTACCAGGAGATCGGCCGCGCCGGTCGGGATGGGCTGCCGGCGCACTGCCTGTTGCTGTACAGCTATTCTGACGTTGCCAAGCAGCGCTACTTTATCGACCAAAAGGAAGGCACCGAACGCCTCGCCGCCGTCCAGCACCTGGATGCCATGGTGAAATATGCCGAGGATGAGATCACCTGCCGGCGCAAGCCGCTGCTGGCTTACTTTGGAGAAACCTACACCCAGCTAAAGTGCCAGAACTGCGACAACTGCAACGCCGAGCCGCCGCAGTTGGCCGATGTCACCATCCTGGCGCAGAAATTCATGTCCTGTGTGCTGCGCACCGGGCAGCGCTTTGGCGCCAGCTATGTCACCGAGGTGCTGCGCGGCTCGCAGGGTGAGCGGGTGCTTGCCAATCAGCACGACCAGCTGTCTACCTTTGGCATCGGTGCAGACCTGTCTGCAAAGCAGTGGCAAAGCATTTCCCGGCAGCTGATCCAGATGGGCTATCTGAGCCAGGAGGGCGAATACCGCATCCTCAGCCTGACGCCCACGGCGTTGGAGGCATTGAAAAAGCGTTCCAGGATCATGGGGCAGATACCAGAAGTCGAGGCCCGCCCGCGCAATCAGAAGGCCCGCCAGACGGAGCTGGAATACAACCCGGCGCTGTTCGCCCTGCTTCGCCAGAAGCGCAAGGAGCTGGCGGACGCGGCCAATGTTCCGCCATATGTGATCTTCTCGGACAAAACGCTGGTCGAGATGGCATCTTATTTCCCCCAATCGATGGACGGCATGCTCAAGATCTCGGGGGTGGGGCAGGTCAAGCTGCGCCAATATGGAGAGACTTTCAGGGCAGTCATCCAGGAATACTGCCAGGCGCACAAGCTGTCCGAGAATTTCCCGGCTGCCGTGCGCAGAGAAGCCCGCGGGACGCGGCAAACGCGGCCGGAGAAAAGCGACACGGGGCGGCGTTATATCTTCATCGGCGAAGCGTACAACGCTGGCGAGTCCATCGCCAACCTGATGAAGCACTACGGCATCTCGCAGGGTACCATTGTGGATCACCTGGCGCGCTACATGATGGCAGGAAATTCCCTGCGCCACGGCAGCGATCTGCCGGCGTTGGCAACCACTTCCCCAGCCCAGCAAGCGCAGGCGTTCGCCATCTTCAGCGAACTGGGAGCCAATTTGCTCAAGCCGGCTTTCGAGCGCCTGGGTGAGCAGGTCAGCTATGAGGAGCTGAAGGTCTTGCGCCTGCTGTACCTGCTGGATAAGTAAAGGAAACCCCATGGACAAGATCGATTTCAAGAAGCAATTTAAACACCTTTACCAGCCACCGGCGAAGGAAGTGGTGGTGGTTGATGTACCGCTACTGAACTACCTGATGCTGGATGGGGCAGGTGATCCCAATACCTCACCCACCTACCAGGCAGGGGTCGAAGTGCTGTTTTCCCTGTCCTACACGCTCAAGTTCATGGTGAAAAAGGGGCCTCTGGCGCTGGATTATGGGGTAATGCCGTTGGAAGGGCTGTGGTGGTCAGAGGATATGTCCACATTTACCACCGCGGACAAGTCTAACTGGCAGTGGACGATGATGATGCTGCAGCCAGATTTCATCACCCCGGCGCTGGTCGCTGAGGCAATAAACAAACTGAAAAGCAAAACCGATCCAACCCTGTTGGCGAAAGTACGCTTTGAATGCCTGTCCGAAGGAACCTGTGTCCAGATCATGCATATTGGGCCTTTTACCGCGGAAGGCCCGACCATCGAACGGCTACACCGGTTCATCGCTGACACCGGGCACCAGCGCGCAGGCAAACACCACGAAATCTATCTGAGCGACATCCGCAAAGCCGACCCGGCAAAATGGAAGACGATCATCCGCCAGCCGATGTGCTGAGCAGGCTGATTTGAGCGCAGCAGAACCCGATCCCAATCGAGATTGGGGTATTTCCCCCTTCAGTTTACTGTCTTACCAGCTCTGGCCCGGCTGCCGGTACTCTTCCTTCCTGCGGATGTGCTTCAAACCACCTCGCCGGTCCCTCCACGCGGTGATCAACACATCGCTGTCCGGGTCGCAGATCAGCGCCGTACCCACCAGGCGGGCAGCAAAATCCCGGCAGCGATCGGGCGGGGGCAAATCCTGGCGGCGGAGATAGTAGATAAGTGCACCGGCGCGGTGGTATCGGGAAGCGAACTGGTAAACATACTCGATTTCATCGTTTGATAATCCTCGCTGAGCTGCTCGAATTGCTGAGTGTTGGCTATGGCGAAGCATGAGAGCCTCCTTTCCCATGCTCTATTATTCGCGCCGATTTGGTAGCCCTGGCTTAGATTATCTGTGGAACCTATACCAACCAGATGCAACGCACTTTGGAAGTGCGTTGCATCTTAGCTGGTACAATACTTATATGCTCCCTATTACCCCCGTTCTTTCCATCGCCGAAGCCGACATCACGATCGACTTCGTCGCTTCCTCCGGTCCTGGCGGGCAGAATGTCAACAAGGTGGCTACCCAGGCGCAATTGCGCTTCGACACCGCCGGGCTGCCCGAGGACGTGCGCTTGCGCCTGGCAAAATTGGCCGCCGGTCGCCTGACAACGGACGGTATCCTGCTTATTCAGGCACGGCGCTACCGCACCCAGGAGCACAACCGCCAGGATGCGATTGAGCGGTTGGTTGCCCTGCTGCGCAAAGCCGGAGAACCGCCCGTGCCGCGCAAACGCACGCGCCCGACATTCGTTTCGCGAGAGAAACGACTGGAACGAAAGCGGCGCCTCGGTGAAATCAAACGCCTCCGCGGCCGCGTGAACGAGGACAGGTAGACAGGTAGGGGCGGGTCATGCCAGCCAGGCGCCCAGCCCTATGCAGTCCCGTCTGACATTTGGGGCGGTATAAAGACGAATAAGCCGCACGTGCCGGTCATAACCCAGACCCGCCCGGTCTCTCCCGGCGCATGCTGGTGGAAACCGGGGCGGGTCATTGGTTTGGTTGGTCCAGGCAATGGGATTGAGGAGGTGTTGTATGGCGGGCATCTCAGGTTGCACAGACCCGCCCCTACACAATTACGGATTAAATCGCCTGTCCCTTAAATTGGCTCAAATACAAATGGTGGTAAAAGCCGCGCTTCTCCAGCAGTTGCTCATGCGTGCCCTGCTCCACGATCTCGCCCTGGTTGATCACCACCACGTTGTCCGCATCGCGAATCGTGCTCAGCCGGTGGGCGATGACAAAGCTGGTGCGCCCCTGCATCAGCCGCAGCAGCGACTTCTGGATGCGCGCCTCGGTGCGCGTATCGACTGAGGAGGTGGCTTCGTCCAGGATCAGGATCGCCGGGTCGGCCAGGATGGCGCGGGCGATGGATAACAGCTGGCGCTGCCCCTGGCTCAGGTTGCTGGCGCGCTCGGAAAGCACCGTCTGGTAGCCGTCTGGCAGCTGGCGGATGAAGTGGTCCGCGTCGGCCACCTCCGCCGCCCGGATCACCTGCTCGTCCGTCGCTTCCAGCCACCCGTAGCGGATGTTCTCCATCACCGTGTCGGCGAACAGGAAGGTATCCTGCAGCACAATCCCCAGCCGGCGCCGCAGATCATCCTTCTTGATCTGCGCGTAGATCGACGCCATCGATGCTGATGCGTCCCCTCCTGGATCTCGTAGAAGCGGGTCAGTAGATTGATGATGGTCGTCTTGCCCGCGCCGGTCGGCCCCACCAGGGCGATGGTCTGCCCGGCTTTGGCCTCCAGGGTCATGTTCTTGATCACCGGCACGCCCGGCTGGTAGCAGAATTTCATCCCCTCGAAGATCACCTGCCCGCGCATCTCCTCCAGCGGCCGCGCATCGGGTGCATCCTGCACCTCGAGCGGTGTATCGATGATCTCGAACACCCGCTCGGCGCCCGCCAGCGCCGCCTGGATCGCATTGAATAAATTTGCCAGCTGCTGCACCGGGCCAATGAAGTTCTTGCCATAGTTGATGAAGGTGGCGATCATGCCCACACTGACCAGCCCCTGCAGCGCCAGGTAGCCGCCTAGAGACGCCAGCACGATGACGAAGAAGTTGCCCAGCACGTTGGAGAGCGGCATCAGCATCATCGCATACACGTTGGCCGAGATGGCGGCTGTGTATACCGCCTGGTTGCGTTCCCGGAAGGCGTCGATCACCGATTGGTTACGGCGAAAGGCCTTGACCACCTTCTGCCCGCTGATCGCTTCCTCAATCACACCGTTCATCCCGCCTAGCTGCTTCTGCAGCGACCGGAAGCCCTTGCGCGTGTAGGTGGCGATGAAGTTGGTGAAGAATGCCATCACCGGCACGATCAACAGCGTCGCCAGCGCCAGCCAGTGATTGAGCAGGAACATGGCGATCACAATGCCGACCAGTGACAGCACGCTGGCCAGCAGCGCGGTCACGTTTTGCGAGACCGCCTGGTTGATGGCATCGATGTCGTTGGTCAGGCGGCTCATCAGCTCGCCCGCCGGGCGCGTGTCGAAAAAGCGGATCGACAGCCCCTGCAGGTGGCTGAACAGATCCTGCCGCAGGTTCTTCAACGCCCGCTGCGAAATGCGTGCCATCACCCAGTTGGCTAGCGCATTGAACAGGTTGTACAGGAAGTAAGTCAGCAGCATCAGCAGTGCGACTCTCAGCAGCCCCTGCGCGTCCTTGCCAGCCATGAAGCGGTCGATTGCCACGCCCATCAGGTACGGCCCCACCAGCCCCAACAGCGTGTAAACGACCACACAGGCGATCACACCGCTCAGCGCCAGCCGGAAGGGTTTCAGATACGGCAGCAGCCGCGCCAGGGCTTGCATTGGGTTGCTGGCTTTTTCGACCGTGCGGTGCATGGGTCCGCCCCGCCCGGGGATGCCGACCACGCGCGGGCGCTCGTCAGGGGGAGGCGCAGCGTTTCCAGTGTAGGTGCTCATCTTATGCCCCCTCCCCTGCCAGCGCGGCACGGATCATCTCTGTGGATCCACCGCCAAGCTGCAATTCGTAGATTTCCTGGTAGATCGGGCTGCTGCGCATCAGCTCGGCATGCGTTCCCTCCGCCGCGATGCGGTCATTGTCGATGACGATGATCTTGTCCGCCCGCAGCACGGTGCTGATGCGCTGCGCCACCACAAAGCTGGTCCGACCTTGCATGATATCCTGCAGCGCCTCCTGGATCTTCGTCTCGGTCTCCACATCCACCGAGCTGGTGCTGTCGTCCAGGATCAGGATCTTGGGCTTGAGGATAATCGCCCGGGCGATGGCGATGCGCTGCTTCTGCCCACCAGACAGGTTCACGCCGCGCTCTTCGACACGCGTATCGTAGCCCTGCGGCAGCTGCAAGATGAAGTCGTGCGCCTGGGCGGCTTTGGCCGCCGCCACTACTTCCTCGTCGCTGGCTTCCGGCTTGCCGTAGCGGATGTTGTCCCGCACACTGCCGGAGAACAGCACCGTCTCCTGCGGCACGATGCCGACCTGCGCGAGCAGCGAATCCTGCCGGACGGTGCGGATGTCCACCCCATCGATCTCCACGCTCCCGGCAGCGGGATCATAAAAGCGCGGGATCAGGTGGATCAGCGAGGACTTGCCTGACCCGGTCGCCCCCAGGATGGCAACCGTCTTGCCGGGTTCTGCTGTCAGGTTGACGTTATCCAGCACGGTGGTTTCGCTGGAGCCGTTGTAGTGGAAGGAGACATGGTTGAACCGCACCCTGGCCTGGGCGTCTTCCGGCAGCCGGGCTGCGCCGGGCAGGTCCTGCACCTCGGCCGGCGTGTCCAGCACCTCGTTGACCCGCCGCGCCGAGGCAATGCCGTTGGCCCAGGTGTTCGCCAGCATGGTCATCATGATCAGCGGATTCATCGTGGTGGTCAGGTAGTTGGTGAAGGCAATGATCTGCCCATCTGTCATGTTCCCCTGGATCACTCGCAAGCCGCCGGTATATACCACCAGCACGATGCCGATGTTGACGAAGAAGGTCAGCACCGGCGACATGGTCGACATGAAGGTCATCACCTTCACATGGCGCTCGGTGAAGTCTTCATTGACCGCGGCGAAGCGCTGGCTTTCGTGATCGGCGCGCACGAAAGCTTTCACCAGCCGCGCCCCGGCGATGTTCTCCTGCAGCACGGTGTTCAGCTGGTCGAGCTTCTGCTGCACGCTCAGGAACAGCGGCTCCATCTTGATGCTGAAGAAGACGATGATCACCGAGGTCACCAGCAGCAGCGGAAGCATGCTCAGCGCCAGGCTGCGGTTGGTATTGAACATCAGGATCAGGCTGCCGACCATCAGCAGCGGGGCGCGCGTGCCGATGCGCAGCGAGACCTGGAAGATGCGCTGCACGGCTGCCGTGTCGCTTGACATCCTCACCATCAGCCGCCCGGTGGTGAAGCGGTCGATGTTGCCATAGGAAAAGGATTGGATCTTGACGAACAGGGCTTCGCGCAGGTCGCGTGCCACCCCCTCACCCGCCTGGATCGAGAACAGGTTGTTGCCCAGCGCCAGCAGGAACTGCAGCAGCGACAGCCCGATCATCAGCCCGGAGGTCTGCAAGACTACCTGCATGTCATGCGCGTTCACCCCCTGGTCGATGATACGCTGGATCAGGCGCGGGATAGCCAGGTCAATCACCAGCACCACCGCCAGCAGGAACAGGGAGATGGCTGCCAGCTTCCAGTAAGGTTTGAGGAAAGGTAAGAGTTTTTTGACGTGTTTCATACACCCAACACCATTAAAATAATCTCCGCCGTTACTCTGCGGGTATATCGAAGGTGGCTTTCAACTGCCTCAGGCTTTCCGTGATGCGCGCAAGCTCTTCTGCGCTGAGCGAGGCCATCCTCGTCTGCATCCAGGCGCGGTTTTGGGCGAAGATGTCGTCGAGCAGCGCCTCGCCGGCGGGGGTGAGCGCCAGGTGGACGAAGCGCCGGTCGCCTGCTTCCTCCCGCCGGGTGATCAGCCCCTTTTCCACCAGCAGGTCCGCCGCCTGGCTGACTGCTGGACGGCTGATCTGCCGCGCCTCGGCGATATCCTTGACCGAGGTCAGCCCCTTGCGTATATGGCGCAGCACGTGGAACTGCTCCACGCTGATATCGAATTGCTCTGCCGCGATCGTGCGCACGTGGCTGCGGATCAGGTTCCACACCCTGGGTACGGTGTCCCAGAACTGGTCGATGGCCTGGTTGAGGTTGGGGTCTATCGATTGCTCGGGCATGATTTTTCCCTGAAGGTGAATTATTCGTTAATCAACTTAATGATTATAACACTTTATTATTAGATTTCCATTGTCCTGAAAATGCCCATCGTAGTAACGATTTTAATCGTTACGCTCTATGCTTTCATCCTTCGGGGTGAAGGGTGTTGATGCCGACTGTGTGGTCCATTGGTCTGCGTTACGCCGTTCATTTTGTTCACTCTGACTGCTCTCTCCTGAACATAGACACGCACCCGAAAAAGTGCGATAATGAGAGCAACATGATGGCACTTTTTGGACCACCCAATATTGAGAAGCTGGCAGCCAGGCGCAATGTCAAGAGCCTGATCAAAGCGCTGAATTATGAAAAATCTGCGGACATTCGAAGAGAAGCCGCCAGGGCATTGGGGAAGATTGGCGAGGCGCAGGCAGTGGAGCCGCTCAGCGCCGCGCTGAAGGATGGCAAGTATAGTGTACGCGAGATGGCTGCCTGGGGGCTGGGGGCGATTGGCGACGCCCGCGCTGTAGAGCCACTCATCACTGCACTCGAGGATAGAGATGAGGATGTACGCAGGCATGTTTTGGAAGCACTGGGGGCGATTGGCGATTCCCGCGCGGTGGGGCCGCTGATCTATGCACTTGGAATACGCCCTATCAGAGAACGCATGCAGATAGCCTCTGTTTTGGTAGCTATGTACCGGAAGCAAATGCTGGATCCGAAAGCGAAACAACAGATTCTCTCTCTCCGCCCAGAGATACAACGTTCGCACACGGATAGGTCAAGAGAGACTGCACACGAAGATCGCTTTCGAAGTGACGATGGTTGCGGAAAACACGAGGATAATCCAGGCCACAAAAATCATACCGATTTCGGCATCGGAGTCAAATTTCCTTTCTGACGCCTGACTCACAAATGTCTGGACACACCCCCCAATTGGTGCGATAATCTTAGCAAGCCACGGGAGGGCGCTCCATGTCCAGGCATCTGATGCTGGTGCCATCGTTAGCCTGCCCGGCAAGCTGCAGCTACTGCTTCGGCCCCCACGCCGGCGGTGCGTCCATGTCGCGAGCCACGCTGGAGACGGTTGCCGACTGGCAAAGCTCCCTGGGGGAGAGCGAGCCGCTCGACCTCACTTTCCACGGTGGAGAGCCGCTGGTGGCAGGGCTGGAATTCTACCGCACGGCACTGCCGCTGTTGAGAGATGGGCTGGCGCCGCGCCAGGTGCGCTTTTCGGTGCAGAGCAACCTGTGGCTGCTCACGGATGCCTATTGTGAGCTGTTCAAACAGTACGAAGTCTCCCTGGGCACCAGCCTGGACGGGCCGCAGGCGATCAACGATGCGCAGCGCGGGGAGGGCTACTACCGGCGCACGATGGCAGGGGTCGGAGTTGGCGCGCCGCTACGGGCTGCACCCGGGGGTGATCTGCACTTTCACCGCACAATCCGCAGCGCAATACAACGAAATTTTCGATTTTTTTCTCGAGAAGGGGATGGGTTTCAGCGTGCACGCGGCGCTGCCACCGCTGGGCAAGCCCGGCGATGGCTGGGCGCTCTTGCCTGAGGCGCACGGCGAGCTGCTGGTTGGCATGCTGGGGCGCTATTTGGAGCACACGCAGAAGATACGCATCAGTACGCTGGATGCGATGAGCCGCAGCGTCTCGGCGGGGCAGGGGGGTATCTGCACCTTCGGCGACTGCCTGGGCGGGTACCTGGCGGTCGACCCGGAGGGGTGGATCTATTCCTGCCAGCGCTTCTGCGGGATGCCGGCGTTTCGCCTGGGCCGCGTTCATGACCGACCACCCTGGGTGGAGCTGCAGGCTTCCCCCGCCTGGCAGGCTTTCCAATATCGCCAGGAGCATATCGCCGAGGAGTGCGGCGATTGCCCCCATTTCGACTTCTGCCGGGGCGGCTGCCCGTACAACACCCTGGCGGCGAACGGCGCTGGCTTTGACCGCGCTGGCTTTGACCAGCACAGCTTCTCCCACGGGCTGCGCGACCCGCACTGCCCGGCGTACAAACGCACTTTTGAGGCGATCACCGAGCGGGCCCTGCAGGAGGTGTTCTCGGAGGAGAACCTGGCGGCGGTGGTGGCGGGCGGACCCAGCAAGCATGGGCTACTGCGCAAGGGTCGGCTGCTGCAGGTGATGCGCGGCGGCCCGCACCCGCAGGAGCTCGTCCCCCGGGCGCGCAAGGCCGTGGCGGCGGTGGCGCTGGCGTGCAGCGCAACACCGGAAGAGGCGGTGGATAAGCTGGCCCGCCTGGGGCTGATCACCCGCCGGGAGGTGGCGCTGAACAGCTTGCTGGGGCTGCAATCCCAATTACAAAGCCAATCCCAGGGACTGGTCAACGCCTACCTGCACGTCACCTACGCCTGCAACCTGGCGTGCAGCCACTGCTACGCCTCTGCCGGGTCGGTGCGCCTCGGCGAGTCCATGTCCGTCGAGCATATCTCCCGCCTGGTGCGGCAGGCAGCCCGGGCTGGTTTCCATAAGGTGGTGCTCACCGGCGGTGAGCCGCTGGCGCACCCGCAGCGGGCTGCCCTGCTGGCAGATCTGGCTGAGCTGCGCCCGCAGATCAAGCCGGCGCTTTTAGTGCTGCGCACCAACCTGGCGTATTCCGCGGATCAAGGATTATTGGAAGATATTGCCAGCTGCGCTGACCAGGTAGTGGTCAGCCTGGATGGGGATGAGACCAGTCATGACGCCCGCCGCGGATCCGGCGCCTACGCCCGCACCGTTGCGAATTTACGCCGCCTGCCCCCCCTATCCCCTGACCCCTCACCCCTCGGTCAAGGAGCCCAAACCAACCCTCAAACCAGCCTTGTACTGGCGGCGACTCTCAGCGCGGCGCAGATCGCAGGCGTGGAGGGGGAGGCAGTGCGGCGGCTGGCGGAGGAGTTGAGGGCGGGGGTTCGCTTCAAGCCGGTGCTGCCGCTGGGGCGCGCCGGGAGCAGCCAGGCGGCGCCTGAGTTCTACTCTTCGCTGGATGAGGATGGGGAGATGCGGCTGGCACAGCTGCATCCGGCTGTCTACCTGCGGGCTGGGGATGAATTTATTTATCAGCCCGGATGGGGAATGCTACCCCTGCTACGCCCTGACCGGCACAAACCACCACCTTGGCAATGCCCTCGTCGCTGGCCTCGCTGAAATTCTGTCCTCCGAGCGCTTCCATCGCCTGAAGCAGGTGACGGTGGACAGCAACCAGGGATGCCGGGCATGCGGGCTGCGTTACCTGTGTGGTGGCTTCTGCCGGGCGTGGGGCAGCTCGCCGGACCCCGATGCCCCGCCTGCTAGCTGCACGGCCATGCAGGAGCGAGCCCGCCTCCTTCTCCGCAGTGCCCTCGATGTGCTGGAGGTGAGCGAGGAGAGGTGGTCCGCAGCAGGTTTGCCGATCGACTAACTGAAAAGGATACAGGAAGAAAATATGCAACTTTTTGGTCCACCCAATATTGAAAATCTAAAAGCCGGGCGCAATGTCGAAGGCCTTATTAAAGCCTTAGGCTACAAGAAAGACGCCAAAATTCGATCCGGCGCTGCCGAGGCGCTTGGCAAGATCGGTGACACCCGCGCCATCGAACCGCTCATCGCCGCACTCAAGGATAAATTGGTGGTTGTGCGCGCGAATGCCGCTGAGGCGCTGGGGAGGATCTGCGATACCCGCGCAGTCGAGCCGCTCATCGCTGCACTCCAGGATAGCGAGAGCTGGGTGCGTAAGGTTGCCGCCAGGGCGCTGGGCGAGATCGGTGACCCCCGCGCAGTCGAGCCGCTCATCGCTGCACTCCAAGATAACGACAAGGGTGTGCGTTATGTTGCCGCCAAGACGCTGGGCGAGATCGGTGACCCCCGCGCAGTCGAGCCGCTCATCGCTGCATTCCAAAATAACGACAAGGATGTGCGCAATGTTACCTTCGAGGCGTTAAGGGAGATCGTTGACACCCGTGCCGTTGAGCCGCTCATCACTGCACTCAAGTATAGCGATAGCTCGGTGCGTGGGGTTGCCGCCAATGTACTGGGTAAGATCGGTGACCCCCGCGCCGTCGAGCCGCTCATCGCTGCACTCCAGGATAGCGTGAGCTGGGTGCGTAAGGTTGCCGCCGAGGCGGTGGGCAAGATCGGTGACCCCCGCGCCGTCGAGCCGCTCATCACTGCACTCAAGGACAGCGCCGAAGATGTGCGTAAGGTTGCCGCCATTGCGCTGGGCGAGATCGGTGATCCCCGCGCCGTCGAGCCGCTCATCGCTGCACTCAAGGACAGCGCCGAAGATGTGCGTAAGGTTGCCACCATTGCGCTGGGCGAGATCGGTGACCCCCGCGCCATCGAGCCGCTCATCGCCGCGCTCAAATTTATGTATGGGGAGGTGAGCTTAGACTTGCCATCGAGGCACTGGGCAAGATCGGCGACGCCGCGGCGGTGAAACCGCTGGTATCTTTGCTTAGCGAGAGATCAGTACCGACACGGCAGGCAGCCGCCAGGGCGTTGGTCGTCCTGTACCAGGGAAGCAAGCTCGACCGCCAGGCAAGGGAGGAAATCCTGCAGCAGCGGGCGCAGATCGAAACCAGGCATGCCGACAAATATCATGATGTAGAGGATCGCTGCAATAACCACATCAATCAACACACCGACCATGGCATTGGGGTGGATTTCCCGCTATAAGGCAGTTACGGTGAGCAATTATTCGTAATAAGGAGGTACGCATGCCGCTTTTCGGCCCACCCGATATTGAGAAGCTGAAAGCCCAGGCGCGATGTCAATGGCTTGATCAAGGCGCTGGGCTACCAGAAAGACAGCAAGAAAGATACGCCCTTACGAACCCGGTCGGAAGCTGCGCGGGCATTGGGCGAGATCGGCGATCCCGCTGCCATTCCGGCGCTGGTCGCCGCACTACAGGATTGCGCCCTGGATGTTCCTTATGCCGCTCAAAGAGCGCTGGCAAAATTCGGTAAGGCTGCTGTGGAGCCGCTGGCTGGTGCATTAAGGCATGAGGATTATAAAGTGCGCATATCAGCCGCAGAGGCCTTGGCGCAGCTTGACAACTCCCTGGCAGTAGAGCCGCTGATCGCCGCCCTGCAGGACAGCCACAAGGAGGTACGCCGGGTAGCAATCGACGCCTTAGCAAAGTCAGGGGATCCGCCGCGGTAGAGCCAGTGGCGGCTTTGCTTAAAGATCCAGAAGCATTTGTCCGTGCAGTTGCTGCAATCCAGCTGACCAAGTTCGGTACGCCGGCAGTAGCGCTGCTGATCGCTGCACTCAAAGACCCAGACAATCAGCAGATGGTCGCCAAGGCATTGGGGATGATGCGCATTTGGGATGTGAAACCGTTCGTCGCTGCTTTGCGGGAAAAGGATGTCTTCACAAACCAGGTTGCCACGCAGATACTGGATACCTGCACCTGGTGGAAGCCAGCTTCGGTGGACGAACAAGCCTGGGTTGGGGCGGCTCATGGGGATTGGCAGGGCTGCGCCAGGCTTGGCAGCCCGGCAGTTGAGCCGCTGATACACGCACTTGTGTATGCGGATAGCGCAGCGCATCCGGCGATCGCGCAGGCGTTGGGACAGATAGGCGATCCCAGAGCGGTGGAACCGCTCATCACCGCGCTCGCGAATGCATATGTACAGGAGCGCCAGCCGTTCATTTGGGCGCTCGGCCAGATTGGAACCGAACCAGCCATGCAGGCGCTGGTCTCTCAACTGGTAATCAAGGACAGGGGTGTCCGCCAGGCAGCTCTGAAAGCTTTAGAAAACACTGGGTGGGTTCCGATTTCTGCGGAAGAAAAAGCCCGCTGCTGGATTGCCAGAGAAAAACTGAGCGAGTGCATTGCCTTAGGGAGCGCAGCAGTCGATCCACTGCTGAGCTTGTTTGAATGGGGGGATACCCCTCTGGAAGAAGATGTGCTGGAAGCCTTGGGGAAGATCGGTGATGCTCGCGCCGTGGAGCCCTTGCTCAGCCATATCAGAACTTTAAATGCGAAAACTTACCGAGGGTTGGTCGATGCGCTGTGCAGAATTGGTGATGGGCGGGTGATCAGGCCGCTGATCGAACGGCTATATGAAAATTCTGTTTATATCCGCCAGGTGTCAGCCAGAGCCCTGGTCAATCTCTACCAACAGGGGAAGCTCTCTAAGCAGGACAAGGAGCTGATCCTCTCCCAGCGGGCGACGATCACAAGCCGCCACACAGATCACATGCCTTCTTTCCATTCGGAAACTGAGGGTTATTACGAGGGCAACTGTTCTGTTGCAGGGGGCAGCACCTGGTCGCAAGGTCCCCATACCGACGAAGGTATTGGGGTGGATTTCCCGCTGTAAAGCAGTTTCGGTAAGCGATCATTCGTAATAAGGAGGTACGCATGCCGCTCTTTGGTCCACCTGATATAGAAAAGCTGAAAGCCCGGCGCGATGTCCAAGGCTTGATCAAGGCGCTGGGCTACCAAAAGGATGATGGAATCCGCAAGCAGGCTGCCGAGGCGCTGGGCGAGCTGAGAGATTCCCGGGTGGTGGAGGCGCTGATTGGCGTGCTCGGGGAGCCGGATTGGCTGGTGCGCGTGCGTGCGGCGGACGCGCTGGGTCAATTGGGGGGTGCCCAGGTGGTCGATCCGCTGTGTGCGGCGCTAAAGGATAAGGAATTTAGCGTGCGCGAGCATGCTGCCGGAGCGCTGTGCAGGGTTGGCGATACACGATCGGTGGAGCCGCTGATGGCGGCGCTGAAAGACAGCAGCTGGGGGGTGCGCAGCAAGGCAATTGAGGCGCTGGGAAAGATTGGCGACGGGCGCGCCGTTGAGCCGCTGATCACGGTGCTTAAGGAGAGCCCGGCAGAGCTGGCCCAGCAGGCGGCTGAGGCGCTGGGCAAGATCGGGACGCCGGCGGTAGGGTCGCTCGTGGCAGTGCTCAAAGATAAGGACCCGGCGCTGCGCAAGCTGGCAGCCCGCACCTTGGAGAAGATGGGCTGGCAGCCAGAGCGGGATGAGAGCTGGGTATATTACTGGATTGGCCAAACGGGCTGGGAAAAGTGCATCGAGATTGGCGCGCCGGCTGCCGCACCGCTCGTTGCCATCCTCAAGGGGCAGGATAGCCTGGAAGCGTTTCGGGCGGCTGAGGCGCTGGCCAAGCTCGGACAGCCAGCCGTTGAAGCGCTGATTGCGGCGCTCAAGGATGGGGATCCGCAGGTGCGCTTATACGCTGCAAAGACACTGGGGCAGATCGGGGATGTAGGGGCGGTTGAGCCGCTGTGTACGGTGCTTAAGGACAGGGATGAGGGGGTGCGGATCAACGCGGCAGCCGCCTTGGGCACCCTCAACGACGGGCGCGCCGTGGCGCCGCTCAGCGGATCGCTGCAGGATATCAGCCCGCTGGTGCGCAGGCACGCTGCCGAGGGGCTGGGCAAGATTGGCAGCTCTCAGGCGGTCGAGCCGCTGATCGCGGCGCTCAAGGAGAGTGACCTGCAGGTGCGCATGTACGCCGCGGATGCTTTGGGGAAGACCGGTGACGCCCGCGTGCTTGAGCCGCTCACGCTGGCGCTCAAGGATAACGAGGCAGTGGTGCGGAAGCATGCCGCTGAGGCGCTGGCGAAGATCGACCCGGCCTCGCTGGCGCCGCTGCTCATTGCCCTGGAGGATCGTGACCTATCTGTACGCCAGCATGCCATCGAAGCGCTGGGGAAGACGGGCAGCCCCGAGGCGGTGAAACCGCTGGTGGCATTGCTTGACGAAAAAGAACAGCGACGCGACAGGCTGCCGCCAGGGCGCTGGTCGCCTTGTACCGGGCAGGAATGCTGGATGGCCGGGCAAGGGAGCAAATTCTGGCGCTTCGCTCGTGGGTCGAAACCAAGCACACCGACGAGCACGATGACGACTGGGCATCCTGCGCTCACATCGATCAACATACAGATCGCGGTATCGGGATTGAGTTCCCGCTGTGATCCCCTACCCCCATCCCCTCATCGCCCTCACCGGCGGCCCGGGCGGGGGGAAGACGACGCTGATCGAGCAGCTGTCCCGAGATCCAGCCTGGGCGGGGCGCTTCGCTGCGCTGCCGGAGGCGATCTGCCTCCTGCAACATACCGGCATCTCGCCGCAGGAGAAGCTTTTCCAGCGTGCCATGCTGCACATGCAGCTTGCGATGGAAGATGGTCTGGTTCGCGTCTTTGAGCCGCATGACTGTCGCCTCGTCCTGTGCCACCGCGGGGCGCTTGACCCGCTGGCTTATTGGCTGGACCGAGGCTGGGCGGAGGGGGAGTTCTACGAATATACAGGCACCAACCGGGAGGCGCTGTACCGGCGCTACACCGCCGTGCTGCACCTTGTCACCGCGGCGGATGGCGCCGCCGAGCACTACACCCGCTGGCCTGATGCACACCGCCCTGAGAAACCGGAGGATGCCGTGCGCCTGGACCGGCTGCTGCAATATGCCTGGGGCGATCACCCGGCTTACTACCGCCTGGACAACGAAGGGCGGGATTGGCCGGCTAAGTTCCAGGCTGCCGGCGCGATCCTGGAGCGCTTTTGGGTTGATGAATTCAGCAGGAAACCCAGCCAGGCTGGCCTTAGCTGATCGAAAAGGAGAACAGGATGCCCCTCTTTGGTCCACCAAACATAAAAAATCTTGAGGACAGGCGCGATGTCAAAGGCTTGATCAATGCCTTGAGTTATCCAAAAGATACGTGGATCCGACGGCTGGCAGCTTTGGCACTGGGTAAGCTCAGGGATTCCAGCGCCGTGCAACCGCTCATTATCGCCCTGAACGACCCTGATGCGGTAGTACGCCAGCACGCGGCTGCAGCGCTGGGCGAATTGGGCCGCGCCCAGGCTGTCGTACCGCTCGGTGCTGCACTCAGGGACAAGGATTTAACTGTGTGCAGAACTGCTGCCCAGGCATTGGGAAAGATTGCCAATCCCCAGGCGGTGGAACTGCTCATCACCGTGCTCAAGGATGGCGATGAAATTATGCGCCAGCACGCCGCTGGGGCTTTGGGCAGCATTCGTGACGCCCGCACCGCGGAACCGCTCATTGCCGCGCTCAAGGATAATAATAATAAAGTGCGCCAGCATGCCGCCATTGCGCTGGGAAAGATTGGCGATGCCCGCTCCATAGAGCCGCTCATTGCTGCCCTCAAAGATAGGGAAAAGGAGGTACGCCGGTATGCTGCCGATGCGCTGTACAGGCTTCGTTGGCAGCCAGGCGGGGATGAGGTCGGGGCTTATTATTGGGCAGCCAGGCTTGAATGGGCGAAATGCATCGAAATGGGTGCCCCCGCCGTGGGAGCGCTTATCGCCGCCCTAAAGGATAGTGATAAGGAAGTGTGCATCAAAGCCATTGAGGCATTGGGCAAGATTGGTGATCCTCGCGTGGTCGAGCCGCTCATCGACGCCCTCAAGGGCAGAGATAAGGAAGTGCGCTGGCATGCCGTCTATGCCCTGGGGGAGATCGGTGATGCTCGGGCGGTGGAACCGCTCATCGCCGCATTCAAAGATGGTCATGTTCTGATGATACAGGAAACCCCGAAAGCGCTGTACAAGATTGGCTCGTCCGCCGTGGAACCCCTCATTACCGCACTCAAGGATAGCGACAAATTTGTGCGAAAGCAAGCCGCTGAGACGCTGGGCAAGATCGGCGATGCCCGCGCCGTCGGGTCTCTCATCACCGTGCTCACGGATAGCGATGAGTATGTTCGCAAGACCGCCGCTGAGGCGTTGGGTAAAATTGGCGACGCCTCTTCCGTGGATCCGCTCGTTGCTGTGCTCAAGGATAGTAATAAGTATCTCCGCCAGCGTGCTACCGCAGCGCTGGGCGAGATCGGCGATGCCCGCGCCATGGAACCACTCATCGCCATGCTCAGGGATGGCGATGAGGAAATTCGCAAGCATGCAGCCGAGGCGCTGGAAAAGATTGGCTGGCAGCCAAGGCAGGATATTGATGGGGCTTTCTATTGGGCAGCCAAGCAAGAATGGAAGACTTGTATCCAAATTGGTCCTGCCGCTGTTGAGCCGCTCATCGCTGCG
Source organism: uncultured Chloroflexia bacterium (assembly GCA_963849335.1). Lineage (GTDB taxonomy): Bacteria > Chloroflexota > Anaerolineae > Anaerolineales > UBA4823 > FEB-25. The sequence continues at coordinate 24,149 of CAWKGZ010000013.1, forward strand.
CTTAAGGATAGCCATTGGGTGGTGCGCCAGAATGCTGCCATAGCGTTAAGAGAGATTGGTGATGCTCGCGCCGTGGAGCCGCTCATCGCCGCGCTGGATGATGAGACCAGGCATGTCCGTCAGGATGCTGCCAGAGCATTATTGGCACTGTATCAGAGACAGAAACTCGACGATCATGCCAACGGACAAATTCTTACCCTCCGCACGAAGATTACCACACCGCACGGTGATAAGAGTCATGAATGTGGAGGGCATGGCGATAGAGGCATCGGGGTTGATTTCCCGTTGTAAGTCCGGACTACCACCCCGCCATAGCATTTACCAGAAGCTCTAGCATTGGACCCACCAGCCGGTTATATTGAAAGGAGATAAGTATGCCTCTCTTTGGACCGCCCAATATTGAGAAGTTGATGGCCAAGCGCGATGTGAATGGCTTGATCAAAGCGCTAGAATCATCCTCTGATAAATCGGACGTGTAGCCTCAACCTCGCTGCAGCCAAAGCCCTGGGCCAGTTGGGCGATCCGCTGGCGGCACCTGCGCTGATCGTTATTCTCCAGCATTCCGATTTCGCTTTGATGCGCGAGGCCTGCGGCTATCGCCCTGGGACAGACCGGCGACGCCCAGGCTACCCAGGCTCTGATCCGTGCCACCAAGGATACCTACCCCAAGGTGCGCAAGGCTGCAGCCCAGGCCTTGGGGAAAATCGGCAGTACCCTTGCCACCGAGGCGCTGCTTGCTGCCCTTCAGGATAAGTTCCCGGAGGTACAGGAACAGGCGATGCAGGCGATCAGGGAGATCGGTGACGTAGGCGCCATAAAACCACTGGCAGCGGTGTATGGCGACTCCAAAAAGTATGAAGGCAAGCTTCGAGTGGCTGCCAGCCAGGTGGCGCAGGAAATTGCATCCAGCGGCAAACCTGGGGTGATTGAGGCGCTGATATCCGTCATTCAGGATAAAGACGGGGAGGCCCGCAGTATGGCCAGGCGCATCCTGGTCAGCCTGGGGAACGTAGTTATCGAGCCGCTATGCGCCTTGATGAGCAGCCCGGACAGCGCAGTGCGCACTACTGCAGCACAAGCTCTGGGACAGATCGGCGGTATCCAGGTTATCCAGCCACTCAGTCTGGCCTTGCAGGACAGCGATTACCAGGTATATGCCTCCGCGCTCGAAGCTCTGGGGCAGATAGGCGAAATCGCAATTGACCCCCTGGTTGACCTGCTGAACCAGCCAGATGAAAAGATACGCATCGCAGCATGCAGCGGGCTGATCGTGCTTGGGTGGAAGGCGGAACAGACGCCATCGGGATCACCTTACCGGCATGAAATGAGCGCGGCGAAGCAGGATATGGCGCAAAGGATGCGTGCCGAAATTAGCCGGCTGTTACCCCTGATTGAAGCGGAGCAGTGGTCAATTCGCCGGGATGCCGCTCAAAAGCTGCTCAAGCTGTACACTACCGGTCAGATAACCAAAGCCGATCAAGCCAGCATCCTGCAAGTGCGCAATAGATTGGTAGAGCAGCACCAGGATGGTAACAGGCACCACGATCAAGGGGTGCATGTGGACAAGACCACTTATGGTGAATGCAGCGAACATGAGGATTACGGTCACCATGATTGGGGTTCTGGGCACGGGGATAGCGGGATCGGGGTGAACTTCCCGCTGTAGAGAGGAGAATGAATCATATCGGTCTTTGTTCACCCAAATGTCGAGAAGATGAAAGCCAAACGCGATGTTAAAGGGCTGATCAAAGCCATGAGCTATAAAGAGAGTCAAAAACCCGGGAGGATGCTGCCAGCTTTGGAACGAGATTACGATATCCGCCGGGGTGCTGCCGGGCGCTGGGCAGGATCGGCAGCACCGACGTGGTGGAACCGCTCACTGTCAGGCTGGTTGATACGAATAAAGACGTCCGCCAGGCGGCTGGTCGAGCCCTGGTCGCCATGTATCACAGCCAGGCGCTCGATGCGCAAGATAAACAAAAAATCCTGGCTGACCGTCCGGCAGGATCATCGATCCGGGAGGCACCACGATCGAATTCCCTCCTGCGGGGGGCATGAAGATGGTCACATCGATACGCTTGGCGTTGGGGTGATTTTCCGTTGTAAGGCAAGCAGTAAGGTCGGGTCTGGCTAATTGATCTGCCGCCGCAAGGGTAAAATCCCTGCGGCGGCAGTGGTGGACGGTTATTGGGTGAGAGCCTTGCGGTCTCAGAGCCAGGTTACTTCTGCTGCGGCGCCTCCAGGCGACGTACTCCCGCATCTGTTCGTCGGGTCATGCGCACGGTCAGCGGCTGCTCGGTGGCGGGAGGCAGGCGGTGGGTGCGTTCCGGCTGGCTGAGGCGCACGGTGCGCAGCACCACGCCCCATCCGGTGACCATGGTGATGAACACGGTCGCCAGCATCAGCCAGGTGATGGTGTTGCTTCCCGAGCCTGACTGGGCGGCGGGGGCGGCGAGCGGTTGGACGGCTGGGACCTGGATGCTCGGTGAAGGGCTTGGTGACTGCTCACACACCCTCAGGGCGGCTTGCGCTTGACCCAGATCCGTGGTGCACTGCGTGACTTGCTGCCCCAGGTTTGTGGTCTCAGTCTGGCATTGCGTCAGCTGCTGCCGCAGCCTTGCGTTCTCTGCTTCTAGTTCGCTGCTGCGGGTCAGGGCTGCTTCCCTATCTTGTGCAGCGGCGACATTCTGGTTGATCAAGTATCCCAGTCCGGCGAAGGATCCGATCAGCACCAGGACGATCAGAAAAACGGCTGTTCCGGCGTTCATCATGCACCTCCTTTCCTCACCTTTATCATCGCGCCAGATCGGGCGCCGAAAGGTCACGGTTGGGAGGCAGCATGCTCAAGATCGGGGCTGGCAGGATGCTTTTTCGCTCACATTGATACGGGGAGGAGGGGCAATCGATATTCAAAAGACACCTGACCGGCATCACGATTCGTGATGCCGGTCAGGTGTCGAAAGATCACAATTGGATCTATTTGGGAGCTTGCACCAGCTTATAGCCCTCCCCGCGCACGGTGAGCAGGTAGCGGGGAGACTTGGCATCCTTTTCGATCTTGAAGCGCAGCCGATCCATGTGGGTGTTCAGCTGCCCTTTCACCGCCTCCAGGCTGGTGCTGGCTGCGCCGAAAACGGCGCGGGCAATCTCCTCCCGGCGGCACAATTGATCCGCATTGCGGTACAGGTGCAGCAGCAGGTCGAATTCGGTCGGCGTCAGGTGCACTTCCCTGCCATCCACGGTCACCATGTGGTTTTTCTCATCGATAGCAATACCCGCCGGCTGGGGGGAGCTCGCTCTGCCTTGCGCGGCCTGCCGGGTGATCTTCTCCGCCAGCAGCCCGGCGAGCATCAGGCGGTGCAGCAGGCTGAGGATGTTTTTCGCCGGCTGGCGGATGTGGAACTGGTTGAGCTGGAAGCCTTGCAAAGTGTGGAAGAACAGGCCGGTTTGATAGGGTAGGCTGTCTTCGCCCAGCAGCCCGGCTGCCTGGTGGCGGATGGTCAGAATGGCGTTGACGGCGGGCTTGCATTCCAGCTCTACGTTGCTCAGCGGGATGGAGCCGCTCAAGCTATCCAGTTCGAGCAGCTGCTGCTCCATGTCGTACAGCGCCAGCAGGTCGCTGCTGGGGATCAGGTTGAAGCGAATGGCGGTTTCCAGGGCGAGGAAATCGTTCCACACCGGGGCCAGTCCCAGGTTGGAAAAGTCGGTCGCCCAGACCTGCCCGGCGCGGCTGACCAGCAGCGTATCGACCTCCAGGCTGTTCAAGGACATGCCGCAGCGCGCCGGGGGATCTGGCAGCAGCCCTTGCTCCAGGTAGGGCGCCGGGTTGGGGAAGCTCAGCACCCGCCCGTTGGGGAAATGGTAGCTGATCTGATCCGCCGAGCTGGTCACCTGTGGCAGGCGGCAGGCGATCGCAGCCTGGGAGAGCAGCGGAATGAGCCGCTCCAGCGCTGCCTGGGTCAAGGTTTGGGCGTCCGCTTTGAGGCTTTCGCGGGTCGCCTGGAGCAGGCTTTTCTCGGCTTGTGCTGTGGTCGTCTGCTTGTGCCAGGGGGCCAGGGTGGACTGGTAAAGCTGTTCGATCGCCGCGCTCACTTTCCGGTCGCCATTCTCAAAGAAAAAGCATTCGAAGCTCTGGGTCTCGACCTCAGCCGCGGGGAACTGCCAGGCCAACGCGCCGTAGTGTCGCGTTTCTGCTTTGAGCAGGGGGCGGATATTTTGCTGTCCCTGGACGGTGGTCTGCGGGGTGCGGGCATATTCGGCCAGGATCGTATCTGCCTCTCCGCAGGTGATCAGGTAGCGGGCTTCGTCGGTGGGGTAGTAAGCCAGGACCTCCAGCGCGACGCGGCCTGGGCGCTGCCAGACCGGCCCGATCAGGGTGATCTGCTGCACGCCATAAAAGAGCTTGCGGAACAGGTCTTCCAGCTCGGCAAGCCGGGCCGGGAGGTGGATTGGGTCCAGCGCCGGCTCGAAGACGGCTGCCAGGTGGTGGAAGGAGAGCGTGGGCGGTGGGTTCCAGACGATCTTCAAATCCCGGTCGCGGCGGACATGGGTGCGGAATGCCGCCTCGATGGCCTCCAGCAGGGCATCCAGGCCTTCCTCCTTAGCCAGGAACGCCACCGCTTTTGGAGTGCCATCCGGGAAGGGGGTGAGCGCCTCGCGCACCGAGGCATAGGTGGGGAAGCCGGTCAGGATGATCTTGGGGATGGCGCGGAATTTTTCATTCTCCGCCAGCTCTAGACCGCTCTCGTCCTCGGTATCATTGTCATCCACCAGGCGCATGTCCAGCACTGCCAGGTGCACCCAGGAGTCGGTCAGGTGCTGGAGCACCTCATCATAAGTGCCGGCTTTGATCACCCGGTAGCCGGCTTTTTGCAGGAACTCGGCCCGGGTTTCCAGCGCCCGGGTAAGATTATCAGCCAGAAGGATGGTGCCTTTTTCCATAGCATACCCTCACAGGGAAGATCAAAGGTTTACTTGCCTAGATTTCATTGATTGTACCTGTTATTGCCTAAAAACATACCCTGATAATCATCAACGACCTGCCTGGCGAGTACCTGTCTGAACGCTGCCAGCAGCTCCTGGGGAGAGGATAGCTTCAACAGGTAGTCTGCCACGCCGGCATAGAACAACTCGCGAGCCTGCTTCCAGGTGGGGGCATCGGTCATCACCACAATCTTCGCCTCCGGCTGGCTGATGCGTAGCTGCCGCACCATGTAAACCGGATTGATGGATATGCTGGCATCGATGATGATCAGCGTATAGGATTGGCGGCGGATGTGCTCCTGCCAATCTTTCTCACTGCTGATTTCAAGCTCGCCAAGGGGTCGGATGACCTCTTTGACCATGTTTTGCCAATGGCGTTCTTGGGGGTTGCTGATCAGTAGCATAATGCTTCGCGATGCCGGGTTGAGGGCTCAGTTTTCAAGAGGTATCCGGATCAGCATCGTGGTGCCCTGCTGACCGGTGGATTTGATCTCGACACTGCCGTTGTATGTGCGCAGGATTTCCGCGGCGAGATAGAGACCAACCCCCGAGCCTTTTTCTCCCTTCGCTTTCAAGATCGGTTTTTGAAATAGCAGCGGTTCAATCTCCGGGGGTATCCCCGTGCCGGTATCGGACACGGCAATCTCTGCCAGTCCTCCGGCCTGTCCAATGCTCAGCTGCAGTACCTTGACCGCGCTGGTCTGCATGGCATTGATGGCATTGTCGAAAAAGATGTCAATCAGGCGGCGCAGCCATTCCGGGCTGGCGCGCACGGTGGCGTCTTCTTCCAGGTTATATTCGGCGGCGTAACTTACCTCGGCAAAACGGCCCTTCTTGCGGCGATACTGTTCCAACCGCTCGCGGATCAGGCGGTTGACGTAAACCGAATCGACCCCTTCTTCGGCTTGCAGGGGATTCATCGGGATGCGCTGGATCTCCTGGATCACCTCGTCAATTTCCACCAGCCTGCCGCTGACACTGGTATGGTCTGCCCCCTTTTGCAGGTCATCCCGGATCATCCTGACCAGGTCGCCGATGATGGAGGCGTGATTGCCGACGCTGTGCCGCCAGGCACCCGCTACGGTGCCCGTCCAGGCCAGGGTGGCCATATTTCCGACCAGCAGTTTGGCTTGCTTGAGGTCTTTATACGCCTGCGCGTTCTGGATGGCGATCACTGCCAGTTCGGCCAGGGAGGATACCGCTTTTTCATCTTCCTCATCGAAGGCATTCAATTGGTCGTTTTCCAGCGAAATCACCCCCAATACTTTTCTACCTTCCATCAGGGGCACGCTCAATTCGGACAGGGTACCCGGGTTGAGCAGAATATAATCGGGGTCAAGGCGCACATCGGGCACACGCTGCGATTCTTTCTTGAAGATGGCCCGCCCGCCGATGCCAATCTTCTCACCATTCGCATCCAGGCGGCGGGTTTGACCGACAACGCGGTCTGACCGGCCGATAGGGGGTAGATGCTCTCCACGGTCAGTTCGCACCGGGCCGGATCGTACAATTGGATGATCCCCAGCAAGGCTTTGGCGCCTTTGACCGAGGTGATGCTCTCGACGGTTTCTTGCAGGATCAGCCCAAGCAGCTCGGTTTTTTCGACGGTGATGCGCGCCGAGATGACTTTGCTGGCGGCGTAAACCGCTTCTTGATACTGGCTTTGCCGCTGCAGGCTCTGGTACTGGCGAGCATTGTTGATCGCCGCCGCGGCATAGGAGGCCAGTGACATTAAGGCCTGGCGGTCTTCGCCATCAAAGGCATTGCGCTCGGGGTGCTCTACCGAGATCACCCCAATCACCCGGTCTGCCAGCTCGATGGGAACCGACAGCTGGGTATGGATCTCTTTGTCCGATTCGATGTAATCCGGATTGGCGGTGGCGTTGCCGTCTAACTGCGAGATACCGGTTTTCGCCACCCGGCCCACGATTCCCAACCGGCGGTCCTGGGTCAGATCGATCGCGCCGATTTGGTCACGCAAGCGCGCTAAGTAGCTCGGGGGGTAGGCGGTGATGAAGCTCAGGCGTTCGTCCTCCACCCATGCCAGGTGGCTGAATCCGCCGCTGGGGGTCGCTAGCTCCCAGGCCTGTTCGGCGATGCGGGTGAGAATATCCTCCAATGACAGCGTGCTGATCACCGCTTCTCCAGCCTTGTACAGCACCTGCAGCGCCATGGTCTGCTTCTTCTCCTGGTTGAACAGGAAGGCGTTGTCAATCGCCACTGCCGCCTGGTCGGAAAACAGGCGGATATTGGTGATCTCGTCAGTGGTGAAGTGATGGTGGCGGCGGTAGTTGACGCACATGATGCCCACTTTGCAACCGCTGGCGATCAGGGGGATGCCCACGAAGGAGACCACCCCTTCCCGGTGGGTGAATTTTCCCGAAAGTACCGGGTCTGTGGCCGCATGATCGGAGATAAAGATATCGTCCTGGGCAACGATGCGGTAGGGCACCGAATTCTTCTCCACATGGTCCAGGTGCACCACCATATCAGGATAGTTCACCCCCTTCATCGCCGGAGGATAGCCAAACTCGTCCTGCTCGGCATCATAGGTGTACAGCGTCACCGCATCGCAATCCAAAACATCCAGCGTCCCCTCGACGATCGATTCCATGATGCCGCGCAAATCGCCCAGGGCGCTCAATTTTGCCACCTGGCGGGCGGTGTTGCGCGCCTTGCTGACCTGCTCTAGCAGCTTGGCTTTCTTGAGCGCCAGGGCTGCCTGGTTGGCGAAGGTGCGGATGATCTCGCACTCCGCCGGGTCGAATTCGCGCGGGTGGGTATAGTTGACATACAGCACCCCCAGTCTTTCTTCTCCCACCATCAGGGCGATCCCCTGAAAGCTGTGCACGCCAATGCCTGCCAGCATGCGCTGGGTGGTCGGGGCCAGGTAAGGATACTGCTCAAGATCGTTGATATCGTTGACGCCAATCCAACCCTGCTCCATCACCGTGTAGGTGGTCTGGCCATGGCGTGGTTCTTCCTGGCGGAACTCTTCCCATACTATCTCTGGAATGCCAACAGCCACCGAGCTCTCCAGGATGAAGCTGTCGCGCACATCATCGTAGGACCAGATGGCGGTTGCATCTGCCTGCAGCACCTCCAGAGCGCCTTTGGCTACTTGCTCCAATACCTCTGCCGTGCTGGCCGCGCCGGCGAGGGCATCCCCCGCCTGACGCATGTGATCCAGTTCTTGCATGCGGCGCGCATTGCGGATGGCGATGGTGCTCATATTGGCATACAGCTTCCAGGCGTCCTGTTCGGCGACCGAAAAATGGCGCGGTTCCTTGTAATGCGCCCACATGGCGCCGATCGGCTTTTGATCCAGCATCAGCGGCAAACACGCTGCCGCGCCGCTCAAGCCCGCCAACAGCTCCGCCTGCACCCAGCTCTGTGCGGCAGTTACATCGCGAATGAAAATAGGAATGCCCAGCCGGGCTGCCTGGCGCGAGAGCTGCTCAGAACGCGGGTAAATATCGGCATCCAGCTCTTTATCCAATCCAACCGTGACCAGGTTCTCAGCGCTGCCGGCGGTATCCAGCAGCAGCACACTGGCCCACCAAGCGCCCATTGTGGCGACGGCCTGCTTGACGATGGTGCGCACTGCCTGTCCGGGCTCCAGGGCGGTGACGATTTCCTTGCTGGCGGCGTAGGCGGCATACAGGCGTTTCTGACCTTCCTGGATCTCGCGCAAGTACAGCGTGGTTTGGATGGCTACCGCCACCTGGCTGGTCAGGGCGCGGAAAGTATCTACCTCGATCTCATCCCAGGCATATGATTGATCGCTCTGGATGGAGATCACCCCCAGGATGCGACCGCCAGCCTGCAGCGGGTAGATCAAACAGGTTTCGCAGGGGATGCCGCTCAGGTGCGGGCGGATCCCCATGGCTGCCAGGCTCTTTTCCTTTTGTTCACCGCAATACCACACCAATGGTTGTTGGTGCTTGATCACCCAGCCGCTAAGCCCCCAGTTGGCCTGGTCGCTGAGCGGCAGAATTTGATTGGGAAGCGCCTGGTCGCCATCATAGATCATGCGCAACTCGAGCATGTCGCTGATCTCATCGTAAAGCCCGACATAAAACATGCGCGCCGAGAGCTCTTCAGCCACGAACTGCCGCACGATCTCAAGCTGTGCTTGCAGGTCATAGGTCTCGGTCAGGGAGAAGCTGACTTTGACCAGCGCCTTGGTCAGAGCAGAATAGCGTTCGGAGCGGTGATAGGTGCGGGCGTGATCGATGGCAATGGCTGCCTGGGTGGCAAAGTCGGACGCCAGCTTGATGTGCCGGGTCGAATAATAATTAGGTTCGTTTTTGTCGATGTTCAACAGCCCAATGGCCTGCCCATTGATGAACAATGGGATCCCCAGCCAGCTGCGGATGTAATCGCTGTCAGTCTGGCGAAACCAGCGCGGATCCTGGTGGGTGTCCGGGATGATCTCGGGCAGGCCGGTTTTCAACACCCCCTGCACATGCCGCAACTGCTCCAGGCGGTCATAAGAAAAAACCTGGGCTTCGGAGTGAAAACCCCGGTGGGCGGCGATCTTCAAGCAGTTCCCATCCACCAGCATCAGCGAAGCGCTGTCCAGGGGGACCACCCTGGACAGCCGGTCAAGGATGGCATCCAGCACCTCTTTCAGCTCCAGGGATTGGAACAGGTTAGGGTCCGTCTTTTGCTGCGCCGCCAGCTCATTTTCCAGTCGGGTCAGTTTGCGTTCCGCGCGGCAGCGCCGGATGAGCGAGCTGGCGCGTGATAGCAGCGCGGCAGGATCGATGGGCAGGGTCAGCAGCTCATCCGCCTGCCCGGTGATGGCTGGCTGCTGAGCATCAGTCGTGGAGGTCAGCACAATTACCGGCAGGTCGCGGAAGTCTTTATCCGCTCGGATTTGCTCCAGGATGTTCGTCTTTCCCCCCTGGAGCATGGCAATGTCCACCAATAGCAGGTCGATCGGATTGGCCGAGGCAAAGGCAATGCGCAGCAGGTGTAAGGCTTCCGCTTTGGATGCCGCGGGCAGTGCTTGAAATCCCCAGGCTTCAAGGTATTGGCCCAGCTGTGACAGGGCATTCTCGGTGGGATCAAATAGGAGAATGCGAGCTGGGGGGGTTATACTGGTAGCATTCATCTGCGCCTCAAGTTTTGCATTGACAGGGTAAAGTCAGGAGATCTAACGCTCCTGCTTACCCTGTTATTGTACAACCGATGGGGCAGATGGTAGATGGCGTTTTGCTCACAATTCGGTCACAGTTTTTACCCAGACCAGCAGCAGGTTCATATCCCGCATGCGGTTCAGCAGCCCGGCCTGCAGCCGCTCCACCAGCCGCGGGCGGGCTACCAGGCTGGCGCGGGCGGGGGAAAGTAGAGCTTGGTGGTCAGGAGGGGCATGGTCATGGTCAGGATTGTGCTCCAGCCTGATACTGATAGCAAGCCTTGCCAAAAAATGAAACTGGTGCTTTCCCCCTTCTCCCTTCTCCCCTATCCCTTGCCATCTATGCTAGAATTACTCCCATGAACCTAAAAACCCTATACCGGCGCTGGATCGCGGTCAATGCTTTGGGTGAGCTGTTTGGTTTAGGATTGACTTTAGGCGTCGGCTTCAGCATCATTGCCAGCTTTAGGCAGGTGGGCGGGGTTGGGGGCATCTTGCTGGCATTTGCCGTGGCAGTATTCAGCGGCACCATCGAGGCGGTCGTCGTGGGCCTGCTCCAGTGGTGGGCGATGCACCCCTGGTTCCCTGCCATCTCCCGGCTGCGCTGGTTCCTGGGCACGCTGGGTGGCGCACTGACTGCCTATGTGTTGGGCTACCTGCCATCCACCTTGATGGACCTGAGCCAGGCCGCGGCTCCGGCTGAACAGGCGCCGGTGGCTGAGCCGCCGCAGTGGCTGGTCCTGCTGCTGGCGGGGCTGCTGGGCGCGGTCGGCGGAGTGGTGCTTTCCTTTGCGCAGTGGCTGGCGATACGCGGCAAAGTGAAGGGGGCGAAAATCTGGATCCCCGCCAACATGCTTGCCTGGACAGTGGGCATGCCGCTTATCTTCTGGGGGATCGATATCGCCAACCGGGGGCAGCCGCTGTGGCAGACGCTGGGCATCATGGCGGCGGTGCTGCTGGTGACCGGCGCGGTAGTAGGGGCGATCCACGGGGCATTTTTGGTGCGATTGGCGCGAGATACTGTGTAACTAAAACCAACAACCACAAAGGACACGAAGTACACAAAGGATTTCAAATTCCTTAGTGTCCTTTGTGGTTTCAGCTCTTCTCATTACGCAGGATTGAGCACCCGCCCAACGAACAAGATCTGCCCGCTTTCCAGATCGCGGATCAGGAAGAAGAACGGGTGGTCGATGGTCAGTTCCGTACCCGAGTAAATCATCGCCGATTCCAACATGATCACCGCCGTCGCCGCGGCCGCCTCGGTGCCCTCCTCGTCCACGGCGACGAAGGCCTGGTGGATCACGGCGCTGATGCACAGGCCCCCCATCCCGTCCATGCCGGAGAAGTCCGCAGCTCCGCCGCAGAACGCATCCGGCATCCCCATCCCTGCCAGCTGCTCCGCCAGCTCAAACTCACTGCTGTAGCTGAACTTCGGCATGATCAGGTGTAAATCCACCGTTTGCATGCTGCTGAGCATCCCTGCCAAGGCGGACCAATCCAGGGCAGCTTCGAAGGCTGCGAACTGCCTATCATCCGGCATGATGATATCCATGGCAGCCGATCCACCTGCATAGGGTAGCTCTACGGCCTGGTAATTTTCGCCCCGCAGGTACGGCAGGTACATGGATTCGGACATCATATCCACCTCCACCTCTGAGCCGTCCAGTAGGTAGAAGGAGGCAGGGTGGGTATTATTGGCATCGAACTGGCTCTGCCAGTCTGCCTTGAAGTAAATGGCATTGACCAGCACCATGCGGGTGGATGCATCCACCATCCCGGGTGCAATGAGATCCTTGATGCGCTCCTCTGTCCGGTCGCTGACCCACAGGTTGATCTCCTTGCGCGTTGGTTCAGCCTGGGTTGCGAAGTCTGCCTGGTGAAGACCGGCTCCATAGTTCATTGCCAGCAGATCCAGATACTCCGGCAGGAAGGGGTAGCCCTGCTGCGCCCACACCGCGTTGGCAATGTTAAGCTGCATGGGCTGGGTTTCTTCATCTTCCGTTTCCCCGCTCTTCGCCAGGTCGAGGTCCAGCCGGTTGAAGGCAGGGTGCAGCTCTTCCTGGGATAGGTCGAAATGCAGGGCCTGCGCCATCTGCGCTTCGGTTTCGCCACACGCGCCGCCATAGGTCATCGCCAGCGCCAGGGAGATGCTGTAGGGTGAATAGAACAGGTTGCCGTCCTCTGAGCGCAGACCCTGGTACAGGTCCAAGGCAAAGCTGTTATTGCCATTCACCAGTGTACCCAGTATATCTACCGGTACATCAGGTTCCAATATGCGCGCCTGGTCGGATTTGGCCTCTGTAGAAGTCGGGCCGCAGCCTGCCAGGCAAAAGCAACCCAGCAGGATGATGGGGATTAATTTGATCAGGGTCTTATTCATGGCTTCCTCTCTCACTGCCCCGGGTTAAGCACCCGCCCGGCGAACAGGATTTGCCCGCTGGTCAGGTCACGGATCAGGAAGAAGAACGGGCGGTCGATGGTCAACTGGATTTCTGACACGGGCATTGATGCCATTGTCATCACCACAATCGTTGCTGCCGCTGCCTCGGTGCCTTCTTCATCCACAGCGACGAATGCCTGGTGGATCACGCTGCTGATGTACAGGTCACGCAGCCCATCCATGCCGGAGAAATCGGCCAGGTCTGGGTCAAAGGCATCGCTCATGCCCATCGCTGCCAACTGCTCCGCCAGCGCAAACTGGCTGCGGAAGGTGAACTTGGGCATCTCCAGCTGCAAATCCGCCCGCTGCAAGCCGTCAAGGATGGCTTCTACCGTCCCCCAATCCAACGCAGCTTCGAAGGCGGCAAACTGCCCCTCATCCGGCATGATTATGTCCATCGCCGCCGTCCCGCCGGCGTACTGCAGCTCCACCGCCTGGTAGGTCTCCCCACGCAGGTATGGCGCGGACACATCATTGGACATCATATCCACCGCCACGTCTGAGCCGTCCAGCAGGTAGAAGGGGGCTTCTTCGGTGTCATCGGCGTCGAACTGGTTCATCCAATCGGCTTTGAAGTAAATCGCATTGACCAGCACCATGCGGGTCAGCTCATCCAGTGTACCGGGCGAGATGATATCCTGGATGCGATCATTGGTCTGGTCGCTGACCCAGCGGTTGATCTCCCTGGCGGTCGGATCGGCCTGGGTCGTGAAATCCGCCAGGTGGATGCCCGCCCCGTAGTTCAGCGCCAGCAGGTCCAGGTATTCCGGCAGGAAGGGATGATCCTGCTGCGCCCACACCGCGTTGGCGATGTTGAGCTGCATGAGCTGCTGGTCTTTGTCTTCCGCCTCGCCGCCCTGCGCCAGATCGAGGTCCAGGCGGTTGAAGGCAGCGTGCAGTTCTTCCTGGGTCAGGTCGAAATGCAGCGCCTGCGCCATCTGGGCTGCGGTATCCCCTCTGGCGCCGCCATAGGTCATTGCCAGCGCCAGCGATATGCTGTAGGGTGAATAGAACAGGTTGCCGTCTGTGCTGCGCAGGGATTGGTACAGATCAAAGGCGAAGGTGTTATTACCGCCCACCAATGCATCCAGTGTCTCCACCGGCACCTGCGGCGCCAGCACGCGTGCCTGGTCGGATTTTGCCTCGGTCGAGACCGGTGCGCAGCCTGCCAGGGCACTGCCTGCCAGCAGCAGCGGAATCAATGTGATCAGGATTTTATGCATTTAATCCTCCTTTCGAAGTAGCGGCTTTCATCCTTATAACGTCTAATGGTTAGAATATGTTTCCATTCGGGTAATGAAAACCGTTCACACAAAGGACACAAAGTGCACACAAAGGCCACAAAGGTATTCCTTTAAATATCCCTTGTGACCTTTGTGCCTCCTTTGTGCTCTTGGTGTTGAATCTTTTAGGCTCTACGGGCGGATCTCGAATACCGCTCCAGCGGTGGTGCCCTGCACCTCGGGGAAGTAGAACAGCCAGGCACGCGCCGGCAGCACCTGGTACGCGCCGGCCTGCAGGATCACCAGCGTGTAGGTCAGCTCATAGGTGCCCGCTGGCAGGTACTCGGCGGTGAAGGCGATGTGGTCGTCGTACACCTTGGCCGCGCTGAACATCCACCAGCCCCAGCCGGATGCGAACGGGTCACTGGGATCATACAGGGGGCCAGGCTCGCCGTATTCACCTAGCTGCGTGGTCTGCAGGCGGGTGTTCAGGATTTCCGCGCCGGCCGGGATGTAGTCCTCCACCACCAGGTAGTAAGCATCGCTGGGCAGCACCAGCGTCAGGCGCACGGTGACTGCTTCACCTACCTGGACGGAGCTGATGGGTTGCGCCGTGCGCAGATCGGAGCCCGCCGGGTAGACCTGGCGGGTAACGGCGATGCCGCGATCCAGCGGCTGGATCTCCGCCACCGGGCGGAAGACCTGCAACGCGGCGGTGTAATACAGCCGCCCGCTGCCGGATTCACGCAGCACGGTCAGGGCATTTGGCGCATCCGCGTACAGGTTGCTCAACGGCAGGCTGGTAGACACTGGGTTGAGCTGCGTCGCGCCGCCGGCATGCCCGCTGACGATCGAGGCCCCGTTCAAGGTGGCGCCGAAGGCAAAGTCACCGCCCAGCTCACCCGTGCCGCGCATCACCTCGGTCATCGCCAGCATCACCCAGGCGCTCTCGTAGGTCGAGCCCCACGCCCCATCTGCCTGGCGGTGGGTCATCAGGTAGTTGACTGCATCCGGCAGCAGTGTCGAGGCCGGGTCAAGCTGCGCCAGCGCATAGATCACCATGGCGCTGTTGGTCAGCGTGGAGGTCATGTTCTGCCAGCCAGGCTCTACGTTTTCCCAATGCACACCCGTCGCCGAGCGCAGTGCGGTTGCCTGCAGGTCAGAGAGCAGGGTGTCCCCCAGGGTGTTTCCGGGGGACTGCTGCTCCAGCGCCAGCGCCAGCAGCGCCTGCGCCCAGGGGTTCAGCTCATCTCGCCGGTCGAACAGGCCCTGAAGCAGGTTCTGGTTGGGCTGCCCGGCCTGTCCCAGGGCATAGCTTTCGAACGCCAGCCGGTCAAGCTGCCAGGGCTCTCTCACCTGGGACAATATTGGGCGGGCTGTGTTCAGGTAATCCACCGCCCGCTGGATGGCGCTATCGGGCACGCTGATGCCCGCCTGGCTGACCTGGCTCAAGCCAAACAGCACGTACGCCGTCAGGTACTCATTGCCGGTGCTGCCAGCCCACCAACCCCAGCTGCCATCCGTATTTTGCTGCGAGAGCAGCCGCTCCAGCCCGTCGTTCAGGGTGCGCTCCAGGCGTGCCTCCAGGTCGGGGGCGTCCAAACCGAACTCCTGCACCGCCCGGTAAGCTTCCAGGTTGGGTAGGAAGCGGGAGAGGGTCTGCTCGGTGCACTCGTAAGGATAATGCTCCAGGACATCCAGCCCTTCCAGCATTGCCGCAGCCAGGGATGG
Source organism: uncultured Chloroflexia bacterium (assembly GCA_963849335.1). GTDB lineage: Bacteria > Chloroflexota > Anaerolineae > Anaerolineales > UBA4823 > FEB-25. The sequence goes on from CAWKGZ010000013.1 coordinate 39,672, forward strand.
GGAAAGCTCTAAGTCCAGCGCGCCGCTGGTCGGGTCAAAGGTCACCGGCAGGCTGACCAGCTCCTGGCGTTCCCCGCCCTCGGTCAGTGTACCCGAGGTGGCGAAGGTTTGCGGGGCGGTGTAGCGCAGCACGGGCAGCTCCCCGCCTGCCACGCGCACCGCATCGCTCAGGCCTCCCGCGTGCAGCGAGAAGAGCAGGTCGGCGCTGGCGACATCCTGGGCCGTGCCCCACCAGCTCACCCGCACCTGCCCACCCGCCGGGATGGTCACTGCCTGCACCTGGCTTCCCGGGTCGTCCAGGGTGAAGCCGCTGCTCTGCAGGCTGACCTCGCCCTGCAGCTGATGCGCAGTATTGTTTTGTGCTACCGCGGAGACTTCCACATGGTCCGCGGCAACCATAAAGCGTGGCGTCACCGGGCGGATGAGCAGCTCCTGCGTGGTGACCACGTCAATCTGCGCTTCTCCGACCCAGGTTTCACTGGTCAGTCCACGCACCAGCACCTGCCAGGTGGTCAGCGTATCCGGGAGCGTTACCGTCACCACCGCTTCGCCGTTGGCATCGGTGACGATCGTCGCGTTCCAATACGCGGTATCCGGGAAGTATTCGCGCACCACGGCCTGAGCCAAGTCGCCGCCCCCGCCGCCCATGCCGCCGGGCATGAAGCGCAGGCGCTGCCCCCAGGCAGCCAACGAGAGACCGGTACGCACCCCCAGCGGCTTCGGGCCATAGAACGCCGAGAAGATATCGATCGCGTTGGGTTCGGTCAATGCCAGCACTGCCTTGTCCACTACGGCAAGCGAGAACTCGCCCTGCACGGGCGCTCCACTGGCGTCAGATACGCGCACGGTCAGCGTGAGCGGCTCACCCGGGCCGCCGCGCGCCGGTTGGCTGGTGACTTCCACGTTCAGATGTTCCTGGATCACCGCCACGGTCAGCTCCAGGTAGCCCTGGCGGAAATCCGGGTTGCCATCCTCGGCCTGCCCGACCAGCGTAACCGAAACATACACATTGGGTGCATCGTCGCTGCTCAGCGGCAGGTCGATGTTGCTCCCGCCCACCGCCAGGGTCAGCACCTGGTAGCGCAGTACCTCGCCGCGCTCTACCGTCAGCAGCGCCGTCGCCGGCTCGCCGAAGGGGTTGGGGATGAACACCTGGGCGGTATCCCCCGGTTGGTAGGATTCCTGGTCAGCGGTCAAGCGCAGGCGCTGGTTGGGCAGGTTGGGCCAGACTGCCCGGCCTTCCCCGGCAACCCAGAGCGTTACCTGGGTCAGCGTGCCTTCTCCCTGCACGTCGAGCAGGTATGTGCCCGGCTCGGGTGGGGTGAAGGTCAGGCGCGCCGTGCCATCCGCACCGGTTACAAAGTCCGTGCTGGCAACCGGTGTGAAGACCGGCTCGTAGGTGGGGAATTCGTAGGGCTGGTCGGCGGGCGGGTCGACGCGCACATACTCAACCTGCTGGAAAACTGCCGTCAGCGCCTGCCCGGGGGAGGCGTTCCCCTCCCAGTCGGTAGTGAGCACGCTGAAGCCCGATTCTCGCTCCGCGGCTCCCGACCAGGAATCCGGTTTGACGCCGATGTAATAGGCGGCGGGGTTGCCATAGATTTCGGTGCGGGCGCTGACCGGCAGACCGCTCTCATCGGTCAGCGTCACCTCCAGGGTGTAGCGCTGGCGGGCCTGGTCAGCCTCGGTGGGGATTTCCAGGGTCAGGGTGCCGTCGGCTGCGGTGTTGGCATCTCCCTCGGCGATGGATTCGCCAAAACCGTACTGCCAGTAGGAATAGGTGAAGACGTCCAGCCAATCGGTGTTCACCGGGCCGACCTGGTAGCCATCCGGCAGGTGGAACCAATCACCCGCGGCATACAGTACCCAGTGCAGCGGCTGGTTCCCCGCCGGGGCATCGAAGAAGTAGCGCGCATTCACTTCTGCTACAACGCTAGCGCCGTTCAGGATTTCCTCCGCCTGGGCGGTCACCTGCAGGTTGATCTCCGGCTTGCGATACTCGGTCACCAGGAAAAAAACATTGGAGTTCCAGTTGGGGTCGCTGATGCGGAAATCGCCGGGCTGGGCGCTGTCCGGGATGGTGAATTGACCGTGGATGGTGCCAAAGCCGGAAAGCGGCAAGTCATAGCTGGCAATCTGTGTGCCGATGCCATCGGTCACGATAAGCTCATAGCTGCTTCGATCGGGTAGGGTATAGCGCCCGTTGTAGCCCTGGCGCACCACCCCGCGGAAGTAGACCGTATCCCCAGGGCGGTAGATCGGGCGGTCGGTGTACAGGTAAGCATCCACCCGCGGGCCGGAAATATCCATGGAGAGATCAAAGTCCCAGGCTGCCACCCCTTCGTTCCAATACGACATCGCCAATCCAAAGCTGTCCTGTCCCAGCTGACCCAGGATAGCGACATACACTTCCCACGGGTCGCCGCTGGGAGGCAGCGCGCCGCGGAAGACGCCATCGGCGCCGGTCAGGCCCGAGGACACCAGCTCTCCCGCCTCGTTGTAGAGGGCTACCGGCAGGCTTGCCCCGGGGGCACCGGTGTGCAGGTCGACCGCCCACACGAATGCCTCGGTAGCGCTGAGCTTCATTGTCGTTTGGTAGTTGCTCACCGCCAGCACCATCGAAATATCCATCCCGCTGCCCCGCCCTGCCGCGGGCGCTTGTGCGCCCAGGATGGCGGGAGCAGAGAGACCATGCGAACGGGTATTGCCGTATGTTTGCGGGGTATCGATCCACAGGAAATACAGCCCTGGCTCGGCAGGCTGTCCGTTCGGGCGGTAAGGCAGGGTGACGTAGGTTGCCTGGTTTGATGGGATGTCCGGTTGGAAGGTCCAGGAGGTTTCATCTGCCGGGGTGTAATTCAAGCGCACGTCATACCCCTCGGGACCGAGCATGCGCAGGAAATCCTGCAGCGGTACCGTACCACCCGAAAGCGGCAAGTTGGTGACGTTGGTCACCAGCGCCAATGGGCCGGTGTCATCCGGGGTGAGGAAGGTGATGTCCGAGCTGTATGGGAAAGTGACCAGCGGGTCTAACCCGGTGGTGCGGAAGCTCAGGCTGTAGCTCTGCCCCAGGCGGCTGCCCCAGCGGTCGGTAAGATCTGGCGATACTGTGAGCACATAATCCGTATCAGGCAGGAAATTGCCGTACAGGGTGATGGACATCTGGGAATCCTCCCAGTACGCATCCAAATAATCGCCCGAAGTCACCGTGACCATGTCAAGGAACGTATCCACGTCCACAACGGAGCTGAAATACAGGGTCACCTGCTCCCACTGATGGATGGTGCCGTTTTGCTCAGGGAAACTGGCGGTAACCTGCAGGTCAGGCACGGTCCACCAGCTGGAATATGTATTGCTCCCCAGTGTTGCTCCGCCCATCGCGGCGGCTGCTTCACTCAGCACGACGGTGTAGTTGCTGTCGCGCTGCAGCAAGGCGGTGGGGGTGAAGGTGAGGGTAGTGAATGTCTCATCCCAGCTGAACTCTCCGCTTACCGGCTGGGAAGCCGGGTTCAGCAGGCTGAAGTTGGCCTCCACGCTGGCGGTATCCATGCCCTGGCTGAAAGTGATCCGTACCGGTGCATCGAGGAAGACATGGACTGCACCATCTGCTGGCTCTACCGAGACCACGCGTGGTATGGCGGTGGCGAACGTCCAGCTTCCTGCCGCGTCCAGCAGGGCGCCATCGGTGGCGCTCAGCGCCGGATTGACCGTCACCTGGTAGGTGGATGCGCCTGCCAGCGCCGGTTCCGGGTAGAAGATATACGTGCTGGTATTGATCCATTCGCCGCTGCCGGCTGTGACTGGCTCAAGGGTGAAAGCCGGGGGCAGGGTTGCCGGGTCGGCGCCCAGGGGCACCACCGGGCGGTTGAAGGCTGCCACCACCGCTGAAGCCGGATCGACTTCATGCGCCGCCGGCTCTGGCAGGCGCTGCGAGAGGCGCAGATAGCTGCTGGTGGTGTAGCTCAGGGTGACCGGCTCCACCAGCCCCATCCCCAGGCTGGATTGGGCCGTTTCGGCGATGGTTAGTAACAGGTCGGTTTCCGGCAGGAAGGGTGCATCGGGGGTGAACACCAGGGTGGCCTCATCGGGCCAGTCAAAGCTGCCCGAAAGCTGCGGCTCGCCGCTCAGGGCGCCCTCCACCGAGGCGGCATCCATCGGCTGGTTGAAATACAGCGTGATTGTCCCGTTCAACTGCAACTGCGCCCCGCGGGCGGGTCGGTCTCTACCAATGCGGGAGGCAGCTCCTGGACGGAGCCGATCGGACCTGCCACCTGGGTTGGGGTTTGCTCGATTGTTTCCCCCACAACCTCCAGCGGCGGCGTCTCGGTGGCTTCGGGCTTACCCAGGCCCGGGATGGAGCATGCCAGGCTGACCAGCAGCAGCAAGGACAACAGCCGCAGCCCGTGCATCCGGCGGACGGCTGGTTTGACCGATTTTTCGTCATTATGATTGCGATTGATTGGGGACATTCGTCTCTCTCCTATTGAACGGAAAGCTTTTTTTCTTCACCATAGCGGCAATCACCAGCCGCAGTGCCCCCCTCTTTTGCCGCCTGATTGATGCTATGACCGGCACAGGGCGGGTCTTTGCCTGAATTGATACAGGTATGGGGCCTGATAAGCCTCTATAAGGCAGTGAAGACTTGCTGGTACAGACCCGCCCCTACATGGCTCTTGCGCTACTATTTGTTATGTTTTTCATTATAACACCGGCATAGCCCCTGACTCACAAGGGTGAATGGGTCAGGGGTGAGGGGAATGTGGGGTACAATCCTTGCTAATAACGTGATACTCTCGAGAAAAGTTCCAGGAATATTGCCATGCGCCTCGCTAAAGCCACACATGCCTTGTTGATAATCTCACTGCTGCTCGCAGCCTGCTTAACTTCCACCCCTAACCCATCTCCCCTTTCCCCTTCACCGACCACTCTGCCTCCCAGCGCTCTTCCCCCAACTGCTACGGCCTCACCCACTGTCGCCACATCCCTCACCATCCTCTACACCAGCGACGAGCACGGCTGGATGTCCGGGCAGGAGAACGGGCAGGGCGCGGCCGAGCTGCTCGGTTTGTGGCAGGCAGAATACAACCTGGGGCAAGACCCGGCGGTGCTGCTGCTTTCCGGCGGCGACAACTGGACCGGTCCGGCGATCTCCACCTGGTTCGATGGCGAGGGCATGGTCGCGGTGATGAACGCCATGGGCTATTCCGCCTCGGCAGTGGGCAACCACGAGTTCGACTTCGGGCTGGAGGTGCTGCAAACCCGCCTGGATGAGGCTGATTTCCCCTTTCTCAGCGCCAACCTGCGCCTGCGCTCGGATGGGACGATCCCCACCAACCTGGGCATCCAGCCCTACACCATCCTCGAAGTGGCCGGGCGGCAGGTGGGCATCACCGGCCTGAGCGCCACTTACACGCCGCTGGTAGCTAACCCGGCCTACCTGGCTGAATTCGATTTCATCAGCTACCAGAGCGCCTTGCACGAAGTTGTCCCGCAGATGCGGGCGGAAGGCGCCGAGATCATCCTGCTGATTGCTCATGCCTGCCCGGATGAGCTGGAGTTGCTGGCAATGCAGGTGGCGGACCTGGGCATCGCCATGATGGGCGGCGGTCACTGCCACATCAGCTACGCCCGCCGCAGCGGCGATACTGCCATCATCGCCAGCCCGGCGGAGTTGGGCGGTTATGCTTATGCAACCCTGTCATACGATCCATCCAGCGGGCAAACCCGCTTGGAAGCGTTGGGCGTGGAATCCAACCAGGGCGGCGATCCCGATGCGGAGGTGGCGCAGATCGTCGCCGGCTGGCAGGCGCGCACCGATGCCGAGCTGGATGTGGAGATTGGCTATCTGCAGGGGGCGGTGCCCGAAGACAGCCAGCCCATGCAGGACCTGATCACCGAGAGCTGGATTTGGGCTTATCCCAATGCCGATATTGCCCTGACCAACCTGGGCGGGATGCGCACCGATCTGCCCGCGGGGATGCTGACCATGGCTGAGGTGATCAGCGTGCTGCCGTTCAACAACGTTATCATCGAAGTGCACCTGACCGGCGCCCAGGTGATCTCTACCCTCGCCCACGGGCGTGACAGCCTGGCAATTGGTGGGATGCACCGCCAGGGGGGCGGCTGGGTGCTGGAAAACAGCGGGCAGCCGCTGGATCCCGAAGCGCTCTACTCGGTGCTGGTCAATGACTATATGTATGCCGGTGGGGATGGCTACACCCTGCTGGCGGAAGCCGATCCGCAAGCCTACCAGACCGGTATCGATTGGCGCCAGCCGGTGATCGACTGGATCCTGGCGCAAGAATCCTCCCCGGATGTCCCGCTGGACGCGGCGATCGCTGCCCTGGGCGATGATTGATACCCGAGGGTTCGTTTCAGGATTTGCTGCCGGACGTGTTTAGCACGTAACCAGGGGGTGAGATGGTTTCGATCAGGGTTGGAGAGCCGGTGGCTTTCTCCAGTTTGTCCCGCAGGCGGAGCACAAGCTGCCTGAGCATATCATTGGTGGCACCTTCCGGTCCCCACACCTGCAGGATCAGGCTGTCGTTAGGGATCACCTGGTCAGGTTTATACATCAGGGTGCGCAGCAGGCGCGTCTCAAGGCGGGTAAGATGAGCCGGCCGGGTATCCGAAAAGTGCAGCTCGCACCGTTTTGGATCCAGTAGAAGCGAACCGACGCGCAAAGGTTCCTGGGGATCCTGAACAACCTGCCACAGCAGAGCGCGCACACGCTCCATCAGCAGGCGCGGGCTGAAGGGTTTGACGATGTAATCATCTGCCCCGGCCTCCAGTGCGGCGATCACATTGTCGTCGCTATCGCGCACCGTCAGCATGATGATCGGCACATCTGAGCTCAGGCGGATGCGCGTGCACACTTCCAGACCGTCCAGCTCCGGCAGCCTCCAGTCAAGCACGATCAAATCCGGCTTTTCTTTGGAAAACTGCTCCAGGGCACTCAGCCCGTTGTAAGCGCGGGCTACTTCATATCCGCCGCGGCGTATGGCAAATGCCAGCACGTCTGACAGGGCCAGGTCATCGTCAACCACCAGTATCTTGGTCATGCGTTCTCTAACTCCTCGATGGGTTCAATGGGAATGGTAAACCAGACGTTGGCGCCGCCTACTGGGCGGTTTCGGGCGCCCACCTGCCCGCCATGCACCTCGACGATTGTCTTGACCACCGAAAGACCCAGCCCAATCCCGTATTGCGTATCGTGCAGCTGGTTGGTCGAGACGTAACGTTTGAACACGTCGGCAAAGCGCCCGGCAGGCAGTCCCTGACCGCTGTCCAATACAGCAACGGTCAGCCACTCGCTATCATTCGAGATGACCAGCTCGATCTTGCCACCCATCGGGCTGAACTTGCTCGCATTCGATAGCAGGTTGACCAGCACCTGCGTCAGGCGGTTGGGATCGGCCCACAAGGTGGGTAGATCGGGCGGCGAGCTGATATCCAGTACCTGCGCGCGGCGGTTGAGCAGCGGCGACATCAAGCTGGATGCGCGCTGTACCACCTCCTCAATACTGATAGGATAGCAGTGCACCTGGAAGCAGCCCGCTTCGATCGTGGTGCTCTCCAGTAAGTTATCCACCAGGGTTTGCAGGTGTAAGGTGCTCAAGCGGATGGTTTCCACCAGCTGAAGCAGCTCATCGGAGGTTAAGGTGCTGCTTTCTTCGACCATCAGCTCGGTGGTAGCCGAAATACCCGCCAATGGGGTGCGAAATTCGTGCGCCACGTTGGCCAGGAAATTGTAGCGCAGCCGGCCTACCGCCTCCTCTTCGGTCACATCGCGGATCACCAGGACGCACTCCGCCTCATTCCCGCCGGGTAGATCTTCTTCGACCTGGGATAGCTTGACCACCAGCAGCAGCGGGTGCCCCTGGGCGTCGAGGATATTGATCCGTTGGGGGGATACCTCGCCCGCTTGCTTGCTCAGGATCTCTTTCAGACCGCTGGTCTCGCCGGGGGCGGGCGGGAAGATTTGAGTGTAATGGTGGTGGAGCACTTTTTCGGCGGGGTAGCCGAGGATCTCCTCAGCATCCGAGTTGATGAATGTGATCCGTTCGTCTTTGTCGAGCGCTACCATCCCTTCGCGCACCGACGAAAGCAGCCGTACGGCGTGCTTCATCTCTTGCTGGGTCACCGCCAGGGTCTGGCGCATCTGGCGGCGCGCCAGGTCAAAATGGTGCGCCAACCGGTCGATCTCGGGCAGACCGCTATCTACCGGGGTAGGGATTTCCAGGTTGCCCTGGCTGATCTGCTCGGCGGCATGGCTCAACTGCTGCAGGGGGCGGGTGATGGAACGCGCCTGCCACACCACAAGGGATAAGCCCGCCAGCATCACCAGCAGGCTGATACCGGTTGAAACCGCCATGGTGCCAAGCATGTCCCGCCGGATGGCGCCACCCGCCAGGGCCACCTCGCTCAACGCCACCAGGTTTCCCTGGCTGTCGAACAGTGGCGCTAACCTCACATAATAACGCTCTCCTTGGATCGAAGCCAGCGTGGAACTGGATTGGCCGGTGTTCTCGACCTGAATCGCCAATTCTGGGTCAAGCGCCCCATCCGGCGCAGCCACCAAGCTGGTGGCAACGCGCACCTCGTCGATGATCAGGCTTTGCGCCAGGCCAGTTTCCTGTTCCAGAACGAGCATCTCGTCTGATTGCAGCTGTCGTGCCAGCAGTACCCATCCCTGCTCCAGGTTGTCGATTCCGGAAGGCTGGATCTGACTGACCGCAACGATGAACAGCCGTCTCGGTTGTTCCAGGCTGACGAAATCGGCGAAATACGGCTCGCGGCCGGCCAGGAAAGCCGCCGGGGTTGGCAGCCCTGGCAACATATCTCCCGCCTGCAGATCAGGCATGATCACCTGGAGTGCATCCAGATTGCCGCTCTCCACCTGCAGGGCATCCAGGTAAGCCTCCAACTCAGCGACATCTCCTTGCTGTAGAAGGTCATACAGTGTCGGTCGCCCGGCGATCAGCCCGGCCAGCCGCATCAGGCGGGTGGTCTCAAATTCGTACAGCGCCTGGGTGGCGCCTTGTGTGTCGTGGATCCGCAGCCAGATTTGCTGCTCGAGCTGCAGCCATATGGCAATATCGGCCGGTATGCCACTGAAAATGATGACCGCGACAACCACCACCAGACCCAGGATGAGCCGCTGGGAAAGGCTGATCTGTCGAAGACGCTGTTGCAACCCCTTGAGAACATTAGCCATATCAGGTACCTCGACCTGGCATGCTGTATGTGAGAAAAAGAACTTGTCTGGAATTATTGTAGCATAAATCCTTGCTTTCTGTTATTCCTTGACATCTATATGGGTCGGTGTATAATTATTCTTATTTAGACCTTAATACTCTTTATTTTTCATTTTGATTGGAGAGCAATCTATGACCCGTCCAAGCTGGATCGGGCAGACCCTGGGTGGGCGCTACCGCATTGATGATATTTTAGGTCAGGGTGGAATGTCGGCTGTTTATAAAGCCTACGACCCCAACCTGAAGCGTGTGGTGGCGTTGAAGATGATCCATTCGCACCTGGCGGAGGACCCCAAGTTCCTGGTTCGTTTTGAAGAGGAAGCCGCAGCCGTTGCCCAATTGCGGCACCCGAACATTGTCCAGGTGTTTGATTTTAATCACGATCAAGACCTCTATTACATGGTGCAGGAGTTTGTGCCTGGCGAGACATTACAGGAAAAATTGCGCCGCCTGAATAAAACTGACCGCCGCATGCCGTTGAATGAGGCAATTGGATACATACTTAACATCTGCGATGCTACCGGTTTTGCGCACCAACGCGGCCTGATCCACCGGGATATCAAACCAGCAAATATCATGATCAATGTCCACGGTCAGGCAATCTTGATGGATTTTGGGATTGTCAAAATCACCGGCGGCGCAAAGCACACTGCTACCGGCGCGGTGGTAGGGACCGCCTTATACCTGGCGCCGGAAGCGGTGCGCGGCGAAACCCCGGACCCACGCTCTGACCTGTATTCGTTGGCAGTTACGCTATTCGAGATGGTCAGCGGCCGGCCGCCGTTTGAAGCTGAATTCGGCCATGACGTTGATGATGATGCACCTCAACGATCCGCTACCAGACTTGCGTGGGCTGCGACCGGACCTCCCCCTACCCTGATTGCGGTCATCGAAAAAGCATTGGCGAAGAACCGGGAACAGCGCTATCCATCAATGGCTGATTTTGCCGAGGCGCTGCGGGGTGTGTTGGCTGCGCTCGGCAGCTCTGCCCCAGACGTCACCCAGGCTGACCAGCCGGTGGCACAACCGCCGCTTCCCCCGCCTGCATCTGGCTCTCAGGGAACCAGCGGTTTCGCAGTTCAATCCTCGCCGGTGGGAATGGCAGCCAACTCGCCGCCACCTCCCTCGAAACCAGAAGGAGCCAATCTGGTTCCTCCGGAAGCTCGACAGCAGAAAATCAACCAGCTCCGCTGGCTCCCATGCCAGTTGTTTCAGCCCCAACTCAGCCGCGTTCAAAGCTGGTCCTGTGGGGTTCGATCGGGGGTATTGGTATCTTGGGCGCAATAATTCTCCTAATTATCTCGTCCCTGGTGCGTGGGGCGGGTAATTCGGCTGCCAGCCTCGCCACCTCAACAGCGACGACTGACCCATCCTTAGCCCTGGCGGCTTTTCCCTCAACCACCCGTCCAAGCGAAGCTGCAGTGCCAAGCGCCACGCTCAGCCCCACCACCGCTCCTACCTCAACACCCAGTACAACCCCGACGATTACTCCTTCTCCTACACCCACAATCCCGGTAGGCGTGCCTTATTCACGCATAAACCGCATCATCATCAACGAACAAGGGCATTATGTGGTTGATTATGAGACATTTGAGTACACCGAAGTGCTGCCTGGTCAACATGTGCACTTCTTCTTCAATACCGTTCTCCCCGAACAAGCCGGCGTCCCTGGTTCTGGCCCGTGGAAACTGTACGGAGGGCCGCGCCCATTCGATGAATATCTCACCTCCGACCGCCCAGCAGGCGCCACGCAAATGTGTATCCTGGTGGCTAACGCAAATCACAGCGTGCACCTGGAATCTGGCAACTGCTTTATCCTGCCGGATGTAACTGCGGCTGTGCCTATATTTGATGATCCATGCCTGGCGGGTCCCGGTGCAGCCTACCCGGTCATCGGACTGCTATCCGCCGGTCAGGTGCTGCTGGTTACCGGCCTCTCACCCGATGAAGCCTGGTGGACGGTTGATTATCCCGATACCCCCGGTTTGACCTGCTGGTTGCAGCGCAGCCGTGCGGATTTCTCCGGCGATATCAGCACCCTGCCCTTGGCTGAAGTTCCGCCTGGTCCAGCAGGGATGAGTGCCCAGATCACCCAGATCACGCTCAATCCCCAGGATCAGTACGTGGTTGAGTTCACCACCAGTGGCTTTACACCGGCATTGCCGGGTACACATCTGCATTTCTTTTTTGATATTTATGCCGCCGAGCAGGCGGACAGTATCAGCAGCAATCGCTTGATGTATGGAGGAAGCTCTCCATTCACGGGTTACACCCAGGCAGTCAGACCGGAAGGCGCCACCCAGCTATGTGTGCTGGTTGCCAACCCGAACCATACAGTCATCATCGGCAGTGGCAACTGCTTCACCCTGCCGTAAATTCACTCGAGGTGTATCATGGAAAATAGTTACGGAAAATTGATCTACCTTTCGGATAATGGCTCGGAACAAGAATACGAGCTGGGAAAAACCCGCATCACCCTGGGGCGGGCGACTACAAGTGATATCGTCCTGGCCGATGACCGCGCCTCTCGCAGCCATTCCCGATTAGAGTGTGGTCCAGGCGGCTGTACACTGGTCGACCTGGGCTCATCCAACGGTAGTTATGTCAACGATGCGCGTATTAACCGCATCCCGCTCCAGCCTGGCGACCTGATCAAGTTGGGCAGCAGCCTGTTTCGTTTTGAACGCCAGGGAGCCATTCAAATACCTGGCATGACGATCATCGATGCTGAAGCTGACCTGGAGAAAGCCCTGGTTGATGAGGTGCTACCCGTCGCAGTCAACGAGACAAGCCAGCCACGCCTGGTGGTAGTCACGCCGCGCCGCACCTGGGAAATACCCTTGGGGGACCTCGATGAGCTGACCATTGGCCGCACTGATGCCAACATGCTCGTCTTGGAGCATCCCAAGGTCTCGCGCAACCATGCTGAAATCCAGCGTAAGGGAGGCATCTTTGTGCTCCGCGACCTGGGCTCAACCAATGGTACCTGGCAAGGCGCCGAAACGCGCATCGAACAGCTCATCTTGCAGGATGGGGATGAGTTCCGCATCGGTGAAGCCTCGATCGTCTATAAAAGCGGCTTCCAGGAAGAGTCGCTCACGCTGGCAGACACCAGTCTGCCAAAAGGGGCAGCCCGGAGGATTGTCATCTTTGTACCTGGTTTGATGGGCAGCGAGATGTGGCGTGGAAGTGAGCGCGTTTTCCCCAATATCAAAGCGCTGTTCACCAACCCGGAAATGCTGCAATACCCCCTACCCTTCGAGCCGCGCAAGATTGTGGAAGAGGTGGTGATCGTACCAAACTTGATCAAGCTCGACCAATACAACCGGATGGGCGACTATCTGGTGGAAGAGTTGGGTTACCAACGTGGGATAGACTTCTTTGAGTTCCCCTATGATTGGCGCCAGGATGTGCGTACCTCCGCCCGCCAGTTGGGCGCGCTGGTGGAAAGCCTGCCGCGCGACCAACCGCTGGTGATCATTGGTCACAGCCTGGGCACCATGGTCAGCCGCTACTACATCGAGCGCCTGGGGGGAAAGGAACGGGTAGAACGCGTGATACTGATGGGAGGCCCACACCGTGGCGCGGTGCAAGGCCTGATGAGTATGCTCAGTGGACCTGATCTGCTCCCCTTTGGATTGATGGGCGAGCGCCTGCGCAAGGTGTATATGAGTTTCCCTGCCAGCTACCAGATCCTGCCGACATATGCCATGCCAACCGACAATAATGGGACGAAGATCAACTTCCTCGAGGATGAGAGCTGGTTGCCCGAGCAGTATATCCCCCTGCTCCACGCGGCGCGTGAATTTCGCCGTGAATTAGGTGTGCGCTCCAGCATCCCGGCTGTCTCGATTTTTGGCTACGGCTTAAAAACCACCACCAGCCTGAACATTCAGCGGGATGCTGCCGGAGCGATCAAGAAAATCGACTACCGCTCAGAACCAAATGGCGACTCGACCCTGCTCGAATACAGCACAGTGCTGGATGGCACTGAGATCCACCCGGTGCAGCAATACCATGGATCGCTGTTCGTGGATAATGATGTAAAAATGCGTTTGAAGATGGAGCTGACCCGCCCGTTTTCGAACTGAGTACCTCTTCTCGTATAGATAGATTATTCCTGATCCCAGCACACGGATAGGCGCACTTGACGGTGCGACTGTCCGTGGTGCTGGTGTGATTCCGAGCTTGTGGCGCGACTTCCGGTTGGCGGATAACTTGCCCCTCAATTGACATCCCAATAGTTTCGATATAAACTACTACCACAATTGATGACCCACTATTCATGCGGGTACTTGTTTGTATTAGGAGCAACTCCATGGAAGAATTCCTGAAATACCTCCCCCTGATCATCCCCCTGTTGCTGATCCAAATTGGCCTGGCAATCTTTGCCCTGATCGACCTCTCCAAACGCGAGAAGACCCGCGGGCCGAAGTGGATGTGGGCGCTGATCATCATCTTCGGCGAGCTGCTCGGTCCGATTGTCTATTTCATCGCCGGGCGGACGGAAGAATAGGTCATGACCGCTACCACAGCCGTCATGGCTGGTTCGTCTGCATCCCCCTCGGCGGATGGACCGGCCATCCTGTGCCAGGGCCTGACCAAGCGCTATGGCCCGGTGCAGGCGCTGGTGAACCTGGATCTGTCCGTCCCGTACGGCTCGATCTTCGGCTTCCTGGGGCGTAACGGCGCCGGCAAAACCACCACCATGCGCATGCTCGCCGGGCTGGCGCTGCCCACCTCCGGGCGCGCCTGGGTCGCCGGGCTGGAGACCACCAGCCTGGAGCGCTCCGCCCGCGCCCGCTTTGGCTACCTGCCCCAGGACCCCGCCTTTTACAACTGGATGGCGGGGCGCGAATACCTGGATTATGTGGCCCAGATCCAGGGGTTGGATCCCGCCGAGCGCAAGCGCCAGATCGCCGGGCTGCTGGCGCTTTCCGGGCTGGAAGAAGCCGCCAAAAGGCGCATCGGCGGCTACTCGGGCGGCATGCTGCAGCGGTTGGGCATCGCCCAGGCGCTGGTGGGCAACCCACCGGTGCTCCTGCTGGATGAACCGACCAGCGCCCTGGACCCTGCCGGGCGCTCGGAGGTGCTGGCGATGATCGCCGGGTTGCGCGGCCAGGTCACCGTCTTCCTCTCTAGTCACATTCTGACCGATATCGAGCGCGTGTGCGATACGGTCGCCATCCTGCATAAAGGACGGCTGGTGCTGGTCTCCGACCGGGAAGCACTGCTGGCGCAGTATGCGGTGGACGCGGTTGACCTGGAGCTGGAAGCGGGTGCCATTGACTCCCCGGCGCTGGCCGGCTTTCAGAAGGCGCTGCAGGCGCAGCCCTGGGCTGCCAGCCAGCGTTTGCAGGGCGCCGTACTGCGTGTGATGATCCAGGATGTACCCAGCGCCAAAGGCGAGCTGCTGCCGCTGGTGGTGGCACACCGCCTGCCGTTGCTGCGTTATGAATGGGTGCGACCATCGCTTGAAGATATCTTCTTGCAGTTGAGTACATAATATGCTTGAATTCGCCTACATCCTCTCCATTACCCTGATGATCCTTCTCCCTGTCCTCCTCGCTGCCGGCCTGCGCCGCCTCAGCCCCACACCCTGGCTGCTGTTCAGCCTGGGTGCGCTGGTCTTCGCCCTGTCCCAGGCCGTACACCTGCCGCTCAACGAGTGGCTGGCGGACCTGGGCTGGCTGCCCGGTGAGACGCTCAGCGATCTGCCATTGTGGCGCGTTGCCCTGACCGCCGGATTGACCGCCGGGCTGTGCGAGGAACTGGCGCGCACCGCCGGCTATCTTGTGCTTAGCAAAATGCGCCCTGGCTGGGTCAACCTGCCTGGCAGCCTGATGCTCGGGCTGGGGCATGGCGGCATCGAAGCCATGGTCTTCGGCGGGGTGCTCACTGCGGCCACCGTCAGCGCCCTGCTTCCCCTGCGCGGGGTAGACCTGACCCAACTGGGCTTGACCTCTGAGCAGCTTTCTGCCCTCAACGTGCAGCTGGGGACTTTAACCAGCTCGCCCTGGCTGGCGCTTCAGCCGCTGCTCGAGCGCATCCTCGCCATCAGCGCCCATGTCACCCTGTCGCTGATGGTGTGGAAGTCCTTTGCCCGCCATAACCTGCGCCGTGACTGGGTGTATATCCCCCTGGCAGTGGCGTACCATGCGGCAATCGATTACGCTGCCGTGTGGGCGAGCAGCACCTACCAGGAGCAGCCGCTGGCTTACCTGGGCGTCATGTTGGCAGTCCTGGCGCCGGGCTGGGCGTGGGCTATCTGGACGATCCGCCGCAGTGGCCTGCGCAAGACTCAACCCGGCCCGCTGCAGGGCGAGATAGCTGTCTTCTGGGTGGCGACGGTGAAAGAATTGCGCCAGGCATGGCGCACCAAACGCATCCTGGTGATCTGGGTAGTGTTCCTGGCATTCGGGATGATGTCACCGCTGTTTGCCCGTTTCATGCCGGAGATCATCGGCTCGTTTGAAGAGGCACAGATGTTTGTTGACCTTATCCCACCGCCGACGATCGCCGATACAATGGTGCAATATATCGAAAACCTATCCCAGTTCGGCTTTATCCTGGCGGTGCTGCTGGCGATGGGCGCGGTGGTGGGCGAGAAGGAGCGCGGCGTAGCGCCGATGATCCTCAGCAAGCCGATGGCGCGCTGGGCCTTCATTGCCAGCAAGTTCGCCGCCCAATTCCTGATCTACCTGGCGGGTTTCCTGCTGGCTGCCATTGGCGCCTACTATTACACCCTGTTCTTATTCGGCGCCCTGGAAATTGGCAGCTTCCTGCTGCTGAATGGCGTGCTGCTGCTGTGGCTGCTCACCTTCGTCGGGCTCAGCCTGCTGGGCAGCACCTTGGGTAAGTCCACCGTGGCGGCGGGCGGCATTGGCCTGGGATTGTGTGTGGCGCAGATGCTGCTGGGTACTCTCCCCCGCTGGGGCGCGCTGTTGCCGGGTGGGCTGATGAGCTGGGCGACGCTGCTCGGTCAGAAAGCCGCCGACATGAGCCCGGGCACAGACGCGGCCAGTTTGCTCAGCGGGGCGGCAGCCGGGCAGGGCGGCGCAGCCGCCTCGGCGCTGGCGATCATCCTGGTTAGCCTGGTGCTGGCGATTGGGATCTTCGAACAGCAGGAAATTTGAGCGAAGAATTACCCTGATTTCTTTTTATCCACGTTATTCAACGAGCGGTGAAACTTAAGCACACCTAAATTTTCAAAACTACCCTTAGCCAGGTTGCCATCCTCATAGATCGGGAAGTGCTGCCCCGAGTCCCGCAGTTGTTTGAGGGTTTGTGCCAGTCCAATGGTGCCAAATTCGCGTGTGTGGGTAACACGGTCCAGATCAAGCACCTCGGTTAGGATGGTCTGGTTGGTGCCTGCCTCCTGCAGGATCCGCCCATCCGGGTCAACCAGCAGTGAGCGCCCTCCGCCCCAGGTACCTATTCCGTTCACGCTCATGAAATAGGTCTGGTTGAACAACGCATTCGCCCGCACCATCACCAGCTCCAACTCTCGATCTGAGGTTGGGGTCAAAGTGGGCTGCAGGATGACCTCTGCACCCATCCAGGCTAATGTCCGCGAAACCTCCGGGAACCACATGTCGTAGCAAATGCACAAACCCAGCCTTCCCACATCAGGGATATCAAACACGCAGAACTCATTTCCAGGTGACGTTCCTGCTTCGAAGGGCAGCCATGGGAACATCTTTCGGTATTTCGCCACGATTTCCCCCAGCGGTGAGATGACCAGTGCTGTGTTATACAGCTTATCGCCGTCCATTTCGAACATCGAGCCGGGGATCAGCCATTGCCCCGTGCCCCGGGCGATGGCGCACAGACGCTCGGAGAGCGAGCCTGGAATTGGCTCTGTATTTCGTTTCCACCAATCCTTGTCATCCGGAGTGACGAACTGTACTAATCCAGGCACCACCAGCTCGTGAAACATCACCAATTGCACCCACGGGAAGCTCTTGTTGATGTTCATGGCAATATCTGCCATTTTTTCCACCGTACCTTGAGCATCCCACGGGACGACGGTCATCTGCACTCCTGCAACACCTAATAAACGCGTCATGCTGGCACTCCTTTACACCATACCTTCAACAAAATGACAGGCGACCAATCGCCCTGCTTGGACCTTGCACAGCTCAGGCTCGCTCTCCGCACAAATTGGCTGCGCCAATGGGCAGCGCGTATGGAATCTACACCCCGAAGGTGGTGACACTGCACTGGGTACATTCCCTTCCAGCACTACCAGGTCGCGCCGGGCATTCACCACGGGCAGCGGGATCGCCCCTAACAGCGCCTTGGTGTACGGGTGCATTGGCTGATCAAATACTCTTTCGCTGGAACCGCACTCGACCATTTTTCCGAGATACATCACACCCATCCGGTCGCTGATATGCTGGACTACGTTCAAATCGTGGGAGATGAACAGGTAGGTCAATCCGTGGCTCTGCTTCAGGTCTTCCAACAGGTTGATGATCTGGGCTTGCACCGAAACATCCAGCGCCGACGTCGGTTCATCGAGCACGATCAAGCGGGGATTGATCGCCAACGCCCGGGCAATGGCTACCCGCTGGCACTGACCACCAGAAAGCTCGTGTGGGTAGCGGTCAATATGCGATTGGTTCAGCCCTACCATTTCTAACAGCTCAACCACCCGTGGGCGAATATCTGCCCCGCGCAGGATATGATGGGTCACGATCGGTTCAGCAATGATTTGCTCGATACGCAGGCGCGGGCTGAGCGACGAAAGGGGATTCTGGAACACAATCTGCATTTGCTGGCGGAACTTTTGCAGGGCGCTGGCTTTAAGCAGGGTCAAATCCTGTCCGCCGAACAAGATCTTCCCTGCGGTGGGCGCCAACAAGTGGAGCACCAAACGGCCCAGGGTAGTTTTTCCACAGCCCGACTCGCCGACCAGCCCGAAAACCTCCCCGGTTGTAATCGACAGGTCCACGCCATCCACCGCACGGATATAACGAGCGCCACCAGAAAGCCAGCCCCCGGGCAGGCGGAAATGTTTCTTCAATCCGCGGATATCAACCAGCGTTTCCATGGCTTATTGACGGGCCTCCCGGGGGTCCAGCAGGAAGCAGGCTGCCTGGTGTTCGGCCTCGATCAGATACGAGCCTGGTCGCTCCTGCTGGCAGCGCTCAAAGCGCAGCTCACAGCGTGGGGCAAAGGGGCAGCCAGGCAGGCTGCCTGGATTGGATGGCACAGTTCCGGCGATGGCAGCCATTTTTTTGCCGCGCGAGCCTGGGCGGGGAATGGCGTTCATCAACCCACGGGTGTAGGGATGCTGGGGATGATTAAAGATGGCCTCGGTGAGAGCCAGATTCGACCACGTAGCCGGCATACAGCACTGCCAACCGGTCGCAGGTTTGGGCGACGACGCCTAGGTTATGCGTGATCAAGATGATGGAGATGTCGAATTTTTCCTGTAAGCTGCGCAACAGGCGTAAGATCTGAGCCTGGATGGTGACATCCAGGGCGGTGGTGGGCTCATCCGCAACCAGCAAATGCGGCCGGCAGGCGAGCGCCATGGCGATCATTACCCGCTGCTGCTGCCCTCCCGAGAGCTGGTGGGGATAGGAGGCGTAAATCCGGCCCACATCGGGCAGCCCCACCGCCTGCAGCATTTCCAGCGCATAGGCTTTGGCTTGCGCAGCAGGCATTTTCATGTGCTGGCGGATCACCCGCAGGATCTGCCCACCCACAGTAAATACCGGGTTGAGTGACGAAGAAGGGTCCTGGAAGATCATGGCGATCTTGCCACCCCGGACTGCCTGGATCTCCTTACGGGACAGCGCCAGCAGGTTGGTACCGTCCAGGATGATCTCGCCGCGGGGAATGCGAGCAGAGCGGGAGAGCAGTTTCATCATCGCCAGCCCGGTCACCGTTTTGCCACAGCCCGTCTCACCCACCAGACCAAAAAATTCACCTTTCTTAACGCTGAAGTTGATCCCGTTGAGCGCCTGCAGGCGACCGCGTGAGGTTTTGAATTCCAGGTACAGGTCGCGCACATCCAGTAAGCTGCTCACCGGTACTGCCTCGGGTCGAAGATATCTCTCAGCGTGTCTCCCAGGATGTTGAAGGCCAGTACTACGATCAAGATTGCCAGCCCGGAGAACGATGAGATCCACCACTGGTTCAGGATGAACTCGCGCCCCTCGCTGACCATCAAACCCCAATCCGGGGAGGGAGGCTGCGTACCCAGGCCCAGGAAACCCAGCCCGCCCATCGCCAGGATGACGGTGCCCAGGTCGATGGTTGCTTCAACCAGGATGGGTGAGATGGTGTTGGGCAGGATATGGCGCAGGATGATGACCCAATCCCGCACGCCAATTGCCTGGGCTGCCTCCACAAAATAGCGCTCGCGCAGGCTGGCTGCCACGCTGCGGGCGATGCGGGTATACCAGGGCCACCAGGCGATCACCAGCGCGATAGCTGCGTTTGCCATGCCGCGCCCTAATGCGGAGGTGATCGCCATCGCCAGCAGCAGGGGTGGAAAGGCCAGGAACAGATCGGTAATACGCATGATGATTTCATCAATCCAGCCGCCCTTATACCCGGCAATGGCGCCCAGCGGCACCCCAATCAAGACAGCAAATGCCACCACGAACATCGGTATGACCAGCGCCGGTCGCGTACCGATGATGATACGGCTGAGCATATCCCGCCCCAGCCGGTCTGCACCCAGTGGGTGGTCTGTGGTGGGTGAGAGCATTGAATTGGGAACATTGGTCTTGCCTGCGCCTTCTTCGGGGTAGGGCGCTACCTGGTAGGCGAAGATGGCGATCAGTATGAAAAGGATGATGACGAGCGTGCTGGCCAACGAGAGCGGATCGCGCACGATGACCCGCAGCACATGCCGCCAGGTGCGCGTACGCTGCAGCTCAGTTCCTGATGTCGCCAGCGATACCACCGACATTCCAAAACCTCCCGCCAGGTTGCCTCTTGTGCGTGGGGCAGACCCTCGAAAATCTAATGCAGGCTAATACGTGGGTCAACCCACGAATGGAGCAGGTCCACTACCAGGTTGATGGCCACGTATCCGACCGCGCCAAACAGGGTGACTCCCATGATCGCCGGGTAATCCACGTTCAGCAGCGAGCGGACGGTAAACAATCCCAATCCAGGCCAGTTGAAGATGATTTCAACATAGAATGTGCCGGTCAGGGCAATGGCGAATGTCAACCCGATCACAGTCAGGGTCGGGCTGATGGCGTTCTTGAGGGCATACAGGTAGGTGATGACAGTTTCCTTGATCCCATAGGCACGCGCCGTGCGGATGTAGTCCTGCTCCAGCACCTCCAGCATGGCTGCCCGGGTCATGCGGGAGATCAGGCCGACCGGGTAGGCAGCCAGGGTCATTGCCGGCAGGATAATGTGCCGCAGTGCATCCTTGAAAGCCACCCAGTTGCTGGTCAGGATTGTATCCAGCAGGATGAAGTGGGTGATTTGCTCTACCGGGCTGGTGAAACGGAGATTGCTGTCGATCCTGCCTGCCAGGGGCAGCCAGTCCAGGTTGCGGAAGAATAAGATTTGCAGCAGCAAACCCAGGTAAAAGGCTGGCATCGATACCCCCACGATGGAGATGGTGCGAATCGCGATATCTGGGGCTCTTCCTTGCCAGCGGGCGCTCAACACCCCCAGGGGCACGCCGACCAGGGTTGCCACCAGCATAGCTACCACCAGCAGCTCTAATGTCACCGGCAGACGCTCTGTGATCTCCTGTGTTACCGGGCGCTTGGTCCCAATTGAGGTGCCCAGGTCGCCATGCAGCAGATCGCGCATGTAGATGGCATACTGCACCGGCAGCGGGCGATCCAGACCGAGCTGGTGGCTGACCCGCTCGATATCTGCAGGCCGCGCCCGCGGCCCGATGTACAATGCGGCAGCATTGGTAGGCACCACCCGCGCCAGGGCAAAGGTGATCACGGAGACACCGAGCAGCACCAGGATTGAAGTTGCGATGCGCCGCAGGATATACTCAATCTTATGCATACGCTTCTGCTGCCAAGGATATCTTCACACTGCACCAGACCTTATCTCTCATAATTGATTATCGCATACCGGGAGCAGAGCCATGGGGTGATTCTGCTCCCGGTTCGATCACATTGCTTTGCCGACTGCTGATCTATTCAGCTGGGCTTAGCAGGTAGAAGAAATACGGGGTAAACGGGTAGTTCAGGTTGTACACAAAGCCTTCCACCCGATCCGGGATGATGAAGACTGCCCGCGTATCGAAGTAGAACACACCTGCAGCCTCGCTTACCAGGAGGTTCATGGCTTCGATGTACTTTGCCTGTGAAGTCACCGGGTCAGTCACTGTCAACGCGATCGCCTCGTCTACCAGGGCATTGAACTCCGGGCTGTTCCAGTAGGACAGGTTGAAGAACGGGTATTCGGTATAGTAGAACATCGACCACAGGTTGTCTGAGCCAGCATCGCTGTAGGTTGGCCAGTACAGCAGCAGGAACATATCCTGGGCATTGGCGGGATCACTCTTCGCCAACTCCCATTGCTGGTTGAACAGCATGGGCTCGATTTGCACATCCACGCCGATCTGGGCGTACGAATCGCGGATCAGGGGAGCAAAAGCCGCCTCGGTATCATTCTCCGATGCATAGGTCATTCGCAACGAGAAACCACCGTCCGGGTAGCCCGCCTGAGCCAGCAAATCTGCTGCCATCTCCAGGTCATAAGTGTATTGTTCTACCTCAGAGGACCAGGGCCAGACGCCTTCAGGGACCGGCCCGCGGCTTTGGGTGCCCAGTCCTTTAGCGCCGAGCTACCCCCATACACAGTTTCACTTATTGGGATTTTGAAAAATAAGTCTCCATAGTAGTGTACGGTTACAGTGCGCTACAGCGCCCCACTCTGCTATGACCGTCCAATACCCATGAGTGCATTCACTTTTTCAATGGATGCACCATAATTTTTCATTTCAAACAATCACTCACACCCTCAATAGCTATCCAACCAACATTGCTTCCGCTCTACCGGTGGGCCAATTTGTGACTTTCGGTTTACCGTAACGAACACTAACGCTCAACGCCGCGTATTGGAAAGCACACGACTTCGGCCGTGGTCTGGTTAGACGATCGCATTGGGCAAAGGAACTGCAGTACAACCAGTTCGGTAACATCTCAGCAACAACGCAAAAAGCGAAACAACAATATACAGCGGGAAGACTTATTGGATAACAGATCGCGAAACATCTGAGCTACTGATTGGCAACCGTACTTGTCATACAACCAACGTTGCTTCCGCTCTACCGGTGGGCCAATTTGTGACTTTCGGTTTACCGTAACGAACACTAACGCTCAGCGCCGCGTATTGGAAAGCACACGACTTCGGCCGTGGTCAGGTTAGACGATCGCACTGGGCAAAGGAACTGCAGTACAACCAGTTCAGTCACCTCTCAGTAACAACACAAATGTCGAATCAATTGGAGAAGATTAAGAACACTAACAATACACAACCAACAGCAATATTGGAGCAACCAAGGGAACAAACAATACACAACAGACATGAATATTCGAGAAATCAAGGAGCTATTTGAACCATCACTTCTACTCTCAATAGCAATCCAGCCAACACTGATTTTGCATTACTGGCGGGCCAATTTAAGACGAAAGGAAGTAATCATTCCAAAGTGAATACGGTGGACCGCCGCCGTTTTCTATTACGTTTCACGCAAGAATCCTGAACTGATCCTTCGGCTGATGATGATCAGCCAGTTTGACTACTACAACATCAAGATGACACTTGTCTGGTTTGTGAGAGTACTGCTATCGGTTTGGGCCCTAAAGGCCGCGCAATTTGATTTGGACTCTCAAGTGATTGGATTGTTTTGCGTGAACGGCCGGACTGCCGATACCAACTAGGTTTCATGCGAGGTCCCCACCATGATCCTTGCACTGATGAAGCTGGCCCAAGTCGACTTCGACAACATTCAGATGGTTCTTATCTGGGTTGTGAGAATGATGCTATTAGAATGGGCCACCAAATCTCAGTCTCTTTGCCTCCCATCGAATCATATTCGTTCAAAGTCTGCAAAGCCAACACGCACAGAAGACAAGGCTGTATTCGCCGCATGCATGAACAGCGTGCCACCGTACGTCCACTTCTGCAATTCTATGGACAACGCGCCACCGTACGTCTACTACTGCGGTACGAGAACAACAGGATCGTTTTCCTTGACGGGTTTGACCCTCCACTACGTTTCATGCAAGGATCCCGAATGGATCCTTGCTCTCCTTGTTTTGGTAGATTTGGACATTCTTTGGGCATTGAATCTTCTTCCTCCAGAATACGACTCTCAACAGAAATCTCAGTCTCTTTGCCTCCCATGGAATCATATTCGTTCAAAGTCTGCAAAGCCAACACGCACAGGAAACAAGGCTGTATTCGCTGCATGCATGGACAGCGTGCCACCGCACATCTACTTCCGCATTTCTACAGAAGCAAAGACGACAAAGATTGTTTGGTGTAACTTTAGCGCCAACAAGAAGATGCTATTGATATGGATCACAAAAGCCGTTCTACTCGATTTGTGCACGCAAATGACAGGATTGTTTCACTTGAACGGTTTGACCATTCGATACTTTTATGCAATGATCACGAAATGAGCCTTGCTTTCCTTTCCTTGATGACTTGGATATTTTTGAGCATGGAATCTTCTTCCATAAGAACAAGCCTTCAAAGCAACTTCGGACTTTTTACCTCCCAAAAACCTGTCTTCGTTTGAACTCTGCAAATTCACCACTCCAAGACAAACACATGGAAGGTGTTCCATATGAAAGAGGTCGTCTTCGAATTGCCCCTGATCACTTGGACACTGGCTGATACCAACTGAGATCTTGTTGATGCCCGTTTCCATCTCCCATCTGCCAGGTACCCCAAAGAAGTCATAACTGTAATGACGGTGGTATCATACTGGGTGAGTGGAAGTGGTTACCAACCGAGATCATGCCGGCTCTCATGGTTTCACGTCTAACCGGAGAAGATCACATACCGATGAAAGATTTCATGCCAGCATCAGTTGCTTCGGCATGGCAAAGCTCCCGTGGCAATTATGGCAAGTGCCAAAAGAAAAGAAAGCCTTTCACAATCACCAAGCTCGACTAGAACAAGTCAGCTACGTTATTGCTTTTGCATGAACAATGCGGCGTGAAACGGAAGACAGCATGCCAATATCAAGATGTTCAATCATTGGGTTTTTGTCCTGGACAACAACTCCTCCATTCTCCATTCTCCATTCTCCATTCTCCATCCTCCATCCTCCATCCTCCATCCTCCATCCTCCATCCTCCATCTCCAAGACCTACTACGCATTCATCTTCATTCGGCGGGACAGTTGCGGCTATTCTTGCTATTCAAAATCATCCCTTTCGTTGGTGCTGTCATGTGGCTATGTCTTAAGGGCCTCTGGCATGAGAACACCTGGTGGTTATGGTGGTTTAAGGCCTTGCAATCATGAAGTTATCAGTTGGTTTGGGGTTCCATCCACGGCAATTCATGCGGCTCTTCGGAGCCGTAGGTTCTCAACCAATGATTTGTTTGACGCTCCCCGTGATTTCTCTGGCTACCGTATTTCCAATCCTCTTCGATATTGACGACCTTGCCGTGGTGAAGAGGCTTACGCAGCGGGGTATTGAATATCTCAGTTGTAACTACCAGTCAGACCGAAATTGAACGACAAGAAATACTCAACACCCGACCAATGCCGATGGATGGACAAGAAGGAGCGATGGGATCACGGTAGGTTCAGAGCAAAAGGTTCGGGGCAAAAGCATTCGTTAGCAAGTTTTCTAACTACACTCCACCCAAGCTTTCGTCCTTTTGACCATCTTCAAGGAGCCATTCCGCTCCTTGTCAGTCCCTCCAAATTGTCTCAGACGTGCGTTCGGGACGGTTGGGTTTAATTGAAATGGAGAGACGGCACAGTCCATTCGCGGCAGCTTTTGGAACAATGTAATTCGTTTTGTTCCAATCATGGTTTCCTTCTCCTTTACCATTGAGCCGCAATGTCGATCTCTGGACATTGACACCGATGTTTATCGCACGCAAATTAGTCCACGGATTGGAAAGTTTGTTTTTGTGGTTAGCCATCTATCATCCAATAACCTGGTCCGTCGACGAGGACCCCCCCCCCCCCCCCAAAAGCATGTATCGTATGCAGTACGATACCGTTGCCTTTTGGGCAGGGCTTGTTTCGTTTTCGTGCCGCAGCTACAACTATCGCAGCATCTGCGGCCACGCAACCGGTACTTTGGGAACGGACGCTGAAACTTGGAGCGGAACAGCAAGCTACAGCTACCGCAGCATCTGACATGGGTGGCCAGGAACAACACCAACTGCTGCAACGTCTACCGCAACATCTGGCAACAAAGTTCCTGATACTTTGCAAACCACCTCGGGGACTGCGAGCAAAAATACTACCGCAGCTACAGCTTCCTTTGAGGAAGATGGTACGGAAAAGGGATCGATTGATTTTGAATGATCTGCTTATCTCGTGGCGCCTTGAGACTTCAAGTTCTCTCCGAAAAGGTTTCTTTGTGTTTCATTGAACAGGTGAGAACATATTTCAGTACCCGTTTGAAGTCAATGGGCAGACGTACACAGGCGCAGTGGAACAGACTGGTGATTTGCTCACTCCCACGAACATTGAAGGCCAGTATAGTGAAATCGGTCAAGTCCGAATGTGTGGTATTCCCGTGCAACAACTTGCACTCCCCTCTCTCGTATTTACATTGGGATGATGGGATCTTGGTGACAGCCTGGCAAGCTTATGTATTGAAGATGTTCATGACAGAAAATCCAAAACAATGAGGGCTCATTTTTTCACTGTAAAATCTTACAAGCATTACCTATTGTTGTTGCTGATTATGGAAAAGCAATACCATCAATAACGGTAACTGCAAATGGAACAAACTATGCAAAAGCGACCAAGTATTTGGTAGTGAAAGATTTCTGAGTATACAACTTGCAGGCGTGCGATGTATAACAATTGTTTGAATATAACTGGCAGGCGTGGTTTTGGGGTACTGGCTTTTGTTAAGTAGGGGGAAAATGCCCTATGAAACTGTATTTTGAACCGTACCAGCCTGTGAACGGAGATGAGATGAACGAGCGTGCCTATACATGAAGGTCATGTGCCGTTTGAATTTGTCACTTCAATACAATAGAGACAAATTCATTCTTTCTGTTCATGTCGCGAAAAACAAACAACAGCCATTTCGATGAAAGCCAACATGGATACGAGGGCATTGCCAGTACTTAGAAAGCAGTCTCATATGGTGGTGGTTGAGATTGGGTGCAAGCATTCTGGCAATGAGTAGTGGAATGCAATGATCAATTTCGTGTATGCTTGTATAACGTTGTAATGGAGATTGTGTTGGGCTTGGTAAAATTTTTGTTCCAATGCGGGTGGTGGAAGATTTGCTGTGGATTTTAGTGTGATTTCCGGTACCTAACCCACTATCATCGTTTGATTTTTTATGTATGAACTCGCAGGTCATTTTATGAAGGTACCAAGCATTCTAAGACAACGTACGTGATGAAGACGACGTGCTCTGCAGTTGCAATACATAGCACGCAGCGATCCACGCCTTTATTGAACCCAGATATCACACCTGATAACGCAAACGTAAACTGTTGGAACGTTATGCCAAAAATTTCAAGGTACGTTAGATTGACAAACGAGTCTGCAACTCACAAACGCGAAACACCTCACAATGTTCATTCTTTATCAATAATCGCAGAAAGTACAGTGATGCTGTTTCTGTAAGTGATGAGGCTTTTGTTTGGCAGCTGATGACTTACTACTATCCAGTGTGGTCTAAAGAGAGGGACGAGAAAAGAGCTCGAATACGGCGGTACACGACAATGACGACGAATCGTCTGCGGATGACGAACGTGCTACTGCTGGTCCGAAGAAAGGGTTTAGCAACACCGCGAGCAAAACCGTACCACAATACAACAAATACTGCTACATTATGGGTCAATCGCGAGCTGGCCCAAATGCAAAGCTATGGGGCGACAGTTTGAAACTGGCGGCGAAACGGAACGTGAAACCGGAAAAGAAGAAGAGTAAGGAACCTGCGGAGGATGAGGCTGTGGTTGAACCGATGATGCCAACAATGGATTGGTTGCAATTTACAAAAATCGACCTTTGTGAAATGGAGGACGGAAAAGAAACCAGCGGCGGAATGTTTGCTGTGTAGTACGGTGTAGTAAGCAGGACCAATGCACAATGTATATGTGAAGACACCGACAAAAAGGGAAAACCATCAGAAACAAGGATTACTGAGATAGTGTTAAACGTATAAAGAAAGAATCTCTGAAAACATTAACATCGCAAATCCTTTTGT
Organism: uncultured Chloroflexia bacterium; assembly: GCA_963849335.1. GTDB lineage: Bacteria > Chloroflexota > Anaerolineae > Anaerolineales > UBA4823 > FEB-25. The sequence continues at coordinate 67,309 of CAWKGZ010000013.1, forward strand.
GAAACCAACTAGCCTAGATTGTGATCTTCGTGAATCTCATTTGTGTTATCATGATGGTCGTTATTGAAATTGTTTGATACCACAAAATGAAAACAGAGGAGTGTTGAAAGGATAAATGTATAGTCTTAGTTGTGATCTTCATGACAATGTCATTTGTGATATTGCGATTATCGTACTAGAGATTGTTTGAAACCACGAAATGGAAACAACAGAGTGTTGAAAGGATAAATGTAACATTCGTATGAAGATTATGTGTTTTGCTTTTGTGATTCCCAAAATGACCTCGTTATCTCATTTGTGATTCTTAAAATGTCAGGTTATGCAATTTGTATTTCTCAAAATACCCGATTATTCCTAAAATGATTATCGTCGGCTTTTTCACAAAGTGATTACAAATAATCATACGCCTGCTCACATCGTGAAAACAAAAAAATCACAAATGGAATTTCGGAATCTCAAAACCCGGCTCAGATGTATCCGAACGGAAAGAATTTAACAAAATTGGACTGCTCTGCGCCGGTGAAATCGGTTGTTGAAGCCTGCTGTGCTTATTCCGAATCGTGCGACGGACCCCACAGCAGCCTGAATTCTCTGTGGCGCACCTTTGAAAGAGCCGTTCACTTTCGGCCAGTCTTGCGAAGCCCTATTGAACCGACAATTCTCGCATTATTGAGCAGCACTGGGCGAGTCGCTTTACACGATCACAACAGACAAAAATCCACTGGGGCGCAACTTTGGGAAAGAGCCGTTCACTTTTCACTTCCAGTCAATCCCGCGGCTTTATCGGCATGGGGGTAATAGCGCTCCAATCCCTTTTTCAATGTTCGCATAGCGCTGACAATGCGACCTTCTTGGGAATATTCCAAGGTTCCCAAGGCATGATGCGGAATGGGTAGTGATGGATCACCTCGAATTGCGGTATGATTATATTGTTTGGCATGCGATGTGGCCTCTTGGAGTTCCGCCGAGATGAGTTTCGATAACACGCGATCTCGCATTTGATTCGCTTCTTTGGCGGCGGCATAGATTTGTTTGAGTTCGTATCTGGAATATCGACTTCTGGAGGAATCATCAAATTATTTTTCAGCGCGGTTGCATCTCTTGAGAGGGTTCGGTATATAGAGAAAGCGAAAGGATAACAAACAACCGAAAATCTGAATAAAAAATCAGAACTACGACTCAGAAACAAAAACGTCAGAATACCGAACACTCGTTGAGGGTACGGGAGGTTCCTGCACTAACGCTCTACAGAAGAGGGCGGCTCGCTAAAACAGAATAAATGGCTCGGCTCGCTTTTTTGAACCGACTTGCATTTTCTCTTCGCTCTTAAATAATCGCAGGCCAATACACTATAAGTAATTCCCCCAAATTAATTGGGGGTAATTGAAGAACACCCTATCGTTCTTTTCTGTCACCTATAAACACGTTGTCGACACCTTGTCCACACCTCGCACACACCTCGTCAACACCTCGTCAACACGTTGTCGACACGTCGTCCACATGTTGTCACAGGGCGTAATTTGCTTATATGTGACAATGTGTGACGTATGAGAAATGTTTAGTTTCTGATTCTTGGCTGTTCTCTGAGTTAATTCTTTCGCGAATTGAAATATTTATTTTATTACGAGTTGAACATGTTACATTGTGTGACGTATGAAAAATATTTCGTTTCTGAATTCTTGACTGTGCTCCATCTAAGACCGGAATAATTTTCATTACTGTACAAAGTGATTCTTTTTTTTGTAGTGATGCTCCGAATAGTAAAGTGATTCATTTCTAGTCACAATAATAATTTTATGATAGTAACCAACACAATAGTAAATATATTTATAAATAAAATGATTCCAAGGACAATCACTATTGGCTTTTTGGTCAGTTCATGGTCCCCAACAGCCAAGTGTCCTCCAACGTTACTGTTGTCGCCCAAATATTCTCATGTCGTACAAATCACAAGTCAAGTACAAAACAACTTGAAACAACATGGCTCCCAGTAAACAGTCTGTTTTACCGATTGGAATGTTTTTCAAGAACCCAAAAGTGTCCACAAAGAAGAAACACAACAAGCTTGAAAGGAAGTCTCTTGGTCTACCGTCTACGAAGAAGAAACCGTTTGTAGACAAAAAACGCGAGCAACGCATCGAAGAGGAGAAGTTGATCGCGGAGGGTGCCGAAGGATGGCGTCGTCATCTCGAAAGGGCCGGAGATACTGGCGAATTCATTTCGAACGGACATTATGTTCCAGGCATACGGACCGGCACCAGATCCGGTTACAGGATACTCGAATGGGTTTGAGGACGAAAACCACGTTGACTTTCCCGAGGAATCCCATAATATTGACGAAGCAGTCATGTAGGTTGTAACAATCTTTTACTAAGGAATATATGAAACACGCAAATGCCTGAGTAACCACATTCAATTTTCCGTAGCCGTGAAAGAACGCGTTGCCCAGAGTAGACTCAGGTAGACCTTTAACGCCCTTCTTTGCCACCTCCAATTGCTCGTTGTCGAAGTAGTTTGCGCTCTTTACGATATAATCATTCTTATGCCCACCCCTCGCGAAAGGACACTCTGTTACACCTGGGTAAACATAGAAATGCAACCTCAAGTGCGCGAACGAGTCGTCTGTTCTGTGGTCGGCCCGGAATCCGCCCCCGTGAATTGTTTTGCCAGGTACCAAAAGTAGCTCATCCCTGGGTACGAAAACAATTTTGCCCTCCTGATTATTCTGTCCACACTCCCAGAATTGTAGGAATTGTCCGGTCTCTGTTAGGGGGAGAAATCCAATCATGTAATCCTCCGGATCTTTTTTTTGCGGTCTAAGTCAACGTGCGCTTCCTGCGGATGGTGCACCTCCGACAATATCACGCTTGTTTGGAAAGCCACGGTTGTGTAAAGGTCGTTGTCATCACCGTCTTTCTCGTTCAACATACGAAGCGGTGTCTCCCGGATATCATTGTCGGCTTCTTTTAAATATCTTTTTGGTAACTCTCTTCCTTCATGAGATATTTGAGATCACCGGTTAGTCTTCCATCCCCAGCATCACCATAGTGGTTCTCCAGTGCGCTTTTGATATCGACGCACATCTCGAACGGCAAGTAGCGCAGTTTCCTATCCCTTGCAACACGTGCAATCATCTTATCCGGTGCGTCCATGCATAAGAAGAGCTCCTCGGAATTCGCACGTCGTCCTTTTGACACTGCACACTTGCATCCCCAGTGAGTCGAACAATTCTTTTGTGCCCTTACCATAGGCCATTTTTGAATTGCTCCTTATAACGTGGATGGTTCCCAGCTTCCACATGTACCAATTCTGTGCCATTGTTCTGCAGAACTTATTTGAAGACTCATCGCCACCATCTCCTCGTACCCAACCCATTTCGCTGTACTTCTGATATGCCCTCCTGAATCCAACATTTTTATCATTTACCGCGGAATCCATGAAATCCTCCAACCTGGCATAGAACAATCGTTGTCTCGTTTGTTGTTTCCATGTTTGTTCAGCAATCACACCTGCATTGACCATTACTTTTGGATAATTTTGCCGGTTCCACGTATTCATTGCGGCATTGCCATGATTGCTCCACTCCGGACCTCCCACCAAAAACCTCCAGAGATTCAAGACCGATGGAACACACATTTTCATTCTCTTTCCCGCGTCATCCTCTGCATCTCGTAACAGGATCTCCAAGTCCCAGTCGTGGCCGTTCCACGTTGCTTCCTCAAACTCTTTCTTACTGTGCGGCAAGATAGTAAAATCAACCGTCTTCGTGTATTGTTTGCCGTTGTTATACAGCCTCGCCTGCACACACTTTTTGTATGTATCTGTGAGAAACGACAACCTTGTCTCCGCTTTCTTCTTTTGTTTCGACTCTTCTTCCACTGTATACGTCGATGAAAACCATTTCGCCATCTGTTCGTAGCATAGTTCTTTTTCTCTCCCCGTTTCCATACTCGACACACGAAAGACACAGTCGCACGTCCCAGTCATTTCCCCATTTATGTTGAGGCAATAATTACTCCAAGCAGCTTTTTTCCTGACGTATTGGGACAATTCGTTCAACCCTTTCTCAATATCTTCTGCGCTGTACTGTCCCGTCATTACCTCGTCATTTATCTCTTCGTCCGAAGTATCGTCTATCATTTCATCGTTAAATTCCTCACCCTCGTTGTCTTCACTGGTAGTTGTGCTGTTCTCCGATAGAACCTCCACAGTACGCAGCGTACCCCTGGTTGATCGTCTCGATGTCATTGTGCAAATGTATTCTGTGACTTTCTGCTATCCGTTTGATTGAGAAATGTAATTGATCTTGTGTTGATTGAACAATTGGTTCAGTTGAAATGATTTTGGAGTTCAGAAATTTGTAGTGAGTGAGACCGTTGCACCTTGAAAATTTGTCTTAACCCTTAGTTCGAAGGGCAAAGACAAACCTTCCCATAGACCCAAGTAAGGTACCAAGTAAAATGTGAGTATGCAATCACGAATCATTGACAAACCTTCAAAAGGACCAAGCCGTTGAC
>CAWKGZ010000014.1:0-211376 GCA_963849335.1 uncultured Chloroflexia bacterium
TCCACCGCTCAAAGCGATCTATTGCACTGAGCGGTGAATTTTATCTGGGCATTTTGATTGTATAATCCTGCAGGTCATCATCCTATCATCATGCTTGTCAACGCCGAAGGTCTTACCAAAATCTATTTACGAGGCGGCGAAAAAATCGCCGCCTTGCAGCGCGTCGACCTGCAGATCGCAGCCGGTTCCTTCGTATTCATTGTGGGCCCCAGTGGGGGTGGAAAGTCAACCTTGCTGCACCTGATTGGGGGAATGGATCACCCAAGCAGCGGCAAACTTACTGTCAACGGCATGTGCCCTCGATCAGGCCAGTGAAGATGAGCTGACACGTTTCCGCCGCCAACATATCGGCTTTGTCTTTCAATTCTTCAACCTGCTCACCTCGCTGGACGCGCTGGATAATGTCACCTTGCCGCTGCTTGCCAGCGGATATAAGCTCAAGGAAGCGCGCCAACAAGCGACGGTGCTACTGAAACAGGTCGGGTTGGAAGCGCGCCTGCGTCACAGACCGGCGGAATTGTCGGGGGGAGAGCAGCAGCGTGTGGCGATTGCCCGGGCGGTGGTGGGCAGCCCGAGCCTGGTGCTGGCGGATGAGCCGACTGGTGACCTGGATGCCACGAATGCCGAAGCGGTGATGCAGCTGATGCTGGAGCTGAACCGCAACCTGGGTATCACGTTTGTGATTGCCACGCATAACCAGGCACTTACTCGGCTGGGCGATAGGGTTTATGAATTGCATGCCGGCCAATTGAGGGGAGATAATTGCCGCCATCGCTGAGATTCGTCCTAATAGATATGCTGCATGACCGCAGCCGCACGACATTGAGCGTCATTGGCCTGGCTGTGGTGATTGGCAGTTACTTTCTCCTGGTTTCCTTATCCGCAGCTCTTGCCAGTTCATTGAACACAAGCACAATCAGCAGAAACCTGATCGTGATCCAAAACGATAGCATTGATCCTTCGGATGCGGTCCTCGAACCACAGGTCGTCCAGGCTGCCCAGCAATTGATCCCTGACATGGTCAGCCGGATTTCCCCGATCGTTTTTCGCCACACGCGCGTCGGCGGCCAGGTGGTGCAGTTGCGCGCTGCGGCGTTGGACGATTGGCAGCCCGTCTATAACCTGACACTATTGAAGGGGACATGGCCGGCGTACGATCGGGAAGTTATCGTCGGCGAAGGGCTGGCGTTGTCCAATACCTGGCAGGTTGGTTCGAGCGTGCAGATCTTTGGCAGCGATTTCACCATCTCGGGCATTTGCCGCGCCCCCGGCATTGCGTTTGCTTCCGTGTGGATGCCCATCGGCACCTTTTGGGCTCTCTTCGATACCAACCATAACTACCAGGCGCTGTTTGTGCAGGCCGCGGTCGGAGTCGATGCTGAAACGCTGCGCGTGAAACTGCAAAATGACCCGCGCCTGGCAAGCAGTTACGCGGTGTATTTTGAGGACAATTATTCTCGCCATAATATCCGCGCCCTCCAGGATATGAGTAGCCTGATGAGCCTGGCGAGCGGGGTAGCCTTGTTGGGCATCGTTTTCGGCGTGTTCAATGCCACCACCTTAAGCTCCGCAGAGCGCAGCCGTGAGCTTGGCATTTTGTTGAGTGTTGGCTTTTCCCATGCCAAGGTGCGCGGGCTGCTGTGGATGCGCTCCATCCTGCAAGCCCTACTGGCCTTTGGGTTGGGATTGATCGCTGCGCTAGTTTATCTCAAAACCCAGCAAGCCGCTGCGCCGCTGGTCATATTGGGCGTTCCATTCAATCTAGGAATCACTGCCTGGATGGGACTGTCTGGCCTGGGCTGGGTGATTGGCCTGGCATTTGTAGGTGCCTGGTTGTCAACGCGCCGGATGTTCAACCTGCGGGTAGTAGAGTTGCTCAGGTGACTATGACCATCTTCCGTTTGGGCATCAGCGCACTGCGGCAGCATAAGCAAATCACGCTGGTGATGGCGCTGGCGGCGGGGGTACCGCTCATGCTCTATTTTGTGCTTGGCGCTTACCGGGCAGGGCTGCAATCCCGCTATGCTGAGAGCTACGAAGATTTCCTGGTGGTGCAGGTGAGTGGCAGCCTGGGCGAGTTTTACGGCAGCCGCATGCCGGCTTCAGTTGGCGATGAGCTACGGGCAGCGAATCTCAGCCTGATCGTTCCAGAAATTCACACCATTGTAGGCACAACCACCGAGAATGCGGTCTTGCTGCGGGGGATACCCCTGGAATCTTATTCCCAGGTGGAAGAATTTAAAATAATAAGCGGACGCCCACTCATGGTCGGCGATACGCCGCGCCTGGCAATGATTGGCACTCGCCTGGCTCAGGAACGCCAGTTGTTACCTGGAGATGTGATCCCGGTGCGCGGTAGGGACTTCCAGGTAGTGGGAATTTTTGATGTCAATACCTATGCCAGTAACGAAGTTTGGATCTCGCTTGAAGATGCCCAGGCATTGGTGGGCTGGGGTACGGATGTATCGGTGTATGTAATTCCCAACGCAGAAGCCTATCAAGAGGGCGATACGCTGCCAGGAGGAATTTCAATCGTTCGCAAAGGAGATAGTGGGGCAGCCTTGATCGCTGAATGGGAGCCATTTTTCAAGCTGCTCACCCACATCACAGGCGCATTAGGTGTTGCCTCTGCTGTCGCCTTGGCCAGTATTTTATGGCGCCTGGCTTGGCTGCAGCGGCGTGAGCTGGCAATCCTGCGCAGCATTGGCTTCAAAAAAGGCAGCCTGGCCGGTTATTTGCTCGTCCAGGGCATCGTGATCACTCTCGTTGGTTTCCTGTTAGGAGCATTCGGAGCTATGGGATTGGGAAAATTGTCGGCGATCAAGACCGCGGGCATCTCGATCCAGGCAATCTTCGATAGCAGGGTCATCCTGACCAGTTTTATCTTTGCAGCCCTCATCAGCCTGGCGGGGACATCCCTACCAGCATGGTGGCTGAACCGTTTCAACTTAACCACGCTCTTAAGAGCAGAATAAATTGGAGGATACTATGTCGAACAAAAAATGGTTTTTGGTTGTAATTATCGTTCTTGTATTCGTTAGCCTGGCCTGCAATCTTTCCGATATAACTAACAGCAGCCCTGTCCAGGTGCCTGCGACGGGCGGAGAGCAGCCCGATAGCTCCCAGCCTTCAACGGAAGGGCAGGTCCAGCAGCCTCAGCAAGGTGCGGCTCCCACGCCACAGGTTATCATTATCACTGCCACACCTGAGCCAACGGCTATTCCCTCGAAACCGGTTAGCATCTGGCAAGGCCTGTCCAGCCTGAACAGTTATCGCATGGTCATACGCTTGGTGAACAATGGGCCAACTGCCTTAGATCAGAGTCAGAACAGTATGTTGGTAGAATCTGGCTCTGATGGAGACAGCTCACACACCCGTTATGAAACGACCAGCAGTTCTTCCGACGACCCGGAAGTTTCAACCAGTACAACCGACCATTATGTGATTGGCAATCGAACCTGTGATGTTGACAACTCCAGCGAGGTAACTCTCGAGGACACCGACCTACAGGCGCAGGAAATCACGGATGCCTGGGTCAAGCTGATCGATATTCTTCCCATGACCAATGACCCGGTCTTTGTGGGTGAAGAAATGCTCAACGGTGTCCTGACCAACCACTTCACTTTCAATGTAACTGGATTGGGAGCTGAATCGGGCGCGGAAGTTGTTGCTTCAAATGGGGAGTACTGGCTGGCGCAGGATGGACAGTATGTGGTGAAATATTCAGTCATCATGGAAACTCGCAACGGACCGGCAGGAGACCCGAATACCCACACGATGCACTCAGAATTCTATATCGAGGTAACGGACATCAACCAGCCGATCGTCATCACGATGCCTTCGATCTGTCAGTGATCCTGGCTGCATTCGCCAATCGCATTGCATCACATAGAGGGCTGCGCAGTCTTTTCTTTCTGACGGCAGCCCTCTTAAGTATTCTGCTGATCGGCTACCATTTTGGCACTTTTGACCAGATCGTTCATATTCCTTTTCTGAAAGCAGCTGCTGATCCATCTCTCTATCCGGGAGATGCCTTCGTTGACTTGCGGCACCCGCCCACTTCTTATTTTTGGTATTTATTCATCCCGTTTTACCGTTGGGGAATCCTGGAGGTAGCCATATTTGCCGCACATGTGCTGGCTACTACCCTGACCTTTGGGGCAGTCTGGCGCTTGAGCATGACCCTGTTCGGGGATTCGGTGGCAAGCACCCTGGCGGTCATCACCTTCATTTTTCCCCATTTTGGGTTCCTGGGGTTTCCTGTCCTCGAATTCAGCCTGCTCAACCGCACCTTTGTGCTGCCTTTCCTGTTATTCGCTATCGATCTGTATTTGCACAAGCACTATGTAGGCGCTTTCCTGCTTCTGGGATTGACCGTCAATTTACATCCCCTATCGGCAGGAATGGTGACCATCATGCTGCTTATCCCAACGTTGGTGGAATGCCGGCGGATTAGCTTTGCCAGGCTCTTCCAGGCAGCCGCGACCTTCTTGATTGGAGCTGCGCCTATCCTGCTGCTGTGGGTAACCAATGACCAGCCTGTTGATTGGAGTCTGCGTCCAGAATGGTTGTCCATTATTGCCCGTGGTGTTCTCACGCAAGTGCTTTATCCCTTTGCAGCCATCCCTTTCGTGCTGCTGCTTACCTTGAGCGGTTTTTCTGCTGTGGGGCTGCTGCTCATCGCCCAGCGCAAAGCGCCAGCACTCGCCGTTGAACGACCGGTCAACCTGATGCTGCTTACCGCAGGGGTGATCTTTGCACTGGGAGTATTCAGCGCAGGATTCCTGCCCATCACGGTGATAATCGAGATGCAGCTAACCAGGGTGAGCCTGTTTATTTTCATCTTTCCTTACCTGTATTTCGCCAGTTATTTAGCCTGTGAATTTCGCACCCAAAGCATGAATTCCAGCAGCCTTGCCTTGTTAGCCGGAACCTTTATCTCCACTTCGCTTGCCATCTTCCCCCTGGCAATTTGGGGCTTGCTGCGCTGGCTTAAACCCAGGCGCCTGACCTGGGGGGTGGCGGCAGGTAGTGTGGCAGGGATGTTTGGGTTGTGTATCACCATTGCCCTATCGATGGGAATCTGGCAGCCGGGAATCCATATCTTAGCTCCCCAGACAGACTGGGTGGATGCACAGCAATGGGCGCGCCAAAATACACCCCGCAATGCCGTGTTCATCACGCCTCCAGATAAGGGGAGTCTATACGAGCCCGAGTGGCGGGTGTTTTCGGAACGCTCGAGTGTAGTTGCCATCTACGACTTGTTCGAGATTGCCCTCAGACCGGATTACCTGGATACCTGGCTGGAACGTTTTGAGCTGTTGGCTCCGGGTGCAGAGCAGCAGTTCAATGGCAATTATTTCGAGACCAAGGCGCTTACCAGCCGTGCGTTTTACACGCTAACTGATCAAGAGATCCTCCAGGCGGCGCGCAGCTTTGCGGCGGGCTATCTGGTGGTTGAGCAGCCGCATCGGCGGGATTTTCCAGTGCTGTATGAAAATGAAGGCTACATAATTTACCAGCTGCCATGAGTAGTGAAATCACAACCCCGCCTGTATTCCCACGGTTGTGATTTCGAGGTGGATATGACATCCTCCTGCAATGATGTAACCAACCCGAAGCGATACTGTATGATTAAGCTCCATTAAGTAGCTCCAGATAGGCATATTCCTGGTCCGTTTGACAAAGATTTCTCTAATAAGATTATCATCTTTTAATAAGATAAATAAGGTCTTATTTATGGTATAATCACCATAACATAACAAGACCAACCAATCGGCTATAAGCAGATATGCCAGGTCAATCCTCCTGCATATTGGCACCCAAAAATTATCAATAAAAATGTTAATGTTTATAAAAGGAGAATCTCATGAGCCGTAAAGCATTGATCGCCGGAACGTTGATTGTAGCTCTTATCTTATTGGTCGGTGCCGCAGTTGGGGTGCCGGCAGTTCTAGGCTCTACCAGTAATCTGACCACCCTTTCAGCCGAAGATGTCAGCGCTTATCGTTGGAGCGCGATGGCTGATTATTACAGCAAGCTCCAAACTGGTGACCTGACCACCCTCTCTGAAGCCGATGCCAGCGCTTATCGTTGGGGCGCCATGGCAGATTATTACAGTAAGCTGCAAACGGGCGACCTGACAACTCTGTCTGCCGAGGAAATCACCGACTACCGCTGGCAGGCACTGGTCGATTACTACAGCGCACAAGGCCTGATACGCTATCGAGTTTCGCCCCCGGGTCGATGACCCACTGATATTATTACTAAGAGGATGCTGTAGGCTCTATGCCTCGCAGCATCCTCTTCGCGTTAAAATATAAACCGCTCCACTCGCGCCCTGGTGTGAGCGAATCCTACCCCATTCAGGGCCCGTGGTGATATACTATTTCGCTAGTGTCTAGAATCACGACTTCTCATCAACTCAATGCCAAGGAGCGTTGCTATGAGCATTATCGAAGTTACCAATCTGACCAAGTATTACGGCAAAGTCACGCGGCATCGTCGATGTCTCGTTCACCGAAGAAGAAGGTGAAATCTTCGGCTTCATTGGCCCGAACGGCGCCGGCAAATCCACCACCATCCGCCTGCTGCTGTCGCTGATCCATCCAACCAGCGGCAGCGCCAAGGTTTTTGGCAAGGATGTGGTCACCCACGGTCCGGAGATCCGCCGCGATATCGGCTACCTGCCTTCGGAAGTCTATTACTACGAAGGCATGAAAGTCATCGACCTGCTCAAGTATTCCGCCAGCTTTTACGATTGCGACTGCACCCAACGCCTGCACGAGCTGTCCGAAATCATGGAACTGGAGCTGAACCGCCGCATCAGCGACCTGTCGTATGGCAACAAGAAAAAGGTCGGCATCGTGCAGGGCTTGCTGCACAGCCCCAAACTGCTCTTCCTGGATGAGCCGACCGCCGGCCTCGATCCGCTGATGCAGCGCAAGTTCTTCGACCTGATCCGCGCCGAGAACGCCCGCGGCGTGACCGTTTTCTTCTCCTCGCACATCCTGGGCGAAGTGCAGCGCCTTGTGCACCCGGGTGGGCATCATCCGCGAGGGCAAGATCGTGGAAATCTCCGACATCCGCACCCTGCAGCAGAACAACTACAAGAAGGTGCGCGTGACGGCGGAAGGGCTGACCCCGGGCTCCTTTGAGTTGCCGGGCGTGACCAATGTGCAGACCGAAAACGGCACGGTGAATTTCTTCTTCAAAGGCGATATCAACGCGGTGCTGCAAAAAATCAGCGCCATCCAGGTGACCGATGTGACCATCGAAGAGCCGACGCTGGAAGAAATCTTCATGCACTACTACGAATAGGCAGAGACCATGAGCGCAAACATCTTACAGACACGAATTTCGCACCCGACTGAAATCGGTGCTCATCTGGTCGCTGTCTTTGACGTTCCTGATCTCTTTCTTTTTTTCCATGTTCCCGATATTTGCCGACCAGGCTGCGCTGATGAACGAATTCCTGGCAAGATACCCGCAGGAATTGCGCGTCCGCCTTTGGCATGGACAATATGGATCTGGCCACCGTGCTGGGTTTTTACAGTTTCGTCTTCATGTTCGTCCAACTTTGCCTGGCGATCCAGGCCAGCAACTATGGCTTTGGGCTGGTCTCGATCGAAGAGAGTGAATTGACGGCGGACTTCCTGCTGAGCAAACCGGTCAGCCGCGCACAGGTGCTGACCAGCAAACTGCTGGCCGCGCTGACCAGCCTGACCATCACCAACCTGGTCGTTTGGGTGAGTAGTTTCGCCGCCATCTCGCTCTTCCGCGGCGAGCACGAGTACGAATCGGCACGCTGCTCCTGCTGCTGCTCAGCATCGTGATCTTCCAGCTCTTTTTCCTGAGCGTTGGGTTGGTCATTTCGCTGCTGGTCAAGCGTGTGCGCAGCGTGACGCCGTATGCCCTCGGCCTGGGCTTCGGCACGTACGTGTTAAGCGCCTTCAGCGGCGTGTTTGGCGATGTCAAGCTGGAGCTGATCACGCCCTTCAAGCACCTGGATGCGGCCTACATCGTCCAGCACGGCGCATATGACACGCCGCTGGTGCTGCTCAACGTGGCAGTCACCCTGGTTGCGCTGGCGGTAAGTTATTGGCTGTACATCCGCCGCGATATTCCCGCGGTGTCGTAAGGAGGCGCAGGATGAATATCTTTCTTCGTGAACTGAAAGCCAACCTCAAATCGCTGCTGATCTGGAGCGTCATTATCGCGCTGCTGATCATGATGGCGGTGGCCAAATTTTCCGCCTTTGCCGGCGACCCCGAGATGCTGAAAATGCTGGATTCCATGCCCCCGGCGATGCTGGATGCCTTGAGCATGCGCGCCTTTAACCTGACCACGTTGAGCGGTTTCTACGGCATCATGTTCATCTACTTTGGATTGATGGGCGCCATCGCAGCCGCCATGTGGGGCAGCGACATCATCTCTAAGGAAGAGCGCGACAAGACGGTCGAGTTTTCGCTGGTGCTGCCGGTATCGCGCAGCCGGGTCATCACGGCCAAGGCGCTGGCTGCCCTGGTCAACTGCATCGCTCTTCGTGCTGATCACCTGGGCGGTATCGCTGGTCGCGGTGCGGTCGTACAATCCCGACCAGGCCTTCTACGACTTCCTGGCGCTCGAAATGCAGGCCATGTTCGCTGATCGAGCTGATCTTCCTGGCCATCGGGCTGCTGCTGGGCTGCGCCATGAAGCAGTACAAACGCTCCGGCTCGACTGCGGTTGCCATCATCCTGGTGACCTACTTCATGTCCATCTTCTCGGTGATGCACGAGAAGCTGGATTTCCTCAAATACTTCACGCCGTTCAAGTATTTCGACGCCGGCGAGCTCTTCCGCAGCGGCAAGATGGACGGTACGTACCTGCTGCTCTCGGCGGCGATCATCGTCGTCTGCGTGGCGGCGGCATACTGGGTTTACAACAAGCGCGATTTATACATCTAGAGCCAGGTCAAATGGAACTCTAGGGTACGGGAATGGACGCAATCCTGACCAGATGTGGCTATCGCTGCGATCTATGCCTGGCATATAAGCCGAATGTGGAAAGCAATCCGGCCCACCAGCAAAAGCTGAGCGATGGCTGGTATAAATACTTTGGCTTTCGGATTCCCCCCGAAAAGGTGATTTGCGACGGCTGCATGGTGGATGATCCCCAGTTGATCGATCACTCCTGTCCGGTCAGACCTTGTGTGATTGAAAAGGGCCTGGCAAACTGCTCACAATGTGAGTTGTATGATGTGCGAAACTGACAGAACGCCTGGTCGTGTACGAAGATGTTAAGCATCGGGTTGCCGCCGAGATCTCTGCAGAGGATCACCTGTTCTTTATCAGCCGTATGAAAATAAGAAGCGCCTGGATGGCTGATCGCTTCCAGGGTAAAGGGAAGCGAATAGAGGATTGCCAATGAGAGGCTTGCTCCCTCCAGGACACATTCGTCCCTTGACATCCGGCTATACGTCAGCGAAGCTGACTTATGCATATGCTGAGTCTGCTGATGGCAGCGCGTGCACAAACGATGATTGGCGCTATCCCCATGTCGGTGACCTGCTGTTTTGGTACTTTATGGTGGTCTGCCACCTGGATCCGAATGAATACATTCGTCTCTGGCACGTTGGCGACAGGCTGGTGGGCTATGCAGTTCTCGGCGAAGATCCTTCCTTTGACTGCCAGGTGCTGCCGGCGTACGCCTGGCAGGGGATCGAGGATGAGGCGCTGGCCTGGGCGGAATCGCGGATTAGCGAACTCCGCAAGATCGACGCACAGCGATGGGGTGGTGCTATTGTGTCCGGCTCTCGTCAGGACGATGCCAAACGGCGCGCTTTCCTGGAGCAGCACGGCTTCCACATCGGCGGTGAGTTCTCGGAAGTGAATATGCTCTGCACGTTGGATAGGCCCATACCCACAGCCGTGCTGCCGGCAGGCTGCCAGGTGCGCGCCGTTGCTGAGGACAGCCGGGTGAGATTTCAAACCGCGCCGCAGCCCATCGCGATGTCTGGCAGCCGTGGACGGTTGGCAACGTGCGCGCCGAGGATTATGCGAATTTTATGAAGCTGCCCGGCTACGACCGCGAGCTGGATATCGTGGCGGTCGCATCGGATGGTGTCATTGCCGCCTACGTGAATGGTTGGATCGACCCGCTGAACAAGATCGGTGACTTTGGCCCGGTTGGGGCACGTCCAGCTTACCGCCGGCAGGGATTAACCAGAGCCGTGCTGCTCGAATGTTTACGCCGCATGCAGGCACGCGGCATGAATCGTGTCAGCGTCTCTACCGGCGTCACCAATACACCGGCGATCCGCCTCTATGAATCGGTTGGCTTTAAGATCGTGAATCAGTATCTTGAGTATATCAAGAGCGAATAGTTATTCGGCGAAGCGCGGATGGGAGATATCCCATGGAGAAATTAAAAAATGTGCCGGACGTGCGGGGGACACGTCCGGCAATCTAAGGAGGGCCACCGGAAGCTGTCAACTCGGGAGGGCCGAGCTGGCAGTACTTGCCGATGGTTGACACCCAAGATACCGATAAGAGTGTTTCAGGTGTCAACTCCTATAATATACACCTAATTTGTCTAGTTATGATTAATAATCGATTAGGAATCCCGCCTTCTTCCAGGCACAGGCGGGCGCTGTGTGGAGGTCCTCTTCTCCTCAAAGATACGCAGCCATTCATCCACCTCACCAGGATCGGGAGGTGTCCGCGCGGCTCAACAGCCGGCGCCACCGGCGCGGCTTGCATCCGCAGCGCAAAGACCTGGGATGTCAGTACCTCCGCCTGGGCCGCGCGGGCCGCTGCCTGCACGCTGCGATCCGAGCTGACCACGCACCACTGCCGGGCGCTCCGCCCTAGCCCAATCAACCGGCGAGCAATGGCAGCATCGGCGGTGCCCCCGGTGCGTACAAAATGCGCCGTTACCCGCCCATATCGGTGCGTCCCTGCCTGTCCTGCGGGCGCATTATCAAAGTACACATCTACATGGTGTGCACCCTGGCTGCAGAAGGCCTGCAGTCGCTGCACCAGCTCCACCTCATCATCCAGCAACTCCAACGCCAAGCCGGGCAAGTTCGGGATCAGGTTGTGACCATCTACCAGGTATCGCATCGTCTCATCTGCCTTCCTCAGATATAATAACATCGAACCAGTGGGAACGGAAGAAATATCCGTTCTGGTGAAAGGCCGTGCTATAATTTGGGGCATTGCCGCCAAAGGAGAAGACCCCATGTTCGATCGTGAAAAGCTGGAGCAGCTGCGCCAGGCCCTGGATAAATGGGAGCAGGAGGCCTTGCCGCGCTCCCTTTCCACCCTGCCCGAACGCCAGGAACAATTCCTAACCACCTCCTCTGAGCCTGTTGGCCGCCTGTATACGCCGCTGGATATCGGGGTGATGGACTATCTGGCGGATCTGGGCTCTGCCCGGCGAGTATCCCTACACCCGTGGGGTGCACCCCACCTTGCACCGCAGCAAGCTGTGGACCATGCGCATGTTTGCCGGCTTCGGCACCCCCGAGGAGACCAATGCCCGCTTCAAATACCTGCTCGGCCAGGGCCAGACCGGGCTCTCCATCGCCTACGACCTGCCCACCCTGATGGGTTACGACACGGATGCGCCCGAAGCGTTGGGCGAGTTTGGCAAGTGCGGCGTGGCAGTCTCCTCGCTTAAGGATATGGAAATCCTGCTCGACGGCATCCCGCTGGACAGGGTCTCCACCAGCATGACCATCAACTCGCCGGCGGCGATCATTTGGGCCATGTACATCGCCGCGGCTGAAAAACAGGGTGTGCGCTCAGATCAGCTGCGCGGTACCCTGCAGAACGATATCCTGAAGGAATACATTGCCCAGAAAGAGTACATCTTCCCGCCGGAGCCTTCGATGCGCCTGGTGGTGGATACCATCGAGCATGGCACGAAAAGCGTCCCACAGTGGAATACGATCAGCATCTCGGGATACCACATCCGCGAGGCTGGCTCCACCGCTGCCCAGGAGCTGGCGTTTACCCTGGCGGATGGCATGGAGTATGTACGCTGGGCTATCCAGCGCGGGTTGGAGGTGGACAGTTTCGCCCCACGCCTGTCCTTCTTCTTCAATGCGCACAACGATTTCTTTGAGGAGATCGCCAAGTACCGGGCCGCCCGGCGCATTTGGGCGCGAGAGATGCGCCATACCTTTGCGGCGCGCAGCCCGCGCGCCTGGCTGATGCGCTTTCACACCCAGACCGCGGGCGTATCGCTCACCGCCCAGCAGCCGGAGAACAATATCGTGCGGGTGGCGCTGCAGGCGCTGGCGGCTGTGCTGGGCGGCACCCAATCCCTGCACACCAACAGCATGGATGAAGCCCTGGCACTGCCCTCGGAGCATGCCGTCACGGTGGCACTGCGCACGCAGCAGGTCATCGCAGAGGAGTCGGGGGTAGCCAACACCGTGGACCCCCTGGCGGGCTCTTATTTCGTCGAGGCGCAGACCAACCGCATCGAAGCCCAGGCATATGCTTACTTCCGCCGCATCGAAGAGCTGGGCGGGGTGCTGCCGGCAATCGACAAGGGCTTCTTCCAGAGCGAAATTTCGGACGCCGCCTACCGCTACCAGCGCGAGATCGACCTCGGGCGGCGCCACATCGTCGGCGTGAATGCCTACCAGGACGACAAGCCGGCCTCCGTCCCCATCCTGGAGATGGACCCCCACGGCTACCAGCGCCAGATAGACCGGCTGGCGCAGATCCGCCGGGAGCGCGATCCCGGGCGGGTTGGGCAGGCCCTTGACCGGCTGCGCCTGGCATGCCAGGGCAGCCAGAACACCATGCCCTACCTGCTGGAGGCGGTGCATGCCTACGCCACACTTGGCGAGATCATCAATGTAATGAAACAAGTATTTGGTATTTACCAGGAACCGACCTGGATTTAAATCCAGATTCCGCTATCAAATACAGAGCTCTGTTCAGCGGAACTGCAAACTCATTGGAGGTACGTTTATGGCTAATGTAAAGAAAACCCAGGGCGTGATCGCCATTCTCACTGGTGGCGGCGATGTGCCCGGACTTAATCCGGCAATCCGCGCGGTCACCTTTCGCGCCTTGCGCGAAGGCTACCAGGTCATCGGCCTGCGCCGCGGCTGGGGTGGCGTAGTCGATATCATCCGCGATGCCAAGCATGACAACAGCAACAACTACCAGATACTGACCGAAGAGATCGTCAACCGGGCCGGGCGCACCGGCGGCACTTTCCTGCACACCTCTCGCACCCGCCCCAGCCATGTGAGGAAAGCTGCAGTTCCCGCACATCTGCAGGAGCAGTACCAGGAAGAGGTCAACGACCTGACCCCCGAAGTGCTCAAGAACCTGGATTGGATGGGTGTAGATTATCTGATTCCTATTGGTGGCGATGACACCCTCTCATATGGCGTGCGCCTGTACCAGGAGGGTGTTAAGGTCATCGCCATCCCAAAGACCATGGACAACGACGTGCCCGGCACTGACTACTGCATCGGCTTCAGCACCTGCGTCACCCGCACCATCCAGATGACCAACAGCCTGCGCACCATCGCCGGTTCCCACGAGCGCATCATGATCCTGGAGGTCTTCGGTCGTTATGCCGGCTTCACTGCCATGCTGCCCACGATGGCCGGCGCAGCCAACCGCTGCGTGATCCCGGAATATAAGTTCGATATCGAGCGTCTAACCGAGCTGCTGGTCGAAGACCGCCGCCACAACCCAAGCAAGTACTCTGTGGCGCTTGTCTCCGAGGGCTCTATGTTCGAAGGTGGTGAGATGGTCTTCCAGGATCGCACCACCGATGCCTACGGTCACGCCAAGCTGGGCGGCATCGGCGACCTGGTAGCATCGCGGGTGCAGGAGCTGTCTGCCAAGTATAACAACGGCGTGACGGTGAATATCATTAACCAGAAACTCGGATATATGGTACGTGGCGGCGACCCCGACGCCATCGACTCGATCGTCCCCATGGCCTATGGAAACCTGGCCCTCGACCTGATTATGAAAAGGATACACGGGCGTCTGGTGGTACTGAAAAATGGCCGTTACGACAACATGCCAATCGATGTAGTGACCGGCTCCAAGAAACTGGTGGATGTCAGATCAAACTACAACATCGACCGCCTGCGCCCCTACTACAAGAGCTTCGAGATGAAACCGCTGTTCATCATGACCAGCGAATAACTCAAGACGTTAAACGTTACACGTTCAAACGTTTCCACGTTACATAAAAAACACCAGGGACACGAAGGGCTATTAAATTCACCTTCGTGTCCCTGGTGTCCTTTGTGGTTAATGGTTTTATTATCTATTGAATCGTCAGCGGCTCCACCAGGATATTATCGCCCCCCACCAACCCCTGCAGGCGGGCCAACAGCTCCGGGCACAAACCGGTGGTGAAGTTGGGAAATTCCACCCGGTAGCCGCGCCCGCGCTCGAATATCTGCAAGGCAAAGCGGTCGTGCCCGGGATATGAGATCAGAATGCCGTAGGCCTGGCGCAGGCGCAGGTTGTCGCGCACCTTATCGCTGCCCGGACGCAGCACCACGGTGATCATGTGCAGGTCCTCGCCAGCATACACCGCCGCCGGTGACAGAATATAGGGCAGGTCAGGCCGCTCGGGCACCCGCGGGCTATCTGCAGGTGGTGTCCGGGTCGGCTCAACGGTTTGCATTGCTGGTACCGCGCCTGGTTTGGGGATAGACGGCGCTGTGGTGCTGGGCCGCGCTGGGGTTTCCAACAAATCCGGACTGGATGCCACTGGCAGGGCGGTGGGTTGTGGCGCAGGGGTGGGCTGCTCCAACATTTGCAGTGGCTCGGGTGTTGGCTCTTCCATCACCGGCGGCGGCTCGGTTAATCTCCCTTCCAGTGACGACTCCAAACTTACCGGCTGTACTGCAGGATTGTTCTGCCCCTCCAGCACAAAGCCACCGGGCACCACTTCCTGGGCGCGCCAATCAGGCGGGAAGGGCTCGGGCGGCTGCCCATCGCCCCAGTTGTCCGGCGGCGGCGGTTCGCTCACCCGCCGGGCGGCGGGGGGAGCCGGGCGTGCCGCTGGCTTTACCGCCGGTTTAGACGGCGAGCGGGGGCCGTTCGCTGCCGGCAGGGGCTGCCTGTTAGCACCTGCCGCCACGACCCGCTTCAGCTCGGTGGATACAGTATCCACCAGCACCTTCGGATCGCCGCTCTGCGCGTCCACCTTTCCGTCGATGAGCAGCACCCGGTCGATCTCAAAGGCCTCGGCATACTGCTCCCAGGTGCGCGGGAAGACCACCAGCTCGATATTCCCCTGCACATCTTCCAGGGTTACGAAACCCATCATTTTGCCGGTCTTAGTCTGGTGCGGGCGCATCCGGGTGACCAGCCCCGCCACGCGCACCTTCTCCTCGTGGGCGGCTTCGGCCAACTGCCCTGAGAAATGCGTCACCACCTCGGTCAATACATCGATCACCGGGCTGAGCGGATGGTCCGAGACATACAGGCCGATCAGCTCTCTTTCCCAATTTAGTATCTCGCGCCGGCTGACCTCCGCTGCCACCTTGGGCAGGGTGATCTCCTCGGTCACGCCGGTGTGAGCGCCGAACAGGCTCATCTGCCCCATGTCAGCCGCGCGAAAATGCGCGCCGCTGATCGAGGTGATCAGATCCAGCCCTGCCAGCAGCGCCGGGCGGCTGCCGAACGCATCCAGCGCCCCGACCTTGATCAGGCATTCCAGCGAGCGCTTGCCGACCGCGCGCAGATCCACCCGCCGCGCCAGGTCGTTGATATCGGCGAAGGGCTGGCTGCCGCGCGCCTGCAGGATTGCCTCCACCGGGGCATGGCCGACGTTCTTGATCGCCCCCAGCCCAAAGCGGATGGCGCTTGTGCCATCCGGACAATCCTGGATGGTGAAATCCCAGCCGCTGTGGTTGATATCCGGCGGCTCAACCTTGATCTTCATCCTCCGGCAGTCAGCCACGTACAGCGCCACCTTGTCGGTATCATTCTGGGTAACACCCAGCAGGGCGGTCATGTACTCGACCGAGTAGTGCAGCTTGAGGTAAGCGGTTTGTACTGCTATGACGCCATAATCGGCGGCATGGCTGTTATGCACCAGGATATCATTGGCCACAAAATTGTGCGTGCCAGGCACTTCCAGGTCATAGGTTTGTTGCTCGCCAACGTACTCGATGCCCTCGATCTCGTCCCAATAGATATCACTTTCGGCGTAGCACTTCAGCTCACGATCGGCGAAATAGTCGGCCAGGCGGCCGATGGTCTGGCGGGTGAAACCGCGCTTGGTGGCAGTGTGTGCCGGGTAGAACTCACGCTGGGCAACCCCGCA
Organism: uncultured Chloroflexia bacterium; assembly: GCA_963849335.1. Taxonomy (GTDB): domain Bacteria; phylum Chloroflexota; class Anaerolineae; order Anaerolineales; family UBA4823; genus FEB-25. The sequence goes on from CAWKGZ010000014.1 coordinate 16,315, forward strand.
GGCTGCGTTCAGTTCCACCCAGGTGACGCCGCGCTGTTCCTTGGCTGCTCTGACCCGTTCCTTGATCTGCATCGGGATGATATCCCGCGTGCCGGTAATGGTCGCATCCTGGGCCAGCAGCAAGCCTTGCAAGTCAAGCTGGCGTTTGGAGCTGACGAAATGACAGCCAATCTGCTCCGCAAAGGTTTGCAGATTCCAGGCGCCGGTGACGAAGAGCTGCCAGCCATCCCGGCCTTCTTTATATGGGAAGCGCACCTTGCGCAGGCGGCTGACGATCCCCAGGCGCAGCAGCAGGTGCTGCATCTGGCGGGCCATCCGTTCGGATGCGGTGGCGTAGAATAGGCTCCGCCCCTGAACATCAATATGCCCATCACCTTCCCACATGCGGCTGAGCAGTAGGCCGACCTGGCGGTTGCGTAGCTCAAAGACAGTCGCGGGAATCTCTTTTTGCGGGGCCTTCTTGCCCCAGATGTCCAACTTTTTAGCCCAGGGGACTATGCCCGGGGGGTTCCGGCGCTCAGCCCGCCCGGTATAGACCGAGAAGGTGGTCTTGTGGGTGGCTACCGTGCAGTGCACGTTGTGGAAGTTCTCCGCTGCACCTACAAAATCAGCCACCTGGTCAGCGTCCTGGCTGTAATAATAGGCGGCATGCGGGTGGCACAAATTGCCCTCGGCCAGCAGGTGACCGAGTACGATCACCTCGTAATCTGGCCACTCGCCGTGCCCCTCGACCGGCAGGCGGCGCGGTACGGCGATCAGATCACCGGGATGTAATTCGTCAAGCTGGCGCCAGCCATTGTAGGTGTAGAACGGGTGGTTGGCGGTGGACTGGATGCTGCGCCCCAGGGCGGTGTCCAGGCGGTAGACTGGCTTGATCCCGTTCTGCACCACGGCAGCTACGCGTCCGGTCTGTAGCTTCAGCGCAGATGTGTCGCAGGTGACGGTCTCGGGCAGCGGGGCGGTCTGCGCGTAAAGGTCTGCCACGCGCACCAGGCGACCGCTGGCCGCGTCGAGCACTTCCACCTCGCCCGGCAGGCACTTGTTGAACCCATACCTCGCAAACTCTTCCCAATCCTTGAAAATTGCCGTTGCTGTCCCCGGGTCAATCCCCCGCTCCACCGCCCCGGCAACGAACTTCTGCTCGTGCTTGAGCAGCTTGTCCTTGATCTTCTTAGAAATCGCCGAGCGCAAATCATCCGCCTCGGGCGGGGTATAGCCGGCCAGCTTGATCGCGGCAAACATCAGCTGCTCCTGGTACACCGGGTAGCCGTAGGTCTCCTTGAAGATCAACTCGAGCAGCGGATGTTTGTAGTCTACCTTTTCCTCGCCATGCATGCGCTTGATATAGCCGGGGATGAACTCCATTGGCCCGGGGCGGAACAGCGCTACCATCGCGATCACGTTCTCCAACGCTTGCGGCTTCATCTGCATCAGCCAGCGCCGCATCCCCGAGCCTTCCACCTGGAACACACCCGCCGTCTCGCCGCGCCCCATCAGATTGTAAGTCTCGGGATCGTCGGTGGGGATATTATCCAGGTTGTAATCCACCCCATGCCGCTGACGGATCAGCTCGCACGCCCTCGCCATGATGGTCAACGTCGTCAGGCCGAGGAAATCCACCTTGAGAATGCCCAGCTTTTCGAGGATCTTCATCTCGAACTGGGTGACAGTTTTAATCGGCGACTCTTCGACCGTCCCGCTGGTGGGTCGGTGCAGCGGCAGGTAATCGATCACGGGCTGGTCGGTGATCACCACCCCGGCGGCATGCGTGCCGGCGTTGCGCACCACACCTTCCATCTGCGCCGCGGTGTCGATCAGATTCCTCAGGTAGGACTCAGACTGGTAAAGCTGCTTGAAATCGACCTGCTCCTCCAGCACCTGCGGGATGGTGACCGGCTTGCCCGGGATGTTGGGGATCAGCTTGGCCACCCGGTCGACTTCGCTCAGCGGGATGTCCATCACCCGCCCCACGTCCCGGATCGCCGCGCGGGCGCCCAGCGTACCGAAGGTGATGATCTGCGCGACTTTGTCGTCGCCATATTTGCGTGCCGTATAAGCCAGCACATCCGCCCGGCAGTCATCCTGGAAATCCAGATCGATATCCGGCATCGAAATGCGCCCCGGGTTCAGGAAGCGCTCGAAGATCAGCCCGTGCTGGATCGGCTCGACCAGGGTAATATCCAGCGTGTAGGCGACGATCGAGCCATTTCCCGAGCCCCGCGCGTTGTACCAGATGTTCTGGTCGACGCGCATAGCGGCACAGATCCCAAACGATCAGGAAGTAAGTGTCGAAGCCCATGCTGTTGATGATGTCCAGCTCGTATTCCAGCCGCTGGCGCACATCCGCATCCGCCGCGCGGGCGCCGTAGCGCCGCAGCAGGCCGGCCTCGCACAGCATGCGCAGGTAGCTCTGCGCAGTAAAGCCCTCTGGCACCTGGAAATGCGGCAGGTGGTAGCCCTTGAAGCTCAAGTCCAGGTTGCAGCGCTCGGCGATGAGCAGCGTGTTGCTCAACGCCTCGGGCAGGTCGGCGAACAGGGAGGCCATCTCCTGCGGGCTGCGCAGGTAGTAATCCTGGCTGGACATGCGCATCCGGTTGGGATCCGAGAGCACCGTCCCTGTCTGGATGGCCAGCATGATATCCTGCAGGCGGGCGTCGGACGGCTCGATGTAGTGCACGTCGTTGGTAGCAACATATCGCGAGCCGAACTCGGCGCCCAGCTCGCGCAGTGTGCGGTTGACCTGCCTCAGCTCGGGGATGTCGTGCTGCTGTAGCTCGACGAAGAAGTTGTCCTTCCCGAAGACCTCGTAATACCAGCCCAGGCGCTTGCGCGCCGCCTCCACGTTGTCCTGGCGGATCATGCGCGGGATCTCGGCGGACATACAGCCGGTGGTGGCGATCAACCCGGCGCTGTGCCTGGAGATGAACTCGTGGTCGATGCGCGGGTAATAGTAAAAGCCCTGTAGCTGGGCCGCGCTGGCGATCTGCAGCAGGTTCTTGTAGCCGGTCTCGTTCTCCGCCAAGAGCAGCAGGTGGGTGGATTTCTTGTCTTCCTGCGGGTCGCGCTCGCCCATCGTGCGCGCCGCCATGTACGTCTCCAGCCCGATGATCGGCTTGATCCCGGCGTCCTGGGCCGCATTGAAGAACTCGATCGTCCCAAACATCGTGCCGTGATCGGTGAGCGCCAGGGCCGGCATGCCCATCTCGGCGGCGCGCTGTGTCAGCTTCTTGATGTTGCTGAAGCCATCAAGCAGCGAGTATTCCGAGTGAACATGTAGATGGACGAACGACATAGCTGCGCGGTGCTCACCTTGGATAAGGGATGGTCACATTGGCTGGCGTGAGGTGGGCAATCCTCCCCCTTGCTGCGGCCGGCCAGGATAAAAAAATTATAGCACACCCCGCCCTACCCGCCTCTTAAAAATTCACCCAAAAGCCTCCCAATCTTTACATGTTCCACGTTCGCACGTTCCAAACTGCCAACGTTCAAACGTTCTAACGGGATCCATTCCCCCAGCTCGCCGCGATGGTGTGGATCTGCCCGGCTTGCCACGCCTGGTCGAACAGGTCGACGACGGAGGGGTCGTACATCGTGCCACGGCAGCGCTCGATCTCAGCACAGCCGTCCTCCAGGCTGGCCGCCCGGTGGTAGGGGCGGTCGGTAGTGATGGCGTCGAAGCTGTCGGCGATGGCCACAATGCGCGCTTCCAGCGGGATCGCCTCGCCGCACAGGCCGGCGGGGTAGCCCAAGCCGTCCCAGCGCTCGTGATGCGCGTGGATCACCGGGATCGCCACCGCCAGGTAGGGAATGTGCTTGATCATCTCGGCCCCGCTGCCGGGGTGGTGCGTCATCAGGTGGCACTCGTCCTGGCTGAGCGGGCCGGGCTTGGTCAGGATCTTCTCGCTGATGAAGATCTTGCCGATGTCGTGCAGGATGGCGCCATAGCGCAGCGCCTCCAGGCGGCCGCCGTTCCAGCCCATCTGCCTGGCGATGACCAGGCTGTAGGCGGTCACCCGCTCGACGTGGCCGCGGGTGTAGCGGTCGCGCATTTCGATACCGTTAGCCAGCGCGGTCAGCGCGGCGTGGTAAGCAGTCTCCAATTGAGCCAGCTTCACCTGGCGGAAGCGCTGCAAGCGCGAATGGATGGCGATCACCAGCTCGTCGTGGGTGACCGGCTTGACCAGGTAATCTTCCACGCCCAGCCTGCGCCCCCGTGACACGTCCTCGCGCTCGCCCCGCGCGCTGAGAAAGATGAAGGGGATGGTCACGCCATCCGGGCGCGAGCGCACCGCGTCGTAGAAGGCATAGCCGTCCATCTCCGGCATCCCGATATCGGAGATGATCAGGTCGGGGCGCAGCGACTGCATCAGCTCCAGCGCATGCCGTCCGTTGACCGCCAGGTGCACCTCGAAGCCTTCGAAGCTGAGAATATCCCTCAGCCCCTCGCGCAGGTCGGCATTATCATCCACGATCAGCAGCGTATCGCCCTTATCTTGCGTCATGCGCTAAGTGTACGTCAATCGGGGTAAAAACGCAACCTGCCGAAGTTGACAAGCCTTCCCTTTGCGGTATAATTCCCCTGCCAAACTTGGCCCATTAGCTCAATGGTAGAGCAGTTGACTCTTAATCAATTGGTTAAAGGTTCGAGTCCTTTATGGGTCACAACCAGACCTGCCGCGAGGCGGGTTTTTTGGTTAATGGGGGGAGGAAAAGGATTAGTACGAATGGGACGAATGTACGAATTTAACGAATGAATCATAATTAAGGGAAAAGAAAGAGGGTCCACAGCCGCGTAGGTTGGCGTTGAGGGCGGCATGACCACGCCCTGTCCGAACCCTGCCCCGCCCGAAACCCAACAGCCCTGCGCGGGGGGGAGAAAGAGCCATTATATGGGCAGCCGCGTAGGTTGGCGTTGAGGGCGGTATGACCACGCCCTGTCCGAACCCTGCCCCGCCCGAAACCCAACAGCCCTGCGCGGGGGGAAAAAGAGCCATTATATGGGCAGCCGCGTAGGTTGGCGTTGAGGGCGGTATGACCACGGCCTGTCCGAACCCTGCCCCGCCCGAAACCCAACAGCCCTGCGCGGGGGAGAAAGAGCCATTGGATGGACAGAAAAGAGGAACGACTAAAACGACGAGGAACGACTATTTTGATGCTTGCGCAGATTTAGCAGGGAGGCAACATGGGGGCAGGCTATGTGCAACGCACTTTAAAAGTGCGTTGCACATGTGGGGAGGAAAAAGGCGGGAGAGGAGGGTGGGGGGCATGGAGGAAATGGGAAAGCGGTGAGGCGGGTGCGCCGGTTTGGGATTATTTTAGTACAAATGTTCTGGTTTCACAAGTCCAAATTGAGGATTGGTGCGAAGGAAAAAAACGGGTAGGGTGGATGCTGCGAACCCACCGTTTTGCGCGGGTGATCAGCTATCCAGAATAGGATGGGTTGCGGGCAGCATATCGCGACACGTCGATCGGGTAGAACGCCGCCCGCAACCCATTTCCGGGCATCGGTGACAGTCACCTTCTTTCCTCACAAGATGATTGGGGTAATTAAATTTCGCCCTTATAGGTTGAAGACCAGCCGAACAAGGCGCGCCATTTCTGGCAGGGATTGAACTTGAACACCCAGCTTTCGCGTTCTGGGCGTACAAAGAAACTGCCAAAACCTTTGAGCGTGACGCCCTGGCCGCGCTTGATCGCCTGGTAAATTTCATCCAGGAAAGCATCTACTACCTTATCCACTGTCTCCACATCCTGGCCGGTGCGTTGGGCAACCAGGCGAACCAGATCGTCGCGTTCGATGCGATCAGACATCTTCATCTCCCTTTTCCGTCCACAATAGCTTCAACCGTTGCTCAAAACCACCGCGTTCTGCGCGGCGTTGATCTTGAATTTGTTGAACCTTTTCTGAGGATATGTGCCAGGCGGCCAGCACGGAAATAACCACTTCCTGCAAATCGGCAAGCTCGGTGGGCAGCTCATCTGGAGCGGCCCCACACGCCTCCTGAGCCTCTTCGACCAGCTTTTCCAGAAGCGCCTGGCGATATTCAGCCTCTGGCATGGTTTCGATGCCACACTGCTTGCCGCCAGATCGGATAATTTCAGGGATGCGATCTCGCACCAGTTTGTTATAGTCGCGGCGCATGGTTCACCCCGGACGAAAAACGTTCTGATGATGCCAATCCAAAGCTTCCACGTGCGGCCACAATGCCTGCTCTGCCGGGCCGATGATGGAGCGGCCTTGCAGGGTCAGCAGATGGCCGGGAACGTTCTGGGTAATGCGCAGCTCGCCCGAGAGCAGCACCAGGTACCTGGCCGAGACTCCCAGCAGGCCCTGGTCAAATGTCCAATGGCATAGACCGCACATAGCCATACCGTTATGGGGGTCATCATCGTGGCTGATGCTCCAGGGGATGATGTGGCCGGCATCTACCGCCGTGCGGCCATCAGAAGTCAACATGCGCACCCCACAGAAGGCGCAGCGATGATCGTAGATACGCACAACCGCTTTACGAAATCCCTGATCGCGGACGATCGGCTGGTAAGCGTCATCCTCGCCAGGCGTTTCTTTGACCTGCTTGCGGGCCTGCTCGATCAGGTGCTGGCTATAAACGAATGCCTGCAAGTTGATCTCACCCAAGGCCAGCAAATCCGAATGATATTCTGGAGCGAAGTAGGTCTGGATCAGAATTGTACGCAGGGCATTGCGGGTTTCGGCGGTTTGGAGCAATTGAAATAACTCATCGTCCAGGCATGCCCCCAGGATTAGCTTGCCCAACTGCCGGAGCGTATCTACCTGCCGGGTAGCCTGGAGTGCTGCTTCCTGGCCAGGCTGCGGCAGCAGATGCCAGAAACCGCCAGAGCGCAGGTGGAAAAAGGGTAAGGCCAGGTTGCCGCGCCGTTCGGGAAGCAACTTCAACCAGTATGCAGCAAATAACTCACCCAACTCGGGTGTGATCTCGATTAAGTTGTTGGCCATGCGGCCTTGGGCAAACAAATCCAGCACTGAGAGCAGCAAGATCGGTTTGTGCGGCGCCTGGCCCTGGGTGGCTGCCGTCCAGCCGCCAGTGCGGTCGGTGCGCAATTTCGAAAACAAACGGATATATTGAGTGAGTGTTTGCTCCGAGGTCATGTTAGCCCTGCTCATAGCTTATTCAGCGCTGCAATCAAGTCTTCTCCATGTAACTCGACTGGCCCGATGACCAGTTGGGGATGCTCGCCATCATCCTGACTAAAGAAACTGGGCAGGACCTGGCGCAGGAGATCGGCTTGCCCGTAAAAGTATTCTTTTAACAACGGAACGACCTGGTAATTCCAAATGTCATCTAAACAAATAAGCTGCTCGGCCTCGGTTGAGATGTCTTGTAGAGGGAGGAAATAGCTGTGTCCAATTTGATAATCAGCGCCGCGCAGTTCTGCAATCCGCTGATTGATTTTTCGTAAGCATGCGCCCAGGTTCAGGTCGTCTTCTTCTGCCACAGATACTGTAATCGGGTCAAGCAGTTCTGGTTCCGGCAGAAGCTCCAGGAAAGCAAATCGGCGCCGTAGAGCCACATCGAGCAAGGCAATGCTGCGATCCGCTGTATTCATCGTGCCGATGATAGCAAGGTTGCCTGGCACAGAGAAATCTTCTTTGCTGTATGGAAGTTCAACCAACTTCTTGCCGCGTTTATCAGCCTCAATCAGCGTCATCAATTCACCGAAAATCTTGGCGATATTGCCCCGGTTAATTTCATCAATAACCAACGCATATTGGTTGTTTGGATCATCTTTAGCAAGAGCGCATAAACTACGGAAGATGCCCGGTTTCATCTCAAACGCCAGAACCGCGGCGTCTCCTTGCTCTGTCTTTGGACGTAGTCCCTCGACAAAATCCTCATAGGCATACGATTGATGGAAGGTTACCCAGCGGATAAAATCTTCCGGTCGATTGGTGGCTGGCGGGCCTTGTTTGACTAAATTCAGCCGATCCGCGAGCATGTTCTCCACATAACTCTTGCCTGTAGGGGTTAAATACCAACGGCTATCCGATGTTTTGTCAAATAAATAAGGTCCCGCGCGTTGTAGGTACTTAACTGTCTGACTCTCCGGGTCGGAATGGGATTGCAGGTATCCCCAAATCTGGTTCTTTGGGTGCTTAACTTGAGTTGATCGAAACCGAGCCTGAACCAGGTCCATTACCTCAATTTCAGGAACGGTATACTTCTGGCCAGGCTTAGCAGCATACATGCCCAAGGCCACAACGTCATAGAAAGTCAATTCATCAATAACCCCTTGTAAAAAAGCCGCTCTGGATTGAGCCTGCTTGAGTTGCGGCGTGACTAAACGATCTGCAATTTGTTTCGCCCAATAGGTTTTGCCTGTACCGGGCGGGCCATACAGGATCAGATTCTTGAAACGCTTGAGCAATCGCAACGCATCGCCTACAGTTTTAGAATCCGCCGGAGGCTTTTCTGGAAGTTTCTCGTCATCAGGTTGCAGCGGGGGAACGATCTCATCTGGATTCCACTCAGATTTGAGGTGCTTGTAAAAGTCGAGGTTTTGCCCCTCCGGACGGGTATTGACTAAAGCCTGACGAATCTGGAATAACCGGGCATCTAGATCATCTTCCGGGGTCGAAACCAATCCGGCGTATTGTTCAGCGATCCTTTCCTTGTGCCGGGTGCTGATAATCCGTTCGTATTGATCGGGAAACATCAAATAAAGGATGGCGTGCCGCAGATCATAGGCCCGATCACCTTTGGCAGGAATACCGTTCAGAATTTCATCGAGAATAGATCGAACGCGCACCGAATCCGCCAAAATATCAGCAATATTCCCCTGTTCTTTCAAACGTAATGCAAAAGCAGCGAGCAAATGGAGCTGAGCATAGCGGAAATGATATTTTTGAGTAGTGCGCGTAAATCCTTGTTTGTGAGCGATCCAGATAGAATCTTGCTCCGATGGTAAGACAAGCCCGCCTTTTTGGGCTGCCCAACCAATATTGCGCAGCCGGGTTGGCAACGTGATATTTGCAGATGGTAGATAGTACACATAATGCAGATCGGCTGCCATTCCCCAGAGAATTGGCGGAGCACCAGCCAATTGTTGCTCCAATTTTTCATTGAAGTTTAGGTCACCCTCTAAGTTAGGATGATCAATCACCTGTGTCTTCCAACGCTGTAAGTTTGCCAATGTCCAAATCGGCTGATCGGGCCACAGTAGTGAACGATCCTGGATTAGACAGCGTTCCTGAAAAAGGCGAATCGCATCATAAAGCGGCTGGAATTCTGTCATGCGGGCCATACTACCTCCGAAGGTGAAATTGCGTGAGCATGAACGAAATGCAACAAACCACGAAACTCCTGGATCAAGCCGTCTAAACGGTCTAACGGTTGGTGTAAATCCAGGGTGGAAACAAAAAATCGGATGGATGTTTGCTCAACCGCGAGAATCTGCGGCAGCGTTGCAATGGCATTAAGCGTGCGCGGATAAAGCAGTAGAATATTAGGGCAACGAAATTGGGTTGCATAGGCTAACATTTGATAGGCATCATCTTCTGCCACGGCACGGTGTGGCTGCCTGAGCGGGAGTGCTTTGTTCTTGGTGTCGATAATTAATCGCGGCATACTAGGTGGCCCAAGTAAAATGTCGGGCTTGAGAGGAAAGAGCGGCTTTTCAGATGGGTTTGGCGCCTGAACCAGGTATTTCTCTGCTGTCCTGCCGTGAAATTCGATAAATGATTCCTGCCAATCCTCTGGCAAAATACGCCGCGCATGAGAATGCAGCAGGTTGGCGACAAATTGCTCAAACAGGCGGTCCATATCAAAAACAAACGCATAAGCCCGTTGCCCACCAGCCAACAGCTGCACAGTTTGGCCTTCTAGCAGCAGGCGCGCCAATTGAAAGACCGGATAAAAACGTTCGTTCAGACGGTTAAATTCAACTCGATCCAGATCGGCTATGTTTACTTGAGCCAGGAGTTGAACTGGCTGTAACCAGTTTTCAAGGTCTGCCAACATTTGGCGATTGTGTGGGTCGTGGGTGATATGCTGTAAACGATGTACTGCCAGGCGAAAAACGCGATTTAACAAAGTATCTGGCAGGTAATCATCGTAGGAGACATCTAATCCTTGAGCCAGGTTGGGCTGGCGTACAAACTGGCGAGCGATATTCCAGCGGCCACGCACATAGGGAAGCAAATCTTCACGGCGAACATAATCCTGGTGAAAACCTTGTTGCAGTTGGGTCAGCAGTTCTACGGTAAACAGGCGGGTCAGCATTTCCAACCACGCGCCGCAGCTGGAACTCAATCCTGCCAGGGTTTGGTTGTGCAGTTTCAACTTGCGCGTATGGATCAGCAAGTGCATAAAATTACGCGCTGCCGAGGAGCCCGCTTTCTCATAAGACAAGGACCCTACAGCCGCCTCGGCATTTGCATCAGGATCACAATCTATTTTCGGCAAGATTTGAATCATGCGCCCGGCCGCTTGAAATCACCCCTACATACTGCAGAGCACGCAACTCTTTGCGCTCAAGCCGAATCAATTCCTTACCGGCGTTCTGGTTTAGCCGATCCAGCGATTCCAATAAAGGGTCGTTGTTCTGTAAACCAAGCGCCTGGTAGGGAATGGCCTGGCGTTCGAAGATCGTGATCGTGCTGTTCACAGTAAATCGATACACTGCTTCCTAACCTGAAATGAGCTTCAGCGTTCGCTTAATATAGGTTTGCAATTCGGCATCGGTTATAGGTTCCGAATCGGCCTTGGAATTGTCTTGATGATGGTAGTGCTTCGAATAGTTATTGATGGCATTGATTTCACTCAAATCATTCTGCAAAATTACAAGAGTGTGGCTACCACTGGCGTGCTGAATTGCATTTATGAAATCTCCTAACCACTTGTTTGGAGGAAATTCGCGTGGAAACCGGACGCGATAATACCCTTCCAAAACAGGCCGGATGGTTCTGGCAACGGCTCGCATGTCACCGGATGGATTATCCAGATATTCACACAGAGTGAAATAATCCCTGTGATAATCGCTCTTGGTTTCTTCCACGATATCCCATTCAGTAATGGTGCTCTCTTGATCTTTGCCTTTTCGAGAAACGCATAGGGTAACGGCGTTATTGGCGGGATCCAGTGAGTTGTCCCATACCAGTCTCAAGAAATATGGATCGTGGGATAAGACAATCACCTGCTTGGCTTTGCCGCAGATGCGTAAGATTTCCTCTTTGGTGCAATTTTTGCGGTTTAAATCCAGACTTGTAATCGGGTCGTCAAACACAACCACTTTGTTTGCCAGGTCTTGATCATGATCCAACTTGGCGAGGAAAAAGGCAAAAGCTAAGGCGCTTTTATCGCCATCGCTGGCTCCATTTTTGAAGGATGGTTCGCAGCCTGAGGAGCTTTGCCCCACTTTGACAGTGACATCATTGAGCACCAAGCCGTATGACGTGCTTGTTTTGCCCCCAGCATAGCTGGGTAAGAGCTCGCAAATCCGAAAACCCACTCCAAATTTCTCAAGGTAGCTATTAATTGACGTTTGGTACGTCTTAAATATCCCCTTCACAAAGCTATCAAGAGTGTCCTTGGCTTTCTTTTTGTCTTTTTGTTTTTGCTCGCGATCCGCGATAAACTGCTTGTATTCCTGACATAATGCATCAACACTGGGTGTGTGCCGTTTCTCTGTTGCCTGCAAGATCTTCAGCTGCTTGCGTGCCTCATCCAAATTCCCTGCGCCCACACGAGTTTTGAATGCCGTAATTTTGGCATTCACTTCTTCGACCCAGGTATTATAGGCAAGAGCCATCTTGGTGAATTTCTGGTAAGCCGCTTTGGCTTTTTGAAGTTGGCTGTGATCCACATCCTCCAAAGGCTGACCTTGCTTATCAGCAATCAATTCCATCAGCAAGGTTGCTGCCTGATTCCAGGTTTCCACAAATCTATCGAAAACCAGGTTCGTTTTGGATAAATCGCCTACAGCTTTCCAGTCATCCAATAATGCCTTATTGGACTGATAGGTTTCCTGAAGTTCCAGCAGTTTTTCTTGATCGAAGAATTCTGCGATTAAAGCTCCCGCCGCTCCAATCTTCTGCTTCAAGTCGGCATAGCTGGCACTGAAGTAGCTTTGGTATGCACCCAGAAGTTCTATACCCTCCAGCTTCTGGCCGCAGAATGGACAAGCTCCTTTTTGGAGATAAGACATCCCGGTTTGCAGCCAGGCTTCACCGTTTTCATCCAGGTGCTGATTGATGTGCTGCTGTACCTTCGTTTCGGCATCGCTCAGGAGATCTGCTAACTTCTGATTCAGGGTTAGATCGATCTGATCGATAGAGAGCGCCCCCAGGTTCAACTTGCCGAGTAAGCTGCGCTTTTGGATCTCAGTTTTCTGTTCCAGAGTACTTACTTCATCTTTGGCTGCCTTTAATTTTTGCGCCAAGTCAGCAACATATGGCAGGTTAACAAATTTCTCAACTTCACCTATCCATTCAATCTTCCGCTCGATTTCACGCTCCTTTTCATCAATAGCTGCTTTTAGGGCACGGAGATCTGTATCCAATTGATCAATGGTATTCGCTAAAGCTACTCCCTGCTGGCCAATCACAAAGTAGTAAAGGTTCTTTTTTTGCTCGTGTGCGACCACATTACCAGAATAGATATTGTCATTCACATAAGTTGAATCGAATATCTCAAATCCGGGCATAGGCGTATCCCAGCCCACACCCTCCTTGAAAGTCACCTGCTTCGCGTTGGTCGGTATAATTTGCACCTTTACCGTGCCGGTGGCGCCAACGGTTTTACGCTCCAGGATAAGATCGGAGTTATTGGTTGCCAATGAGCGAAGAATAGCCGCTAACGTGGTTTTCCCCCGCCCGTTTTCCCCATAAATCAACGACAGGCCTTTGAAATTTACCTTATTTTTTGCCTGATAATCAACGAATTTACCGACATTTTGAATGACAAGAAACTTATCGAGCATTATTCCTCCTTAGTTGAGTTGAGCTTGGGCAGCTTGTTTTGGTCTACTGCAAAAATCTCGACATTCACTTTTAGATCGGTCATACCAGCTCCTCCAAGTTATTTCATGTGCTCGCGCCCGCTCGGGCTCATCTTAATCATCTCTTCCACCAACAAATGCACGCGTGTGGATGGGTTTGGGAAACGCTGTTCGCCCTGGGGATGGTTCTCCAGGATGCTTCTGGCATACCGAATGGCTGTTGGCGTCGATGGGACCAGGTCATAAAAAACCTGCATGGCAGGGTGATAGCCTGGGATATGGCGTTTCAAGTATTCTTTGAGCTCATCGCCATCCGCAAATGGGCGGGTTGTGCGCTCAAAGTGCAAGACATACCAGAACTCAAATGCCGGGTTAGAGACGGCCAACTGAAATTCATTTTGGTCGGCGACCTGCACTGCCCGGTCAAAGGTTTGGTTATGGCGCGGGTTTTCGACATCAAAGACACACCAAACGGCTTCGAACTGGGAGACATTTGTGCGGCCATCACGAATATCCTGCTGGCGTTTCTCAACCTGGGCCTGGGCTTCATCCACCACGCTGGTCGGGGCGCCGGCGCGGTCCTTGATCTTGACGCTAATGGTAGAAAGCTTGAGGTGGTCGCGCAGGCTGGCGAAGTAGTTCGGCTCAGTTTCTGCGCCCTCGCAAACGATCAGGATGCACCGGCCAGGCGAACGGCTGCCCGGCCGGCGATCGTAAGAATTCATCGTCCGCTCATAACGGCGCGGCTTGCGGCCATCCGGCTTACGCTTCGACATGTTGTGTTTCTCCCCACTGCGGCTCACTGAGGAACGGGATCGCTCCGTAGCGGCCTAGCAAATAGCCTTTGGCCAAAGCCTCATCTTTGCGCGGGCTGTAATCGAGCAGCGGATACAGGTGCGAACAGCCCTGGCGGTCTTTCTCCACAAACCAGATCTGGTCGCGCCGGAACAGGCAGCAGTCCATCAGGGTGGTATCGTGCGTGTTGAAGATCAACTGTGCGCCTTTGGGGTTGATCTGCGGGTTATGGAACAGCTCAACCAGGTTACGCACCAGCAGGGGGTGCAGACTGGCGTCCAACTCATCTACGAACAGCGTCCAACCGTTGTCAAGTACATCAAACAATGGACCGCTTAACGCAAAATAACGTTGAGTACCATTTGATTCTTCATCCATGGAGAATGAAATTTCACCAAACCCTTCAACCGGATGACGCATAAAAACATCTAACGTCTTTTTATTTAGGAATTGGTTGCGAATCTCTGCTGGCAGTTCTTCGGGAAAATCCTTGTCAGTATATGTTCGTTCTTGCACATCAAAATTGGAAATCCCAAAATCAGCAACCTCTAATAAAGTTCGAATACCACTTCGCGTCCGTTCATCTTCCTTTGCTTTGACAGCTGAATAGAAAGATAACGCCTTTCCAGCTTCGTCTGCATCAATGATGTGCAAGCTCTTCTGAAACCACTCAAACACGCGCCCCAACTGGCGGTGATTTAGCTTGGCCGCATTGGACAGGAAAAGCACGTCCGGGCGGGTCAGCTCAGCTAACTGGCTGTTCTTGCCTTTCAGGTTGCGCCCAAAATACCAGGCCGGTTCAGCGCCTACGCTATGCTCACGTTCGAACCAGGTCTGCGGCAGGCCCTTGGGGTAGGCCACCAGCCACTCGCGCACCACCTGCTTGGCGGTCACATGAAAGCCATACTGGTAGCGCACATCCTGGCTATCAATAAACGTGACTTCAAACTCCGATGGGGCAGTGTTCGGTTCCGTGACCAACAGGAAGGGCGTCACTTCGATGGGGCTATTCAGCTTGCGATCCATCGAACCGTTGACGAGATCGTCCACAAAATTGATGGCCGAAATCAAGTTTGACTTTCCAGCAGCATTGGGGCCATAAACCACGGCGCTGCGCAGCAGGCTGCGCCCGCCGAATTCGGGGGCGATGATTGTATTTTCCGGCAGGGTCTTATCGGTGCTGGCCACCATGGAGAGGGTGGCTTCTTCGCGGAACGAGCGAAAGTTTTTGATTTTGAATTCGATTAACATGGCGGCACCTTTTATGTAAAGAATAGGCTTGCAAATAAAACGCAATTCTACGGTATATTTTACAGAATTTCTGTAAATATGTCAATAGAATTGCGTTTTTCGGGTGTGGTTCATTTTTTCGGAAAGAATAAGCCAGATTTAGGACAAGAACCCTTTTGAAACGCTCTATTAGCAATTTTTTTACCTATTGCTCCAGGTACTGGTCATCTAAACTATTAGCTGAGAGCGTTGAAATCGCAAATAGGCTACCGTCGAGCCCATTTTTGCCTGATTTTGTGAGCCAACAAGCCATAAACCTGAAATTTAAGCGCCACCGGGGTGTAGGGATAGGCAATTCCGCGAAAAAATAGTACACACCCCGGTCCGCACGGCTTTAACAAAGTCCCTTGACAAGTAGAAAAGGGTCTTCTTCGGTATACTTTTGTTTGCTGAAAACCAAAGAAACCGGAGAAGACCCACATGGATTATACCGAACTTAAGCCGCATCAAGAAGTACACCAATCTGGCATCATCTATGATCTCAAAAGCCTATTTGCGTTCTTGCTGCGGATCAGCGATCCCCGGCATGCCCGCGGGAAGCAGTATCCATTAGAGCTTCTGTTAGTGCTGATCCTGTTAGCCAAACTGTGTGGTGAAAATACACCCAGCGGGATTGCAGACTGGGTGACTTACCGGATCGATGCACTTGTGGCGATCAAACTTCTGCCCAAGCCCAGAGCGCCATGCCACATGACCTACCGTCGGGTGCTGCAACTGATCGTTTCCCCCAACGAGTTGGAGCGTTTGCTGAGCGAGTATCATCAGTCCTGCCTGAAAACGGGCACACAGCTTGTCTTCAGTCTGGATGGGAAAACCGTGCGAGGGACTATTCCTTCGGGAGAGAGCCGTGGCACCCATCTATTGAGCTTATATGTGCCGGGACAGGGGCTGGTGTTGATGGAAGCCAAGGTGGATCAGAAAGAGAACGAGATCGTGGTTGCGCCAGATATCCTGAAACAGGTGAGCCTGGAAGGTGCGATCGTGCTGGCGGATGCGATGCATACCCAACGAGAGACTTCCCGACAGGTTCTGCAAGCGGGAGGTGATTATGTGTGGATGGTAAAGGGCAATCAAGCCCGTACCCTGTGGGCAATCCAGAAGTTGTTTGTGCACGAAGCCTGCAACCTCAAGAATGGCGCACCTCTCTCCAAAGACATCCGCACAGCCAAGACCGTCAATAAAGGCCATGGACGCAGAGAAAAGCGCACCCTTTGGGCCAGCACAGAACTGAATGACTACCTGGATTGGCCAGGGGTTGCCCAGGTCTTTCGGATTGAGCGCCTGGTTTGGCATGAAAAGCATCGCGGCTATACTCGCCAGGTGGTGTATGGACTGACTAGTCTCTCGCCCACGCGAACTTCCCCCAAGAAATTGCTGGCGCTATCTCGGCAGTATTGGGAGATCGAAACCGGGTTGCATTACCGCCGAGACGTAACCCTCAAGGAAGATGCCACTCGTTTGACCCTCGGAAATGCCGGTCATACTATGGCCATATTGAACAATGCGGTCATCGGGCTTTGCCTCCAGAATGGCTATCAGAACCTTGCCCAGGCTCGTCGCCTGTTCTGTGCCAGGCCTGAACTGGCTTTGAACCTGCTGTGCTCAGCCAATTCCCATTCTTGTTAAAGCCGTGCCCCGGTCCGATTTTGGACTTGTAGAATCAGAACATCTGTGCTATAATACCTTCACACTGGCGTGGGTTCCTCAACCTCGCCAGTCATTTCTTTAACCCCTAACCCCTAACCCCTGTCCCTTGACCCCTGATTACCGCCTACCGATTACTTCCCCCCCCCAAAAAAAAAGGAGCCCCCCATGTCCGCCCTCAAACCCAGACGCGGCGCCCCCTACGGCAACAAAAACCGCCAGAGTCACGGTCGCTACGCCCGCCAACCCCTTCCCCTCCCCACCGATCCCTCCCTGCCGCCTGTCGATCCTCCCGCCGCCGGCCCTCCCGCCGCCGCTCCTGGCGGTGCGCCGCCCGCCAAACGCCTCACCCTCACCCAGGAGATTTCCTACCTGCGCGCCTACATCCTGCGCGCCGCCCTCATCGGCGCTGCCACCTGTGACATAGAATTGACCAAAGATATGCTCCGCGCCCTCAGCCTCGCCAACACCGCCCTCACCCGCCTGGTCCACACCGAGAACTGGCTCTCCCAGGCCTCCGGCGCTCAGGTACAAATCGATGATCTGTCCCGCACCTTTGACAGCTTGCAATCGATATCCCACCAGGTTCTCGAAAGTATGCCGCGCCGCTTTTCCCGCTCGACCGCCCTCGACTCCCAGGAAGACGCGCCCTCCGTCGACTGCCTGCTCAAAAAGCTCGCCCACGACCTTGGCATCGACCTCGCCGGCGACCTCGAAGACGACCTCGCCGCCGGCCCCTAGGTTTCCACCGCTTCATCCGACCGTGCTTCCCGCATCCTCTCCCGCCTCAAACGCCTCGCCGGCGGATGACGCCGCCATGTCCTCCCGCGCCGTCTGCCTTCCATATTTCGTGCCCTTTGTGAATCCTTTGTGCCCTTTGTGTGAAACGCTCTCTCCCCCACCCCACGTTGCTTATCTGCGTAATCTGTGGTCCCATTTGTTTTATTTGCTCCTCAAAAAAAAACGCATTGAACCTCATTCAATGCCCCCATGCTTGCCGATTAGCGGAGATTAGCGGGTGAATCTTTTCACCTCCCCTCAATTGCAGGAACAGTAATTTCGGGGAGGTGAATAATATCGACTTTGTGTCCTTCGTGTATCCTTTGTGCCCTTTGTGTGAAACGCTCTCTCCCCCACCCCGCCTCGCTTATCTGCGTACCGCGCCATCTGGGTATATAATCTATGCAGCCACGCCATCTGCTCGACGCATCTTGACCATTCCCGCCGATTTTCGCAGCGCTGCTCGCAGCTCAGGTTGCCAAAATCAGAGCACTACCGGACGAAACGAATTGCCAGGGATACGACCATGAACTTGCTCATCGAAACACAGAACCTCGGAAAACGCTACGGGGACGTCCGCGCCGTCGAACAGCTTTCGCTGCGGGTTGCCGAAGGCGAAATCTACGCTTTCCTGGGCCTGAATGGCGCCGGGAAAACCACCACCATCCGCATGCTGCTTGGCATGATCAAACCCACCACCGGCTATGCCCGGGTGCTGCAAACCAGGGTGCGCCAGGGCAGCCGGGAGCCCTGGAAATCGGTGGGATATATGGTCGAGGATCCGCATGCCTATCCGGAGCTGACCGTCTCCGAGAACCTGGAGGTCGCCCGCCGCTTGCACCCTGGCACCCCGCCCCAGGCGGTCGGGCAGATCATCGAGCGCCTGGGCCTGGCGGCTTACGCCGCTCGCCGCACCGCCACCCTTTCCCACGGCAATGCCCAGCGGCTGGGGTTGGCCAAGGCCCTGATCAATGACCCCAGCCTGCTCATCCTGGACGAGCCGGCCAACGGCCTGGACCCGGCCGGGATCGTCGAGATCCGTGAGCTGCTGCTCGAGCTGACCCGCCAGCGTGGCGGTACGGTCTTCATGTCGAGTCACATCCTGGCTGAAGTCTCCCGGCTTGCCGGGCGGATCGGCATCATCCACCAGGGGCGCCTGATCCAGGAAATGAATACGGCTGAGCTGGAGCGGGATCGCAAGCGGCGGCTGTTGATCCGGGCGCGGGATGTCGAGGCAGCCTGCCGGGTATTGCTCGCTGCCGATCAGCCCGCCGAAATCCTCCCGGACGGAACCATCGAGCTTACCAACGCATCCTCGATCGAACGCCCAGACGACCTCAACCGCCTGCTGGTCGATGCCGGAACACCGCCGACTCAGCTGCTGGTGGAGGAAGAGGATCTGGAGCAGTATTTTCTCCGCCTGGTTGGCATGCAGGGAGGGCCGCAAAATGCCTGAAATCTCAGCCATGATTTGGATCGAGCTGCGCAAAGCCATCCGCTCCCGCATGCCGCTGTGGACCGGCCTTGGGTCTCTGTTCATGCCCCTGGGGGTGGCTTTACTGATCTTCATCGCCCGAAACCCCGAGGTTTCCCGGCAGCTTGGCCTGATCAGCGCCAAAGCCGACCTGCTCGCCTATTCCGCCACCGATTGGCCCGCCTACCTGGTATTGTTTACTCAGATGGTCTCAGCCGGCGGATTCTTTTTCTTCGTCATGGCGATCAGTTGGATCTTCGGCCGCGAATTTGCCGATGGCACCCTGAAGGACATGCTCGCCGTGCCGGTTGGACGCTCGAGCATCCTCCTGGCGAAATTTATCGTCGCCGGCGCCTGGTGTGCAGCCCTGGCGATCATTATGTTCATTTTCGGCTTGCTCATGGGGGCGATCATCGGGCTGCCGGGAGGCTCGCTCAGTATCATTCTGCATGGCATTGCCGTCGCGGCAGTTGCCGTCTGCCTGGTGATTGCGGTTGTGCTGCCGTTCGCCCTCTTCGCCAGCGTGGGGCGCGGCTACCTGCTGCCTATGGGCGTGGCAGTGCTCTCTTTGATTATGGCGAACTTGGTCATCGTCGTGGGCTGGGCCGAATACTTCCCCTGGGCAGTACCCCTGCTGTATTCACAAGGCGGTAGTCCCCTGCCACCGGTCAGCTATTGGATCGTGTTTTTTACCAGCCTGGCGGGCATGCTCGCGACCTATCTCTGGTGGACGTATGCCGACCAGAACCGTTAGGGATAGCCGGGTCGCCAGCCACTGATTCTGATGACGTTGACGCCGGTGCTGGCGCTGACGAATCCCGCATCTTTGCTCATCTCTCCGGGCAGTGGAGATTCAAGGGCTATTAGAAAACCCGAATAAGTGGTATATTTTCATCAAATTTAGCGAAATTATTCCCGATACGCTATCCCTGGAGAAATGCGATGAAAACCCTGAAAAAATTGTTCTTATGCGCCTTATTGATCCTCGTGCTGGCAGCCTGCAGCGGTCAAAGCAGCGAGAAAAGTCCGACCGCCACGCAGCCTGAGGCAGCCGCCAGCACGCCCCCGGCCGCGGCGGGCGAGGTGAGCTTCTCAGCCGATGTGCTGCCGATCTTCGAGGATAACTGCACCCGCTGCCACGGCAGCAGCCGCCAGAACGGCGGGCTGCGGCTGGACAGCTACGCCGCGCTGATGGCGGGCGGCACGGATGGGGCGGTGATCGTGCCGGATGACGCCGCGGGTAGCTGGCTGGTTGCGCTGATCAGCAGCGGCGAGATGCCCAAGAACGCGGCAGATCTGTCACCGGCTGAGATCACGCGCATCAGCGAGTGGATCGACGCCGGCGCGGCGGATAACTAAACCGGGCCGGCTGGCGGAAGAGCGTCGTTATGCCAGGGGGCGGGGAGGACCTCCGGACGAGGTGGGAGAGGACCGGGCTGAGCACGGCAGAGCTGTTACGATCGCCGGGCGACTTTTTGCTGCGGGCGCGGGATCTGCTGGCGCATTTGGGGGGTATTTCTTATTATCCTGTAATCCAATTAAGTCCCAATTCGGGTAAAATTAGTCTGGATTAAAGCGGAGACTATGATGATCAAAATCAAACCTTCTGAGATCACACCCGAAGCGGTGTACCTGTCCCGGCGCAGCTTCATCAAGGCTTTTGGCACGCTGGTCGGGGGAACGCTGATCGCGGCGGCGTGCGGCGGGCTGGAAGAGGAACCGGCTGCCACGCTGGCAGGCCCAACCCCCGAGGCGGTTGGCGCGGGGGACGAGCTGGGCAGCGCGCTGACCTCGTTCAAGGATGTGACCACCTACAACAACTATTACGAGTTCACCACGGATAAGGAGTCGGTGGCGCGGCTGGCGGAGAACTTCGTCAGCTCGCCCTGGCAGGTGGAGGTGGGCGGGCTGGTGAACAAGCCCGGCGTCTATGACCTGGATGCGCTGCTGCGTTTTGATACGGAAGAGCGCATCTACCGCATGCGCTGCGTGGAGGGCTGGTCGATGGTCATCCCGTGGAACGGTTTTCCGCTGTCGAAGCTGCTGCGGGAGGTCGAGCCGCTGGGGGATGCGACGCACGTGCAGTTCACCACGCTGCTCGACTCCTCCCAGATGCCCGGGCAGCGCACCGATTGGCTGCCCTGGCCTTACGTGGAAGGGCTGCGCCTGGACGAGGCGATGCACGACCTGACCATCCTGGCGACCGGGCTGTACGGCAAGTCGCTGCTGGCGCAGAACGGTGCGCCGGTGCGATTGGTGGTGCCGTGGAAGTATGGCTTCAAGAGCATCAAGTCGATCGTGCGCATCGACCTGGTGAAGTACCAGCCGGCCTCGTTGTGGATGCAGGCGGCGCCGAGCGAGTACGGCTTTTATGCCAACGTCAACCCGGAGGTGCCCCACCCGCGCTGGTCGCAAGCCAGCGAGCGGCGAATTGGGGAGGCGGGGCGGCGGGAGACATTGATGTTCAATGGATATGCGGATGAGGTGGGGGGGCTGTATGCGGGGATGGATCTGGAAGTTAACTTTTAGAGCTATACAAACCTCTTACCACAAAGGACACAACGTACACTAAGGAACACAAAGAAGTTTTAAAAACCTTTGTGAGCTTTGTGCCTGCTTTGTGGTCTGTTCTGAAAATGCCATTGTAGTAACGACTTCAGTCGTTGCTTTTCATCCTTTGGGATGAAGCTTATTCATGAGAACCTTGTGTTGAAATATTTTTATTATGAAAAACCTTCGTGTCCTTAGTGTCCTTCGTGGTTCATGGTTTTCCAGGCTCCCCTGGCTGAAGCATTACTTGTCGCATGTGGGAGGGTGGATGCCGTTGGTGCTGCTGATCGCCGATGCGGCGCTGGGGCAGCTTGGCGCGGAGCCGGTGCGGGCGGCGATCCTGCGCACGGGGAAGGCGGCGCTGGTGCAGCTTGCCCTGTCGCTGGCGTGCACGCCGCTCAATACCCTCTTTGGCTTCAAGGCGGCGTTGAAGGTGCGCCGGGCGTTGGGGCTGTATGCCTTCATGTATGCCGCCATACATTTCACCCTGTTCGTCGGCGTGGATTACGCTTTCAACTGGACGCTGCTGCAGGATGCGCTGTTGAGCAAGCGCTACACGCTGGTGGGGATGGCAGCCGGTCTGATCCTGCTGCTGCTGGCGGCGACTTCTTTCAAGTACTGGAAGAAGCGGCTGGGGAAGGGGTGGAAGCGCCTGCACCGGCTGGTTTACCTGGCGGGATTGCTGGCGGCGGCCCACTTCATCTGGCTGGTCAAGCCGGGGGTGGCGGAGCCGTACTACTGGCTGGCGGGGATTGGGATTTTATTGCTGCTGAGGCTGCCGGTGGTGAAGCGGCTGGTGCGGCGGGTGAAGAGCAGGGAAAAGCGTTTGTCCACAGATTTCGCAGATAAACAAACTAACCACTAAGGACACGAAGGACACAAAGGTACACAAAGAATAGATATAAGGGTTATGTGATCTTTGTGTTTTACGCTTTCAGTATATAATCTGAGCATGCCCACAATTGCTCACAACCCGATGAAAGATAATCCCAACCTGGTACGCGCACACCTGGAAGGCGAGGCGTTTTTGTGGCCTGGCGGGCCGGACGGGGTGCTGCTGGTGCACGGCTTTACCGCTACCACCGCCGAGGTGCGCCTGGTGGCGAAGGCGCTGCACGCCCACGGCTACACTGTGGCAGGGCCGCTGCTGCCCGGGCACGGCACCAGCCCGGAAGATATGAACCGCTACCGCTGGCAGGATTGGTACGCCGCGGTCGAAAAAGCCTACCTGGAGTTGGAATCCCGCTGCCAGCGGGTGGTGGTGGGGGGTGAATCGACCGGGGGTGTGCTGGCTTTACGCCTGGCTGCGCTGCACCCGGAGATCACGCGCGGTGCTGTCGTATGCCACCGCGCTGCGCTTGAACATGCGCAAATGGGATGTGCTGCGCCTGCACCTGGCTGCCCCGTTCATCCCCTACCTGCCGAAGAATCGCGGTTCTGACAAGGAAGATGATAATCCGTGGCAGGGCTACCGGGTCGATCCGTTGAAAGCTGCCCTGCAGCTGCTGCGATTGCAGGTCGAGACCCGGCGGGTGCTGCCGGATGTGCGCCAGCCGATCCTGATCGTGCAGGGCAAGCAGGATCATACCGTGGCTGCCAGCGCGCCGCAGGAGATCTATGCCGGGGTGCGCTCGGCGGTGAAAGAGCTGCATTGGATGGAGAATTCAGGGCACTGCGTGATGATCGACCGCGAGTGGGAAGCGGTGGCGCAGATTACGGTGAGGTTTTTGTCGCGGTTGGCGTGAGGAACGACTGAAGTCGTTGCTACAATTAGGTTGCCGGGATAGATGATTAAGCAGGAGGAGCCGAGATGAGCCGTGTGACCCGCTGGTATGACTATATCACCTTCAATATCTATTTTCTGGGGCTGACCACGCTGTCGCAGACCAATGGCACGGTGATCCCACTGCTGGTCGAGCATTTCATGGGCTCCGAGCAGAAGGGCACCTACTTTGGCATCTACCGGCTGTGGACGCTGATGATGGCGCTGCTGGCGCAGGCCTTCTTCGGGATGCTGTCGGATCGCAGCCGGCTGCGCTGGGGACGGCGCCGACCATTCATTTTCACCGGCACGCTGCTGGATGTGGTCTTTGTGGCGGCGATTGCCCTGACGGCGGGGCTGGCGGGCTACTCGATCGACGGCGGGCAGAATGCCTTCGGGTTCTGGCTGATGTTTGGGATTGCCGTCCTGCTGCAGCTTTCATCCAATATTGCCCACTCTGCCCAGCAGGGGGTGATGCCTGACCTGGTGCCGGAGGAAAAGCGCGGCCGCTTCTCAGCGGTCAAGGCGATGCTGGAACTGCCCATCCCGCTGATCCTGGTAGCGCTGGTGATCGGGCCGATCTTCAAGAACGAGGGGCTGTCATTCGCCGCCAAGATTGGCGTGGGGATGGCCGTGGCGATGGGGGTGGTGCTGTTGAGCATGGGAATCGCCATGTTCATCCCGGAGAAGCGGCGCGAAGAAGCGCCGCCCCCGCTGGACTGGCAGCCCTTCCTGCGTTTGCTGGCCATGACGGCGGTTTTCACCATCATCATCCTGGGGACGGGGTGGCTTTCCGGGCAGGTGCAGAGCCTGCTGGCGTCGATCGAGTCGCTGCCCGGCTTGATGCTGGTCATGGGGCTGGTGGGGCTGGCGGGGATGGCAATCTCGGTGGGGCTGGGGGTGTGGGTCAGCGTGCGCCTGAGCGTGGGCGGTGAGGCGGCAAAGCGCTATCCATCCTTCACCTGGTGGGTGGTCAACCGGCTGGCATTCCTGGTGGGGGCGACCAACCTGTCTACATTCGTGGTGTATTACTTCCAGGCGCGGCTGGGGTATGAAAAGACGGAGGCGGCTTCGCCGGCGTTCATGCTGCAGCTTTTCGTGGGGGTGTTCATCCTGCTGTCGGCGCTGCCGGCGGGATGGCTGAGCGACCGCTTCGGGAAGAAGCGCATGGCGATGATCAGCGGGGTGATCGGTGCGGTGGGCACGGCGGTGGCATTGAGCGTGCCCAGCCTGCCGGTGATCTACGTGGGCGGCAGCATCATCGGCATCGCCACCGGGCTGTTCTTCACTGCCAACTGGGCGCTGGGCACGGTGCTGGTGCCAAAGGAGGAGGCCGGGCGCTACCTGGGCATCTCCAACCTGGCGGGGGCGGGGGCGGGGGCGGTGGGGGCGTATATCGGCGGGCCGATCGCCGATTTTGTCTCGGCAAGAGGGGCGGCGCTGACAGGGACAGAGGGATTGGGGTATATGCTGCTGTTCGGGATATACGGGGTGATGTTCTTGCTGTCGACGCTGGCGCTGCTGAGGGTGAAGGAGCCGAAGTAAGGAAACCATTAACCACAAAGTACACGATGGACACGAAGGATCACAAAGGAAATAAAAATACCTTTGTGTCCTTTGTGGTTAGCGGGTTTTGGACTTGCCCTGATGGTATAATCTTTCCCTGACTTATCAAATCCGATGACAGGCGATGCAAAATGAGTAAACCGCTTGATTTTCAATCCATGATCCTGACGCTGCAGCATTTCTGGGCTGAGCAGGGCTGTTTGATCTGGCAGCCGTACTACCAGCAGGTGGGGGCGGGCACGCTCAATCCCGCCACGGCGTTGCGTGTGCTGGGTCCCGAGCCGTGGAACGTGGCATACGTCGAGCCAACCATCCGCCCGGATGACGGGCGCTACGGCGAGAATCCCAACCGCATGCAGATGCACTACCAGTTCCAGGTGATCCTCAAACCCGATCCCGGCGACCCGCAGGAAAAATACCTGCGCTCACTGGAAGCGCTGGGCATCGACCCAAGGCAGCACGACATCCGCTTTGTGGAGGATAACTGGGAGTCGCCGGCGCTGGGAGCCTGGGGCTTGGGCTGGGAAGTGTGGCTGGATGGGCAGGAGATCACCCAGTTCACCTACTTCCAGCAGGCGGGCGGCAGGCCGGTAGACCCGGTGGCGGTGGAGATCACCTACGGGCTGGACCGCATCGCCATCACGCTGCAGCGGGTGCACGGCTTCACCGAGATCCGCTGGAACGAGGCGCTGACCTGCGGGGATGTCAACCTGCAGGCAGAGCAGGAACAGTGCGCTTACTACTTCGACATCGCGGATGTCGAGCGGCTGAAAACGATGTACGATCTGTACCAGCAGGAGGCGGATGCCTGCCTGGCCCGCAACCTGGTGCTGCCGGCGCATGATTATTTGCTCAAGTGCTCGCACACCTTCAATGTGTTGGATTCGCGCGGCGCCGTCGGCCTCACCGAGCGGCAGGCATTCTTTGGGCGGATGCGCGAGCTGTCACGGCGCATCGCAGATGCCTACCTGGAAAAGCGGCAGCATTTAGAGTATCCTTTCCTTAAGGAGATCAGCACCCAGGCCAGCACCTCCACCGGGATCACTCCTCTCCCTTCCCCCTCTCCCCTGCCCCCTTCTTATTAGAGATTGGCACCGAGGAGCTGCCCTCCGCCGACCTGGACGCGGCGCTGGAGCAGCTGAAAAGCCGCGTCCCTGCGCTGTTGGATGAGCTGCGCCTGACACATGGTGAGATCAGCGTGCTGGGCACCCCGCGCCGATTGGTGGTAACTGTAGCCAACCTGGCGGAGCGCCAACCTGACCAGCGACAGGTAGTCAAGGGACCACCTGCCGAGCGGGCTTTTGACAGCCTGGGGCAGCCGACTAAAGCGGCGGAGGGCTTTCGCGCGCAGCAAGGGCGTGACGGTCGGCGATCTGAAGGTAGCGGAAATGGATGGCGGGCGGTATGTGACTGCGGAGGTATTCTCGGCCGGGGGACCAACCCCCGAAGTACTGCGCCAGGCGCTGCCCGGACTGGTTGGGGCGCTGCGCTTCGATAAATCCATGCGCTGGAACGCCAGCAACGTGCCGTTCTCGCGCCCGGTGCGCTGGCTTCTGGCGCTGTATGGCGAGATCGCCATTCCCTTCACTTACGCGGGAATCGCCTCGGGCAATACGACGCGCGGCCTGCGCTTTCACCAGCCAGAGCAACTGGCGGTAAAGAACCCGGCGGCTTATTTCCGCCTGATGGCGGCGCAGGGCATCGTGTTGGATAAACGCAAGCGGCAGGCGCAAATCTTCGCCCACGTGCGCGGGCTGGCGGAAGTGTCGGGCGGGCAATTGATCAAGGACGATGGGCTGCTTTCGGAGGTGGCAAACCTGGTGGAAGCGCCGACCGCGCTGCGCGGCTCGTTCGACCCGGCGCACTTGAGCCTGCCGCGGGAGGTGCTCATCTCGGTGATGAAGAAGCACCAGCGCTACTTCCCGGTGGTCAAGCGCGGCAATCCAGAGGAGCTGCTGCCGTATTTCATTGCCGTGATCAACAAGCCTTCCAGCGGGGATGATCCCTTCCTGGAGGGCGAGCTGGTGGTGGAAGGCAACGAGCACGTGCTGCGTGCTCGCTTTGCGGATGCGGATTTCTTCGTGCGTGATGACCGCAAGCATAAGCTGGCGGATTTCTTGCCCCGCCTGGGCACGCTGATCTTCCAGACCAAGCTGGGATCGATGCTGGACAAGAGCCAGCGGGTGATGGGGCTGGTGCAGGCGCTGGCGGCGCCGTTGGGCCTGGACGAGGCGTCAGCGGCGGTTGCCAGCCGGGCAGCCGAGCTGTGCAAGGCAGACCTGGCAACCCGCATGGTCATCGAGATGACCGCACTGCAGGGCATTATCGGGCGCTACTATGCGCTGGAATCCGGGGAGAGCGAGGCGGTGGCGCAGGCGATCTTCGAGCACACCCTGCCGCGCTTTGCCGGCGACGCGCTGCCAGAGAGCAAGCCCGGGCTGGTGGTCGGCGTGGCGGATCGCCTGGACACACTGGCGGGGCTGTTCGCGGCCGGGCTGGCGCCGACCGGCGCCAAGGATCCGTTTGCGCAGCGGCGGGCTGCGCTGGGGCTGGTGCAGGCACTGAGCGCCAATGGCCTGGAAATCGACCTGCGCCAGGCACTGGCGGAGGCAGCGGCAAGGCTGCCCATCCCTGCCAGCGTGGAGAGCCAGGCAGCCTGCCTGGACTTCATTGTTGAGCGCCTGCGCAACTGGTTGCTGGAGAGCGGGGAACGCTTCGATGTGGTGGAGGCGGTGGTTTCCGTGCAGGGTGAACAACCCGGCGCGGGCGACCCAGGCGGTGCGCCAGCTCTCGACGTGGATTGCCCGCCCCGATTGGAACCGCATCCTGCCGGCTTACGCCCGCTGCGTGCGCATCATACGCAGTGCGGGCGGCGCGGCCGCGGAGGCCTACCAGCCCCTGCCGGGTAGTGAACCGGCGGAGCAGGAGCTTTACGCGGCGCTGCAGACGGCGGAGGAGACGCTGCGCCAAGTGCCAGGCAGCTGCACGCCGGACGATTTCCTGAACGCCTTCCTGCCAATGATCCCCGCGGTGGACCGCTTCTTCGAGGCGGTGCTGGTGATGGTGGAGGATGAACAGGTACGCCTGAACCGGCTGGCGCTGATGGGGCGCATCGCGGCACTGGCAGAAGGGGTGGCGGACCTGGCGAGGTTGGAAGGGTTCTAATTATCCCGCCAGGTAGCGTTTCCTTTCTTCATCCGTCCAGGAACGGGTCAAACGAGCTTGTGCCAGATCGATAAGTTCTTTGGTACAGATAGCATAGTAATGAATGGTCTGATCGCTAAACACAATGAACAGGCGTCTGCCATCCGGGCTGAAGCCGGTTGTGTAGATCATACTTGAACCAGAAAACGTATGGAGGGGCGACCAGGTTGTAGCATCCCACACGATCACCTTGCCATCATAGCCGAGCGTAGCAAGATGTGTACCATCTGGGCTGAAGTATGCCCCCCTGACCGTGGCAGTATGTTCAGCCAGGGTCAGTAAGCTGGTCCCTGTGTGACAATCCCACAAGCGCAAAGTTCCATCCTTGCTGGTGGTCGCAACTTGCTGGCTATCCGGGCTAAAGGTCACCCGGGCTAATGGTGAGGTATGCCCAAGTAGCATCAATAATAATTTCCCATCTGTGGCGCGCCAGAGACGGGCAGTTTTATCATCGCTGGCAGTGGCGATCAAGCAATCATCGGGGCTGAAGGCTGCCCCCTTGACCGGCTGGGTATGTCCACTCAGGGTTAATAACAGATCCCCATCGCTAACACACACGACCTGAGCCGTGTTTTTCCCGCTTTCAAACATCAACCGGGTTCCATCTGCGTTGAAACACAGAGCAAACTCACTTCCGAGGTACGGCTTTGAAAACAGCTTTTTCCCCGAACCGGTATCCCACACACTAAAGTCTGATGCTCCTGCAACGCCGAGGCGGGTTCCTTCTGGACTGATGGCTAATACTTCAGGTGGATGATCGATAGTGAATGATGTAATGGTTTGGAATGTATCTGTGTGATGCAGGCGTGCAACCAGGTCTGAATCCACGGTGACCATGATCTGCCAGTCCTGGCTGACAGCCCCAGAGATGACCGGGGCAGAATGACCGAGAGATCTGGTGGCAACTTCTCGATTACCGGCTGGGGTCAGGTTCCACAAGCGGATCGTGCCATCCCTGTCGCCCGTTGCCAGCCATGCCCCGCTGGGGTGCAGTGCCATGCTGTCGATGGCTTTACTATGACCGTGCAATGTGTACAATTCATCGCCTGTGACGGCATCCCAGAGCTTGGCTTTACCATCCTGGGCAGAGGATATCAGCTGCTTGCCATTTGGTGTATATATCACGCCTTTTGGACCTGCGTTATGGCGACCCAACATGGTCAATACTAATTTGCCATTGGTAGCGTTATGGATGTGGATCTTCCCATCCCCGTCTGCGACAGCCAGCGATTCACTGGTGGGATCGAAGGATAATGACCAGATTGAATTGGTGCTGCTCTGAAATTTAAGCACCTTTTTGCCGGTAGACGCATCCCAAATCCACACCGATCCGTCCGGATACCCGGCAGCAAGCAGCTTGCTGTCAGGGCTGAATGCCAGTGTCTTGTATTTGGTGCGGATGGGGAGTGGGATTTCCCATAACTTATTCCAGCCCGAGGTAGTCCACATTGTCAGAGCTTCGTTTGACATGGCTGCCAGGTGAACCCCATCCGAGCTGAACGCCAGGATCGAACCTGGAAGGGTGTTCAGCATCAAACCGGTTTGAATATCCCAGATACGGGTGATGTCATCTTCACAGGCAGTAGCCAGGTTTGACAGGCCGGGGATAAAGGCCAGGCAGTGTAATTCAGATGGATGATCGAGCTGCAGACGCAGTTGGGGAGAAGGGAGTGGATGAGGGTCGTCAGTGTAATTCTCAAGCCAGGAGATATCCCAAAGCTTTACCTGCCGGTCTGCGCCGGCTGAAGCCAGCAAATTGCCCTGCGAGTTGAATGCCAGACCGGTTACCCCATCATCGTGCGCAGATAGGGTAAGCCAGACATGCGTGGAGGCAAATGCTTGATGCAAGGCGTTCAGCCCCTGACTGGTTTCAGTCATTGAGAGGGATTCCAATGCGAGCAGCAGGCTGCGCTCAGGGTCAATCTCAAGATTGCTTAGGGCGGCATTGGTTAACTCATCGGCGCGGGCAATCTGATGAGCCTGGTCGAGGCGGCGCTGTTCCGCCTGGCGTTTTTCCTCCTGGCGTTGGGCTTCGGCCTGGGAAGCTTTTAAGAAGGTATTTTCCAGGAGGTTTAACTCGCGACTGTGCTCTGGTTGAGTAGCCCATTCAAGGACCTGGGTCAGCCGGTTGCCGCGGTACAACTCTGCTGGATCGCGATGAAGGTCTTGCCAGGTTTGAGCTGCCAGGCTGATGTGATGGCGTAAGCGCATCCCAGCCTGGTCTTCAGCCAGCCAGCCGCGCAAGGTAGGCCACTCGCGGATCAGGGCTTCATGAGCTACCTCAACCGTTCCAGATGCGAGAGTGACCAGGCGGGCATCGGCGAGTTGGGTGAGAAGCTGAGTAACTTGCGGCGCTTCAATCAAGTCGGTGAATAGCTCCTCCAGGGCAGCCCGGCGGCGTGTCTCCTGGGTTTGGTCACCCAGGTCTGTCAGGCGGAGGAAAATGTTGCGAGCAAGGCGTTTTTGGCTGGCAGGAAGGCTGGTATAAAAGGTTTCAGCCGTTTTGGCAATCGCCCCGCCCACGCCACCCGTGGCGAGGTAACCTTTTAATGTTAACAGCCTGCCTTCCCGCTGATGCCAGGTTTCCAACAAGGCGTGCGAGAGCAGGGGAAGAACACCTGGCTCTTCGCCTGCATCCCTCAGGATCAAATCCACCAAGCCTGGTTCGAGCATCCACCCTCCCTGGTTGGCTGGACCTTCGATAGCACGCTGGAGTTCGATAACATCCATGGCACCAATGTAAACCTGTCGAGCAGACAGTGCACTGCGCAGCTGCGGATAACCAGCGCAATGGGCGTAGAAATCTGCCCGCAGGGCGATCACCACTACTGTATTCCCATTAGGATCGGCTGCATTGAGCAATCTATCCAGGAAATCCCTTCGTTCAACTTCAGAGCGACATAAGGTGAACAGCTCCTCGAACTGATCTACGACCAGGAGGTGGTGAATGGCGTTGGTAGAGAAGGTGAGCGAATTCAAGACTTCCAACGGGTGAGAAGTGGGGGTGAAAATATGAGCTTCCCATTCAGGATTCCTTTGAGGTGAGGTGCTACCATGCTCGAGAGATTGGGAAGAGCAGATAGTGGGAACCATACCTGCACGGAGTAGAGAGGATTTTCCGCTTCCGGAAGCACCAACCACTGCCAGGAAACGGAGCGCGGCAGCATCGCCGGTGGTGTCGAGCATCTCTTGCAGGTGACTGACCAGTGTTCCAGTCAGCAATTCGCGGCCAAAAAACCGGTCCGCATCGTTTGGATCAAAATACTGCAGCCCTTTATACGGGGGTTCACCGGGTGCTGGGCTGAGATTGCGGGTCAATAAAGGCCTGGAAAGATCACTGGTGAGACGTTCATCCAAGATATGATTGTACAGGGCAACCGTGTTTGCCGATGGTCCGACACCCAGCTCATCTGCCAAGATGCGGTGACAGGTCTCATATTGCGCCAGGGCTGCGCTGCGTTGTCCATCCAGTGCCAAAAGGCGCATGATTTGTTGGTGGCTCTCTTCATTCCAGGGCTCAAAGTCAACCTGCTCCCTGGCGTAAATCAAGGCATTGGGCAAATCAACGCATTGCTCATAATAGTCAGCCAATAATTTCAACGCTTGAGACATCAAGCGGGCAAACTGCTCGCGCTTGAGCAGCAGCCATTCGTCGAATGGCAGGCTATCACCGATCGAGAACCCTTCCAGGAAACTGCCCCGATAAAGGCGGAGCGCCGATTTGAGCGTGTCGATCGCCCCAGGGAGGTCAACAGCAGCCGCCAGCTTCTGACCCCCAACCTCAACAGCCTGGCGAAAAACCAGCCCGTCCAACCAGCAATCGCTGAGATGGTTGAATTGGATCGTTTCACGCGTAATAGAAAGGTACGCGGTTTTAGCATCGTTGATTTTTTGGCGCAGGTCTGCCAGGGCGTAACGCAGGTTGTTGCGCGCATTTCGCTGGGGCTGGTCGGGCCAGAGGAGCGCCGCAAGCACATCCCGACTGTGAGGGCGCCCATCTTCTACCATAAGATAGGCCAACAAAGCCCGCACCTTGTTGGACTCAAAACCGGTGACCGGCTTGCGATTTAGCATTGCCTGGAATGGTCCCAGCAGGGAAACTTCTAAATGCGCCATGTTCTCTTTCCTGAATGTTTGGACAACTGGCTGCTGATATGTATTATATATTACCGCGGGGTTTCAATCCCCACGTTTTCCCAACGACCATGTGCTAAATTCAGCAATATAGGGCTCTTTATTAATCCAAAGGACAGGTTCCAAAAGGAGTGAGATGATGACTCGAAAATCCGTATATCTGATTCTGGTTCTTTGCTTGCTGCTCGCACCACTGGTGGGATGCCAGGCGTCACCCCAAGCAACCGAACCACCACCAACCGAAACAACGATCCCACGATCGCCAACCCCTGCTCCCTCGAATACGCCTGAACCAACTGCCACAACTGTTCCCAGCGCGACTCCCGTCCCGCCCACAGCGACCATCACCCTGTCTCCTGAAGAGCCTGTCACCTCCCTGGATGAGCTCGTGGGGACCTGGGTGGGCTATTGGAGTGATATTAACCTGCTCAATATGGAGTTTTTAAACACCCGGAGGGCGATTGTATCCTTTGCCAGCGATAATTCGGTGCTTGTACGGCAATTTTTCACAATTGAAAATGGGATATTGACCTGGACATCAGCGGAAGGGCCCAGTATTGCCTCTGCCTGTTTAGAAAACCCTGTTGCTACCTATGAGGTCTATATTACCCGCCGAGGAGACCAGCCTGTTACACTGTACTTTGTCCTGGTGGGAGAAGACGCATGCGTGGATCGGATTGAGTTGTTAGACGGCAATACCTTGAACTGGGTTGAACCCTAGAGATCGATGGTATTTCGAAGAGACCTAAAGGGAAGATGGAAGGTGTCTTACCGCAGCCAATTCGAGACAAAACTCGACATTATAAAGCCTTCATGGTTCGCTTATGGCCAGCGAGTAGTGCTGACCTATCCACCTGGCGAGCTTCGGTAGAAGAGGCTGCCAGTGGCAGAAAGTATACCTTTACCAGCCTGTCAGCCCTGTTCAGTTTTCTGCTCAAGGAGACCCAAACAGAGGTGGATAAGGGGGATAGTGAAAGGCGTGACTGAGCTGTCCAGGTTGGAAGGGTTTTAGTATATAGAGCGAGTGCCTTACCCATCCCCCACCTATCCCCCGGCCCCTTCCCTGGTAGGGAAGGGAGGATTGCTGCGGGCGGAGAGGGCGGCGCCGACGATGCCGGCATCGTTGCCGGCGCGGGCGATGGCTACCGGCGTGTTCAGCTTGAGCAGCGGCAGCCACTTTTCTTGCTTCTTGACTGCGCCGCCGCCGAGGATGAACAGGTCGGGCGAGAAGAGCAGC
This sequence comes from uncultured Chloroflexia bacterium, assembly GCA_963849335.1. Classification (GTDB taxonomy): domain Bacteria; phylum Chloroflexota; class Anaerolineae; order Anaerolineales; family UBA4823; genus FEB-25. Next base: position 49,726 of record CAWKGZ010000014.1, read on the forward strand.
TCCAGGCGGTTGAGGAACAGGTTGAAATTACCGGCCCATTTTGCCCAGGAAATTTTCATGCGCTGGCGGGCGGCATCGGAGGCGAACAGCTCGGCGTCCCCACCGCGCAGCTCCATGTGACCCAGCTCGGTATTGGGCACCAGCCGCCCGTCCACGAACAGCGCGCTGCCCAGCCCGGTGCCGATGGTGATCATCAGCACCACACCCGCCTGGCATTTGCCGGCGCCGAATTCCATCTCCGCCAGGCCGGCGGCATCGGCATCGTTGAGCACGTGCACCGGGCAGCCCGTGGCGGCGGCGAACAGCGCCGCGGCGTCGGTGTTGATCCACTTGCTATGCACATTGGCTGCTGAAAGCGCCACGCCGCTGCGGATGATGGCGGGGAAGCCGCAGCCGATGGGACCCTGCCAGGCGAAATGCTTTGCCAGCTTGCCGACCACCTCGGCGACCGCCTTGGGCTTGGCGCCTTCCGGGGTGGGCAGGCGGTAACGCTCCGCGGTGAGGGCGCCGGTGGTGAGGTCGACCGGAGCGCCTTTGATGCCGGTACCGCCGATGTCAATGCCGAGAATTTCCATGTGCCTCATCTCCTGAGAGTGTAAATACAGCAGCCAAAAAACCATCTATCACAAAGGACACGAAGTACACAAAGGAAACCTGAAAAAACCTTTGTGATCCTTTGTGTACTTGGTGGTTCAAGGTTTAGCCTTGGCTTTCCAGAAAATGAGCTGCCAGCCGCCCTCGCCGGCGACGCGGATGTCGCGGCGCTCGAAGCGCCTCCAGGCGAGCAGGGTGAAGAGGATGCCTGCCCCCAGTAGACCTGCCAGCCAGCCCCATTCTACTTCAAGCAGCGCCAGGCCGCCCTGGTAGTAATTGAGGGGCGAGAAATCAGCCAGGGTTTCGAGGTTTTCGTCTAGCCTCGCCAGGGTGGTGATGAAGAAGCTGGCGACCAGCAGCAGCCCGCTGACCATGGCTGCCAGGCGCCGGGAAGGCAGGAGCATGCTCAACAGCAGCGCCAGTGTGCCGAAGAGGGCTACCAGGGCGAAGAGGCTGAGGAAAGGCAGCGCCATCTCGCCCGGAGCAATATCCAGCAGCGTGCCGGGGGTGGCAAGGACAAATCCCAGCCAAGCAATGAGCAGGATCGCAAGCACGGTGACGGTAAAGCTGAGCAGACGTCCCCAGAAGACTGCCGTACGGCTGACCGGGTGCGCCAGCACCAGGTCCAGGGTGCCGTTTTCCTCGTCTCCGACTAACAGCCCGCTGCCGCTGAGGACGATGTAGATACCCAGGATGAGCGGCATGTAGGAGAAGAACTCGACATTGATATAACCGTGGGGGGTGAACATATCATCCATCCCGCCGAACATGGCCATCAGCTCGGGCGGATATTGGGAGATGAGCTGGTTGAGCTGCGCTTGCTGGTCAGCGAGGGTATCGTAAAACAGAACCAGATAACCACCCAACACGGCTAACGACAGCCCCCAGCCCAGGATGGTGCCCAGGTTGCGTGACAGTGAGTGTTTGAATATGGTGAACATGGCTTGCTCCTCTGCGTCGGCGGTCGTTAGTGGGCGTAATAAGCCAGGAATACTTCTTCCAGTGTGGGGCGCTCGGTATCAAAGTCCATTACCGGGAAGCTCGCCAGCGCCTTGATCAGGGCATCCATCTCGCCCTCGACCTGCAGGGTGAGGTTCAACCCATCCGCGGATGCCAGCACGGTGATACCGGGGATGAGGGCCAATCGCCCTGCCTCCACCGGCTGCCTGAAGCGCAGGTATACCCGGCGCAAGGAGCGATTGATCAGCGCCTCGGTTTCGGCGACCTCCACCACCACCCCCTGGCGGATGATGCCCACCCGGTCGGCGATCTGCTGTACCTCGCTCAGGATGTGTGACGAGAAGAAGATGGTGGCCCCATCCCGCTGCGCCTGGCTCACCAGATGCAGCACTTCCTGCTGGACCAGGGGGTCCAGCCCGGCAGTCGGCTCGTCCAGCAGCAGCAGCTCCGGGCGGTGCATCAATGCCTGCACCACGCCGACCTTTTGCTTGTTGCCCTTGGAGAGATTCTTGACCCGCATTTTTAGATCGAGATCGATGGTTTGGGCCAGGGTGCGCACGTACTGCCAGTCGGCTTTTCCGCGGCGCAGGCTGTTGAAATAGCGCAGCGCGGTCTCCACGGTGAAGGCGTCGTCCACGCGCAGCTCGCCGGGCAGGTAGCCGGTGCGCTGGCGCACCCCCACCGGGTCTTTCTGCGGGTCCAGCCCCAGCACCTGCAGGCTGCCCCCGTTGGGGCGGATCAGGTCGAGCAGACAGCGGATGGTAGTGGTCTTCCCGGCGCCGTTCGGCCCTAAAAAGCCAAAAATCTCTCCCTGGGACACGCTCAGGTCTACACCGCGCAGGGCCTGCACCCGCCCGTAATTCTTAACCAGGCCCTGAGCCTGGATGGCGACGGGGTTGCTCATAATTACCTCCTTAAGGAAGGTTCTGGCTGGATGTTCTGTGCTTTGATTTTACCATTTATTGTGATTGCCTTTGTTGTAGAGGCGCAGGGTTGGCATCCTGGAGCTTGCCGGTGAAACCAAACCCTACGCCCCTACGAGTGATGCGACCATGCCTGTATGTGATATACTCCATACGGCGCAGATCAATATAAATGTGTGGGAGTCTCTGCTATGAAGAAAATCGCCATCTCTTTCACTATCATCGTTGTTGTTGCCCTGGTCGTACTGGCTTGTACACAAGAGCGATTGCCAAAAAAAGAGCGCAACTTTCTCGAGTTGGTACAAATCCCATGCTGAGAGCATGAACGCTCTGGCCGGGCTCACATTGCCCGACAGCGGAAACAGCTATATATTTGGCGATCCCATCCTGTTGAACCTGGTGAATCTATCGCGGGATATACTTGTCTTCCCGGCGGATTATGGGATTCGCCTCTTCGTAAACGAGGAGGACAGCAAGGATTGGATGGAGCTGGATAATTTGACCGAGTATCCCCATGTAGGAGATCGCCAGCTGCCTCCGATCGGAAAAGACAACATTGGTGAGGTGATGTTCTCGGTGTTTCCCGATACGCAAGATCTCAGCCAGCCGGTGGTGCTGCGGGTGGTGGTGTCTGGAAGTACCATCCCGAATGCTGACACGCCCAGCGAGCCAGTTGGGGCATACATTGAGTTCACCATCTCGCCATAAGCCCAGCGGCCCATCTATTAAGGCCTGAGCCTGATGTTCCCTTCCCTCGCTCACCATCCCAAGTTTCCCGTGTTAGAAGAAGATACCCTGCGCTTCTGGAAGACGCACCGCATCTTCGAGAAAGCGGCCGAGCTGCGCCAGGGCGGTCTGCCCTACCGCGTCACCCCACAACCGCCAGCGCCGGTTCACCTGCCTGAGCTGCAGGCGACGGTCGAATTCGCGGTTCAAGATCTCTATCTGCGCTACAAGGCGATGCGCGGCTACCGGGTTGCGTGGCAGCTTGCCTGGAATGCCCACAGCCCGGCGGTTGAGCTGGGAGCGGAAGAGCGGCTTGGGCTGGCTGGACCGTCCCAGGTGGCGGCTTATGGCTTGAGCCGCTTCCATGACCTATGCCGCCGCTCGGCATTTGACTACCTGTTGGATTGGGAGCGGCTGGTCGAGCGCATCGGGCTATGGTGCGACTGGGATCAGGCCCCGGCTGATCTCTCGAATGAGCAGATCGAAGCCTGCTGGCGGGCGCTGAAGACGCTGTGGGAGCGCAAACTGCTCTACCTGGATGAGCGCACCGCCCCCTACTGCCCGCGCTGCGCAACCCCCGTGGGCAGCCCCAGCGGCCGGCTGCCAGAGCGGCTTACTGAGCGGACCGAGGTGCTGCTGCGTCTGCCATTGGTGGAAGACCCTGGTACAGCCTTGCTCATCTGGACCGATCAGCCCTGGTCGCTGCCCGGCAACGTGGCCGTGGCAGCTGATCCCGGCGCAGAGTATGTCATCGTTGAGCATGACCTGCCCGAACACAGCGGCGGCGGTACCGAGAAGCTCATCCTGGCGCGCCAGCGGGTAGAAGCGCTGCTGGGAAAGGCTCCAATTCGCATCTACGAACGCTTCCGCGGAACACGCCTGAAGGGGCTGCGCTACCAGCCGTTGTTCACCTATTTGCTCCCCGATAAGCCCGCCTACCAGGTGGTGCTGTCCGAAGCAGTGACATTAGAGCCCGGCAGCGGGCTGGCGCAGATCTCCCCGCAATTCAATGAGCAGGCGCGCCAGATCGCCCAGGCGCACAACCTGCCGCAGCTGCCTCCAGTAGCCAGCGATGGCGCCTTTGTCTCCGAGATCCGTCCCTGGCGAGGCCTGTCGCTGCGCCAGGCCGTTCCGCGCATCGTCCAGGATCTGCAGCAGCGCGGACTGGTTTTCCGGACCCAATCTGATGAGCAGCCCCTGCCAGCCTGCCCGGCCTGCGGTTCAGCACTGATCGAATACACCAGCCGCAGCTGGTACCTGGGCAGCGCACCGGAGCGTCATCGCCTGGCATCGCTGGCACGCAAGGTTGATTTTCATCCTGCGCTGTCTGCCACCGAGCAGGGTGATATGCTACTGGCACCAGCCACCGACTGGCTGGTAAGCCGGAGGCGAACCTGGGGCGCTCCACTGCCCATCTGGGACTGCCGCCGCTGTAAGCAGCAGCACGTGGTCGGCTCGCTCGCTGAGCTGGCTGAATTGACGAATAGCGATGTTTCCACCCTGGATCTGCACCTGCCGGCGCTGGATGCGTTGGAATTGACCTGTCCGGATTGCGGTGAGCCTATGTCGCGGCTGCCTGGCGTGTTGGATTCCTGGTTCGAGCTGGGGCGGATGGCCTCAGGCCACACCGCCAGCCCGGATGGAATGCTCACGCCTGCTGGTGAGCCGCCGGACCTGGTATGCTGCGTGGTGGACAGCTCAGCCAATTGGCAGTTAGCCGATTGGCTGACCGCATTGCATTTGCTCTCCGGGCTGCTGCACGACCAGCCAGCCAGCCGCCAGGTGCTGTGGCTGCCCCCGGTGCGGCTGGGGGAGCCTTCAAACCCACACGACGAACGTCCGACGCCGCTTGCCCTGCTGCGCGAGCACGGCGCGGATGCCCTGCGCTGGACAATATACCTCCAGCCGCTGAAAGAAGCTCTGCTGGTATCGCCGGAGCTAGTTAGCCAGAACGGGGAAAGCTTTTTGCGCTCGTTGTGGGCGTTGAGCGAGCTGCTCAACAGCCGGGTAGACCTCCATCTGCTGCGCCAGCCTGGCTCCGAGCAAACCATTCCCCAATTAAATATGGCAGCCTGCCTGGATGATTGGCTGCGCTCCCGGCTGCACAGCCTGGTGCGGGATATGACCACTGCCCTGGAGGCCGTTGATACCCATCTTGCCGTCCTGACCCTGCAGGAGTTTGTCCAGGATGACCTGGCTGGCTGGTATGTGCCGCTGCGCCTCAATCCACGCTGTGATCCGCCTGCCGATTCCGAAAGCTACCGCCCGCTGTTCGAAACTCTGGTTACACTCAGCCGCATCCTTGCACCGGTGGTGCCCTTCCTGGCAGAAGGGTTGTACCAGAACCTGGTGCGCGGCCTGGGCCCGCAGGCCGGCGAATTGGTGCACCTGGCCAATTGGCCAACCTTTGACCCAGCCTGCATCCAGTCTGATTTGGATGCCGACATGACGGTGATCCGCCGCCTGGCGGCGCTTGGCAGGGCGGCGCGCCAGCAGGGGCGGCTGCCGCTACACCAGCCGCTGGCGGAGGCGGCTTTCGCCCTGGAGTCCCCGCAGCCCGCCCGCCTGGTGGAGACTTATGCTGCATTGTTGGCGGAAGACTTGAATGTCCGTTCGGTTCGCCTGCTGGCGCCTGCCGAGCTGGACGAGGCACTGGCAGATGAGCGCCGCCGTTGGGCCATCGCTTCGGAAGGCGGAGAGCATGCCGCGTTATCCCGCCGCCTGACCCCCGAGCTGGCAAGCGAAGGGCTGGCGGGAGAGTTCATCCTGCGGGTGCACGAGTTGCGCCAGAAAGCCGGGCTGGCACCCCAGGAGCGCATGCGCATCGTCTACACCGCCACTGCCCGCCTGGCTGAAGCGCTGGAAACGCACCGGGAGCGCATCTGCACCGATACTCAGGCCGATGTCCTGCAGGCCTTCACCCAGGCCTCTCAGTCTCGTTTGTCCGAAGCGGCGAAGAGCCTGTTCACGATCAGCGAGTTCAGCGGCGAGAAAGTCACCTTCGGCATCGAGAAAGCCTGAGCTTACCCTGTGAATCCCGCTTATATCTCCTACATCCGCGGCCTGGTGGGCCACCAGCGCATCTTCCTGGCTTTCGTCTCGGTCGTGCTGCGCGACGAAGCGGGCCGCGTGCTGCTGCAGCACCGCGGCGACGTCGACACCTGGGGGTTGCCCGGCGGCTCCCTCGAGATGGGCGAGACGCTCGAAGCCTGCGCCCGCCGGGAGCTGCTCGAAGAGACCGGGCTGACCGCCGGGGCGCTCTCGCTGGTGGGGGTGTACTCCGAGCCAGCCTATGAGTATACCTACTTCAACGGGGACCAGACCCAGCAGTTCACCATCTGCCTGCAAGGGCAGGTGTCGGGCGGTGCGCTGCACGCCGATGGCATCGAGACGCGCGAGCTGCGTTTCTATGCCCCGCAGGAGCTGCCGCTGGCGACGATGTTCCCCTGGTACGCAGCCATGCTGACAGACGCTTTAAGGGGCGGTTTGCCTGCCTTTGGGCCGCCGGAAACCCGATCGGTCACCTACCCACAGATCGAGGGCATGCGCAGCATCCTCGGCAAGGCGCCATTTATTGCGGTGGGATCGATCGCCGTGGTGGTCGACCCAGAGGGTCGCCTGTTGATGGGTCTGCGCACCGACGACGGCTACTGGGATTTCCCCGGCGGCTATGCCAACCTGGGTGAGAACGCCGCCTGGACTGCGGTGCGCGAAGCGGGCGAAGAGACCGGCCTGGAGGTGCTGCCCGAGCGCCTGCTGGGCGTTTTTGCTCCTCCCGAGGCGTGGACCTACCCCAACGGCGACCAGGTGTACTCGGTTGCCAGCCTGTTCCGCTGCCGGGTGGTGGGCGGGGCGCCGCAAGCCGACCGGGTGGAGACCGCCCGCCTGGGCTGGTTCACCCCTGACGAGGTGCGTGCCATGCCGGTGCACCCGATGATCGAGCCGATGAATGCTGGCAGTGCTGGCTTGCCTGGAGCAGGGAGCATTCGTACTGTAGAACTCAAGGCCCAACCAGCTTGAGAATGAGGCTGATAAAAACCTGGAAACCCGCGCTTTGATCCAGCGTAAATGACCAGGTGTTGGTGTAGGCGCCGGTATTGCCGCTGATATCATATGCCGCAACCGCCCAGGTGTAATCGCCGTTTACCAATTCCGCCGTTGTAACCTGCGTGACGCTGCCTACATCCACCACCGTGCCATTGAAATCCAGCAGGTAGCCGGCCACATCCGGGCTGGCGCTCGCCTGCCAGGTGAGGGTCGGGGTGGTGTCGGAGATCGTCCCGCCATTAGCCGGGCTGAGCAAGGTGGGCGGCAGCGGAGGCTCTTCGTCCGGCAGCGCCGGGAAGATGGTGACGATATTCTCGTAATACCGGCTGACGATCAAGTAATCGTAGGCGGTGTGGTAGAGATAAAAAAGCGATTCTCCTGAAAACCCGTATGTTCCCATGACACTGTTGGCAGGCGTAATTGAGCCGGTAATGGGTTCGGTCCCGCTAGCCAGGGTGACCGCTCCGGCGTCAGGGATGGCGCCGTTATCCCAATAGCTAGAGCGAATAATGTATTTTCCGTCGTCCAGCGCTGTATAGCTGCCCCAGCACAGGTAGTCATTGACCGTGCTGCCCACCAGGCTGTTAGCAGCTGAAACGGTCCCCACCAGGCCGGTCGCCCCATCCGCCCAGGTGACCGCCCCGGCATTTGCCACCGCGCCATTATCCCAATACGGGCTGCCCACCACGTAGCTGCCATTGCTCAGCGCGATCAGCGCGCCGGAGCCCAGCCAATCATTGGCCGTGCTGCCTACCAGGCTGTTGCCCGGCGTGACGTAGCCCATAATGCCGGTGTCACCATCCGCCCAGGTGATGGCGCCGACATCTGCCACCCCGCCATTGTCCCACTCAGCGCTGCTCACCACATAGTTCCCGTTGGTAAGCGGCACTGCTGAATTGCCGGCGATGCGGTCGTTGGTCTGCCCTCCCACCAGGCTGTTACTGGCGGTGATCGGGCCGCTGCAGCCGCTGCTGCCATCGCACCAGGTGGCTGCCCCGGCATCGCTGGCGCCGCCGTTGTCCCAAAACGGGCTGCTGACCACGTAATGACCGCTGCTCAGCTCGTTGATCCACTTGCCGATCATATCGCTGCTGCTGCTGCCTACCAGGCTGTTCGCCGCTGAAACAAAACCTGCCAGGGGGGCGTCGCCATCTCCCCAGGTAACTGCCCCGGCATCCTGGACAGCGCCATTGTCCCAAACGGGGCTGATCACTACATAGTTTCCGCTCGCCAGCACAGTGATCCCGCTATCGCCGACATAGTCGTAAGCATGTTCGCCTACCAGGCTGTTCTCAGGGGTGACCTCGCCAGCGCAGCCGCCGGTTCCGGGGCACCAGGTGACCGCTCCAGCCCGGGTCGCAGATCCATAATTCCACATAGGGCTGACCACCAGATAGTTGCCATTGGCAAGCACTGCCGTTCTGCCGCCAACACCGTCATAAGGCTGGCTGCCCACCAGGCTGTTGCTATCGGTGACCACGCCGACGCAGCCGGTAGTGCCGTTGCACCAGGTGGATGCCCCTTGATTAAAGTTATAAATGCCGGCCTCATGCAGAAGCTCCCAATTGGGGCTTTGGACCACATAATCGCCATTGGGCAGAGGGGTCACACCCCCCCGGCCCACATAATCGTCCGTCCAATCGCCTACCAGGCTATTGGACGGCGACACAATGCCTGTGCAGCCCATCGTTCCACTGCACCAGGTGACTGCCCCGGCGTGTTCGGCGATCCCGTAGTTTTCCCAATTGTGGCTGCGCACCACGAAGTTGCCATTTGCCAGTGCAACAACGCCATATAAGCCAACGTTGTCACCCGTATTGTTGCCCACCAGGCTATTAGCCTCTGATACGGGACCCGTGCAGCCCGCCGCCGCGCTGCACCAGGTGGCAGCCCCGGCATCAATAGAGGCACCATTGTCCCAGACCGTGCTCAACACCACGTAATTTCCATTGGGGAGCACCTCCGCCGAATTGCCGATACTATCGCTGGCGGTGCTGCCCACCAGGCTGTTGGAGGGGGATACAGCGCCAGTACAGCCGATGGACCCATCACACCAGGTGACGGCTCCGGCTTGGTATACCGTTCCATTCATCCAACTATAACTTTGGACCACGTAGTTGCCATTGGGCAGCGGCTTTACCCCGCGGTTGCCAATGCCGTCGCCCGCCGTGCTGCCCACCAGGCTGTTATCCGCGGTTATGAAACCTGCTACGCCGGTCGTCCCGTCGCCCCAGGTGATCGCTCCCACATCAGCCACCCCGCCGACATCACAAAAGGTGCAGTTCACCACATAGTTGCCGTTTGTCAGCGGGATTACCACATCCCTTGCGGAAGACCATTCGAAACCAGGGCCTACCAGGCTGTTGTCCGGCGACACCACCCCGCTGCAGCCGCTTGTCCCGCTGCACCAGGTGAGCGCCCCGGCCTGCGCCGCATTGTAATCCCACAGCGGAGAGTAGATCACGAAATTGCCGTTGGTCAGTGCTATCACACCCCCTGAACCGACCTGATCCAATGCCGTGCTGCCGGTGAGCATGCTGATCATCGCGCCGGTTTCCCCGTTGTACAGGTACACTGCGCCGACCGTTGAGACGAGTCCGGCATTATACTGCGGATCGGTGATCACCAGGTTGCCGTTGGGGAGCACGGTCACCGAAGTGCCGAAGCGGTAGCTGCCCGGAGGGCCAACCAGGTCGGTCTGGGTCGCCTGGGGGCTGGCGAGTGCAGTGTGCAGCGGCGGATTGCCATATCCTACCGGCGCCCCAAACATGGCGAGAAGGAAGATGGTAAGTACAAATATGCTGCGCAAGCGCGCTGCCAGCGGTGGAAAACGGCGATACGCAAAATAGGGCCGGTTATGAACTTGCGGGCGGGGAGAAGAATTAGCATCCATCAGAAGCTCCTTTATGCGCATTAAGGATAATTGCTTTATGGATAATCATATAATGGATGCGGTTGTAAGTCAACACAAGGCGAACCTAAGTAGAGGGCATGCCCAATCTCAAAGTTGAGGGTACAATTAACCCCGGTGCGCCGGGCTGTTCTATCCTCAGAGGCACGCCAACGGAGGGCACGATGAGCGTAACAGTGGTGGTGGGGGCGCAGTGGGGGGATGAGGCCAAGGGAAAGTTTGTCGATCTGTTATCCCAGCAGGCGGAGCTGACCGCCCGCTTCAACGGCGGCGATAACGCCGGGCACACGGTGGTCAATCCTTATGGTACGTTCAAGCTGCGGCTGACGCCCAACGGCTTTGCCAACCCGGGGACGACCTGCGTGATCGGACCGGGGGTGGTGGTCAACCTGGCAACTTTGCTCGAAGAGATGGAGACGATCCACGCTGCCGGTATAACCCTGGACGAGCGGCTGTGGGTCTCGCCGCGCTGCCATGTGGTGATGCCCTATCACCCGCGGGTGGAGGCGATCTACGAGCGGGCCAAGGGCAAAGCCAGCACCGGCACCACCGGCCGCGGCATGGGGCCGGTGTATGCGGATAAGGTCAGCTACAACGGCATTCGCCTGGCTGACCTGGCGGACGAGGGGGTCTTCGCCGAGAAGCTGCGCATCCAATTGGAGCTGAAGAACGCCCTGCTGCGGGCTTATAACGCAGAGGCTGTAGATTTCCAGTCCGTGTACGAGGAGAAATTGGCACAGTTTGCCAGGCTGCGACATGTGGTGCGCGATCCGTTTGGGCTGGTGCAGGCGGCGCTACGGTGTGGGGCAGAGATCGTGCTGGAAGGGGCGCAGGGGGCGCTGCTGGACAATGACTGGGGTACCTATCCCTTCTGCACCGCTTCAACCACACTGGCGGGCGGGGCGGCAGCCGGGCTGGGCGTCGCACCGCGCTGGATTGACAAAGTGGTGGGTGTGGCGAAAGCCTATACCACCCGCGTAGGTGCCGGGCCGATGCCGACCGAGCTATGCGATGAGACCGGCGAGGCGATTCGCCAGTCGGGGGCTGAGTTTGGCACGGTGACCGGGCGGCCGCGGCGCTGCGGCTGGTTCGATGCCGAGCTGGTGCACTTCACTGCGGCGCTGAACGGCTGCACCGAGCTGGCTCTGACCAAGCTGGATGTACTGGATGGTCTGCCACGAATTAAGATCGGTGTGGGCTATTGCCCGCATGATGGAGAGCGATCACATTACTGGGAAGGGGACGCCCGCTGGCTGGAGGGCTGCCAGCCGGAGTATCTCGAGATGGAGGGATGGGGGCAGTCTACGAGTGGGGTGCGGCACTGGGGCGACCTGCCGCGCCTGGCGCAAGCTTACGTGCGCAAGGCGGAGGAGCTGGTGGAGGTGCCGGTAGGCTGGGTGTCGGTGGGACCGGGGAGGGATGAGACCATCGAGGTGCCGCGAGTGTAGAGATGGGCACGGTTAGAGGAGCGCTAAAGGATTAGTACGAATAAGACGAATGCACGAATTTAACAAATAGGACCACAGATTTAGCGGACTGGGCTGATTACGCAGATAATTCGAGTGGGGCGGGCAGGAATGCGTTGCGGCCCGAAATACCTATTCCAAAGCGAGACGGATTTGTTTGGCAAGCGACAGGGCACGCTGGGGGGCATTGCCCAGGTGTGCCTCGGCGTCCATCAGGCGGCGAATCTCGTCAGCGGGGAGGTAGGTGAGGAGTATTTCATCCGAGGATAGCAGATCGATAAGCGGGTTGGAGGCGCCGGCTTGCACGGAGGGCCAGACAGCCAACGAGTGCTGGCGCAGGCGCTCGTGCATTGCCTGGCGATCGGCGCCGGCCTTGACCAGTGCCATCAACACCCGCTCGATGGCGGCGAACGGCCCGTAAAACGCCAGGTTGCGCTGCATGGCCGTTTCGTCGATGACCAGCCCGTTGACCAGGCGGCTGGCGGTGCGCAGCAGCTCATCGCTGATCAGGAAGGCTTCGGGCAACAGGGTACGGCGGTTAGCCGAATCATCCAGGGTGCGCTCTAACAGCGAGTGGGCGGCGTTGTCCCAGGCCAGGCGGGGTAATTGAGCCAGCAGCCGCCCCAGCGAGTTCGATCTTCTCGGCGCTGATCGGGTTGCGCTTGAAGGGCATGGCTGACGAGCCGATCTGCTGCTTACCGAATGGCTCGGCCCACTCGCCGACCAGCGGAGACTGCAGCAGGCGCAGATCAAAGGCGAACTTGTACAGCGAGCCGCCCAGCCCGGCGAGGGCGCTGACCAGCAAGTAATCCTGCTTGCGCGGGTAGACCTGCGAGGCGACCGGGAAGAAGGGCAGGTCCAATCGCTGCGACAACTGCGCCTCGAACTCGGCCAGGTTTTCAGCGCCGATCAGCTCGGCGTAGGCGGCAGCGCTGCCCACAGCGCCCTTGAAACCCTTACCGCGCAGGCCGCGGCGCACCGCCTGCAGTGCGTCCCAGTCGAGTAGCAAATCCTGGGCATAACCGGCGAGGCGGTAGCCCAGCGTGGACGGCTCGGCGGGCTGCAGGTGGGTGAAGGCGATCAGCGGGGTCTCGGCCCAGGTCTCCACCTGGCGGGAAAAATCCAGCAGCAAGCTGCGCAGGGCGGCGAGCAGCAGGTCAAGCGCCTGGCGGATGCGCAGCACGTCGGCATTGTCCTCGATATCCATGGATGTGGCGCCCAGATGGAGGATACCGCCGCCAGCAGGCGCCTGCTCGGCAAAGACTTTCAGCTCAGCCATCAGGTCGTGCTGCAGCTCGGCCTCGAGGACCAGGGCGCGTGGCACATCGATCGCTTCCATGTGGCGGCGCAGGTCTGCCAATTGCTCGGGCTGCACCAGGCCATAGCCAGCCTGCACTTCAGCCAGTGTCACCCACAGCTGGCGCCACAAGCGGCGCTTATGCGCTTCGCTCCACAGGCGGCGCATGGCGGGTGTACCGTAGCGCCAGGTGAAGGGGGAGAGATAGGTTTCGTAATCGAGGTTCATAAGGATATTATACAGGCAAAAAAAGCCGGAGCGTTCCAAAAGGTATCCCTTCTATAGGGGGATTTTCGCTGGCTTTCTTGTGTACAGCCTTACGCTGTCTAGCATCTGCTAGGATATTGCCAGCCGTTTGAGTTTGGACGCTCCGGCGTATTCAGTTGTCAATAATACTATAGCAAAAAAAGGTGCGCGCGATCAAGATGACAAATGTCACGTTAAAAGAAATGTTAAAAACGCGTGGAAGGCGGAGAGCAGGGGAGAGGGGTTAGGGGTGAGGGGATGGGCGCATAGGGCTGGAGGGGTGGCAAAAATGAGATAAAATATGTAGAGGAATTGTGTCTGGATTGTCCCAATGTTCAATATGAGAAAGGAGTAGAAGTAATGGCTGTATTACGTGATCATCCTTATGGCAACGCTCAATTTTTGGTCGAGATCGATGGGATCGCAGAGGCGGCGTTTGAGCAGGTGCTGCTGCCGGAGCTGGCGATCAGCGTGGTCGAGTACCGGGATGGCGGGGATGCGGAGCGGGCGGTACGCAAGGTGCCTGGCCCGGCATCTTTTGGCAACCTGGTGCTCAAGCGCGGCTTTGCCGGCTCGCTCACCTTATATCAATGGTGGCAGGAAACCATGCAGGGTGAAGAAGGCGCCCGGCGCAACATGGCGATCATCCTGCTGGACGAGGAGCGCAGTGAAGTGGCGCGCTGGACCTTGAGGAATGCCTTCCCAACCCGCTATACGTTTTCGCCGTTGGATGCGATGGACGGGAGCGTGCTGGTGGAATGCCTGGAGCTGGCGTTCGAACTCAATGCGGATGGAATAGGGGGCCGGGGCGATGGCGAACAATCGGATTCCTGCTCTCGTAGAGGGGCGATCTGGGGGGCGCTCAACAGCACCCGGGCTGCCAGGCGCCCGGCAAGCGCATCCCCCACACCCGGCGCCGGGCTGCACGCCGGCGGCGCTGGGGGCTGATGCGAGGGATGAACAAGCCCGGCACTTCCAACTGGCAGCCTGGCTGCTGGAAGGGCATAACCGGCTGGGGGCACAGCGGGCGCACAGCGCGCTGCTGCTGGTGCTGGGTAATGTGGTGTTAGTGGTATTGGCATTTCTGCTGTTTTTCCTGGTCGCTGCCATCAATCCGGATTGGTGGCTGGTGCTGATAGGAACGGGGCTGGCTTTATTCTGTGGATTGGTCTCGACCGCGTTTGCCCTGCTGGCGGGGGCAACCCTGCAACCAGGCGGCGGCAGCCCTGCAGCGGCGGCGGGGCTGTTCTTCCAGAGTGGGCAGCCACTTCTCTTGAGTGAAGCACAATTCAGTGAACGCTTCCAGCGGGTGAACCGGCAGCAGATGCTGGCGGGGGTGCTGGGCGAGCTTTACGCCCAGCACAGAGGCCGGGCGAGGCAGGAGCGTTGGATGCGGTGGGCGATGGCGGCATTTGGGCTGGCGCTGCTGCTTTTCGCGCTGGCTGTCTTGGTGATGCTTCTGGCTGTGTCGGTGTAGTAAAAGGCAGGTGTTGAGATGCGAAAAAGGGGATAAGGGAGAGGGGATAGGGGTTGAAGGAGAGGGGGGAATGGGTAGGGGATGCGGAGAAAAAAGGGCAGGATTGGCATCCTGCCCGACGATTCTGGCGTGGGGATAGGAGTGGGTTGCTGCCCTTTTCCCCTATCCCCTGCCCCCTGTTTTTATCGCCAGATGCGGCTGGCACGGTAAACCAGGTTGACGAACTCGGTGGCTTCGGCGTCCTCGCCCAGGGTGGTGAGCAGCGGGTAGGCCAGGGCGTAGATCTGGTCGAGGGTGGTGCCGGCGGCCCACGGGCTCTGGCGCAGCACCTCGGCGTATTGGGCGGCGAGCACAGCCAACTGGAAGCGGGCGGGAGCGGTCTCGAAGCTGGGGTAGAGGTCCCAGGTGTTCAGGTTGCCGTTGATCTCGTGCACCGCATTGGTCTGGGGGTCTTCCCAGCGCAGCTGCACGGTGGCGATGCGCCCCTGGGCGTTGGGGATGAACTGCACGGCGTACAGGGCGGTGGCGGAGTGACCAGCACCAAGCTCGCCGGCGTCGACGCGGTCATTGCGGAAGTCCTGGTCGGCGATGGCGCGGTTCTCGTAGCCGATCAGGCGGTAGTAGGCGACCACATCGGGGTTGAAGTCCACCTGGACGCGAGCGTCGCGGGCGATGGTTTGCAAGGTGGAGGTCAGGTCGTCGACGAAGAGGGTGCGGGCCTCGTCGAGCGTGTCGACGTAGGCGTAGGAGCCGTTGCCGTCGTCGGCGAGCTGCTCCATGAGCACATCGTTGAAGTTGCCCATGCCGAAGCCGATGGTGGTCAGGTAGATGCCTTCGGAGACGTAGCCGCGCACCTGAGAGAGGATGCTGTCCGGGCCGGTGTTGCCCACGTTGGCGACGCCGTCGGAGCAGAGGATCACCCGGTTGTTGGCACCAGCCTGGAAGGCGCGCATGGCCATCTCGTAGCCGAGTTCAAGCCGGCTTCGGCGTTGGTGGAGCCTTCGGGGCGCAGGGCGTTGATGGCGGAGAGGATGGTGGTGGTATCACTGCCAGCGGTTGGGTAGAGCACAACCCGAGCTTCGGTGCCGTAGACGACGATGCTGACGGTGTCATCGTAGCGCAGGCGCTCGACCAGCAGGCGCAGCGACTGCTTGACCAGCTCCAGGCGGTTCTCCATGTCCATCGAGCCGGAGACATCGATGACGAAGGTCAAGATGGAGGGCAGCCGCTCGGCTTCCGACACCTGGTAGCCCTGGATGCCGATGCGCAGCAGGTGGGTGCCGTCGTAGTTGAACGGCGAGGGGGCGCCATCGGCGTAAATGCCGAAGGCGACATCGGGCGGGTTGGCGTAACCCATCTCGAAGTAGTTGACGAACTCTTCCACCCGGATGGCATCGGCGGGGGGCAGATTGCCGTCGTTGACATAGCGGCGGGCGACGGTGTAGGAGGCGGTATCGACATCCAGGCCAAAGGTGGACAGGTTATCTTCGCGGGTGTCCTGGTAGGGGTTGACGCCGTAGTCCTGGAAGGTGTTGCCCACCGGGTCGGGGGCATTGCCCGGGGCGGGCAGGGGCATGGTGCCGGCGGGGGCGGGAGCTTCTACAACAGCTTCCTCATAAACGATTTCTCCCTCGATGAGGACTTCTTGGGTCACAACCACGGTGCGGATGACTTCTTCCTGGGCGGGTTCAGCCGCGCAGGCGCTGAGCAGCAGGGCGACGGTAACGAGGATGAGGATCAATTTTTGGGTTTTCATTTTCATTCTCCTTTTTGGTTAGCTATAGGATAGCTGAAAAAGGGCGGGAAGGCTTGATATCGTGATGACAGGAGGATGACAAAAGCCTATATATCCACAGATTACGCAGATTTCACAGATTTTTTCTGAAAAACCTAACACAGATGAACACTGATAAAGGCGGATGAACACAGATTTTTTTAGTAAAAAGCGAAAAACTGAATCCACAGATTGCGCAGATTGACACAGATAAAGAGATTGCACCACAGAGCGCACAGAGAACACAGAGTGGGTTTAAATGCCTTTCACCGCGGAGAGCGCAGAGAACGCGGAGAAAACCTTTTGGAGGAAAACCCACTTACCATAGAGCACACGGAGAGCATAGAGAAACCTGTTGGCGGAGGATTGGTATTGGTGTAAAAATCGAATCAACACGAAACGGGTGGGGGAGGGATGAGGGTCAGCCATCGGGTTGGGGGGAGGGCGGCTGGGTGGGGCGTAAGGAGGGGTTGGCGCGATAGTACTCGCTGAGGGGCGGAGTCTTTAAGGAACAGCTCGTCGTGCGCCTGGTTGAGGCCCTCGGAGATGATATCGTATTCAGCATCTTGCTCAGGTGTATCGGCAGAGAAGACGATGACCTGGGCGCGGATGAGGCGGGCGAGGGCGGAGGCGGTTTGGGCGAGGACACGGGAGAATTCGACCGATTCGGCGAGGGAGGAGGCCTGGATGACGGCTTCTTCGAGGCGCTGAACCTGGCGGCGGAGGACGGCGATCTCGGCGGTGAGGTCGACGTTGTTGAGGCGGTCGATGTTGTACTCGGGCGGCCTGGGACGGGGGGTGAGGCCGTGCTTGCGGGCGTTGGTGTTGCCGGGCTGGGCGCCGCGGCGGCGGGTGGGGGAGGGAGGAGGGGTCATGGGGGGTGGGGGTTAGAGATTAGACGAATGAGACGAGTGGACGAATTTAACGAATAGAGCATTTTTAAGGGAACAGGGGATAGGGGTCAGGGGTCAGGGGTTAAAGAAAGGACTGGCGAGGTTGAGGGATCCACGCCAGTGTGAGGGTATTATAGCACAGATGTTCTGGTTTCACAAGTCCAAAATGGGAGATTTAAGATTGAGGGAAGAAGCGTGGAGCACAGATGGGGAAGGAAAAACCTTTTTAACACCAAGGACACAAGGGACAACACGAAGGGCACGAAGGTTTTTTTGGAGGGGAGAAACCTTTCAGTGCAGAGAGGCGGAGAGCGCGGGGAATAGATAGTTATCCACTGAAGCACTTCGGTCCCACGGAAACACATCGTTTCGCCCTGGACGCCGGTTTTCAGCCAGGCGCTCCTGGTTCAGCTTGCCTTAACCCCAAAATGATCCAACAGCGGACAGTATCTGCCCGCTCATACGGTCGGCTTTAGCATTCCGGGTGTACAATTAACTCAAGTCGGCCAGCAAAGAACCGGGTATATTAAGGCGGCGCACCTAAATTCCAAACAACCAGGGTGATTACTTAGACGGCTTAGTTCAACTCGGTTAGATGGGGCGGCGCAATGAACCGATGTTTGGACTTTCGCCCTTTCCGCCACATCAAACCTTAAATCGTTGGATGGCTGAAACTTTTACAAAAAAATATAACACTGAGGGAGGGCACGAAGCACGAAGGCCGAAGGACGAAAAATGAACTTTCAAACTTGTCCCAATTGCAAAATGCGAGTTTTTCCAAAGTCGGACGGAACTTGTCCGAGTTGCCAATCAATAATCCCACAAAAAGAAAAAGGATCAATATCCAAATCGATTGAGCCCAATAAAAACAGTGAAACCAGCACACATCTGAAACAAGAGCCTTTCCAAATCAACGAAAAGGATCAAGCTGCCGGTTTCTGTCATCATTGTGGAAGCCCCTTTTTGAGTTCGGATTACTTCTGTACTAAATGCGGTACTCCAAGAAGAGCGACAATCGTTGAACAGGCTCCCCCGACTGGCTTCAGCGAATCATCGCATTTTCCAATCTCGTCTGAACAATATGATGGAAACAAAGATATAGTAAAAAGATATTTCGAACAAGCCAATGAAAATCATGAAAATTCAGAATATGAAAAAGCACTCGAGGAATGTGATAGGGTCATTGAATTAGCTCCGGATTGGAGCAAAGGCCATAATTTGCGCGGTGTAATCTTGGAAGAACTGGGTAATCTTCAAGAAGCCATCACAGAATACCGCATAGCCGTTCGTTTGAATCCTGCTGATAAAGATGCCAGTCAAAACCTGGCTCTTGCTCTCAAGAAAGGCGCAAAGAGGGGAAAAAAGGTGTGGGAGGATAATAGGAGGGGACAATTAGGGAAGTCACGAAGGCTGTCACGGTCAGTACCAAATATTATAGCAGCTTCAACATGCCTCCCTATTGCGTTATGTGTGGGAATACGCCAGGCCAAGGGACGATGCAAGTGGAGCGCTCGCAGTCTAGCTTCTTGGGAGGGCGGACGGAGACCATCAAGATTGATTTCCCTTTATGCCAAGAGTGCTCCGAGGTACGGGCGAAAAAATCAAGTTGTTTCCAAGAACTTGTCACATGGATTGGGATTTACTAATTCTCGGGATCGCCTTTATTACTATCATCGTGCTTTCAGGTGATGCTTTCGCCTTAGCTCTTGGAGGAATACTTGATTCTCGCCATCATCCTCTTTTTGGGGTGGTGGTCGAAAAGAAATTGGACTCCTGAAGAATGGGAGAGACATAAGCGCATTGTGAGATGCGTTAAAATCATTACTTTCCAAACACCTGGTCTGTTGTTCGACAAGTCGGGATATATAGGCTTCCAGTTTGAGAATCCCTTATTCGCCGAAGAGTTTTCTTATAGGAATAATGGGCATATCATCTAGCTTGTATCTTTTATGGAGGCGGGTTTTGTTCCAGTTCCGCTCTGATGCACTGAGTCAACCGCCGCCTTCCACTTTGTCGGACGGTGTTCGTATCTACTCGTCGACCGGCGCTATGCACGGGAAGCTACCGTTATGGGGGTACCGGGTGCGGCTACCTACGCCGCCTAACACCGGCTGCAACTGACAGCGGCTCTGCCGCTCGCGCGCAGGCGTTGTTTGCCAGAATATGCAATAATTGGTAAGGCGTCTCATCAGTCCCACTGCTGCCGCTGAGCCATTCCGTTAGCCCGCTCCTCTCAGTTCGGTATTCTCTCGAAATGGGGTGGCGTATTACCAGGATTTCTTGTAATTACAGGCAACAGAAAGGAGAATCACAAATGGACTTCCTACGCAATCTACTTGGGGGAAAGCAACCAGAAGGGAACGAAGACATAGAGAAGCTAGTTCAAGACCTGCAAAGTGGGGACGTGAACGTTGGCGTCAACGCAGCAAAGGCTCTTGGCAAGAGTCGAAATCCTCATACTGTTGAGCCTTTGATTACCGCATTGGAAGATGAAAAGTATGTCTCGCATGGCAACGTAGCAGTGTCGCCCGTAGCAGAAGCCGCAGAGGAATCATTGGTCCAATTGGGCGCTATTGCTATGGAGCCTTTGATTCCTCATCTCAAGCGCAACGAGAAACCCAAGGATTGGCTTGTCCGTTTGCGAGTGGCAAGAGCCTTGGGCCGAATTGGAGATCCTCACGCCACGGAACCGCTTATTGCTCTACTTGAAGACCCAGAGTACCCGGTGCGAGCGGAAGCGATAAGAGCTCTTACTCGAATAGGAAAGTCCGCAAAAGAACAACTGATGGCTGCCTCAAAACAAGAGTCTGCATTGACGAGAATTGGTGCGTGCGAAGCATTGGCAGTAATTGGCGAGCCGGCAGCACTGGCACCTCTGATCGCTAATTTGAAGACGGGCGGCGATCTTTCTGTCAGAAAGCAATCCGCACGCGCGTTAGGTAATATCGGCAATCCGCAAGCAATTGACGCCTTGATTGAAAGTCTTCAAGATAACGATGAACATCTCCGCGGCTATGCAATGACGTCATTAGTGAAAATAGGGCCAAAAAGCCAAGGGCGAGTAGTCTTGCTTCTCGTGAGTGAAGACAGGCAAACAAGAAATAATGCCAGTGATGCATTATCCATTAGTGTACGCTTTGGCGAATTGAAAACTGATGCTCGTGCTACGAAGATAGTAGGAACTGCAATAAAAGAACGTTGGGCCCGTCGACAAGAAGTTATGTCGCTACTGTTTATACTTAAAGAACTGGGTGACGCGCGTGCTGCCCAGTTTGCTGCCGCTACTCAAAGAGGTGATGAAAGCACAATTCGGCAGATCATTAATAGCTTTTGAAGAGAAGAAGCTGACAACTCGCCGGTCGCGTTAATTTCAGGGTTGCATTTAGAGCACCAACAGCGGGCTAACACCGGCTGGTGTGTCCTGAAATGTCATCGTTTGCTTGCTGGTGGAAGTCCAGTCCTGGTAAGGGTCAGGCCGCCAGGCAGCAGGGGACCGATGGAGGCAAGCCTGAACTTGTTCTTCTTTCAGGCGGTAAAACTACTGCGGAAACAACTCGACCAGCGAAGCCAGCGCAAGAGCTATAATTGGCCAGGGTTCAACCAGATGATAGAGCAATTTGGCATTGAGAAACCACGGATTGTGAACAGGCCGAAAACGAGGATGGCAAGGAATGTGGCTTAGGCTGCTACGGAATACGAGTTTTCCTGAAGAGCCCGGTGCGATAATTCCGCACGCCGGGATCTGTGCGGGGCTGTCGGGTAACTGGCAGTCCTACCGCGATGGTCGCTTGGGGACTTCCGTTCAAGGATCACATTCGAAGAGGAGGGAAATCGGCTGGTTGAGGATGCCGCAGAGGAGGCGGGAGAGGGTGGCGGTGAGGCAGGAGAGGAGACGGCGACTAGAAGTCGCTCTCTGGATGCGAAGCCGCTCTGCAGTGGCTGTGAGGAGTTGGGATATGGGCTTAGATAATAACGGGAAGATGAATAGTGCATTTAAAGAGGAATTGTGCGCGTTGTCTGGATAATGAGAGGAGAACTCAAATGAGCTTTAAGAACTGGTTGAATAAGGTGTTTGGGAAAAAGCAATCGCCATCTTTGGGTACAAAGATGGTTAACCACGAAACGTGTAATTTCTGCAAGGAACAAGTATATGACCGACAAGGAGGGCTCTCCATCATGTCTACGGCCACTCCTGATTTCGCTGAGACGTTAAGGCAAGCTTCAAAGCGAAAATTTACTTGTCCAACTTGTGCGTCCATTTTTTGCCTGGAGTGTGGAAACAACAAGGGACATCAACTTGGAACAGGAAGCACTCATTGTCCAAAGTGTGGCACTAAGGTGTTATAACCAGCGGGGAATGGGCTGGTTGAGGATGCCGCAGAGGAGGCGGGAGAGGGTGACGGTGAGGCGGGATGGGAGGCGGCGACTGGAAGTGGTCCTCTGGATGCGAAGCCGCTCTGCAGCGGCTGGGGATGTTGGGTTTCGGGCTGGGTATTATAGGGTGGGGTAGAATAAAGGGACGCCCTCAATCCAACCTACGGATGGCTTGCCGGACGGGGGATTGCTTCGTCGGAAGAACACCTCCTCGCAATGACAGGTAACGATTGAAATCGTTACTACGATACCTGCTCGGAGCGTGTCACATCAGAATTAAATGGGCGGAGCGCTGTGGAGTTATTCGCCATGACAGAGGGAGGGGAGCTATGGGGCGCGGCGCAGCTTCTTGACGACCAGACGGAGGATGTAAGCCAGGAGCAGGAAGGGGCCGGCGACGACCACCAGCCAGATGACCACATCGGCCAGGAAGCCGAAGATGGTGACGAAGAAGTTCCAGGCGCTCTGCAGGGTGTGCAATGGGCTCCAGCCGCCAACCAGGCGCGGCCAGGCTGAATCAGGGTCGTTGAGCTGGAGGGTGATCTCGCTGTATACTTCCCAGCCGTCGCCGGGGCGGCTGCTGACCCACTGCCCGGAGATGTGCTGGTTCACCAGGTCACCGAGCTGGCTGAGGGCATTGTAGGCGGCGTCGAAGTTGACCGCCGGCACCGCCAGCACCAGGCTGGCGTGACTGGCTTCGCCAGATTGCCAGGAGTGCGAGCTAACCAGGTAGCCGCTGTATTGGTACGCCAGGTCCACCGCTCGCCCGGCGGCGCGGTCGAGATCGGTGACGTCCAGCTCGAGGGTTGCGTCGTAGACGAACTGGGCGGGCTGCGGGGGGTTGATCGGTTGGGGGGCAGAGGAGTTTTGGACGGGGAAAGAGGCGATCATCTCCGGCTCGCTGGCGGCGCTGCCCGAGCAGGCGCAGAGGGTGAGGGCGAGAAATACGATCAGGGCGTAGATTTTCAGGTGAGACATAGGATGCTCCTTTTTGGGTTATCTATACGGTACTCCAGGAGGAGGTGGCGTCTTGATAAGCGGTTGACAAGTCGATGACAAAAAACAATTGCACCACAGAGAACACAGAGTACACAGAGATATTTTGGGGAAAAACCATTTCACCGCGGAGAGCGCAGAGAACGCGGAGAGGTTTGCAGGAAAAGAAATACCCTATCCTTTATCCCCTGACCCTTGCTCGTTGTCATGATAGTTGTCAGGACAAGTCACGCGTACAGGGTGATTTTTGTCCCGGTGAATAGGATATTTGATACTTGGAGTTTTGCCTAGACTCAGGCTAAATTTCTAAGTTAGGAATATAGCGCAGTGAACAGCGATGATTTCGAGCACGTATTTTTATTCGAGGGGCTGAGCGCAGAGCAGCGCCAGGTTTTGCGCCCGCTGTTCGAACCGTGCGATGGCTACGCCGGTACGGTGCTGTTTGAGCAGGGCGATCCGGCCGATCATCTTTACGTGGTGGTGAGCGGCGAGGTGGTGGTCAATTTCAAGCCGGATGACGCCCCCATACTGACCGTGGCGCGCGTGCAGCCGGGGAGCATTGTCGGCTGGTCGGCGGCGCTGGGCAGCCGGTGCTACACGTCGAGCGCAGAATGCACCCAATATACGCAGCTGCTGCGGGTGCGCGGCGCGGACCTGCGCCGCCTATGTCTCAAGCACCCAGAAACCGGAGTGCAGATTTTGGACCGCCTGGCGGCGGTGATCGCCGAGCGGCTGCACAGCACGCACGATATGGTGCTATCCCTGTTACAATTGGGGTTGAACAATCAGAACGGCAGGATGTAAGGAGGAAAGAGATGGCGACTCCGATTAAGAGTGATGCTCCGATAGAAGAACAGGTGCGCGTGCTGATCGAAGGGCTGAGCGCGTATATCGAGCAGTTCCACGGCGGCTCGGTGGAGGTGATGGCGTTCGATGGCAAGGTGCTGACGGTGCGCCTGGGCGGCGCCTGCCTGGGCTGCCCGCTCTCGCCGAACACACTGCACGGCTGGGTGGAGGGGACGGTGAAGCAGTTCTTCCCGCAGATCGAGCGGGTTGTGTCGGTAGATGAGATAGGATAAAACCGATGTTAGATATCAATTTGATCCGCGAACAGCCTGAGGTGGTGCGCAAGGCGCTGAGAGAGCGCCAGATGGAGACCATGCCGGTGGAGGAGATCCTGGCGCGGGATGTACTGCGCCGGGCGACTATCCAGGAGGTGGAGACACTGAAGGCTGAACGGAATGCGGCTTCCAAGGAGATCGGGCGCACCAAAGACCCTGCCGAGCGGCAGGCGAAGATCGAGGCGACGCGGCAGATGGGCGACCGGATCAGCCAGCTGGATGAGACGCTGCGCCAGATCGAGGAGACGCTGAACCAGATCCTGGCAGGCATTCCCAATGTGCCCGACCCGCGCACGCCCTATGGCGTGGACGAGAGCGAGAATGTGGTGCTGCGCACGGTGGGGGCGCTGCCGGAGTATGATTTTGAGCCCAAGCCGCACTGGGACCTGGGGCCAGCATTGGGGATCCTGGATTTCGAGCGGGGGGTGAAGATCAGCGGCTCGCGCTTCTACGTGCTCAGCGGGGCAGGGGCGCGCCTGCAGCGGGCGCTGATCGCCTGGATGCTGGATCTGCATATCCGCCAGGGCTACACGGAAAAATACACGCCGTTCATGGTCAAGGCGCAGACGATGTACGGCGCGGGGCAACTGCCCAAGTTCAGCGATAACCTGTACCATGACCACGAGGAAGATTTGTGGATGGTGCCGACGGCGGAGGTGCCGCTGACCGGGCTGCACATGGACGAGATCCTGGAGGAGGCCAGCCTGCCGTACCTGTACACCGCTTATACCCCGTGCTTCCGCCGGGAGAAGATGAGCGCGGGACGGGATGTGCGCGGTATCAAGCGCGGCTACCAGTTCGACAAGGTGGAGATGTACATTTTCTGCCGCCCGGAAGAGGCGGAGGCGATGCATTTGAAGATGCAGGCGGACGCCGAGCAAACCTGCGCCGAATTGGGATTGACCTACCGGGTGAAGCAGCTGTGCAGCGGCGACCTGGGCTTTGGGGCGCGGTTGACCTATGACCTGGAGGTTTGGGCGCCGGGGGTGGCGGAGTGGCTGGAGGTGTCGTCGGTATCAAACGTAGGTGATTTCCAGGCGCGGCGGGCGAACATCCGCTACCGCCCGGCAGAGGGGGGCAAGCCAAGATGGGTGAACACGCTCAACGGCTCGGGGCTGGGCATGCCGCGCACGCTGATCGCGGTGCTGGAGCATTACCAGCAGGAGGACGGGTCGGTGGTGGTGCCGGAGGTGTTGCGCCCGTGGATGGGTGGGGTAGAGGCGATCCATGCCTGAATGGTTAAATATTGGTGTATTTGGGGTGGCGACCTTCTTCGTGCTGGTCGGGCTGTTTGGGCTGCTGGTGCCCTTCTTCCCCGGCATCGAGGTGATCTGGATCACGGCCCTGGTGTATGGGCTGTTAACCAAATTCGGCATGTTGGGCGGGTGGATGTTTGCCCTGATCACGCTGATCGGGCTGTTCGCGATGGTGATTGACAATATTCTGATGGTGACGCTGGCACGCCATGAGGGGGCGGCGTGGAAATCGCTGCTGTTGGGATTCTTAGGCGGGCTGGTGGGAATGGTGTTGTTACCGCCATGGGGTGGATTGATTGGCGCCCCATTGGCAGTATTTCTATTTGAGTATCTGCGGCTGAAGGATTGGAAGAAGGCCTGGGCGGCGCTGCGCGGCCTGGCGGTTGGTTGGCTGGCATCCTTGCTGGTGCGCTTTATGTTGGCGGGCGCAATGGCCGGTTTGTGGCTGATCTGGGCGCTTAACAGCTAGCCGGCTTATTTATTTATCAGGCGGCGGCACGGGCAGCGCTTCGACCGCGGTCTTGACCCATTTATCGCCCTCATCAATCAACATGACCGGGATATCGTCCCGGATGGGGTATTTACGCCCACAATCCTGGCAGATCAGCCAGGATTCTTTGTAATAGGTGAGCAGACCGGGGGTCTCGCGGACGCAGGCGGGGCAGCGGAGTAAATCTAAGAGTTCTTGAGTGACCATCATTATTCTCCTGTGAGGTGATGTTGGGTTTCGGGCTTGAGGTCCTGGGGATGGTGAGCATCGAAGGAAGCGCCCTCAACCCAACCTACAAATTCTACTCCAAAAACCGGCTTTGCGGCGGCATTAATGGGTGTGGGAAGTCATAAGAAGCATACGAAAGGATGGTTGGTGGAAAGACCAAGCGGGATTGGCCAGTCGCGCAGAGCGGTGCGTTCTACCGAACGCACCCTACCGCTACTTACGCTGGGGCAGAGGATAGGACGCGGAGCGTCCAGATAGGCGATCGAGAGGAGCGTGGTAACGAGAGGATCGTTTACGGATTGTTGGAGGGCTCGGGGGTGGGGACTTCGGTGCCGGGGCCGTACTGGTAGACTGCCCGCCAGGGCAGGTAATGGGTGCGGAAGGTGTCGCTGTGGATCACATTGCCATCGCGGGTGACGGTGCGGGTGATGGTCACATCGGCGCCATCGACCGCCCAATCCACCTGCTTGATGGTGCCCTCGGGCAGGTCGGGATTTTCCTCGTAGAGCGGCTCGGGCGGTTCCTCGACGTTCTGCAGGCCGCTGGTGTCCCAATCCACGCTGCGCCCGTCGGAGGTGGAGTAGAACTTCCAGGTCAGGGTTGCCCCGCTGACATAAGTCTCCATCAGCAGCCAGTAGGGGGTGTCGTTGGTGAAGCGGAAGTCCACTACGGGGGCATACACGGTGGCATCCAGCCCGGCGAGGTCGGGGTTGGTGCCGCCATAGACCTGTTCGTAATAGCCGACGCGGTAGGCATGGGCGTAGCGCACGTCGATCTGGAAGCCGGCGAAGAAGGCGGCGCGGAACAGGGTGGTGCTTACCTGGCAGACGCCGCCGCCCACGCCACGGATGGTGCGGTCACCGAAGATAATCAGCGCCTCGGCGTAGCCAGAATCCAGGCTGACATCCCCCAGCATGGACGCCATGGAGAAAAATTCGCCGGGTGCGACCAGAATGCCGTGGAACTGCGCTGAAGCCAGGGTGATATTCTGGATGCGCTCCGCGGCGGAACCGCGGAAGTAGGAAGTTTCGGCATGCACCAGCTCGGTGATACCCAGCGCTTCGGCAGTGATGTCATCGGTGGCGGGCGGGTTGGTGTATTCCATGTCCAGGTCAATGGTGTGCTGCCCGGCGGCAACCTGTTGGTTGACCAGGGCGAGGCTGGATTCGACATCCAGACTGCGACCGATGACGGCCGATTCCAGCAGATCGAGCTGGTGGGTATCATCGTTGAAGATAAAGCGAGCGTTCCGGGGATACACCACCAGGCTGGGGGCGATCTGCTCGAGCAGGCTGCGCAGCGCCACAGAGCTCAGCCCCACCTGGTAGCGCTCGCCCTGGTCGGTCTGCACGCGCTCGATGGCTAACATACCTGCCAGGGTGACGGGCTCAAAGCTCCAGGGGCCGGGGTCGCCGGTGGCGGCGCTGGGGATGCGCAGCACCAGCGGGGCGCTGAGGATCTGGCGGGCCAGCTCGGCTTGCTCGGTGACATCCAGGATAACCGGGGGTGTTTCAATTACTACCAGGGGCACGATACCGTCGGAGAGGGTTTTAAGCTGAGCGTCCAGGGTTTGCAGGGCGGCGGGCACATCCAGCATGCGCCCAACCTGCCCACTGCGCACCACCACGTCGATGCCGCTGACGCCCAGCGAAGCCTCGATGATGGGGCGGTCGACCTGGGCAGCAATGCCCTGCAGGTAGTTTTGGGCGACGCGCTGGTCGAAAATGAACAACGGGGCGATGCTTACCCCGCGGCTCCAGGCCTGCCAGCGGGCGGAGGCCTGGGCGAAGTAGCCGCCGCTGCGTCCATGGCTGTAGGCGGTGTTGGCGGTGATCTGGGCATCCAGGAACAGGCCGACCTGCGCCGGGGTGGCGGTCCATAAATTCTGCCCTTCCTGGAAGACGATCTGGCCGCGCTGGGGGTAATCCAGGTGTTGGGCAAGCAGGGCGGCGGCTTCGGTCTGGGTCAGGCCGGAGAGATCCACGCCAGAGACCGAGACGCCGGGGAAGATGCGGTCGGCAAACGCCATGCCATAGACGGTGGGCACCAGCGCAGCCAACAGGGTGAACAGCGCCAGCCCGATGACCAGGGAAACCAGCGCCTGCCCGAGGGGGGCATAAGACCGGAGAGGCGGATGGGCCATGGGGTAGGGCGAAGAGGAATGTGTACTCATAATGTCTTATTTTACCCGATTTTTTAGGGGAAAAGCGGTTCACACAAAGGACACAAAGGATAAATATATTTTTGTGCCTTCTTTGTGATCTTTGTGTTGATGCTATGACGAATATTAGAGATTACTGGTTCCCTAATTTTTCCCCCAACTGGAAGGCCTCTTCCATCAAAGCCGGCTGCTTCTGCACGTCGCCGGGGTCGCTGGCGCTGGCGTGGACGCAGCCGACCAGTTCGCCGCGCAGGTAGCGGGTCAGGTGCTCGAAGGTGTGCAGGGCGTTGATGCCACCGGAAGTCTGCAGGTCCAAGTCGCCGTAGGTGAGTAGCAGGGCGAACTGCTTGCCCGGCAGCGGGCTGGGTTTCTCACCCAGCAGGGCGTACCAGCGGTCGATGAACAGCTTGGCCTGGGCGCTGAGGGTGAACCAGTAGACCGGTGTGGCGATGACGATGGCATCGGCGGCACGCAGTTTGGGATAAAGCGGCTGCATGTCGTCGTCGATCACGCATTCGCCGTCATTTTCGCGGCACAGGTCGCAGGCATCGCAGGGGCGGATGTCCAGCACGTGCAGCGAGATGCTCTCCACCTCGGCGCCGGCGCTGCGAGCCCCCTCAGCAACCTGGTCGGCCAGGGCGGCGCTGTTACCCCACTGGCGCGGGCTGGCTTTGAGGATCAACACCCGTTTACCCATGCTCAACTCCTATCGTCCTCCGGTTGGTATACTCCCGGCAGCTCGCGCCTCATTTTGATGAATTCATCCACCACGCGGGGATCAAACCGCGTGGCGCTGTTCTCTTGCAGGTATTCCAGCACTTTTTCATCCGACCAGGCCGTATGATAAGGGCGGTCTGAGACGAGCGCATCCCACACGTCAACGACGGCGAAGATCCGCGCGGCCAGCGGGATTTGTTCTGCCTTCTGCCGCCTGGGGTAGCCTTCACCATCCCAGCGCTCGTGGTGGCTGTAAGGAATATCCAACGCCGGTCGCAGGTAGTTGATCGGCAGCAGCAATTCGAAGGCGTATTGGGGGTGCCGGTGCATGATCTGCCATTCTTCTTCCGTCAGGCTAGCGTTCTTATGCAGAATGCTGTCTGGCACGCCCATCTTGCCAATATCGTGGAGCAGTGCACCGCGCCGGATATGGACGAGCTGGGCGTCGCTAACCCCCAGGCGCTTGGCGAGCTGCTCGGTCAGTTGGGTAACCCGCTGGGTATGGCCTTCGGTTTCCCGGTCACGCAGGTCCAGGGCGCGCGACCAGCCTTCGATGGTGGCATCGTACGCCAGGATGAGGTCGGTGTTGGAACGCTGCAGCTCAGCGAACAGGCTGGCGTTGTCGATGGCGATGGCAGCCTGGCGGGCAAGCATTTCAAAGAAACTGAGCCATTCATCATCAGGGTGCATGGGGCTGCGGTGGAACACCTCCAGCACACCCTTTACCTGTCCTTTGGCCAGCAGGGGGGTGCCGAAGTAGGCGGCGAAATTTTCCCCGGGGAGATTCAGGGACAGCGCTGGCTCGAGGGGATCCAGGCTCAGGTCTGGGACGGCGATGGTCTGGCGCTCCAGCGCGGCGCGCCCGGCGAAGCTTTCGCCCAGGCGCAAACGGGTGCGCTGGATGGCGTTGGTGCGGAACCCACGACCGGCGGCGAAATTCAACGTCTGCAGGTGCGGGTTGAGCAGCAAGATTGCGGCAGTGTCTGTCTCGAGTTGGGCATTGACCTGCTCCAGCACAATGTTCAGGGTGATGCTCAATTCCAGGCTGGAGGTGATGGCGACATCGATGTCGCGCAGCGCCTGCACATAGCGCAGGCGGCGTTCAGTCTCGTTGAGCAGGCGCGCATTGGTGATTGCCATGCCCACCCGATTGGCCAACTCATCCAGGAAGCGGGCGTCTTCGCGGTTGAACTCAGGTTTTGAGCGACCGCGCGTAATCACCAGGGTGCCAAAGGTATGATTTTGAGCCCGGATGGCAGCGGCCATGGCACTGTGAAAACCATATTGGTCAAAAAACTTCTGGTATTCAGGCAGGGTGGTCTGGCGGGTAGCGTGGTTCTTTACTGAAGCAAGCTGAGGCTGACCGCTTTTCAAGACCTTCCCCGAGAGGCCTTCGTCAACGCGTTGGGGCAAACGACGGCGCAGCACTGCGGCTTCTTGAACCACATGCGGATCAGGATGGTGCAGCGCAGCGATTTCGATAGTTTGCTCATCATCGGAGATGAGATTGATCTCACACAGATCTCCGATCATTTCAGAGAGGCGCCGGGCAACATTGTTGAGCATGGTGCGGTAATCCAGGCCGGCTTCTGCCAGGGTGCGTGAGACGGCGTCCAGGGTCTGGGTGCGGGCGGTATTTTGGCGGATGGTCTCTTCAGCTTCCCTGCGGGCGGTGATATCGATCACCGTGCCCTCGTAATAGATCAACGCACCATTTGGATCCCGCACTGCGTGCACATTCTGAGAGATCCAGAACTTGCTGCCGTCGCGCTTGTATAGCTGGACTTCAAAGCCTTGAATGTATTCACGTCTTTTAAGCGCATCCTGCCAGACAAAGCGATCTTCCGGATCCACATAGAGCTGCAAGGAAATATCGCTGACATGGGCAATCAGCTCATCGGCGGAGTCGTAGCCGAGCATCTGAGCCATGGAGGTATTGGCAAAAAGGAAATGGCCTTCGGGGGTTGATTGGAAGATGCCTTCGGAGACGTTCTCGATGACACTGAGGTATTTTTCCTCGGCGTCCATGCGTTCCAGCTCGGCTCCAGCCCGGGCAGCAAAAATGGTCAACAAGTTTTTGGCCAATTCGCTTTCGATCATCGGTTGATCATGGATCATGGCGATATGACCCAGGGGCAGGCCACTGGTGGCAAACAAGGGAATGCCCAGGTAGCATACGGCGCCCATTTTCACCAGGGGGTGTTTTGGGGGAAACATTTGCTGGACACCGCTGGGGAAGAAACAGGGGGCGGTACCGGTTATCTGGTCACATTCTCCCCCCTCGCAGGTGGCACCCGCCAGGTCATACTCGATATTATCGACAATGTGCCCGTCGGCGGACAGCGCAACGGTGCGGATGAGGTAAGGATCACCGGGGATCAACTGCCCAACTGCGGCGTAGCGCACCTGAACCGCCGCAGCCAGCTCCAGCACCAGGGAGCGGAAGAACTCTGCACCTACGGCAGAGGTGCCTTTGAGGATAGCCTGGATGGCGCTCTCGGCCTGCTTGCGGCGGGTGATGTCGCGAATAATCACCTGGGCAGCTGGTTTGCCTCCAAAGGTGAGGGGCATAGAGGCAACTTCAACATCGACCACGCTACCATCCAGGCGGATGAATTTTTCTTCGAGCAATGGCAAAGCTCCATCGCTGAGCGGGGCGCCCAGGACGCGCTCGCCCGCTACCGCGTGGTAATCGGGATGGATGATATCCAGCACCGGGCGGCCCAGGATCTCATCTTGGGAGGTGGCCCCAAGCAGGCGGATCCCAGCCGGGTTGATATAGACAAATTTTCCTGCACTGTGAACGGCAATCGCGTCGGGGGATAACTCTACCAGCCGGCGGTAACGCTCTTCGCTCTCCTGATGGGCCTGGAGAATGGATATTTGCTCGGTGATATCTTCGATGGTAGTGACAATGCTTTCGATCTGACCATCGGGCGAAAATATAGGTGCGGCATTGGCAGAAATGAAAATGCGCAGCTCGTTGGGGAATTGGATGGCATGATGCACAGAACTGACCGGTTTGCGCGTGGATAGTACCTGGCGGAAGGGCAGTAATTCTTCGGGGAAATCCCCACCATCCAGGTCGCTGACCTGCCAGGGGGGTGAAATGAAGATCTGGGGATTGCTTTCAGAGGGGGTAAGCTTCAATTTCTGCTGCGCATAGGCATTGGCAAAGGTGATCTGCCCTTGCGGGTCGCGGACAATAATGCCGGCCGGGGCGGTATTGGTGATGCGGTTCAGCAGGTCATTATGCTGGCGCAAGGCGTTTTCAATCCTGGTCTTATCCAGCTCAAGCTGCTGGTAGCGCAGGGAGCGCAGCACGGCTGGCGCCAGACAGTTCAGGTATTCCATGTTGACGCAATCCGCGATTCCCTGCCGCAGGCACTCCAATAACATTGTCTGCGAACCGGGATCGGCAACCGCGATGATGGGAATGTTAAGCTGGCACGCCCGCACAATTTCTTGGGCCTGCAGGGGGCCAGTGGGAGAACCAAACACCCCTGCCAGGATCACCTCCACGGAGGGGGTAAGAGCCTGTTGCAGGCTCTCAGGATCATCGACGCGGGAACCTTGTGGGGCATACCCTGCTCGGGCCAGGGCTTCCAGGATTTGGTCGTATGCTTCGCTCGGGATCAGATAGAATAAGATATGCAATATGCCAGGCACAACGCTTTGCTCCGCGATGAAGTTTGCTGTACCAGGAGCTGTTAGATACGAAACCCAGGCGATGCGGCTTAGAAAGCTGACCTAATACCTGTTTCCAGGTAAGACAGGTTCATGACCCGCCCCCCTTGTCTGGCGGCTGGGAAAGCCGCCCTACTACCGCCGATATACAGGTAGGGCGGGTGGTCACAACCCGCTCCCCTTGCCTGGCGGCTGGGAAAGCCGCCTTATAATTACCTTATACAGCCCCAATGATAGAATGGATTCTATCACAAAGGGCTGTTTTTGTTCCGGGTCTCGACAGACTTGAGGCATGGATATAACAAACATCAGGCTCTGGCAAGTTGCCCTCCTGCCCCGCGGGGCAGGAGGGCGCGGGCTCTACTTCAGGATTGCCGGCAGGAAGATGATTTGCGGGAACCCATCGATGACAGTGAAGGCGTCCAGGAGCGCAGCTTCCTGGCAGTCGCCGTTGTACAGGGTCAAAGCGTAGGTGCCCGAGAGCAGCCCGGCGGGGATCGTGGCGGTGATGGTATTCCCATCGAGAGCAACGACATTTTCCAGCCAGGTATCACCCAATAAGATGCTTGGTGTGCCACTGAAGCCGGCGCCGGAGATGGTAACTTCAAAGGGCAGATCAGCAGCAGACCAGACACCCGGGGTGATAGATAGCAGGGTAGGCGCAGGAGCCAGCGGCAGCGGCGAGGCGATGCGTACATCGTCGATGTACCAGCCATCCGCACCCAAGGATGAGTCACAGCCCAGCCGCCAGCGGATATTGACGCTTTGCCCGGCGAAGCTGCTCAGGTCCACCGTCACTTCGGTCCAGGCGATCACGTTGCCAGTCCAGGCCATCCGCCCACCTAAGGGATTCTCGTAATCGGAGCTGAGCATCCCGGTGTAGCCGTTGGCAGTGATGTACGGCCCCAGGTCGTTCCAGGTATCTCCACCGTCGGTCGAGATCTCGATCACGGCGCCATCGTAATCATACTCGGTCTTATATTGGTGCCAGAAGCTCAGAGTGCTGTCTGCCTTGAGCAAGACCGGTGTGGTGTTCCACAGCCGGGTGTCGGTGATCTGGTTATCGTTGGGCACATACCAGGCATGGGTTGGGCTGTAAGCCTGGTTGGTGGAGATTGCCCAATGATCTGCCCCAATCACAGCCGCGTGACTCCAATTCGCCTCCCCGCTTTCAACATCATCTCCGAAAGAAATATCCCAGGATACGGTGGCGAAATGGAAAGGAGTGCTCCAGTCACCCACGCCGCAGGCATTGTCCGCATTTGCCCGCCACCAGTAGCAGCGCCCTTCATCAAGCGGGGTGGAGGGTTTGTAATTGGATTGCTGCAGGTCGGGAGCATCAATCAGGAGGTGGTCAAACAGAGCGCTGTCAGCCAGCTGGAAGTGCTGCTGATTGGCGAGGGGATATGTAAGCCAGCCGAAGAGCGGTTGGAGAGGCTGGTCAGAGCTGGCATCTGGCGGTTGGAGCAGGGCTGGTTCAGGGGGGACCGTAGTGACGAGGCGCAGGTTAAGGGAGGTGTCATGGGTGATCCCCAATCCATCGGTGGCGTTGATGGAGATGGAATGGTCACCAGTCAGGGCGCCAGCAGACACATCCAGGTTGAAGGTGGAGGTGAAAGGAGCGAGGGCATCGGCGGGGTCGAAGCTGGCGGTCACGTTGAGCGGCAGGGTGCTGTGCTCCAGGTAGACGGTCTCAGTATAGTCCAGGACGCTGCCGATGGTAACAGTGGAAGTGACCTGCCCGGCAACGCACACTTCATGGCTGAGAGGCTCAACTTCCAGGGTAAAGGTGGGGAGATCGGGCTGCAGGAAGAGCTTTACCGCCGGATCACCGAGCAGGTTGTATGCTTCCCGGTTATACTGTGCCTGACCGCTAAATTGCAGCTCCAGCGCATCCATGCCGGCGTCAAGCATGGTGCCAAGGTCGGGGGGCGGCTGGAGACCAGAGAAGAAAAAGTCGATGTAGCCGCGCTCCAATATATCATCGTGAGGCCAGTTGGTGAGGGTGGAGGCGCCAAAATACGCCAGCGCGCCCCGGTTTTCTTGCAGCACCCAGGTCTCACCGAAGACCTCATCCTGGGCGAAATCACCGGTCATGCAGGCGTGGCTGATGACAATGGGGAACATGCCATCGTTGGTCAGGTTGCGCACGTCGTCGGGGTCAAAGCCCATCTCCCAGCCGGTGAACTCGCCATGCCCGGAGTAGATGATCGCCCAGCGTCCCTGGTTGAAGGCGTCGATCAGGTCTTGATTGGCGGCGCCGTAAGTGATGCAGTATAGCTGGTCACCGCCGGGATTGGGATCCGCGGGGAAGGCGCCACTCCAGCCGCCGGGGAGGGTATAGGTACCGATTACCCAGTTTTGGGTGGCTTCGGCAACGGGGTAAAAGGTGGTGTCGCAGGTAGCGGGCAGGGACAGCGTCTTCAGCCAGGGCTCAACCCCCATCAGGTTGGCGTAGGCCAGGTACTTATCCACCATGTAGGCCGTCTGCTCCGCCGAGCGCACCGGGAAGCGGCCGCGCCGGAGATCTGGATGCCAGTCCTCCTCACCATCCATGGTGCCATAGTACAGGTCAGTGGTGGTCTCGATCCTGGGGCCAATCCAGGTGGGGATGGTGTCAGTGTCGCCGACCAGCAGCAGGTAGGCGGGCGGGACGGGCCAGGTGTCGTAAGCCTCCTGGATGTAAGCCTTGATATCCTGAGTTGTGCTGCCGGGGAGCGCGGAGAGGCGGGTGACGGTGACGTCAAAGCCGCGGCTTTCGCGCAGCGCGGCCAATGGCAGAATGGCGTCGTAGTAGGCATCGGCGGTGATGATCAGGTAGCCGACCGCGTCGACTTCGGGCAGCGCCAGACCCTGGTTGAAGTTGAGCACGCGCTGGCTGAGGCTGCGGTCGAATTCGGGGGAGGCGTAGCGCCGGGCCAGAGTGCTGGTCAGGACCATGTCCGCACCGTCCAGATGGAGGCGGAATGCGACCTGGGAGTACAGGCGCAGGGTTCCAGCGACCGGATCGTAGGCGACGGGCCAGACTTCGACCGGCAGGATGCGGTGACCGCGCACGATGTAAGGTTCCAGGGCTGCCAAGGGGCGGGTGGGGGCAAAGCCAGCCTGGGTGTAGGCAGCAAGCTCCAGGGTGAAGGGGGATGGCTCAGCGCCTTCCAGCTTGGACTGCGGGGGCTGGAGGGGGTAGATGGTGTGCAGGTTGAGCTCCGCCAGGCTGACTTCGATGTATTCGGCGGAGACCAGCTCGATAGTGACCTGGGCGCCGAAGGGGATCTCAACTTCCCGGCGCAGCACGGGCAGCTCGGGTGCTCCGGTAACGGTGGGGAAGCCATAGCCCTCTCCCGAGAGGCGGGTGAAGGCCTGCCCCCCGGTCCAGATTGTTTCGGCCTGCGCTCCTGGCAGGCTGGCGTGCAGCTCAATGGATTGAGAATTGGAACTGATCAGTGCCAGCTCAGGGGATGCCGGTCTACTGGCGCCATCGAAAGGCAACCAGCTGGAGCCGGTTTGAGCGGCGCTGTCTGTTACCAGCAAGGCGCCGCCGATCAACAGGGATGCTGCCAGAAAGGCAAGCAGGGTTACGAGCCTGTGTTTCATGTTTCCCTCCTTGGCGTGGGAATGACCACGCATGTGGTGACCTTGGGTGGGGCGGGTTTTACAGCCCGCCCGACGAATTTGCTACCTTAAGATTGTTGGCAGGTAAGTGGTTTGCAGCGGCACAGAACCCACGGTGAACGCATCCAACAGCATGGCTTCCTGGCAGTCGCCGTTGTACAGCGTCAGGTCGTAGGTACCTGGGAGCAGTCCTGCAGGGATCGTGGCTGTGATGGTGTCCCCATCAACGACAACAACATCCTCCAGCCAGACATCCCCCATCTGGAGACTGGGTATGCCGCTGAAACCAGTGCCGCTGATGATGACCTCAATCGCAAAGTCGGGCAAACCATGGTCCGTATCGACGGACAGCAGGGCTGGAGCGGGAGCCTGCGGCAGCACGGAGGCGATGCGTACATCGTCGATGTACCAACCTGCAGCACCCACCAACCGGTCGCTTCCCAGGCGCCAGCGGATATTGACGCTTTGCCCGGTGAAGCTGCTCAGGTCGACGGTCACTTCGGTCCAGGTTGTCAGGTCGCCGGTCCAGGCCTGCCGCCCACCAACCGGATTCAGATAGTTTGTGCTGACCGTCCCGGTGTAGCCATTGGCGGTGATGTAGGGGCCCAGGTCAGTCCAGGTGCTCCCGCCATCGGTGGAGATCTCAAGCACGGCGCCGTCAAAATTTTCCTCGATCTGATAGCGGTGCCAGAAGCTCAATATCTCGTCTTCACCGACAGGCACCGGTGCAGTGTTCCACAACCGGGTGTCGGTGACCTTTTCGTCGTTGGGTACATACCAGGCATGCGTTGGGCTGTGCGCCTGGTCGGTGGTAATCACCCAGTTATCATTACCTACTACTGCCTCGTGCGCCCAGTTCGCCGCACCGCTCTCGATGTCATCGGTGATGGATATATCCAGGGCAGCGGTAGCAAAGTGGAAGGGTATGCTCCAATCACCGGTGCCGCAGGCATTGCCGGCATTAACCTGCCACCAGTAGCAGCGGCCGCCCTGCAGCGGGGTGGACAGCTGGTAGGTGGTCCCGTCCAGGATGGGGGTGTCGAGCAGCAGGTTCTCGAAACGGGCGGAATCAGCCAGTTGAAAGTGCTGTTGGTTGATCAGAGTAGGCGCCGCCCAACCGAAGAGGGGCAGGAGCGGCTGGTCAAAGCTGGCGTCCAACGGGAAGACCAGGTTGGGTTGGGCGGGGGCTGCGGTGACCACGCGCAGGTCGAGCGTGGTGGAATGAGTGATGGTGATGTTATCTGTAGCGATGACATCGATGGTGTAATCGCCATCCAGAGCGCTGGGGGTTACACCCAGGGTCAACGTTGAGGTGAACGGGGCTGGGGCGCTGGCGGGATCGAAGCTGGCAGTCACATTGGCGGGCAGGGCGCCAGCTTCCAGGAAGACGGTGCCGGAATAGTTCAAGGCGCTGCCGATCTCAAGGGTCGAATTGACCTCGCCGACAAGACACACTTCGTGGCTGGCTGGCGCGAGGCTGAGGGTGAAGGTGGGCAGGTCGGGCTGCAGGAAAAGGCGCACTGCCGGGTCACCGAGCAGGTTGTAGGTTTCGCGATAGTACAGCGCCATATCGGGATAAGCCGCTTCAACGCCTGCCAGGCCGGCTTCGGTCATCAGCGCCAGGTCTGGCGGTGGTTGGGCGCCGGAGAAGAGCGTGTCGAAATAGGTGCGCTCGAGCACATCATCTTCATTCCAATAGGTGTAGGTGGATGAGCCGAAAAAGGCCAGCGCGCCCTGGTTTTCCCCGAGCACCCAGGTTTCGCCGAACACTTCATCCATTTCACCAAAATCGCCGGTCAGGCAGGCGTGGCTGGCGACGAAGGGGAACATGCCTGCGTTGGCCAGGTTGGCGACATCGGATGGGTCAAAGCCCATCTCCCAGCCATCGTAGTTGCCGTGTCCAGAGTAGATGATCGCCCAGCGGCCCTGGTCAAAGGCAGCGATCAGGTCCTGGTTGGTGGCGCCATAGGTGACGCAGTACAGCTTATCACCACCGGGCTGCGAGTTCCTCTGGGAAGGTGCCGCTCCAGCCGCCGGGGAAGGTATAGGTATCGATGATATAGTTGTGGCTGCCCTCGGCGATCTCAAAGATATCGCAGGTGGCGGGGAAGGAGGCGGTCTTCAGCCAGGGCTCAACCCCGGTGAGGTTGGCGTAGGCCAGGTACTTGTCCACCATGTAGGTAGTCTGCTCGGCTGAGCGCACCGGGAAGCGCCCGCGCCCCAGATCGGCGTGCCAGTCCTCCTCGCCATCCATGGTGACATAGTACAGGTCGGTGGAGGTCTTGATCTCCGGACCTTCCCAGGTGGGGATGGTGTCGGTGTCGCCGACCAGCAGCAGGTAGGCGGGCGGGACGGGCCAGGTGTCGTAGAGCCTCCTGGATGTAAGCCTTGATATCCTGGGCTGTGCTGCCGGGGAGCGCGGAGAGGCGGGTGACGGTGACAGCAAAGCCGCGGCTGGTGCGCAGGTCGGCTAAGGGCAGAATGGCGTCGTAGTAGGCATCGGCGGTGATGATCAGGTAGCCGACCGCGTCGACTTCGGGCAGCGCCAGACCCTGGTTGAAGTTGAGCACACGCTGGCTGAGGCTGCGGTCGAATTCGGGGGAGGCGTAGCGCTGAGCCATTTCGCCGGTCAGCATCATGTCCGCACCGTCCAGATGAAGGCGGAATGCGACCTGGGAGTACAGGCGCAGGGTTCCAGCGACCGGATCATAAGCCACGGGCCAGACTTCGACCGGTAGGATGCGGTGGCCGCGCACGGTGTAAGCTTCACCGGCGGAAAGCGGGCTGGCAGGGGTGAGGCCAGGTTGGGTGTAGGCGGCAGCATCCAGGGTGAATGGGGAAGGTTCAGCACCCTCCAGCTTGATCTGCGGCGGCTGCACGGGATAGATGGCGTGCAGACCGAGCTCAGCCAGGCTGACCTCAATGTATTTGGCTGAGACCAGCTCGATAGTGACCTGGGCGCCGAAGGGGATCTCAACTTCCCGGCGCAGCACGGGCAGCTCGGGTACCCCGGTGGCGGTGGGGAAGCCAAAGCTCTCTCCTGAGAGGCGGGTGAAGGCCTGCCCCCCGGCCCAGATTGTTTCGGCCTGCGCTCCTGGCAGGCTGGCTTGCAGCTCGAGGGATCGAGAACTGACACTGAGCAATGCCAGCTGCGGGGATGCCGGTCCACTAGCGCCATCGAATGGCAGCCAACCAGGATCTGCCTGAGCAGCGCTGTCTTTCACCAGTAGGGTGCCGCCGATCAATAAACAACCCACCAGGCAAACAACCAAAAGCGCGACCCTCTTATTCATTTATTTATCCTCCTCAGGGGAAACCTACAATTAATTTTACCTTAATCATGGCGGGTGTGTATGAGAATCGAGCCAAATTTTGGTACAATACAGGTAGCTGATGGTATGCCGCGGCTGACCTATACTGGTCTGCCTGCTTCCAACCATTCGGGTGTGTATCTGAAGGAGAAACGGGAATGTCTGAAACTTATCGCGCTTTGGTTGATATGGAGATCTACGGGTTTATCGCAGAAGATAAGCAGAATTTACACGAGGTGGTACTGTATGCTGGTGAAACCTTCGAGATCGAGCTCGAGGCGGAGGATGAGAAGGTGACTTTGGATCTGTTTGTCACCGACGAGGATGACAACATACTTTATCAGGCTGGTGCACCAGCAGCTGAATTGTTCACTGCGTTAACCCCAAGCGAAGACTCTGTGTACCGCATCTTCGTGAAGGCGGTGAGCGGGGAGACGGACTACGTTTTAGCAATCTCTGAGCGCGACTGACCTGATTCGAGCTCCCCACTCGAGTGAGATGCGGTGCTGTGGCACCGCATCTTTTTTGTAGTTTTTAACCTCCCGCTGTAAATGGGCATTGACATCCTGATTATTTATGATAAAATTGACGTTTATTATCAAGATTATTATATATATTATTTGGAGGGTTCATATGGCTATTATTTTAACTCAAAAACCTGAAATTACCTGGAACGAAGAAAGCTGGCAGCAATTTCAGAACACGATCCCGCAAGGCACTGCTGCCTTACGCCCGACCGTGACCGTGATCATCCCAACGCTCAATGAAGCAAAGAACCTGCCGTTGATCTTGCCATTCATTCCCATGGATTGGGTGGACGAGGTTCTGTTGGTGGATGGGCGCTCAACCGATAATACGGTCGAGGTGGCACGCCAACTGCTGCCCTCGATCACAGTAATTCTGGAGAAGACGCCGGGCAAAGGAGCAGCAATGCGGGCGGGCTATCGCGCCGCCAGCAGCGAGATCGTGATCATCCTGGATGCAGACGGCTCGAACGATCCGCGCGAGATTCCCCGCTTTGTCACTGCCCTGATGCAGGGCTCGGATATGGTCAAGGGCAGCCGCTTCTGCCACAGCGGGGGAACCACCGACATGCCGCGCATCCGCAAGTGGGGCAACGCGGCATTTGTGCAGATGGTGAACCTGCTCTATAGCACCAAATATACTGATCTGTGCTACGGCTATCATGCTTTCTGGCGCTACTGCCTGGATTATATTGATATCGAGCAGGTCAATGGCTTCGAGATCGACACCAGCCTGTATCTTAAGGCGGTGCAAGCGCGCCTGCGGCTGACGGAGGTGCCCAGTTTCGAAGGCTACCGTTTCCACGGCTATGGCAAGCTGCGCACCATTCCGGATGGTTGGCGGGTGTTGAAGACGATCGTCAAAGAATATTTGACCGGGGCGCGGATATCCGATAAAGAGCTTTACCTGGGCTTTCGGGGTCACCGCCCCTTCAATACCTTGAACAGCAGCCAGACCATGGCAATGCCCTCGTTGAATTTCATCAACATACTGCAGATCGTACTGGCCGCGGGAGGCTACCAGCGTTGGGTGGTGCCGTATTTCCTGGAAACAGCCTCGAAAATGACGCAGGCTACCAGCGGCAGTGCGGTGGTTTTGGATGAAAGCGGGAATGTGCTGGATGGGTTTGTTATTTACGAGGGTGAGCTGCACCCGGCCTGTGCGGAAGAGATGGTGGAATTGGTA
This sequence comes from uncultured Chloroflexia bacterium, assembly GCA_963849335.1. Taxonomy (GTDB): domain Bacteria; phylum Chloroflexota; class Anaerolineae; order Anaerolineales; family UBA4823; genus FEB-25. The sequence continues at coordinate 90,703 of CAWKGZ010000014.1, forward strand.
GAAAACGGGCTGATCGGTTGGGCTGCCCGTAGCCATGAACCGCTGCTGGTGCTCAGTACTACCGAGGACCCCCGCTGGCTGCGCCGCTCCTGGGAGGCGCTGGATGAGGCAGACCGCTCGGCGATCAGCATCCCAATCGTCGTTGGCAATGGTGTGATGGCTGTGCTGACCCTGGTAAGGCCGCAAGAGAAGCGCTTCACCGTTCAGGAATTAGATCTATTCCGCGGCGCGGATGTGCAGAGCTACATCAACCTGGCTCAGTCGAACTGCGTTTCTTGATTGCAACAGAGAACCTGAAATGACAACGACTGAGTTTAGTTTCTCAGTGGTGATCTGTGCTTATACCGAAGCGCGCTGGGATGCACTGGTGGAAGCTGTACAGTCTGTGCAGCGCCAGACGCTGCCAGCCCACGAGATGCTCGTGGTGATCGACCACAATCCTGCTCTGTTTGAACGAGCCGAACGCCAGATCAGCGGTGCCAAGGTGCTTGCCAACCACCAGGCACGCGGTCTTTCGGGGGCGCGGAATACTGGCATTGCCGCGGCGCAGGGCGATATCATCGCCTTTATGGACGAAGATGCCCTGGCAGATGAACAGTGGCTACAGCAGCTAAGCCAGGGGTTTAATGACCCGCAGGTGCAGGGAGTGGGCGGGGCGATCCTGCCGCTGTGGCCAGCGGGACGCCCGGGCTGGTTCCCAGTGGAATTCGACTGGGTGGTGGGTTGTACCTACCGCGGCATGCCCGAGGATGCCCAAGCGGTGCGCAATCTGATCGGCTGCAACATGGCCTTCCGCCGGGAGGTTTTTGCCCAGGTCGGCGACTTCCGCCCCGGCATTGGCCGGATCGGCACGCTGCCGGTCGGTTGTGAAGAGACCGAGCTGTGCATCCGACTGCACCAGCATAACCCGCAGAGCATCCTGCTCTACCAGCCAGCCGCAAAGGTGCAGCACCGGGTGTCCCCCAACCGGGCAACCTGGAAGTATTTTTACTCTCGCTGTTACGCCGAAGGCCTTTCCAAAGCCCTGGTCACACGACTGGTGGGAGCGGGTGACGGGCTGGCCTCTGAGCGCAGTTATACCCTGCGCACCCTGCCCCAGGGGGTGCTGAATGGCCTGGCAAGCACGCTGACCCGCCGCAATCCAGCTGGGATTGCCTCTGCTGCTGCAATTTCCAGCGGATTGGCAGTCACTACCTATGGCTACCTAAAAGGTACACTTCTTTCTCGTACGACCTCGCTCCAGGACAGCCTGGAGCCGGCCAATACATCATTCTAAACACCAGGAATCATACAATGTCTACTTCTAAGCTACTTACCAACGAAGCCATCCCCGCCAATGGGAACGGAAAAGTTCACCCGGCCGGCGAATGGTACCAGTTCAACTTTCACAACCGGGTTGGGATGCGGGTGAGCCGCCAGGCAGCCACAGCCTCACTCTTCACCGATATGTTCGCCCCCTTCCTGACCGACAGCCTGGAGCACGCTACCCTGACCATCCGGGAAGAGATGCAGCCACTGGAGGCGGGCGCCTTTGGCGAGGTGCACGGCGAGACCGAGTTCTATTATAACGAGCGGGGGTTGCAGCTGGAGACCCCAGCGGTACAGATCTTCCTCGATGAAGACGGCTTTCACCTGCATGGCGGTGTGGAGCTGATGGTCATGGCGCTGCCGCTGATCGACCGCTTGATGGTCAACCAGGGTGCGGCGATGATCCATGCGCTGACAGTGGAATATAAGGGTCATGGCCTGGCGATGCCAGCCTGGGGCGGTACCGGCAAGACCAGCACGATGGCCAAGCTGCTCAGGCGCGACGGCTATGCCTTTATGGGCGATGATTGGGCATTTCTCTCCCGCCAGGGCGAGCTGCTCGGCTATGCCAAGCCCATGTTCATCAAGCCTTACCACCGGCCGATCTACCCGCACCTGTTCAGCAATACCCACAAACCGTTGGTACCGATGCGCCTATCCAAGCAGATCGCGCGCATGACCACGCTGGTGCACCCGTACATCACCCGCTACCCGCAGCTTGCCCAGCTTACCCGCCGCTGGTCGCCCGAGCACATGATGGTCTCCCCGCAGCACGCTTTCCCGGAAGCCAGGTTTTCTACCGCCGCGCCCCTGGCGGCGGCTTTGTTCGTCGAGCGCTACGTGACCGACTCGAATCAGCCGGTTTTTGTCGAGCAAAGCAAAAAGTGGATGATCGCCCGCCTGATTGGTAACTTCAATTCTGAGCTGCCGCGCCAGTCGCGGGTGGTGATGACTGCGCTGGGGGCAGCGGGACTGGTGCCGATCGAGCAGACCTTCGAGGAGAAAGCGGCGGTGTTAGACCAGGCTTTGGGCGATAAGCCGCTGTTCCTGCTGCGCGTGCCAAAAGTACTCACCCCTGACCAGGCTTCCGACGTCATCGTTGAGAAGATCGAGCATGTCCTGGCTGTGGCTGGGGTAGCCTGATAGGAGGCGGAGCATGCTGCCGATCACAGTGATTGTACCGGTACGGAATGCGGAAGCTATGGTGGAGGATTGCCTGGCGGGGATCGTACGTGCCAACCCGGGCGAGATCATCGTGGTAGATGGCAATTCCACCGACTGCACGCTGCAGATCGCCCGTCGTTTTCCTGTGACCATGCTCTCAGATGGCGGCCGCGGCGTCCCGGCGGCGCGCATGATGGGCATTCGCGAAGCGCGCTACCCGCTGGTGGCCTTGATCGATGTAGACATCATCCTGCCGGATAGCGCCCTGGAAGCGCTGTACGCTGAGTTCACCGCCGGGGATTATGACGGCCTGCAGGCCGGGCTGGTCAGCATCTCGGGGGAGGGCTATTGGGGGCGAGCGCTGGTCACGCATCACAACAACGGGCGGAGCAAGAACTGGCCGGGGGTGATGGCGACGATCTTCCGCAAGCAAGTGCTGCTGGATCATCCCTTTGACGAGCGTTTTCGCTCGGGTGAGGATATCGAGCTGCGCTGGCGGTTGATGCAGGCTGGGCTAAAGTTGGGCGTTTCGCGGCAGACGCTGGTGCAGCACCGCTTTGGTGATACCTATGCGGTAGCCAAAGATCAGTGGCTGCAAGACGGCAAGGGTCTGGGACGCATGGTGTCCAAATACGGCCTGAGCGCGGCCAGCTTGCTGGCCATCCCGGCAGCCGGAGCCGCGCGCGGTATCTTGCTCAGCCTTGCCCGGTTGGAGCCAGTCTGGATCCCATACTACCTGGGCTACTTGGTGTATAACTACGCCGCCATGCCCGCCGGGCTGAGCGAGCGGATGAGTTAGAGGCTGAATGGATCTCAATATCCCGCGGGCGCTTAATCGCACGGGCTGGCTGAGCAAGCTGGCTGTCTTTCCCCAGGCTGCTCAGGCGAGCCTGGAGGTGCTGCGCGGGGAACGGCAGGAGCTACCCCAGTTTGCCAATTCCCTGGCGTTGATCCTGGGACGGATGGCTGCCTCGGGGCTGGGATTCCTGACCTGGCTGGTGCTGGCGCGGCTGTATGCTCCGACCGAGGTCGGCCTGGCATCCGGATTGATCTCGGCGACTATGCTGTTAGTACAGCTGTCTTTGCTGGGGATTGGGTCGGCCTTCATCACCCGCTATCCACGCTACCGGGAAAATTCAACCAGGTTGCTGGATACTTCGCTGGGGCTGGTTTCTGGGGCGGCATTGCTTGGAGCGGGCATTTTCATCCTGCTGTCTGCCCGTTTCTTCACTGAGCTGAGCATTATCGCCGAGCAGCCGGCTTTTGCCTTGCTGTTCTTTTTGATGGCCTTATTCGGCGGCTTGAACTCGCTGATGGACAGCTTTTCGATCGCTTTCCGGCGCAGCGACCAGGTGCTGCTGCGCAATATCCTGTTTGGCGTCACCACCATCAGCGCGGGGGTAATTTTCTCGTTGCTCACGGCGCGCGATTCCATTTATATTATCTCCGGGTGGGTGCTGGCTGGTTTGGGTGCCTGCCTCCTGGGCGGGGTGCAGCTGTGGAAGACCCTGTCCCGCTACCACTTTCGCTGGCGCCTGGACTGGGGCATCGCTGGCGAGTTGATCACCACGGGTCTGCCGAATTATCTGCTGACGCTGAGCGAACGGGCGCCCAACTGGGTGTTGCCCATCCTGGTCACTGAACTGATCTCACCAGCGGACAATGCGCGCTGGTATGCAGTATGGATGACCGCCTGGGTGGTGTACCAGATCCCCATCTCGGTGGGGCAGAACCTGTTCGCGGATGTCAGCCGGTACCCGGAGCGGCTGAAAAGCCTGGTCGCTCACAGCCATCGCACTTCCCTGATAGTGGGTGGGCTGGTGGGGACGCTAATGCTGATCTTTGCGCCGTTGTTCCTTTCCCTGCTGGGGCGGGAGTATGCGCTCCAGGGAACGCTGCCGCTGCGGATCCTCAGCCTGGCGGTGTATCCGGGGATCTTTGTTCAAGCGTACTACGCGGTCTGCCGGGGTACTTCCCGGCTTCGCGAGGCGACGGTGACCGGCCTGGTGACCGGCCTGGCAGGAACGGCAGCCGCGGCAGTCGCCGGGTTAAGCTATGGGCTGGCAGGCATGGCAGCCGCCTGGCTGGCGGTCCAGTCTATAGCAGGCGTGTGGGCGGTCTGGCGCACGCATAGCCTGGGCAGCGAAGTGCCGGCGCCGGTTATGTAAGCACTGGCTCAGGCCGGCCTTGCGGATCATCCCAGGTCAGGACCTCAGCACTGGGGCTGGCGCCGGACGAGGCGGTGAGGCGCACGAATTGAAAAACACCAGCAGCCGTTGGGGCTGCGCCGGGATCATCCATCCCGATCCACGAGCCGGCGTTCAAGTAATAAGCCGGGTGACCCTGGGATGGGAGCGGCAGGTGAGCACTTTGGTGGGTATGTCCGAAGACATAAAAAGGCACTGCCTGCCCGGTGGACGTTAACAACTGGTGGATCGTACTTGCGGATTGGAAAAGATACCCGCCGGCGAGAGCGCTGGCAGCCGGGCGCTGCAGCCGGAGTACCCGCAGGAGCATCTCTTGCGTGGAATGATGGGTCAGTCGCTCAAGCCCGCTCAGGAACTGGACGCTCAGACCACTCTCTCCAGCCAGAGCCTGGATACGGCGAGCCTGTTCCACCGCTATCCACCCAGATTTGACCAGCGGGCGGCGCAGCAGGTCGTGGAGCAAGGCGGCGGCAAAACGCAAGTGGCTGCCAGCAGTCCGCAGCCACAGCCCTGGGCGCCGCAGCAGCGTGTGCGAGAGTGCGCCCGGCGCGGCGGATTGCCCGTTCAAATAGGGGGCTGCCAGCCGGGCCAGGCTGCTGAGGTAGATCTCAAAATGCGAGCCCAGCGGCAGGCGGAAACGCCCCGGCGGCTGATCAAGGTGCAGGTGCGGCAGATGCGGAAATGTGTTGATGAAGTGGTGCTGCTGCCCGTGCTCGGCGTACAAAACCCCGGGGACGTACAGGATCCAGGGATGAAAGCGGATTTGCTGCTCTTGGAATGGGTTCTGGCAGTTCTTCACCAGCAGCTCTTTGAAAATTGATTGCACGGGCTGCCGGATCAGCTCGATGTCATGGTTGCCAGGGAGAAGCTCCAGGAACCCGCCGGCATCCAGCAGGCGGCTCAGCGCCTGGAAAAATTCCGGGTGTCCGGCGGCGATGCGGCGCAGCTTCTCCGCTGCGGTCGCAGGCGAGTTGTCCAGGCTGTAGCGGTACTGGGGCGGGCTTGGGCTTTCGATGCGCAAGAAGTCGAACACATCCCCCAGCAAGACCAGGTGCAGGCTGTGCCCGACGGACTGGGCTTGTGATATGTGAAAGGCCAGGAAGCGGGCGAAGATTGAATCATAGAAAAAGCTCTCGCCCTGGCTGGGCTGCCCTTCGGCTGCATTGAAACCGGCGGCCAGGTGCAGGTCGTTGAGAAAGAGGTATTCATGGTTCGAGTTGGTTGGCAAAACGAGATCTTTATTATTCATTGGATAGCCAGTAGAGTTCGCGCAGTGATTATAAACGCTTTGACCTTACCCGTGACAGATCAGCGGTATGCAGGGTTGCAGCATCAGGCAGGTTGAGTATTGTTAGAAAGGAAGAATATCATGAGAAACACAAGGCATCATCCGAAGAACAATCATACCTTATGGCAGCAGTTATGGAGCATCTTGTTGGTAGCCGTAATTCTGGCGGGCGGCTTATTGCTGCGCGCCCCGACCGCCACCCAGGCTGCTACGGATGCGGGTACGAAAGACTTCTCTTACAGCGGCGTAACTGCGCCCACCGGGCAGAAACCGCAGAGCAAGCTGTGGATCAATGACGGTCTGTGGTGGGGTAGTTTATATAACCGCAGCACACGCCGTTATGAGATCTATCGCTTCGATTGGGCAGCCAACAGCTGGAGCACCACCGGCACGGCAATCGACGTGCGCAGCCGGTCATCGGCTGACGCCCTGTGGGATGGCACGCGCCTGTACCTGGTTTCGGCGGTAACCCCGGGCAGCTCTGGCGACACCAATATCAAAATCTACCGCTACAGCTACAATTCTGGGACGAAAACTTACAGCCTGGACAGCGGATTCCCGGTAAATGTCATCTCGCGCTCGATAGAGACGGTTGTGATGGATAAAGACAGGCTGGGTATATTGTGGATTACTTACACCTATACCAATGCATCCAATGGGCGCAACGTGTTTGTCAGCCATACGACCACTGATGACCGGACGTGGGTCACACCGTATGTCATCCCCACGACAGGAGCAAATACCCTGAAAAGCGATGATATTTCCACACTGGTCTCGTACAATGGCAAGGTAGGTGTTCTGTGGAGCAATCAGAATGAACATGCGATTTACTTTGCCTACCACGTGGACGGCGCGCCGGATAACCAGTGGATTTTGAAGACCGCTCTATCCGGACCGCGCTATGCCGACGATCACTTGAACATCAAAGCCCTGCAGGAGGATGCCAGCGGGCAGGTGTTTGCGATCGTTAAGAACTCATTGAACGATGTGTCCGGCGACCCGAACCGGCCTTTGATCTGGTTGCTGACGTTGGGCAACAACGACCAGTGGCGCACGCGGGTCTTCGGGCGGGTGGTGGACGACCACACCCGGCCGGTACTGCTGCTGGACAACCAGAACCGGCAGGTGTACGTCTTTGCCACCGTGCCGGTGGGCAGCGCGACCTCCGGCGCCATCTATTACAAAACGGTCAGCCTGGACGACCACGGCATGGCTTTCCCGGAAGGGCTGGGGACGCCGTTCATCTCCTTTGGCTCTGACACGCACATCAACAACGCATCATCCACCAAGCAGCCGGTCAACTCGGCGACCGGTATCCTGGTCATCGCCGGCGACGATACCAGCCGCTACTATTTTCATAATACACTAACCCTAGGTTCAGGTGGACCTACCCCTACGGCGACGGCAACCTCCACTGCCACGCCGACCGCCACCTTCACCGCCACACCGACGGTGACTGCTACCCCGACAGCCACGGCAACCGCGCTGCCGCCGACAGCAACGCCGACCTCCACGACAACATCGACCGTTGGGCCAACCGCAACATCGTTGCCACCGACCGAGACACCAACCGAGACGCCGACACTGCTGCCGCCAACCGAGACGCTGATCCCAACGGAGACACCAACTCCAACCGAGACGCCGATCCCAACGGAGACGCCGATCTTGACCGAGACACCGATCCCGACCGAGACGCCGACACCTCCCCCTGGGCCGCAAATCCTGTTCAGTGATGGCTTCGAAAGCGGTGATTTCGCCGCCTGGAGCCAGGTGGTGACCGGCGCCGATGGTCAGGCGCTGGTACAGAGCAGCACAGTGTGGAACGGCGCGTATGCAGCCGAACTGGCTGAAACTACCAGCACCGGCTCGCGCGCCTATGCCCGATTGACCCTACCAGCAAGTGAGGTGAACCTGACGGTCAGTGGTTATTTCCAGATCCTGAGTGAAGGGTCCTCGGGTGCTAATGTGCCCATCTTCCGTTTGTTTGACGCCAGCGGCACCCGCCTGTTATCCCTCTTCCGGCAGAACCTGGCCGGCAATGCGGTCTACGTGGGCCACAGTGGATTGAATGTACGCACGTCAGGCTTGCTCTCGTTGGGCACCTGGAGCTACTTCACGCTGCATGTGGTCACCAACGGGAATGGCTCTGGGACGATCGAGGTGTTCAAGGATGGTGTCTTGATCTATCAGACGAGCACTGCCAACCTGGGCAGTACCGGCATCCTGAGTGTGCAGATCGGCAATGATACCGCCAAGCAGGCTTTCCGGCTGGTGGCAGATGAAATCCTGATCTCCCGCTAAACGGAAGTAAGGAAATGGATGGAAGAGATGATCAGTGCAGAGACCGGCATGAGATTTAGAACCCGGATGCGCAGCGCAGCCGCTGCGCTGCCGTGGGCGAAGCTCGTGCCGGTCACCCTGGCGGCAGCCGCGCTGGTGGTGTGGAGCACCTCGATCGGGCAGATCGATTACAGCCAGCTCAATGACCTGGGCCTGGTCTCGGTGCTGCCGTGGGGGGTGTATGCCGCGCTCGGTGCTCCTGTCGGTCAGTTTCTTCGTTGCCCTGGCTGCGCCAGCGCATTCAGAACGGCTGGCAGCTTTGCTGGTTGTCGTGCTGGTGCTCATGCTCTATGGCATCCCTTCTCTGACTCAGGAGATTGCCCGCTTTGGCGCCTCCTGGAAGCATGTTGGGGTGATCGATATGATCCTGCGCACCGGGAACGTGGACCCCACGCTGGATGCCTATAACAACTGGCCGGGGTTCTTCAGCCTCGGAGCGCTGATCACCAAAACCGCCGGGCTGTCCAGCGCCATCCCACTGCTTGGCTGGGCGCCGGTTGCCTTTAACCTGCTTTATCTACTGCCGGTGCGCATGCTGATGCTGGCAGCCACACCGGATCGTCGGTTGGTCTGGCTGGGGATCTGGCTCTTCTACCTGGCAAATTGGGTCGGGCAAGATTACTTCTCGCCTCAGGCCTTTGGCTACTTCCTGGCACTGGTGACCCTGGGCATCCTGCTGACCTGGTTCACCCGCAGCGGTCTGCCGGGTTGGCTGGGGTTGCTTCGCCGCGGTCCGGCGTGGGTTGGCCGCCTGTTGGATAAACTGCAGCCTCTGTGGGAAGGGGCAGAGCCGGTCTCTGTGCCCAGCCAGCCGCTGCAGCGCATTGGTCTGCTGACGGTGGTGCTGCTGTCTTTTCTTGTCTTAGTAGCCAGCCACCAGCTTACCCCCTTCAGCTTGCTGGCAGAGGTGGCTGTCTTGTTCATCTTCGACCGCCTCTCGCTGCGCGGCTTGCCCCTGCTACTGGCAGTTGTGCTTAGCGCCTGGCTGACCTACATGACCGTGGCTTACCTGAGTGGGCATTTGAGCGGTATGTTGAGTTTGTTTGGACAATTAGATGTCACCGTCGGGGCGAACCTGACCGACCGGCTGAATGGCAGCCCGGAGCACATACTGGTGACGCGCTTTCGCCTGCTGATGACACTGTTCTTATGGGGGCTGGCTTTCTTGGGCGGGCTGCGCCGGGCCAGGCATGGCCGGCTGGACCTTAACCATGCCTTGCTGGCCCTGGCGCCATTCCCATTGATCGCCATGCAAAATTATGGCGGCGAGCTGCTGATGCGCATCTACCTGTACGCCTTGCCCTTTATGGTCTTTTTTGCCGCGGCTTTGTTCTTCCCCCGCCCGCAAAGCCGGCCTACCTGGCGCTCGGTCATGAGCGCTTTCCTGGTCAGCCTGGGGCTGCTGGGTTTATTCTTGTTCGTTCGCTATGGCAATGAACGCGCGGATTATTTTGCTCCCCAGGAGCTCGCTGCCATGGATTTCACCTACGACCGGGCGGAGCCCGGTGCGGTGCTGGCTGCCTCAACCAGCAACCTGCCCAGTCGATACCGGGGATATGAGATCTATCACTACCTCTTTCTCGAAAAATTGGTGCTGGACCAGGATATTCCGGGCTTGATCCAGGCGTTGGAATCCAGGGCGGCTCCGGAAGCTTACCTGATCCTGACCCGCAGCCAGCAGGCTTACCTGGAAATGTTTTATAACCTACCTGAAGCGGCCTGGCAGCAACTCCAGGACGGCTTATTAGCTTCGGGTCGGTTCCAGCGTTTATATGCCAGCCCGGAAGCGAGTGTGTACTTGCTGCTGCCGCCAAGCAGTGAGGAGGGGCAATGAAGCGCGGTGCTGTTTCATTCTGGCCGGCGCTGATCATCTTGACCAGCCTGGTGACCGGTGGTTTCTATCTGGCAGGCGAACCGTCCTTTGCCCGTTCGCTCGTGGCGCTGGGTTTCTTACTCTTCTGTCCAGGGATGGCGTTTGTGCCGCTGCTGCAACTGCGCAATCTAAACTTGGAGCTGCCGGTGGGCCTGGCATTGAGCCTGGTGCTTGATACCCTGGTTGCCGTGGCAGCCCTGTACCTGCGTGCCTGGCAGCCCTGGCGTGGTGCTGTTCATCCTGATCGGTTTAGCGCTGTGCGGAGCGATATTCCAGCTATGGCAGGCGCAGAAAGTCGCGGTGAGCCGGTGAGCGCCCTCTTGCCTCAACGCCTTCAGGAGCTGCTGCTGATGGATGGCTCAGAAAGCCTGGTGCTGCTGCTGGGTGTACTGGCGATTTTGTTGCTGGTAACCCTGCTGGTCGAGCGCGAGGCGCTGCGGGCGGCTGCCGGGAGGCAGCCGACGGAGAAAGGAAAGCTGCTGGATGTGGCTATCTTTCCGCTGATCTTTATATTTACGTTCGTGGTGCTCGAGCATTTCTATCGTTTAATATTTTAATAATTCTAGTGAGGAAAAATGACTAAAAGTTTCTTTGTTTTATTATCCGTAATACTCATTGCTGGCTGGTTAGCCGGGCCAGTGGTTGCCCTGGACACTCAAATAGAACTGCCCCCGGGCTCGGGGGACGAGCCGCCTCAACCGACTACGGAAATGAGCGGGGATGGGCAGGTTCCCCTCCCGGTCAGCGGTGGGGAGGCTGGGGCAACCGGCGTAACGGCCCCGGTTTTACTGGGTGAGCCTGGCTTCAGCCTGCGCTACCTGGGCACATATGGCACCCCTGAGGTCGCCTACCTGGAAGACACTGCTCACCTGAACTACCCCTATGGGCTGTGGGCTGGCGGCTCCGATCTGTGGATCGCCGATTCGGCTGGCAACCGGGCGCTGCGCTATGCCAGTGATGGCACATTCCAGCAGCAGATCGGGCGGGCTGGTTTCCCGCCCAGTTTCGATGGCGTTGACCTGGAGTGGATCGCCGACGTAAGCCTGGATGGCAGCGGCAATATCTGGCTGGTCGACAAAGTGGCGCATCACCTGGTGGGCTTTACTCCGGCGGGGCAGCTCCTGGCCGAGGTGGGCCAATCGTGGGTCAGTGGGACGGACAACGCCCACTTCAGCGGTCCGGAAAGCGTGGCTTTCGACAGCGCCGGTAATATCTATGTCAGTGACAGCAACAACCACCGGGTGCAGGTGCTTGACCCGAGTGGGACCTGGCTGCAGACCTACGGGATCACCAACCAGCCCGGCACCGGCGCTGAGTTCCTGAACCAGCCGCGCCATATTGTTATCGATGATACCAATCTCTTGTATGTTGCGGATAGCGGCAATCACCGTGTGCAGATCTTCGATGTCACGGACCCGCTGACCATCACCCTGGCGGCAACACTGGGCATCCCCGGCGTGGCTGGCAGCGACAATGAACATTTTTCAACCCCCAGCGGCATTTTTGTGGATGCCAGTCACATATATATCGCCGACCTGGGGAATTCCCGCCTGCAGGTCTTTGACCGGCTTACGCGGGCTTACCAGGCCACGCTGCAAGACCCGGGCAGCGGTGATGGGCAGTTTTTGTATCCCACCGATGTCGCGGTCGATGCGGCCGGGAACATCTACCTGGCCGACCAGGGCAACGCCCGCGTCCAGCAATATGACGCTGCGTTCCAATACGTGCGCACCTATGGTACCACGGGTGTGCCTTACCTCACCGATGACCAGCACTTCAATCGCCCGGCGGGTGTAGCAGTCGCCTCTGACCAGAGCCTGTATCTGGCAGATAGCTACGGCAACCGCCTGCTCAAGCTCAACCCTGACGGCAGCCTGGTCTGGTCAGCTGGGGAGGCCGGCGTGCCTGGCAATGATGCCGCCCATTTCAATCGTCCGGTCGATGTCGCCCTTGACGCTGCCGGTCGTGTCTACGTGGTCGATCGCAATAACCACCGGGTGCAGATCTTTGACAGCAGCGGCGCTCACCAGGCCACGCTTGGCGCCGGCGTGGGAACCGCGGCCGGGCAGTTCCAGTTCCCGCGCGGCATCGCCGTGGCGGACGATGGCACAATCTATGTGGCAGATACCGGCAACCACCGGGTGCAAATTTTTGACAGCAGTCTCAATTGGATTGGCCAGTTGGGCACCACTGGTGTGCCTGGAACGGGCGACAACCAATTCTTTGAACCGTTTGACGTGGAAGTGAGCGGGGAGGGAAATATCCTGGTGGCTGACCACAGCAATCACCGGGTGCAGATCTTCGATTCGGCACTCAATCTGGTGCAGACCATCGGCGAGGCCGGCGTCCCCGGGCAGGATTTTGGTCACCTGGATGACCCGACTGCGGTAGTCGTCGACACCAGCGGGCGGATCTATGTGGCGGATAACTGGGGTGGGCGCATCCAGGTCTTCGATCCGGACGGCGCATACCTGACCTCGTTGGGAAACAGCTGGGGGAACCAGTCCGGCGACCTGCGCCAGGTGCAGGGGTTGGCCCTAGACGGACAGGGCAACCTGTACATCGCCGAAAGCCTGAATCACCGCGTGCAGGTCTTTGCCCCGGGCGTGGACGGCTGGCGGCAGGCAAACATCAACGGATTCGGAGATCCGAACAACTACTGGGCAGCGGCTATGGCAGCGTTCCAGGGCAAGCTGTATGCTGGTGTTTACAGCCTGAGCGGGATGGGAGCGCAGCTCTGGCAGCGGACCAGCGCGGGAGACTGGCTACAATTGATCAGCGATGGTTTCGGCGACCCTGCCAACAGCGGGATCAGCAGCCTGGTTGTTTTCCAGGACTGGCTGTATGCAGGCACCGAAAACCCGAACGGGGCGGAGATCTGGCAGAGCGCGGATGGTATCTCCTGGGCGCCTGTGGTAGAGGACGGTTTCGGCAGCCTGGCTGACGCGCCGCGCATCACGGCGCTGGGCGTCTTTGACGGGCAGCTATACGCGGCTACAGGCAGCTGGGATCTGCTCAACCCGTCTATAATGCAAATCTGGCGCACGGCTGATGGTGAAAATTGGGAGAGCGTCACAACAAATGGCTTTGACGACAGCCGCAACTCGATGGTGCTGGCGCTGCAAGCCTGGGGCGGCTACCTGTACGTGGGCACACGGAACGATATTACCGGCGGTGAGCTGTGGCGCAGCGCGAGCGGCGATGCAGGCAGCTGGCAGCAGGCCAACCTGAATGGCTTTGGCAGCCCCAAAAATACTGCCGTCACCAGCCTGTTAGAGTTTCAAGGTATGCTCTTTGCCGGAACGCGCAACTGGGATAGCGGCGCGGAGCTGTGGCAGTCGGTAGACGGCGCGGTGTGGACGCAGGTAGCGCAGTATGGCTTTGGGGGTGGGGCCAACTCAGGATGGGTGGACAGCCTGGTGGTGTACCATGGGTCTCTGTTGGTGGCTTTGCGTAATTACCAGACCGGCGTCCAGATCTGGAGCTCTGCTGACGCTGAGACGTGGCAGCAGATCAATCCGGATGGGTGGGGAGATAACAACAACCCCCATACCGGCGATGGCAGCACAGCGGTCGTACTGCTGAACGACGTGCTCTATTATGGTACGTTGAATGCCGCCAATGGTGCGGAGGTGTGGTCGTACGTCACCTACCGCATATTGCTGCCCTATCTTTGCCGGTAGTTTTTTTTGGTAAATATTGAAAAAAGCAGGTGCAACGCACTTTTAATTTACTAATGCACCTTATAATATGGGCATGATGAAACTTACCCTGGGATACCTGGTCTTGTGTATAGCTGCGGAGATCAGCGGCGCGCTGGGAATGTTGCTCCCCAGCGCGCTGCTTCACGCTTTGCTGATCCTGGCAGCTTTTGGCTGGTATGGGGTGAAATACCGTCGTTCCATGCCGCGCCTGCCGTTTGGATTGGGGCTGGTATCGCTGCTGCGTTTTTTCAGCCTGGTGCTGCCACTGGGACTGCTGGCGCCGGTGGCTCGCTATGCGGCGGTGGCTGTGCCGCTTGGGGTAGCGATGTGGCTGCTGAGGCGGCGGTTGTGCCTGCCCGGCGAGGCGTTGGGGCTGTGCCTGCAACAAGCCCCCAAACAGGCCTGGATTGCGCTGAGCGGTATACCATTGGGCCTGGTGGGGTATTGGATTTTGCGACCTGATCCGCTTATGCCGGGTGCAGGCGCGGGGGCGCTGGCTGTAGGTGCGCTGGTGCTGCTGCTTAGCGTCGCCCTGACTGAAGAGTTGCTCTTCCGTGGCTTTCTGCTTTCCTTTGCGATGCAGGAGCTTGGTTATACTGGGGTCTGGCTCAGCAGCCTGATTTTTGCAGCCATGTATATAGGCAGCGGATCCCCGAGGTTGGCCGTGTTTATGGGGCTGGTGGGGTGGGGTTTCAGCGAGTGCGTCTGGCGTACCGGCTCGACCTGGGGAGTGATCCTGGCCCATGCCCTGCTGATCACAGGCATGGGCCTGTTCTGGCCGCTGATTTTCCCGTTGAGTTAGCTTAAGTTTGGGACTGCCCCAGGCGGCGCAGGTCATTGGCAACCGCTTTTAGTGCCAGGTCGCGCTCGTAAGTGCGCGGCTGAGCGATCAGGCGTTGGCGCAGCTCCAGCAGGCCTTGCAGCCGAGCCAAGCGCTCTTCAGCGGCTTCGGCAGGGGGCACGGCGTCATGATCGGGCATCAGCTTCTCGGCATTGCGCAGGATAGGGATGAAGAAGCCGCTCAATGTTACCCCGGCGGTCATGAGACCGCCCACGACAAACATCAATGCCATGCCGCGGCCAGGGCCAACGCCGACCAGCCAGCCAACCGAGGTTGCCAGCGGGCTGGTTTCCAGGCGCATGGCGGGCTCGAGCACTTTATCAGCCAGAGGACCAGCGACCAGCATGGCGGCGGGGCTGACGAACCAGGCAATCAACCGGCGGATGGAGAAAACCTTGCCCTGCAGGTCGGGGGGCACCTTGGCCTGCCAGATGGCCTGGTTGGAGCCGTTGACGATGGGAATAAAGAAGGTGCCAAAAAATGAGGCGGTTGCCCAGGCGTACGGGCTGCGTCCCAGTCCCATGACTACCAATCCCAGCAGGCTGGAGATAAACCAGCCTCCCAGTACACCATAAACGCGACGTTTCGGACCTCCCCAGGCGCTCATCACCAATCCACCTAGCACACCACCGATGGCACCAACCGAGTTGACCAGAGCCAGGGATTGCTCGTTGTTGTTGGTGTTAGCCAGGATCATAGCTGCCATCACGGCGTATGGGATGCCCACGATGAAGTTCCCGGTTAAAAAGGTTAATTGCAGCGCCAGCAGTGGTGGGCGGGCAAATATGTAGCGGAAGCCATACATGGCTTCTTTAAGCAGGCTGCCCTGCGCCTGGCGTCCTTCAACGGAGACTTTGGGCTGGGGGATATGCACCAACATTAGCGCGCTGATGGCGATGGATAGGGTGACCAGGTCAATTGCCAGGATACCACCAACGCCGATGATGCCCAGCAGCGCCCCAGCCAGGACGGGGGCGAAGATATGCGAGCCGGTTTCTGCCAGGGAGAGCATGCCGTTGGCGCGGCCGTAATGCTCTTTCGAGATCATGGTCGAGATGGCGGCGGAGTAAGCGGGCCATTGGAAGGATTGGAACACCCCCTGGACTGCCCCGGTGATGTAGAGGTGCCAGATCTGCAAGTGACCGCTGGTAAATAATATCAAGAGGGTGAGCGAGGCAGCACCGGAGGCGATATCGCTCAACATCATCATCAGCTTGCGGTTGGAGCGGTCGACCAGTGCGCCGGTGAAGGGGGTGGCGATGAGCATGGGGGCCATAAAGAAGAAGCCGACCAGGGCTAGGGCAGTCGCTGATCCGGTCTGCTCGTAAGCCCAGATGGTCATGGCAAAGCCGGTCATGCTGGTGCCGAGTAGGGAGAAGATCTGACCGAACCAGACCACGGTGAAGCCGAACATGCCGGAGGGGCGTTTTTCGGGCATGGAATGCGCTCCTGAGGGATGATTGGCGGACTGAAGTGCGGCCCATACCACAATTGCAAAGACTCCTTTGCGTAGGGGGGCTGGTTGGTAGGTTTCTGCTGATTATCCACCTGAGACTGATTATACTACAGAGGCAGGCTGATCGGGTTCAGCTAGCCTTGCATGCGGCGGATGGCTTCGTCAACGCTCATCTCGCCGCGCTCGACCATTGCCAGGATCTCGGCGGTGGTGAGACGCTCCTCCGCAGGTGCGGATGCCATCCACCCTGCTGGTGGTGTGGGCGGTGTGGGTGGTGTGGGCGGTGTGGGCGGTGTGGGAGGCGTGGGTGGTGTAGGTGGCGTTGGGGGTGTAGGGGGTTGCAGCGGAGAAGGATGAGCAACCGCATCGGGGCTGGCTTTACCCAGCTCATCGCCCGGCAGGCCAATCCATAAGTTGCCGGAGACGCTGTTCAGTTTGACCGCTACCCCGCCGCCCTGTACCTGGGCGCTGCTGCTGCCACCGCGCCGGGTGTGTACGGTGTGGGGCAGGGTAGAGGTGAGGCTACCGCTGACCCCATGTACCTCGACGGTGCAGGGAGTCGCGGCTGGCACCACGAAGTGCACGTCCCCGGAGACCGAGCTGAGCTTGTATGGGCCGCTGCCCAGGGCAGTCTGCAGGTACAGGTTACCACTGACCGTGGAGCCGCGCACGCTGGGCAGGTCGGATTCGCTCAGGTGGATATCCCCGGAGACGATCTCTAGGCTTATTTCGCCAGACAGCCCGGCCCCGCTGACATCGCCGCTGACCGAGTGGATCTTGAATGGGCCGCTCAACTGCTGCAGAGCCATCGATCCGCTAACCGTATTGAGCGAAAACTCACCACTTACGCCGTGGATGCTCAGCGAACTGCTGACGCAGGATATGCTCAGGCTGCAGGACGGCGGGACGCTCACCTGATAATCTACTTTGGCAGGCGTTGAAAAGTTGAGCAGGCGGTACACCCCTTCGGGCTCACGCGTCTCGACCACCACGCTGCCGTCTTCGACCTGGCTCATCTCGATGGTAGTCTGCTTGCTGCTGCCATTATGTTTGCTGGCATAAACGTGGATCGTGCCGGGTTCACCAGCCTGGATCACAATGGAGCCGCGGATATTGGATAGCTTCAGGCGCGCCGGCTCGGCGACCTGGAAAGTCTGTTCAAAGGTTTCGGTGCTCATGTTGACCTCTCAATCGATGAAGACTTCGATATGTTCGCCGTCTTCTTCGTCAATGACATCGACGATCTTGCCTTCCATCTGTCCGGCGCGGATGGCTTCGGCAATTTCGGTAAAGTTGACATCGGGGGCGTATTGGCTGGCGATGCTCATGCCGGCATCGACCAAACCCAAGGGCAGGTTGACGCTGACCTTGGCTTTGCCGGTGACCATGTCGGTGACGCGTACGCGCAGCATCCCTTTCCCGCCGGTGCGGCCTGGAGGGGCGGGCGGGCGGGTTTCTTTGCGGCTTTCGCGCAGCGCGGCGAGTAGCTTGGCGCCTTCCTCAGCGTTGATTTTTCCTTCCTGGATCATGCGTAAAATGCGCATTCGTTCTTCTGCTGTAGCCATAGTGTCCTCCGGTTATCCGATGTAAACTTCAACCTGCTCGCCGTTTTCCCCTTCGTCCACCTGGACGAACAGAGGAGCATTGGGAGAGGTCTTTTCCAAAGCCAGGATCATCTCATCGATGTTGGTGCTTTCCAAGTTGGGGATGTGCGGGCGGAACAGGCGTACGATCCAGGCGGTGAAGCGAATGGGCAGCGGCAGGCTGATGGCAATGTTGCGCGGCCACTCGTCTTTCTGCTGGTGCACCCGTACATGAAGCCAACGGGCGGTACGGCTGGCCCAGGACAGGGCCATCATTGCAACGCCGAGCAAGAAGGGGAACCAGGTGCAGGCAAACCAGAAGCCAAATCCGCTGCGGGCATAGGCCAGGTACATCAAGCCACCGCTGATCACGGTGATGCCCACGCCAACCCACAGTGGGATCCACCACCAGCGGCGCCATCTCCGGGCGCTGGCACCCAGGTCAGGTGTGGCTTTGGCTGCCTGGGGCACCGGCTCTTCATATGCCGGCTCTGGCTCAGGTTGGGGGATTTCGGCAGCACCGGCTGCAGCTTCTGCGCCTGGGAATGCGCTGCTGGACGGAATTTCGGGCGTATTGCCCGTCAGGGCGTTCAACAGGCGGACGCCTTCGGTAGCCGAGATGACGCCGCGCTCGATCATTTCTAATACTTGCAGGCGCTCGGTTTCGTAGGTCATTTTACGCCTCCTTACCTTCCAGCGCGCTGAGCAGCTTTTCTGCCTGGTCAAGGCCAATCTTCTTCTGCTCGAGCATGCGCAGGATCATCATACGTTCCTCTTCAGTCACCGGCTCAGAAGGAGGAGCTGGTGGGGCTGGCGGCACGGGAGGAATGGGGCTACCCCAGTGGGGGTGGCGGCCGGCGGTGCGTTTCTTCTGCTCTAATTTACGCTGGGCGGCGGTCAGCTTTTGTTCCATTCTCTCCTGAGCACGGCGCATGCGCTCCTGGGCGTGGGCTGAGGCGCGTTCACTGGCCTGGCGAGCACGTTGTTCGACACGGCGGGCCTGTTCTTCGGTGAGGCGGGCTGCACCCAACCGGCTGGTGAGCGAGGTCATCTGGGCGTTGATGTTGGCCTCGATCATGCGCATCTGGGCTTCGATTTGCTGCTCCATCTGCACACCAATCTCATCTGCCATGTGGTCAAGGTCTGCGCCGATCTCCACATCAAAGTCTTCCATATCCCAATCGGGGGCGTGGCTGTCGATCACCACGTTGCCCTTGGCGGTCAGGGTCAGGCTGGCATCCCCTTCGCCCAGGGTGAGGGCATAGGGAGTCTGGATCGGGGCGCTGGTCTTCACCTCGGGCAGGTTGATGACCACTTTCTTCGCCTTGGGGACGCTGATCTCCACGCTGTATTCGTCGCGCAGCTGGCAGAAAATGTTACCGTTGGCCTGAAATGTATAGGTTTGTCCGGCGGCAGGATCCAGGCGCAGGTTGATGTTGCCCTCTACGCTGGCACTGGCGTCGCAATCGACGTCATCCAGGCGCAGGTTGCCGGTCACGACCTCACTGACGGTGAAGCTGCCCTGGATGTCGCGGGCCGCAGCATCCCCCTCCACCCGGTGGATCACCAAGTCGCCGCCGACATTTTTGGCGGACAGGTCGCCGTGTACCAGGTTAATGTTGGTGGGGCCGACGCCGCGCAGCGTCAGGTCGCCGTGAATGGTATCCAATTCCAGACTGCCATCCAGCGCCTTAAACGTGGCATCGCCGTGGACGGTCTGCACGCGCAGCGTGGCTTTGCGGGGAACGCGCACGCTCAGGTCGCTCTGGCTGCTGAGCACGATCTCGCCGTTGCGAGTTTCCATGCGCAGGTCTTCCGTCTCGCTGGCTTTGGCGGCTACTTCCGGATCGGCATGACCTTTCAGGCGCAGGCTGCCCTGCACGGATTCGATGACCAAAACTGGGCTTTCGTTGGTGGTGATGAATTGTCTGTCCATGTCACTTCTCACTTTCCTGAAGCAGGCGCATGGCTTCATCGGCGCTGATGCGGCCCTGATCCAGATCCTCTAAAATTTGTTGGCGTTCCGCTTCAGAGAGCCGGGTGGGTTCTTCGCCACCCGCTTCGTAGCCCAGGGCGCGGATCACTTCCAGCAGGCGGTTGCGGATGGTGGGGTAAGACAAACCCAGCTCGATCTCCATACGGGTGATCTTACCCTCGCAGCGAATGAAGGTTTCGACGAAACCAAGCTGTTCGGGAGTGAGCTGGGAAAATGGGCCGCCAGAGAAGCGACCCTCGATGGTGGTGTCGCAATCGCGGCAGTAGATGCGGGTGACGGTGACTTCGCCGCCGCACAGGGGACAACGGGTGGGGAGTGTGTTCATGGCGCCTTCCTTATAATGTGATGGTCAGAGATGCGAGTGAGGCCGATTCCGCTTCCAGGCGGCGGGGTGCTTCTTTCAACCGCTGACCGGTGCGGATCAAGAGTTCGCCCAGGGCAGGCAAGGTTCGCTCTACCAGGCTGAGCCTGGGGAGGCGGCAGCCATGGAGAAGGCGGGCGCCGGCAGCCTGCTGGCGGATGGTCTCCTGATGGATGGAGCTCAGTTGTAAGCAATCCAGGTCGAACATTGCAGCCTCCTTTCTTTATTGCTTAACTGTATTATACATGAATATTGAAAATTGTCAATAAGATTATTGATATTCTGTAGATATAATATTGAAAATATTCAATTTATGCTTTAATTCTTACAGGAAATTGAGGGGAAAGGGGGGAAGGGATAGGGGATGAGGGGGAGGGGTGGGTATAGACACAAAGGTGTGTCTTTACGCGGGGTGGGAGCCAGGTGCAACGCACTTTTAAAGTGCGTTGCACCTTGAAGGGATCAATTCGCCAGAGCGAGAAAGACGTCTTCGAGTGTGGGCTCGACGGTTTCGAGGTGGTCGAGCTGGGAGCTAGCGGTTTGCAAGGCGTGGCGCAGGGCGGGGGCATCCTCCGCGGAGGCGGTGATGGCGCGCAGATGGTCGCCGACCAGACCGGCGCGCAGTACGACCGGGGAGCTTTCCAGGGCGGAGAGGGCAGCGAGCAGAGGGGTGGCGCGAATTTCCCAGGCGACGCCGGGCAGGGCGGTGCGCTTGAGGACGGAGGGGGTGTTGAGGGCGAGCAGTTTGCCGTCACGCATAATGCCCACCCGCCCACAGTATTCGGCTTCATCCATGTAGTGGGTGGTGACCAGGGCGGTCACGCCGCCTTCAACCACGGTGTAGATCAAGTCCCAGAAGGCGCGGCGGGCGTTGGGGTCGACGCCGCTGGTTGGCTCGTCGAGGAAGAGCAGTTTTGGCTGGTGGACGATGGCGGTGCCTAAAGCCAGGCGCTGCCGCCAGCCAGTGGAAAGGGCGCTGACGCGCTCATGTGGCATGTTTTGCAGCCCGACCAGCGCCAGCACGTCTGACAGCCGGCGGCGGTCACGGATGCCGTACACCCCGGCATAGAAAGCCAGGTTTTCAGCCACGGTCAGCTCGTGATACAGGGCGAACTTCTGCGACATGTAGCCGACGCGCTGGCGCACCTGCTCGGACTGGCGCACAATGTCATAGCCCAACACCTGACCTTGCCCCGCGCTGGGGCGCAGCAAGCCGAGCAGCATGCGGATGGTGGTGGTCTTGCCCGAGCCGTTCGGCCCGAGGTAGCCAACCACTTCGCCGGCGCCTACGCTGAAGGAAACCCCATCCACGGCAACGAAATCGCCGAACTTTTTGGTCAAACCCTGGGTGATAATGACCGGGTCGCTCATGGCTTGGCCTGGTTCTCTTCCAACAGGGCGATGAAGACATCTTCCAGCCCCGGCGGGATGGGGCGAGCCAGGCTGAGCTGCCCACCGGCGGCGGGCACTGCCTGGGTAAGGCGGTCGATGGCAGATTGGATAGCCCCAGCCTGCACGCGCAGGTGCAGCCGGTCACCGAACATCTGGGCGTCCTCCACCTGTGGGTCGGCCTGGGCGACCCGGCGCAGCAGCCCCAACGGCTGCCCGTACAGCTCCAGGATGCGCTCATCCAGGCGCCGGCGCAGCGCTTCAGGGGCACCTTCGACCAGCAGCTCCCCGCGGCGCATGAATCCGACGTGGTGGCAGCGGGCGGCTTCGTCCATGTAGGGGGTGCTGACCAGCACCGCCACGCCTTCTTCGGCGACCAGGCGGATGAGCAGCTGCCAGAAATCCTGGCGGGTGACGGGATCGACTCCGGTGGTCGGTTCGTCGAGCAGCAGCACTTTGGGGCGGTGCACCAGGGCGGCTGCCAGGCCCAATTTTTGCTTCATGCCACCAGAAAGCTGCCCGGCGCGGCGAGCGGTGTATTCTCCCAGACCGACGAAATCGAGGATCTGCATGCAGCGTGGCTTCCATTGCGCCGCTTTCAACTCGCGAACCTCGGCGAAGAAGCGCAGGTTTTCCAGCACTGTCAGGTCTTCGTACATGCTGAAGCGCTGCGCCAGGTAGCCCAGTTGGGCGCGCGCCAGATCGGTGTGTTTGAGCAGATCGTACCCGGCGATGGAGATAGAAGGAATAGCATCTTTCTTGGCTGGATCGGGACGGAGTGCGCCACACAGCAGACGGATTGCCGTGGTCTTGCCGGCGCCATCCGGCCCGACCAACCCGTAGATCTCGCCGGCGGCAACGCTCAGGCTCAGGTCAGCCACTGCATGAGCCACACCACCGGCGCGGTGGAAGCTCTTGTGCAGATGGGCGGCGGAGATCAAAGGTTGCATTGGATTTTCAGCTTACCTTACTCGTCGAAGGTGACATCAGCAGGCATGCCCGGCTTGAGCAGCCCTCCGGGATCGTCCACTGCCAGCTCTACGGCGAAGACGGTGGTGCGGCGGCCCTCGCCGGTGGCGACATTGCGGGGGGTAAACTCAGCCTGATCGGCAATGCGCACCACCGTGGCCTGGAAGGTTTGACCGGGGAATGAGTCTATGCTGACCTGGGCGACTGCGCCTAAATCCAGCTCACCGTAGCGGTCTTCGGGGAGATAGACGGTGATGGTCAGGCGGTCGAGCTGTCCCAGGGTCAAGGCAACTGCCCCCGCCTGCACCACCTCGCCAGGCTCGATATTGCGGCTGAGCACCGTTCCGCTGACAGCGGAGGTGACCAGCAACTTGCTCTGCTGCACCTCGATCAGCTCAAGCTGGGCTTGTGCCTGGTGGACGGCGGTTTGCGCCTGGGTGATCTTGCTCTCTGCCTGGCGAACATTGGTTTGGGCCTGCCGCAGCGCGGCGGTCGCAGCCTGTACGCGCAGCGAGTATACGCCGGTGAGCAGGGCATTGACCCGGTCGAGGGCGGTGTCGACGCGTTCCTGGGCTACCGCCAGTGCGGCGCGACCTGCCAGCACATCCTCAGCTTCTTCTGTACTGAGTGCATCGGTATAGGCTTCCTGGGCGGCTTCCAGCTCGGACAGGGCGATGTCGTAGGCATTCTGGGCGGCGTCGCGCAGGGCGGTATCGGACTGGGCATTGGCGCGGGCGAGCAGCTCAGAGGCAATGGTGAAGGAAGCCTGAGCCTGGGCAAGCCGGGTTTCCGCTTCCAGGAAGGTGGAGTCTTCCAACCCGGCGATCAGGTCAGCGTAGTCCGCCTGCTCGGTCGCCAGGTTTTCCCGGGCGGCATCCAACTCAGCCTGAGCTGCGGCCCGCTCTTCGTCAACGGTGAAGTACCAGGGTGACAACTCCACCTGGGAGGGCGCTGTCTGTGTCCACTCCGCCACACGGGCTGGCTGTGCCTGCGCCAGGGCCAGGTTGAGCTCGATATCATACTGCACCCGGGCGGTATCGACGGCAGCACGGGCTGCTGCCAGCCCGGACTGGGCAACTTCCCAACCGGCCTGGGCGGCGTCGAGAGCAGCCTCGGCCTGGCGCTGCTGGGCCTCGAGCAGGGCGCCATCCAGGCGGAACAAGACATCGCCCGGCTGAACATCTTGCCCTTGCGCGACCAGCACCTCGACCACCCGACCGGACACCTCAGGCGAGACAGTCACTTCCACGGCTTCAACCGTGCCCGAGCCCTGCAGGCTGGTATCTTCAGGGGGGCGGGTCTGCTGCCAGATGAACCAGCCGCCACCTCCGACCACGGCCAGGATGAGCAAGACCACGGGAATCATTGCGCGTTTACTGTGCATAGGTACCTCCAGGTAAAGCTTAATCCAACCGCTTGCGGAAGCGCAAGGCGGCGGCGGTCATGATGAGGATGCCAAAGGCGGCTAATGCCAGGACTTCGCTTTGCACGGCGGCTAGCCCGACACCTTTGAGCATCAAAGAACGGATGATGGCGAGGTAGTAGCGCAGCGGGAAAACATACGAGATCCACTGCAGGACTTTGGGCATCGCCTCCAGGGGAAAGAAGAAGCCGGCCAGGAAGATGCTGGGCAGCAGCATCATCCACACGGTCAGCATGGCTTCTTGCTGGGTGTTGGCGATGGTAGAGGCCATCAGCCCGGTGCCCAGGCTGGAGAGCAGGAACAGCCCGGACATGGCGAGGATCAGCCAGATATCGCCGCGGATGGGCACGCCGAACCACCAGTGACCCAGCGCCAGCACCTCCAGCACATTGAGGAACGCCAGCACCACATAGGGCAGCAGCTTGCCCACCACCAACTCCCAGGGGCGGATGGGGGTAACGATGAGCTGCTCGATGGTGCCCCGCTCGCGCTCGCGCACGATGGCGCTGGCGGTGAGGATGGAGGTCAGGGCATAGAGGATCATGCCAATCACGCCGGGAATCATGAAGTGGGCGCTGATCAGATCCGGGTTGTACCAGACGCTGGTATGCACCTCAATGGGCGGGCTGATGGCAGCGGACAGCCCGCTGCGATCCAGGCGGCTCTGCAGCACCTGGGTGGCGTGCGCCTGTCCAATAAGCTGGGCGGCGGAGAGGGCAGTGGAAGCCACGGTTGGGTCAGAGCCATCGAGCACAAAGATGACCTGCGCAGAGCCGCCGCCCTGGATGGCAGCACTATAACCGGGTGGGATGATCAGCCCGGCGCGCGCATCGCCGTTGTCGATCAGCATGCGCAGGTCAGCTTCCGAGTCGACATCATAGGCGATGCGGAAGTAGTCGGCGGTGCGGTAAGCATCCAGCAGGAGACGGGCAGCAGAGCCGCGATCCTGGTCGAAGACCGCCAGGGGGATGTTGCGTACATCGTTGGTGGCGGCATAGCCGAGCAGGAGAAGCTGCATCACCGGGATGACCATCACCAGGATCAGCGTGCGTACGTCGCGGGTGATCTGGATGAACTCCTTGCGGATCAACGAACGAAGGCGGGAGTTGAGCATAAGCAGGTTCCTTTTACTCCCCGGCTGTACTGGCAGGGGGAATCAAAATCCCGTGCAGGTAAATGTCGACCAGATGCCGCATGGCATCCTGGCGAAACTCAGCCGGGCCGGCAGTGGCAAAGAGGATCTCGGTGAAGAAATAGGAGAAAAACAGCCCGATGAACGAGCGTACCAGCATCGGGGGTGGGATCGGACGGAGCGCCTCGGGATCGACCTGCATCAGGCGCTGCACGATCTGCAGGCCGACCGGGAAGAGCGAGTTGACCATGTTCTGGACATGGGTGCTTTTCATCTCGACCATCTCGATGAACATCAGGTTGAGGAAATCCGGGCGGCCGCGCGCCACCTCTACCATACGGACGGCGGCATCGTGGACCACCTCCTCGAACGTGGCGCCCTGCGCCTGCTGAATATAAGGCAGCACCTGGTGGTAGGGGTGATAGGTGATGAAGACCGCCTCGAAGACGGCTTCCTTGCTGGGAAAGTGGTTATACAGCCCGCCGAGGGCGATGCCAGCCCGGCTGGCGACCTGGCGCATGGAGGTGCCGTGGTAGCCCTGCTCGACAAAGAGGTCGTGGGCTGCCTGGAGAATAGCGGCGCGGGTTTGTTCGCCGCGGGAGGGGGTTTCGGGGGGCATAGTTGCGGGTCTCTATGAACGAACGTTCGTTCATATTGTAGCGGAAAATATGCCAGACGTCAAGAACGGAAATTTAGGGGAGGGGATGCAGACTGGTCAACGGATGGGTAACGGATTAACGGATAGTAATGGACGCTGAACTCATAAAGTAAATTGTGTTTTGAAAATATAATAGGAGTATAATAGTCTCAATTTTGACCCAACGCTCTGGCTGAGGTGGAGAATGGTTGGCAGATATCAGGGTTTTTTATTTGTTTTATTTGTTTGGGAAGGAGATAATGAATGGCGTTCATAAAAACTGTTCTGGAAGAGCAGGCAGAAGGTGTGGCGAGAGAGATCTATGAAACGGCGCGCAAATCCCACGGCTATGTGCCGAACTACGTCAAAGCTTTCAGCTTACATCCTGAGGTTTACGCAGCCTGGAAGAATTTCTTGGGGCAAATCCAATCCAAGATGCGGCTGCGGCGCTATGAGTTGGTGACCTTTGCCGCAGCCATGGCGCTCAAATGCACCTACTGACTGCTGGCACACGGAGCGGTGCTCCGTAAGAATTTCTTCTCTGCGGAAGAGCTGGCAGCTATCGCCAGGGATTTTCGGAATGCCGGCCTCTCCCCTGAGGAAGTGGCGATGATGTCTTTTGCGCAGAAGGTCATCACCGATACACACAATATGAGCGAAGAGGATTTTGAGGAACTGCGCCAGCATGGATTTTCCGATGAGGAAATTTTTGATATGGTGTTAGCTGCCTCGGCGCGTAGTTTCTTCACCAAAACCATCGATACCGTTGGTGCGGTTCCGGATGAGGCATATCTGGTGTTGGGGCCTGAACTTGTGCAACTGCTGTCAATGGGTCGTCCATTCCCATAGTCTTGTTCGCAAGGTGCAACGCCCTTTGGAAGTGCGTTGCACCTGATACCCTCAGCCGACCTGCTCCGGCTCGGATTCCCACTCAAAGAAGCCGCGCACCTGAATTGTGCAGTCAGCGATCTGCTCAGCGGCGGCAAGGCGGGCGGGGAGTTCCCCGCTGGTGTAGAACTGCCGTGCCAGGGCAGCTAAGTCTGGGTCGTGGGCATCCAATTGGACGAGCAGCTCTTTGGTGCGGGGGATGAAGCGCCCGGCAGCCTCGAAATGATACTGGAGCATGGCAAAGACCGCCTGGGCGAGGAAAATCTGGGCGGTGTTTGGGTCACGCACGGCAACATCAATGGCATCTTCCAGCAGGTTGGAGGCCCAATAGCGCTTCCAGGTGTGCTGGGCGGGGGTCAGGGTGGGCGGGGTGTCGAGTAAGTCCCGGGCGCGCTGGCGTAACTGTGCCACCACGGGATGCGTATCCAGGATGACAAAGCCGTTGACCAGCATGTGGGCGGTGATGGGGCGGGCGGAGGCCTGCTCGCTGGTGAAGTAGCCCTCCACGGCGGCAGGCGGGTTGACGAAGATCTCGGCGGGCACGCCATTGAAGAATTTCTGCAGGCGCTGGCGGAAGGGTGCCAGGTGGAGCACATAGATATCCAGGTCGCTGCTGGGGTCAGGTGCCCGCCGCAGGATGGAACCGGCAGCGATGATTCCCACCGGCGTATAACGCCCCAAGATGTGCGCTACCGCCTCGCGCAGGGCGCGGTCAAAGCGCTCGGGCAGGTCGGGCCAGGTGCATTGCGCCAATAGATCGTCCATAGGATTTTACCTTTGGGGTGAGTATAGCACAGCAGTGATACAATTGCGCCATGCGTCCAATTGGCATCTTTGATTCAGGCGTAGGCGGGCTGTCGGTGTTGCGCAGCCTGTGTGCCCTGCTGCCCGCAGAGCCTGCCCTGTACCTGGCTGACCAGGCGCATGTACCCTATGGGCCGCGCCCGCTGGAGGAGGTGCGCCAGTTCTCCGAGCAGATCACGCGCTACCTGCTGGGCGAGGGGGCGAAGCTGATCGTGGTGGCGTGCAACACCGCCTCGGCGGCGGCGCTGCAGCATTTGCGCCAGGTTTTCCCTGAGGTTCCCTTCGTGGGTATGGAACCGGCGGTCAAGCCGGCGGCCGAGCAGACGCGCACGGGGGTGGTTGGCGTGCTGGCGACTCCGGCAACCTTTCAGGGGGCATTGTATGCCTCGGTGGTGGAGCGCTTTGCGAATGGTGTGACCTTACTGCAGTCTACCTGCCCCGGGCTGGTCGCTCAGATCGAGGCGGGCGAGCTGGATGGGCCTGTCACGCGCGGCATCCTGGAAGAGGCACTGGGGCCAATGATAGCGGAGGGGATCGATACCGTGGTGCTGGGCTGCACCCATTATCCCTTCGTCATCCCGCTGATCGAAGAGATCGCCGGACCGGGGGTACGGGTGATCGACCCGGCGCCGGCGGTGGCGCGGCAGGTAGCCCGGCTGCTGGACGAGCACGGGCTGCGCATGCCGGACAGGAGCGAGCCTGGGGTGATGCGGTTTGCGACAACGAGGGATGTCCAGGGGATGGAAGCCGCATTGATGCGGTTGATTGGGGAGGAGAGGCAGGTGGAGGGGGTGAGGTGGGTGGGGGATGAGGTTAAACCATGGAACCACAAAGGACACCAAGGACACGAAGGTGTACAAAGGTTTATAAGGTAAGTGTGAAAAACGCTACCTATAGGGCAGTTGGACCAGGATGGGTAAACGGATAAATAGCGGATTAGCGGATAAAACCAGGAAGTGATTTCTACCGCGAGGAATACAAAATACACACAAAGGCCACTAAAGGATTGTTATAACCCTTTGTGGTCTTTGTGCTTTCTTTGTGTGCTTGGTGTTGAAGTGTTTGACTAACTGTTGCGCTTATGCGATCCAGCCTTGTTGACGGGCGAATTTGGTTACAAAGGGGATCTCCACGGTCTGTCCCTGGTACGCCTGGTAAGCCCAGTAGAAGAAGACCAGGAAGAGGATACCACCCACGCCGATGGTAATTGCGGTGATCACCGCCACTACCAGCCCGGTGATCAGGGCCTGGATGGCATGGTGGCGGATGTAGGCGCTGGTCTTGGTTTCCTCCATCACCAGCGCCACGATTGCCAGAATCGGGTACAGCGGTGTGATAGGAATCCAGCTCAAAGCCGCCCACAGACGTTCATTTGAAGTTGTAGATGATGTGTCCTGCATTTTTATTCTCCTATTTATAATATGATAAATTCATACTTGATTGATTTTACCAGATGTGCAACCGGGATGGGGCCTACCTGGGTGTAGAGTGTTTGGGATATGGCGTCTTCAGCCGGCTGCCTGGTCCTGATCGGCAGGTTGGACACCCAAGGCTGCGGGGGGAACAGTCATGCCGCTGAAGTTTTCAAAGCTCAGGTCGCGGAAGGTAAAGCCTAGCACCTGGCGAGCTTGCTCAAACAGCACGGTGTAGCTTTCCAGGATGCGGTGCTCCCAGTTCAGACCCAGCCGGGCGGCTGCCTGTTGAATGCTCTCGCCATCCGGCCCCTCGATCTCGGCAAAATTACCGTAGGGCATCTCGTCCAGGGTGACCAGCACATCCCCCAGGGCGTAGGTGGCGCGCTGCTTCTCATACATCAGCATTACTTCGTAGCCCAACGCTTCAATCACTGCGCGGGCCATTTCGAAGTCGCTGGCGATGAACTCCAGCTCCTGGCGCAGGCGTGCCCCGCCCTCCACCCGACCGGGGCCTTTATAGGTGATGTGGGCGGCGGCATCCTGGCGCAGGCGCAGCAGGCGCCCGCTGTGCAGCAGGTCAAGCGCCGGAGTATCGAAGCGCAGGTTGATCTCGTGGGTGCGCGGCTGCTCGAGGCGCGCCCCGAGGGCTTCCAACCGGCTTCGCAGTCGGTCCGGGTGGTTGAGGTAGAACTTGACTTCCAGCTCCTGACCTGTGCCACTCATGTTACACCACGCTCAACATAGTATCTTTTTGTTCTACCCGGTCGCCGGGGCGGACGCGCAGGCGAGTGACAACGCCGGCGCGCGGCGAGCGCAGCTCGTTCTGCATCTTCATCGACTCGAGGATGAGCAAAACTTCGCCTTTTTCAATGGTCTGTCCCTCGTGCACCGGCACGGCGACGACCATGCCGGGCATGGGCGACTTGAGGTGGTATTCCTCCTGCCCGCTGACTCCCCCGCCCATGGCTGCCCGCAGCCGCTTTTCACGCTCATCCTCCACCTCAGCCGAGTACATCGCCCCGTGGCACATCACCTGCCAGGTGCCTTCGTCCTGGTAGACGTGGGCGTCATAGGATTTTCCGTTCAGCAGCAGCGAATACACCGGCTGGTCGCCCACCGGGGTGAAATCCACCGCGTAGGTCACCCCATCGATGCTGACGTGGTGCTCGTCGAGGATGTCGATCAGGTATTCACGCTCACCAATTGTGGTCACGTATTTCATCAGTCATTTGCTCCTATGAGCATCCTGGCTTAGCGGCGCAGCCGCTCCCAGCGGCTGAGCCATTTCCAGTTGCTGGTGTCGCGCTCGTTGCGCAGGATGACGTGCGCCGCCCGCTCGGTCTGCTGGTGGGCTACCAGTGTGGCGAGCAGTGCGGCCACCTCCGGCTGGCTGGCCCGGCCTTCTTCAGCTGCCTCCAGCGAAAATCGCTCTTCGATGAAGCGGGTGTCGTACTGCCCGCCCATGAAGCGGTGCGAATCCATCAGTCGCTGGTGGAAGGGGATGTTGTTGCGCACGCCCAGGATCTTGTATTCTTCCAGCGCCCGGCGCATGCGCAGGATGGCCTCGCCGCGGGTGGCGCCCCACACGATCAGCTTGGAGATCAGTGAGTCGTAGTAAGGCGAGACCTCGAAGCCGATGTAGACACCGGTATCCACGCGGATGCCGGGACCGGTGGGCAGCAGGGTGTGGGTGATGCGCCCGGTAGAAGGGATGAAGTTGTTATACGGATCTTCGGCGTTGATGCGGCACTCGATCGCCCAGCCATGGGGGCGAATATCTTCCTGCTTGTGGCTCAAGAGGCGGCCGCGGGCAATGCGCAGCTGCTCTTTGACGATATCCACGCCGGTGACCATCTCGGTGACGGGATGCTCGACCTGCAGGCGGGTGTTCATCTCCAGGAAATAGTAATTGCTTGTCCTTGTCCACCAGGAATTCGATGGTGCCGGCGTTGACGTAGTTCACCGCCTGGGCGGCCGCGCACCGCCACGGCACCCAGGCGTCTGGCGGAATTCTTCATCGTCGGCAACGAACGGCGAGGGGGACTTCCTCGAGCAGCTTCTGGTGGCGGCGCTGGATGGAGCATTCACGTTCGCCGAGGTGGATGACATTGCCCTGCTCATCGGCCAGAATCTGGATCTCAATGTGGCGGGCGCCTTCGACCAGCTTCTCCAGGTAGACATTGCCATCGCCGAAGGCGGCCTCGGCCTCGCGGCGGGCAGATTGGAGCAGAACCGGCATTTCGTCCAGGCTGCGCACCTCGCGCATGCCCTTGCCACCGCCGCCAGCGGTGGCCTTGACCAGCAGGGGGAAACCAATCCCGGGGGCCAGGGCGAGCAAATCTTCGTCGCTCAGTGCGCCTTCGCCCTCCGTGCCGGGGACGACGGGCACCCCGGCGCGGGCAACCGTGGCGCGCGCCACCGCCTTGTCGCCCATGGCGGCGATGGAGGAGGGGTTGGGGCCGATGAAAGCCAGACCGGCCTGGTGGCAGGCCTCGGCGAAATCGGCCCGTTCAGCCAGGAAGCCATAGCCGGGATGCACCGCGGCGGCGCTGCACTGGCGGGCGATCTCGATGATCTTATCGCCGCGCAGGTAGGATTGGCGCGATGGCGCCGGGCCCAGGCGGTAGGCTTCATCGGCATAGCGCACATGCAGCGCCTGGCGGTCAGCGTCGGAGAATACAGCCACGGTATGGATGCCCAGTTCGCGGCAGGCGCGGATGATGCGGACGGCGATCTCACCCCGGTTGGCGATCAATACTTTATCGAACATACTACCTCGCTAAATACCCACAAGTATCGAAAAACTGCAGCAATCTTTGGTTGAACGCGGCGGCGCTCTCCTGGGGCAGCATGTGCCGGGCGCCTTCCAGCAGCCATAGCTCCGCGCCCGGGATGGCAGCGGCGATGTCACGGGCGTGCTGGGGGGTGGCGTGTTCATCTTGCATGCCCTGCACCACCAGCGCCGGGCAGGCGATGTGTGCCAGCACGGCGCGCATATCCCAATCTATGCCTTCCAGGGCGCGCCAGCCGTCGTACCAATTATGGAAAACCTGATCAACCTGCGCGCCGTGGAGGCGGCGCAGTCCCTGGCGGAAGCGGTTATTCGTTGCATAATCAGCTCCAATCGCCATTACCCCGGGTGAGATGCTGGGTTCCACATAGATGTGGGCGGCGATGGTCACCAGGCAGCTCACCTGCTCAGGGTACTGGGCGGCGTAGTACAGTGCCAGGGTGCCGCCATCCGAGTGCCCGACCAGCGCGGCACGGGGGATGTCCAGCTGGAGCAGCAGCGCCCGCAGGTCGGCGACATCGGCGGCAAATGAGGGCAGATCCAGGGCGGTACGGGGGGTGGATCGGCCGTAGCCCCAGCGGTCGTAGAGCAGGACCCGGTAGCCTGCCGCGACCAGGGGTGAGATTTGCTCGCGCCAGGCACGGATCGAGCCCAGCCCGTGGTGCAGCAGGAACACCGGCGGGTGATTGTTTCGCCCGTGTTCTTCGATATTGATGTCATGCCCGTTTATGCTCAGAATTGGCACGCGGGTCACTCCGGTAGACGGGGATACTGGGCTAATATACTCATAAGGGGATGCAGCCGTGCTTCTTGGGCGGGTTGGAGTCGCGCTTGTTGGCTAGCATCTCCAGGGCGTTGATCAGGCGGGGGCGGGTTTCGTGCGGCTCGATCACGTCGTCGATGTAGCCGCGTGAGGCGGCGATATACGGGTTGGCAAATTTCTCGCGGTATTCTGCCACCAGTTCGGCGCGGCGCTGCTCGGCATCTTCCGCCTGGGCCAGCTCTTTGCGGAAGATGATGTTGACCGCCCCATCCGGTCCCATGACGGCAATCTCGGCCGAGGGCCAGGCCAGGTTGACATCACCGCGGATGTGCTTGCTGCTCATCACGTCATAGGCCCCGCCGTAGGCCTTGCGGGTGACCACGGTCAGCTTGGGCACGGTGGCTTCACAGTAGGCATAGAGCAGCTTGGAGCCCGAGCGAATGATGCCGCCGTGTTCCTGGGCGGTGCCGGGCAGGAAGCCGGGTACGTCGACGAAGGTGATCACCGGGATATTGAAGGCGTCGCAAAAGCGCACGAAGCGGGCGGCTTTCTCGGAGGAGTTGATATCCAGCACGCCTGCCAATACGGCGGGTTGGTTAGCGATGATGCCAATGCTGTGACCGCCCAGGCGGGCAAAGCCGACGACGATATTTTGCGCATAGCCTTCTTGAATTTCCAGGAACTCGCCATCGTCCATGATCAGGTGGATGGCATCTTTGATGTCATACGGCTTGCTGGGATCGTCGGGGATCAGGCTGTCCAACCCCTCTTCCATGCGCAGCGGGTCATCCTCAGTCGGCACGAAGGGCGGATCTTCCATGTTGTTCTGCGGCAGGTAGGCGAGCAGCTTGCGGATCAGGTACAGGGCATCCGGCTCGCTGTCGGTTGCCAGGTGGCAGACGCCAGAGACCTCGGAGTGGACATCTGCTCCGCCCAATTCCTCGAAGGAGACTATCTCGTGGGTGACGGTCTTGACCACATCCGGCCCGGTGATGAACATGTACGACGACTTGCGCACCATGATGATGAAATCGGTCAGCGCGGGTGAGTAGACCGCACCGCCGGCGCAGGGCCCCATGATGACACTGATCTGCGGGATGACCCCCGAAACCAGGGTGTTGCGCAAGAAGATATCCGCATACCCGCCCAGCGAGACCACGCCCTCCTGGATGCGCGCCCCGCCCGAGTCGTTCAGACCGATCACCGGGGCGCCGTTCTTGAGCGCCATGTCCATGATCTTGCACACTTTTTCGGCATGCACCTCACCCAGGCTGCCGCCGAACACGGTGACGTCCTGGGAGAAAACGTAGACCAGGCGGCCTGCGACTGTGCCCCAGCCGGTGATTACGCTGTCGGCCAGGTATTTCTGCTGGTCGAGGCCAAAATCGGAGGTGCGGTGAACGACGAAGGCGTCCACTTCCCGGAATGAGCCTTTATCCAGCAGCAGGTCGACGCGCTCGCGGGCAGTCAGGCGGCTGCGCTTGTGTTGGGCTTCGATGCGTTCAGCGTCCGCCACCCAGGCGGGAGCGGGCTTTCAGGTCATGCAGGCGTTTCGTTTTCGGGTTGTTGCTCATCCATTTCTCCAAAATACAGTTGGGTAGCGCGCCGGTTCAAAGTCCAGACGATAAAAGCCAGCAGCACCACGGTCAGCCCGGCTTCGAAAGTCCAGTTGCCGGGCAGCAGCAGCCTGGCGCCTCCCTCGGCGCCGGTCAGGGGGTGATCCTGCAAGAAGACCTGATCCAGCCAGAAGTAGGTGGCGTAGGTCAGGGCCATGGCGCGCATCAGGCGCGGCGACCAGGCTTTGCCGCGGCAGCAGGCCCCAGGCAAGCGGCAGGCCAGCCAGCCCCCAAACCAAACCGCTCAGCGCCAGGTACCACGGCGAGACGGTGGTCAGGGTGTCCAGGTATTCCCAGTAGCGCAACGCCAGCCCAAAGCGAGCCAGGCTTAGGGCACTGATGATTATAACCCCCACCGCAAGCAAGGTTACGCTGAACGGGCGGCGGGGGTGCGGGGGCTCGACGGGTGGTGGGGCAGTTCCGAGTTCTGCTGGCGAGGGAGTGGACTCAATTTCGTTCATTATCAGTTACTCTCATGGCTGTCATATGTCTGTTCCCGATTCATTCAGCAATCTGGCAATGCAATCGTAGTAACGACTTCAGCAAACCAACGGATGTTTATGGACACCGTAAGGGCGGGTCTTTGCTCGAACTGGCCCAGATATGGAGCCAGAGAAGGCGCTTTCAGGCATGCAAGCCTGCTGGAACAGACCCGCCCCTACACAAATTTACCTTGTTATTTATTCAAAAACCTCTCAATCTTTATCATTCACCAATCGCCAGGGTAATCTTACCCAACTGGAGGCCTTTTTCCAGCCGCTCCTGCGCCAGGTGAGCTTCGCTGAGCGGGAAGGCTTTGTCGCGAGCTACCTTCAGTTTGCCCTCCAGCACCAGTGCCATCACGGCAGCAAAGTCGGCTTTGGTGCCCATGGTTGAGCCGATCAGGCTGAGGTGTTTGCCAAAGATGAAGCGGTTATCGATCTCGAATTTCGGCCCGCCGGAGTTGCCTACGGTGAGGATGCGCCCACCTTTGACGGCGGCGCGGAAGCTGAGCGGGAAGGTGGTGCCAACATTGTCTACCACCACATCCACGCCGCGCTTGCTGGTCAGGGTGTAGATGGCCTTGGGCCAGTTCTCGTCTTTAGAACGGTCGATCAGGTGCTGGGCGCCCATCAATTCGGCCAGGGCCAGCTTCTCGGGGGACGAGCCAACCACGTACACTTCAGCGCCAGCCAGGCGGGCAATTTGGATGCTGGCGGTGTTCACCCCGCCGGAAGCGCCAACCACGAGCACGCTTTCACCGGGGCGCAGCCCGCCGCGGGTGATCAGCGAGTGCCAGGCGGTGTGATAGACCAGGGCAGCTGCGGCGGCAGTGTGGGCGTCGAAATCCGCCGGCAGTGGGTACAGGTTGCCAGCCGGGACAGCCACGTATTCGGCATAGGTGCCACGCACCGTCTCGCCCAAGCAGATGCCAATCGCGGCACAGGTTGTCCCGCCCGGACAGGCAAGCCGGGCACGTCCCGCAGCCCAGGTTGGAGTTGATCACCACCCGGTCGCCTACCTGCCATTGGGTCACGCCAGCCCCCAGGGCGGCGACGCGCCCGGCGCCATCCGCGCCAGGGATGTGGGGATATTCCAGCTTGATCCCGGGCCAACCGAGGCGCACCCACAGGTCCAGCCGGTTTAGGGCGGCAGCCTCCAAGCGCACCAGCACTTCCCCAGGGCCGGGCTGCGGTTCGGGGAAGTCACCGTATTCCAGCACTTCCGGCCCGCCATGTGTGTGAAGCAAAATAGCTTTCATGATTTCCTCCCGTCACTCAGTGATGGTTATTTCCCAGATATGGATATTGGCTGGCTCAGCGATGCCCGGCGCCAGCAGCTCAAAGCGCATCTGCTGGACGGTGAT
Organism: uncultured Chloroflexia bacterium; assembly: GCA_963849335.1. GTDB lineage: Bacteria > Chloroflexota > Anaerolineae > Anaerolineales > UBA4823 > FEB-25. The sequence goes on from CAWKGZ010000014.1 coordinate 126,497, forward strand.
CACTCGGCCAAAATTCATTAACAGCACGGGTTCTGCAACGCTGCCATGGAACGTGGTCTCAAAAACGATCGGTTCCGCATCTGCCGGGGTGGTCAGGTTGACCCGTACCTGCAGGTAGGCGGAGCCCAGCCCCAACGAAAGACCGCTCACCGGGCGCGCCATGGGGAAAACCAGCTCAATGACAAACGGATTGGCTTCCAGGGTGCGCGCCAGCGTGTTGGGGTCGCCGTCGAACAGCAGATCAATGCTGCCCATATCCAGCACCGGGTAGCGCACCAGCGTCTGCTGTCCGGCGATATCCAGGTTGGTTTCAAGCAAGGCGCGGCGCGCTTCCCGCTCGGCTTCCAGGATGCGGTCAATATCATCCACATAGCGCATGCGGATAAAGTAAAAACCAGGCTCACCGTTGGGGTATTCTATGATCTGCTCGATGCGCACAGCCTCAAACTTGCCGCTGGTGAGCAGCTTATCCAGCTCGTTGGGGATGACGACGAAGACCATGTTTTCATCCAGCGGCAGGCGCTGGAAAATATGGCCCTCCACGCTGCCCAACCGAACCGGCGCTCCTTCGGGCAAGAAGAACTCGGCGACGGCATCTGCGCCGTTGGTCCAGCTTGGTGATATCATCAATTTAGAACCGGGGTTTTCCGCGTAATAATCAATCACCGCGCTGAACAATTGGCGGGCGCCATACTGCATGCCTCCCAGGGTGTAGTCCTGATACCACAATGGGCCGTTCACCCGGGCGTCGCGCAGCATGGCAAGGTTGGTACTGCCCAATACAACTGCCAGTGCCAGCGCCAGAACAGTATGAGTGCGGATGAGACTTGCTTCTTGCGGCGAGCGGCCTTTGCGCACCTGCCTCACCAGCCAGGCAGCCAGGCCCACTACCCATTCCAAGGCATAACTCAGGCCGAGCGTCATCAGGATCACCACCGGGATGACCAGCACCAACAGGCGGGTGATCCCCACATCGACCAGTGCGCTGCCGCTGGGCGCAGCCAGCAGCGCCAACAGCACCGCCCGGTGGGCGGGCGAGCGGAGTTTGAACAGGCTTACCCCCAGTCCCAGGACAAGCAGCGGCAGCATCCACATGGACAGGTGCCCATAGCCCTGCATAAGGTGGCGATCCAGGTCTCTCTGGTTGGGCAGGAACCAGTAGCGCGGATCGAGAGCGGCAAGGTATTCACCCAGAAAGCGCTGAAGTTTATCCCCAAAGGGGATATTCTCCAACCAGAAGGGCGCCCGGGTGGTCAGGTGCTGCAGCGGCGCCTCGGGATGGGCTAAATAATAGCGCAGGAAGGGCAGTACCAGCAGCGACAGCAGCAGCAAGCCGCGAAGCGCCACCCGGCGCTGCTGCCAGTGGTAGCGCAGGTCGGAGATCAGCAGAAAGACGCCGCTGACGACAATGATCAATTGTCCCGGGCTGTAGGTATAAAACACCAGCGCGCCAAAGATCAGGGATGCATACAGGGCGCGGGGGTTGATATAGCGGTAGCGCAGGTAGAAGTACAGGAAGGCGGCATAGAAAGCGGTCATCTCGACCGTTTCGAAGGCGGTGCGCGAGTGCAGGAACCAGGCCGGAACGACCGAAAGCAGCAGCACACTGCTCCACCAATAGCGGATCTTGAAGATGTCGCGCAGTGTCAGCCCGACCATGAACGCCCCAAATGTCGCTGCCAGCACGGAGACCGCCCGGGTAACAAAGACTGACTTGCCGAAGAGCAAATAGGGGATCACCTGCAGGTACACGCTCAGGCTGGACAGGTTATAGGTGGCGTCCTTGCTGAAATAGGTGGGCAGGAACTCACCGGCATTGTTGCGCAGCCCATTTTGCACGAAATCTTCTGCCATGACGGTCTGGACTGCCTCATCGGTGAAGAAGTAGATCGGCCAATCGGTCAACCCGCTCAAACGGGTGAGCAGGTACACAGCCAATCCCAGGACGAACAAGGCTGTTGGAAGGGGGATGGCGCGAGCCAGCGCAGCTGCCAGCTCTGCGGTAGCGTGCAACCAGCGGTGCAGGGCAGTTTTCATGGACGAAAGACCATCTGCCTGCCTCTCTACGGTCACGCGCACCGGGGTTTGCTCGGCGAGATCCAGCGGGCTTTCCGGGTACAGCGCGCCCCCCGGTAGACTGCCGCCCGGCTCTGCGGCTGCTGCGCCTGCCACCAAACTTTCAGTCGGGAGCGAGCCTGGCGCAAGGCTGCCAGGCAAGAACGCCAACGCTCTCGCAGACCCTGCCAGAAAAGGCGCAGCTCTTTCCACAGCATAAAGCCGGTGAGTGCGCTGGCTGCCAGGGTAATCACCAGGCCAATGTAAAATGAGAGCGGCCGGTAGGTAAAGGTGACCTTGTGTACGCCGGGCGGGGCTGCCACTGCCAGGTAGCCGCCGACATTGAGCAGCGGCTGGGCGGCGTCATCCACTTTGACACCCCAGCCGGGGTAATGGGTGGTTAGCAGCACCAGCAGCTGGTCGCCATTCACGTCGGCAACCAGCTCTACCTTACCGGTGCTGGCGAAGAAGGGCGCCAGCGGCGTGACCTCACTGGCCTGCAGCCAGCGGTTGCTCTGCTGCTCGAGCACAGCCCGGTCGACCAGGAAGGCGATGGGCAGGCTTTCGGGCAACCGGTAGATATGGGTGTCTTCGATTACCTGGATCAGCTCTCCATTTTCAGGCACCAGCTCTGCCGGGGATTGGGTCTGGTAGTTGGGGAGGGCCTGCACCCAGCGCTGGTTGGCCTGGTCGTCTGTGGTGAGGATGTTGTTGAAGTTATACCAGGCATCGAGATAGCGCAGGCGGTGGCTGATGGTCGCTTCATGCCAGGTATTGATAGGCAGGTGGCGGATGTAGTAATCTGAAGAGTCATAGCGGGCCACCCAGCCCTGCACCTGATATGCTGGCTGGTAGATCTCCTGGGTGCGCAAGATGGACTGGTTGGTGTTGAACACGTCCAGCAGCCCAAAGAGCATGAAGGCGCCTAATATGCCCAGCCCGGAAAGGGCGCCGAGGCGGAGAAACTGCTGCCCGCGAGGGGATTGCGAGCCTTCATTTTTAATCCCCCGGAGCATCCCGGTGAAGGCACCCCAGAGCACATCCAGTCCGATCCCGGCGAGCAGCACCAGGGCCAGGCTGCCGAAGATCAGGATGCGCAGCAGGTGGCGGAAATGGTAGAACCAATCGGTTTCCAGAATGGCAGCTTGCCAGTGCATGCTGCCCAGGCTGATCCATACCAGGGTCAGAGCCAGCAGCAGGATGAAGAATAGCTGTGGCTTGCGGGGGCGCCCCGCCAGCGCCAGCGGCAGCAAGCCGAGCGCCAGGAATGGGGTCAGGCCGATATAGGCATAGAACTCTTCGCGGGCAGGTAAAACATCGAAGGCATCCGGGCGGCTGCTGTCTTTGGAGGTGTAATCCAGGAAGACCTGGACGAGGCTCTGGTTGCCCGACAAATCTGTATCCTTGACCAGCCGCGGCCAGAACTCAGCCGTGGGCAGCAATTGAATGGCTATCAATCCGGCTGCCAGGACGCCGATGAACAAGTAGTTTCTCAACAGGCGCAGGTTCAATTTGATGAAGGGAGGGCGGCGCTTGAAGGTCAGCAGCAGCACCAGCATCAGCAGCCCAATCGCCAACAGCATATAGAAAGTGTAATAGGTGCTGCCGGAGAAGTACAGCAGCGCCAACGAGACCGCGGCGGCGATGGCAGGTTGCTTGACCTCTTGCTCGAAGAGGGAGAATTTCTCCCGCTTGCCCCCGGGGCGGGCACCGGCTACCTGCAGCAGAAAGGCGATGATCCACGGGAGATAGGCAAAGGCGAGGACAAACTGATACTGTCCCTGGAAGAAGCGCGCCGCCGGCTGCCCGGCAAAGGCGAACATCAGCGCAGTCCACAGGCGGGCGGGCCGGCTCAACCCTAGTGTGCCCGCCAGCTTCCACATGCCCAGCGCGGCGATCACGAAGCTGAAGAAGATACCCAGCTTGAAGCCGGCCTGCACCCCCAAGAGCAGCACGGGCAGCGTGACCACCGGATTGTAGACATGCAGCGAGGGGTCAGCGATAAAGGGGATTCCGGTTTGGATGTAAGGATTCCACAAGGGGAATTTGCCAAACTCGCGCAGGCTGTTGACCAGCGTCCAATCCTGGATCTGGGAGATTTCGGCTTCATTGCCGGGCAGGCGGGTCGCCGCTGCCAGGTCGAGGAAACCGATGCAGTACAGCGTCACTGCCAGGATGATGATGCCCCACTCCACCCAATGGCTGTGGTACCAGCGGCGCGTACCCCCCTCCAGCTCCCCCCTGAAAGGGGGGAGAGAAGTACCTTCCTCCAGCTCCCCACTGAATGGGGGGAGAGTGGGTACCTCCCTCCTGCTCTCCCCCTTCAGAGGGGAGGGTTAAGGGCTGGAGGGGAGTGTGCTCTGGCAGCTTCCGATACTTCAACCAGGTCAGCGCGGGCGAATAGAAACCGAACAGGTAAACTGCCCGCTCCAGCCGCACCCCGCGCTGAGCACGGCTGAACAGCTGGCGCAGCACCAGCATCAATCCCAGGTCCAGCATGGCTGCCAGGATCAGCACCGCAACGAACCAGGTGAAATCAGTCATACCAAAATATTATTTCAGTCCCAGCTCCGCCCGGGCAATCACCAACCGCTGGATCTCGCTGGTGCCCTCGTAAATCTCGGTGATCTTGGCGTCCCGGAAATAGCGCTCCACCGGGTACTCTTTGCTGTAGCCCATCCCGCCGTGGATCTGCACCGCAGCGTGGGCGACGAACATACAAGCCTCCGAGGCGAACAGCTTGGCCATGGCTGCCTGGGTGGTAAATCGCTCCCCAGTCTTCTTGGCCTGTTCCTTGGCCAGGGCAGCCTGGTAGACCAGCAGGCGGGCGGCTTCGATCTGCGTCTTCATGTCGGCCAGCTTGAAGGAGATGCCCTGGAACTCGCCGATCTTCTGTCCGAAGGCCTCGCGCTCGCGGGCATAGGCCACACTGGCGGCATAGGCCGCCTCGGCGATGCCCAGCGCCTGGGTGGCAATGCCGATGCGCCCGGCATCCAGCACCGCCATGGCGATCTTGAAGCCCTCGCCTTCCTCGCCCAGACGATTCTCGACCGGGCAGCGGTAATCCTCGAAAACGATCTCGCTGGTAGCCGAGGCACGGATGCCCAGCTTGGGCTCTTTCTTGCCGCGCACATAGCCCGGCTGGTCGGCGTCGATCAGGAAGGCGGTGATGCCGCGGTGTTTCTTCTCCGGGTCGGTCATGGTGAACAGCACCAGGTAATCCGCTACCGGCCCGCTGGTGACCCAGGATTTGCGCCCATTGATCAGGTAGCCGTCGCCGTCGCGCACCGCCCGGCTGCGCATCGTGCCCGCATCGGAGCCGGACATCGGCTCGGTCAGCGAGTAGGCGCCGATGGCCTCGCCGCTGGCTACGGCGGTGATGTACTTCTGCTTCTGCGCCGCGGTGCCGTACTTAAGGATGCCGTTGCAGAACAGCGAGTTGTTCACCGACATGATCGTGCCGTGGGCGGCGTCCACCTTGCAGATCTCTTCCAGCGCCAACACGTATGCCAGCGTGTCCATGCCTGCCCCGCCGTATTCTTCGGGCATCTCGATGCCCATGAAGCCCATCTCGCCCATCTTTTTGATCGTCTTGATGGGAAACTCGCCGCTTTCGTCGAACTCGGCGGCGACCGGGGCAATTTCTTTTTGAGCAAAGTCCTGTGCAGCCTTGCGGATCATTTCGTGTTCTTGCGTGAAGGGGAAAAGACCACTGCCAGCCATTGATTCCTCCTGCGAATGGGGTTTGGGGATGGTGTGATTATAATCGCAATTGCATCACGAAGTGCAACGCACCTTTAAGGTGCGTTGCACGTGGTTACACGTCGTGAGGATTATAGCATGTTCGATGTTGGCCTGGTTTCACAACAACTGCAACGCACTTTTAAAGTGCGTTGCAGTTTAACTTCCCATCATTCCACCGGAGTGATAAAATTAACCTTAAGGAACATCATCCTTACACCCCGGAGAGACTCTCCAACCCTTTATGCTCTCAAAATTGAAGACTCTGCTGATCGGCACGCCGCTTCCTACCGCTGAACTGGGGGAGAAGCGGCTGAATAAGATTCGCGCCCTGGCAGCATTTTCGCCGGACGCGCTTTCATCTATTGCATACGCTAACCAGGAAATCTACCTGGGACTGGCGATAGCGGGCAGCACCGGGCTGAGCATGGCGTGGCCCATCGGGCTGGCTATCACCGGACTGCTGGTGATCGTTGCCATCTCCTACTACCAGACCATCCAGGGCTACCCCTCCGGCGGCGGCTCGTACGTGGTGGCGCGGGAGAACTTGGGCACTTTCCCAGGGCTGGTGACTGCGGCAGCTTTGCTGATTGACTACCTGTTAACTGCCGCAGTCAGCCTGACTGCCGGGGTGGAGGCCATTGCCTCCGCCATCCCGGCACTTTGGCCTTTCCGGGTGGAGATTGCCCTGGTGCTGCTGTTTGTAATTGCTGTTGCCAACCTGCGCGGCGTGCGCGAATCCGGCACGCTGATGGCGGTCCCGGTATACATGTTCCTCTTCACTTACATCCCGATGCTGGGAATTGGGCTGGTACGTCTGCTCATTGACGGCCCCACCCCTTTAGAGACGGTTGCTCCGGCACCAATCACCGGTCTGACACTGTTCCTGATCCTGCACACATTTTCCACCGGCTGCACCGCCCTGACCGGTATCGAAGCGATCAGCAACGGCGTCCCTGCCTTCAAGCCACCGGAATCGAAGAACGCCGGGCGTACGCTGATCATCATGGCGATCTTGATGGGAACGTTGTTTGTGGGCAGTATTGGCTTGACCCAATACCTGGGCATCATTGCCGGGGAGCGGGAGACGATCCTCTCTGCGCTGGCCCGATATTTACTTGGCGGCGGGCCATTTTACTTGCTGATCCAGGTTGCAACCATGCTGATCCTGGCGGTTGCCGCCAACACCAGTTTTGCCGGCTTTCCCCGCCTGGCGGCTATTCTGGCACGGGACGGCTTCCTGCCGCGGCAGCTGAGCAGCCTGGGCGACCGGCTGGTGTTTGCCAATGGCATCGTCCTGTTGGCGATTGCTACCGGCGTGCTGATCATCCTCTTCGGCGGCGACAGTCACCTGCTAATCCCATTGTTCGCGGTGGGTGTTTTCCTGGCCTTTACTTTTTCCCAGGCCGGCATGGTACTGCACTGGTGGCGCGAACGCCGCCCTGGCTGGTCCGTCAAGGCAGTGCTTAATGGCATGGGCGCGCTGGCAACCGGTATTACCCTGATTGTTATCGGAGTGAGTAAGTTTAGGGAAGGCGCCTGGATAACCGTGGTGGTCATCCCGGCATTGGTGTTCAGCTTCCTGCACGTGCGCAGCCATTACCAATCGGTTGGCCATCAACTCTCTTTACGTGGCCTGCCGCCAGATATCAAGCCTTTCCCGCCGCTGCGGGTGGTCATCCCGGTCTCGGGGGTACACCGCGGGATGATCGATGCGGTAAACTTTGCCCGCTCGATCTCGAACGATGTCACCGCGGTATATATCGAGCTGGAACCGGAGGGTGCGAAGCAGGTGCGCGAACAGTGGCAGCGCCTGTGGCCGGATGTGAAGCTGGCGGTGGTGCCGTCACCCTACCGCTCCATCGTCCGCCCGCTGCTGGATTATTTGGACGAAATCGACAACCAGCATCACGATGGGCGTTTGGCGGCGGTGGTGCTGCCCGAGTTTGTGCCGGCGAAATGGTGGCAGGCGCTGCTGCACAACCAGACCACCTGGATGCTCAAGACGGCGCTGCTCTACCGCCGGCGCAACCTGGGCTACCAGCGGGTGATCATTGATATCCCCTTTCACCTGAAAGATTGATGCTCTGCAACCAAAAAGCGACCGGCATTGTGCCGGTCGCTCTTCTTTATTCAGCATTGACCCGGCTCAGGCCGGGTTGGTGCTCCCGTTCCATGAGCACCTGTCCAGGATCATTTCTAAAGCCATGGTGTGGCTGCATGTTTGGCGGGTCTTGAAAAAGTCACAGTCGCACTGCCAGGCCCCGTTTTGGAAGAGAACGGTGTGGGGATTGTTATCTCCCTCGAAGGTCACCGTGAGAGCTTGGATGTGAATGCGCTCACGCTGTTCTGCGTAGCGCTTGGCTTTCTCTCGCTTACGAATCACGCCTGAATCCATGTCTTGGTTGGGTCTCCTTTCGATTTGTGATAGGATGAATAAAAGGCACGCGCATCCTGGCGCGTGCCTCTAGCTTAGACAGTTTTCGGTTTTCTTGCGGAAAAAACTCGCATAGCGGTTTCTTCTCCAGATGCCCTCAGTATAAGCCTATTTGAGAAGAAAGTCAACGCCCCTTTTTTAGCTCATCTTTGAGCACCCCGGTTAGCACCATGCTGACCAGGCTGACGATCAGTGCGCCGAGGAAGGCATTCCAGAACCAGGGGTCGGCGATGATAAAGCCTACGCCAAATTGACCGCCGATCCAACCGGTGAGGGCGAACATCAAGGTGTTGATCACCAGCACGAACAGGCCAAAGGTGAACAGGATCAGCGGGCAGGAGAGCATTTTCAGCAGCGGGCGCACCAGGGCATTGACCAGGCCAAAGATCAGCGCCAGCCAGAGCAGCGAGATCCAGCCAGCGCCGGCAGGCAACTCGATCCCGGGCAGGATGGCGATGGCGGCGAAGAGGGCGGCGGCGTTAATTGCCCAACGAAGAATAAAACGGGTCATGCTTTCACCTCCGAAAACGATGTACTTTTTACATTCTAACTTATATTCGTCTACGCATGCGGTGCCTGAAAGTTGCGCGGGCAGCGGGGGTGGCAGGGAATGGTTTTATAGAGCAGCAGCGCAGAGACAAACCAGGCTTATGTATCAGCGTTAGGGCGGGTCTTTGCTCGAACTGGCACAGGTATGGAGCCTGAAATGGCGCTCTCAGGTAAATAAGTCCTGCTGGTACAGACCTGCCCCTACAATCAATCCCGATCAAGGCGCGGCATGGCCGAAGCGATATTCCATCCAGATCAAGGTCTGGTGGGTGCTGAAACCGGCCTTGCGTAGCGCCTGAACTGCCATGCCGGCAGGCAGGTTCAGCGCCAGAGGCCGGCGGTGGGGTACACTGCGCCGGGCAGTCTTGAGTAGCTCAAACAGCGCATCTGAGTCTGCATCCGGCGGTGCGGCCAGCCACAGATGGTCGGTCTGACCGCTTGAATGCGCATAGGTTAACACGCCGGACAGGTGGTTGTTCTGCAGTACGGCCCAATGACGAGGGTTGTACCAGGTGAGCAGGCGGTAGAGCGTTCCTCCCAGGTTGGGGTACAGGGCTTTCCAATCCAGCGGCAGGTGCCAGGACAGCTCGGCGGGGTAAAGTGCGCCCAGCCAGGCTTTTTGCTGGGGCCAGTGGCTAGAATGCCGGCTGACGATGTTCAATCCGGCGGGCGGGCTGCCAGGCGGGATCTCGCCAGTGGTCAACCAGGCGCTGCGCCGGGCGCGTTCCTTGAACCCGGAGGTTTCATAGATGTGGATGGCACCAGGGTTGTCATCCCGCACCTGCAGCCAGGCTGCGGGTACGCCCCGTTTGCGCGCCATCTCCAGCCCGGCGGTGGTGAGGCTGCGGCCAATGCCCCGGCCGCGAAAATCGGGGTGCACGGCGACGTTGGCGATCAGGTAGCCGCGCTTACCCTGCAGGTTGATGGGGATCAGGCTCAGGTTGCCCACCAGGCGCTGGTTACCAGCCTGCGGGTCTCCTTCCACCCACACCAACCCGGTGGGGGGCATGCTGCCATCAGGGTACAGGCTGTTTGCCCAGCCGATCAGGTTTGCATGCTGGGCAGCCTGGCGCATCTGTTTCAGGTAGTTGCGCCCTTCAGGGTCCAGCGTATCGCTAAAACACAGCTCTACCAGGTCAGCCACCGCGGCCAGGTCGCGGCGTGCATCCAGTAGGCGCAGGTGATGGTTTGCATTCAAGGGTATCGGCAGGTCGGTGAACATGATAATTTGCAGCCCCCATTTTACTTCAAAAACGGCCGGTTCAAATCTTCATAAAATCTTTAAATCTATTTGATATACTACCCATCATGAACCGTTCCATCCTGGTGGTAGATGACGACCGGAAAATGGTGGATTTGATTCGCTTATACCTGGAAAAGGATGAGTACCATGTTATGGTGGCGTACGACGGCAAGCAAGCGCTGGAGATCGCCCGCCGTTGTCACCCCACGCTGATCATCCTGGACTTGATGCTGCCCAGGGTGGATGGTCTGGATGTGTGCCGCATTCTGCGCGCCGAGTTGCAGGTTCCCATCATCATGCTGACCGCGCGCACAACCGAGGAAGATAAATTGACCGGGCTGGATATGGGCGCCGATGACTATATTGTGAAGCCTTTCAGCCCGCGGGAGTTGATGGCCCGCATGCGGGCGGTGTTGCGCCGCGTGGCTGATGAAAGCCAGAATGGGCCAAGCCTGCTTTCGTATGGCGACCTGGAGGTTGATTTTTTCCGCCGCGACGTTGCTATTTTGGGCAAGCCGGTGCATCTCACGCCGAAAGAGTTCCGTTTGCTGGAGCTGCTCATCCGCCAGCCGGGGCGGACGTTCTCCCGCCTGGACCTGTTGGAGGGTGCTTTTGGCTATGAGTATGCGGGATTGGAACGGACAGTGGATGTGCATATCATGAACCTGCGCAAGAAGATCGAACCTGACCCGGAATACCCGCGCTATGTGCAAACTGTGTACGGGATCGGCTATCGTTTCGCGGAGCAATCCGATGCTGCATAGCTTACGGGTGCGTTTGCTGGCTACCATGTTGATCATCCTGCTGGTGGCGTTGGGGACCATGGCGGTGCTGGCAAGTACGGCGACCACCACCGAATTCGAGCGCTCGGTGGGGGGTATATTACGCTACAGCGACCCGCACATCGATAGCAAGACCATCAACATCCAGAAATATGTCACCCAACACCGGGGTGAGGAAGGTTTTTGGCCGGGTTTGCAAGCACTGCTCGAGGGGATGCAAAACGCGTCGCGCATGCGCTATGTGATCGCTGACCTGGATGGCAATGTGTATGTTGATTCGACTGGCAAGTTGATCGGGCAGCGGCTGAACCTGGCCAATTCCAAACCTTTTGCCGCTTACATGATCGAGGGCGAGCCGATGCTGTCGTATTTCGAGCCGCTCGACGCGCCCAACCTGCAGTTGATCCAGCAGGGATTCACCGAACTCGGTCAACAACTCATTACTGATCGCCATCCTGGTGGCAGGTGTGCTGGCGCTGCTGCTGGTGTTATTGCTCTCACGCAGCATCTTATCCCCGGTCAGTGCGCTCACCCGGGCGGCGCGAAAGATGGAGAATGGCGATCTAAGTCACCGGGTGAAGGTACGGACCAACGGGGAACTGGGCGAATTGGCTAAGGCTTTCAATGCCATGGCTGACGGCTTAGAGCAACAAGAACAGCTGCGGCGGAACATGGTCAGCGATGTAGCGCATGAGCTGCGCACGCCGCTGTCGAATGTGCGCGGCTACCTGGAAGCGCTGCGCGATGGTGTGGTGGAACCGACACCCGAGCTAATTGGCTCGCTGCACGAAGAAGCCCTGTCGCTGAACCGGCTGGTCGATGATTTGCAGGAATTGGCACTGGCAGAGGCAGGACAATTACACCTGGAGATCCAACCGGTAGCAGTGCTGCCGGCGGTTGAGAAAGCACTGCTGGCGGTGCGAGCGCAGGCGCGTACCCGGCAGATAAGCATGAGGATAGACATCCCGGCTGGACTGCCGTCCATCCTGGCGGATCGCGACCGTTTCCACCAGGTTTTATGCAACCTGCTGGATAATGCGCTCACCCATACGCCGGCCGGGGGGCAGATCACTGTACAGGCAGTACAAGCAGGTGATTTAATTGAATTCTGCATCCAGGACACCGGGGAGGGGGTCGCGGCGGAACATCTGCCGCTGATCTTTGAACGTTTTTATCGCGTGGATAAATCACGCACCCGCAGCACTGGCGGTGCTGGCCTGGGATTAGCCATCGTCAGGCAGCTGATAGAAGCCCAGGGCGGGCAGGTTTCGGCGAAGAGCACCCTGGGAGAGGGGACAACGATCCAGTTTACCTTACCCATTGCGCCGCCTGGCCCAGAACCTGCAACGATAGCCATGCCCGGTGAGCAGGCACCCTCGCCGGCTGCCATCCAACCTGCTTCGCATACTGCAAGTCAATTGTGACCCACCTTGCACATCCTGGACAAGTGACATGATCCGCTTCATTGCCCGCCGCATCCTGATCATTCCCATTGCTTTGATCCTGATCCACTTCCTGGCATTTACCTATGCTCATTTTGCCGGGCCGATCCGTGCGGCGCGCACGCCATATTTGCGAGAGCAATTCGAAAGCAGCCCTTTGTTCGCCAGCTATTTTGCGCATGTAAAGGATCTGCTGACCGGCGGTGAAACCACCCTGATCGCCCCACGGGAAGAATTTTTTTCCATGTTCACCAGCGCGGCTGGCGCCAGCCTGGGATTGTTGGGCATATCGCTCGTCTTAAGCATCTTTTTTGGCTTTGGGCTGGGCTTGCTGGCGGTACGCTCCCAACCACCAGGCATCCGGCGCTGGCTTACGCCGCTTTCCACGCTCGGCCTGGCGATGCCCAGCTTTTACCTGGGCAGCCTGGGCATCCTGGCGGTGGTGTATTATGTGCTGTATATCCGGCCCGGTTCGCCTGGTATATTGCCGATCAAGGGCTTTGGCTGGGATGCACACCTGATCATGCCTGCCATTACCCTGTCCCTGCGCCCGACGGTGCTGATCGCGCAGATGGTTGCCGGGCTGTTGTCGGGTGAGTTGGGCAAGCAGTATGTGATTGCGGCGCGCAGTTTTGGGCACAGCTGGCGAAATATCCGTTGGAAGCAGGCGATGCGCAATATCCTGGGGCCGGTGCTGCTGATGTTCGCCAGCACGCTGCGCCTCACCTTTGGCGAGCTGGTGGTGGTCGAGTGGTTCTTTTCCTGGCCCGGGTTGGGGGAACTTCTCGCCTCAGCCTTGGTGCCGGGGCAGTTGAGCTCTCAAATGGGCGCCACGGCTTATTTCCTCAACCCACCGATCATTGCCGCGGTGGTGGTGATCATCAGCGGGGTGTTCCTGCTGGTTGACCTGGTAGTTTCGGTGGGTGTACGCGCAGTGGACCCGCGCATGCGCGGGGATGAAGATCTTGCCCGGGCAGGAGGTCAGGTATGAGCACTGACTACTTGCAGGCGGCTCAAGAAGCACTGTCGCGCGGTGAACGCATCCATGCCCGCAAGCTGGCGCGGTCGGCGCTGCTGCAAGACCCACGCTCGGAGCAGGCCTGGCTGTTGATGGCGCGGGTGGTGGACCAGCCACAGCAGGTGATCGATTGCCTGGAGCAGGCATCCAAGATCAATCCCCACAATCCATCCACCATCCGGGCGCTGGGCGTGCTGCGCCGCCAGTCGGCAAGAATGCAAAGCACCCCGCTCCAGGCGCGGCCTGAAGTGCCGGCGCCGCCCACGCCCATTCCAGCAGTTGTGACGAAGCAGCCGGCTATCGAACCGGCTCAGGCGGTGGCACTGGAGAGACAGCCCGGCGCGGTAAAGGCCGTCAGGCACCACCAGGCGGTTAACTGGTCATTGATCGTGGGTTCGCTGCTGGTGCTGGTGGTGGTAGCTCTGGCGATGTTAGGCCCCCGGTTGGCGGCGCAAGACCCGCTGGAGGAGCACACCATCATGAAGGTCGGGGAGGATTGGGTGACCTCGCCCTTCTCCCCCTTCAGCGTGCCGGGTTTCCCGCTCGGCTCAGACCAATATGGGCGCGACCTGCTCAGCCGCATCCTGTGGGGCGTGGGACCTACCCTCTCGATGGTTGCCACCGTGGCAGTGGTACGCCTGCTGCTCGGCACCCTGATCGGGTTGGGGGCCGGCTGGTTCAACTCCCGGCTGGGACGCGGGTTAGATATGCTGATTTCCGGCGCGCTGGCTGTACCCGTGCTGATCATTGCCCTGGGTGCAATTGCCATGTTAGGCGCAGAGATAGGCCTGCTGGCATTCATCATAGGCCTGTCGATCAACGGCTGGGGTGAGACCGCCAGGATCGTGCGCGACCAGACGCAATTGATCAAGAGTCAATTATATATTGAGGCTGCACACGCCCTGGGCGCCTCCACTTTTTCAATCCTCAGCCGCCATATCCTGCGCCAGGTGATGCCCATGGTGTGGATGCTGTTTGCATTTGAAATCAGCAACACGATGATGGCTACGGCTGGCCTGGGTTTTTTAGGCTATTTCATCGGCGGGGATGTATGGGTTGAAGTGAGCGACTTTGTCTCCCGGCGGGTGAGTGGCATGCCTGAATTGGGACAAATGCTGGCGACCTCCTGGGTCAACCTGATCGAGCCCTGGCCGCTGGTGGTCACTGGGTCAGTGGTGTTTGTGGCGGTGCTGGGGTTTAACCTGATGGGCGAGGGGCTGCGCGCCCGGCTGAACCCTGAATTCATCAATCGCAACAGCCTGGCATCTCGCTTTGGACGTTGGTTCGGTAGCTGGTTTGAGGAGCGCGTGACCTACCCCAGCGGTATCTGGCTGCGGCGCAGCATCCTGCACCCACTGATGGTTGGGGTGATGGTAATAGGGTTGGGCGGCATCTTTTTTTCGATGGGGCGCTTGCTGGCTGGCGGAGCCAGTGCAAACGCGCTGTCGATCCAGGGCGGGCATTATTGGGCTGCCGAGCGCGGGGATGCCTATGGCAGCCGCAGCAGCGCGGCGCTGGGTCCCGTTGCCCCCCAGGTTCTGTGGACCGTGCGCAACAGCGCCGGCCTGGCTGGCGGCCCTGCGGTAGCTGCGAATGGGACGGTATACCTGCCGTTCAGCGATAACAAACTGGTCGCCCTGGATGCCAACGGCGCCACCCTATGGGAGGCCCAACTGGCAGATACTCCCGCCGGCTCACCGGCGCTGACCGAGGATGGAACGGTGATCATCGCCGGAAGCACCGGCAGCCTGTTTGCCATCTCTCCCGAGGGTGTCTTGCTGTGGAGCTTCCAGGCAGAGACTTCTACCCCGGCGTATGGCGTGGTGCGGCATGGGCCGGTGGTGAACCGCCAGGGCGTGATCTACTATCTACTGGAGGATGCGCGCGGCGATATCCTCTTCGCCATCTCGCCAGAGGGGCAACTGCTGTGGCAGGTGGAACCGGGGAGCAGAAAGGCAGGCACAGGCCCTCGCCTCAGCCCGGACGAAGATTATATATTTATTAAGAACGTGCTGCTGAATGCAGAGGATGGCAGCCTGGTGGAACTGACCCTGCCATCCAGTGAGGATGTGGTTTTGGAAGGTCGCGAACAGTATGTGGTCGGTGGAGACGGCTTACTCTACCTGCATGTGGGGCACTATCTGATCCAGTGGAAGCCCGGCGGGGCAGGCTTCGAAATCGTTCAGGCGGCGGAGTGGAACTACCGCGGCGCGGGTCTCAATCAATACTCTACATTTCCGGACGATGCTGGCGCCGCGCGCAACGGCAACCTATGGTTGTTCTATAGCGCTTTCTATGGCGGGACACAAATCATCTGGCTGGACCCGACCGGGATAAGCCTGGGTAGCAGCCCCACCCCATTTTTCAACAACAGCTTGATGGTGGCGGTAGACGGCAGCAATACTGCCTATGTGTGCGGGAAGACGGCGATAGCCGAAATCACGCTGCAGTTGCGCTGCCAGGCTTTTGCCGAGGGCAGTGAGGAGCCGGCCTGGGAACTTGCGTTGGATGATCTGGACCTGGATCCGATCGGTGGCGCCCTGGCGCCGGGCAGGCTGTACCTGGCTGCTACCGGCGGAGTATTCTACGCGCTGGGTGACCTGCCAGAGGAAAGTCTTGCCCCATAATCATCCCCCCAAGGATGTATTAAGCCAACTCATATACAACTCTTATGCGTCCAGCTATTGCCCTGGCGGACTAAATGTTATAATTTTCATGGCAGCATAGATCTGCCGATGGAAGGAATTTACCTATGATGCGATTTGACCGTTTTACGGAACGCGCCCAGGAAGCTGCGCAACGGGCGGCGGAGATCATCCAGCGCTATGGGCACAATCAGATTGATACTGAGCACATTCTGCTGGCATTGATCGAACAGCCGCAGGGTGTGATCCCCCAAATCCTGGAAATATTGAAGATCGATTCCACTGCCATTACCGAACGGCTGGATTATGTGCTGCGCACCAACCCCAAAGCCAACATTTTTGGCAGCGGCGGCGGGCAGATATTCATCACGCCGCGGGTCAAGCGCATCATCGATCTGGCGAACGAAGAAGCAAACCGGCTGAAGGATGAGTATATTTCTACCGAGCATATCTTCCTGGCGGTGCTCAGCGATCGCAGCACCCCGGCAGCCCGCCTGTTGGAAGGTGCCGGCGTGACCCGCGAGCGGGTCTATGAGGCCATCCAGCAGATCCGCGGCGGGCAACGGGTCACTGACCCGCAGGCCGAGACGCGCTATCGTACGCTCGAAAAATACTCGCGCGACCTGACCACCATGGCTCGCGAGGGCAAACTGGACCCGGTCATTGGCCGGGATAACGAGATCATGCGCGTGATCCAGGTGCTCTCCCGCCGCACCAAGAACAACCCGGTGCTGATCGGCGAGGCGGGTGTGGGTAAGACGGCGATCGTGGAAGGCCTGGCCCAGAAAATTGCCGCCAATGATGTTCCCGAAATCTTATCCGGCAAGCGTGTGGTCGCCCTGGATCTGGGGGCAATGATCGCTGGTTCGCGCTTCCGCGGCGAGTTCGAAGAACGCCTGAAAGTAGCTATTGAAGAGATCCAACGCTCGGAGGGGGAGATCATCCTGTTCATTGACGAGCTGCACACCGTGGTGGGCGCCGGCGCGGCCCAGGGGGCCATGGATGCCTCGAATATGCTCAAACCAGCCCTGGCGCGGGGCGAACTGCAGTGCGTGGGCGCCACAACCCTGGATGAATATCATAAGTACATCGAGAAAGATGCGGCCCTGGAACGCCGTTTTGCCCCGGTGTACGTGGAAGAACCCAGTGTGAATGATACAATCAAGATGCTGTACGGGTTGCGCGACCGCTACGAAGCCCACCACAAGGTGCGCTTCTCGGACGAAGCCCTGGATGCTGCCGCTCGTTTATCCTTCCGCTATGTTGCTGACCGGCATTTGCCGGATAAAGCGATTGACCTGATGGACGAAGCCGCGGCCAAACTACGGGTAGCGCTTTATTCCCTACCTGCGGAACTTAAAGCATTGAAGAGCGAGGTTGACCGTTTGAAGGCTGAAGAAGAACAGGCGGGCTTGACCCGTGAGTACGAGCGCGCCGCCGAGAAGAAAGCTGAGCGGCTGCGCCTTGAATCCAACTTCACCGAGCAGCGGGATATCTGGGAAGTAGAACACAAGCTGGACGAAGTGGTGGATGTGAACGATATTGCTGGCGTAGTGGCCCAGTGGACCGGTATCCCGGTCAGCCAGATGATGGAGACCGAGTCTGAAAAGCTGCTGCACATGGAAGATCGCCTGCACGAACACATCATTGGGCAAGATGAAGCCATCCATGCCATCTCAGATGCCATTCGCAGGGCGCGCGCCGGTATGAAAGACCCACGCCGCCCGATTGGCTCGTTCATCTTCATTGGCCCGTCTGGGGTGGGTAAAACCGAGCTGGCCAAAGCGCTGGCAGAGTTCATGTTTGACGACGTGGATGCCCTGGTGCGGATCGACATGAGCGAGTACCGCGAACAGCATACCGTGTCGCGCTTGTTTGGCGCGCCGCCCGGCTATATCGGTTACGAGGAAGGCGGGCAGCTGACTGAAGCCGTGCGCCGCCGCCCCTACCGGGTGGTGCTTTTCGATGAGATCGAAAAAGCGCATCCTGAGGTGTGGAATGCGCTGCTGCAAATCTTAGATGATGGCCGGTTGACTGACGGACAGGGCCGGGTGGTTGATTTCCGCAACACCGTGCTGATCATGACCAGCAACCTGGGCACGGAGTTTGTAAGAAAGTCCGGCTCGCTGGGTTTTGTCTCCCAATATGGCAGTAATGAAGAACGCGAGTCACACGAAAAAATTACCAAGGCGCTTCAATCCACCTTCCGCCCAGAATTCCTCAATCGCATTGATGAGACCATCACTTTCTCGCCTCTTTCTCGAGAAGATATGGCGAAGATAGTGGATTTGCAAATGAAAGAAGTCCAGGAACGGATGAGTGAACACCGCCTGAACGTGGAACTGACACCTGTGGCCCGCGAGTGGCTGGCGAATAAAGGCTATGATCCTGGTTTTGGCGCCCGCCCCTTACGCCGTGCATTACAAAAGTATGTCGAAAGCCCACTCTCAGTCAGCCTGCTCAGTGGTGAATTTCAGCCCAACTCGCATATCATGGTGGATGTGGATGAATCGAAGGAGCACCTGATGTTCACTGCGGTGGAAAAGGAGCAATCCTGAGCGTTTCTGTTGAGGGCTGCTCCAGCTAGCCTCAATTATCCAGGCAGATCTGGTTGATCAACCTGATAGAAGGCAAATTCTCCAGGTAGGAGAGGCAAATCTCCATGTCGGGGATGGCGTTGGCGCGCTTCCTCAGCTCCGTGTAGGCCGTGTGAAGGTAGTGCCCGGCGCGATCATCCTGCGCGGCTTCGAACACCAGATACAGGCTCAGGTAGATCCAAAACGGATCATCGGTGTCATCATCAAAAATGACCTGGTGGCATTGTTCTAGCAGCTTTTCGCAGTAGTGCAGCGCCTGGGGTAGATCATCCTGAGCCAGGGACAGGCGTGCCAGGCAGGCCAGCGGATCCAGGTTCAGGTCAGCCCGGTTGTTGGCGATGCGATATTGGATGGCCTCCTGGCAGCACTGCTCTGCCTCGGCATAGCGTTTTAGCGCCAGGTACACCTGTCCCAATCGTGCCACTGGATAGCTGAGTAAGTTGATCTCGTTATGTTCACGGGCGATTCGAGCTGCCTGAAGCTGGTATTGGCTGGCAGCTTCATAATTGCCCTGGTGGTAATACAGCAGCCCCAGGTTAGAAATTACTCCCGCACCCCCAGCCCACTGACCAATCTCAGCGCATATCTGGATGGCTTGTTCATAGGTGGTGCGCGCTCGATCCAGCTCGCCCAGCCGGTGGTAAGCAATACCCAGGTTGGTCAATGCCGCGCTGATCCCCGCCCGGTCGCCAACTTCCTGGTCAATGCGCAGCGCTTGCTCAAAGCAGGTCATTGCCAGGTAGTTATCGCCTTCGCCCTGGTGGACACAACCCAGATTGTTGACCAGCCGGCACTCAGCCAATTGGTCGCCCAGGCTGTTCAATAACTGCTGGGCTGCCTGGTAGAAGTCTCGCGCCTGCTGGGTATCCCCGCTGATCAGATGGATGGTGCCCATCGCATTCAACGCCGCACTTTCACTGCGCTGGTTGCCCGACTGGCGGCATAATTCCAGCGATTGGCTCAGGTGGGTTAAAGCTTCGGCGTAGTTGTTTTCGGTTAAGCACAGCAGCCCCAGGTTGCGCAGCGTGTCGATCTCAATTTGAAGCAGGTGGTAGCTGCGCGCCAGGTCAAGGGCGAGGGCATATTGCTGGTGTGACTGGGTGAATTCGTTCTGGCGCCGGCAGGAATGTCCCCATTCCAGGTGCGCCGCAGCCTGGATGCCGCTGTTTCCGCTTGCCGGGAGGACCTCAAGCGCTTCTTGTGCACATTGGATGGCGCGAGCGTAGCTGGCACGGTCGTTGAGCAAGCCAGCCTGGACGACGAGAAGCTTGCCAAGGGTTTCCCGGGACTCCAGGGGCGTGCCGTTTTGTATGCATGACTTCGCCCATTGGATGGCAGTATCATAGGCCAGCTCGCCCTCCCGCCAAAGGTTTGCCAGGCGGTAGTACTGACTCAACGGCAAGGCAGCCCGGTCGATCCAGCTGGACAGGTGATTGGCAATTGCCAGGTACCATGCTGAACGGAGATTGTCACCTTCGAGCTTGAGCACTTCCAACGCCTGACCGTCAGAGGGGAGTTTTTCCTGCTGGCTTTCAAGCAGGCTCAGGTAGTAGCTGCAGAAACTCTGGATGGCATCGTTTTGCACGCCGGGCAGCTGCTCCATTTTCTCAGCAGCATACTGGCGCAGCAGTTCGTGCATCTGATAGCGGCCGCGCGGGTTGCGGTTCAGAACGGAGCGGTTTACCATTGCCTCCAGGAAGAACAGCGAAGCATTGGCAATCTGCCGAGCAGCCTCGCTACCAAACTCACCAGGCAAGATGGACAGCCGGCACAGTGCGTCTTGCTCGCTGGATGAGAGGTTATTCCATAGGGAGTCAAATGTTGCTCTCAGCCGGTGGTATTGTTCCGGGATGGTCGTTCCGTTGGTCAGCCCGGTCAGGCTGGCTCTGATCTCCGCCGCGATGACCGGTGGGCGATAGGATTGGATCCACGAGGCAGCCATCTCAATTCCCAGGGGCGTCCCTTCCACCATGCGGCAGATGTGTGCGATTGCTGGCCAATCTTCAGCAACTGGCACAAAATCGGGCTGGTAGCGCTGGGCGCTGTGAATGAACAATTGCACCGCGGCAAAGCTCTCCAGGCCTTCTTTTTGGCCGGCCTCGGGAACAGGCAGGCCCGCCAGGTGGAACAAAATCTCTCCGGGCAGGTTCAGCCGCTCATTCGAGGTCACAATGAAACGGATGCCCGGCGCTTGATCCAGAATCTCGTTGATCAACCCTGCCCCAGGCAGCAAATGCTCAAAGTTATCCAGCACGAGCAGCATTTCTTTGTTGCGCAAATATGCCAGCAGCAGCTCGTCTGTTTCACGGGGTCCAAAAAAGGTGTAGTGCAGCGCTTCGGCAATGGCGGACACCAACCATTCCGCTGTTTTTACCCCGGCCAGAGGTACATAGCAGGTACCATCGGCAAATTGTTCGGCATATTCTGCTGCAGCCTGCAGCGCCAGGCGGGTTTTTCCCATCCCGCCGGCGCCGTGCAGATTGATCAGGCGGTTTTCACTAAACAGCTGCTTCAACTGCCTGATCTCTTCTTCCCGCCCGACGAAGTCAGTCAATCCGCCGGGCAGATCGATCGGGAAGGCGCCGGTTTGACGCTCCAGCAGTTCCTCCAGGTGGATTTCTGTGTAATCCCCGGTTATGCCCCAACCCTCGAGGCCCGGTCTAAGTAAACCTTGTTGGGTTAATACGGTCATGCCGCGCGTCAACGCACCGGGCAGCCCACCGGTTTGTTTGTACAGCCAATCTTGAAAGGAGCGCGGTGCTTCCCACTGCAAGGCCTGCCGCACCCATACCTTAACGCCTTCGCGGGATAACGGCCGCAGGATGGCGCTTTCGGAGCCGGAAATATCCCAGGGAAATCCCAGGCGGTTGGACACCCCGCCATCGCTAAAGATGAGCCCCAACCGCGGCAGGTCAGGATAGAAGAACAGGTCGTGCAGGAAGCCCAATGAGCCGCGATCGATGCGGGGAATGTCATCCACCGTAACCAACAGCCCGACATTACCTTTCTCAGCGACAGCATTTCTAAGCGAGGCAATAAAGTGCTCTCCGCTTCTGTTGGAAACCAGTGTGGGCAGTGCATATGGTGCGGGTGTCAGGGGATTGTTTTGCAGCGCTTCAAGCAGTACACTGAACAGGCGGTGTTTTTGTGCTACCTGGCCTTGCAGGGGCAAAGTGGCATACCCCCGCAGGCGGGCGATTTTTCGCGCCTCGGCTAGAAAGCGAGAATGCCCCGCTCCAGCTGGTCCACTGATCCGCAGAGCGCCGCGACCTTGCGCGGGCAGCAGCTCTAGAAATTGGTGAATCTTGCTCAGCGCTTCATCTTGCTCGATCATGCGCGATGGCTCAACAAAAAGGGCTGGTTTGCTTTGCGGTGGGCTCTCGCTTACGGCACATCCGCGCCCACTGCGTTTGGCGAAGTAATGCCGCTGATCTGCTGCTTCGAAGATCGCTTCTGGCGTCAGACCATCCTCAGGGTAGATGGCGATCCCCAGGCTTACTGATACCGTCAACTCCGGATTGCTGCCAAAGTGGATCGTCTGGAGCGCCTGGATCAGCCGGGTTGCCAGCTCCTTGGCCTGAGAGGCAGTAGCGCGTGGCGATAAGATGACGAATTCATCCCCCCCATAACGAAAGACAAGGTCAGATGCGCGCAGCAAGGTCTGCAAGCGCCGGGCAAAATCTGTCAAGGTCTGGTCACCCCGGGTGTGCCCAAAAGCGTCGTTGATGCTCTTGAAATAGTCGAGATCGAGCATCATCAATGCCAGGGTGTAATGATTGCGCTGGGCGTTTTCAATTCCCTCGGGCAACCACTGGCGCAACATCTGCCGTGAATAAACACCTGTCAGAGGATCGTATTGAGGACCTGTGGATGGAATGAGGAACATTGGAGTAATTTTAATCGATATTCGAAATTGAGATATCGTATTCCCTTACCAAATATGTAATGCTATCCAAATGGTTGTATTTCCTCTTCGCAGCCTGCCATCCGTGGAGTAAGATTAAGCATAGGAGGATTGGATGATGGAGCAACTAACAACCTCACTCAAGGCAGTAACGGTATACCCGGATCGTGCCCGGGTGGTGCGCCAGGGAGCACTGCAGCTGGGGTCCGGCTTGCATACGGTGGTCATCAGTGAACTGCCCCTGCAGATCGACGCGGATTCGCTGCGGGCAGCGGCGCGGGGTACCGCCCGGGCGCGCCTGCTGGGTGTGCAGGTGCAGCGCAGTTTTTACACGGAAACCCCGGCGGAGCGCGTACGCCAGCTGGAACAGCAGGTGGAAGCGCGGCAGGATGATCTGAAGAAGTTGGATGCCCAAGTGGAGCTGACCCATCAAAGCCGCCTGGTATTGGACAAATTGGCCGGTCATACAGAGATGTATGCCGCGGCGATGGCGGCGGGTGAGATGAGCGTGGAGGCGCAGCTGGCCCTGTTGGACGGATTGGGTTCCCGGGCTGGCCAGCTTGATGAAACCCTCCATGCCCTGGCGGTGGAACGGCGCAGTTTAGAGCGCGAGCTGCAGAAGCTGACCAAAGAGCTGGAGCAGCAGCGCAGCATCCGCCCGCGAGCGCTACCAGGCCAATGTGGAGCTTGAGGTGCTGCAGCCAGGGGAGCTGACCGTTGAATTAAGCTATATCATCAGCGGAGCCCACTGGACGCCGTTCTATGATCTGCGCCTGGTGGAGGGGAACAGCCAGCCAAGGATAGAGATGGGCTATCTGGCTCAAGTCGGGCAGAACACCGGGGAGAGTTGGGAGGCGGTATGCCTCATCCTGTCGACCGCCCGCCCGGCGATGGCCCGTACCCTGCCTGAGCTGGATCCCTGGTTCATTGGCCCGCCTCCACCGCCCAGGCCCAAGCATGTGGCAATGGCGCCGGCAGGCGCCCCGCAGGCAAGGATGCTCTCCACGCGCGCCAATCGTGTCTCGGAGGAGACATATGATAATCTTGAAATGCTCCAGGCAGAGGAAGTGCCCGCGGCGGTGGATAGTTCTGGCTCTGCGGTGACCTATGCCATCCCTGCCCCGGTGACCATCCCGCCGGATGGCACCCTGCACAAGGTAACTATCGCCCGCTTTACCCTCTCGCCGCGATTGGATTTTGTCAGTGCGCCAAAACTGGTGCCGGCGGCGTATCGCCGGGCACGCATCCTCAATTCCGGTCCCTACACCCTGCTCCCCGGCGAGGCCAATATTTTTGTTGGGGATGAATATATAGGCACCACGCCGCTGGAGCTGACTGCGCCGCAGGGCGAAATCGAGCTCTACCTGGGCAGCGAAGACCGGCTGAAAGTAGAACGCGAATTGAAGCGCCGGGATGTGGATAAGCGCCTGATCGGCGGCAGGCGTCACATGGGGGTAGGCTATGAGATAAAAGTAGAAAACCTGCTCCCCTATGCCGCCAAATTGACCTTGCACGACCAGTTTCCCATCTCGCGCCATGAGGAGATCAAGGTACGTCTGGAATCGGCTGACCCCAAACCGGTCGAGGTGAGCGAGATGAACCTGCTGCGCTGGGAGTTCACCCTCGAACCGCAGGAGAAGCGCAGCGTCCGCTTTGACTTTGTGGTGGACAGCCCCCAGGGGATGGAAATCTCTGGCGTCCCCGCCTGAGGGTAGCCTTCAGGCTTTCTTTGCCAGGCGGCTGACGATGCCCGAGCCCAGCAGCGCCAGCCCATCCGTGGGCAGGTAGTGGCTGGCAGCGGCGTCAAACAGCACAGTCCCGCGGGCGGGAAATTCCTCATCTCCCGGGTAGAGCACGGTTGCCAGGCGCACCCTGGGCAGGGGCAAAAAAGCATAAGCAAGGCCGGGCAGCCCGGGCAGGGGGAGCCCGTCCAAGGCTTGCGCGGCGGTGATATAGGCCTGCGGGCGTTCGCCAAAGGTGCGCGCCAGCCGGTTGCCGCTGTAGCCCTGAAAGGCGTTAGCGTAGAAGGCGCCATCCGGCAGCTCGCGGTAGCCGATCCAACGATCCGCCAGTGCGGCGCCGTCGGCGGTCACCAGGTAATACAGCAGCATGGCGGTATCAAAGACGGATACTTCTGGCCCGTCCGGCTCATAGCGGGCGTCCAGGTCAGGCCAGGACAGGCTGACCGGCTTCCCCCAATAGTTAAGCAGCAGGCGCTCATTGCAATAAGTCCCCCCACAGCGGTCGGCAAGTGTTTGCGGCACCCGGGACTGCACCGCCAGGCGCAGCGTCTCGTTCTGCCGCAGCATACTCTCCTGCCAGGCCTGGTGGGCTCGCTCCACGGCTGCGCCTACCTCCGGCGCTTCTCCTCCTGCTCGATCGGTCAATCCTGGCATGCTGGTTTCTCCTGGAATAGGTTAGTCCCTGGCTGGCTCGGAGCCATCGTAGGTTCGCAACTGGGGCCAACGGCGGGCAATCACGCCCACCGCAATCAGGCAGCCGATCCCTCCGCTGACAATGGCAAACGGGGTGCCAAATAATTGTGCGACTGCACCGGCTTCCACCTCACCCAGCTGCGGTCCACCGGTAAAAAAGATCTGGTTAATGCTGGTCATTCGCCCGCGAATGTAATCCGGTGTGCGCAGCTGGCGGATGGTGTTGCGGATGATGGTGCTGACCGCATCCGCGGCGCCGATCAGCACCAGGGCCAGCATTGCCAGCCCAAAACTGCGCGTAAAACCGAAGAAGATGGTCGCTAACCCAAAAGCCACAACTGAGAGCAGGAACAGCGGGCCCTGGCGGCGGATCTGGTTTACCTGTGAGATCACCAGCGCGGCAGCCACCGCCCCGATGGCCTGGGCGGCGGATAACCAGCCGTATTCGACTGCCCCCACCTTTAGAATATCGACGGCGATGATCGGCATCAGCGTATTGGCCGAGGAGAAGAAGGTCGCAAAGAAATCCATCAGCATCGTCGGCAGGATGAGCGGGTGTTTGATTATGAAGGAGATCCCTTCCTGAATCACTCCCAGGCTGACCAGCGATCGCGGCCCTGATTGTGCTGCCTGCATGCCGGGGCGGCTTTCCTGCTGGACCGGCCCAATCAGCAACAGAGCCAGGATCACTGCCATGAAAGATGCAGCGTTGATCAGGTACACATGGGAAAGCCCCCATCCTGCTATCACCCATCCGCTCAACGCCGGTCCAATAATTGCGCCGGTGTGCGCAGCAATCGAATTAAGGCTGAAGGCATTCGGCAGATCGCGGGCAGGCACCAGGTTGGGAACCAATGCCTGGCGCGCCGGCAGGTCGAAGGCCGCCGCAACCGCCTGCAATGCGGTGAGGGCATAGATCCAGCCCAGGTTGACCTCTCCCGCCAGGGTTAGCCAGCCGAGCGCCAGCGCCAGGCAGGCCAAACTGAACTGGGTCACCAGCAAGATCCGTCGCCGGTTCAACGTATCGGCAATGGCTCCCCCGATCAGGGAGAAGATGATCACCGGTAGAATGCGTGCCAGGCCCACGCCTCCCAGGGCGATGGGCTGGTCGGTCAGCGTGCGGATGTGCCAGAATATCGACCAGAGCTGCATCTGGGAGCCAGCCATGGAGATCAGTAAACCGAGCCACAGGTAGCGGAAGCGGCGGTGTTTTAGTGCCGGTGGGATATGGATCATAAGGCTTGTTTTGACAGGATGGCAACCGGCGGGAGCAGGCGCTTGTAGCGTGTGCGGCGGATGCGCTTGATCACTGTGTTGGTAAAATCATCCTCAAAGCCAGCTTCACGGCATTCGGCGAGCGAAGCGCGCCGTTCTACCAGCATGGCAAGCAGCTGGTCCACCTCGGTGTAGGTAAAGCCCAGCTCGCCCTCGTCGGTCTGCCCATCCCACAGGTCAGCTGAGGGCGGCTTGTTCAGGATCGGTTCGGGCACACCCATCGCACGGGCCAGTTGCCGCACTTGTGTCTTGTACAGGTCACCCAGCGGGTTGATGGCGCAGGCGGCATCTCCATAGATGGTGCTGTAGCCGAGCAGGATCTCGGTCTTGTTGCCGGTGCCGATGGGCAGACCGTGAAAGGCTTCCGACTGGTCATAGAGCACGATCATACGCTGGCGGGCCATTACATTTCCCCGCCGCAGCGGGCTCATCTCGGGGAAGCGCTCGAACAGCGGTTCCACCATGTCGGTGATGGGCAGGGTGATGGAGGATATGCCCAGCGCATCGATCACCAGCTGGGCATGAGCCAGCGAAGTCTGGAGAGGAGCTGTGGTATGGCAGGCGCAGAGCCAGGATGTTCTCCGCGCCGAGCGCCTCGACTGCCAGGCTGCAGGCCAGTGCCGAGTCGATCCCGCCAGACAGGTTGATCACACCGCGTGTGTATCCTGCCTGGCTGACCTCCGCGCGGATAAAATCGGTGATGAACTCTCTTACCTTATTTGTGTCGATCGTCAGATCAATCATCTAATAAAAATCCTATTAATCCCAGTCCTCCGCGCGTCACCCAATCGCTGGCTGGCGTTTCTTAAGCAGCAGCACGGCGGCAAGACCCGCCAGCCCCACGCCTGCCACCGTCAATGCCCCCCATGCCTCCAAACGCAGCCCCAGCCAAATCCGCGCAGGATCGGCGCGCAGGAAAGATAGACTAAATAATATGCATGCCCAACCCAAAACACCGAGGCTGGCTGCCAATCCCGGGCGGCGCAGCCATGTCTGTGCCTGCTCCAATCCGGCGAACAGAACCAGGCTGAACAACGCGCCAAGCAGCTGCACCGGCAGGCGCGGTGCCACCACGCCCCACTCGTCACTTGTTGGCAGCGCATACCATGCCGTGGATGGCGCTCCGTAGGCAGTGCCATCGCTCCAGCAGCCCAGCCAGGCGGCGATGGAAAGTGTGCCTAACAGCGGCAGCAGCCCGTCAGCCAGCGGGCCAAGAAAGAAGTAACCCATTGCCCGCAGGAACAACATACCCAGGAATGCCCCCAGCAGCGCCCCTGGCGCAGACAGCCCACCCAGCCAAACCTGGAATATCTCACCAGCGTGCAGGCGGAAGTACTCCCAGTTGGTAAAAACATAGGCCAGGCGGCTGACCACCAGCGCACTGAGCAGCACCCCCAGCGTAGCGTCCAGATAGCGGAAGGTCAGCTTCTTCGGCGCCCGAACGGCGATCATTACCAGTCCGGCCAGTGCTCCCAGGCTTAGCAGCAGCGAGAAAATGGACATTGGGCTTAATCATACCAGACACCTTTCGTTTGAGTGACAGCATTTCATGGCGAACCCTGCCTGATTCCACAGATTTCCTCAGGCCGCCTGTCTCTCCATGATGCATAATGATATCAAGGAGACAGCGTTTATGAAAATCTGAAACAATGTACAAACCACCGGTTCATTTGAATTGCTGATTCGTCGATTCACCCCTATCTACGTTTCCTCTCATCCATTCTGTTGTATAATGAATTTGCAGGTCAAGGAGTAAGCCGTGGAAATCCTACTCAATCCCAATCTGTTTTACCTGCTGCTGGTCGCAGGCGTGCTGGTGGCGATCATGGCCTTGTTCTCGCCGGGCACTGGTATACTCGAGCTGGGCGCATTCTTTCTGCTGCTGCTGGCAGGCTGGGGAATTTACATGCTTCCCACCAATTTATGGGCGCTGGGACTGCTCGTATTGGGTGTGTTCCCCTTCATCCTGGCGGTACGGCACTCGCGCCAGATCATCTTCCTCATCATTGCCCTGATCGCCTTCGTGATCGGCTCAACGTACCTGTTCCAGGGCGACAGCTGGTGGCAGCCTGGCGTGAACCCCCTGCTGGCGATCATTGTCTCGCTGCTCTCCGCCGGGTATCTGTGGATTGCCACCGTCAAGGTGCTGGAAGCAGAGCGCCGGCGCCCCTCTCACGACCTGGCTGGTCTGATCGGTGCACTCGGCGAGGCAAAGACAGCCATCTATAACGAAGGCTCGATCCAGGTCGCTGGCGAGCTGTGGAGTGCGCGCAGTGCCGCGCCCATTCCCGAGGGCAGCATGGCGCGGGTTATCGGCCGCGAGGGCTTTATCCTGGAAGTTGAGCCATCTAAAGTTCAAGAAAACTAACCATCTCATCCCAAATTTCAACTGAATTACTGGAGGCTTCTATGTTTACTGAAACCACAACCCTTGTCCTGTGCCTGGTTGGCGCAGCAGTCGTTTTCTTTGTGGTCCTGCTGGCCACCGCGATCCGGGTGGTGCCGGAATACCAGCGCCTGGTGGTCTTCCGCCTGGGTCGCTGCATCGGCACCAAGGGGCCGGGCATCGTGTTTCTGGTGCCGATCATCGATCGCGGCGTGAGCACGGATCTGCGTGAGCAGGTGCGCGAGATTCCGCACCAAACCTCGATCACCAAAGATAACGCGGCCATCTCGGTGGACTTCATCTGGTACTACAAAGTGCTCGATCCTACGGAGAGCGTGCTGCAGGTTGGCAACTTTGAAGCCGCAGCCCAGGGTATGGCCACAACCACCCTGCGTGCGGTGATCGGTGGCATCCCGTTGGATGATGTGCTCTCCGAGCGCGAGACGATCAACAACCTGCTGCGCACCCGCCTGGACGAGGTGACCGAGCGCTGGGGCGTCAAGGTGACCAACGTTGAGATCCGCGAGATCATCCCGCCGCGCGAAGTCAGGACGCGATGAACCGCCAGATGACCGCCGAGCGCAACCGCCGCGCCCTGGTGACCGAATCAACCGGTCAGCGCGAAGCGGCGATCAACGTCGCCGACGGTGAGAAGCAGTCCAACATCCTGCGGGCAGAAGGCGAGAAGCAATCCGCCATCCTGCGCGCCGAGGGTGAGCGCCAGTCGCAACTGCTACGAGCCGAAGGCTTCGCCGCCGCCCTGGATAAGATTAATTCAGTGGCGCAGACCGTGGACCAGCGGATGATGACGCTGCAGTACTTCGAGACGCTGAAATCGATGGGCGCCAGCGCCTCGACCAAGTTCATCTTCCCGATGGAGTTCACCAGTTTGATGCAGAACTTCGTCAAGGGTTCGGATAAGTAAGCGCACCTACCCCCAACCCCTCCCTGCAGGGAGGGGAGCTACCTACCCCCAGCCCCTCCCTGCAGGGAGGGGAGCTACCTACCCCCAACCCCTCCCTGCAGGGAGGGAGTTAAAGTCCCTTCCCTGCAGGGGAGGGATTTAGGGAGAGGGTAAGGATGCCGATTAACCACATCGTCATCGGACAGCATGTTCCCCAAGAAATGCTGGAGCGGGCGAAAGAACTGCGCAAGGAGATGACCCCGGCAGAGGGTCTGTTGTGGCAACGATTGCGTGCCGGGCGGTTGACGGGCATCCATTTTCGACGGCAGCAAGTTATTGGACGGTTTATTGTTGATTTTTACTGTCACCAGGCAGGGGTAGTGGTAGAAGTAGATGGGGGGATCCATCAAGAGCAGGTTGATTATGATCAGGAACGCGAAGCTTATTTACGCCAGCATGGGTTGGCAGTGCTTGCGATTTAACAACTGGGAGGTTGAGCACCAGTTGGAGACGGTTTTGGGGATGATTTTGGAAGCCTGCCGGACTCCCCGGCTTTGCTATAATTGGGGTCGCTACCCCGACCTACCCCGGGCCCTCCCTGCAGGGAGGGGAGCTGACCTACCCCCGGCCCCTCCCTGCAGGGAGGGGAGTTAAAGTCCCTTCCCTGCAGGGGAGGGATTTAGGGAGAGGTGACCTGGCCCTGGCACATGCTTGTAGGGAGGGGAGCAGACCTACCCCCAGCCCCTCCCTGTAGGGAGGGGAGTCAGAGGACGAACTCGGTGAATTTGGCGCTGCAGGGGGAGCTGGGGCAAACGAAGAGGTAGGCTGGGGTGGAAAGCTGCATGATGGAACTGCCCAGGGTGCTCCATTTTTCAGCGCTGCCGGGGTGGCGGCAGACAGGGTGCTGCTGGGAGACGTGCGAGCTGAGCAGCCGCCGGGTAGTTTCCGGATCGAGATTGAGCCATTCCACCGCGCCAAAATGGGTGGAAAGCGCCTGGTAGCGGGTGCGGGAATTGACCGATTTGGCTAGGATCTGCGCCTGAATCTCCTGCGGGGAGGTTCCCGGGCTGAGCAGGCTGGCGTGGACGTCACGGTTGGCAAAGGGGTGGTTGGTATGGCAGACGCCCCGGGTGCGCCCATTGGGGCAATACTCTGCTACCTGGTTAGCGGAACATTCCAGGTCGATGATCTGCGCCGGGCTGCCCAGGATGTAATTCTGTCCGGAGGCGTGCGGGATGGAACTGAGGAATGCGAATGCCTGGTCGAAGGATCTTTGCTGCAAAACGCCGCGCAGCACATAGGCAACCGGCAGCCCATGCGGGGAGTGATTGAGCTGGCTTAGGTTGTTGCAGACGATACCGAGCGGGCTGCTGTTCATGCCGTTCAGTGCTACCAACCCTGCCACGCTGAAGACCAGCACTTCGTCCTCCAAGCGCTCATCCTGGATGCGTAAGACCACCTGGTAGTCCTGCAGATAGTCGGGCAGATCCATGTTCTGGGCTACCAGGCTGGGATGCCCGGCATCACCCCGCCAACCGAGCGAGCTGCAGTGATGGGCGGACGCCGGCTGCCTTTGTTTGCGCTGCTGCCCAAACCACCATTCCTCATCCTGCAACTGAAAGGCGTAGATGTCGTTGAAGGCGGCCCCGGCGCCTTCGGCGATGCCGCGCACCTCTTCCAACAGACCGGGAGTCCATTTTTCGATGGCGGGGGTGAAATTGGTCTGGCTGATGAGCTGGTGGATGTATTCATTGGGGGAGGTCGCGTTGGCTTCGGCAATGAAATCTTTCCAGTGCCCGAGCAGCGTGCGAATCTCCTGGCGCAGGCTTTCTCCGTGCACCCGGCCGCGCTGGCGGGGTGTTCCGGTCAAGGTGAGCAGGTGGGAGGCGGGAAATTGTTTCATGCGGCATTTTCCTTGGGGTGAAGTATAGCATCAGAAGCGGAAAATTTTATAATTTGACATGCAAGGTGGGCCGGAGGTGAGGTGCAGTTCCGCTGGGCGGGTCAGCAGCATGACCAGGCTGTTGTTGGTCAGGCCGCGCATCGGGTCCTTGCCAGGCGGCAGGTGGCGGCAGATGGGGAACTCGGGCGGTTCGTGCGAGCTGAGCACCTGCTTGATGCGCTCCACGTTCACCGGCCCCCTGGCCTCGTAAAAAGTGCGCTCCAGGCAGGCCAGGCGGTTGGGCGGAATGTTCGTTGCTGAGGTGGTGGAGCTGGCGGAGTCTCCGCTGACAGCTTAGCCGGTCGGATGCAGGTCGCGTGTTGACCAGCGGGTGATTGGTGTGGGCCAGCGCGGCTCTCCAGCGATCGGCGGGAAGCGACCGCTGCACCATGCTCGGCGGAGCACTCGTAATCTTCCACGCTGGTTTCATATCGGCCAGCATGTAGTTGATCCCCGAGGCATGCGGCACCTGTGTGCAGGAAGCGCCAGGCGGAGTCCAGGTCGGGCTGGTCGATCAGGGCACGCGCCACCAGCATGGCGGGCAACCCGTCGGGATCGTAATTCAACTTGAGCGCCAGGGTGTTCTGGCAGACCCCCAGCGGGCTGCTGTTCAAGCCGCAGATGCCCACCAGACCGGGTTCGGTGACCACGTAAGCCTGGCGGTCTGAGTGTCGGGGTAACGGATGTGCAGCAGGGTCTGGGCAGCCGTTGTACAGGGTGGGGGTGTCCAGGTTCTGGGCCAGCAGGGTCGGGCTGCCCGTCCCTGGCCGGCACGCCCAGGCTGGAGCAGCGGTCCGGGTCGGAATGCGGGGGAACTGCCCGAGTCTGCCCGGTGTTGAACCAGTAGGATTTCATCCTGGCACTGGAATGCCCACAGCACGCCCAAGTCCACCCCGGCACCCTCGGCGATGCCTTCCAGCTCTTCGACCAGGTCGGGGGTCCATTTACGGGCTGCTTGCAGGTGCCCGGTGGCGGCTTGAAAGGCAGCGCCGATCGCCTCCAGCGGTGGACCGCCCGCTTGCTTCAGGCTTTCCCGCCCATAATCGAAAATGGCCTGGATCTGCGCCGCGCATCTGTTCGCCGTGACTGCGGCCGCGCTCGCGGGGCGTTCCTTGATCTCGATGCAGTGCATTTTGAATGGTTCCATTGTCATTCCTTAACTGTGGCGCAGCACCTTGCCGGAGCGTATGCCGGTGTGCTGTCTTGTTCTCGAAGGCCACTTTGCCGTTGACGATCACATGCGGCAATGCCTTCCGGCGGGCGGGTGACATGCTGGTAATCGTCGTTGCCGCGCAGGTTTTCGTAATCGAAGACCACCAGGTCGGCATAGGCACCCTCGGCGATCACGCCCCGGTCGGTCAACCCGAGCATTTCTCGGGCGGGCACGGAGGTGGCTTTGCGCACTGCTTCCTCCAGGCTGAGTGTCCCCTTGCTCCTTCACAAATTCCTGGATGTAGTGCGGGAACATGGAGAAGTAGTTGGGGCACAACGCCGTACTGGAAGAGTGCCGTCCTCATACTTCGCCTGCGTCTAGACAGGGCAAAGCCGTCCGTGCAGGGCGAGGCGGCATGGTGCTGCAGGAACGTCGCCAGCACCCGGTCGTGGCGCAGGTCGCGGAAGTGCACCCATTGGGCATGCGGGTCGGCGTGCAGGATGTCGAAGAGCACCTCCAGGGAGGTGTCGTAGACCGCCGTCGACGATCGAATCCGGCTGGCGCTGGCGGGCGATCTCACCCATCGTTCGCCCAACATATTCAGCCTCGGCTGCATTCCAGGATGCGGCTGTTGTCCATCCAGTACGGTTCGCTGACCGGGTTGACCATGTTGAACTTGAAGGTGCCGCAGTAGACCAGTTCCTTCACCTGGCGGCGGAAATCCGGTTTACCCAGGGCGGCGGCGAAATCCTCCTTTTTCATCGCCCGCAGCCAGCCGGGCAGCGATAAGCTGGAAGGAGTAGAATGAATCGATGATCGGGCGACATGCCGCCGATGTGGTGCTGCCAGGCGACCACGTTGAACATGATCTTCAAGCCCTCGTCCCAGGCGCGGTCGATCACTTCTTCGAGCGTGGCACGGGCGACCGCCTCAGCCAGGTAGTCCGGCTGCGGCAGGGGCACGATATAGGCCGGGGTGAAGTGGGCAATGGTAACGGGCACCCGGTTCGCCTGGCGGCTGATCTCCACCGCTTCCAGCAGTCCGTGGTAGCGACCGGCGAAGATCTCACCCGGCGCGCCGTGGTAGATGCCGTAGCCGTGCTCATCCGGGCGGCTGGCAGGCCACTGGTTCTGGTGGAAGCGGGTGTGCGGGGTGAAGAAGCCGCCGTATGCCTGGGCGACCTTTGCCATGCGGACAAGCTCCTCCCGGTCGGCGTAGGCGCCGGGCCAGGAACCGTCCAAGCCCGACCGAGAGACCAAATGCGCCGCTGCGCATGGCTTCCGCGGCAAGCTTCTCCATTTCCTTGATCTGTTCTTCGCTTGCCTGCTGGTGGGTCTCCATGCCCATCGTCGGCGGTGCGCAGCATGCTGTGCCCTACCAGCGGGGCATAATTGATGGACAATCCGCTCTGCCTCGACCACCGCCAGCCATTCAGCGAAAGTAGCGCCAGGGGATGTCGATGGTGCCGTCCCAGGGCTTGCTTCAGGGCTGCCAGGATATCCGAACTCTCGTCAGCTCGAAAGGGCGCCAGGCTCATCCCGCAGTTGCCGGCGATGACCGTGGTCACTCCCTGCATGAGCAGGCTTTGTGCCAGGGGGTATTTCAACAGGGTCACATCGGCATGCGAATGGGGATCGATGAAGCCGGGGCAGGTCACCTTGCCACGCCCGTCGATCACCCGGTCGGCGGTGCCGTTCCAGCGCGCCGACTGCGGCGATCTTCTCCGCCGCGAATGCCGATGCTGCCCGGGAAGCCCGGGTGCCCGGTTGCCGTCCACGATCTGCGTATTTTCGATCAGCAGGTCATAATGCTCGCTCATGGAGTTCCTCCTAATGTATATACTGCCGGTATCAGCTTTGCAGGCTGGTGGTGTCGCGCGGGTCGAGCACATCGCGGAGGGCATTGCCCAACAGGTTGATCCCCAGGGTGACGACGAAGATGGTCAGACCCGGGCGCCAGCACCACCCAGGGAGCGGTGACGATGAAATCGCGGGCATTGACCAGCATGGCGCCCCACTCGGGATGGGCGGCTGGGCGCCCAATCCAAGGAAGCTCGAGCGAGGCTGCTGCCAGCACGGCGGTGGGCATGGTCAGGGAAATATAAACGATGATGGGTGAAAGGATGTTGGGCAGGATGCTGCGGAACATGATCCGGCATGTGGCTGGCGCCCAGGGCGCGTTCGGCGGTGACGAAGTCCTGCTCCTTGACCACCAGGATGGCGGAGCGCGCCAGGCGGGCAAAGGAGGGGATGCCTGCTACGCCGATGGCGATCATGGCATTGTCCAGGCTGGGGCCAATGATGGCAACGATGGCCAGGATGAGCAGGATGTAGGGGAAACCCAGCATGATATCCATCAGGCGCATGACCAGCATATCCGCCGCACCGCCAAAATAGGCGGAGGGCAAGCCAAAGAGCAGTCCGCCGGCCGCGCCGATGGTGGTGGTGACGAGCATGATCTCCAGGGCGTAGCGGGCGCCATAGAGGATGCGGCTGAACAGGTCGCGGCCCTGCTCGTCAGTGCCGAAGATGTGTTGCAGGGAAGGTGACTGCAGCCGCTGCTTCACCTGGATGTCGAATGCGTCGTAGGGGGTCACCAGCGGCCCAAAGAGCGCCAGGAAGATCAGCAGCAGGAAGATAAACCCGCCAATCTGAGCGGAGCGCTTGTGCAGCAGGTGGCGCAGGATGCGGCCCGCCTGATTCGGCATGTAGCCGGTTGGCTCTTTCGCCGCCGGCAGGGCGGGAATGGAGGGGAGGTCAGGCTCATGGCAGGCTCAACCGGACAACTTGACGCGTGGGTTGATGACCTGATAGAGGATGTCTACCAGCAGGTTGACCAGCACGTAGGTGGCGGCGCTGATCAGGATGATGCCCTGGGTGATGGTGAAATCATGCCACAGGATGGCTTTGACCGCCAGTTCGCCGATGCCGTGCCAGGCGAAGACGTTTTCGATGATGAAAGCCCCGCCGAGCAAGCCCGCCAATCTGCAGGCCGATGATGGTGATCACGGGCAGCAGGGCATTCTTGAGGGCATGCTTGAACACCACCAGCCGTTCGTTCAAGCCCTTGGCGCGCGCCGTGCGGATGTAATCCTGGTGCAGCACTTCCAGCATGCTGGAGCGGGTGATGCGCGCCAGGCTGGCGGACAGGATCAAG
Source organism: uncultured Chloroflexia bacterium (assembly GCA_963849335.1). GTDB lineage: Bacteria > Chloroflexota > Anaerolineae > Anaerolineales > UBA4823 > FEB-25. The sequence goes on from CAWKGZ010000014.1 coordinate 162,161, forward strand.
CCCCAGGTTCAGCGATGGGCAGCAGCAGATGTCTTCCAGCCGCCATCCCCGATCACCGGCAGCCAACGTAATTGCACCGAGAAGAGCAGGATCAGCAGGATGCCCAGGAAGAAGGCGGGCATGGACAATCCGAACAGGCTGACCGTCATGGCAGTCACGTCGAAAGATCGTATCTTTGTAATAAGCCGAGACAATCCCCGTGGCAACGCCCAGGATCGACCCCAATGACCAGGCTGGCGAGGGCAAGCTTGATGGTATTGATGTAGCGGTAGCCGATCAGGTCGAGTACCGGCTCGCGGGTGCGCACCGAGATGCCCAGGTCGCCGTGCAGGATATCTGCCACGTAGTAATAGAACTGCACCAGCGGGGGCTGGTCCAGGTGGAATTCGGCGCGGATGATGGCGGACGCCTCTGCTGAATTCCTCCTCGCTGAGCTGACCGCTGTACAGCATGCTGACCGCGTCAGTCGGGATGGCTGCTTTGATCAGGAAGGTGACCAGCAGGATCCCGATGCAGACGGGCAGCAGGTAGAGCAGGCGGCGCAGGATATAGACAGCCATGCCAGGTCAGCCGGCAGGCGGCGAGGCTGGCGGCTTTACTTCTCAAACCACACATCTCCCGCGATCACGTAGCCGTAAGTAATCGCGTGGAAAGTCGCGCACATTGGCCTTGAGGGCGTACAGCGTCCAATCGGCCTGGATGGGGATGATGACCATGCGCTCGAGCAGCAGTCTGCTGCGCCTGGCGGGCGAGTCGATAGCCGCTGGCTCTAAGTCCATGGTGGTATCGATGGCATCCAGTACACCATCCAGCTCGGCATCCTCCGGCGATGTGACCGCGATGACCGGGCGAGCGGAACAGCACGGTCATCACGTCCATGTCACCCCAGGTCCAGCGCATCAGATCCATGTCCAGCCCCTCGCGCTTCAGGCGGGGGTAGAAGGCGCCCCAATCGCTCAGCTCGATGGTGATCTCGATGCCCACATCGAGGAAGTTCTGCTGCAGGATCTCCAGGGTGCGCGATGACATAGGTATAGCCGGAGTAGGACCACATTTCGAAGCAGGCCGGCTCACCGTCCTTGTCGCGGATGCCGTCGCCGTCGCTGTCCACCCAGCCAAGCTCTTCCAGCATCTGGCGCGCCGTGTCGGGGTCGTACGGGGTGCCGTATTCCTCGCCGATCGAAGCATCGTAGCCGATCAAGCCGGGCGCAAGTGGGTTGTACATGGGGTCGAGTAGCCACCGCGCGAGGCCTGGACGATGGCATCTCACGGTCCACGGCGTAGCCCAGCGCGGTGCGGAAGAGGGGGTCATCGAAGGGTGGCTTTTCGCAGTTGAACTCAATGAATTGGATCGGGTGGAGTTGGTGATGATGTAGATGTTGAAGTCCGGGTTGCCCTCCACCTGCGGCAAGGTGTCGGCATTGAGGATCGAGGCATCCAGTTCGCCGGTCTGCAGGGCTGCCATGGCGGTGCCATCTTCGGGGATGACCAGGAAGACGATCTGAGCCAGCAGTGCAGGGCCGGGGTTGGTGGCATCCTCGCGCACCTGGACATAATCCGGGTTGCGCACAAAGGTCAGCCGGGAGCCCGGGAATCCACTCATTGAGCATGAAGGGACCGGTGCCGACGGGTGGCGCCCGTATTCATCGCCCCACTTCTCAACCGCGGCGGGTGAGTTGAAGCCCGAATAGGCATAGCTGAGCACATTCCACAGCCCGGCGAAGGGCTCTTCGAAGACCAGCTTGACCGTGTAGGTGTCCATCACGACGACCTCCTCCAGCGAGCCGTAGTAGGCTTTGGCCGGGGAGGCATTGGCGCGATCCAGGATGCGGTCAAAATGGAATTTGACCGCCTCGGCGTTGAAATCGGTGCCATCGGTGAACTTGATCCCCTGGCGCAGGAAGAAGGTTACTTCGCGCTGGTCATCGCTGACCGTCCAGGATTCAGCCAGCCAGCCATGGATGACATTTTCCTGGTCGATGTAGATCAGGCGCTCCAGCGAAGGTCAGTGCCATGACGCTCTCGGCCGCCCCGGAGGTAGTCTTGACGTTGTCCAGCGTTTCCGGATCCTCGGCGATGCGCAGGGAGAAGGTGTCGCCTTCGGGGACCTCCACGTCCACGTATCCACCGGTTCGGCGGATTTGCAGGCCGCCAGCCCGAACAGCAGCAGAGCGAGGGTGAGAAACAATGAAATCTTCTTCATGATATTCTCCTTATTGATCAAGCCGCTTGAGAACTATGCTGCTCCCAAGGGTGTGAGGGAAGGTGGGGCAGGTAACGATTGAAATCGTTACTACGATTGAGCCTGCGCAGATCAGGTGCTCAACCGGCAGATGGTTAGAACAGGTTGTCTTGCATCATTTGCTTGAGTACGGTTTCAGAGATCTTCCAGGACCTGGTCAATGTGCTCCTGGTTGTGGGCGGTGGAGATGAACAGCGGGTGGGCGCTGGCCAGGATGCCGTTGGCGCGCAGCCCCAGGTGGAACAGGCTGGCGGCCTGCTTGTTGGCTTTCATGGCATCGCGCTTGTTCTTGATCGTGGTGCTGGTGATGTGGAACTGGAAGATGGAAGCCACCCGGGTGGCCATCAGCGGGATGCCCAGTCGTTCGCCGAGGGCAGGTTCATCTCGCGGCACAGGGTCTCTGTCAGGCCGTTGATGTGTGGGTAGGCAGTGCCCTTCTCCAGCTCCTCCAGCACAGCCAGCCCGGCGACCATCGAGACCGGGTTGCCGGAGAAACAGCCGGATTGGAAGATCTGCTCGGAGAGGTCCCACAGGCCCACCTTGGGGGTGACGACTTTATCCATGATCTCGCGCTTGCCACCGAAGCCGCCGATGGCAAAGCCGCCGCCCAGGATCTTGCCCAGGCAGACCAGGTCGGGGATGATGCCGAAGTATTCCGCCGCCCCGCCCAGGGCGATGCGGAAGTTGGTCACCACCTCGTCGAAGATCAGCGGGATGTCCAGTCTCGGCGGTCACCTGGCGCAGGGCTTTGAGGAATTCGAGGTCGGCGGGCACCACGCCCAGCCCGAAGGCCGAGACCGGCTCGACGATCACGCCGCCCAGCTCGTCGGCGTGCTGCCTGATCTGCTCGACGGCCCGCTCGGCGTCGTTGTAGGGCAGGATGAGCAGGTTATCCTTGACGTTGTCGGGGATGCCGGCGCTGTCGAGGTGCGGCAGGGGTGTTCCGGGATCACCTTCCACCGCCAGGGTGCTGACCAGGACGGTGTCGTGCTGCCCGTGGAAATTGCCTTCGAACTTGACGATCTTGGCGCGCTTGCGGTAGGCACGTGCGGCCCGCAGTCGCCATCATGGTCGATTCGGAGCCGCTGTTCAGGAAGCGCACCATCTCGACCGAGGGCATCACCTGGCGAGACTTTTTCGGCCAGCTTGACCTCCGCCTCGGCGGGCAGGTAGTAGTGCACGCCGATGTCGAGCTGCTGGTGGACGGCGCGCAGCACGCGCTCCGGGGAATGCCCCAGGATGTGGACGCCTGCGCCCATCAGCAGGTCGATGTACTTGTTGCCGTCGATATCCACCATCTCGGCGCCCTGCCCGCCGATCATGTAGATCGGGTAGGGCGGGAGGTACTTGCCGTTGGCAGCCACACCGCCCGGCAGGAACTTGCCCGCGCGTGTCGGATAGCTTCTTCGAAGCGGTGGTGCGTGACGCGGTAAAGCTGTTCCAGGGAATTGATTTCAAGTGTCATATCCTTCCTCCCATGAGATTGGATTGTGCAATGGAATCAGTATAACCCGGATGGATAGGCCGGGTAAACTGTCATTTGCCCAGAACTTTTTGCCAGTGAATGTGCAATTGCACATTGCAGCGGGATTATTTGGGGTGGTTCAGGCGCCAGTCCTTGATCGCCAGGTTCAGATTTAGCACTGACCAGCGGATCCTGGAAATCGATCCCCCACAGGTCAGTGCATCTTGTCCAGCCGCTGGTACAGGGTGTTGCGGTGGATGAACAGCAGCTTCGCCGCCTGGTTGGGGCGGACCTGGTGGTCCAGGTAGGTTTCCAGGGTTGCCAGGTAGTGGGTATTCTTCTCCCGGTCGTACTGCTCGATCTTGCCGCAGGATGGCTGGTATAGCGGTTCTCGCACCCGTTCTTCGCCGGGCGGGTGAGCAGGTTCACCAGGAAGCCCAGGTCGTCGTAGGCCCACACCCGGCGGTCTCCTGCCCGAGGGCCGCGGCAGCAGTCAGGGCATCCAGGGCTTGCTGGTAGCTGCTGGCGCAGCGCTTCCACCTGCCGGGAGGGGAGCTGATCCCCACCCTGACCTGGAAGCCCTTTTCCGGCGGCAGCCGGGCAAAGCGCCCGGCAGCCTCGCGCAGTGCTTTGTCTCCAGGGTGGCGACCAGCACTACCGCCAGGTGCCTGCCGCGCTCGATGGCGGTTGCCCAGCAGCCTTCCGGCTGCATGTGCGCCTCCACCAGGTTGGCAAGCTGGCGCAGGGACTGGCGGTCCGGGCTGCCGGCGTCGATCACCAGCAGCGTGTAGCCGTACTGCAGGCCAGAGCTGCCAGGCGGCTTCCGGCAGGCCGTCCAGCGGGGCGGCGGAGTCCGGGTCGCACAGACCTTCGAAGAGTCTGCGTCTTGAGGCGCTGCTCGTTTTCGTAGATGGCTTCCTGGCGGCTGAGGATCAGCGCCGCCACCACCGCGCCGCGCTCGATCACCAGGGTAATCCAGGCGGGTCAGCGGCTGGTCGCTGGCGATGATCCAGATGTAGCCGAACAGCTGTCTCGCCGACCAGGATCGGGGAGACGATGCGCTCCAGGGTGAAGCCGATCGCGGGATTGGGGGGCAGGTGGTAGGGGCTTGGGACTGTTGCGCAGGTGCTCGAAGACACCCTGGCGGCGCAGGGCTTCGACCACCTCGTCGGGCGTGCGTCCCAACTGGATGCTGCGCCGGCGCACCTCGTCGGTCGGCTCGAGGGTGGTGTGTGCCAGCAGGCGCAGCGCCTCGTCCTCGATGGTCACCGAGCAGTGCAGGATCTCGGCCATCTGGCGGGTCAGCCGGGCCAGGTCGCCGCCTTCCAGCACCAGGCGGGTCAGCGCCTGGTGGATATGGCATCCGCCTGTTCCGCCAGGGCGTACTGCTCCTGCAGGATGTGCTCGTGGATGGCGTGGGTGACGTCGGTGAAATCGACATCCCAGGGCAGGGTGATCAGCGGAAAACCGCATGCATCCGCGGCGGCGATCATCTCGGCGGGGATCTCCAGCATGTAGCGCCCGATGTTGACCATCATCCCCGCCAGGTGCTTCTCGTCCAGGGAGCGGATCAGGCCCGCCTGCTCCTCGGGGTGGAGCATGATGGCGAAGGCGGTGGTCAGCAGCAGGTGACCCTCCTTCACCCAGGGGACGACATCCGGGTGGTCGATGATGTGCGTCCAGCGGATGGTGCGGTCGACGCCGCTGGCGCCGGCAACCACCTGCGCCTTGGAGAGGATGGGGAGCTCGTGCAGCGCCTGGGCAATGGTCAGGGTCATGGGAAGTCTCTGGGGGTTGATGATAGATGCAGGCACATGCCTGGATGAGAAAGTGGACTGATGATGATTTTACATTATTCCGCTAATCTCCGCCAATCTTCACGAATGAGGATTGAGCAAGGCCTGATGGGCAGAATAATGTGTGCCCGTGAGAGGCAAGGAGTTATCCGCTAATTACGCCAATGGGCGCGAATGAAACCCATATCGCCCAGCGCTATTGTAGTGACGACTTCAGTCGTGATTTGTGATGGCAGCATTCGTTTTCGATAAAAAATCGAATCAACACGAAACGGACCGCAGATTACGCTGATCACGCTGATTGCGCAGATGGAGGAATGCGAGGAGGAGACTGGCATGGAAACCGGGTGAGGGGCAAGGGGAATTGAATGAGGTTCAATGCGTTTTTTAATGGAGGAACAAAAAAAACTAATGCAGGCAGGGGGGAGGCAGAGGCTGGGTGCGCGAGGGAGCGGGGTGGGCGGTGGTCGGTAGTCAGTCATCAGTCTATCAGTTATTAGTGGGCGTAAAGAAATGGACCGGCGAGGGGGCGCCAGTCCGAGGGTATTATAGCACAGATGTTCTGGTTTCACAAGTCCAAAATGAAGATTGCCAGCACAGGGATGCCAGGCTTGATGACCTGAATTGGAACTTCATGATGCCGAACCCTTTACAGGATACTTTCGGATCTGCCTGTTGTGGATCTTCACCGGAGAGCCGCAGGGTGCGCTGAGGTCAAAGGATACGTTGCTTTTGAACGCACCGCTCGGCGCAAGCTCTTGTATAATGTTCGTATGCCAGACTACCGCCGTTCTTATCTCAATTGGGGAGTAATCCATGTTGGTGTATGAGGGTTCAGGGGTGATGATTGTTCTTGGTGCGTTCTGCGAACGCACCCTACGAACTAAGTCGGAATTCGTCTTGCGAGCGGGCTTGTATATTCTAGTCGCGACACTTCTTTTCTCATGCTCACCAGTCACTGAAGGCGCTCGCCAATCGCCCACGCCTCCTCCCGCCCTGGCAAGTCAGCCTGTCACCAAGATCACCTCAATCCCGGATGTGGCGATTTTCGCTACACCTACACCTTCTCCGTCACCGACGCAGCTACCATCTCCGTCACCAACGCTTACCCCTGCTGCTCGATTTCGTGTACCAGGACGCTTCATTCTTGTTGCGGATAGCGAAATATTTGAAATTACTGTTTCTTGCGCCCGCACATGGACCGCGTGCAGCAGCATCAAGATCCAATTGACCAACACACCGAGGCTAGAGCAAGAGTTCGCAGCAGAGATTTTCAGTGACCAGATCACTGCTTCGCCGGACGGGAAACACATTGCTTTTGCATATCGCCAGTCCCAAGAGTATCAGGGATTGCCGAGAGGTGGTTGGGACATTTACGTTTTGGACATAGAAGTATGCCAGGGATTCACTAATGGCTGCGACTCACAATTGTTCACGCGTCTGACCGAGGAACCATTCGATGAAATTTCTCCCGCCTGGGCGCCTGATGGAAGCCTTATTGCTTTCACCTCGAACCATGGTCCCTATGAACCTTTTCTCAATCCATATGAGTTATTTGTGATGCATACAGATGGCTCATTCAAGGAGCGGATAGTTGGTGGTGAGGACATATATGGGATTACAGGTAGCATTTTACATCCGGCATGGTCTCCAGATAGCCAGGAGATTGTGTTCAATGTCATGACAGGACTGTATCGTCACCCTGACACTTTCGTGTACACGGCCAGCAGAGACGGTTCAGATGTGAGGCAGCTGACGTACCTGCCACATGAAGAAAATATGAACAAAACAGATTTTCGTCCCCAATGGTCTCCGGATGGCACGCAAATACTATTTGAGTTCGATCGCGAGCCATCAGGCCTATATCTGATGAATTCTGATGGAAGCGATTTAATGTTTTTAATCGAGCAGAGATGGTTCCCGTGCTGGTCCCCGGATGGCACGATGATAGCTTCGGTGTCTTCTTCAGGCCTAGCAGTGCTGGTACGAGATAGTGGTCGCATAGTCTACCTTGAGTTTGAGATGAATATTCGCATTTTCACGTGGATAGAGTGAAAATGTTGGGTTTCGGGCTGGGTTATGTGAGGTTAGGGTATCGGAGAGGCGCCGCCCTCAACGCCAACCTACGCGGTTGCTGCAGAAGCACCCCTCATCCCTAACCCCTCTCCCTTCTAGAGAAAGGAAGAATCCTTCCCCACACTCCTCCCCGAAGTGAAAGGAGTTGGTGGGGTATAATCAGCGGGATATGGACGAGGGAACGAGCGGCTGGTTAACCATCGAGAGCGCCAACCTGAAGGACTTGGGCGGCTTGCGGACGTTGGAGACGGTGTGTTTTCCGCGGGACGCCTGGCCGCTGCTGGATTTGATCGGGGTGCTGAGCATGCCGGGGGTGGTGCGGTTGAAGGCGGTGGCCGAGGGACGCATGATCGGTTTTGTCGCCGGGGATGTGCGCCAGATGGAGCGGATGGCCTGGATCGCCACCATCGGGGTGCTGCCAGAGTTCCGTGGGCGGGGGGTTGGGGCGGCGCTGCTGCATGCCTGCGAGGCGCGCATCTCGCTGCCTGTGCTGCGGCTGTGTGTGAGGAGTGATAACCAGGAAGCCATCCGCATGTACGAGCGCTTCGGCTACCAACGCAAGGGGGAGTGGACGGCGTATTACCAGGATGGAGCGCCGGCGCTGGTGATGGAGAAAATCAGGGGTTAGGGAGAAGGGGATAGGGGAAAGAGTTATCCGCGAATTACGCCAATATACGCGAATATGGTTTTAGGGGATAGTTGTACCAATTTTATTTTAATTACTTTTGTGTGCCTTTGTGTACTTGGTGTCCTTTGTGGTAAAAGGTCTGCCCCCACCTTCCCGAATCCAGACTATAATTAGTACAATGTTATCCATCGACCCCAGTCAAGTCATCACCCACGCTGCAGCCCTGCGCACACTGGCAAATGAGCTGCAGCGCCACCCGATCATCGCCGTAGATACCGAATCCAACAGCCTCTACGCCTACCGTGAACGCGTCTGCCTGATCCAGTTCTCCACACCGTTGGCCGATACGCTGGTCGACCCGCTGGCGCTGGACGACCTGACGCCGCTCGCCCCCATCTTCGCCGACCCCAAGATCGAGAAGGTTTTTCACGCTGCCGAGTATGACCTGATCTGCCTGAAGCGCGATTTCGGCTTCGAGTTCGCCAACCTGTTCGATACGCTGGTAGCGGCGCGCATCCTGGGACGCAAACATGTGGGCCTGGGCGCCATCCTGGCGGCAGAGTTCAACGTCGAGCAGGACAAGCGCTTCCAGCGCGCCAACTGGGGCGCCCGCCCCCTGCCGCCGGACCACCTGTTTTATGCCGTGCAGGATACGCGCTGATCTGATCCCACTGCGCGAGCGGCTGGCGGAGCAGTTGAAGCAGGCGGGCTTCTGGGAGCTGGCGCAGGAGGATTTCCGCCGGCTGTGCCTGATCGAAAATCACCAGATGGTCGAGGAAGATGACTGGTATCATGTCCCGCATGCCAACGAGCTGACCCCGCAGCAGGCGGCAGTGCTGCAGGAGCTATGCGATTACCGCGATGGTGTGGCCCGTGCCATGGGCCGGCCGCGCTTCAAGGTGATCGGCAGCCAAACGCTGCACGCCATCGCCCAGAACTGCCCCGGACGGATGGATGACCTGCGCCGCCTGCCCGGTATGACCCCGCCACAACTGCGCCGCCACGGGCGCGCCATCCTGGCGGCGGTGCAGCGTGGGCTGGAACGCGAGCCGCTGCACCCGCCCAAGCCGGTGCGTCCCGACGAACGCTACCTGCTGCGCCTGGACGCGCTGCGCACCTGGCGCAAGCAGGTGGCGAATTCGATGGGCGTCGAGTCGGATGTCGTCCTGCCCAAGGATCTGATGCAGGCGCTGGCTGAGAAGGACACGCGCAAGCCTGGCGCCATCGCTGAAGTGCTCGCCGCTACCCCCTACCGCCTGGAACGCTTTGGGCCCCAACTGGAAAAACTGTTAACCAAAAAATAGGGTTGCGATCTAGGTGCAACGCACCTGTCAGGTGCGTTGCACCTGCTGTTTAAGGCATGCTATACTTATTTCAATGTAGATCGGCTGCATTTTTCCCGTTGAAACCTGATCCTTAATCCCTTTCATTTAGATTCAGGAGGCAATATGAAACCGAAATCATCTCTTGCTTATCGTTCTGTTCTGCCTCGCCCTGCTGGCTGGCGGCTTGCCCGCCCTTGCCAGCAGCACTGCCGCCGTTCCGCAGCTGCCCTGGGATTTTGATACCGTGGTCAATGATACCGATACCGGCCGGATCTCGGTGGGATTTGATGCTTATACCAGGGCACTCATGGTTGTCTACCATGATTGGGATACGCAATATCTCACCCAGGCCGTCTACCGCGGCCCGGGATTCGCGGGCAACTGCGGCCCAAGCAACACCTGGTATTGCTCGATCGTTGTGGTGGGCCTCCAGGTTGGTGTTTACAATGCCGTGGGGTATTTCTCGAATCCCTATGCCGATAACTACCGGCGCACCGGCTATTTCATATACAACCCCCTTAATGACAGCCTGGATTTCGTGACGCGCTATGCGAGTGATTACAGCAGTGGCCAAACCCAGACAACGGTCATCAACCTGACCGATTACTGTTTGGGAAAGGAATGTGTCATCTCATCGGCGATATCCATGGTCTACGATGCCAACGGTCATGCCCATGCGGTGGTGGTGATTGATTCAAATGGTGACGACCACCTGGTCTATTTTTACGATCGGGGCACCCCGGGGGTAATTGTGATAATTACGGCGGTTCTGACTATTGGGATTTCAGCTACGTGATAGCCGAAGATAACGAAGCCAGGGATCCGAGCATCACCATCGTTCCCCCGAACTCGCCGCGGATTGCCTATTACCGGCCTCCTGACAGCTCACTGCGCTACGCCTATCAGAGCGAAACCATGGCTAACTGCGACACGGATAGTACCTGGCGCTGCATCGAAATCGACGATACCGGCTCGACGGGTAATACCCCTTCCATCGCCTACGGCGATGCGCTGCACATTGCCTATTACAATGCCCTGACGGGTGAGATTTGGCTGGCGAAGTATGTCGGCAGCGGCGGCAACTGCGGGAATGACTGGAATGGGATCGCTTATGTGAATCGCTGGCAGTGTGATGCTATCGACGATGTCGGCATCATGCCGGTGCAGCATGGTATCTCGCTGGTGATGGACGGCAGTGAGCCGGTCATTGCCTACATGGACGCCAATGATGGCGACCAAACGGAGGTCAAGCTGGCCCAGCGTGTTCAACGCGCCGGGCTGACCAGCGGTAACTGCGGACCGGGAGACATCTTCCAGACCTGGGACTGTCGGATGCTTGACCAGGGGCCGTACAGCCTGGGCAGTGAGATCGATATGATCATCAGCGCCAGAGGCGGGCTGTTCGTCGGGTACCTGGAGGATAATTACGATGCGTATGAAGTCCACGTGTTGGCAGCCCGGCAGTATTATCAGATGAGGCTGCCGATGATCAGGAAGTAGAGACGGGATGTTTAGCGGGTTGGGGCTGGCCAAATAGGCGAAAATTATTGTACAACGCCCGTAGGGGGCGGGTCTTAAAACCCGCCCCTACGTAAACCCGCCCCTACATGGGATAGCCCTTATGCCAGGGGGCGAGTGGATTGGCGTACGATGAGCTGCGGCATTAAAATCCGCTGGTGGGCGGGGGTATCCTGGTTCTTGATCAACTCCACCAGGTAATGGATGCTCTGGTAGCCCAGGGCGTCGTAATCCTGTTTGACCGTGGTAAGGGGGGGGATGTAGTAAGCCGACTCGGGGGCATCATCGAAGCCGACCATGGAGATATCCTGCGGGACGCGCAGCCCATGCTCATTCAGCGCCAGGATGGCACCCAGCGCCAGGTAGTCATTGGCGATGACCAGTCCGGTGAAGGTCCGGCCGCGACGCAACAGCTCCCTGGCTGCCAGGTAGCCCTCGTGGGGCATCCATTCCGCCGCTTCGATGCTCTCCACCGGGGTGAGGCCAGCCGCTTGCAGCGTTTCCAGGAAAGTCGTGTGGCGGGTGAGTGCCTCGTGGTAGGTGAGCGGCCCGCTGATCTCGGCGATGGCGCGGTGACCCAGGTCGAGCAGATGCTGGGTCGCCAGCTGGCTGCCGTGATATTGGTCAATGCAGACTGAAGGGGCGGTCGAGCCGCGTGGATTGCGAACCTGAATGATTGGCAGCCCGGGCGGGTTGGCGGAGAGATTCTCGAACAACTGGCTTTTGACCGGAGCGGTGATGATGGCGCCATCGATCAGGCCACTGTTCAGGTGAGCCAGCAGGCGGCTTTCTTCCTGAGGGTCATCACGGGGGATATCGGTGAAGATCAGGCTGTAGCCGTGCTCGATGGCGGCGCGCCCCATGGTGATGATCAGCTCACGGGGGATGTAGGTCTCGACGCCGAAGGTGATCACTTCTATGATGAACGAGCGGCGGGTCTTCAGGCTGCGGGCTAACTGGTTGGGGTGGTAGCCCAGGCTCTGGATGGCTTTCAGCACCAGCGCGGCGCGTTTTTGCGGAGACCTCGGGGCTGTCGTTGATCGACGCGCGAGACGGTCTGGTAGGAGACGCCGCACATCCTGGCCACATCGTGCAGGGTTACTTTTTGGGTGTTATTATTCGCGGGCCATAAGACGCAGATCGGAATATACTAATTGTGATCGTTCACATTTACTATACCATAAAATGGGCCTGAAATGCAACTGTTTCGGGTTTGTTAACGACATCAATCCAGCAAATATTTCGATCACACACAAATAATTGCGACCGTTGAAAAGATGGAAAGGCGTGTTGTCCGAGGATTTACCAGGTGCAACGCACTTTTGAAGTGCATTGCACCTGGCTGGCGGCGGGAGAAAATGCATATTGACTTTTTTCTGATATTTATGCTATTTTTAACTGTGAACGTTCACAATCGCGATCATATCCTCTAAGCCATGGCAGGCTCTTGTTGCCTGCCAACCAATCACATTCTATAAAAGGAGAAGAAGCTATGCGTAAGTTCAACAAACCCATCATGACCTTCGTCCTGATCGGCATGATCCTCAGCATGTTCCTGACTGGCTGTGGTACAACCGAGACGGTCGAGCCCACCGATGTTCCCGTAGTGGAAGTCGTGGTAACCGAAGAGCCGGTAGTTGTTCCGACCGAAGAACCTATCGTCACCGAGGAGCCCGTCGTCACAGAAGAGGTGGTGGAACCTGTGGCTACCTTGACGATCTGGGCGGATGACACCCGCACCCCCATCCTGCTCGACATGGCCGATGAATTCCTGGCCGAGTACAACGTGGCGCTGGTGGTCGAAGACCTGGGTGTGGTGCAGGACATCCGCTCAGCCGTGATCACCGCCGCACCGGCTGGTGAAGGCCCCGATATTTTCATCGGCGTGCATGACTGGCTGGGCGCCTTGATCGAGAGCGGTCTGGTTACCCCGCTCGACCTGGGTGACAAGACCGGCGAATTTGTCGGTTCAGCCCTGGAGGCATTCACCTATACCGATGGTCAGCTCTACGGCGTGCCCTACGCCACCGAGAACCTGGGTTTCTTCTACAACACCGACCTGGTTGAAACACCACCCACCACCTGGGACGAGATGCTCGAAATTGGTCGCACCCTGCAGGCGGCTGGTACGGTGCAGTACGCCATCGCCATCGGCGGTGACCCGGGCTACAACTCCCTGCCCATGCAGACCGCCTTCGGCGGTTATGTCTTCGGTGTGGATGCCAACGGCGCCTGGAACCCCGATGATGTCGGCCTGGACGGCGAAGGCATGATCGCCGCCGTGACCTGGATGAAGGCCGCGGTCGATGAAGGCCTGATGCCGGACACTACCGACTACGAAACCGCGCACTCGATGTTCGAAACCGGTCAGATCCCCTTCTTGATGGCTGGCCCGTGGGCGCTGGATCGCATCCGCGCTTCGGGTGTGCCCTATGCGGTAGCAAATGCCTTCCCCGATAATGGCGCGCCATTCCTGGGCGTGCAGGGCTTCATGGTCAACGCCTTCAGCGAGAATATCCTCCTGGCCCAGGCATTCCTGACCGAGTTCGTCGCCACGGATGCCTTCATGCAGCAGATCTACGAAACCGGGTTGCGCCCCTCAGCCTTCATCTCGGTCCTCGAAACCACCGATGATCCTGACCTGAAGGCTATGGGCCAGGCGGGTGCCAATGCCATCCCCATGCCCAACATCCCCGAGATGGGTTCCGTGTGGAGTGCCTGGAACAATGGTATCGCCCTGGCCCTGACCGGCGACCTGACTCCTGAGGAATCCATGACGCGACGCAGCGCAGCAGGTGCGTGACTTGATCCTCGGCGCGCTGGCTGGCATGGTCAACCTGCCTGGCAGCTACCAGGACCAGGCTGGCTGCGGCGCCCAGTGGGATCCTGCTTGCCAATCGACCGCTATGACCCTGGGTGATGATGGCCTCTATCGCCTCACCGTTACCCTGGTCGCTGGCGACTACGAGTATCAAGATCGCCATGAACGGTGACTGGACCTTGAACTACGGTTCGGACGGCGCCGAGAATGGCCCCAACTACATCCTCAACCAGGCGGCGGACGGCTCGGTGACTTTCGTCTACGATCCTGCCACCCACCTGGTGACAGTCACAACCCAATAACGATACCCAATCAGGAAGGCCGGGGATACCCCCGGCCTTCCATTTATCTAACCAACCCACTTACTATGGTATAACCCACGGAGGGGAAACTATGGCTTCCCGTGCCTCCCAGGATGCGCTCAAAAACCCGTCATCAGCGGCAAAACCGGTGCTGCCAAAAGTGCTGCAGTTTGCGCTCTTGATCCTTGTAAACCTCTTTGCCATCTGGTTTCTCAACAAACTGATCTCTCTGGGCTACTACCCATTAGCCGCAGTAGTGGTGATCATCACGCTGTTCGTCGATGTGGTGATGGTGCGCAGGCAGGCTTACCCGCTGCGCTGGATGGTGGTGGGGCTGATCTTAATGGCCCTGTTCACCATTTACCCGATCATCTTCACCATCTGGGTCGCCTTCACCAACTACGGTGAGGGACACCTGATCACCCAAGAACAGGCGGTCGACGCAGCTCCTGGATGTCAAGTATCTCCCGGAGGCGGGAAAGGCCTATACCTGGACAGCTTTTAAATCGCCAGAGGGGGAGTATGCGCTCTGGCTTTTAGATCCTGATGGGACTGGCTTCCTGGCCAAACCCGGCGAGCCGCTGGCCCAACCGCTGCCCGGTGAGGTGGGCGTCGGGGAACTGGATGCCAAGGGCATCCCCGCAATCGATCGAAGGCTATCGAACGATTGAACGCCATCGTCGCCGCCACCGATAAAAACCTGACCCAGATCCTGTTTGGCGAGGAGGGGAAGACCATCCAGGTGCGCTCCCCATCCGAAGCCGCGGAGTTGGTCCCCCTCTATCTTTATGATGCTGAACAAGATGCCATGATCGACCAGCAGACGGGGGTTGTGTATACCAACCTGCGTGGCACTTTCACCTCCTCCGCCGGTCAGTCACTGCGACCCGGTTTTATCGAATCGATCCAGTTTACCAATTTCCGCGATTTCTTCGTCAGCCCCGCCCTGCGCGGCCCAATGGTCCAGCTGGTCACCTGGAACTTTGCTTTTGCTTTCTTCAGCCTGGTGTTGAATTTTGGACTTGGGTTTGGCGATTGCCATCCTGTTCAATGATCCCCATTTCCCGCTCAAGAAGCTGATCCGCTCCCTGCTGATCATCCCCTACACCGTCCCGGCGCTGATCACCATTTTGATCTGGCGCGGCATGATGAATCCCGAGCTGGGTGTCATCTCCCGTACCCTCGAAGGATTATTCGGTTGGTCTCCGCCCTGGTTTACCGACCCGTGGTGGGCCAAGATTGCCATTCTGCTGGTCAACCTGTGGCTGAGCTATCCTTACTTCATGCTCATCTGCAGCGGTGCCCTGCAGTCCATCCCCGACGATATCTACGAAGCAGCCGTAGTGGATGGCGCCAATCCCTGGCAGAAATTCTGGAAAGATCACCTTCCCCTTGTTGCTGGTCGCCGTTGGGCCGCTGTTGATTGCCTCGTTCACCTTCAATTTCAACAACTTCAACCTGATCTACCTGTTCAACGGGGGTGGTCCACCCATTGCCGGCACGCCAACCCCTGCCGGGCACACCGACATCCTGATCAGCTACGTGTACAACCTTGCCTTCTCGGGCAGCAGCGGTATTAATTACGGTTTTGCCGCCGCCATCACCATCGTCATCTTCTTTATCGTCGGTGCCATCACACTCTTCCAGTTCCGTTATACCCGCATGTGGGAGGAGGTCAGCGAAAATGTCTAGCATGACCGCAGTGCAACAACTCCGCACTTCAGCCAAAGCTCAGCGCCGCTTCGGCATTGGCATCCGGCTGGTGATTGCCGTGTTCCTGATCATCTTCTCGATCTTCCCCATCCTGTGGGTCGTCTCTGCCTCGCTCAATCCCACCGGCACCCTGGCAACGCAAAAATTGATCCCTGATAACCCGGGCTTTGGCAACTATCAGGAATTGCTGTCCATGGATCAGTTCCCGTTCTGGAAGTGGTTCGGAAATTCGCTCAAGATTGCCTCGATTACTTCCGTGCTTTCGCTGGCGATCACCACGGTCGCCGGCTATGCCTTCTCGCGCTTTCGCTTCCGCGGCCGCCAGACCATGCTCAAAGCCATCTTTCTCATCCAGGTGTTCCCCAGCCTGCTGGCGCTGGTCGCCACCTTCCTGATGATCTCGCAGATCGGCGATGTGATCCCTGTCCTGGGCCTGGGCAACCACACCAGCCTGATCCTGGTGTACCTGGGCGGCGCCATGGGGGTCAACATCTGGCTGATGAAAGGTTTCCTGGACACCATCCCCCGCGATATCGACGAGTCGGCCATGGTGGAAGGGGCTTCCAACTGGCAGATCTTCACCCAACTGATCCTGCCCTTGCTGCGCCCGATCCTGATCGTGATTGCCATCCTCAACTACATTGGCACCTATGGCGAGTTCGTCCTGGCGCGCGTGATGCTCAGGGACAGTGCGCAGTACACCCTGATGCTTGGCCTGCAGACTTTCGCCGCCGCCCAGATTTCCCAGCGCTGGGGGGTGTTTGCCGCTGGCGCCTTGATGGGTGCGCTGCCGATCATGATCATTTACCTCGCCCTGCAGGACCAGATTGTGGGTGGGCTGACCCAGGGCGCGGTGAAGGGGTAGCCGAACCAGCCCCCTTCCCCCGCCTTCCCCCATTTTCACATACTGAAAATGGGGGAAGGAGCCTGCTCTTGTGATAATGGAATTTGATGAAAAAGCCACATATTCTGCCGCTTGTTATCGTTCTTTTGCTGATTGTAATCCTGCTGGGAGGCTGCACATCTTCCCAGTCAACAGCCACTGAAGCTGTCCCAACCCTAGCCAGTCCTAGCGAAGAGCCAACTCTGATGAGCACCCCGTCTGAACCTCTCCCCACCGAGATCCAACCCACCGCTGAAATCGGTCCGGTGACTGGTCCCATCCCCCTGGTCAACCCTGGCTTCGAAGAGCAAGCCGCGGACGGAACGCTTCCCGGATGGACGCACAGCGGCGCTGCCGGTGCCATCCTGATCGAGGACAACGGCCATAGCAGTGATTTCCGCCTGACGCAAACCAGCACCGCGGTTTACCAGGTCGAAACCTCTCAGACTATAACCGGGTTGGCCAATGGACCTGGTATACGCTGCGCGCCTGGGTGCGCTCCAGCGGCGGGCAAGAAGAAGTCTACCTGGCGCTCAAGTGCGGGGACGAGGAAAAGCGAACCTATGTGCCGCAGACCACACCGGGCTACCGTTGGATGCAGCTGGTTGTCTCCAACCAGGTAACGGATGGCAGCTGCACCATCCGCCTGGTATCGCATGGCTACCCGGATACCTGGACCAGCTTTGACGATATCGAGCTGGTGTCGGGACGGGCAGCGCTCTCCATCCTGGGTGCGGACATATCCAGCCTGATGAAGTCTGAAGATATGGGCGGCGTTTACCGCTACCCGGATGGCACCCAGGCGGATGCCCTGCAGATCCTCAGCGATTATGGCATGAACTACGCCCGCCTGCGGGTCTTTGTCGATCCCGCCGATGGCTACCATGGCTGGATCCGAGATCCTGGCGATGGCCCTGCGGCTGAAGAGCCTAGGGCATCAAGCTGCTGGTCGATTTCCACTACTCGGACAATTGGGCCGATCCGGGCAAGCAGTTCAAGCCCGCCGCCTGGAAAGATCTACGATTTCGAGCAGCTCAAACAGGCAGTCTATGACCACACCTATGAGGTGTGCAGCCAGCCTGGTCGCCCAGGGCACGCCCCCGGATATGGTGCAGGTGGGCAACGAGATCAACGCCGGCATGCTGTGGCCGGATGGCGATTACAACCACTTCGATAACCTGGCTGACCTGCTGAAAGAAGGCTACCGGGCGGTGAAAGACTGCAACCCCGACACGCTGGTCATGCTGCATATCGCCGAGGGCGGTGATAACGACATGGCGCGCTGGTGGTTCGACAACATCACCCGCCGGGATGTCCCCTTCGACGTCATCGGCATCTCTTACTACCCCTTCTGGCATGGCACCCTGGCGCAGCTGCAGTTCAACCTGAACGATATTTCCGCCCGCTACGATAAAGACGTCATCGTGGTCGAAACGGCCTATGCCTTCACCGCCCAGGAAGACGACTTCCACGCCAATATCGTCAGCCGCACCATGGCCATCGACGGCTACCTGCTGACCCCCGACGGCCAGCGCGCCATGCTGCGCGATATCATGGCGGTGGTACGGGCGGTGCCAAACGGGCGCGGCCTGGGCGTGTTTTACTGGGATGCCACCTGGACGGCGGTGCCGGGCAACGGCTGGGACTCGACTGACCCGACCTCGGGCAATGCCTGGGAAAACCAGGCGCTGTTTGATTACGACGACCGGGCACTGCCGGCGCTGGAAGAGTTCCTCAATCCATAGTAAGGAAACCCAGGGTATGGACATCAAACCCGCCTACACACCACCCGCCAAACTTTACCTCGGCTCGGCCTACTACCCGGAGCAGTGGCCCGAAGCCAGCTGGAAAGACGATATCCGCCTGATGCAGGCCGCCGGCTTCAATGTCGCGCGCCTGGGCGATTTCGCCTGGTCGCGCCTGGAGCCGGCCCCCGGGCAGTTCGACTTCGACTGGCTGGAGCGGGCTATCGCCGCCCTGGCAGATGCCGGCATCGATACCGTGCTCGCCACCCCCACCGCCGGGCCGCCCGCCTGGCTGGTGACGCAGCACCCGGACATCCTGCCCATCGATCAAAGACGGACGGCGCGCCCAGTTCGGCAACCGCTGCCACTACTGCGTCACCTCGCCCGAGTTCCATGGGGCAGTACAGCGGCTGGTGGTGGCGTTGGCAGAGCGCTTCGGCGCCAACCCGCACGTGCTCGGCTGGCAGCTCGACAACGAGTACAACCGAACCTGCTACTGCCCGCGCTGCCAGCGCCTGTTCCAGCAGTACCTGGCGCAGCGCTACGGCTCGATCGACGAGCTCAACCGGCGCTGGACTACCACCTATTGGAGCCAGACCTACGATGCCTGGGAGCAGATTCCCCTGCCCATTGGCCCGCACAACCCCGGCCTGATGCTGGAGCACAAGCATTTCATCACCCAGAGCTACCGCCGCTTCCAGCGCCTGCAGATCGACCTCCTGCGCCCGCACCTCGCCCCCGATGTCTGGATCACGCACAACTTCATGTACTGGCACGACGGCTACGACCATTACACGCTGAGCGAGGACCTGGAGCTGGCCTCCTGGGACTGGTACGTGGGCATGGGGCAGCATGATTACCGCACCTCCGGCGCTGCCCACGACCTGGTGCGCGGCTATAAGCGGCAGAACTTCTGGCTGATGGAAACCCAGCCGGGCAACGTCAACTGGAAGCCGCTCAACAATGTGATCGATAAGGGCGGTACGCGCCGCATGGCCTGGCACGCCGTCGGTCATGGCGCCGACGCCGTGCTGTACTGGCAGTGGCGCTCCCCGCTGGGCGGGCAGGAGCAGTACCACGGCACGCTGCTCGACACCTCCGGGCAGCCGCGGCTTTTTTACGCTGAAGCCAAACAGATAGGAGAGGATTTCGCCGCCGCTTCCCGCCTGCTCGCCGGCACCCGCCCGGTCGCAGAAACTGCCATCCTGCACTGTCCCGCCAGCCGCTGGGCGATTGGCTGGCAGCCGCACCACCAGGATTTCGACTACCTGGAGCATCTGCTGCATTATTACCGCCCCCTGGCGCCCCAAAATATCCCGATGGATATCCTGTCGGCTGACATCCCGCTGGATGGTTACCGGCTGGTGATTGCTCCGGCAATGCTGATCTTGAACGAGCCGCGCGCGGCGCACCTGAAGGCTTTCGTCGAAAACGGCGGGCACCTGGTGCTCACCCTGCGCAGCGGCATGAAAGATGAGTACAACGCCCTGCTGCCCGTGCGCCAGCCCGGCGCGCTGGCCGAGCTGACCGGCGCCGAGGTAGAAGACTACTACGCTCTGCAGGATCCCGTGCCCGTGATCGGCGATGGCTGGCAGGGCACTTCCTCCATCTGGGCGGAGCGCCTGCGCCTGCGCGATGCCAGCACCCAGATCCTGGCGACCTATGGGCCGAGCAATGGCTGGCTGGATGGTCAGCCGGCGATCACGCAGCACCCGTATGGAAAAGGCTGCGTGACCTTCGTCGGTGCTTACCTGGACGAGGAAAGCCAGGCCACCCTGCTGCAGCGCATTGCGGCTGAGACGGGCGTCCAACCGGTGCTGGCGACCCCTGAGGGGGTGGAGGTGTGCCGCAGGGTTGGGGAGGATGGGCAGGAGGTGCTCATCCTGATCAACTATACACGCAGCGAGCAGCGCGTTGCGCTGCCCTGGCCGGCGCGGGAGCACCTGAGAGGGGTGGAGATTGAGGGGGAGATTGAGCTGGGGCCGGTTGATGTGGCGGTGGTAAGCAGAGCTGGGTGATACAGGTATAACGCAACTAAAAATTCAGCTACCCCTGCCTTGCTCATTCAGAATCCGATGAGTCCTTTTCCTTCTCCCGGGCTTTTTTTGCTTTTTCTCTTTCCGCCACCGACTTGAAGCGCGGGAAGACCTTGCGCGGGTTCTCTTTGCCGTTCAATACTGCCACGGCGTGGGTGATCACTTCTTCGGCGCTGATCAGCTTTTGCACCGCAGCGACTGATTTGCGCGCCGGGATCAGGGCTGACTGGCTTGAGATGAGGGGGAAGCGGGCTGCGTCCAGGGCCTCCTGCCAGGGGATCTCGACCGTTTTTTCGATGGCTTTGAGCGAGCTGTCCTTGTTGACTTTGGGGTTGAGATGAATCTCTTTGGCTACCAGGATGACCAGGTGCCGGTAAATGCGGGTCAGCGTCAGCCAACACATGATCATGATCGTGCCATAGGTCAATACCAGCATGTTGATCGGCAAGGCATGCGCCTCGTAAAAATACAGGATTTGCCGCCCTACTTCGCCAAGGATCGCTTCGACAAAAGACCTTACCATGCCTCATCCCTTTCTGACAGAAGGAGGGGGCACACGGGGTGTGCCCCCTCCTGTTTCAATGCGGGTGGAAGGTGTTTATTCCTTGGCTGCGCCAGCGAACTCATCCCAGGCCTTCTCATTCTTCTTGTAGAAGAAGAAGAGCACGCCGGTGATGATCGCGAAGATGGCAATGCCGATCCAGCCCAGGTACTTGCCCAGCCACATCATGACCAGGGGCGACCAGACAAATCCGTCTGCGATGCTGGAGATCTGCGCCGCGTTCTCAGGAATGGCAAAGCCGGCCTCGCCAGCCACCTGGGTGATGGTGGGAGCCAGTGCGTTGGCACCATAGAAACCGACGATCACCAGCACGGTGCCGATGAGGACCATGCGGAAGACGTTGCCTTTGGCTGCCGGGGCGATCTGGGTGCACCAGAAGACCAACACTGCCAGGTCGGCGAAGAGGATCATGCGGTTGCCAGGCAGGATGATCGAGAGCAGGATGGCGATGGGCACGAGCAACATTCCCGTGGCAATGTTCGCCGGGTGTCCGGTGAGCACGGCCGAGTCGAGGCCAATATAGACCTCACGACCCTTGGCACGCTTGGACATGAAGGTGCGGGCCGCTTCGGAAACCGGGATCAGGCCTTCCATCAGGATGCGCACCATGCGGGGCAGCAAAACCATCACCGCAGCAAGCTGCATGGCCAGCAGCAGGATCTTGGCCAGCGTGGCAACAAAGTCGGTAGCGAACTCGCCGAAATAGGCGATCAGGCCTAAAACCAGGCCGATCAGCAAGCCCATGATCATCGGGTCACCGACGGTTGGGCCGAGGTACTTTTCGATGCTCTCGGTGTCGGCTTTCCAATTCCTCACTCCGGGGATTTTGTCGATCAGCCAGTTGACGGGCAGGCCGATGACAACCAATGGGGCGGTGGCGCCATGCGGAATAGAAATGCCCGGCAGCTCATAGAACTCCTGGATGCCCTTGGCGGTCCAGTCGCCCAGGAAGAGCATGAAAGCCGCAGTAACCGCGGCAGTCGCCAGACCCATGGGCAGGCTTCCGGTCACCGCCGTTACCAACGAGCCGGCAAAGGCGTAGTGCCAGAAATTCCACACGTCCACGTTGAGGGTCTTGGTGATGCGCAGGGCAAGCAGGATGATATTGACCAGCAGGGCAACCGGGATGACCCACAAGCCGACATCGGTGGCGAAGGCTACCGCGGCAGCCGCCGGCCAGCCGACATCAACGATGTCGCGCTCGATGCCGGCATTGGTGACCAACGCCTGCGATACACCTGACAATGAACCCCACATCAGGCCGATGACCAGGTTGATACCGATGAAGGCAACCCCGATGGTCACCGCAGATCTGAAAGCACGCCCCACCTTTGCTCCCAGGACCAGAGCAAAGATGAAAATAAACACGGGCAGTAAAACGGTCGCGCCCAGGGTGTCAACTAGCGTCTTTAGTACTTGTGCAAATGCATTCATAATGTGAATCCTCCAGTTTAGGATGTGTCGAATAGCTTACACAAACAAGAAGGGCGGTTGTATGGCGTATTCGCTCGATAAGGGATCTCCTTTCCAGAAATCATAACACCCAGAATTCGAAAGCGATGCGCGCAATCACTCTGGATGGGATGATCGCCTGAAATGAGGGATCATTTCTTCAGAACGTCAAGGATTTGCGCCATCACCTGCTCTATGCCGACGCCGGTTAAAAATGCCAGGCCTTTGATCACCGGGATGCCTGGGTCAAAGCGTAGCTGGGATGTGGTGACGATCAAATCTGCGCCATCTTTCAAGATTGCCGGTAGTTCGGCTGCTTTGCACTGCTTTACATTTACACTGATGCCAGATGCTTTGCACGCTTCCTCAATGGCCTTGGCAACGACCGTGGAGGTAGCAATTGCAGTGCCGCAGGAAACGATTACTGTTTTTGCCATGAGAGCTTCTCCTTCTTACTTGAATGGATGATCCAGTGCGGATCTTTATGCCGGGGTTGATATGTTCGATATAATTGAGATCACTTCCGCGGGGTTATTGGCGGCGACCAATTGGCTGACGATGGAGGGCATTTGCAAGATGCGGGAAACTTCCTGCAGCATGACGATCTGTGATTTGGGCTGGTCCAGCGCCAGCATGATCACCAGCCGGACGGGCACTTCTTCCTCATCATCGACCATGTTCTTGAACACAACCGGTTGTGTCAGCGTGGCAAGTGCCAGGGCTGACTGGTTGACATATTCGATATCCACATGGGGAAGGGCAGCGTTGAACTCGCCACCCAGAGGTAGACCGGTCGGCATGCTGGCTTCGCGCTGCAAGGTCGCTTCGATGAAGCCATCTTTGACATACCCAAGGGCATATAATTTTCCCCCCAACAAACGGATTATATCTTCAGATGTCCCTAAATCCAGCTGGACACAAATCGCTTCTTGCTTGAGGAAGTCCAAAATTGGCATGTTTGAAACCAGCAGAAAGCCCTTGACGAAAAGAGTATAATCCGCTAAAGTAACATATGTGAGTATTTACTCACGTATGTGAATAATATATCGGGTTACCAATTTTGTCAATCCCTTATTTTAATCGTTTACTCACTTTTCTGTACGTGTTCAGGCACGATACAACCTGGCATGAAGAAGGAAACCGGTATGACCCGACCCTTGATCCTGGTAACGAATGACGATGGCATCGCCTCTCCCGGGCTGGCGGCAGCCGCGGCAGCCCTTGACCCGCTGGGGGAGCTGCTGATCGCCGCACCGGCCTCGCAGCAGACCAGCATGGGACGCAGCCGGACCCAGCTGAGGGAGGGCGATGGGCGCATCCTGCCGTATACCGTGCAGTATGGGGATAGATCATGGCAGGGGTTCTCGGTGCAGGGGACGCCGGCTGTGGTGGTGGAGCATGCCGTGCAGGAGCTTGCCACGCGGCGGATCGACCTGGCGGTGTCGGGGATCAATTATGGGGAAAATCTTGGCACCTGCATCACCATCTCGGGGACGATCGGGGCGGCGATGGAGGCGGCGGAACGAGGTATTCCGGCGCTGGCGGCCTCGCTCGAAACGCATGTCGATCAATATTACCGGCATGATCGCGGGGTGGATTTTAGCACGGCGATCCATTTCTTGCATTTTTTTGCCTCCCGCCTGATCGGAAAAAGCTTTCCTGAAGATGTGGATGTGTTGAAACTGGATGTCCCGATGCGGGCGACACCCGAAAGCCGCTGGATGGTGACCCGGCAGGACAAGATTGCTTACTACACGCCTCGGATCGTTCGGGATTCTACAGATTTATCCACGGTGCCGCGGATGGAATATTCCGCCGCGAAGGGCCAATTTACCCGCCCAGGCACGGACGCCTATGCCATGGCGCAGGGGTATATCTCCCTCACCCCCCTGAGCCTGGATCACACCTCGCGCATCACCATGGACACGGTGCAAGGATTGATCGACCAACAGACGGATTAATCATTTCAAGCTGCTGCTTCAAGCATCATCTCTAAGGAGGAAGACATGCCATCAAGATACAAGTGGGCAATCCTGGGAACGGGAAAGATCGCCAATCGTTTTGCCGCCGCGCTCAACAATATCCCTGAGCGGGCTGAGCTGCTCGCAGTCGGCTCGCGCACCCCTGAAACCGGGCGCGCCTTTGGTGATAAATACGCCATCCCCCGCCGCTATGTCGGGTATGAAGCCGTCGCCGCTGACCCGGAGGTGGAGATCGTCTACATTGGAACGCCGGGTGTATTTCACCACCGCGATGTGACGATGTGCCTGGAAGCAGGCAAGCATGTGCTGTGTGAGAAAGCCTTCACCACCAATGCCAGGCAGGCGGCAGACCTGATCCAATTGGCCCGGCGCAAAAAGCTGTTCCTGATGGAGGCGATGTGGACGCGCTTCTTCCCCATCCATGTCAAGCTGCGCGAGCTGCTGATGGCAAATGCAATCGGGGAGCTCAACGGAATGGTGATCAACTTCATGGCCAAGCCACCTTTTGACCTTAACAATCGCTTCTTCAACGTGAACCTAGGCGCCGGTGTGCTGCTGGACACCGGCTCTTACGGCATCTCGTGGGCATACAGCCTGTTGGGGAAGCCCGAGCAGGTTGCCAGTGTGGTCTATTTTGGGGAGTCCGGGGCAGATTACTCGTCTGCTTATCTGTTGAAATATCCATCCGGAGCGATCGTTAGCATCACCTGTTCCCAGGTCTCTTATGACTATAAGGAAGCGGTCATCTTTGGCTCGCAAGGGAGGTTGGAGGTTCACGACCCGTGGTACAAACCCACCCGGATGACGCTGTTTGTCGAAGGGAAAGCGCCGGAAGTTTTCGAGATACCGCTTGGTAAGTACAATGGCTACGAGTTTGAAGCCTGTGCGGTGATGGATTGCATCCAGCAAGGGAAGATGGAATGTGAAACCATGCCGTTGGACCAGACGCTGGAGATTATGCAGACCCTGGACCAGATCAGGGCGCAGTGGGGATTTCGATATCCGGGTGAAAAATAGTGAGCTCAGAACTCCCAGCTCAGCCAGGACGGTCTTCATGTAAGCTTCGATATCGATGGCGCTTGACAGGGACAGGACATGATTGGCGATCTGGGCTGCCTGAGCGTCGGTCAGTTTGCCCATCAGGTGCTTGGCCAGAGGGATGGAGCGGGAAGCCATGCTGAATTCATCCAGACCCATACCGAGTCAGGATGGGGATCGCTTTTTGCATCCCGGCCAGCTCACCGCACATGCCAACCCACTTGCCTTTCCGGTGGGCTGAGTCGATGGTCAGTTTGATCAGGCGCAAGACAGCCGGGTGCAAGGGCTGGTACAGGTTGGCGACCTTCTCGTTGCCGCGATCCACGGCCAGGGTGTACTGCGTCAGGTCGTTGGTGCCAAGGCTGAAGAAATCGGCTGCCTCGGCAAGAATATCCGTCAGTACGGCGGCGGCGGGGGTCTCGACCATGATGCCGACCGGAACATGTTCGGCGAATTCCACCCCCTCCTGCCGCAGCTCGACTTCGATCTGGGCAATGATGTCGCGGGCACAGAGCAGCTCGTCCAGGCTGATGATCATGGGGAACATGATGCGGATGTCGTGCCCTACGGCCGCGCGTAAGATGGCGCGCAGTTGGGTTTGGAACAAGGGTGTATCTTCCAGGCACATGCGGATAGCGCGCCAGCCGAGAAACGGATTCATCTCCTGGGGGAAGGGCATGTAGGAGGGCGGCTTGTCACCGCCGATATCCAGCGTGCGGATGATCACCGGGCGCTGCCCCATGATCTCAAAGATGGCCTTGTAGATGCGGTATTGCTTTTCTTCATCGGGGGCGTGGGTCTCATTCAGGTACAGGAACTCCGTCCGGAGCAGCCCCACACCTTCGGCGCCGAATTCCACCGCTTCGCGCGCCGTCGCTTCTTCACCAATATTGGCAGCCACTTCCACCCGCCGCCCATCCGCAGTGCGGGCTTCATTTTGGGCGCTGGCTTTGATAATGAGCAGCTGGGATTCCTTTTCCTGCTTGAGCTTTTGGTAGTGGGTGATCGTCTCTTCGCCCGGAGAAAAGATCAAGGTCCCGGAAGAGCCGTCCATGAGCAGCGGGTCGCCAGTTTTGACCGTCTCGACCAGCTCGATTCCCATCCCCACGATGGCGGGTAAGCCAAGGGTGCGGGCCAGGATGGCACTGTGGGAGGTCAATCCGCCGAAGGCGGTGCAAAATCCAAGCGCCAGATCGGGATCCAGCCTGGCGGTATCGGAGGGCGTCAGGTCATGGGCGATAATGATCGAAGGAGTGTGCAGGTTACTGAGCGCAGTATCCGCCAAACCGAGCAGGATGCGCAGCACGCGCCGGCCAACATCCTGGACATCGGCCGCGCGGCGGCGAAGTACTCATCCTTCATCCCAGCCAGCATGGCAGCCAATTCTTGCGTCGCATCAGCCACCGCCTGCTCGACGATGATGCCGTCCTGGATCTTCTGGGTGACCTTATCCGCCAGCATGGGATCGTCCAACATCATTTCGTGGGCATCGAAGATGGCGGCAAATTCATCGCCTTTGGTGCGTAAGGCGACATTTTCCCGCAGGGTCTGCAGCTCCATGCGCGCTTGCTCCTGCGCGGATTGGAAGCGCGCCAGCTCCACATTCGGGTGCTCGATCGGCCGGCTCGGAATGGTGAGATCTGGGACGGCGTAACAAAACGCGGGTCCGATGGCGATGCCATCACTGGCGGCAATACCTTGCAACCCATTGATTTTCATTTACGCTTCACCAAAATTATTTACTATCAGGTCGCTCAGACTTTGGATGGCGGCTTCTTCATCCGGGCCATCCGCCACGATGGCGATCTGGTGATTTTGCAAGACCCCCAGGGTGAGCACACTGATGATGCTTTTGGCATCCACCGGAGCCTCGCCCGTGGTGGCGTTGCGCACCGTGATCCGGGACGAGAACTTGTTCGCCATTTTAACGAACATTGAGGCCGGACGGGCATGCAGACCGACTTTGTGGGTGACGCTTAGCATGGTATCTTTCATTCTCTACTCCTCAATACAGCAATGTCTCGGGGAATTCGATCCCTTCAACCAGATCAGCAAGGAAGCGGGCTGCGACCACGCCGTCGATCACGCGGTGGTCAGCGGCGATGGTCAGGGAAACGATCGGGCGCACGGCAACCGTGTCCTGGTCGTCAATCACCACCGGCTTGCGTACCACTGCGCCAACCGCCAGGATGGCGCTTTCGGGCGGGTTGATGACGGCGCGGAACTGGCGGATGCCAAACATACCCAGGTTCGAGATGGTGAACGTGCCGCGCTGGACATCTGACAGGGTAAG
Organism: uncultured Chloroflexia bacterium; assembly: GCA_963849335.1. GTDB lineage: Bacteria > Chloroflexota > Anaerolineae > Anaerolineales > UBA4823 > FEB-25. The sequence continues at coordinate 190,038 of CAWKGZ010000014.1, forward strand.
CTTATTCTCGCGGGCGCGCGTGCTCAGGTCGGATAGCTTATCTGCGATCTGGCGGATGGAGAGGGTATTGGCCTGCGAGATGACCGGGACGATCAGGCCTTCCTTCAGTGCGGTTGCCACGCCAATGTTGATATCCTTCCACAGGTAGATCTGATCATCGATCAAGGAAGCGTTGATGAAGGCATTGCGCTCCAAGGCCCAGGCGATCACCTTGACCAGGCAGGCGGTCAGCGATACCTTGCCATCCCCTGCACGCTCAGCCAGCTGGTTCATATGCTGGCGGGCCGCTTCAAGGCGGGTGACATCAACTTCGACGGTCAGGGCGATATGCGGAGCCTCCTGGAAGCTGGCCTGCATCCGTTGGGCGATGGTCTGGCGCATGCCTGCCAGCGGGATGATATCCGCCTGGCGTTCTGCCCCAACTGTGGGAGCCGGGCCCGGAACCACTTTGACATCGGCGGCCTGGATGCGGCCGCGCGGACCGCTGCCGCTGAGAGATTCGAGGGGGATGCCCGACGCGCGTGCCAGATGGCGGGCGGCAGGAGTTGCCGCCACCTTGCCGGAGGCAGCCGGTTCTGGCTGGGATGAGGCGGGCTGCCGACCGGCAAGGAAGCGTTCCACATCCTCCCGCCGGATGCGATCACCGGCAGTGGGCACCTGTGCCAGGTCGAGGCCGTGTTCCTTAGCCATGCGGGCGGCAATGGGTGTGACTGGCTGGACAGCAGGCGGAGTGACGGGCGGAGCTATAGAAGCGGGCAAAGGGGCGGCTGGCGCGGGTGCTGCGGCAGCGGGTGCGGGGTCGGCAGCGGGTAGATCCTTAACCGTTTCACCTTCTTTTAAGACATAAGCGATCACCGTCGCCACCGGGACGACAGCCCCCACCTGATGATGGATGCCGGCCAGGGTGCCGGTGGCAGGCGCCGGGATATCGATGGCAACCTTCTCGGTTTCAACCACCAGGACGGTTTCGTCCTGTTTGACAAAATCGCCATTGTTCTTTGACCAGGAGACGATGGTTGCTTTCTCCTGGTCCATATCGACCTTGGGCATGATAAAGGGAACGGGCATCTCAATACACTCCTTGGATGATGGAGCGGATCTCCGCTTCGATATCTTCTTCCTGCGGGACAGCGGCGCGTTCCAGGCCACGGTTGTAGGGGATGGGACAATCCTTGCCGGTCAGGCGACGAGCAGGCGCGTCGAGGTAGTCGAAGGCGCGTGAGCCGGTGACGGTGGCGATGATCTCGCCGGCCCAACCGCCGGTGTAGCAGGCTTCATGGACGACCAGCAGACGGCCAGTCTTGCATACCGAGTTGATCATCGTCTCGCGGTCAAGGGGCACCAGGGTGCGTGGATCGATCACCTCGATATCCATGCCCTCCTTTGCCAGGCGCTCGGCTACAGCCAGCGTCTTCAGCAGCATGATGCTGCTGGACACCACGGTCAGATCCTTGCCCTGGCGCTTGACATCTGCCACGCCGAAGGGGATGGTGTACTCGCCCTGGGGCACTTCCCCCTTGGTTTTATAGAGCAGCTTGTGCTCGATAAAACAGACCGGGTTGGGATCGCGAATGGCGGTGAGCAGCAATCCTTTGGCATCGTACGGCGTGGCGGGAACCACAACCTTCAGCCCGGGCACGTGCATCAGCAGGGTTTCCAGCGACTGGGAATGCTGGGCGGCCGCACCTGTGCCCGACCCGCCGGGCATGCGCACCACCATCGGTACGGTGGCTTTACCGCCGAACATGTAATGCATCTTGGCAGCCTGGTTACCGAGCTGGTCGAGGGTGAGCAAGGTGAAATCCATGAACATGATCTCAGCCACCGGGCGCATGCCAACCAGGGCTGCGCCGATCGCGGCGCCAATGATCGATGGCTCAGAGATGGGTGTCTCGCGAATGCGCTCCGGCCCAAATTCATCCAACATGCCGTGCGTCACGCCAAAGGCGCCACCATAACGACCAATATCTTCACCGATGATGAAGACGCGTTCATCCCGTTTCATCTCCTCCCACAAGGCTTGCCGGATGGCTTCAAGATAAGTTGTCTCAGGCATAGACAAACTCCATTACGGTAGAGGGGTCAGGCTCGGGTGAAGCTTCAGCAAAGGCAACCGCAGTCTCGATCACCTTGAGTGCTTCCTGGTCGATCGCCTCCGCCTCGGTTTGGCTTAGAATACCATTCTCCAGGAGATGATTCCGATAGCGCATGATGGGGTCCCGGGTGCTGCGCCATTCTTCGATCTCATCCTTAGTGCGATACAGGTTGCGGTCGCTCTTGGAATGCCCAAAGTAGCGGTAGGTTTGGGTCTCAACCAGGACGGGACCCCTTCCCGACCGGACATGCTTTTCCGCCCACTGCATGGTCTCGTAGACGGTGAGCAGGTCGTTGCCGTCGATGTAGCGCCAGGGAATGCCATAGCCTTCGGCGCGTTGGGCAACCGGTAATTTGGCTGCGGCCTTTTCGATGTCCATGGACATGCCGTATTTATTGTTCTCGCAAACATACAACACCGGTAATTTCCACAGGGCAGCCATATTGAGCGCCTCATGGAAGACGCCTTCATTGGAGGCGCCATCGCCGAAGACGGTGATGACGATCTCCTTGCGCCGCTGCATCTGCAAAGCCAACCCGACGCCGACCGAATGCGGGATGCCACCACCCACGATGCCATTCGCCCCCAGGTTGTTGGAGGTGAAATCGGCGATGTGCATCGAACCGCCGCGGCCGCGGCAGTAACCGGTGTCCTTGCCCAGGAACTCGGCCATCATGCGGTCGATATCCGCACCCTTGGCGATGAAATGCCCGTGCCCGCGATGGTGATTGATGAAGTAATCGTCCTTGTTGACCGCCATGCTCAAGCCGACTGCTACAGCCTCCTGCCCGGCAGAAAGGTGCATGGTGCCGTGCACTTTGCCCAGGGCATATAACTTGTCCGCCATGTATTCAAACTGCCTGATCAGGCACATCGTGCGATAGGTTTCGATCAGCCGGTCTGATGACAGGTTGAGCCGGGTGGATTGTTCGCTGAAGGTTTCCTCTTTTTCTTTTTTGTAGCCATTTTTTCCTCGATAAAGATATAACAGTCGTTACGGTTAAACGATGCATGCTGCCAATTCTACCCTCAGAATGCCAGCGGATAACACCCAAATTCGTGTGCAGCCTGGGTCATGGCGATGATGTTTTCGGGAGAGGTATCAGATTGTACGAAGTGTGAGGGTGACAGAATATACCCGCCGCCCGGTGCGAGGGCACGGATGGCATTGCGGACAGCCTGGCGGACCTCTTCCGGTGTGCCAAAGGGCAACACACTCTGCACATCGATGGCGCCATGAAAGACCAATTGGGCGCCGAAATCACGTTTCAGGCCATCCAGGTCCATCCCGGCACAACCGGGCTGCACCGGGTTCAACACCCCCAGGCCCGCTTCGATCATCAGGGGAATGAAAGGACGGACGGCGCCATCGGTGTGGAACATGAGCGGCATGGCGGGGTCCAGGTTTTGGTCGATGTAGGCGCGCGCCGCCTGCCAGCGCCGCCGCAGGCGCGGCAAGATCAAATCGCGGAAGGAACGCGGGGAATACAGGACACCGGTCTGCATGCCAAGGTCGTCACCGCTTACTTTGAAGATCTGCATGTATTTCCCGGCTGCCTCGAGCCCGATGCGGTCGCCGCGGATGGCAATATCGGTCAGCCGGTCCAGCAGTGCGCCGGCAAACTCAGGGTTTGCGACCGTGGTGATGAGCCAATTCTCAAAACCCATCAGGTCGATCGCCTGTTCGAGCAGCGTGCCGCCAAAACGGCCAATCAGGGCCAGATCGGTATTCTCGTACATCCAGCGGGCTTGTTTTTCGGTCGCTTCGGCGGTGCCGGGCGGGTAGGGATCAGGCCAGGGATAAGTGTTCAGCTCATCCAGGGTGCCTTTTGCCAGGGGATGCGAGACCGCTTCATATTGAATCCCGCCGGTGGGCAGCACGATGCGCTTGCGGTGAACGCCCCAGGCATCGACCACTTCGGCAGGTTCGATGAAATTGGCGCTCCCTCTGGAGGGTTTGCTCAATTTAACGGAAACCGCATCCCAGCCCATGCGCTCACAAACACGGGGATGAGGGACGACCTCACGAAAGTAATTGGCTTCCAGCGTTTCTTCGAAATCGAGATTCAGATAAGCCTTCAATTTGAGGTAGAAATCCAGACCGCATTGCACATCTACCGGGACGCGGTCTGGCTCTCGATGCTGCAAGACTGTGCATACACGTTCTCGCGAAGTCCATGTCATATCAATCTCTGGGTTGGTTCAAGAATATTTTCACAAGTGTGAGTAGTTACTCACATATGTGAGTATATCTAATTTTTGTGTGCAAGTCAATGGAGGAGAGTGAAATTGTCAGGGCATCCCATGGTGCAACGCACTTCCGAAGTGCGTTGCACCTGTTATTAGGGTGGGTCGGGGGCGTTTCCTCCATTGCCCCACCCAACCAGATCCAGCCTGCAACCCACCACCCACCCTCCGCTTCACAATCACCACAAAGTTGCGATGGCCTTTCTTGAGTGCGATTTCGTTCAGCCCAATCACTCCCAAGGCCACATAGTGCCCCCAGTCCACGCTGGTACTGATCCGACGCTCCAGAACACCCAGGACGCAGTCATACGCCACGCCTTCTTTGATGCTCACGTCTTCTACGGTCGAGTTCACCAGTTGCAGCAGCAGGTGATCATCATAGGCCATACTCTGTGGACTGTTACCCTCTCGCCAATCCAGTCGCTGTGTGGTCGTTGGATGATCCTCACACTCTATACATTGGTAGCGCCGAGGACGATATCGCAGATAACTCGGGTGCCCGAAAACCGGCAAGTGACGGATGACCGTCCACTCATCATACCCATGACGTTTGCGGATCTCTCGCCCACACCGACGGCAGAGTGTGCCCTCTTTTTATCTGACCGTTTCACCTGTGCATTCACTTTTCTCGCTATTTTACCCCCCAGATGTGGGGAGCACCACGGCAATTCCCACCGCCATCCCCGGTGTGTTCAAGTGCGAACACACCCTACCCCTGGCTGGTCGCTGCCTGGGGATTATCCCCCCGCCTTCCCCTGCGTGATATTCAACCCTTTACGGTACAGCGGCGGGACGTGGTATTCATTTCCTACCTGCTCCAAAAAACCGATGGCGCACAGGCTCTCGATGAGTGAATTGAGTTTCCTCCGCTCAAGCTGGATGAACAGCTCCGCCAAGGTTTTTTTCGTGTACTCTGCTGCGCCATGATCGAATTCGCTGATCGCCTGCTTGATCTCCTCTCCATACTCCGCCAACAACGTGTCCTCAAGTCGTATTACGCTCAGCTGGTGCGCAGCTTTCTGAAACGCATCCATCTCGATGAGCGCTATCGCAGGGGTATATTCCCTCGGCGCGTATGTTTCTTTTCTCTGCTGGATTTCCAGCGCCCGCAGGCACAGATCGATCACATTGCGCGGCGCCATGACATTGTTCCCATCGCGCACTTGCGCTAATATCCACTCCCAGGTTGCGCTTTCACGTTCATTTGGATGTGCTGAACCCAGGAACACTGCCGCATAGATTTGTGCGTTGCTCGCCTGAGACAGGCCCAGCTCGTTCATCAGCTTCTGGTTCTGGCGCAGTCGCTCGCACAGCATCGCCAGCAGATCGTTGCCATCCCAAATGATCTCTTCTTTCCGCCCGCTGACATGGTCGAGATTGCGAAAACCACCCCTGGTTATCTTGCGGAAAAGATCGTTGCGCACAAATAGAATGATTTTAAGCGCCTTGAATTCCTCCACATCCCGATACGTGCTCACCAGAGCTCTTAATGCCAGCGTCTCGATCTCGGGTCGATCCACAAATGCCTCGTCTAAGCGGTCCATCAGCACCCATACCGCCAGCTCCTTCTCCGCGCAGGCTTCGTTGAGAATGCAAAAGGCATGGTGCAGGTCGATGATCTTGGGCTGTGCATTTTCAATTTCGTTCCCATTCCCCAGCTCGATTTTAGGGGTGATCACCGGAAATCCCTGTTCATTGATGGTCATATCGATGCCCACGGATTTGGGGGTGGCATTTTTACGCAGCCACACCATCAGGCGGGTAAAGATCGTGACCGGCTTGGCTTTGGTATTCTTTAAATGGGCTTCTTCCAGGATACTCGCCAGGTGGGTGGTACTGTCAGCATAGTCAGAGCTGTATTTGTCCAGGAACCAGTTGCCGATCAAGGACAGGAAATACATTTTCCAGACGGTCTTATATTGATCGTCATTCTGTTTGGCCTCGAATCTTAATCGCTTGAACATCGGCTCTCCCGAGGGGTTGAAGCCGGTGAGTATTTCGACCCCCTTCAGCTCGGGAATATGTCCGTAGGATTGCTTCAGATGGCGGTAGATCGATGTTTTGCCGGTGCCTTTGTCACCGACGATGACATTCACATTGCCTTTGATAAGCTGTTGAAAGGTGCCGGTGGCGACAAAATAACTCTGCAGCCCCTGATCATGCTCAGCGACTGAGCTGCCAAAATTGATTTTTTAAGCATATCACGGACGAGCATGGTTGCACTCCAGTCAGGTGTGGGGGGTATCTGCCGTTAACCTGATTTTGGTTTTTGGTTCGCATTCCCATTGTAACCGTTGGCTTTGCCCTGGGTGATATTTAACCCATAGCGGTAGATGATTGGGACGCTGTACTTATCGCCATCCTGCTCCAGAAACCCGATGTCGCATAATACTTTGATGATCAGGCTCAGCAGCAGCCGGTCCGGTATATTGAACAGGTCTGCCAGTGTTTTTTCGGTATGCTCGGACTTGCCATTGCTGAATGCTTTGATGGCGCGCTTCACATCATCCCCATACTCCGCCAGCAGTGTATCTTCCACGCGCAGCGTGCTCAGGCGCAGGGCGGCTTTCTTGAGTGAGTCAAACTCGATCAGCGGCCCGGGCGGCGCATACTCGCGCGGCGTGTGCACCTCTTTCCGCAACTGTTCTTCTTGCGCCAACAGGCACAGGTCGATCACATTGCGCGGCGCGGTGACAGCATTTCCATCGCTGATCTGCGCCAGCATCCAATGCCATGTGCTCTGCTTTCCCTTCCCTGGAGCGATTTGCACAGGAAACAAGGCGGTAAATAGCTGTGTGTTGTTCGGTCGCGTCAGGCCGATCGTGCGCAGTATTTCCTGGTTCTTGCGAATCCGCTGGCACAGCATGGCGTACAGATCCTTGTCTTCCCAGCTGATTTCTCTTCTGCGCGCGCTGACATGGGTCAGGTTGACGAAACCTTCTTTGGTGATCTTGCGGAATAGATCATTTCTAACAAATAATTTCAGGCAAATATGCTCGAATTCTTGCAGATCCATGAACGTGCGGATCAAGGCGCGCAACGCCAGCGCTTCGATATCCGGCCGGCCGACAAATGCCTCATCCAGCCGGTCCATCACTACCCAGGCTGCCACATGTTGTTCTGCCAGCGCCTCGTCAAGGATCGAAAGGGCTTCATGGTGTGAGATCATTTCAGACGAGGTATATTCTGGCGGCAGCGCCGGCTCCCCCTCGATCTTCGGCTGCAGGATCGAAATCCCAAATTCGCTGATTCCCAGGTCGTACTCCACCGAGCTGATCGCGCTGTAGCTGCGCAGCCAATGGATCAACCGGGTAAAGATCGTCCCTGCACTGTCATCGGTGCTCAGCAGGTCGAGCCTGGAAAGCAGGAGCTCCAGGCTCTTTCCTTTCGCCAGGAGGCTGCCGCGATATTTCTTCAACAGCCAGTTCCCCACCAGGGACAGGATGAACATTTTCCATACGGTGATGTATTGCCCATCGGTCAGCTTTCTTTCATTCCCCAACCGCCGGAACACTGGCTCGCCGGCCGGGTTGAAGCCGGTGATGATCTCAATCCCTTTTAGTTCTTCAATATGCCCATAGGATTGTTTTAGATGCTGGTAGATGGCTGTTTTCCCCGTCCCCTTATCGCCGGCGATGATATCCACATTCCCCGAAACAAGGTGGCGGAAGGCGTCGGTGACCCAGAAATAATTTTGAAGTCCCTTGTCATACTCGGCCACAGGATTGCCGAAATCAATCTTCAGTAAGATATCACGGACGAGCATTCTGCCCTCCTGAATGGTTTATTCGCCTTCTTTGCACATTGCCCAACAGCCCGTACAGAACAGCAGCCGCAGGATGCGGCTCTTCCAATCCGTGCGCTCCACCGGGCCGCCGCGCAAGATTATTATACGGTAAATCACCCAAATCTGCCCTGTAACTCCCCCCCTTCACTGTGGCGCTCCTCATCCGCTGATCCGTTAATTATCCGCTTCCATTCGTTCTGATCCTTAACCACCCCCTCCCATGACGCCCATCTCCCATGACCACTCCTCCCACCCTGCCAGGTGCAACGCACTTTTACAGTGCGTTGCACCTTTGATTCCTGGGTTCTATTTGAGCACCAACGGCAGCGCCAGGGTAAAGATCGTGGGCGGCAGGGAGTAGATGAATATCCCGCCTGCCCCATCTGCGATGTACACCACCTCATCGCCCAGTGCCACCCCACGTGCATCCCCGGGCGTATCGAAGAAGAGCGCCTCGAACGGCGCCGATGGGTTATATACATTGACCACCTGCACCCCCTCCCCCTCCACGGCGACGAATACCAGGCTCCCCGCTACGGCAACGTCGACTGCCTCCCCTGCGGTGGGGTAGCAGCCAACCTCAAGCGGGGTGTTTGGATGCGAGATATCGATGATGCGCAGCCCGCCAGCCCCATCTGCCATGTAGGCTAGTCCCCCACTCACGACCACCGCCGACGCACTGCCGGGGGTGTCGATCGAGCCGGCAGGGTCATTTCATTCAGCGGAAAGCGGTCGATGATCACCAGCCAGTTGGTGTCATCGGCGATGTAGGCATGATCACCCGCTACTGCCACGTCTCGCGGAAGTAACCATCTGTGTCAAAGGTCGACGATTTCCGTGGCGGTGAGCTCGTCGATGAAACGGATGCCCATCAATCCGTCGAGCACCATTCGCCAGGTAGGCAAAGTCACCGTCCACAGTCACGGCGACGGCATCATGGCATTCTCCACCACGTCGATATCGACCGGCAGGCTGGGGTCAGCCACGTCCACGACAGGCGCAGGCCCTCCGTCCCGTCGGCAATATAGGCCATGTCCGCATCCACCGCGACATCAAAGGCCGTGCCCAGCGTGTCGAACGCCCCTTCCAGGAATGCCGCCGCCGGGTCTGCTGCGTTGACGATGCGCAGTCCCTGCCAGGTATCGGCGATATACACCTCCGTGCCGGCTGCGCTCAGCTTTTCCGGGATCGCCGGGCTTTGGTAGAACCTTGTCTCTAGCAGAGTAGCGCTGTTGATGATGCGCAGCCCGCTGAAATCGGCGACCAACACAATGCCTTCGAACCAACCCAGGTCAGCCGCCAGGCCGGGGGTGTCATGGAAACCAGTTTCGGTTGGGTGCGCCTTGTCCAAGACGTTGATGACGCGCAAGCCGCCCTCGCCATCTGCCAAATACACCGACCCGCCATAGTACATCGCGCTCTGCGCATAGCCGGGAGTATCGCAGCTTCCTTCCAGGCCTGGTGCGTCTGGGGTGGGGAGTTTTATCACTTGCAGCCCCGCCTCACCGGCCGAGAGATAGACAAAATTGCTCATCAGGGTCACTGCCTCGGCATATCCGGCGGTGTCGAGGCCAGCGACCTCCGTCAGGGTGAACAAATCCACGCTGAGCACGCGCAGGCCGCTCGGGCCGTCTGCCACATAGGCATAGCCATCCGCGATGAGCAGGTCGCGCGCCGAGCCCGGTGTGTCGTAGGAGCCCATTACCTCGATCGCCAGCGGGTCGGTGATCTGCAGGATAAGCACCCCGCTTGGGCCATCCGCGACGTAGGCATACTCGGCGGTCATCCACAGGCAGTTGGCATAGCCGGGCGTGTCGTAGACGGTCATGACGACCGGTGCTGCCAGGTTGGCGAGGTTGATGATCCCCAGCCCGTGCTCCCCCAGCGCCACATACGCCCGCGTCCCCACGATCGCCACATCGCGGATGATGCCTGGCAGCAAGTCCGATACACCGATCAGGCTTGGGATGGGGTCCACCGGGTTGTAGGTGTCCACGTTAAAGATATACAGGCGCGGCCCTATCCCCAGGAAGAGACGGTCGCTGGTGCCATACAGGTCCTGAAAGACCATGGCATACGTCCCCCCGCCGACCTGACCGAGCAGCTCGGGGATGGCTGCCTCGATTGCCGCCTGGCTTTGTGCCCTGGCTGGGAGCCGGCCTGCCCCAGCCAGAATACTCAACAGCACCAGCAGGGTAACAATGAGCGGAAAGGGTCGCTTCGTGTTCATAATAACCTCCGGGGAATAAAACTAGAGAATTTGGAATCCATATATATGAATATTAGAGAATACTGCCTCAGTATAGCACCAGTTAAGACTATATTTACGACGGAGAAGAATGCTCGTCACCGCCACCTCCTGGTCCTCAAACAAAGTAAAATTGTCCCATTCACGATACTCATTATCCTGACCCATCCATCCCTCTTTCCCCCTCCAAGCGATGTTAGAATATACCCATTATGAAGCATAGTCGTGAAACTTTTAGCTTAATCAACCTTTGTGCACCTTCGTGTACTTTGTATCCTTTGTGTTTAATGGTTTTCGCCAACCGCTAACAGCTACAAGGAGCTCCTCATGAAAATCCACTTCCACGGCGCCGCCCAAACTGTCACCGGCTCCCAGCACCTGCTCGAGATCAACGGTCACAACATCCTGCTCGATTGCGGCCTGTACCAGGGCCCGCGTGCCGAGGCCAACCAGCGCAACCGCAGCTTCAGCTTCGAGCCGGCGGATGTCGATGCGGTGATCCTGTCGCACGCCCACATCGATCACAGCGGCAACCTGCCCAGCCTGGTCAAAGCCGGCTTCCGCGGCCCGATCTACACCACCCAGGCGACCGCCCACCTGAGCAACATCATGCTGATCGATTCCGGGCACATCCAGGAGGCGGACGCCTACTTCGTCAACAAGAAGAAGATCAAGAGCGGGCAGCCGCTGGTCGAGCCGCTCTACACCCAGGAAGATGCCGCGCTGGTGGCGCAGTACTTCGTCGGCGTCGACCTAGGCGAGGAGTTCGAGCCGGCGCCGGGTGTGACGGGGCGGCTGGTGGAGGCGGGGCATATCCTCGGCTCGGCGGCAGTGGTGTTGGATATTCGCGAGAACGGCAGGCGGACGAAGCTGTGGTTCTCGGGCGATATTGGGCGCCGCGGCCTGCCGCTGATGCGCGACCCCGAGCTGCCCGAACCGGTCGACTACATGATCATGGAGTGCACCTACGGCGACAAGCCGCACCGCGACCCGCAGCAGGCCTATGACGAGCTGCGCCAGGTGGTGGGGCGGACGGTGGAGCGGGGCGGTAAGGTGATCATCCCGGCGTTTGCCGTGGGGCGCACGCAGGAGATCGTCTACTTCCTGCACCAGATGTTCGAGAACCGCGAAGTACCGCGCGTGCCGGTGTACGTCGACAGCCCGCTGGCGGTCAACGCCTCGGACGTGTTCAAGCAGCACCCGGAGTGCTTCGACGCCGAGACCTGGGAGTTCATCCAGGCGGGCAAACACCGCCAGCTGCTCGGTTTCGACCGCCTGACCTACACCCGCTCGGTGGAGGAGTCGAAGGCGCTCAACGACCGCAAGGATCCGATGATCATCATCTCGGCCTCGGGCATGGCGGAAACCGGGCGCATCCTGCACCACCTGCGCAACAACATCGAGAACCCGAAGAACACCATCCTGATCGTCTCCTGGCAGGCGCCGTACACGCTGGGTCGCCGCCTGGCCGACCGGGAGAAAGAGGTGAAGATCTTCGGCGAGCCCTACCCGGTGCGGGCGGAGGTTGCCACCATCGGCGGCCTATCTGCCCATGCCGGGCAGAACTTCCTGATCGAGTACGCGCTGGAGGTCAAGACGCAGGCGAAGCAGGTATTCCTGGTGCACGGCGAGCCGGATGCGGCGGGAATCTTGCGCGAGAAATTAGCCGAGCGGGGGATGCAGCAGATTGCCTACCCCGAGCGGCACGAAATCGTGGAATTATAGGGGATTGATTTACGGGTGATAAGCATAATAGGAAGCGCTGGGATGCAAAAAACAATGCTGCCGGGTCGAATACTCTATCTATTCCTGATTCCTGTTCTGCTGGTTGCCAGCATTCCTACAGCGGCGCAGACAGTGGAGCATAACCAGATGGTGGCGGAGCTGATCGACCAGGTCGATACCGAAGCCATCCAATGCACCATTGAGCACCTGCAAGATGATCAAGGATCAGTTGGCCTGGATGATGATGGAACGCGATTTACTCCGACTCTCAATGCCACGGATAATGTAAAAGACATCGTCGATCAGTTCGAGGCTTATGGATTGGAGACTGAGGTCGACACGTTTTTCCCTACCCAGGAAGATTGTGACAGCATCACCAACGGCATGGATGCGGTGTGCCCGCCAGACAATGCGTTCCAAAATGTGATCGCTACCCTGGAAGGTCGCGATAGCAGCCAGTATTACCTGGTGATGGCGCACTATGATACGATCAACGACGATGGAGAGGGTTGGTACAGCAGGAAAGAGACAATCCCTGCGCCAGGGGCCAACGATAACGCCAGCGGGGTGGCGATCATGATTGAAGTGGCGCGCGTGCTGAGCAATTCTACGTTCAATTATGATATCCGCTTTGCCGCCCTGGCGGCTGAAGAGTGGGGATTCCTGGGCAGCCGGCGTTATGTCGCCCAGGCGATTGAGAACGGCGATCACATCGCCGGGTTTATCAATATCGATATGGTGGGGCTCAGCGATGCCGGTCAACCCAATATCTACGTGTATTACAAAATTGATTCGCCTGATTCGCTAGAATTTGCCGAGGCGATCATTGCTGCCAATACTGCCCACCAAATCATGAGCGCATCCCTGTATGCTGAACAGGACTGGTCAGAAGGTCTTTCCGGCAGGAGCGATCAGGCGCCTTTTTGGACAGCTGGCATATCCAATGGAGTTTATTTGGGTGCGGTCAAAGACGCTGCTGATTTCGACGTCATAGATTCTACCTATCATACGGAAGATGATGTTCTGTATAATCCCGACGGCACGCTGCGCCTGTCTGCAGACCAGTTGGAGAGCGTCACGCAGTTGACCGTTGCCTCGATTGCCAGTTTTGCTCAACCGGTTGAAGTCAATCCGGCACCCCAGGCAGAGTGCCCTAGCGAACTGAGTGATATCCTGCCAGCCTGGACCGTAGTACAGAAGACATTAGAAAAATTGCTCCAGGAAGCTGAACTGTGGTTTGAGCAGCAAGGTGATTTGCTTTGGCAGCGAGCACAAGACTGGCTGGCTACACAGTGGAACAGCTTTATTGAGTTGTTGGAAAATGAGCTGACTCGGATTTTGCAGCAGGCCTGGCAGAGCCTGGTTGAACAGTGCCTGGGGAGCTCTGCACTCCTTCTGCTGCCGGTATTCGTGGTCTGGGGGAAGGTGAAATCCTCGCGTCACAAGGAGCGATAAATGGATTTTCTACTGGTTTGGTTCACGGATGCCGGTAACTGGTAAGCGAACCTTTGGTATAATGTAGTCCGCAAATTGGAGAGGTGCCAGAGCGGCCGAATGGGACGGTCTCGAAAACCGTTGTGGGGCTCGTCCCCACCGTGGGTTCGAATCCCACCCTCTCCGCAGTTACTTAATCCCAGGCCTGAGCTGCTTGAACCAGCCAGGATGGGGAGAAACGCTACAGTCGGTTGAACGGCCACTAAAGCGTTTTCTCGTACCCAGGCTATATTCCTAAAACGAGCTTACGCCAGATGCTAAACCTGTAAAACGTAACAAAATTACTCTGAGGAAAACCTTAGGTTTTTTTAGAGTAATTTTCAAACTTGTGTTTTCCGGGTGCTTGGCGGAAATTCGATTTATTGAATACCCAGATTAAGTGTTATACTATGCATAGACGTTTCGTAATTCGTCACTTAAGTGTGTTTGGTGACGAATTACGAAAAAGGAGAGACAGAAAATGAACGACATGAATTTGTTCCTCCCTGAACTGCACAGCGCATTCTCTGGACGCAAGTTCTTTGGCAAGGTGGACCTGCGTAGTTTCTACCAGAAACGGTCACCTTCCCTCTCAGAACCGGCTTTCCGCAGGATTCTCTACACCCTGGAACGGCGCGACCAGATAATCTCTGTGGATGCTGGCGTGTATCGTTTTCCCAATGGACACACTGCTCCCCATGCGTTGAAGAAGTTCACGCCGACTTTTTCTGCTGAACTGCGTCAGATAGATCATGAAGTTAAAACAGTGTTTCCCTATGCCGAAACGCTGATCTGGGAAACGTGTTGCTTGCACGAGTTTATGTTGCACCAGCCTGGCCAGAGCCGGATGATTTTGGAAACCGAAAAGGAAGCAGCCGAATCGATTTTCAACTATCTACAGGGTCATTTTATAGGTAAAGTCTTTTTAGACCCGGATCGGATGACCTTCGAGCGGTATATCTTGCCTCTGTCAGAAAGCATTGTTGTTACCCCTTTGTTTACCCAGGCTCCATCCCAGAAAATAGATGGCATCACAACAGCCAAACTGGAAAAAATCTTGGTAGATGTGTTTGTGGATGACGCAATCTTCTATGCTTTTCATGGAGACGAGTTGGTTCATATTTTCGAGACGGCATTTGCACGATATCGGGTCAGTCAAAAAGCAATTTTTCGATATGCTGGGCGCAGAAAGGCAGATCGGAAACTACGCGAATTTTTTCAACAGAAAACCAATATCCACCTGATAAGATTACCATCTAGTTAATCGGTTGAATCAGCCCCCGTTTTTTTACAATCACACTCACTTAATTCATCAAAGGAGTATGGTTGTAAAGTGTCCGTCATGCAACAAAAATACCCGGTTTTGAGCGAGGGGGCACCCAAACACTGGGTAGTTTTACTATCCTCAGAACCACTAAACCGTCAAGCGATTTTTACGCTCTCCTTCAGGCCAATTGGAATGCCAGGTTCTTGCAGCATCAGGCCTTGCAGGCAATCAAACGGACTCCGGGCCGACCCCTTCCTCAACTCGCATCTCGCACCAAAATACAACCCTGCAAACATCGTCTGCAAAATCGCCCGGCGCTCGGTCAGGGTCATTTGCTGCCAGAGCTCCGGAAAATCCTTGAGCAATGGGATGATCTCTCGCACCTCGGGCTGAGCGGACGGCTGCAACTTCTGGAGCTGCCGGTCGATGAACAGAAATGCCTGTTCGTATTCCGCCTGGGTGATGTGCCCGCGCTTGAACAGCTCGCGTTGGCGGATCAGCTCCTGGCGCAGGTTGTAGCTGCGCAGCTCGAATTCGCTGATGCCCTTGTTGCTGAGGTAGTTTGCCAGGATCAATTCGTACCATTGTTCCGGGATCGCCAATTGTTCAACCAGTTTCGTCACCTGGGGTTCCAGTAGCTGCTGCTTCAGCGTGGAGCGGTGGCGATCCATCAATTCTTGCTTCGAGGTTTGTTCTTCGGCATCCAGACCCAGCGAATCCAGTGCTTGCATGAACAGCTCCGGGCGCGGCTTGTTGCGCATTTTGTACTCGCCCTGGACGGTCGAGCAGCGATAATACGGGTATTTATTGCCCGAGATGCCGTGCAAGGTTGCCTGGCGCCCATCCCAGGTGTGGCACTCCCAACAATAGCCTGCGCCGGAAAGCAGATATTGCCGGATGATGCGCTTGCCCCACGTGGCGTGTTTCCCCGACCCTGACGTTCTTGCCGGTTTGTTTGCCACGGGCCAGGTGGGACAATACCTGCATGACGCACTTTATGCATCTCCAGGGTGGAACGCCAGCTTATCCCATCAGGCAGTTGCATTGCCGGATGTAAGATAATCCTGTGCTGCCATGTTGTTGGATAAAAAAAGATAGCCCCGATGAATGGTCGAGGCTATCTATGAAAGTATACAAGAAACCAGTGCTCGCTAATTAAAGCCTGCGCTTCCTAGCATGCTGCATTGGAAATAATGTGCATCATCTATTCGATGCCGAGCAGTGCCGGAACACCACTCAGATCGGGCAACTCGTCATACGGACCGTACTTAGCATAATCACCGGCGATCTTCTCGCGGTTGATCCACACCGATTTCCAACCCAGCTCATGGCATGGCATGATGTCATACTCGTAGCCATTCGCCACGTGCAGGATATCTTCCTTCGCACAGCCCAGTTTCTTCAAGGTGTACTCGAATACAGCCAGGGTGGGCTTGTAGGCGCGTGCTTGCTCGGCGGTGATGTAATCGTCAAAAGGCACGCCCAGGTTTTCGATGTTCTTCTCGATCAGGCGGTCCTCAGAGTTGGATACGATCACCAGCTTGCAGTACTGGCGCAGCTTGCGCAGCGCAGGAGGCACATCCGGGAAGGGCCCCCAGGTCGGAACGGAGGCAATCATCGCATCGACATCATCCTCGGTGAAAGGAATGCCATACTTGCGCGCCACGTTGCCGAAACAGCGGCGCAGCACGGCTTCGTATGGCCGGTAGGGCCCCAGAATATCCGCGAAACGCATATCGCTATAATCGTTGAAGAACGCCTCAGAGTCGATGTTGTTCAGGCGGTCGCCAAGCACTTCTCGGGTGGCCTTGCTCAGTTGGAAGTTCACCAGTGTGCCATAGGCATCAAACGTAATATATTTCGGTAGCTTGTACATGCTTTTCTCCTTATGGGTTGGCTGCTGTTTCTCTGTATTATACCAGAAACTTTTATTTTGTAAAATATGAATTTACAATGTAAATTATTGTTGGCGCGTGTAAATAAGATCATCAAACAGGAAGGCTTGACATGCATCATGTGTCCGTATATAATACTGAATACTTGAGCAAGTAATCATATATTTGAGCTGCCGGGAATCAATCCATGCCTGTCGATAACCAAACTGCCGCCAGAACGGCTGAATTATTTGCAATGTTGAGCGATCCGAACCGGGTGCGCATCCTCTCAGCTCTGTTGGAGGATGGAGAGTTGAACGTCGGTGCGCTGGCTGCCTGTTTGGAGATGACCGAATCCGCCATCTCCCACCAGCTGCGAGGGCTGCGGCAGATGCGCATTGTGCGCGCCCGCAAAGACGGGCGCCAGGTCTTCTACGCCATCGACGATGAGCACGTGGCTCAACTGCTCCAGCAAGGTCTATTTCACATTCAGCACGAATAATATTTGAGCGAAGTGCTTTGACCGCCGGTCTGACCGGATCGGGCAGTTCTGCCTGCCCACCAATCTAACCCTTTTGAGGTGCTTGTGAACACTGAAAAAACCATCCAACTGCAGATTCCCCTTCTACTGCCTGGTGTGCACGATGAAAACGATGGCTGCCTGAGCCGCCTGGAAACGGCGCTGGTCGGGCAGAAAGGCATCTTGCGCGCCCACATGGAGCGCGAAAAGACTCCGGTAAACTTGTGCCTGCACTACGATCCCAACCTACTTTCTATCGAGCAGGTGCAGCGCCTGGCAGAACAGGCTGGAGCTAAGATCGCCGACCATTATCATCATGCCTTGATCCCGGTCGAGGGGATGGACTGCTCGGACTGTGTTACCGTCATTGAGCACAGCGTGGGGCGTATGGAAGGTGTGCTGGCGGTCAGTGTCAGCTACGTGGCGCAAAATATGCGCGTGGAATATGACCGGCATGCGATCGACCGCTCCGCACTGGAGAAACGCATCCGCCACCTCGGGTACGAGGTGCCGGTGGGTGGCGTGCGCAGTTGGTTCAAGGAAAATCAGGAGATACTCTTCAGCCTGCTGGCAGGTTTTTTGGTGCTGGTAGGTTGGCTGGGACAGACCTTTTTTGGCCTGCCGGCGCTGGCAGCCACGATCCTCTTTATTGTCGCCTACCTGTTCGGCGGCTGGGAGATTTCTCACCATGCCTGGCATGCGCTGCGCGAGCACCACTTTGATACCGACCTGCTCATGGCAGCTGCTGCCATCGGGGCGGCTGTCCTGGGTGAGTGGATGGAAGGAGCGTTGCTGCTGTTCCTCTTCAGCCTGGGGCATGCCCTGGAAGAGCGCGCCCTGGAGCGTGCCCGTTCTGCTGTGCGCGCCCTGGCGGATCTGACCCCCAAGACAGCGCTGGTCAGGCGAGATGGCGTGGAGGTCGAGTTGCCCGTCGAGCAGATCAACCTGGATGAGGTAGTGATTGCCCGCCCGGGGGTGCGCTTGCCGGTGGATGGTGTGGTGCTCGCCGGGCAATCCTCGGTGGATCAGTCTCCGGTGACTGGCGAATCGATGCCGGTGGAAAAATCGGCTGGCAGCCAGGTTTTTGCCGGCACGATCAATGGTGAAGGGGCGCTGGAAGTCCGCGCCACCCGCCTGGCCAAGGATAGCACCCTGCAGCGGGTGATGAAAATGGTCGAGGAAGCCCAGACGCAAAAATCTCCCACCCAACAGATCACCGAAAAGTTCGAGCGGGTCTTCGTTCCGGCCGCGTTGATCGTCGATCTGCTCCTGATCGCCATCCCACCCCTGTTTGGGGTTCCCTTCCGCGACTCCTTTCTGCGTGCCATGACGCTTCTGGTCGCGGCTTCTCCCTGCGCGCTGGCGTTAGGCACCCCCTCGGCCATCCTGGCGGGGGTTGCCCAGGCCGCCCGCAATGGCGTTCTCGTCAAAGGCGGGGCGCACCTGGAAAACCTGGGACGCCTGCGGGCAATCGCCTTTGATAAAACCGGAACCATCACCCAGGGTAAGCCTGAGATGACCGACCTGATCACCCTGGGCGCCCTTGATGCCGGTGAAGTGCTGCGCTTGGCGGCTGCGGTTGAGAGCCGCAGCGCCCATCCCCTCGCACGGGCCGTTGTCCGGGCGGCTCGGGTGCGTCGTTTGACCATCCCCTCCGTTGACGAAGGTTCCGCTGCCACCGGGCGCGGCATCCAGGCTGTGGTGGACGGCAAGCTGGTCCGGGTTGGCAATTCCCGGCTCTTCTCCGAAAGCGGGGTGCGCCTGGCTGAAAGCGTTCAATCGCAGGTGGCTGAGCTTGAGAACCAGGGCAAGACGGTCATGCTTGTCAGCGTGGCGGACGAGCTGGTGGGAATGCTGGCGGTGGCGGATGTGCTGCGCCCTGAGGCGGCTGAGACGCTTGCCCGCCTGAAGGCCCTTGGTTTGGCGCATACCGTGATGCTCACGGGTGACAATGCGACTGTTGCGGCCTACATCGCCGGGCAGGCCGGCCTGAGCGAAACCCGGGCTGACTTGATGCCGGAAGATAAATTGACCGCCATCCGCTCCTTGGTTCAAGAATATGGTACGGTCGCCATGGTCGGGGATGGTGTCAATGATGCCCCGGCCCTGGCTAATGCCACGGTGGGAATTGCTATGGGCGGCGCCGGGACGGATGTGGCCCTGGAAACCGCCGATGTGGCCTTGATGGGCGATGACCTGTCCAGGCTGCCCTTTGCGGTTGGGCTGGGACGGGCCACCCGGGCAGTGATCCTGCAAAACCTGGTCATCGCCCTGGGCGTGATCGCCGTGTTGGGGGTTGCCTCCATCACTGGCCTGGTCGGGATTGGCATTGCCGTCATCTTCCACGAGGGCAGCACGGTAGTCGTGGTATTGAATTCCCTGCGTTTGTTGCGCTTCCGGGACAGGCGCTAAAACCTGCCTGGTTTTGGCAAGCAGATCGAAATAAAAAATGGACGGCGTTGCCCGTCCATTTTTGTTTTATGGGGAATGTGATCTTAGGAATTCAAGCCAGGATTATCTGATGGATTGGATCGATGTGCACCATTACCGAGCTCTTGTGAACGACCGCCTGGACAGCAGTCTCTACCTGCTCAGCCACCGAGTGTGCCTGATCCAGGGGGGTGCCATCCTCTAAGGCAATGGTTACATCGATGAAGGTGTTGGGGCCGCTGTGCCGGGCGCGCACATCCAGTACTTTGAGCACCTGCGGCACGCTGTCGGCTGCCTGGGTGACATCTACCACCAGCGTGGGCGAGATTTCGTCAATCAGATGGCCAATCGCCCGGCGCCCAAGCTGGATGCTGACGTAGGTCACAATGCCCGCCACGCCTAAAGCTGCGATCGCGTCCGCATTGACCAGCCAGGCTATCTGCAGCTTGTCGGACAGGAACACGAAGAAAAGCCCGGCAATGACTACGGCCGACGACCAGATATCAGTGGAGAAGTGCAGCGCGTCTGCCTCCAGCGCCTGGCTGTTGTGTTTCTTTGCCACCCTGCTCAGCATCCTGGAACGGCTGAAATCGATGACGATCGAGGTCGCCATGACGACAAAAGACCAGATACTGGATTCAACCTCAACCGTCTTGAAGAACAGGCGTTGGATGGCCTCATAGACAATCCAGACACAGGTCAGCAGCAGCAGGAACGTTTCGAACAGCGCCGAGATGTTTTCAATCTTGCCATGCCCATAAGGGTGCTCGCGGTCGGCAGGGCGACCGGAAAAGCGGACCGCAAAGTAAGTCACGCCAGCGGCAACCAGGTCAAGCGCTGAGTGCAGGGCTTCGGAGATGATGCCCAGGCTGCCGGTCATCAACCCGATGACCAATTTCATGCCGGTGAGAAAAATGGCCGCAAAAACTGAGGAGCGGGCGGCCGTTTTCTTCTCGTGATTAGCGGCTTCCTCTGCCGCATCTGGCTGGCTACCAACAATCCGAGATGTCATGAACGCCTCTATATAAAGTCCCGCAATTACGGTTTAGAGTGTACCAGGCAGGGGCAGCTCAGTCCTGGCAAGGCAGGACTTCTACCGTGGCATGCACAACCCCGGTGTTGCTGGGGATCATGGTCTTGTATTTATCGGGCGCGTCGGGGTATTTGGTCACCACGGAGATGGCGGCGGAGTAGATGCCAGGCCCAATCGACCAGAGATGCAAATCGCAGACTTTGGTATCCCGGTAGCTTTCGATGATGCCGGTGATCTGTTGCTGCGTATCCTGATGCGCCTGGTGATCAAGCAGTACCTTGGTGGTGCCGGCGATTAAACCTAATGACCAGCGGGTGACCAGGATTGCGCCGACCACACCCATCAACGGATCCATCCAGTTCAGGTGGAAATACTTGGCGCCTAACAAGGCTACGATCGCAAAGACCGAGGTCAAGGCATCGGTCAGCACATGCAGGTAAGCTGCCTTCAGATTGTGGTCCGCGTCTTTGCAGTGGGTAAGCTCGGCGTGGTCGTGTTCATGTTCGTGTTCATGACCGTGGTCGTGGTCATAATCGTCTTCATGATCATGCGCTGCATGGTCATGACCGTGATCGTGTTCATCGCCATGCGAATGGGTATGGCCTTTCTCGCCCAGGATCAACATGCTGGCGCCGTTCAC